>NZ_CP026107.1 GCF_002902965.1 Paraburkholderia hospita | reverse complement strand
GCCCGGGATTGTGCTCTAAATGACCCCACCGCGCAATCACCATACGGGACATCTGTTCGACGAGAAAGTTGAAACGTCCCAATTTGCGTTGCGCGACGAGACCTATCCACACCCCTTTCGATCGATTCACCACAAACGGGGACGCTTCCGCCGCATTTGGGGTCGCGAAACGCCCCAGACGGGGACGTATAGCCGGAAGTGACACCCCGAACAGGGACAGTTAACGCCCCAACCGGGGACGTTTACGTCTGGAAAGCCTTACTGGGTAAGGGTTCTAGGTGTGTAAACGAAGTAAACGTTGTTTACCAAACGGTATACAAACCTCAATACACCCCATCCGGGGACAATCGCCGAGCTTTTGTTGCTGTTTCCTACCGAGAGATTCGATTGCAAAGCAAACATTCAGCGGTCGTGCAAATCGAACAAAGCTCGAAGCGTTAACAGCAACCAGAGCTAACTCTCTGAGTGCAAAACGCAATTTTCTTGAATCACGAAATCGCAAACTGGCGGCCGGTGTATTTATCGTAAATAAGTGCCAGCCAGTTCGGTGCTCGCCAAGATCGTTCGCCCCAGCTGGGGACAATTCGACGCGTTGTCCTCTGCAGCAGCGGACGCCACCCCGAATGGGGACATTGAACCGATTCGGCCGTGATGCCGCGGTGAAAAGGACTTCCATCTCGCCTTAGCTACCTTGAACGGCAATAAAGACACGCCGCTTCTAAAGAATCGCTCACACCGGTCACCCTAGATGGGGACATTCGCGCGGATGCCCTGCAGACAGCAGCGCATCGCGACCAGACTCACCCCAAGCGGGGACATCACGCCGATCCGCCGTCTATTTACGGTAAATAATCGCGTGCCTTTACCCGCTCAACGCCAAAATCGGGTCGCACGCGACGCAAACCTACGGCCAACATCACCAGCCGCTAGTCCGTTTTCGACCAGCAAGCGCTTGCATTCACTCATTCGCGGAGCCAGGAAACCTGCCAAAAACAGCCCCAAAAGCGTCTCGCCAACTGCCCGCCGGGCGCTACTCGAGCGCTGTCTCCAAATCAACCGTAAGGATCACCAGGTAATTCGAAGGGATAAAAACGACCGAAACAGACCGCCCAACACCCATCTCCCGTCCGCGCTACGACAATCCCTCGAAGCGCGAACCCCTGATCCGAAACACCCTAAAACTGATAATTGATCGACACATCGCACACGCCGTTCGTCTTTGTCTGCGTGATCGGGCTGTTGGCCGCGCTGCCCAACAACCGTTTGAGCGCACCATCCGCCGTCACGAACCAATGCTTGTTGACGAACCAGATCATCGTGACGCCGAACCCTGCCGATTTCAGCCCCGCGCTGGCGTCGTATTGCGAGTATTGGGAATTCGCCGCCTGCGTCGCATTCACGCCGAACCAGCTATTCATATACTTCGAGTCGGCAAAAGTCACCGACGGTCCGGCGAACCAGAAGAAACTCTCCGAACTGCCCGGCAACGGCATATACGCGCCGAGGTCCGCGACCCATCCGTTGGACCCGCCGAAGCTACGCGTCACCGCGCCGCGAAACACCAGCGGAAACTCCTTCGAAATCACATATTCCCCGGCCAGCTTGACCTCGGGCGCTGGATTGATATTGCCAAGGCCATCGAGTCGTGAGGGATCGTCGTGCGCGCGCCGGCCAAGATCGTAGACGGCCGCGATGCTCACGCGCCAGTTCGGGCCTTGCAGAACATTGACGCCCAGCCCTTCGCCTGTCGAAAGGAAAGCGAGGTCCTTGTAGCGGATGTCGGTACTTGGCCCAACCAGCGTGTGATAGCGGTTGGATCCGTCGTAGCGCGGCTCGAACGTTGAACCGATACCGATCCGCGCCTCCCAATCGGGCCGGTTGTTCGGCTGGAACAGCTTGTCGAGTGGGATACCTGCGGAGTATTGCCATTCGCCAAGGGGCGACGGCGTTTGCGCCAGGGCGGCTGGCGCGCTGCAGATGAGATAGGCGAGGCTGGCGTAGACCGGTAGCTTTGTCATGTCGACGAACGTCTTGGGTTATGGATCGCGGACGCGGTCCGTTGCGGCCACACATAACGTGTTCAATTCAGGAAGAGGGAATCCGGCGGGAAAGCAGCAAACGCCATACCTGACCCTCAATGAATTGCGGATTTGCGTGTGCCGTCGTGTCGATCGAACTGCCTCCGTTGCGGCAGCGCGCCGACGATATTCCCGAACTGTTCGCCCACTTCGTGCGGGCAGCGTGCGCGCGATACGGCAAACCCGAACCCGCCTGGACGTCGGAAGACATGATGCGTTGGCAACTGCATGACTGGCCGGGCAATGTCCGCGAACTGAAGAACGTAGCGGAGCGCTTTACGCTCGGCCTCGATGATGGCTTGCCGCAGCCTCCCGCAGGTGCCGATTCGCTCGCATCGCGGATGGTGCGTGCGGAGCTCGGCTATATCGAGGAAGCGCTGCGCAGCGCAGGTGGACAGGTGATCAGGGCTGCCGAACAGCTAGGTTTGCCGCGTAAAACTCTGTACGACAAGATTACTCGCCATGGCATCGACCAAAACGCGTTCCGCCAGATGTCGCCTCCGAAGGAGTGACATTGCAATTCGGGACGCGGGCATATAGCACGTTCGCTATCCGCGCCGGTTGTGAATCGCCATCAAAACAGCGTGCTTTCATGATCTACATCATGGAAGCCATACGTTGATCAGTTGAGTATCGCCACAACGAGAGAAATCTCCGAATAACCGCGAATTTTTCATCGCGCGCGGCACACACGCCGTGCCGCGTCGAATCGACATCCGGAAAACTACACAAGGGAGACAGTCATGGCGACGATGACGGCTGTAGTCATCCGTACACCTGGCGGACCGGAGGTGTTAAGGCTCGAAGAACGCATGGTGCCCGTGCCTAAAGCCGGCCAGGTGCTCATTCGCGTCAAGGCGTTTGGGCTGAACCGTTCCGAACTCTTCACGCGCCGTGGGTTTTCACCGGACGTGAGCTTTCCACGCATTCTTGGAATCGAAGCGGTGGGTGTCGTCGAAGAAGCGCCCGGCGGCGAATTCCAGAAGGACGATGTCGTGGCCACGGCGATGGGCGGCATGGGGCGTCAGTTCGATGGCGGCTACGCGGAATACACATGTGTGCCGGCAAGCCAGATCCAGAAGTTCGACGCGAACCTGCCGTGGGAAAAACTCGGCGCGTTGCCCGAGATGCTGCAAACAGCATGGGGATCGCTATCGAGGGCGCTCGGACTGCAACACGGAGATCGCTTGCTGATCCGTGGCGGGACGACTTCCATCGGCCTTGCAGCCGCAGCGCTGGCGAAGCATGCGGGCGCGTACGTGATCTCGACCACGCGCAACGCATCCAAAGGCCCATTTCTGCTGCAAAACGGCGCCGACGAAGTCGTGATCGATTCCGGGAACATCGCTGAGGAAGTCAGAGCGCTTCCGGGCGGCGGCGTCGACAAGGTAATCGACCTCGTCGGGACGACGACCTTGAAGGACTCGCTGCGTTGCGCGCGACCGAATGGAATTGTCTGCATGACGGGCATCGTCGGCAACGCGTGGACCTTCGACGATTTTGATCCGCTGGAAGCCATTCCGAGCACAGTGAAGCTGACCGTCTACAACGGCGGTTCGCAGGAATTCGTCACGACACCTTTTGCACGCCTGATTCGCATGATCGAGCGAGACCAGTTGCGCATCAATATCGGCAAGGTGTTTCGGCTGGACGAGATTGTCCAGGCGCATCACTGTATGGAGCGAAACGAAGCGAACGGAAAGATCGTCGTGTTGACCTGACGCGACGGCTACGGCTGTGACGCAATCGACAAGAGGCTTTCCGGTGGCGTGACGCGCGTGCCACTCGTCCACACGCTGACGCCGCGCGGATCGATTGCAAAGCGCGCGGGGCCGCGTTGTAGCACATGCGCCGGTTCGGCATCGCAAGCGATATCGAAGCGCATGCCGCCGATATTTGCGACCGCGAACAGATCACCGTGCCTCAACTCGACGGAATCGATATTTCCGACGTGCGCGCCGTCCGCCGCGATTGCAATCGAAGACGGCGCGACACGCCACATCACCCGCTGGCCGACAGGGATGGCGCGGTCCGCCGTGTCGATCGCGAGCCCCGACGCGGTTTCGATCGAGCCTGGCCCGCGTATCGCGCCTTCACCGACGTTATGCAATCCAAGCAGCGCCGCGACCTGCAGTGACGCGGGCTGACGGAAAACGTGATCGACGGCGCCTGCCTGCAGCACGCGCCCACGCTCGATGACGAGCACTTCATCCGCGAGCAATGCGGCTTCGTCGGGATCGTGCGTGACGAGCACGGTGACGGCTGAAATTTCGCGCTGCAACGCGCGCAGCGCCTGTTGAAGCCGGCGACGGCGCGGTGTATCGAGCGCGGAAAACGGCTCATCGAATAACAAGAGCTGGCTGTGCCGCGAAAGCGCGCGCGCCAGCGCGACGCGCTGCCGCTGACCGAACGATAGCTGACGCGGCAAGCGATCCATCAGCGCCGACAGTCCAAGATGCTCGGTCCAATAACGCGCGCTCGCGGCATCCGCATCGACGGGAAACGACAACTGGCGCTTCAGTGTCATGTGCGGAAACAGCCCGTAGTCCTGCGGCACATAGCCGATGTGGCGCTGCTCGGGCGGCAGCGCATCCAGTTGCGTTTCGCCGAAGCGCACGAACCCCGCTTCATTGCGTTCGAGCCCGGCGATCAACTTCAGCGCGAGTGATTTACCGGAGCCCGACGGGCCAATGATCGCGAGCCGCCGCGTCGAAGGCGTCCATTCGATGTCGAGATCGAACGCGCCGAGATGACGTTTGAGCCCGAACGCGAGACGGGGATTTGGCAGGCCAAGGCGCGCTTCAACCCGCGCCTGTTGGTCCGACGCATCGCCGTTTTCGACAATATCGAACAGGCTCGAACGACCATCACGCCACGCCACCGAGAGCGCCGCGCACAACACGGCGATGACGAGTGTCGGCAGCAACAACGGCATCATCGCGGGCAAGCCCTGGCCGCCGAATACGACGTACGTGTACACAGGCAGCGAATACGGATGATAGGCAACCATCACCGTCGCACCGAACTCGCCAAACGCACGCAGCCACGCGAGCACCAGACCGGCGCGGATCGACGGCCAGGCGATGGGCAGCATCACGCGGAAAAAGCGGCTTGCCGCGCGATGTCCGAGCGTGGCCGCGACGTCTTCGTAGACGGGATCGATCGCAGCGAACGCCGAGCGCGCCGCGACGACCAGAAACGGCGCAGCCACGAACGTTTCGGCGAGCACGATGCCCGCGAACGAATCGGTGAGGGCGCCGTTCGTCAGTCGACCGAGCCAGCTATACGGCCCGAGTAGAAACAGCAGCAAAATGCCGCTCGTCAGTGGCGGCAGCGCCAGCGGCAACTGCACGATAAAGCCGAGCAGCGCCATGCCGCGCGACGTCGAACGCGACAGCCAGTAGCCGAGCGGCACGCCGCCTATCAGGATCACGAGCGCCGCGACACTTGCGCTGCCCGCCGAGACCGCCACAGCCGACCACGTGCCGCGCCAGTCGACGCCCGTCCAGTCCGCGTGACCAACCTGTGGAATGCTCGCGATGAACGGCGCGCACAGATAGACGGCGAGCAGGCAGGCAAGCCACAGCAGCGGCCGCGCGGTCTTGCGTGTCATTGCGCGGCGTCGAGCACGGCTTGCACGGACGACGGCACGGCTTGCGCGTTACCCGTCACGACCGGCTTGACGATATCGACGCCATGCTGCTTCAGCAACGCACGACCGGACGCGCTCAGCAGAAAGTCGACGAAGCGCGCCGCGCCCGCCTGATTGGGCGCGTCATTGAGGATAGTCAGCGTATAGCTGGCCTTCGCTTGAAGCTCGGGCGCGGGGCGCAGCGCGGGAATCTTCAGATCGGAGGTCTCCGTCGAATAGAAGAAGCCTGCATCGAGCTGACCCGATTGCAGCCGCCCGACCAGCGTCTCTTCGGGCAACACCTGCGCGGGGTTCTCCGGATCGCCGAGCGTCTTCTCGACGAGGTCCGGATGTTTATAGAGCTCAGCCGCCTTCGTCATCATCTGGACCGTGAAGGCGCCCTTCGGATCGAGCTTCGGATCGGTGCGCCCGATGCGAATGCCCGGCTCCTGCAGCACTTCATCCCAGCGCTTCTTTTTGAAGTCGGCGGCGAAGCGGCTTTGCGGGTTGTAGCCGATCATCAGCGGCGACTCGGCGAACGTCACGTACCACGAGACATGATCGCCGTTCGCCGCGCCCATCAGGCCCGGGTTGACGGTCGGGCTCGCGCTGATGAACACGTCGCCGCGCCGCAGCTTGCCCTTGATCTGATTGGCGATCAGGTTCGAGCCCGCCGCATAGCCCTGAAAATGCAGACCTGTTTCCTTTTCGAAAGCCGGACCGACGCTGCGTTCCATCAGATTCACCAGCGAACCCGCGTACAGGACCTCGACCTTGCCTTCATCGGCGGAAGCGGCGCCCGTAAAAAGAAGACCCGTCAAAACGATTCCCGACAACAACAGCTTGCGCATTACGATTTCCCCGGTGCGTTATGAACGGCCATATATTACGACGACCGTCATTGACGCTGCAGTCGAGACAACACGCGACAGCGCGTATTTGCACGCCACGTGTGCGCTAGCGGCTGTCAATCCGTTGCGCGCGCATCCGTCAACGAGGCACGATCCCAGCCGCCGCCCAGCGCCTTCAGCAACCGCACGCTTGCGTCGATGCGTCGCGCGTCGATTTGCTCGGCCGTACGCTCATTGGATAACGCGATGGTCTGCGCCGTGACGACATCGAGGTAGTTGACCGCGCCTGCCTGAAAGCGATTGGACGTCAGCTTCAGCGAAAGGTCTGCCGCTGTCGTTGCACGTTGCTGGCTGTCGGCTTCGTTCGCGAGCGTATCGAGCGACGACAGGTTGTCTTCGACCTGCTGAAATGCGACCAGTACCGTTTGCCGGTAATCGGCGACCGTACCGTCATACTGCGCGTTCGCGCCCTTCAGTGCCGCTGTGCGGCGTCCGCCGTCGAACAGCGTGCCCGCGATCTGCGAGCCAAGCGACCAGAACAGACTCGACGCAGTGAGCCACGGCGCAAAGAACGTGCTTTCGAGCCCCGCTGTCGCCGACAGGGTGAGATTCGGATAGAACGCCGCGCGCGCCTGGCCGATCTGCGCGTTCGCGGCGGCCACGCGCCGCTCGGCGGCAGCGATGTCGGGGCGGCGCTCAAGCAATTGCGACGGCACGCCTGCCGGAATCTGCGGTAGCGCGATGGTCTCGACCTTGGGCGACAGCGAAAACGACGAAGCGGGCTGCCCGATCAGCGTCGCGATGGCGTGCTGAAGCTGCGCGCGCTGCACGTCGATATCGCTGTCCTGCGTGCGCGTGCTTTCAAGCTGCGTTTGAGCCTGCGCGACGGCCGACGCATCGATTGCGCCGTCGTTCAACTGCTGTTGCAGGATGCGCAGCGCGGCCGCGTACGCGGTGACGGTATCGTCGAGCAGCTTCTTTTGCCGGTCGAGCGAGTGCAGATCGAAATAGTCGGTGGCGAGATCGGCGGCGACGGCAAGGCGCACCGATTGCAGATCCGCTTCGCTGGCCTGCGCGTTATCGCGCGCGTTGACCGTCGCATCCTTTACACGACCGAACAGATCGGGCTCCCAGCTCGCCGCAACGCCCACCGAAAAATCGGGCACGGTATGGCCCGCCAGGCCCCGGTGCACGATGTTCTGCGAGGTTCGAAAGCGCTGCGCCGACGTTCCCGCCGTCACAGTGGGCGCATAACCGGCGCGCTGATAGTCGACCATCGCGCGCGCCGCTTCCAGTTGCGCGACGGCCTTGGCCACGGTCTGGTTCGACACGTCGACCTGCGCTTCGAGTTTGTTCAGCTCGTCGTCGCCGTAGAGCGTCCACCACGGGCCGCGCGACTGCGCGTCGGCAGGCGAGGCGAGCGTCCATCCCGCCGATGCCTGCGGCGTGCTCGCGAAATGATCGGGAACAGCCGTTTGCGGCTGCGAGTAGTGTGGCAGCGTCGAACACGCCGTCAGCGCGCTTGCGACAGCAATGACGACCGACTTGCGAACCAGCGACGCACGGACATTGAACATGATGAGTCTCGCCTCGCGCTTAACTGTGCTTCGCCGGCGTCGCCGACGTCGCCGGTGCGATGCGCACCGTTTCGCCGTTGCTGATCGCGTCGCCGGGATTGTTGATGACGCGGTCGGTCGCATCGAGCCCCGTTGCAACTTCGACATACGTGCCGAAGTCGCGGCCGATGGTCACCGTCTTGAGTTGCACCTTGTCGTCCTTGCCGATCGCGGCGACGGTCACGCCGTCCGGCCGGAACAGCAGGGCGCTGACGGGCACTTCGAGCGCGGGATGCGCCGTAACCAGCGCGAGATGAACCTGCGCATACGCGCCAGGCAGCAACGCGCCGTCGCGATTGTCGACATCGACTTCGACGTGCAGCGTGCGACTCACAGGGTCGATCGAATCGGCGCTGCGCGCGACGCTCGCGTCGAACTGACGCCCCGGATATTGCTGCGTCGTCAGATAGACCTTCGTGCCCGGCGCGATGCTCTGCGCGTCGTTTTGCGGCACGTCGACATAGACGCGCAAACGGTCGGTCTGTTCGATATGAAAGAGCTCGCCGCCGTTGGCCGCGATGCCGGGCGAGCCGCCCGCCGTCACCAGCGCGCCGACATCGACTTTGCGCGCGGTGATGACGCCGTTGAACGGCGCCGTCACTTTCTCGTACGACACCAGTTCGGAGAGCCGCGCCACGTTCGCTTGCGCCGCCTGCCATGCGGCGAGCTTCGCCGCGCTGTCGCTCGTCTTCGCGTTCGCGTCCTGTTGCGAGACCGATTGCGTTTGCAGCATCGTCTGCCAGCGCTGCGCCGTGCTGTCCGCGAAGCTGTAATTGGCTTTGGCGTTCGCTTCGTCGGCGCGCGCCTGACGCAGTTGCGCGTCGAGTTCCGGCGTCTGGATATCGGCGAGCGTTTGGCCCGCCTGGACCTTCGCGCCGATATCCGCATACCAGTGCTGGATGTAGCCGCTCGTGCGCGCGTAGATCGATGCATCGGCGTACGGCATCACATTGCCCGGTAACAGCAGTTCTTGCGATGCGGGCGCGCGCGTTGGCGTCAACGCGTCGACGCTCAGATAGCGCTGCGCGTCGACCTGCTGCGTGAGCGCCGTGCTGGCGTGAAGCCGCGGCACGATGCCGATCGCGAGCAGCGCGGCAGCGACGGCTGCGAGCGCGACAGGCAGCACGAAGCGCCGCTTGTGGGGCAAAGGCGCGCCGTTGGATAGCGCGAGGTCGGTGCTGGCCGATGGCTCGTGACCGGTCGGCAGATTGGGCGTGGTCATGAAAAGTCCTTACTGGGCGTGTGTGGTCACTTCGGCGGAATCGGCGGCACGCTTTGCGCGGCGCTTCGCGAGCCACGCGTGCACCATGCCGAACACGACGGGCACGAACAACAGTGTCGACACCGTGCCGATCGCGAGACCGCCGATCACCGCGCGGCCGAGCGGCGCGTTCTGCTCGCCGCCGTCGCCAAGTCCGAGCGCCATCGGCAGCATGCCGATCAGCATCGCGAGGGCCGTCATCAGCACGGGGCGGAAGCGGTTGAAGCCTGCATCGAGCGCAGCGGCGAGCGGCGCCATGCCGTTCGCGAGCGATTCGCGCGCGGTGTTGATGACGAGAATGCTGTTAGCGGTGGCAATGCCGATGCAAAGAATCGTGCCCGTCAACGCGGGGACGCTGAGCGTCGTATGCGTGGCGAACAGCATCCACGCGATGCCCGCCAGCGACCCCGGCAAGCCGCTGATGATGATGAGCGGATCGAGCCACGACTGGAAATTCACGACCATCAGCAGATAGACGAGCGCGATCGCAAACACGAGACCGGCGCCGAGACCCGCGAACGACTCGTTCATCGACTGCACCTGTCCGCGGATCACGATCGACGAGCCGGGCGGCAATTGCGCGCGCGCGGCGTCGACGAGCTTCGTTACGTCAGTTGCGACGCCGCCCAGATCGCGCCCCTGCGTCGACGCGAAAATGTCGAGCACGGGTTGCACGTTGTAGTGCGACACGACGGCCTGCTGCATGGTGCGCGACATCGTGCCGAGCGTGCCCAGCTGATTCTGCGGATTGACGCTCACTTGGTTCGTCGTCAACGGAATGTTGGCGAGCGTTTGCAGCGAGTGAATGTCGTATTGCGGCACTTCCGCCAGCAACGGATAGCTGACGCCGTTCTTCGGATCGAGCCAGAAATTCGGCGTGGTCTGCGAGCTGCCCGACAGCGCGATCAGCATGTTCTGCGCGACATCCTTCTGCGTGAGGCCCGCCTGCATCGCCTTGGTGCGATCGACATTGATGTCGATGGTCGGCTCGTCGCCGGGCTGCTGGATGCGTGCATCGACGAGACCGCGCACGCCGCGCATCTGCGCGAGCAGTTTGTCCGCGACGACGCGGTTCTGATCGAGCTTGTTGCCGACGATCTGCACGTCGATAGGCGCGGGCAGGCCGAAGTTCAGAATCTGGCTGACGATGTCGGCGGGCAGGAACGCGAACGTCACGCCTGGAAACGATTGTGCGAGCACGTTGCGCAACTGCGCGACGTATTGTGCCGTCGGCTTGTGATCGGGCTTCAGCGTAATCATGATGTCGGCGTCTTCCGGGCCGACTGGGTCCGACGAGTCGTACGTCAGGTTGATGCCGCTCACGGGCACGCCGATGTTGTCGAGCACGGCCGCCTGTTCCGGCTTCGGAATCACGCTGCGAATCTTTGCTTCGACTTCATCGGTGATACGCGCTGTCTGCTCGATGCGCGTTCCCGTTGGTGCGCGCAGATGCAGGCGGATTTCGCCCGTATCGACGGCGGGGAAGAAGTCGCGCCCGGCGAACGGAATCAGCGCGAGCGACGCGAAGCACAGCGCGAGATAAACCGGAATGAAACGGCGGCGATTTGCGATCGCGCGTTGCAGCACGTTGTGGTAGCCGTGGCGCAGTGCTTCGAAGCGACGCTCGAAACCTGCCTGAAAGCGCGCAAAGATCGCGAAGGGTCCTTTTGCTGCGTGACCGTTCTTCGAAGGCGCGCGCATCAGATACATCGCGAGTGTCGGAATCAGCGTGCGCGAGAAGAAGTACGACGCACACATCGCGAACACGACGGCTTCCGCCAGCGGCACGAACAGATAGCGCGCAACGCCCGAAAGAAGAAACATCGGCACGAACACGATGCAGATCGACAGCGTCGAGACGAAGGTCGGCACGGCGATTTCGCCCGAGCCGTTCAGAATAGCGTCGTGCAGCGGCTCGCCGTTTTCGAGGTGATGCGTGATGTTTTCGATTGCCACGGTCGCATCGTCGACGAGTATGCCGACGGCGAGCGCAAGGCCGCCCAGCGTCATGATGTTGATGGTCTGTCCGAGGGCAGCCAGCGCAATCAGCGAGGTGAGCACGGCAAGCGGAATCGACACCGCGATGATCAACGTCGCGCGCCAGCTGCCGAGAAACAGCAGGATCATCGCGGCCGTCAGGCACGCGGCGATCAGCGCTTCGCGCACGACGCCCGAAATCGCGGACTTCACGAACACCGACTGATCGGAAAGCGGCGTGATCTTCAGCGCGCTCGGCAGACCGGCGGCGATCTTCGGCAACATCGCCTTCACTTGCTGGATGATGGTGAGCGTCGATGCGCTGCCCGTCTTTTCGATTTGCAGGAGCGCTGCGCGCTTGCCGTCGCTGCGCACGATGTTCGTCTGCGGCGCATAGCCATCGATCACATGCGCGACGTCGCGCACATAGACCACGCTGCCGTTGACCGTCTTGATGGGCAAATCGTTGAGCGCGGCGACCGTGCTCGTGCTGCCGTTCATCTCGACGTTGTATTCGCGCGCGCCGATCTTCGCCGTGCCGCCCGGCAGAATCAGGCTTTGCGCGTTGACGGCGTTGACCACGTCGATGGGCGCGAGGCCTTTGGCCTGCAGTGCTTTCGGATCGAGCTGGACCATGATCTGGCGGATCTTGCCGCCGTATGGCAACGGCACGGCCGCGCCTTGAATCGTCGCGAGCTGCGTGCGGATGAAGCTGTTGCCCAGATCGTAGAGCGTCTGTTCCGGCAGGGTGTTGCTCGACAGACCCAGTTGCAGCACAGGCACAGTCGATGCGTTGTACGAGATGATGTTCGGCGGCAGCGTGCCTGGCGGCAGCACGCGCAGAATCGACGCGGAGTTCGACGCGGCCTCGGCAATCGCGCGGTTGATGTCGGCGCCCGGATGAAAGAACACCTTCACCACGGATACGCCATTCAAAGATTGCGATTCGATATGTTCGATATCGTCGACATCGGTCGTGAGCGCGCGCTCGTAGTTCGACGTGATCCGATGCGCCATGTCCTCGGCGGAAAAGCCGTTATACGACCAGACGATGCTGACGACAGGAATATTGATGTTCGGAAAGATATCCGTCGGCGTGCGCAGGATCGCGAGCGGCCCGATGATGAAGAGCAGCACGGCCAGCACGATAAATGTGTAAGGCCGCCGCAGGGCCAGTTTGACGATCCACATGAGTTTCCTTGGACGATGATCTGTCGGTACGCCCAGACGCGGATCTCGCGCGGGCATTGCATAAGGTCGCAGTGTGGAGGCGGGGCACTTACTGATTAGTGACTGTGACATTACGAATCCGACATCTAACGCGGAGGATAAATGGCCGCGATGCTTCGCGATTTCGTAAATGACCGATTTGTCATCTGGGAGACAGGGTTAGGTCAGCAGTCAGTGCACACAATGGCGCTAACCCTTCGCACCCCGCGACGGGGCAAAGGGAATTGGGGTCACACCCGCAAGGATGTGGCGCTGGTCGAGCACTCCTCACTTGCAGGTGAACCATCATGAAAGCACTGATTCAAGCCGTAGTCGTCTCGTGTGCGCTGGCTGCGCCGGCACTTTCCTTCGCTCAGGCCGACCAGGGCCAGGTCACGCGCGCTCAGGTGCGTGAAGACCTGCAACGCGTCGAACAGGCGGGCTATCGCCCGGTCTCCGACGACGCGACTTATCCCGCCGATATCCAGGCAGCCGAAACCAAGGCCTCGGCAGGCGATCAGCCGATGGAACACACGGCAGTGGGCGGCGTCGCGCCGAGCGGCACGATGCAGATGGGCTCGCCGAGATCGACGACGACGGACGGGAATCCGCAGCCGGTCTTCTTTGGAAATTGAAGTTAAGGCAGCGGGCGCTTCGCCCGCTGCCGGCCGCGACGGTCAGCGCATCGCGAGCCGCCGGCTAGCGGCGGCTCGCGATCATCGCTTTCAAGCAAGGCTTTCTGTCGAGAACGGCATCGCATAGACCCGCTTGCCCGTCGCCGCGAAAACGGCGTTGGCGACAGCGGGACCCACGGGCGCGACACCCGGTTCGCCGATGCCCGTCGGTGCTTGCGTCGACGCGACGATGTGCACCTCGACCTTCGGCATCGCATCGATGCGCAGCACGCGGTAGCCGTCGAAATTGTTCTGCTCGACGTGGCCGTCCTTCAGCGTGATCGCGCCATACAGCGCTGCGCCCAGCCCGAAGCCAATACCGCCTTCGATCTGCGCCGCGATCACGTCCGGGTTGATCGCCGTGCCGCAGTCGACCGCACACACCACGCGATCGACCTTGACCTTGCCGTCTTTATCCACGGACACCTCGGCGACCTGTGCGACGAACGTCTTGAACGCTTCGGCGACGGCGATGCCGCGTCCCTTGCCGGCCGGCAGAGGCGCGTTGCTCCAGCCCGCTTTCTGCGCCGCGAGGTCGAGCACGCCACGCATGCGTGGCTCGTGTTCGAGCAGATCGCGCCGGAACGTGTAGGGGTCTTTGCCTGCCGCGTGCGCCGCTTCGTCGATGAACGCTTCGACCGCGAAAGCCGTGTGCGAACTGCCGACCACCCGCCACCACAGAACGGGCACGCCCGTCTGCATCGTCGACAGTTCGACCGAGATGTTCGGAATCGCGTACGCGATGTTCGCTGCGCCTTCCACCGAGGTCCCGTCGATCCCGTTCTTGATCAGCCCCGCGAACGGCGTGCCGGCGACGATCGACTGCCCGACGATCCGATGCTGCCAGCCGACCAGCTTGCCGTCGCGCGTCAGGCCTGCATCGAGCTTGTGGAAATACATCGGGCGATAGAGGCCGCCGTGGATGTCGTCCTCGCGCGTCCATTGCAGCTTGACGGGCGTGCCGTTCGCGCCGAGCGCCTTCGCGATCGACACGGCTTCGACGATATAGTCCGAGCCGGGATTCGCGCGCCGGCCGAAGCTGCCGCCCGCGTACAGCGTGTGGATGCTGACCTGCTGCGGCTGCAGGCCTGCGACGCGCGCCGCGTTCGCCTGATCGACGGTCTGGAACTGATCGCCCGCCCAGATTTCGCAGCTATTGGCCGTCAGCCTGATGACGGCGTCGAGCGGTTCCATCGGCGCGTGCGCGAGATACGGAAACTCGTAGCTCGCGGAGAGCTTGCGCGCCGCGCCCTGGATCGCCTTCGACGCATCGCCTTCGGTGCGCGCGGGCAGGCCGGGTTTGTCGGCGGCCTTGCGGTACTCGGCCATGATGTCCGCCGAACTGCGCTTTTCCGCGTGCGTGTCGTCCCATTCCACTTTCAGCGCGTCGCGGCCCTGCTTCGCGGCCCAGAAACTCTTTGCGACGACAGCGACGCCGCGCGGCACCTGCACCACGTTCACCACGCCAGGGACCGCTTTCGCCGCCGATGCATCGAACGAGCGCACCGTCGCGCCGAACAGCGGCGGACGCTGCATCACGGCGACGAGCATGCCGGGAAGCGTCACGTCGAGCGTGAACTGCGCGGTGCCGTCGGTTTTCGGCGGCACGTCGACACGCGGTGCCTGGCTGCCGATCAACCTGAAGTTCTTCGGGTCCTTCAGTGTCACGTTTTCCGGTACAGGCAATGCGGCGGCCGCCGATGACAGCGAACCGTACGTCGCATGCTTGCCGCTCGCGTCGTGATAGACGACGCCGCGCTCCGTGCGCAATTCGGATGCGGGCACCTTCCACTGCTGTGCCGCCGCCGTGACCAGCATCACGCGCGCGGTCGCGCCCGCTTCGCGCAGCTGCGTCCACGAATTGGCCATCGCCGAGCTGCCGCCCGTGCCCTGGATCGTGCCGAATGCGAGATTCGCGTAGCGCTTCGCATCGGCGGGCGCGCTTTCGACGCGCACGCGCGACCAGTCTGCGTCGAGCTCTTCCGCGACGATCGTCGCAATGCCCGTGTACGCGCCCTGGCCCATTTCGACGTGCTTTGCGATCACGGTCACGCTGTCGTCGGCGCCGACGCGCAGGAAGGCGTTCGGCGCGAACGTGCCGCCAGGCGCTTGTGCGGCGATCGCACGGCGCGACGTGCCCGCCCATTCGAAGCCGATCGTGAGCGCGAGAGCTGCTGCCGTGCCCGCGCCTTTCAGGAAGGTGCGCCGCGACGGGCGCTGAACGTCAACGATATCTGTCGTCATCGCTTACGCTCCCATCGCGTCGGCGGCGTCGTGAATCGCCGCGCGAATGCGCGTGTAGGTCGCACAGCGGCAGATGTTGCCGCTCATCGCGGCGTCGATGTCGGCGTCGGACGGCTTGGGGTTTTGCACGAGCAGCGCGGCAGCGGACATGATCTGCCCGGACTGACAGTAGCCGCACTGCGGCACCTGCAGTTTCACCCACGCGGCCTGCACGGCCTTGGCCGGCTTGCCCTGCAATCCTTCGATCGTCGTGATGTGACGGCCTTCGACAGCTGCGAGCGGCGTGATGCACGAGCGGATCGGCTGGCCTTCGAGATGAACCGTGCACGCGCCGCACTGCGCCATCCCGCAGCCGAACTTTGTTCCATGCAGACCGGCGACTTCGCGGATAGCCCAGAGCAGCGGCATGTTGGGATCGGCGTCCAGTGTTGTGGACTTGCCGTTGAGAATCAGAGTGGTGGACATCGATGACTCCGAGTAGGTTCGGGTTCTGGTTTTACACGGTTGCCCGCGCTCGCGCTTGCCGCATGCACAGCGATGACGAAGCAGTGGGAACGTGTCGGAGTGTGGCTCAAAGCGGCCGTTTCTGTTGTTCGAAAACTCCGGAAGTCTTGCCTAATCCTGTGGGTCTCGCAGAGTCATCGAAGCGCCCGTGTCGGTCGCTTTGCGGCGGGCGGCGTATATTCGTCTCTGGCGCAAACAGTTTCCGCGCGACGGCCACAATCAGGAGATCGCGATGAACAATCGATGGTGGACATGCCCGGTTGCAGCGTTCTGGCTCGCCGCGTTTGCGTCCGTTGCGCTCGCGCAGCAAGGCGGCGCGACGGGCGCCTCGGCGCCCGTCGTCTATGTGTCGGACTTCGAACTCGATGCCGCCGACATCACACCCGATCAGAGCCGCTTGAGCCGCGCGCGACGCCTCGCGGGCAGCCTGTCGCCGCTGCATCTGTCGGAGCAGGACCCGCAAAAGAAATCGCAGGAACTGGTCGCGAAGATGTCGGAAACGCTCGTCGCCGATTTGCAGCACGACGGCATCGACGCGCGCCGTCTGCCCGGCGACGCGCCGCTTCCCGCGCAGGGGTGGCTGGTGCGCGGCGTATTTCTGAGCGTGGACGAAGGCAACCGCGTGCGGCGCGCCGTCGTGGGTTTCGGCGCGGGACAAGGCAAGATCGAACTGGCGGTCGCCATCGATCCGCTGCCCAACGAATCGCCCACGCCGCTTTATCAAACGGTAGAAGGGCAGTCGGACCGGCACGTTCCCGGTGCGATCGTCAAGCTCAATCCCTATGCAGCGGCCGCACGCTACGTGATGGCGGGCAACGATCAGCAGGCCGATATCAAACAGGTTGCCGGGCAGGTTGCGGATGCCGTGCAAGCGCGCGTGAAGCCGCGCGCCGCACAAGCGCCACAGCAATGAAGCGCGAGCCGGCGGCGCCGCGCATCAGTTGCTTGCTGGGCTGACTTCGATCCGCGGCCAGACGAGCGCTTCGAACTGCTCGGGCGGAACCGGCTGCGAGTACAAAAAGCCTTGCGCAAAATCGCAGCCGACGGCCATCAGGAAATCGCGCTGCTCGATGGTTTCCACGCCTTCGGCAATGACCTTCAGCCCGAGCTTGTGCGCCAGCACGACCATCGCCTCGCAGAGCGCCTGATTGTCCGCATCGAAGCCGAGGTTCTGCACGAAGGACCGGTCGATCTTCAAAAAGTCGATCTCGAAGCGCTTTAGATAGGCCAGCGACGAATAACCCGTACCGAAGTCGTCGATCGAAATGCGGATACCTGCATTGCGGAACGTCATCAGCCTTTCGTCGATCTTCAGGTCGGCGTGCATCAGCAGCCCTTCGGTGATCTCGACGGCAACGCTCTGTCCCGGCATGCCTTCGTGATGCAGATACTCGGACCATTGCGTGCACACCAGATTGTCCTGGCGAATCTGCACCGGCGACACGTTGACGCTGATCTGGAACGACGAATGGAAGCGGTTGCGCCAACGCTTCGCCTGCTGCACGGCCTGCCTGAACACCCAATCGCCGATCGGCACGATGAGGCCCGTGTCTTCGGCCAATGGAATGAAGTCCAGCGGGCTGATCATGCCGCGCTCGGGATGCAGCCATCGGATCAGCGCCTCGGCCTTGTAGATGTCGCCCGTCGTCAGATCGACGATTGGCTGGTAGTAGAGCCGGAACTGATCGCCCGGCAGCGCGGCGCGCAGATCGCTCGTCAGACGCAGGCGTTTTTCCGCCGCGATCTGCAAATCCTGCGTGAAATAGCTGAGGCAGTTGCGACCCGCGTTCTTGGCCGCGTACATCGCCTGATCGGCGTTCTTGAAGAGCACGTCGAGTTCGCTCGCGTCGTCCGGGTAGAGCGTCACGCCAATGCTCGCCGAAATGAACGCCTCGTCCGGGCCGAGCGTGAACGGCTCGGACAGCTTGTCGATGATCGTCCGCGCAATCCGCTCGATGCTGCCAATGTGATCGAGATTCGGCAGGATCACGGTGAACTCGTCGCCGCCAAGACGCGCGACGATGTCCGCGTCACGCACGCACGACGTGATTCGCCGCGCGGCTTCGATCAACAGCGTGTCGCCCGTATCGTGTCCCAGAGAATCGTTGACTTCCTTGAAGCGGTCCAGATCGATCAGCATCAAGGCCATCCGATGCCCGGAGCGCTGAGCGATCTTCGCTTCCTGTTCGAGACGGTTCTGGAACATCTGGCGGTTCGGCAGTTGTGTCAACGTGTCGAAGTTGGCCTGCTTCCAGATGGCGGCTTCGAACGCCATCCGGTCCGACAGGTCGCGGCCCACGGCGAGCACCGAATTGACCCGACCCGACGGATCGATTTCCGGCGTGAGGCGAATATGCGAGCACTGCTCCTGTCCGTCCTTGCTGACCCAGCGCAGCTCGAATTGCCCGCTTTTTCCCGTCGAAATCGCTTCGCTGATCTTGCGCTCGTAGATCAGCGCGTTCGATCCGCCGGGTATTTCCGAAGGCCGCTTGCCGAGCGCTTCGCCTAGGGTGCGCCCCGCCGACGTGCAAAAAGCCGGGTTCGCATACGTGCGGCGCAGATCGCGGTCGTAGCGCGTGATCGTGTCGGGCGAATTCTCGATCAGCGTGCGCGATTCCAGTTCCCGGCTGACCAGCTCCGCCGTGCGTTCGACGACGGTCTGCTCCAGCGACGCATTGATCTCGTTGATCTTCTGGATCTTCTGCCTGATCGCCCCGCGCATTCGTTCGAAGCGGTGCGCGAGTCTGCCCAGTTCGTCCTGTCCGTCGGCATCGACGTGAGCTTCGGCAAGCGCCTGCTCTTCGGCGCCCGCATCGCTGCCCGTGTCGTGCATTTTCCGCACGAGATCTTTCAGCGGCGACGAAATGCTGTGCGAGATGAAGTAGGCGAAGAAGATCGACAGCAGAAAGCCTGAAATGCCGACCAGCACGATCTGGTTGCGCACGGATTGCGCCTCGACCGTCAGCTTCTTTTCAGGAATCGTGCTGACGACGAACCATGTCGTGCCGGGAATTCGTGTGTAGGCCGCGAAGTAGCCCGCGTGGTTCTTGCCTTCGAAGCTGACGAAGCCATTAGGTTGGCCGAGCATCTCGGTGTTGTGCGCGATTCCGTCTATCAGACCGGGTTCGGCCGTCGCGTTCGTGCTGGCGGGCATGTCGTCGCCGCGCACGATCAGCTTGTTGTTGCTGCTGTCGAGCACGTAGATTTCCGTTCCCGTGCCTAGGGCGACGTCGTTGAAGATCGTCGAGAAATGCTCGGGGCGAATCACCAGCACCAGATTGCCGAGACGCCGGTTGTTGCTCTTGCCGATGACCGCGCGCACCATCCCGAGGTTCAGCTGTCCGACGCCGTTGTCGTAACTGCCCCAGTACGGACGTCCGTTGCGATCGGGCGCCTGCTTGACGAAGCGCATCACGCCGCGCGTCAGTTGCGCGAACGCCTGCGTGTCCATCACCCGGTCGTGCGTGTCGAGCAGATACTTCGCGTTGATGAAATCGACAGAGCCGTAGTGATCGAGCAGTAGACGCGTCATGTCGAGGCGGGCCTCGTTCTGTTCTTTCGCGCTGCCGTTCGCGACTTTCATCAGCGAGGACTGAACCTGATCGGAGAGCACCAGCAGGCTGCTTTCCGTTTCGATCTGCTCCATGCGCAACACGATGTTCCGCGACACCTGCTTGACGACCTCTTTCGAGAATATCTCCGCCTTCTCCTTGATGGCCGCCGTCGACTCCGCATACGATATGTAGCCCGAAATGAGTACGGGCAACAGCGACAGCAGGATAAACGCGGTGATCAGCCGGTAACGTATTTCGACACGGCGCAGCAGATCCTGCGACAGGTATTCAAGAACGCGTTGCAGTGAACCGATGATCGAGCTCATTTGTAATGCATCTTCGCTTCATTCTTGACGGACGCATCCAGCAGCTGGGCCGCCTGCCTGGGCGTGATCCTGTTCAACAGGACATCCTGCATCAACCGGTGCAAGCGCTCGATGGAGTTGGACGGAAGCACCGAATAGTACGGGCTTGCGGTGACGGGATAGCGACTAACTTCATTAGTGTATTCGACGATCTTCGGGTCGCCCGCCATCGCGCCCGTGCTCTGTCTGAACGGCGAAATGTTCTGGCGCTTCGCCTGGAGAATGGCGAAACCCTTTGCAGCGATGAACTCGAGAAAGCGCATGGCGGCAACCTTGTTCGGCGTTTCGCACACGGCAAAGCCCGTTTCGCTGCCGACAATCGGCACGACCCGCTTGCCGGGCGCGTTCCATGGCGGAATGAAAACGCCTGTTTCGAAGGGATTGCCGTGCAGCAGCAGACCGGCTGCCCAGCTGCCGTGAATCGCCATTGCGACCTTGCCTTCCTTGAACAGCCGGATGCCGCCGTCGTAGTCCGTCGCCATGAATCCGTCCTGCACGTAGCCGCGTTCCGGCATCAGCGCCATTTTGGCAAAGATATCGGCGACGGCAGGCGTGTTCAGATTCAGCGTGCCGTCGTCGATTTTCTTCTTCCACGCGGGGTCGCGCGCCACCACGTTGTTCGCGAAGCCGGAGCCGAACAGACCGTTGCCCAGCATATTGGGAAACCCGCCGTTCCACATGATTGGCGTGAAGCCCGCGCGCTTGAGCTGCTCGCAGACCGCGAGGAACTCGCGAAAGTTGGTCGGCAGTGCCTTGATGCCCGCCTTCGCAAACATATCCTCGTTGTAGTACATCAGCACCGTCGCGACGCCGCCGGAAATGCCGAACGCTTTCGACTGACGGCTCGTCCAGTCGCCCTTCAACGGATCGATCATGTTGTTCCACGCTGCCGTCTGACTGACGTCGGCGAGGACGTGCTGGTCGGCCAGTTCAGCCGAGTACGCATTCGGATTCACGCTGACGAGATCCGGCAGATTTCCCGACGCGACCCGGGGCTTGATGTTCGCCTCGACGGAATTGCCGACCATGAACTGCACGTTCACGCCGATGTCCGGATTTTCCTTGCTGAATTCGGCGGCGATCTGGAGCATCTCTTCCGGCCAGTCAGGCGCCCAGATCAGCGCGGTAATGATCGTCTTCGCCGGCGCGGACGCGCCCGGCGAAGCAGAATCCTTCTGGTGACAACCGTACAACGACAAAAAAATCAGAGTCACCAGGCCAGATAGCAGGGAGGCAAGCGCAAGTCGTCGCACGTGAGAATCGCTTTCAGTTTCGGAGTGGATCGGGCGGCACTTAGCAGCGAGCGGTCGCGCACCGGGCGCAACGCCATCGCAATCTGCTTCGCGAGAAAACCGGTCGCGTCGCCATGAACGCGTGCGCGTCCGCTTCGCAGCAAACGCAGGCGCGAGCGGCTCTTCGGATCGAAGAGCATGGCTGTTTGAGCGACGGAATGTGCGAAGCGGCGAACGGCAAACGATTGCCGTGAAACAAGGGCCCGATTACATAACGTGACGTTGCGGTCGAAACCTGTAAAGAAACGCTTGCGGCGAGTGCGACACGCATATCGGGCCCTGACGGCGGCTAGGAAATCGGGCAAGGCAGTACCTCAATTGCATATCGGCAAGTCAGGTCATTACTTGAGGCGGCCACGCGTCGGTGCGTGGTGCGCCTGCGGCGCCTAGCCTCGGGCGTGGCGGGACGAGATTTCCTGCAGGTCGAGATCGTGTTCCATCACGTGCAGCAGATCGTCGTGAATCAGGCCGCTCCGATGCAGGCGCAACAGTTCGACGCGGCCTGCGGCGATTGCGGCGAGGATGACGTCGTAGTGCGCTTTGCGCGCCTCCAGCGGAAAGCTCGGCGCGTGCTGGAACTCGTCCGTGAGACGCGCGCGATAGCTGTACTGTTCGAGCAGCCGCGGATGCAGGACGCTGCCGTCCGGCGCGTAGACGAGCGGCTTGATCGCTTCCAGCTGCGCTGCCTCCAGCCGTGCCCATGCCTGCATCTCATTCAGATAAGTCGACGCGTGTGCATCGCTTGCCGGTTTGACGAGCCGGATTACCATGCCGATCGTCGTGCCTTGCAGCAGCACCGTAAAAAGAATGACGACGAACGCGGAGAACAGAATCAGATCGCGGCCTGGCATTGTTTCAGGCAGCGAAAGAGCGATCGCCAGTGTTACGACGCCGCGCATACCCGCCCAACTCACGACGGCAGCGGAACGCCAGTCGGCGGGCGGCGCGGCGCGACGCGAAATGCGGTGCAGCACCGCGTTGATCGATTCGAGCGTGAACGTCCACACGCAGCGCGAAACGACGACCGTGACCACGGTCGCCATCGCGGCGGGGCCGAGCAGCGCGAGCGCATTGTCGAGGCCCCCAAGCCGCTGCATCACGCCGCGCAGCGACAGGCCGATCAGCACGAACACGAGCGCCTCGAACACGAACACGACGACTTGCCAGAACGCGGAGCCACGCGTTCGCGCGGTCGCGGAGAAGACTTCGTGCTGATGCCAGCCGAGCAGCATGCCGCAGGTCACAGTCGAGATGACGCTCGATACGCCGAGCATTTCGCCCGCGATGTAGCTGATCCACGCAGAGATCACTGAAGTCGTGATGATCAGATAGTCGTCGTCGAGCAGGCGCAGCAGACACACGACGCCATAGCCGACCACGCATCCGACCACCACACCGCCTACCGCGAGCCCCGCGAAGCTCAGCACGGCATGCGACGCGCTGAACGCGCCCGTGAGCGCGGCGGCGACGGCGAAGCGGAACAGCACGAGGCCGGCGGCGTCGTTCAGCAGGCTTTCGCCTTCGAGCAGCACCATCAGGCGGCGCGGCAGCGCGAGCCGTTCGAGCACCGCTTTCGCCGCGACGGCATCCGGCGGCGAGACGACGGCGCCGAGCGCGAAGCAGGCCGCCCACGGCAGCGACGGCACAACGACATGCACGACGACGCCGACTATCCATGTCGTGAACGCAACCGCACCGATCGCGAACAGCAGAATGGGCTTCAGATGCCGCTTGAAGTCGGTCCAGACGAAGAAGTACGCGCCATCCATCAGCAATGGCGGCAGGAAAACGATCAGCACGAGGTCGGGATCGAGCACGACGGGCGGCAGGCCGGGCGCGAACGCCATCGCGGCGCCGCCGACCAGCAACGCGGCCGCGGGCGGCAGCCGCAGACGCTTCGCGATCAGTTCGAGCGCGATGATCGCAATCAGCGAAAGCAGCACCAGCTTGAATGCCGACACAGCCGACATGGCTTCTCCTGTTGAGCGTTTGTGGCAGGGACGTTAAAGCGTGAACATCCGGAAATCGAGCGGCGACATATCGAATGCGCGGCGGAACGCGCGATTGAAATCGGACGCGCTGTTGAAGCCGAGTCCATACGCGATTTCGACCACCGCCTTGTTCGGATAGCGGCGCAGTTCGTCCGCTGCCTGGCTCAGCCGGCGGTTGCGAATATACGTTGCAAGCCCGCCTTCGCTCTCGAACAGCCGGTAGAGCGTCGGGCGCGACAGCTGCGACGCGAGCAGCACGCTTTCGGGCGAAAGATCGGGTTCATGCAGATTGGCTTCGATGTAGCGCCGGAGGGTGCCGAACACGGCGGCGCGCGCGACCGCGCGTGCACCGCCCGCGCGGCCCGTCCGCTTGCCGAACGCGGCCGCAATCAACATGGCGCAGGTTTTCAGCGCGTCGTGGAAGTCGGCGGGATTTATCGACTGACCGGTTTGGGACAACGCGGCGAGATAGCCCGGAATCAGGCGCGCGAGCGGCGAGTCGTATTCGATGACATGACCGTGAATCGACTCAGGCTCGGGTAGCACGGGCGCGAGCCATTCGCGCGGCAGGAAGATCGCCAGCAAACGGCAGTCGGTGCGTTCCATGCGCATCGGCTGCCCCATGTCCAGCGCGAGAATGCCGGGCTTGATCTGCGTGGAAACGCGCTTGGGATACATGCCCGTCTTCGTTTCGATCTGGCCATCGACGAGCACATGGAACACGAACTGGCGCGCGCTATCCGTGGAGATTCGTGCGGCGGTGCGCGTTTGCAGGATCGCGTCGGTGCGGCAGTCCATGAAGGCGAGATCCGCGGAGCGATAGCTGTCAATGGTCCCTCGAAAGCCGCTTTCCCGCTGACTCTTTGCGACGGGCACATCCAGGATATGACCGATGCGATTTCTCCAGGCGAGCAATTGCTGCTGCGGCGACTCGCTGGCGGTGCTGAAGTAGTCGTGTACGTATGGGAGCCGCGTCGGGCCGTCGGTCGGATGCTCGATCTTCAAGGCTGTGAGTGAATCCGGATGAGGTGATTCCGATTGCAGGGAAGACCGCCTGGACCGCGCTTGGATCATAGCGTCGATGTCAGACAAAATTCTACCTGAGGTTAAAACTACATTACGATCTTGTAATGAGACATGAGTCTCACTAGAATGAATTGGCAAACGGTGCGAATGCAATCGCGAGGAGCCAATCATGACGCTGACGCCTGTGCAGATGGACGGGAAGATCGAAGAGCACTTCGGTTTCGAGAGACGCGACGATGTCGAAGGCGTGCTCGCCACGCTCGCGCCGGACGTCGAGCATGACGTTGTCGGCTGGCCTGTGGGGCCGGTGCGTGGCCGTGGCGAAGTGCGGCCGTTCTACGAGGCGTTATTCGCGGATTTGTCGGAGAGCCGGGTCGAGTGCTTGCGCCGCCTGTATGGCGACGGTTTCGTCGTCGACGAATCGCTGTGGCGCGGCAAGGCGCCGGGGCGGCCATTCGGACTCGAAGGGCGAGGGCGCCCGCTGGAATTCCGAATGTTGCATGTGCTCGAGTTCGCGGAAAGCGGGCAGATCACGCGTGAGAACGTATGGGTCGATCTCGCGGCGATCATGCAGCAGTTGCCGCAGGCCTGATATGGCGGACGTCACGACCAACGGGCGCGAGAACCAGAAGCGGCGCACGCGCAAGGACTTGTTGCTGGCGGCTTCGCGTTTGATGAAGCAGGGGCGCAAGCCGAGTCTCGAGGAGATCGCGGAGGAAGCGATGGTGTCGCGCGCCACCGCATATCGTCATTTTCCGAGCATGGATGCGCTGCTGCTGGAAGCGTCACTCGATGTCGCGACGCCGGATGCGTCGACGCTGTTCGGCCCGCGCGCGTCGGATGATCCCGTGGCGCGGCTCACGCGCGTCGATACGGCGCTTCACGACATGATCCTCGCCAACGAAGCGCCGCTGCGGATGATGCTCGCGCATTCGCTGGAGCGCGTGGCGAAGGGCGATACCGACAGTGAGGTTCCGCTGCGGCAGAATCGGCGGACTGCGCTGATCGAGGCGGCGCTGGAACCTGTGCAGGATCAGTTCAAGCCCGCCGCGTTCGAAACGTTGACGCAAGCGCTCGCGCTCGTGATCGGCACCGAGGCGATGGTGGTGTTCAAAGACGTGCTCCAACTCGACGACGCGCGCGCCCGGAAAGTGAAGCGCTGGGCGATCCGCGCGTTGGTCGATGCGGCAAGGCGGGGGCGCGCAGACGGGGAGTGACGACTCCCCGCCCAACCCCCTATCGACGCAATGGCCTCAATCCTGCCCGCACTTCTTCGGCAAACAGTTGCGGCTGCTCCCATGCCGCAAAATGCCCGCCCTTGTCGAGCCGGTTGTAGTAAATGAGGTTGTGATACGCGCGCTCGGTCCAGCTACGCGGCGCCTGATAGTTCTCGCGAGGAAAGACGCTGACGGCGGCGGGGACGGACACATCGGCGGCGGCGAGGAAGTTGAAATGGGACTCCCAATAGAAGCGCGCCGCAGAGATACCCGTGTTCGTCAGCCAGTAAAGCGTGATGTCGTCGAGCACGTCGTCGAGCGTCAGCGCGCCTGACGATTCTCCATTCACGGCCCGGCCGAATACAGCGGAAGTAAGCGCCGCTGCCGGCTGCTCGTAGCCGTCGCCGTGATCGAGCAGCCAGCCGGCCAGTCCGATCGGCGAGTCCGAAATGCCATAGAGCGTTTGCGGGCGTGTTCCCATCTCCAGCGCGTAGGCGCGCCGCTTTTTGGCCGCGCTGCTCAACTGGTCGTATGCATGCTTTTCGTCGTCCGAGAGGCCGGATGGAGGCGGGTCGCCCGCCTGAAGCGCCTTGGCGATCTCGGGCGGAATCGTCGCGGGGAAGTTGACGTGGATGCCCAGCAACTCGGGCGGCGCCTGCTTGCCCATCACGTTCGCGACGACACCGCCGAGGTCGCCGCCTTGCGCCGCGAATTTGTCGTATCCGAGACGCTTCATCAGCACGACCCACGCGCGCGCCGTGCGCTCCGGGCCCCAGCCCGTCGTTGTGGGCTTGCCGGAAAAGCCATAGCCCGGCAACGACGGGATGACCAGATGAAATGCATCCGATGCGCTCGCGCCATAAGCGGTCGGGTTGACCAGCGGATCGATGATCTTGAACTGCTCGATCACCGAGCCGGGCCAGCCGTGCGTGACGATCAGCGGCATCGCGTTGGCATGCTTCGAGCGCACGTGAATGAAATGAATATCCAGTCCGTCGATCTCGGTCACGAAGTTCGGCAGCGCATTCAGCTTTGCCTCGCATTTGCGCCAGTCGTAGCCGGTGGACCAATGGCGCGCGAGTTCCTGCATCATCGCAAGCTGAACACCCTGCGTGTTGTCGGCAACCGTCTCGCGCTCGGGCCATCGCGTCGCCTTGATGCGTCGACGCAAGTCGATCAGTTGCGCGTCGGGCACATGCACACGAAGCGGACGAATCGCCGTCTTGTCGCCGCCCGTTGGCTGTGCGACTGAGGTTATCGCCTGATCTGTTTGTGCAAATGCAAGCTGGCTCAACGAACCTGCGGCGACGGTGGCCGCGGCGACACCGACAAAGCGTCGACGCGACGGCGATTGAGGAGGAAGGTGGTCTGACATAAGAACTCCGATTGGCTTTGCGCCAATGATTCCAGGTAATGGCCGCGTAGTTGCGCGAGCCATTGGACGCACGATCCGGACGCGGCGCGCGTCCGGCGAGAGCGCATTGGAACGCGCGGATGTATCGCGCGTGTTTTCTGAAACGATGCCTTTGTAGGCGCAAGTACCGGCTGGCACACAGCGGATACTTTGCGCTACGCGGACCGAACGTGCTACGTGTTGCACATACAACATCAACAACAGAAAAAATCAGCTGATTCGAGTCGGCAGGTCGCCCGCGATGCCCATCAGCGCGTTTGCGCCCGCTTCGCCAAGCAGCGACTGAGCTTTCGATTGCGCCGCCGACCACGCGGACGCGGCGTCGTGCAACAGGGCTTTGCCTTGCTTCGTGAGCGAAAGAGGGCGGCTGCGGCCGTCGTCGCCTGGCATGCCTTCGACGACCCATCCCTGCGCGACTAACGGCTGAAGATTTCGCGTCAGCGTCGAGCGATCGTGATGATTTTTGCGCCCGAGCGTGGCGCGGCTAAGCGGTCCAAATTCCATGATCAGCACCAGCAGCGTGAATTGCGACGCGTTGACGCCAAACGGCCTCAATGCTTCATCGTAGATCGCGGTCAGCACTCTTGAGATCTGCCGCGTGCGCGTGAGCAAACAGCTTTGCGCGATCTTCCGGCTGACGTTGGCACAGGTGTCGTGCCGATGGTCTGAACTCATCGTCGAGGCTCGTGTTGCATATGCAATATCGTGGCAAGGGCAGTGGTCGCACTGCCCTTCTTCATACGGCTTAAACGAGCGTGATCGTGACGCCGATGTTGCCGCGCGTTGCCTTCGAGTACGGGCAGGTTTGATGCGCGCGGTCGACCACTTCCTGGGCCACATCGCGCGGCAGGCCGGGCAGGCTCACGTTCAGGCGTGCCTGAATGAAATACGCGTTGTCGGTGGTGCCGAGATCGATTTCGGTATCGACGCTGGTGTCAGCCGGCAGCGAGATCTTCAGCGCGCGCGCAGCGCCGCCCATCGCGCCAATGAAACATGCCGACCAGCCGGCGCCAAGCAGTTGCTCGGGGTTCGTGCCCGCGCCATTGCCGCCCGGCGTCGATAGCTTGATATCGAGGCGTCCGTCTGAACTAAGTGCGGCACCTTCGCGGCCGCCCGTCGTGTGAACCTTGCCTGTGTACAGTACGTTGTCGATACGCGTCATGGTGCGTGCTCCGTTGAGTAGTTGAGGGGCAAACAATCGATGACCGTATTGAAGCGTGCGGATGTATCTCGCTTGTGTCGTGGAAACGGACGTGTGTATGCGTATGTATCCGCTGCTGCGGTGGATACATTGCGCTACAAATGGGCGGGTCGGGTCGGCATGGCGCCGCGTCCGGCCTTGCGCGCTTCGTCGAGCATGAATTCGATGAACTGCGACGTCGCGCGCGTATGGTGAAGATTCGGCATATACAGCATGTACATGTTCGTGCCGAAGATGCTGAGCCGCCACGGGTCGAGCGCCGTGACGACGTCGCCGCGCCGGATGTCGTCGTGTACGACGTAATCGGGCACGAGTCCGACGCCGAGGCCGGCGAGAATCGCCTCGCGCAGAAACAGGAAGTTCTCGGAGATGAGGCCGGGTTCAAGCAACACCTCATGCCGTTCGTCGCGCAGATACGCGGCGACGCGCAGTTGCCGGCCGACCACGGCGGACGTAATGATCGGCGCGGTGCGAAGCTCGTCGAGTTGCACAGGCATGCCATGTTGCGCGGCGTAAGCGGACGACGCGCACGCGACCCATCTCACGGGCCCCATGTCGCGCGCGACGAGATTTTGCGGCGGCTCCGACATCACGCGCACGGCAATGTCCACTTCGTCGCGTAACAGGTCTTCGACGCGGTTCTCGAACATCACGTCGAGCACGATGCCGGGATATTCGCGTTTGAAGGCGATCAGCCACGCCGACATCACCAGCTGCCCGTAGCCGCTCGGCACAGACAGACGCACGCGGCCTTGCAGGCTTTCACCGAGCGTCGATATCGATTCCTTCGCGGCCAGCAGCGAATTGCGGATCGCGCGGCCATGCTCGTAGAGCTTGAGCCCGATCTCGGTCGGCTCGACGCGGCGCGTCGTGCGCCGGACCAGTTGCAGGCCGATCGACTTTTCGAACTGGTTGAGGTGGTAGCTGACGTTGGCGCGGGTCATCTTGAGCCGCCGCGCAGCCTCGCTGAGATTGCCGGCATCGATGATCTCGACCAGCAGCGTTAGCGCGTTGACGTCCACGGCTGTCCTACTGTCAAAGATTCTTTGACACTCTGTCAATTGGCGATGCGATTGTCAATTCCCTTTGTCCCCAAGACAATCGATGGCAATTTCGTTTACATGCTGCAACGAGGAGACAAATCGTATGACGCCGACCGCCGCATCCGCATCGCCTGTTACTCATGAGCTACGCGGCACCATCCTGCTCGTCACCATCGACAATCCACCCGTCAACGCGCTGGGCGTGGACGTCCGGCGCGGCCTCGTCGCGGCGATCGAAGCCGCGGAAGCGAATCAGGCCGTGCGCGCGGTGCTGATCGTCGGCGCGGGCCGCAATTTCATCGCGGGCGCCGACATCCGCGAATTCGGTAAGCCGCCGCAAACGCCGACGCTGCCCGACGTGTGCAACCGCATCGAGACGTGCGACAAGCCTGTCGTGGTTGCGATTCATGGCGCCGCGCTCGGGGGCGGGCTCGAGATCGCGCTGGCATCGCATTATCGGATTGCGGTCGCGGGCGCGAAGCTTGGCTTGCCTGAGGTGCTTCTCGGCCTGCTGCCAGGCGCGGGCGGCACGCAGCGCGCGCCGCGCCTGATCGGCGCTGAGGCGGCTTTGTCGTTGATGCTGAGCGGCAAGCATATCGGCGAGCAGGAAGCGTTGAAGATCGGGCTTGTCGATCGCGTAGGCCAGAGCGATGACGTGCTCGCCGAGGGGCTCGCGTATGTGCAGCAACTGCTCGTCGAACATGCACCCGTGCGGCGTACGCGCGATGCGCAAGCGCTCTCGGACAAAGAGGCGGCTACGGCCGCCGTTACCACCGCGCGGGCCGACACCGCGAAGAAATCACGCGGCCTGCTGTCGCCGCTGAAGATCGTCGATTGCGTCGAGGCCGCGCTGAACCTGCCGTTCGACGATGGCCTGCGCTTCGAGCGCAAGCAATTCCTCGAATGCCTCGATAGCCCGCAGCGCGCAGCCCTCGTCCACGCGTTCCAGGCGGAAAGGGAAGTGCAGAAGGCGCCTGAAACGCGCCGCGCGCAGCCGAGGCCGATCGCGTCGGCGGGCGTGGTGGGCGGCGGCACAATGGGCGCGGGCATCGCCGTCGCATTGCTCGACGCGGGCTTGCCCGTGACGATGATCGAGCGCGACGACGAATCGCTGGCTCGCGGCCGCGCGCACATCGAAAAGGTCTACGACGGCCTGATCGCGAAAGGACGTCTGACCAGCGACGCGAAGGCGAAGAAACTCGCGCGCTTCATCGGCAGCACGTCGTACGAGGCACTCGCCGATGTCGATATCGTGATCGAAGCCGTGTTCGAAGACATGGCCGTGAAGCAGGCGGTGTTCGCGGAACTCGACCGCGTGTGCAAGCAAGGTGCCGTGCTCGCGACCAACACGTCGTATCTCGACATCGACGCGATCGCAGCCAGCATGTCGCGGCCGCAGGATGTGATCGGGCTGCACTTCTTCTCGCCCGCGCACATCATGAAGCTGCTGGAAGTCGTCGTGCCCGCGCACGTGAGCGCGGACGTCGTCGCAACGTCATTCGACCTGGCGAAGAAGCTGCGCAAGGTGCCCGTGCGCGCGGGCGTGTGCGACGGCTTCATCGGCAACCGGATGCTCGCGGTGTATCGCGCGGCGGCGGACCATCTGATGGAGGACGGCGCGTCGCCGTATCAGATCGACAAGGCCGTGCGTGAATTCGGCTTTCCGATGGGACCGTATCAGGTGATCGACCTCGCTGGCGGCGACATTGGCTGGGCGACGCGCAAGCGCCGCGCTGCGACGCGTAATCCCGATGCGCGATATGTGCAGATTCCCGATCGCCTCTGTGAGCGCGGCTGGTTCGGCCAGAAGACGAAGCGCGGTTTCTACCGCTATGACGAAGGCAAGCGCGCCGGCACGCCCGATGCGGAAGTGGAAGCGATCATCGTCGCGGAGCGCGAGCGCGCGGGTGTCACACCGCGCACGTTCAGCGACGAGCAGATCGTGCGCCGCTATATGGCCGCGATGATCAACGAAGGCGCGAACGTGATTCACGAGCGCATCGCGTTGCGGCCGCTCGATGTGGACGTGACGTTGATCAACGGCTTTGGTTTTCCGGCGTATCGCGGCGGTCCGATGCATTACGCGGATACGATCAGTTTGCCTGCGTTGCTCGCGGATATCCGTGAGTTCGAGAAGCAGGATCCGCTGTTCTGGAAGCCTTCGCCGTTGCTGGTGGAACTGGTCGAGCGCGGGGAGACGTTGGCGAGCTTGAATCAGTCTGCGTAATTCGAAATCCGAATCGGGCGACGCTTGTTAAAGATAGTCAAATCCGCCGATTCGACGTTGATGCGTTCAGCGTAAAGTCAGAGAATGAAATTGCGGTGACCGTACCGCGAGTGGCAAGTTAGAGCCGCAGCAATTGCGCTGCGGCTTCTTTTTTTCTGCGCCGCAAATGACAGGGGTCTCGCTGCTATTGCGCGGCAGTGAGTCTCGGACCCGACCGAGATGGCTGCATCAATTCCTGCTGACCTTTGCGCTGATCAGAAACCGCTTCGATGCCCTGTCTCGTGACATCTTCGAGAAAGAGCAGTCGCGCGCGGAAATATTCAGCGCGCAACTGTGCGTCCATGACCTGTTGTTCCGCGCGGAACAATTCCATGCGCAATTCATGAAGCGCGCGTTCGGCCTGTTTCTCGGGAGTCGGAGCGTGGCGTGCTGCCCAGTTTGCAATCCACATCAGCATGATGAACCCCTCGCATTTCAGCTGGCATTGCTCAAGCTGCGATTAGTTGCAGCGCCTTGTCACATACCACCTTGCACGGCTGGCACATCGGCAGACTACCAAAACGGCGCGAGCCAGTTTGCTAAATAATGTTAGTGAAGTTTCGACCGCATGAAGCGCATTTTTAATGACTTCGCTTTCGAGCGCTTTCATGACTTGACAATTGCTAAAAGTTTTCAAGCAATGAATCTCATATAGTACGGGCACGGTTTCGAATCGAAGCCCGTCAGAATTCAAAAGGCAGCAATCAGGGAGAACGGGTGCTTCACATTCCTTTCCGGAATGATGGTTGAGAGACTTACAAAGTCTTGCATGCCAATTTACAAATCGAACGGGGTGAAGTACGACAGCTACATGACAGCGGGGGAAGACCAACCAACACCTCCCGACCGGGCGCGCACCACGATCTGACAATCTTTAAATGATTTTATTGCGCCCTCTTTTTATACTGTCCCTCTCAATTGTTGAAAAACGTTGATGCCGGATGGCGATTCGCGGGCAAACGGGGTAAGTCGGCGCAGTGGATCTGAATCGTCGTTGCATATCGAGGGATCGGATGTTTTTCAGACCAGGCACCACGCGGATTCCTTTCAAGACGGGCAAGCGCACGCGCAAACGCAGCGGCTATCCGCAGCGAATCGAACTCGATCCTGCGACCGATTCGCACGCTCGCGCGGCAACCGAGACGTATGCGGATTCGTGTGCGTCCGAGATGCCGTGGCTGGCCGAGTGGCTGCGCGATTCCTCGGCAGGCGGCAATGCGGGTCTGACGCATTGCGCGTCGACAGTTCGCCGCGTGTTCGGTCTCGCACAGGAATGGGCGGCGCGCGAGCCGGACTACGCGCATGCCGCGTGGGAACATGTGCGGCTTCACCTCGAGGCGGCGCTGACTGCGCATCTGTGGTCGAAAGATAACAGTGACGATGACGTGGTGGCCTTGACGGGCGTGCAAGCCTAGGCGCGACAGACGACACGGCGATCACGTCAGCATGTCCACGGAGCGAGCCCAGGCGCGCTTGCTCCGCTGGCCCGATGAATGATTTCGCGTGCGGGGATCTATGAGAATTGCAGTCCTGGACGATGACGTGGCGCAAGCCGATCTGGTCTGCCAGTCGCTGGCGATCGATGGACACGATTGCCATGCGTTCGCCGAAGGCCGCGCGCTCGTCAAGCACCTGCGCCGTCAAACGTTCGACCTTCTCGTGCTCGACTGGAACGTGCCCGACATGTCGGGCGAAGAGGTGCTGCACTGGGTGCGTCAAAGCCTGTCCGATCGCCTGCCCGTGTTGTTCATGACGAGCCGCAGCCGCGAAACGGATATCGCGTCGATGCTGAACAAAGGCGCGGACGACTACGTCGTGAAGCCCGTCGCATCGGGCGTGCTGCTCGCGCGTGTGCGATCGCTGCTGCGCCGCGCTTATCAACTCAACCAGATGGCGACGAAAGAAAGCTTCGGGGAATTCGAGTTCGAGCTGGGATCGAAACAGGTTGTCGCGCGCGGCACGCCCGTCACGCTGACGCAAAAGGAGTTCGAGCTCGCGCTGCTGCTGTTCCGGCATCTGAGCCAGCCGCTGTCGCGCGCGCATATTCTCGAAGCGATCTGGCGGCAGGACGTCGACATTCCATCGCGCACGATGGACACCCACGTGTCGATGCTGCGCGCCAAGCTCGGCCTGCGCCCTGAGCACGGCTACCGGTTGACTCCCATCTACGGCTACGGCTACCGGCTGGAACGGATCGAAAAGGGGGATGCGTGACGGTGGCTGTACCGAGCAACACGCCGCGTGCGCTTTCGTGGGGGGCGCGGCGCACTTCCGGCATCATTGCGTTTCTGGTCGCAGCTTCGGGCCTGCTGCCTGCCAGCTCGAACGCGCAGCCATCCAATGCGCATGCAACTGCGGCGACGGCAATCTACGTGACGCGGCCAGGCGACACGCTGTACGACGTCGCTGATCACTATCTGCGCGATCCGCGCGACTGGGCCGTGCTGCGCAAGCTGAATCATGTCGCCGATCCGCTGCATCTTCAGCCAGGTGTGCAGTTGCGTTTGCCCATTGCATTGCTGAAGCAGGAGCCGCGCTCGGCGCGGGTCGTCGCCGTGAGCGGTCCCGCTGGGCACGCGTTCAGACAGAATCCGTTCGCGCCCGTCACGGTCGGCATGGTGCTCGTCGAAGGCGACCGCGTGCAGACGGGGCACAACGGCTTCGTCACGCTGGAACTCGATGACGGCTCGCATGTGTCCGTGCCTCAGGACAGCACGATCGAAATCGGCGCGCTGCGGCAGACCGTGCTGACGGGCGCGAAAGATCGCGTGATCGACCTGAAGCGGGGCGAGGTCGATAGCGAGGTCAACCATGCGACGAAGAAGGACGATCGCTTCCAGATCCGTTCGCCGTCGGTGGTGGCGGGCGTGCGCGGCACGCGCTTTCGCGTGAGCTACGACGGCGACGAACAATCGACAGCCGTCGCCGTGCTCGACGGCGCGGTCGGCGTCGATGCGGCGCGCATGCGGCCGCGCGCGCCGGGCGTGCCGTTGCAGGCATCGACGCAACTGATTGGCGCACATTTCGGCAGCGTTACGCGTTCGACGGGCGGCGTCGGCGGGCCGGTGGCCTTGCTGCCCGCGCCCGCGCTGGTGGACCCGGGCAAGGTGCAGGACGACAAGGACGTCGCGTTCGATCTCGTGCCCGACGCGAACGCCCGCGCGTACCGCGTGCAGATCGCGCGCGACGCCGATCTGTTCGACCTGATCCGCGACCAGCGCGTGAACGTGCCGCACGCAACGTTCGGCGACTTGCCTGACGGCAACTACTTCGTGCGCATTTCGTCGATCGACGGTATGGGCCTCGAAGGCTTGCCGCATATCTATGCGTTCGAGCGCCGCCAGTTTGGACTCGATGTCTCTGCCGGGCTGCGTGCCGGCAGCCGCGACTTCGAGTTCCGCTGGCTCGCAAGCCGCACAGGTGTCGAGACCCGCTTCCGCTTCGTGCTGGCTACGACAGCGGATCTGCGCGAGCCGCTCGTCGACCGCACGGATCTCGCGGCGGGGCAGATCGTCGTCTCCGATCTGCCGCCGGGCGACTACTACTGGACCGTGATCGCCGAGCAGTTCGACAACGGCCAGCTATACCAGAAGGGCAGCGCGATCCGCTCATTTACACTGGCACGGTGATGACCACCAGCGGCCCGCGCATGAGTTTCGATCCGCGCATACGTCTTGGGCGGCCAGTCGGGCGCCGCTTCCTGTTCGAATGGCTGTGCATCGGCTGCCTCGGCATCCTGGTGATTCTCGCCGGCTCGCTCGGCAGGCTGACGGCGAGTGTCGATCATCTCGTCTATGACGGCTTCCTGCGCTTGCGTGCGCAACCGGTGCTGCCCGATGTCGCCGTCGTCGAAATCGACAATGCGAGCATTGCGCGGCTCGGCCGTTGGCCCTGGCCACGCGCCGTGCATGCGCAACTGCTCGACGAAATCGCGAAGGCCAAACCGGCGGCCGTGGTCTACGACGTGCTCTTCACCGAGCCCGCGCCGGACGACGCGCAACTGGCGCGCGCGGTCGCCGCGACGCCGACGTATCTACCGATTCTCCTTTCTCCCGCGGATGCCAACGGCGAGCGCGTCGCCGTCAAGCCGGTCGAGCCGCTCGCGAGCGCCGCTGCGGGACTCGGCCATATCAACCTCGAAGTGGACGCCGATGGCATCGTGCGCAGTGTCGCGCTGTTCGAAGGCGACGCGCATATGCGCTGGCCGCAGTTGATGGTGTCCGTATGGCGCGCGATCAAGGGCGGCATGGTGAAGCTGGCGCATCCCGCGAGCGTTGCAGCGGACGTGCCCGACCGCACCTCGATCGCAGGCAATGACGAAGCACGCGTACTGATCCCGTTCAGCCCGCTCGCGCAGACCTATCCGAAGGTGTCGTTTGCCAGTGTGCTTGCGGGCGACGTGCCGCGCGACATGCTGCGCGGCAAGATCGTGCTGATCGGCGTGACGGCATCGGGCCTCTACGACCGGTTCTCGACGCCTGTGTCGGGCCGGCTCGGGCCGCTGCCCGGCGTCTACATTCATGCGAACGTGCTCGATACGCTCGTGACAGGCCGCGCGATCGATCCCGTCAACGGACTGTGGGTGTTCGCGGTGTCGCTGGTGCCGCTCGGCGTGCTGCTCGCGGGCCTGCTCGTGCTGTCGCCGCTGCGCTCGCTGCTGATGACGATCGTGCTCTGCGCAACGATGCTCGGTCTCAGCGCGGCGCTGCTTTACGGCATGCGGTTATGGATGTCGCCCGTGCCTGCGATCGTTGGACTGGCGGCCGTTTATCCGATCTGGAACTGGCGGCGGCTCGAAATGACGATGTCGTATCTGCGCAAGGAACTGCAGCGCCTCGCCGACGAGCCGCATCTGTTGCCCGAAGCGCCGCAACGCAGCCGTGAATTTCGCGGCGACGCGCTCGCGCAGCAGATGGCGCTGATGGCGCAGGCGGCGCGCCGCGTGCAGGACATGAAGCGCTTCGTGTGGAATAGCCTCGATAGCGTGCCGGAGCCGATTCTCGTCAGCGACGTGCATGGTGTCGTGCTGATCGCGAACCACGCGGCGAAGGCGTATTTCGAGCGGCTCGGCGCGGCGACGCCTGAAGGCACGCAACTGCGCCACGTGCTTGGCGATCTTGCATTCGTGAAGGCGATCGGTTCCCGCGCGGAGGCCGATGCGCTCGGACGCACGCATTGGCCCGCGCTGCTCGATCCCGGCCGCATCGCTTTCGCGGAGATGATGGAGCGGGGCATCGAGGTCCGCGATCGCAACCAGCGCGATCATCTGTTGCGTTACGCGAAGTGCACTGATGCGCAAGGCGTGGTGATCGGATGGATCGCGGGTCTTGTCGACGTGACAGCCGTGCACGCAGCCGAACGGCTGCGCGAAGACGCGTTGCGTCTGCTGTCGCATGACATGCGTTCGCCGCAGGCATCGATCCTTGCGCTCGTCGAACTCGAACGCGCGCGCACGCCCGACTCCGAACGCTTGCGCGAATTGCTGAACCGGGTCGAGCGATACGCGCAGCGGGCCTTGATGCTCGCCGACGATTTCGTGCAACTGGCGCGCGCCGAATCCCAGGCTTATTCGTTCGAACCCGTGAGTCTCGTCGAACTCGTAATCGACGCAAGCGATGAAGTGTGGCCTCAGGCGCAAGCCAGGCACATTCGCCTTGAAGCCGCGTACGACGAACAGGGCGACGGCCACTGGATCAACGCGGACCGCTCACTGATGACGCGCGCGCTCGTCAACATCCTGAACAACGCTGTGAAATATAGCCCACCCGAAACGCGTATTACGTGCACGGTCGCGCAGGATGAACCTGCGTCGGGCGAATGGCCGGCGCGGGTGCGCTGCACGGTCCGCGACGAAGGCTACGGGATGTCGGCCGAAAACCAGGCGCATCTGTTCGAACGGTTTCAACGCTTTCACGAGGTCGAACGGCCAGAAGCGACGGGTACGGGGCTTGGCATGGCTTTCGTGAAAGCCGTTGTGACGCGGCACGGCGGCGATGTGCACGTGGAAAGCGCGCTCGGGCAAGGCACGGCGTTCACGATCACGCTGCCCGCGCTCGATGAGACGAACGCTTGAACAACTCGAGCGCTCAATGCGCACATGAATCTGTATTCGATCGAAGCGAGAAGAACGTGAAGAAGACGCTATGTGGTGCTGCCGTCGTTGTCGCGAGCGTGGCGGGTCTCGCCGGATGCGCGGGCGTGACGACGGACGTTCAGGTGTCGGGAACGCCCGTCGTGCTACAGGGCGAGCGCACCTATGCGATCGTGCAGACGCCGTCGCAGGAAACGGGCGCCGCGCGCGAGCAGTACGAGGCGCTGATTCACAGCGAGCTTGGCAATTACGGGCTTGTCGATCGATCGGCGGAGCGCGCGAGCTATATGCTCTCGCTTGCGTACGATACGCGGCCGGCCGCAGTCGGCGTGATCGCGGGCGACTGCGCGGATTCAGCCTGCAATGGCGTTGCGAAGCCAGGCTTCTCGCTCTTCGGGCGCGAGTATCAACATTCGATGACCTTGCGCCTCTTCGACGCCGCGACCGGCAAGGAAGTCTACAAGGTCACGGCGACGAGCCGCGACCGCAATGCCGACGCGCTGCATCACATTCCATGGCTCGTCAAAAGCGCGTTTGCGCAGTTTCCGTTTGCCGGATACGGAAGCTGGCGCGTGAAACTGCGCAACGGCGAAGCGGCGGGCAGGCCGGAAGTGGTCACGGTGAAGCAGATCGACAGGTGACGCGGCCCGGCGCTCACGTCTCAGGCTTGTTCCTGAATGCCGCCTCGCCCGCGTCCGACACCTCGACCCACTTCCTGTCGGGCGGCGCGTCGTCGACATAGCTGTCGTGCCAGTTCCACCACTTGTAGGTCGGCGTCTGCGGATAGCCTTCGGGCGAATCTTCCCAGACCTCTTGCCTGCCGAGCGGCGTGATGTCGAGATAGTTCCACGTGCCGCCCATCTGCTCGTCGCCGCGATTGTTGATGAAGTAGGTGCGGAATATCCGGTTGTCGTCGCGATAAAACACGTTCGTGCCGTGCCATTCGCCGACGCCGAAGTCGGTGTCGAAGCTGTCCGTGATCGTGAACCAAGGGATCTGCCAGCCCATACGCGCCTTCAGCCGCGCGATGTCCGCCTGAGGCGCGCGCGAAACGAAAACGAGCGTCGTGTCGCGGGCGTTCAGGTGGGCGATATGAGCGACCTGGTCGGCCACCATCGAGCATCCGCGACACGCATGCTCGGGCCATCCAAACACGCCCGGTTCATAAAACGCGCGATACACGATCAGTTGACGCCGGCCGTCGAACAGATCGGGCAGACTGAGCTTGCCCGATGGCCCTTCGAATGCGTAGGTCTTGTCGACGGTCATCCACGGCATGCGGCGGCGTTCGGCGGCGAGGGCGTCGCGGGCTCGCGTGTGGGCTTTTTCCTTCACGAGCAATTGCTCGCGCGCGGTTTCCCATTCTTGCGACGATACGACGGGTGGTGTGCGCATCGCCCGTTGTCCGCATTTGCTTCCGTTTTCGTCCGATGTAGTCATGGCGCTTGCGACCTCCTGATTTGAACAAGTTGCCGCGCCTCGGGGATGAGGCACGGCTTCGTTGGTTGTTCATCGCGCGTTGCTTGCCGTGAGACAGTCTGGACCCGGAAAGCGAACGCTGGGAGTAACAAGTATGGCGATATTTTTGTCGGAGTCGTGGGGCGCAACGGACGTGCCCGCTTCCCAGATTCCCTCGCTTACGCGCCTTGCGAGCAGGTCCGGAGAATGCGGCGCGCGCTCATGGCTCGCCAGTAGGTCAGGAAACGACCGGCGAACATCCCTGCGACGGCACCTGATACGGCTGCACTGATCAACATATACGTGCCGAGCGACGCGAGACTGGTTGCCGTCGCCAGCTCGACGCCGAGCCAGAACTTGGCCGCGAAGGTGATGACGATCAGCGCCAGCGGCAGCATGGAACCGGGCAGCATCACGGTGTTCGCGATCGGATCGACGATGAAGCGCGTGCGGCTCGCCATGAACACGCCACCCGCGACGCCCGCCAGCGCGGCGACCACCCAGACGATCGCGTCGGCCCAACCTGTCAGCGGGTCTGTCACCAGGTGCGCAATGCCCCAGACCGCGAAGACGAGCGGCACGATGGCCAGGCGGGAAAGCGGCGCGGTGCCGCTGTTCATGGCCTTGAACCCGCGCGAAAGCAGGTAGACGAGCAACACCCAAACCCAGATGGGCGTACCGTGAATGATGGCTGCGAATGACATGATGATCTCCTTCAGACGAATGCGTCAGACGAAATGTTTTCGGATCGGTGATGACGGACTTCACTAGCGAATGACGTGCATCGTATAGACGGGGAATTAGCGAAGAATGAGGGTGCCTGCTTCGGCCGAAATCAGGCTCGATCCAGGCGGAATCAGGCAAAAACCGGCGGTGCGATAAAAAATCTCTCGAACGTCCGCTGTATCGACTGGATTTTGCGGGAACGGGCGGGCTGCAAATTTTGGCTATCAGGGCGCGCGAATACGATCGATACAACCTTGTAAAGCAGCCCAAGGCCAAACCCGGATGGCGAGAACGTCCATCCCCGAGCGCGAGCCCACTCTTCAAGCTGACGACCATGCAAACACTTCGACCCCTATCGCTTCTGACGCTCACCGCGCTCGCATTGCAGCCGCTCGCGGCGCATGCGGATCTCACTGTGAAGATCGGACAGGTTTCGCCTTTGACGGGCGAGCTGTCGCACATCGGCAAAGACGACGAAAACGGCGTGCGCCTCGCGATCGAGGATCTGAACAGCCGGAAGATCCGCATCAATGGACAGAGCGTCACGTTCGTCCTCGATTCGCAGGACGATGCAGCCGATCCGAAAACGGCGGTGACCGTCGCGCAGAAATTGATCGACGACGGCGTAGCGGGCGTCGTTGGGCACGCGAATTCGGGCACGTCGATTCCGGCATCGAAGATCTACTCGGATGCAGGCGTGCCGATGATCACCGAATCGGCCACCAATCCGAAACTGACGCAACAAGGCTTCACGAACGTGTTCCGCATGGTTGCCAACGACGTGAGACAGGGCACGGTGATCGGCACGTATCTGGTTCACGATCTTGGCGCGCGCAAGATCGCGATCGTCGACGACCGCACGGCATATGGGCAGGGGCTTGCCGACGAAGTCGAAAAGGCGGTCAAGGCGGCGGGCGGCAACGTGGTCGCGCGCGAATACGGCACCGACAAGACGACCAACTGGATGGCGATTCTCACGACCATCAAGAGCCGTCAACCGGACGGCATTGCGTTCACGGGCGGCGACACGCAGGCCGCCGCATTCGTGCAGCAAGCGCAGAAGCTTGGCCTGAAGGTCAAGTTCGTTGCAGGCGATGAAGCGTGCACGCCGCAGTTCATCAAGCTGGCGGGCGCGTCGATGAGCAGCGACACGTACTGCACGCTGGCAGGCGTGCCGCCCGCCAAAATGCCGCAAGGGCCGGAGTTCTTCAAGCGCTATGAACAGCGCTTCGGCGTGCCTGTGCAGTTGTACGCGCCGTATGCGTATGACGCGGTGATCGCGATTGCGAACGCGATGCAGGCGGCGGGATCGACCGATCCGAAAGCGTATCTGCCGAAGCTGCGCGCGGCGAAGCTCGACGGCGTCACGGGTCCGATCCAGTTCGACGAGAAAGGCGATATCCGTAACGGTGCGATTACCGTTCGACAGTTCGATCAGGGCAACTGGACCGACCGCTCCGTGGTGCGCTGACCCCTCATTCGTCGACGATATCGACGGGCACGCCCAAGCCCACTTTCACGCGGCTCATGCTCACCAGCGTCTTGAAGCGCTTGACGTTGTTGTTGGAAAAGAAGAGTTGCCGCGTGAGTTCGGTGTACTGGTCCATGTTGCGTACCGTCATCACCAGCACGAAGTCCCATTCGCCCGCGACGTAGTAGCACTGCTGAATCTGCGGACACTGCGCGAAAGTGCGTTTCATCGCGTCGAGCAGATCGATCTGCTCGCTCTCGACCTCGACGTTCGCGACGATGGTCAGCGGGTAATCCACTTTCTCGGGCGCGACGATCGCCGAGTAACGGTCGATCACCCCTTCATCCGCGAGACGGCGCAATCTCCGGTTGACGGCGGCCGTCGACAGATTGACGCGCACACCGAGTTCGGTCTGGGGAATCTGCGCATCGCGCTGGACTTCCATCAGAAGCTTGCGATCGAAGTTGTCGAGTTGGGTAGCCATGATTTCGCGTCGCGGGTCGTGATGTGAGAGATATTTTTGCACGATACAGCCAAACTTCGAGACTTTATTGATGGTGTCGCGCAATATCATTTCATCATTGCTTGCGCAAACAAGCGCTCACCAAGTTTTGATCAACGGACCGTCGAGCGGTCCGATTTCTGGAGCACCAACGGATGCTGATCTCCAATCCCCGGGCAATCCACTTCGCCTACCCGGACACGCTGCGGACCATTCTCAACGTCGAGTCAGCGGATCAAAGCCGCGTATGGCTGTCGGGCTGGGAACTCATCAGCCAGCAAGCCACGCCTCTGTGGGAGCTAACCGAGGCGGCTTCGCAACTGGGCATCGCGCGTCTGTGCGTCAAGGACGAGTCGTTCCGCTCGCCGCTGGGCAGCTTCAAGGCGCTGGGCGCGCCGATCGCGTTGATGCGTCTCGTCATGCGTCTATGGCACGCGCACGACATCGAACCGCAGGCGCTCATCGAAGGACGCTATGCGGAGATGCTCGCCAATCTCACCGTCATCAGTGCCACGGACGGCAATCACGGCAAGGCGCTCGCGGCCGCTGCGCAGAGTATCGGTTGCCATTGTGTGATCGTGCTGCACGCGAACGTCAGCGCCGAGCGGGAACAGGCGATTGCCGCGTATGGCGCGCGCATCGTCCGCATTGCGGGCAACTACGACGAATCGGTCGCACACGCGGCGACGCTCGCGAAGAACAATGGCTGGCATGTGGTTTCGGATACATCGTATGACGGCTATGAAGCCATTCCACGCGACGTCATGCAGGGCTACGGCACGATTGCCGCTGAAATCATCGAGCAATCCACGGATGCGCCTGCGTTCACACATGTCTTCTTGCAAGGCGGCGTGGGCGGACTTGCTGCGGGCGTCGCGAGTTATCTTTGGGAGCGCGGTGGCGCGCAAAGGCCGCGCTTCATCGTCGTCGAGCCACGCCAGGCGGATTGCCTGTATCAGAGCGCTATCGCCGGACACGCAGCGCGAGCGACGGGATCGGTCGATTCCGTGATGGCGGGTCTCGCCTGCGGCGAAACATCGCCGCTCGCGTGGAAGATCCTGGAGCAATGCATCGACGATTTCATGCTGATCGATGACGACGACGCAGTCGATGCGATGCGCCACCTCGCAAAGGGCGCGGGCGACGATGCGCCGCTCGTCGCTGGCGAATCGGGCGCGGCGGGCTTCGCAGGCCTTTGCGCATTGATGCGAAACGACGAATTCGCGCGCGCGGCAGGCCTGGATCGCAACGCGCGCGTGCTCGTCATCAACACGGAAGGCGCGACGGCGCCCGCCGCTTATGCGCAGTTCGTCGGCGAGTCTGCGCAAGCCGTGGCCGCGCGTCAGCAGGCGTGGAAGCAAAGCTGCGTCCGCTAACAGGCGCATCCGAATCCAATCGACAAGGACAACCGATATGGAAAGCACGCTGCAGGGACAATTGAAGAGCTGGCGCCAGCATCTGCATCAATATCCCGAGACGGGTTTCGAAGAGGTGAACACATCCGACTATGTCGCGAGCATTCTTGCGACCTTGGGGCTCGACGTGCATCGCGGCATCGGTGGAACGGGGCTGGTTGCGAATCTGACGGTCGGCGACGGCAAGCGTGCGATCGGACTGCGCGCCGATATGGATGCGTTGAACATCACGGAGCACGCGCCCGCGCGCACGCATGCATCGCGTACGCCGGGAAAGATGCACGCGTGCGGACACGACGGGCATATGTCGATGATTCTCGGCGCAGCGCGGCTGCTTGCCGAGCGGCGCGATTTCAACGGCACGGTGCGTTTCATCTTCCAGCCCGCGGAAGAACATGGACGCGGTGCGAAAGCGATGATTGCGGACGGACTGTTCGAGCGTTTTCCCGTCGATGCCATTTTCGGCGCACACAATATGCCCGGCATGCGCGCTGGAACATTTGCGACGCGCGCGGGCGGCATCATGGCGAGCGAAGATAACTTCGTCATTCACATCAAGGGACGCGGCACGCACGCGGCGCGTCCGCATATGGGCAACGATCCCATCGTCATCGCATCGCAGATCGTGCTCGCATTGCAGACGATCGTGTCGCGCAATCTTGATCCGGGTCTGCAAGCGGTAATCTCTTGCACGGAGTTCATTACGGATGGACTCAGAAACGTGATCCCGTCGAACGTGACTATCAAGGGCGATACGCGCAGTTATTCGCGTGAAGTGCAAACGCTGCTCGAAACGCGCATGCGGGAAGTGAGCGAAGGCATCTGCCGGGCGCACGGTGCGGATTGCACGTTCGAATACACGCACGAGTTCGCGCCGACGGTGAACTCCGCACAATGCGTCGATGTGGCGGCGAGCGCGGCACGCAATATCGCGGGTGCAGAAAACGTCGACGCCAACGTGCCGCCAATGATGATCTCCGAAGACTTCGGTGCGTTCCTGCAGGCCGTGCCCGGTAACTTTATTTTCATTGGCAACGGCGACGCGGCGGAGAAGGGCGGCGTGCCTTTGCACAACGCAACCTACGATTTCAACGACGATATCCTGCTGACAGGCGCACGATATTTCGCGGAGCTGGCGCGTCTCGAACTGCCTGGCAATCACGCATAAAAGCGGCCCGTAAGACACAGTAAGGACGCCGTTTGAATCGTTGCGCCGGAAAACACTCTCACCTTGTTTGGGGAGTGTTTGATGAAAAAAGCCGTATCTGTGTTGTTGCTTGCCGCTTCGTGTGTCGTTGCTCAAACTCAGGCGTTCGCGCAATACGCGCCGGGCGATGACGGCGGCCCGGGCCGTCATCCCGCTGCCGACGAGCGCGGCGGTCCCGATGGTGGTCCCGGTGGGCCCGGCGGTCCACAACACGCTGGCGGCCCGGTTCGCGCCGATGCGTCGCATCGTCCGGTGCCGCACCGCGACTGGCATCGCGGCGACCGCTTGCCGCCCGACTATCGCGGTCCGCAATATGTTGTCGACGACTGGCGTGGGTATGATCTTCAGCCGCCGCCGTCGGGTTATCAATGGGTGCAAGTCAATGGCGACTTCGTACTCGCCGCGATCGCGACGGGCGTGATTTCGAGCATCCTGCTCGCGCCGCATCGGTGATCCATGAAAAATGCCGCCCATTGCGGGCGGCATTTCGTTTAGAGCGTGCGTGAAAAAAAGCACGCCGCTAAGCTTCACGCCCGAACGTCAGCGTCACGCGAAACCCGCCATCGGGCGCGTTATCGCATTCGAACTGTCCACCGTTATAGCGCGTGAGCCGCCGCACGATCGCGAGGCCGAGGCCGCAATGCGCGTCGCCGCCGCGCGCCGGATCGAGCCGCGTGAACGGCTGCAACGCGCGTTCGAGCTGTTCGCGCGGAATGCCACGTCCATGATCGCGCACGATGAGCGTGTAGACGCCGTTATGCGCGGACGTCGAAATCTCGACGGGCGGCTCGCCGTAGTTCATCGCGTTTTCGATCAGATTCGACAGTATCCGGTCGAGGTCAACGAGCGGCAGATTGAAGCCATCACCCGCATTCAGATGCAGACGCACGAGTGCTTCGTCGTCGAGTCCGTCGCCATAGTGACGGCGGCAATGCGCATCGACATTCGCGTGCGGCGACGGATCGGCCGTATCGCGCGCATAGTCGAGAAACTGCGTAACGATGCGCGACAGCGACTCGGCATCGCGCAGGAAGCCGCTGCGGTTTGCCGCATCGGGCAACAGGTCCGCGCGCACCTGCATGCGCGTGATCGGCGCGCGCAGATCGTGCGCGACACCCGCCAGCATCACGGCGCGCTCCTGCTCGGACTGCGCGAGCTCGCGCATCATCTGGTTGAAGTCGCCGATCAGCGCGCGCATTTCGGCGGGACCGCTCTGCGTCACGGGCGGCACGCGCCGGCCGACTCTGAATTCGCGCGCCGCGTCCGCCAGCCTGTGCAACGGACGCTGAAACTGCCACGCGGCCAGCAGCGCCGCGCAAACGGCCAGCACCAACATCACCAGCGAAGAGCCGAGAAAGCGCATGCCCGGCAGATTCGCGTTGCGCATGAAGAGCCAGTACGGCTCGTTGCCGTACCGTATCCACAGCGAGCCCGTGTGCGGATCGAACACGACGCGGCTGCCTTCGGGCATGCGCGGCAACAGATCATGCTCGAATGGCGCGTTGGAGCCCTCGCACTGGTTCGGACAACCCAGGCGGATCGCGTCCGCATCGGGGACATATTCGATGCCGAGCGTCTGCGCGACGTGTCGCGCGGCTGCCTCGCCATCGTGTTTGGCCTGCACGGCCAGCAGCACGTCGCGGCGCGCATGCTCGGCGTCGATATGGCCGCGGTCGCGGTCGACGACGAACAGCGACGTCACGTGTACGGCCACGATCAGGCCGACCGTCAGCGTCGCGAGACGGCCGAAAAGCGTATTGAACGGGTTTTTCATTGCGATGCGTTGTCGTCGCCTTCGCTAGCATCGCCGCCATCGCCGACTTCACCGCCTTCGCCCGGCACGAACATATAGCCGATGCCGCGCATCGTCTGAATGCGGCGCGGCGCAGCGGGGTCGTCTTCGAGCAGACGCCGCAGACGCCACACGGGCACGTCGATGCCGCGCTCAGTCACTTCCGAATCGGGACCATGCAGCAGATCGACGATGCGCGTGCGCGACAGCGTTTCCATCGGATGCTGCGCGAAGACTTCAAGCAACGCGTACTCGCTGCCCGTCAGCTTGACGGGTTCGTTGTCGCAAAAGAGCGTGCGCGAAGCGAAGTCGAGCCGGAAGCGTCCGAACACGAGCGCTTCTCGATGCTCGGCAGGCGGCGCTTCGGGATGCAGCTTATGGCGGCGCAGCACGGCATGAATGCGCGCGAGCAATTCCTGCGGCATGAACGGCTTGCCGAGATAGTCGTCCGCGCCGAGTTCGAGGCCGATCACGCGATCGACGCCATCGGCGCGCGCCGTCAGCATGACGACGGGAATCGTGTCGCCGCTCGCGCGCAACTGTTTGAGCGCCGTGAGTCCGTCGACGCCGGGCATCATCAGGTCGAGCACGATGATCGACGGACGCTCGCGTTCGAGTCTGCGTGCAAGATGCGTGGCGTCATGCAGCACCGAGAATTCGATGCCGCGTTGCTGGAAGAAGTTGCGAAGCAGGTCGCGCAGGTCGGCGTCGTCGTCGACGAGCAGCACCTGAATGGGCGTGTCGGGCATGATGTGAGCGGGCTGCGCCGGCGCTTTGCCGCGTTGGGCGGGGCAGCGTCGTTGCCGCCGGGGTATCGGATGTGCGTATGACTATAGCGCAACGCGGTGCGGCCCCGGTTCTGGGGACTTAGCAAGTCTTACCAAGTCTTAACGGATGGCGGCGGCCGTCCCCGACGCCGCGCAATCAGGCGCGGGCGGGTTCCAACGCGGTGAATGTGGTGTTTGCGCCCACGCACCTTAGCGCCGAAGCGAGCGTCTGCTCCGCTTCAAGGTCGGCGCGCGACTCGGCCGACATCAGCAAACGCTTGTGCAAAAAGCCAGTCAACGCCGCGTGAATGAAACCAGCGGCCGCGCGCGTATCGACGTCGGGCGGCAACTGTCCGCGCAGCGACGCGGCCCTTAGCGCGGCATCGATCTGCGCTTCAGCGCGCAGCGCCGCCATCGCGACGCGCTCATAAAACGCCGCCGTCTCCGCCGTCACTTCGCACTTCGTCAGCGCGATGCTGTACAGACGCCGCGCGCGCCGCAGATACAACGCGTCGCGCAAGCGCTGAAGCAATTGCGCATGCAGATGCTGCAACGGATCCGCGTCCTGCTCGCACGACTGCACGACGAATGGATCGAGCGGCATGTCCGCGCACTCGTAGATCGCCTGAAACACGGCCTCCTTGTTCCTGAAGTGACCGTAGACGGCGCCGCGCGTCACGCCCGCTTCCGACGCAATGTCTTCCAACGCCGCGCGCGCAAAGCCACGCACGAAGAACACGCGCTCGGCGGCGTCGATGATCTTTGCCCGCGTGTCGAGCGCCTGTTGCTTCGTTCGTCCCATGACGGGTGCCTTTTCTCCTGCCGTTCGGCGCCGCGCACGCAAATCCGCGCAGCGACCGTGTGAATCACGCGGCCATCGTAGTCGGCGCGACGCCGCGTTGGATTAACAAGTCTTACGGCAGCCTGGTGGCTGTAACCCGAGAAAGGCGAACAACCCCTATCGTCACGACCTTATCGTGTCGGTGCGTGTTGGATCAACACTCGTTGCGCGCCGGCCCCGTTCAATTCAAACAACTTTGTACGATGCCAGCGCTATTAAAGAACCGTAACTTTCGTATGCTCGCGGCCACGGCTGCGATCTCCCCTGTAATCCCGTTCCTCGCCGCGTGCAGCGACAAGCCCGCGGCACAGCCTCAACAGACGCCCGAAGTCGGCGTCGTCAGCATCAAGCCGACGGGCGTGCCCGTGACCGTCGAATTGCCGGGTCGCGTGAGCGCGCATCTCGTGGCTGAAGTGCGAGCCCGCGTCGACGGCATCGTGCTGAAGCGCGAGTTCGCCGAGGGCAGCGAAGTCAAGGCGGGACAGACGCTCTACAAGATCGATCCCGCGCCGTACATCGCCTCATTGAACAGCGCGAAGGCGACGCTCGCGAAGGCTCAAGCGACGCTCGTGTCGACGCATGCGGAAGCCGAGCGCTACAAGGTGCTGGTCGCAGCGAACGCGATCAGCAAGCAGGACTACGACAACGCTGTCGCCTCAGAAGGCCAGGCCGCCGCCGATGTTGCATCGGGCAAGGCCGCCGTCGAAACGGCGCAAATCAGCGTCGGCTATACCGACGTGACCTCGCCGATTTCGGGGCGCATCGGCAAGTCGTCGGTGACGGAAGGCGCGTATGTGCAGTCGAGCGCGGCAACGCTGCTCGCCACCGTGCAACAGCTCGATCCCGTCTACGTGGACCTCACGCAATCGAGTCTGGTCGGCCTCAAGCTGCGCCGCGACGCGCAGGAAGGGCGGCTCAAGACGAGCGGCCCGAACGCGGCGAAAGTCACGCTGATTCTCGAAGACGGCCGTCCGTACAACGGCACCGGCAAGCTCGAATTCTCCGACGTCACCGTCGACCAGACCACGGGATCCGTCACCGTGCGCGCGCTGTTCGACAACGCGCAGCGCGTGTTGCTGCCGGGCATGTATGTGCGCGCGAAGATCGAGGAAGGCATCAACGAACAGGCGTACGTCGTGCCGCAACAGGGCGTCACGCACGACCAGAAGGGCGACCCGACGGCGCTCGTGGTGGGCGCCGACGGCAAGGTCGTGACGCGGCAACTGGTGACATCGGGCACGTACGGCGCGAACTGGGTGGTCGAGAGCGGCCTGCAAACGGGCGACCGCGTGATCGTGCAAGGCGTCGACAAGGTGCGCCCCGGCATGACCGTGAAAACGGTCGATGCGCAACTGCCTGACACCGACGCAGCAGCACAAACAGCAGCCGCAGCGCCCGCATCCGACGCGCACAGCGCGCAGTAACGAGGGCGTGTAAATGGCAAAGTTCTTTATCGACCGGCCTATCTTTGCATGGGTCATCGCAATCATTCTGATGCTCGCGGGCGTCGCTTCGATTTTCAATCTTCCTATCGCGCAGTATCCGACCATCGCACCGCCCGCGGTGCAGATCAGCGCAACGTATCCGGGCGCATCGGCGAAAACGGTTGAAAACACCGTGACGCAGGTGATCGAGCAGCAGATGAGCGGTCTCGACCATCTGCTCTACATGTCGTCATCGAGCGACGACTCCGGCAACGCGACGATTACGCTGACCTTCGCGGCGGGCACCAATCCCGACATCGCGCAGGTGCAGGTGCAGAACAAGCTGCAGCTCGCGACGCCACTGTTGCCCGAAAGTGTGCAGCAGCAGGGCACAAAGGTGACGAAGTCGAGTAGCAGCTTCCTGCTGGTGATGGCGTTCGTATCGACGGACGGCAGCATGGACCGCTACGACCTCGCGAACTATGTGGCGTCGCATGTCGAAGACCCCGTGAGCCGTGTCGACGGCGTCGGCACTGTGCAGCTTTTCGGCTCGCAGTTCGCGATGCGCGTCTGGCTCGACGCGAACAAGCTGAACCAGTACAGCCTCACGCCTGTTGACGTGGAAACCGCGTTGACGAATCAGAACGTGCAGGTCGCAGCAGGTTCGCTCGGCGGCACGCCTGCCGTGCCCGGCCAGGTATTGCAGGCGACCATCACGCAGGCGACCTTGCTGCAAACCCAGGAACAGTTCGGCAACGTACTGCTGAAAGTGAATCAGGACGGCTCGCAGGTACGCATCAAGGATGTCGCGCGCATCGATCTGGGCGGCGAGAACTACAACTTCGACACCAAGTACAACGGCCAGCCGACGGCGGGCTTCGGTATCCAGCTCGCGACGGGCGCGAACGCGCTGCAGACGGCGAAGCTGGTGCGCGCGAAGATCGACGCACTGTCGAAGAACTTCCCGCATGGTCTCGTCGTGCAGTATCCGTACGATACGACGCCGTTCGTGAAGATGTCGATCGAAGAAGTGGTGAAGACACTGCTCGAGGGCATCGTGCTGGTGTTCCTCGTGATGTATCTGTTCCTGCAGAACCTGCGTGCAACGCTGATCCCGACGATTGCCGTGCCTGTGGTGCTGCTCGGCACGTTCGCGATCATGAGCGCGGCGGGCTTCTCGATCAACACGCTGTCGATGTTCGGTCTCGTGCTCGCCATCGGCCTGCTGGTGGACGATGCGATCGTGGTGGTCGAGAACGTCGAGCGCGTGATGTCCGAAGAAGGGCTATCGCCAAGAGAGGCTACCCGCAAGGCGATGGGTCAGATCACCGGCGCGCTGGTCGGCGTTGCGCTGGTGCTGTCGGCGGTGTTCGTGCCTGTCGCGTTCTCGGGCGGATCGGTCGGCGCGATCTACCGGCAGTTCTCGCTGACTATCGTGGCGGCGATGGTGCTGTCCGTGCTGGTCGCGCTTGTTCTCACACCCGCACTGTGCGCGACGATCCTCAAACCGATCCCGAAGGGGCATCACGGCACGAAGACGGGCTTCTTTGGCTGGTTCAACCGCACGTTCGACAACGGCCGCGACAAGTACCACTCGGGCGTGCAGCATGTGATCCGCCGTTCGGGGCGCTGGCTCGTGCTGTATCTCGCGGTGATCGTCGCCGTCGGTTTCCTGTTCATGCGCCTGCCGAAGTCGTTCCTGCCCGATGAAGATCAGGGCACGATGTTCGTGCTGGTCCAGACGCCGCCCGGCTCGACGCAGGAGACCACGGCACGCACGCTGAAGAACGTCACCGACTATCTGCTTCACGACGAAAAAGACATTGTCGACTCGGTGTTTACCGTGAACGGCTTCAGCTTCGCGGGCCGCGGACAGAACGCGGGTATCGCGTTCGTGCGGATGAAGGACTACTCGCAACGCCAGCATGCGAACCAGAAAGTGCAGGCGCTGGTAGGCCGCGTGTTCGCGCACTACGCGTCGTACAAAGACGCGACCGTGCTCGCCGTGAACCCGCCGTCGATTCCCGAACTCGGCACCGCATCCGGCTTCGACTTCGAACTGACGGACAACGCCGGTCTCGGCCACGACGCGCTGATGGCCGCGCGCAACCAGTTGCTCGGGATGGCCGCGAAAGATCCGTCGCTGGCGCTGGTGCGTCCGAACGGGCTGTCGGATACGCCGCAGTTCAAGGTCGATATCGACCGCGAGAAAGCGCAGGCGCTCGGCGTCACTGTGTCGGACATCGACCAGACGTTCTCGATTGCATGGGCGTCGGCGTACGTGAACAACTTCCTCGATACCGATGGCCGGATCAAGAAGGTCTATCTGCAAGGCGACGCGCCGTTCCGCATGACGCCCGAGGACATGAGCAAGTGGTACGTGCGCGGCAGTTCCGGTTCGATGATGCCGCTGACGTCGGTGGCGTCGGGACACTGGGTCTACGGCTCGCCGAAGCTCGAACGCTATAACGGCATCTCGTCGGTCGAAATCCAGGGGCAGGCGTCCGCAGGCAAGAGCACGGGCCAGGCGATGACCGCGATGGAGGCGCTCGCCGTGAAGCTGCCGCAAGGCATCGGCTACGAATGGACGGGACTGTCGTTCCAGGAACGGCAGTCGGGCTCGCAGGCGCCGATTTTGTACGGCATCTCGATCCTCGTCGTGTTCCTGTGTCTGGCCGCGTTGTACGAGAGTTGGTCGATTCCGTTCGCGGTGATTCTCGTCGTGCCGCTCGGCGTGATCGGCGCATTGCTCGCTGTGACGATGCGCGGACTGGAGAACGACGTGTTCTTCCAGGTCGGCTTGCTGACTACCGTCGGTTTGTCCGCGAAGAACGCGATTCTGATCGTCGAGTTTGCGCGCGAATTGCAGATCAAAGAAGGCATGACGGCCGTGCAGGCCGCGCTCGAAGCGGCGCGTCTGCGGCTGCGCCCGATCCTGATGACGTCGCTAGCGTTCGTACTCGGCGTGCTGCCGCTCGCGATCAGCAACGGCGCCGGTTCGTCGAGCCAGCATGCAATCGGCACCGGGGTGATCGGCGGGATGCTGACGGCCACGTTCCTCGCCGTTTTCATGATCCCGATGTTCTATGTCGTGATCCGCGAGAAGTTCTCGCGCGACGACTCGACACCGCATGGCGCCGAACACGACGTCGAAGAAGAAACGGCCCAGTAAGGACAAGCATATGAACAGAACACTACTGACGACGCTCGCCGCCGCGCTCTTCGCGACGGGTTGCACGCTCGCGCCGACTTATGAGCGCCCGGCCGCGCCCGTCGCGGCGACCTTCCCGCAAGGCGGGGTCTACGACAACCAGCCCGCGAAGGGCACGGCGACGCGTACGGCGAACGATCATGCCGCGACCGATATCGGCTGGCGCGAGTTCTTCGTCGATCCGCGTCTGCAACGTCTGATCGAACTCGCGTTGCAGAACAACCGCGACTTGCGTGTGTCGGCGCTCAAGGTCGAAGAAGCACGCGCGCAATACCGGATTCAGCGCGCCGATCTGATGCCATCGCTTTCCGTCGATGGCACGGGCACGCGCAGCCGCACGCCGAAGGACCTGTCGTACGTCGGCAAGGCGACCGTGGGCGCCGACTATCAGGTGGCGGCGAGCGCTTCGTGGGAACTCGACTTCTTCGGCAAGGTGCGCAGTCTTACCGAACAAACGTTACAGACGTACTTCTCGACAGCGCAAGCGCGCAAGGCGGAAGAGATTCTGCTCGTCTCGCAAGTCGCCGATCAATACCTGACGCTCGTCGCCTACGACGAAATGCTGGCAAGCACGAAGAACACGTACGACACGGCGCGCCGCTCGTACGAACTGACGAAGCTCCAGTACGACACGGGCACCGGCTCCGAGCTGGATCTGCGCGAAGCGGCGGGCACGATGCAGCAGGCGCAGGCGAACTACGAAAGCCAGCAGCGCTCGCGCGCGCAGGCGGAGAACGCGCTCGTGCTGCTGGTCGGCGCGCCGCTGCCTGCCGACCTGCCGCAAGGCTTGCCGCTCGCCAGCCAGCAACTGCTTGCGGACGTTCCCGCAGGCCTGCCGTCCGATCTGCTGACGCGGCGTCCCGACATCATGGAAGCCGAAGCGACGCTGATCGGCGCGAACGCGAACATCGGCGCGGCGCGTGCGGCGTTCTTCCCGAGCATCTCGCTGACGGGCGACTTCGGCACGGCGAGTGCGAGCCTCGGCACGCTCTTCAAGCCCGGCCAACTCGCATGGAGCTTCGGGCCGACGATTTCGGTGCCGATCTTCAAGGGCGGCGAGAATCGCGCGAACCTCGATCTCGCGAAGCTCGAAAAGAACGTCGCTGTCGCGCAGTATGAGAAGGCGATCCAGACGGCGTTCCGCGAAGTGTCCGACGGGCTGGCGGCGCGCGGCACCTACGACCGGCAGATCAAGGCGTTGCAGGAGAACGTCGAGTCGCAGCAGCGCCGCTATGATCTGTCGGATCTGCGCTATCGCGACGGCGTGGACAGTTATCTGAACGTGCTGACCGCGCAGAACGATCTGTATTCGGCGCAACAGTCGCTGATTACGGCGTCGCTGAACCGGCTGACGAATCTCGTCGATCTCTATCAGTATCTTGGCGGCGGTTGGATCGAGCGCACGGGCGACACGCCCCGTTCCGCGGATGCACCCTACGCGCAGCAAGCCGCGCAGCCTCAACAGCCCACGCGCGTCGCCGCGCAGCCGTAACACGCAGAAACATCCGCTAAGCGCGCTAAACCTGGGCGCGCTTTCCCGTTGCTACATTCCCCTTCATCTCCTGAGCAGCCGCCGATCCTCGCGTGAGGTGCGGCGCTGCTTTCCGGCGACGCCCGCGTGGCGTCGTTCTTTTATTCCGTTTGGCAAACCGTTGAACGGCCTGAGCGCCGACAAATCTCCGCGTGAAATTCAATGTCCAATCCGTCGTGTGTTGATTGCCGCAGGCATCGTTGCTGCTGGCGTTATCGTCTGGCAGGCGTTCGCTGCGCTTCATAAGCCGCCGCATCCCGTTGCGCAAGTCACGCCTGTCACCATCGGCACGGTGACGCGCGCCGACGTGCCGCTGCAACTCGATGCGCTCGGCACCGTCACGCCGCGCGCGACCGTCACCGTGAAAACGCAGGTCAACGGCACGCTCGAAGCGATGCTCGTGAAGGAAGGCCAGCGCGTGAAAGCGGGCCAGCCGATTGCGCGGATCGACTCGCGCGCGCTGCGTGCCCAGTTGCTCGAAGCGCAAGGCACGCTCGAACACGATGAAGCGCTGCTCGCCAACGCGCGCGCCGATTTGACGCGTTACGAAAGCCTGATCGATGGCGGCTCGATTTCGCATCAGACGCTCGACACGCAGCGCGCGACGCTGCGACAGTATCAAGGCACCGTCAAGGCGGATCAGGGCAGCGTCGCGAATCTGCTGGTGCAGGTCGGCTATTGCGAGATCGTCGCGCCGATGGACGGCAGGATCGGCCTGCTTTCCACCGACGCCGGCAACTACGTGACGACGAGCGACACGACGGGCATCGCGACCATCACCAGCGACTCGCCGACCACCGTCGTCTACGCGCTGCCCGAAGACAAGATGGGCGACGTGGTCGATGCGTTTCACGACAAGGGCGCGTTGGACGTCGAGATTTTCGCGCGCGACAAGCGCACCGTGCTCGATCACGCGACGCTTGCAGCCATCGACAACCAGGCCGACACGACAACAGGCACCGTCAAGCTGAAGGCGAGCGCGCCGAACCGCGACGGCCGGCTGTTCCCGAACCGCTTCGTCAACGTGCGGATGACGGTCGGCACCTTGCACGACGCGTTGACCGTGCCGACGGTCGCGATCCAGCACGGCGCATCGGGCGATTTCGTGCTGACGCTGAGCGCCGCCGACGCGAAGCAGGGCGAAGGCAAGGTCGCGCTGCGCCGCGTGACGGCGGGCGTCGCCTACAACGACGCGACCGTTGTCGAACAAGGCGGTCTCAAAGCAGGCGACGTGATCGTGTTAGACGGAGCGGACAAGCTCGACGACGGCAGCGCCGTGAAGATCGTTCGCCCCTGACGCGCGCTTCCGAACCAAAAGATACCGATGGATATTTCCCGCCCGTTCATCCGCCGTCCTGTCGCGACGGGTCTGATGACGCTTGCCCTGCTGCTGATCGGCCTGATCGCTTACCGGCTGATGCCGGTTTCCGCGTTGCCCGAAATCGACTATCCGACGATCCAGGTCTACACGCAGTATCCCGGCGCATCGCCCGATGTGATCAGCACCTCCGTCACCGCGCCGCTCGAAAAGCAGTTCGGGCAGATGGCGGGGCTCAAGCGCATGAATTCGACGAGTTCGCTCGGCGTGTCGCTCGTCACGTTGCAGTTCCAGACGTCGACCCATCTCGACGAAGCCGAACAGGAAGTGCAGGCCGCGATCAATAGCGCGAACAGCACGCTGCCGACGAACCTGCCTTATCCGCCCGTCTACAGTAAGGTCAATCCCGCCGATACGGCCGTGCTCACGCTCGCCGTCACGTCCGATGCCTTGCCGCTCACGCGCGTTGAAGACCTGACGGATACGCGCATTGCGCAGAAGCTCTCGCAGGTGTCGGGCGTCGGGCTCGTCACGCTGTCGGGCGGTGCGCGGCCTAGCGTGCGCGTGCAGACCGACACGGGCGCTTTGAACGCGATGGGCCTGTCGCTCGAAGACGTGCGCACAGCAGTCGGCGACGCGAACGTGAACAGCGCGAAAGGCACGATCGACGGCCCGTTGCAGGCTTTCACGATCGACGCGAACGACCAGCTCACGTCCGCCGCCGATTACACGGACCTCGTACTCTCGTATCGCAACGGCGCGCCCGTGCGTCTCGCCGATGTCGCGAAGATTTCGGAGACGGCTGAAAATCCGCGCCAGGCCGCATGGAGCGGCGCGACGCCCGCGATCATCATCAATGTGCAGCGGCAGCCGGGCGCGAACGTGATCGAAGTCGTGGACCGGATCGAAGCGCTGTTGCCGCAACTGCGCGCGTCGTTGCCCGCGACCGTGAAGATCAGCGTGCTCAGCGACCGCACGCAGACCATCCGCGCTTCCGTGCATGACGTGAAGATGGAACTGGCCGCGGCGATTGCGCTCGTCGTGATGGTCGTGTTTGTGTTCCTGCGGCGGCTCGAATTCACGCTGATTCCCGCCGTGACGGTGCCGTTCGCGCTGGTCGGCACGGTGGCGGGCATCTATGCGCTCGGCTTCTCCGTCAACAACCTCACCTTGATGGCGCTGACGGTGGCGACGGGTTTCGTGGTCGACGACGCGATCGTGATGCTCGAAAACGTGATGCGCCACATCGAGAACGGCGAGACGCCTTTGGACGCGGCGTTAAAGGGCGCGCGGCAGATCGGCTTCACGATTCTGTCGATCTCGGTGGCGCTCGTTGCCGTGCTGATTCCGCTGTTCTTCATGCCCGATGTGATCGGCCGGCTGTTCCGCGAGTTTGCGTTGACGCTGGCGATTGCGATCGTGATTTCCGCGTGGGTCTCGTTGACGCTCACGCCGATGATGGCCGCCCGCATGCTGCGCGCCGATCACGCCGCGAGCGACAGCGATGCCGCCGCGAAGGACTGGCTCGCGCGGTTAAATCGTGGCTATCTGCGTGCGCTCGATTGGGCGTTCGCGCAGCGCCTCGTGGTGCTGCTGGTTGTTGCCGCCGCGACGCTGCTGACAGTCGTGCTGTTCGTGGTGCTGCCGAAGGGCTTGTTCCCGGTGCAGGACACGGGCTTGATCGAAGGGTTTTCACTGGGTTCGCCGCGCGCGTCGTTCGAGCGGATGGCGGCTTCGACGCGCACGCTGGCGGGCCGCGTCGCGAACGATAGTGCGGTGGCCAATGTGTCGTCGTTCGTCGGCATCGACCAGAACAATCCGACCATCAACCAGGGCCGTATGCTCATCAGCCTGAAGGATGGCGATTCGAGCCGCTCCGTGATCCAAAGGCTCACGCAAGACGCGGCGCAGCGCGCCGACCTCAAGCTCTATCTGCATCCCGTGCAGGACTTGACGCTCGACGATCAGATCAACGCGAACAGTTACCGCGTCGGCGTGCAGGCGACTGACCGCGCCGAACTCAACGAATGGACGCAGCGTTTACTCGCTGCGCTGCGCGCCGACCCGCTTTTCACCGACGTGCAAAGCCAGGCGCAACAGCAAGGCAACGTGCTGAAGTTCGACTTCGATCGCGCGACGGCGTCGCGGCTCGGCCTCACCGCGCAGGACATCGACAACGCGCTGTACGACGCGTTCGGCGACCGTCAGATTTCGACTATCTATACGCACGTGAACCAGTATCACGTGACGTTGGGCGCGGATGTGCGGCTGGTCGGCGAGTCGCCGCTGGCGTTGCTCGACGGGCTGTATGTGGGGACGACGAGCGCCTCATCAACTTCTTCTTCCACTTCGTCCTCGACCACCACATCGACATCGCTCTCGCCGCTGTCGAGCATCGCGACCGCGACGGTCGCCGCTGCGCCGTTGACGATTCAACGCCAGGCACAGTTTCCGTACGCGGACGTGTCGTTCAATCTCGCGGATGGCGTGACGCTCGGCACGGCCATCGACCATATCGAGGCGATCAAAGCGAAGCTGAACCCGCCCGCAAGCGTGCAGATGAACCTCGAAGGCGCGGCGCAGCTTTACAGCACGTCGCTCGGCAACGAAGCCTTGCTGCTGGTCGGCGCGCTGATCGCCGTGTATATCCTGCTCGGCATTCTGTACGAAAGCCTCATCCATCCGCTGACGATTCTGTCGACGCTGCCTTCCGCCGCATGCGGCGCGCTCGCGGCGCTGTTGTTCTGCGGCGGCGAGCTGGACATCATCGGTCTGATCGGCATCGTGCTGCTGGTCGGCATCGTGATGAAGAACGCGATCATGATGGTCGACTTCGCGCTCGAACAGGAGCGCACGCTCGGCCTCACCGCGCATGACGCGATGCGCCGCGCGTGCGAACTGCGCTTCCGGCCGATCCTGATGACGACCTGCGCGTCGCTGTTCGGCGCACTGCCGCTCGCGCTCGGCACGGGCATGGGCCACGAATTGCGGCAGCCGCTCGGCATTGCGATTATCGGCGGGCTGGTCGTGAGTCAGTTGCTGACGCTGTTCTCGACGCCCGTGATATTTCTCGCGCTGCATCGCCTCGCGACGCGCGCCGCGATCACGCCGTCCGGCGATACGAACGCGAGCTAAAGCATGAACCTGTCCGCTCCGTTCATTCGCCGTCCCGTCGGCACGATGCTGCTTGCGATTGGTCTCGCGCTGTTCGGCATCGTCGCGTTCCGGCTACTGCCTGTCGCGGCGTTGCCGTCGGTGGACTTTCCCGTCGTCATGGTCAGCGCGACGCTTTCGGGCGCGAACCCCGACACGGTCGCCAAGACCGTGACGGCGCCGCTCGAACGCGCATTCGGCTCGATTGCGGGTCTCACGCAGATGACGTCGCAAAGCTCGTCGGGTTCGTCGCAGATCGTGTTGCAGTTCGATCTGAACCGCGATATCGACGGCGCCGCGCGCGACGTGCAGGCGGCGATCAACGCCGCGCGCAGCAATCTGCCCACGACGCTCACGCAAACGCCGACCTATCGCAAGATGAATCCGGCTGCCGCGCCCGTGATGATCGTCGGGCTGACGTCGGATACGGTGGGCGTCGGGCAGATGTACGACTATGCGTCGTCGGTGCTGCAACAGAAACTGCTGCAGGTGCAAGGCGTCGGCGATGTAACCGTGGGCGGCGGCGCGCTGCCGGCCGTGCGCGTCGAACTGAATCCCGATCAGTTGAGCCACTACGGCATCGCGCTCGACTCCGTGCGCACCGCGTTGGCGAACGCGAGCGTCGATCTGCCGAAGGGCGCCGTCAGCATGAACGACGAGCACTATGTGCTGGGCGCGAACGATCAGTTGATGGAGCCCGCCGACTACAAGCCGCTCGTGATCCGCACGCACGACGGCACGGTTGTCCATGTCACCGATGTCGCGCAAGTGGTGAAGTCGACGGAAGATTTGCGCAACTATGGCCTCGCGAACGGCAAGCCCGCGGTGCTGCTGATCGTGTCGAAGCAGCCGAACGCGAACGTGATCAAGACCGTCGACGCGATTCGCGCCACGCTGCCGCAACTCGCCGCAAGCCTGCCGTCGACGGTCAAGCTGAACGTCGTGCTGGACGGCACGCAGACGATCCGCTCATCGGTGTTCGATGTCGAAGTCTCGCTGCTGGCGGCTGTGCTGCTGGTGACGGCTGTTTCATACGCGTTCTTCCGCGACTGGCGCAGCACGCTGATCCCGGCGATCACGGTGCCACTCGCGCTCGCGGGCACCTTCACCGCGATGTACTTCCTCGGCTACAGCCTGAACAACCTGTCGCTGATGGCGCTGACGATCTCGACGGGCTTCGTGGTCGACGACGCGATCGTCGTGGTCGAAAACATCATGCGGCATCTGGATCAGGGCAAGTCGCCGCTTGCCGCCGCGCTCGATGGTACGCGCGAAGTCGGCTTCACGGTGCTGACGATCAGCGTGTCGCTGGTGGTCGTGTTTCTGCCGCTCATCATGATGAGTGGTCTGGTTGGGCGGCTGTTCCGCGAGTTCTCGGTGTCGCTTGCGATTGCGATCCTGATTTCAATGGTCATTTCGCTGACGCTCGCGCCGACGCTCGGACGCCTGCTGTTGCGTCATGTGCCGCACAAGCAGAGTGAGGGCGCGATTGGGCCGCGCGTCGAACGCGCATACGGGCGCAGTCTGCGCTGGGCGCTGCGTCATCCGAAGACGATGCTTGCCGTCACCGTGTTCCTGCTGTTCGCCAATGTCGGCATGGTGGCCGTGATGCCGAAGGGCTTTTTCCCGATCGAAGACACGGGGCGGCTGATGGGCAACGTTCAGGCTTCGCAGAGCATTTCGTTTCAGGCGATGAAGCAGAAGTTCGATGAAATCAACAAGCGCATTCTGCAGAACCCGGATGTGCAATCGGTGTCGGGCTACGTCGGCGGGCGCAATGCGGTGAGCAACAGCATGATGTTCATCACGCTCAAGCCGCTGTCGGAGCGCAAGCATAGCGCCGATCAGGTGATCGCCGATCTGAGCCATCGCACGGTTGACATTCCCGGCGTGCGCCTGTTGATGCAATCGGCGCAGGATCTGATGTTCGGCGCGCGGCAAAGCTCGGCGCAGTTTCAGTACGCGGTGACGGCGGAGAACCAGGACGAGCTGGATACGTGGGTGCCGCGCATCGAGGCGAAGCTGCGCTCGCTGCCGCAGTTGCGCGACGTGAACGCCGACGTGCAAAGCGCGAGTCTTTCGATGATGCTGCAGGTGAATCGCGACGCGGCGGCGCGCATGGGCGTGCCGTTCGAAGCAATCGACGATGCATTGAACGACGCGTTCAGCCAGCGCCAGATTGCGACGGTTTACGGTCCGGCGAACCAGTATCACGTGGTGATGGAAGTCGCGCCGCAGTACTGGCAAGACCCGAAGACGCTTGACACGCTGTACGTGCCAGCGACGAACGCGACCAGTACGTCCACTGCATCTTCATCAACGAACGCAACGCTCGTCCCATTGTCCGCACTCGCGACGCGCACGCTGTCGCACGCGCCCGTCACGATCGCGCACGACAACCAGTTTCCCGCTGTCACGCTGTCGTACAACCTGCGCGAAGGCGTGTCGATGAGCGATGCGAATGCGGCCATCAAGGCGGCCGTCGCGTCGCTGAATCTGCCGAACACGATTTTGCCGGCGTTCGCAGGGCAAGGCGCGATGATGCAGCAGTCGGGCGGCAGCGAAGTGTTGCTGATCATCGGCGCGCTGATTGCCGTGTATATCGCGCTCGGCATTCTGTACGAGAACCTCATTCATCCGCTGACGATTCTCTCGACGCTGCCCTCGGCGGGCCTCGGCGCGCTGATTGCGCTCTACGTATGCGGCTATGAGCTGACGATCATCGCGCTCATCGGCATCGTGCTGCTGATCGGCATCGTGAAGAAGAACGCGATCATGATGGTCGACTTCGCGGTCACGTACGAGCGGGAACAGGGCGCGAGCGCGGAAGAGTCGATCTATCAGGCCTGCCTCACGCGCTTCAGGCCGATCATGATGACGACACTCGCCGCGCTGTTCGGCGCGGTGCCGCTGATCGTCAGTTCGGGCTATGGGCATGAGTTTCGTCATCCGCTCGGCGTCGCGATTCTCGGCGGCCTGATGGTCAGCCAGTTGCTGACGCTCTTCACGACGCCCGTGATCTACCTCTGGCTCGACCGCTTCAACGGCCGGCGTGCCTCACGTAACGGAAACCCATCATGATGGACAAAGCAACGCCCACGATGCGGCGTGTGCATCGAACGATCGTGGCTGTCGCCATTGCGACTCTGTGCGCTGGCTGCGCAATCGGCCCCGACTACAAAAAGCCCGACGTCGCCGTGCCTGCCACGTTCAAGGAAATGAGCAGCCCCGACGCGAGCGGAATCTGGCAACAGGCGCAGCCAGATCCGGCGGCATCGCTGGACAGCCGCTGGTGGACGATGTTCGGCGACCAGACGCTCAACGATCTGTGCGAGCGCGCATTGAAGGCGAACCAGACGCTCGCGCAGTACGACGCGGCGTATCGGTCAGCGCGCGCCCAGGTGGCATCGGCACGCGCGAGCCTGTTTCCGACGGTGTCATTCGCAGGCTCGGGTACACGTTCGGGTAGTGGCAGCACGACACAGGTGTCGTCGAGCGGAACCGTCAGCAGCTACGCGTCGAAGAGCGTATCGGTGCAACTGGAGGCGAGCTGGGAGCCGGATTTGTGGGGCAGCGTGCGGCGCTCCGTCGAAGCAAGCGAGGCGAGCGCGCAGGCATCGGATGCTCAACTGGCAGGCGAACGCCTGAGTGTGCTCGCGACACTGGCCGTCGACTATTTCACCGTGCGAGCCGCCGACGCCGATCTCGCTATCCTCGATGAAGAACGACGGATCGACGCCGAACTGCTCGCGCTGACGGAAGCGAAGTACAAGCACGGCGTGTCGTCGTATGACGATGTGCGCACCGCACACAACACGCTGCAAGCCATCGACGAAAGCATCGCGAGCGCGCAACTCACGCGCCGTCAGTATGAGCATGCGATTGCCGTGCTGATCGGCGAAGCGCCTGCGGCGTTCTCGTTGCCGGTGCAGGCGGACTATCGGTTCGCGTTGCCTGGGCTGCCCGTTTCGCTGCCGTCCGCATTGTTGCAGCGCCGGCCGGATGTCGTGCAGGCCGAGCGCACGGTCGCGCAGTACAACGCGAAGATCGGCGTCGCGAAGGCGGGCTATTTCCCGACCATCACGCTTTCGGCGGATGGCGGCTGGAGCGGCACCTCGCTCGCACATCTCGTCTCGTTGCCGACGCGCTTCTGGTCGCTTGGATTCGACGTTGCGCAAACGGTGTTCGATGCGGGCGCGACGAGCGCATCGGTGCGCGCTGCGCGTGCCAACTACGATCAGGAAGTCGCCGCGTACCGGCAGACGGTGTTGAGCGCGTTCCAGGACGTCGAAGATTATCTGAGCGCGGTGCAGATCGCGACGCGCCAGGCGGCGGCATCGACTGACGTCGCGCAGCGCAGCGGCGAACTCGCGGCCAGCCAGCAGCGCAATTTCGCGGCGGGCACATCGAGCCGCATCGATGTGCTCGATACGCAACTGACGCAAGTACAGGACCGCAAGATCGCGCTCGATTACAGCAGCACCGCGCTACAAAACGCCGTCATGCTCGTGAAAGCATTGGGCGGCGGCTGGGATGGCGATGTGACGACTGCAAAGGCGGCGGCACCTTCTGAATAGTGAATTGCGCCGGATGCGGCGCATATGACGTGTACGGCTTTGCTCGTGACGATTTATTGGTTCGTCGCGCGCATGGGCGTTGCTAAAGTCGCGGCTCATCATCGATATCGGCGATGAGCCGTTGCACGCTGCACGCCGCTACACGCATAACTATCAGAAGGTCTTTACCATGAAAATCCGATTCGCTGGCGCTGTCATCATGGGGTTGATGCTCGCCGCTTCCAGTGCGGCGCACGCCGACCGTCTCGACGACATCAAGAAAGCAGGTGTGCTGCGCGTCGCGACGTTCGACAGCAATCCGCCGTTTGGCTTTGTCGATCCGAAGAACAATCAGATTGTTGGACTCGATGTCGATTACGCGCGCGCCGTCGCGGACAAACTCGGCGTGAAGCTCGAAATCCAGCCGACCAATCCCGCTAACCGCATTGCGTTTCTGAAGTCGGGCAAGGTCGATCTGGTGTTCGCGAACTTCACGATCACCGACGAGCGCAAGAAAGAAGTCGATTTCAGCACGCCGTATTTTGCGTCGGGCACGCAGTTCATCGCGAAGAAGGGCGTGCTGAAAACGCCGCAACAACTGAACAGCCTGCGCGTCGGCGCCGATAAAGGCACGACGAACGAGCAACAGGTTCGCGCGCAATTCCCGGGCGCGACCATCGTCGCGTATGACGACACGCCGTTCGCATTCGCCGCGCTGCGCACGGGCAACGTGCAGGCGATCACGCAGGACGGCCCCAAGCTGGTCGCGCTGCTGGCGAACGTGCCGGACAAGGCGAACTACGAAATTTCGCCGTTCACGATTTCCAACGACTATGAAGGCGTGGGCGTGCCGAAGGGCGAGACGCGTCTGTTGAACGTGGTCGATGACACGCTCAAGGGGCTCGAAGCGAACGGCACGGCGGGCAAGATCTACGATCAGTGGTTCGGCCCGACCAGCCGCGCGCCGTTGCCGCGTCTGTTCAAGATCGGCGATCCGCAGAAGAGCTGAACGACGTATGAACGGCTGGCTGGAACCGAAGTACGTCGGGTGGCTCGCGCACGGCTTCTTGATGACCTTGCTGTTGTCGGCGTGCGTGATCGTGTCGGCGACGCTACTGGGCTTCACACTTGCGATGGCGCGCAACGCGCGTAACGGCTTCGTTACGCGCGTTGCTGCGCTGTATGTGCTCGTCTTTCGCAACTCGCCGTTGCTTGTGCAGTTGCTGTTCTGGTACTTCGGTGCGGCGACCCTGCTTCCGCAAAGCTGGATGGAATGGCTCAACACGCCGCATACGCTTTCGTTGTGGACCTTCACGCTCGCATGGCCGCCGTTCGAGTTCGTCGCGGGCTGGATCGGGTTGACTTGCTACGCGACGACGTTCGTCGGTGAAGAGTTTCGCGCGGGAATGCGCGGCGTCAAGGACGGGCAGTATCAGGCCGCCGCCGCGTTGGGACTCGCGCCGCTCGGCACGTTCCGCTATGTGATCCTGCCGCAGGCGATCCGTATTGCAACGCCGCCACTTGCGGGGCAGTACATGAACATCGTGAAGAATTCGTCGCTGACGATGGCGATCGGTCTCGCGGAACTGTCATACACGTCGCGGCAAGTCGATACCGAAACGTTCAAGACGTTCCAGGCATTCGGCGCTGCGACGGTTCTCTATATCGCGACCATCGCAGCGATCGAAGTTGGCCTGATTCTCTGGAAGCGCCGCAGCGCGCACGCGTGGCAGCGAGGCACCGCATGAGCGCAATCGACTGGTTGCCGACGTTGCGTTATCTGCTGCTCGGCACATTTCCGAATGGTCCACTCGGAGGGGCCGCGTTGACGCTGGTGATGTCGATTGTGTCGGCGCTGCTGTCCGCTTTGGTCGGACTCGCGGGCGGCATTGCACTGTCGATGACGCGCGGCGCGGCGCATCTCGCGCTGATAGCAGTCGTTGGCTTTTTCCGCGCGATTCCCGTCCTGATGCTGATCTTCTGGACCTTCTTTCTGATGCCGATGCTGCTGCACATCGACGTGCCCGGACTCGCGACGGTCGTATGCGCGCTGGCGCTGATCGGCGGCGCGTATCTGTCGCATTCGGTGCAGGCGGGCATCGCCGCCGTCCGCGCGGGACAGGAGCAGGCGGCTTTGTCGCTGGGCCTCACGCGCTGGCAGGCGTTGCGCTACGTGCTGTTGCCGCAGGCCGTGCGGATCATGACGCCGTCGTTCGTGAACCAGTGGGTGTCGCTGATCAAGGACACGTCGCTTGCGTATATCGTCGGCGTGCCTGAGTTCACGTTTCTCGCCAACCAGGTCAATAACCGGCTGATGGTCTATCCCGTGCAGATATTCCTGTTCGTCGGTCTGGTTTATCTGCTGCTGTGCTCCGCGTTGCAATTTTGCGCGACGCGCTTGCTCGATGGCAGGTGGCGTCGCAATACGCCCGACGCGCACTCGCGAATCACCCGGTTCTCTCATGTCCAATCCGCCGATTCCTGAATCCAAAACCGCTCCCGCGTTGCCGCGTCGCCGGATGCTCGGCGGGCTGGCGCTTTCCGCGCTGGTCGCGCCCAGTGTGAAGGCGGCGACGCTGTTGCGCCCGCTGAACGTCGATCCGTGGACGCAAACGCCTGGCGCGCCGATCCTCGATCATCCGTATGGGCAGCCGTCGCCGCGCGAAGCGAACGTGGTGCGCCGCGCGGCGCGCGCATGGCCGATGCCGGGCGCGGCCTCGTCGCTCACGCCGCTCGCGGACCTGCACGGCACGATCACGCCGAACGGGCTCGTGTACGAGCGTCACCATTCGGGCGTGCCGGATATCGATCCCGACGCGCATCGCCTCGTCGTGCACGGTCTCGTGCGCGAGCCGAAGTTGTTCACGATGGACGATCTGCTGCGTCTGCCGTCCGAGTCGCGGATTCATTTCCTGGAATGCTCGGGCAACACGGGGAGCGAATGGAAAGGCCCGAGCGGCCTGCCTGTGCAGATCACGCACGGACTGCTGTCGTGTTGCGAATGGACGGGTGTGCGTCTTTCGACCTTGCTCGAAGCGACGGGCGGACTCGCGGCGGCGACGGACGGACGCGCACCGAAATGGCTGCTCGCCGAAGGCGCCGATGCTGCCGCGATGACACGCAGTTTGCCGCTCGACCGGATTCTCGACCGCGCGCTCGTCGTCTATGCGCAAAACGGCGAGCGCCTGCGGCCGGAGAACGGTTATCCGCTGCGGCTGCTCGTGCCGGGCTTCGAAGGCAATACGAACGTGAAGTGGCTGCGGCGGCTGAAGATCGTCGATGCGCCGCTGGAGACGCGCGAGGAAACGTCGAAATACACGGGGCTGTTGCCGGATGGAACCGCGCGGCAGTTCGTGTTCGAGATGGACGCGAAGTCGGTGATTACGCGGCCGTCGTCGGGGCAAAAGCTGACAGTGCACGGCTTTTATCCGATTGTCGGTCTCGCGTGGTCGGGGCGCGGCGCGATTCGCCGCGTCGAAGTATCGACGGATGGTGGAAAGACCTGGCAGGACGCGGCGCTCGACGACACGCCGCGCGATCGCGCGTTGACGCGCTTTCAATCGGGCTGGGTCTGGAACGGCGAGCCCACAGTCATTCTGTCGCGCGCCACTGATTCGACCGGTTATGTGCAACCAACGCGCGAGGCGCTGGTACAGGCGCGTGGGCTGAATTCGAACTATCACTACAACGGCATTCATCAGTGGCGCATCGGCGCCGATGGAAGCGTGAAAAATGCTTAGGTCCATCTTTCGAGTGTCTTTGCTTTGCGCGTCGCTGGCTGCGTGCTCGACTTCGTTGAGCGCATCGAATGACGGGCAACGGCCCGCGTTGAATGCGGATCTGCGCAAATCGGCCGATGCGATCGGAACGCCCGTCAGCGATGCCGACATCGCCGCATGGAATATCGACGTCGCGCCCGATGGTCACGGTCTGCCTGCGGGCAGCGGCGACGTCGCGATGGGCGGCAAAATCTTCGCGGCCAAATGCGCCGCGTGCCACGGTGCGAAGGGAGAAGGGCTGATTGGCGATCAGCTGATTGGCGGACGCGGCACGCTCGCTTCAGCGAATCCGAAGCGCACGGTAGGGAGTTACTGGCCGTATGCGACGACGCTGTTCGACTACATCCGCCGCGCGATGCCGTACAACGCACCGCAATCGCTCAGCGCGGATGAAGTCTATGCGGTGAGCGCGTGGATTCTGAACCAGAACGGCATTGTGCCGGACGACGCGCGTCTCGATGCGCATTCGCTGGCGTCGGTCCGCATGCCCAATCGCGACGGCTTCGTTGCTGATCCGCGACCGGGGCGTCTGTAGCCATCTCGCCCCGTCGCGCGTAGAACAATCGGTCAGGCCGTCTGCGCAACTTGCGCAGCTTGTGTCGATTCCGAGAACTGGTTCTCCGGGCGCGGCAGTCCCAGATGCTCGCGCAGCGTGCGGCCCGCGTATTCGGTGCGAAACAGTCCGCGACGCTGCAACTCCGGCACGACCAGTTCGGCAAACTCGCTAAGTCCACCAGGCAGCCACGGCGACATGATGTTGAAGCCATCGGCGCCTTCTTCTTCGAACCATTGCTGCAACTGGTCCGCGATGCTCTGCGGCGTGCCGATCACCTGCTGATGCCCGCGCGCGCCCGCGATGCGCAGGTATAGCTGGCGTATCGTCAGATTGTCGCGGCGCGCGAGATCGAGCAGAAGCCGTTGCCGGCTTTTGCCGCCGTTCGTTTCCGGCAATTCAGGCACGGGCCCGTCGACGTCATACTTCGACAGATCGACGCCGCCCGACATGTTCGACAGCAACTGCAGGCCGACAGTCGGATGAATCAGGTCCTGCAACGCGTCGAACTTGTCTTGCGCTTCCTGCTGCGTTCTGCCGATCACGGGAAAAATGCCGGGCATGATCTTCAGATGCTCGGGCCGGCGTCCATAGCGCGCAAGCCGACCTTTCACGTCGCGATAGAAATGCTTCGCTTCGTCGAGCGTCTGATGCGCGACGAAGATCACTTCGGCCGTTTGCGCAGCGAGTTCCTTGCCCGCATCGGATGCGCCCGCCTGAATCACGACGGGGCGCCCTTGCGGCGAACGCGCGACGTTCAGCGGCCCACGCACCTTGAAATGCTTGCCGCGATAGTCGAGCACATGCACCTTGTCGGGATCGAAGTAGATGCCGCTCGCCTTGTCGCGCAGGAACGCGTCGTCGTCCCAGCTATCCCACAGCCCTGTCACCACGTCGTGAAATTCCTTTGCGCGCTCGTAGCGCAGCGCGTGGTCCGGATGCTTGTCGAAACCGAAGTTGTGCGCCTCCGTCTCCGTGCTCGACGTGACGAGATTCCAGCCGGATCGTCCGCCGCTCAGATGATCGAGCGAAGCAAACTTGCGCGCCACGTTGTACGGTTCGTTGAACGTCGTGGAAACCGTGGCGACCAGGCCGATATGCGAAGTCACGACGGACAGCGCGGACAGCAGCGTCAGCGGCTCGAAGTGATCCGCGCGCGCCGTGCGCGACAGCGACGGCAAATGCGTGTCGCGCACGCTGACGCTGTCGGCGAAGAAGATCGCGTCGAACTTCGCGCGCTCGGCGATCTGCGCGAGCTGCGCGTAGTGCGCGAAGTCGAGGCCACCTGTCGCGTGCGTGTCGGGGTGGCGCCATGCGGCGATGTGGTGTCCCGTTTCCATCAGGAATGCGCCGAGGCTGATCTGTCTTTGGTGTTGTCGTGCTTCGCTCACTGTAGTTTCCTTGATCGACGTCGAAAGAAATCGGGCTTTACCACGCAAGGCGCCATTCCGTGATGCGCGGCTCATGTGCGTTTGTGCGCAGGCCGCTGCCAGGCGTGTCTTGATCGGCGGGCGCGGGCCGGTCGGTGAAATCGGCGAGGATCTGCTCGCGCAGCCGCACGAAGCGCGCATCGCTGCGCTCGCGCGGGCGTGGCAGATCGACGTGGGCGATGCGCTTCACGCGGCCTGGACGCGGCGCCATCGTCACGACGCGGTCACCCAGATAGATCGCTTCGTCGACGTCGTGCGTGACGAGAATCATCGTGATCCGCTCGTGCTGCCAGATGCGCTGCAATTCGTTTTGTAGACGCCCGCGCGTCAGCGCATCGAGCGCGCCGAACGGTTCGTCGAGCAACAGCACGCGCGGCCGGTTCACGAGTCCTCGGGCAATCGCGACGCGCTGCGCCATGCCACCCGACAACTGATGCGGATACGCATGCTCGAAGCCTTCCAGGCCGACGAGCGCAACATGCTCGGCGACGGCTTCGCGCTTTTGCTGTGTCGAAAGCGGCGCGTTGCGCAACGCGGCGAGTATGTTCTGCGAAGCCGTGAGCCACGGGAACAGCCGGTGATCCTGAAACACGATGCCGCGTTCGAGCGACGTGTCGCGCACGCGCTCGCCGTCGACACGGATATCGCCGCGATAGTCGCGATCGAGTCCCGCGACGAGCCGCAGCAGCGTCGACTTGCCGCAACCGCTCGCGCCGAGCACGCTGACGAATTCGCCCTGCGCGATATCGAGCGAGATGTCGTCGAGCACGAGCAGGGTGCCGTTCGCTTCGTCCTGCTGCGCGTAGCGTTTGCTGACGTTGCGGATGCGGATGCCTTCGGAGACTGTCGTCGTCATATGCCGTTACCTGAATGTTGATGTCACGCGGCGGCGCGTTCGCGCGATGCACCGCTGCGCCGCGCAAGCACACGCCGTTCGACGCCGCGCGCAAGCGCGTTGAGCCCCCAGCCCGTGATGCCGACGACGATGATTCCAAACAGCACGAGGTCCATCCTGAACTGCTCGCTGCCGTCGATCAGCGTATTGCCGATCCCGCTGCCCGCCACCAGCAGATATTCCGCGCCGAGCGTCGCGAGCCACGAGTAGATCAGCGCCAGATAGATGCCTGTGAAGATCGACGGCAGCGCGGCGGGCAGGATCACGAAGCGGGCCATTTGAAGGCGCGAATAGCGAAACGCGCGTGCGACTTCGACATAGCGCGGCGACACGGCGTGGATGCCGTCGCAGGTGTGCGCGGCGACGGGCAGCAGCGCGGCCAGCGACAGGAACACGACCTTTGCCATGTCGCCGAGACCAAACCACACGGAGATCAGCGGTATCCACGCGAACAGCGAGATTTGCTTGAAGGTGTCGAACGTCGGACCGATCAGTCGCGTCGCGATGCGCGAGAAGCCGAGCGCCGCGCCGAGCAGCAGGCCGCCCGCCGTGCCGATCACGAAGCCGCTCGCTTCACGCGCAAGCGAAGCCGACAGCGCGCGCAGTAACGCGCCGCTTTGAATCTGCTGAACGGCAGTGCGCGCGACATCGACGGGGCTGACGAGCAAGCCGCTCTTGACGAGATGCAACGCCGATACGAGCCACCACAGCGCGAACGCGGCGAGCGGCAGCACGAGGCCGCGCCAGTTGAACGCGGAAAGACGCTGTTTGAGTGCGGACTTACGCGCGGGCTTTACGGGTGCGTCGCAACTGCATGGAGGCGGTCCGCTGGATTTGCGCTGCGAAAAAAGACGTGGAAACGGACGTGGGGAAGGCATGACGTGTGTCCTCGGTCGAATGATTCACTCGCGAAATGCCGACGGTTGTCCGCGCCGCAGACGGGCTTCGAGTGCATCGAGCGCGCGGTTGATCGCAAAGCCGATTGCGCCGACGATCACGACGGAAGCCATCACCAGGTCGAGCTGAAAGAGCTGCCGGCCGTACACGATCAGATAGCCGAGCCCTTCCGACGATGCGACCAGTTCCACCACGACGAGCGCGAGCCACGCCTTGGTGAACGCGAGCCGCACGCCTGTGGCGAGCGTCGGCACGGCGGCGGGCAGCACGACATACACGACGCGCTGCAAACGGCTGTAGCCGAACACGCGCGCAACTTCATCGAGCGCGGCGGGCGTGTTCCGCACGCCTTGCATCGTGCTCAACGTGACGGGCACGAGCGCGGCATGCGCGATCAGGATGTACTTGAGCGGCTCGCCGACGCCGACCAGCAACAGCAGAAACGGCAGCCAGCCCAACACGGGAATCTGCACGAGCGCATTGAAGGCGGGCAGCACATAGGCTTCGACGGTGCGCGACAAACCCAAGGCCGCCCCGATGAAGAAGCCCGCGAACGCGCCGACGCCGAAGCCGACCAGCACGCGTTGCAGGCTGACCAGTGTGTTGCGCGCCAGATCGCCGCTGATCGCGAGTTCGTACAGCGTGTCGAACACCTGTTGCGGCGGCGGAAGAATCTGCGGCGCGATCCAGCCGCGCGCGCAGCCGATGCTCCATAGCGTGAACAGCGCGGCAGGCAAAAGCCACGGCGCGAGATGCCACACGACCGCGCGCACGCGCCGTTGCACCTGCTCCGATTTCGGGCTTGCCTGGTCCTGGTCCGATGTGGCGCGCTTCGTAATGGCCGGCCACTGGTCGATTGCCTTGCTCATCGCGGACTCCATCAACCCAGCGGTTTGCCTTGCGCGTCGTAACGCGTCCAGTAGTGCTCGAGCGACTGTGTGCGCAGTGCGTTGTCGAGATAGCGCGTCTCGAACCAGCCGTCGACTTCGACGGGTTGGCGGATCAGCTTGAGCTTGAGCGCGTCGTTCGCCACGGCCTTGTAGCGCGCCAGGATGAATGGATCGACGAGCGGCGAATTGCGCGACTTCAGAGTCTGGTTGGCGAACTCCGCTTGCCACGACGAGTAGGTGACGCCGCTCTTCGCCCACAGCTTGAAGAGCGCGTCGCGGTTCGCTTCGTCCGACGACCATTGCGCGCCTTTGACGAAGCCATTGACCACGCGCTGCACGATGTCGGGATGCGCGCGGTCGAAGTCGTCGAGCACGAGCAGATGCGACTGTCGCGTGAATTGCGGCCCGTCCGTCTGCGATTCGTAGATGATCTTCGCGAGACCCTGATCGCGCAGCTTGTAGAGGTGATAGTCGTTGACCGACGCGTCGATGCCCTTCGACGACAACGCCGCCAGCGAACTCGCCGAGTCGAGATTGATCACGCGCAGGTCGCGTTCGTCGAGCTGGTTCGCGGCGAGCACGTTGTCCGCGACCAGTTGCAGATTGGTGCCGCGAAAGATCGACACGCGCCGGCCTTTCAGATCCTTCACCGACTGCACGTTCGAATCGGGCGGCACGGCGATCTTCACGCCGACGCGTACGCCCGATTCGAGCAGAATGCGCGTCTTCAAGCCGTTCGCGCGGCCGAGAACGGAAGGCAGATCGCCCTGAAAAGCGAAGTCGAGCGATTTGTCGGCGATTGCTTCGTTGACGGCGGGCCCCGCGCCCTTGAAGAACAGCCATTCGACCTTGATGCCGTCGGCGGCGAATTCCTTTTCGAGCAATTGCAACTGCTGCACCGTCGCGGCGGGCGAACCGCCGAACGTGGGCGGATCGCCCGCGCCTTGCTGTGCGACGCCGATGCGGATCACGGCGGGTTTATCGGCGTACGCCTGCGGCACGGTGAAGGCAAGCGCGGTCGCGAGCAGAACGGACTTCACGAGCGTGAAGGTGCGTCGGAATCGGTTGTCCATTGAATGAGCGAATGCAAACAGAAAAGTGATGAAGGGCGGATGCCGAAGGTGGCGAACCGTCGCCGAGCGATTAGTGCGCGAGCGGTTTGCGAGCCGTGGTGAAGATCATGCGGCGCGTCAACTGCAGACCACGCGGACCGCGATGCGATTCGAGCGCGTCGGCGAGGCGCTCGCGCAGACGCGCGATGTGCGGATCGGGCAGCGACGACAGGAAATTGCCGAAGGAACTCGCGCGGCTGAAGGACAGCACGTCGTCGACGTTGTCGAATGCGTCGTCGAACTCGCGGATCTCGTTGAGCGTGGGTTCGAAGCCCACGGAAGCCAGTAGCGTTGCCGTGCTTTCGCGCGTGAGCTTGTTCGGTGCGCCGATCTCCGCGTGTTGCGACGCCGGGTCTTCGGCAATCAGCGCGTGCAGCACGCGATGCAGGTCGTGTGGCACGTCTGCGGGCATGGTCGTGAAGCCGATCCGGCCGCCGGGCTTCAGCACGCGCCACGCTTCGCGCAACGCCTCTTGCTGGTCCGGTATCCAGTGAATCACGCTGTTCAGGTAGACGACGTCGAAGTGCGCGTCGGCGATTTCCGCAAGTTTCTCCGCACGGCCGACGCGCGCCGCGAAACGGCCTTGCGCGCGTTGCAGCGCGCGCTCAACGCGCAGCGGCAACGGATCGATGCCGAGCACCTCGCCCTGTGCGCCGACGCGCTGGGCGGCCGATTCCGTCAGACGGCCCGTGCCGCAGCCGATGTCGAGCACGCGTTCGCCTTTACGCAGGTCGAGCGCGTCGAGCAGTTGCAGACCATGATTGAACTGGCGGATGCCGAGGCGATCGTATTCGTCGGCAAGCGTGGCGGAATCGAGCTGCAGGCTGGGTGCTTTCGACATGGGAATGAGCGCAGTGGTCGTCTTTGAGCGCTCATTCTTGTCGACGTGGTACGTCGCGACAAGAAAGCATTCGAGCTATTCATATGCGCTGCGATGCTTTCCTGTCACGTTCTGGTGCGGCTGCGTTTGCTATCGTGATCAGGTATCTGCAAGAGTGAACGATGCGGATGCCTGACCCGTTGATTTGCCGCTAATGTGTGTCAATGCGGTGTGTCAGTTCGTGCTCAGTTCGTCAATGCCTCGCGTTCGAGTTCGCGTAGCGGAATGTGGCGCACATCGCGCCCCTTGACGACGAACACGACGAATTCGGCAATGTTCTTCGCGTGATCGCCGATCCGCTCCAACGCCTTCGCGATAAACAGATATTCGAGCGCGACCGAAACGGTGCGCGGCGTCTCGTTCATGTGTGTCACGAGCCGCTGGACGAATGCGCGGAATACATCGTCGATGGCCTTGTCGTCGCGCACGATCTGCGCGGCGGCCACGGCGTCCATGCGCGCAAACGCGTCGAGCACCCGATGCAGGATCGACGACGCCAGTTCACCGCACTGCTTCAGCTCGGCCAGCGAGATGGACGAGGTTCCGCCATATTCGTCGATGCGCCGCATGCGTTTGGAGATCTTGCGCGCTTCGTCGCCCATGCGTTCGAGGTTGGTGACGCACTTCGACATGGCCATCAATAGCCGCAGGTCGCGTGCAGCCGGCTGTCGGCGCGCGATCACGCGGTGTATTTCTTCATCGATTTCGATTTCGAGCGCGTTCAGCTCACGCTCGCTGTCGCGAATGTCTTCGACGAGCGCGGGGTCATAGGCGTCGAGCAACGACAGACAGCGGGTAATTTGCCGTTCGACTACGCCGCCCATTTCCAGCAGGTTGGTCGATAGCATGTTGAGCGCAGCGTCGAACTGACTGGAGAGATGCTTGTCGGACATGATGCGCCCCCTTGCCACACAGGCTCTATGTAGTGTGATGCGGTATCACCGCTTGTCGCCACACCGCGTCGAATTCCGCAGTGTAGAAAACCGTATATATCGTTTTATGTTAACGGTGAAAAAATGCACATGCAAGCGGGGTTATACCGACGCGCAAGGTCGCGTTGCCTGCAGGCAACGGGTCGGAGGGAGCAAGAGAGCGTTGGCGGCCGTCTGCGGGCGGCCAGACGGCCACGACAGCGTTATTTGCCAGCAGGTGGGATCGGAATCATCCCGGGGAATACATACGCCTGCAACATCGCAATCACGCCGATTAACGCGGCTCCGGCAATGGAATGGAAGAACACCGTGCGGAAAATCGGCCCGAGCGCGAACGAACGCTCCTTCGGATCGTCGTAGCAGGCCGCGCAGGCGACCATGATCGACTGCGCGTCGATCATCTTGCCCATCACGCCGCCCGTCGAGTTCGTCGCCACGATCAGGATTGGGTTCAGATTGAGCTGCTGCGCCGTGATGCGTTGCAGGCTGCCGAACAACGCGTTCGACGCCGTGTCGGAGCCCGTCAGGAACACGCCGAGCCAACCGAGGAACGCCGCGAAGAACGGATAGAGCACCCCCGCCCCCGTGAACGCGAGGCCGAGGACGGCGTCGGTGCCTGAGTAGCGTGTGAGGAAACCGAGGCCCAGCACCTGGGCGATCACCAGCACGGGGATTTTCATCCGGCGCATGGTCTGAACGAAGGCGTCTTTCCATTGCGTGGCGCTTAGCCTCAGCACGAGGCCCGAAAGCACGGCGGCGACAAAAACGCCCGTTCCCGCCGCCGACAGCCAGTTGATCGTGAAGCGCGCCGCTTCCGCTTTCGCGTTGGCGGCCACGACGGGCGGCATCCGCTGCACGAGGTTGTGCAGCACGGGCATGTCCCAGACGGGCAGCGACAGCGTGCCCTTGAACGGCGAGCCGAGCAGCGTCGTCGAAAACGTGACGCCCGCGAACAGGTTGTTGAGCAGCTTCTTGAACTCCGGCACGCCCCACAGCGCGCAACAGGCGATCAGGATCACCCACGGCATCCACGCATAGACCGTTTCCGCCGCTGAATACGGGTACTTCCATTCGCCGCGGTCCGCCGTGACGGGTGTCGTGCCCTTGCCGGCGCGAGCGAGCGCTTCGCGTTCATCGCGCAGCAGAAAGCGTGTTTTCGGGTGCCACACGAAGCGCAGGAACAGCGCCGTGCAGATCACCGAGAACACGCCGGATACGACGTCCGTCATCAGATGCAGCGCGGGGCTGCCCGACGCGTAGAACTGCATGAGCGCGAACGATCCGCCCGCACATAGCATCGCGGGCCAGACTTCGAAGACTTCTTTCCACGATCCGCCTTCCATCTTCACGAAGGTCGCGACCAGCCAGAAAGGCACGAGGACCGAGACGAACGGCAATTGATGGCCAGCCATCGCCGACAGCGTGACCTGATCGAGTTCGCTCACGGCCGCGAGCGTGACGATCGGCGTGCCGATCGCGCCCCAGGCGACGGGTGCCGTATTCGCCAGCAGATTGAGCACGGCGGACTGGAAAGGCCTGAAGCCGAGCCCGACCATCACGGCGCCAGCGATCGCGACGGGCGTGCCGAAGCCCGACGTGCCTTCGATGATCGCGCCGAACGAAAAAGCGATCAGCACGCATTGCAGCCGCCGATCGAAGGAAATGTGGACGATCGACTCCTTGACGATCTCGAACTTGCCCGTCACGACGCTCATCGTGTACAGGAACATCGCGGCGAGCACGATCCAGATGATGCCGAGAAAGCCGGAAAGCGAACCGAGCGCAAACGCGGAAACGGCCGAGGCCACCGGCATCCTGAAGACCAGACACGAGATGATGAACGCGGCGATCACGCCGAAAAACGCTGCGTACGGCGCGGAGATGCCGAGATGCACGTTGCCCTGTGCATCGCGGTGGCGGTGCAGCGCGATGAAGTAGAGCAGCGTCAGAATCGGGATCGCGGCAACGATCGTGGAAAGGAATGCATTGCCCAACGGGTTATAGGTCTGCTGGTACATGGCTTACCTTCCTGATCCAAGGATTCACGTTCGTCCGACTAGGGACGACCCGCGCCGGAACGGCGCTCGATCCTTACAGATTCCCGACCGATGTTTGTGGTATAGCGGGACACATCGCCGATTTCAAGTTTTGGGGCCGCCACGGCGCATGTTTGTGAGGCGTTTGTGGGCGCGCAAGGGAATGTCGATGCGTGGTCAATGAGTCGGGCAAGTGTCACGCGCTGCGACACACTCGCAGCCGGCGTGATGCGCGGCGCGCAAAAAACAACGCGGTGCGTTGCCGCTTTAACAACGGCAATCGCACCGCGCGTTCAACAGCCGCAAACGCGGCAACCGCTCACGCCAGATCGAAGCGGTCGAGGTTCATCACCTTCACCCATGCTGCAACGAAGTCGCGCGTGAATTTTTCCTGCGCGTCCTCGCTCGCATAGACCTCGCAAAGCGCGCGCAACTGCGCATGCGAGCCGAAGATCAGATCGACGCGCGTGGCCGTCCACTTCACTTCGCCCGTTCGGCGGTCGGCACCTTCGAACACCTCGCGCGCGGGTGTCGTGGGCGTCCATTCCGTGCCCATGTCGAGCAGGTTGCGGAAGAAGTCATTGGTCAGCGTTTCGGGCCGTTTCGTGAAGACACCGTGCGAATCGGCGCCCGTGTGTACGTTCAGCACGCGCAAGCCGCCGATCAACACCGTCATCTCCGGCGCTGTCAGCGTCAGCCGTTGTGCCTTGTCGATCAGCAGCGCTTCTGCCGGCACGTTGTACTTGCCCTTGAGGAAATTACGGAAGCCATCGACGACCGGCTCCAGCATGGCGACGGATTGCACGTCCGTCTGTTCCTGAGACGCGTCCATGCGCCCCGGCGTGAACGGCACACTGACGAGATGCCCGGCGTTCTTCGCGGCCTGTTCGATCGCCGCGCCGCCCGCCAGCACGATCAGATCGGCGAGCGAAATCTTCTTGCCACCCGATGCCGCCCCGTTGAACTCGCTCTGGATGCCTTCGAGCGTTTTCAGCACCTTCGCCAGTTGCTCGGGCTGATTGGCCGCCCAGTCCTTCTGCGGCGCTAGGCGGATGCGCGCGCCATTGGCGCCGCCGCGCATGTCCGAGCCGCGGAACGTCGACGCCGCCGCCCACGCCGTCGACACCAGCTGCGCGACGGAAAGCCCCGAAGCCAGAATTTTCTGTTTCAGCGACGCAATGTCGTTGGTATCGACCAACGGATGATTCACGGCGGGAATCGGGTCCTGCCACAGCAGTTCTTCGGCGGGCACTTCCGGGCCGAGATAGCGGGCGCGCGGCCCCATGTCGCGGTGCGTCAGCTTGAACCAGGCGCGCGCGAACGCGTCAGCGAACTCATCCGGGTTCTGCATGAAGCGCCGTGAAATCTTCTCGTACTCGGGGTCGAGGCGCAGCGACAGGTCGGTGGTGAGCATCGTCGGCAGCAGCTTTTTCGACGGATCGTGCGCATGCGGGATCGTCGCCGTCGCGCCCTTGGCGACCCACTGGTTCGCGCCGGCGGGGCTCTTGGTCAATTCCCATTCGTGGCCGAACAGGTTCTGGAAGAAGCCCATGCCCCACTGTGTCGGTGTGGCCGTCCAAGTGACTTCCAGGCCGCTCGTGATCGTGTCGCCGCCCTTGCCGCTGCCGAAGCTGCTTTTCCAGCCCAGACCCTGGTTTTCGAGCTCGGCGGCTTCGGGTTCCACGCCGACGTTATCGGCGGGACCGGCGCCGTGCGTTTTGCCGAACGTGTGGCCGCCCGCGATCAGCGCGACGGTTTCCTCGTCGTTCATCGCCATGCGGGCGAAGGTTTCGCGGATATCGTGCGCGGCGGCGAGCGGATCGGGATTGCCGTCCGGGCCTTCCGGGTTCACGTAGATCAGGCCCATCTGCACGGCGCCGAGCGGGTTCTCCAGATTCCGCCCGCCGTCGGTGCGGCTGGCTTCTTCGCCGTGCAGTTCCTCGTCGGCGACGAGCACGCCTTCGTCGCTTGCGTCGCGGGGCGCGGCGGCTTTGCCATAGCGGACGTCGCCGCCTAGCCAGGTTTTTTCATTGCCCCAGTAGACGTCCTGATCCGGTTCCCACGTGTCCTCGCGACCGCCCGCGAAGCCGAAGGTCTTGAAGCCCATGGTTTCGAGCGCGACATTGCCGGACAGGATCAGCAGATCGGCCCACGAAATTTTCTGGCCATATTTCTGCTTGACCGGCCAGAGCAGGCGGCGGGCTTTGTCGAGGCTGACATTGTCCGGCCAACTGTTCAGCGGCGCGAAACGCTGCTGGCCGCGACCGCCGCCTCCGCGTCCGTCGCCCGTGCGGTATGTGCCGGCGCTATGCCACGCCATGCGGATGAACAGCGGTCCATAGTGGCCGAAGTCCGCGGGCCACCAGTCCTGCGAATCGGTCATCAGCGCCGCGAGGTCTTGCTTGACGGCGGCGAGGTCGAGGGTCTTGAACGCCTTGGCGTAGTCGAATTCCTTATCCAGCGGATTGGACCGGCTGGAGTGCTGGCTGAGCAGGTCCAGCCGAAGCTGTTTCGGCCACCAGTCGCGATTGGTCGTTCCGCCGCCGGCGGCATGAATGAACGGGCACTTTGCATCGTTTGACATGCGTCGTCTCCTTGGGAGGATGTCTCCACTATGCGTTTTACGATGGTGTCGGGCTTGCGCGACAGATCGCCGTCCTGCGCCCGCACCTCGGTTACAAGCGTGGCGGTATGTGCGGTTACGCATATCGCCGCGTTGTCGGCGCATCTGCTCGCTTTCAATATATGCGACGGCGAAGGGCAACTGAATTCGTTTGCGGCAATGCCGCCAATAGCTCGCCGCTATAACGCGCGCGAGTGCATTCACCGCGCCCTTGCGCTGATATGCGGTGCCGTATCGCCTATTCTTTTTGGGTTTGCGTGACAGTTCGCCTTGATTCGATTTGGGTGCGCGATGAACCGTGAGGAGCGGAACATGGAAGACGTGGATGTGCTCGTCGTCGGCGCTGGTCCCGTCGGCTTGCTGCTTGGCACCGAATTGCAGCGCGATGGCGTCGCCGTGAGCGTGATCGACGGGATGCCGGCGAGAGGGTTCTTCTGCAAGGCGCTCGGCATCACGCCGCGCACGCTGGAGATTTTCGACGATCTGGGAATCGTTGATCGCGCAATCGAGGCGGGTGTCTGGCTCACAGGCGTCGAAACATGGGTCGACGGGGCGATGGTGCCTGCGCGCAGCATGCATGTGCCGGAGCAGGGTTTGCCGTACGGGTCGCTTTCGCTTGCGCAGTACGAGACGGAGCGGCTGCTCGAAGCGGCATTCACCGAGCATGGCGGGCGCGTGCACTATGGGTTCAAGCTCGACAGCTTTGTCGAAACGGGCGATGGCGTCGAAGCGTTTCTGACGGGGCCACACGGCGAGGCGCGCACGGTGCGCTGCCGATGGCTCGTCGGATGTGACGGGGCGCATAGCAAGGTGCGTTCGGCATTGGGCCTGTCGTACGAAGGCGCGCAGTTTCCACAGACTTTTGCGCTCGCCGACGTGGACGTCGACTGGGCGCATCCGCGCGGGCCCATGTACCGCTTCGAATGGAGCGACGCGGCGCGCGCGAAAACCAGCGTGGCGGCGGTGCCGATTCGTGGATCGGCGCGGCGCTACCGGCTGTCGATGATCGTGCCTGACGAGCATTCAGCTTCGCTGGCGGGAGTTGCCGCACCTGATTTCGACACGATGTGCGCCCTGCTGTTGTCCTCGCTGCCGGAAGGTACGCGTTTGTCTTCGATGCGCTGGTCCTCGGTGTATCGCGTGAGCCATCGCATTGCGTCTGAGTATGGACATGGCCGCGTGTTCATCGCGGGCGACGCCGCGCATATTCATCCGCCTGTCGGCGGGCAAGGGATGAACACGGGCTTGCAGGACGCACACAACCTCGCTTGGAAACTCGCGCACGTGGCGAAAGGTCTTGCGCATCCTGCGTTGCTCGACAGTTATTCGGCGGAACGGCATCCCGTGGGCGTGGACGTCGTTCAGTCGACGAGCGCTGCGCTCAACGCCGTGCTCGCCCGCCAGGCCGCCAATCCGGCGATGCGCGAGACGCAGTTGCTGGTGACGTATCGCGGCAGTCCGATCGTCGCCGATATGTGCGCGGATGCGGACCCGGAGTTGCCAGCGCCGGGCGACCGGCTGCCCGATGCGTATGGTTTGGTGCAGCGTTTTGTGGGGCGTCCACGGCGATTGCAGGAGTTTGTCGGGCATGGACGGCATGTACTGCTTGGTTATGTCGATGCGGCTGGCGCGCAGGTTGAAGCGTTTGCCGATGGCTGTCGGGCGTTTGCCGAGTTGTTGCCGGGCGCGGCGTCAGCGGTGCTGGTTGTGGCGCCGGACGGCGAAGCGCCAGGCGGCGAACTGATGACGGTGATAACGGATACGAGCGGCGAGTTTGCGGCAACGTTTCGCGCGTCAGGCGGCACGGTTTGGATCGTGCGGCCGGATGGGCATATCGGATGGAGAAGCAGCAGTTGCTCGGGCGATGCGGTGAAAAGCTGGGGACGAATGCTTCGCGGCTAAGCCCGACCAACGCAGAAAACCCATCCGCGTTGCGCCACAAGAGGTACACCCGCAAACAAGACATCGGTTCGCGCATAGACAAATTCTCGGGCGTGTCAAAAACGATACTGCAGGCATCACACCCCACGCCCGAGGTCCCCATGTCCACGCCTGCCCGCGCCCGCTGGCCGTATGTGTTTGTCTCCGCGTTTCTTGGCACGGCCATCGAGCAATACGATTTCCTTCTGTACGGCACGGCCTCGGCGCTCGTGTTCAACCGGCTCTTTTTCCCGAACCTCGATCCGCTCGCCGGCACGATTGCCTCGCTCGGCACCTACGCGGCCGGCTATTTCGCGCGCGGCGCTGGGGCGCTGATCTGCGGGCACTTCGGCGACAGGATCGGCCGCAAGACGTTGCTGATGGTCACGCTGCTCGTGATGGGCATCGCATCGACGCTGGTCGGCTGTTTGCCGACTTACGCATCCATCGGCATCTGGGCGCCGATCCTGCTGACGACACTGCGCGTGCTGCAAGGGTTCGCCATCGGCGGCGAGCAGAGCGGGGCGATCGTGCTCGGCGTCGAGAGCGCGCCCGCGCATCGCCGGGGACTTTACGGCAGTTGGAGCAACTCAGGCAGCTACGGCGGCGTGCTGCTGTCGACGGGCGCGTTGCTGCTGACTTCGCTGTTGCCCGAGCCCGCGTTTCTGTCATGGGGCTGGCGTCTGCCGTTTCTGTTTAGCGCGGTGCTGGTGGTGATCGGGCTCGTCGGCCGCGCGCGTCTGCCGGAAACCGTCGAGTTCGCGCAATTGCAGGCGCGTCACGGCGTGGCGCGCTTTCCGCTCAGAGACCTGATGCGCGACCACGCGCGCGCCGTGTTGATCGTCTTCATGGCCCGACTGGGTGAAATCACGTGGTCGGTGTTCGTGGTGCTGTTCGCGGTCGCGTATGTCACGGTGCAGCTCAAGCTGCCGAAGTCCGTGATTCTCGGCGCGATCATGAGTGGCGCTGCGCTCGGCGTCTTCATGGTGCCGTTCTTTGCGGCGCTGTCGGACCGCATCGGACGAAAGCCGATCTATCTCGCCGGACTGGTCACATGCGCGCTTTATGTGTGGCCGTTCTTTACGATGCTCAATACGCGCGATCCTATGTGGATCACCGTCGCCGTCGTGCTTGCGCTCGGCATCGTGCATCCGATGATGTACGGCCCGCAAGGCGGCTTCTTTGCCGACATGTTCGATGTGCGCGTGCGATTCTCCGGTGTGTCGATTGGCGCGATCGGCGCGATTGTCGGCGGCGGCATCAATCCGTTGATCTGTTCGTCGTTGCTCGCGCAAGGCCACGGCAATCCGAACGCGGTGGCGACCTACATTACCGCGAGCGCGCTCGTCGCTGCGTGCTTTACGTTCTTTGCTCCGCGACGCCCGCTCGATGCAACGCACGCGCAACCCTTAACTCAGGCGCCGGAGATTCGCACGAATCCGCTGGGCGACACACGTTCCGCGTGATGCACCGCGAAGCAAACACGCTTTCCTAATGGAGTAGTCGATGAATGAACACGACCGAGAACTGAACGACGGCCTCGCCGCGAAGATGGACCGCAAGCTCGAACAGGGCGCGTGGGACGCGCGTCAGAAAATCGCGCTCGCGTGCCGCATGCTCGCGCACGAGGGCCATTCTGAAACGCTCGCCGGACAGATCACCGTGCGCGAATCCGACGGCACGTTTCTGACCACGGCGATGGCATACGGCTTCGACGAGGCCACGCGCAGCAACGTAATCCGCATCGATGACGAGATGAACGTGATCGAAGGCCGCGGCATGGCCAATCCGGCCATCCGTTTTCACCTGTGGATCTACCGGCGGCGGCCCGACGTGTACTGCATCGTGCATACGCATCCGCCGTATGTGAACGCGCTGTCGATGACGGGACGTCCGCTCGAAGTCGCGCACATGGACGCCACGCCGTTTCACGACGACTGCGCGTTCCTGCGCGAATGGCCCGGCTTGCCGATCGGCGATAGCGAAGGCGAGATCATTTCGACGGCACTCGGCAACAAGCGGGTGATTCTGCTGGCGAACCATGGCTTTCTCGCGGCGACTTCTTCGCTGGAAGAATCGGCGTATCTGTCGGTGCTGATCGAGCGCGCGGCGCGCAGCCAGATTCTTGCGCAGTCAGTTGGCGAACTGAAACCCATCGACGCGGCGCGCGCAAAAGAGTCGCACGATTTTCTGTTGCTGCCGAGCATCGTCAAGTCGAGCTTTGCGCTGTTCGCACGACGCGTGATCAAGCGGGAGCCGGACGTGCTGTTCTGAGCGCGGCGTGGGGCGGGAGCACATGCGAGAATGGTTGGCTGCGACATCATCACTATCCAGCGGCGTAGAGGCCGGGAGGATTTCGCCATGCCCGACAGTTCCGCGTTTCGTCTGCCTTATGCGCCGACGCTCTACCCGATGCCGTCGAGCGGTATCGACGAGTTGAAGCGTTCGCTCGATTACATCGTGATGCCGGGCGAATTGCTGTTCGACGGACATGTCGCGCAAGACGAGTTGCGCGCATGCCGGCTGACAGGCGGCGGCGTGCTTGCGACGGCGCACATGGGCCGCCAGGAAGTGCGGCACGACAACGATCATCTGCGCTGGCTCACGGGCGATGACGTCGTCGTGCTGGTCGCGCTGGCGGGGCGCGGCACGGTCTCGCAGCAAGGCTGCACGCTGCCGTTCGCAAAGGGCGATATCACGTTTCGGCGGGCACGCGTGCCGTCGGTTGCGCGTATCGAAGAACCCGCGCATCTGCTGATGATCCGTTTGCCGATTACGCGTTTTCTTGGTCAAGCGGTTTCGCGGCACGCGACGTTTCGTCCGCAGCGCGCGGATGCTGCATCGGGCATCGTGAAGAGCCTGAATTGTTTCGTCGACGAAGTGTTGCCTTCATTCGAGAGCATGAGTCCCGTCACGCTCGCCGCCGCCGAAGAAGCGCTTGTCGCGTTGCTCGGCGCGGCATATCGGGAAGCGGAGGAAATCGCGCAGCGCACTGGCCGCGAGGCGGCGCCAACCGTCGCGCAACCGCTGCGCTGGGTGCAACTGACGCGGTTTATCGAAGCGAATCTGTGCGACCCGGAACTGGATGTCGAAGCGTGCGCGCTGGCCTTGGGTGTCTCGAAGCGCTACGTGCACAAGCTCTTTGAAACGCTCGATCTGCAATATGGCAAATACGTGCTGCAGCAAAGGCTCGCGCGGTGTCGCGATGAGTTGCTGAATCCGTTGTTAGCCGGTCTGTCGATCGAACAGATTGCGTATCGCAACGGCTTCAATGACGCGGCGCATTTCAGCAGACGTTTCCGCGATGGCAATGGCGTGTCGCCGCGTGAGTTTCGCAAGCGCGAGAGCTTGCTCTGAGCGGCGCCTTCCGGAGCGGCCATCGCCCCACTGATGTATGATAATGATTCTCATTAAGTCAGTGTTTCGTCCAGCGTTCCGCCCATGCGCGAGTTCTTGCCGGTCGCGCTCGCGTTTGTCAGCGCGCTTCTCTTCTATCTTGGATCGCCGGGTCAGCAATGGCGCGCCGCGCCGTTGTGGCCGCGCGGCTGCCGAAGCGCGGCGCTCGTCGCCGCCATTGCGGCTCTGATTCCCGGCATCGTCGCGGGTCATCTGGCGACGACGCTTTCCATCGTCATCACGACCGTGATGGCGAGCTTCGTCGCGTTTCCGTTCGTGGCGGCTTTGCGCAGACGCGCATCGGGAACGGCGCCATGGGCGACACAACCCGCGACGTGCCGAAGAAAGCGAAAGTCGAAGGACACTGGATCGGCAAGACGACAGCGGGCGTGATCTGCGGATTCATCGTCGCCCTCGCGTTGAGCGGCCTGCTCGTCCGGCTCGCGCCGAGCGCGAGCGTCGATGCCGCGAAAGCCGAAACGGCGATGCTGTTCGTGCCGCTTGTCTGGACAGGCGTGTTCTCCGTCGCGTACCTGTTTCGCAGCGGCTTGCGCGCGTGGCTCTGGCTCGGCGCAGTGAGCGTCGTGACACTGGCGCTCTTCGAAATCGGCAAGTAACCCTTATGCGCACCGATCTCCTACGCGTCTACAAGACCGTGCATACATGGACTGGCGTAATCTGCGGTCTCGCGCTGTTCATCTGCTTCTACGCGGGCGCGATCACGATGTTCAAGGATCAGCTGATCGACTGGGCCACGCCGCCCGCCAGCGTGCATCAACTGATTCGCGTCGAAGATTCGCCAAAGCTGATCGACCAGGTGCTCGCCACCCAGCCCGATGCGCGCAAGTATTTGTCGCTTCGCTTTCACGACCGCAATCACGCGTGGCTCACGTGGCCCACGCACGGCCGCTCGCAGCGCGCGACGGCCACGTTCGATGCGAACGGCCAGTTGCATATCGACACGACGCATCCGTCCGATGTCGCGCAGTTCGTCAACGTGCTGCACATGACGGCGGGCGTGCCGGGAGGCTTCGACGTCGGCATGGGCGTGATGGGCGTGGTCTCGCTGCTGTACGGGCTGGCGCTGGTGTCGGGCGTGATCGTGCTGCTTCCGACACTGATCAAAGACCTGTTCGTGCTGCGTATCGGCAAGAACCTGAAGCGGATGTGGCTCGATGCGCACAACGTCGTCGGCATTCTGAGCTTGCCGTTTCATCTGGTGATGGCGCTGTCGGTTGTGGGCTTCGGGTTGCACGACTACATCTACAGTGCGCAAGACAAGCTGATCTACGACGGCAAGCTGCAACCGATGCTCGTCGCGCAGAATCCGTTCTTCGGCAAGGCGCCCGCGAAGCCCGAACAGGACGCGACGAAACTGCTCGCGCCCACGGCTTTGCTCGACAAGCTGCGCGCACAGGCGCCCGGCTTCGAACCGGAAGAGCTGACATGGCGGCGCGCGGGACAGCCTGGCGCGACTGTCTTCGTGCGCGGCGAAGACCCGCATTACCTCGCGCGCAGCGGCGGCTTCGCGTTGATGGACCCCGTCAGCGGCGAGTTCGTGAACCACAAGTTCCTGCCCGGCGACGGCAACGGCGATAACTGGGCCGCCGCCACGAGCGCGATTTACGCGCTGCATTTCGGCAGCTATGGCGGCGCGCCGATTCAATGGGGCTACTTCGTGCTCGGACTCGCTGGCGCGTTTCTCTTCTATTCGGGCAATCTGCTGTGGATCGAAAGCCGGCGCAAGACGCAGCGCGCGGAGAACCAGAGCGTCGCGCAGCGTCGTTCGGCGAGCTTTCTCGCTTCGTTGACGGTGGGTGTGGCGCTCGGCTGCATCAATGGCATAGCTTTGAGCCTCGTCGCAGCGAAGTGGCTGAGCGGCCATGTCGCGGATATGCACGCGTGGCACGCGACGATCTACTACACGGTGTTTTTGGCGTGCGTCGCGTGGGCGTTCTTGCGCGGCGCGCCGCGCGCGGCTGTCGAACTGCTGCTGTGCGCGGTGATTGCCACGGCTGCGCTGCCGTTGACGAGCGTCGCGGGCTGGCTGTTTCCGTCGACGAACTGGTGGGCGGGCAGTAGCGACGGCTCGCTGGCCGTCGATATCGTCGCGGCGCTCGGCGCCGCCTGCTATGCGTGGATGTGGCGCGCGACGGCCAGACGCGTATCGATGGGGCGCACCGACAGCGTCTGGTTCGACCGCTCGCGTCAGAAGTCCGTGGTCAACGACATCAGCAACGTGCGCGGCTTGCCCTGAGTCAGGTAAGCGCCCGTCGTCGATGACCAATACGACTTGTTGGTCACGTTCTGGACGGTCGCGCGGATCGTCGTCGTGTGCTTGAAGACGGTCGTCGTGTAGCGCGCGCCGAGATCGAAGGTGTCCCACGCTGGAATCGACAGCTTGTTCGCCGCATCCAGATACTGGTTGCCCGTGTGGACCCATGCGGCCGTGAACGTCAGGCCCGGCACCCACGGCAAATCGTATTCGCCGCCGATGTTGAACAGATACGCCGGCACACCGATCGGGCGATAGCCGTCCGTCGCGCCGAGGTTCGTGTCGAGCTGCTTCGCGTTGAGCAGCGTCGCGCCCGCCAGCAGGCGCACGCCCTTGACCGGCTCGCCATACACCGAAAATTCGATCCCGCGATTACGCTGCGTGCCGTTTGTGCCGAACACGTTGGTCGTGCTGTCCGTATAGGCCGTCGGCTGCTCGATCTGGAACAGCGACAGCTCGCCGCCGAAATGATTCGTGTCGTACTTCGCGCCGACTTCATATTGCTTCGAGCGGCGCGGCGAAAGCGTCTGGCCGACGTTGCTCGCGCCGAACGGCGCCGTCTGGCCCGCCGCGAGCGACTCGGCGCGGTTCGCGAACAGCGAGATCTCGCTGGTCGGCTTGACGACGAGACCGAAGATCGGCGTGTTGATCGACTGGTCGAAGGTGCTGGTGATCTGGTCGGTGCCGACCGTGTAGTTGTTCTGATGCAGCTGCTGGTGACGCGCGCCGATCGTGAACAGCACGCGGTCGTTAAGGAAGCCGAGCGTATCCGATACGGCAATGCTGCGCGTGAGGATCTGGTCCGCGAGGCTCGGTTCTTCGAAGCTGCCCGCGACGAAGCCATTTGCCGCCGGCTCGGGCACGATGCCGCCGCCGTACAGGCTGGTCGGGAATGCGCTGCTGAAGGCGAACGCTTCGCGGTCGACGAGGCTCGTAATCGCCGCACCCAGCGACACCATATGCGTGACCGGACCCGTCGCGAAGCGGCCGCGCACGCCGACTTCCGCCGATTCCGCGTTGGTCGTGCGCAGGATGTCGCCGCGCGTGGCCGTCGTGCCCGTGAGCGCGTTGAAAGTCGGCGACGAATACGTGCCGTCTTCGTGCGAGCGATGCACGCCGCCGCTCGCGTAGGCCGTCCAGCCCGGCAGGAAGTCGTATTCGGCGCGCAGGATGCCGACCGTGTCTTCAAGCGTGCTCTGCGTCCACGGCTGCGCGAAGTTGTGCGTTGCCGACGGCGGTTCGGGCATGATGTCGCCCGTCACCGAAACGGTCGAGCGGCCCTGGTCGATATTCTTGCGCTGATACAGGAAGTCGCCGTACAGACGCAGCTTCTCGCCGCGCCAGTCGAGCGAAACGGCCGTCGTCTGGTTGTGGCGGAATTCGTCGTCGATGCTGGTCTGGCCGCCGTCGATCGAACCATTCACACGAATGCCGAACTGGCCTTCACTGCCGAAGCGGCGACCCACGTCGACCTGTGTGCCGATCTGGCCCGAAGCCGTGCCGTCGACGGTCACTTGCGTGAGCGGCTTGTCGTCGGCGCGCTTGAGTTCTAGATTGATGCCACCGCCGATCGCGGAGCCCGTCGGCGATGCGCCGTTCAGGAATGCATTGGCGCCCTTGAACACGTCGACGCGCTCGAGCACATCGACGGAAACGAGCTGGCGCGGCGTGATGCCGTACAGGCCGTTCAGCGAGACATCATCGCCGTTCAGCTGGAAGCCGCGGATCACGAATACTTCCGAGAAGTTGCCGAAGCCGTAGGCCGGACGCACGGCGGGATCGTGCGACAGCAGATCGCCGATGCTCTGCGCCTGCGAATCCTGAATCGCCTTCGACGTGTAGCTCGTCATGCTGAACGGCACGTCGATGTTCTTCTGGTTGCCGAGCACGCCGAACTGGCCGCCGCGCGCAATCTGGCCGCCCGAATAGGTCGGCGCGAAATCGCCGGGCAGGGCTTCCGCCTGGCCTTGCACCTTGACGGCGGGGAGCGTGGTGCCGGCGGCGCCGTTCGAAGGCGCGTCGGACGACTGTGCGTGGGCGGTGATGGCGATGCCCATCGTCAGCGGCAACGCTGCATAGGCGAACAGATGGCGGACAGCAGCATGCAGCGGCCGAACGCGCGGACGCGAAGAATTGGTGGTAGGCATGATGGCCAATCCCTGAGTAAAACTGTTTTTTGGGGTGACGGCGGGCGTCGACTACTTTTGGTTGGGCGCGAAGCGGTCGTCGGGACGACGGATGCAGGCGGGTGATGCGATTTTATTCAAATAAGAATTATTCGCATATGCGTTTTCAATAAACGCAACGGGAAGGAATGGAAAGCGTTGCGCTAGTGCAACAGGCGGGAGGTGCGGTGTCGCGCGCAGGCTACACGCGGGCGGGCTTGGCGGGCGCGGCGGGGAAAATGAACGTTGCTGCGGCGATACAAACGCTTGCATTACACGAATAGGGGTTTATACTGATCTCTGTCTCCTCCATGTCTCCTCCTGATATGGATTCAGCCCACCACTTGGTGGGCTTTTCTTTTTGTCCCCTCGGTATGCGCACGGCGCGCTGGCTTTCAGTCACGGGCCAAAGAACGTCTGGCAAAAGTGGCCGGGTACGCGGCACTGCGCCGTCTCTGTCTGACCGGCTTGCGGTTGATCGACTGTCGAACAACCGGCGACAAGGCAAGCCAGCAGGCACATCATCCCTGCGCGTGCGTCCCTTCTTCGGCGTATGAAGAACCCGAGCATGTTGCACCTCGAAGCGCGTATCGGGCGAAGCACCGGGGCCAGCGTTTGCCGCAAGCCCCGGTTCGGCCTCCATCCAATCGATGTTACGCGCTCGCGGTCAACCGCTCCGGCGTCCGATAGTCACTGAGCAACCGCTCCTTCTTTTTCGCCGCTGCCTGGATATTGCGTTCCTTCACATGACCGAAGCCGCGGATATCGTCCGGCAGGCCGGCGAGCTGGAGCGCCACGGGAAGGCGTTCAAGATCGAGCGTTGCGCAAAACTCGTCGGCCAGCGCGACGTACTCCGCAATCAGTTGCCGCTCGCCGCGCCGCTCGGCTGTTTTGCCGAATACATCCAGCGCGGTGCCGCGCAGTCCCTTCATGCGCGCGAGCGCACGGAAGACGGGCAGCATCCACGGACCGAAGCTTTTCTTCTGCAAATTCCCACGTTCGTCGCGTTTCGCGAGCAACGGCGGCGCGAGATGGAAGCTCAGCTTGTAATCGCGGCCAGGTTCGCCCTCGAACTGTTGACGCAGTTTGTCCAGATAAGCAGGATCCGCGTAAAGGCGAGCGACTTCGTATTCGTCCTTGTAGGCCATCAACTTCGCGAGGCCCGTCGCCACCGCGCGCGTGAGCGGCAGTTTCGAGTTGCCTGCGATCTGCGTTTCCTTCACGCGGATACGGTCGATCACATCGCGATAGCGCTGCGCATACGCTGCGTTCTGATACGCCGTCAACAGCGCTTCACGCGATGCGATCAGCTTGTCGAGCGATTCAGGCATCTGCATGACGATCGCCTGCGGCGCGACAGCCGGCTTGAGCAGCGCCTTCACAGCCGCCTCGCCATGATGCGCGATATAGCGTCCCCAGTTGAACGCCTGCCGATTCTTCTCGACCGATACGCCATTGAGCTCGATCGCGCGCACGAGGCTCGACAGTTGTAGCGGCAGCCAGCCTTTCTGCCACGCAAACCCAAGCAGCAACGGATTGCTATAGATCGTGTCGCCGAGCAGCTTCAGCGCGAGCGCGTTGGCGTCGATGAAGGCGCATCCTTCGCCGATGCTGTCGCGTAGTCCCGCTTCCGTCTGCGTGCCCGGGAAAGTCCACTTCGGGTTCTTGACGAATTCGGCCGTCGGCGTCGCGCCGCTGTTGATCGCGGCAACCGTCACGCCGTGTTGCGTGCGCGACAGCACATCGTTCGACGCCGACACGATCGCGTCGCAACCGATCACCAGCCGCGCTTCGCCCGTCGCAATGCGCGTCGCGTGCAACGCGTCGGGCGAGGATGCGACCTGCACGTGGCTGAGCACGGCGCCGCCTTTTTGCGCGAGGCCGGCCATGTCGAGCACGGTGACGCCCTTGCGTTCGATATGTGCGGCCATGCCAATCAGTCCGCCAATCGTCACGACACCCGTGCCGCCGACGCCCGTCACGAGAATGCCGTACGGCCTGGCGAGCGCCGGTAGCGACGGCACCGGCAGCGTGTCGAACTCGCCATTAACTGCGCCGCTGCCGCGCGCGGCCTGAGGCTTGCGAAGCTGCGCGCCTTCAGCCGTGACGAAGCTCGGACAAAAGCCCTTCACGCACGAAAAGTCCTTGTTGCACGACGACTGGTTGATCTTGCGCTTCGTGCCGAGCGGCGTATCGAGCGGCTCGACGGACAGGCAGTTCGATTGCACCGAGCAATCGCCGCAGCCTTCGCATACCGCATCGTTGATGAACGCACGGCGCGCGGGATCGGGATACGCGCCGCGTTTGCGCCGCCGCCGTTTCTCGGTCGCGCAAGTCTGGTCGTAGATCAGCACGGTCGTGCCGGGCATATCGCGCAGTGCGCGCTGCACGGAATCGAGTTGATCGCGATGATGAACATCGACGCCCGCAGGCAACACGATGCCCGAGTGATACTTCTGCGGCTCGTCGGTGACGATGACGATGCGCTTCGCGCCTTCGGCGTGGACCTGATGCGCGATCTGCGGCACGGTCAGCACGCCATCGACGGGCTGGCCGCCCGTCATCGCGACGGCATCGTTGTAGAGAATCTTGTAGGTGATGTTCGCGTTTGCCGCGATGGCCGCGCGAACCGCAAGCAGACCCGAATGGAAGTACGTGCCATCGCCGAGATTGACGAAGACATGCTTATCGCCGGAGAAATGCATCTGGCCGATCCACGCGACGCCTTCGCCACCCATCTGGCTGAAGGTTTCCGTCTTGCGGTCCATCCACATCGACATGTAGTGACAGCCGATGCCCGCAAGCGCGCGAGAGCCCTCAGGCACGTTAGTCGACGTGTTGTGCGGGCAGCCCGAGCAGAACCACGGCTTGCGTTCGACCGATACACGCGGCTTCGCCGCTTCGCGCTCTTTCGCTTCGATGATCGCGACGCGCGCGAGCATCCGCGCCCGCACGTCGTCGGGCAAATCGGCGCGCGAGAGGCGCCGTGCAACGGCCTTCGCGATCAGCGCGGGCGACAGCTCGTAATGCGCGGGCAGCAGCCAGTCGCCGCGTGGTACTGACCATTCGCCGCCTTCGTTGTCGCGCTCGTCGAACTTGCCGTAGATCTTTGGCCGCACGTCCTCGCGCCAGTTGTATAGCTCTTCTTTCAGCGCGTATTCGAGAATCTGGCGCTTTTCTTCGACGACGAGAATTTCTTCCAGGCCCGTTGCGAATGAACGTGCATCCTGCGCGTCGAGCGGCCACACGCAGCCGACTTTCAGCACACGCAAGCCAATTTGAGCGCATGTGTCTTCATCGAGGCCCAGGTCGCTGAGCGCCTGGCGCACGTCGAGATAGGCCTTGCCCGCCGTGATGATGCCGAAGCGCGGCGTCGGTGAATCGATCACGACGCGGTTCAGCTTGTTCGCGCGGATATAGGCGAGCGCTGCGTACCATTTCTCGTCGAGCAGCCGCGCTTCCTGCGCGAGCGGCGCGTCGGGCCAGCGGATGTTGAGGCCGCCTTCAGGCATCGCGTAGTCGGTCGGCGTGACGATTTCGACACGGTCCGGATCGAGATCGATCGACGCCGTGGATTCGATCACGTCCGTCACGCACTTCATCGCGACCCATAGACCCGAGTAGCGGCTCATCGCCCAGCCGTGCAGCCCGTAGTCGAGATATTCCTGCACGTTCGCCGGATACAGCACGGGAATCCCCGCCGCGATGAACGCGTGCTCCGACTGATGCGCGACCGACGACGACTTCGCCGCGTGATCGTCGCCCGCCAGCACGAGCACGCCGCCGCGCGCGTCGCTACCGGCGGAGTTCGCGTGCTTGAACACGTCGCCCGTCCGGTCGACGCCGGGGCCTTTGCCGTACCACATGCCGAATACGCCGTCGCGCGTCGCGCCTGGCCACAGGTTGATCTGCTGCGTGCCCCAGACGGACGTCGCGGCCAGATCTTCGTTGACGCCGGGCTGGAAGACGATGTCGTTGTCCTGCAGATGCTTTTTTGCTTTCCACAGCGACTGATCGAGCGCGCCCAGCGGCGAGCCGCGATAGCCGGAAATGAAGCCAGCCGTGTTGAGCCCGGCCTTACGGTCGCGTGCTTTTTGCAGCATCGGAAGACGCACCAGCGCCTGCGTGCCGCTGATATACACACGGCCTTTTTCGAGCGTGTACTTGTCTTCAAGCGTGACGGGCGTGTCGGGCGTTTCGGTCGCTAGGTCGGATGCGACGGCTAGATCGGGCGCATTCATGGCAGGGCTGTCTCCGGGGAATCGTGATTTTTCGCGAGTATAAAAAGCCGAATTGCTATCGTAAAATCACAAATATACAATTCTGGTATTCGAAAATCAGATGGCGTTCGATCTCACACTCCGGCAGCTGCGTTACTTCGTGGCGGCGGCCCAAACCGGCCAGTTCTCGATGGCGGCGGCCAACGAGCATGTATCGCAATCGGCGATTACCAACGCGGTGCTCGCGCTGGAAAGCGGTCTCGGCACACGGCTGTTCGAGCGGTTGCCGCAGGGCGTCACGCTCACGCCGGACGGCCAGGATTTCTACAACCACGCGCGACGCGTGCTCGACGCCGCGCGCGATGCCGTGCACAAACCGCCGTTTCGCTCGCACGATATGCGCGGAACGGTGCGCATCGCCGCTTCTTATACGGTGCTGGGCTATTTCCTGCCCGAACTGCTGGCGCGTTTCCGGGCGACGTATCCGTTCATCGAGTTCGATTTGCGCGACATGGAGCGAGTGGACATCGAACGCGCGGTGCTGGATGGCGAGGTCGAGATCGGCGTCGTTCTGCTGTCGAATGTCGAAAAGCTCAGCCGGTTCGGCAGCCAGGTGCTGATCCGCTCGCGGCGGCAACTGTGGCTCGCGCCGTCACATCCGCTGGCGCAAGTGGACGCGCCGTCGCTAAAGGACATCGCGGCGCATCCGTACATCCTGATCACGGTGGACGAGGGCGAGCAGTCGACGCTGCGCTACTGGAAGAAGAAGGGGATTACACCGAACGTCGCGTTTCGCACCAGTTCGATGGAAGCGCTGCGCGGACTGGTCGCGCATGGTTTCGGCGTGACGGTGCTGTCGGATATGGTGTTCCGTCCGTGGTCGCTGGAAGGCAAGCGTATCGACGCGCGCCCCATCACGGACGTGGTGCCGCAAATGGATGCGGGCATGATCTGGGCCAAGGGCGCGCAGTTGAGCGGGCCGGCGACGGCGCTACAGCAGTTTCTGATTCACGCGTGCGGCACGTGAAGGATGCCGCGCGCGGCGGCCCGCCATGCAGGCCGCCGGCACACGCGAGACACGGTCAGTGTGAAATGCTCTCGAGCGATTTGCCGAGCGTTCGCGGGCCCATCAGACCGATCACGAAGATCACGAGCGTCATCGCGCCCGCAATGAAAACGAATACGCCTGCGACACCGAAATCCTTCAGCGTGAAGGCGATCACGAACGAGCTGAACACCGCCGACAGACGGCTCCACGAATAGACGAAGCCCACTGCACGCGCGCGAATCGCCGTCGGATAGAGTTCCTGCTGATACGCGTGATAGGTGAACGAGATGATGTTGCCCGCCAGCGTCAGAAGCACGCCCAGTATCACGATGGCGACGGCCGATGCCGCCTGGCTGAAGAGCAGGCCGGCCACGATATTGAGCGCGGCCATGCAGACGATCACATGCTTGCGTTCGAAGCGGTCCGCAATCCAGTAGCCGAGCAACGGCCCAAGCGGCGCAGCCAGGCCGATGACGGTCGTGTACAGCAAGCTGGACGTCACCGTGATGCCTTGCTTGACGAGCAGCGTCGGCACCCAGTTCGCGAAGCCAAAGAAGCCGACTGTCTGGAAGATGTGGAAGATGATCAGCATCACGGTGCGCTTGCGATACGGCGGTTTCCACATATCGGCGAATCCGGCCTTGCGCGGCACCGGGTCGGCGGGGCCTGGCTCGGGCAACGGCTGCCCGTGCTGCTGCGCGACTTTTTCTTCGAGACGGGCGAGGACTTCGTCGGCTTCGCGAAGCCGCCCTTTGCCCGCCAGCCAGCGCGGACTTTCCGGAAGATTGCGCCTGAAGTACCAGACGAACAGCGCGCTGATGCCGCCGAGCAGCACGACCCATCGCCACCCGTCCACGCCAAATGGCGCCCTGGGCACGAGCAGCCAGGAAAGAAACGCGACGACAGGCACGGCCGAGAAGCCGATCGTCTGACAGATTGCGAATGCCCTGCCGCGCAGATGCTTCGGCGCGAGTTCGGACATGTAGGTGCCGATGGTAATCAGCTCGACGCCAATTCCCATGCCCGAGATGAAGCGCCACAAGTTCAAACCGGTGGCCGTATCCTGGAAGGCCATCACCGTGTTCGCAGCGACGTACCACAGTAAAGACCACGTGAAGATCGCGCGTCGGCCGAAATGGTCGGCGAGAAAGCCGCATGCGATCGTGCCGACGAACAGTCCGCTGAAGAGCGCAGCGATGAAGCTCGCGACGCCTGACGTGCCGAACAGACCTGTGGTGGTGGGCGTGAGGATGCCGCTCTTGACGAGACCGGGCGCGATGTAGCCGGTGAAGAGAAGATCGTAGAGCTCGAAGAAGAAACCAAGGCTCAGCAGCAGGATCAGCTTCCAGACTGCGCGCGTCGCGGGAAGCCTGTCGAGGCGCGCCGAAATCGCGCCCGTAGCGGCCGCCGACGCTGTCTCGACGCGCGTTGGAAGGTCAGTGGCGCGTAGATCCGAGGCGCCCTCCAGAATGGCCATGTCTGTCTCCTGTCTCGTAGTTTGAATGTTTCTCGGATCGAGCACTGCCCGCTATCCGTAGTCGATCGCACGGCGCTTCACGCGTACTGCTCCTGCAACTCGGCGAATGAAGCGATCCGGCCCGCAAGCGCGCTCGCCACCACGGTCGGCGGACTGGCAAGCCATACCTGACCGGGCCCGGAGCGGCCGGGGAAATTGCGGTTGATCGCGCTGATCGTCACCTGGCTCGCATCCGTCGACGAACCCGGCCCGCAGTTCGCGCATGCGCCGCACGACGGTTGCAGCAGGATGGCGCCGACCTGCTCGAACGCGTCGATATAGCCGCGCCGCACGCAATAGTCCCTGACGTCGGATGTGCCGAACTGCAGATAGAGCTTCACATCGGATGGCACGCGCATGCCGCGCGTCGCAGCCCATGCCAGCACCGCGTGATAGTGGTCGAAGTCCTCACGCTTTCCCGCTGTACACGAACCGCCATACGCAATCTCGACGCGCGGACGTTGGGCAAGATCGCGCAGCGCAATGCCGTTGCCGGGGTCGCCGGGTGCGGCGAGCATTGGCGAAATCTGCGCGCAATCGATCTCGATCACGTCGGCGTAGCTTGCGTCCGGATCGCTGCGCATCCACGGCTCGATCACGAAGTCGATGCCGCGCCGTTCCTTGAGAAAGCGGACGGTTTCTTCGTCGGGCGCGACGATGCCGGTGAAGCCGCCGAGTTCCGCCGTCATGTTCGTGAGGGTCGCGCGTTCGTCGGTCGTCAGCTGCGAGATCGCGGAGCCGGCGAACTCGAATATCTTGCCCACGCCCGCGCCGGCACGGATTCTCGGGTCGGCGAGCAAATGCAGCGCGAGATCCTTCGCCGTCACGCCGGCCGGGACGGGGCCTTCGAAATCGACGCGCAGCGATTGCGGCACGGTCATCCGCACCGCGCCCGTGACGAAAGCGTTCGCCATATCCGTCGTGCCGACGCCGAACGCCACGCAGCCGAGCGCGCCGCTATGCGGCGTGTGCGAATCCGTGCCGACGATGAGCTGACCCGGCAGCGCATAGCGTTCCGCCATCATCGCGTGCGAGATGCCTTCGGAGCCTTCGCTGATGGTGTCGCCCGTGGCGTTCAGGTAGCCGTGATTCGTCAGCCCGTAGTCTTTAGCGAATTGCCGGTGTGCTTCCGACAGTTCGCGCACATCGGGCAGCAGACCGTTTCTCACGTGCAGTTCGCTCTTGTGCGAATAGGAGAGATGGTCTTCGAACGTGAGAATGGTTTCGGGCTGATCCAGCGACAATGGCTTGCCGAACGTCGCGTGCAGCATATGCGTTGCCATGCCCGTGTAGTACTCGTGGATAAAGCGCCAGTCGGCACGCACGAATACGCCGGAGCCGGGCGTGAGCGAATCGCTCGTGCCTTCCGTGCGAAGCGCGTGGCGCTGCAGAATCTTTTGCGCAAGCGTGCGGGGTTCGGTATCGATGGAATCTACGGGGCACGCGGCGTTTTCGATGCGCCGCATATGCCGCTCGCCATAGCGCAACAGGCCGCCGCTTGTGAGGATCGACGCGGACAGGCTGTCGCGCGAAGCAACGAGTTCCTCGATGTCAATCGCCTCGCCGCGCTGGATGCGTTCGATCAGCCCGAAATCCGTCGACGTAAACAGGCCAAGGTTATCCGCGTTCTGCCGATAAATCCGTTCGAAGCTCTTCGCAATCACGAGCCGGATGCCCGCGCGATATTCCGCGACCGGACTGTGTTCGCGCGACGAACCTTTGCCGTATCGATTACCCGCGACCGTCACGCAAAAGCCGCCAGTGCGGATCGCGTCGGGGCCGATCGGATTGCGATCTCCCGTGCGGAACCCGACGTAAGGAAACCGGCCCAGGCGTTCGTCGAAGCGGGTGAGCACGCTCATCGGCGTGATCTCGTCCGTCGATACGTCGTCTCTCAGCGTTCCCGCCAACGCCTGCGTCAGATCGGAGCCGTCGAGTTGCCGTTCGACCCGTTCAGGATCGTCGCAAAGAAACAGTATCCGGCCCGTCAAATCCAGTTTCGCCATCTGATTTCTCCTTCAACGGGAAATCTAGACGGCCATGGCGTCGACAACGAAGTGCTCGATCGGCAAAGGGGACATCGCAAATCGCGATGTCCTCGTTAACCCTCGGCCTGAGAGAGTGAATCGATCAACGCCTGCACGGCTTTAAGGCGCGACGATTTTTTGAGCGCGTGAACGCGCAGGCTGCGGTTACGTGCCCACGTTTCATCGAGCGGCCGGCGCACGAAACCGCGCGATCCGGCGAAAGCGGACGCGGCGCTCGTCGGGACGATGCCGATGCCGAGTCCCGCTTCGACCATCCGGCATTGCGCATCGAAACTGTTGACCGTCACGGACAGGTTGAGCGGCGTCCGCACGGCATCGGCACGCTCCTTCAGAGTCTGATCGAGTGAGCCGCCCGCCTGCAGCGCGACGAGTGGAAAACGGATGACGTCGCTGAATGTCGGCGCATCGAGGGCGGCGAGTTCATGATCGAGCGGGAGCACGACCATCAGCGGATCATCGGCGAAGTGCCATGAATCCAGGCCTCCCGGTATCTTGCTGCTCGCCGAGATGCCCACGTCCGCCCGGTCGTCCACGCATGCGCGAATCACTTCGTCGCTGATCTGCTCGGTCAACGCGATCTGTACGAGCGGGTAGCGGGCCTGAAAGGCTTTCAGACGCTCGGGCAAAAAGCCGACGATCGCGGACGCGTTCGCATACAGACGCACGACGCCGGCGACCTGGCCGCTGAGCGACTGAACCTCGCGCGCGAGCGACTGCAACTGATCATGGACGGATGCCGCGCGCGCGAATGCGTGGCGGCCCGCCTCGGTCAACTCGACGCCTGAAGGCGAGCGGATCAGCAAAGGAAGGCCCATTGCGGATTCGAGATCCGCAATGCGTCTGCTCAAAGCTGAAGGGGCGATGTGATTGCGGCTGGCCGCCCGAGCGATGGAGCCTTCCTGCACGACGGATATGAACAGCTCCAGGCTGTACGGATCGATGCGCATGCTGCCGGACCTTGTCGACGTTCTTGGCTTGTGGGGCGGACTGATCGAGGCAGTCCGTCAGCGGCCATATTAACAGCGGCCCTTTTTGCGCCCGTGGCCGGTGGGCGCGTGATGCGACGAGTGAGGGCAATGCGCCTCGACATTCAACGCGCAGGCGGCAGAAACCGGAGCAATGCGCCCGTCACGACAGCAGGTTGCTCTTCGGCGACCCAATGACCCGACCCCTGCACATTGACCGCCTCGACATTCGTGGCGACATGCCGCAAATGATCGCCGATGATCGGCCCGAAGCTCCCCGCACCGCCGATGCCAAGCACCGGCATCGTCAGCTTCGTCGCGGAAAACGCCTGATTGGCCTTCACGTCTTGCGGAAACGCGCGGTAGTACTCGAAGCCCGCGCGCAGTGCACCCGGCATCGCGTATTCGCGGGCATAGGTTTCTTCGACTTCGTTCGTGAACGCGCGGGCGTTCACCGCTTCCGAGTTGTGGAACCACTTCAGGTATTCGAGTTCGTGTCCGGCGATCAGCATCTCGGGCACATCCTGCACCGAATAAAAGCGGAAGTGCCACGTGCGCGACGTCTGCACGAGTTGATCCCATGGCTCGATGCCGGGCAGCGGCACGTCGAGGATCGCGAGCGTGCGCACTTCGTCAGGATGCTGCGCGGCGTACGCATATGCGACCATCCCGCCCATGTCGTGACCGACGACGTTGACCTGCGGACCGAGGTTGAGCTTCGCGACGAGCGCGCGGATGTCCTCGGCGACGTTCGCCTTGTCATAGCCCGTCGCTGGCTTCGATGTATCGCCGAGGCCGCGTAGATCTGGCGCGAGCACCGTATAGCCGCGCGCGACGAGTTGCGGCATCACGTAGCGCCACATGTACGAGGTCGAGCCCCAGCCGTGCAGCAGCACGACGGGCGTGCCGTCTTGCTTGCCCTGCGCGAGCAGATAGTGGTAACGCACGCCGTTCACGTCGACCTTGCCGTCGACGATTTTTGCGGTCGCGGTCGAGATGGCCGCCGATGCCATCGGCAGATAGTCGTCATTGGTGGCAGCGTGGGCGTGATGCGCCGCGCCCGTCAAAACAATCGACGCGGCGAGCAAGGCGGAGATAAACGTATTGCGCATGATGATTCCAGTCGCCCTGAAGGGCGAACATGTGCGAAAGCCGGGATGGCAATGCCGGCACGCTGTCAACGACACCGTGCGGCGACTGGAATCGATAGTAGGGAGGTGCCGGCCAATTGACGTACGTGTTTGCCGATGAACTCGTTGCATCGGATCGAACATGTCGGCAATGCCGGCGAAGGGAGGACCGGACGTGACGGCTGCCTCGGGCCGTCTCTATGCAAAGCTGGCTGGAGCGCGCGCAGGGCGCGCAACCTTTAGGCCTTCGGCGCGACCGACGCTCCCGCGATCCCATGTCGCGCCAGCGCGTCGGCGACAAACCCGGAAGCCTTCATCTCTTCGACAAACGCATGCAACGCTGCCGCCGCCGCTTGCCCACGGCTCTTCGGCGTACCCATTGCCTGCTGGATCACCATGAACCGTTCGTCGAGCAGCCGAAGTCCGCTGACCTTCTTCGCATCGGCTTCGAGCTGTTGCTTCACGCCTGCAGCGACTTCGAGATTCTGTTCGAGGAAGGTCTGCACGACAGCCGGAGAAGTCGGCGCGCGCACGATCTCCGCAGCCTTCAATTCGCGCGTCAGGAACAGGTCATACGCGCTGCCCTTGCCGACGGCGACGCGGTTGTGCGCATGATCGACATCGGCATTCGTCTTCACGGGCGAGTCATCGCGCACGAGATAGAAGCCTTCGATCAACACATACGGCGCCGTGAACGCAACCGTCTCGCCACGCAACGGATCGACGGCGAAGAAGCCAAAATCCGCGCGCTCCTCGCTGATCGCCTGAACCGATTTGCCCGCTGCGTCGAACACGACCAGTTCCAGTTCGACGCCGAGCTTGTCGGCGAACGCGCGCGCCAGATCGACGGATACGCCGAACGGCTCGCCCGTTTCAGCGTTCTTGTTAGCGAGAATCGGGTTGCCGAGATTGATCGACGCGCGCACCTTGCCCGTGGGCGTGAACGCGGCAACGACGGATTGATCGATAGTCATGAATGCTCCCGTGGCGACCGCGTTTTTGTGCTGCGGCCTGAGGGTGCAAGGATAAACCGGTTTTGTGTCAGCGCACGAGAGTCCCGCTGAATCTCACCTGGCGCCCGCGCGGCCTCGACAAAAGTGCCATTGAATCTGCGTTTTGTGTAGGGACACGGAAGGCCCCGTCAAATATTCTGAATCCATCGAGACGATACGCCAGGCGCTGATCCCGTCGCCGGCGACGAACCACTCATGGAGAGGATGTTGACCAGAAAAGTCCCGCTCAAGATCGCCATCGCTGAGCATCCGCATACATCGGCTATCCGCAACGGCTCCATTCCACGCACGCATCATCACCGAGGCGAAGCGCGATCTCATCTTTGGGAACATGTCGGTGGAGCAGATTGCTTTCGGGCTTGGCTTCGCAGATGCCGCGTACTTTACGCGCTTCTTCCGCAGAGAAGTGGGGCAGGCACCGAGCCAGATCCGCGCGGCGGCCCGGCAATAGTCGCAAGCGTTCGCGTTGCTACGTGCCGCAGTAATCGGATCGAAAAAATACCAGTGAATCCGATTTTTGTGCAAGGACGCCCGATTGCATATCGACTACGCTTAGCCCATTTGTTCTCGAAGCTAATCGCTGATGACTCGGTCCCTCCAGAGAGACAGGCTAACGCGTTACGGATTCATCGCTGCATTTATCGCGCTGACGTTGTTGCCGGGATTGATGTTGCTGTCCGGGGGGGCAATGGTCAAGCAAGGACTGTCCACACTTTCTCAGACGAGCACCCGCAAAGTTGGCGCGCCATGACAGCACCGCAATGCTCGCAGCGATAATGCTCAATAGCTGTTACGCCTTCACATTGGCCGATGCCTATCAACTTCATGCCTTCTGCGCGTGCAATGTCAGCAGGCCGCCCTTCGAGACTGGCGCAAACGGTACAGTCGTCCATAGTTTCTGCCTCCTGGTGGAAAACAGGCCGTCGACACTGGAAGAAAAGGAAGCCCGTTAGAGCGGGCCAAGGTGAAGAACCCGCGAGGAGACCAGGCGGGCACGTCGAGTATTGCGCGACAATTTCCCACATGTAGCTGTTTTCTTGTGATTTCTTGATTGGAAATCGTCAACGAATCAAATCGATGGGCGTGTGGGGTTCGGTTTGGGCACAACTGCGAGGCCGGCCAGGAATTCGTTCAGGCAAGGCAAGCCCTTCGTCCGAGCATCGAGCATATTCATCCGAATAGATTGCTGCCTGCTTGAGGAAATCGGGGGCGGAGCGTGCTCGAGCAAGTCAGCAACCTATCGTCAACCGCCGAGACAACCGGTGAAAATTGCTGCGACGCAACGCAGACACGGAAATTCCGGAGAAAGGACTCGTTTGACGGCCGGTCACGTGACAATTCATACGGGGCGAGCTTTCCATGGGGATTGGTGCTGCAGACCCGCTAAATATATGTTTGACTTCACGGAATTTATCATTAAGATAGGCTCATGAATTGCTGCAACGCAGCATGCGAATTGGGCGACATGCCCCTATTTTTGGAGTCAGCCATGACCACGCTTGTACCGGAACAAACGATTAGCGCCACCAAAGCAAGCGTCGACACAGTCTTCGGTCTTGCGAGCAAAGCTCTCCACGGGTTCGAAATGCTGCTTGAACTCAATACACAGACGGTCAAAGCGACTCTGGCCGAGGTGCAGGAAATCGCTGTCCAGCCCGGCATTGGCAAAGATCCGCAAGCAGCCTTCGCAGTTCAAACGACCCAACTTCAGACTGGCGTTCAAAAGGCGCAGGCCTATTGGAAGCACGTAACCGAAATTGTCTCGAGCACTCAGGCCGAGTTCGAGGAGGCGGCCAAACTGGTTCTCAAGCAACCTTCACTTGAACCAAAAGCCTGGTTCGACAACATGTCGAAAAATGCACTGCCGGGAGGCGACACGATTGTGGCCTTCTGGAAGTCGAGTTTCGGCGCTGCGAGCCAGGCCGCTGATGCGGCGTATGCAGCAGCCACAAGGGCGACCAAAAAGGCCGTCGAGACCGCTGTCAGCCAGGCGTAGCGCTAGCTCGGCCCTGCCGCCTGAACATATTCCGTATATTGGCGCGCTGGCGCAGTGGTGTTGCATGCTGGGTCGAAAGCCGGAGTCTCGGTCGGAAGACCGGGACTCCCATTGGGTCCGGGTTATCGCGCTGTACGTGGAGTAGTTGAACGATTCTTCTGTTGGCCATATACGATATTGAGCGGACTACTGTACCGCCCAGTTGCCGCGGCATCATCTCAAGACTTGATAAGGAAGCGTCGGGCTTGCGCCCGCGCCGTTGACTCATCGTGCGCCAAGTATCCGCAGCACGTTTCCTTTGTCCGTAATCGCGATCGTCTGAAGACATTGAACGCATCTACGACGCGGCCGATGGCGTCTGCATAACGCGGCCTATTTCAATTTTGGAAACAATCATGGCAACCGGTACTGTGAAGTGGTTTAACGATGCGAAGGGCTTTGGCTTCATTACGCCAGACGATGGCGGCGAAGATCTGTTTGCTCATTTTTCGGAAGTGAAGGCGGAGGGATTCAAGTCTCTTCAGGAGGGTCAAAAGGTGAGCTTCGAGGTCAAGCAAGGACCGAAGGGCAAGCAGGCGGCCAACATTCAACCGATCTGATACCTAAGCGCTTTCGCGGTCGCGCGAAGAACGGTCCGCCGAGGCGGACCGTTCTTCTTGCAGTTATGTGCCGTTCGTGAATGCGGAAAGGGCCACGTCCTTTTGATTGCCCACGCCCGCATGTGATGACACGCTCACCGCAATGCTTGAGGGTATGGCCATGGATTTCCACAGCTTGTTCACTGAGGCCTTCGAACCCTTCAACATCTGAAGCCTGCATGACGGACGAAACACAACCTGCAAAGGCCGAGGCGTGATCACCCAGGGGCAATCGGAGTGAAGCTGATGTCTTTTCACGTTAGAGGGATACGGGCCGTAAAACGGGTGCCTGCGTCGGCGGTAGAAACCACCTCGAGCGTGCCACAGTGTGCTTCGACAATTTGCTTGCAGATGTAGAGACCGAGGCCTAATCCGCCGCCAGGTGCGCTTGTCGGAGGTCGCCAGTATGGCTCGAACACCTTCGCCAATAAATGCGGCTCAATAGGCTCTCCATCGTTGGTGACCGAGAGAACCAGATGAGTCTGGTCACTGCTCGCTACCACGACAACCGGCGCATCGGTCGACCCATGCGTGAGAGCATTAGCTAGCAGGTTGGATAGCAACTGCTGGATGCGCCCAGTGTCGCAACGGACGACTGCTTGAACATCAAGATGGCTGGTTACAATGCGCGATTCATTTGCGGCGCGAAGCTCGTCGACGACCACGCGCAGGTGCGCTGTGAGGTCTTCGACAGGCGTGATGGCGACTCTCATCCCTGATCCGAGTCGAATTCGCGCGAAATCCATCACGTCGTCGATTAGCCGGCTCATCCGGAACACCGTCGCTTTAAGGCGCTTCCCCATGTTCGTCAGGTCTGGGTCAGCGTGACGACGGCTCAGTATTTCGGCGGTTGCATTCACGGCTGCGAGTGGGTTTCGCAGGTCATGGCCAAGTACGGCGATGAACTGCTCTCTCAGCGCGGCCGTTTCCCTTTCACTCAGCAGTTGTGCTTCGGTCGACCACTGTCGCTTTTCGCTGTCCAGTTGCATCGCAATCAGATTAGCGAAGACCTCAAACATCCGGACGATGCGTGGCTCCGAGACTTGCGCTGGCCGGGCGTCAATTGCACAGAGGTTTCCGAAGTACTCACCGTTCGGCAAGATGATTGGAACGGAGATGTAGCTTTCGAGGCCGTAGATTGCAGGGGTGTGGTGACCGCGGTAGGTCGCATCTTCACTGAACTTGTCGATGATGATAGGCGCGCGTGCTGCGCGAGACTCAAAGCACAGCGTCGTCTGGAGTTCCAGTTGGCCGCCGGGCTTCAACCCGAAGCCGACGTTGTCCTGCACGGCGCAAGCGGTCCAGCTGGTGTCAGTGACTCGCGCAACTGCCGCGAATCCCATTCCCGTCTCATCACAAATCATCCGCAGAATGGACGGTACGGCGGAGATCCGGGCTACCGTACCAAGGTCGCGGGCCAGCGACTCTTGCGAATCGAGTGAAGCCGGTAAATTTGGCATCTATACCACCCCGTGGTTTGGTCCATTTTGCAACATTTCTTGCGCGGTCGGGCCTTGACGCGATTGTCGTGAAAAGGCGCCGGCGCGAGGTTGCGTAGTCACGCCGTCGGCAAGGCCGTGGCGCATTTCATGAGGGCGGCGTCATCGCGCTCGAGGGTATCAACAGAAACGGGCTCGCCAATATTCGGAATACCGCCAGCGCGGGGCGGAAGCGGCGCTTCACGCGTGGTTATCGACCCATGCGCGCGCCCATTCGAGGCCGATTTGTTTCGCTGGCGAGTCTGAATCCACCACGCCGAGAATACCCGGCGCTTCTATAAACTAGCCCGCATTTCGCAATCAACCACGCGGTGCGATTGCTCCACGGCTAAACGATCAGTCCTGTCCCTGAAACGCTATCATTTCAACATTTCTTGAAATATAGAAATGGAACGAGTAAAGTAGTCCACATGGACACGATCAATGCCGTACGCGCGCTCGGCGCGCTCGCTCACGAATCCCGCCTGGCCATCTTTCGCCAGCTTGTCATTGCCGGCCCTGAAGGCATGGCAGCGGGTGAAATCGCGCAGCAGTTGGGGATTTCGCCTTCCGGCCTGTCGTTTCACCTGAAAGACCTCACGCACGCTGAACTGGTGAGTTCGCGACAGGAGGGGCGCTTCGTCATCTACACCGCCAACTTCGATGCGATGACCACGCTGATCGGCTTTCTCACGGAGAACTGTTGCGCCGGCGTCCCCTGCGCCGCCAGCGATCTTTCCAACTGCTGCGGAGACAAGCCATGAAACGCATGCACATCCACGTCGCGGTCGAGAACCTTGCGGACAGCGTTCGCTTTTATAGCGCGGTGTTCGGCAACGTCGAGCCGACGGTTACGAAGAGCGACTATTGCAAGTGGGAGTTGACCGATCCGCCCGTGAACTTTGCGATCTCCCAACGCGGTGCGAAGCCGGGCGTCGACCACATCGGCATCCAGGTCGAAACCGATGAAGAACTTGCCGAGATGAACGCGCGCTTCGCTGCGGCCGCACTCCCTGTGCAGCACCAGAGCGGCACCACGTGTTGCTATGCGAAGTCCGACAAGGCGTGGACCGTCGATCCGCAAGGCGTCGCGTGGGAAACCTTTCGAACGCTCGAATCGGCGCCCATCTATGGACAGTCCCATATCGAGGCATTACCAGTAAGCGGATCGACGGCAGCCTGTTGCGTGCCGTCCGAGACCGCGATTTCAATCCGGAGCCGCCAATGAGCGACAAACCTTATTCCGTCCTGATCCTTTGCACGGGCAACAGCGCGCGCAGCATCATGGCTGAAGCGCTGTTCAACGTGCTTGGCAAAGGCCGCTTTCGCGCATACAGCGCGGGCAGCCATCCATCCGGTGCGGTCAATCCGTTCGCGGTCGAGCGATGCAACGCGCTGGGCTATGACACGGCACAGATGCGCAGCAAGAGTTGGGACGAGTTCGCCAAACCCGACGCGCCGCAGATGGACTTTGTCATCACCGTGTGCGATCAGGCTGCTGGCGAGGTCTGTCCGATCTGGCTTGGCAAGCCGGTGACGGCGCATTGGGGATTTGAAGATCCCGCGGCCTTCCAGGGAACCGACGACGAGAAGCGCAAAGTCTTCGACAAGGTTTATCGACAGATCATGAACCGCGTGAGCCAATTCGTGAACCTGCCTTTGCACGTTCTCGATCACAACGCGATCCAGCGCGAAATGCGCGCGATCGGCGAACGCCCGGCAGAAGAAGCCAATGAGCAGCACTGAGGCTCGCACAGCCGTGCGCCCGGCGATCGGTTTTTTCGAACGCTATCTGACGCTATGGGTTGCGCTATGCATCGTTGCCGGTGTGGTGTTCGGGCAGATACTTCCGCGCGTGTTTCAGGCGATAGGCCGTATGGAAGTGGCGCACGTCAACGTGCCCGTCGGGGTGCTGATCTGGATCATGATCATCCCGATGCTCGTCAAGATCGACTTCGCGGCGATGAAGCAGGTCGGCAGCCAATGGCGCGGCATCGGCGTGACCCTTGCGGTCAACTGGCTCGTCAAGCCGTTCTCGATGGCGCTGCTCGGTTGGCTGTTCATCCGTCACGTGTTCCGGCCTTGGCTGCCCGTCGAGCAGCTCGACAGCTACGTCGCGGGTCTGATCCTGCTGGCCGCCGCGCCCTGCACGGCGATGGTGTTCGTGTGGTCGCAGCTGTGCAAGGGCGATCCGTATTTCACGTTGTCGCAGGTCGCGCTGAACGACTCGATCATGATCGTGGCGTTCGCTCCCCTCGTCGCGTTGCTGCTCGGCTTGTCTGCGATTACGGTGCCGTGGGATACGCTGATCGCGTCCGTCTGTCTGTACATCGTCATTCCCGTCATCCTCGCGCAACTGCTGCGGCGCCATCTGCTGGCGCGCGGCGAAGCGCATTTTCGCAGCGTCGTTGCGCGCCTTGGCCCGTGGTCGATCTGCGCATTGCTTGCGACGCTGGTCCTGCTGTTCGCGTTTCAAGGCCAGGCGATCGTCGCGCAGCCGCTGGTGATCGCGATGCTCGCTGTGCCGATCCTCGTTCAGGTGTTTCTGAACTCGGGGCTTGCCTACCTGCTCAATCGCCGGCTTGGCGTCGCACATTGCGTGGCTGGACCATCCAGTCTCATTGGCGCGAGCAACTTCTTCGAACTCGCAGTCGCCACGGCAATCAGTCTGTTCGGTTTTCACTCGGGCGCCGCGCTCGCGACAGTGGTCGGCGTATTGATCGAGGTGCCCGTGATGCTGCTGGTGGTCGGCATCGTGAACCGTTCACAGCTCTGGTATGAATCAGGGCATCGGCAAGCTGCGGCCAGCCTTCGGAGAAACTGACCATGCTGAGCGATCTGCCGAACATCAGCGCTTCACATCTCGAAACACCGCAACTGGAGAAGCTGACACCCGCGGCTACATCGACGCATCCGCCGCGCATCCTGCTGCTGTATGGGTCGCTGCGGGCCACGTCGTACAGCCGGCTGCTTACGCTCGAAGCCGAGCGCATCCTCCGGCATTTCGGCGCGGACACACGTGTGTTCGATCCTCACGGCCTGCCGCTCGCCGATAGCGTCCCGGCAGACCATCCGAAGGTGATCGAACTGCGCAAACTGTCGGAGTGGTCCGAGGGGCAGGTATGGTGCAGCCCTGAGCGTCACGGCAATCTGACGGCCGTGTTCAAGAACCAGATCGACTGGCTGCCGCTCGAAAGCGCGGGAATACGGCCGACGCAAGGCCGCACGCTCGCTGTCATGCAGGTGTGTGGCGGCTCGCAGTCTTTCAACGCGGTGAATGCGCTGCGCGTGCTCGGCCGCTGGATGCGGATGGTGACGATCCCCAACCAGTCGTCGGTTGCGAAGGCCTATCAGGAGTTCGATTCCGACGGCCGGATGAAGCCCTCTGCCTACTACGACCGCGTGGTCGACGTGATGGAAGAGCTGTTTAAATTCACGCTGCTTGTCCGGGATCGTTCGGACTATCTGACCGATCGCTATAGTGAACGGAAGGAGGCGGCCCCCGCGCCGGCGAGCACGCTTGCCAGCGCGGCGATGCGACACGAAACCAGTTCGAATGCCGACACCGACGACAGCGAAACTGAATGAGCCCGATCACGTTCATGCGCGGATAGAGACGTGGGCGCTCGCGGTCGCACAGCTGGTTTCGTGGGGCTCCATCTACTATGCGTTTTCGCTTTTTGTCGTGCCGATGGAAAGCACGATGGGATGGAGCCGCACAGCGACGAACGCCGCGCTCTCGACGGGCCTGCTGGTCTCGGGCTTCGCAGCCTACCCGGTCGGGACGCTGATAGACCGTGGACACGGCCGCATGGTGATGACGGGCGGCACGTTCCTCGCAACGGCGATGCTCGCTGTGTGGTCGCAGGCTCACAGTCTGTCCACGCTGTTTGTCGTATGGGTAGGGCTCGGCATTGCCATGGCGGCGACGCTCTACGACCCTGTGTTCGCCGTCATCACGCGCGATTTTCCGGCCAGCTATCCGGGAAGGATCACGCTGATAACGCTCGTGGCGGGATTCGCGAGCACTGTGTTCATTCCGCTGACACAGGTCCTGATCGACGGGTATCACTGGCGCGGCGCGCTGATCGTGCTGGCGCTCGCTAACGTCGCTGTTTGTCTTCCTATCCACGTGTTTGCTATTCGACGGAACGCACGCGCGGATGGCGTATCAGATCGAAGTACGTTCAACGCGACCAGCAGGGAATCAACGCGACGCGCCTTGCGAACGCCCGCATTCTGGGGACTCGCCGTCTGCTTCACTGCCTACTATTCGACATTTGCCGCCTTGACGTTCCACCTCGTTCCGCTAATGACCGAGCGTGCAGTGTCGCCTGCCGCGACACTCGCTACGATGGCAACCATCGGGCCAGCACAGGTACTTGCGCGGATCCTGTGGTTCACGGCCGGCAGGAACGTGCGTCCGGCCATCATCGGCATTGTGGTCACCACAGCTTTCCCCGCCTCGGTCGTGATCCTGATGTGCGTCGGCACGTCCACGGCTGGGCTCATCCTGTTCGCGGTTGTGTACGGCGGCGCCAACGGCATGATGACCATTCTGCGCGGGACGATTGTCCAGAACATCCTCTGGACGGAAGGCTACGGCGCGGTGAGCGGCCTTCTTTCGATGCCGTCGAACATCGCGAAAGGCATTGCGCCGATCTCGGCGGCGGCAATCTGGGCGATGACGGACAACTATCTCCCCGTCGAATGGACGGTGCTGGTTGTGTCGCTGGTGTCGGCAGGCGCTTTCGTGTTCGCTGTGCGATCGGCGGCTCGAGTGACCTCCACGCTCACTGCGCGAGGAAGCAGCACGTCATGAGATCAGGTCCGCTGGAGACCTGATATTTTGCAGGTTCTACGAGGTGCAAGCATACGTAGAACCTGCACGGCGGCGTGACGATTTCACTCCGCGTTAGTCACCGCGTCCGCTTCGCGCGCGGCTTGCCTGCAGCATCGCCGTTCGGGTTTTCACCTTCCTGCGGGTCTTCGCTTTCCAGCTGTCGCTTGTCGGATTGCTCGATCGGAGGCTCGACGGGCGCATCATCCGCGCCCTCGGCTTCGATCTGTCGCCGTGCCGTATCCCAGTACTCGTCGGCATGTTTCCTGGGATCGTCGTCCCGCTCCCAAAGTTGATACGCACGTTCGCGAATCCGTTCGTCGGTGCTGCGTTCGCCATCATATTCAGCCATGTCGTTCTCCCGGGATCAATAGCGCCTTGGCATTGAGCATTCGCGATGCCTGATCCTGGAACGACGGCGGCAATGTCATCCGATACTTTCGACGGCAGCGTCAATTTGCCTGCCGCGCGGGCCGGGGAGCCCGAAATGCCTGGCAAGCGTATCGACGACGTTCTCCGCCATGCTCCGGCGCGTTTCGTCCGTCGCCGAGCCGATATGCGGCGTCAACACTACTCTGCGATCGCGTATCAGCGCTTCGGGAACGACCGGTTCGTACTCGAAAACATCGAGCGCCGCGCCCGCAATCCCGTCTTGCGCCAGAGCGGCAATCAGCGCCGCCTCGTCGACCACAGGCCCGCGTGAAATGTTCACGAGATACCCGCGAGGTCCAAGCGCATCGAGCACGGCTGCATTGACGAGATGATGCGTGGAAGGAGAAAGCGGGCAGGTCAGAATCAGCATGTCGCAATCGCGCGCGAGATGGGCGACGTCGTCATAGTACGGAATATCGACCGATTTCCGGCTCGGGCCGAAATACGCGAGGTTCGAGCCAAATGCTTGCAGGCGCTTCGCGATTGCGGACCCAATCGTGCCGAGTCCGACGATCCCGACCTTCATGCGCGAGATCGAACGTCCAAGCAGATAGTGTCCGTGCTCAGGCCACGTTCCCGTACGGACGAAGGCGTCCGCGTTGATGAAATCGCGGGTGACGGCAAGCGCAAGACCGACGGCTGCATTCGCGACGTCTTCGGCCAGAATGTGTGACGTGTTTTCAATCGTGATGCCGCGCGACCTGGTTGCCTGCACGTCCAGATTGTCGAGACCTGCGCTGTAGCTCGAAATGATCTCGACAGCAGGCACGGCATCGAGAAACGCTGCGTCGATCTTCGTCTTGCGTAGCGCAATGCCGCGCACTTCATGACCATGCTTCGCCAGAAACGCAGCGGCGGCGTCGGGATCTTTCGGCAGATCGAGAACATTGAAAAGCGCTCTGAGTTCCGCATTAGTCCACTCGGGCAATTCCGCCGCGTTGAGTACGGTTGGCTTCAGCGTGTCCGGTTGTTGCATAGCTTGATTTCCATTAAGTGCCGGGCGTGCGCATCTGCACGCGCTTGATATTGCCCATGAACAGCAGGTAGACGACTGCCGCGACGAGGCAGTGCGCGGCGACGAAGTAGAGCCCGACTGTATAGCCGCCCGTTGCCTGCACGATGTAGCCGAACGCGATCGGCGTGACGATGCCGCCGATGTTGCCGACGCAATTGAAGATCGCGCCCGCAAGGCCAACCGCTTCGCGCGGCGCCGTGTCGCTGACGATCGCCCACGTGCCCGCGCCCGCGGCAGTGCCTTTGCCGAAGAACGCGAGCGTCATCAACAGCACGATCAGGACATTGCTCTCGGTGAAGGCGGACAGCACAAGGCAGCAGCCCACCAGCATGCCGACGATATACGGCGTCTTGCGCGCCCACGAAACGCTCCAGCCGTGACGGATGAGCATGTCGGAGATCACGCCGCCCGCAATGCCGCCGAGAAAGCCGGACACGGCGGGAATCATCGTTGCGAAACCCGCTTCCATGACGTTCATGCCGCGTGCCTGCACGAGATAGATCGGGAACCACGTGATGAAGAAATAGCTCAGCGCGATGGTGCAGTACTGGCCGATATACGAGCACCACAGCATCCGGTTGCCGAGCAGCGTCCGTACGAGCGCCCACGACACGGCGGGGCGTGCCTGCAGTTCGTGTTTCGAGTCGATGTCGATCATCGCGCCGCCCGCAATGATGTGATCGAGCTCGCTCGACGATACGCGCGGATGGTTGCGCGGTTCGTGCATGACGACGGCCCACAGCCCAGCCGCTGCAATGCCGATGAGTCCAAGCGCAATGAACGGCGAGGGCCAGCCGAACTTCGCCGTGAGCCAGCCGGCGAAAGGCGAGAAGATCGCCACCGCGAAGTAGGAAGCGGAAGCGAACAGCGATGTCGCGAGCCCGCGCTCTTCCTTCGGGAACCACATGACCGCGACGCGGCCGTTCGCCGGGAAGCTCGGTGCCTCGATCAGGCCGAGCGCGAAGCGCAGCGCAAACAGCAGCGCAAGCGCAACGGAGACATCCGACGTGACGTTGCCGATGAAGCCGACCAGCATGGTCGCGATCGACCACAGAATGAGCGTCGCGCCATACATCTTCTTGGTGCCGAACCGGTCGAGCAGCAGGCCGCCTGGAATCTGACCCACCACATACGCCCAACTGAATGCCGACAGCACATAGCCCAACTGCACGTGATTCAGGCCGAATTCCTTCGCGATGCCGGGCCCTGCAATCGACAGGATCGCGCGGTCCGCATAGGCGACCGTCGCCAGCAGCAGGATCGTCGCGAGGATCGAGTAGCGCGTGCGCGTCATGCGCTCCGATGCCGTCGATATATACTGGGTCGTTCGGTCTGAAGCCATCGATATCTCCTCCTTGGTGCGCGCGTCGTGCGGATTTTTTTGTGTGTTTATGTTTTGCATTAAACCGGCGGCACCCATGACCGTCAACCTTGATTGAGTCAATCAACGTGAAGAACTGGATGACACAGGAGGAGGCGTGCGCGGCGCTCGGCGTGCGCAAGCAGACGCTATACGCCTATGTCAGCCGCGGTCAGATCGAGGTGCGCTGGGACCCGGATCACATCAGCCGCAAGCTGTATCGCGCGTCGGATATTTCGATGCTGATGAAGAAGCGCGACCTTGGACGCGCGCGCAAGAACATCGCGGCGAGCACGATGGCGTGGGGCGAGCCCATCATCAATACCCATATCTCGACCATCGTTCGTGGCAGGCTGTATTACCGCGGCAAGGACGCGATTCAAATGGCCGCGACCGCGACACTGGAGGAAGCCGCGGAACTGTTGTGGGACTCGGCCGAACGGCCCCGCTTTCCGGCTTCCCAACCGGTCAGGATGGAAGGTTCCGCAAGAGCGCGTGTCTTTGCCGCAATGAGCATGGCGGCGGCTGAGGGCGGATCGGTTCATGCGCTGGACGTCGAGCGCATGCATGAGGACGCGGCCGGATTGGTCGGCCATCTCGCGAGTGCTTTTGTCGGGCTCGATTCGGACGAGGGGCCGCTGCATCTGCGCATCGCTCGTGCATGGCGGGCTGAGCGGCACGCGGAGCTTTTGCGCCGGACGCTCGTGCTGCTCGCGGATCAGGAACTGACCAGCTCGGCGTTTGCTGCCCGTGTTGCTGCGTCGACGGGGGCTTCGCTTGGTGCGTGCATGCTGGCGGGACTTGCCGCGTTCTCCGGGCCGTTGCACGGCGACGCGATTACACGAGTGCATGCGTTGATCGACGATGCGCGCAATTCGGGAGCCGAGCAGACCGTGCGACGCCGGCTCGCCGATAACAAGTCGTTACCCGGTTTTGGACACGAGCTTTACCCGCAAGGCGATCCGCGAGCAGCCTGTCTGCTGTCGATGTTAGCGCCGTCGCAAACGACGGGCGAGTTGATCGCTTGCGTGGACACCTCGACGGGCATGCAGCCCACTATCGATATTGCGCTTGCCGCACTCGTCGAGCATTGTGAGCTGCAAAGAGACGCGGCCTTCGCGCTGTTCGCGATCGCGAGAAGCGTAGGGTGGGCCGCGCACTCCATCGAACAGATGACGAGCGGCAGCCTGTTGCGTCCTCGCGCGCACTATATCGGGCCTGCCGTCGCCGAAGGTGACGACCTCGAAGCCTGAGCCTCGTCGAAAGCTTGTTCCCCACGCCTTCACTACCAGCGCAACAGCTTCGGCCCCAGCCACGCGCCGATGCCCGCGGGCAGCAACATCCCGATCGCGTACCACACGCTCCAGAACGCCGGGCTCATCTCCGGGCAATGCAGGCAATACACGATCGTCGCAGTGGAACTCGCAAGCAGCCCGGCGACGGCACCCGCGAGCCGCAACTGCGTCGGCGCAAGGGACTTGACGGCCCAGAACACGGCAGGAAACGTCGGCACCGACAGCAGCACGATATTGAACGGGCACGTGCGCCACGTATGACCGAGCACGATCGGCAAGCGCGTGCCGGGCGCCGCGCTGTCGAGCACCATCATGCTCGCGATCCACACCGCGACAAACGGCAACGCGATGATCGCCCACGAATAGCCCGCACGCGCGCCCGGTCGGCCGAGCCGCATCACGGCGAGCATCGCGCCCACCGCGATCGCAAGCGGATATGCCATCTTCGCCCAGAAGATGGTGGTGCGCGCGACGCTGCCCAGATCGTGCCGCACGCCGAACACCACGCTCATCAGGATCAGCGAGCCCAACGCGCCGAGCAGCAGCGCTTTGGTGAAGCGGCGCGCAACAGCGCCGCGCTCGATACGCGTCACCTGGTTCGACAGCAGGCCAATGAGATCGTCGGTCTTCATCGCAGCCCCCGAATGAGCGCGGACAGCGCCTTGAGACCCCTGTGCACGCCGACCTTCACGGCCGATTCGGACAGGCCCGTGATGCGCGCCGTCTCCGTCACCGACAGGCCTTCGAGCTTCATGTGAACGATGGGCAGCCGCTGCTTGTCGGGCAGATGTTCGAGCAGCTTGCCGATGTCGTGGCGCGCCTGGGCGGGTTCGTCGTCGGTGTCGGCGAGCAGCTCGGCGTAGTCGTCGAGCGGATCGTTCAGGGATTCGCGGCGTGCGCGCGAGCGGAAGAAATCCATCAGCTTGTAGCGGGCGATCGCGTGCAGCCACGCAGTCAGCGGTTCGTCCGGACGATAGGTGTGACGCGCATTGTGCACCGCGAGCAGAATCTCCTGGACGAGGTCTTCGACGTCGTCGCGATAGTTCGGAATGCGTCTGCGCAGAAAGCCGCGCAGGTGCCGCGTGAGTGCCTGCAGAAAGCTGCGATAAGCGTCGGCATCGCCGTCGAGACCGCGAACGAACAACGCTTTCAGGCGGCTTTCCGCTTCTTGCAACATGACTCCCTTATTGGCAGGACGGCGAGACGACGAGACGTGCACGTGGCTCGCTGCCGCGGCGAGCGGGGCGCTGAGCTTCAGATCGAGCGTTTCGGCACAGCCGAAGCCGTGATGCGCCACTATAGCGCGGTCGTCGTCCATCGTCGTCACCCGCCTCCTTTACCGGGTTAATTCGTCGTTTCACCGTTTCTGGTTACACGTGTGCGAAATTTTTTCGCGAGCGGAGTGAATTGCTCGAAAAAGCACGCGATGCTGTAACCAATCCCGTGTCCCTGACGAATTGACGTGTATCAGACCGTCATGGTGATCGACATGGACACGATGAAAGCGACCCTCACTCCGGCACCCGAAACCGCACCGCGCAATGCACCGATTCATCCGATCTGGCTGCGCATCACGCATTGGCTCAATGCTTTCGCCGCACTCGTGATGATGTTCTCGGGCTGGCGCATCTATGACGCGTCGCCGGTGTTTCACAACATCGTGATTCCACCGTCTATTACCCTCGGCGGCTGGCTTGGCGGCGCGCTGCAATGGCACTTCGCGGCGATGTGGCTGCTGGTGTTCAACGGCATCCTGTATCTCGCGCTGAACATCGCAAGCGGGCGCCTCGTCGCGAAGTTCTTCCCGATCTCGCCGCGCGCCGTGCTGCGCGACTTCCTCGCCGCATTGAGCGGCAAGCTCGCTCACACAGATTTGCGCCAGTACAACGCGGTGCAGAAGCTCGCGTATCTCGTCGTGATCGTCGATCTCGTGGTGCTCGTGCTGTCGGGGCTTGCGATCTGGAAGTCGGTCCAGTTTCCGCTGTTGCGCGAGCTGATGGGCGGCTATGACAACGCGCGCATCGTTCACTTCTGCGCGATGGCTGTGATGGCGGCGTTCGTCGTCGTGCATGTCGCGATGGTCGCGCTCGTGCCGCGCTCGCTCCTGACCATGTTGCGCGGCCGCTGATTTCCGCCCGAGGACACGACATGAAGACCGACGACAAACCCATCATCAAGCTCGACCGCGCAGCGATTCTCGCGGATGCGCGCCGCGAACTGGACATGCCTTCGCGCCGTCTGTTCGGCAAGCGCCTGTTGACCTTGGGCGGCCTGTCGCTGCTCACAGGCTGCTCGATCACCGACGACAAATCGGTCAACGCATTTCTGACTGCCGTCTCACGGCTGAACGATCGCGCGCAGGCGTTCCTGTTCGATCCGAACCAGCTCGCGCCGACCTACACCGAAGCGCAACTCACGCGGCCCTTTCCGTTCAATGCGTTCTACGGCATCGACGACGTGCCCGAAGTGAACGGCAGCGACTATCGGCTGAAGGTCAGCGGTCTCGTGACAGGGCAACGCGTGTGGACGCTGCCCGAGTTGTACGCGCTGCCGCACGCGGAGCAGATCACGCGGCATATCTGCGTGGAAGGGTGGAGCGCAATCGGACGCTGGGGCGGCACGCCGTTCGCGGAGTTCCTGCGCCGCGTCGGGGCGGATACGAGCGCGAAGTATGTCGGCTTTCGCTGCGCCGACGACTACTACGAGAGCATCGACATGCCGACGGCGCTGCATCCGCAGACCTTGCTCACGTTCGAATACGACGGCGAGCGTTTGCCTGCGAAATACGGCTACCCGATGAAGCTACGGATGCCGACCAAGCTCGGCTACAAGAACCCGAAGCATATCGTCGAGATCTTCGTTACCAATACCTATCCCGGCGGCTATTGGGTCGATCAGGGCTACAACTGGTTCGGCGGTTCCTGAGCGCAGTTCTTCTTTTTCCGGTTCCGGTCATGCCGGATACCAATTTCAACCCAGCAAGGAGATGAGCAATGAAACGACTGATGACGGCAGTATTCGCAGCAGCGATGGCGTTAGGCACGACGGCTGCATTCGCGCAAGCAAGCGGCGCGATGGCAAACGATGCGATGAGCAAAGACAGCATGTCGCACGACGCGATGAAAAAGGACAACATGTCGCACGATTCGATGAAGAAGAGCGACAAGATGAAGAAGCACGACGCGATGGGAATGGATCATCCGGCGTCGGGGGCGATGTCGCAGTAAGCCGGCGCAACCGCACAAGCCGGGCGTGCATGCGCGCCCGGCTGATTCCATATGGGCCGTTCAGGCCTGCGCCTGAAAAACCAGATTGAACGGCGTTTGCGTCGCGCGCCTGAAACGCGTGAAGCCGCCCTCAGTCACGACTTCCCTGAGCCGCGCTTCGCCCGCCTGCGCGCCGAGCGCTTTTCTGCCTTCCTGCGACAACGACGCGCCCGTGCAGATCATCGTCGATGCCGAATAAAACACACGCCCTATAGGGTTGAGATTGTCTTCGAGCCGGTCGTTCGCAAAGGGCTCGACGATCATCCACGTGCCCTCGGGCTTCAGCGATTGCAACACATGGGCCGCCGCGCCCGTCGGGTCGCCCATGTCGTGCAGGCAATCGAAGAATGCGACGAGATCGTAGTCGCTTCCTGGGTATTGCTGTGCGCTTGCCATTTCGAACGTGACGCGCTCGCTGAGACCCGATTCATCCGCGAGTTCTCGTGCTCGCTGCACGGACGGTTCGTGATAGTCGAAGCCGACGAAGGTCGCCTCCGGATACGCCTGCGCCATCAGCATCGTCGATATGCCGTGGCCGCAGCCAACATCCGCGACTTTCGCGCCGCGTCCCTTGAGTATGGCTTCGACACCGATTAAAGCCGGAATCCACTCGTCGACCAGATGCGCCGCATAGCCTGGACGAAAGAATCGCTCTGTGCCCTTGAACAGCGATGGATGATGCTGATGCCACCCGACGCCCAGCCCCGTGCGAAATGCGCCTTCGAGCTTGGGCAGGCTGCGGAACATCGCTTCGGCGCAGTCGGCGAAACCCGGAATGAACGTCGGGCTGCCTTCTTCGGCAAAGCACATCGCCATTTCGTTTTCGAGCTGGTAGCGGGCGGTTTCGGCATCGTAGCGGATGAAGCCCGATGCGGCCTGCGCCGCAAGCCATTCGCGCACGTATCGCTCGGCGAGGCCGGCGCGGTCGGCGACCTGTTCCGAGGTCATCCAGCCCTGTTCGGTCATCGCCTTGTACAGGCCGAGCCGGTCGCCCAGCGCGATCAGCGGCGCCGAGGCGACCGCGCCGAACTCTCCAACCATGCGCTCCATGAAGTCCTGCACTTTCTGTTCGTCGTATTGCACGTGCCACCTCCCTGAAGAAGGCAGAATTGATATGACGAAAAGAGCGTCCCGTCGATGCGTGCGTTTCGCCGACTTCGCCCATGCAAAGTATAGATTCTGAAAAGACAGATGAAAGGCAAAGTACAGGTGACGGCGGGCGATTCGATCGTGTGTATGATCCGCGAACATCACCGTGTCTTTATCCATTCACCAGGACTTCAGATGAGTTCAAGCAGGCAGCCCAAACGCAACCTTCCGGGCAAACAGGATCTGGAAGCGATGTCGGTATTCCGTTACGAGCTGCGCAAGTTCTTGCGCGCGTCCGAGGAGATCGCCAACGCGGCGGGTATTACGACGCTGCAATATCAATTGCTGCTGCATGTGCGCGGTTTCGAGGGGAGGCAGTGGGCCACTGTCGGCGAACTGGCGGAGCGTCTGCAGGCCGCGCCGAACGGTACGGCGGCGCTCGTGTCGCGCTGCGAATCGGCCGGTCTCGTAACGCGCAAGCCTGACGCCGAAGATCGCCGCCAGGTGCAGGTGCATCTGACGCCGAAGGGCGAGCGCTGCCTGCTCAAGCTCGCAGCCGAGCACAGGGCGCACTACGGCTCATTTGGCTGGGTGTTCGGCGACACGAGCGAATAACCATTTGCGCACGGGTTGTACGTGTCGAAACGGAGGATCGCGCATTTATGTCACAATGTGCCTTACTTTGCTTTAGTCACACTGACGCCCCGATGCGTATTCCCGTACTTCTCGACCGACGCGCGTTGCTGCGCGGCAGGCGGCTTTGGCTGCATTACGGCGTATTCTGGCTCGGCGCGGTCGCGACCGGGCTTGTCGCCGTCATGTATGCGCGGCTGATCGATTTCGGCTACGACGCGTTTCTGCGCTATACGACGAAGTTCTGGTGGCTGCCGCTCGTGCTCACACCCGCAGTCGCGGCGCTCGGTGTCTGGATTACGCGGCACTGCTTCGCGGGCGCTGAAGGCAGCGGCATTCCGCAAGTCATCGCGACGCTGCACGAAGGGCGCGACCTCGGTCCGCGTCTGCTGAACATGCGCATTCTGGTTGGCAAGATCGCCGTGTCGTTTCTGTCGATTCTCGGCGGATTCACCATCGGACGTGAAGGGCCGACCATCCACATCGGCGCCGCGCTGATGTTCAGCCTGCGGCGCTTCTATCCGGCGCGCTTGCGCAGTCTTCGCGGCGTGGGCCTGGAGCGCAAACTCGCGCTGGCCGGTGCGGCTGCCGGGCTGTCCGCGGCATTCAATGCGCCGCTCGCGGGCGTTGTCTTCGCCATCGAAGAACTGACACGCAGCTTCGAAACGCGAACCAGCGGCGTGCTGATTACGGCGATCATCTTCGCGGGCATCGTCTCGCTAGGCTTGCAGGGCAACTACACGTACTTCGGCACGATCGACATCGACGGGCATTTTCCCGATCTGCTCGTCGTTGCTGTCGTGATGCTGGGGGTCGTGACGGGCGTGGCAGGCGGCGCGTTTTGCTGGCTGCTGCTGAACACCGATCGCTGGATGCCTGGGCGGCTCGCGGCGTGGAGAAAAGAACATCCGGTTGCATTCGGCGCGGCGTGCGGCCTCTTTATCGCGGTGATCGGTGTCGCTGCGGGCGGTCACACGTTCGGCAGCGGCTATGCCGAAGCGCGCGGAATGCTGGAAGGCAATTCACAGCTTGGCGCGAGTTATCCGGTGCTGAAGATGGCATCGATGGTCGGATCGTATCTGCCCGGCGCGCCGGGCGGGTTGTTTGCCCCTTCGCTCGCGATCGGCGCGGGCATCGGCAACGCGCTGCATCTCGTGTTCGGGCAAATGCAGCTGCCGATGCTGATCGCGCTCGGCATGGTCGGCTATCTCGCGGCTGTCACGCAAAGCCCGATCACCGCGTTCGTGATCGTGATCGAGATGATCAACGGACACGCGCTGGTGCTTTCGCTGATGGCGACCGCGCTCATTTCCAGCCAGGTGTCGAGGCTGTTTGCGCCACCGCTTTATGAAGCACTGGCGCAGCGGTACCTCGCGAAGCAGTGAGCGTGCGTCATTTGTCCGGCAACGCATACGCGATCACATAGTCGCCGAGCTTCGTGCCGAACGACCCATGTCCGCCCGCAGCGATCACCACGTACTGCTTGCCGTTCGCTTCATAGGTCATCGGCGTGGCCTGGCCGCCAGCGGGAAGCCGCGCGCGCCATAGTTCCTCGCCCGTGTCGGTGCTGTAGGCGCGCAGATAGTTATCGGCAGTCGCGCCGATGAAGAACACGTGGCCTGCCGTCGTCATCGGGCCGCCTAGCATCGGCATGCCCATCTTGAACGGCAGCGGAACGGGCGCGCTGTCGCGAACCGTGCCGATGCGCTTTTTCCACACTACCTGGTTCGTCTTCAGATCGAGCGCTGCCACGTAACCCCATGCGGGCTGTTTGCAAGGCAAGCCGATGGGCGACAGGAACGGGTTCAGCTCCACCCCAAACGGCACGCCATATTGCGGCTGGATGCCCGATTCCGTGCCCGTGCCGCCCTGGCCGTTCTCTGGCGGCTGAATCGGGTTGTGTGGCCCGCGCGCGACGAGCTTCGAGACGAACGGCAGCGCGATCGGGTTCGCGATTGCGAGTTGCCGGTCGGTATCGACGGCGAGACCGCCCCATTCGAACATGCCGAGATTGCCCGGAAAAACCAGCGTGCCGTTTTCGGACGGCGGCGTGAACGGACCTTCGTAGCGCAGCCGGTGAAAGATCACGCGGCACGCGAGCTGGTCGAACATCGTTGCGCCCCACATGTCGGCGCCAGACAGGTTCTTCGCGGGCCGGAAGGTCAGTTGCGAGTACGGCTGCGTCGGCGATACACGATCGCCTTCGGCCGCGCCTTGCGGCACGGGCTGCTCGGGCGCTTGCACGATCGGCGTGCCCGTGCGGCGATCCAGCACGAAGATGTTGCCCGTCTTCGCAGGCGCGTAGATCGCGGGCACGACGTTGCCGTTGCGGTCGGTGATGTCGGCGATGGTTGGCTGCGCGGGCAGGTCCATGTCCCACAGATCGTGATGCACCGTCTGATAGAACCACGCGAGCTTGCCCGTCGATGCATGCAGCGCCAGCAGCCCGCTCGCGTAGCGCTCGTCCTGCGGCGTGCGATTGCCGCCCCAGATGTCGGGCGTCTTTACGCCCATCGGCAGATAGACGAGGTCGAGTTTCGCGTCGTAGGCGGCGGGTGCCCACGAGTTGGGAGAATTCGATGTGAACGTGTGATGGTCGTCGGGAATGGCGTTCGGTGTGGCCGAGCCTGGATCGAACGCCCACACGAGTTGTCCCGTTTCGACGTCGAAGCCGCGTATCACGCCGGACGGCTCGCGGGTCGAATAGTTGTCCGTCACCGCTCCCGCCATGACGATGATCTTGTCGGTGACGATGGGCGGCGAGGTCGGCTCGTACTCTCCCACCGTGGTCACCGGTTGCAGATGCTGCAAGTCGAGGTCGCCGTTGTTGCCGAAGCCGGCGCAGCGCTGTCCCGTTGCGGCATCGACTTCGAAAAGATGGCCGTTGTTGACGGGCAGGATCACGCGGCGCGCGCACGCGGGCAACGCGCGTTGCGCGGATTCGTCCTTCGCGGCAGCGGCAGCCGCCGACTCGTGATACGACACGCCGCGGCAGGTCACGTGCTGGAAGCTTGGGTCGGTTTTCAGGCCCGGATCAAAGCGCCATTTTTCCTTGCCTGTCGCGGCATCCAGTGCGAACAGGATCTGATGCGGCGAGCAAAGATAAAGCATGTCGCCGACCTTCAGCGGTGTCACTTCGTCCGTGATTTCACCGGGATCGTTGGGGCCTTTCTTGTCGCCCGTCTGGAAGGTCCACGCGACCTGCAGGTCTTTCGCGTTTTCCTGGTTGATCTTGCGTGAGCGGCGAATAGCGGGTGCCCGCTTGCGTGCGGCCGTATGCCGTCCAGTCGCCGGCATGCGAGTCGGGTTGCATCGGCGACACGGCCGCGTTTTCCGCGACCTTGCCGTTGATCTCCTGCGGGTCGTTGAATGCCGCATACGCGAGCGCGACCCCCGTGAGAACGAGGCATACCACGAGCGCAACGGCGCCGCCGCGCCGAGCGGACACATCGAACAGACGGAAGACGAACGGCGACAGCAGCCAGACGCCGAACAGAACGAGGATATCGGTGCGCGGCGCAAGCGCCCAGAAATCGAAACCCGCTTCGAAGACGGCCCATATCAATGTGCCGATCAGCAAGAGCGAATAGAGCGACAACGCGAGCCCGTTGCCGCGATGGATCAGCCACGCGACGGCGAGCAGAACGACGCCGGCAACGATGTAATAAGGTGAGCCGCCAATCGTGACGAGCCAGATACCGCCTATCAGCAGATACAGACCAGCCAGCACGGCAAAGAGAACACTGAGCCATCTTGCGACGACGGACGGTGACCGGTGCCTCGACGGGCCTTTAGAGGTGCTCGCTTTGCTCTCGTCGTTCATGCTGTCAGCCTCCTGTTCATGCTTCACGGCGCGTTGCGCGTGCGATGCTCAACCTGTATCGGTTAGCAACATGCGGACCTGAACGCGTATGCGAAGTGGATCAGTGCGGAAGGCGATGCGGCACATGCGTCCTGTTGACTCGACTTATCCTGCACCGTGTCGGGACGCATCGCAAGCAGACAGTCACTACACAAAACTTTCTAGAGGCATGACGCGTGCGATAGCACGCGAACACGTTCAGGCCGTGCTGAATTCGAGCGTGCGTGTGTCGATTGTCCTGATGACGCTTTCGCATGCAGGCGCACCCGTCTTCAGATGGACGACGAGATCGTAGGTTGTCGAAGGGCGAGTGAGCATCAAACAGGTGGACTCTGTGTTCGTGACACGCGTCGCGTGCCAGACGTTAGGCCGCATGCAAAGACCTTTGCCAACGGGAATCTCGAATGCGCGCAGCGAATTGAGGTCCGGCTCGCCGTCTTCGAGCGACGTCGCGACGATATGCACGACGGGTGCCGTCAACGGCACGATGGCCTGCTGCGTCAAACGATGCAATTCGAGCGCGGAGATCTCTGCGCCACGATTGCGGTACACGACCCAGAGTATTTCGGTTTCGCCCGCTGTGCCCGTATCGAACAGATGCTCGCGCCAGAAGTCCGACGCGGGGCTGACGAACGCCGGCGCGTCGCCGTCCGTGCGCACAGGCTTGCCGAGCATCCAGCCATACGGTTCACAGCGATTCACTTCGAGCGGTTCGATCGGTATGGAAAGAGCGGTCAGCATGTCGGCGTACTCGTGTTGATGAATGGATCGGTCATGCATGCGAGATGGCGTCGTCCGATGGCGGGAACAGCGCGAACTCTGGCCCATGCTTCAGGCTGAAATCGAGCACGACGTTCAGCGCGAGCCGCGTGATCGACTCGGCAAGCAGGCTGTCAGGCGTGCGCCGGTACGCGGCGACCAGCGGCAACGCGGGCACGCGGTGCGTGACTTGGAGCAGTTGCAACTGGCCCGCTTCGAGTTCACGCATCACGAACGCGGGCGGCAGCACGGCAATGCCGAATCCGTCGACCACGAGCCGGATGATCGCCGCCACCGACGAAAGACAATTGATCTGCACCTGCACGTCCCCGCTAGCCGCGAACAGGCCCGTCAGAAACTCATGCGGCGGCGAATGACGCGCGAAGCTGATCACCGGATACGCGGCCAGTTCAGTTTCGGTGAGCGCCTGCGCGGACAGATTGAGCGCCGGGCTTGCCATCCAGCGCATCGGAAGACTGCCGAGCGGAACATTCGTCATGTCCGCGCCGGCGACGCTCGTCGTCTGAAACGACACATCGATATGGCCGTTCGCCAGTTGCGCGGAGAGATTCGCAGACGTGTCGCTGGTCAGCTCGATCACGAGGTTCGGATACTCGTCGCGGATGCGCTTGAGCAGATCGGGCAGCCACGTATGCACGATCGATTCGATCGCGCCGAGCCGCAGCAGGCCCGACACCTTTGAGCGATCGCCGACGCTCGCGAGCATCGCCTGATTCAGCTTCAGCATCTGTTCGGCGAACGGCAGCGCTTTGCTGCCGTCCTGCGTGAGCGTCGCTTCTTTCGAGCCACGCTCGAATAGCCGCACGCCGAGTTCCTGTTCGAGCGCGGAGATGCGGCTCGAAATGGCTGCCTGGGTCGCGTGCAGCCGCTCGGCCGTCAGGCGGAAGCTGCGCAGTCGCGCCAGCCAGACAAACGTTTCGAGAAATCGCAGATTCATTCACAACCCTGACGAGGCAAGCACGAATGGCTCAGTGTAGCGCCGCGTCACGCCTTGGGTGACAAGAAAAATTTCAACCACGCGACAACTTTAATTTGTTGGACACGCACGGCGCACGCGCCAACACTTCGCAGCAAATGCCCGTTGATGGAAGGGCAAACACACTGTCAAACCAGAGGACGTTGCGATGAAGAAAGTGTCATGCGAAATCGAAGGCGGGCTGCACGTCGAAGTGAGCGCGAGCCGTCTCGTGATTGCGGGCTGGGCGGGACGCGACCACGCCGAGGTCGAGCATCATATTCGCGAACTGGAAGCGATCGGCGTGCGCAGGCCGTCGAGCGTGCCATGCTTCTACGAAGTCGCGCCCGCCCTGCTGACGACGGCGGACAGCATTGAAGTGATCGGTGAGCATTCGTCGGGCGAAGTCGAAGTCGTGCTGATCCAGACGCAAGAGGATGGCTTGTTGGTCGGTATCGGTTCGGATCATACGGACCGCAAGGTCGAAGGCTATGACGTTGCCGTGTCGAAGCAGATGTGTGCGAAGCCGCTCGGCAAAACGCTGTGGCGCTATGCGGACGTGGCTGCGCATTGGGACGCGCTGATCGCGCGTAGCTGGCGCATCGATGCGAGCGGCGAGCGTATCCGCTATCAGGAAGGCACGCTTGCGCGGCTGATGCATCCCGAGCCGCTGATCTGGCGCGCGTTCGGTTCGACGTCGATGATTCCCGAGACCGTGCTGTTCTGCGGCACGCAGCCCGTGCTCGGCGCGCTGACGCCCGCGGGCGCGTACGAACTGGAACTGCACGATCCTGTGCTTGGACGCAGCTTGCGGCATCGCTATAGCGTCGATGCGCTTGCGCATACGGAGTGATCGCGATGCGCACCATTCGTGATTCCGGCAAGGCGCTCGCGGCTAAAAAGCTGTCGGCAGGCGAACTGCTCGACACGAGCCTTGCGGCTATCGACGCCGACCTCGCACGAGGCGGATCGACCTACACGCATATCGACCGGGTGGCGGCACGCGAAGCGGCCGCCAGCAGCGACGCGTTTCGCGAGCGCGGCTACGTGCCTTCCGCATTGGCAGGCGTCCCCGTTTCGGTAAAAGACCTGTTCGACATCAAAGGACAGGTGACGACAGCGGGCTCGCGGATACTGCGCGACGCGACGCCTGCCGTGCGCGACGCCGCCGCCGTCGCGCGTTTGCGCGAGGCGGGCGCGGTGTTCGTGGGCCGCACCAACATGAGCGAGTTTGCGTTCTCCGGCCTCGGGCTGAACCCGCACTACGGAACGCTGCTGAATCCTGCTCACCCAAAGCGTCTTGCGGGCGGCTCCAGTTCAGGCGCGGCAGTGTCCGTCGCGCTCGGCCATGTCGCCGCCGCGCTCGGCACCGACACGGGCGGCTCGGTCCGCATTCCCGCCGCGTTCTGCGGACTGGTCGGCTTCAAGCCGACCGCGCGGCGCGTGCCGCTCGACGGCATCGTGCCGCTGTCGGCGTCGTTCGATTCGATCGGGCCGATTGCGCGCAGCGTCGACTGTTGCGCGTTGATCGACAGCATTGTCTCCGGACAGGCGCTCGACACGGCGCCGCGCCCGCTCGCAGGACTTCGGCTCGGTGTCACGTCCGACTACGTGGCTGACGATCTCGACGAGACCGTCAGCACCGCGTTCAATCGCGCGATCGGCATGTTGCGGCGCGCGGGCGCGTCCGTGGAGCGCTTTGCGTTTCCCGAGTTGCATGAGGTCGCGGGCCGCTATCCGCTTGCGGGCATCACGGCGGCGCAGGCGTGGGCGTGGCATCGCGAGCACGTCGCCCGCGACGCGGATACGTATGACCCGCGCGTGCTCAAACGTCTGCGCGCCGGAGAAGGGCGCAGCGCCGCCGACTATATCGACCTGCTCGCCGCGCGCGAGCGCTTCGTGCGCGATACGCGGGCGCGTCTTGCGAGATTCGATGCGTGGCTGATGCCGACTGTCGCCATCGTTCCGCCTGCCATTGCGAGTGTGGAAAGCGACGACGATGCATTCTCGTCGACGAATGCGAAGGTGCTGCGCAATCCCGCTGTCGTGAACTTCATGGACGGCTGCGCGCTGACGCTGCCTTGCCACCGGCAAGGCGAACTACCCGTCGGCCTGTCGCTCTGCGGGCCTGCGCTCGCCGATGCATCGATTCTCGCGATAGCGCGCAGCATTGAAGCGTTACTCAGGCATAGCGAGACTGTCGTGCCCGCATAACATTTGTTTATCGGCAGCAAAAAGAATTTCTCGTTGGACGCGCAATTACGGCGAACGAATACTGGTTTTCAGGCGCGATGAAATCGATGGCGCGCTTGTTTAGCACCTTTACCGCATTCATGACCAAAGTGAGGCAGTCCGTGAATCAAACTTTTCGCTCATTAGCTGGTGTCGTTGCGCTGGCCGCTATTCAGACATCCGCGCATGCCGCTGATACCACTCCCGCTGTCGTGCTGATCGGCCACGCGGCGCCGCTCACCGGGCAACTCGCGAACATGGGCAAGGACAGCGAAAACGCTGCGCGCCTCGCAGTCGATGAGATCAACAGTCAGCACCCTGTGATCGGCGGCAAGCCGGTACGTCTGCAACTGGACTCGCAGGACGATGCCGCTGATCCACGCACGGGAACCCAGGTCGCGCAAAAACTGGTCGACGATGGCGTGGTGGCCGTAGTCGGCGACATCAACTCAGGCGTGTCGATTCCCGCGTCGCGCATCTATAGCGAAGCGCAAGTCGTGCAGATTTCGCAAGGCTCGACGAATCCTGCTTACACGCAACAGGGCTACAAGACGACGTTTCGCGTCGTGGCGACGGATGCATTGCAGGGACCGGCACTCGCGCGTTACGCGCTCAATTCGCTGCACGCGAAACGGATTGCCGTGATCGACGATTCGACGGCTTATGGACAGGGACTTGCCGACGAGTTCGTGAAAGCGGCGAAGGCGAACGGCGGTACGATCGTCGCGCGCGAAGCGACCAACGACAAGGCCACCGACTTCCGCGCGATCTTGACCAAGATCAAGGGGCTGCGGCCCGACGTCATCATGTATGGCGGTTCCGATGCGACGGCGGGACCGCTGGTGAAGCAGGCGGCGAATCTCGGCATGACGGCGAGCGTGCTCGGCGGCGACGGTGCATGCACGGACAAGATGGTGAGCCTTGCGGGCGACGCGATCGGCAACCTGGTGTGCTCCGAAGCGGGACTCGCGCTCTCGAAGATGCCCAAGGGGCAGGAATTCGATCGTCGTTACACCGCGCGCTACAAGGTGCCCATCGATGCGTACGCGCCGTTTGCGTACGATGCCGTCTACGTCATTTACGAAGCGATGAAGCGCGCCAATTCGACCGAGCGGACCAAAGTTCTGGCTGCGATGCCCGTCACGCAGTATGACGGCGTGATCGGCAAAATCGCATTCGATATGCACGGCGATCTGAAGGACGCGGCCATTACGATTTATCAGTTCAAGGACAAGAAGAAAACGGTAATGGATGTGATTCGAATGTGAGATCGTATCCGCGCATCGCGCGGATACGAATTACCGTTTGAGTTGCATGGATTGATAGTTGATAAGAAAAGAGAGTAGCGGCGCGATGTGAATCTGCTCTATTACTCGCGCTGCGGTGCTCGTCAGTACCGACGGCGCGACCGGATCGAGTATTGAAGTACGACAAAAAGCACGCGCATTGACGGTTTTCCTGACGGGTTCCTTTCATTTGTTCGCGGAAGATCTCCAGCGAATGCTCAAGGCGAAGTGGGACCACGGCGCGAATAGAAATAAGTACTCTGGCTTCCTGTCACTTTGCTTTCGATTTGTTCCCCTAAAGCACGCAAACGTTAGCGCGCATATAAGGCAAATACTACCGTCGCATAAATGCTGAAATAGGAAAAGTTCAAGTATTACGGCGAATTACATGTGATATCTTTCGGGCCGTTCCAGGCTTTCTAGTTTGTCTGTCCATCTTGGCCATGACGGCCACACGTCGAAGAGTGTCCGGTAGTCCGGCAAACAACAATTCATGCAAGTTCAAAACGCCCGTCGCTGGGCGCCTCGCGGGGCACGGCGATGGCTTGCCGCGATTGCCGCGCTCTGTATTGCGAGTGGCGTGCGTCTTCTCCTGCATCCGCTGCTCGGTCCAGCGATGCCGGGCGCTGCGTTCTGCGTTGCAGCCGTGCTGATCGAGTACTACTTCGGCCTTGCGCCCGCGCTGACCATGATGCTGGCCGGCGTGTGCATCGGCGACTATCTGTTCGTGCCGCCTTACGCGATGTTTGGTTTCATCGACCGCTCCGATGTGCTGTTCGTCGTGTCGTACCCGATGGTTGCGCTCGTCTTTATTACATTGGTTGAAAGGTTGAGGCGCGCGCAATTTCGCGCGGAGCTGATTACGTCGGTCGCGCAGTCGCGCTACGAGATGCTGCTGCGTCACGACAACGATCGCATGCTCGCGCGCCGCGCCGTCGATGAAACGCACAGGCTGCTACGTCATCTGTCGCAACACAGCAAGTCGTTTGTGCTGATTCAGGCACTCGAGCGCATGCCCGCGTGGACCCACGGTACTGACGCTGGCAGCACGCGCGAGGCCGGGGCAAATGTTCTTGCCGTTGCGCTGCCACCAGCGGAGATCGCACCAGGCCCTCGCTTCGACGATGTCGAACCCGAGGATATTCGCCGCCTTTCGAACGCGCTGTGGCCCGGCTCGCATCGTGTGCGGCTGCGCGCGGGCGATGCCACCGCGATGCATGCATCGGCGGGTGTTCAAGGCGAGACGGGCGATAGCGCCGCGCAACTTGTCGATTGTGTCTGCGAACGCTTCACGACACACGCGGGCGATTTCCTCGTGCTGCGCGTCGGCGAGTGACGCCTATGAAAACCTCTGTCCGAACGATCTTCAACGAAGGCGACGGCCATGCCGTGCTGATGTTGCATGGTCTATCCAGCTCGCCGCTGGAATTGCGCTACCTCGCGCGCTTTCTGAGCGACGAAGGCTTTACGACCTGCGTGCCCGTGCTCAATGGCTACACGGCGGGTTCGAAAGAGCAGGCGATGGAGCACTGGCTCGACGCGGCGACACGCGAATACGATGCGCTTGCCGCGCGCTACGAGCGCGTGTCGATCTGCGGCCTTTCGATCGGCGCGGCGCTCTCGCTCTCGCTCGTGCATCGTCGCCCGCAGGCACAGGCCGTCGCGCTGCTGTCGCTTACGCTCGCGTACGACGGCTGGGCGATTCCGTGGTATCGCTTCTTGCTGAACTGGGCGTACTACTCGCCGTTGCGTTCGCGCTACCGCTATCGCGAATCGGCGCCGTACGGGCTGCGCAACGACGCACTGCGGGCCAAGATCGCGCGCGCGATGGAACGCGACGACTTCAGCGAAGTCGGCCCATCGACGATCTCGCTGCCCGCGCTGCACGAAGCCAGCCGGCTCGCGGCGAGCGTGCGCTCGCAAGTGCGCGCGATCCGCAACGACTGCCTGATCATTCACGCAATCGACGATGAAACATCGAGTCCGCGCAATCCACGCTTCGTGTCTTCGTCGATTGGATCGACGTTCTTGCGCACCATCTGGCTCGACGATTCGTATCACATGATTACATCCGACAACGAGCGCGAGATCGTCGCGCGGGAGACCGCGCTGTTCCTGCGCGAAAGCGAAATCGCGAGCCGTACGGGCGATGCGGGCGGAAAGCCCGTGGTGTCGAAGGCGCTTGCCCGCCGGTTGCGGCAACTGGCAGCGATGGGCAAAGGTCGCGCGTGATGGCGAAGTCGAGTTCCTTCATCGCGGCAAGACGCGCCGCTACGCTGGCGGCGGCAATGACGTTGACGCTCCACACAGCGGGAGCATGGGCTGACGAGGCGCCGCCTTCCTCTTCGTCCCCGTCGTCCTCTTCGTCAACTTCGTCAACTTCGCAGCAAAGCGACGCGACAGCAAAGCCCGCCAGCAAATGGAAGATCGGCATCGGGCCGGGTGTCGTCATCACGCCGCTGTACCCCGGCTCGCGTGAACTGCGTGTGTTTCCCTATCCCGCGCTCGACATCTCTTACGACGATCGCGTGTTTTCGCAAGGTCCCGACGTGCTGGGGCTGAACGTGCTGCGCAGCGAGGACTATCACGTCGGTGCAGCGCTGAGCTTCGATTTCCAGTCGCGCCAGGAAAAGGACGATCCGCATCTGCACGGGCTGGGTAACGTCGACGGCGGTCCGAAACTGAAGCTCTTCGCTGACTACACGGTGTGGATGTTCACCGGGTCCGTGGCGATGTATCAGGACATCGCCGGGCATGGTCAGGGCAAGACCGTGGTCACCGACCTTTACGCGTCGCTGCCTGTTGGAGGCTGGCTGTTTTCGATGGGTCCCGGCTTTACCTGGGCGGATGCGGAGTACACGCGAACGTTCTTTGGTGTGTCGAGCCAGCAGAGCGCAGCGTCGGGACTACCTGCGTACAACACGGGCGCAGGCATTCGTGACGTGCATCTGAACGGCTACGTCAGCTACGACATTTCGAAGCACTGGGCCGCCTCAATTGCGGTGACGCTTGGACGTTTGCAGCACTACGCCGCCGCGAGCCCGATCACCGAGCGTCGAAGCGAACTCAATACGCTTGCATCGGTGAATTACCGGTTTTGATTTCAGGCAAGTTCCAGCCTGAACAGTAACGAATCCCGATCGGGGTAAGCGTACTTGACGGGCAATTCTCCAGCCGCGATCTGCTGAAACCCCTGACGTCGATAAAATGCATGTGAGCGCGTCGAAACGGAAGGGGTATCGAGCAGGATCGTTTCGATGCCTTTGAGCCTTGCATGCGCCAACAGCGTTTCGTAAAGGCGCGACGCGCATCCCATCCCCGCGCCTCTCCACGCTGCCGACACAAAGAACTTCTTCAGCACGGCAACCGTTGCCGTCTCGATCTGCAGGGCGATTGTGCCGACCACATGTCCTTGCTGGTCGAGTGCAATCCAGAAGCCACCGCCATTCGCGATGAAGTATCGATTGATATCGAGAAGCTCGGGCTGATCCTCGATCGATATACCGACCTTGCTCTCGTCATTCTGGATATGCAGGATCAAGCCGACCACCTCGTCGGTGAACGAATCCTGAAAGGTGGAGATGCGAGGCGGTGTGGTCGCGGTGTGCATAGAAAAGTGCTCTCGGGCAATGTGCAAGGCACTACCTTATGCGTCGCGCAGGATGCGATCTAGAACGTTCTTGCGCTGTTTCGCCGCGCCACGGCGCCAGGTGTCACGCCGAACACGGCCTTGAAGTGGCGTCCGAGGTGGCTTTGATCCGCGAAGCCGGTTGCGGCGGCTGCGGCGGAAGGCGTCACGCCATCCAGCAACAAGTGCTTTGCGGTCTTCAGGCGCAGCACGAGCTGGTAACGATGTGGACTCAACCCAAACGCAGCAGTAAAGCGACGGCACAACTCTGACGCCGATAGCGACGCCTCGCGCGCCAGTTCGTCGAGCGGCACGTTACGGCCGGAAAATGCCTGCAAGTAGGCCTGCACGTCGCGCAGACGTTTGTCGGCGACTATCGAAGACGACTGTGCAGACGCATCGCGATCGTTCATCGAACCCAGCACCGCTTCGCACAACAGCGCCCATTCATCGGGCCATGTCGATGACATGTGCGAGCTTTGCATCGACAGCGCAGCGAACTGCACGAACGGAGCCATCGCACGGCGCATCTTCACGGGCTGCGAAAACGCGTGCGGCGAAACACTGTGAATATCGCACTGCAATTGCCATTCGGCATCGGGCACATAGAGCATCACGTATTCGCATCCATGATTGCCGATGGACATGCCCGCATGCGCGACGTGCGGTGGGATCGCGTACACCTCGCCGGCATTGACGATCGACGGTTGCCGCGCGCTGGTCATCGAGTCCTTTGCGCCGCGTAGCACCGCGCCGATAGCCCACGTGTCGTGCGCATGCGTAGCAAACCGATGGTGCTCGAAGCGGGCATGAAGCACTTCGATACCCGCGCCGTCGACATAGCCATACTGCGTATGCTCTCTCGTTGCGAGCTGCGTGTTGTGTGCGGAATGGGGCATCGTACGTTTCATGAATCAGCCGGGCGGCGCGATCTACGCATGCCAGAGCGAAGCCTTCGCCCTGAGCGTTTCGATTGCGAGGTCGAGAAATGCGCGCACTTTCTGATTCGCATGCTTGCCTTCGCGATGGACGACATGTACGGGCAAGGTAGCTAGCTCGTAATCGGCCAACACGGCGCGCAGCGTACCGTCCGCCAGTTCCTGCGCGATCTGATACGACAACAGACGCACGATGCCTAGCCCCGCCAATGCCGCCGAGATCGCCGAATCATTCGTGGTGGTCACGAGACGCGGCTGGATTGGCACCGTCAGCGGCTTGTTGTCCACGCGGAAGCGCCATTCGGGCGCGGACGTGAGGCCTGTCGCCTGGATGGTCACGTGAGACGCGAGATCGTCGGGATGCTGCGGCACGCCGTGCGCGTCCAGATAAGCGGGCGAAGCGCACAGCATGCGGCGCACCTTGCCAACAGCAATCGCCTGCAACGATGAACTCGGCAGATCGCCGATGCGGATCGCGACATCCGCCCCTTCGTCGACGAGATTCACGATGCGATCCAGAAACCAGCAATTCAGATTGACGGCCGGATAGCGCGTCAGATAGTCGTGAGCGATGGGCGTCACATACATCTTTCCGAACAGGACAGGTGCCGTCACGGTCAACTGGCCGCGCGGCGTGGTGTTCGCACCGGCAGCGGAAAGCTCGGCCACCTCGATTTCCGAGAGGATGCGGCGACAATCCTCGAAGAACGTGGCGCCTGCATCCGTCATTCGCACGACGCGCGTCGTGCGGGTCAACAGCCGCACGCCAAGGTGTTCTTCGAGCTCGTTCATCACCCGGCTGATGACCGACGGCGACACGTTGAGCTTGCGCGCCGCGGACGCGAAGCCTTCCGTCTCGACCACGGTCACGAAGGTGTTCATTGCCTGGAGCCTGTCCATGTCTGAGGAGATGAACGGGAAGGGGATAGAGGACGCCTGCCGGGCGTCGACAGGCAAGCGAGCGTCAAGCATAACAGCGTTTCGCAGCCCTCCGCGCACGACCTGCCTCACAGATCGAGCAGCAGACGGTCGCCGCCGCCCGTCTCCGCATTGGCGGGCACGGCGCAACAGATCAAGGCTTCGTTGTCCGGCACGGTGAATTCCGGCGTAATGGTGTACGCCACCGCGCCCTCCACGATGCGCGTGCGGCACGTGCCGCAACTGCCGCCGCGGCAACCGAATTCAGGATTCAGTCCGCGTGCTTCCGCAAGCTCCAGCAACGTACCGCTGTCCGGATTCCAGCGCGCTTCCTTTCCCGACTTGACGAACGCGATGGGGACCGGCTGCTCCGCCGCGACGCGAGCGGGACCTGTGACGGCTGCAGCATCCTTCCTGCGTTGCAGCCCGGACGGCCCAAACGCCTCGGCATGAATGCGCTTGTCCGCGACGTTGAGATTGCGCAAGCCATCGTACATGGACTGCATGAACGCTGACGGTCCGCAAAGATAGAAGTCGTAGTCGTTGAAGGGCAGCGTGTCGCACAGCAGCGCGACATCGATCCGGCCTTCCACGTCGAAGTCCTTGCCTTCCCGTGCACCGTCGGTGTGACTCAATGCGCGCACCACGTTCACCGCGCCTTTCGCGGATACCGCGAGCGTTTCGATCTCACGGCTGAACGCGCGCTCTTTCAGCGATCTCGCCGAATGGAAGAACCACGTCGGGCGTACGCGCCGCGTGCGCAGCCCTTCGTAGACGATGTGCCTGAGCATCGCGAGCATCGGCGTGATGCCGACGCCGGCGGCGAGCAGCACGGAGGGACGGCGCTCGGCGGCATCGATCGTGAACTGGCCAGCGGGCGCACGCGCTTCGATGATGCTGCCGATGTGCAGCGTGTCATGAAGATGCGACGACACGAGTCCCTCGCGTTTTACGCTGATCCGATAGAGGCCATCGGCGGGTGCCGTCGACAGCGTATAGGTTCGGATCACAGGCTTATCGTGACCGGGCAGCATGACGCGGACAGGCAGATGCTGACCCGCGATATGTGGAATGAGCCCCGCGCCGTCCACAGGTTCGAGATGAAACGAACGGATCACCGAGCTTTCATCGACGACATTCGTCACCTTGAACGGCCGCCATGCATTCGCTAGTTCGGCGGCCTTCAGGCGGCTTGTCACTTCGTCCCAGCTGCCTGTCATCAGCGAGTTCGGCGACCAGCCATTGGCCCGAAATTTCCATCGCAGCGGCAGCGCGCCCTTGCGATAGACGATGCGTCGCGGCGTGAAATGCCACAGCCGCTCCGCGCCCTGAAACGCGGCGATCTCGGGCGAGTCGAGATCGACGGTCGCGTCGCCCGTCAATTGCAGGACGTCGCCCGTTTCGAAGTCGGCGAAGATGAGCCCCGCGCGCGGATTGACGAGGAAGTTGCCGAGCGTAGCAAAGAAGAGGTTGCCCGCGAAATCGGGAATGGTCAGGCGGCCGTCGTCACCGATACGCACGAAGCCCGCCTTGCCGCCGCGATGCGACACGTCGACCTGGCGTTGCTCGCCTTCGCCTACATAGGACGCGACAAACAGCGTGTCCGCTGCTTCGATCATCGCGCGGGCGTGACCGGTCAGGCCGTCGAACTCCGTGGGCGCGATATCGGAAAACATACCGGGATCGCGGATGAATTCGAAATCACGAGCCTGGATATATTGCGGGCAATTGCCGAAGCTCTGTATGACCTCGACGTCGAAACCTTGCGACGTCGCACCACGCAACAGACCGTTCAAGCGATTGCGGCGGCGCGTGTCCAGCTCGATCCCGAGCAGACCGATTGCCGCGCCTTCGTGAATGCCGCCGGATGCGGGATCTTGCGGGTCGGCGGCAACGTGCATGTGCAGAATCTTCTCGGTCGGCGACTGCATGAAGCCCGGCTGACCGGCAACGAGTGTTGCCCATACGTCACCGTCGTCAGCCACTGCGCCGGCCACGATGAACGGCAATTGTCTGTAGAAAGTGCGGTGCTGATCGGGCATGTAGTCGCGAACCACCCGGCGGCCGAGTTCCTGCATCTTCGCCGCCACACCGACTTTCTCTTGCAGCGCCAGTTCGCCTGCATGCCAGGGCGACCCTTTATCCGTCGATACCGTGCTCATGATTTGCCTCCGGGCGTAAAGCCGGGAAAGCCACGCGTTGGGCTTCCCGCTCACTGACGCGCTCAGCTGTTGGCGGCGAGGCCGACAGGCGTTTTCTGGAACTCGACGAAGCCAGGCAGCGCCTCGATGCGGCGCAACCACGCGTTGACGTTCGGGTAGAACGACAGGTCGACGTTACCTTCCGGCGCACGCGCGATGTAGCTGTACAGCGCGACATCGGCGACCGTCGGATGCGGTTGCGCGATGAACTCACGCCCGGCCAGCTCTTCGTCGATCAGCTTGAGGATGCGATGCGCGCGGGCAATCAGCTCTTCGGCGTTGTATTTTGCGCCGAACACGGTGATCAGTCGCGCGGCGGCCGGGCCGAAGGCGATCTCGCCGGCGGCCACGGACAGCCAGCGCTGCACGGCGGCTTCCAGCGCGGGCGTTTGCGGCAGCCAGTCGGTCTTGCCGAACTTGCGGGCGATGTACACCAGAATCGCGTTGGAGTCGGCGATCGTGGTGTCGCCGTCGACGAGAACCGGGACCTGGCCGAAGCGGTTGAGCTTCAGAAATTCGGCGGATTTGTGCTCGGCAGCGGCGAGATCGACCTGAATCGATTGATGCTCGATGCCGAGCAGCGACAGGAACAGGCGGGCGCGGTGCGAGTGGCCGGACAACGGGTGGTAGTAGAGCTTCATGGCGGTTTCCTTTGGTCAGATGTGACTGGGACATCCCGATCACTTGATGCAAAGTCTAGGGACGCTGCCTTCGCAGCAGAATCCCTCGCCAGGTCAATTGATACTTCTCGAAACGAGAACGGTGGTTGCGCGCCCGAGAACAATGGCGTTCGGCGTCAGGCCGCGCGTTTGTCCCGTTGCACCTTGCCGAAGTGAAGCGAAAGAAAAATCCCGATCGCGAGCGCGCCCAGCAGCATGACCGTGGCATCCGGAACGATGCGATCCGCGTCCCAGTGATGCGAGGTGATCACTAGCGCCAGCGCAAGATTCACGAATCCCCACAGGATATTCACCAGAGGCGACGAGTCGCCGACGCCGTGCGGTTTGGCAAATGGCGTGGGAAACGGATGTCCTTGCAGGCCGGAAGACAGATGCGGGACGCTATTGCACAAAAGCGCCCCGGCGAAAAAGAGCCAGACTTGCTGCATGGTTTTACCTCTTGCGTGGGGTGTGAAAAGGCGTCGCTTTATGAACGCCCGGATTCGTCGGTTTTCGAATGCACGCGTTTCGCAATGAAGCGTGCTGCCGCCGGTCCGATCAAGAGCACGGCGACGAAGCGGGCCATCTGCATCGCCATGACGAAGCGCACGTCGACGTTGCTCGATGCGGCGATGATCGCCACTGAATCCGCGCCGCCGGGACTCGTCGCCAGATACGCGGTCAGCGGATCGATACCCGCCGTCACGACGAGCGCGCCGCCGATGCCCGCGCAAATCGCGATCAACGCGACCGAGCACGCGATCAGACGAGGCAACGCCTTCATCGCATGCGCGAGCAGCGGCCGGGTAAATCTCAGGCCGATGCGCCAGCCTACGAACGCGTAGGCGATGGCGAGCAGCCAGCGCGGCAGTTCGATCGTGAGCCAGCCGTGATGCGCGAGCAATACGCCCGCAACGATCGTGACGAGCATGGGTCCGAGCGGAATGCGCAAGCGCTGCCCAACGAGCGATCCGACTAGCGCGAGCGCAAGCGTCTGGACGAGCGGCAATGTCGCAATGGGCGCGAACCACGTGACGACGGGCGCCGCGTGGGGCCCGCTTGCCCCGACGATCCGGGCGAGAACGGACGCGACGGTGGCCACGATCAGCACCCGGAGGTACTGCATGACAGCGACCAGCTGCGCATCCGCGCCAAACGATTCCGCCATCAAGGTCATCACCGTGGCCGCGCCTGGACTGACGCCCCACAACGCGGTTGTGCCCGGCAACACGTCCATGCGGACCAGCAGCCACCCAAGCAGGGCGCTTGCCGCAATGACGGAGAACACGCCAGCGGCAAACAGCGGCCAATGAACGGCGAGTTCCATCGATGCCGACGACGGCAGCATTTTCGCGATCATGCAGCCGATCAGCCCCTGGACGGGCACGAACGCGCGCCGCGAGAGCGGCAGCCTTGCACCGCTACCAGCGACCACGATCCCCGCGAGCAACGGACCGATCAACATGGCGGCCGGAATATCGAGCCAAAAAAGTAGGGCGCCGAACGCAAGCGACAGGCCGATGAGCGCCGCCCACTGCAAGGCCGGCGGCGAGCGATCGATCCACACGCAAGGCTTGCGGAGCATTTTCTGGAACATGACGAATGAGCAATGCGACCGGTGGCGATTAAATGCGAGGATATCCTCTCAAAACATACTAGAGGACACCCTCTCATAAGTCAATTGACCGTTTACTTCACCGAAATTACAGGAGCCAGACGCATAGCAAACGGAGTGCGATAATATGCGAGGAATGCCTATCAAATCCTCGCATATCGTCGAATCGTAATGACTATGAGCACATCATCAACCGACCCGGCGCGCGCCACCGAACCCAAACGCGAACGAGGGCGGCTGCGCGTCGCCGCGATCATGACCGCGGGCGTCGAAGTATTTTCGGAGAAGGGTTACGATGCCGCCACGATGACTGAGATCGCGGCGCGTTCGGGAACGGCGATCGGCTCGCTGTATCGCTTCTTTCCGACCAAGGAGGCGCTTGCCGATGCACTGCTGCTGCAATACGCGCAGCACGTGAAGAACGGGCTGACCGAACTGAAACAACAGGTACCCGGCATGACGCTGGAGCGTGTGGCCGACGCATTCGTCGATATGATGCTTCTGCTACGGTCGCAGCGCAGTTTCGCGATCGCGTTGATGGATGCACGCGGCGGAAGCGTGGACGAACGCAAGCGCTTTCGCAAGGTCATGCGCGGCGGTGTGGCGGATATCCTGTGTGAAGCGATTCCCGCGTTGCCCGCCGCGAAGGCGAAGGTGATGTCGGTGGTGCTGATCCATATGCTGAAGGCCGTCGTCGGCATCGCCGACGAGGAATCTTCGGTGCGAGCGGCGCTGCTCGCCGAAATGCGTCAACTCCTACGCATGTATCTCGTCTCGGCGTCGCAGCAAAGCGGCGATTAGGCTCGGGCCGCTTTGCTGCTAACTGTTGCGCGCCTCAAGCACCGAGCTTGAAGAACCCAACCGTCGCGTTCAGATCCTTGCCTTGCGTGCTGAGCGATTCGGACGTGGCGGCAATCTCCTCCACCAGCGCTGCGTTCTGCTGCGTCGACTGGTCCATCAGCGACACCGCCTGATTCACTTCGCCAATCGCGCGGCTTTGCTCGCGTGCGGAATCCGCGATTTCGCTGGTAATGGTGGCGAGGTTGGAAACGGCATCCGTCAGTTCGGCGATTGTCTTGCCCGCGAGGTTGACCTGTTCGGCACCCGCCTCGACATTGCCGACGGACGCCTCCAACAATCCCTTGATCTCTTTTGCCGCGCTGGTCGAACGCTGCGCCAGGTTGCGCACTTCGGCGGCGACGACGGCAAACCCACGACCGCTCTCGCCCGCGCGCGCCGATTCGACAGCGGCATTCAACGCCAGGATGTTGGTCTGGAACGCGATGCCCTCGATCATCCCCACAATGCCGACGATGCGCCCCGATTGCTCGACGGCGATGTTCATCGTCTTCGCCGCGCCCGCAACGGCCTCGTTGCCGCGCCGCGCCACATCCACGGCGCCCGCAGCGACGGCGTTGGCCGTCGTCGCCTGATCGGCCGTGCCGCGCACCGTGCCCGCCAGTTCTTCCATGCTGGCCGCCGTTTGCTGGATCGACGCCGCCTGTTGTTCGGTTCTCGACGACAGATCGAGATTGCCCGCTGACACTTCACCGGCAGCGAGTTCGAGGTGACGGCTGTTCGTCCTCACCTTAAGCAAAACGCCATGCAGCTTTTCGACGAATGCGTTGAACTGCTTCGCGAGATGGCCCACTTCGTCGTTGCTGAGTTGAGGCAGACGCCGCGTCATGTCGCCGTCGCCGGATGCGATTTCGTGCATCGAGTTGGCAAGATTGCGAATGGGATCAGTTATCCGGCGACCCAATGCAATCATGATGAGCACGGCGACCACGAGCACCAGCAGCCCCATCCCGATCAGCGTCCACGTGAGCCGGTTGGCGGCCGCCATCATTTCCGATTCGGGCACGAGCGCGTAGTACTTCCAGCCGTTCTTCGGCGACGCGTAGATGAACGACTGATACTCGACGCCGTCCATCTGGATGCGAACGAGCCCATCGCTGCCATTGGACAGCTGTTCGTATCCGCCGCCCAGGCCCTTGAGTTCCTTGAACTCGTGTTTCTTCTCGCGCGGATCGATCAGAATTTTTCCGCTGCTGTCCGTGACGAGCAGATAGCCAGTCTTGCCGAACTGGATCCCGCTGGTGAGTCGCGCGAAGTCGTCGAGCGAGATGTCGCCTTCGAGCACGCCGAGAATCTCGTCCTTGCTGTCCTTCACGACGCGCGCGAACGGAATGATCGCGCCGCCGGAACCGGCCGCGCTCAGATAAGGCGCGGGCCGCACGACACGATCGGGCGCCGTCATCGCCAGTTGATACCACGGCCTGACGCGCGGATCGTAGTGCTCGCCGTTCAGGCTTTCGATCGGCCATTGCACATAGCCGCCCCAATGCGTGCCGATGTCGAGATAGCGCATGTTGGGATGCGTGTCGCCGAACTGCTTGAGCAACGCGAAGATCGACTTCTCGACTTCGCCGTTCTTGTCCGGCGTCATCTGGCCGCCGTGGTTCAGATAGTCGGTGATGCTCTGGTCGGCGGCTTTCAGTTGCGCCGTTTGCGTCAGATACGTGAGGTTCTGTTCGACCTCCTTGAAGCTCACATCGAGCGATTCGTCGGCCTGGACGATTCTTGCGTGACTGGACTGCTCGAACTCGTCGACAGCCTGATGACGCACGTTCAACGCGCCGACCGTCGTGAGAAGTAGAACCGTGACTGCGAGCGCGGCGCCCGATGCCGCGCTGAATTTGAATGCGATCGAATCCGTAAGCTTCAAAATGACCTCTGCCCCAATGACGAACTACCAACCGATATCGACTTGCGGTGCGCTAAAGACGAAGCAATGCGCATCGTTGATTACGTTGGTTGTCGGCCGATATCGGGGCGGCTTGAGCGGATATGACGCTGGATTCGATAAATATTTTTTGGTGGCTTTTTCGTACCTTTTCCCATGTCGCATCGCGTGGGAATCGTGTCGCGATTTCGATAACAGAGAAGCGGCAAACGGTTTAAAAGTGCGGCGCTTAAATGGCCGCGCTCGTCTCTTGCAGAAAAGGCGTGATATTGCGCATCGCGCGCGCAACGTACTCTTCCTTTTCGCCGACAGGCGCGACGTAGTGCATCGCGCTCGCGGCTGCATCGACGCCTTCGAATCGCGCAATGACCCACGCGGCCAGATACTGGGACGCAAGACACCCGCCCGCAGTCGCGACGTTGCCTCGCGCGACGAACGGCTGATTGAGCACGTCCACGCCGGCTTCCTCGACCCATGGCTTCGTGGTCAGGTCCGTACAGGCGGGTACGCCATTGAGCAGCCCGAGCTTCGCCAGCACGAGTGTGCCGGAACACTGCGCGCCGAGCAGTTGGCGCGACGGGTCGAATTGCATCTGCGCCATCAACGTCTGATCGGCAACGACGTTGCGCGTCAACATGCCGCTGCCAACAATAACTGCATCCGCAGCATTCGCCTCGTGCAGCGCGATCTGCCCTTCGATCACCACGCCGTTCATCGACTTCACGCGCGCATGCGGCGTCGCAATCGACACGCGCCAGTCCGGCTTCTTGATCCGGTTGAGAATGCCGAGCGCAATCAGCGAATCGAGTTCGTTGAAGCCTTCGAAAGTGAGAATCGCGATGTGCATGATGTCCGCCCGCCGATGAATGTGGTGAAGAGATGCTAAGCGCAGATACCATTACAATCAAATAATTGTCATGGATACATCTGCATATGGCTCAGCCCCGGTACAAGGAGCTTGTCGACACGCTTGCCGCGGATATCCGCTCGGGACGCTTGCGCGCCGGCACGCGCCTGCCGACGCATCGGCAGCTCGCGTCCGAGCGTGGCCTCGCGCTCGTCACGGCGACGCGGGTCTACGCCGAGCTCGCGGCGATGGGTCTCGTCAGCGGAGAGACGGGACGTGGCACGTTCGTGCGGGAAATTTCGCTGCGGCCTAGACAAGGCATCGATCAGTTCGCGCTCGCGGCGGGCATGGTCGACCTCAACTTCAACTATCCGGCGCTGCCGGGTCAGGCCGATCTGTTGCGCGGCGCGTTGCGCCAGCTTGCTGCGTCCGGCGATCTGGAAAGTCTGCTGCGCTATCAGCCGCATGGCGGACGCCAGCACGAACGTGCGGCCGTAGCGCGTCATCTCGCGAGCCGGGGGCTCGAAGTCGGCTGGGAACAGGTGTCGCTCGTGAACGGCGCGCAAGCGGGCCTGGCGTCGACCGTGATGGCGCTGCTAAGCCCTGGCGACGTGGTCGCAGTGGACACGTTGACGTATCCGGGTTTCAGGGTGCTGGCCGAGGCGTGTCGCCTCGAACTGGCACCGATCCCGGCGGACGGGCAAGGGTTCGACCTCGACGCGCTCGAACGCTTGTGCAGGACGCGACGCGTGCGCGCCGTCTACGTGATGCCGACGCTGCACAATCCGCTCAGTTGGGTGACGAGTGCGCAATGGCGCAAGCAACTTGTGTCGATTGCGCGCCGGCATGGGCTACTGATTGTCGAAGACGCCGCGTACGCCTTCCTCGCCGACAAGCCGCCCGCGCCGCTTGCCGCGCTCGCGCCGGAAACGACCGTGTACGTGTCCGGTTTTTCGAAGAGCGTCGCTACGGGGCTGCGCGTGGGTTTTGTCGTGGCGTCCGCTGAATCGATGCAAGCCATCGAGCGGATCATCAGGGCGACGACGTGGAATACGCCCGGCGTGATGACGTCGATCGCGTGCGCGTGGCTCGAGGATGGCACCGTCAAGCGGCTGGAAGCGGAGAAACGCCGCGACGCGAAGATCCGGCAAGCCATGGCCGCCGAGATTCTCGCGGGCCTGAATTGCGTTCGTCACCCGTCGTCGTATTTCGTCTGGCTGCCGTTGTCGGAAGAAGTGCGCGCTGACCAGGTTGCGGCGGCGCTCATGCGCGAGCGCATTTCGGTGTCGACGGCCGAGCCCTATGCGACCTCGCACCATGTGCCGCATGCGGTCCGCCTCGCGTTGGGTTCCGTCGAACTCGATGTGCTGCGCGAGTCGCTGGAAACGGTCAGGCGCGTGATAAGCGGTTACGCGTACTGAAAGCGGCGCTTGCGCTTCAGACGTCGCTCAGGCACTGCGCGATCGTGTCGCAGAACCACTGCTGCGCGGCCGAATCTTCGGCGTGCGGATACCAGTACAGATTCACCTCGAACGGCGGTATCTCCAGCGGCAGCGGTAACACACGCATTCTGCCGTCGCTTGCGAATGAACGCGCGATACGCGTCGGCAGCGTGAGCACCAGATCGGTCGTAGCAATCACCGCGACAAGGCTCGTGAAATGCGGCACGCGCAGCGAAATCTTGCGGGTCAGTCCCATGCTGCCCATCACGTCCTCGACGAGATGGTGTCCCGTGAACGGCGCGACCACCACGTGATTTGCCGATACATAGTCCGCGAGTGTCATCGCGTTGCCAATCGAAGGATGCGTCGGGCTGAGCAAACACGAATAGCTCTCGGTGAATAGCGCCTTTTTGCGCACCTGCCCGCCGACGAATTGCAGATTACCTACCACCGCATCGACGCTGCCCGTTTGCAGCCATTCAGTGATCCGCTCGCTGTCGATCTGCACGATCTCCAGTTCCACCGAAGGCGCGATGGCCTGAAGCTCGCGCACGAGAAACGGCAGGAAATGCAGTTCGCCGAGATCCGAGAGCGCGAGCCGGAAGCAGCGGTTCGAACCCGTTGGGTCGAACTGACGTGTCGTCGATATTGCCGTTTCGATGCTGTCGAGCGCGCTCTTGAATGCATTGAACAGTTGCGTCGCGTTGAAGGTCGGCACCATGCCGTCGCGTGTGCGCGTGAAAAGCGGGTCTTGCAGCAGGTCGCGCAGACGGTTCAGCGAATAGCTGACGGAGGGCTGCGTGATGCTCAGCCGCCTTGCTGCGGCGCTGACACTCCGGGTCTCGTAGATCGCGACGAATGTCCGGATCAGGTTGAGGTCTGTGGTCACGTCGGAGGGGGGAATATAGACACGTTCTATTATAAGAACAAAAAAACGATGATTGGATTTATCGAGCTTCGCTGCCTAGCATGAGCCTGTTGATCAGGAATATTGGCTATGAAAACAGTTCACCAGGCATGCTATGAAATCCTTCGCGAACAAGGATTGACGACGTTCTTTGGAAATCCCGGCTCGAACGAGCTGCCGTTTCTGCAGGACTTTCCCACTGATTTCCGCTACATCCTCGGGTTGCACGAAGGCGCCGTGGTCGGCATGGCCGACGGCTACGCGCAGGCGACGGGCAAGCCTGCGCTCGTCAATCTGCATTCCGCTGCCGGTACGGGCAATGCAATGGGCGCGCTGGCGAACGCGTGGAATTCCCACACGCCGCTCGTCGTCACGGCAGGGCAGCAGGTGCGAACCATGGTCGGCGTCGAAGCGCTGCTCGCGAATGTCGATGCGCCGAGCCTGCCGCGTCCGCTCGTCAAATGGAGTTGCGAGCCCGCCTGCGCGCAGGAAGTGCCGCTCGCATTGAGCCGCGCAATCCACACATCGGCGACGCCCGCCAAAGGGCCCGTGTATCTGTCCGTGCCCTACGACGACTGGAAACAGGAAGCGGGGCCGGGCGTCGAGCATCTCGCCGGACGCCGCGTCGAACTGGCGGGCCTGCCTTCTGACGAGACGCTCGCGTCGCTCGTCAGCACGCTGGAGCAGGCAAAAAATCCGGCGATGATTGTTGGCCCGGACGTGGATGCGGCGGATGCCAACAGCTTTGCCGTGACGCTCGCGGAAAAGCTGTCGATGCCCGTGTGGATGGCGCCGTCCGCGCCGCGCTGCTCGTTTCCGACTACGCACGCATGTTTTCGCGGCTTGCTGCCGGCGGGCATCGCAAGCATCAGCCGGTTGCTGGAAGGTCACGATGTCGTGCTCGTGGTCGGCGCGCCCGTGTTCCGGTATCACCAGTACGAGCCGGGCGAGTATTTGCCGAAAGGCACGCGCCTGATCGCGATCACCTGCGACATCAACGAAGCCACGCGCGCGCCGATGGGCGACGCGCTCATCGCCGATATCGCGCAGACCTTGCGCGCGCTTGCCGGGCGCGTATCGCAGAGCGCGCGGCCCCTGCCTGCGGCGATGCGGCGTCCCGAACCCGCTCGCGAAGAATCCGGCCCGCTTACGCCCGAACGCGTGTTCGACATTCTCGACGACATGGCGCCGCGCGATGCGATCTACGTGAACGAATCGACTTCCACGACGGGCACGCTGTGGCAACGTCTTCGTATGACGGAGCAGGGCAGCTATTACTTCGCCGCGGCGGGTGGCCTCGGTTTCGCGCTGCCTGCAGCCGTCGGCATTCAACTGGCGAAGCCGGAACGGCGCGTGATCGGCGTGATCGGCGACGGCTCGGCGAATTACGGCATCCAGGCGCTCTGGACCGCTGCGCAATACAACATCCCCGCCATCTTCATCATCATGAAGAACGGCACATACGGCGCGCTGCGCTGGTTTGCGGGCGTGCTGCAGGTGGAAAACGTGCCGGGTCTCGATGTGCCGGGTCTCGACTTCTGCGCGTTGGCGCGAGGCTATGGCGTCGATGCGCTGCGCGCGGACTCCAGCGAATCGCTGACGCGTGCATTGCGACAGGCACTCGCGAGCAACAAGCCGATGCTCATCGAGGTCGAGACGCGCACTTGAAGATGCGGAGGACTGTGCAATGAGCAAGCCAGTGAACATCGCGGACTTTCGCGCGCTCGCAAAGAAGCGGCTTCCGAAGATCGTGTTCGATTATCTGGAAGGTGGCGCGGAAGACGAACTCGGATTGAAACACAATCGCGATGTCTATCACGCTGTGAGGTTTCAGCCACGGCGTCTCGTCGATGTCAGCCAGCGCAACTTGCAGACGTCGCTGTTCGGCAAGCCGATCACAGCGCCGCTCGTGATCGCGCCGACGGGACTGAACGGCATCTTCTGGCACGATGGCGATCTCGCGCTTGCGCGCGCGGCGGGAAAGTTCGGCATTCCTTTCGCGCTGTCGACGGCATCGACGGCTTCGATCGAGCGCGTCGCGAAGGCCGCGACGGGCGAACTGTGGTTTCAGCTTTACGTCGTGCATCGCAAGCTGGCGGAACTGCTGGTCAAGCGCGCGCTGAACGCGGGATATACGACGCTGATTCTGACCACCGACGTCGGCGTCAACGGCAAGCGCGAGCGCGACATGAGGAACGGCTTCGGCATGCCGATGCAATACAGCCTGCGCACGATCCTGGACGGCGCGCTGCATCCGCGCTGGTCGTTCGATCTGGTGCGGCACGGCATGCCGCAACTGGCGAACTTCGCCAGTGCGGACGTCAAGGACACGGAATTGCAGGCGGCGCTGATGAGCCGTCAGATGGACGCGAGCTTTGCATGGGAAGACCTGCAATGGTTGCGCGATCTGTGGCCGCATAAGTTGCTGATCAAGGGCATCAGCCGTGCCGACGATGCGCAGCGCTGCATCGCGCTCGGCGCGGACGGCGTGATCCTGTCGAATCACGGCGGCCGTCAACTGGATAGCGCGATCGCGCCGTTCGAAGCGCTGGGCGAGACGGCATCGCGCGTCGCTGCGCCTGTGTTGATCGATAGCGGAATCCGTCGCGGTTCGGATGTCGTGAAAGCCGTTGCAACGGGCGCGAAAGCGGTGCTGCTCGGCAGGGCGACGCTGTACGGCCTCGCGGCTCACGGCGAGCAGGGCGTGGAGTCTGTGTTGTCGATCATGAAGAGCGAGATCGACACGACGCTCGCGCAGATCGGCTGCGCCGACATCAACCGGCTGTCGCGAGATTATCTGTGGACGCACGCGTCCATCGAAAAGACTACGCTGCGAACCAACACTCACGCTTGCATCGAATCATGAACGATATCCGTATCACCGATCTGCGCGCGCGGGCCGTCAACGTTCCGCTGCACTACCCGATCAGAACGGCGGTCGGCACGGTCGACACCGCGCCGCTCGTACTGATCGACCTGATCACAAACGCAAGCGTCACAGGTTGCGCATACCTGTTCACGTACACGCCGCTGGCGCTGAAACCTGTGCAACGCATGGTTGAGGAACTGGCGGTGCTGATCAGGGGGATGCCCGTTGCGCCGTACGAAATCGATCGCCTGATGCAGTCGAAGTTCAGACTGATCGGCCATACGGGCCTTTTGCGGATGGCGACAGCGGGCATCGACATGGCCGCGTGGGACGCTAAAGCGAAATTGCATGACGTGCCGCTCGTGACGCTGCTCGGCGGCACGGCCCGTCCGATTGCAGCCTACGACAGCCACGGCATGGACGACGTCGAACTCGCGCAGAAGCGCGCTCACGATGCCGTCGAGGCCGGCTTCAAGGCGATCAAGACAAAGATCGGCTATCCGACGCTCGATCATGACGTGAAGGTCGTGCGCGCGATTCGGGAAGTCGTCGGCGATAACGTTCAGATCATGGTCGATTACAACCAGGGGCTCACTGTGCCGGAAGCGATGCGCCGTGGCCGCGTGATCGAACAGGAAGGCGTAGCCTGGATCGAAGAGCCCACGCTTCAGCACGATCACACCGGCCACGCGGCGATACGCGATGCGTTACACGCGCCGGTGCAAATGGGCGAAAACTGGTTCGGCCCGGAAGACATGACCAAGGCGATTGCCGCCGGCGCGTGCGATCTGTGCATGCCGGACATCATGAAGATCGGCGGCGTGACGGGTTGGCTGCGAGCCAGCGCGCTCGCGGAGCAACACGGCCTGCCGATGTCCAGCCACATCTTTCAGGAGTTCAGCGCGCATCTGCTGGCCGTCAGCCCGACCTGTCACTGGCTGGAGCGCATGGATGTAGCTGCGCCCATTCTTGAGCCGGTTCTCAGCTTCAAGGACGGCATGGCGCATTTCGGCGATGTGCCGGGCGCAGGAATCGTCTGGAAAGAAGACGAGGTGAAGCGCTTTCTCGTTTGATTGAAGTTCTGCCGCACCGAATGGTGCGGATGACAGTAAAGCATTTCGGTATCCGAATCAATGCGCCAGAAAGAGCGCCATTTCAATTTTCAACACATGGAGACAAAACATGAGCCGGAACATCGTCGATGATGCGCTGGAGGACATACGCCTGAACCGGTTTCACCTGATGATCCTGTTCTGGTGTTCGATGTTGATGCTGTTCGATGGATACGACCTTGTCATCTACGGTTCCGTGCTGTCCCAGTTGATGAGCGAATGGCAGCTTTCGCCCGTCACGGCGGGGATCATCGGCAGCAGCGCGCTGTTCGGCATGATGATCGGCGCATTGACGCTCGGCAGTTCATCCGACCGGTTCGGGCGCAGGCGCGTCATTCTCACGTGTCTGATCGTGTTCGGTGTTGCCGCGCTAGGCAATGGTTTCTGCGAGAACGCCAGCCAGTTCACGGTATGCCGCTTTTTGACGGGCGTCGGCCTGGGCGGCATGGTGCCGAATATCGTCGCGCTGATGACGGAGATGTCGCCGCGCAGCAAGCGCAACATCATGGTCACGCTCATGCTGAGTTTCTTTTCGGTCGGCGGCGTGATTGCAGCAGTGTCGGGCAAGATCGTCACGCCGTCGTTTGGATGGCGGGCAAACTTTCTGATCGCAGGGCTGCCGCTGCTGACGTTTCCTCTGCTTTACCGCTGGCTGCCCGAGTCGCTCAGCTATCTGCTGGCGAATGGCCGCCATGCGCAGGCGGAACCGATCCTGAAGCGGTTTGCGCCGGAATATCGCGGTACGGCATCGGGTCTCGCGGCACTGGCCGGCGAGCATGACCATCGGCCGCAACGCTCTCGCACTGTCGAACTGTTCACGCAAGGCCGGGCCGCCGACACGCTGCTTCTATGGATCGCGTTCGGCATGTGCATGCTGATGGTCTACGGCCTCAATACGTGGCTACCGAAGCTGATGTCGGCGAACGGCTACTCGATCGGTTCGAGTCTGACGTTCCTCATCACGCTCAACGTCGGCGCGATTCTGGGTGGCCTGTTCAGCGGCTGGCTCGCGGATCGTTACGGCGGCAAGCCGACCTTGTTTCTGTTCTTCGTTGTCGCGGCCTTGTCGATCGATCTGCTGGGATACAAACAGAGCCCGCTCGTTCTCAACGTGCTGCTCATGTGTGCGGGTGCGACGACGATCGGCACGCTGTGCATCGTGCACGCATTCGCCGCGCAGCACTATCCGTCCGCGATACGGTCGACAGGTGTGGGCTGGGCAGCTGCGGCAGGCAGGCTGGGCGCCGTTGCTGGGCCTGCGTTGGGCGGCTACCTGTTGAACGAGCGCTTTGCAATCAGTTTCAGCTTCATGGTCTTTGCGATTCCCGGTGTGGTGGCAGCGGTTGCGGTCCTGCTCATTTCCCGTAGCGGCAAGGCGCTCGCCAGCGATGCGCAAACGCTGGCCGCGCCCGCTGAGTAAAGCGATTCAACTATTTTCGGAGACGATGCATGACTAACGTCGATCAGACGCGTAAGTGGGAAGGACGTATTTTTTCGAACGGATGGGCGAGCGCCGCAGGCGGTACCGCCGACGTGATCGAACCGTCGACGGGCGAAACGCTCGCGCGGATCGGCGTGGGCCTTCCGGAAGACATCGACAGCGCGGCTAACGCGGCATGCGTGGCCCAGCATGCGTGGGCATCGACGCCGTTCGATCAGCGAGCCGCAATTTTGCGGGAAGCGGCGCGACTGCTGAAAGAGCGGGCGCCACAGATCAACGACTGGAACATACGCGAGTGCGGCTCCACGCGTGCCAAAGCCGAGTGGGAATTGCACGCGACGTATGAACAGCTGCTAATGGCCGCCGCGATGACGATGCAACCCGACGGCGAGCTTTACCCTTCGGCGATGCCGGGCCGATTGAACTTCTGCCGGCATGTGCCGATTGGCGTCGTCGGCGTGATCGCGCCGTGGAATTTTCCGATTCTTCTCTCGATGCGATCAGTTGCGCCCGCGCTCGCTGTCGGCAACGCGGTCGTCTTGAAGCCCGATCCGCAAAGTGCCGTTGCAGGCGGTCTGCTGCTGGCGGAAGTATTCGAGGACGCGGGCTTGCCCACGGGCGTCTTCCACGTGATTCCAGGCGGCCCGGCGACAGGCGATGCGCTGGTGCGGCATCCGAAAGTGGGCATGATCTCGTTCACCGGATCGACGGCCGTGGGCCGGTCGATTGGCCAGGTGTGCGGGCAGATGCTGAAGAAGGTCGCGCTGGAACTGGGCGGCAACAATGCGATCGTCGTGCTCGACGATGCCGACGTCGATGCCGCTGCATCGAATGGCGCATGGGGTTCGTTCCTTCATCAAGGTCAGATCTGCATGCAGACGGGGCGGCATCTCGTGCATCGCTCGTTGGCGCAAGCGTACGCCGCGAATCTCGCCGAGCGCGCGAAGAAGCTGCAAGTGGGCAACCCATACCGCGAGCAGGTGCACCTGGGGCCGCTCATCAATCAGAAGCAACGCGACCGTATCGATGGAATCGTCAAGAAGAGCGTTGAATTGGGCGCGACGCTGCTGGCGGGCGGGCAGTATCAGCGTCTGTTCTATGAGCCGACCGTGTTGTCCGGCGTGACGCCCGGCATGCCCGCATTCACTGAGGAAATCTTCGGTCCCGTCGCACCGGTCACCGTGTTCGATACCGACGACGAAGCCGTCGCCCTCGTCAATGCATCGGAATATGGACTCGCGGCTGCCGTGCATACGCGCTCGATGTCGCGAGGTCTCGCGCTGTCGTCGCGGATACGCGCGGGCATGGTGCATATCAACGATCAGACGGTTAACAACGAGTTTCAGGTGCCGTTCGGCGGAATGGGCGCGTCGGGGAATGGCGGAAGGTTCGGCGGGCCGGCGAACCTGCATGAATTCACCCAGACGCAATGGGTGAGTGCCATGGATAAGCCGATGGTGTATCCGTTCTAGTTACGGCCTGGCTTCGTCGTCGGTGAGTGCCGGCTTCGCTGCCACATAGCGTCCCGGCGTGGTGCCCGTCGCCCGTTTGAACATGTCGATGAACGCGCTCACGTTGTCGTAACCCAGTTCGAGCGCGATGGTCGTCACGCTGACGCCTTCGGCGACGAGTTCCAGCGCGCGCAGCAATCGCGCCTGCGCGCGCCACTGCGCGAAACTCATTCCTGTCTCGGCGGTGAACCTTCGGCTCAACGTGCGCGGCGAAAGCCCGGCCCATTCGGCCCATTCTTCAAGACGGCGGGAATCGGACAGGTCGCGGGCCAGCGCATCTGTGATACGCGCGAGCCGCGCGTCTTCAGGCGCGGGCAGTCCGAGCGATTCGGCTTTCGATGCCGCCAGCTCATCGAGTATCACGTCCGCGATGCGGGTCTGCTGCGCGTCGAGTTGCGTGCCGTCCCAGCCTGCCGCGCGGCTGACGGCGGCGCGCAGCAGCGGCGTCGTGCGGATCGCGCGAGGCTCGGGCGGCAGCGCCGCGCAGCGTTGCTCCGCGATGAACACACTCCACCCCGAGAACGGCCCGTGCGAGCGTACCGAATGCTCGCAGTGCGGTGGAATCCAGATCGCGTGAATCGCGGGCACGACCCATTGCTGACGATTCACGCCGACGGAGACGAGGCCGCTCAGCGCGCCCATCAACTGCCCACGCGGATGGCTGTGCGACGACGTCGCGCGAGACTCGCGTTGTGTGAGTTCGGCGGCAGCCAGAAAAGGCCCGTCCGACGACAGGACGAGTTCAGGACGAATCAGCGGAGTAGTCATGGCCGGAAAACCGTATCGAATGGCCTTTATACCTGAGACGGGCCGATCCTGCAGACCTAGACTGGCCGCATCACCACTACGAGGAGTTCAGTCGATGCGAGCCGAACAGCTTCTTCCCGACCACGCCGATCATATCGACGTAGGCGGCACGACGATCCGCAAGGGCACCGTCGCGGCGTTTCTTGCGAATGCGCGCGTGTGGAGCGATGCCCAGGCGAGCGAGACGGCGCGCGCGCAGGCCGCCGCCGATATCGTCGATGCTTTGCCCGCGTTGCGCGCAACCGGGCTTTTCGAGGTGCTCGCCATTCGCGACTGCGAACTGCGCGCGTGGATCGATACGCAGATGGCGCATGTGCCGTCCGTTGAGGTGCAATCATGAAAGCAGCCGTCGTCACGCAAGCGGGACAGATGCCTGTCTATGCCGAGTTCGATGCGCCAGTGACGGAAGCGGGTCACGTGCTGATCGATGTTGAAGCCTCGGCGTTGAGCCACGTCACGCGTGCGAAGGCGTCTGGCGCGCATTATTCGTCGACGGGACGTTTTCCGTTTGTCGCAGGCATTGACGGCGTTGGCCGTCGTGAAGACGGTACGCGTGTCTATTTCTTCGGGCCGAAAGAACCATCGGGCGGGCTCGCGCAGCGAGCCCTCGTGCCGGAAGCGCAATGCTTCGCCATTCCCGAGACATTCGATCCCGTTACCGCCGCAGCGATGGCGATTCCGGGCATGTCGTCGTGGGCGGCACTTACCGAACGCGCGAAGTTCGTGGCCGGCGAGACGGTGCTCATCAATGGAGCGACGGGCGCGTCGGGACGACTCGCAGTGCAGATTGCGAAGCACCTGGGCGCGGCGAACGTGATCGCGACGGGGCGTCATCGGCAGACGCTCAGCGAGTTGAAGGCGCTTGGTGCCGACCGTGTCGTTTCGCTCGATCAGGACGACGCGGCGCTGCATCGCGCGGTCGAGCCGCATTTTCGCGAAGGCGTCGATGTGGTGCTCGACTACTTGTGGGGGTCGAGTGCGCAAACGTTGCTGACGTGCGCGGCTCGCTCGCTGCCCGACGGCTACCCGATGCGCTTCGTGCAGATCGGCTCGATTGGCGGCGCGAGCCTCGAATTGCCGGGTGCCGTGCTGCGCGCGTCAGCGATCAGCCTGCTTGGGAGCGGCATCGGCAGCGTTCCTTTTGAACGTTTGATGCATGCAGTAAGCGAAGTACTGCATGCCGCGTTGCCGGCTCGTATGGAGATAGCGACGCAGGCGGTTCCGCTGGCTGAGCTGGCGATGCATTGGCAGAACGATGCGGGGCGGGCGCGGACTGTGTTCACGATGCAGCGGTGACGAAATGGCATGGCGCAGCAGGGTTTCGAATAGCCTCGGGTATGATGGAAATCCAACTTTCGTCCAACGTCCGCGGAAGAAAACATGCTCGATCCCATCAACAGTTTGCTCGCGCTGTGCGGCGTGTTGCTGCTTAGTGTTGCCAGCCCGGGGCCTAACTTCGTGATCGTCACATCGACGGCGGTTGCGTCGCGACGCGCGGGCGTATCGACTGGACTTGGACTGGCGGCTGCGTCGGGCACATGGGCGTTGATAGCGATTGCGGGCCTGAGTCTGATCGTCACGCACGTCGCCTGGATCGAGACGGCGTTGCGGATTGCGGGCGCGGCCTATCTGATTTGGCTCGGCGCGAAGATGATCGTGACTGCGCGCCAACCTTTGTCCACACCGGCACGGACCGCCGGGTCCGGTTGGGCCGCCGCGAAACGTGGCTATTTCGTGAGCATGACGAATCCCAAATCGGTCGCGTTCTACGGAAGCATATTTGCCGTGATGGTGCCCGCGCATGCCGCACTATCGTTCGATATCGCGGTCGTGGCGCTCTCGATCGGCATATCGTGCGCGTGGTACTGCGCGATGGCGCTGCTGGCCTCTCACCCCGCCATCCGTGGCTTCATGGTTCGGCGCAAAACCGTGATCGATACGACGGCGGGCGTGCTGTTGATTGGGCTCGGTGGAAGGATGCTTGCTGGGCGCTGACGTTACGCACGTTCCCGCACCAGCTCCAGGCGTTTCTTCTCAGCGTGAGCGCGTTTGGCCCCGCGAATCAGGCTCATCGCTTCCGCATGTGTCGCCACGCACGGACCCGAGCCGAGCAACGGCTTGCATGAAGTCTCGCGCAGCGCGAGCACCGAGACGATACCGATGATCGATGCGCCCATCAGGTAGTACGCGGGCATCATCGCGTCACCGGTTCTGTCTACGAGCCATGCAGCAACCAGCGGCGTCGTACCGCCGAACAGCGACACCGACACGTTGAAACCGATCGCCAGCGCGCCGTAACGGATCTTCGTCGGGAAGAGGGCAGGCAGCGACGACGGCATCACGCCCGTGAAGGTCGACAGCAGCGCGCCGAGAATCAGCAGGCCGCTGAACACGGGCAGCACCGTGCCCATGCGGATCAGCAGCAGCGCCGGAATCGACAGCACGAACAGACCCACGCAACCGAACAGCATGACGGGCTTGCGGCCGATCTTGTCCGACAGGTGGCCAGCGTAGAGCGTCATCGGCATCATCAGCACCATCACGAGCAGCACGAGGAACAGACCGTGCGACTCGTTGAAATGCAGCGTCGCCGACAGATAACTCGGCAGATACGAGAGCGCCATGTAGTCGGTGACGTTGAAGATCAGCACGAGGCCAACGCACAGCAGCAAGGGCTTCCATTGCTGCGCGAGCAGTTCCACGAATGTCTGCTGCGGACGCGACTTCTCATCCGCTTCACGCGCTTCCGCTTCCTTCTTGAAGGCAGGCGTTTCTTCGAGCTTCATGCGGATATACAGGCCGACAAGACCCAACGGACCGGCGATGAAGAACGGCACACGCCAGCCCCACGACAGCAGCGCTTCCTGCGACAGCGTCGCCGTCAGCACGGCAACCGTGCCTGCACCGAGGATATAGCCGACCAGCGTGCCGAACTCGAGGAAGCTCCCCGCGAAGCCGCGGCGGCGATCCGTCGCAAACTCGGCGATAAAGGTAGCGGCACCACCATACTCGCCACCCGTCGAGAAGCCCTGCACGAGACGTGCGACGAGCAGCAGCGCGGGCGCGAGAATGCCGATCGAACCATAGCTCGGAATCAGGCCGATCGCGAAGGTGCCGACGGCCATCATGATCATCGTCATTGCGAGCACGCGTTGTCGGCCGATGCGGTCGCCAAGCGGCCCGAACACCATGCCGCCGATCGGGCGCACGAGGAACGCGGCGGCGAACGTGCCGAAGGTCGCGATCAACTGAGCCGACGGGCTGCTCGACGGGAAGAACACTTTGCCGAGGGTGACGGCGATGTAGCTGTACACGCCGAAGTCGAACCATTCCATTGCGTTGCCGAGCGCCATGGCGCCGACGGCACGTTTGAGAAGGGAATTGTCGACGATCGTGATGTCGTCAAGCGTGAGCGACGGACTTGAAGAATCGCGGCTTGCGATGCGCGCTTGCGAATGACTCAATTGACACACTCCATGAATTGCATGGCGAACCCGGCGGATGCAGCAGGTATTCGATCGAACATGAAGCCGATCGCGAAATGGGGCGCCAATGGGCTGTGGAATGCCTTCGCGTTGAACACGCCAGGCAACATCATCAAGTAGAGTGTGCTGATATGCCCACGACGGGGCCGTCGCTCATGCGTCCGGAAACCGGTGGAAAACGACAGGAGGTGGGATTTGAATGATGGCGCGGGGTTATCGCAGAGTGTGAATATAAGGCTTGCGTCAATCGATGACGCACAAGGAATAGCGAAGGTTCATATCGCGGCCTGGCGGGACGCATACAAGGAATTGTTACCAATCGAATACCTGGCGAATCTCGACAAAAACGCAAGAGCGGAAAAATGGCGCAAGGCGCTGTTAGCGGGAGCGCCGTGCGTGATGGTTGCTTTGATGAACGATGTCGTGGTCGGCTGGGTTGCGTTCGGTCCCTCGCGTGACGAAGACCTTGACTCGCGCTGTGCGGAGATCGAGGCGATTTACGTTGCGTCGGAGTTCTGGAGTCGCGGCATCGGCACTGCGCTGATTCATGCGGCTTGCGAGAGGCTTCGTGCAAAAGGCTACGGTACTGTCGCGCTGTGGGTGTTGAAAGAAAACGCAGCAGCGTGTTCCTTCTACACTCAGGGAGGATTCGAGCGCGACGGCTCTGCCAAAGTGGTCGAGATTGGAGGAGCGCTATTAACGGAAGTGCGCGTCACACGCGAAATTGCGATCTGACGGAATCAATGCCGGACTTCGGCGGCCGCCATCCTCAAAGTACGAATGGCGGCGCACCGAAGGCCCATGCATCAACGGAAATTCGTCTGCACGAGATCCACGATTTCGTCGCCACGGCCATTCAGAATGGCGCGCATCATGTACAGACTAAAACCCTTGGCCTGTTCAAGCTCGATCTTCGGCGGCATCGCGAGTTCCTGTTTCGCCGTCACGACATCGACGACGGCAGGACCATCATGCGCGAAGGCTGCCTTCAACGCCCCGGCAACCTGTTCCGAATCTTCGACGCGAATGCTAAAGATGCCCGCGCCTTTCGCAATCGCTGCAAAGTCAGTCTTGCTCAGATCGACATTCGTGTCGAGATAGCCACTCGCCTTCAGCTCCATCGAAACAAAACCCAGCACGCTATTGTTGAACACCACGACCTTGATAGGCAGCCCGAGCTGACGCGCGGTCAGCAGATCGCCGAGCAGCATCGACAGGCCGCCGTCACCCGAAAGCGACACGACCTGGCGGCCCGGATGCGCGCCCTGCGCGCCGAGCGCCTGCGGCATCGCATTCGCCATCGATCCATGATTGAACGAACCGTGCAACTGACGCTTGCCGTTCATCGTCAGATAGCGTGCCGACCACACGGTCGGCGTGCCGACATCGGCGGTGAAGATGGCATCCTCGCTTGCGATCTCGTCGATCATGCGCGTGAGGTACTGCGGATGCACCGGTTTGCCTGCGGGCGAAGGCGTCGCGAGGTCGTCGAGGCTCTTGCGCGCGGCGGCGTAATGCTTGCGCGCTGTGTCGATGAAGCCGCGGTCCTGCTTGCGCTGAAGCCTGGGCAGCGTCGCCGAGATCGTCTCCTTGATCGTGCCTACGAGACCCAACGTCAGCGGCGCGCGATGACCGAGTTGCGACCCCTTCCAGTCGATCTGGACGATCTTCGCGTGCGACGGGTAGAACGGGCGATACGGAAAATCGCAGCCGAGCAGCAGTAGCGTGTCGCACGACATCATCGCGTGATAGCCCGAGCTGAAACCGATCAGCCCCGTCATGCCGACGTCGAAAGGATTGTCGTATTCGACGAACTGCTTGCCGCGCAACGCATGCACGACAGGCGCGCCGAGCGTATCGGCAAGCGCCACGACTTCATCGTGCGCGCCCTGCGTGCCGCTGCCGCACATGATCGTGACGGCATCCGACCCATTCAACAGCGTCGCAAGACGCTCCAGATCGGCCTCCGCAGGCACGATGCGCGGCGGCGCGCTTTCCGTCCACGTCGGTGCTTCATCGGGGCCGTCGCCCAATGCGACGTCGCCTGGCAACACGATCACAGCGACGCCGCGCTCCTCGATGGCCGTTCGCATCGCGCGCGCGAGGACGCGCGGAAACTGCCCGGCGGACGACACGAGCTCCACGTAATGGCTGCACTCCTTGAACAACTCTTGGGGATGCGTTTCCTGGAAGTAGCCGAGGCCGATCTCCGTCGACGGAATATGCGCGGCGATCGCGAGCACGGGCTGGTGATTGCGATGACAGTCGAACAGACCATTGATCAGATGCAGATTACCCGGGCCGCAACTGCCCGCGCACACGGCGAGCTGGCCGGTGGATGCTGCATCGGCGCCCGCCGCGAACGCCGCGGACTCTTCGTGGCGCGTATGCATCCAGCGGATGCCGCCGACCTTGTCGAGCGCGTAGGCGAGGCCATTCAGGCTGTCGCCCGTCACGCCCCAGATGCGTTCGACGCCCGCTGCCGCGAGCGTTTGAGCCAGGTAAGCTGCAATGGTGTTTGCTGACATGTAAATCTCCGTTGACCAGTCATGGCGAATGTTGCGGTTACTGCGGAGCCCAAGAAAGCAGGGCGCCGCAGTAGCTACGCAACGTACTGGTACGACGGATGCCGCGTTTCGTAAAACGCACGCGCCGTTCAAAATGGCACGTACAGGTTCAGCGCGGGTCAGCGGCCCTGAGTTTCCAGAACCGCCTTGAGGCGCGTCAGGCCCGCCAGGTACAGACTCCGATAATGGGCGGTGAGCGACTCGGCCTCGTTCGGGTCGTTTGGCTCGAAGCGGCTCGCCCATGTCACCGTGGTGTGATGCGCGTCGATCCTGCGCAACGACATCGACGCGGTGTAATCCGTCACGGGGTCCGGGCCTTCGAGGATCGTGTAAAGGTATTGCAGGTTCTGATCGCTGTGATCGAGCAGCCTTTCGACGATCGACGAACCATTGACCGCTTCGAGATGGCGAACCCGTCCGCCGTCCGACAGCCGCGACGCGCGAATGAGTTCGAGCCAGCCCGGCAATCCGTCGAAGTCGCCGACCACGGGCCACACGATTTCCGCTGATACTGCAATGTCTATCGATACGCTAACGCTTGCCATATTCTTTCCTGTGAGCATTAAACGCGCGGCGTCGGTGCGTTGTCGCCGATCGCGGACCGTTCGTCAGTCGTTCGTGCCCGTGAGAGCCGGGTAATCCGTGAGCCCCTGAGCGCCACCGCCAAACAGTGTTTCGCGATGATGCGTGGCAAGATCGGCCCCGCTTTGCAGGCGCTGCGGCAGATCGGGATTTGCAACGAAAGGGCGGCCGAATGCAATGAGATCGGCCCAACCCGCGGCGATGGCTTCGCGAGCGCGATCCGCCGTGTATTTGCCCGCATAGATCAGCGTGCCCGAATAGGCTTGCCGGATGCGCTGCTTGAATTCGACGGGCATATGCGGCGCATCGTCCCAATCGGCTTCCGCGATATGGATATACGCAACGCCGATTTCACCGAGCAGCTTCGCGGCTGCGATGTAGGTCGTTTCGGGGTCTGCATCGACGCATCCGTTGAGCGTGGTCAGCGGCGCAAGGCGGATGCCGACGCGCTGCGCGTCGCCCGTGCCGTCGATCAGCGCGCGCGTGACTTCGTCCAGAAACCGCAGGCGATTCTCCAGCGAGCCGCCGTATTCATCGGTGCGATTGTTCGCTCCGGAGTCGATGAACTGATTGACCAGATAGCCGTTGGCCGCATGCAGCTCGACGCCATCGAAGCCTGCCAGCATCGCGTTGCGGGCCGCGTCCCGATACTGCCCGACCACTTCGGCGATTTCCGCCGTGCTCAGCGCGCGTGGGGCCGATGCCTGCACGAAGCCCGGCACGTTGCTGCCGTCGGCGCTTGCGATGAACACGTTGACGCCCTTCGCCTGAAGCGCAGATGACGACACCGGCTGTTCGCCGCCGAGCAGGCTCGTATGGCTCAACCGGCCGACATGCCACAGCTGCGCGAAGATGCGTCCGCCCGCTTCGTGGACAGCCGTCGTGACCTTGCGCCAGCCGTCGATCTGCGCCTGCGTATGAATGCCGGGCGTCCACGCATAGCCCTTCGCGAGCGGCGAAATGTAGGTGCCTTCGCTGACGATCAGGCCGGCGCTTGCGCGTTGCGCGTAGTAGGCGGCCATCAGATCGTTGGCTTCGTCGCCGGGCTGGCTGGCGCGCGAGCGCGTCATCGGCGGCATCACGATCCGGTTAGGAAGGGTGAGGGCGCCGAGCGTGAGGGGTTCGAAAAGCGGGTCGTTCTTCATGATGCGATTCCTTGCGTCGCTCGCGGCATGTTCGCCGCGATCGTGGTTTCTCGTTAGTCCCAGACCGGCGCGAGACCGGCGGGGCTGACTTCGCGGCCATTGCGTTCGAGCGCGGCGATCTGCGCCATGTCGTCGGCCGACAGCGGGAGCTGTTGCGCGAGCAGGTTGCTGGCGAGGTTCTCGCGCTTCGTCGATGACGGAATCACCGAATAGCCCAGTTGCAGCGCCCAGGCGAGCGCGACTTGCGCCGGCGTGGCTTCGTGCCGTTTGGCGATCGCGCCGATAACGGGGTCCTTCAGCACCTTGCCGTAGGCGAGCGTCATGTACGACGTGACATGAATGTCTTGTTCGCCGAGGAATTCGACGAGCTTGCGGTTCTGCAGATACGGGCTCAGCTCGATCTGATTGGTCGCAATGTTGTCTTTGCCGACCAGCGCAATGGCCTGCTTCGTCAGCTCGATGTTGAAGTTCGAAATACCGATCTGGCGCGTGAGTCCTTGCGCCTTCGCATCCGCGAGTGCGCTCATGAATTCTTCGAGCGGCACGCCGTTGTCCGGCGCGGGCCAGTGAATCAGCGTCAGGTCGACCTGATCGGTACGCAGCTTCGTCAGGCTGTCTTTCAGGCTCGGAACGAGTTTGTTGCGCGAGTAGTTGTCGACCCAGATCTTCGTCGTCAGAAACAGTTCGTCGCGCGCGACGCCCGATGCGGCGATCACTTCGCCGACTTCCGCTTCATTGCCGTAGATCTGCGCGGTGTCGATGGTGCGATAGCCCAGTTCGAGGCCGTTGCGCACCGAATCGATGACAACCTGCCCTTGCAGCCGAAACGTGCCGAGACCGAATGCCGGAATGTGATTCATGGTGATACCCCCAGATTGATAGATTTGCCTGGCGATGAACAAGGTTCATTCTGCCCCGTTCGATTCGTTCGAAAAACTGCTTGAAACGGGAAAGAAACTTGATTTCTAGTCAAGAGTCAGACCTGACGTACCCCGTGCGGATTCGATTCGAATTCAATGAGTCACCGCGACGGCTTCGGCCGTGCGCCCGGCGAGTCCTGCGCGGCGGTCGAGGCGGCCGCTCCACGCCGTCAACCCGAACGCCAGCACGGTTACGGCAGCGGCGATCCACGGCGTGTGGCCCAGCCCCAGATGCGCGACGATCACGCCGCCCAGCGACGAGCCGCCCGCCACGCCAAGGTTGAACGCGGCGATGTTGAAGCCCGACGCGACATCCGTTGCTTGCGGCGCGAACTGCTGCGCCTGCTTGACGACATAGACCTGAAGGCCGGGCACGTTGCCGAACGCGACAGCACCCCACGCGAGCATGGTCAGCACGGCGAGCCACGCGTTGTGCGATGTGAACGTGAACACCAGCAGCACGGCAGCGAGCAGCAGGAATATCCGCTTCAGCGCCTTCACAGGTCCTTGCGCGTCGGCGAGCTTGCCGCCCCACACGTTGCCTGCCGCGACGGAAACGCCATACGCGACGAGCACCATGCTGACCTGCGACGGCGTGAATCCCGTGATCTGTTCGAGAATCGGCGCCATGAACGTGAACGCGATCAGCGAGCCACCATAACCGACGGCCGTCATCGCATACACGAGCAAGAGGCGCGGATGGACGATCACGCGAGCCTGCTGGCTGAGCGGAGCGGGCCGCTTGTGCGGCAGGTTGTTCGGCATGAAGAACAACGCGCCGAGCATCGCGACGAAGCCGAACAGCGCGACGACGAGAAACGTCGCGCGCCAGCCGAAATGCTGGCCGATGAACGTGCCAAGCGGAATGCCCGCGACGAACGCGACGGTCATGCCGCTGAACATCGTGGCGATGGCGCTGGCGGATTTCTCTTTCGGCACGAGCGTTGTCGCAATGATCGAGCCGACCGAGAAGAACACGCCGTGCGCGAGCCCCGTCAGAATGCGCGCCACGACAAGCGATTCATACGAAGGCGCGCGCCACGCGACCAGATTGCCGATCGTGAAGAGCGCCATTAGCGCGATCAGCAAGGTCTTGCGCGGCACGCGCCCTGTCAGCGCGGTCAACAGCGGCGCGCCGATGGCGACGCTCAACGCATAAAGACTGACGAGCAGACCCGCGGAGGGGAGCGTGACACCGAGATCGGCGGCGATCGTCGGGATGAGTCCAACGATGACGAACTCGGTCGTCCCGATTGCAAAGGCGCTGAGCGTCAGCGCGAAGAGGGCAAGTGGCATGGTCGTCTACCAGGAAGCATGATTGAAAGGCTTTAACGGATGGACGAAGTGTGCCGGCTTTACTTTTGCAGAAAAACTGGTCTATAAAGGAAACACTTTTGATTTCAGATCAAGTATGAAAGTTACTCTCGATGAACTGCAAACCTTCGCGGCCGTAGTCGACACGGGCTCGATCACGGCCGCTGCCGAGCAACTGGAGCAGACCGTGTCGGGTGCGAGCCGGACCTTGGGACGACTCGAGGAAAAGCTGCAAACCACGCTGCTGCGCCGGACCACACGGCGCCTCGAACTGACGGAGGAGGGCAAGGCCTTTCTGCAAAACGCGCGCGAGATCATCGATGCAGTCGAGAACGCCGAAGAGCAACTCGCCGCGCGCCGCGAGCGGCCTTCCGGACGGTTGCGCGTCGATGCGGCCACGCCGTTCATGCTGCATGTGATCGTGCCGCTCATCGCGGGTTATCGCGCGCGCTATCCGCAGGTCGAACTGGAACTGAACAGCAACGAAGGCATCATCGATCTTCTCGAACGCCGCACCGACGTCGCGATCCGGATTGGACGGCTCAAAGATTCGACGCTGCATAGCCGGCCGGTGGGCAGCAGTCGCATACGGGTGCTGGCCACGCCCGAATACCTTAAGGCGTATGGTCATCCGAAACGCGTGGACGACCTCGCGAAGCACTCGCTGCTGGGATTTACGCAGCCCGAGTCGCTCAACGTCTGGCCGCTGGTCGGGCCGGACAATGAGCTGTATCGGATCGAGCCGGCCATCTCGTCGTCGAGCGGCGAAACGCTGCGGCAACTGGCGCTGGAGAGCGCGGGCATCGTTTGCCTGTCCGACTTCATGACGGGCCGCGACCGTCGCGAAGGCCGGCTCGTCCAGCTTTTTGCGCGGCAGACGCAGGATGTGCGGCAACCGATCAATGCCGTCTACTATCGCAACACGGCGATATCGGCGCGCATCGCTTCGTTCGTCGATTATCTGGCTGAGGCGGCGAAGACGACGGAGTTCGCGCGCTAGCCTTCCTGGCGGTCCCTGCTCCTGCCCCTGCCCCTGCTTTACCTCTCTGCAAAATCCCTTCTCGGTTCACTGCCTATTGTTGTCGTGCAGGCAACATGGTGAACGCGTTCGCGGTGCTTCTGGCGTTCGATCTCCAAACCTACAATCCGTCTCGACGATGGTCGCACGAGCAATGTCTCCAACGTCGATCAGGCGCATTCGCCAACGCTTTCCGCAAGCGTTTCTGCGCCTGTCGTCGACTTCGCAACTCTCTAAACGAAGGCAATATCATGTCGCAGAAGATCCTGATTGTGGGTGCTGGCTTTGCCGGCGTGTGGGGCGCGCTAGGCGCCGCTCGCGTGCTCGATGGCGCAGGTGTCAGAAGCAGCGACGTTGAAATCACGTTGATTTCGCCGAAGCCCGAACTGCAGATCCGCCCCCGTATGTACGAGGCCGAGCCGCAGAAGATGGCTGCGCCGCTGCTGCCGCTACTCGATGCCATTGGTGTGAAATATGTCGAAGGCAGCGTCGACGGCATTTCGGTTGAGGACAGGACCGTGAGCGTCGTGTCGGCCAACGGACAAAAGCGCTCGCTCGCGTACGACCGCCTGCTGCTGACGAGCGGCAGCAAACTCAGCAGGCCGCCTGTTCCGGGTCTGGAGCACGCGTTCTCGGTGGACCGTATCGAGGACGCAGTGGAACTCGATAACCATCTCGACAAGCTGGCGAAGCTGCCCGCTTCACCGGCCCGCAATACCGTCGCCGTGGTTGGCTGCGGCTTCACGGGCATCGAAGTCGCAACGGAGCTGCCGAAGCGGCTGCGCGAGAAGTTTGGCGCGGACGCGGCGATTCGCGTCGTGGTGATCGGCACGCAAGATGCAATCGGTCCGGATCTCGGACCGAATCCCCGCCCGTTCGTCGCCGAAGCCTTTGAATCGCTCGGCGTCGAGGCTGTGCTGGGATCGGGCGTGGTGTCCGTCGATGCTGGTGGCGTTCGCACGGCGTCGGGCCAACGCATCGAAGCGAGCACGGTGATCTGGGCGGGCGGCATGCGCGCGAGCCCGCTGGCCGCGCAGGTGTCGTCGAATCTCGACCCGCTCGGACGCGTCGAAGTGGCGCCGGATTTGCGCGTGCCCGAAGCGCCCAATGTATTCGTCGCGGGTGACGTCGCGAAAGCGTTGACCGACGACAGCGGCCGCTACGCGCTGATGTCCTGTCAGCACGCCATCGTGATGGGCCAATTCGGCGGACACAACGTCGCTGCGGATCTGCTCGGCGTGCCGACGCTGACGTATCGACAGCCGTTCTATGCCACTTGCGTCGATCTCGGCGAATGGGGTGCCGTCTATTCGGAAGGCTGGGACCGACAGATCAAGCTGACGCACGCCGAAGGGAAGGCGCGCAAGCAGATGATCAACACGCAGTGGATCTATCCGCCGGCGCCGAATCGCGCAGAGGCATTGGCAGCGGGCAATCCGCAAGCGTCTTTCAGCTAAGCCGTTAGTGCCGCCCGAGCCGTAGTGGCGAGGGCGGCGAACGCATGTTGCACTTTCTGTCTTTTCATTGGAGCGCACCATGAGATCCAACGTTTTGTTGCTGGCAACGTTCTGCTTACCGGTGCTATTGGCGATCATGCCGGCGATGGCTGTCGCCGAGCCGTTCACGGTCAAGGTGGATGGCCTGACGCGTGGACAGTTCGTGAACGAACAGGTGTACGGCGGATTTGGATGTCACGGCGATAACATTTCGCCGCATATCTCGTGGTCCCACGTTCCGCCCGCAGCGAAGAGCATTGTCGTGACGATTCATGATCCCGATGCGCCAACGGGCGGACTGGGCTGGACGCATTGGGAAGTCGTCAATATACCGGCGTCGGAATCATCGATCGAAAAGGGCGCTTCAGGCAATTCGAAATTGTTGCCGACAGGTGCAATGGAAACATTGACGGATTTCGGCGAGTCGAAATACGGCGGACCTTGCCCGCCTCAAGGTACATCACATCGATACATCGTCACAGCATCGGCGTTGAGCGTGTCGAGTATCGATGTGAAAGCGGCGTCAAGCCCGGCGCTCGTCGCTTATCAGATGCACGGAAAAGTAGTCGCACAGGCGCGCTATGTTGCGAAATATCACCGGACGGCGCAATGAGCATGAGGCCATGAAATGGCGGATGGTCACGTCAACGACATTCCGCCATCCACATTCAGATTGATGCCGTTCACGAAGCTGCCTTCTGCGCTGACGAGAAAAAGCGCTGCGCGAGCGAGTTCTTCTGGCCGGCCGAGACGACCGAGCGGAATACTGTTCGCAACGGTTGCCTCGAATGCGGGCCGGTCGGCGGATTCAATGCCGAGCTTGGACAGGATCGGCGTGTCGACAGGACCGGGACTCATCACGTTGACCCGAATGCCGCGCGACTTGAATTCGAGCGTCCAACTGCGCGCGAATGCTTCGATGGCGGCTTTTGTGCCCGCATAGACCGCGTGTCCGTCGAATACTTTGGAACTTGCAATCGAACTCGTCAAAAGAATGGCACCACCATCGCGCATCTGTGGTGCGATTTTCTGAACGCCGAAAAACACGGCTTTCGTATTGGTGGCGAAATGCGCGTCGTACGATTCATTGCTGACGTTATCGGACGAAGCGATCGTGTTGGTGCCCGCGTTCGCGACATAAATGTCGGCTCCGCCAAACCGTTCGGCAACCAGGGATGCCACACGATCATGCGTCTTCGGGTCAGCCATGTCGCCTGTCAGTCCGATTGCGCGACCGCCGAGTTCTGCCGCTGCCGCATCGACGGCATCGGATCGACGCCCAACTATCACGACGCTGGCACCTTCCGCCACGAACAGCTTTGCCGTGGCTAAGCCAATCCCGCTGTTGCCGCCCGTCACGACAGCGACTTTATTTTCGAGCCGGTTCAATTCAATCTCCGTTGTTTCCGCCAGTCTGGCGTACCTCGCCAATCTAGCGTGACGCGCGAGTGCGCTCCAGTCCAACAGCGGCACTATCAGTTTTGCCAATCAGTCATCAATGTCAGTCGAAAGATTTAGTGGTCTGCCCGCGTTCGTGCGGTCCGTTGAAGCAGGCTCATTTACGGCCGCCGCGCGTTCGCTCGGAACGACACCGTCCGCGGTGTCGAAGAGCGTCGCGCGTCTGGAAAAGCGGCTCGGTGTCACGCTGTTTCAGCGTTCCACGCGAGCGTTTGTTCTCACGAGCGAAGGGCAAACGTACTACGAGCGCATCGCACCGCTCATGCGCGGTCTCGACGAAGCGGATGAAGTTCTGGCGACGCCCGCGACAGCCGTCGGCACATTGCGCGTGAGTTTGCCAGGCGATCTCGGGCGGGCGCTGCTCGATCCGGTTACGCGGCAGTTGATGGCGCGTAATCCGGAACTGGCGCTGGAGGTGAGCGTAAGCGATCGCCATGTCGATGTTATCCGCGAGGGCTTCGATATCGCCATCAGGGTTGGGCATGTGGTGGACAGCGGATTGTATGTGCTTCCGATGGTCAGTCTGCCGCTCGTGCTGGTGGCTTCTCCAGCCTATCTGCGGGCGGCTGGGACACCGCGAACCATTGACGATCTCGCCGTGCGTCGCCATGTGCGCTACCGGCTCAATGGACGCGTAATTCCCATCACCTTTGCCAACGGAACTACGCTCGCAATTGACGGATCATTCGACGCTGACAGCGGCGACGCACTGCGAATAGCCGCCGTGAACGGGCTGGGTATCGCGCAGATTCTGCGAACGACGGTGCAGCGCGATCTTGACGCAGGCCGCTTGCATGTCGTGTTGCCTGATGTGCCATTGAGTTCAGTGCCTGTGCAGGCGCTTCATGCTTTCGGTCGAAGCGTGCCTACTCGCGCGAGGATATTTATCGACTTCCTTGCGGAACAGCTCGCCCTCTCCGCATAGCGCAATTCATTTCCTTTCGTTGTCGATAAGACTGCTGAAGTAGTCGAATCGTTTCGGGTCAGTTCGACATCGCGTGTTGTCAACTCGCTGAAAACAAAGTGTTCTTATGCTGGCCCGATCCTTGTTATATGAAGTGGGTCGTGACGGCTTGCGCTACGGGCCCAACGACAAGAGAACTTAATCGACGAACGAAAAGGAAAGAACCATGTTTGAAGGATTTGAGAATCGCCTTGCTGTCGTGACGGGTGCAAGTGCCGGTATTGGTCTTGCGACGGTTGATCGTCTGCTGGCGAGCGGGGCTCGCGTGCTGGCGATGAGTCGCACGATGGGTGAACTGGATTCGTTGCAGTCCAGATATGGTGACACGCTCAAATGGGTAAAAGGGGATGTCACGCAAAGCGGCGATCTCGCGGCGCTTTCTGAACATGCCCGTCAGATGGGCTCGGTCGACTTTCTGGTCCCCAATGCGGGTATTGCTGAGCTGGCCAATGGCCTGGAAGTATCCGCCTTCGAGCGGCAATGGGCCGTGAACGGCGCTGGTGCGCTGAACACGTTGTCGATCATGAGAGAGCAGTTGGGAAAGTCCGCATCGGTCGTTTTCATCGGGACGTTTCTGTCACAGGTCACGTTTCCGGGACTCGCCGCGTATATCGCCTCGAAGACCGCGCTCAAGGCACACGCAAGGACGCTCGCAGTCGAACTCGCAACTGACGGCACCAGAATCAATATCGTGTCGCCCGGTCCAACCGCGACGGCGATCTGGTCCAGCCTGGGATTGCCGCAAGCGCAACTTTCCGCGGTTGCGGAGCGCGTCAATCAGCGTTTGCTTCCCGGTCGCTTCCTTGAACCCGCCGCCATTGCGGACGCGATCATGTTCCTGCTCTCGCCCGCGTCACGCGGTATCTATGGCCAGGATCTGATCGTCGATAACGGATATACGCTGCAGTAAGCAGACCGAGCGACTGCGTCGATTCGAGCTTAACGCAGCCGCTCATCACGCAGCTGTGCTCTGGCATGAATGACCAGTCGCCGGCATTCGGCTTCCGACTTGCCGATTACCGCAGCGACCTCTCGATAGTCCGCGCCAAAGATCTCGTGCAGCAGGAATGCCGCGCGCGCTTCTGGCGACAGGCGTTCGAGCAGCATCAGGAATGCGACTGATACTTCGTCGGCGCGTTCGCTCATTCCGTGTGGCTTCGCGGGCGGGTCGCTCATGTCATGCCGCCTCGCGCAAGACAGCGGCGACCTGTTGTGCCGCCCGGTCGATCTCTTCCTCATTAAAAGGCGCGAAACCCATCACGAGGCCAGGTTGATGGCGATGGCGCTGCGTGTATCTGCCCAACGGCGCCGCATCGATGCCCGCGGCTTTCAGCTTTTGCACGGCTGTATGCTCGTCGACCGAAAGCAGCCGGCCAACGACGTCGAGGCCGGCAATGGCCGGCTGAACTTCGATCAGATCTTGCCAGTGCTTCTGTGCCGCGCGCTCGAACACATGGGCGCGGCGCGCATAGATTTTCCGCGTGCGGCGCACGTGCCGGTCGAAATGGCCTTCGCCAAGAAAGTCCGCAAGAACGGCTTGCGTCAAACCGCTCGCGCTCCGGACGGTGAGGGACGCCGCGCGAACGAAAGGCTCGACCAGACGCGGCGGCAGTACCGCATAGGCGAGCCGTAGCGACGGAAACATCAGCTTGCTGAATGTTCCCGCCAATACGACGTGCTGATCGGCACCGGGAAGACTCCGCAACGCCGGCAGCGGATGCGAGCGAAAGCAATACTCGCTGTCGTAGTCATCTTCGAAAATGATCGTGCCGTTCGCGGCGGCCCAGCGGAGCAGCGCGGCACGCCGTTCGTTCGACAATGGCACGCCGAGCGGCGCATGACGCGTCGGCGTCACATAGACGAGTGCGGCCGAAGGCGCGTCGCGTATGCCGTCGTGCACGCGCAGACCGTCTTGATCGACGGGAACATCGACCACGTGCGCGCCGCTCGCGTGCATGATCTGACGCGCGCCCACGTAGCCGGGGTCTTCCATCCACACGGTGTCGCCCGGCCCCGTCAGCAACCGCATGCAAAGGTCCAATGCGTGTTGCACGCTACCGATGACGACGATCTGTTCCAGTGGCACTCGCACGCCACGCGCAATGGCGAGGTGGTCGGCTATCGCCGCTCGCAGCGCCGGCAATCCGGCAGGACTCGTGTCATTGAGTGTGAGCAGACGCGAGGGCCGCAATTGCCGCACATGCAACTGTCGCCACAGATCGATGGGAAAGAGGCGTATATCGCCGCGGTGCGGGAAGAAAGGCTGCGGCAACGCGTTCGCGCCTGAGAGCGGAAATGGTGGATCGTTTTCCTTGAGCCGTTTAATCCAGGGCGCGTGCGATTCGCGCGCAAAGCCTGCATTTGCAGCAGTTGATGATGCAGGTATCGGTTTGGCAGGATGCCGTTGGTCCGGCAATACCGCGCTGACCCGTGTGCCGCTTCCCGTACGCGTTACCAGATAGCCCTCGGACAACAATTGCTCGTACGCGGCCGCAACCGTGCCTCTCGCGAGGTTGTATTGCTGCGCCAATGTACGGGTGCCCGGCAGCACGCTGTCGCCGGGCAGGCGGCCACTGACGATCGCCAGCCTCAACGCTTCGTAGAGCCAACGCTGCAAGCCTTCTTTGGGATCGGGTGTGCCCAAAGGCAGGGACCAAACGATGGTCGACCTTTCGCGTCTATTCGTACCCGCCAGGGCGTCACACCGATCGTTCATAACATTTGCAGAGTCTATAGCTGGAGCGTGTGGCAGTAGTGAGATTGCGTGTTATTGACGCTAAAAAGTGCGGCAATACGCAAATAGGAAATCCATTCCCTCATAGCCAAGACGTTTCATGCGCGGACTTTGTGACATCGGAGAACGTGATAGAGAAAGTGGACCAGTTTGCGAATCGCAAACTGGCACATTACATGTATGCACTTTCATCGTACTGTCGCGACATCAATGGGCCGGTTCCGGTTAGAACAATCGCGACCGGCGAATCGCTCCACCGCTTTACACACTGATGGGATGATGAACGCTCGACGCCAGGCCCCAAACGATGCGGACTTTAGTGGCATCGTCGCTCCGCGGCCTCGCAAATTGCCGCGCCAGTCACGCGCTGCAAACACAATCGAAGCCGTGCTCGAGGCCGCCGTGCAGATCGTCACGGCGGACGGACCGCGAGCGCTGACGACGACCCGAGTCGCAAAGCGATCCGGCTTTGCAGTGGGGACGATTTACCAGTACTTCGCGAATAAGGACGAACTGATGGGCGCGATGGTGCGTCGTCACGTCGATCATGTCGTGTATTTTCTGGAGATCGCATGTCGCGATACGCACGGGGGACATCCTGAAGCAATGATTGACGCACTGGCGAATGCCTTCCTTGCCGCGAATGCCGTACGCACGCGTGAAGTTCACGCGATTCATGCCGTCTGGGCACAGATCGGGAAGGCTGCGTTGCTCTATGAGGGTTCTGCACGCCTGCATCAGGCAACGCTCGACATGATCTCAAGCATCGATGAGATACGCGCGGCACGGCAGGAAACGATCAGCCACGCACTGGCTTCCATTCTGATCGGAATGCTCCACGCACTCTTCGAAGGTGGCATGGACGAAGCATTGATGGCCGTCGTGAGGGAGCAACTTTCGAGGGTCCCTATCGTGGAAACGATTGACGGCCACGATAGATCGGCTAACTACTCAATGCCCCACGTCGCCAATGTTGTGACATGAATATCCCGCATACGCTCATCAGCATCGAAATGCCCAAAGTCATCCAGTCGATCACGGCTGTCGGATCGGCGATCCGCAGTATCACCAGAGAGAGCGGCGGGCACAGATACGATATCGAACCGAGAAGCCCCGGATCGCAGAATCTGGAGGCGTGATTCCATGCGACAAACGCTATCCCCAGCGGTCCCACGCCGATTGCCGCGATCCACGCAACATCGCGAGCGGACAGTTCGACAGACGGACCGGCCAGGGCGTGCACGGCAAGCGCAGCAAGGCCGCTTGCAGCGCAGAACCCGCCGACAGCCCACGCACTATGCGCTTCGAACCTTGGTGTGAGGAACGTATAGCCCGCCCAGACTACAGCGGCCGCAGCGGCGAAACCATATCCGATCGAATTGCGCGCTTCGAACGTGCCATTCGTCATGGGTTGCAGCACGAGCACCGCACAACCGATGAAGCCGATTGCGCAGCAAGTCAGTTCGGCAAAGCATCCTCTCTTGCGTCCGTTGCAGACACTCGACATGAGGACGAGCAGGAAAGGCCACGTGTAGTTGATCAGGTTGGCAACGGGAACCGACCCATACGTGAAAGATTTCAGCAAACAAAAGTGATAGAGGAAAAGGCAACCGGACCCGAAGATGAACGTGGACCATCTGACTCTCCATGCGCTGATATGCCGGAGCGTGACGAGACTTCCGGCTAGCAGTGCGAGCCCCGTGATCAGCAACGGAGGAAGATGTCGCAGTGGCATGCTCAGCGTTGCAAATGCCGACCAGAGAATGATCGCAGTGAACGCGGCGATATAAGGTCTCATTGTGCGCTCCTGTGCGACGTGCTCGTCGCAGTGTCGTCCACCGCGCACTGAAGGTTGAGCATTCTTATCTGCTCGAGCATGAAGTCGATAAAGAGCCGCATGCGAGACGGCATGTGCTGTTTGCTGAGATAGCACAGAAAATGGCTTCGATCGTCCGGTGCATATTGATCCATGCAGGAAATCAGTCTGCCCCTCGCAATGTGATCGCAGGCCTGGTAGCCGGCCACTTGCGCGATGCCCTGACCATCGAGGACTGCATTGAGTACGAGATCCGCGTCGTTGAAGGTCAGATGGGCGGATGGGGCGTGTTTGATCAGTTCGCCTGCCACCCTGAATTCCCATTCGTAGATTCTGCCGGACGAGAAACGGAAATTGATCGCACGATGCCGTGGCAGATCCTCGATTTTCATCGGCAATCCGTTCTCCAGTACGTACTCCGGAGAAGCGCAGAGAAGCATGTGCATGGGAATGATGCGGCGGGCAATGATCTGGCTGTCGTCCACCCGACCATTCCTGAATGCGATGTCGATACCGTCGCTCGTAAAGTTGGCTGGGCTATCGCACAGCATCAGGTCGATCGAGACCTCAGGGTACAAGCCCCGAAACCGGCTCAACAGCGGCGCGACGACTTTTCTTCCGAATCCTACGGTCGAACTGATCCGCAATAGTCCACGCGGCGGCCCGCCGCGCAGATCGCGCATTCGCTCGATCGCGTTCAGGATGCCGTCGATACCCGGCTTGCACGATTCGTAAAAGATCTCCCCTTCAGCCGTCAGCCCGACGCTGCGAGTGGTACGCGAAAAGAGCTTGGTTCCGAGCTGCTGTTCCAGTTTCTGTATGTTCCGGCTAACGGATGATCGTCCAATACCGAGACGATCCCCCGCTTTGGCGAAACTTTCTTCCTTCGCAACGGCGATGAAGGTCATGACGGCGGCGTAGCTTGTCGTGAATCCTGCTGACAGCGTGTCCATAACCTCTTCCGACGGGAAGCCTGAGTGATTGCGCATGGTCGATTCCATGAAGACGTTTTCCTCGCGAAGTCGATTCGACGCTGGTTTATAGTTGATTAAGCAGCGTTATAGGCAAAACACTATGGACTTATCGCAAGCGCTAACAGCCGCTAACAACAAATAGCAAACAAAAAGCGGCAGGATCGACGAACATTTGCGCTCGTTGATCCCCTAAGGAAAACGGGATGCGTGATCGGGCAAACCGAATAAGGAAGACCGCACAACAAGACGCGCGAGTGATCGCTTCATTTCTGCTGGCGCTCAATAACGCCGATGCCGGTGCTATGGCGGCGCTCTTCAGAGACGATGCGCTCGTCAATGATCAGCTTCGTGATTTTTGGGGACGCCCCGCAATCGAAGCCTGGATCGCCAGAGAAGTCATTGCCGATAACCTGAGAATCGAAGTTCTGCAGATGTCTCAGCACTATCGGGTGACGACGGTGGTTGGCGCCGTAACAGGTACATTCGATTCAAGAGGATTGCCAAATCCACTCGTCGTCAATCTTCATTTTTCACTATTCAACGGACAAATTGCGCGGCTCTTCATGCTGCTCAACCGTCAGGTCGATACATTCCCCGACGTGCGGTGTCGTACCCTCAAAGCAATATAGCGCGCGTACCGAATCAGTCCCGTTACGAGTGCCTGAATGCCAAAGTTTCAGTTTCTCGTGTTTAGTGATTTGAAAGATTCGGTTTAGCGTATCGCTCAGATAGAATCGGTGGAAACCACGACTTCGAGCGAGACGATACTTGTTTGCCAGCTTATCGAAATTTGGAACGACGGCATCGCATTCAGTTACGACGAACTTTTCGTTCGGGCCGTTTTTCCTGTTTCCGGATAAACGATTGCTTGTCTGTCATGGCAAGCAGGTCAAGCTGGGTAGTCGCGCGCTCGACATTCTGATTGCGCTCGTGCGTCGTGCCGGAAGCGTCATCAGCGCGCGCGATCTTCTCGCAGAAGTATGGCGCGATACGGTCGTCGAAGAAGGGAGCCTTCGCTTTCATCTCGTCGCACTGCGTAAAGCGTTTGCCGATGGCGATCCAGGCGTCACATATGTGATGAATGTGCCCGGAAGGGGTTATACGTTTGTCGCGACCGTGACGCCGTGTGACGGGATTCAGTCCGGCGTCGAACTCAAGACCACGCGGCCGGCGGCCCGCGGTCAATTGCGGTTCGTGCATTCGGGCGCCGCCATAGTTGGCCGGGAACGCGAAATAGAGCATATCGCCCAGCAACTCGAGGAACACAGGTTCGTCAGTATTGTCGGCGCGGGCGGAATGGGTAAGACGACAGTCGCGAATGCGGTGATCGACAGGTTGAGCGACTATTTCGACGGCAAGATCGTCTCCGTCGATCTCTCAGTGATTCAGGATTCGGAGCTGGTTTCGTCGACGCTGGTGGCCGCCTTGCGTGAAGGGCAGGAAGCAGCCGCGTCCATCAGCGAAGTATGTGCGTCGATTGGCCATACCCGAATGCTCGTCTTTCTCGACTGTTGCGAGCATCTGATAGACGGTGTCGCTCAGGCCGCGGAAGTTCTCTATCGAAACGCGAGCGGCATTTATATTCTCGTGACGTCGCGGGAAATCGTGAATGTCGATGGTGAATTCGTGTTCCGCCTTCCGCCGCTCGACGCGCCGCCGCCGGGCGAGCTGCTCAAAGCACACGATGCGCAGCGCTATTCGGCAATCCGATTGTTCGTCGAGCGCGTCGTGCAGGCCGGCTGCCGTTTCGAACTGACCGACGATAACGCGCAGTCGGTGGGCCGGCTCTGCCGGGCGCTGGATGGCATTCCATTGGCGATTGAACTCGCCGCACGACAGATGCCAACTTTCGGTCTCGTCGGGATTCTGGAACTGGTGGACAAGAAGAGCCGGCTCATGTGGCATGGACGTCGCACAGCCGTGTCGAGGCATCAGACGCTCGGCGCGACGCTCGACTGGAGCTACGGGCTGCTGACCGGGCTGGAGCAGGTATGTCTGCGAAGGCTGGCGGTTTTTGTCGGCTGCTTTGCGCTCGACGCGGCTGTGGCCGTGATCGGCGCGGAGGACATCGATCGCGCTGATGTGCTGAGAACCATCAACCAACTGTCGAACAAGTCGCTTCTGGATGTGAGGCCAGACGAGAGCGCAGTTCGCTACTTTCTGCTCGATACGACCCGCTCATATGCACGTGTGAAACTGGAAGAGGCAGGCGAGCTGGATCAGCTCTGCGCGCGCCATGCGTCATATTATGCGGCGGCGTGGCCCGCCGACGGCTTGACGGAACATGAAGGGGACAACTGGCTCGCCGATCTGGGCAATCTGCGCGCGGTGCTGGAGTGGACGCTCGTACGTGAGCAGGACGTCGTTCAAGGTTGCAGGCTGGTCGATTCATACGCGAAACTGCTGCTGCGAAAGTCGATGCTCAGCGAGACCAGAAAATGGACCGAAATCGCATTGTCGAAACTGGACGACGGCGAACGAGGGAGCCTGACGGAACTCGATCTCATTGCGGCCTATGGCAATGCATTGCTGTTCACGGGCAGCGAAAGCAAAGAGGTTGGGCGGACGTACGAGCGCGCTCTTTCCATTGCATTGTCGCTAGGCGACTCGGTTCGACATGACAGACTGCTGTGCGGACTCATCATGCACCTCTATCGAACCAGCAATTTCGAGGGCGCCTATATGTTCGCGAGCGAAGCCGCGCAATGGATCATTGCGTGTGGACGCGACGCTTCGACGGTTCATTCGATGCTTGGCGTCGCGTTGCATATGAAGGGGGAGATCGCGTCGTCGTCCGGTCTCTGGGAGCCTGTGATTCTGTCGGCCAAGATGAACGGGGTGGATGCAATGCAGCCGGCGGAATTCGGCATCAATCCCTACCTGCGTGCATTGAGCGGAAACGCGAGAAATCTTTGGCTGACGGGTCAGGCTTCGGAGGCAGAGCGCGTCGCCAATGACGCCATTGAAAGCGCACGCTTGCTGTCCCATCCGGCCACTCAGTGTGTGACGCTGCTATGGGCCGGAGAAGTTTTCGCGTGGGCAGCGAACTGGTCGAGACTGAACGAAATAACGGATGAACTCGATACCATCGTCAAGGTGAATGGATTCACGCCATTCCGTTACGTGGTGCTAGGGCTTCGTGGTCAGCTCTCGTATGCCGAGGGCCGAATAGAGGAAAGTATTTCGCTGCTGGAGAGCTGCCTCGATGGTATGACGAAGTGCCAGTACACGATGTCGGCGTCGATGTTCAGGAATTCGCTGGCAATGGCGCTATGCGCAAGCACCGATACCACGCGCGCGATTCTGGTCTGCGAGGAAGCGATCAAGGCAATCGAGCTGAACGGCGACGAGTTGTACCTTCCGCGGCTGCTCATGACCAAGGCTCATGCTCTTTGTCTTGAAGAAGATCACGACGCAAGCACTGCTTGCTTGCGCCGTGCGTTTCTTTTGGCGAGGAAGCAAGGTGCGACCGCCTACGAGTCGCAAATCAGGCAATGCGGTTCATATGATGTGTGAGCTGACGATAAGCGGCGTTCGTTTCGACGCACATGCTTGCTGGCCACTGAAGGGAGCCGGCGCGCGAACCACCGGCATGAGACGAAGAGTGCTGGCGTGAAGGCAACGAACGCAACTTGCCATCCAAAGTCGAGAACCCTGCTGAATAGCACGTCGATATGTGTCGCAAGCTGCGCGCCGAGGAGAAGACCCACGCACGCCCATATGCTAATGCTGATGCAATCGTGAAGCAGAAACGAGCGTGTTCTTATCGCCATGGCCCCGCAAAGAGGCACGGCAACGAGCGACAAACCTGGCATGAAGCGGGTGATGACTAGCACGCGCGCACCCCAGCGAGCAAAGTATCGCTCGACCGTCGTGATACTGCCTTGCGTCGACGGTGACAGTTCGATCACCCGTCGGAAAGTGCGTTTTCCATAGCGTCGGCCGACAAGAAACCAGGCCAGGTCACCAATGATGCCGCCGGCGACGGCGGCGCCGAGCAGCGCGCCAAAGTGCAGCAGGGTATGCGAAAGGTCGTGCTGGGCGAGCGCGATGCTCGCCGCAATCGTCATCAACGTCGTGATGGACGGAAAGGGCAGGCCGAGCGACGACGCGAGTACATTGAAGAAGACGATCAACGCGCCATACCGCGAAAGCAGTTCATGTGACAACATCTTGCTCTCCTGTAATCGACCTTGCCGTGCTCAACGACAGAGGCGAGAAGCTGCGGCGTGCACTCGATCTGTGTCATGCCTCGGACGCGGTTGAAAGAAGATACGCGTTCGATGTCCGCATGAAATTGCCCAACGCAACGCGGCATAACGAGCAGTCTTTCGTCCACGCGAAGCCTGCAATGACGTCGGGCCGTGCGTTCGATTTGCCATGATTTGCCTCGGGTTCGACGGACACGTGCTCTGGCGGGCGGAACATCTGCCGTGTGAGTGTGCGTTTGTCACGCGTCATGTCTTCAACTGCATCCTTGCTAGCGATAGCAATCGTGTTCATTTCTTTTGTTCTGGTTCGATAGCGGCTTAAGCGTTCGAGCGGGCTAGAAACTGGTCTCTATCGTAGGTATATCCGCCGCCTTGCAGAAGACCGGCAACGGCGGTTTCCATGTTGCCGGGAGGACAACAATCGAGGGTCGTTCGCCTCTGCCATCAGGCACGAAGTGTGACTGCAGATAAAAAGGGCAAGCACGGCAGTGCTTGCCCTTACTGGTCGCCTTTCGGCCGGGTTTAGCTCTGGATGAACGCCAGAAGATCCGCGTTGAATTTGTCCTTGTGCGTGTCCGTCAAACCGTGCGGCGCGCCAGGATAGACAATCAGCTTCGAGTTCCGGATCAGCTTCGCGGACGCACGCCCTGCTGCGTCGATGGGCACGATCTGGTCGTCGTCGCCATGGACGATCAGCGTGGGAACGTCGATCTTTTTCAGGTCTTCGGTAAAGTCCGTTTGCGCAAACGCGGCGATCGAATCGTAGGTATTCTTGTGGCCGCCTTGCATGCCCTGCATCCACCACGAATCGATCAGACCCTGCGACGGCTTGGCGCCCGGACGATTGAAGCCGTAGAACGGACCCGCCGGCACGTCCTTGTAGAACTGCGAGCGGTTCGCCAGTTGGGCTGCGCGCAGACCATCGAATACGTCGATTGGCAATCCACCAGGATTCGCAGGCGTTTTCAGCATCAACGGCGGCACAGCGGAAACGAGCACGACTTTGGACACACGCTTCGTGCCATGCCGGCCGAGATAGCGTGCCACTTCTCCGCCGCCCGTAGAAAAGCCCACCAGAATGGCATCCTGCAGACCGAGCGTCTCGAACACGGTGGCGAGGTCGTCCGCATAGGTGTCCATGTCGTTGCCGTTCCAGGGCTGGCTCGAACGGCCATGTCCGCGACGATCGTGCGCGACGGCGCGATAACCGTGCGACGCCACGAACATCATTTGCGACTCCCAGCTATCGGAGCTGAGCGGCCAGCCATGACAGAACACGACGGGGCGGCCGGCGCCCCAATCCTTGTAGTACAGCTGCGTGCCGTCTTTCGTTGTGATGTAGCTCGCCGAATGTTGACCGTGAGGCTTCGACGCGCCCGACGACGCACCCGGCTGCGCTGCCTGCAGCGTGCCCGGAATCAGCGATGCCGCGATGCCGCCAGCGGCTGCGGCACTTCCGATCAGAATGTTTCTGCGCGCGGGATTCTGCTTCTGGTTACTGTTTTTCGACATAGTCATTGCCCTTGTTTTAATGCCTTGCTCTAAATGCACTACCCATTCGACCTATAGCTCGTCGGTGCCCCTAGCGTGTCAGCCCGAATCATGTCGAACGCGTTTCTCGGCAGCACGCCGGCTCGCTGTAACGGCCGGAACACCGGGTCGCCGCGACGAACGGGGACACCCGTCAGACCGCAAATGCCTGAAGTGCGCGCAAAGCCTGCGCGCCATGTCTGATCTTCGAACCTGCCCAGCGTCGAATCGCTCCACGTAACCAGAATCGTGCAGGTGGTCTGCCACTCGATGCGGCGGATCGACGAAGCATTGGCCATCGCGGTGATCATCGGACTGCAGCGTTCGCGCGGCCCGCGCCCTGCGGACGCGGGATTTTGCTGTGCGGCAAATCGGCCGCGACCGTGCAACCCGCTGACAATCTGGAACCATGGATCGATTCTGTTCATTTCCAACCTCTCTACGATGTGGCGAACTGCGTCACGACTCGCTCGTCTCGCCAGCCACGACGAGCGCGACGACATTCACGATGCCTTGCCTTGCCATCTTCGTGTACGGGCAAAACCGCTCGGTTTTGCGAACCAGCTCTTCGGCGACGGCGCGATCGACGCCCGGCAAATGGACGCGCGTATGCGCGCTCAGCACGAACAGACCATCGATCGGGTCCCGGCCGAAGTCGACGGTGACATCGACTGACGCGTCGTGAATGCGAACCGCAGAGCGGGCCGCCAACAGACTGAGTGCGCCGTGAAAACAGGCTGCATACCCCGCGGCGAACAGCTGCTCCGGATTGGTTCCTCCACCGGGTCCGCCGAGCGCTTTGGGCATGCGTAGTTCGACGGCGAGTTGCCCGTCGTCCGAGCGTGCGATACCCGACGCGCGTCCATGACTCGCGCCGCCGCCCGTGACGGTGACCGTGGTCGAATACAGGATCTGAGGCTCATGTCCGGAGTACTTGTCGAGTAGCGTCAATGGCGGTGGGCGTAGCGTTGTCATTCGTTTCGGTGAGTAGTGGCGGCTTTTTTCGTTGCATCGGAGCGCGATTCGACGCGTGTTCTTTCTGCGCAGGGTGAATCGTAGGGGGAAGCAACGGCGCGCAGAAGACTCGCGGAGGGGAGCATGGTGTTGCATCCGGAACATCAATCCAGACGGTCTCGAATTTGGGGCCGTGATGAGTTGAACCCGCTAACTCGGGCATTCACCCGTACAGAGTGTCGCTTCGTGAAAAAATTGATTACTTAGGTAATTCGGAAAGCGAACTATTTAGTGTGAATCGGGCATGTCGGAGAAATGCCTCAACAAGGAGAACTACGCCGCTAACCCGCCTGCAATTCGAACGAGCGAATCAGTTCCGCAACCAGCCGTTCAGCTTCGTCGCGATCGCGAACGTTCGTGAATCCCATCAACAGGCCGCGCCGTCCGGGCGCGCCGTTGCGCCATGTCGTGAGTGCATGCACGGCGAAACCCGCGTTGCGGGCGCGACTGGCCAGCACGACATCGTCGAGATCGTCGCGTACGTCGACGAGAAGATGCATGCCGCCGTCCTGCAAATGAACGACGAAACCTTCGGCAGCGTAAGGCGCGAGCGCTTCGGCCAGCAGCGCGCGCCGTCGGGCGTAGAGCGTTCGCATTCGCTTGATATGCCGGGAGAAGTGGCCTTCACTGATGAACTCGGCGACAGCCGCTTGCAGCAGTTCGGGGCAACCACCATGCGCGGTACGCCTGCACGCCAGTTCGAACTGCGGAACGAGGCTTTGCGCGACGACCACATATGAAAGCCGCAGCCCCGGAAACAGCACCTTGCTCAGCGTGCCGCAATAGATCACCCGGCCGCCCGAGTCCATGCTTTTCAGCGCGGGCAATGGATGCCCGCGATACCGGTACTCGCCGTCGTAGTCATCCTCGACGATCCACGCGTCACGCTCGCCCGCCCAATCGAGAAGTTCGACGCGACGCTGTAACGGCAACGCGACGCCCGTCGGACTCTGATGCGACGGCGTGACGACGGCAAGCCGCGCGTTCGGGAAATGCGCGCGTCCAAAGGCGACGTTGATGCCGTGTTGATCCACGGATACATCGCAGACCGGCAGGCCGAGCCGTTTCAGCGTTTGCGCGGTGGGCGGATAGCCCGGATGCTCGACCCAGGCGCTTTCGCGTGCAAGGCCGAGTGCGTCGACGGTCAACGCGAGGCTCGCGGTATAGGCGGGCACGATGAAGACCTGGCCCGCATCCGCGTCGATGCCGCGCGAGCGGTGCAGATAGGCCGCCAGCGCCTCGCGCAATGGCATGTAACCGGCGGGCGCAGGCTTGGTGAGCGATCCCGCCTTGCGAACCTGCCGCGCCATCAGTCCCGCCCAGAGCTTCCTCGGGAATTCGTCGAGCGCGGGCAGCCCCATCTGAAACGGTGCGGGACTGCCGCCATCCACTTCAATGATGTTGTCGGGTGCGCCCTCTGCCGGCAGCGGGGGTGCGACGACAGCCGCTTGCTTCGCGCGAGCGGGTTGCGCCGGGGCCGTGTGTTCCGAAACGAATGTCCCAGCCGGACCACGGGCAACGAGGTAGCCCTCTCCGAGCAGGCGGTCGTAGGCGACCTGCACGGTGCCGCGAGCCACGCCCAGTTCAGTCGCCAACGCCCGCAGGGACGACACCTTCTGGCCGGGGCTGAGTTGTCCCTGCTCGATCATCGCGCGAAACCGCGCATAGATCTGCTCATGGATGGGTGGAGCGCCGGGTTTCGCCCGGGCCGTTGGCTGTGTCATGGCCTGGTCTGAAGCAGGAAAAATGGCCCTGTTGGCTGGGTCATCGAACGACGACACTGAAGCCTACACCAACCCCTCTCGATCGGCATCATGACTGACACACTGACCCTCCGACATGCCGAAACAGATGCCGATGTGATGGCCTGTTTCGACGTCATGCACCAACTGCGTCCCCAATTGAATTCGCCCGAGGACTTCCTCGCTCGTGTCGCGCTGCAACGCGCCCAGGGTTATCGCCTGCTAGGCGTTTGGGAAAACGGCAAGGCCGTCGCGCTGGCCGGCTACCGCCGCATCGACAACCTGATTCACGGCCGCTTCATCTACGTCGACGATCTGATCACGGACGAGGCGGGACGCGGCCATGGTCATGGCGAACGCCTGCTCGCCGAACTGGGCACGCTGGGCCGCGCGGACGACTGCCAGCGTCTCGTGCTCGATACGGCGCTCGCCAACGCGCTCGCGCAACGCTTCTATTTCCGCTGCGGCCTGCTTGCCCGCGGCCTTCACTTCAGCATGGAGCTGGCATGAACAGCCTCAAGGTGTTGCTGCTCGATTGCAGCCCCCGGCGCGACAACTCAACGAGCCGGCACTTCACCCGTCATTTGCTGCCTGCCATGGCCGAGCGTCTGGGGCGGGACATTCAGATCACGCGGCGCGATCTTGGCACGCAACCGCTGCCGCCCATCACGGAATCGCACGCGGAATCGCTCGTGCTGCCCGGTGACGTTGCGAAAGAGCGGTTCGGCGAGGCGCTCGCTGTATCGGACGAACTGATTCGTGAACTGGATCAGGCGGACATGCTCTGGATCTCGACGCCCGTGCACAACTTCACGGTGCCTGCCGTGCTCAAGAACTGGATCGATCACGTGGTGCGTATCGACGTGACGTTTGCCGCGGGCCCGAACGGCAAGGTCGGCTTGTTGCGCGACCGTCCGACCTTCGTTGCCGTGACCGCCGGCGGCGCGATGTTCCGCGAGCCTGCCTATCAGCCGGACTTCTTTCGACCGTATCTGTCCGCCGTGCTGGGCGTGATCGGACTCAAGGATGTCACGTTCATGCATGCGGCTGGCCTCGTATCGACGGACGAGCCGCTTGCGCTCGTCGAGGCAAAGGCGGGGCAGTGGCTGCGCGACAACCCGCAGCGCCACGCGTCATCCGAATCCAACGCTTCTTCCATTGCTTAACCGTTACTTTCCGGAGCTCATCATGAATGCACCTCGTCTCGCGTGGACCACGCTCTCACCCGTCCAGTTCAAGTCGCTGTATGCCGTCAGCCAGTCGCTGGCCGAGTCGTCGCTTGGCAGCAAGCTGATCGAACTCGTGCAGACGCGCGTGTCGCAAATCAACGGCTGTGCCTACTGTCTCGACATGCATGCGCGCGAACTGCGCAAGGGCGGCGAATCGTGGCAGCGTCTGAACGTGCTGTCGGCGTGGCGCGAGACCCACTTCTTTACCGCCAAAGAGCAGTCCGCGCTGGCGTGGGCCGAATCCTTGACATGCCTTCCTGATGGCCATGCGGACCGTGAAGTCGAATATCAGGCATTGCGCGAGCACTTTAACGACGGGGAAATCGTCGAATTGACGTGGGCTGTGGCCGTCATCAACGCGTGGAATCGTATGGCTATTGGCATGCATCAGCCTGTCGATGCAAACCCCATCGACTGACAGCGTGAAAATCGAGGCATAGCGATGCGAAGCGGCGAGCGTGACATGCATTCAAACGCAGTACGCCGCCTTACAAATTGATTTTCTATTTTGCTGAAGAACGTCTATGTTTTTATGGTGCGTTTTCTTTACGCGCGCGGGGCTTACCGGCCCCCTGACGATTCTTCAGGTGCATCTGCCACCTCGAACGCCACCCGCGGTGTTTGCCGCGTCCCGTTTTCCATAAACCAGGCAGCAGGCCAGGCGCGCAGCCGTGCAACGGCTCGTTCCGGCCGCGAGGGGACTCGCGAGCAGTGCCTGTCGAGCACCGCTTGTCGCTGCGCCGGCTTTTGCGAAGCCAACGCAGCGGCAGGTTCCAAAACCTGCTGTCGTATTGAAGGAGTCAAATCATGAACACACGAATCATCCTTTCGGCAGCGTGCGCCGTTGCGCTCTCTCTGACGAGCGTGGCGCATGCTCAGGGCACGCCGGCTCAAAAAAATGCGCAACCGGCTGCAACCACGTCCACGTCCAGCACCACCGAGTACGGCGGCGTATCCGGAACCACCATGGCGATGGGCAATCCAGCTCACTCAGCATGGGCACCGCCCGCCAGCTGCGGCCATCTGGCCCGGTGCAACCCGAATTCGGGCCACTGAACCAGCGGCTGCGTTCGAACGGTTGAACGTTCTACAACGATCGACGATGGAGAGTGACTCATGAAGATCGTTATCATTGGCGGCACGGGCCTGATCGGCTCGAAGACGGCCGCTATCCTGCGTCAGGCTGATCACGATGTCGTCGCCGCTTCGCCCAGAAGCGGCGTCAACACCATCACGGGCGAAGGGCTCAAAGCGTGCCTGACGGGCGCGCAGGTGGTCATCGACCTGTCCAATTCGCCCTCGTTCGAAGACAAGGCGGTGCTGGAATTTTTCGAAACCTCCGCCCGCAACCTTCGCACGGCCGAGGCGGAGGCGGGCGTCCGGCACCATGTCGCGCTGTCCATCGTCGGAACCGATCGCACGCCCGAGAACGGCTACTTTCGCGCGAAGGTCGCGCAGGAGAAGCTGGTCGAGTCTTCCGGCGTTCCCTACACGATCGTCCGCTCGACCCAGTTCTTCGAATTCCTCGGCGGCATCGCCGATTCAGGCATGCAAGACAATGCGGTCCGGCTCTCACCTGGCATGTTCCAGCCCATCGCGGCCGATGACGTCGCCGCAATCGTCGCCGATGTTGCTCTTGCCGCGCCGCGCAACGGCATCATCGATATTGCCGGACCCGAACGCGCACCATTCGACGAAATCATCGCCCGCTATCTGAAAGCGGTCGGCGATCCGCGCGAAGTCGTGCGCGACCCGGAGGCCCGTTACTTCGGCGGCCTGGTCGGAGATCTTTCGCTCGTGCCGCTCGGCGAGGCGCGCCTTGGCAAGATCGGTTTCGACGAATGGTTTCGCCGCTCGCAGAGCAAAGCCTGATTGCACATCCTTCAAACTAACAACAGGTGTGACATGAAACGTATCCTCTGTTCGCTGCTCATCGCGAGCTTGCCATTCGGCAGCGTGCTTGCGCAGACGCCAAAAGAAAAGAGCGCCAAGGTGACGCTCGTCTATCAGCACGAACTGCCGAACGTTCCGGGCAAGAGCATCAAGGGCGTGCTGGTCGAGTATGGTCCGGGCGGCTATTCGGCCGGTCATACGCACGCGAAGTCCGCGTTCATCTATGCGACCGTGCTCGAGGGTGCGATCCGCAGTCAGGTCAATGACGGACCTGTGACGGTCTACAAGGCCGGGCAGAACTTTTCCGAACTGCCCGGCGACCGTCACGGCGTCAGTGCGAATGCGAGCAAGACGAAGCCGGCGAAGCTACTCGCCGTCTTCGTGGTGGATACGAACGAGACGGAACTGACGACGCCATTCGGGAATTGAGCTCAAGGCTCAACGGGTTAGTCTGCCGAGTTCGTCGGCGCGCCGGCAGACGGCCTGCATCAGCACGGTCGCGCTGCGCGACGGCGGGGAGAACTTCGAATAGACGAACGTCGATACCATCTCAAGATCCTCGACGAGCGGACGCACGATGCAGTCGACATCGCCCGCCGCGAACTCGTCGACGATCGCCAGTCCCAGTCCGCCGCGCACGAGTGCGAGCGCCTGATCGGCGCGCGTGACGTCGACCACGGATGTCAGTTCGACATTGGCCTGCTGGCATGCGCGCACGATGATCGTGCCGAACGGGATATCGCGCCGAAAAAGAATCATCGGCTCATGCTCCAGGTCCGCGAGCGCGATCCGTTCGCGGGCGGCGAGCGGGTGGCCCGGCGGCAACGCGCACACCATTCGACCGCGCATGAACGGCACGGCTTCCAGATGCTCATGCTCGATTGGCAGCGACGTGATTGCGACGTCGACGGTTTTACTCAGCACTTCGAGCGGCAAGTCGGCCATCAGCGTGGTATGCCAGTCGACACTGAGCCCCGGCAACTGCCGCTTCAGTTCGACGATGGCGGGCGCGACCACGCCGGGTGCAAGCGACGGACTGCACGCGACGCGCAGCAGGCTGGCCGGGCCAAGCGCGAGCGCCCGCGCGAATTCGTCGACGCGCAGCGCCGATTGATAGACCTGCTCGACCTCGCGATACAGCGCCTGCGCTTCGGCCGTCGGAATGAGCCGGCCCTTTGCGCGCTCGAAGAGCCGAAGTCCTAGCGTCGTCTCGGTGTGCGCGACCAGTTTGCTGACGGCGGGCTGCGAGACATACAGCATCTTCGCGGCCGCGTTGATCGAACCCGTCAGCATCACCGCGCGGAACACTTCCATCTGTCGCAGCTTGAAACGCATCGTTCTTCCATGTCCCGTGCAGGGATTAACCAAAGGTTATAGGGTAGCCTAAACACGGCATACGACAGCGGCACGGCAACCCACTAGTATTGCCGTGCCGCGTTTTGCGCTGCTGCGCGCAGCAAACATGACGGCCTGCATGGGGAACCTGAGATGAGCGTATTCGACGAAGACAAGATCGACTGCCACTGCCATATCTTCGATCCCGTTCGTTTTCCGTACCGGGACGACACCGCGTATCGGCCTGCACAGCAGGAGATCGGCACGGCCGCGCAATTCGTTCACGTGATGGACGCATACGGCGTGCGGCATGCGCTGCTGGTCGGCCCGACGAGCGGCTACCGGACCGATAACCGTTGCCTGCTCGACGCATTGGAGACTTACGAAGAACGCTTCCGCGGTATCGCAGTGGTCGATAACGATATCGGCCGAGGCGAGCTTGTCGCGCTGCGTCGCGCGGGCGTGGTTGGCGTCGCATTCAATCCGGCGATGGAAGGCGTCGAACTCGTACGCGATGCAGGTGCGCTGTTTGCACTGCTGGCCGATCTCGGGATGTTTGCGCAGATTCAGGTGTGCGGCGATCAACTGGTCGCGCTCGCGCCGTGGCTCGCGCAGCAGGAAGCGCAACTCCTGATTGACCACGGTGGTCGGCCCGACATCGAAGCGGGCGTCGCTCAACCAGGCTTTCAGGCGCTGCTGCGGCTCGCGGATTCCGCGCGCGCGAGCGTCAAGCTGTCCGGCTGGCAAAAGTACTCGCGCGACGCGTATCCGTATGAGGACGCATGGCCCTACGCGCACGCGCTGCTTGGCGCCTTTGGCCCGCAACGCTGCGTGTGGGGTTCCGACTGGCCGTTCCTGCGCGCGCCGGAGCGGCTCGACTATGGGCCGCTGCTGACACTGTTCGAGCAGATCGTTCCCGACGCGGAAACCCGGCATCAGATTCAGTGGGAAACGCCGCGACGCCTGTTCGGTTTCGACGCTCAACGATCTTGACACCCATATCAATGATGGAGAAACAACGCTTGGAACACATCGTCAACCGACACGGCCTCGACATGCCGAAGCTCGGCCTCGGCACCTGGCCGATGGTCGGCGAAGACTGCACGCGCGCCGTCGTTCAGGCTCTCGAACTCGGTTATCGGCATATCGACACGGCAGCGGGCTATCAGAACGAGGATGCCGTCGGCGCCGCGCTCGCTGCGTCGCCGGTGCCGCGCGAGCAGATCCACGTGACCAGCAAGGTCTGGTGGGATCAGCTCGAACCGCAGGCGCTGCGCGTGTCATGCGAGCGTTCGTTGCGTGATCTGCGCAGCGAGTACGTGGATCTGTTTCTGATTCACTGGCCCACGGGGGATATGGATCTGCGCCGTTCGATCGATGCCCTCGTCGCGCTGAAGGAGCGCGGGCTTGCGCGGGCGATCGGTGTCGCTAACTTCCCGTTGCCGCTGTTGCGTGAGGCGGTCGAGACGATCGGTGCGCCGCTCGCGGCGATCCAGGTCGAGTATCACGTGACGCTCGGGCAGTCGAAGCTGCTGGATTTCGCGCGGCAGCATGAGATGGCGCTGACGGCGTATAGTCCGCTTGCGCGCAATCGTGTGTCGGAGATTCCTGCAATCGTTGATATTGCGCGCAAGCATGGCGTGCTGCCGACGCAGATCGCGTTGGGGTGGCTGCTCGAGCAGGCGAATGTTGCTGCTGTGCCGAAGGCGGGCGGGGCGGTGAATCAGGCGTCGAACTTGGCGTCGCTTGATGTGCGACTTGACGATGAAGACCGCGCGGTCATTGCTGCGTTGCCGAAGGGTGAGCGACTCGTGAGTCCTGCGTTTGCGCCGCAGTGGGATGAGGTGGTGTGATTTTTTGCTGCGCAAGCGGTTTGGTTTTGGTTTGCCTTTGCGCTGGCATCCGCGTATTGCCTTCGTGGCGCGGACGGTTTGGTTTGCTTGTGTTTTTGCTGGCATCCGCGTGTTGCCTTCGTGCTTCAAGCGTCGCCCCTGTGCGGGGCGGCACCTACTTTTCTTTGCCGCCGCAAAGAAAAGTAGGCAAAAGAAAGCGGCTCACACCGCCAGTTCTTGTATTTGCCTGAGGGCCCCCAAAGGGTCTTACGCGTCACACGGCAATCACGTGACCCATGTTCGTTGCCAACGCTCTGAATTGACGCCTCACCCGCTTCACGCGTCCGCGTCGCAACACGCCGTGCCAGATATTCCACGGCCGCCCAGGTGGCAAACTGTGTGTAGGCCGTAGCGCCACACACGCCTCACTCCGAACCGATAGCGCACGCGTTCCACCATGTAAGAGCGCCAAGCTATACGACGCGACAATCTACACACAGTTTGCCACCTGGGCGGCGCAAACCATTCGCTGCCGCTAGCCCGTGCACGGGTATTTGAAGCGGGTGAGGCGCTCATTTATAGCGTTGGCAACACACGCAAACAAGGATGTTGCCGTGTGAAGCGTAAGACCCTTTGGGGGCCCTCAGGCAAGAAGAAATGTTGGCGGTGTTAGCCGCTTTCTTTTGCCTACTTTTCTTTGCGGCGGCAAAGAAAAGTAGGTGCCGCCCCGCACAGGGGCGACGCTTGAAGCACGAAGGCAAATCGCGGATGCCGGCGCAAAGGCAAACGCACAACACAAAGGCCTGCGCAGCAAACACCGTATCGCGGATGCCAGCGCAAAGGCAAACGCACAACACAAAGGCCCGCGCAGCAAACATCGCATCGCGGATGCCAGCGCAAAGCACCAGCAAACCAAAACCGAACCCAAACCGCTTGCGCAGCAAAAACCACCACCTCGCAGCCGCGAGCACAAAGGCAAAACCCCAAACCGCCCGCGCCGCGCAGGCCGCCTTGCTATCGCACGCGTGCAAATAGCGGCGACGCGAGGCTCGCCGCGGCCAATTCGCTGGCAGCAGCAACCAGCGTCGGCCCGAGCGTCTCCATGCGCTTTTCCGTGAGCCGCACGAGCGGCCCGGCAATGCTGATCACGCCGATAGCCGGATAGCCACGCCGCTGCACGGGCGCCGCCATCGCCGTCATGCCCGGCGCGAAGACTTCGTTGATCGTCGCATAGCCGCGGTCGCGTGCGGCATGCACGAATTTCAGCAATGCGCCGATCGTAGTGGGCGCCTTCGGCCCATATTGCTTCGGCGAGCCGAACCCCTGCCGCGTGACGAGTTCGAGCGCGCGCTCGTCGGTCATCGTCATCATCCACGCGTGACCTGTCGCGCTGCACGACAGGATCGTATCCATGCCCATATCCGGGTCGTAGCGCAGACCCTTCAGCGCGCCTTGCGATTTCGCCACCCACGTCAGCCGGTCGCCGTCGACAATGGCGAGCCGCACCAGTTCGCCCGATCCCTCCGCCAGCCGGTCCAGCATGGTCTGCGCAATGTCGACGATGCCCGAAGTCGCCAGGTAGCTGAGTCCCAGGCCGACCATCTTCGTCGTCAGCACGTAGTCGCCGTGCTCGCGAAGCTGCCGCACATAGCCGCATTGCTTAAGATCGACCAGCAGCCGGTGACAGGCGCTGCGTGGAATCTCCAACTGGTCCGAGATCAGCGCGAGCGGCGTTCCCTCCATTTGCGTAGCCAGAAATTCAAGGACGGCCATGGTCCGTTCGGTCACGCCGGGCATCGTACGTGTCTCCTGTTTGCATGAATTTCTCGCGATGATTGCACGATGCGGGATGAAATTCCACCCTGGAATGGCGTCCCAGCCGCGCTGTTAATCTGTGCAACAACTCGCGACGCCATGCGCAGTTGCAACGGTGGCAACGGCGCCAACGGCGCGAGCGAAGAAAAGAGCAACGCGGCATATGCCGCCGAAACGACAAAGGTTTGGAGAGGAGACACCATGAACAACCCATCGCATCTACCCGCGCAACAGGCGATGCGCACCCGTGCCGTCACGGCGGCCGCCGTCGGCACCGCGCTCGAATGGTTCGACTTCACGCTATACGGCGCACTGGCCGCGACCGTGCTGCCCAAGCTGTTCTTTCCCGCGATGGATTCGACCTCTGCGTTGCTGGCGTCGCTGGCAACGTTCGGCGTCGGCCTCGCGGCGCGGCCGCTGGGCGCCATCATCTGCGGGCATCTGGGCGACAAGCTCGGCCGCCGCAATCTGATGCTCGCGACGGTGTCCGTGATGGGCATGTCGTCGATGCTGATGGGCCTGCTGCCGACTTACGCGAGCATCGGCGTGTGGGCGCCGTTGCTGCTCGTGTTGCTGCGCATCTTGCAGGGCTTTGCGCTGGGCGGCGAATCGACGGGCGCGCAACTGATGGCGATCGAGCATGCGAGCTCCGACCGGCGCGGCAAATACTCGGGCCTGCTCGGGCTATGTTCTCCGCTCAGTCAGATCATGGCGAATGGCGTATTGCTCGGGCTGTCGACGGCGATGTCCACCGATGCGTTCGACAGCTACGGCTGGCGCATTCCGTTCGTGATGAGCTTCATTCTCGTGATCGTCGGCGTGTATATCCGTCTGCGGGTCAGCGAGACGCCCGCGTTCGAAGCGCTGCGCAAGACGGAAGTCGTGGAAGTGGGCAGTCCGTTGCGCGATGCGCTGCGTCTGCACTGGCGCACGGTGTTGCGCTGGATGCTGTTCTTCTGCGGCCCGGCAGCGATCTTCTATCTGATCGTGGTGTTCTCGCTGAGCTATGTGACGAAGACACTCGGCGTGCCGAAGCAAACCGGCTTTCTGCTGCTGATGGGCGCGAATGTCTGCGCGATCGCCGGCGCGCTTGCGGGCGGCATGCTGAGCGATCGCATCGGACGACGCAAGGCGCTCGCGCTCGGATCGTGCATGACGCTGGCAATGCTCTTCTTCTATTTCCAGATTCTCGACACGAAGAGCTTCCTGCCGATGCTGCTTGCGATGGGCTTCTTTCTCGGCTTCACGCAATTCCAAAGCGGCATTCAACCGGTCGCCTTCGCAGAAGCCTTTCCGACCAACGTGCGCTATTCGGGCTCAGCGCTCGCGTACACGGGCGCCAATCTCGTCGCCGGCGGCCCGATGCCCGTGCTCGCCGTGTGGCTGTTCGCGGTGTGCAACGGCTCGCCGTGGGGCGTGGTTGCCGTATGCGTGGCGTTCAACGTGATCTCGCTCATCGCAATTCTGACTGCACCGGAAACGCTCGGCATCGATATGAACCGGGCCGATTCCAAAGCGGAAGTGCTGGGCGCTTCCACGCACGGCTCGATGCAATCCCATTCCCATTGAAACGCAGGCAAGCAAGATGAAACCAACGGTTTATGTGTTGAACGGTTCGAACCTCAACATGCTCGGCAAACGCGAGCCGCATCTGTACGGCACGACGACGCTCGCTCAGATCAAGGAAAGAACGGAAGCGCTCGCGGAGGAGCTCGGCGTGCGCTGCGAGTTTCGCCAGACCAATCACGAAGGCGTGATGGTCGACTGGCTGCAGGAAGCGTTCGAAGCGGACGCGGCCGTCGTCATCAATCCCGCCGGTTTTTCGTTCGCGTCGATTCCCGTGCTGGATGCCGTCAAGCTGATCCGTCAGCCGGTGATCGAAGTGCACATCACGAATATTCATCAGCGTGACGAGCAATACCGGCATTCGTTGATTTCGCTGGCGGCGCGCGGCGTGATCTGCGGTCTGGGCCCGGAGGGCTATCTGCTCGCGATGCGTGCTGTCGCGAGTGGCCTTTCTCAGCAGGCAGCTACAGCGCGATGAAACAGACAGCCTAGAAGCGGTCGATCATCCCCAACTGCACGCCTCGCACCGTCGCGCCGGGCCATGACGGTGCGAGGCCTGTGACGTTCACGCCTTTGAGCGTGAATTCGCCCTGTCCGCGATTTCTCAACCAGCCCGCGCTCGCATAGAGCAACACGCGTTTCGACAGGTCGTATTCGCAGGCGGCGCTGAACTGGTCGGCGTTATTGTCGCCGCCCGAGCGGTCGCGCAGATACGCGTAGCCGAGTGACGCACGAAAGCGTGCATTGACCGCGTAGCGTGCCGACACCGATACGCCGTCGTTGTGATAACGCGGCGTGCCGCCATCGCCGTTGAAGAACGAGACGAAACCCGTCAGCGCCCCATACGCGTACGACATGCCGCCAAGGTTTGCCCGCAGCGCGCCGTCGCCATGCGTCTGTTGGTGCGCATAGGAAACCCGTAACGGGCCGTTGCGCCACGCGAAGGTTTCGATATGCCCGGCGAGACCGTTGCCGTCGCCGTCGGCGGGGTCACGCACCATCGCCATGAATGTCGTCGAGAAGCCGTGGAATTCGGGTGACAGATACGTGATCGCGTTGCTCGCGTACGGCGTGATTTTCGACAGATTGTTCAGGCCCGAGGCGATCGTGCCTGCGCCGAACGCGTCGAGTTGTCCCTTGAACGGGATGTAGATCGGCGAATACTGGCGGCCGATGCGCACGGTGCCATACGGCGTCGCCGCGCCGATCCACGCCTGGCGATTGAAGATCGTATTCGCGACGGCGAGCGAGCCGTTACCTGAGCTAAATCCATTCTCCAGGTCGAACAAAATCTGGACGCCGTTGCCGATATCTTCCGCCCCGCGCAGCCCCACGCGCGAGCCGCGATATGCGCCGGAATCCATGCGCGCGACGTAGCCCGCGCCCGGGTTGGTGATTTCGATGCTGGTATCGAGCGCGCCGTAGAGCGTGACGGACGCCTGCGCGTGAGCGCTTGCGACGTGCGCGGCGAACACGGCGAACACGGCGAATGCAATGGACGTGCGTCGCACAGCAGGCGACGCAAGTAATGAACGTTTCATGAGGGAAGAGGTGAGTCTGTGCGCAACTGGCACGATGACGACCGCCCGATGCGCACAGCGAATGCGCGCGCATCAGGCTCGCTCCGCACGCCTTATTGCGGCAGCGCGTAGGCGATCACGTAGTCGCCGCGATCCGGCGACTGGCGCGCGCCGCCCGCCGAGATCACGATGTACTGCTTGCCGTTGAGCACGTAGCTCATCGGCGTGCCCTGGCTGCCCACGGGGAGCCGCGCCTTCCAGACTTCCTTGCCCGTCGAGCTATCGAACGCGCGCAGGTAGTAGTCTTGCGTCGCCGCGAAGAACACGAGGCCACCGCCCGTGCTGAGCGAACCGCCGATCGTCGGCATGCCAATCGGAGTGGGCATATGCATTTGCACGCCCCACAGGCGCGTGTCGCGCACGGTGCCGAGCGGCACTTGCCACGCGATGCTGCGCGTTTTCAGATCGATCGCTGTCAGGCTGCCGAACGGCGGTTTCTGGCACGGAATGCCGAGCGGCGAGAAGAAGCGGTCTTTCGTCACTGAGTACGGCGTGCCGCCGAGCGGCACCGCGCCCATGCCCGCGTTCACCGCTTCGTTGCCGTTCGACGTGCCGCCCTTGCGCTCTTGCTTGACGAGATGAACCCACAGCCCGAGGCGCATGTCGTTCACGTAGATCATGCCCGCGTTCGGGTCGTACGACAGCCCGCCCCAGTTCATCCCGCCGAGCGAGCCGGGGAAGCTCAGCGACGTGTCCGTGTCCGGCGCGGTGAACAGGCCGTCGTAGCGCATGCCGTGGAAGATGATGCGGCACATCATCTGGTCGACGGGCGTCATGCCCCACATGTCGGCGCCCTTCAGTACATCGGCGCCGATCTGCGGCATGCCGACCGACAACGGCTGGGTCTTCGCATACGGCTCGCCCGGAATCGTCGCGGACTTGACCGGCTGTTCGATCACCTTCGTCAGCGGCTTGCCCGTCAGACGATCGAGCACGAACAACTGGCCCATCTTCGTGCCGACGATAAGCGCCGGCACCGTCTTGCCGTCGACGGGGAAATCGACGAGGGTCGGCTGCATGGGGACGTCGTAGTCCCACAGATCGTGATGAACGGTCTGGAAGTGCCACTTCTCGGCACCCGTCGTCGCGTCGAGTGCGAGGATCGAGGCACCGTAGGATTCGTCGAGCTTGGTGCGCTTCACGCCCCACAGGTCGATCGCGGCGCTGCCGACAGGCATGTACACGGTGTTCGATGTGGCGTCGTACGACATCGGCGCCCACACGTTCGGCGTCGAACGCACGAAGGTCTTGCCGGGCGCGGGCGCCTGTTTGTCCTGTGGATTGCCCGGATCGAACGCCCACTTCATCGTGCCCGTGATCACGTCGAAGCCGCGCACTACGCCGCCGGGCATGTCGAGCGACACGTTATCCGCGACACGTCCGCCGACCACGATGGTCGTGCCTGCAACGGTCGGCGGCGACGTCAGTTCGTACAGCGGGCTCGCCGCGTGGCCGAGGCCGGCCTTGAGATCAATCACCCCGTGATTGCCGAAGTCCTCGCACAGCTTGCCCGTGTCGGAATCGAGCGCGACGAGCTGCGCGTCGATCGTGTTCATGTAGATGCGGCGACGGCAGGCGGCGTGATCGTCCGGCATCGCAACAGGCGTGACGGGCGTCGAACCGGCGACGCTCGGCTGCTGCACGGGTTTCGTCGCGTCGAAATATGCGAGGCCGCGGCAGCGCACCCAGACAGTCGTCTTGGTCGGGAATTCATGGCGCCATTTCTCGCGGCCGTTCGCAGCGTCGAGCGCGATCACCGTGTTGTGCGGCGAGCACAGGAACAGCGTGTCGCCGATCTGCAGCGGCGTTTCCTGATCTTCCGCGCCGCCGCCACCGGGGCTGACGGGCACGTCGCCCGTGTGATAGGTCCACGCGACCTGCAGGTTCTTCACGTTGTTGCGATCGATCTGTGTGGAGCCCGCGAAGCGGTCGCCGCCCGCTGAGTGGCCGTATGCGGACCAGTCGGCGGTGCCGGCATCGCCCTTGGCGTTGATCGAGTTGGCCTCGGTGCCGAACGTGCCGTGCGGCACGAACATGCCGTACACGAACAGCGCGTTGCACGCTAGCAGCGCGAGGCCCGCCGTCCACGCGGCGCCCTTTGCGGGCTGTTTGCCCTGGAAGCGGCGCAGCGCGGGATACACGGGCGCGAGCAGCATGCCGATCATCGTGAACATGAAGATGCGGGCCTGCAGCGGCCAGAAGTCGAATCCGCTTTCCCAGATCGCCCACAGCACGGTCGCAACGATCACGAGCGCGAAGATCACACACGCGCTCGATTTGCGTCGTGCAAGCTGGATGCCCGTCGCGCAGACGGCGAGGCCCATCAGCAGGTAATACCAGGTGCCACCGCGCGCGACGAGCAGCGCGCCGCCGATCGCGAAGTACAGGCCGAGCAGCAGGCCGAGCGCGCCGGCGAGCGTCAGGCCGACGCGGGCCGTCGTCGATAGTGGCTTAGTTTGAGGTTGCTTGGACATTGCTTGTCTTCATGGGTACGCAAAAATTGGGGCATGCGAAGCGCCACGGGGCCAGGCGTTCGCGTGCAGTGACCGTGAGGTCGACGCGCGATCGCTTCCATCGTGATGGGTTGACTCGGGCAGCTGTTCGGTCGGGGTTTGCGCCGTGACGAACCGGCGAGTTCAGCGCGCTTCGGCATGCGCTTCGAACAGCGCGAAGCCCTGTCTGCACTAAGCCGTGGGCGTCGCCGCATCGCGCGCCGGGCGATGGCTGGGCGCGACGGATGCAACGTGGGCAAACGCGCTTGAAAAGTACGACGCGGATTTGCTTAGAACTAACTAGTTCGTACATTTTAACTCAAAACGCACGGACACCCAAACCACGGCTGCATCACCCGCCGAACTGCCCGCCCTTCGATTTCCGGCGCGGCGGGGGAAGCGGGTTGTGACGATCGCCCGGTTGATGCTTCGTTGATGAGCGGCGCTTGCTGAAACTGACCGCTTCTGACTTGCGCTACGTCAGGACCCTATTCTTTCGCCTTCAATAAACTGATTTACGTAGACTTAACGTCAGGCAATCGTTTGCGGTCGATTAAAAGCGGTGAATAGGTGATGTGATATTCCCAGGTCAGTTATTTTCTGGTGAACGTAGCGGGAGCTATGGCAACTCCGAAAATTCCGCGTAAAGGTGCGTCAAATCAAGTGGTTTTGCACTACTCCAGATGGCAAACGTTTGCACGGGCACGTATTGCAGTGAATGTCGCTGAAGAATAGATCTTTTCCAATTTCAATCGGGAAATTGAATAGAGAAGGCGAGCAAGTTTTTTATTAATTGTCTAAAGAAACGACTCACTGTCACGCAAAGTACACAGAGAAATATTAGCGTGCAGGGTTCCTTCATCGACTGGCTCGCCTCGCCATGCATCCCGCGTTTTCACGGTTCCGCCGTCCGTCCGCACAGGGAGAACCTCACTCTGCTGGCGACCTGTGCCAGCAGGTTCCATCCGTCGACGCAGAAGATCCGAACTCGGTGGTAATGGAGATCTTCTCTTCGCGTCACGACATGAAGAGTCTCGCCGTGATCGAAGGCAATCGGCCCATCGGGCTGATCAATCGCGATATCTTCCTGTCGCAAATGAGCAAGCCTTTTCACCGCGAGCTTTACGACAAGAAGAGTTGCATCGCGTTCATGGACAAGGAGCCGCTCGTCGTCGACGCCGACATGAGCATCGAAGCGCTCACGTTCAAGACCGTCGAAGTCGGTGAAAAAGCGCTGGTAGACGGTTTCATCGTGACGCGCGACGGCTACTTTGCAGGGCTTGGAAGCGGCCTCCAGCTTCTTGGCGCAGTGGCCGAAATGCAGGCGGAAAGGAATCGCCAGATCATGCAGAGCATCGAATACGCGAGCGTGATCCAGCGCGCGATGCTACGCGCGTCGAGAGACACGCTCGCCGCAAGGCTCCCCGATGCCGCGCTCGTATGGGAACCGCGCGATGTCGTTGGCGGCGACTTCTATCATTTCGCCGCGTTCCCGCACGGCTGGTTCGGTGCCACCGCCGACTGCACCGGGCACGGCGTGCCGGGCGCATTCATGACGCTGCTCGCATCGGCCTCGCTGTCGCAGGCGCTCGAACAGATCGGACCGCGCGACCCTGCTGCCTTGCTCGCGGCAGTCAACCGCAACGTGAAGAGCTTGCTGGGCCAGGTGCACAGCGCGGCCGAAGTGTCGCAATCGGATGACGGCCTCGACGCCGCGTTTTTCTGGTTCGATGCACGGGAAAGCGAACTGCATTTCGCCGGCGCGAGGATCGCTTTGCATATTCTCACGCCGGAAGCGGACCAGTTCGAAACGATCGCGGGCGACCGGATGGGTGTCGGCTATGTCGACAGTCTCGCCGACTATGAATGGAAGTTGCGCAAGATCTCCGTGCCGTCGGGCAGTCTGCTGTTCATTTGCACCGACGGCCTCATCGACCAGATTGGCGGCCCGAAAAACATTGCCTTCGGACGCCGCCGTGCGTTGGACCTGATTCTCTCGAACCGTACCGAAGCACCGTCGGCAATCTGCGAAAAACTGCGGCAGGCGCTCGCCGATTGGCAAGGCGCGCAACCACGCCGCGATGACCTCACCCTGTTTTGTGCCCGCATTACCGACCAATAAGCATGTCTCAACTACTCGATCAAGACAGCGCCTTTTTCGATCTGGCGCAGCGGCGAAACGTCCTCTTCTATCACAAGGGCTATTTCTCTCATAACATCGTGGCCGCCATGGGCGAGGTCGTGAAGCTGCAACTGGAAATCGCGGGCGTGAGCGGGCCAACGCGCCGCAAGCTATTCTCATCGTTCGTCGAACTGTCGCAGAACATCGTCCACTATTCGTCCGATTCCCTGCAGCCCGGCAATGAAAGCGGCGGCTCCATTCGCGAAGGCGCGGTGTGCATCACCACCGACGGCGAAAGCCATCTGATGATGTGTGTCAATCCCATTGCAGCGGAAGATGTCGAGGGTTTGCGCAACAAGCTGGAACCGTTGCGCAGCATGTCGGTTGAAGAAATCAAGCAGGCCTACAAGGTCACGTTGAGAGCCGACACACCCGAGGAAAGCAAGGGCGCGGGTCTGGGTTTCCTGACGATGGCGCGCGACGCAAGCGCGCCCCTTGAATTCGCTTTTCATCCGCGTGCCGACGAACCCGGAACCACGCTGTTTTGCCTCAAAGCCATCATCTGAGTAAAAGGCGCACGAGCTATGGACAATCTCTACATTGCCGCAACGGCGACCTCTCCGGAAGTCGACTTTCGATTCGACCAGCATTCGCTGCTGCTCAGGGGCGAGTCGTACCCCGAGAATGCAGCGGCGTTCTACGCGCCGATCATCGAACAATTGCGCCAGTACCTCGCGGAATCGGTGGGCGCGGTGATTACCGTCGACGTCGTTCTGACCTACTTCAATAGCTCCAGCACGAAGATGCTGTTCAGCGTGTTCGACGCACTGGACGAAGCCGCGCAGTCCGGCAGTCGCGTGCTGATGAACTGGTATCGCGACGAAGAGGACGAAACGATTGCCGAATTCGGCGAAGAACTGAAGGCCGATTTTCACGCGATCGAGTTCACCGATCGCCCCGTCGCTCACCAGGGACAATAAGGTGCCGCGGATTTCTTCGTTGGATACGCTCGCGAGCGATGCGCCGGATCTGTTCCAGAATGAGAACGAGGCGCTCGAGAAGGCGCGCGGGATCCATGCGACGGCTGCTGCGGATGCGGGCGATTATCGCCAGTCGCTCGGCGAACTCATCGGGCATTTCGAGCGCCTGATGCGCGAGACGCGGCGCCTGATCGGCCGCAGCGATCGCGCCGAACGCGAGATGCAGGCGCTTGCGCAGCAATTGGCGCATCGCGCGACTCACGACGCGCTGACGGGCGTATTCAACCGCAGCGCGGTGATCGAGCGGGCGTCGAAGGCTTTGCGTCATGGCAGCGCGGTCATGATCATTCTCGACATCGACGAGTTCAAGCAGGTCAACGACGATTTCGGCCATCCGGCAGGCGATGCCGTCATCATGGGTATCGTCGCGTGCCTGCGGCGAATTGTGGGCGAGCGGGGCTTTATCGGACGGGTGGGCGGCGAAGAATTCACCGTGCTGCTTCCGGGGTATGAAGTGGACGATGCATTGCGGCAAGCCGAGAACATGCGCGAGGCGATCGGCAAGCACGTTTTTGCGTCGCCTGTGGACCGTCATATCACGGCGAGCTTTGGCGTCAGTGCGAACCCTGCGGGCACCAGTTTCGACACCGCGTATGGCCTCGCGGACGCGGCGCTCTATCGCGCCAAGCGCGGCGGGCGGAATCGGGTGGAATTCGCGAACCCGTAAAGCGAAGGCGAGCGCTTCTACTACGTTAATGCAGGTTGCAGGTAGCCGGTCAGAATCAGCGCAGTCTGCACGGCGCCAAACAGCACAATAACGAGTGCGCCCGTGACGGCAACAACACGTTTCGTTGCTTCGATCCGCGAGCGAAGGCGAAAACTGCGCGCCATGACGAAACGGTTCGCGCCCACGGCGCCCAGGCCGAACAGCGTAACGGTCACTGCCACGCCCGCGCCGATGGCAAACGTCGCGGCAATGCCTATCCACGGCGCGTGCGCGGCAACCGACGCGATCAGTACGAAGATCGACCCGACGCATGGCCGCACACCCGATGCAAACCCGGTCGCGAGGATCTGCGACGTCACTGAAATTTTCGATCTCCCGAAGCGCGTTGTGCTGCCGGATTGCCGCATGTGCAGTTGCAGTTTCGTGCCGAGGTAAGCGGGTTCGTGCTCCGACGTCTGCGACGATGCCGCATTGCGCTCAACGGGCACGAGCTTCAGCGCGCGGGGATCGACGCAGCAGTCGCGACGCGCGAGCGTGCTGTAGATCGTCCAGCCACCTGCGACACAAAGCAGAACATAGCTGACGATATCGAGCGACGCCGCGTTCGACAGCACGCTTGAGACGCCCGCCTTCGCGAACCATAGCGCGCCGAACACGAGCACGATCGCGCTCATCGCCTGTACGGCTGAGCTCCAGCTTGCCAGCGCGACGGCCTGCGCGATGCGCGTGTCGCGCGAGCCGAGCCAGGTGCCGGCGACAAGCTTGCCGTGGCCCGGCCCGAGCGCATGCAGCACGCCGTAGGCGAACGCGAGGCCGATCAACGCGAGCCATGTCCAGGGCGTCGATGCGCGATGCAACTGTTGTGCGGCGTCGGCGATGCGCGCGTTGAGTCTGCCCTGCCAGATGATCGATGTCGCCAGCGCCGTGCGCGCGAACTCGGGTAGCACGAACGTGTGGTGGGTCTCGCTGGCAGATGGCGCGCTCGACGGGCTCGCGCTTTCCGCCGGTGACGAAGCCGATTGAATGGGCTGGCCGAAGACATCGACGGCGGGTGACGCAGCGTGTGACGGCGCAGCGAGAATGAAACCCGCGACTGTCACGCATACCGCAATCAGGATATGCAGTAGCCTGCGTTCAAGAGTCAGCATGATATCGCCGTCGCTTGCGGCACGACGATGCCGTTGAAGATAGGATGCGCGCGATCCTGAAAGGGCTTCACCGTGCAACTGGACACGGCATGTCCCTCTATCGTCACGGCGTTTGCGCCGTCCGGTTCGTAATCGACGAAGAACGAATCGTCCCAGATTCCAAGTGAAACCTTGTGGGCACTCACGTCGACCGGCTTTTTCAGCGCCAACGTGAAGGTGTAAACGAGCTTGCCATGATCGACCGATACGCGAAAACCTGCGGGGTCCCCCAGACGCTGCGCCTCGCCATCGACGAAAAGATGACTGAAGTATTGAGCGCCCGCGAGCGATGAAAATGCCTGTTCGCGGAAGATCGCAGTCTGCTTCGCGTCGAGCGGCCCGTTGTCGGGCAAGGTATCGATGCCTACGAGTTGAACCGGAAAGCCTTCTGAAAAGCGCCACGTTTGCGCTATCGAGATCACGGACGTACCTTGCATTTGCACGCGCGCCGAAAACCGTATCCATACGTGCGGATGCGCGGCAGCTACCCCGGATGCGACGAATAGGGCGACGCCGATGAGCCGCCTGATGACAGAAAGATTCAACATCGCTTTTGATTGTTAATTCTACGATGACACGCCGGCATGTCTCGAAGAACTATTGAGCATGCCGTTGCTTTCTTTCAGGAGTAAGGCGGTAGCGCGAGAAAGCGCGTCATTGTCGCATGAGCGGTTATGAGGCGCTCGCCGCACCACGATATTGGCATAGCATGCCATCATGCGTGACAATCGTCGCCATCCGTCGATGTCTGTCATGAGGAGCCGTCATGTCGATACTGATCTTGGGGTTGCTGCTATTCCTGGGCGGGCATTCCGTCCGCATCTTCGCGGAAGATTGGCGCAAGGCGCGCATCGCGCGGATGGGCGAGAAGAACTGGAAAACGGCGTATTCAGTGGTGTCGCTGATCGGCTTCGTGCTGATAATCTGGGGCTACGGCATCGCGCGGCGCGAGCCGGTCGTGCTTTGGTCGCCGCCCGCATGGGCGCCCCATCTAGCGGGCCTGTTGACGCTTGCCGCCTTCATTCTGTTTCCCGCTGCCCACGCGCCGGGCAATCACTTCAAGGCCATCTTCAGGCATCCGATGACTCTGGCCGTCGTGCTATGGGCGTTGGCGCATCTGCTGGCGAACGGGACGTTGAACGCGCTGGTGCTGTTCGGCGCGTTTCTCGTTTGGGCGGTCCTCGATTTTGCTGCTGCGCTTCGGCGGGATCGCGTGGAAGGTGTGGTGTATCCGAAGGGGACCTTGTCGCGCGATGTGATGCCCGTCGTTGCCGGTGTCGTCATCTGGGTAGCGTTCGCGTTCTTTCTGCACGGCTGGCTGATTGGTGTGAAGCCTTTCGGTTAAAGCGCGACGGAAAGACTTACGATCTCAGATCGGCCAACATCTGCTCGGCGAGAAAATCGCACGGCGGTCGAGCCGAACGCGCGCTACGCACAAGAACGACTTCGACCGCTGCCAGCGGCGGCAAGTCTTCTGCCTCGCCGAGTTGCGCAAGATGCGCCGGGACGCTGCATCGCGCGAGCGGTGCGACTGCAAGACCTGCCTCGACCATGCAGATCAGCCCCAGAAGACTAGGGCTTTCATACGACATCCGATATTTGATGTTGGCCTGCTGCAGCGCGCCGATCGCATGCGCGCGCGCCGTGCTGCCGGGCGCAAACACGGCGATGGGCAGTGGGCGTTCTTTCCATATCTGCTGGTTGCCGCGCGCGGCCGCCCACACCATCGGCTCGGAACGGATCAGTTCTCCTGTGATGCCCCGCGTCTTCGTGATGCACGCGAGATCGAGCGTGTTGTCCTTGAGCAAGGGAACGAGCGCGCTGCTCGGCATGCCGATCACGCGAACCTGCACGCGCGGATGCGCGACCGCGAATTTTCGCAACACGGTCGGCAGCAGCGACGACGCGTAGTCGTCGGGTACGCCGATCGTGACGCGGCCGCGTATCTCCGGACGCACCACCGACGACCACGCTTCTTCGCGCATCGCCAGCATGCGCCGGCCGTAATCGATCAGCGTCCTGCCTTCCTCGGTCAACGCGACGTTGCGCGTCGTGCGCACGAATAGCGGCTTGCCGAGCGCTTCTTCGATGGTCTTGATCTGCATGCTGACAGCGGAAGGCGTGCGATGCAGGGACGTCGCGGCACGCGCGAACGAGCCGGTGTCGGCTACGGCGACGACCATTTCCAGAACGTCGAGATCGAGCTTTTTCATCAGTCAGAAAAATTGAATAATTCATTCAGTTTAAATCGTTTTACTTAGCTGTCGTGCGCTCCGATACTGAAATTGCGATGGGCATTACGGACGTGACGAGGTAGCGCATGAGAACGATGGTCGAATTCATTACGGTGGGCGGCATGCTGGCCGTGACGCCCGGTCCTAACATGGTCTACGTGATGATGCGTTCGGTCGCGCAGGGGACGAAGGCGGGGCTGATCTCGCTGGCGGGTGTGATGCTCGGTTATCTGACGTATATGTTCGGCGCGGCGTTCGGGATCACCACGCTGTTTCTTGCGATACCCGGCGCAGGCCGCGTTCTGGCCGTATTTGGCGCGCTCTACCTGCTTTATCTGGCCTGGCAGATGCTTCGTCCGGGCGGCCGTTCGCCGTTGCAGATCGAGGCGGCGTCGATCGAAAGGCCGCGCCGGCTGTTCGCGATGGGCGCCACGACGAGCCTGCTGAACCCGAAGCTGGCGCTGATCTTCCTGTCGTTACTGCCGCAATTCATCGACTATCGCGCGGGCGGCGTGTTCAGGCAGTCGCTGACGCTGGGCTTTTCGCTGATCTTCGCGTTCGCTTCCGTCAATACGGCCGTGGCGACTTTCTCGGGCAATCTCGCCACGTTCCTTTCGACGCGGCCCAACTGGCTTGGCGTTCAACGTTGCGTGATGGGCGCGATGCTTTTCGCGCTCGGCGCGAAGATGGCGCTGGATGCGTGGCACTGGAATCTGTCCGCGTGATGTCTCGCCGCCGCTAGCGGACCTCCGCCTCCTGCCGATGCCGGATGCGATAGCGACCAGGACTGACGCCTGTCGTGCGTTTAAACGCGATGCTGAACGCAGTATCGGACAGATAGCCGATCTTCTCGGCGATCTGCAATAACGGTTCTTCCGACTGTTTCAGCGCACTCATTGCAATCGTCATGCGCCACTGATGCAGATAGTCGAGCGGCGCGCTCCCGACGAGCTGCCGGAACCGCGATGCGAACGCCGTTCTCGACATACCCACATTTGCAGCGAGCGACTCGACGGTCCAGCGCTGTTGCGGCGAGCCGTGCATCAGCGTGAGCGCCGCGCCGACCTTGTTGTCGGATAGCGCCTTGAGCCATCCGTCCGGCACGTCGCCGCGCTCGATGAAGGCGCGCAACGCCTGCACCAGCACGAGCGTGGCGAGACTCGTCCTCGCGACGTCCGACCCCGGCTTCGCAAAGGCTGTTTCGGCGCCGAGCAGCGCGAGCACATGCGACAGCGCGTGGGCCGACACATCGGCCGCTTTCAGATGCACGATGGGCGGCAAGTGCTGCAGCAAGAGTCCCGTCACGTCGTTGTCGAACACGAACCGGCCGCTCGCAAGCTCGACCGGGCCGGTGGCGCCTTTGCCGCGAAAGCGCACGACGCCATCCGCGCCGCGAATCGACTGGTAGGTGGCGGGGCCGTCCAGCGGCGGGCAATCGGGAACGCTCGCGGAGCAAAACGGCTGGCCGTTGGTCAGCAGATAGAAATCGCCTTGCTCGATGACGTGCAGCCTGTCCAGCCCCGTCATCCGCAGATAGAGCCGCCCGCGCAACACCGTGCCAAACTTCAGATGCTGGTACGCCGGGAAACTGAACGCCCATGCGCCGCATCCTTCGAAGCGGTCTGACACGCCGCTTCGCACTCTGAGCATCGACAGCACTTCGGACAATGCGTCCATAAATGTACGCTCGATAAGAAAAACCGGTCAGTTGATTATATGTAGAACGGCTTTCCCGCGCGATGATGGTCGGGTTGCGCCGCGTGGCGCGCGTTGAAACGAGGAGCGATCCGATGAAAGCCTGGCAGCTCGACAGATTGGGCGGGACCTTGAGCATGATCGATGCGCCCGTGCCTGCACCGAGGCCCGGCGGCGTCGTGGTGCGGATGCAGGCGTCCGCGATGATGTCGTACATGCGCGACTACGTGGCGGGCAAGCTGCCCGTCTATCACGCGCCCGACCATCCGTTCATTCCGGGCGGCAATGGCGTGGGCATCGTGCACGCGGTCGGCGGCGATGTGTGGCATCTGAAGCCGGGACAGCGCGTGGTCGTTTCGTCGCATTTCGTTGCCAACGAGAATGTCGCCGATCCCGCGCAAATACTCGTCGGCATCACGGCCACCCAGCCCGACAGTTACGCGATGCAGGCGGACTGGCCCAACGGCACGCTCGCCAACTATGCGCTGCTGCCCGCAGCGACATTGACGCCCGCCGATGCCGTTGCGGACCTGCCCGCGGCGCAGCTTGCGGTGGCGATGCGCTATGTCGTGCCGTTCGGCGGCCTGTTGCGCGGCCGGCTTGCAGCGGGCGAGACGATCGTGGTGTCGGGCGCAACGGGCGCCTATGGGTCGGCGGCTGCGTTGCTGGCGTTGGCACTGGGCGCGGCACGCGTCGTTGCCGTGGGCCGCAATGCCCGCGCGCTGGACGAACTCGTTGCGGCGGGCGGTGGCCGCGTTGTGCCCGTCGTCGCAACAGGCGATGCGGCAGCCGACACCGATTCGATCCGTTCCGCCTGCGCAGGCCGCGCCGATATCGCGTTCGATATGGTCGGAAACGCTAGCGATCCGAACCTGACGCTGTCGGCGTTGCGCAGCTTGCGGCGCGGCGGAAGACTGGTGCTGATGGGCAGCATGCGCGTCGATCTGCCGTTGCCCTATACCGAGGTGATGCTGAATGACTGGGAGATACTCGGCCAGTTCATGTATCCGCGCGACGCGTGGCGACGGCTGCTGATACTGGCGAGCGCGGGCATGCTCGACCTGCGCGCGATTCGTTCCGTCGAATTCGCCATGGACGATGTCCCTTCAGCAATCGAGCGTGCCGCTAGCGCGTCGGGTCTCGAATGCATCATCGTCGATCACCAGAGGTGAGCGATGCCAGTTCTGAAGACGATGCATCGGCTTTACGTTGCGCGCGAACAGCTCGAATCCAGCGTCGCATTTTACGAGGCGATCCAGGACGTGCGCTGTGAACGTCGGCTGAGCTTCGAGTCGATGGGAATTGAGGTCGCCGTGGTCGGCTCCTTCATTCTGCTTGCGGGAAGCGATGAAGCGTTGGCGCCCGTGCGGCACATTCAGGCAGCGCTAATCGTGGATGCGCTCGATGCGTATGCGCAGCGTCTGCGCGAGTTGGGCGCGACGTTTGTCGGCGAGACGCACGAAAATGCCGTGGGCAGACACGTGGCGGTGCGGCATCCGGATGGGTTGATCGTGGAATACTTCGAGCCGGCGAGAAGCGCGGACGCGTGAAGCCTTGCGATGTCGCTTGGAAAATAAATCGTAGGTAGTCTATTATGGACGTAATTGTCCATATGAGACTTCTGAGTCTCCGACGATGAACGTGGACGTTTTCGACCAACCTTGAAAGGGGCGAGATCGACGTGACGGTACGCAAAGAGACGACAGAACTGCCTCAGGTCGCGCCCGGCGTGGCGCATCAGTTGATCCGGTACACATTCGACGGGTCAGGCGAGACACCACGCAGCGCCTATATTCAGGCGGGCCTGCATGCCGATGAGCATCCTGGCCTGCTCGTCGTCCATCATCTGCTGCGCATGCTGACGGCGCTCGATAAAGACGGGCGCATCAAAGGGCGCGTGGTCGTGTTGCCGTTTGCGAATCCGATCGGAATGAGTCAGCGGATTTTCGGCATGCCGACGGGGCGTTTCAATCTCGAGAACGGCGAAAACTTCAACCGTCACTTCCCGTCGATTGCGGGCGCAGTCGAACAGGCGCTGGGCGAGACGCGCTACGAGCGCAACGACGTCGCGCAATTCAAGTCGCTGTTCTCCAGGCTGCTGGCCGCGCACGAGCCGCGCGATCCTGTCCGGGCAATGAAGTCGCATCTGCTGCGCGAAGCGTTGCGGCACGACCTCCTGCTGGATCTGCATTGCGATACGAGCGGCATCCTGCATCTGTACAGCACTCGCGCTCAACAACCACGCGCACTGCGCCTCGCCAAAGCGCTGCGGATCGAGGCTGTGTTTCTCGAAGATCGCGCGGGCGGCGGACCGTTCGATGAGGCGTTCATGGAGCCCTGGAACGTGCTGTCGTCGGCGGGTCTCGTCGATCTGGAGCACAGTGGCTTTGGCGCGTCCATCGAGTTGCGGGGCCAAGCCGATGTCAGCGACGAGCTTGCAATCGCGGATGCGCGGGGCATCCTGCGGTTTCTCGCCGCGGAGTCGATCATCGACTACGACGAACTCGATACGGAAGTTGAAGTCGAGCCGCGCATCTATCCTCTCGAAGGCGTCTCGCATGTGAGCGCGCCGTCCACGGGCATTGTTGTGTATCGGAAGCAACCGGGCGATGCCGTTGCGCGCGGCGATGTGATCGCGGAGATCGTGCGTATAGATGCACCGCCGGATACGCCGCGCGACGTCGTGCTCAGCGACGTCGACGGCATCTTCGTCGTTGCACAGCATTTCAAGCTCGTGAAAGCGGGGCAGCGTATTGCGCTGCTCGCCGGCATGATGCCGCTGCCGGGCCGCACGGCCGGCAATCTGTTGAACGATTTCTAAAGGCCCTGACGATGGATGATCTCTACGAACGTATTCTCGACGCGCATCGGGCGCTCAGACCGCAAGTGCGCGTGACGCCGCTCGAGCACAGCGCGCTGCTGTCGGAGCAGACGGGTTGCGACGTCTATCTGAAGTGCGAGCATCTGCAGCACACGGGGTCGTTCAAGTTTCGCGGTGCGTCGAACAAGCTGCGGCTGCTCGATGCCGACGTTCGACGTCGCGGTGTCGCGACCGTATCGACAGGCAATCACGGTCAGGGCGTCGCGCTCGCGGGCAAACTCGCGGGCGTGCCCGTGACAGTCTATGCATCGGTGTCCGCTTCGCCCGTCAAACTGAACGCGATACGCGCGCTTGGCGCATCGGTCGTGACCATCGACGCATCCACGCTGGAAGTGGAGCTCGAAGCGGCGCGGCGCGCAAAAGAGGCAGGCTTGCCGTTCGTCTCGCCGTACAACGACATCGACGTGATTGCCGGGCAGGGCACCATCGGCGTCGAACTGGGCGAGCAACTGCCCGGTCTTGCCGCGGTGTTCGCATCGGTGGGCGGCGGCGGCCTGATTTCTGGCATCGGCTCGGCGACCAAGGCGGCGAGTGCGAGCACGGAGGTGGTGGGATGCTGGCCCGCGAATGCGACGACGCTCTATCGCTGCATTCAGGCAGGCAAGGTGATCGACGTCGAGGAGACAGACACGATTTCAGACGGCACGGCAGGCGGTGTGGAGCCGGATACGATTACCTTGCCGATCGCGCAGCGGGTGATTGACCGTTGCGTGCTGGTCAGTGAAGACGAAATCAAGGCGGCGATGAAACGGCTTGCGCAAACGGACCGCTGGATGGTCGAAGGCGCGGCAGGCGTCGCGCTGGCGAGTTTCCTGCAAGTCGCGCCTTCGTATCGTGGCCGTGCGGTTGCCGTGGTGCTGTGCGGCCGCAACATCATGCTCGACAAGTTCGTGGCAGCCGTTCAGTGAAGTGCTGTGTTGTACTCTTCACCGGGGAAGCCTGTATCACGAAGCGACCTTCTCCGCAGGGACCTTCTCCGCAGCGATCATCGTGGATTCCAATTGCGTGAACTCGGCGCTGCTCACGGTTCCATCGCCATTGCTGTCCATCAGTTTCAGCAGCGATTGCGCAGTTGAATCGCCGGGAGCACTCGTCGTTTCGCGCACGGCGCTCAACCACTCCGCGTTCGATACCGAGCCGTCGTGATCTTCATCAAGCGCGGCGAAGAGATTGTCCGCATCGCTTTTGTTGTCACCGAATTGGGCGAGCACTGTCTCGAAGTCCGACTGCGAAATAAATCCATTCGCGATTCCGTCCCTTCCTTCTATCGTGGATTGGGCAAACGGCAGGCGGCTTTTGAGTGCCGCGTTGAGTTGCTGAATATAGTCGGCGTCCGACTCGCCGGGCGAGCGCGACGTGTTCAGTCCCACCAGACTGACTGTTGCAACAGTCACGCCGTTGGCCCTTAGCTCAGCGAGCGCCTGCGCGTCCGGGCTGAACGTCACCTGTGTGGACGATCCTGTTCCGGACGTTTGGGGGGAAGGAGATGACGCCGATGACGATGCAGATGTCCCGTCATTTGAAAACGCCGACGGCGTTTTGGATGGTGGCTGAGTGATCGCTCTCTGGCTGCTTATACCGGAAACTGACATGTATGACTCCATGATGATCCGGATGCCCTGCATCCGGGATTGAAGACGTTTCACCGCAGCGGTTTGCCATCGCCGCGTCCCAATCTTCAGGTTTTGGGCGAGCCTGCATATCGATCCCATGACAATGGCTACTTCGTAGCCTGTCAACCTAGCTTGGAGTCCGGAATATTTCAGAAATGGTGGTCGGCCATTCTTCAGAATAGAGGCAGGAAACTCCCTCAATCTTCGCCAGAAACTCGGCTATGTCCGTCGAAGGCTTGTGCGGTCAGGTCGTTTCTTCTCTGGATTTAAACGAAGCTTTTATTAACGCTTGGGCAACTATCAGTATCCGCAATCGAGTTTTAAAAGAAGGGGTGCTGACTACCTGCAACGAGAATCCCACATTGCGGTTCAATGAAACATCAGCGGCGGGCCTGACGGGTCTGAGTGCGTGCCTCCTGTCCCCGTTCCCTGGAAGGGCTTTCGCTCGCGACGTCCCGATTCGAGAGTGGATCGGGTCGGGTGTAAAGGATTAGAAACGCTCCCAGCAATCCCATCCGCACAAGAGCCGGAAGAAACGAGGCGAGTGCCGCAAAGGCAAACAATGCCAGCATGATCCAGGCCCTGATCCATTGCATCCGGCGTCGGCCGAGAGTCGATGCATCGCTGGACGGACGCTGCCGAAAGCTTTCATACATCAGAACCATGTATGTCATCTCGACAAGCAGGAAGACTGTTGCATATGCCGTCAATGGCACACTTGCAACCCTGCTCGATGCCAGCCACGCCGTCGTGAAGGGGATAAAGGAGATCCAGAAAAGATTGGCGAAGTTGGACCATGCCAGCAAACCTGTGAGAGCGGTCGCATGTTTGAACACGTGATGATGGTTCAACCACACGACGGCAATGAACGCATAGCTCACCACGTAGCTGATCAGGTCCGGCCAGAGCTCGAGCAAGGCGCGTCCATCGTTCCGTGTGGGGATTTTCAGCGCCAGCACCATGATTGTGATGATGACAGCAAAGATGCCGTCGGAGAGTGCGCTGAAACGGCCGAGGTTGTCATCCGAATCGTTCATGGGGCGCCCTTCCAGCCGATAGAGCTTTGCCGCTGTGACGAAGGCCGGGCATTTTGCCTGGCGTCCGTTCGGGAGTTTTCGATTATGCGCCTAGGCGCATTTGGCGCGCAGACAAGGGGATACATCCATCACAGCACTGCCCGTATCAGCGACGGCTCGACTTCAAGGGCCACTTTGGCGCGCAATCGAAGAGAGTGCGGACGCGATGAACGCCCGCAAAAGAAAAGGCCCTCGTCTCCACGAGGGCCTTGGGAATCAGGCTGCGGGGCCGACTCAACGACGAGCGACCGGCTTGAGACTAACGGCCTCTGTGCAAAGCCGACTTGGCCGCTCTGCGGACGGCACTCGCCGTCGAATACGCCATTGCCTTGGCCCGATCACGCACCGCGCTCTGTCCAGGCGGATTGGGATTGATTCCAAGCCTCCTGAGGTAATAGTTGGCGCGATAGATATCCGCTCGAATAGAGTCAATAAACTGGAAATTTACGCTCAAAGTCACCGAGATATTGTCGTCGTTCTTCAACCAGTGGGGGCAGTTGACAGGAACGTGAACGCCATTTCCCGGCGCCAATCTGTACAAGCGCGATCGGTCCTGCAGTTCGGGTCTATAGTTTGGCGCGTTGTTGTCGATCGTCCAGAACTGCTCGATTTCCTCCTCCGGAAGAATCTGCCGATCTTCCCGATCAAAGACGTACAAATCCTTTTCGCCGTGGATTTGAAGAATGAAATTGCATTCACGATCGATGTGATATGCCGTCACCCGCTTCGGCGACGTTATGAAAATGATGATCTCCTCATTTCTGATCTTGGATTCGATGCCGCCGCCAATCATATCCTTGACCTCTGCGATCGCATGCCGGTATAGCTCGGTGTAGGCCGGATCTCTTTGCGCGTCTCTCAGGATGAACCAGGCGTTTGAATCTTCCAGTTGCCCTAATGCATCCAGCGGTGAGAATGCATGATTCGTATCTTTCCATTTTTGACCAGGCGCGACGTCACCCATGTCATAGTAGAGATCAGATGGGCGCGTTTTCATGGTCCGCTCCGTCAACTCCATCAATTGAGGGAGTTGAAAGCGCGGATGAGATGCAAGGTGGTGGGCCACCTCGAAGCTCTTCCGCTCGAAACGTTCTCGAAACACTGAGGGATCTGCGTCGATCCACTTGTCCGGCAATGTCGCTTCAGGGACCGGGAAATCCGTGGACATGTCCATGCGATCGCTCCTTGTAATCTAATCGTCGGGAAAACGAAATACGTTAGCGTCAAAGCCGAACGTCACCCAATGGCGTGGAATCTAAACCCCGACTTTCAGGGGTTCGGTGCGTTAGCGCACCTTCTGGTTAGTGCCGTCCATCGCATCGGACGCCTTGGAGCGGATCAGCTTCATCTGCGAGGCATCTCGCGGCATCCACGATTGGTTTGCAGCACTTCGCCCACCTTGGTGAACAGGGCGTCGCCACGATTGTGCATCTGCAGCAAGCGACGGGACTCCATCGAGTACGGCTTACCGTAACGTGTAGCGCGACTGAAGTTCGTGAATTGGGCCACCTGTCCAAAGACGGCGATGCCGTGTAAGTAAATCGTAATGTCAGGTTGGACTTTTGCATGAATGAAAAAGACATTCCATACATTCCACTCTAATTAAAAATCTCCTTCAGGAAGACACTCCTCTCCACGCAATTCGTTTTCACTTTCACTACGAATGTAGGAGCAGGAACATGAGCAACGTCACGAAGCAACAGTTCAAACGCGTCTGGTTCATCACAGGCGCTTCGCGCGGTCTGGGCGCGCTGATGGCCAAAGCAGCCATCGCCGATGGCAACGCCGTGGTCGCCACCGGTCGCAACGCCGCCGCGATTGCTGAGCGGCTCGGAGAGTCACCGGCCGTGCTGTCCGTCGCGCTCGATGTGACCGACGAGGCACAAGCCAAGGCGGCCGTCAAAGCCGCTGTCGAGAAGTTCGGCCGCATCGATGTACTGATCAACAACGCCGGCTTTGGGCTGCTTGCCGCCGTCGAAGAATCGAGCGATGCAGACGTACGCCGGATCTACGACACCAACGTCTTTGGTCTGCTGAACGTGACGCGCGCTGTGCTGCCGGCGATGCGCAAACAGCGCTCGGGTCACGTGATCAACATCTCGTCGATTGTCGGTTATCAAGCGGCGGCAGGCGTTGGCGTGTACAGCTCGACAAAGTTCGCCGTCGAAGGCATCACGGAAGCACTGCACGCTGAGTTGAAGCCGCTTGGCATTCACGCGACGCTCATCGAGCCCGGCTTCTTCCGCACGGACTTCCTGGATACATCGTCGTTGCTCGTCGGCAAAGACATCATCGACGACTACGAAGAGACGTCGGGCACACTGCGCCGCCTCGCAGTCGACATCAATCACAACCAGCCTGGCGATCCGCAGAAGCTGGCAACAGCGGTCGTCACGCTTGTCGATGCGCAAACGCCGCCGTTGCGTCTGCCACTCGGTACTGACACGTTAAAGGCGATCGCAGAAAAGAATGCCCATGTGACGACGGAAACGCAGACGTGGGAGGCGCTGTCGCAATCCACAGATTTTCCGGTTTGAAGACGATAACCTGCTGAACGGCCCGAGTCCTCGCGCGCTTGCCGCATCGGCTCGGGCGAAATACTGTTTTGGTCTACTAACGCGTTCGTGCGACGTCTGAATGAAAAGAATCGGCTTTCTCTCGTTCGACCACTGGACCATTCGAGGCATTCGCTGACACGGTCGGCATCGGATGTCTTGCTGCAATCGATCGACATGGCGGTCGCTGCCGAGGAACTCGGCGCGGACGGCCGATACATTACTTCTGACCGTGCCGAATCAACTGGGCGTGGAGTACTGCGCCCACGTTATCGAATCCATTTTGACCCACGTTGCCCCCGCGCCTGGCTGGCGGTAGGACACAATAGCTATCGCCCCAAGAGACACGAAAACGCGCGCCCGAGCGCGATCTGGCAACCACCGCCCCGTCGTGTCGCAGAACGCTTCATCGCAGTGGAAGCCAAAGCGGGCCTTTCCACGCTTTGAGTTCATCGAGAAACGCTTTTAACTTCGACGGCATGAAGCGGCGCGTCGGATAGACGGCATGCACGAATATTTCCGGTGACGACCATTCCGGCAAGATACGAACAAGTTCTCCGCTAGCGATATGTGCATCGCAATAGCTGGACGGAAGCAATGCGATGCCGTGCCCGCGGAGCGCAAAAGCGCTGACGATGTGAAAATCGCGCGCGGCTACGGGACCCGTCACGTGAACCTTGACCGACTTCCGGCCACTGACCAGATGCCATTCCGTCTCGTTGTTTCGAGCATTGATCAGCACGCAAGGAAGTTGACTGATGTCTTCGGGCCGCGAGGGGAGATCGTGATTGCGGACGTATTCGGGCGAAGCGACAAGATGCCGGACACTTCTTCCCACGCGTTGTGCAACAAGACTCGAGTCCTGCAGATCGCCGAAGCGGATCGCGACGTCGACGTTTTCGGCGATCAGGTCCAGGAAAAGGTTGGTGAAGTGAAGATCCACCTGGATGCCCGGATATTTCTTTAGAAACGACGAGACGAACGCGTAAAACGACTCCTGTTCCAGCATCACGGGACCGGAGATGCGCAGCAGACCTTCGGGCTTCTTTTGCGTCTGCGTGATCACGCGTTCCGCGTCATACAGATGGCTCAGCGGCTCACTGCACTGATCGAAATAGGCCCGTCCCTGTGCGGTCAGGCTGAGCTTGCGGGTCGTGCGCTGGATCAGCGTCACGCCAAGGCGTTCCTCGAGCGCTGTCACCTTGCGACTGACGGTGGAGACGGGCATGCCCAAGGCCCGTGCAGCGCGGCTAAAGCTCTCGAATTGCGCCACCCGCACAAACACGGCGATGTCATTCAAGTCGGCCAGTTCGGACATACGAGACCTTTGCACGGATGGAAAAGAGATTACATATATTCCAGTCTAATCAAAAATGTCCCCGAGGACGACACTTCTCTCCATGCACTTCAACCTCCTCGGAGAGATACCATGTCTAGCAAAGTCGTCGTCATTACCGGTGCTTCCAGCGGCATCGGAGAAGCCACCGCAAAGCTCCTTGCCTCGAACGGCGCCACCGTCGCGCTGGCCGCTCGCCGCATCGACAACCTCAACCGCATTGCCGCTGAAATCGAGGCAAAGGGCGGCAAGGCATCGGTTCACCAGGTCGACGTCACGGATCAGGCACAGGTCAATCGCCTGATCGGCGACGTCGTCTCGCAACACGGCCGCCTCGATGTGATGGTCAACAACGCCGGCCTGATGGCCATCGCGCCCCTGTCGCTGCGCAAGACCGACGAATGGGACCGCATGATCGACATCAATATCAAAGGCCTTCTTTACGGCGTCGCAGCGGCGTTGCCGGTCTTTGAAAGGCAGCAGTCCGGTCACTTCGTCAACATCGCGTCGGTCGTGGGTCTGAAAGTCTTCAGCCCCGGCGGCACGGTGTATTCGGGCACGAAGTTCGCGGTTCGGGCCATTTCTGAAGGTCTGCGTCACGAGGTTGGAGGCAACATCCGCACCACGGTGATCTCACCGGGCGCGATCGACACCGAACTCAAGTTCGGTTCGGGCCATGAAGACAGCCGCGACTTCGTCGTCGATTTCTACAAGATGGCCATTCCGGCCGATGCCATTGCGCAGGCCATCGCTTATGCGATCGAGCAGCCCCGTTCGGTCGACGTCAACGAGATCGTGATCCGTCCCACCGTGCAGGATTTTTAACGATCACGGCGGGCAGGAAAGCGCTTCAACCCGTGACTGCAGAAACGACCCCGAAGCGTACGCAAGCGCGCCTTCGGGGTGTGTGGACGCGGCGTCGCTTTTTGAATCCCAGTTCCAGAACAACTTTTCTCAAGGAGTGGTCATGCAAGCTTTGATCGCCAACATCCAAGGTCTGACCGCCATCGGTATCGGCATCATCATCGGCCTCGGTGCTATCGGCGCCTGTATCGGTATTGGACTGATGGGCGGCAAGTACATTGAGGCCGCCGCTCGGCAGCCGTAACTGATGAATCCGCTGCAAACCAAAATGTTTCTGCTCGCCGGTCTGATCGACGCGTCGTTCCTGATTGGCGTCGGTGTGGCCATGCTGTTTGCGTTCGCGAACCCGCTGCTGTCGAAGCTCGCGGGCTGAGGTTCAGCGGTTCTATTTCGAGTCGAATGACGTTCAGGGATGAAAGCCGTGTCACTCGACTGCTTTTGGGTTTCGTGCCTTCCGTACAATTGAAGCGTTCGGTGCGTCGACAACTGTTCCATAGGACCGGCTTCGGCCCAGCTCGGCCTGCACCTCGCGATAGCGCTGCTCGCTCTCGCGGACTTTTTCTTCCGCCGCCTTGCGTTCCGTAAGATCGAAAAGGCACCGCAGACGAGTCGATGCCGTGGATGCGTTCATGACAATGTAGGGGAATCTCTGCAAAAGGTCCTGGCATTGCCGTGAGGGTTGACTATCCTGGAAGCAGGATAGTCAAGGGAGTGGCGTGATGACACAGCTTGGTCTTGGTCTGGATCTGTCAACGAAGCGTACCCGCAAGCGCGAGTTTCTCGACGAGATGACTCGCGTGGTGCCGTGGCAGAAACTGATCGCTCTCATCGAGCCACACTATCCCAAAGGCAAGACCGGGCGCCCGCCGTTTCCCATACAGACGATGCTGCGCATTCACTTCCTGCAGCAGTGGTTCAGTCTCTCGGACCCGGCGATGGAGGAGGCGCTACACGACATCCCGCTGTATCGGGAGTTCGCGCTGCTGGACACGGGCATAACGCGGCTGCCAGACGAGAGCACGATCCTGCGGTTCCGCCACCTGCTTGAGGCCAATGAACTGTCGACCAGGATACTGGCGACGGTCAACGAGATCCTGCAGGCGAAAGGCCTGATGCTCAAGGTGGGCTCAGCGGTCGATGCGACGCTGATTTCGGCACCCAATTCGACGAAGAAGCCCGGCACGCGAGACCCGGAGATGCGTCAGACGCAAAAAGGCGGTAGCTGGTACTTCGGCATGAAGGCACACATCGGAGTCGATGTGGAGTCGGGACTGGTGCACACCGTGAAGTGCACGCCGGCGAACGTTCATGACATCACGGTGGCGCATGAACTGTTGCATGGCAAAGAGCAGGTTGCGTTTGCCGATGCCGGCTATGTGGGCATCGAGAAGCGAGGCGAAACGGGTACGGTCCAGTGGTACGTCGCGATGAGACCGAGCAAGCGAAACAAGCTGGACAAGAGAAAGCGGCTGGACAGGATCTACAACAAGATCGAGCGACTCAAGGCGGGCGTGAGAGCGAAGGTGGAGCACCCGTTTCGCGTACTGAAATGCCAGTTTGGATATCTGAAGGCGAGATATCGGGGACTGGCAAAGAACACGGCGCACATCGAAACGCAGTTCGCCCTGGCCAATCTGTGGATGGCGCGCAAGATGCTGTGAAGTGGCGCAACAACGGAAGAAAATGCGCCGCATGAGCACAGCGCCGGCCAGCAAAGATGCGACTGGTAGTGATTCAGCAACGTGCGGATGACGACGCGCTCTTCACTCCAGGTGTTCGTTTAGAAGTCCAACGAAAAAAACGGGTTATTCAGACCTTCCTAGGCTTTGGTTGTCCAGCAGTGTCGCCAGTCACACCTACTCTGGCGCGCTACGCTAGGACATGTCCGCCGCAAACACCGAAGCCTGCTGGAGAAAATTCGCCGTCTTTGCTGGCGTCGATTCGATCCGCGATGCCAGCACCAGCCGGATCGAAATAGGTTTGCCGAGTGCGTCGATGTACACGACGCCTTCAACCCGTATCTGACAAACAGAAGCCGGCACCAGCGACACCCCAAACTCCGCCGCCACGAGATTCACCACTGACGACAACTGCGGCGCTTGCTGCCCGGCAATCGGCTCGAAGCCCGCCTCCCTGCACGCACCGACAATCACATCATGCAACGTCGGGCTAGCCTCTCGCGGCAGCATCACGAACGGGTCTTCGGCCAGATCCGACAGAGCGATCTTGCGCTTCTTCGCAAGACGATGCGTGGCGGGCAGCACGATCTTCATCGGTTCGATTGCGATGTGATGGAACTGCACGCCAGCGGGCGACTGACTGCCGAGACGCACGAACGCGACGTCCACACGGCGTTCGTCGAGATAAGCGAGCAGTTGCGCCGTATTGCCTTCCGCCAGCGTGAGCGTGACGTTCGGATAAGCCTGCCGGTACGCGCGGATCAGCTTCGAGACGACAGGATTGAAAGCCGCAGACCCCGTAAAGCCGATGTTCAGTTGCCCGATCTCGCCGCGCCCGGCGCTCTGCGCCTTTTCGACGGCGATGCGCGTGTCGTGCAGGATGCGCTTGGCGTCGGCGGCGAAGGCTTCGCCCGCTTCCGTCAGCACGACGCCATGCCCCGTGCGGCGAAACAGGCGCACGCCCATTTCGTCTTCGAGTGCATGGATTTGCTGGCTCAGCGGCGGCTGACCGATGCCCAGCCGTTCAGCGGCGCGGGTGACGTTGCGCTCTTCGGCAACGGCGAGGAAGTAACGGATATGGCGCAGTTCCATGCGATATATGGAAAAGCTATTTCAGAAAGACGCGATAGATATTGGACAGTATAACAGTCCCGCGACAAAATATCGCTATCGCGCGGTCCGCCGCCCCTGTACGTCTCCCCGGATAACGTCCCCAACAATCGTCAAGAGGAGAAAGGCAGGACGCATCGCGCCTGGGGTGGCGTGCGGCTATGCCGACGTTGTTTCGTTTTGAGAACCGAAAGGGGTCTACTGTGGCAGACACATTGAAAAAACCGAGGCCGGAATACCGGAACATCGGTATCGGGCAGATATTGACGGCATACCGTCTTCCTCTCGCGGGGCGGGTGTCGATCCTTCACCGCCTGAGCGGCGGCCTGCTGTTCGTTTTCCTTCCGTTCCTGCTTTACCTCTTTGACCAGAGCCTGACCTCCGAACTGAGCTTCGAGGTGTTCAAGGGCTTCCTGTCCAACATCATCGTCAAGCTGATCACGCTGGTGCTGGCCTGGGCGTTCCTGTTCCACTTCTGCGCGGGCGTGCGCCATCTGATGATGGACATGAACCACGACGCGGTGTCGAAAGAGCGCGGCAAGAGCACGTCGGTCGTCGTGCTGGTGGTGTCGTCGATCCTGACGATCGCCTTCGCGCTCAAACTGTTCGGAGCATTCTAAAAACATGTCCGCTAATAACCGAGTTGGCTCCAAGCGCCTGGTGGTCGGCGCGCACTATGGTCTACGCGACTGGCTCGCGCAGCGCATCACGGCCGTCATCATGGCCGTGTACACCGTCATCCTGCTCGCCTGGTTCTTCGGCGCGCACGCATTCTCTTACGACGGCTGGGCAGGCATCTTCGCCACGCAGTGGATGAAGCTCGCCACCTTCGTCGCGCTGCTGTCGCTGTTCTATCACGCGTGGGTCGGCATCCGGGACATCTGGATGGACTACATCAAGCCCGTTGGCACGCGGCTTCTGCTGCAGGCGTTGACGATCGTCTGGCTGCTCGCGTGTGCGGGCTACGCTGCGCAGATTCTCTGGAGAGTGTAAAGAATGGCTGCAATCAAGAATTCCCTGCCGCGTCGCCGCTTCGACGTGGTCATCGTTGGCGCGGGCGGCTCGGGGATGCGCGCGTCGCTGCAACTCGCGCGTGCGGGCCTGTCCGTCTGCGTGCTGTCGAAGGTGTTCCCGACGCGCTCGCATACCGTTGCTGCCCAGGGCGGCATCGGCGCCTCGCTCGGCAACATGAGCGAAGACAACTGGCACTACCACTTCTACGACACGATCAAGGGCTCCGACTGGCTCGGCGACCAGGACGCGATCGAGTTCATGTGCCGCGAAGCACCGAACGCCGTCTACGAACTCGAACACTTCGGCATGCCGTTCGACCGTAACGCGGATGGCACGATCTACCAGCGTCCGTTCGGCGGCCACACGGCCAACTACGGCGAGAAGCCCGTTCAGCGCGCGTGCGCGGCGGCTGACCGTACCGGCCACGCACTCCTGCACACGCTGTACCAGCAGAACGTCGCGGCGAAGACGACGTTCTTCGTCGAATGGATGGCGCTGGACCTGATCCGCGACGCTGAAGGCGACGTGCTCGGCGTGACCGCGCTCGAAATGGAAACGGGCGACGTCTATATCCTCGAAGGCAAGACCACGCTGTTCGCCACGGGCGGCGCGGGCCGGATCTTCGCGGCATCGACCAATGCGTTCATCAATACGGGCGACGGCCTGGGCATGGCCGCACGCGCGGGCATCCCGCTCGAAGACATGGAATTCTGGCAATTCCACCCGACGGGCGTCGCAGGCGCAGGCGTGCTGATCACGGAAGGCGTGCGCGGCGAAGGCGGCATCCTGCGTAACTCGGACGGCGAGCGCTTCATGGAGCGCTACGCGCCGACGCTGAAGGATCTGGCGCCGCGCGACTTCGTTTCGCGCTCGATGGACCAGGAAATCAAGGAAGGCCGTGGCGTCGGTCCGAACAAGGACCACGTGCTGCTCGACCTGTCGCACATCGGCGCCGAGACGATCATGAAGCGTCTGCCGTCGATCCGCGAAATCGCGCTGAAGTTCGCGAACGTCGACTGCATCAAGGAGCCGATCCCGGTTGTGCCGACCATCCACTACCAGATGGGCGGCATTCCGACGAACATTCACGGTCAGGTCGTCGGCACCGCGAAGGGCCACGAAGACCCGATCAATGGTTTCTACGCGGTGGGCGAATGCTCGTGCGTGTCGGTGCACGGCGCGAACCGCCTGGGCACGAACTCGCTGCTGGATCTCGTGGTGTTCGGCCGCGCGGCCGGCAACCACATCGTCAAGCATGTGAAGGAAATCAAGGATCACAAGCCGCTGCCGGCCGATGCCGCTGATTTCGCGCTGTCGCGTCTGGCGAAGCTGGACAACTCCAGCTCGGGCGAATACGCGCAGAACGTGGCGAACGATATCCGCTCGACGATGCAGGCGCACGCAGGCGTGTTCCGTACGTCGGCGCTGCTGGCGGAAGGCGTCGAGCGCATTCGCGAAGTGGCCGCACGTGTCGAGAATATACACCTGAAGGACAAGTCGAAGGTGTTCAACACGGCGCGCGTCGAAGCGCTCGAAGTGGAAAACCTGATCGAAGTGGCGCGCGCGACGATGGTGTCGGCGGAAGCCCGCAAGGAAAGCCGCGGCGCGCATGCGCAGAACGACTTCGAACATCGCGACGACGAGAACTGGCTGCGCCATACGCTGTGGTACAGCGAAGGCGACCGCCTCGACTACAAGCCGGTGCACATGAACCCGCTGACGGTCGAATCGGTGCCGCCCAAAGCGCGTACCTTCTAAAGCACAAAGGACCCCACACCATGGCCAAGCGTACATTCGAAATTTACCGCTACGACCCGGACAGGGACGCCGCGCCGCGCATGCAGACGTACGAGATCGAGATCGACTCGCACGAACGCATGCTGCTCGACGCGCTGGTGAAGCTGAAGGCACTGGACGAAACGCTGTCGTTCCGCCGCTCCTGCCGCGAGGGCGTGTGCGGCTCGGACGCGATGAACATCAACGGCAAGAACGGTCTTGCCTGCCTGACGAACCTGAACGACCTGCCGCAGAAGATCGTGCTGCGACCGCTCCCCGGGCTGCCCGTGGTGCGCGACCTGATCTGCGACTTCACGCAGTTCTTCAACCAGTATCACTCGATCAAGCCGTATCTGATCAACGACACGCCGCCGCCGGAGAAGGAGCGCCTGCAGTCGCCGGAAGAGCGTGACGAACTCGACGGGCTGTACGAGTGCATTCTGTGCGCGAGCTGCTCGACGTCGTGCCCGAGCTTCTGGTGGAATCCGGACAAGTTCGTCGGCCCGGCGGGCCTGCTGCAAGCCTACCGTTTCATCGCGGACAGCCGCGACGAGGCGACGGGCGAGCGGCTGGACAACCTGGAAGATCCGTACCGTCTGTTCCGTTGCCATACGATCATGAACTGCGTCGACGTGTGCCCGAAGGGGCTCAATCCGACGAAGGCGATCGGCAAGATCAAGGAATTGATGGTGCGCCGGGCGGTCTGAGATGGACGAAACATCGCATCAGTCCGACCCGCTGCGTCGTGCGCGCCTGAAGTGGCGCGCCCGGCGTGGGCTGCTGGAAAACGATCTGATCTTCGAGCGTTTTTTTAGCCGATATGAGCATGATCTCAGTGATGCAGACGTAGGCGCGCTCACGCGCCTGCTCGAACTAAGCGATAACGACCTGATGGACTTGCTGCTCGCCCGCAAGGAACCGGAGGGCGACCTCGCCGACGCAGATGTCGCGCGGGTGCTGGAGATGCTGCGTACTGTGTGAACCACAGTCGCGCAGTAGCTCTGGCAAAAGTAGCGCCTCTCTTCACGCATTGCTCGCTCGGGCGAGGTCAACCGCCTCAGCCCGACGCGAGATATCTCTGCGGCCTTTCACCAACATCGCAATTAACGCGCTCGCGCTGCAATGGCCCGGTTCGCGCATCAACGCCGATGTGACTGCTCCACTGAAACTGTGAACGAACCAGTTAGCCACAATCGACCGTCCGAACCAGTCGATATTTCCCGAATGTCCTAAAGCGCTGCCCGATACTGCCGTTAAGCTGTTGACTTAACTCTTCGCCGGCGCGTGCTGGCATCGATCAGCATGCGCAACATGACAGTACGGGCCAGCCTTCTTGCATTGCTTGTGGTATTCGCGACGATGATTCTGCTGGGCGGCGTGGTCGGCATCGGGGCGCTGAAGATCACCAACGGCAATGCGCAAAATCTGCGGGACATGGCGCGTCAGACGATTCTCGTCAACGATGCGTACAAGGACACGACGCGCACGCGTTCGGCGATGGTGCGCGCTTACTCCGCGCTGAAGGAGCGCAATGACACGGCCACGCGCGACTCGGCGCTACAGAGCGCGCAACGCTCGCTCGACCTGTCCGTGCGCGAGACGCAGGCTTTCGAGAAGTCGGATGCGTTCGACGGCATGGACGCTGCGCTCAAGCAGCAACTGCTCGATTCGGCGACGCAACTTGCCACGACGCTCAACCGTGCCGCCGACGCATTGCGCAACGGCGACACGGCTACCTACGCGGCGCTCAACGATCGCGACATCACCGCATCGGGCGCGGCCTATTCGACGAACGTCGAGAAATTCCAGAAGCTCGCGAACCAGCTTTCCGAAGATGCGCTCGCGAGCGGCAATCAGCGCTATCAATGGATCGTCGGCACGGTGATGTTCGGCATCGCGATTGCAGTCGGCCTGATCGTGCTCGCGTACATCGCGTTGCAACGCACGGTCACCACGCCGCTTGCGCAGGCGGCCGACGTGCTCGATCGCATCGCCTCCAACGATCTGACGGTGCGCGTGCCCGAAGCGAGCAAGAGCGAGATCGGTCAGTTGTTCGCCGCGATGCACCGCATGCAGTCGGGCCTCACGCGGACGGTTTCCGGCGTGCGCGAAAGCTGTGAAGCAATTCATACGGCGGCGCGCGAGATCGCGGCGGGCAATCTCGATCTGTCGAGTCGCACGGAAGAGCAGTCGGCGTCGCTCGAAGAAACGGCGGCGAGCATGGAGCAACTAACGTCGACCGTGAAGCAGAACGCCGAGCACGCGCGCGAAGCTAACAGGCTTGCCACGAATGCCGCCGATCTCGCGCAGCAGGGCGGCGACGTGGTCGAGCGCGCGGTGCACACGATGGCCGAGATCAGCTCGAGTTCGAGCAAGATCGCGGACATCATCGGCATGATCGACAGCATCGCGTTTCAGACGAATATTCTCGCGCTGAATGCGGCCGTCGAGTCGGCACGCGCGGGCGAGCAGGGGCGCGGGTTCGCCGTCGTAGCGGGCGAAGTGCGCACGCTCGCGCAGCGCAGCGCGGGCGCCGCACGCGAGATCAAGGCGCTGATCGGCACTTCCCTCGATCACGTGCAGAACGGCAATGGACTCGTCACGCAGGCGGGCGCGACGATGACTGAGATCGTGCGGTCAGTGCGCAACGTCGCGGGCATCATGGGCGAAATCACGACAGCGACGGCCGAGCAGAGCGACGGCATCGAGCAGGTAGGCCACGCGGTGAGCCAGATGGACCAGGTCACACAGCAGAATGCGGCGCTCGTCGAGCAGGCGGCCGCCGCAGCGAGTGCGCTGGAAAGCCAGGCGCAGACGATGCGCGAAGCCGTTTCGGCATTCCGTCTTGCTAAGGCGTTTTGATCACCCGCAGGCCCGCATTTTTCAGGTTCCGTAAAAGAGGCTTTTACGGAACGCCGTCTTTTTCCGTTTGAGCATGCTTCTTAGACTGCACGTAAGTTCAACAACACGTGAAAGTCGAAGGAGTTCTCATGCAATTTCTGTTTGCAATGCGCGTCAAGCATGACGCCACGCCCGTCACGAATGAGCAGCGTGCGATGGAAGTCGCGTACGTCAAGGAGAAGTACGCGACTGATACGATTCGTCAGATCTGGACCCGCGCGGACCTGCCGGGTGCGTGCCTGCTGATCGAAGCGGCGGACGAAAGCGCAGCGCGTGCCACCGTCGAAGCACTGCCGCTGATGCTGGCCGGCAAGCTCGAAATCCAGATGCTCGTTCCGCTGCTGCCATATCGCGGCTTCGCCGTCGCGGGTCAATGATGGAGCACGCGCTTCTGGAACGTCACGGCGAGCAGGCGGGCGCATCAGATGACATGCGTCTGTACTTTCTCGACCACAGCGGCAATCGCGTGCTTTCGACGATGAGCGACGGCGGCCGGTTCGAAGTGCTGGTCGACGCTTGCTGTGCGGGACCGGACGGCATCGCCATCGACACGGCGCGCGGTCATCTCTACTGGACCAACATGGGCGTGCCGTCGCGCAACGACGGCTTCATCATGCGTTGCGATCTCGACGGCGGCGACCTCACGACCATCGTGCCGCCGGGATTAACGCACACGCCAAAGCAACTGCTCATCGAGCCACGCGGCGGCCATCTCTACTGGTGCGACCGCGAAGGCATGCGCGTGATGCGCTGCAGGCTCGACGGATCGTCACTGGAGACGCTCGTGCAAACGGGCTATGGCGCGCATCAACAGGCGGATGCACGGAACTGGTGTGTCGGACTCGCGCTCGATGTCGAACGTGAGCAGATCTACTGGACGCAAAAGGGCGCGACGAAATCGAACACGGGACGCATCCTGCGCGCGCCGCTGAATCCGCGCCGCAAAAGCGTGTCGCCAGCATCGCGCGACGATATCGACACCCTCTTCGACAACTTGCCGGAGCCCGTCGATCTCGAACTCGATGCGGCGACGATGACCCTTTACTGGACCGATCGCGGCGCGCCGCCGTTCGGCAACACATTGAATCGCAGCCGGCTTCAGCGTGACGAGATGGGCTTGCATGCTGAGGTATTGCTCGACGGCTTCAACGAGGCAATCGGATTGTCCGTGCATCCTTACCGCAACGTCGCTTATGTCAGCGATCTGGGCGGCACGATCCGCCGCGTTTCGCTCGACGGCTCCGACACGCACGTCGTGCTGCGCGACGCCGGTAGTCTGACGGGAATCGTCGCGGTCTGAACGACATCATGCGCTGTCACGAAACCAAGGTGGCTTCCTGTGCAGCAAGTCGCGCGCTGAGATCCTCCTTGAGGAATTCGACGAACGTGCGGATCTTCGCATCGACATAGCGGCGCGAAGCGTAAACCGAATAGACGTTGCGAGTCGGCAGCTGGAATTGCGGCAGAACGCGAACCAGCGTGCCTGCGCGAAGATCATCGATAGCCGAATAGACTGCGAGCGCACCGATGCCCGCGCCGGCGCGCAGCGCCACGCGCAAAGCCTCGGGATCGTTGATCCTGTAGCGGGCCGCCGACGCATTCAACAGCACGTCGCCGTCCGCGCCTTCGAGTTGCCATCCATCCGTCGACGAGGCGGGCGACTGCAGCCGCACGAATGCGTGTCCGTCCAGATCGTCCGGCGAGCGCAGAGGCGCGTGCTTCTCCAGATACGACGGCGCGGCGACCAGCATGCTGTAGCTCGTGCCCGTCACCTGGCTGACGTAACCCGAATCGGGCAGCGTTCGCGCCGTCACGACGGATACGTCGAACTGTTCCTCGACGAGCCGCGGCATCGTCGATGACAACACGAGTTCGATCTCGATGTTCGGATAGCGCGCCTGATAGCCGACGATGCATGCGGCGAGATGAGTTTGTCCTAGGCCCGGCATCGCGTGCACACGCAGCGTGCCGTGCGGCTCGTTCATCGCGTTGCCGGCTTCGGCGTCGGCGTAGTCGAGGTCGGCGAGAATCTGCTGGCATCGCTCGTAATAGCGGGCGCCGGCATCGGTGAGCGTGATGCGCCGCGTCGTGCGATGAAAGAGCCGCACGCGCAAATCGTTTTCCAGTTCCGAAACGGCACGCGAGACGCGCGCCACATTGCTGTCTAGTACGTTCGCTACGGCAGTGAAACTACCGGTTTCGACGACCCGCGAAAAAACGCGCAGGCTGTGAATCTTGTCCATGAAACGGTTTCCGTCTGTGGTGATGCGCCGGCATTCATGCGCTTCGAAACAACACGAACGCGCGACCGGTAAAACGCACCGGTCGCGCGCCCAGCACATGATTGCAGGCTTGATTCAGGCTTTCGACAACTCACCGTCGGTGAGTCGCCAGATGCCGAGCGGATTGTCATGCTTCAGCGCCTCGGGCAGCAGATCGTCCGGGAAGCCCTGATAGCAGACGGGACGCAGGAAGCGTTCGATGGCAGTCATGCCAACCGACGTAAAGCGGCTGTCAGACGTTGCGGGAAACGGCCCGCCATGAATCGACGCGTACGACACTTCCTGCGGATGCGAAAACGCATTGACGACGATGCGCCCCGTGCGGCGTTCGAGAACTGGCAGAAGCCGCGCGGCGAGCGGGTGATCGGCGGGATCGAGTTGCATGGTGGCGGAGAGCTGTCCGCCAAATTGCTTTGCGATTGCGATCAGTTGCTCGACGTCTTTCACGCGCACCAGCAACGCGGCGGGTCCAAAGACTTCTTCGGACAGCGACGGATCTTCCAGCATGCGCGCGCCGTCGACTTCGAAAAGCACCGACTGGCCTTCCCACTTGCCTTGTGGTTCGCCGCCGGCGGCAATGCGTTCAGCGCCTGCGTCGCGCTGCCGCTCGACGTTCTTGCGATACGCCGAATTGATGCCCGGCGTGAGCATCGTCCGCGCGGGCGTGTCGGTGATGCGGGGGAGCATCGCCTGACGCAGTTCGCCGTAGCCGGGACCATCGATGGCGAGCAGGATCGCCGGTTTCAGGCACGCCTGGCCGACCGTGACGAGCATGCGTTCGGTAAAACCGTCGCCGATTGCGGCGCCTCGCGCAGCGAGTGCCGCCGGCAGCACGAAGGTCGGATTGACGCTCGTCATTTCGGTGAAGACGGGGATCGGATCGGGACGCTGCTGCGCCCGTCTAAATAGCGCCATGCCGCCCACTTCCGAGCCGGTGAAGGTCACGCCCTTAATGAGGGGATGATCGACGAGCGCCTCGCCGATTTCATTGCCGCCGCCGCGCAGCAACGAGAACACGCCTTCGTGCAGTTGCGCATCTTTCACGGCCTGCTGGATCACGCGGGCCTGCATTTCGGAAGCGCCTGGATGCGCGTTGTGCGCTTTCAGGATCACGGGGCAACCGGCAGCCAGCGCCGAGGCCGTATCGCCGCCCGCGACCGAATAGGAAATCGGAAAATTACTGGCGCCAAAGATCGCAACCGGACCAAGCGCGATCTTCTGCAGCCGGTGATCCATGCGTGCGCGCGGCTGGCGATCGGGCTGAGCGGGATCGATAGCGACCTGACGGAAGCGCCCCTTGCGCACGACAGTAGCGAACTGGCGAAACTGTATGGCCGACTTGGCCGCTTCGCCTTCGAGCTGCGCAACGGGCAAGCCCGTTTCCAGCGACGTGCGCTGCGCGAGTTCGGACGCGATGGCGTCGAGCCCATCGGCGATGCGTTCGAGGAACGCGGCGCGTTGTGCGAGGCTCGTATGGTTGTAGCTGTCGAACGCTTCATCGGCGAGGCGCGCCGCGCGTTCCACTTCCGCGCGGCCGCCAAAGGCGAACGGCGGTTCGATCTCGGCATTGGTCGCGGGATTGAGCGCCTTCATCGAGCCCGCGCTGGCGGGCACTTCCTGCGCGCCAATGAAGAGGTTGCCAGTGAGCGTCATGAGCGGCCTCCCTGTACTTCGGCTAGCGCTGCGACCAGCTCTGCCGTTCTCAGGATTTCATGCGCGAAAGTAGGGCCGTTCAGTTCGTGGGCCGCGTGCATCATTTCCTTCGTGAAAGCGGCTGTTGCATCGCGCACGAGCGTGACGTGATAGCCCAGTTCCATCGCGAAGCGGCACGTCGACTCCATGCAGGTATTCGCCAGCAGTCCGATGGCGATCACATGCGTGACGCCTTGCTGCTTGAGCTGAAAGTCGAGATCGGTGTTGGCGAAACCGCTTTGTGCCCAGTGTTCCTTGATGATGATGTCGCCTGCCTGCGGCTGGAAGTCAGGATGAAATTCGCCGCCCCACGTTCCCTTCTCGAACGTGTGACGTTGCTGCACGAGACGTTGCGTCGGATTCGGATGATCCCAGTTGTCGTAGTCACCCGGTTCCCAGCGGCGGTGCGGCACATAGAACACCTGGACGTTGGCCTTGCGCGCGGCAGCGACCGCCGCACGAAGGTTGTCCAGCAATCCGACTTCGGCGGCGATCTCCTTGATCATGGGGAAGACCTTGCCGCCTTCCGACAGAAAATCGTTGTACGGATCGACCAGCAGCAAGCCGGTGCGTTCCGCGCGATAAACAGGATTGGACATTGCAGTTCTCCATTCGGAAAGGGTGCGAACTGGTCGCGTCTCGCTGTCGGCGCCGAGCCACTTTTGTCGAACGAATCGTGACGTCTCACGTCATGCATCGCGATGATGCAAGATATCACTATGAAAAGCATAGTGTCAAGCGCCGTGCACTTCCGGACGTTGTTCCGGTGTCGGAGTCAAGCAGCTAGCCATCCTCGAAAGAAACGCCTTGGGAAGTGCCGCAATAGCATACGACCAGCTATGAAGTGGCTGCATCGGAAGGGGCATGTGTGTGCATTGGCTCACTATCGGGGTTACGCGAGGAGAGCTATGGTGCAACAATCCAGCGCATTTTTTCTGTCGCGGAAGAGGCTGCTGTTTGCAAATCGCTTTCAAACGGGCGGGCGAAATGCGAGTTTGCGACTTGGTCTGTTACGGCGTGAACGCGGCGCTATCGATGCGTTAGCGGCACCTTGATTGGAAGGCGTGTACTTGCGCTGCGTGACATCGGCAAGGTCATTAAGATCACGCATGATCACGAACTCGTCACCGTAGTTCTGTCTCCGGAACTGGTCACGTTTTGGGTAGCACTACTGCCATTCCTGTGAGCAGGCTCGCGGTCGCCGCGAAGCGCGACGCGATCCGCGGCATCGGCTACGAGTTGTTCATCGCCGACACAAGTGTTGTGCCGCCGCTGGTATTTACGTCATGTGCCCGCGTTCACATAATCCGCTCACTTGCTGCGAAACATGAATCACGATTCACGGATCACGAATTTCGATTCGCAGCGAACCGGTGACGATATGAGCTTTGCCGAATGGCTTGACGTATGGGCTTTCAGACGGGCAGTGATAAGCGGTATGCCCGGGATATCAATCGCTGCGGCGCTCATCGCTCCACCTACTCGTGCTTATTGCCAACAGGAGCTTCCATGCAAAACGATATCCTTCCTCAAGTCCCGTCGCGTCGCCGCTTTATCGGCGTGGCCGCAGCCGCGATCGCCGCAGGTTCGTTGAGTCGATTCGCCTTTGCTCAAACCAGTCAGACAGTCACTGAAATCACGCCGGCGGCAGGCGGAGACAAGACGGCCATTCGCAAGCTTCGCGTGCACGTGCCGGAATCGCAACTGACCGATCTGCGCCGACGCATCAAGGCGACCAAGTGGCCCGAGCGCGAGACCGTCACCGATGCATCACAAGGCGTGCAACTCGCGACGATGCAAAAGCTCGCCACCTACTGGTCGACTAACTACGACTGGCGCAAGGTGGAAGCGAGACTGAATGCGCTGCCCCAATACGTCACTGAAATCGACGGGCTCGACATTCACTTCATCCACGTACGATCGAAGCAGAAAGATGCGTTGCCGATGATCATCACGCATGGATGGCCCGGCTCGATCATCGAGCAAATGAAGGTCATCGATCCGCTGACCAATCCGACAGCGCACGGCGGCAGTGCATCGGATGCGTTCGATGTCGTGATTCCGTCGCTTCCCGGCTACGGGTTCTCCGGCAAGCCGACGGCAACAGGTTGGGACCCAGCGCGGATTGCACGCGCGTGGGTGGTGCTGATGCAGCGTCTCGGCTACACGCGATACGTCGCGCAGGGCGGAGATTGGGGCAATGCAGTGACGGAGCAGATGGCGCTTCTCACGCCGCCGGGACTCATCGGCATTCATACGAACATGCCCGCCACCGTACCCGACGACATTGCGAATGCGCTCAAGTACGGCAACCCGCCGCCCGCCGGTCTGTCGCCCGATGAACAGCACGCGTTCGATCAACTGGACTACTTCTACAAGCATGGCCTGGGTTACGCGCAAGAGATGGCGGGCCGGCCGCAAACGCTGTATGGCATCGAAGATTCGCCGATCGGTCTTGCCGCGTGGATGCTCGATCACGACGCCGCGAGTCAGGCGATGATTGCGCGCGTGTTCAACGGTCAGACGGAAGGACTGTCGCGCGACGATGTACTCGACAATGTCACGCTGTATTGGGTGACGAATACGGGCATCTCGTCGGCGCGTCTCTATTGGGAGAACAAGCTCAACTTCTTTGCGCCGAAGCACGTCACGATTCCCGTCGCGGTCAGCGTGTTCCCGGATGAAATCTACTCGGCGCCAAAGAGCTGGACGGAAAAGGCGTATCCGAAGCTGATTCACTACAACCGTTTGCCCAGAGGCGGGCACTTTGCAGCCTGGGAGCAACCGCAAGAGTTCACGGACGAGGTGCGCGTGAGCTTCCGCTCGCTGCGCTGAGCGGAAGAATCGGACGACGCGATCTGCGCGTCGTCCGCATCGCGTTCGCTACTTAGCGGTCGACGCGTTGCTGAAGATGCGCAGGATAGCGGTCGCCGACAATCGCGATGCCATGCAGCGCCGTGTCGATTTGCGCGAGTTCCTCCGCTGACAACACGATCGAAGCCGCGCCGATATTTTCTTCGAGGCGAGACAGCTTCGTGGTGCCGGGAATCGGCGCCATCCACGGCTTTTGTGCAAGCAACCATGCCAGCGCGATCTGCGCGCGCGTCACGCCTTTGCTATCGGCAATCGCGCCGAGCGCTTCGACGAGTGCCGCATTGGCCTTGCGGTTCTCTTCCGTGAATCGCGGCACGATGTTACGGAAGTCCGTTTTGTCGAAGGTCGTGCTGGCGTCGATGGCTCCCGTCAGGAAGCCTTTGCCCAGCGGGCTGAACGGCACGAAACCGATGCCCAGCTCTTCGAGCGTCGGCAGCACGGAGGCTTCCGGCTCGCGCCACCACAACGAGTACTCGCTTTGCACGGCGGCGACGGGTTGCACGGCGTGCGCGCGGCGGATCGTGCTTGCGCCTGCCTCGGACAAACCGAAGTGCAATACCTTGCCTTCCTTGATGAGATCGCGCACGGTGCCTGCGACGTCTTCGATCGGCACGGCGGGATCGACGCGATGCTGGTAAAGCAAATCGATGTGGTCCGTTTTCAGCCGCTTGAGCGAAGCTTCGGTGACGGCCCGGATGGTTTCCGGACGGCTGTCGAGACCTTTCGGCGGCTGGCCGTCGATGAAACCGAACTTGGTGGCGATGACGACCTTGTCGCGATTCGCCGACAGAGCGTTGCCGAGCAAGGTCTCGTTCGTGTGGGGGCCGTAGGCTTCGGCGGTGTCGAAGAAGGTGACGCCCTGATCGAGCGCCGAGTGAAGCAGACGGATTGCCTGCTGCTCTTCCGTCGCGGGGCCGTATGCGAAACTCAGTCCCATACAGCCCAGTCCGATGGCGGATACCTTGAGACCGGACTTGCCCAGTTCGCGCTGCTGCATGATTTCCTCTTTGATAGTCAGGTACGGACCCACAGAATAGGCTCGATAATTGCGCTCAACAATCCGCCTGGGTTTGCAAGACCTTATGAGAGATTTTCACTAATGCCGCGTCCCGGTCTGTCGGAACTATCGGCCTTCGTTTCCATTGCACAACACCGCAGCTTCAGCGCCGCTGCGCGCGCGATGGGCGTGACGCCGTCCGCGCTGAGTCACGCGATGCGCGCGCTGGAGGGACGTCTGAACGTGCGGCTGTTCACGCGCACGACGCGATCGATGGCACTCACCGAGGCCGGCGAGCAGTTATTGCGTCGCGTGAGTCCCGCAATTCGCGATCTCGAAGACGCGGTGGATGAAGCTACGTCGGCGCAGCACCGGCCTTCGGGATCGATTCGCATCAATTGTTCCGAGAATGGCGCTAGAGAAGTGATCCAGCAGGTGCTGCCGACGTTCCTCGAGAAATATCCCGAGATTCATGTGGAGTTCGTGGTGGATACGCGGCTCGTCGATATCGTGGCGGGTGGTTTCGACGCGGGTATCCGCGTGATGGAAGACGTGCCGCGGGACATGATCGCGGTCCGCTTCGGACCTGAGATGCGCTTTTGCGCGGTTGCCTCACCCGAGTACATCGAGCGACATGGCATGCCGCAAAATCCGAACGATTTGCTCGACCACCGCTGCATCCGTTTTCGCTTCGAGAGCGGCGCGCTGTTCCGCTGGGATCTCGAACATCGCGGCCGACGCGTGTCGCTCGATGTCGGCGGTTCTGTCACCCTCGGCAACCTGAATCTGATGGTGTGGGCCGCGCTGTCGGGAATCGGCATCGCGTGGGTGCCCGAGACGCTGGTGAGCGAGCTTCTTGCAGCAGGCGTGCTGATCGACGTGCTGCCGGCGGCCGGGCCGTCGTTCGGGCAATGCTGCCTCTATTACCCGGCAAACCGGCATACGCCGCCTGCGCTGCATCTGTTCGCGAACGCGGTGCGCGAGTGGGCGCGCGAGCAGAATGAGCGGACGCCCAATCCCGCCTGACCCTCGCGCGCAGACAGCGCCCTGAGCGCGAACGTCAATGCGAGCGCCCGTCGTAATGCGTGATGGGCAACGCATCGATATCGATATCTTCGAGACAGCGCACGTTGATGGCCGCCATCGGGCGACCGTCGGGCGCGGTGCCTTCGCCATACGGATGCATGCCGCAAACGGGGCAGAAGCGGTGGCGGATCACGTGCTTGTTGAAGGTGTACGTGCTGGCGTTCTGCTCGGGTGTCGTGAGATGGAGGTGCTCGAAGGGAACGAACCACATCAGCGCGCCTTTGCGCTGGCATATCGAACAGTTGCACGCCATGACGCTGGTTGGCTCGCCTTCGACCTCGAAAGCGATGCGTCCGCAATGACAGCTTCCCTTGTGCGACATGGCGATCTCCTGATGTGGATCGAATGATGCCGTCACGCGTCGGTGATGGCAACGTACGAACGTCCGTGTTCTATTCTCTTTACGCAGTGTGGCACAAAGCCACCTTCAGTCGTTCGTTGGTTTGCCGTAAACAAGTTGTAACCAACAACGGGCCACGACTGCAATGAAACTGCGCAACCTGAATGTCTCGACCCGCTTGCTTGCCGGATTCGGCTTGTTGACGGGCTTGCTGCTCGCTGTGGCGCTGATCGGTTTCTACGGCCTGTGGGCATTGAACGGCAAGCTGGACGAGATTGCGCGCGTCAATGGTACGCAGGCGCGTCTCGCCAATGAGCTTCGCGCATCGATTCAGGACCGCGCGATAGCGATGCGCAACGTAGTGCTCTACACGACTGCCGCGGACAGACGAGCCGAAGCCGAACGGATTGCGAAGCAGGGCGAGTTCTATGCGGACGCGTATCAGAAGCTCGATCGCATGTTCGCCAATGAAGCCGGAACCGACCCGCGCGAACGTTCGCTGATGGCCGCGCTCAAGCAGGAAGAGTCCGCCGCCGTGCCGCCGATGAGCAAGGTGGTCGAACTCAGTCTCGCGAACGACACGATCGCCGCGACGCAATTGCTGCTCGAACGCGCCCGGCCGACGCAACGCACCTGGCTTGCGCGCGCGGCGGAACTGGCGGACTTCGAAGACCAGTCGAATCTCGTCGCGCAGCAGGACGCAATCGTGACCTACTCGCGGATTCGCGTGCTGATTGCGGTGATCGTGGCGGCGTCGATTGCGCTCGCGCTGGTTACGGCGACGCTGATTACCCGCAGCATCCTGCGGCAGTTGGGTGGCGAGCCGCGCGCCGCGCAGGATATCGCCGCGCAGATCGCGCAGGGCAATCTCGCCGTCAAAGTCGATCTCGCGAACAGCGATCCCGACAGCCTGATGGGATCGCTGGACACGATGCGCGCGCGGCTCACATCGATCGTCGCCGACATCAAGAAATCGGCCGAGTCGATCTCGGTCGCGGCGAGTGAAATCGCGCAAGGCAATACCGATCTGTCGCAGCGCACGGAAGAACAGGCGGCTTCGCTGGAAGAAACGGCTGCGAGCATGGAAGAGCTTACGTCGACGGTCCGGCAGAACACTGAGAACGCTCGCCAGGGCAGCACGCTCGCGAGCAACGCGTCGCAGACGGCGACCACGGGCGGCGATGTGGTACGCAAGGTCGTCGCGACGATGGATGACATTTCATCGAGTTCGTCGCGCGTGTCCGAGATCATTTCGGTGATCGAAGGCATTGCGTTCCAGACGAACATCCTCGCGCTCAATGCCGCCGTCGAAGCGGCGCGTGCCGGCGAAGAAGGCCGCGGCTTTGCGGTCGTCGCGGGGGAGGTCCGCACGCTTGCGCAACGCAGCGCCAGTGCCGCGAAAGAGATCAAGGCGTTGATCGAAACATCCGCTGCACATGTATCGACGGGCTCGACGCTCGTGCACGATGCGGGCGAGACGATGAACGATGTGGTCCGCTCTGTGAAGCGCGTGACGGACATCATGAGCGAAATCGCGGCGGCGTCGACGGAACAGTCGACGGGCATCGAGCAGGTCAATACGGCTGTCGCGCAGATGGATCAGGTGACGCAGCAGAATGCCGCGCTTGTCGAGCAGGCGACGGCGGCCGCGCAGGCGATGGCCGATCAGGCCGCGAGCCTCAAGGCGGCCGTGGCGATGTTCAGGCTCGATGGCGGGCAGCAGGGGATGTATGCGACGCCGTCGCCCGCTCGCTCGGTGGCTGCGAAGAAAGCTGTCGTGCAACGCGAGCCAGCCGGTCATTCGCGGGCTGAAGTCGACTGGGAGACGTTTTGAATCGTCGTATCGTAAACTCCTGAGACGTATTCAAGGAGTGACTACCATGACCCCGCAACAACATTACCTCGCTGAGGCGATCGAACTCGCTTACGGCAATGTCGAAAGCGGCGGCCGGCCGTTTGGCGCCGTGATCGTCAAGGATGGCGAAGTCGTCGCGACAGGCGTGAACGAAATTCTGCATACGAACGATCCAACTTCGCATGCGGAATTGAACGCGATCCGCGCAGCGAGCCAGAAACTCGGCTCGCCGAATCTCGCGGGATGCACGGTGTATGCGAGCGGCCATCCGTGTCCGATGTGTCTTGCCGCGATGCGGATGGCGGGCATCGGTGAGGTGTTTTATGCGTACTCCAACGAGGATGGCGCGCCTTATGGGCTTTCAACAGCGGCTGTATATGCCGACCTCGCGAAGCCGTTTGCCGAGCAAACCATCAAGATCCGTTACGAGCCGGTTCGACTGGAATCGCATGGGGATCTCTACGCTGATTGGAAGCAGCGGCAGGGCGCGTAGTAACAACCCTGCCTTGCCTTCTTGAACGTGCCTGTAGCTTGCCCCGCTACAGGCATCGAAAAATTGCGACTCAGCCGCCAAATAATTGCGTTTGTCGTACTCGTGTTTCGCCGATAACCTGCCCTTGTCCCCAACGACAGCGTTATTCGAGGAAAGCAAGTCATGAAATTGCTGAGAAACACGTGGTACGCCGCGGCGTGGAGTCGCGATGTCGGCGCCGATTTATCCACCCGCGAGTTGCTGGGCGAGCCGATGCTGCTGTACCGCAAGCACGATGGCGCGCCCGTCGCGATGATCGACCGCTGCCCGCATCGCTTTGCGCCACTGTCGATGGGCAAGCGTGTCGGCGACGGCATCGAATGCGGCTATCACGGGCTGCAATTCGACTGCAGCGGCGCCTGCTCGAAGAATCCGCACGGCGACGGCCGCATTCCTCCCGGCGCGCGCGTGCGCAGCTTTCCGGCGGAAGACCGTCATGGGCTCGTGTGGATCTGGGCGGGCGAACCATCGCGCGCCGACGCAAGCCTGATCCCGGATTTCTCGCATCTGGTGTCGCCGCGACTGAAGACCGTCGGCGACGAGATGACGCAAAAGGCGCACTACGAACTGGTCGTCGATAACCTGATGGACCTCTCGCATGTGAACTATCTGCATGCGCCGTATCAGCACGTCGATGATTTTCTTCAGGCGAAACACGACGTCGTGCAGGATGGCAGTGCGCTGGAAAGTCGGCGCACGGTGGCCGGCACGCGCGCGCCGCAATCGTTCCGCCCGTTTCTCGACGATCCCGATGCGCCCGTGGACTACTGGCTGAACATACGCTGGCATGCGCCGGGCTGCTGCCTGCTGGAGACGGGCGTGGTGCCTGTCGGCAGGCCGCGTGAGCATGGCCTCGTGCGGATCGGCACGCACATCGTCACGCCGATCGGCGCAGCATCGACGCAATATCTGTACGCGAGTTCGCGCAATTACCGTCTCGACGATCCTGACGCTGACGACGAAACGGCACGCTGGCAGCAAATGGGCTTTCACGAACAGGACAAGCCGATGATCGAAGGCGTGCAGACGCGCATGGGCGAGCGCGAGCTGTTCTCGATGCGTCCCGTCCTGCTCGCCACCGACGCAGCCGCGATCCGCGCACGGCGTCTGCTCGCGGCGATGATCGACGCCGAGGCGCGTAGCGATCAGCCCGTGCCAGTAGCGATAGCGTAAACGACGCAAGAAACCAGAAAAAAAGGCGGGACGCATAGCGCCCGCTTCAGGAGACAGACATGCAATCGACCGCAACGCCTGGCGCTGCCGCCGCGCTGATCGACAGCCGGCCGCTCTCGGCCTATCAGCGACTGATCCTCGTGTTATGCGGATCAGTCATCTTCCTCGATGGTCTCGACACCCAGTCCATCAGCGTCGCCACGAAAGCGATGGCCCATGCGCTCGACGTGCCGCTCGCGAGTTTCGGCGTGGTGTTCTCGGTGCTGCAACTGGGCGGCCTGATCGGCACCTTTGTGTTCGGCTATCTCGCCGACCGCGTCGGCCGCCGGCCACTCGTGATCGCCGCTGCGTTGCTGATCGGTGCACTTACGCTTGGAACGGCGTCCGTGCAGAACTACACGCAACTGCTGATCGTGCGCTTTCTCGGGGGCATTGGCCTCGGCGGCATCTTTCCCTGTGTGCTCGCGCTCGGTGCGGAATACGTGCATAGCCGCTCCAGAGGTCTCGCGGTCGCGGTGCTGTTCGCCAACTATTCGCTCGGCGCGGCAGTGGGCGCGGTCGTCAACGGCTATGTACTCGCGAACTTCGGGTGGCGCGCGGTGTATGTGGTGGGCGGCGCGCTGTCGATCGCAGCTGCGCTTGCAATCGTCGCGTGGCTGCCGGAGTCGCCGCATTTCCTGATCTCGCGCGGCAAGACGCACAAGCTGCGCGCCGTGTTCGCGCGGCTCTTCCCGAACGAGACCATCGACGTCGAGCAGTTGCGGCTGAACGCGGCGGAGGGTGCCACGCAAGCGGCGCGCAAGGGTGTGCCTGTGCGGGAGATATTCAGCGAAGGCCGCGCGGGTATCACGTTGCTGCTGCTCGGCATCCTGATGCTGAGTTACGCGACCATCAAGGTGATGACCGTATGGCTCACGCCGCTCCTGCAGACGGCGGGCATCTCGGTACTGCACACCTCGTATGTGCTCGCGAGCCTCGATATCGGTTCGATGCTCGGACTCGGGTTTGCAGGATACCTGGTGAGCCGCTTCGGGCCGACACGTTCGCTGTTGCCTGCGCTGCTCGTGCTCGCGGTGACGACTGTGGTCGTCGCATTCGAGGTCACGCGCTTCGCCGCGCTGCTACCAAGCGGTTTTGTGATCGGCTTCACGGGCGGTATCGGACAGTCCGCGCCGCTCGCGCTGTTCGCGCTCATCTTTCCGACGCGTGTGCGTTCCACAGCGCTTGGCCTCGGCGGCGCGGCGGGACAGATCGGCAAGATCGGCTCGCCGATGCTGGTGGGTGCGGTGCTCGCGAACGGCTGGAAGCCGGACACGATTCTCTTTGCCGTCGCGCTGCTGCCTGCCATCGGCGTGCTGCTGATGCTGCTCGTGAGACTGTCGCGCCGCTATGCGGTGGCAAGCGTGAGCCAGAGCGCCTGACGACATCAACCCGAATCCCCTATGAAAACAGGCATCAAAAGGATCGAAGAGGTCGCGGACGGCATCCGCATGTTCGAACTCGCGCCGCTCGACGGCACGCCGCTGCCGCAATACACGCCGGGCGCGCACATCGACGTGCATCTGCCGACGGGCCTCGTTCGACAGTACTCGCTATGCGGACGTCCACAACAAAGCGACGCTTACGTGATCGCGGTGCAAAACGCCGCTGCATCGCGTGGCGGTTCCCGCGCGATGCACGCATTGCAGGTGGGAGACATGTTGCGTATCGAAGGGCCGCGCAATCATTTTCCGCTTGCGAAGGACGCCCGGCATTCGGTGCTGCTCGCGGGCGGCATCGGGATTACGCCGCTGCTGAGCATGGCCGAGCGGCTTGCGCAGACGCAGGCCTCGTTCGAGTTGCACTATTGCGTGCGCAATCGCGAGCGCGCGGCCTTTCTCGACCGGCTCGATGCACCGCATCTGAAAGGGCGCTGCACGCTCTACACCGACGACGCACCCGCCGATGCGCGAATCGACGTTGCGCGCATCGTGCGCGATCCGTCGCCCGGTTCGCATCTTTATGTGTGCGGCCCGTCTGGCTTCATGGATCACGCATTCGATGCCGCGAAGCAGGCTGGCTGGACGGACAGCCAATTGCATCGCGAGTACTTCAGTGCGCCCACGGCCGACACCTGCGGTAACGCGCCCACGGCACACGCATTCAGCGTACGGCTGGCGCGCAGCGGCAAGGTGGTGCGCGTGAGCGAACAGGAAACGGTGGTGCAAGCGCTGGCCGCGCAGGGCGTGCGCATCGAGACATCGTGCGAGCAGGGTGTATGTGGCACGTGTCTGACGCGCGTGCTGGCGGGCGATCCCGAACATCGCGATCTGTATCTGACCGACGACGAGCGCGCCCGCAACGACCAGTTCCTGCCTTGCTGCTCGCGCTCGCGCACAGACGAACTGGTCCTCGATCTTTGATCGCGGCAATCCCGGATTGCGACGCGCGGCGCGGCTGGGTACGATGGGTTACGTCCATCGACGGAGCCTTTCCCCTTGAGCACACAAGCGCTGCCATCGATCAATCATCTGCGCAGCTTCCAGGTGATCGGCCACCATCTGAACCTCGTGCATGCGGCACGCGAACTGCATCTGAGCCCATCGGCGCTCAGCTATCAGCTTGGCGTGCTCGAAGAGCGGCTCGGCACGCGGCTATTCACACGCACTGGCCGTGGACTCGCGTTCACGGAAGCGGGGCGACTGCTACACGGCGAAGTCGATCAATGTCTGCAACGGCTATGGTCGGCGTGGCAGCGCGTAGCAGCAAACGAGCGCTCGGCGCCGCTCGTCGTGAACTCGCTGCCGACGTTCGCGATGCACTGGCTCCTGCCGCGGCTCACGGCCGTGCAGGAACAGTTCGCCAATGTCGAGATTCGCGTATCGATTTCCCAGGTGGATCTGGAACGCGAGGCGCTCGATTGCGCGATCGCCTACGGCGACGGTCACTGGCCCGGCGTGCATTGCGACTTCCTGCGCGAGGAGTCACTGATCGTCGTGTGTTCGCCTGAAACGTTGTCGGCGAACGGGCCGCTGTCGAGCGTCGCCGATCTCGCGCGCTTCACGCTGCTCTCGGCGAAAACGCGGCCAGACGATTGGGCTTTATGGGCCGATGCCGCGCAAGACACATTGCCGCCGGGTGGACGCCAGTTGCTGCTCGCATCGCGCAACATGGTGATCCAGGCCGCCTGCGAAAGCCTGGGTGTGGCCGTCGTGGACCCGGCGATGGTGCGGACCGAGCTGTCGTCGGGCCGTCTCGTGCAGGCCTTGCCGCAGACCGCGAAAGGGCAGGGTTCGTATTACCTCGTTTATCCGGCGGGCGAGGAGTCCCTTGCGCGTGTTACGGCATTTCGCACATGGCTACTCGCCGAAATGGCGCGAGACACGGCTTCGGGCTTATCCGTTTGAGCCGTCGCGGGTTCAACGCTACAGGCGCTATAGGCGCTACATCCGCAAAGCCGCAATGTACTTGGCCCGCGGCCGCAGCAGAAAAGCCTGCGCGCGCTGCTCCAGCACATGCGCCACCCAACCCGCTGTGCGGCTGATGATCCATAAGGCCGTAGCCGTGCCATCCGGCAAGCCGAGCGCACGTGCAAGCACGACGAGCGCAATCGCCACGCCGGGATGCATCGAGAGCTTGTCTCTGGCGAGCGTGAGAAATTCGAGTGTCGGGACCGTCTCCGGCGTCGCATACTGCAGCGCGCGCACCTGTTCGAGAATCAGATTGGCGCGTACGTCGCCTTCCGGATACAGCGGATGGTTGAAACCGAACAGACTCGCACCGACCTCGCGAACCATCTGCAGGCGCGGTGCCGTATCCGGATTGGCGACGTCACGCAACAGCAGCGTTTCGACTTTCTCCGTCGCCGTGCCCGTCGAAAAGCCGACGTGCGAGCCGATCGCCGCCGCGACGCAGTTGTAGAGGTCCGCATTCGTCGACGCCGCGACTCGCGCGGCGAAGGTGGCGGGCGCCAGTTCGTTGTCGGCGAGTACGGTTAGCGCGCCGTTGACGGCAAAGACGGCATCAGGCGTACACGTGCCGCCCGCCGCGCGTAGCAGATAGGCCGCGAGGCTCTCGCCGCGCTCGCGCATCACGAACGCGCGCTCTTTGCTCAGGAATCCAAGACATCCCGCCATCGTCTGCATGATGAGGCGCGCGGCCTGCACCGCGCTGCCGTCGGAAATCTCCGCCGCGCCGCGCCCCTGCATGCCGAGCGCGAGCGGCACCATGCCGAGCAGGTTGGCGATATCGCCGCCGTCCAGCTTGCCCGCGTATGCATCGAATAGCGGCAGCACGGCTTGCGGCGTGTCGAGCGCGCCCCACGCGGTGACGCCGTCCTGCCAGACGCCCGTCATCAGCAGTTGCGAAACCGATTCGAACGACGAGCCTGCCTTCGCCATCTCGACGGCCGACCGGTTGCGGTACAGCGGACCTTGCGGCGTGATGTGCGTGATCGCGGAGGCGAGCACGGGCTCGCCCCAACGCATCGTCGATTCAGCCGATGCTGCTTTCGGCATGCGCCCCCGCTTGCGGCTGCCCACCCGTTCGACGTCGGCGCGCACGTACAAACTGCGCCGGCCGTCGTCATGCGGCGCCGTGCCGATCAGGCCGCGGCTTACGTACGAGTAGAGGGTGGCCGGCTTGATGTTGAGCCGGGCCAGTACCTCTTCGCGCGTCATCAGATCTCGGGTCGTCATGAAATCAATCTAATCAATATAAATCAACCAAAAAAGGCGTGGCGCCTGAACAATCTGCAGTCTAGCAGAAAGGCTATGGATAATGAGTTGCGGTGATTTTGCGTCGCGGCGCCGAACACTTCGAATGTTTATATTGATTTGAAATATCAATCTTGATCGACAGAGCGCCGGCGAGTAATTTTCAGTCCTCGATTCCATTTTTTGCACCGCGCCGCGAACCGCTTCGGGCGGGTGCCTTGAGGAGACTTTCCGATGCATGACCTGAGACGCGAATTCGGGCCGGCGCAAGCGAGCTTCGTCGATCAGACGGGCCAGCGTCCCCGCGACAATCACTACTGGGCGCCCGTGATCGTGAGCCGCGAACAGATCGACGCGGAAGTGGAGCGCCTTGCCGCGCTGCCGAGGCCCGCAGACGGCCGCCGCCAATCGTTGATCGTTCATCCGTCCGCGCGCGCTGGCTCGCCCGGACTTGCGCCCGGCATTCAGGTGTCGCTGCAAGTCCTGTTGCCTGGCGAATCGACGGAGCCGATGCGCCACAACGCGACCGAGGTGAACTTCTGCATCCGCGGCGGCGGTTCGACGCGCGTCGCGGGCCGCACCATCGCATTCCGTCAATACGACGTGTGGAATCACCCCGCCTTCGTCGCCTTCGCGCATACGAACGACACCGACGACATTCAGGTGCGGCTCGTCTACTCGAATGCGCCGCTGCTGCAGCACATGGAAGTGTATGTGCCCGAGTTCGGCGTCGAACTGGAAGTGCCGACGCAAACGCTCACCGCGCACGCGAGCGACGATCCGAAGCGACGCAGCCCGTTCGGCACGTTCCCGATCGGCGAAGACGGCGGTCTGCTGATGCCGTACGAAACGCTGATCAATCCGCAGGTGGTCGAATCGCGTCCGCTGCATTTTTCGTGGCAACAGGTGAAGGCCGAACTCGACAAGCTTGAGGCGCTGGGCAGCGACTACGTCGGCCGCCGTCTGTACATGATGTACAACCCGGTGACGGGCCGCACCAACGGCATCACGCCGAACTTCTTCGCGACGATGACGATCCGTCCGCCGAAGATCGTCGACCGTCCGCATCGCCACGTATCCGCGGCCATCAACTACTACTTTTCGGGCTCGGGCTACAGCATGGTGGCGGGCAACCGCTACGAGTGGAAGGCCGGCGATCTGATGCTGTCGGCGCCCGGCTGGGCCGTACACAACCACGCGTCCTACGACGACTACGTGTACGAGCTGACCGTCCAGGACCAGCCGCTCAACATCTACATGCAGTCGCTGCTGTGGCAGGAGAGCATGAAGGAGCCGCCTGCGCTGCTTGGCACGCAGACCGGTTTTTCGACCAATCGCACGAATGCCGCCACGGCCGCATAAGCCGCTTCATCGACAAGGAATCCAGATCATGCGCGATATCTCCTGGCTGAAGGGTTCGATTACCCCGATCGTTACGCCTTTCCGCAACCAGGCCGTCGATTACGAAACGTATGCACGGCTCGTCGACTGGCAGATCGTCAATGGCGGCCACGGCGTGCTCGTGAACGGCACGACGGCCGAGCCGAGCCTGCTCACCGTGGCCGAGCGCAACCGCCTCGTCGACGTGGCCGTCGAGGCAGCGGCCGGACGTGTTCCCGTGCTGGCCGCGACAGGCTCGCAATCGCACGCGGAGACGGTCGAACTGACGCAGCACGCCGACAAGGCCGGCGTCGATGCGATGCTGGTCGTCACGCCTTACTACATCCGTCCGCCGCAGCGCGGACTGGTCGAGTACTACGCGGACATCGCCGCGCGCACCGATCGGCCGCTGCTGATCTATCACATTCCGGGGCGTGCGGCAGTCAGCATGGACCTCGCCACCGTCAAGTCGATCCGCGAGCGCGCGCCGAACCTCGTAGGCATGAAGCACGCGGTCAACGACATGGCCTTCGTCACGCACATGCTCGATGCGTTCGGGCCCGAGTGGCGCGTGTTCGTCGGTCTCGAAGAGTTGAGCTATCCGATGCTCGCAGTCGGCGCCTGCGGGCTGATGAACGCGGTCGGCAATCTGGCGCCGCGCAAGGTCGCCGATCTGGTCGAGGCCGTCGAACGCGAAGACTACGCGGCGGCGCGCAAGCTGCATTTCGCGCTGTTCGAACTGAATCAGTCCGTGTTCTACGACACGAATCCGATCCCCATCAAATACATGATGAAGCGCATGGGCCAGATTCCCGCGAACGAACATCGCTTGCCGATGATGCCTGCTACGCGTGAACTCGAAGCGCGGCTCGATGGCGTGCTCGATCGCGCTGGTCTGCTCTGAGCGCCCGCGACGATCCGAACGACAACGAAACGGAGACCCTGATGAGCGACAGGATTCCACGGCTGGAGATGGCCGACATGCGGGCCGATCTGGCCGACTATCTGACGCCGCGCGTCGAGCGCTTGCGCTATCTCGGCGAGCTGTTCAAGTGCGCGGGCCATGCGCCCGACGTGCTCTTGCAGTTCATGCATTTCACCGACGCGCTGAAGCAGGCGTTGCCCGACCGTCTCACGGAACTCGGCGCGCTGACGGTGGCGAGTTACATGGAGAACCGTTACGAGCGTCACCAGCATGAACGCCTGAGCGTGAAGCTCGGCTTTCCGCGCGCCTGGATCGCGCAGGTCAACCGGCTCGATCCTGCTGCCGCGACGGACTTGAGCGACGTCGAGAAAGCAGCGCAAGCCTATGCGCTGAAGGCATTGCGTACGCGCGGCCTCGAAGCGCAGGCAGAGTTCGACGCGTTTGCGAGCCTCGTGACGCCCGCTGAAGCAATGGCCTTCGTGATGCTGATCGGCCGCTACGTTACGCATGCGATCGCCGTCAACACGCTGCGGCTCGAACCGCCCGTAGCGTCGATTTTCGAGGATGAGCAATGAACGCGGCCAGCACACCCGTGTGGATTTCAGAGCAGCAAATCGTCTCGCTGATGAACCTGTCGGGTGCCATCGAAGCGCTCGAAGCAGGCCTCGCCCAACAGGCGAGCGGCGCGGCGCGCAACATGGGCAAGACGCATGTCGCGTGGGGACACAGCAATCTGCACGCGATCGGCGCGGCGTTTCAGGATGCCGGCATCGTCGGGACCAAGACGTGGGCACATACGGAAGGCGGCGCATGTCCGCTGCTGATTCTCTTCGATAGCGCGAACGGCCAGCTCAAGGCGATTCTCGAAGCGTTCGCGCTCGGCCAGATGCGCACGGGCGGCATCTCCGGCGTGGCGACGAAGTGGCTCGCGCGGCCCGATGCGGACGTGCTCGCGCTGATCGGCACGGGCAAGCAGGCGCTCGCGCAACTCGCTGCCGTCGCTGCCGTGCGCCGCCTGAAGCTGGTGCGCGTGTACAGCCCGACGCCGGACAAGCGGCGTGCATTCGTCGAGCGGGCGCGCGAGAAGTTCGACATCGAGATCGTCGAGGCGCCGTCGGTGGAAGCCGCCGTCGCCGACGCGCCGATCGTCACGACCGTGACGCGCGCCACGGAAGCGTTCCTGCCCGCATCCGCGCTTGCCTATGGAACGCATGTGAACGCGGTAGGCGCAATCACGGAAGAGCGCATCGAACTCGCCGACGATGTGTTCGCCCGCTGCACGCGCGCCGTGGTCGACGATCTCGGCGCGGCGAAACGCCTTTCGACCGAGTTCGTGCGTGCGTACGGCGCGCGCGATGCATGGAACGAGGTGGCGCCCCTATGCGATGTGATCGCCGAGGGACGCGCCCGCACGGCATCCGACGACATCACGGTGTTCAAGGCAATGGGCATGGGCGTATCGGATCTCGCGCTCGGCTTGCGCCTGTATGCGCTCGCGCTCGAGGCAGGGCTCGGATCGCCCTTGCCACAGCCTCGCCGCGAGCCGCCGCGCCTGAACTGATACGCAACTCATCGCAGCAGTATCGCCCGTGGCTTCGCGGGCGGGTTTGTCCGCGCCCGGCATCGCGCGTGCCGCCATGCCGGGCGGACAAGCCGAATCAACACATACACACGAATACAAAAACTTTGGAGACACTTTAGTGAAGAGACGCCACACTCTCGCCGCGTTCGGCCTGACATGCGCCGCCACCTCCTGCGCGTATGCGCAAGGTTCGGTGACGCTCTATGGCATCACCGATGTCGGCGTCGAAGTCGCCAATCACGTGCCCGGTCCGAACGGCACGTCCGGCACGGTTGTACGCATGGAGTCCGGCAGCCTTGCCGGTTCGCGCTGGGGCTTGCGCGGCACAGAAGACCTCGGCGGCGGCCTGAAGACCATCTTCGTGCTGGAGAACGGTTACTCGATCAATAACGGAACGCTTGGGCAGGGTGGCCGCCTGTTCGGGCGCAAGGCGTATGTCGGGCTGAGTACGCCGTATGGCGACGTGACGCTTGGCCGGCAATACAACCTGCTGTATGACCTGATGTACGTGTACGACCCGCTTCAGTTCAATCCGAGTTATTCGGCTCAAGGTTACGATGCAACCCTTGTGGGGCGTGCCGACAATGCGGTCCGGTATACGGCGCGTTTCGCCGGCGTGACTCTCGCGGCGCTGTATAGCACCGGGTTCGATTCGACGATCCCCAACGGCGCGCAGGTGCCGGGCCATTCGAAGGTCGGGCGCGAATACAGCTTCGCGCTGCAGTACGCAAACGGCTCTGCCAACGTTGGCGTTGCCTATGATCAGATGCAAGGGACTTCGATCGCCACGCAAGATGCCACGCAGATGCGCGTGGTCGGCGGTGCGACCTATACGTTCGGACCTGTGCGGGCGTATGTCGGAACGCGCTGGCTCAACATCCGTAACACTACGGCGCTGCAAGGCTCGCTGCTGTACTGGCTGGGCGCGTCGTGGCAGCCCACCTCGCCGCTGATCTTTTCGCTTGGCGGGTATCAGGAGCGCATTCATGGCACGGGACAAAAGGCCACCAGCGGCGTGCTGCTGGCTGACTACTTTCTGTCCAAGCGCACGGATCTCTACGCCGAAGTATCGTACGTCACCAACTCGAACGGGCTGAACGTCGGTGTGCGCGCGACGGGCGACGTGACGACGGGCGGCACCCAGACAGGTGCCACGGTCGGCATCAAACATACCTTCTGACAGTGGAGAACATCATGGCCCAACACAAAGTGTCGATGCCTGCGGGGCGCATCGACGTTCGCCAGGAACTGGAGGAAGCGCCGCTTGGCGGCTTTCACATCCGGCTCGGCGTCCTGATCTCGATGATCCTGCTGTTCGACGGCTACGACCTGTACAACTCGGCGTATATCGTCCATTACGTGGCAGGTCCGTGGGGACTGTCGCCGACGCGCATCGGCATCATGCTGTCGAGCGGGTTGGCGGGATTCGCCGCGGGCTCAGCCGTCAGCGGGCTGCTCGGCGATCGCTTCGGGCGTCGCAGCATTCTGCTGCTCGGCTGCTGGGGCTCCGGCGTGATGAGTCTGGCGATCGCGCTGTTCGCGCACAGTCTCGCGTCATACATCGCGTTGCGCGTGACGATGGGGCTGGCGCTCGGGCTGCTGATGCCGCTCGCGATCACCTATATCAACGAGATCGCGCCGAAGCGTTCGTCGAATGTGTTCACGAGCCTGTTCTTCTCGCTTGGCTGGGTGAGCGGCTCGTCGTCGGCAGGATTGATCGCGGCGTGGCTGACGCCGCATTACGGCTGGCAGAGTCTCTATTACGTCGGCGGCGTCGCGCTCGTGTTCGCGCTTGCGATTCAATTGTGGTTGCCCGAATCGCCGCGCTTTCTGGCCAGCCGCGGACGTTGGGAAGAGGTCAAGCCGTTGCTGTATCGCTTGCGTCCGGACCGCGCAGCAGCCTACGACGCGGGCCAGTTCGCCACGGGCGGCGCGATCTCGCACAGAAGTCCGCTTGGTCTGCTGCTGTCGCGCGACTACCGGCTGCGCACGTTGAGCTTCTGGGCCGCCGGCGCGTTGAGCCTGTTTTCGGCCTACGGCCTGTCGGGCTGGCTGCCGACCATCATGCTCAAGCGCGGCGAGAACCTGTCGTCGAGTTTCGCGTATGGTTCGCTGTTCGCGGGCATGGCTGTGGCGGGCGGACTGATCTCGGGGTTTATCGCTGACCGCGTCGGCGATCGCCGTCGCGTGATCTCGGCGTCGTACGTGCTCGGCGCAGCGATGGTCGCGCTGCTCGCCTGGGCGACCGACCGCACCACCACGCTGATTGCGGTCGCTGGCGCGGGCGCTTTCGTCGTCGGCTCGCAGATCGTGCTCAACAACCTGGTTGCAGCCACTTACCCGACTGAAATGCGCGGCACGGGCGTCGGCGTGTTCCTGGGGCTGTCGCGTATCGGCGCGATGTTCGGGCCGGCCGTGGCGGGTGTTTTGCAGCAGTGGTCGGGCGGACCGGGCATCATGTTCGCAGCGATCGGCGCCGCGGTGCTGATGACAGCGATGCTGGTGCTGACCGTTGGTCCATCGCAGCCGCATGTGGTTGTCACCAATGCACACTGAGGCCCACTGAACTTTCGTTTCAAAGAGAACCATTATGTCGAGATTAACGCTCAGCCTCGCTGTCAGCGACTATGACCATGTGCGCGACCTGGTAAGCGGGCGCGTGCAACCCGAAGGCATCGAACTGGTGCCGTCGGTGCTCAATGTCGAAGAGATCTTTTATCGCACGACGCATTTCCAGGAGTGGGACATTTCGGAAATGTCATTCGGCAAGTATTCGTCGCTGCGCTCGCAGGGCGATGACCGGCTCGTCGGATTGCCCGTGTTTCCGTCGCGCTCGTTCCGCCAGTCGTCGCTGTATGTGCGCCGCGATGGCCGCGTCCAGCGTCCCGAGGATTTGCGCGGCAAACGCATCGGCATTCCCGAGTGGGCGCAAACGGCCGCGATCTACTCGCGCGGCTGGATTGCCCATTCGCTCGGTATTCCGCTGTCCGAAATCGAATGGGTGCAGGGCGGCGTAAATCAGGCGGGCCGCAAGGAGAAGGTGAATGTGCGCGTGCCTGAGGGCGTGTCGTATCGTTCGGAGCCCGAGCGCTCGCTGACGTCGCTGCTGCTCGACGGCGAGATCGACGCCGTCCTGAGCGCGCGTCCGCCCGAGCCGGGCCACGAACGCGCGGATGAGATCGTGCGGCTCTTTTCGCGCTTTGCCGACACGGAACGCGAATACTACGAGGAGACGCGCATCTTCCCGATCATGCATCTGATCGTGTTGCGCCGCGAGACGTTTGAAAAGCACCGGTGGATTGCGGGCAATCTGTTGAAGGCGTTCGAGGAAGCCAAGCGCAATAGCCTTTACCGGCTGAGCGATATCACGTGCTCGCACTTCCCGCTGCCGTGGATGCCGACGCGTGTTGCCGAAGCACAGGCGCTCTTCGGCGCGGACATCTGGCCGTACGGACTGGAGCCGAATCGCACGACGCTCGAGGCTTTCCTGAAGTTCGGCTATGAACAGGGCGTGTGCCATCGACTGCTCAAGCCGGAGGAACTGTTTCCGGCCGAAACCCTCAGTGCGGTCCGCGTGTGATTTTGGACGACCGATGATCACGCTTCAGAAAACGGGCAGTTTCTTCGTCGGCGGACGGCGCGTGAACGTCACGGGGCAAGCGCCGTATCGCGTCACGCTGTCGTCGACGTCGACGCGTGACTACGATCCGAACGGCACGTACTGGATTGAAGCGGCCTACGTGCAGTACTTTCTGCAGGCCACGCCGCGCTATGCGGTGCCGCTCGTGCTGATGCATGGCGGCGGCCTGACGGGCGCGATGTGGGAAGACACGCCGGACGGCAGGCCTGGTTGGCTTCAGCGGCTACTCGAAGCGTGTGTGTCGGTGTATGTGGTGGACAACGTCGAACGCGGGCGCGCTGGCTTCTGCGTGCTCGACGGTATCTGGCCCGACCGACCGTTATCGCGCAGCGACGAGGAATCCGCGACGATCTATCGCTTTGGATATGCCGGTCACCGCTTTCCGCTCGACGCGATGCAAGGCCTGTCGGCGCAAACCGTGCCGCGCTGGCCGGGCACGCGTGCGCTGCAAAGACAGGCGTTGATCGATGTGGTGCGGCGTATCGGACCGTGTGCCTTGCTCGGTTTCAGTCAGGGCGGCGGTCTCGTATTCGATGCAGCCGACGCGGCGCGCGATCTCGTGTGCGCCTGCGTCGCGCTCGAACCGCACGGTGTCCCTGCTTCGTTCGATGCCGGTTTGCCGGGCACGCCCGCACTCGTCGTGTTCGGTGATTTCATCGAAGAGGACGAAGCGTGGCGTGCTCACGCGGCTCGCGCGAGTGCGTCGATCGATGCCTGGAATGCGGCGGGCGGAAAAGGCGAGCGTATCGATCTGCCCACGCTCGGCATGCGCGGCAACACGCACATGATGATGATGGATGAGAACAGCGACGACGTATTGCGTGTCGTGCTCGACTGGCTGGATCGATGCGCGGGGATGCGTTTGATGCGTTGATTGAAACAGCACGCAGCGAACTACGAGAAAATCGCGGCGACATACACCGCGATTCCGAACTTGATCTTCACGCCGCGAACCGAACGAGGCGCACGCCCGGCAACGCGATCTGATGCGTCCACGCGGCCAGCGTACGCGCAACGACGGGCGCTTTACTGAGAATCGCGCTGTCGTACATCTTGCCTGTGAAGCGGATCGCGTCGACGATGCGGAAGCCCTGCCCGCGATAGAAGGCAACGAGATGCGCAGCCGGATACGGCGTATCGAGCGCCAACTCCGCATAACCGCGCGTCGCGGCCCAATGCTCGGCAAACGCCAGCATAGATTTACCGATGCCGCGGTTTTGCCACGAAGGATCGATAGCCAACTGGCGAATCGTCGCGACATCCTGCCGGTGATAATGCTCGCAGAGCGAGTCGCTGTCGCTCGCATAAAGCGTCATCGTGCCGATGATCTTTCCACCACTGACCATCACGAAGCAGTCGCCAGTTTGAGCGCGTCTCATCGTGACGGCCACATCCTGATCCACACATGTGCAGTTCAACCCCATCATGCCAAGCCGCGCAAACGCGCGATGCAGCATTGTCGTGAGTTGCTCGTACGAGTCGCGCGACGGATCGAAGCGTCGTAGCACCACGCTGCCGCTGCTCCGCTCGCTATAAGCGAGGGGCGTGTGCTTTCCGATTGTCGCGCGTCGTTCCGACATTGTGTCTCTCCGGGCTTCCTGACTTGTGTGAAGTCTAGAATTGGCTATTACGGGCCACAAGAAAAAATGTCGTAAAAAACGTGAGGTTCTCTTTGCGCCCGCGCGCGAAAACTGCGCGCGGTGGCGATCAACATGGCCATCAGCCGGAAAAAGCGGTATCGTCGCATATGACAACGTTAGGGTCATTTACGCCATGCGCATTACCGTGCTCGCACTCGATGGACTGTTCGATACAGGGCTCGCCGTTACGCTCGACGCGCTCGGCGCCGCGAACAAGCTCGCTTCCCGCATGATGGGCGGAACGCCGAAATTCAACGTCACGGTCGTGGGTGTGCGCAAGCGCGTGCGCTCAGGGCAGGGTTTCACGATTCCCGTGCAGGCGATCACACCGGACCTGAAGCCGGACTGGGTCATCGTCCCCGCGCTCGGCAAGACGACGCCGGACGAATTGATTCCCGCGCTGGATCGAGCGGACGTGAAGCAGGCCACCGCACAATTGCTGAAATGGCGTGCTGAAGGCGCCTTGATCGCCGCTTCGTGTATCGGCACGTTTCTGCTCGCCGAAGCCGGTCTGCTCGATCATCGCGAAGCGACGTCGACCTGGTCGCTCGCGCCGCTCTTCAGGCAACGCTATCCGAAGGTCTCGCTCGACGAATCGCGCATGCTCGTCGCAACCGATATCGGCGTGACGGCGGGCGCCGCATTAGGGCATCTCGACCTCACGCTCTGGTTGATCCGCAAGGCGAGTCCGGAACTGGCGACGCTCGTTTCGCGCTACCTGTTAGCCGATATCCGCTCATTGCAGGCGCCGTACATCATTCCCAATCATCTGGCGCTGGCGGACCCGTTGATGCAGCGTTTCGAACGATGGGCGCGGGATCATCTGAAGGAGGGTTTCTCGCTGCAGGACGCCGCCGGCGCACTGGCGACGAGCGCGCGCACGTTGCAGCGCCGCTGCCAGGAAGTGCTGGGGAAATCGCCGCTCGCGTACTTTCAGGACTTGCGCGTCGAGCGCGCGCAATCGCTTCTACACGGCAGCGGTCTCGATCTCGAAGCGATTGCGGCTGAAGTGGGTTATGTCGACGGTGCGACGTTGAGAACGCTGTTGCGCCAGCGTTTGGGAAGGGGCGTGCGTGAGTTGCGCGCGGACTTGCGCTAATAGCGACGTGTGCGGCGTTCGATAAAAATGAAAGAGGAAGGTCCGAAGCCTTCCTCTTTCATCGCACGCTACTTAGTCATAGAGTACAGCAGCGATCTTCGGATCATTTATGTTCGTCTTGTCGTACCAGTAAAAGCCGGTATCGACTTTCTTCGGCAGCTTCTCGCCCTTGAGCGCTTTCACGGCCGAGTCGATCACGCATTTGCCGATGCCCACCGGGTTTTGCGTAATCGCGCCCGCCATCAGGCCGGACATGATGTCCTCTTTCTGTTCCTTGCCTGAGTCGTAGCCGATCAGCACCAGCTTCTTGCCCGATTCCTTCACGCCGATTGCCGCGCCTTCCGCCGAACCTTCGTTGGCGCCGAAAATGCCCTTGATGTTCGGATTGGCCTGAATCATCGCCTTGGCAATTTCCGCCGACTTCAGGTGATCACCGCCACCGTATTGCACCGAAACGATCTTGACGTTCGGATGCTTCGACTTCATTTCGTTCAGGAAGCCGTCGCGCCGGTCGATGCCCGTGCGGCTCGTCTGGTCGTGCACGATGACACCGACTTCGCCCGAATTGCCGATCATCCCGGCCATCTTGTCCGCGGCGAGCGCAGCGGCTGCGAGGTTATCCGTCGCGCACGTCGTCAGCGGAATATCGCTGTCGACGCCAGAGTCGAACGCGATGACGGGAATCTTGCTGGACTGCGCACGCTTGAGCAACGGAATGGCCGCCTTGCTGTCGAGCGCGGCAATGCCGAGTGCCTGCGGTTTCTTCGCGAGTGCAGCCGATAACATGTCGATCTGTTTATCGACCATTGCCTCCGTTTCCGGGCCTTCGAACGTGATACGCACGTTGTTTGCCTTCGCGGATTGCTCCGCGCCCGATTTCACGGCCTGCCAGAACTGATGCTGGAAGCCTTTCGAAATGAGCGGAATGTAGGGCTCGTCCGCGTACGCCAGGTTGCTCGCCCCGACGAGTGCGCCGACACCGATCGCGATACTGAGTACTTTTCTTTTCAACATGGGGTTTCTCCTCCTAAGGTGGGCTATTAACCTCCAGCCGTTGAGAGAGCCTTTCGGTACTCTCCTTTCTTTGATTTCTCTTGTCGTGTGCAGGCTCAGCGCTTTCGGCGTCGCAAGATATCGGCGTACACGGCGAGAATGATGATGAGACCTGTCACCACGATCTGCCATTCCTGTGCAACCGACATGATGCGCAAGCCGTTGGTCAGCACACTCATGATGAATGCGCCGATGATGGTGCCGAGTATCGTGCCCGAGCCGCCACTCAACGACGTGCCGCCAATCACCACAGCCGCAATCGCTTCCAGTTCGTAGCCCTGGCCGAGGGCCGGTTGCGCCGAATTCAAACGCGATGCGATCAGCAATCCAGCGATGCCACAAATCGCACCGCCCAGGCCGTAAATCGCGATCTTCCATCTGTCGACGTTCACGCCCGACAGACGCACGGCTTCTTCATTGCTGCCGAGTGCGAACGTATAGCGGCCGAGCGCCGTGCGATTGAGTGTGATGGAACTCACGATGGCAAGAACGAACAGAATAAGGACGGCATTCGGTACGGGCACGCTGGGCAGGAAATATGCGATCAGAGAATCCTGCGAGATCATGTAGAAGTTCTCTGTATCGGTGAAATAGATTGGTTTATCGACCGACACGACGAGCGAAAGCCCTTTGAGCAGCAGCATCATGCCCAGTGTGGCAATGAACGGCGGTATTTTCATTTTCGCCGTCAACGTGCCCGAAATCGTGCCGCACAGTGCGCCCGTCGCGATGGCGGCGAGCACGCCCATCCACATCGGCAAATGCCAGTAGGTCAGGAACACGCCGCAGATGACAGCCGTAAACGTCATCAACGTGCCGACGGACAAATCGATGCCGCCCGTGATAATGACGAAAGTACTGGCAATGGCCAGCACGCCATTGACGGCCGTCGCCTGCAGAATGCCGAGGATGTTGTCCATCTGCATGAAGGCGGGCGACGTGAAGCTGAAAAAGATCAGCAGCAATATCAGGCTTGTGAACGCGAGCAGCTTTTGCAAAGCCGTCGGCGAGAAGAGACGGGCTCTGAAACCCGATAATCTTCCTTCGTTGGACAGTGCCGCTGTATCCGATTGCGATGTCATTGATCCGACCTCTTCAGGCTCATGCTGTTTTCAAGGATTCGCGCTGCGTCGCGAGATGCATGATGCTTTCCTGCGTGGCCTCGCTGGCAGAAAGCTCGCCAGTGATACGGCCTTCGCACATCACCACGATACGGTCGCTCATGCGCAGAATTTCCGGCAATTCCGACGAGATCATTACGATGGCCTTGCCTTGCGCTGCGAGCGAGCGCAACAGCTTGTAGATCTCGCTCTTTGCGCCGACATCGATGCCGCGCGTCGGTTCGTCGAAGAACAGTACGTCGCAGTCGCGCTCCAGCCATTTCGCAATGACGATCTTCTGCTGGTTGCCGCCCGACAGCAGCCTGACAGGTTGTGTCGGGGAAGGCGTGCGGATCGCGAGCAGATTGATGAAATGCGAAGCTCGCTTGCGTATCTGGGCGCGGCGGAGAAACACACGCAGCGACAGGAACTTGCCGAGATCCGACATCACGATGTTCGATTCGACATCCATGCCTGTTGCAAGGCCGAAGCGTTTGCGGTCTTCGGAGAGATAGCCGATGCTGTGCGCGACGGCATTGCAGGGTCTTTTGATGAGCGCCTTTACGCCTTTCACGAAAATATCGCCTGACTCGATCGGGTCCGCGCCGAATACCGCTCGCGCGACTTCCGTGCGGCCCGCGCCCATCAGGCCTGCAAAGCCCAATATCTCGCCTTTGCGCAGCGTGAAGCTCACGTCCCTGACGAGTGGGCCGGCGTTCAGATGCTTCACTTCGAGCGCGATGTCGCCCGTGCATTCGGCGCCTTGATACGGTGTGACGTCGGCGAGCGTTCGGCCCACCATCATGCCGATGATCGCGGGCACGGTGGTGTCGGCCGTCGACACAGTGGCCACATATTCACCATCGCGCATCACGGTGACGCGGTCGGAGATCTGCTTGAGCTCATCCATCTTGTGCGAGATGTAGATGACGCCGACGCCGCGTTCCTTCAGTTGACGGATGATACGGAACAGCTCGGCAATCTCCGCGTCGTTCAGCGCGGAGGTCGGCTCGTCCATGATGAGCACGCGCGAATCGAACGACAGCGCCTTCGCGATCTCGACCATCTGCTGGCTCGCGACCGTGAGCGACTCGACGACGGTGCGCGGATCGAGATTCACATGCATGCGCGCGAGGATCTCGCGAGCCTGCGCGTTGAGTTTGTCTTCATCGAGAAACAGGCCCAGGCGTCCGCGCGGCTCGCGGCCAATGAACATGTTCTGCGCGACGGTCAGATGATTCATCAGCTGAAGTTCCTGATGAATGATGCCGATGCCTGCCGCCTGTGCTTCGCGTGGGCTGGTGAAATCGACGGGCTTGCCGTCGTAGAGCATTTCGCCGGAATCGCGCGTGTACACGCCGGCGAGAATCTTCATCAGCGTGGACTTGCCTGCGCCGTTCTCGCCCATCAACGCATGCACTTCCCCCGCCATGAGTTCGAACTGCACTTCGTGCAGCGCCCTCACGCCCGGAAAGCTCTTGTTGAGCTTGCTGACGGAAATGAGTGGAGTCATGGCGCGGCAGTCATGCAAAGAGAAGCCAGAGACATTGCCTTGTCCTTAAGGTGCGAAAAGATCTGGTCTTTCTTTCGCGGACCGGTGCAATTCGGCGACCACCTCGTCGAGATGATCGTGCATTGCTTTTGCAGCCGTATCGGCGTTTCCCACGCGGATCGCCGCGAATATGCGCTCGTGCTCGTCGAGCGTATGCGCGAGCCGCTCCGGACTTGCTAACAGTTGTCTTGCGCGATCCAGTGCATTGCGCGATACAGCGACGATTTCCTTCACACGCGGCAAATTCACCGCGTCGAGCATGATTTCGTGAAAAGCCAGATCGAGTACATGAAACGTCAAGCGCTCTCCGTTGCCGGCTACGTCGCGCTGCTGATCGAGATTGACTGCGAGCGCGTCGATTGTCGCGCTGTCACGCATCAGCGCGACGGCGCGCACGGTTTCGACTTCCAGCGCGCTGCGTATGAACAGATGCTGGCTTATGTCGTGAAGCGCAATGGGTTTGACGCGTGTGCCGCGCTGCGGCAAAACTTCGACGAGGCCTGCATGCTCGAGCCGCGCCAATGCAGCGGAAACCGGAAAGCGCGATACGCCCATGCGCTCGCACACGGCCAGCTTGTCGATCATCATTCCGGGTTCCAGCACCAATGTCACGATCGCTTCTCTCAGCGCAAGTTCCACCGCGTCGGTCAGGCTGCCACGCTCGCCGCCTTTGACCTTTTGCAGTGCGACATACGGATTACTGGCGGCATTCGCTACATCTGACGAAGAGCTCACGGCACGCTTGATTTCCAGAAGACATGCTAGCATGCTAGGAAGTGGATTGAGCGTTGTCAACGCGTGCAAACGCCTGGTAGGTCTTATCAGGGTGTACCCGGATCTACTGTTTTGACGAACGCACCAGGCGGTTCCTCTTCGCTAGCAGGTCAATGCCGGTAGCCATCCCTGGAGGGTGCTCAGATGACCACGATCACGAGGCTGTCCGTTCGCGATATTCGTTTCCCCACTTCCCGTTCGCTCGATGGCTCCGACGCAATGAATGCCGCGCCGGACTATTCCGCCACGTATGTCACGCTCGAAACCGATTCGCCGCAACAGCTCACGGGCCACGGACTGACCTTTACGATCGGGCGCGGCAATGAAATCTGTGTGACAGCGGTGAATGCGTTGACGCCGCTTATCGTCGGCAAAAAGCTCGAAGATATCGTTGCGAATATGGGGGCATTCTGGCGCGCCTTTACTTCGGATAGTCAGTTGCGCTGGATCGGTCCCGACAAAGGTGCAATTCATCTGGCGACGGCCGCTGTCGTGAATGCCGTGTGGGACCTGTGGGCGAAATCGGTTGGCAAGCCCGTGTGGAAGCTGCTCGTCGACATGAGCCCGGAAGAACTCGTGCGCTGTCTGGACTTTCGTTACGTGACGGACGCGATCACGCCTTACGAAGCGCTGGCGCTGCTGAATCGGCACGCGAAGACTAAAGGCGAACGCGAAAAGGAAATGCTAGCGCAAGGCTATCCGGCGTATACGACTTCGGCGGGCTGGCTCGGTTACGACGACGACAAGATCCGCCGGCTCGCGCGCGAAGGCGTCGCGCAAGGGTGGACGCATTTCAAGCAGAAAGTTGGCGGCAATCTTGAAGAAGATGTAAGACGCGCCCGCATCCTGCGTGAAGAGATCGGCGAGAACCTGAAGCTGATGATGGATGCGAATCAGGTGTGGGATGTCGATGAAGCCGTCGCGAACATGCGGCGTCTCGCGGAGTTCGATCCATGGTGGATCGAAGAGCCGACAAGTCCCGACGATGTGCTCGGTCACGCGGCCATTCGTCAGCGGCTGGGATCGATCGGTGTGGCGACGGGTGAGCATTGTCAGAACCGCGTGATGTTCAAGCAGTTGCTGCAAGCTAAGGCAATCGATTTCTGCCAGGTCGATAGTTGTCGTCTGGGCGGACTGAATGAAGTACTCGTCGTGCTGCTGATGGCGGCGAAGTTCGGCGTGCCCGTATGTCCGCATGCGGGCGGCGTCGGATTGTGCGAGTACGTGCAGCACATTTCGCTATTCGACTATATCTGCGTGTCAGCGTCGCTGGAAAACCGCGTGCTCGAATATGTCGATCATCTGCACGAGCATTTCGTCGATCCCGTTGTTATTCGCAATGGCCGCTATATGCCGCCGCAAAAGCCGGGATACAGCATCGAAATGAAGGCGCCGTCACTCGAAAAATATGTCTTCCCCGATGGCGAGGCATGGCAGCCTTGAGGCCGTCGAGCAACTGCAACTGGATTTCCACATGACAACAGCTGACGTAAAGGCCTGCGTATTCGATGTTTTTGGCACGCTCGTCGATTGGCGAGGCGGCGTCGCGCGTGAAGCGGCCGCGTTTCTGCAGAAGCATGGACGAAACGCGCAGGACGCTGACGCATTTGCGGATGCGTGGCGCGCGCAATATCAGCCCGCGATGCAACGGGTCCGCAGTGGGGAGCGTCCGTTCACGAAGCTCGATGTATTGCACCGTGAGAATCTCGAAGCGGTGTTGCGCGAGTTCGGCATCGACGCCGAACAAGTCGAGGCTACGGAACTCGACGATCTCAATCTGGCGTGGCATCGGCTCGATCCATGGCCGGATACCGTCGATGGACTCGCGCGGCTCAAGTCGCAATACATCATTGCGCCACTGTCGAACGGTAATGTCAGACTGATGATCGATATGGCAAAGCATGGCGGCTTGCCGTGGGACGCGATTCTCGGCGCGGAAGTCGCGCAAGCCTATAAGCCATCGCCTGAAGCGTATTTGCGCACGGCAGAGATTCTGGCGTTGTCGCCGGCAGAGGTGTGCATGGTCGCCGCGCACAATAGCGATCTTGCAGCGGCGCAGAAGTGCGGGTTGAGAACCGCGTTCATCGCACGTCCCTATGAACATGGCGCGTCGCAAACAACCGATCTACAGCCGGAAGGGAATTGGGACTGGGTCGCAAGCGACCTTGTGGATCTTGCGAAGCGGCTTGGCGTGTGAACGAAACGCGGCATGATGGCGCGCAAGGCCATCATGCCGTTGAATGAAACTACGATTACTTCAGGCGCGTCTTGATCTCATTCGCGAGTTGCTTCGTCGCGGCCTGTGTCGGTGCATCGGCAGCGAGGGCATTGAGCAAGCCGAAATCGTGGATCGTGCCGTTGTAGCGCGTCGTCGTGACTTCGTTGCCCGCTGCATCGAGCTTGCGACCGTATGCCTCGCCTTCGTCGCGCAGCACGTCGAATTGCGCGACCTGGATCAACGCGGGCGGCAGACCCTTCAACTCTTCTTCAGACGCACGCAACGGCGATGCGTAAATCTGCGCGCGCTGTGCGGGGTCCTTCGTGTACGCGTCCCAGAACCACTGCATCATCGCGCGGGTCAGGAAATGCTTGTCGCGGTACGCGAGGTACGAGCCGTCGTTGAAGTTGGCATCGGTGACGGGCCACATCAAGCCCTGGAAGCGGATTTGCGGACCATGCTTGTCCTTCGCCATCAGGCTGACGACGGCGGCCATATTGCCGCCCACGCTGTTGCCCACCACGGCGAGGCGGCTACCGTCCACGCCGATGTCGTTGCCGTGCTCCGCGACCCACTTCGTCGCGGCATACGCCTGATTGATCGCAACGGGATAACGAGCCTCGGGCGACGGCGTGTAATTCACGAACACGGCCACCGCGCCGGACTGCACGACGAGGTCGCGTACGAGCCGTTCGTGGGTCTGGAAGTCACCGAGGATCCAGCCGCCGCCGTGGAAGAACATGAACACCGGCAGCGTGCCCGTCGCGCCTTGCGGACGCACGATGGTGATCGGCACGCTGATACCATCTTCTTCGATGGTGCGGTTCGATACGTCGATGCCCGAGAGGTCGACTTTCACGCCGTTCTGCGCATCGACCAGCACCTGACGCGCCTTCGCGGGCGGCAGCGTGTTGAGGGCGGGACCCGTGCCGCTGTTGAGCTGCTTCAGGAGTCCCGTCGTGACGCGGTCGGGCGTCGCTTGCGTGGTGGGCGTTGCGGCGGCGGCAATCACGGCGTTTGCTGCAAGGACGGCGGCAAGGACGAGTGGCTTCAGGGCTTTCATTTTTTTACGCTCCAGTGTTCTGTCTATGAGGCGAAGTCGATCAAACCAGCGTCAACGTGACGTCGATGTTGCCGCGCGTTGCATTCGAGTACGGGCACACGATGTGAGCCTTGTCGATCAATGCCTGAGCGGCGTCACGCGGCATACCGGGCAGCGAAATCTTCAGTTCCACTTCGATGCCGAAGCCGTTCGGAATCGCGCCGATGCCAACGCTGCCGTCGATCGATACGTCTGCCGGAATCGCCGTCTTGTCGCGGGCCGCGACGAACTTCATCGCGCCGAGGAAACAGGCGCTATAGCCTGCCGCGAACAGCTGTTCCGGATTCGCGCCTTCGCCGCCCGCGCCGCCGAGTTCACGCGGCGTGACCAGCTTGAAGTCGAGCTTGCCTTCGGGGACGATGGCGCGGCCGTCGCGGCCTCCCGTGGCGTGAGCGTGGGCGCGGTACAGAACTTTTTCGATCGACATGATGTAACTCCTGACTGGCAATAGTTGAGTGAACTACATTCTGCTATCTACTACTAGATAGACAACTGGGCAAATCTTTATGCTTCAACGACATTTCTCTACACTCGTTATTTATCTACTAGAAGATAGATAACCGGGTCCAACAAAAGGCGGTCTACAGCAACCGCCTCGAATACCACTACTTCGAAACCTTCCATGAAGCCTCGACATCTTCCAGCCGTGCCTTCGTCCTGAACAGCCGGCTTGCCAGGACGCTGCCCTGGTAAGCGGCGTACAGCGCTCGCGCCGCGTTTTCGGGCTTACCGTTGACATGCAACGTGCGCTCCTTGACGCCTTGTGCCAGTACCTTCGCGAGCCAGCTTTCGTTGGCCTTGAAGAATGCCTGCACAGCTGTCCGCACGTTATCGGGCAATGCCTCGATATCCGCGGCGAGCATGCCGCACAGGCAAATCTGGTCGCCTTCGCCAAGGGTTCTGCCGAACAGCTTCGTGTACTTGCCGAGCTTCTGATCCGCCGGAAGAGAAGACTCGATGGAGCCGAGCGCGCCGAGTATCTCGTTGCTGTACTGGCCGACGGCTTCGAGCACCAGATCGTCTTTCGACGGGAAGTAATAGTGGATGCTCGAAGTCTTCACCCCTACCAGTTCCGACAGGTCGCGATAGCTAAACCCGTTGTAGCCGCGCAGCATCATCAGCGTGATGGCGTGCTCCAGAATCTGATCGCGAACTGTAGTGGTCGGTTCCATGGGTTGAACTTTATCTACTACTAGATAGACAGTCAAGCACTTTTTTTGAGGACTTCATGAAGGGCGCTGTCGACGTGGTGACGCGCTCGCTCGGCATGGAACTCGGCGCGCGGAAGATTCGGGTGGTCGGCGTCGCGCCGGGGTTCACGGAGACGGAAGGCAACAGTCACTTGCCGCGCGACCGAATTCAGCCGTTCATCGCGAAGACGCCGCTTGGCCGCGCCGGGCTGCCCAAAGACATTGCGGCTGCCGTGTCGTTCGCGGTATCGGATCACGCCGCGTGGGTGACGGGGTCCACCCTCGATGTCGCGGGCGGTCTGGTTTTCTGGTTTCGCGTCCAGTTTGGCAGGCGGTTTCGTCTCGAACCGCCGCCTCGATCTGACGCTCAAGCGTCACGGATAAACGATAGGCGCTTCGAGCAGACAACCGAACTCTCGCCCGAACTCTACAGACACACGTGCATGAACCGCGCCCTGTTTGTCGAAGAAGCGCTGTGTCCCGCCAAGCGTGAACACGCCTTCGTGCCAGATGTTCGGATGAATATAAAGACCCTGCCGGCCATCGAAGCGAAAGCACACGAACTTCTCGGGCGTCACATCGTCGCCGGGCAAGGCCAGTGGAACATAGAACGGCCGGTGATCGAGAGGGAAGAACAGCTGTCCGCCGTCCGGATGGTAGTTCGCGTGCCAGAGCAGCATGCGTTCGGGCGGCGCGGCGTTGTCTTCGCGCGCTTCGTCGGGTTCTGTCGCGTACGCGAGCACATAGTGGCCGCCCACCGCCTCGTTGCGACCGTAGAGGATGTCGCCGCGCCATTCGCTGACGAAGACGCCTTCCGTCGTCCCCGCCTCGTCGCCCGTGCCGGGATCGATCGGCCTCGATCCCATCGCGGGCCACTGCACGATTTCGACCCGGCATTCGTTCGGGTCGTCTACGAGCCTGCCATAGCCGTCGAGTGTCGCCGGTGTCGCATCGACGACGGGCATGGTCACGCGCCGAAGTCCCTCAGGTAGCGCCGGGTTCAGATAGTCGATCGGTGTGGACATCGTCAAAGCCTTTCAGGAGTCGGAGTATTGGGGCAGTGCGCGAAGATGATACTTGAACGCCGTTTCCGCTGATTCCTGGCGCACGATTTCTTTGCACGCGAATAGTAACTACAGCCACAACACACGCACCTCGTTCAAACGAGCGACCAGCCGAAAAACAATCGTGCAGCGGGAAGTGCGCTCATTCTTCGAGCACGCTCGCCAATGTGCGCCGCGTCGTCGCGAACGATGCGAGCACCGCAAGCCCCAATGCCGACAGCAGGACGCCAAGATGCATCGCGCCCGTTGCACCCCCGTGATCGACAGCCACGCCACCTGCCAGCGAGCCTGCGGCGATCGCGGTCTGCACGGCGCTGACGAACAGCGCCGATGCGGCTTCCGGTTGCTTCGGCGAAGTCATCTGCATCCACACGCTCAGGCACAGCGGAATCGCGCCGTAGGCGATGCCCCACGCGAGCACACCAGCGACGACCGCACCATGCGTGTGCGCAAACGCAGGAAGCGCTACGAGCGCCACCATCACGAGCGCCGTCATCGCGAACAGCGACAGCCGCGGATGCGATGTCACGAACGCCGACGCGACGAAGTTCGACATAAAGCCGACGATGCCGAAGCCGAGCAGCAGCGCCGTCACCCATGTCGCGCCGAGCAACGCGTTGTCTTCGAGAAAGGGCGCGATATACGTGTACGCGCAGAAGTGAGCACCGAACAGCAATGCGACGAGCAGCAGGCTTCGCATCACCGTCCCGCGCGTGAGCATGCGGCCGAAGTCGGCTATGCGAGCAGCCGCGCGCGGCGGCAGATCGGGCAGCAGCGTCGCCTGCATCAGCAGCGCTGCGAGCGCGAGTGCGGCCGTCGCGAAGAACGAGACGCGCCACGACGACAGTTCGGCAATGAACGTCCCTAGCGGCACGCCGATGACGGTCGCGAGCGTGATGCCCATGAAGATCGTCGCACTGGCTTTGGCGCTTTCTTCTTCCGCGACTATCTGTCCCGAGACGCCCAGTGCGACGGTCCAGAATCCGCCAAGGCTGATGCCGAGCAACGCGCGTCCGATGAGCATCGTCGCGAAGTTGGTTGCGAGCGCTGCGACGAGGTTCGACGCGACCAGCGCGACTGACAGCAACAGCAGAATCGACCGCCGGTTCAGGCGACCCGCGGCGAGCAGCAGCATCGGCGCGGAGATGGCCGCGATGAGTCCGGGCGTGGTCGTCATCAGACCTGCCGTGCCGGGCGTGACGCCGAGGTCTGCGGCGATCTTCGGCAGTACGCCGACGGGCAGGTATTCCGTCGTCACGAAAGCGAACGAGCCGAGCGCGATGGAGAACACCGCGAGCCAGCGTCGTTGGCTCGCGGTGGATGAAGACGATATGGGCGCATCGGAGAGCGACGCGGGTTGATTGGTGCTCATGTGAAAAGCTCCAGCAAGCGCGCAGCCGTCGGCGCGCGCGAAGTGGATCGCGCGTGGCGGCTGCGAAGTGCAATGAGGAAAAAACTGAGGAATAAAGAGGCGGCGTCGATCAGGTCAATTGACGCGCACTATCGGCGGCGATTGACGCCGGAAGCGACCATGCGTGAATGCATGATCGCTTCCGGCTGCGCTACGAATCAGCTGTTACGGCCCGCGCGCCTCACGCTGCGACAGCGGCCTCGTCGTGGAATGCATAGTCGGTGTAACCCACGTCCGTGCCGCCGAAGAACGTCGCGCGGTCGTACGGGTTCAGCGGCAGACCTTTGCGCAGCCGCTCGGGCAGATCCGGGTTCGCGATGAAATGGCGTCCGAATGCAACGAGATCGGCATCGCCGGATTGCAGGATTGCTTCGGCGCTTTCGCCATCGAAGCCGCCCGCCGCGATGATCGGCCCATGAAAATGCGCACGCAGCGACTTCGCGGCGACGGGTTGCTGGTCGCGCGCTTCGTCTTCGACGTTGCCTGCGATACGCGGCTCGATCAGATGCAGATAGGCAATGCCAAGCTTGTCGAGTTCGTCGGCCACATACGTGAACAACGCTTCGGGGTTGCTGTCGGACATGTCGCCCCACGATCCGCTCGGTCCGAGACGCACTGCAACCTTGTCCGCGCCCCAAACAGAGATCACGGCACGGGTCGCATCGAGCAGCAGGCGCGCGCGGTTGGCGATCGAGCCGCCGTACTCGTCCGTGCGCTTGTTGCTGCCGTCCTGCAGGAACTGATCGAACAGATAGCCGTTGGCGCCGTGCAATTCGACACCGTCGAAGCCTGCATCCACGCCGCGCTCGGCAGCCGCGCGGAAGCTCTCGACGATGCCCGCGATCTCCGCCGTTTCCAGCGCGCGGTTCGGCGTATTGGGGACCCAGCCCGCTTCCGTGTACGCGACGCCGCCGTGCGGCACTTCGGACGGTCCGACGGGACGGCCGCCATCGGGCTGCAACTGTGCGTTCGATTGTCGGCCCGCGTGATAAAGCTGAAGAAAGATCTTGCCGCCTTTCGCATGCACCGCGTTGGTGACGGCTTTCCAGCCGGCGATCTGGCTGTCGTCGTACAGGCCAGGCGCGCCGAGATAGCCATTGCCGTTCGGCGCCGCGATCGTGGCTTCGCCGATCAGGAGTGCACCCGGCGACGTACGCTGCGCATAGTATTCAGCCATCAGCGGGCCGGGGCGCGCGCCGCTTTCGGCACGCATGCGGGTGAGGGGAGCCAGGACCACGCGGTGCGCGATGTCGTGCGAACCGACCGCGACTTTCGAAAACAGTTTGGACATTTCAATCTCCACAATCCAGTGATTCAGGGAAGCTGCTGCGTAATGCCGGTGATCGGCGACGCTTGACGCTAATGTAGATGCGGCGATGCGCCAGAAAAACAGCCCACGGGTTCGCTCACTTTGGACACCCGTGTCCGCAATCGCGCGAGCGTTGCTGCACGGGGCTTCGCCCGTCGAAAAGGCGATTGTTGGCGGCAAAAGAACAGTGATGTCGGCGATGCCGCATTTATCCTGCAAAGGGCGATTCCGATAATTCGAACCACTTGAAGGGGCGTTTCGTTCCGAGGCGCCTGTAATGGATGGATTGAACGAAAGGAACGAGTCATGGCGAAAATCATTACCTTTGCGCAGCACGGCGGTCCCGAGGTTTTCGAGTACACGGAAATCGGCACGCCCGAACTTGGCGCTAACGAAGTGCGTATTCGTGTGAAGGCCATCGGCCTGAATCGCGCGGAGTCGATGTGGCGGCGCGGCGAGTATGTCGAGCCGGCGAAGCTGCCGGCGCGGGTCGGTTATGAAGCGTCCGGCGTGGTGGATGCCGTTGGCGCGAACGTCACGCATGTGGCCGTCGGCGATCACGTCAGTACGGTGCCGTCGTTTTCGATGAACGATTACGGCGTGTACGGCGAACTCGTGCTGGCGCCCGCGCACGCTGTCGCGAAGAGTCCCGCGTGGCTTTCGTACGAAGACGCGGTGGCGATCTGGAACGTGTTCATCACGCCTTACGCGGCATTCACGGAAAACGAGCGCGTCAAACCTGGCGATGTCGTGCTGATTCCCGCGGCGTCGAGCGGGGTGGGCATCGGCGCGATTCAGGTGGCGAAGCATCTGGGCGCGACGGCCGTCGCGCTCACCCGAACGCGTGAGAAACGCGACGCACTTGTCGCGCTCGGCGCCGACCACGTGATCGTCACCGACGAAGAAGATCTCGTCGAAGCAGTGCAACGTATCACCGAGGGACGCGGCGCGGACCTCGTATTCGATCCTGTCGGCGGCAAGGCCTTTGCGCGTCTGATCGACGCGACGCGGCCCGGCGGCACGATCCTGCTCTATGGCGCATTGAGTCCCGACGACACCGTATTGCCCGTGTTGCCACTACTCTATAAGCGCATCACCGTGCATGGCTACAACCTCTTTTCGACGACCACGGACGCGCAACGCCAGGCGGATGCGGCGGCATTCATCTTCAACGGATTGCAGTCGGGCGCGCTCAAGACGGTAATCGCGCATCGCTTTGCGTTCGACCAGATCGCGCAGGCGCATACGGTGCTCGAGCGCAACGCGCACTTTGGACGCATCGTGGTGTCGGTGTGATACGCGTGCCATCACCGTCCGTCATTCACTGGAGAATTCAGAATCATGGAAGCAACATTTAATGGGCCATTGCGCGTCGGCGTGATCGGCGTCGGCAACTGGGCGAGGCACGGTCATTTGCGCGTGCTCGATCTGTTGCCGCAATACACGCTGCAGGCCATCTATAGTCATCGGCACGAAGCCGCCGAAGCAGCAGCACGCGACTATCGGATCGGCCGCGTGGCTGAGTCGATCGACGAACTTATCGAAAGTCCCGACATCGATCTCGTGATCGTGCTGAACACGGCTCCGCAACATGCGCAGACGGTCAGGCGTGTAATCGCGGCGGGCAAGCACGTGTACTGCGAATGGCCGTTGACGACCACGCTCGCTGAATCAGAAGAACTGTTGCGACTGGCCGAAGAACGCGGCGTGCGTCATGTCGTCGGCTTGCAAAGGCGTCTCGCGCCGCATAACCGTTATGTGCGCGACCTGATCCAGCAAGGTTACGTCGGCGAGCTGCGTTCGGTACGCATGCATGTGAGCATGAATTACTTTCAGGCGACGCGTTCGCGCGCGCTCGAATGGACTGTGCCGCTGGAGAACTTTTCATCAGTGGTTTCGATCTATGGCAGCCACTTTCTCGACATGCTCTTTTCGGGAACCGGCTGGCCTGTTTCCATCGCGGCACTCACGCCTAACCAGTTTCCGTCGGTGACGATTCGGGAGACAGGCGTTTCGATACCGACATCGACGCCCGATCAACTCGTGCTCGCCGGCATGTTGAACGACAGCGCGGTGGTGTCCGTTCATATCGAAGGCGGCAAGCGCAACGGCTCAGGCGTGCAGATCGACATCACCGGGACGGAAGGCGATTTGCGGATCACGAACGCGTCGGCTTTCGGCGATGTGGGCGACGACTATGCAATCTTCGGCGCGCACGGCGACAAGCAGCCGCTCGAACGGCTCGAAGTACCGACCCACTATTTGCGCCTGCCGGAATCGGATCTGCCTTCCGCCGTACTGGAACTGGCCGAACTCTATTGGGCTTACGCGCACGACGTGACGAATGGCACACGTACTGCGCCGACTTTCGCCGACGCAGTGCATATGCACCACCTTATCGAAAGCGCACAGATCTCTTTTGCGTCGGGTGAGTTCGCGCAGTTGAATCCCACAATGTAATTCGCGAGTGGGACGGTCGGGCAATGTTGCCCACGATGCAACATCGTGTTGACTACATTGTGCGTGCATTTGAAATTTGATGAATGTCTAATGCCCGACCGGATGAGTGGCTGTGAGCAGACTGAAAGCTTGTGCTAAATGGCAAGTGATTTGAGAACTTTCCATTAGGTGACAGGCTTAAGCGTTTGTTGCTCATTTGAAATTGTTCGTAACATCACTGTCATAAAACTAAAGAAAAATGCTGCGCCAACGCTAAGGATCGATCGGAGCATCAACAATTGCACTGGGACGGGGAACTTCAGTTTCCGTGCGGCGCCGATCGAAACCGGGCACCATGTATTAGAAGAAATAGATCAAAACAACTATCACCTTCACATGAAAAATTAAATAGTGGGATTGGGGCGTCTTTAAGCCAGCGTATTCAAATCGAAGAGCAAACGTTTGCTTGGCATTTGATACGTTCGGCAAAAATTGAAAAGTGGCGAAATCGTACTCATCGGTGCACCAGGCGCGCATGTCGCGCTAAAGCACCGGCGAGCGCGCGTGCTCGTGCGTCGATAACGTTCTACGGCATGGCGTGAGCGTAAAGCCACATCTATTCAAAGAAAGACCGGGAAGAACGACAAGGAAACCATAATGCGCTATCGCGTTCGGTTGTTTACGGGGCAGCTTGCATGCTGTTTAGTAGTACTTTGGATGATGTTGCTTTGCGTTGCGACTCACGCTGTCGCGAGCGAAGCGCTTCCGCCATCCAATCACATCAGGATCAATCTGGGCGCGACGCCCTGGAAGTACGTCAAGGACAATGACGACACCAACGCGATGCAGCCGGGTTTCAACGACTCGGGCTGGGCGCAGGTTGGCGTCCCGCAGACGCCGTCGGATAACGACACCTTCCTCAACTGGAAGTCGGGCGGCGATCAGGGATACCTGACGGGCAACATCAACTGGTATCGCAAGCACTTCACGCTCGATCCGTCCTTTGCGAACCGCAAGATCTATATCGAGTTCGAGGGCGCGCATACGGGTGCGCAGGTCTATATCAACGGGACGTTGATTCGAGGCAATAGCCAGATAAATAAAGACGCGACGCACGTGCTCGGGTTCATTCCGTTCATCGTCGATATCACGAACTATGTGAAATTCGACGGTACGGACAATGTGCTGGCTGTGAAGGTTGCGCGTGGCGACAAGTTCTTCGAGTCGCCCGATTTCGCAGGCGCATTCCGTTTCGGCCAGGACGATACGGGCCTGTTCCGCCCTGTGTGGATGCACATCACGGACCGTTTGCACATTCCCGAGAACATCTACGCCGTGCTCAATACGTGGGGCACGTATGTCGCGACGGTTGCGGCGAGCACATCGTCGGCGACGATCCGTGTGCAGACCAATGTACTGAACGAGTACTCGACCGACCAGAAGGTGACGTTGACGACGCAGATCGTCGACGCGGGCGGCACCGTCGTGGTGACCGGGCAGGATACGCGCACCGTGCCCGCCAATGTGCAGCCGGGCTTGCAGCCTACCTTGTTCGATCAGGTGCTGACGGTTCCCAATCCGAACCTCTGGTATCCGAACAACAGCATCTACGGCAAGCCGTATCTGTACCGCGTGATTCACTCCGTCAGCATCGACGGCGTGGTCGTCGATACGACGGAAAGCCCACTCGGCATCCGCACGATCACTTGGGACCAGAACTTCCCGATCATCAACGGACACCCGCACTATCTGTGGGGCGCTTCGGGCCGTTACGACTATCCGGCGCTCGGCTCGGCCGTGCCGCCTGAGCTGCAATGGAGAGACCTGAACCTGCTCGCGCAGGCGGGCGGAAGTCTGTACCGTCCGGGCCATTCGAGCCAGGGCCGCGATTTTCTCGATGCCGCCGACGCCTACGGCGTGATGATGGTTCAGCCGAGCGGCGAAGGCGAAGGCGGCTTCGCCGTCATCTGCACGGCGGAGACGGCTGCCGGCGTCAAGTGCATGACGCAGAACAACGTCACGCTGAAGACCGAGCTGCATCGCGACATGATCGTTCATGATCGCAACCATCCGTCTGTGCTCGCGTGGGAAGCCGATAACGGCGCAACCGACACGGCATTCGCGCAATCGCTGAAGGCGCTGTCGCAAGTGTGGGACCCGATCAACACGCGCGCCCAGGCCGACCGTACGCCGAATCCGAACAACGGCGACATTCTCGGCTGTAGCGGCAACGGTTGCGACATCAACGTCAAGAAGGACTACCCGAATTCACCCGCGTGGGGCTCGGAGTATTGGGGCGACGGCGTTGGTCGATGGAAATACGACTTCGAGCTGGCGTTCGCGGTCAAATATCTGAAGACCTGGGTGGAGAGCGTAGCCGGCAAGTCGTTTGGTATTGCGCACTGGTATCTGGCCGATACGCCGGGTGAAATCAACACGCAGACCGACGGCATCGCGCCGGAGGCCGTGCGTGGCAATGGCGCGTCGATGATGGACGCGAACCGTCTGCCGCGCCTGATCTACTACATCTATCAGGCGGCGTGGACGCCGTTTGAGATCAAGCCTGTGGTCAAGCTCGCGCACACGTGGAACCGCGCCGGCACCGTGACCGTCAACGCGTTCAGCAACTGTCCCGCAGTGCGTCTGCGCCTCAATGGCGAGCTGATTGGCGGCGACCAGGTGCCGAATCCGACGTCGATGGACCCGACCGATCTGACCCAGAACACGACGTCCCTGCCGACGCAGGTGCATTGGGACAACATCAAGTGGGCGCCGGGCACGTTGACGGCGGAGTGTCTCGACAACAACCGCCAGGTTGCAGCGTATGACTCGCTGGTGACGGCAGGCCCGGCCGACCATATCCAACTGACGGTCGAGCCCCAACTCGTCAAGCCGAGCGGCGAATCGTTCGCGCTGACCGCGAACGGCACGGATGCCGCCGTCATCACGGCGACGGTCGTCGATGCGAACAACATTCGCGTGCCGGACGCATCGCAGACCCTGACGTTCAGCGTGAGCGGTCCGGGCACGTATCGCGGCGGCTCCGACCACGACGTGACGCCGAACCAGCCGCTGTCGTATCACGCGCCAGGCGACCCGAACCTGTCGGTCGAAGGCGGCGTGACGCGTATTGCGGTCAAGACGCAATTCACGCCGGGTGCTGTCACGGTGACGGCGAGTTCGCCGGGCCTCGGCAGCGGCACCGCGACGTTCAACGTCGTGCCGACGAACGCGCAGCAAACCTTCAACGGTAATGCGCTCGTGGTCGGTCCGCAGCCGCCTAGCGCGCTGAAGATCATCACGCAACCGGCCGATCAGATCGTCACGCAAGGGCAGAGCGGGCAGTTCTACGTGCTGTCGGCAGGCGCGGCGCCCATCAGCTATCAATGGATGAAGAACGGCGCGGCCATTCCGGGCGCGACCGGCTACACGTACACGACGCCCGCTGTGCAGTCGGGCGACAACGGTATCACCTACAGCGTCGCCGTGCGCAACGCCAACAGCAGCGTCACGTCGCGTGAGGCGAACTTGAAGGTCGTGCAACCGGCTGCGCCGACCATCACCACGCAACCGCTGTCGCTGAGCATTACGAGCGGACAGAGCGCGGAATTCACGGTGGTCGCGGCCGGTTCGCCCGTGCTGTCGTATCAGTGGCTGAAGAATGACGTGGCCATTCCCGGTGCGAACCAGCCCGTGTATGACACGCCCGCGACGCAAACGTCGGATAGCGGCTCAGTGTACAAAGCCGTCGTGACCAACAGCGCGGGTACGGTCACGTCGGCGGACGCAACGCTGACGGTGAGCGTCGCGACGCCGCCCGTCATCGTGTCGCAGCCGCATAGCCAGAGCGTGCCGTTCGGTCAGAGCGTGACCTTCAACGTGCTCGCGAGCGGCTCGGCTCCGCTGAAGTATCAATGGACCAAGGACGGCAAGCCGTACGGCACGAACTCGGCAAGCATCGTGATTGCGTCGGCGCAGGGCAGCGATGGCGGCAACTACGCCGTCACGATCACCAATAGCGCAGGCAGCGTCACGAGCGACCCGGCCACGCTGACGGTGAGCGGCGCGGACAACAGCAACCTCGCGCTCAACGCGAAGGCGATGTCGAGCAGCGACCAGAACGGCGGCCTGACAGCACAGAATGCAGTGGACGGCTCGGTCGCATCGCGCTGGTCGTCGGCGCCGGAGATCGATCCTTCGTGGATCACGGTCGATCTCGGCTCCATCCAGACCTTCAACAAGGTCGTGCTGATGTGGGAGAACGCGGCTGCGTCGGCGTACAAGCTTCAGGTATCGAACGACAACAGCAACTGGACGAACGTTCTGCCTAACGACCAGATCATCGCGGGTCACGGCGGCACGGAAACGACGGTGTTCCCGAGCACGTCGGCGCGCTATGTCCGCATGCTCGGACTGCAACGCGCTACGCAGTATGGTTATTCGCTGTTCGAGTTCCAGGTGTTCGACGCGCCGCAATGCGGCAGCGAGACCGAGCGCTTCACGTTGCTCGGCGCGAAGCCGGGCACGTGGACTTCGACGATCGCAGGTCTGCCGTCGGGCCCGTATGTGCCGAACGTGAAGGACAACGTCAGCGGCCTCGTGTGGCAGCAGTACTACACGACGTTCCCGAACCAGGGCGCGCAGTTCACGCAGACGGTCGCCAAGCAGTATTGCGCGGCTATCGGCATGCGCCTGCCGACGCAGAACGAAGCATTGACGGTGGCTCGCTCGAACTTCGCATCGTGCGCGTTCCCGGCTCCGTGGGGAACGTGGACCACGACGGGTGTGCCGAATGCGTCGACGCAGGCGTATCTCGCGTTCTCGTCGGGTCAGTCGGTTCCCGGCATCATCGACAACACGCCGGGCTGGTCGCTGTGCGTGTCGGGCAATTCGGCCAATGCGCCCATCATCTCGGCGCAACCGGCGAGTGTGAAGGTCAGCGAAGGGCAGGCAGCGCAGTTCTCGGTGGGCGTGACGGGCACGGGTCCGTTCAGCTTCCAGTGGATGCGCGGCACGACGGTGGTGGCGATCACGACCAACCCGACGTACACGACGCCGCCGACCACGGTCGCAGCCGACAACGGCGCCGCGTATAGCGTCGTCGTCAGCAACGGCGGCGGCAGTGCGACCAGCGCGACGGCGATCCTGACCGTGACCGCGGCAACAGGTGGCAATGGCGGCGACGGCGGTAACGGCGGTGATGGTGGCAACGGTGGTGATGGTGGTAATGGCGGCGACGGTGGCAATGGCGGCGTGCCAAGCGCCAATCTCGCGCGCGGCAAGGTCGCGACGTCGAGCGGCGTGCAGGACGAAGGCTATGCACCCAAAAATGCTGTCGACGGCAACCTCGGCTCGCGCTGGTCGTCGGACTTCAATGACGACGCATGGATCACGGTCGATCTCGGCCAGCAGACGCAGTTCGACCGCGTCGTGCTGAACTGGGAGAACGCTTACGGCAAGGCCTATCTGCTTCAGGCATCGAACGATAACCAGACGTGGACGAACATCATCCCGCAACGTGCCGGCGCGGGCGGTGTCGAGGACATCTCGCTGCCTGTCACGAATGCACGCTATGTCCGCATGCAGGGTGTCAAGCGCGCGTCGCAGTACGGTTATTCGCTGTTCGAGTTCGAGGTCTACAACTCGGCGGCGACGCCGAAGCTGACGGTCACGGCGAGCAGCAGCGCCAACGGCACGATCAGCCCGTCGGGTGCGGTCGGCGTGATCCAGGGTGGCTCGCAGACCTTCACGGCGCTGCCGGCAGCCGGCTACGGCGTGGGTTCGATGACCGTGGATGGCAAGAACCTCGGCGTGCAGTCGACGTACACGTTCACGAACGTCATCGCGGAGCACAGCATCAGCGTGAACTTCGTGCCGTTGTCGGCAAGCGTGAATCTGGCGCAGAACCGGCCGGCGACGTCGAGCGGCGACGAGAACGACAACACGCCGCCCACGTTGGCTGTGGACGGCAACACGGGCACGCGCTGGTCGTCGAAGTTCATCGACCCGTCGTGGATCGCGATCGATCTCGGTTCGGAGCAGACCTTCAACCGCGTGGTGCTGAACTGGGAGAACGCGCACGCGATTGCGTATCAGATCCAGACCTCGCACGACAACGTCGACTGGTCGAACACCGTCTACACGACGACGGACAGCAAGGGCGGCGTGGAAGACCTGTCGTTCCCGGCCACGACCGCGCGTTACGTGCGCCTCTACGGCACGAAGCGCTCGACGGACTACGGCTACTCGCTGTTCGAGTTCGGCGTGTACAACAACGTCTCGTCGACGCAGCGCGCGCGTCAGTAACGCGCACGCCGGTTTAGCAACGTTGGATGGACGCCCGCCTGGCGGGCGTCCAACTTTTTTTGAAGGAAGTGTCGATGCAGTCTGTCAACCATCGCCGTGCAGCCAACGCGAGAGGATCGCGGCACGCGCGGCTCAAGAAACAGGGCGGCTTTACGCTGCTCGAACTGCTCGTGGTGCTCGTCATCATCGGCATGCTGGCGGCGCTCGTGGGGCCGCGCTATTTCTCGCAGCTCGGTAAGTCGCAGGCGACTATCGCGCGTGCGCAGATCGACGTCTTCACGAAGTCGATCGATAACTTCCGGCTCGACGTCGGCCGCTATCCGACCGCCGACGAAAACCTGGCCGCGCTCTTCGTCAAGCCCGCGAATGCGGACAAATGGGCCGGTCCGTATCTGAAGAAAGAAGCACCGCTCGATCCGTGGGGACATCCGTATGTCTATCAGGTGCCGGGTACGAAGAGCGACTACGCGGTGATCTCATACGGCCGCGACGGCCAGCCGGGCGGCACGGGAGAAGACGCCGATATCAGCAGTGAATGAAGCGCACATGTAGCGCGCGGCAACGGGGCAGCAGCAGACCACAACAAACCAGTAGCACAGCACTATGCCGTATGAAGTGAGGGCGCTTTCGCCCGACAACCAGATCGTCTCGCTCGTCGTCGATGCGCAGGATGAGGACGACGCGCGCCGCCAGGTCGAAGCGCGCGGCCTGCACGCGACCCAACTGCGCGCGTTGCGCACGCTGCGCTCGTCGAAGGCTTCGCGCGGCGGCATCTCGCTCGTGCTGTTCAGCCAGGAACTGCTCGCGCTATTGATGGCGGGCCTGTCGATTGTCGAAGGGCTCGAAGCGCTGGTCGAGCGCGAAGGCAACGCAAGGCTGCGCGGCATTCTCGAACGGCTGCTGGCGGGCTTGCGCGAGGGCAAACGCTTTTCGAGCCTGCTCGCCGAACAGCCTGACGTGTTCCCGCCGCTATACGTCGGCATCGTGCGCGCAGCGGAGGGCACCAGCGACCTGCCGCGCTCGCTGCAACGCTATGTCGATTACCAGGCGCGCATCGACATGGTGCGCAACAAGCTCATCAGCTCCGCGATCTATCCAAGCATTCTCTTTATCGTGGGCGGCGGCGTGTCGACCTTTCTGATCACCTTCGTGGTGCCGCGCTTCGCGACGATCTATGAAGGAACCGGCCGAAGCTTGCCGTGGATGTCGCAGGCGCTGCTCGATTGGGGCAAGTTTGCGTCGGCGCATGGGCTGCCTTTGTTTGCCGCCGCCGTTGCAGTTGCGATTGCGGGCTGCGTGGCCGTGCGTGCCACGATTGCGCGCGTGGGACTCGTCAGTCTGTTGGGCCGCCTTCCGCTGCTCGGTCCGCACTTGCGCATCTATCAGCTTTCACGGCTCTATCTGACGCTTGGCATGTTGCTCGAAGGCGGCATCCCGATCGTCTCGGCGATGGAGACGGCGGGCGGAACGATTTCGCCCGCGTTGCGCGATGGCTTGCTGCGAGCGCGCGCCGCCGTTCAGGCGGGCGCGCCGCTGTCCAGTTCGTTTCACGCGGAAAATCTCACCACGCCGATTTCGCTACGCATGCTGCGCGTCGGCGAGCGCTCCGGCGAACTCGGCAACATGCTCACGCAATCGGCGGCGTTTTACGACGGCGAGATCAGCCGCTGGATCGATCGCTTCACGCGCATGTTCGAACCGCTATTGATGTCTGCAATCGGGCTTGTTGTCGGGACCATCGTCGTACTGCTCTACATGCCGATCTTCGATCTCGCGGAAGGACTGTCATGAACGCGCCGGAGACCATCGCACCGTTGTTCGACGCCGATCTGCTGGCGCGCGCCCGCGCGGCAGCGGCGGCCACGCAGCGCCACATCGTCGCCGAGCTGGAGACGCTGACGGGCGTCGAGCCGCGCCAGTTGCTGCAGGCGCTTGCGCAATTGCTGGACATGCGCGTCATCGAAACAGCGGACATGCTGGCGCTCAAGCCCGCCTTCGACCGCGTGCCGCTGTCGCGCGCGATGCAGCGCCGCTGCGTCCTGCTGCGCGACGCAGACGCGTCATTCGTCGGTGTCGTGACAAGTCCGTTCGATCTCGATCTGCAAACCTGGCTCGCCGCGCAGGCTAACGCTGCAATCGATATCCGGCTCGCGCTGCCGTCCGATCTTCAGGCGTATCACGCGCGCATGGAAGAATCGACGCGCGCCATCGATAGCCTCGTGACGGGCGGCAGCGAAGCGCAAGCCGAAGGGCGCACGGCGCAGGTGCTGTCGTTCGAGACCGTCAGCGAGGCGGCCAGCCCCGCAGTGAAGCTGGTGAACTCGACGCTGTACGACGCGCTGAAAGCAGGTGCATCCGATATCCACCTTGAAAGCACGCCGAGCGGCCTTGCGTTGAAGTATCGCGTGGATGGCGTGCTCGACGCGGCGGCCACGCTGAACGGCGTCGAGACGGCCGAGCAGGTGATCTCGCGCCTCAAGGTGCTCGCGGAGTTGGACATTGCCGAGCGGCGCGTGCCGCAGGACGGCAGCTTCCGCGTCGCGGCGGGCGGGCGCGACATTGATCTGCGCGTGTCGATCATGCCGAGCATTCACGGCGAGGATGCGGTGATCCGGATTCTCGACAAGCGCGCGATGATCGAAGCGTATGGCTCGTTGACGCTCGAAGCGCTTGGTTACGACAGCGAATCGCTGGTGGCCCTGCGCGCGTTGGCGGAGGAGCCGTACGGCATGCTGCTCGTCACGGGACCGACAGGCTCGGGCAAGACGACGACGCTCTACGCCGCGCTCACGGAAATTCACAACGGCCGCGACAAGATCATCACGATCGAAGACCCCGTCGAATATCAGTTGCCCGGCATTCTGCAGATTCCCGTCAACGAGAAGAAAGGGCTGACGTTCGCGCGCGGCCTGCGCTCGATCCTGCGGCACGATCCGGACAAGATCATGGTCGGTGAGATACGCGACCGCGAGACGGCTGAGATCGCCGTGCAGTCGGCGCTGACGGGCCACCTCGTGCTGACGACCGTGCACGCGAACAACGTGTTCGACGTGTTCGGCCGCTTCAGCCACATGGGCATCGATCCGTATGCGTTCGTGTCGGCGCTCAACGGCATCTGGGCACAGCGTCTGATGCGCGTGAACTGCGCGCACTGTGCCGCGCCGTACATGCCTACTGACGCCGAACTCGCGCGTCTTGGATTGAGCCGCGCCGACGTCGCCGGTTTCGATTTCCGGCAAGGAACGGGTTGCGGCGACTGCCGAGGCACTGGCTACCGCGGACGGCGCGCTATTGCGGAAATCCTGATTCTCGACGACGAGATCCGCGACATGGTGGTCGAAAAGCAGCCGATCCGCGCAATCAAGGACGTGGCGCGCAAGAATGGCACGCGCCGCTTGCGCGATGTCGCGTTGAATCTGGTGAAGCGCGGCGAGACGACGCTCGCGGAAGTGAAGCGGGTGACGCTCAATGCATGACAGGCTGATGCGCATCTGGCCGCGCGGACATTGCCGGGTTCGGCTGTCGCGCGACGCGGTCTCTGTGCTGCGTGTGAGCGGCGCGCGCAAGGCGACGTCCGTTCTTGTCGAACGGCCGTTGCCCGCGTTTGCGGGCGCAGCGCACGATATGCTCTCTGCGCCCATCACGGCTGCGCTCGACGCGGCGGGCGGCGCTCGCGTGCCCGTTCACGCGACGATCGACGACGACCTCGTGCGCTACTTCGTCGTCACGCCGCCCGCCAATGGCGGGCGCATGCAGGACTTGCGCGCGGCTGCGGGTGTGCGCTTCCACGTGTTGTATGGCGAGCCGCTTGCGGACTGGCACCTCGCCGCCGACTGGCAATGCGCCGCGCCGTTTCTGGCCTGTGCGGTTTCTCGACGTCTGCATGCGGCATTGCAGGTTGCGGTTGAAGCGCAGCGCGCAAGCCTTGCATCCGTGACGCCGAACTTCGTCGCTGCGTGGAATCGGTCGCGCCGTCGCCTCGGCGCCGATGCATGGCTCGCGACGCTCGGCGAACACGCGCTCACATTGGGTCTCGTCACTGACGCAAAGAAGCCGCGTCTTGCCGCCGTGCGTACGCTGCCGCTGCCGAAGGCGATTCCGTCGATGGCGTGGCTGCGCGATCAGTTGTCACGCGCGGCGCTGCTCGACAATGTGGCCGCGCCTTCCGTGCTGCATATCCACGGTCGTCCGCTCGATGAGTGGCAGCCCGATCCGGCTTCATCCGCTGATGTGGGTTTGAGCGTGCAATGGCATCCGCAACGATGAAACGTCTGCACATCGACCTTGCGCCGTTCGGCTGGCGTCGCACGCTGTATCGCACCCATGCTGTTGTGCGCGTGCTGGCGCTCGCCGCGCTGCTGTTGTGCGTGCTCGCCGGCTTTCGCGCGTACCGGCTGGTTGCAAATCTCGATTCGCTCCAGCTCGAAGCGGCGCGTCTCGCGTCGCGCACGGAACGCATGGCTCGCGCTTCGGGCGCGTCGTCCAGTGCGCCCATCGACGCGAAGCAGGCGGCAGCCGTCAATGCAGCCGTGACGCGCCTCAATCTGCCGTGGGGCAGCATCCTCGATGCTGTCGAATCCGCCACGCCTTCGCAGGTCGCGTTGCTGTCCATCACGCCCGAACCGGGTCGCGCGCTGCTCAAGATCGAAGCCGAGTGCGGCAGCAGCAAGGACATGATCGACTATCTGACACAGCTGGAGCAGCAGCCCTTGTTCGAGCGCGTCACACTGGTCAGGCACGAACGCATACGAGACGGCATGGATGGCGTCATCCGCTTTCAGATCGAAGCGCAGTGGCGGAGGACGCAACCGTGAGCATGCCGAATGTCACGCGGATGCTGCTGCGTCTGTTGCTCGCGTCGCGTCGATCGGGCGTGGTCGCCGTGCTGGCAGGCGCGCTCGTGCTCGGTGCCGCCGCGTTGTGGTTCGCGCTGTTGCCGGCGCTCGCGTCGCGTATCGATCAGCAGGCGCATGCCGTTGCCCGCGCGCGCTCCGCGCCGCCGCCGAAGCCGGTCGTCAGCGCACCTGCGATGGCCGCCGCGCGCTTGACGGCCTTCTATGCGGCACTCGGCGATGCGGCGCATAGCGAGCAGATCGTCGCCCATCTGTTCGACGCCGCCGACGAGACGGGCGTCACGCTGGACAAAGCCGAGTACAAGCCCGCTCGCGATACCGCCGGGCGCTTCGAGACCTACACGATCGTCCTGCCCGTGAAGGGCGATTACGCGCATCTGCGGCGCTTTTGCGAAAAGGTTCTGCTGACAGTTCCGTACGCGGCGCTCGATGACATGCGCTTCAGGCGCACCTCGGCGAACGACACCGCCGTCGAGGCAAGCCTGCGCTTCACGGTCTTTTTGCGTCCCGCCGCGTCGTCGGACGCGCACGTCGATGCAGGTGAGGTGCGGCGATGAAGCGCAAGCACATGATTCTCGCGCTGGTGTTTCTGCTCTGCGCGGCGCTGCTCGCATTCGGCCGCACGAATCCGGCGGATCAGGTCGTCGAAGCCGTGCCGCGCGCCGGTGCGCACGCGGCGACGCCATCCGTGCGAGCGGCGGGCGCAGAGACTGTCGGCATTGCGGCGCTGCGCGCGCGCACCGAACTCATCGGCGCATCCACGAGCGAACACCATGAGCTATTCGGCAGCCGCTCGATGGCGCCACCGCTACCGTCCGCGGCGCCCGCTGGCGCGGAGATACCGCCGCTGCCTTCGGAACCGGCTGTGCCCAGCCTGCCGTTCACCTATCTCGGCAAGCAGGGCGCCGACGGCAACTGGGAGGTGTATCTGACGCGCGGCGACGAGACGCTGATCGTGCGTGACCAGACAGTGATCGACGGATCGTATCGCGTCGACGCCATCAAGCCGCCGACCATGACGCTCGTCTACCTGCCGCTGAAACTGGTTCAGACCATGGATATCGGCAGCGCCGACTGATGAACGCAACCAAAGGAAGTGAACAGTTGGCTACGCCACTTGCAACATCATTCACGCGACGCGGTCTGTGCCGTTTCGCGGCACGCCACGCGCGCACGCTCGCGTTGCTGCTTGCCGTGCCGATCGTGCTGACGGGCTGTGCAGCCGAGCGCGCATACCGCGACGGCAAGGACCTCGTTGCACAGGGCAAGGTCGACGAAGGGCTGGCGAAGCTGCAACAAGCCGTCACGCAGGACCCGCACGACCCGCATTACCGCGCGGCCTGGCTCGCGGAGCGCGAGAGTGCCGTCGCGCGCTTCGACGAGGAAGGCGACCGCCTTGCGGCAGGCGGCGCGCGCGCGGCGGCGCGCAAGTCGTATCAACATGCGCTGACCATCGACCCCGCCAACGAACGCGCGCTCTCCGGCATCGCCGCACTCGAAGGCGCGGCGCGGATCGATGGACTCGTCGAGCGCGCGGAAATGCTGGCCGCGAAGGATAGCGACAGCGCGCGTGGCCTGATCGCGAAGGTGTTGACGGAAGCGCCCGCGCATCCGCGTGCGCTCGCGTTGCAGCGCAAGCTGAACGCCGACACGGGCTTTCTGCGCGTCGAAGCCGCGCTCGCGAGCGCGTATCGCAAGCCGGTTCGGATCGACTTCAAGGATGCGCCGCTCAAGCAGGTGTTCGAAGTGATCTCGCGCAGCGCGGGGCTGAACTTCCTGTTCGACAAGGACGTCAAGACCGATCAGCGCACCTCGATCTATCTGCGCAACAGCACGATCGAAGCAGCCGTGCGCTACGTCCTCGCGACGAATCAGCTCGCGCAGCAGGTGCTCGACGAAAACACGGTGCTGATCTATCCGAATACGCCCGCCAAGCTGAAGGACTATCAGGAACTGGCCGTGCGCACCTTCTTCCTGTCGAATGCAGATGCGAAGACGGTGGCCAACACGCTGAAGACGATCGTCAAGTCGCACGATGTCGTTGCCGACGAAAAGCTCAACGTCGTGATCGTGCGCGACACGCCCGACGCGATCCGGATGGCCGAAAAGCTCGTCGCGCTCGAAGACGTGCCCGAGCCGGAAGTGATGCTGGAAGTCGAAGTGCTGGAAGTGCAGCGCAACAGCATGCAGGATCTCGGCATCGCATGGCCGTCGTCCATCACGTTCACGCCGACGGCAGCGGGCAGCGCGTTCGGCGCGATCTCGTCAGGGAGTGGATCGTCGGGCTCGTCGTATGGTTCCTCGTCTTCCGGCGGCTCGGGTTCTTCTCCCGCGCTGTCATTGCACGATCTGCTGAATCAGACTTCGCGCACGGTCGGCGTTTCGTCGCTGCAGGCGACTGTGAATGCGAACCGCCAGGATTCGAACGCGAAGCTGCTGACCAACCCGCGCATTCGTGTGCGCAATCACGAAAAGGCCAAGATCCTGATCGGCGAGCGCGTGCCGAACATCACGTCGACGGCGACATCAACGGGCTTCGTCTCGCAGTCGATCAACTATCTCGACATCGGCCTGACGCTGAACGTCGAGCCGACCATCTATCTCGACGACACCGTCGGCATCAAGGTCGCGCTCGAAGTCAGCAGCCTGCTGAACCAGATCACCGGTTCGTCGGGCACGACGGCGTACGAGATCGGTACGCGCACGGCTAGCACAGTGCTGCAGTTGAAGAACGGCGAGACGGACGTGCTGGCGGGTTTGATCGACAGCCAGGAACGCACTTCCGGAAACAAGATTCCCGGCCTCGGACAGATGCCCGTGCTGGGCCGTCTGTTCGGCGCGACCACCGACGACGACAAGAACACCGAAATCGTCCTCTCGATCACGCCGCACCTGGTCCGCAATATCCGGCATCCGGATGCGTCGCTGGCGTACTTCACGTCCGGCACGGAAACGAACATGCAGAGCATGATCAAGTCGAACGGAATCGTTACGCCTGCGCCTTCCAACGGTTCATCATCCAACGCGCAGGCTGCGGACTTTGGCACGTCCGGCCAGCGCGGCGGATCGAACACGCCGCAAACGGGCGCGTATGGCGCTTATGGATCATCGGGCGCGTACGGCGCGGGATCGAACGCGTACGGTGCAGGAGCGGGCGCCTATCTCGGCGGAGACACGACGCCGCTCGTCGGCGGCGCGGGGACGCCGGGCACGGCCGAAATGTCGATTCAGGGGCCGCCGCAGGTCAAGACGGGCGACTCGGTCACCGTCGCGTTGCTGATGCAGGCGGATCAGCCCGTGACGAGCGCGTCCGCGACCGTGAGCTACGACGTGTCGAAATTGCAGTTCACGGGCGTGACGGAAGGCGACTTCCTCAAACAGGGCGGCGCGCAGACGAGCTTCTCGAACCGCGTCGCTCAGGGCGGGCAGCTGATTCTGGCCGACTCGTCGCCGGGCGGCACGGGCGGCTCTGCGCAGGCCACCTTCGCCGTGCTCAGCTTCAAGGCGCTGGCGCCCGCCGCGCAGACGTCGATCCAGGTCCAACCCGGCTCCGTGCTCGGCGCGGGCGGCCAGACCGTCACGATGCCGCCGCCGTCTGCATACAGCCTGAGTGTGGGCGCGCGATGACAAAGGCCGTCGTGCGGACTGCAATGCGTCGCAAGGCGGCGGGCGGCTTTACGTTGATCGAGCTGCTCGTCACGCTTGCGATTCTCGGTGTGCTCGCCTGCATGACGGTGCCCGTCGCGCAAGTCATGCGTCAACGCGAACGCGAGCAGGAACTGCGCGTCGCGCTGCACGAAATACGCAATGCCATCGATGCGTACAAGGCCGCGAGCAAGGAAGGGCGCATCGCCAAAGAGGCGGGCGCGACGGGCTATCCGACAGGTCTCGATGTACTCGTCGATGGCGTGAAAGACCAGACCGATCCGAAAGGACACAAGCTGTACTTCCTGCGCCGCATTCCGCGCGATCCGATGAACCCCGACGCGCAACTCGGCGACGCGGCCACGTGGGGCAAGCGCGCCTACGCGAGCGAAGCCGACGATCCGCAGGAAGGCGACGACGTGTATGACGTCTACTCGACTTCCGTGGGCATCGGACTCAATGGCATTGCCTACCGCAAATGGTGACTTCGATGACAGCGCGCGTGCGTACCGCGAAGGGCTTTACGCTGATCGAGCTGCTGATCGTGCTGTCGGTGATCGCGCTGATGCTCACGATCGCGTTGCCGAACTACTTCCATTCGATTGACGCATCGAAGGAAAAGATTCTCGCGCAGAATCTGCTCGCGACGCGTGACGCGATCGACAGGTTTTATGGCGATGCCGGGCGTTATCCGGACTCGCTGGAGGAACTCGTCGAGAAACACTATTTGCGTTCGCTGCCCATCGATCCCATCACCGACAGCGCGACGACCTGGCACATCGTGCCACCCGACGAGCCGTATCCGGGCAAGGTCTACGACGTCAAAAGTGGTGCGCAGGGCGTGGACAGCAACGGCAAGCCGTACGAGGCGTTATAGCGATGCGAAGGGGAAGAGTTCGCAGGCGGCGCAATGCGCAACAGGGCTACGCGTATCTCTCGCTGCTGATCCTGATCTCGATCATCGGCGTGGCGGCTGCCGCTACGGCGCAGCTTGGTGCCGTCTATCAGCGGCGCGTGGCCGAACAGGAACTGCTGTTCGTCGGTGGCGAATTTCAGCGCGCGTTGCTGAGCTATGCATTGGCGACGCCCGTGGGTCAGCCGAACCAGCCGCGCACGCTCGACGACCTCGTGCGCGACCCGCGTTATCCGAACGTCGTGCGGCATCTGCGCAAGCTGTATGCGGACCCGATGACGGGCAAGGCCGACTGGGAACTCGTAAGATCGCCGGATGGGCAGACCATTGTCGGCGTTCATAGCGTGTCTCATGCGCGACCCATTCAGATCGCGCATTTTCCGGGTGAATTTCGCGGTTTTAACGACGCGAAAACCTATATGGACTGGGTGTTCGTCGCCCGTCTTCCCGTCGCGGTACGGGACGGTGGGCCTTCGTCAGGTACGCCGTAGTCGCTCTGCGCGTCGATCGCAAGGATGTTTATCCCCGTGTCTGGCTTGACGGCGAGGCGCGCGCTCACCAGACTGATCTGCAATCAATTTCGGGGCCTGCGTGCAGACCCCGATTCGGATCACGCGTGCAGAAAATCAGCTCAGCTTGTACGAACTCGCGCCCGTTCCCGCGAGATTGCCGCCGTCGACGATCAGATACTCCGGACGGATCGGCTTTCCCTCGAAGAAGCATTGAAGAATTTCGAGCGTGCCTGCGGCGTAGCGCGCCTGACCCGACAGCGAACTGCCCGAGATGTGCGGTGTCATGCCGTTGTACGGCATCGTGCGCCACGGATGATCGACGGGTGCAGGCTGAGGGAACCAGACGTCGCCCGCATAGCCTGCCAACTGCCCGGACTCCAGCGCCTTCACAATGGCGTCACGGTCGCACAATGCGCCGCGCGCGGTATTGATGAGGTAAGCACCGCGCTTGACGAGGCTCAACATGCGCTCGTTGAAAAAGCCTTCGGTGGAAGGGTAAAGCGGCATCTGCAGATTGATGATGTCGCAGACCTTGACGAGATCTTCGGGCGTTTCATGATGGATCAGTCCGAGTTCCGCTTCGACTTCGGGCGCGAGGCGATGGCGCTGATAGTAGTGCAGCTTCACATCGAACGGTTTGAGTCGGCGCAATACGGCAAGTCCGATCCGGCCCGCGCCGAGCGTGCCGAAATGCATCCCTTCCAGATCGTAGCTGCGGCTCACGCAATCCGCGATGTTCCAGCCGCCGTTGACGGCATACTGATGCGCGGGAAGATAGTTACGCACCAGCGACAACACCATCATAACGACGTGTTCCGCGACGCTAATGCTGTTCGAGAACGTCTCTTCAGCAACGGTGACGCCATGCGCCGCAGCCGCCTTCAGATCGACGTGATCCGAGCCGATGCCTGCCGTCAACGCAAGCTTGAGCTTCTTCGCTTTCGCGATCCGTTCGGCCGTCAGATAGGCCGGCCAGAAGGGCTGCGAAATGACGACGTCGGCATCGACCAGGTGCTTGTCGAAGGTGGAGTCGGCACCGTCTTTGTCGCTCGTGACGACGAGTTGATGACCATGCGCTTCCAGATAGCTCCGCAGACCTAGCTCGCCGGACACGCAGCCAACCAGTTCGCCCGGCTTGAATCCAAGTGGTCCTTGCGGAGACGGCACCGTTTGACCGTTCGGATATTGCGTAATGACGGGAATGTCGTCGCGCACGTACCTGGGCGGATACCCGGTTACGGGGTCGGGATAGAGAACACACAATACTTTTGCCATGTCAGTTCAGTTCCTTGAGGACTGTGAGCGCATTTTGCGAATCAGGGTCCTCATTCAACTCCGTCTGATCGATGGCGTCTTTCGTATTTGCACGTGTATTTCGTGGGTATTGCGTGACGACGGGCATCCGCCACCCGAACGATCAGCCAAGGCGATACACGTTGCTCACCGTGCCCCGGAACAACGCTTCGCGCTCGCCGTGGCTCGCCTGCGCCGTTAATCGTTTGAATGCGTTCCAGCCGTTGCTATACGGATACGAGCCCTTGTCGACCGGGAAGTTGCTCTCGAACATGCATCGATTCGCGCCGAACAGTTCGATGCAAGTGTGCATCCACAGCTTCCACGCTTCGGCAAGTTGGGTTGACGACGGTGGCCGCTCGCCCTTCTCGAAGTCAAAGCCGTTGATCCGCATCCCCAGCCCGCCGACCTTGACATACACGTTAGGCAGTTGCGCCAGTTTGCGCATGGACTGGGACCAGCTTTCGAACACCTCTTTCTGCTTATCCTCGTAGCTGGCAATCCGCACGACACCGCCGCAGTGATTGATGATGACGGGCACGTCGGGATAGGCCTTCGCAAGGTCGAATAACTCGGGAAGTTGTGGGAAAAAAAGCCATGCGTCATACGACAGACCGAGTGGCCCCAACTGTGCCACGCCCGCGCGGTAGTCCCGGTCGAGCAGCAATCCGCGCGGTGCCGCCGAGACAGGATTCACCAGTGTCTGGTCAGCGTCCCACGTCACGAGATGCCGTACGCCCCTGAAACGGCCTTGTCCGGCCTGGAGATGCGCTTCGAGAACTTCGCGCACCGCCGCACCGCGACGAAGATCGGCATAGCCGACAATGCCCTTTGCGACCTGTGGCTTGCCGCCCTGCGTCGGCGCGGTTGCGGCTGTCACATATTCCACCTCGCCGACCGGCCTCAATGGGTCGGGGCCCGACTGCCTGTAACGGGTGAGTGCCTGCATGTACACGGAAGCGGTGATGTTATGCCCGGACTGTGCGTCGCGAAGGTACTCGTCGAGCAGGTAGGTCCATCCCGGGCGATCGTAGAAGTGATGATGCGCGTCGATGATCGGCATGTCCGGCTCAAGTGCCGTTTCGGTTCCCGAGGCGAGCCATTCGGATCGAACGGGCAGATAGTTGCTGGTCGGATTCATGGGGCGCGTCTCTTCGTTGGCGATTGCATGCGTGGCCAGGACGGGGATGGCGATCGATGCAGCGGCGGCACGAAGAAGCTGGCGGCGCATCGGCGAATCAATCGTTACTGTCATTGCTCCCCCCGATTGAAGGCATAAAGAGAGAGCGTCAGCAACGTCGTCAACCCGAGCACGACAGCGAGACCAAACATCCCGGCGGTGTAGGTTCCAAAGCTGTCCTTCAGATAGCCGACCAGATACGGACCCGCGAAGCCGCCAAGTGCGCCGATCGAGTTGATCAGTGCGAGTCCGCCAGCGGCTGCCTGACCGGACAGGAATCGGGCCGGCAGCGTGTAGAAAATCGTGCGGCCAGCGATCGTGCCGATCAGTGCCAGCGTGATGCCGGTCATCGCGGGCAGCAGTTGATGAAAGTATGTCGAGACACCGAGCGCGACCGCGCCGATCAGCAGACCGGCCGCGAGGTTTGCAATATGCCCGCCGCGACGATCGACCCGTTTCGCCCACCAGAGCAGTGCGATGGTGGCAAAGAAGTACGGCACGGCAGAGACCCAGCCGGTTTGCGTCACGCTCATTCCGTGCGCTTTGAGCATCTGGGGCAACCAGATGCCGATGCCGTAAGAGCCCATCGTGAAGCCAAACGAGATCATCGCGAGGAGATAGACGCGCACGTCCTTGAGCGCCGCACGAAAATCCTTCTTTTTCTGACCGGATGAACCCTCGCGATCGAATGCGCTTTGCAGCGCGAGCCGCTCTTCCGGCGAAAGCCATGTGGCATCGGCGGGCTTGTCCGCAAGCATTTTCAGCACGAGGTATCCGAGCACGCACGCCGGGAGACCTTCGACGATGAACATCCACTTCCAGCCTGCCAGACCGAGTAAGCCATCCATGTGAAGCAGCCACGACGATAACGGACCACCGACGAGTGAAGACAGTGGTGTCGAGACGGTGAACCAGGCGAGCACACGCGTGCGGTAGCTGGCGGGGAACCAGACGGCAAGGAAGAATATGACGCCCGGAAAGAAGCCTGCTTCGCCGATTCCGAGCAGCAGACGGATCACATAGAAACTGGTCGGTCCGGCGGCGAGCGCCGTGGCTGCGGCCAACAGCCCCCACGTGATCATGATGCGGGCCAGCCAGCGCCGCGCGCCGAAGCGGTATAGCGCCAGATTGCTGGGCACCTCGCAGACGCAATAGCCGGCAAACATGATCCCGGCTCCCCAGCCGAACTGCGTTGCAGTCAGCCCAAGGTCGCGGTTCATCGTCAGCGCCGCAAAACCGACGCTCGTACGATCCAGATAGTTGAAAAAGTAGGCGAGTGCGAGCAGCGGGATAAAGCGCCATGCAGCTTTTCTGACCGCCTGCTGTTCGAGGCTGGCGGGGGTGTCAGCCGTCATGCTCGATGAAATGGATGTCATTGTCGTCTCCAGACAATTCACTGGCCGGGCCTGACCGCAAGGCGGTCGGCGCGGTGCTGTGTTTCTGCGCGATGGGTGCGTCGTCAGGCTTCAGGCGTCAGGCGCTGGCAAGCTCGTTGGGCGAAGGACTCGACGCGTCGCCCGACGGGCGGTTCTGGCATCCGACGACACCGGCATCGACCAGTTGTCTGAGTTCGTCATCGGTATAGCCGAGCTGCGACAGCAGCGTCTGTGTGTCCTGTCCGAGCGCGGGCGGCGCTGCTCGGAGCCGCAACCGCTCACCCGCTAACGTCAGCGGGAGCAATGCAGTGCGCGTGGAGACCGGCTCCCCCGCTCCGCTTGCATCGGGCGGCAACGTTACATCGGCGAGCCCGCCCGTCGCGAGCAGGTGCGGATCGTCGAACAGGTCTTGCGGCCTGGTAATCGGCGCATAGGGCAAGCCGATGCGTTCGAAAATGGCGCTGATCTCTGCCGCGCTGAACGCCTCCATGTGCTGGCGCAATCGCGGCAGCAACCAGTCGCGGGCCTGGACCCGTTGATTGTTGGTGGCAATCCGTTCGTCCGACTTCAGTTCCGCAAGACCAAAGGCATCGCAGAACAGGGCCCATTGCGTGTCCGACACGACCGCCAAAAAAATCTGTTCGCCGTTCCTGACGGAAAAGACGTCGTACACAGCCCATGCGGATATACGGCTCGGCATCGGCGACGCAGCCTGCCCCGTCACTGCGTACTGCATCATGTGCTGCGCGACGAGGAACACGTTGTTTTCAAACAGTGCACTCTGGACTTCCTGTCCCCTGCCTGTGCGCTCACGCTGCGCGAGCGCCGCCATCGCACCGATAGCGCCGAACATGCCGCCCATGATGTCGTTGACGCTGGTGCCTGCACGCAGCGGCCGCCCCTCGGGTCCCGTCATGTACGCCAGGCCGCCCATCATCTGCACGACTTCGTCCAGCGCGGTCCGATGGTCGTACGGACCGGGAAGAAAGCCTTTGTGCGAGACATAGATCAGACGCGGATTGAGCTTCGACAGCGCAGCGTATCCGAGCCCGAGCCTATCCATCGTGCCGCTCTTGAAGTTCTCGCTGAAGATGTCAGCGCTCGCGAGCAGCTTGTGGACGATTTCGATCCCGCGAGGATCTTTTACGTCTACGGCAATGCTTTTCTTGTTCCGGTTGAACGTGCTGAAAAAGCCTGCCCCTGATCCACGTAGGGAACGCGTGCTGTCGCCTGCAATCGGCTCGACCTTGATCACTTCCGCGCCAAGGTCCGCCAGCACCATGCCGCAGGTCGGTCCCATCACCATGTGCGTCATTTCGATCACACGCACGCCGCTGTAGGGCAGGGATTGATTCGATTGATTCGAACTCATTGCGCGACTCCGAGCAAACATCCTTCCGGTTGCGGCGCGCTCGGTGCACGCCCATCTGCATAGCCGAATCCTTTCGGCAACCCCGCGTCGGGCACATGCCCGTACAACGCTTCGCCCGGCAGTGCTTCCGCGAGAATTGCGCGGGCAGCGACGAGTGCGTCAATGTCGATACCCGTGTCGTAGCCCATGGCTTCGAGCAGGAAGGCAAGGTCTTCCGTGACGATGTTGCCGGTCGCGCCCGGCGCGTAGGGACAGCCGCCCAGACCCGCCTGGCTCGCGTCGATGGTTGTTACGCCTGCATCGAGCGCAGCGACGACGTTCGCCAGTCCCTGACCGCGTGTGTTGTGGAAGTGGGCGCCGCCTGCCCTGGCGCCAAGTTCGGTCTGCAAGCGCCGGAACAGACGGCGGACCTGTGTGGGGTTTGCATAGCCGCTGGTATCGGATAGGCCCACTTCGTCCACACCGCACGCGGCCATCGCGACACACATCCGCATCGTCTGGTCGTCGCTCACCGCGCCCGCGATCGTGCAACCGAACGCGACAGATACGCCCGCTTCGATCTGCACACCGGGGAACTGCGCGTCGCGTAAGGCGACGATGTCGCGCACCTCTTCAATCATCTGTGCGGTCGTCTTGCGGATGTTGGCCATCGAATGCTCGTCGGTCACTGAAACCGGCAACGTGAGCTTATGCACACCAGCTTCGAAGGCGCTTTGCGATCCGCGAAGGTTTGGCGCAAGCACGGCGACGTGAAGGCCGGGGATCGTCAGCGCATGAGCCACGACTTCACGGATGTCGGCCATCTGGGGAAGTAGTTTTGGCGGCACGAAAGAGCCGACCTCGATCTCCTTCAGCCCCGCGGCGGCCAGCGCCGAAATCCAGCGAAGCTTCGCAGCCGTGGGCATCACGCGCCTGATGCTCTGGAGGCCGTCGCGCGGGCCCACTTCGCTGACGAGGACCGAGGGGGCGGGGGAAGTGTTCAAGGTGAACTCCTTTCGAGTGTTCTATTAGACGGAATGATGTTCTGTCAAATAGAACTATAGGAGCAAAAACAGGGCAATTTAAGGTGGGTAAACCCGAAAATTTGGAGATTTATGAAACTTGCGTTCTGCGTGATAGAACGATACAGTCGATTCAACGCAAAGACGTGATAAGGAAACGGCCGTGCCCAGCGAAATGCAGGAAGCGTCACCTTCGGAGGCCGTCGCCCCAAACGATGGGTCCAGCGGTGTGGCGGTACTCGATCGCGCGTTCGCGATTCTCAACGCCTTCGGGCCGACGGATGACCGGTTGTCGCTCGCAGAACTCTCACGTCGCACCGATCTGTACAAGAGCACGGTACTGCGTCTGCTTGGTGCACTGGAGCACGGCGGATTCATCCGCAGACTGAGCGACGGACAGTACGCGATTGGGCCGCAGCCATTGCGGCTCGCGGCGCTCTACCAGCGCTCGTTTCAGGTGGGACCGGTTATCGAGCCGATTCTTCAGCAACTGAGCCGGGACCTCGGGGAGACCGCGTCTTTGTATGTGCGGCAGGGCGACCGGAGGCTGGTGCTCTTCCGTGTCGAACCTGCGCGGGCGGTGCGGGTGTCGATTCGCGTCGGCGAAGAGTTTCCGATCGACAAGGGGGCGTCAGGCAAAGTTCTGCTGGCGTTCACGGATACGCTCGATCCACGTTGGGACGAGGTGCGTGAGCGGTTGTGGGCTGTCTCCCATGGAGAGCGTGATCCTGAAACGGCGTCGGTGTCGGTGCCGGTGTTTGGGGCATCGGGAGAGTTGGTGGGAGCGCTGGCGTTGTCTGGGCCTAAAGCGCGGTTTGACATGGCGTCGACTATTACGGCCGCACTGATCGCCTTGCTCGAATGCGCAAAGCGCGCGACGGTGGCGCTCGGTGGCATGGGCGGTCGGTACGATGCGACGATCGAGAAAACTTCTCGGGAAGGGTTTTCGTAGAACGGGAAGCCGGGCGGTGTAGTGGCATAGCGCGAGCTGGGTGTGGGGCTCTTTCGCTGGCATCCGCGATTTGCCTTCATGCTTCATGCGTTGCCCCTGTGCGGGGCGGCAGCTACTCCGTCTGCGACGGCTGGTTGGTTTGCTTCGGGTTTTGCTGGCATCCGCGTATTGCCTTCGTGCTTCAAGCGTTGCCCCTGTGGGTTTGCCTTTTCGCTGGCATCCGCGTTACGGTGTTTGCTGTTCAAGCGTCGCCCCTGTGCGGGGCGGCACCTACTTTTCTTTGCCGCCGCAAAGAAAAGTAGGCAAAAGAAAGCGGCTAACACCGCCAACATTTATTCTTGCCTGAGGGCCCCCAAAGGGTCTTACGCTTCACACGGCAATCACGTGATCCATGTTCGTTGCTAGCGCTCTTGCTGTGCGCATCACCCGCTTCACGCTCCTGCATTGCAGTATGCCGTGCCAGATAGTCCACCGCCGCCCAGGTGGCAAACTGTGTGTAGGCCATAGAGCCTCGCATGCCTCACTTCGGACCGATAGCACATGCGTTCCACCCTGTGAGAGCGCTACCCTATACGACGCGACAACCTACACACAGTTTGCCACCTGGGCGGCACATACCATTCGCTGCCGCTTGCCCTAGTACAGGTATTCGAAGCGGGTGCGGCGTTCATTCGAAGCGTTGGCAACGAGCACCAACCAGGGCACTGCCGTGTGAAGCGTGGGACCGGTTGGGGGCCCTCAGGCGAGAACAAGAATTGGCGGTGTTAGCCGCTTTCTTTTGCCTACTTTTCTTTGCGGCGGCAAAGAAAAGTAGGTGCCGCCCCGCACAGGGGCGACGCTTGAAGCGCGATAACAAAGCGCGGATGCCAGCGCAAAGGCAAACACACCGAACGGCAACGCTTGAAGCACAAAGGCAATACGCGGATGCCAGCGAGAACCCGAAGCAAACCAACCAGCCGTCGCCGACAAAGTCCCCACAGCACGCGCACCGCTACTTCCTCAATTCCCCAGGCCCTTTCCCTGTCCAGCGCTTCAACGCGCGGCGAAAATTCGCGGCATCGCTAAAACCTAGAAGCATTGCGACATCATCGGTGCTCATTTTCGTCGATTGCAGATACTCCAGCGCGAGCGAGCAACGCACATCATCGACGATCGCAACGAAAGATGTTCCCTCTGCTTCAAGATGCCTCCGCAAGGTGCGGCTCGTCATGTTGAGCCGCGTTGCCACTTCTTCCATGCCGGGAAAAACGCCAGGCGTGCTCATCAGAACCTGATAGACCTCGCCGGACGTTCCCACTGAAGTCTTCGCCTGCCCGATCAAACGATCGCACGTATCCTGCAACAGCGTCGCCGTCAGCTTATGCGCGAGCTGCGGCTTCTGGTTCAGTATCGCGCTGTCGTAAACAAGCTCGCATTGCGGCGCGTCGAAAAAACACGGGCAACCGAGATACTGCGGATAAAGATCCGCATGCGCAGGCGCCGGATAGGAAAAGCACGCCATGACCGGCGGACAGCTATGACCCGCGACATCCTGAAGATGCGTGACGTGCTGCGTGAATTGCTGCTCGATGATGAACTCGCGCAATTCGCGCGATGGGCTCGACACGAAGGCATCAGGAAACGACCACACGGCTCGGTTCGGGTATTCGGTCCAATCGATCGTCACGGTCGGCGTTGCAAGCCGATGATATTTGACGCCAAGCCGGAAGTAATCGCGCAACGAAAGACACGACATCAGCGCATAACCGTACATGCCATACGCGGACAAATGCAGCCGCGCGCCGGTCTTGAACGGGGTGGCCGGATCGGTCGATAACAGCACCGCGTTGCGGGCCACGATCGCATATTGGCGCACCGACGTCATCACCGACGCGTCGTTGAGTTGATCGACGCTCAGGCCGCTGCCCTTCAGACTGTCTTCGGGCGCAATGCCTTGCTCCGCGAGCACTTCGACCAGTGCGGCGATTTTGTACGGCGCGTAAATGCGCTCGTTGATCAGGGGGCGAGTCGATGCCAAGAGTGCTCCACCGAATGTCCTTCGAAGACATCCTCGTGTCCGTAAATGACCTTACGGGCGCCATCGTATCCCACTACTATCGGTATCACAAGCGCTGCGTCCACGGACCGCCAGCGCGTCGATACAACCTCGGAGACAGCGTGCGCGGCGTCCTTTCATTGCACAGGGACGAAGCGCCGCGCACGCCGAACAGATCAGGATTTCCCAATGAGCGACGCCAGCCGCAAGGTCATCATTTCGTGTGCGATCACGGGCGCAACCCATGTGCCGTCGATGTCCGAACATCTCCCCATCACGCCCGCGCAAATCCGGGACCAGGCCATCGAAGCGGCTGAAGCCGGGGCCGCGATCATTCATCTGCACGCACGCGATCCCAATGACGGCCGCCCCACGCCGAGCCCGGAGATCTTCAAGGCCTTCGTGCCCGCAATCGCCGAAGCGACGGACGCCGTCATCAACATCACGACAGGCGGCAGCACGCGCATGACGCTCGAAGAACGTCTCGCGTATCCGCGACTCGCAAAGCCCGAAATGTGCTCGTTGAACATGGGCTCGATGAACTTCTCGATTCATCCCGTTGCCGCAAAGATTGAGTCCTGGCGCTACGGCTGGGAGAAGGATTACGTCGAAGGCATGGAAGACATGATCTTCCGCAATACCTTCAAGGACATTCGCAACATTCTTCTGGAACTGGGAGACAACGGCACGCGCTTCGAATTCGAGTGCTATGACGTGGGGCATCTGTACAACCTTGCGCATTTCGTCGAACAAGGGCTCGTCAAGCCGCCGTTCTTTATTCAATCGGTGTTCGGCATTTTGGGCGGGCTGGGAACGGACCCGGAGAACATGGTCGTGATGCGCTCGACGGCAGACAGGTTGTTTGGCCGCGAGAACTATCAGTTCTCCGTTCTCGGCGCGGGCCGGCACCAGATGCCGCTCGTGACCATGAGCGCGATCCTGGGCGGCAACGTACGCGTGGGTCTCGAAGACAGCGTGTATCTGTCGAAGGGTGTGAAGGCGGAGACCAACGCACAACAGGTCCGTAAAATCCGCCGCATTCTCGAAGAACTGTCGTTCGAGATCGCCACGCCCGCGGACGCGCGCAAGATGCTGGGACTCAAAGGCGCCGACAAGGTAACGCTCTAGGCTGACGCTAACAAAAGAACAAAGCCATTCAAACGATATTGGAGACGACGTCATGGACACTACTTCCATCGACCATCGCGTTGAACAGTTGCATCGCGTTGCCACGCACAAGGCCATGCTAAGACTGATCCCGCTGATGTGCGCGATCTACTTCATGTCCTTTCTCGATCGCACGAATGTTGCGCTCGCGAAGATTCAGCTCGCGGCTGATGTCGGCATCAGTGCCGCCGCATATGGTTTCGGGTCGGGCATTTTCTTTCTCGGTTATGCATTGCTCGAAGTGCCGAGCAATCTGGCGGCTCACCGCGTCGGTCCGCGACGCTGGATCGCGCGCATCGCAGTGACGTGGGGCATCCTGTCGACCGCGATGATGTTCGTGCAGGGTACGTCATCGTTCTATGTGTTGCGCGTTCTGCTGGGCATCGCGGAAGCGGGTCTCTTTCCTGCGCTGATGTATATGGTGACGCTGTGGTTCGCGCCACATGACCGGCCTGTCGTGGTCGGCTGGATCTACATCGCGCCCGCGCTCGCGCTGATGCTCGGCAGTCCGCTCGGCGGCGCGCTGATGCAACTGGATGGATTCGGCGGACTGCATGGCTGGCAGTGGATGTTCATGATCGAAGGCATTCCGAGCGTGATCGTTGGCATCGTGTTGTTCTTTGCGATGCCGGAGCGGCCGCGAGACGCGCGGTGGCTGTCGGCGGCCGAGCGCGACGTGCTCGAAACGCACGCTGTCATCGACGTGCACGGAAGTGCGGAGTACTCGTCCGCAAACTGGATTGCCGCGCTCAAACGGCCCACTACCGTACTGATCGGTTTGATCTATTTCCTGAATCAGGTGGCGTTCGTGGGGCTGTACTTTTTTGCGCCGGCTATCGTCCACCAGATGCATGTCGATTCGCCGCTTGTGATCGGCTTTCTGGCCGCAAGCGTCGGGCTCGGTTTTCTGCTTGGCGTGCTAATTCTGCCGCGCATCCACCGGCGCGTGAATAGCGATTGCGTGTTTCTCGGCGTGCTCACGGCGGGGCTTGTCGTAGGCGCATGCGTTTATCTCGCGGTGACGACTCCCGCTGCGCGGATCTGCCTTCTCACGGTGACGGCGTTCTTCGGCGGCGGCGTGTTGCCGTCCTATTGGGCCATCGCGATGAAGCGTCTGCAAGGCATCCAGGCTGCAGCGGGTCTCGCGTTCATCAACACGATCGGTTTGATCGGTGGGTTTGTCGGACCGTATCTGTTCGGAATGGCGGAAACGTCTTCCGGCCGAAGCGATGCCGGCTTCACGGTGATTCTGGTCGCAGCAGTGCTCGGCCTCGCTCTGGTGCCGTTGCTGGCGAGAGCGATTCGCGGCGAGGATCGTGTAGAGTCGTCGCACGAGCCGGCCGCACAGATGAAGTCATAGTCGGGTTTGCGTTTTCTGGAAGGAATAAACCAACAATGAAGTTGAACGGAAAAGTTGCGATTATCACGGGCGCGGGGCAGGGGATCGGAGCAGCGACTGCATTGAAGTTCGCGCGCGAAGGCGCCGTCGTGATCGCGTGTGACATGAATCTCGATGCTGTCGAGACGGTCGCGCATATGTGCCGGGAAGCCGGCGCGAAGTCGGAAGCGTTCGCCGTCGATGTCACGCGACGTGCGCAAGTCGATCAGATGGTCACCCGAGTACGCGACACATATGGCCGCATTGACGTCGTCGTGAACAATGCGGGCATCACACGCGATGCGCGTTTGCAGAAGATGACGTTGCAGCAGTTCGAAGATGTGATCGACGTCAACCTTCGCGGTGTCTTTCATACCGCACAGGCCGTCGTCGATTCGATGATTGCGCAAGGCTCCGGTGTCATCCTGAACGCAAGCTCTGTCGTGGGCATTTACGGCAACTACGGGCAGACGAACTATGCAGCGGCCAAGTTTGGCGTGATCGGCTTCACGAAGACCTGGAGCCGCGAGCTAGGTCCGAAGGGTATCCGTGTCAACGCGGTTGCGCCTGGCTTCATCGACACGCCTATCCTCAAGACCATTCCTGAAGACGTGCTCGCGAAGATGCGCGAAGACGTGCCGCTGCGCCGGCTCGGCAAGCCCGAAGAAATCGCGAATATCTACGCGTTTCTGGCAAGCGACGAAGCAAGCTACGTCAACGGCGCAGTGATCGAAGCGACGGGCGGATTGACCTTGTGATCCGTTTGTAAATAGTGAAGAGGTAGCGGCATGAATATCATTGATCTCCTGAAACCGCGCGCCGGGCTGCGTGTATTCGTATCGGCGGGCGCGGCCGGAATTGGCGCGGCAATCGCCGAAGCATTTCTGCAGGCGCAGGCAAAGGTTTATATCTGCGATGTGAACGCGACGGCCGTCGCTGACGCCAGATCGCGCTTGCCTGACCTTCACGCGGGTATCGCCGACGTGTCGAACCGGGCGCAAGTCGATGCCGTCATCGACGATGCGCGGCAGAAGCTCGGCGGACTCGATGTGCTCATCAACAACGCGGGCATTGCGGGACCGACGGGCGCAGTCGAAGATCTCGATCCTGTGCAGTGGGAAAGCACGGTGTCCACCAACCTCAACAGCCAGTTCTATTTTCTGCGCAAGGCGGTGCCCGTTTTGAAGGAGACGTCGGACTGCGCGAGCATCATCGCGATGTCTTCGGTGGCGGGACGTCTTGGCTATCCGTTTCGAACGCCGTATGCGTCGACGAAATGGGCGATCGTGGGATTGGTCAAATCTTTGGCGGCCGAACTGGGCCCGAGCAATATTCGTGTGAACGCGATCTTGCCGGGCGTAGTGGAAGGCGAGCGGATGAGCAAGGTGATCGCCGCGCGCGCCGACGCGCTCGGTATTTCGTTCGATGCGATGCGCGACGAGTACCTGAAGAAGATTTCGTTGCGCCGGATGGTCACGGTCGATGATATTGCGGCGATGACATTGTTCCTTTCGTCGCCGGCTGGCGGCAATATTACCGGGCAGGCGATCAGTGTCGACGGGAATGTCGAGTACCTGTGAGATCGACACCTTGCGAGCAAGCCGGCACGACGACACACCCTAGCCGTCCGTCGATCGGCTGACAGCCTCCCATGCGTCGATTTCGCCGCCGATTGCCGAGAGTTTCTCGCGCACGAGGCCAAGCGCATCACTGCCTAGCAGCAGATGCGCCGGCGGATTGTCGCTCGCGATCACGGACAGCATCGCGCGCGCCGCCTTCACAGGATCGCCCAACTGCTTGCCGCTTTTTTCCTCGCGTGCCTTTCTGATTGGATCGAAGAGCGGATCATAGTCCGGGATCGAACGCGGCGTCCGGATCATCGAGCGGCCGGCCCAATCGGTCCGGAACGATCCCGGCGCGACGGCGGTGACGAAGATGCCCAAGGCACGGACTTCCTTGCTGAGCGCCTCGGAGATGCCTTCCAGCGCGAACTTGCTGCCGCAGTAGTAGGTGATGCCGGGCATCGTGATGTGGCCGCCCATCGACGTGATGTTGAGAATATGGCCGCGCCGCCGTTTGCGCATGCCCGGGATCACGGCCTTCATCATCGCGACGGCGCCGAACACATTGACGTCGAACTGCCGGCGCATCTCGTCCAGCGGCGATTCCTCCATCACGCCCTCGTGACCGTACCCGGCGTTGTTGACGAGCACGTCGATCGGCCCGACCGTTGCCTCGATTTCGGCGACGACGCCGTCGATAGCTTCGAAGTCGGTCACATCGAGCACACGACCCACGGATCGACCTGGCGCCAGTGCTTCGAACGTATTCCTTGCCTGTTCGCTTCGGACACTACCGATCACGCGGTGACCTGCGGCGAGCGCTTCTTCAGCCAGCGCGCGTCCGAAGCCGCTGCTGACACCGGTAATGAGGAGAGTTTTGACGGATGACATGCGCACCTCGAAAGAGAAGAGAGACGACTGCATAATATTCTTTCGCGCTTATACGATTCAGGTCTTATAGTCTCGACTTATTGCCTATTCCTATGACGGCGGTGAGGCGTGGTGAGAAAGATCGACGGGCAGCAAACTATGATTGCGTTGTTGAAAGCGCTCGCGCCCAATGAGGGATACAACCTCACGGCGTTGCCGGACGTGCGCATCCTGCGTTCGGATCGCGCGTTGTCCCGCACGCCCGTTCTCTATGATCCCGGCATCGTGATTGTTTGCCAGGGAACCAAGCGAGGGTATTTCGGCGATCAGATCTATGTGTACGACGAGCAGCAGTATCTCGCTGTCGCCGTACCGGTGCCGTTCACGATGGAAACCGACGCTACGCCGCAACGTCCGCTGCTGGCTATTTACCTGCATCTGGATTTTGCAGTGGCGGCCGAACTGATGCTGGAGATCGACCGTCATCATGCTCCCGTTCAGGAGTACACGCCGCAAAGCATGATGTCCAGTCCGATGGATCCCGCACTTCGACTCTCCGTGTTGCGGTTTCTGGAAGCGATGAGCCGGCCGCTCGACGCGTCCATCCTCGGTCCGGCTTTGAAGCGCGAACTGTACTTCCGCGTGCTGACGGGGGCGCAAGGCAACGCGATGCGCGCGGCTTTGGCGATGCAAGGGCAGTTCGGCAAGATCGGCAAGGCGTTGCGCCGCATCCACGCGACCTATGCGCAGCCGCTCGACGTCTCGCAGCTTGCGAGCGACGCGGGTATGAGCGTGCCGACATTTCACAGCCACTTCAAGGCGATCACGCAAACATCGCCTATGCAATATGTGAAATCGGCGCGCCTGCACCAGGCTCGGCTGTTAATGCTGCGTCAAGGCATTACTGCCGAAGCCGCGTGTCACGCTGTGGGCTACACCAGCGCGTCGCAGTTCAATCGCGAATTCAAGCGTCTATTTGGCGCGACGCCCGCAGCGGAGACGAAGCGCATGCGCGAGACGTTCTCGATGCCGCCGGCGTTTGCCGATTCCGATTACGTGTCTTCGCACTGACATGTTCGAATGACTTTCGACAGCGCACAAACCCTTATCGGCCTGACTCGCTTGACGCCGGTTCCGCCTGCACAGCGATGCCATTCCGCGTAGCCACACTGCGCAAAACTTCCAGCGCACTACGTTCTACCCAGTTGTGCCGCAGCAGCCCGTCCTCGCCGACGTGCAGGACCGCCGTTCCCGTCATGTCGATCGGTAAGCCCGACGGTTCTGAACCCATGAAGCCGTTGTTCTTTCCCGTAACCCGCCATCGACTGACCACCCGGTCGCCTGTTTCGTTCTGAAACGTCTCGATCACATCGAACTTGAACTCAGCGATGCTGGCGAGGAATGCAGCAACCCACTTCTTGAACGTTTCACGCGACTTGATCTCGACTCCGCCCGAGGTGACCGTGAAGTCGTCAGAGACCAGATGGTCCGCCGCGTGCGGATTGCGCAATTGCCACACATCACGCCAAAACTTCTCGGCGAGTTGGACTGAATTCTGCCTTGCCATTTCAAATCTCCTATTTATCTACAACAAAAGAATTCCATTTACTTGACCCTGTTCCGGCTTCGGGAAGTTTCATTGAGCCGGTGCAATTCCCGCTGCAGCAACGTGTTTCAACAGCGAGACGATTTCAGCAATCCTCGCGCGGATAGCCAGTACTGTTTGATCTGTATGCTGCGTGCGATGAAGTGCAGCATCGGCCGCGATGAGCCGTGCGTGCCACGCATGAGGCTCGATATCTCTGAGATCCGCGAGCAATGGATCCAGTGTCTTTCGCGCGTCTGATGAAAGCGGTCCGCCATCGTTGTGTGAAGCATTTTGTAGTTCGATCAGTTCCGCTCCTATCTCGATCCACGACATGCATTCATCCACTTCCTGTGCGGATGCTGCGGGCAAAGCGATCCGCACGAGCGCGTCGATGCTTCGGCTTTGCCACGCGTAATGCGTCACGCCCGTTCGCCGCCCGACCGGCGAAGCAATCAAGGTCCGAATCGTGTCAGCGATCCGTTTCAGACAGCGTTTGCGCCACCGGCTCTCGCGTCCACGCGATGGAACGAGATGGAATGCGAACGCGGCGAGCGCGGAGCCCGCGAGTACACCTGTTGCATTGCCGCTCACCGCGCTCGCCGTCGTATGAGCAATGGCTGCTGGATCGGACACGACGAGGAACACCAGGCAGAATCCCGACGCCCAGAAACTATTCGAAAGCAGAGACGACAGCACAATGGCCAGAAAAACGACGCCGCCTTCCGCGAGCGCGACGACCGCAGGATGCGCAATGTGTGGCGCAACCGTTACGCAGAACAACAGCGCGGCGCCCGCGCCCACTGCGCCCGAAGCCAGAAAGTGAATTGCCGTATGTCGCGGGTTGGGCCGGATCGCGAAGAGGGCAATCGCGATAGCCGTGAATGCGACGAACAGCGGCCCGCCTTGCCAGCCGGTGTTCATCCAGACCACTCCAGCGAGTAGCAATGCAGCCGCAGCGCGTAACGCCGCGGCTACCGCATACGTGCGATCGCGGGTATAGACGGGCGCGGGATAGTCTTCTGTATCGTCATTTCGACTTTCATCGGCCCCTGTCAACCGGGCGGACACTCGCAGCGCTCCTTCCGTCGCGCCGAGCAGTGCTGAGACGAGATCGATGCGTCGGCGTTCGATGACCGTTTTCGCCTGAATTGATGCAAGCGTGACGCGCAATGCGCGCAGCTGCGAGCATAAGACGGACGTCTTTCCGGATTCGGCTGCGCAATCGCCAAGCAGTTCGCGAGCGATCGACGTAAGCAACCGCGATGCTTCGACAACGACCGCCCCGATCTCATCGCTTATTGCATTCCCTTTGGACGTGGCTTCTTCGAAGTTCCGCTCGATGCCTCTCGATACCACAAGCAAACGCAGCAACGCCGACACGACGCCGCGCAGACGGCCGGCACGGAACCACAGCGCTGGCGATTCAGCAGCCGCGCTCAGCACCGCGCCGTCAAGCGCGAGGATATCGCTCAATTGCGGGCGCAGCCGTTGCGGACCAGTGCCGTCGATGGCCCGTGGACGCGGCAAACCTGCAAGCCGGTCTGCAGTCCACGCGCATGCTGCGCCTATCGCATGCCGGATGCGCCGGGTTGCATGTCCGCTGTGCACAGCGTCGCGCGAGAAAACGATGACGAGCAACGCGCATGCAATACCGATGAGCACCCCGACGCAGCGGTCCTTGCCGACCTCGAACAACTGCGCGGATTCGTCCGACAACGACATCGCGATGATAACCGCGCTGTAACCCGCCAGCACGGCACCATACGCGCGGTAATTGCGCAGTGAGGCGCCCGCATAGACACACGCCGCGAGCCATGCCGCCAGCAGGCCGACCAGCACCGGCTCGCTGCCGTGCGCAACCAGAACCAGCAGCACGCCGATGGGCGCACCGACAGCCGTGCCGAGCGCGCGATCGAGCGATTTCAACAGACTGTCTCCGCGTGCCGGAATCGCCAGCGAGACTACTGTCCACGCCGCCCAATGCGGCTCATGAAGGCCAGCCAGGCTGGAGCAGAGCAGGCCGAGCGCAGCCGCCAGCGCGGTGCGGCCAGCGAACATCACAAGGCCGCGAGAGGGTATCCACGTCGAACGCATAGTCTTGACTTGCCTGCTTGCTCACGAAGGTTAAGCGGTGAGCGATCGCCGGCGCGCCATCACGCCGACGATCGTCATCACCCGTCGCTTCCGCCTAGACCAGCACGAACGGGTTGTCGACACCCGGCGTCGGATTGATGAACACGCTCTTTGCTTCGAGGTATTCATATACCGCGCGAATCCCGTTTTCGCGGCCGATTCCCGAGGCCTTCACGCCGCCGAACGGTGCGAGATAACTGACGAGGCGATAGGCATTGACCCACACGCTGCCCGCCTCCAGCCGCTTCGGCACCGTCATGGCGCGGCGAAGGTCGCGTGTCCAGACGCCGGCGGCGAGACCATAGTTGCTGTCGTTGGCAATGGCGATCGCTTCCTCTTCCGTGTCGAACTTGATGACGGCCACGACCGGTCCGAACACTTCTTCCTGAGCGATGCGCATGTCGTTGCGCACGTCGACGAAAATGGTCGGCTCGACAAAGAGCCCTTTCTCCGTGCCAGGTCGCGTCGAGCGATGACCACCCAACACGAGACGTGCGCCTTCCTGCTTCGCCACATCGATGTAGTACAGCGTCTTTTCGAGTTGCGGCTGGGTCGATACGGGTCCCATGTTCGTATCCGGCGACATCGGATCGCCAAGCCGTACATCCTTCATGAAATTCACCAGCCGTTCGACGAACTCATCATGGATGCTCGAATGCACGAGCAGGCGCGATCCCGCCATGCAGCTTTGGCCTGTTGCCGAAAAAATAGCGGTGACGGCGCCTTTCACGGCATCGTCGAGGTTGGCATCCTCGAACACGATGTTGGCCGACTTGCCACCCAGTTCGAGCGAAACACGCTTGAACGAGCGCGCCGCATTCTCGTAGACATGGCGACCGCCGCCTTCGCTGCCGGTGAAAGCAACGCGCGCGACGAGGGGATGCGCGACCAGCGGTTCGCCGACTTCCTTTCCGAAGCCGGTCACGATATTGACGACGCCGTCCGGCACGCCCGCCTCTTCGCAGAGCTTTGCAAACAGGATGGAAGATGCCGACGAGAATTCGGATGGCTTGATGACGACCGTATTGCCGGCCGCGAGCGCCGGCGCGATTTTCCACACCGCGAGCAGCAGCGGAGAATTCCATGGTGCGATCGTCGCGACTACACCGAGCGGTTCGAACGTGCTGTAGTGAAAAATCCCGGCTTTATCGAACGGCGTGACATCGCCCTGGATCTTGTCGGCGAGACCGCCGTAGTAGTAGAACCATTGCGGCAGATATTGCATCTGCTTCAGCATTTCGGCTTTCAGCTTGCCGTTGTCCTTTACTTCCAGATCGGCGAGTTCCTCTGCATGCGCGGCGATCGCATCGCCGATCTTGTGAAGCGCCATGCCACGCTGGCTCGCGGTCATCGTGGCCCACGGGCCGCTCCTGAATGCAGCATGAGCCGCGCGCACGGCCGCATCGACATCGTCGGCCGTGCCGCGCGGCACCTCCGCCCAGACTTCGCCGTTGTAGGGGTTGATACTTTCGAAGGTCCGGCCATTGCTCGCCCCGCGCCACTCGCTGCCGATGCGCATCTTGAACTGTTCCATCACGGTGCTCCTTGACTGTCTAACGTGTGCCGGCAGCCGCCTGGCTTTGCGGCGGCTGCCGGCGTAGTTATGGATTGACGGTCATTGACCGAAATAGAGGCTGTCCCGTGCTTCCGGCGCGGTCACGGTACGGCGCCCGCTTTCCGAGCGGCCCGTTACGGCGCCGCCCACGGAGGAGGTACCCGCGTTCCCGGCGTTCGTGTTGGCGTTCTGGAGCGCGGCGGCTGCGCGCAGTTGAGCGGTGGGGTAAGTGGCATCGGGCGCGTCGAACGCGCCTGCTTCGCGGGCCTGAACGAGTTCGGCCCGAACTTCTTCGCGGGTCTTGCCGTGCGTGGCAGGTTCGGCGAACACAGACGACGATACGATTGCGCCGACAATAGCGGCTGGGATCAGAAAGCGTTTCATTTCGTGCTCCTTGGCGGATAGTTGAGAAGCTGTTCGACGATCAGGCGGCTAATCTGCGATCTGCCGTTTGCTTGTTCGTCGATCGGTGAATGCATTATTGCCACCGGCCTTCTATCCGCCAATTCCCGAAATGTGCGTACCGTCCAGGAGAAAATGCACAAGCTGTTGCGGCGCGCTGCCTGCGTTATCCGTTGCCAGGAAAACAGCTTGCAATGAACTGCATGACACTGCGGATCGCCGGAGCGTGCCGCAGATCGTTGTGAATGGAGAGCCATATCTCGCGCTGCAATGGCTGGCCCGGCCCTTCGACGATGCTCAGACTCTCGTCCCAGTCCCCGAGGAAGTAGGGCAAGATGGCCACACCGACACCCGCCCGCGCGGCGGCTGCCTGCACGTCGAGACTATTGCTGCGCAGAACGACGGGACGTGACTTCGCCTGCGTGTCCAGCCAGATCTGTTGAGCGGAGCCGTCGAGACTGTCGTCATATCCGATGAATTCGTAGTCTTCGGGCGCATGAGACGCCAGATAGTCCGGTGACGCGTAAAACGCGAATGGAATCACGCCGATCTTGCGCGCGACGAGATCGGCCTCGGTCGGCCGGCTAAGACGAACGGCAATATCCGCTTCCCTTCGTATCAACGACACATTGCGTGTGTCGGCGATCAGGCGGACGCGAAGCGCTGGATGCTGGACGTGCAGCTTGCCTAAGTGAGGTGCGATGACACTGCTCGACATCGACGGCGGCGCGCTGATCACTACCTCGCCGCTAACGACTTCCTGTCCGCCGACCGACATCCGCTCCACGGCAAACGACTCTTCCTGCATGCGCCTGCCCCGTTCGGCGATGCGTTCGCCGTCTGCCGTCAGCACGTAGGCGCGTGGGCGGCGGTCAACCAGCTTCAGTTCGAGGGACTGTTCGAGCGAGGCGATTCTGCGCGCGACGGTCGCATGATCGACCTTCAGATGCCGTGCGGCTTTCGCGAGCGATTGTTCCTGACTGAACGCAACGAAGTGGCGTAAATCCTCCCAGTCGAACATAAGCTCTCTCCTTGTCGCTTTGATCGTTGCAAATCCCGGGATGGGACAACTGGACAAGGATATTAGAAGCAAACACGACAGACCTCACAGAAATTGCGTTGTGAAGGTTATGTGCATTGGTGCATATGGGCTCTGCATCTTTGCGGAATCGAATGACCGCGTCCTCCAGGCTTGCGGTCATTCCGGGCAATAACGCTTGCCGTACGGTTACGGCTCGATTGGAATTCGATCCGTTACCCGAGCCACGTCTTGATACTGGCGGCCATTGTGTCGGTCGAGATGCCGTAGCGGTCGTGCAGCGTGGGCAGGGCGCCGGCGGCGAGGAACTCGTCGGGCAGTGCGATCTGGCGGAACGGCGGGGTCACGCCCGCGCCAAGCAGCGTGCCGGCCACTGCTTCACCGAGACCGCCGATCACCGTATGGTTCTCCGCGACGATCACCATGCGTCCCGTGCGCTTTGCTTCTCGAAGGATCGTCGCTGTATCGAGCGGCTTGATGGTCGGCACGTGCAGCACGGCGACGCCGATGTTGTCCGCTTCCAGTGCCTTGGCCACTTCGAGCGAGCGCATCGTCATGATCCCCGATGAGATCAGCAGCACGTCGTTGCCGTCGCGCAGCAGCTTCGCCTTGCCGAGTTCGAACTTGTAGTCGTATTCATCGAGCACGGCGGGCACGTTGCCACGCAACAGGCGTGCGTAGACGGGGCCTTTGTGAGCAGCGATTGCGGGCACCATCTGCTCGATATCGAGCGCGTCGCACGGATCGATCACGGTCATGTTCGGCATCGCGCGCATCAGCGCGAGGTCTTCGGCGGCCTGGTGGCTCGGGCCGTAGCCTGTCGTGAGACCGGGCAGTGCGGCGACGATCTTCACGTCGAGGTTGTCTTCGGCGATCGCCTGATGGATGAAGTCGTACGCGCGACGCGTGGCGAACACCGCGTAGGTCGTGACGAACGGTTGCGCGCCTTCATGTGCGAAGCCAGCGGCCGCGCCCATCAGCAGCTGCTCGGCCATGCCCATCTGATAGTAACGGTCAGGAAATTCCTTCCCGAAGATGTGCAGGTCGGTGTACTTGCCGAGGTCGGCCGTCATGCCGATCACGTTGCTCTTCGAGCGTGCAAGTTCAACAAGTGCGTGGCCGAACGGCGCGGAACGGGTTACCTGACCTTCACCCGCGATCGACGCGATCATCGCGGACGTCTTCAGCTTTGGCTTCTTGGCGACGGTGCTCATGCTTGTCTCCCTGCTTTGAGTGCTTCGAGCGCGAGTTGCCACTCGTGCGCATCGACGCGGATGAAATGGTTCTTCTCGCGGTCTTCGAGGAATGGCACGCCGCAGCCCATCTTCGTATCGCAGACGATGATGCGCGGTTGCGGCTTGTCGTGAGTGCGGGCGTTGTCGAACGCCTGCTTGACGGCGTCGATGTCGTTGCCATTCACACGTTGCGTGTACCAGCCGAATGCCTCGAGCTTTTCGACGAGCGGCTCGAAGGCCATGATCTGCGTCGACGGGCCATCTGCCTGCTGGTTGTTCACGTCGACGATCGCGATCAGGTTGTCGAGCTTCCAGTGCGCGGCGGACATGAGGCCTTCCCAGATCGCGCCTTCGTCGAGTTCGCCATCGGAGAAAAGCGTGTAGACGAAGGCGTCCGAGTTCTTGCGCTTCAGTCCGAGGCAACGGCCGACGGCAATCGTCAAACCGTGGCCGAGCGAGCCGCCTGACATCTCCATGCCGGGTGTGTAGCTCGCCATGCCGGACATGGGCAGACGGCTTTCATCGCTGCCATAGGTTTCGAGTTCATCGGCGGGCAGGATGCCGGCTTCGAAGAGCGCGGCGTACAACGCAATCGCGTAGTGACCGTTCGACAGCAGGAAGCGGTCGCGGCCTTCCCATTCGGGGTCTTCGGGACGGTAGCGCATTGCGCCGAAGTAGGCGACGGCGAGTGCGTCGGCGATGTCGAGTGCCTGGCCGATATAGCCCTGGCCTTGTACTTCGCCCATCAGCAGCGCGTTTCTACGAATGCGGTAGGCTCGCTCGGCGAGCGTGACCGTATCGTTGACGGTTTCAGTGTCCATGATAGCTCCAGTGTTCAAACGAAAAGGTTGCGAAGCGAATTAGCGGTTAACGGATTTGGCTGGCACCAGAAAAACGAGCGCTGCGCCAAGCGTGACCGCGACAGAGATGAAGATCAGTCCGGCCGTGGATTTGCCCGTCAGATCGTTCAGCCAGCCGACGATCGCCGGGGAGAAGAAGCCCGCCAGGTTGGCGAAGCAGTTCACAGCGGCGATGCCCGCTGCCGCCGACATGCCGCCCAGCAAGGCTGTCGGCAGCGACCAGAACTGCGACGACGACGCGAGAATGCCCGCAGCCGCAATGCTCAGACAGACGATCGACGCACCCACGCTGCCGAGCATCGGCAAGGTCGCAAAGCCTGCAGCGGCGACCAGCATCGGAATGGCGAGGTGAAAGCGGCGCTCGCGTCGACGGTCCGCGCTCATGCCGACCAGCGGCAACGCGATGATTGCGCACAGATACGGAATGGCCGTGAACGCGCCCACCCACAGCGGATCGGCGACACCCGCCTTGCGGATGATGGTCGGCAGCCAGAAGGTCAGGCCGTATTGCCCCAGCACGACGCAGAAGTAGATGGAGGCCATCAGCCACAGGCGGCGGTCGCCGATGAACGCGCGGATCGAGACGTGCGCGGTTTTATGTTCGGCATCGGCGGCGACGTTGCGTGTGAGCAGCGCTTTCTCGGAATCGTTCAGCCACTTCGCCTGCTTGATACCGTCGTCGAGATACAGCAGGATCGCGAAGCCGAGTACGAGCGACGGCAATGCTTCGAGCAGGAACAGCCACTTCCAGCCCGCCATCGACATCGTGCCTTGCAGCGAGTGCATGATCCAGCCCGACAGCGGGCCACCAATCATGCCTGCAAGCGGAATCGCCATGAAGAACAGCGACAGTGCCTTCGCGCGGCGCTCGGACGGAAACCAGTACGTGAGATAAAGAATCACGCCGGGCGCAAAGCCCGCTTCCGCGACGCCGAGTAAAAACCGCAGCGCGTAGAAGGCCGTTGGTGACTTGACGAACACGAAGCTCGCCGAGATGACGGCCCATGTCAGCATGATGCGCGCAAGCCATCGGCGCGCGCCGACGCGATGCAGGATCACGTTGCTCGGCACTTCGAACAGGAAGTAGCCAAGAAAGAAAATGCCCGCGCCCATGCCGTAGACGGTTTCACTGAAACGCAGATCGCTGAGCATCTGCAGCTTCGCAAAGCCCACGTTGACCCGGTCCAGATAGGCGCCGAGATAGCACAGCATCAGAAAGGGGATCAGCCGGCGGCCGACCTTTGCGTACGTCTTCGCTTCAAAAGTCTGCGAATCGTTGCGCGGCAGTACATCACCCGTAACCGGTGACGCGGTGTACTTCGCTTTCATGGAATGTCTCCTGCCATGTTCGCCCCGGGTTTTCCCGGTTGCGTCGATTGTGCCGCCTGCTGGCGGCACGGTTCTCTCAGTGGATCAGCATCCCGCCATTGACGTCGAGCGTGATGCCCGTCAGATAGCTGGACAGATCGCTCAAGAGGAAGAGGCACGCGTTGGCGACGTCGGCGGCATCGCCGAGCCGGCCGAGCGGAATGCCCTTGATGATGTCTTCACGCATCGTGGGCGTCAGCTTGTCGCCCGTGATGTCGGTCTGGATCAGGCCGGGCGTGATCGAGTTGATGCGAATGCGGTTCGGGCCGAATTCGCGCGCCATCGCTTTCGCGAGACCCAGCACGCCCGCTTTCGCCGCGCTATAGTGCGGACCGCCGAAGATCCCGCCGCCGCGTTGCGCGGACACCGACGACATGCAGACGATGCTGCCGCCGTTCTGTTCCTGCATAGCCGGAATCACCGCTTGCGACATGTACAGCGTGCCGCGCAGATTCACGTCGACGATCGCGTCGAAGTCCTTGCCTGTGATGTCGAGCGTGCGAACCGGCTGTGTGATGCCGGCGTTATTCACGAGTCCGTCGATGCGGCCATAGCGTTCGAGCGTGATGCGCGCGGCGGCAACGCAGGCATCCTTGTCGGTGACGTTGCAGGCAAGGCCTAGGTGTCCGGCGCCGAGGTCGGCGGCGGCGGCTTCCGCGTCTTCCTTGCGCAGATCGAGGATCACGACGCGCGCGCCCTGCGCAACGAGTGCGTTGGCCGTGGCCCTGCCGATGCCTCGCGGTGAGGCCGCGCCCGTTACGATGATGATCCTGTTCTCGAGCAGCATGAGTTGTCTCCTGTGTGTTGATGTGTGCCCCGAGTGTCGGCTGACGGGGCTCGCGCATCAACGCGGAAACGCTCAACAATGGCTGAGAAAAATTCAGATGAAGGTCGCGGGCGGGATGGCCGCGATTCGTTGCAGCGCAATAAAACCCTGCAGATGCGCTGTCTTGCCGCGACTACGACTGGCGCGGATGCTCCGCAGCGGCCTCGCGCTCGATCCACGCGAGAAAGCGCGCCACGCGTGGCAACTCGGCGTTTTGCGCCGGATAGACGAGGTGATGCGCGCCGACTTCGACGGCAAAGCTGTTGTCGAATACGGGTACCAGCAAGCCTTCGCGAATCTTCACCGACGCCAGCATCACGCTTTCGAGCGCAATGCCCAGACCGAGCGCCGCCGTTTCGAGCGACATGTAAGAGCGGTCGAACGAAAAATCGAAGGTCTTGTGCGCTGCGGATACGCCCGTTCTGCCGAACCATTGTTTCCATTGCACGAGCGGCGACTCCGAATAGATCAGCCGGTGCGACAGCAGATCCTCAGGCGTATTCACCGGGTGACGCGCAAGGTACGCGGGAGAAGCGAGCGGCGCGATGAACTCGCCGCGCACGGTCTTGACTTCGACGTTGCTCCAGTTGCCGTAGCCGTGCCGCACGTCGATATCGTAGAAGCCATTCGAGAACGAGACATTCTCGTACGAGCACGCGAGGTTCAACTGGATATCGTCGTTCGCTTCCTGAAACGACGACAGCCTCGGCATCAGCCACATGAGGCCGAAGCTCGGGCTCGAATGCACGCGCAGGATGTCGACGTCGGTGCGGCTGGACGCGCGCTCGGTGGCGCGGCTCAGATCCGCGAGCGAACCCGTTACGTCGGACAGATAGCGCTCGCCTGTCGGCGTCAGCACGAGACCGCGGCCCGAGCGCTGGAACAGCGGCTGCCCGATGATCGACTCGAGGTTGCTCAACTGATGGCTGACGGCCGATGCCGTCAAACCCAGTTCATCAGCCGCGCGATTCACGCTCCTCGTTCGAGCGACACTTTCGAACGCGATGATCGCCTTGAGCGGTGGGATACGCATAGTGAAATTTTTTTCAGTTGTAGTTGAACGAAACCGCCTCGTTTGCGAGTGACAGGCGCTGCCATTCTGTCGACAAGCCGCATAGGTTCGTGGTGCATGACAGCAGCGACCAACGATGCGGCAGGCTGGAACGCTTCACGCTTCCACACCCAGACGGGTATGGCGCAGTGCACCACTGCGATGATCGCGCTGGCTGGGACACGCTTCGATAAGGCCCGCCATCGATGCCGGCCGACACAGGAGACAGCAATGCATTATCCGTTTTTCCCTCTCCCTGCGCGATTGCGGCTATCGCATATCCGACGCCGCATCCGACGTCACATCCCTCAGCAAGCAAGGACGGCTCGCGAAAGCTGCTCGGCAAAAGGCTTCTCGCCGCAGGAACGAAGCGCGCTCTTTCATGACAATGCGAAACGCGTCTATCGCCTGTGACGCGATTGACAAGGCAAGGTGCAAAACCAAGGGCGACAGGAATGTCGCCTTGCTGACGAGAACAATGAAATAACCAACGCCTGCCGGTGCTTCAACGGGTCGCGTCCGCAGTTCCCAGGCCGTGCACCACGGCCATGTCTTGCGCAAATCCCATTGTTTCGCCGCTCGCGTCCAGGCGCGGGAACAGCGTATGCTTGACCGATTCGCCGCCTGTTCGGCAAATGAGTCGTTTGACTGTTAGCGCGTTCGACGACTCGTTTCATCGGGGCGAAACACCGGAGCGGTCACCAATGGGTATGCCGAGTTCAAAGGCCGCGGGCGCCGCGCCAGCCGGGCGCACGCGCAGGCGGCGCGCACAGGAGCTTGCGGGTTACGCGTCCAGTCCCGTGAGCCTGTTGTTCCGCTACGTTCGCCAGCATCCCGCGCAGCACGCGGTGATTCTCTTCGGCATCGTTGCCGCTGTCGGTTGCTCGCTAGGGTCCCAGTTTGCGATCAGGAATCTGATCGACGCGCTACCCGCTGGCCGCGCGCATCCTGCGAACGTGGTCCACGCGTTTCTTGTCATCGTCGCGCTGCTGTTCGCCGACAATCTGTTCTGGCGCATCGCGGGCTGGGCAAGCGTGCGGACTTTCGTCGAGGTCACCGGCGACGTGCGGCGCGAACTGTTCGGCTATGTGATCGGCCATTCGACAGGCTATTTCTCGAACGTGCAGCCCGGCACGCTCGCAAGCCGTATCTCCGCGACGGCCAATGCCGTGTATACGATCGAGAATCTGACGGCGTGGAATGCGCTGCCGCCGCTGCTTTCGGTCATCGGGTCCGTTGTGCTGATTGGCTGGATCAGCGTGTGGATGGCGCTTGCGCTCGTCGCCATTTCCGTCTGCATGACCGCCTTTCTGTTCTGGCTCGCGAAGCGGGGCGGCGACCGTCATGTGCACTTCGCGTCGCGCGCCGCGTCCGTCGACGGCGAGATGGTGGACGTGATCGGCAATATGGCGACTGTGCGGACCTTTGTTGCGACGGCGCGCGAATGTCTGCGTATCGGCAGTTTCCTCGAGCAGGAAATGGCGTCCCGCGAAGCAAGTCTGCGGCACCTCGAAAAACTCAGGCTGCTGCATGCCGTCATCACGGTGGTGCTGTCGTGCTGCCTGCTCGGCTGGGTGCTGTGGCTCTGGTCACAGGAGCGTGCGACGACCGGCGACGTGGTGCTGGTCAGCTCGCTCGGCTTCGCGATTCTGCATGGCACGCGTGATCTTGCCGTGGCGCTCGTGGGCATGATCCAGCATCTCGCGCGGCTTGCCGAGGCGGCGCAATCGCTGCTCGTGCCGCGCGAGATGGAAGAGACGGTGGGTGTTCCGACCTTGCAGATCCGCGACGCGAACATCGACTTCGAGAACGTCACGTTTTCGTACCCTGGGCGCCGCCGCGTGCTGGATCATTTCAGCCTTCACATCGACGCGGGTCAGCGTGTCGGTCTGGTCGGACCGTCGGGTGCGGGCAAAACCACTATCCTCGCACTACTGCAACGCTCATTCGATCCACCGCCTGGCCTGGGAGCCGTGTGCATTTCGGGCCAGCGTCTAAGCGATATCAGTCTGAGCAGCCTGCACGACGCGGTCGGCGTCGTGCCGCAGGATATCTCCTTGTTCAATCGTTCGTTGCTCGACAACCTGCGTTACGGTCGTCCGAATGCGACGGAAGACGAAGTGCTGCAAGCCTGTGAGAACGCGAATAGCCTCGATCTGATCCGCTCGTTGCCAGACGGCTTGCAAACCAATGTCGGCGAGCGCGGGACGCGCCTCTCAGGTGGGCAACGGCAGCGCATCGCGATTGCACGCGCGTTCCTGAAAAACGCGCCGATTCTGCTGCTCGACGAGGCGACGTCGGCGCTCGACAGTGAATCGGAAGCGAAGATTCAGGACGCGCTGGACCGGCTGATGAAAGGACGCACCGTGGTGGCGATCGCGCATCGGCTGTCTACGTTGCACAATTTCGATCGCATCGTGGTCATTCAGCACGGGCGGCTGGTCGATGATGGTGCGCCCCAGGAGCTTGCATGCCGGCCCGGCATTTACCGCGATGTACTGCTGCGTCAGGAGCGTCGCACGGTGGGTGTGCACGCGTGATCGTGCCTACGCCCCCGTACCGCGCTCGCCCCTCGCGGTCGATTCATTCCCCGCAAACAGTTCCGCCAACCAGTCGACAAACACGCGTACCTTCGTGCTCAAGTGCCGGTTGGGCTGATACGCGACGAAAACCGGCACAGGGTCCGATGCCCAGTCGCTCAGGACGGCTTCCAACGCGCCGCTTCGAAGATGCGTGTTGGCGGAGAACGTTAGCGCATGCACGACGCCGAGACCTGCGAGGCTCATCGTCAGACAGCCCATGATGTCATTCGACGTGAGCCCGCGTCGGTTCTGCACCTCGATGCGCTCGCCATTCTTCGCCACGATGATCGGAAAGGGCCGGTTGGTGCGCGAAGCGATCGTGCGAATGACGACATGACCCTGTTCGAGATCGGAAGGGTGGGAAGGCCGCCCGTGCCTGTCCCAATACGCCGGCGTCGCGCACAGAATCTGCCTGACAGCGCCGATCTGCCGCGCCGCCAGCGACTGATCGAAGATCTCCCCCGCACGCACGACGCAATCGACGTTCTCTGCAATGAGATCGACGGGGCGATCGCTAAGCCCGAAATGAAACTCGATGTCCGGATACCGTGCTGTGAACGTCGGCAGCGCGGGAAGGATCACGGACAAACCTAATGGCACGGGCAGATCCACGCGCAGCCGTCCCCGCGGATTGCTTTTCGCGTGCGACATCGAGCCTTCGAGCTCCGCGAGATCGCCCATCAATTGCAGCGCGCGCTCGTAGTACGCCGCGCCGTCCGGCGTCGTCGAGACTCTGCGCGTCGTGCGGTTGAGAAGCTTCGTGCCCAGTTCGATTTCGAGCGACGCAATCAGGCGGCTCACCGCTGTCTTTGGCAGGTCGAGCATCTGCGCAGCCTTCGTGAAGGTACCGCTTTCGACCACCCGGATGAACGCCTGCATCGCCTGAAACTTGTCCACGGTCCCGCTCCTTTCATGTCCTGCATTGTTTCATGGGAGAAACAATGTGGAATCGTAGCAGCGGTTTATCCCTCCGAGCACACCAGGTATCGTTCTCTCATCGCAATCGTTGTAAAGGGAAACAGCCATGTCTATCAGTGCAGAAACGCATACCACGGACCGCTCGAAGGCGGTGGTTATCGGAGTCGGCCCGGAGCACGGACTCGGCGCGGGACTGTCGCGCCGCTTCGCCGCAGAGGGGCGCCACGTCATCATCGCGGGGCGCACCGAAGCGAAGATCGAACGCGTTCGCGAGAGCATCGTCGAGGCGGGCGGCTCGGCGAGCGCCGTCGTCATGGACGTGACGCGCGAAGCCGACGTGATCCGGCTGTTCGACATCGCGATGCAGGCCGACGAAAACGGCGGCAGCGCCGATCTCGTCGCGTACAACGCCGGCAACAATCAGCCGCTGGACCTGCGCACGATGGAAGCCGACGTCTTCGAATCGTTCTGGCGGCTGAACTGTTTTGGCGGTTTTCTCGTGGGACGCGAAGCTGCACGGCGCTTTACGCCTCTCGGCCGAGGCTCGATTCTTTTCAGCGGCGCAACGGGTGCGCTGCGCGGCATGCCGAACTACGCCCACTTTGCGTCGAGCAAAGCAGGGCTGCGCATGCTCGCGCAAAGCATGGCGCGCGAATTTGGTCCGCTCGGCTTGCACGTCGCGCATGTGGTGATCGACGGCGGCATCGACGGGGAGCGCGTGCACACGCGCTTCGCCGAGCACGTCAAGCACAAGGGCGCGGACGGACTGCTCGATATCGACGCGATCGCCGATGCGTTCTGGTCGCTTCACGGCCAGCACCGCTCGGCGTGGACGCATGAGCTCGATCTGCGTCCCTTCAAGGAATCGTTCTGAATGCTTGAACACGACCCTACATTGAATCGCGAGGAATCAGGAATGAAGCTTATTGGCCCTTGGTTTTCCGGCTATACGCGCCGGGTTGGCATCACGTTGAAGCTGCTCGGCATACCGTTCGAGCATTTGCCCTATCACGCGTATGAGCAGAAGGACCTTATTCGCCCGTTCAGCCCGATGGTGAAAGTGCCGGCGCTCGTGCTCGACGAAGGCGAGATTCTCTACGACAGCGCAAGCATCATCGACTATCTGCACGAAGAGGTCGGCCCCGCTCGCGCATTGCTCGCGACGAGCGGCGCGCGACGGCGCGACGCATTGCAGTTCATCGGTATCGCCTCGGCGATCTATGGAAAGCTCAGCGACATCTATGACGAATCGATCCGGCCGCCCGAGCGCCAGATTGCTTCGATTACCGAATCGTTGCGCGAACAGGCGCTCTCCGGATTCACGATGCTCGAATCGAGAGCCGGTGATGGCTGGCTGATCGGCGACGCACTCTCGCAAGCCGACGTACTGGTCGTGATCACGTACCAGTCTGCGTCATTGGCGATGATGCCCGACGTCGTCAATCAGGTTGCATTCCCGAAGCTCGCGCAACTGGCGGCTCGCGCGATGGAACTCGAAGCATTCTCCAGCACGCTGCCCTTCAAGCAAACGTGAAAGCGGAAAAGCGGCGGTGCGAATCATCGCACCGCCGGCAAGCCCCTAAAACAAGGGGTGGAATTTTTCGTCGCCGCTCGGGTCCTTCGGGGCGACGAGGTTCTGGTGCGCGAGAACGCATCCATACACACGCAAGCTAGCGGCTGCGTCGCTGATGTCTGCGACGCCGATTGCGGTGTAATCCTCGGCCATCAGTGCCGTGAAGTGGCAACCATACGATGGTATCGCCCGAACAAGCCATCGTATGGATGAGTGCTTTTTGAAGGGCTTGCGTTCGAGCTTTTCGCTCCCTGATGAATCGCTAATACCATGGTATTAGCGACATGCCGGTGCTTCGGCGACTACATTGCATTTCGATAGCTAGCGCCATTTTCGCCAGCCGGTTTCAACGTGTCCACGGAGCAAACCATGAGCATCAGTTTCGACATGAAGATCGAAATCGTCGTCCTTCCCGTCTCGGATGTCGATCGCGCCAAGCGCTTCTACGGCGACCTGGACTGGCGGCTCGATCTCGACTTCACATCCAGCGAGGGCGACTATCGCGTGATCCAGTTCACGCCGCCCGGCTCCGGATGTTCGATCATGTTCGGCAAGAATATGACGGCGGCAACACCGGGCTCGGTACAAGGGATTCATCTCGTCGTGTCGGACATCGTTGCTGCGCGGAGCGAACTGATTCGTCGTGGCATCGAGGTCAGCCAGCCGTTTCATGACGTAGGCGGCGTGTTCCATCATGCCGACGGAAAATGCCAGGAGGCTGGGCTGAATCCAGACCGGAAGAGCTACGCATCGTACGCATCGTTCAGTGATCCCGACGGCAACGGCTGGCTTCTGCAGGAAGTGACCGCGCGATTGTCGGCAGACCTCGAGTTGGACGACCCGAGATTCACCCGCGAGGTGCTCGCCGCGATTCATGGCGGGACGACGTCTTGAAGCGGACGGTCGTTGCGAGCACAACGTCAATCTTCTGACCGATATGTCCGAGAGAAGGCGAACCATCATGAAGCTGACAGGAATGGCGGTGACACTCGTCGCGGGCGCGCTGCTTTTCAATGACCGTGTTCTCGCGCAGAACGCACCGGCCGCGCCTTCCAATGCTCAAAGCGCGCAGCAGGCGTCCAATGCGAAGCAGGAGTTCAGGATCACGCGTGTGACGCCAGCCTATTGGCGCGTCACGATCGACCATCCGCCATTCAATATCTTTGGACCGGAATCGATACCGCAATTGAACAGCGTGATCACGCAGATAGAGAATGATCCGAATCTGAAGGTCGTGGTGTTCGATAGTGCTGTCAACGGCTTCTTTCTAACTCACTACGATTTTGTGCCGCCTCTGGAAGCAACGACGAGTATGCCTCCCGGCAAGACCGGTTTGCCGCCGTTGCCCGATATGCTGGTTCGTCTGAGTAAGGCGCCTGTCGTGTCGATCGTCGAAATACGCGGGCGGGCGACGGGCGTGGGCAGCGAGCTGTCGCTCGCGTCGGACATGCGTTTCGCTAGCCGTGAAAAGGCGGTTCTATCGCAATTCGAAATCGGCGCTGGCTTCGTGCCGGGCGGCGGGCCGATGGCGCGTCTTCCGCGCCTGATGGGTCGTGGCCGTGCGCTGGAAATACTGTTGAGCGGCAACGATATCAATGGCGATCTCGCGGAGCGATATGGCTATGTGAATCGCGCTGCCGGATGCGCAACTCGGCCCGTTCGTCGATACGTTGGCGCGGCGTATCGCATCGTTCGACAAGCAGTCGCTTGCGCAGATCAAGCAGCTTGTCGATATCGCCAGTTTGCCGCCTGATGCCGAAGTCGGTCAGGAGTGGGATGCGTTCATTGCGTCCGTGCAGCGTCCGGCGGCACAACACAATATCGGCAGGCTCATGGAGATGGGACTGCAACGCAAGCCGGATGTCGAGATCCATCTTGATCGGTACACCGGCAAAGTGAATCAGCCGGGTCAGTGAGACGCGCGCGAAAGTGCGGCGTGTGCTGGATCGAGTCACGTCGCCTTTCGAACTTGCGCAAGATTGGTATTGAAGAACGGAAACGATGAAAGCCTGCGGGGATCAGGCGCGCAATAATCAATGAGACGGATGCGCCCCATTTAATCACGCTGGTGCATTTTCATATAATCGCCCGATATTTTGATAATCGGGAGCGATCATTTTCCCCATTGTCGTGCGCACTAAAAATTAAAACGCATAAATAGCGCATTTGTATTACGAAAAAGCTAAAAAAATATCCATATCGATCATGAATTTACTTTTTGCGGGCGGTAGCGGGTGAATCTTCCCTGATCGATACCACTTCACGAAAGCATATCTCAAAATTTCTCTGAAATTACCGGCGACATTACCTTTTGGCATTTTTTCGGGCAACGTTACACGAATGAAACGTTTATAATTCGTCTGCCTTGAAATGTTCTGTAATTAATACTTGGTAGGGATCGAGTAGAAGTAATTACTACCTAAGGCGCTTGCGCATAGAGGTGCTGTTTCGTCTCGTTCAGGCGCGTGCTCGCAGGTTACGCGTAGATGTCGACCGCGGAAATGTGACGTTCGTTCGTGCCTGTATCACGTAGATGTACATCGATTTCGTCGAACCGAAAGGGTTCGCGACGGCATGCTGCTGTCAAAACGCGCAAGACGACTCAGCCGTAGTTAAGGATTCCTGATCTTCAGGGATCGGCTCGACTCGTCTATCAATTCATCTGATCTGACATCAGATGTGTATTGGGAACTCTATCCGCGCTAGCGCGGGGTCTCTGCACGTTCCCGGTCATCGAAAGCGAGATTGCATGAATGCGTGTCCTGCTCATGTTCGGACACTATAGTAAGTAATCCGTAATAAATATCCGATGCCGGTTTCTTTGTATTCGAAAACGCCACAGCGGGTCGATCAGTCAACGATCTTGCTGGACTTTCGGGGAAAACTGATTTCAGCGGGATCAACGAACAATGATGAGTTATTGGAAACTATTGGGGGTTGCGTCGGCAACCGTGCTGGCTTCGTTTGGTGCAGAGCAGGCGTACGCCCAGGCATCGACGATTACCGTCGCAGGCCAGTCGTACACGCTGTGCGGCAAAGAGAATGCCAACTGCTCGTTCCTCGGAACGGGCTCTGTCGTGTTCGGCGCTGTGCCGCCTAACGCGCCGTCGGTGATGCTGACGGCGCCGCGTACGTTTACGAATGGCGTTGGCTGCTATGTCGGCGCGGTTTCGAATACGGACCCTGCGTACGGCTACGCAAAAGCATGCTGGGTGCGTGCGGTCGCGGCCGGTGCGCCGACGCCGACTCCCACACCGACGCCGACGCCGACGCCGACGCCCACACCGACACCGACGCCCACACCGACGCCCACACCGACGCCCACACCGACGCCGACTCCCACACCGACGCCGACTCCCACACCGACGCCGACGCCCACTCCGACGCCCGCGCCCGCACCGTCACCTTCGTCCAGCGCGGCGCTCTCATGTGGAGCGCCGGTGCAAAAGGCTGGCGGCACGGCGAACGGTCTGATCACGGCCGACACGCCGACCACCGACGGCCTGCGCGTGTTCCAGAACAACGCGCCGTTTAACCTCACGGTCACGACGAACTCGCCGAACGCGGATACCGTGATCTGGTCGATCGCTGATTCGAATGGCGCGATCAAGACGCAGGGCAGTTTCCCGGTCAGCGCTGGCGTGCAGACCAACACGATCTCGTGCAAGTCGACATGGTCGGGCTATGGCGCGATCACGGCCACGCTGCGCGCGAATGGCGGCACGCTGCCGCATAGCGGCACGCGCCCGACGGGTATCGCGACGTTTGGCGTGCTGCCAAATCTCACGTCGGCACTCGGCACGGTCACGTATGCGCACCAGGACCAGCACCGCTTCGGCATGCAAGGGTTCAACGGCAACATCGCGGCACTGCGCGCACTGGGCATTACGTGGACGATCGACAATCGTCAGCAGTCGCAGATGGAGCCGAATGGTCCGAACACGTACACGCCCAACGTGAACGATCTCGATCCGTTCTATAAGGCCAATCCTGATCAGATGCGTATCGTGCGGCTCGACGGCATTCCTGCATGGAATTCGAAGACGGGCCAGTTCACCGACAGCTATTACGCACCGAAGGATCTGACCGAGTACCAGAACTTCATGGCGAAGGTCGGCACGGACACGAGCCTGATCCGCGCGGCGAACTACCCGAACCAGCAGAAGAACTACTATCAGGTGACGTGGGAGCCGAGTCTCGGCTGGGCCGATAGCGACGCGAACTTCGTCGCGATGTACAAGGCTGCGTACCAGGGCATCCACTCGACCGATCCGAACGCGGTCGTGATGGGCACGGGCAATCCGTTCGCAGCGAACTGCACGACCTGCACGACGGGTTATCTGCAGAAGTTCGGCGCGCTCGGCCTGTGGAACTACATCGACGCCGTCTCGACTCACGGTTACTGGAATGCCGGTACGTACCCGGCGCATCCGCCGGAGCAATACGATTCGGACCCGAGTCCCGCGAACCAGGCCAATGCGCTCGACAATCAGATGACGCAGTTGCGTCAGGTGATGCAGAACGGCAAGCCGAACATGAAGCTGTTCTTCACGGAAGCGGGCACGAGCTACGATCCGGGTCTGGCGTATGGTCCGACCGTGCCGTCGCAGAACCAGCTGTTCGCGCATGCGGCCGTTGGGGTGCGCTCGCACATCATCGTGCTGGGCGGCGGCGCGCAGCTCACGACGCTGTTCTACGGTGCCGACTATCCGGGTGAAGTGGGCTACGGTTCGTTCTTCGACCTGAACAATGCGCAGGGCGCGTTCGGTGCGTCGAACCTTTCGCCGAAGCCGGAAGCGATGGCGTTTGCCACGATGACGCGTGTGCTCGACGGCACCAATACGCTGGGCCGCGTGAAGAACACGCCCTCGGGCACCTTCGTGTACGACTTCCAGCAGCTGAACAACGGCAAGGTCGTGACGGCCGCGTGGACGCACAACAACAGCCAGTGGCCCGCCAATGGCGTGTATAGCACGACCTATTCGACGAGCTATTCGCTGCAGGTCGATAACGCGGGTACGTCGGGCAACGTGACGAAGATCGACGGTTACGGCAACGTCACGACGCTTCCGTATTCGAACGGCCAGGTGTCGCTGACGCTGACGGAAGTGCCGCAGTACATCGTGTCGAACAACGCGACGGTCGCGAAGAACAATTCGACCGTGCCGGTGGGATACACGGGACAGTAAGCGTCGAAGCTAGCTGTCTGCAAAGGACCCAGGAGGGCAACTTCCTGGGTCTTTTTTTATGTCGGGAACGACGTCGAATTCACAGTGGCCGTGGACTGTTGGCCGCGGGCGCTGCAATAGTGCGCGCAGCGAGATCGGCGAGTACCGTGAGAATGGCGCCAAGCAAGGCCGAGGCGGGCAGCACGCGTCGCAGGTCGGGACCGCATGCGAGCCGCACGCAGTGGGGCGCAACGAGACCAATGAAGCCAAGGCGACGTAGCTCAACATGCCGATGATCGTGCCAGCCAGCGCGTTGGCCGCGATGCCCGAAAGCAGCAACACGGACAGTTGCACGCGTCCTTGCGATGAACCAAGCCGATACACGAGCACCGTGACGGTCATTGCGCCGAGGAACGCCGCGCACGCGATGGCCTCATCGGCGCGCGCACCGAAGCGCGCAAACAGCGTCGATCCCGAGACGATCATCAGCGATGCGTTTGAAACGCATTCCATTCCCCGTGTTGGTTCGCTGTTGGATGTTCGTTGCCAAACCGAAAGCGGGTGAATGCTATCCATAGATGAAAATGATTCTCGATAACCATGTAAGTTGTAATTTTTTCGGTGTATTACGAGGGTGGAAGACCGAAGATCGCGAAGATTCGAGCGCGCGAGGCGGTTTGTGGGCGACACCGGGCGCCAGATGGCGCGTCTGCGCGTGAATAGCGGCGCTTATGAGGCTGGATCGGATGACAGCGCGCCGTAAGGATCAGTAAGCCGCATACGGGGAACAAGGCTCGAAAATCGAAGCCAGTCCCCTGTGTGCGAATTGCGCGCACGCTTCCCTATGCAACCCGATCGTCGTGGCGTCGCCTGATGCGCGCTGCCGCGATCCATCAAGGAGCCGTTTCATGAGAGACATGCCTATATCCACGTCATCCGTCAGTCCCATCAAGGACGAACGCGTCAATCAGGTGCTGCAGCGTTTGAACGCGTCGCGCCGCTTTCCTGGGCGCGAGGCGTTTGGCGGGCCGTCGGGCAACGATCCGGAGGCTTTCGCCGACTACGGCTTTTCGATTCATCCCGATCAGGGCGAGTTGATGTACGTGCTCTGTCGCGGGATGCGCGCCACGCGAGTCGTTGACTTTGCAACTTCAATCGGCATGTCCGCGCTGTATCTGGCGGCGGCCATGCGCGACAACGGCGGCGGACTGGTGATCGGATCCGAGCTGGTTGCTTCGAAGGCGGAGATCGCGCGTCAGAATCTGACTGAGGCAGGGCTCGCGCAATATGCCGATATCCGTATCGGCGATGCGCGGCAAACGCTGCGCGACGTGGGCGGTCCGATCGACTTTGCGTTGATCGACGGCTGGCCGTTGCCGGATGGGCCGTCGCTCGCGCGGACGGTGGTCGAGCTGATTGCGCCGCAGTTGCGCGTCGGCGGATACATCCTGAACGACAATGCCGAGCCCGATTTCCTTGAGTACATTCGCGACCCGGCCAACGGTTTCATTTCGATTACTCTGCCGATCAAGCGCGGAACCGAGCTGGCGCTGAAGGTCAGTTGAGGCGCCACGGGTCAAACTGTGGACGCGAAAAGCCGTGCGCGATGACAACGCAAAGTGGAACGGGGCTGGTTCATCAAACTGTGTCTTGAACCATCTATCGCACTGAGCCTAGACTCATCGCACTCAAACCCCTTCACTTTCGCATGCTCAAGATCCTTGGAAAGGCGTCATCCATTAACGTTCGAAAGGTGCTGTGGACTTGCGCCGAACTGAATCTTCCCTTCGAGCGGGAGGATTGGGGAACCGGGTTCCAGTCCACGCAGACCCCAGAGTTTCTCTCGTTGAACCCAAACGGTCTGGTGCCCGTCATCAAGGACGCAGACTTCGTTCTCTGGGAGTCGAACACCATCATCCGCTACCTCGCGTCGCGCTACGACGGCGCGCACCTCTATCCGGCAGATCCGCTGATGCGCGCGCCCGTCGATCAATGGATGGACTGGCAGGCAACGGACCTCAACCGCTCGTGGAGCTACGCGTTTCTCGCCTTGGTCCGGCAATCGGCTGTGCATCAGGCGGAGAAGGCGATCGCGACGTCGATCGCCAGCTGGACGGCGCACATGCGCATATTGAACGGACAGTTGCGGGCAACCGGCGCGTTCGTTGCCGGAAAGCAGTTCTCGCTCGCTGACATTCCCGTGGGATTGTCGGTCAACCGCTGGTTCAGCACGCCTTTCGAACATACGCAATTCCCTGCCGTATCGGAGTACTTCGAGCGCCTGAGCGAACGTCCGGGCTTCGGAGCCTATTGCGCAAACGGGTTGCCATAACCGGCACGGAGCCGGCGAAATGTTGCGCTAAAATCGTGGCACCGCGGGAACGAAAAAGCGCCAGCGGTCTGGTACGAACACTGCTGCCAGTGCGACCGAGAACAACAACGCCGCTGTGCTGACGGGGAACGCGAGTCGCTTGACGACATTCAGGCAAACGTTGTCGGCCTGTTGGCTGATCTTGCTAACTGAGCTTGCTGCATCTCGACCCGTCCAGCCTGCCGAGGAACAATCAGCGGCGAAACACACATAAGGCATTATGTATTCGACCTTGCCAGCGTTCGTATCCGCGCTGTTCCTGGGCTTCGGTGTCTACGTCCTGCTGACTGAAGGCGTGACGCGTCTGTCGACGCCGTTCGCAATGATGTGCATGGCGACCTTCGCGTGGCAGGGCACGTGGGCGTTCCTGTTTCAGACCACAAGCCCCGAAACGGCCGGCGTGCTGGTCAAGGCGGGCTATTTCTTCATCCTGTTCCTGCCAACGACGTTCTATCACTTCGTGACGGAACTCGTCGAACGGCGCGACGAGCGGCCTCTGCTGATGGCGTCGTATGCGCTGTGCGTGATCCTCGCGGTGTTGCTGGTGACGAGCGACGAGGTGGTAGCCGGTTTCGGCGTTCATTTCTTCGGCGATTATCCGCGTGCAGGGCGACTGCACCCAGTGCACGTGATGCAGACCGTTTTGCTCGCCGTTCGCAGCGGATGGCTGCTGATCGTGTCGAGGCGTCAGGCACGTGCCCGTCACAGACGGCGCCTGCTGGGTCTCTGTCTCGTGAGCTTGTGCCTCTATTCTTTAGCGGCGAGCGACTATGCCGTCAACTACGGCTATGTGTTCTATCCGCCCGGCGTCATCTTCATTGCCGTCAGTCTGGGCATTCTCGCCATCACCATTGTCCGGCATGGGCTGATGCGGCAGTACTTTCTCGCCGCGACGGTCGCGCAAGAAGTCGCGATGCCGCTCGAAGTGATCGGCATGCATGCCGATGAACTCGGCAACGCGCTGCCGGAGTTGCTGCGCGGATATCAGCTTGCCGTGCGGCACCAGTTGCTCGTCAACGGGCTTTATCCGGGGCAGTCCGAGCGACTGCCCACGCTCACCCGGGCGATTCGCCGTCAGATCGACAGCACGAGTACCGTCGTCGAGATGTCGCTTGCGTCGTTCACACTGGACCGGCTCGATCGCCGGAGCTTCGGCCCACAGTCGATCAGGCACTGCGTCGAATCGGCGCTAGATCGCTATCCGTTCTTGCCGGGCGAGCGCGGTCGCGTCTCCGTCATCCCGATCGACGCGCAGTTGCGATTCTCCGGCACGGATTCGCTATTCGTGTTCGTCATCTTCAACCTGCTGAAAAATGCGTTGTACGCGATCGAGTCGAGTGGCTCGGGCAGCATCACGATCAGCGCGGGGCGCGATGGCGGTTTTTGTGTTGTTCACTTCAACGATACCGGTCCGGGTATCGCGGCCGACGTGCTGCCGCATATCTTCGATCCGTTCTATTCGACCAAGGCGCATGGACACGCAGGCGGCATGGGACTCGATTTCTGCCGGCGAGTGTGCGACGCGTTCGGCGGCACGATCTCGTGTGCATCGACACCGGGCGTGCTGACTACGTTCACCCTCAGATTGCCGGAGCCGGGTTCGGCGGCGGACCGCGCAATACACGATCCGCCGGCACGGGCCCGGCGCTCGCGCGCCGGGCAGGGTGGAATCAATTAGTTCGTGACGGACGGCAGGATCACTTCATATTCCTTGACCCGCTCGATGATTCCTTCCGGGAAACGCCGGATCCGCTTGTCCATTCCGGCAAACAGAATCTGCTGATATCCGTGCGACACAGGCCGTCCGTCCACGCAGAAACGGAACAGCAGATACGCCGAACATTGCCGGACCTGGAATGTGTTCAGGTAGCAGTCGACGCGCTGGAACGGAAACGTCTCCTGCACGTATTCCTGATGCGCGCGTTTCGTGACAAAGGTGCCCCCTGCGGCCAGCAGATTGTTGTGAATGCACTCATGGAACCAGCGTTCCCGACAGACGCCCTGCCACTCGAAGTAACGGGCGAAATACGTATTCATGAAGGCATTGGAATCCTTGAGGTAGATGTCGATGACATGGTGAAAGGTTTTCTGAGGGGCCCCCTCCAGATTATCGGCCGACAACAGTTCGGAAGTACGCGACAGAACTTGAGGGATGGCTTCGCGAGTCAACATGCATTGCTCCTTGGGATGCCGCTGGCGGCGGCCACGCATTCCTCCTGCATGAAGGAACGCCCCAATTCTGGCCCCTCGACTGGAGTTTCCATTTCGGCTGCCGTTAATCGACTAGTGGGACGGTGAACCGGCGACAGTCGACTGGAGCGGGCGCGCGGTCCCATGCCGCACCTGTTTCCCCGCAATAACAGAGAGTTCAACGATGAAAGTAGAAGATCTGATGACGAAGCGCGTCGTAACGGTCGGTTTCGACGACACGCTCGACACCGTCAAGGACATATTCGAGCAATCCGGGTTTCATCACCTGCTCGTCGTTGAGGATAGAGAACTGCAAGGCGTGGTGTCCGACCGCGATCTGTTGCGCGCGTTGAGCCCGTTTATCGACAGTGTGGTTGAAACCCAGCGCGATATCGGCACGCTGAGCCGGCGCGTGCATCAGATCATGAGCCGCAAGCCCATTACGCTGCGCCCGGACGCCGAGGTGAGCGAGGCCATCCAGTTGTTTCTGGCGCATCCCATCTCTTGTATTCCGATTGTCGACGGCGGGTCGAGGCCAGTGGGAATCGTCAGCTGGCGCGATGTACTGAAGGTCTGTTCGGAGATGCTGAAGTCGCCCGTCGATGAGGGCGGCGGCATCGAGCCTTAATTCATTTGCAAGCCAGAGCGCGATATTCCTGCGGCGCCATTCCATAAGCGCGCCGGAACGCACGCGTAAAGACGGACGCGCTTTTGAAGCCCAGTCCGAAGGCAATCTCCAGCACCAGCGCGTGCGGATAGCGGATGAGGTCATCGGCCGCATGGCGCAGCCTGAGATCGCGGATGTAGGCGCCGAGGCCGCCCTCATGCTGAAACAGGCGATACAGGGTCGAGCGCGGAAGCTGTAGCGCGCTCAGTACGCTTTCGGGTGAGAGTTGATCGTCGCACAGATGCGCGTCGACATAGCGATGCACCCGCTTGACCATGGCTGCTTGCGATTCCGTGCAGGTGTCGTCGCGTGCCAGGCGTTGCGGCACGTAGCAAACGTCAAATGTGGTAGCGCAGTGGTCCATGCGGAATTGTTCTTTGCCGGAGCGCCTCCGGAAGCTTCGGGGTGAAGCGACGCGCTTCTCTCTGGAAGCCATTCGTCGCCACCTGCATCTACGACTACAACAACAGCACGGCCCTATCGATTGGGTGCTCGGACGCTGCAAGATCAGCCCACCTGTTCAGCAAGCGTTGTGCCATGCAGCCAGAGCCAATGGCAGCGGGAAAACCCCGGTGCTCGACGCGAAGGAGTGGACGATTCCGACCACCGATCGAAATGGAGATGGACGATTGTGGCCAATGGGCGATCGTGGCCACGGTGATGCGCCGATATCGTCCATACGCAAGGCGAGTCGGCAGGCGAGCGCCGTCGGCCGGACGAAGCCGTCCGGCAGAGCGGGCAAGGAAAGGAGTCCGGCGGCACGGCCTACTGAGCTGTGCCGGATCGAAGCGCAGACGCCGCAGGGCGCCGATTACGCGTTGCCGAGAGAAACCTCGTGACGCAGTTCGGAAAGCAACGCCACCGCGCTGGCAATCCGGCTGGTCCGGTCCGTGGGCAAAGTACGCAATCCGCGTTCGAGCGTGTCGATCGCTTCCGCGCGGCGTCCCGTCGATCGAAGCAGGTCCGCAAGATAGCGTGCGGCATCCACGCGCGCCGGCACGGAACCGAACGCGAGCGCCGTCGACAGGGCGGTGCGCAGACCCTGTTCCGCAGCCGTCAGATCGCCGAGCGCCCACTGCGCCCGCGCCCGCGTGACCAGCAGTTCGCCGAGATACACGCGTTCCTGGCGGGCCAGCGTTTCATCGACGGCGCCGGCGAGCATCGCCTCGCAGGTTTGCGCGCGGCCCGCGCGCAGCAGCAGTTCGCCGTGCTGCCACGCCATGAACGAGTAGAACAGCGCACCGCCATTGCAGACGACGTGATTGTCGTAACCGTCGAGCATGATGGTTTCCGCTTCATCCGAATGACCGAGCGTGCTGAGATGACAGGCGCGCAGTATCTGACCTACGCCGCGATAGAACGCGAAGCCGTTTGCGATCGACACCGATTCGAGTTCGCTCGACAGACTCCCGAGCCGGTCCGCGTCATCGAACAGACACGCGAGCCACGAAGCGCCCTGCAGATTGACGGCATGCGCGAACGCGTGCGGACCGGGTTCCGACGAACGCAGGATCAGCATTTCCATCGCGCGCCGCGCCTGCCCGAATGCGCCGATCTGATACGCGGCGAGCCCCTCGAAGGTCAGTGCAAGGCTGGCGAGGTCGATCCCCTGCGAGCCGGTGCGCGTGTCGTTGCGCCCCACGCCGAGCAGATTGCCGCGCGCAAGACAGGCCAGCGCTTCCTCGCTGTCGCCGAGCCAGAAGAGTGTGTTGGTCATCGCGACGTGGGCTTCGTCGAGCGACACGCGGTCGCGGCTGTTCTGCGCACGCTGCAGCATGTCCTGCGCGGTCGCGCGCGCCTGCTTGAGCTGCAGCGTCGTCAATTGCGTCGTCCAGACGCCGAACTGGATCGCAGCGATTTCGGCCGGTTCGCAGATGCCTTCGCCGATCGACAGCGCGGCCGCATAGCATGCGGTGGCTTCCGCATAAAGCCAGCCGTGCACGCTGCGCAGACTCATGCCGAGCAGCCGGTAAGCATCGAACTGCAGGCGGCGCACCGCGTCCTGATCGGGATTGGCCTGCAGCACGTCGAGGCAGCGACGCAAGGGGGGAATGGCTTCCGCGAAGCGCGACTCTTCGATCAGCGCAGTCGCATGCTCAAGACACTTGCGGGCCTCGCGGTGATGCTCCTCACGCGATTTCAGACGCCGCTCGATAGTCTTGCGGCCGACGCCGAGCAAAGTGGCGGCGGCGCTCTTGTTGCCCGCCGTCCGTTCGAGCGCGCGGTCGATCAGCAGATCTTCGGCTGCGGCCAGCTTGTTGCGTCCGTCGAGTTGCAGCAGCATGTCGGCGAGGCTCGCGCGCGAAACCGGCCCGGCGCCTTCGTTGGCGAGAAACGGTTCGAGCGTGTCGACGTCGATCAGGGTATTTTCGGCCAGCACGCTCAACTGGCTGATCAGATTGCGCAACTGCCGGATGTGGCCGGGCCACGCGTGCTGGCTGAGCCGCCGCACGGCAGCGGGCGAAAACTCCAGATGCCGCGCCTGTTGCGAAGCGAAATGCGCAACGAGCGCGGGTATGTCCTCGACGCGCTGTTCGAGTCCGGGCACGGCGAGCACGAAGACCGCGAGCCGGTAGAACAGATCTTCCCGGAAACGACCTTCGCGCGAGAGCTCGCGCAGGTCGCGGTGAGTCGACGCGACGACGCGCCCTTCAAAACGCAGATTGGTCGAAGAACCAATCGGACGGAAGGTGCGCGTTTCGAGCACACGCAACAGTTTCGGCTGAAGGGCGAGCGGCAACTCGCCGATTTCATCGAGCAGCAGCGTGCCCTTGCCGACTTGCTGAAAGAGTCCCTGACGGTTTTCCGCAGCGCCCGTGAATGCGCCTTTCACATGCCCGAATAGTTCGGCTTCGACGAGATGCTCGGGAATCGCGCCGCAGTTCACGTCGACGAACGGCTGGTCGTGACGCGCGCTGCGCATATGCACGCGGCGCGCAACCAGTTCCTTGCCTGAACCTGTTGGGCCGAAGATGAGCAAGGCGTGATCGGTGGGCGCGACGCGATCGATCAGGCGGACCAGTTGACGGAATGCAGGCGCGGCGCCGATGAACCCGCCGGAATTCGTTTTGTTTTGGGCGAACGGGATGACCGGGGAAGAACTCATTGGCAACTGGGCTCCAGATAAATCCGCGCATGGGGTGCCGGGACCGTCCGCGGCGAAGATGGAAGTATGACGGGTTGTCGGGGATCTGGTGCTTTTGAAATTAAACGCTATGGCCGTGTGTGGCGGCGCGTTGCTATTAACGGCATTTATTCGACAACGCTTTAGTGCCTGCGAATTGGCATGCTATGGCGGTGCCTGAAAACTCAGACACCGCCATTTCGACCCGAAGAGTACTTACGCAGTTCTCTAAGCCTTCGAAGAAGCACGGGTCGACACCTTGTCGTACCACGCCTGCAGCGCGTCGAATTCCGCCGGAACGTTCATCTTCATACCGCCCGCTGCAAAGTCGATCGTCACCAGCGTCGTGATGTCGGCCGCCGAGAATTCGTCACCCGCCACGAACGGCGCTTGCTTGAGACGATCGTTGAAGTCGGCAAAGAAGTTGGCCACACGCAGCTGGCTGCGCTCGACGATCTCAGGAATCTGCTCGTAAGCATGCGGACCTGACAACGCACGACCCTTCAGGCCGGCCACGGCATTGCGCACACCTTCCATCACTGCCGCAAATCCGTCGAGTTCGGCGCGTCGTTCCCACATTGCAATCAGCGCTTTCTGTTGCGGTGTCGTGCCCAGCAAAGCGGGCTTCGCAGGATACGCTTCTTCGACGTAGCGCCAGATTGCCGGGACTTCACCAATAGTCGTGCCGTCTTGCAGAACGAGCGCAGGAACCTGACGACGAGGATTGATCGCTACATACGCAGCGGAGAATTGCTCTTTCTCGCCAAGGTTCACTGTTTTAGTAGGGATCTCGATGCCCTTCTCGGCAAGAAAAATACGCACGCGGCGAGAGTTCGGAGAAGCCTTTGATTCGTAAAGCGTGAGTTCGGTATTCATGTTTTGTTCCAAATCGATAGAAAGTGTTGGACTCGCTCCCGAAGGCTTTAGCCCGAAAGGCGAGCGTCCTGGCGATATCTCAACCCGATCAGAGCTTCGATCCGCCATCGACACGCAGCGTGTCGCCTGTGATCCAGCGTGCGTCGTCGGACGCGAGGAACACAGCGGCGCCCGCGATATCGTCGGGCTGCGCGACGCGCTTGAGCGCCTGCATGCCCAGCGTGAAGTCGCGGCCGGCGTCTGTCCTCGCGAAGTTCGACATATCCGTTTCGACGACACCCGGCGCGATCGCGTTGACACGAATGCCGCGTTCGCCGAGCGCGGACGCGAAGTGACGCACGAGCGTATCGACAGCGCCTTTGGTCGCTGCGTACGCGGACAGGTTGTTGACGGACGCGTGCGCCGCAAGCGACGACAGCAACGCGACGCTGCTGCCTTCACCCAGCACGGGCAGCAACTGCTGCACGAGGAAGAATGGCGCGCGCACGTTGACGGCGAACAGGTCGTCGAAATCTTCGACGGTCGTTTCTTCGATCGGCGCGGCCTTCGAAATGCCCGCGTTCGCGACGAGGATGTCGAGACGCTCGCCCGTCAGCGACCGCACGCGCTTCGCAAGTTCGTGCGGCCCGTTCGCGTCGCGTAGATCGGCCGCGACCTTGTCGGCCTGTCCACCTGCCGCGCGGATCGCGTCGACGACGGAGTCGGCGGCCTGTTCTGCGCTGCTGTAGTGGACCAGCACACGCGCGCCTGCTTGTGCGAGCGCGATGGCCGTGGCGCGGCCGATGCCGCGGGATGCGCCTGTCACGAGCGCGGTTTTGCCTGTCAGGTTGTTCATGATGAGATTCCGTTGAATGTGATGAGAGCGTGTTACGCGTTGCGTGCGGCAGCTTCTGAGAGAAACTGATCGACGTGTGCGACGAAGCGTTCGGGGTACTGGTACAGCGAGCCGTGATTGGCGTCCGGATAGATGATCAGTTGCGCGTTCGGGATGTGCTGCTGCAGGATCCACGAGTTGATCGAATAGATGATCACGTCGTTGTCGCCGTTGATGACGAGTGTCGGCTGCCTGAGCGCGTCGAGATAGTCGTATGGGTTCTCGCGCGGCGCGCCCCACTTCGCAAGCGCGGCGAGTTGCGCGGGCGCGACCTTGTCGTTGGCTTCGGGGTCGCGGTTCTCAGTGCGCAGACGGAAGCGCTCGACGAAGCCACGGCCTGCTGCCTGGCTCGCTTCGGACGGTGCAAAGTGCACGCGCAGCCACAAGTCGTCGGGATGCGCATACGATGCGCCGAAGATGTCCTGCGCTTCGGGCGTGAGCGACGTCATGCCTTCGCCGCTGCGCGGACCAGTGCCGACGAGGATCACCTTGCGCACCAGTTGCGGCTTTGTGATCGCGAGTTGCTGCGCGATCAGGCCACCCATCGAAAAGCCGAGCACGTCGACCTGCTTCAGCCCAAGCGCTTCGACGAACGCAGCGGCATTGGCGGCCATTTCTTCGATCGACTCCGGCACGGTGCCCGAGCTGCTGGAAATCCCGGCGTTGTTGAACAGGATCACTTCGCGGTTTTGCGCGAGGCCGTCGGTGACGGCGGGGTCCCAATGGTCCATCGTGCCCGTGAAGTGAATGTTCATCACGAGCGGCACGCTGTTCGGCTCGCCGTTCGGCGTGCCGAAGCGGCGATACGCGAAACGGACGCCGTTCGCTTCGACGAACTGGGTCGGCGCGGTTTGATGAGTATGGCGGGTCATGGCGGTTGTCCTTTGCGAAATCCGTTGCAGTTCATTGCGGCGTGATATAGCTGAAACGTATGGGCTATCTCTGGGGTGCTGCGGCTGGCTCGTCCGTCTGTGCTTCGTGTATCGCCGTCCTGCAACGTAATGTAGGCGCGTCGAACTCTTTCGAAAAAGACTTTATAGGCTGTGAGGCATGCCTGAAAAGCATGACTCAGGATGCTGTCCGGCCACCATTCACGCGCAGCACCTCGCCCGTCATGAAGCCGGCCGATGCCACGTACACGATCGCCTCGGCGATTTCGTCCGGGGTGCCGGCGCGCTTGAGCGGCACGGTGTCGAGGAACGCGGCCTTGCGCTCGGATGTCTGCGTGAGACGGTCGAGCATCGGCGTTTGCACGGGCCCCGGCGCGACGGCGTTGACGCGCACACCAAACGCAGCGGCTTCGAGGGCCGCCGATTTCGTCAGGCCTTCGACAGCATGCTTGCTCGCGACATAAAGTGATGCGCCCGCCGCGCCGCGCGCGCCCATCGTGGATGACACGTTGACGATGCTGCCCGCCCGCTGAGCCGTCATTACCCGCAGTTCGTGCTTGAGGCTCAGCAGCGTCCCGAGGACGTTGGTGTCGAACATGTCGGCATAACTGTCCGCGGTCTGCTCGATCACGGGCCCCGATCGACCCTCAGTTCCAGCGTTGTTGACGGCTACGTCGAGCCTGCCGTATCGGGCGACGGTCTGATCGACCAGGTTGTGGACTTCTTCGTCGTGGCGCACATCCGTCTTGACGAAGAAAGCTTCCGCGCCGGTTTCGCGCAATTCGGCTTCGAGCGCTGCGCCTTCGGCGGCACGACGGCCCGACACGACGAGGCGCGCTCCTGCACGAGCGAACGCAAAGGCGGTTGCACGACCGATGCCCGACAGGGCACCTGTGATAAGGACGACGGGTTGATTCATTTGAGGCTCCAGTCAGGTACGTTCACGACACATCGCTTGTGGCGTGCTGCTCGATGAGCATGACGGAGCCCAATTTAGGCTTCTTGCGTGTTGCTGAAAAAGACTTTCCAGGCTGGACGGCATGCCTGTCAGGCATGCAACAACGATGGCCTTCGACTTCAGGAAGCGACGATATGGTTGCTAGGATCTGTCTGTCGCCGGCCATGCGACAGGGCTAATTCCAACGCTGATGGTGGCTAGCCCTTGCTAACAGTCGACCGGTGTCAATTCACTTGGTGGGCAGATAATCGAATGCGCCCTTCGATGTGACGAAGAAGATGCATTCAGTCTGCGAAATGCACTTTGTGACATGCTGCTCGCCGCCCTTCTGATACCAGTACGATCCTGCCGCTAGCGGGTGATCCTGCTTCGAACCCGGGGGTTCATTGGCAACGACGCCAGCAATGACGACGCCATAGTAGGAGTAGGTGTGCGTGTGTACGCCACTGGCTGTGCCACCCGGCATCTTGATGTAATTGCTGTGGGCGCCGTTTGCCGGATCGCCCCAACCGTTGGCGACCGTCAGACCTTCCTTGTCCTGATAGAACTTCAGTTCAGTAACCGGCACGACCTTGGAGCTGTCGGCGTAGAGGTCCGAGTTTCCTCCGGCCGCAGCGGCGAGCGCGGGGATCGTGACCACAATCGCGGCGGCGATCGTCATGCGTTTGACGTTGTTCGAAAAAAACACTTTCAGCTCCTTTGGATTTAAGTTAAATAAAGTAAGTATTACGAAATTGATTATTGACAGAAAGATTTGGGCGAGTGTGTCATCCGTCTCATCTTTAGTGAATCAAACTGTGGGCTGCTTCTGGGCGTACAACTGCTTGCGATGCTCATCTGTCAGTTGCGCGGGGCGTACTGCTTCAGCCAGCGCATAGGCGCGTTTGACGGCGGGTCGTTCGGCGACGCGTTCGAGCCAACGTGCGACATTGGGGAAGCGATCCATCGCGATTCCCTGCGCGGCATGTTGCGTTACCCATGGATAAACCGCCATATCAGCAATCGAGTATTCCCCCGCAATGTATTCACGGTCGGCCAGCCGCTTGTTCAGAACGCCGTAGAGCCGCCCCGCCTCCCTGGTGAACCGTTCGATTGCCAAAGGCAGTTGTTCTGATGCGTACGTACGGAAGAAGACCGTTTGGCCCAAAATCGGCCCGAGACCGCCCATTTGCCAGAACAACAATTGCAGGACTTCAACGCGACCATTCGGGGTGGCAGGAATGAACTGACCCGTCCTTTCCGCGAGATGCAACAGGATTGCACCGGATTCGAAAACCGATGCGTCGAGTTGACGGTCCACGATGGCCGGCATCCGGTTGTTTGGCGAAATCTTTTCGAAGTCGGCGGTTAGCTGTACTCCTTTGCCGATATCGACGGGGTGTATCTGGTAAGTCACACCGGTTTCTTCGAGGAGGATGGCAACTTTCTGGCCGTTTGGCGTGGGCCAATAGTAAAAGTCGATCTCGGTAACGTTGGTTGTCGCTGCAGTAGTCATGGAAATCTCACTGGTGATACTCGAAATCACGTAGTTCGTAATTGATGGCGCCGAGTATGGGCGATCGCCAGAATTCCAGAAACGAGTTCGACCAGAAAAGACCATTCTCGTAACGAGAACGCTGGTATGGGCTGGTGGCCGTGGCATTTTTCGAACGAAGGAGGGCGTTGCTGGAATCTGACTGGTTACGTTCTGTGTCGCCCGTTTTGCATTTCCGACATTGCGGGTTCGACAACGCCGATTCACTCATCTCGTTACGCGAACGGTGCATTCTTCATTCGGGTTATTCCGCTAGTCCGATGAATCGGGCAGTATCGGGTTCGTTGCGCCACGGTCACCTTCCATCTGGTCGGGGCCTAAATGCGCTGCAGCTACGTATTCGGCCTCCTATGGAGCCCGAATCTTTGTTGACCGTTCGAGGTAGAGGAAACATGACGAAACAAGCACTGATAGTGGTCGATATTCAGAACGATTACTTCGCTGGAGGAAAGTGGATATTGGATGGCGTCGACGCCGCTGCGGATAACGCACGCAACATCATCGAGTCCGCGAGGACGAACGGCGATCTGGTCGTGCATATCCGCCATGAAACGCTATCAAAAGATGCGGCGTTCTTCGTGCCAGATACCGACGGTGCTCAACTCCATCCGAAGGCTGCGAATCTGCCTGGCGAACTCGTGATCGTCAAACACCATATGAATCCATTCCGCGAGACCGACCTGAAGAAGATTCTCGATGCTCAAGGTATCGAGACGGTGATGGTAGTGGGAAATATGAGCCACATGTGTATCGACGCTGTTACCCGTGCTGCGGTGGACTTTGGCTACAGCACGACGGTGATCCACGATGCCTGCGCAACGCACGCGCTCGAGTTCAACGGGGTAAGTGTGCCGGCATTGCAGGTACATGCGGCGTTTATGGCAGCGTTGAGTTTCGGATACGCGAAAGTCGTCTCAGCCGCGGACTTCTTGAATGCCGAGTGCCAACGCGCTAATTGAGGCAGGCAACACGTGATACCGCACGCTTCCCGTGCGGTCCAATGGAGCCCCGGCTTGCATGAGTGGAAACACGATGCCACGTCACCTGCGGCGTCGACCTCTGTGTTGATCTGCCGACTGCCACTCGGCAAGTTCAACTTTGAGCCGCTACGCGCGCCACAGGGAAGCCTTCGCCCTGAATGTTTCGATTGCGAGGTCGGGGAATGCGCGCACTTTCCGATTGGCATGCCTGCCCTCGCGGTGCAACACGTGCACGGGGAGCGTCGCAAGTTCATATTCTGGCAACACGATCCGAAGCTGTCCTTCTGCTAGCTCGGATGAAATCTGACAAGACAGCAGGCACACGATGCCTAGTCCGGACATGGCGGCTGTCATCGCGGAGTCGTTTGTCGTGGTGATCAGGCGTGGCTGGATTGGCACGACTACAGGCTTCCCGTCGACGCGAAAGCGCCACTCGGGGGATGACGTTGAAGGCGTCGACTGGATGGCGACATGAGACATGAGGTCACTGGGACGTTGCGGTTCCCCGTGTGCCTCCAGATAGGCGGGCGAGGCGCAGAGTACGCTCCGCACTTTGCCGATCGCGACCGCTTGAAGTGAAGAATTGGGCAGTTCCCCGATACGAATCGCGACATCGACACCTTCGTCGACGAGATTCACAGTTCGATCCAGAAACCAGCAACTCACAGTCACGGCCGGATAGCGCGTCAAATAATCCTGAACGATTGGCGTGACATAGGTTCTTCCGAAAACTACGGGTGCCGTCACTGTCAGCTGGCCACGCGGTGTGCTGTGTGCGCTGACCGCTGCCAGCTCCGCTGCGTCCACTTTCGCGAGGATGCTACGACAATCATCGAAAAATTTCTCACCGGCATCGGTCATTCTGACGATGCGGGTTGTGCGGTTCAGCAGGCGCACGCCAAGATGCGCTTCGAGTTCGTTGATCAAGCGACTGATGACGGATGGCGAGGTTTTGAGCCTGCGTGCTGCAGAAGCGAAGCCTTCTGTTTCGACGACGGTCACGAATGTCGTCATTGCCTGAAGTCTGTCCATGTTCAAAGAGACTATCGCGAAAGGAAAAAGCGGTGCGAGTAGTTCCGCATCCGGTATCACGGTTTATCGTGACGCTTGCTTATTCGAGAGCGAAGTGTAGTCATACATTGTGCTGGGCAGAATCCCTCGGCAAGTCAATTCATACTTCGCGAAACGAGAACAGTGAGAAAGTCTTCCGTCCAAACGTGGATTCCTTATTCACGTTCTTCGATCGAATCGACACGGTCGCTGTAGAACGCCAGGTGTTCGCGAATCGGCTCGACAGCGGTATACGGCGACTCGTAAGTCCAGATCGCGTTGATCGCGTGCTCGCCACCCGACGGGATCGAGAAGTACGCGGCGTCGCCCTTATATGGGCAGTACGTCGAATGCTCCGTGCGTTCGAGCAGTGCAATGTCGACATCCTTTCTCGGGACGTAGTACACGGGCGGATAGTGCGCTTCGCGCAGCGTCAGAGCGTCGCGTGTGTCGGCGATGATGCGGCCCGCGACCGTGACGACGACGCGCGAAGGGTTGCGTTCGATGGTGATGGGGTGATCGGGACCGGGAACCTTCACGGACCTTGTGTTCGGCGTGTTGTTGCTGGACATGCTCAGCTCCTTGAGTCAGACGGTTTCATCGCTCGATGCTTCGGCGGTGGTGTCGTCGTATGCGGGAAAGTCGGTGTACGCGCGTTCGCTGCCGCCCCAGAACGCGTCGCGTTGGTAAGGCGCGAGCGGCAAGTCGCGTCGCAGGCGCTCGGGCAAATCCGGGTTCGACGAGAACCATCGGCCGAACGCGACGAGATCGGCGTCGCCGCGTTGCAGGATCTGCTCGGCGCCAGCGCGGTCGAAGCCGCCCGCGGCGATGATGGGGCCGTTGAATATCTTGCGCAGGAACGACGACGCGACGGGCGCCTGACCTTCGACGAGCGTTTCCGTGCCCATCACGCGCGGCTCGATCACGTGCAGATACGCTAGGCCATACGCATTGAGCCGTTCGGCGAAATATCCGAAGGTTGCTTCGGGGTTGCTGTCGGATATCGCCCCCCATCGGCCGCTCGGCGACACGCGCACGCCGACGCGGTCCGCGCCCCACACGGATGTGAATGCATCGACGAGTTCGAGCGAGAAGCGCGTGCGTTTTTCGAGCGTGCCGCCATAGGCGTCCGTGCGCTTGTTGGTGCCGTCCTGAAGGAACGTGTCCGCAAGGTAGCCATTCGCGTTGTGCAATTCGACGCCGTCGAAACCGGCTGCTTTCGCGCGCTGTGCCGCACGTCTGAACGAGTCGACGATGGCGGGAATCTCGTTGGTTTCCAGCGCGCGATGCGGCGAGTTGGGCACCCAGCCGTTTTGCGTGAACACGGTCGTGTCGTACGGCACGACAGAAGGCGCAATCGGCGCGTTGCCCCAACTCAGATCGACGTGCGACTGGCGCCCATCGTGCGCGATCTGCATGAAGATGTTTGCGCCTTTCGCGTGAACGGCGTCGGTGATCTTCTTCCAGGCTTCGATATGTTCGTCGGTATAGATGCCGGGCGCGCCGAGATAGCCACGGCTGTCGTAGGAAGGATGCGCGCTTTCCGTGATCAGCAGGCCGCCTTGCGATGCGCGCTGCCGGTAGTACTCGACCATCATCGCGCTCGGGCTGTCGTCGGATTCGGAACGCAGACGCGTCATCGGCGCATGCACGATGCGGTGTGACAGTTGTATCGGGCCTACGTTTGTCGACGAGAACAGTTTCAGATTCGCTTCAGTCATTTCGGATGCCTTATTAATTGGTATGAATCGAATGCGTTGCGTGTGTTGCATGCTTGTCAGAGCTTCGATCCGCCGTCGACGCGCAGCGTGTCGCCCGTGATCCAGTTCGCCTTGTCGGAAGCAAGGAATGTCACGGCGCCGGCGATGTCGTCGGGCTGCGCGACGCGCTTCAGCGCCTGCAGACTCAGCGTGTAGTCGCGGCCTGCATCGGTTGTCGCGAAGCTCGACATGTCGGTTGCGACGACGCCGGGCGCGATCGCATTCACGCGCACGCCGCGCTCGCCGAGCGCCGATGCGAAGTGCCGCGCGAGCGTATCGACGGCACCCTTTGTTGCGGCATAGGCGGCCAGCTCGCCAACCGACGCACGCGCCGCCAGCGACGACAGCAGTACGACGCTGCTGCCTTTGCATAGCATCGGCAGGAGTTGCTGAACGAGGAAGAACGGCGCGCGCACGTTGACGGCAAAGAGTTCGTCGAAGTCTTCGACCGTCGTGTCTTCGATGCTCGCAGCCTTGGCGATGCCCGCGTTCGCGACGAGCACGTCGAGCCGTCCGCCGACGATGGCGCGCACGCGTTGGGCGAGCATGCGCGGACCGTCGGCGGCGCCCAGGTCGGCGGCGATTTTCTGCGCGTGGCCGCCGGCCGCGACGATCCCGGCGACGGTCGAGTCGGCGGCCGCTTCATTGCTGCTGTAATGCACGAGCACTTGCGCGCCGGCGCGGCCGAGTGCAAGCGCGATGGCGCGGCCAATGCCGCGGGAGGCGCCCGTGACAAGCGCGGTTTTTCCAGCGAGGTCGTTCATGGCAAAGCTCCGGTTAGTTGATCGGCGGGGCCGTCCGGCAATAACAGGCAGGCATGGCTACAACACTTGTCTTGTCGGCGTCCGCATCGGGCGATGTGATTGCTGGCATGTAATCTAGCCTTCGCTTGCGAAAACAAAAAAGACTTTGTAGGCTGGCGGGCATGCTCCAGAAGCATGGCTTGTGAAGCGTGCAAAACGGACGAACCAGGAGGAAGCATGGAGTTACGCCATCTGCGCTATTTCGTTGCCGTAGCGGAAACGGGCAGCCTCACGGTCGCCGCGGAGCAACGGCTGTTCACGTCGCAGCCATCGCTTAGCCGGCAGATCCGGGATCTCGAGGACGAGGTCAAGGCGGAGCTGTTCAGCCGCAGCGCGCGCGGCGTCGAGTTGACCGCGTCGGGCAAGGCGTTCCTCGACCACGCACGGCTTGCGCTCGCACAGGTCGACGCTGCCATCGAAGCCGCGCGGCGCGCGTCGCGTCCGGCCAAGCAGGTCTTCGCGCTCGGTTTTCTGACGGGTCAGGAAATGACGTGGCTGCCGCGCGCCATGCAGGTGTTGCGCGACGAGTTGCCGAACATCGACGTGACGGTGTCGAGTGGCTACTCGCCCGACCTCGCCGACGCCGTGGCGCGCGGCAAGCTCGATCTTGCGTTCGTGCGCAGGGAGCCCGGGCTCGATCTCGATTACCGCGTCGTCTATCGCGAGAAGCTTGTCGTGCTGATGCCGAGCGACCATCGGCTGACGGCGAAGCAAGCGATCAGTCCGTCGGATCTGGAAGGCGAGACGTTCATCATGGCGTCGAACAAGGCGCGCGTGCTGCACGATGTGGTCGCACGATATCTGCAGGAGAATGGGCTCGATCCGAAGCCTGAGCATGGTGTCGATAACCTTGCGATGGCGATGTCGCTGGTTGCGTCGACGCGCGGGCTTTCGTTGATGCCCGAGTACGCGAATAATCTGCTGCCGTGGTCGGTGGTCAGTCGTCCGCTGGTAGGCGAGGCGCCGACCGTCGATCTCGCGATCGGCTACAGTCGATCGAATGCGTCGCCTGTTCTGAAGCTGTTTTTGTCGAGGGCGGATGAACTGGTGGACGTTAGCTGAGCGAGCGGCTGACATATATTGGCAGGATGTGCCGGACATTCACCCGGCTTGGCACAAAACGGGAGTCAGCGCGATGGACCGCCTTGCGGCGATCGAAATCTTTATCCGCGTCGTCGATACAGGTTCGTTTTCGGCTGCGGCGCGACACTTCGATATCGGCCAGCCGGCCGCGTCGAAAGCCGTTGCGCAGCTCGAGGAATGGCTCGGCGTCAAGCTGCTGCTGCGCTCGACGCGCGCGCTCACGCCGACGGAGGCCGGCCAGAACTTCTATCAGCGCGCGAGACGCGCAGTCGAAGAAGCGGACGAGGCCGTGCTGGCGGCGCGAGGCACAGCGGCGGGACTGACGGGCAAGCTGAGGGTGTCGGCGGCAGTATGTTTCGCGCGGCTGCACATCGTGCCGCGCTTGCCGGCCTTTCTCGAACAGCACCCGGAACTCGATCTCGAACTGGTGCTCGACGATCGCAACATCGATCTCGTCGAAGAGGGCATCGACCTCGCATTGCGCATGGGCGAACTGGCGGACTCGAACATGACGGCGCGCCGCATTGCTGTCGCGCGCCGGCGCGTGCTCGCGACGCCTGCCTATTTCGAACGGCACGGCATGCCGCAAGCGCCTGCCGATCTGCACGCGCATCGCGCCGTCGTCTACACGCGCGATGTCGGCGGCGGAGAGGAGTGGACGTTTCGCAGCGACACGGCGGAGTTGCCCGTGCGGCTGCAGGGCCGCGTGAGGATCTCCGCGACCGAGGGTCTTCGCGCGGCCGTCTTTGCGGATATGGGCCTTGCCGTCGCGTCGGAATGGGCCTTTTGGCCTGAACTGAAATCGGGCGCTGTCGTTTCGGTGATGGATGACTGGATGCTGCCGGCCATTCCGTTGTCCGCCGTTTATCCGACGGGACGGCTGGCCAGCAGCAAGGCGCGTCAGTTCACTGCATTCGTCGAGGAGTGCCTTGCGCCCGAGTTCGCGCCGGAACGCTTCATGGGCCACGGCAAGTCGCAGGCCGCGTGACGCATCGTTTCGAACCGGGATGTGCGAATGCGTCCGCGTGCGCGGGTTGCTCAGGCGTTTTGCGCCTCGTCTGCGGTGGCGTTCTCTTCGGTACTTTCCAACGCTTGAGTCTCTTCATGCGTGAGGAAGTCCGAATAGTCCGCTTCCGTGCCGCCCCAGAACGCTGTGCGCACATACGGCGTGAGCGGCAGGTCGTGCTGCAGGCGATACGGCAGATCGGGATTCGACGAGAAATGGCGGCCGAACGCGACGAGATCGGCATCGCCCGATTCGACCGTGGCGATTGCGCTCGCACGATCGAAACCGCCCGCAGCGATGATCGGACCCGAGAAGTGCTTGCGCAGATACTTCGTCGCGACGGGCGGATGGTCGTGATGCAGCGTGTCGTCGCCTTTGACGCGCGGTTCGATCACGTGCAGATAAGCGATCTCGTACGAGTCGAGCAGCCGTGCCACGTAGCTGAACGTCGCTTCGGGGTCGCTGTCGGAGATACCGCCCCATTCGCCCGAAGGCGAAATCCGCACGCCGACGCGGTCCGCGCCCCACACCGAGATCAGTGCTTCGAGCGTTTCACGGAGGAAGCGCACGCGGTTTTCGATCGGGCCGCCGTATGCGTCCGTCCGCTGGTTGGTGCCGTCCTGGATGAACTGGTCGACGAGATAACCGTTCGCTGCGTGAAGTTCGACACCGTCGAAGCCGGCTTCCTTTGCGCGTTGCGCGGCGGCGCGGAAATCCTCGACGATCGCGGGAATTTCTTCGATGCCGAGCGCGCGATGCGGCGAGGCGGGGACGAAACCGTCTTTAGTGAGCGCCACGCCGTCGAACGGCACGACGGAAGGCGCCACGGGATCGACGCCGCCTGTCATCTCGACATGGCTCTGACGGCCGCCGTGAATCAGTTGCAGGAACACGCGTCCGCCCTTTGCGTGGACCGCTTTCGCAATCGCGCGCCAGCCTTCCATCTGGCCGTCGTGGTAGATGCTTGCCGCACCGAGGTACGAGCGCGCCTGCACCGAGACGCTCGCGGCTTCGACGATTTCCAGGCCGCCTGCCGATGCGCGCTGTCCGTAGAAGTCGGCCATCATCGGGCTGGGGATGTCGTCGGGTTGAATGGTGCGCAGACGGGTCATCGGCGCGAGGACCACGCGGTGTGAGAGTGTGTATGCACCTACCTGGATCGGATTGAAGAGCCTGGCCATGATGTTTCCTTGAATGGATTGGAGCATCGGGGGTCCGGTGCTCTCGCGATTGCGTTGATCCGCAATGTATCCATTCCGGACCGGCGCGGGAACGGGCGGAAAGGGATAGGGGTTATTCCAAGGTGGGATAGGTTGCTGGCTGGTGCGGGTATTGGCGTGTGAGTGGTGGTGGCAGCAGTGGATGTGGATGACGCCTGGAACGCAAGCGGAAAGCCCGGTCGCAGCTACCCAGCGAGACTGCCGACAAATCGCCCGATGTGGTCCAGGACGGGCTGCTGATCGCCGGCGAAAGCCCAGTGATCGGCGCCATCGAGCTCGATGAATCGCGCCTGCGCGATGTGACTGGCGAGATGCCGGCTGGCGCCGATGCGAACGGCGCGGTCGTCGTGACGATGCAGCACCAGGGTAGGCATGGAAACTCGGCCGAGGAACTGCCGCACATCCATATCGCGCAACGCCTCGAGCACGCCCTTGAGGGCTCCCGGGCTCGACGCAGCCCGAAGCAAGCCTGCCCACCAGGCTCTCGCCTGTGGATCGCCCGACAGGCTCGGCGCGAATGTTTCGATGCCTGCAGGTCCGCCCCAGACTGCAATGAGCTGCTGGAGCCACAAGTCATACTGACCAGCCTGAAGTGCATAGGGATAGTCGTGCGTTGCGGTTCCCTTCGCCAGCGAGGCGAACAGAATGAGGCCAGCGACTCGATCGGGGTGATCAACGGCAAATTTGATGCATGCCGGTCCGCCCTCGGACGCGCCGAACAGCACGACGCGGCGGCTGCTTGCGGCGTCCAGCACGGTGCCGATGTCCTGCGCGGTCGCGTCGACGCTGGGATTGAACCCGACCCGGTCGGAAAGCCCGATGCCGCGACGATCGAGCAGGATCAGACGGCCCATCCCGGCGAGCGAGGACAGGAACGCCCGGCACCGGGGCTCCTCCCAAACCCGTTCGACGTGAGACACGAAGCCGGGCAGCACCAGAACATCGATAGGGCCGGCGCCGTAGGTCTGGAATGCGAGATGGACGCCGCCACCGCTGACGTAGCGCGTCGACGGCGGTTGCTCGATGGGCAAGGTTGCGCCTGCATTCAGCAGCGCGCGAGTCTCGGATTCGGGTGCCACATTGAGCTCGTCGCGAAGTCGCTGCGTCAGGGCTTCGAGATGCCGCTGGGCCGTGGCCCGGTCTCCGGCGAGCAGAAGGTTGCGGATGAGGTGCCGGCCGTACACTTCGCTGAGCGGATCGAGCTCAACAAGACGGCCGGCGTGCGCGGCCGCGGCCGCGTAGTCGCCGGCCGCATTCCTGTCGTGCACCACTCGCTCGAGCGCCTGGATCGCCCGGCCCCGCAAGGCCTCCCGGCGAAAAAAAGCCCACTCGTCGAACTGTGGGCAGTCGCCGGGCGAAAAACCCTCGAGAAAGTCGCCGGGATAATGGCGGCACGCCCGCTCGAACTCGCCGCGGTCGCAGGCTTGCTCGAACAGCTGGGAATCCACCTGCAAGTCGATCGCTGCCGACCATCGAACGGTTGACCGGTCGGTCGTAAGAACGTCGTCGCCGAGGGTGAGCTGGAGGCGATGCAACAGGCGCCGAAACCGCGCCCGTACCACCTCTTCGCGGCCCTCCGGCCACAACATCGTAGCGACGGCGTCGCGCCCGACTGGGCCCTTCGCTTCGGCCAGGTAGACCAGCAGCGCGACGCCTTTGCGCAAGGCCAGATGGCACAACTGGCCGTCCTGACGGATCTCCGGAAATCCAAGCGTCCGCACGCTGAACAGAGCCATGGCGAGGCGACCCTCAATGACGGCGTCCGGGGGGACGCTCAGGGGACGAGGCAATCCTACCATTGCCTGCATGCGATGGTCGCTGGACGCATTGCGACGGATTGAACGGGAGGATTGTCATGAAGAAACTGGGCGAACATGCGATCGTGATCGGCGCCGGCATGGGTGGGCTTCTGGCCGCCCGGGTACTGTCGGATTTCTATACTGTCGTCACCGTGCTCGAACGCGATGCATTTCCGGCAGCCGATACGCCGCGCAAGGGCGTGCCGCAGGGTCGCCATACCCATGGGCTCCTTGCGCGCGGCAGTGCGGTACTCGAGGAATTCTTCCCTGGATACAACATGGAAGTCGTCGCGCAAAGCGGCGGCTTGATCGGTGATGTCGCCAACGATGTGATCTGGATCGGTCGCAACGTCAGGCTTGCTAACGGCACGAGTGACCTGACCGGTCTGCTTGCGAGCCGTCCCGTGCTCGAAGGCCATCTACGCCGGCGGCTGCTGGGTTTGCCGAACGTGCGCGCCATGGAAAGTTGCGCTGTGCGGGGGCTTGCCACCGATCCCGGTCGCAGGAGCGTGACGGGTGTGCGCACGTGTGTCGAGGGCCAGCCGGAAATGACCATCGACGCGGATCTTGTCGTCGATGCGACTGGCCGCGGCTCATCCAGTGCGGCGTGGCTTGAAGAACTCGGCTACCAACCTCCCGCCAATGAGAAGGTCGAGATCGGCATCAGCTACATGACCCGTTCCTATCGGCGCCGGTCGACTGATCTTGACGGGAGGCAGGGTATCGTTGTCGCCGGTAGTGCGCCGAACTGGCGCAACGGCGTCATGCTCGCGCAGGAAGGCGACAGCTGGATCGTCAGTGCCGGCGGTTTTCTTGGCGACGACGCACCCGACAACGACCAGGGCTTTCTCGCCTATCTGGCGACACTGCCGACCATGGAGATTCACGATGTTGTCGCAAGAGCTGAACCGCTAAGCGAATTCAGGCGCTACCGCTACGCCTCCAGCCTGCGCCGGCGATACGAGAAGCTTGCACGTTTCCCCGAAAACTACCTGGTTTTCGGTGACGCCATCTGCAGCTTCAATCCCGTCTACGGGCAGGGCATGACCGTCGCGGCAGAGGAGGCGCTGGCGCTGCAGCAGTGCCTGCGCACGGGCTCGAACGATCTTGCGCGTCGATTCTTCAGGGCGGCCGCGAAGATCGTCGATATTCCGTGGGACATCGCGGTTGGCAACGACCTCCGCCATCCACAAGTCAAAGGCGCGCGCCCGCCGATGTTGCGTTTCATCAACTGGTACATCGGCAAGCTTCACCTTGCCGCGACACGCGACAGCACGCTGGCGACTGCGTTTCTGAAGGTCGTCAACCTGATGATGCCGCCGTCGACGCTGCTCAGCCCTGCGATCGCCAGGCGGGTCTGGCAGGGTAACCGGAGGCCTGGGCTAACGGCGCCTTCACCTGCAATCGAAGCAGCGAGGCGGAATAGCGCATCGTCATGACGGGCCTACTTCATGAACTTTGGCCACGGCCGAGGTCGTCTGTTGTCTCACCAGGTCCCCAACATCGTATTGCCTTGCTTCGTGCTGGCTCCTACATTGTGAAAGTATCCATGGGACGTCCCTCAACTCGCCGTGTACCTGAATACGTCGGCATCGGGTAGACGGCAATGGACGGGTCGGCACCATCGCGTTCTTCGAGGGCAATTCAGCCATACCTCCAATACATTCCGCGATCGTGAAGACAGCAACGCGCAGAACATCACCCATGCCGACATGCCGCTGTTGCCTCAATCGCGCACGATGATGCGTCTTCGTGCATGTTGAGATCGAGTCCATGCGCCGTTATGGAGGCGAATCATGTGCCCTGCATTCGTCGATGTAGCCGAACAGAAGCGCCTGAACGACGCGCGTACCGCGCAAGTACCATGGAAGAAGTGGGGGCCGTATCTCAGCGAGCGGCAGTGGGGGACGGTCCGCGAGGACTACAGCGATGACGGCGACGCCTGGAACTATTTCACGCATGATCATGCCCGCTCACGCGCGTACAGATGGGGAGAGGACGGGCTCGGCGGACTGTGCGACGACCGGCAGCAGTTGTGCTTTGCCCTTGCACTATGGAACGAGCGTGACCCGATTCTGAAGGAACGCCTCTTTGGCCTGACCAATAGCGAAGGCAATCATGGGGAGGACGTGAAGGAGTATTACTTCTACGTCGACAGCACGCCCACCCACTCGTACATGAAGTATCTATACAAGTATCCGCAGCGGGAGTATCCGTACCGGGATCTGGTCGAGACCAACCGGAAACGATCGCGGGGCGAACTCGAGTACGAACTGCTCGATACCGGCGTGTTTAATGACGACCGGTACTTCGACGTGTTTGTCGAATACGCAAAGGCGGGTCCGGAAGACATCTTCGTGCGCATTTCCGTACACAACCGCGCACGGGAAGGGGCACGGCTTCGGGTCCTGCCAACGCTATGGTTTCGCAATACCTGGTCGTGGGGCCACGACGATCGCAGGCCATCACTATGCGAAGCGGGTCCAGGCGTCATTCGTGCGACGCATCATGAGTTGGGCGAGTACTGGCTTTACTGCGACGGCGCGGGGGAACTGCTCTTCACGGAAAACGATAGCAACGCACAGCGTCTGTGGAATCAACCCAACGGGTCACCCTACGTGAAGGACGCGTTCCACGCTTACGTCATTGCGGGGCAGCGCGAGGCTGTCAATCCCGCCAGGACGGGAACCAAGGCGGCGGCCCATTACGTGTGCGACGTACCCGGCGGCGGCAACGTGACTATCCGGTTGCGCATGACGGCAGTCAGGCAGGTCAATCCCTTCGACGAATTCGAGAACACCTTCCATTCCCGCATCGCCGATGCGGATGAGTTCTACGAGCGCGTTGCCCCGAAGTCGCTGACCGAGGACCAGCGCCGGGTGCACCGTCAGGCTTTGGCGGGCATGCTGTGGAGCAAGCAGTACTACTACTTCGATCTCGAACTGTGGCTGCGCGAGCACGGGAGTCATCCATTGCTCGAAGCCGCCCGGCGCGATGTGCGCAATATGGAGTGGTTCCACATGTTGAATGCCGACGTGATTTCCATGCCGGACAAGTGGGAGTACCCGTGGTACGCGGCCTGGGACCTGGCCTTTCATACGATCGCCCTGGCGCTCGTCGACTTCGATTTCGCCAAAGAGCAGTTACTGCTGATGCTGCGCATCCTGTATGTCCACCCGAGTGGCCAGATCCCAGCCTACGAGTGGAACTTCAGTGACGTCAATCCGCCCGTGCATGCCGCCGCCACGCTCTGGCTCTACAAGTATGAGAAAGCGCTGGGACGCGCTGATCTGCGCTTTCTTGAACGCTCGTTTCAGGGGTTGATGCTCAATTTCAACTGGTGGGTGAACCGTAAGGACCCTTCAGGTCGCAATGTCTTCGCCGGCGGCTTTCTGGGCCTGGACAACATCGGCGTATTCGATCGCAGTGCGCAGCTTCCGACAGGCGGATCCCTTGAGCAGGCGGACGGAACAGCGTGGATGGCGTTTTATTGCCAGACCATGCTGGAGATGGCAATCATTCTGACTGAGTACGACCCGATGTACGAGGAGATCGCCTTCAAGTTCGTCCAGCACTTCATGTGGATTGCCTATGCGATGGACCGGCGCGGCGAACATCCCGACGAGATGTGGGACGAGCAGGACGGATTTTTCTATGATCTGCTGTGTCTTCCCGACGGCCAGACCACGCGTCTGAAGGTGAGGTCAATGGTCGGGTTGCTGCCGCTGTGCGCGTCGACGGTTTTCGAAGCTGGTACTGTCTCGCGCTGTCCGAAACTGCTGGAAATGATCGCGCAATTTCGAACGCGTTACCCGGAGCTGATTGCTCATGTGGCGCCAACCGATGCCGGCTTCATCGGCCATAGGGAACGCAGGCTACTGTCGATCCTCAACAAGCGGAAACTCGAGCGCGTGCTCGGATACCTGCTCGACGAGAACGAATTTCTTGGGCCGCACGGCATTCGTTCGCTCTCTCGCTATCATCTCGACCATCCGTATGTACTCAATGTTGGTGGGGTGGAATACAAGGTGGAGTATCTGCCCGCTGAATCGAATACCGGGATGTTCGGCGGAAACTCCAACTGGCGCGGTCCGGTGTGGATGCCGGTGAATCTGCTGATTGTCAGGGCGCTGATGAATCTCTACGACTTTTTTGGCGACGATTTCAAGGTTCAATGCCCGACGGGCTCGGGGCCGCACATGACGCTGTTTGAGGTGGCGCAAGAGATCGTCAACCGGTTGACGGGTACGTTTCTGCGTGGTGCGGATGGACGACGCCCCGTCTACGGCGGGACGGGCAAGTTCCAGGACGACCCGCATTGGCGTGACCTGATCCTGTTCTACGAGTATTTCCACGGCGACAACGGTGCGGGGCTCGGTGCCAGTCACCAGACAGGCTGGACGGGTCTCGTCGCGCCTCTCCTGGACCTGTTCGGGCGTATCGACGCGCAAACCGTTCTGGAAAGCGACCGCTGGCGCGTCATGGCCAGCGTCGTCGGGCAGCAAGTGTGGGGAGAACAGATGGACGGGAAGTGAGGGAGGAAAGGCCGCGCATTGAGCCTCATAGCAATTGTGAAATGGCGGGGCCCATTATTTTTCCTGTGCGTTTCCGAAGCATTGCTGCATCACACCGAGAAGCGCTCGCTTGGCTGGATTATCGAGGTCGGTGTACGCGAGCCCGATGCCAGCCCGGTAACCGTGAAGTTCGAGCGGACGGGCTACGACTTTCGGCGGCAAGGCGATGGCCGCCTCGGCCGGGATCATGCCAATACCCATACCTGCGGCGACTAGCGCCAGCATGGTTGTAAATTCCCCCAGTTCCTGAGCGATATTGAGTTGCGCGCCCTCACGTTTCAAGGCGACGAGCATCTCGTCGTGAAAGCCCGGTGCGTAACGCCGCGCAAGCACGAACGAAGGATAGTCCCGAAGATCCGCCGGCCGGATCAGCGCTTGGGCGGCTAGCGGATGGTCGTCGGGAAGCGCGACGACAAAGGGTTCCTCGAGTACTACGCAAACTTCAAGTCCCGCGCCCGCAACGGGCAGGCGTATCAGGCCGAAGTCGAGCTTGTTGTCGTGAAGGGCGGCGACCTGATCCGGCGTCGGCATATCCTTCAACTCGAGCGTGATGAGCGGATAGCGCTCGTGCATGTTGCGAATGAGCGTCGGCAAGAGCTTCGGCAGCACCGACGACACGAAGGCGATCCGCAGCGTGCCGATTTCCCCGCGAGCCGACAGCCGCGCGGTTTGCTCCGCGCGCAATGCCTGATGCAGCGTGGCGCGAGCCTCGGGCAAAAAGAGCGCTCCCGTTTCGCTCAATGCGACCTTGTGACGGTCGCGCTCCAGCAGCCGCACGTCGAGTTCGTCTTCCAGCGCCTTGATCTGCATGCTCAGCGCAGACTGCACGATGCATAGCCGCTGCGCGGCTTTGCCGAAATGCAGTTCCTCGGCAAGTACGACGAATGCACGCAGATGCTTCAATTCCATGACCACTCCCGCTGACGGGCGGTTCGTCCCGTGTAATCACGAATCATGATAACAGCGTCATGAATGATCATTGGCGCGATCGCGGCAATTGGAATGAACTACGGATATTGGAGACAACACGGGCGCGCCTGGCGGGCGCCAGCAAAAATGAACGACACATTGAAGCTCTTCAGCCTGAACGGAAGGCGTGCCCTGATCACCGGCTCCGGGCGTGGCATCGGCCTGGCGCTGGCGCGCGGACTGGCAGGCGCGGGCGCGGCTGTCGTCATCAACGATCGCAACGAGCAGAAGGCAGCGGCCGTCGCGGCTCAACTGCGCGACGAAGGCCTCAACGCGGATATCGCGGTTTTTGATGTCACCGAACGCGCGGAAGTTTCCGCAGCGATCGATGCGTTCGAGGCGCGCATCGGCGCGATCGATATTCTCGTGAACAACGCGGGCATCCAGCGCAGGGCACCGCTTGAAACCTTCAGCGCCGACGACTGGAACGACCTGTTGCGCGTCAACCTGGACGGCGCGTTCCATGTATCGCAAGCCGTCGCGCGGCACATGTTGCCGCGTGGGCGCGGGAAGATCATCAACATCTGCTCGGTGCAGGGCGAACTGGCGCGGCCGGGCATCGCGCCCTACGCGGCGACCAAGGGCGCCATTCGCATGCTTACCAAGGGTATGTGCGCGGAATGGGCCGGTTCCGGCATTCAGGCCAATGCGCTCGCGCCGGGCTACTTCGCAACCGATCTGAACCGCGCGCTCGTCGACGATCCCGACTTCTCGGACTGGCTTTGCAAGCGCACGCCCGCGGGGCGCTGGGGCCGAGTGGAAGAGCTGTGCGGCGCTGCGGTATTTCTGGCGTCGTCGGCTTCGGATTTCGTCAACGGGCAGACGCTGTTCGTCGATGGCGGTTTGACCAGCGTGGTTTGAGACCGGCGCGCACGCAGTATCACAACAAAGCCTGATAAAGGAGACATCGACATGCGTTCACCCAATGCGAAACGGACCCGCTGCGCGCAAGCGCTTGCCGGTCTGACGATCGCCGTCATGGCCTGCACATCGTACGGCGCCGACTGGATCGTCTCGGGCAACGACGGGAAATATCAGCGGGTCGAAGGGCGAGATACCTACCCCGACAATCCGAAACCCGACACGCTGACGCTGCTGGACGCAAGCCGCTTTCCGCCGCAGGTCAAGGTGCAGGTGGAGGTCGAGAACGGCATTCAGGGGCCGCCGCAGGCCGTCGCTATCACGCCGGATGCAAACGTCGCCTTGGTCGGCGCGCCGACGCGCTACGACTACGCGGCCAAAAAACTGTTGATGGATTCGTTCGTACAGGTCGTCGATCTGCAGGCTTCGCCTCCCGTCGTCGCCCGGCTCGACATCGGCAGCCATCCACAAGGCATCGCCATCGACAGAAGCGGCCGCCTCGCGCTCGTCGCCTGCGTCGACGGTAGCGTGGCCGTGCTCGGTATCGACGGGAACCGCGTGACACTTCAGGACACGCTGAAAATTGCACAGAAGCGGCTCGCCGGCGTGAGCTTCACGCACGACGGCCGGCACGCGCTGGTGGCGTTGCGCGACGAGCAGGGCGTGGCCGTCCTGAACGTTGACGACGGTCGGGTGACCGATAGCGGTCTGCGCCTCGCGAGCGGCGTGGCGCCCTACACGATCGACGTATCGAGCGACGGCAAATGGGCCGTCGTGAGCGATGTCGGGCTGGCCGGACTGCCGTCCTATGCGGGCAAGCTCGCAGGCGATGCCGATGACGTGACGCTCATCGATGTATCGCATGAGCCGTTTCGCGCGGTCCAGCACGTTACGGTGCCGTCGCTGCCCGAGGGCGTGGCGATCTCGCCCGACGGCAAGTGGATCGGCGTTCAGGCAATGGATGGCTCGAACCTGACGCCGGATAACCCTGGACGCCACGCGCGTGGCAAGGTGGTGCTCTTCGCGATCCGCGACGGTCAGGCGGTGAAGGTTTCCGAGGCGCCGGGCGGAGAGGCGGCGCAGGGCATCGTGTTCACTGCGGACAGCAAGTATCTGATCGTGCAGTTCAACGTCGAGAAACAGCTTGCGTTCTTCGCTGTCAACGGCGGGCATCTGCGCGATACGGGACACAGGATTGCGTTGTCGGGCGGCCCTTCGTCGCTTCGCACGACGCCGCGCTGAACATCAGCCCCATCAGAAAGAGGAAACGAGCATGTCAACGAACAGCACCGCACGCAGGAACGTCCTGGTCTTTCGAAAGATTCCAGACGATCTGCTCGGGCGAATCCGGACCTTGCACGATGTGACTGTCGCCGATCCACGACGCGTCGATGAACTGCCGCGTTTTCGCGAGGCGCTGAACGACGCGGATGGCCTGATCGGTTCGAGCTTCAGACTGGGCGCGGACGAATTGGCGCGCTCGCCGCGTCTGCAAGTGATCTCGAGCATTTCAGTCGGCGTCGACAACTACGACCTCGGGTACCTGAAGCAACGCGGCATCACTCTTTGTCACACTCCTGGCGTGTTGACCGAGACCACGGCCGACACCGTATTCGCGTTGATCATCGCCGCGTCGCGGCGTCTGGTCGACCTGTCGAACCATGTGCGCGACGGCCGATGGACACGCAACATCGGCGAAGACCTGTTCGGCTGGGACGTGCATGGCAAGACGCTCGGCGTGCTGGGCTTCGGCCGTATCGGGCAGGCGGTGGCGAGGCGCGCGGCGCTCGGGTTTGGTATGCCCGTGGTGTTCCACGATCCATTCGATGTGCAGGTGCCGGCAACGCTTGCCGGACACGCGGTGCGCGCATCGTTCGATGAAGTGCTGGCGCGCGCGGACATCGTCGCGTTGACGCTGCCGCTTTCCGACGAAACACGCGGTCTGATGGACGGAAAAGCGTTTGCCTCGATGAAGGCGGGTGCGATCTTCGTGAACGGCTCGCGTGGCGCGATCGTGCGCGAGGATGCTCTCGTTGACGCACTCGATAGTGGCCACTTGCGTGCTGCCGCTCTCGACGTGTTCGCCGTCGAACCGCTCGGGCAGGATTCGCCGCTGCGCACGCATCCGAAAGTCACGCCGTTTCCGCACATCGGCTCGGCGACGCACGAGACGCGGCGCGCGATGGCCGAACTCGCGACCGACAACCTGCTACGCGTGCTCGATGGTGACGCGGCCATCTCCGCATTCGATCTCTCCAAAGCATAAAGCGACCATGCCACATTCCATCCCATCGCTGTGCGGCTCGCTCGCGGGCCAACCGTTCACGTTTAACGTCAAGGTGCACAACGCGGCGTACCAGGCGCTCGGCGTCGACTACACGTTCGTCAGCTTCGGCATAGAAGATGCCGCGGGCGCGATCGATGCGATGCGCACGCTCGGCATCCGCGGACTGAACGTGACCATGCCGCACAAGCAGGCCGTCATTCCCCACCTCGACGCGCTCGACGAAACCGCGCGCGAAATCGGCGCGGTCAACACGATCCAGAATTGCGACGGGCATCTCACGGGCTACAACACCGACTGCGCGGGCGCCGTGCGCGCGCTCGAAGAGGTGACTTCGCTTGCGGGGCAGCGCATCGCTTTGCTCGGCGCGGGCGGCGCGGCACGCGCGATTGCGTGGGGCGTGCAGCGCGCGGGCGGCCACGTGACCGTGTTCAATCGCACCGCGTCGCGCGGGCAGGATCTCGCGCATGATTTTGGCCTCGCTTTCGGCGGGGATCTCGGCGACTTCGATCCCCACGCATTCGATGGCGTCGTGAACGCGACAGCCGCGGGCTTCCGCGCGCCGGACGTCAATCCGTTGCGGGCCACGCAATTGGCGCCGCATCTGTTCGTGATGGACGCGGCCTTCATCCCCGTGCGCACGAAGCTGATCCGCGATGCCGCCGCGTTGGGATGCCGCGTGATCGATGGCACCCGCATGCTGCTGCATCAGTTCTGCGGACAGGTCGAACTTTACACAGGCAAAGCGGCGCCCATCGATGTGATGAGCACGGCTTTGCTCGACGAGATCGCACGGGTCGGCTAGGGCGGCGCGCGGGTCGAACAGGCAACACGAAGGGCAACGCAGCCAGCTCCGGCATCTCGCGCCAAGACGAGGACGGGCCGATCGCAACGCAATCGCAGGAACCGGAGGAGACATCATGAAGCACCAGCCAACCATCGCGGCCGCCGAAGGCGGCATCGCGAGCAACGCCAGCACTACCCGCAACGAGGTCACGACCGCTGATCTCTATCGCGCCGCATGGGCCGCATCGCTCGGCAGCGCACTCGAGTATTACGACTTCGCGCTGTATAACCTCGCGTCGGCGCTGATTTTCGGGCCGCTGTTCTTCCCGTCGAGCGATCCCGCCATGGGGCTGATCGCGAGCTTTGGCGCGTACTTTCTCGGCTTCGCGATCCGGCCTGTGGGCGGCATCGTCTTCGGTACGCTCGGCGACCGATATGGACGCAAATTCGTTCTGATGGCGACGATCCTGCTGATGGGGATCGCAAGCACGCTGATCGGCCTGCTGCCCACCTACGCGAGCGCGGGCATCTGGGCGCCCATCCTGCTGGTAGGCTGCCGCTTGCTGCAGGGGCTCGGAGCGGGTGCGGAACAGGCGGGAGCCGCCGTGCTGATGGCCGAATATGCGCCTGCAAAACGTCGCGGCTACTTCGCCGCTTTACCATTCATGGGCGTGTTGCTCGGGACGGTGATGGCGGCTGCGATCTACTTCGCGCTGGTGCGTGTCGAGGACATCTCGCAAAGCTGGCTCTGGCGCGTGCCGTTCCTGCTGAGTGTCGTCATCATTGCCGTGGCGATCTGGATCCGCCTGAAACTCAAGGAGTCGCCATCCTTCACCAAGCTCGAAGCGCGTCAACAGGTCAACGACAGTCCGTTGAAGCACCTCATCAGGCATTCGACGCCGACGCTGCTTAAAGTCATCGGCATGCGTATGGCGGAGAACGGTGGTTCGTCGATCTATCAGTCGCTCGCCATCAGTTACATGGTGACCGCGACGGGCCTCAAAGGGCCGATCGGCCCGATTGCGCTACTGCTTGCCGGCGTGTCGGGGGCAGTCATCATTCCGATGACGGGCATGCTGAGCGACCGGTTTGGACGCGTTCCCGTCTACCGTGCCTTCGCCCTGTATCAACTCCTGCTGGCCTATCCCACCTGGTGGGTGCTGAGCCAGGGCAATGCGGCCGCTAGCATCGCCATGTTGTGCGTCGCGCTGGCCGGCGTTTGGGGGATGTTCGCCACACAAGGCGCGCTGCTTCCTGAACTCTTCGGTGCGCAACATCGCTACGCGGGTGTCGCGGTGGGCCGTGAGGTATCAGCCGTCATCGCTGGCGGTGTGGCACCGCTCATCGGCGCATCGATCATCGCCTGGGCGACTGCGCACTGGGGCGGTGCGGAAGGCAGGGTCATGGCGTGGATTCCGCTTGCGACGTACGTCGCGATTCTGAGTTTGATCGGCGTGGTGACGACCTTCTACACGCCTGAGACACGCGGCCGTGATCTCGATGATCTACGTGACGCAGCGGAGGATCCCGTAGCCTTGAGCGGGGAACGCGCGGTCAGGCCGTCGTAGTCGTTCTGCACGTTGCAAGCAAACGACGCGACTGTGCTGCGGCCCGCTACCAGGCCGAGGAACAGGCACCGCAAGCTCGCCGGCTAGCGACGCCCGCTGCGGCCCCACACGTAGCGCACCCAGCGTTGCCACCTGGTGCGCTGCGTGGCAACGGTGTTGCGCGATGCCTGTTCCTGGCGGTCGCGCTCCACGCTTTTCTGAACCTGCTCGTGGATCTGACGCAACGTCAAGCCACCAGGGCCTTTCAGCTTGTCGGGATCGGTGTCGTCTGTCATGGGAATGGCCTGGTCCGGATGAGTCGATTCGATCTTGATACAGATGGATAGGCGCGGCAAGCACATAAAAGCAGTCTGCCGCCCGGTGAGTGATGGCAAAGGGCAAGTCTTCAGGACGGTGCGGAGCGGGCACAAACAGCATTCCTGGATCAGCGTCAGGCTTTTACCTGACACGCTTTCGAATTCGAAGGACCTGCCCGCGCGAGCACGGTGATCCCGGATTCCTTTGAAAGCGCTGTTCTTCCGTCGAAGGCGCAGGCCGGTCGCCTCCCGACTGAAGGTGGCGCGTTCGCACGCGCTCGCCCGCGGCAGGCGCCCTGCGCGTTGCCGCGACTTCACGTCCCTGTTGGGTCAACCCTACCGCAAGTGTAGGGAGGTGCCCCATCCCGTCGCCCGGTCCTCGTCTGCAAAATTCAAATACGGGAAATTGCGACGATGAACCCGCACTCGTCATCGCAGTGCCCGACGGCAGCGCGTCCCCGCGCTGACTGACTCCTCAGCGGAGGTCCTATGTTCAGTACCCTCGCATACCGCAGCGGCGTGGCGGCGCTGTTGCTGTCGTTGTTTGCGTTGCCGTCGTTCGCACAGTCGTTCCGGGTGCAATGTCCGCCTACCACCACACTGCATCCGACAGCCCTGCCGGCAAGTGCGGGCGAGCCTGCCTATACGGGCCCGTCCTTCACGGGGCCGAACTCGCAGGCGACGGGCGTCGTGAACGGCGCGATCAAATGCCAGCAGATTTCGGGTGGTGACGGCTATGCCACCATGGGCGACGGCACGCAGACCTATCTGTTCGCGTTCGGCCCGCTGTCGGGGCTGGCAGATATCAAGAAGGGCCTGCCGGGCACGCAGTTCGCGTCGGTGTTCAACGTCGTCGGCACGGCCGCTGATCCGAACTACAACGGCGCAATCGGCCTCGTGCCCGATCCGGATTCGACGCCACCCGGCCAGCTGACGGGGCATGTCGATCCGCGCCAGATCATGGACGTCGGCGTGATGAACGGCAACATGCCCGCGCCCACGATGGCCATCGACGAAGACGACGAATTCTTCCTCACGTTGACCAACGTCGGGATGATCATGCGCCCCGACCTCTTCGAGCAGCACACGGTGCACTTCCACGGCTATCCGAATGCGTCCGCGTTCTATGACGGTGTGCCGGATGCATCGGTGGCGATCAATATCGGCGCGAGCTTCACGTACTACTACCTTGCGCCTGACGCGGGCACGTACTTCTGGCACTGCCACATCACGCCGCCCGAGCATCTGCAGATGGGCATGGTCGGCCAGATTTTCGTGCGTCCACGCCAGAACCGCGTGACGAACGGGACGCTCTACCACGCGCTGATCCAGCAGCAGAGCGATCCGCGCACGGCATGCGGCAACGACGTTCTCTGCTCGACGCCCGTGCCGCCGCAGAACAGCGTGCTGCATGTAAAGAACAAGAGCAACACGCCGACGCTGTATGCGTACAACGACGGCGATGGTTCGACGGCTTATGACGTCGAGTATCCCGTGCAGATTCACGGCTTCGATCCGAATTTCCACTTCGTGGGCATGACGTTCAATCCGGAGCCCTTCACCGACATGAAGGACAAGTACTTCATGCTCAATGGCCGAAGCTATCCGGACACCGTGTCGCAAGGCCCGATGCAGACGCCCGTTGCCGACGGCTCGCAGCATTTTTCGCAGCCGCTGCCCGCGCTCATCAATGTACCGGCGGGCGGCAAGGCGCTCTTGCGCATATCGGATCTCGACGTCAGCGAGTTTCAGACGCTCGCGTCGCTTGGCATTCCGATGCATGTGATCGGCGTCAACGCGCGGCTCTTGCGCGATCTTGCCGGCAACGACATGACCTATCTGACCAACTCGATCACGCTCGGCGGCGGCGAGTCGATCGACGTGATTCTCGATGCGAGCGACACGACCCGCTACTCGGCCGGTCAGATTTTCTATCTGTACACGCCGAACCTCGACCACCTGTCGAACGATGCCGAGAACTTCGGCGGATTGATGACCGAGGTCCACATCTGCCATTCGGTGGACCCGACCACGAAGTCCTGCACCTAGGAGATGAGCCGTGGGCAACATCATCGACAACTTCCGACGCACACGCTACGCGCGGCGTGGCTCGGCGCCACGTTTTACGCTGTTCCATGCGCTGCTTTGCGCGGCCGTCGTTGCGCTGCTCTACTGCATCAACGCGCACGCAGCCGCGCCGGGCATCACGGGCACGAATTTCGATCTGTCGGCCGAGGCCAACCGCATCAGCCAGCCTGACGGAGCGAGCGTCTACGCGTGGGGCTACGGCTGCCGCACCGCGCCGTCGGGCTTTTCTCCCGCTACCATTGCAGGCGCGAACTGCCCGAGCATGCAGGTGCCGGGGCCGACGCTGATCGTCAGGCAAGGCGACAAGGTCACCGTCACGTTGACGAACAACCTGCCCGAAGCGGCGGGCAATACGTCGATCCTGTTTCCGGGCTTCCAGGTCTGCGCCGCCGTATTGAATCCGGATGGCACGTGTCCAGCGACGCTCACGGGCGTGCCGGGGCTGCTCACGCGCGAGGCGACACACGGCAACAGCGTGACCTACAGCTTCATCGCGTCGACGCCGGGCACGCACAGCTATTACAGCGGCACGCAGGGCGACCTGCAGGTCGAGATGGGCCTGGCGGGCGCGATCATCGTGTTGCCCACATCGACGCCCACCACGCCCGGCGGCGCGCTCGCCGTCCCGGCTGGCTGTCGCGCGGTTCAATCGACGCTGCCCGACGGCCAGCCCGACTTTCGCAACGCGGCTGCCGCATACGACCATCCGTTGGCCTGCTACGACCGCGAGTACCTGTTCCAGTTCTCCGAGATGGACCCGCGCATCCATACGCAGGCCGAGCAGGAAGCGAGTAAGCCGTGCTCGCAGGCCACGGGTTGCATGAGCGTCGAAACCGAGCCGTACCGCCCCGCGTACTTCATGATCAATGGCCGTTCGATGCCCGACGACATGGACCCGAACTACGCGCAGCAGTATCCGCATCAGCCATACAACGGCAATCCGCACATGCATCCGGGTGAGCCTGTGTTGCTACGCGTAATCGGCTCGGGTCGCTGGCAGCATCCGTTCCACGAGCACGGCAATCACGTGCGCGTGCTCGCGCGCGACGGCAATCTGCTGTTGAGCAAGACGGACGCGACGAAGCTCGCCGGACCGCTGCTCTTTACGACGACCACGACGCCCGGCCTCGCGATGGACGGCATCTTCTACTGGACGGGCAGGGGCCTCAACTGGGACGTCTATGGACATACGGCGGGCGACGGCAGCGTCTGCGTTCCCGATGCGAACGGCTACTACACCGTCAACAGCAATCCACCCGCGCCCCCCAACGCGCCGAACTACTACGAGTGGTGCGCCGATCACAACAGGCCGCTCGAAGCGCATCCGTTCGGCAATGTCGGCAGCGGCGGCCCCGTGACTTTGCCCGATGCGCGTCTGCTGACAAACGGCCCGTGGTACGGCGGCAGCCCATACCTCGGCCCCGACGCGACGATTCGCGCGACCTCGTTCACGGGCACGACGCCGCCGAGCGGCACGATCGCGAATTCGCCGACATCGGAAGCCGGGTTCGCCTACATGTGGCATTCGCACAATGAGCGCGAGATTACGACGAACAACATCTTCCCAGGCGGAATGATGATGATGATGCTCGTCGATCCGCAGGCGTTCACGATCAACGAAGGCAATTAACGAGACGGGGAGAATCGCGATGAGATCCTGCGATTTCAAAAGGACGCTTGCCGGCCTCGTGAAGGCGGGTGTCGTGGCGTCGGTGCTGATGACGGCGAGCGCGATGGTCTGCGCGCAGAGCGTGACGCTCACCGCCAAGGCCCAGACGATTGCACTTCCCGATGGACAGGTCGTGCCGATGTGGGGCTACAACTGCTCGGCTGCAGCCGTCGCGCCCGCCACCTGCGCGGCGTCCAATCCCGGCGCGGGCTCGAACTGGTCGCCCGTCGTGATCACGACGCCACCCGGCTCGCTGACGATCAATCTCACGAACAGCCTGCCCGCGCAGTTGCCGACGTCGCTCGTGATCGTCGGGCAGCTCGGCGGCGGTCTCGGCAATACGGCGACCACGTCCCCAAGTCCCGTTCACGCGACGCAGACGGCAACGACCTGGCCGATCGCCGGCACGGGCAGCGGCGCGAGCTTCACGCCGCCGACGCAAGGCCCACGCGTGCAGTCGTTCTCGAGCGAAGTGAATTCGGGCAGTTCGAGCACGCTGACCTGGAACAATCTGCGCCCCGGCACCTATCTGATCGAATCGGGCACGCACCCGTCGATCCAGGGGCCGATGGGTCTGTACGGCGTGCTCGTCGTCACAACGCCTCCCGCGGCCGGTTCGACGCAAGGGCAGGCTTACCCGGGCATCCGATACGATGCGGATCTGCCGCTGTTGCTCAGCGAAATCGACCCTGTGCAGAACCAGGCCGTCGCCACGGCCGTTGCCACGCCGGGCTTCAGCGAAGCGCGCGTGTGGTCTGGTCTCTCGGGCGGCTGCGGCGATCCCGCGTCGGCGACCTACGGAACCTGCTATCCACCCGCGGTGAACTACGACCCGCGCTACTACCTGATCAACGGTGTCGCGTTCGACCGGTCGAATGCAAATGGCTCCGCGTTCCCTGTCACGGCCCCGGCTGCAACGGCCAATTCGACGGGTCAGATTCTGCTGCGCTTCGTGAACGCCGGTTTGCGCATGCATGTGCCATCCGTTGTCGGCGCGCAAACGGGCCTACCGCCCGTGTCCGGCTTCTCGCTGATTGCGGAGGACGGCAACGTGCTGCCCGGCAATCCGCGCGTGCAGAGCGCCGTGTTTCTGGCCGCCGGCAAAACCTACGACGTGCTGATGAACTCGGTCGCTGCGGGCGCGCTCGCGTTGCCCGTGTTCGACCGTCAGTTGAGCCTGTCGACCAACAACCAGCGCGACGGCGGCATGCAGGGCTACATCAGCGTGAACGGCGGCGCGTTGCCGACCTCCGCGGCAGGCAACGCGAACGCGAAGGCTAACCCGGATTCGTATTTCCTCGTCTCAGGCAATACGCTGACGGTCTCGGACCCTGGCAAAGGGCTGATCGCTAACGACGTGGGTGTCTACGGCGTGCAGATCAAGACGCAGCCGACAGGCGGCACGCTCACGCTGAACCCCAACGGCACCTTCACGTATGTACCGAATGCGGGCACCACATCGGATAGCTTTACCTATCAGGCAAACGGCAGCGCCGCGCTGACCGCGACGGTGACGCTTGCCGCATGCTCGGCGGGCTCGAACTGCCTGTCGGGGGCGCCCGTCGCGTCGGATGACGCGTTCAGCAGCAACATCGCGTCGCAGTTGCACATCGGTGCGCCGGGCGTGCTCGGCAACGACCGCGATCCGGCGGGGCTGCCGCTGACGGCTTCCATCGTCGGCAGTGCGTCGGGCGGCACGGTGACGCTCAACGCGGACGGCTCGTTCAACGCTGTGCCGACCGCGGCACCCGTCGGCAACGCGACGTCGACGGTGACGTTCAAGTACAAGGCCGCAAACTCGCAAAACACGACGAGCGGGGCCGCGACTGTCACGGTGACCTTCAAGGGCGGCAGCGGTCTCGCCGTCGCGGTGAAGGACGCGAAGGCGGGCACGGCGATCAACGACTACCGCTGGATCATCGAGGAAGACCGTACCTTCCAGATCGATCCCGCGTGCCAGGTGAACTCGTCGACGCGGCCCGCAACGTGTCCGCCGCTGCCCGTGCCGAGCCTCGGCACGAGCTTCCACACGAGCTATATGCCTGTCGTCGCAGCGGGATGCGTCGGCACGGTGTCATGCGAATCAGGGCAGACCGTGTTCGACCCGGGCACGAATACGCACGTGCCCGCCGTTTGCGACATCGGCAATGGCGTGTGCCGCACGGATGCAGCCCAGCAAGCGGCCGTCGATCCATCGCAGGTCGCGCTCGATCCGACGAAGCACTACTACCTGTCGATTCTTCCTGGCGATGCGGGCAACACCTTCACGAATGGCGCGGGCGCGCCGCAGCCGGTCAATCCGAACAATCCGGACGGTCCGCAACGGCAGTTCGATATTGCGAAGGATTGTCCGTCGGGTCCGGGCGGCGCGGACTTCGCGCCCGGCACGGGCGCCTGCGGCCACGCAATGGGCGGCGCGCCGATCGCGCCCGCGCAACACGCCGTCAACGTGCTGCTTCAGCAGACCCCGCTGCAGACGGCGAAAATCTCGGTGTTCGTGTTCGAAGACGATGCACCCGTCAATGGCGAAATCGATGTGAGCGGCGGCTCGGACGGATTCGGCACCGCGCGCGAGCCGGGTCTGGGCGGCTTCGAAATCAAGCTCTTCGACGACGCGGGCGGCACGGGCGATGCTACTGGCCAGATGACTTACGACATGTTCAACATGCCGCTGTCGAATTCACTGCAAGGCACGATCGATCCGAACACCGGCCTCGACGCATGCCCGATCACGAAGGCGGCAAACGACGGACTGGTCGGCATGATTCCGACCTGCCCGAGGTTCGAGTCGGACGGCAAGACGCTGTCGCCGCTGGTCGGCCAGGCGATCATCGCGAACCTGATGCCGGGACGTTATGGCGTCGTCGCGACGCCTGCGGCGGACCGCATCGCGAAAGGCGAGGAGTGGCTGCAGACCAATACGCTGGACGGCCAGAAAGCGCATGACGCGTTCATCAAGGTGGGCGGGCCTTCGTACTTCCAGGAGTTCGGACCCGCGGGCTTCCATGTGACGATCGGCTTCGCGAATCCGAAGATCATCAATGCGCGGCTGCCGGGCATATGCAAGGGCGTTGCGTGCAACAACGGGATCACGGGCAAAGTCACGAATCTGCACTATAGCCGTCCGCCTAACGAGAACCTCTACAGCAGCGGCTCGCGCGATTCGCTGAGCTTCACGCAATGCTATGTGAGCGTCGGCGATCCCGATCTCGAAGACGTCGCATTCACGAAGTGCAACGCGGACGGCACGTTCAGCATCAACGGCCTGCCGGATGGTCTGTTCCGCATCACGGTGTTCGACCAGTGGAACGACCAGATCGTCGACGGTCTCGCGACGGCGGTGCAGCTCAAAGGCGGACAGACACAGAACGTCGGCGATCTGGCCGTGCTGCAATGGCACACGAACCTCTACACGCGCAGCTTCATCGATACGAACGGCGATGGCGTGTCGCAGGACAGCGAGCCGGGGCTCGCGCTCGTGCCGACCAATATCCGCTTCCGCGACGGCAGCTATTCGAACTTCAACAACACGGACCTGAACGGCTATGCGTCGTTCAACGAGGTGTTCCCGCTCTTCAACTGGTACATCGCGGAGGCCGACACGACGCGCTACAAACAGACGGGCGTGCATGTCGTCTACGACGCGGGCGGTCCACCTGACGGCACGCCTGGCGGTGGGGGCTCGTCGATCGCGGCGAACTACGCGAATACGCTGGAATCGTCGACGGCGCATCTACCGGGCGCGTTGCGCGTGCCGGGCGCGATCTACTGCAACGACGCGGACTGCAGCGACCGCACGGGCACGAATCCGTCGACAGGCCGCATCGATCCGCCGTGGGTCACGACGATGGGCTGGCAAGGCTTCTCAGGCCAGAACTCGTTCATCGAATTCGGCAAGGCGCCGTATGGGGCGAACGAGAACGGCGGCATTCATGGCGAAGTGATTTACGCATCGACGCGTCCGTTCGACGATCCCGCTCTGCTGCTCCATACGAGCTGGACGCCCGACGTGCCGAACGTGACGGTCAACCTGTACGCCGAAGGCACGGCCGCCGACGGCACGCAGAGTCTCACGCTCGTCGATACGACGAAGACCAGCAGCTGGGACGACTGGGCACAGGGTTTCCGTTCGGACGGCGTGCCCAACATGAACTGCCCGGGCCAGGAAACCACCGATCCGTTCTTCTTTACACTGAAGGACAGCTCGCAATGGCTCGACCCGCAAAAGCGAACGCTGCCCATGCACTCGCAGTTCAAGTGCTATGACGGCATGCACGCGTTCAACCAGCTGCAGCCCGCGCCGTACGACGGGATGTACCAGTTCCCGAGCGTGACGGACCGCGATCCGCAGAAGGGCACGCCGAAGGGTTCGAACTGCACGATCTGCAGCAAGCTCGCCGACGGCTCGTACATGCTGCCTGCGGGCAAGTATGTGGTCGAAATCATCGTGCCGGCGGGCTATGAACTCGTGAAGGAAGAAGACAAGAACATCCTGATCGGCGACAACTACATCGCGCCTGTCACGCAGCAGTTCGGCGGACTGGGCAACATCTTCATCCTGCCGGACCAGGCGGCTGTGAACGCGACGTACAACCGCAACAACGCGCAGAACCCGACCACCGACCTCGGCTCGCAACCGCGTCACGAAGGCGACACGGGCAGCGTCGAGACGTTCTGGCCGTGCGTTGGCGCGCTGCGTGTAGTGCCGGACTACATCAGCCTGTTCCCGGGCTCGCAGGAAGTCGCGCCGTTCGCGGGCGCTTCGCGGCACCTGTGCGACCGCAAGGAAGTCGTGCTGACCAACCAGATGTCGGCGCTCGCGAAGTTCTGGGTGTTCAGTTCGACGCACGTGGCCGCGCACTTCACCGGCTTCATGCTCGATGACTTCTCGTCGGAGTTCGATCCGTACTCTCCGCAGTTCGGCGAGAAGTTCGCGGTGCCGAACGTGCCTGTTTCGATGAAGGATTTCGCAGGCAACGAAGTGAGCCGCATCTATTCGGACCAGTGGGGCATCTTCAACGGGTTGAATTACTCGACGTGGGAAGTGAACCCGCCGAACCCGACGGGCTACGCGCCGACGATGATGGTCGCCTGCATGAACGATCCCGACATGCCGGACCCCGCGCATCCGGGGCAGACGATCCGCGATCCGCTGTTCAACCCCGCGTACAGCCAGTTCTGCTACGAGATTCCGTTCATGCCCGGGCAGACGCAGTACATGGATACGCCAGTCGTGCCCGTGTCCGCGTTCGCAGACGGCTACAACCCACCCGATTGCGCGTATCCGGACGCGACGCCCGCGATCTCGTCGGTGACGGGCGACACGAGCAACGGCGGCGCGGGTCCGTGGGTGAGCCAGGCCGGCCATACGCTGACCATAAAGGCGCTGGGCGACCAGCAAGTGCCGAATCATGCCTACGGCGGTCCCGCTGCGACCACGGCGCCCTATAACCAGAAGTTCGTCTCCCGGCACTATGGCTTCGGCGCGTCGCAGGGCACCGGGACGGTGACGGTCGGCGGTGTGAATGCGCACGTGAACGCGTGGTCGGATACACAGATCAACGTCACGGTGCCGACGCTCTCCGCGAACCAGTCGAGCTGCACGATCCAGCAGCGCGGCGTCAATACGCAGACGCGCTGCGGCGAACTGGTCATCACGTCGGGCAACGGCAAGAAGTCGATTGATACCGTGACGGTCACGATCGGCGGCAAGGCGCCCGCCTATGTCGGCGGTGAGAACGGGACGAGCAACGCGATCCAGACGGCCATCGACAAGGCGACGCCGGGCGATCTGATCATCGTCGGTCCGGGCACGTACAACGAGATGTTGCTGATGTGGAAGCCCGTGCGCCTGCAGGGGGTGGGTGCGCCCGCTGTCGTCGTGAACGCCAACACGCATCCGTCGGGCAAGGTCGACCCGTGGCGCAGGCAGATCGATTGTCTGTTCGGCCTGGCGCTCAACGGCGGTGCGATTTCGTCGGGCAATGCGTACGACCCGTCGGGAACGTATGCGTGTTCTGCCGCGATGCAACGCAAGGTGGACGCGATTCCGCTCGAGCCGACGTTCGGCTGGGACAGCAACCTCAACGGCAATCTCGGCGAGCTGCTGATGGAACCGACGCTGATGGGCGCGTACGAAGGCGCGGGCATCACGGTGCTCGCCAAGGGTGTGCGCGACGTGCGGGTCGGTGGCGTGCTGCAGCCCGATCCGAACTGCACGGCCAACGGTATCTGTACGCCGCTGACGGCCAGCAACACGGACTGCAACACCTATTCGAGCAACTTCCTGTGCAACCCGTCGCGTGTCGACGGCATCACGTTCACGAACAGCTCGCAGGGCGGCGGCGGCATCTTCCTGCACGGCTGGAACCACTACACGGAGGTGTCGAACAACCGCGTGTTCAGCAATGCGGGCACGCTGACAGGCGGGATCACGATCGGCCAGGTCGAAGTGCCCGACGGCACGATCGCCAACGATGGCTTCACGCAAGAGCCGTTCGCGTACAACACGCATGTCAACGTGCACCACAACTCGGTGACGTCGAATGCTTCGTACGGCGATGAGATCAACTCGACGACGCCTTCATCGGCGGCTGGCGTGACCTTCTGCTCGGGCGCGGACAACTATCACTTCAACTACAACTGGGTCTGCGGCAACATGAGCAGCGGCGATGGCGGCGGTGTCGCGCATTTCGGTTTCAGCTACAACGGCGACCTGTCGCACAACTGGATCCTGTTCAACCAGAGCAACAACCCGACGCTGCCGACCTACGGCGGCGGGCTGATCGCCCAGGGCGTACCGCCGGACGGCACGTTCTGCGAGAACTCGCCGACCGATATCGACTGCGCGCCTCAGCTCTCCGATGGCGTCGGGCCGGGTCTTGTGATCGACGGCAACCTGATCGTCGGCAATACGGCCGAAAGCGGCAAGGGCGGCGGCCTGCGTCTGCAGAACATCAATGGCACGGACGTGCAGCGCAGCCCGCGCAACCGCAACCGCTGGTACGAGGTGAGCGTGATCAACAACATCATCGCGAACAACGTGGCGGGCTGGTCGGGCGGCGGCGTGTCGGTGCAGGATGCCGTGCGCGTGAACTTCATCAACAACACGGTGATCTCGAACGACTCCACGGCATCGGCGGGCGTGCTGTTCAACACGGCGCTCGCTGCGCAGGCCAATGTCGGTCCGCCGAACTGCACGACGGTCGGCTCGCAAACGACGTGCAGCCCGATCACGACGTCGACGATGCAGCCTTCCGGCCTCGAAACCGCGAAGCATACGCAGAACTTCCTGACGGCGTTCACGGCGGGCGGCGCAGGGTGTCCTGCAGGAGAGGACTGCAGCCACTACTCGTTCCCTGTGGTGAGGAACGACGTGTTCTGGCAGAACCGCACGTTCTATATCACCGTGGGCGGGCTGAACCCGAACATCCCGGGATTGCAGAACACCGTCGCGCTGAACCCGACGTTGAACCAGGCGGGTCATCAGACGGGCTACTGCGATCCGAATGCCGTGTACTGGGATCTTGGCGCCTATGGCGATACGAAGCCTTCGGATCACTCGTCGGGCATGAGGCTCGCTCCGCAGTACTCGATCATCACGGATGCAGGTGACTATCCGAACGCGCACAACAGCTCGGCGAATCCGAACGTGGTGAGCCAGTACTGCAACGGCGCGCGGGTGCCGCCCGAAGGCGGCGGCAACGGCTTCGCGGTGCCTCCCGGCATTGCGGATACCGTGCTGCCCAATCCGCTGTTCGGTCTGCTGCCGTCGGCGACGCCGGATGAAGGCAACCAGTGGATCAACATGTCGTACGGGCCGCTGTCGCTGTTCAACATGACGGTGAGTTCGGGCAGCACGAACTATGGCGTGCCGCTCGGCAACTACTCGATCAAGACGGGTTCCCCTGCCGTCAATGCGGGCACGAATACGGGCGCACCGAATCACGATTTCTTCGGCACGCAGCGTCCGCAGAGCGGCAGCTACGACATCGGCGCGGTGGAGTTGCCACGCACGGGACTGTTCGCAGGCGGCAACCTGCCGTTCGCGCCGGGCGCGCTGCTCGATATGCTCAATCAGGTGCTGGGCAATGGGGCAACGGGAACGGCAGGTCCGCAGGCAAATGCGCCTTCGACGGGAGCGGTGCAATGAGACCCGTAGTCACAGCGGCGACGTGGGTCTGCTGTGCCGCATTGCCGGCGATGCCGGCAGCGGCGCAGCAGGTGGCGATGCACGGCAGTGCGCCGCACGCGTCGCGCTATGAGCCAATGAAGCTGCCCGCGCACGCGCGCACCTTTTATCAGTCAGTGCGGGGCGTCGACAACCTGAGCGTCCGTCGCACTGCGTCGGGCAATCTTCTGCGCTTCAGTTACCGCGTGACGGACCCGGCGCTCGCCAAGCTGCTCGGCGACAAGAGCACGACGCCTTATCTGTACGGCGAGGCCAATCATGTCCTGCTCGAAGTGCCCGTGATGGACAACATCGGCCAGTTGCGGCAGACGGGCGCGCTCGAGGTCGGCCAGCAATACTGGATGGTGTTTTCCAACAAGGGCAATCTGGTGAAGGCGGGGGACCGCGTCAACGTACTGATCGGCTCGTTCCATATCGATGGGCTGGTCGTTCAATAACGCGTATGCGCGGCACGACATTGAGGAGATCGACATGAACCGGGGCTTTCGGATGATTGTTTCGATGACGGGCGTGGTGGCCGCGAGCTTTGCTGCGCACGCCACGCTGGCAGCGGGCGGCGGCGGGATGAGCGCGGCGCAGGTTGTCGAGCGCAACGTGGCCGCGCGCGGGGGCCTGCAGGCATGGCGTGCCGTCAACACGATGACGTTGAGCGGACAGATCGACGTGGGCGGCACGAAGCCCGTCAAGCTGCAGTACGTCATGACGATGAAGCGGCCGCACAAGAGCCGCTTCGAACTGAACTTCGACAACCAGATCGCCTTCCAGGTCTACGACGGCAGCCAGGGGTGGAAGGTGCGTCCATTCCTCGGCCGCAATGTCGCAGAACCCTATACGCCTGCCGAGGCGAAATCGGCGGCGGAAACGGCCGATCTCGACGGGCCGCTGGTCGACTATGCTGCCAAGGGCAGTCAGGTCGCGTTGCAGGGTATGGAGACGATCGACGGGCACCGCGCCTACAAACTCCTGCTGACCACGAAAGATCACGCGCAACGGCATGTGTGGATCGACGCGTCGAGCTTTCTCGAAGTCAAGGTCGAAGGTGATCCGCGCAAGCTCGATGGACGCATGCATGTCGTTTCCGTCTACTACCGCGATTACCGGCGCGAGGGCGGATTGATGGTGCCGCATCTGCTCGAGACACAGGTGACGGGCGTGAAGCAGAAGCATCAGATGACGATCCAGCATGTCACGGTGAACCAGCCCGCCGACGACGCGCTCTTCGCGAAGCCGCAATTGCCCGCGCAACCGCAATCCGCGCCCGCCAGGGTCGCCGCGAAATGACGCCACGTCGATGAGGTCACGATCATGAAACGCATCGCCTCATGGTTGCTGGCGGGCTGTGTGTCCGCGCTCGCATGGGCGCAGATGCCCGCCGCCGGGCAGCCGCTTACGGTCGACGAGATCATCGCGAAGAACGCGGCCGCGCGCGGCGGCGTGGACGCGTGGCGCAAGGTCCGCACGATGATCTGGATGGGGCATGTCGAAAGCGCGAACGCGCCGACGCCGAATGCGCCGTTCGTGCTGGCGCTGCGGCGGCCCAACAGCACGCGCTTCGAGATCACGGCGATGAACCAGCGGATCGTGCGCGTGTTCGACGGCAAGGAAGGGTGGAAGATACGGCCGTCGTCCGGCGGCGCGCCCGATGTGCAGCCCTACACGCCCACAGAAGTCCGTTATGCACGCGATGAACAGGTAATCGACGGCCCGCTGCTCGACCACGCGACGAAGGGCATTGCCGTATCGCTCGACGGCATGGATGCCATCGAAGGAAAGGACGCTTACCGGCTTGCCGTCACGCTGCCGTCGGGCGCGCATCGTCATGTATGGGTCGACGCCGCGTCGTTTCTCGACGTCAGATACGATCGCGAAGCGCCGGGTCTGTCGGGCGCGCCTGTGAAGATCGAGGTGACGTATCGCGACTATCGCGAGATCGAGGGCGTGCAGGTACCGTTCGCGATCGAAAGCGGCGTGGCGGGCGCGGCGAAGAAGGACCGGCTGGTGCTCGATCGGGTGTCGCTGAATCCGCCGCTCGACGACGCGATGTTCGTCAGGCCGATGGTGCCGGGGCGGCGCGCATCGGTGGCCGTCGGCGCGGGTGGTATGCAGGCGCCGCGTTCCGCATTTGGCCCGGCGCAGTAACAATCATGCCCGGCCTCGTCGCAATGGCCACTGTGTTTCCACGGCGGCTGCTCTTTGCGAGTGCGTTGGCCGCCGTGTTGCTGGTGTCCACGCATCACGCGCTCGGAGCGCCGCCCGTCGACGCCGGCGCAGCGATCTTTCGCGACGGCATCGCCGGCGACGGCCGCCCGGTGGAAGCGACGCATCAGGGGCAACTTGCGATGCGAGGCGCAGCGGCCGCCTGCATGAATTGCCATCGACGCAGCGGGCTTGGCGCGAAGGAGGGCAACACGGTCATTCCGCCCATTGCCGCGCAGTATCTGTTTCATCCGCCCGCGAAAAACCCGGATGAATTGACGGTGCCGTTCATCGACGGCATGCGCACCAGTCGCGAACCGTACACGGAAGCGACGCTCGCGCGCGCGATCCGCGAAGGCATCGATTCCGAAGGCAAGCCGCTCGGCTATCTGATGCCGCAATTCGATCTGAGCGACGCGGACATGCATGCGCTCATCGGCTATCTGAAGACGCTCGACAGGCGCAGGGCGCTCGGCGTCACCGACACCGTGCTGCACTTCGCAACGATCATCACGCCCGACGCCGACCCCGTGAAGCGGCGCGGCATGCTCGATGTGCTCGAACATTACTTTGCCGACAAGAACGCTGCGCCGTTGGGCGCGACGCCCGCGTTGCGCTCGTCGCGCAAGATGATGTTCATGGTCAACAGGCGCTGGGAACTGCATGTATGGGAACTCCACGGCCCGCCGGAGACGTGGCAGGCGCAGTTGCGGCAGTATCTTGCGAAGCAGCCGGTGTTCGCCGTGCTGTCGGGACTCGGCGGCAGGAACTGGGCGCCTGTTCACGATTTCTGCGAGCGCGAACAGGTGCCGTGTCTGTTTCCGAACGTCGAGGTGCCTGTCGAAAGCGAGCACGACTTTTACTCCATGTATTTCTCGCGTGGCGTGCTGCTCGAAGCGGAATTGATCGCGAAACGAATTCGCGAGCCCGCCAGTTCTGCTTCGGCTCGACCGGTCAAAACAGTGCTGCAGATTTATCGCGCGGGCGATAGCGGCGAGGCCGCGGCGCAGGCGCTTGCCGCAGATTTGAAGAAGCAAGGCATCGCCGTCGAGAATCACGCGATGCCTGCGAACGCGCGCGTCGCGGCGGCGCTGCGAGGCGCGTCGCACGCGGATGTGCTCGTGCTATGGCTCAGGCCGCCCGACATCGCCGCGCTCGGCGACGCGCCGGCCGCCTCGGTGGCCGTGTATGTGTCCGGGCTGATGGGCGGGCTCGACCGCGTACCCCTGCCTGCGCACTGGCGCGACAACGCACGGCTCGCGTATCCCGTCGATCTGCCGCAAGGCCGGCGCGTGCGCGTCGACTATGCGTTCGGCTGGTTCGCGATACGGCATATTCCCGTCGTCGACGAGCGTGTGCAGGCGGATACCTATCTGGCGTGCGGGCTGCTGGCCGAAACGTTGAGCCATATGGTCGATGCCTTCGTGCGCGACTACCTCGTCGAACGTATCGACGACATGCTCGAACATCGCATTCTCACCGGCTACTATCCGCGCCTCACGCTCGCACCGGGTCAGCGCTATGCATCGAAAGGCGGATACATCGTGCGATTCGCAGAGCCGGACAGACTGCGCGTGGTCGCGGACAGCGACTGGATCGTGCCGTAGCACAAGGCAGGAAATGCGCGCTAATCGAAGTGGTTAACTCAACTGCTCGCAGGCAGCAACCGCCGGTATTTATCGAGCACGCGCGGCACATACGAACGCGTTTCGGGAAACGACGGAATCCTGTAGCCCGCGCGTATCACCGCATTCTCGCCGGCGTTATACGCGGCGAGCGCCAGCTCCATATCGTCCTTGAATAGATCGAGCAAAAAGCGCAGATAGCGGGCGCCCGCAAGCACGTTGTCGCGCGGATTGAACATGTCGCCATCGGAGAAGCGGCGCGCCGTGTCCGGCATGAGTTGCATGAGGCCCAGTGCCCCTTTTTCGGAGACGGCGTTGGGGTTGTAGCGTGATTCGACGTCGATAACCGCGCGCAAGAGTTCGGGCTGTAGATGGAAGGTTTCGCTGGCCTCGACGATCACGGGTTCGAATTGCGAGGCATCGGCATGCGTCGATTGCACGGGTTGTTTCGCGCGGCCTGGTGACGGCGGCGACGCGACGATCACCGACATGCCCGTCTTGCCCGGCATATCGGTCAGCACGATTACGCCCGTGCTGTCGACCTTGCCGAAAATATCGGCGTGTGCGGACTGGGCCAGAACCAGACCGAGCACGACGGCCGACAGAACAGATGGCGCGGAGGCTGTAGGTGCCCGTCGGGTCGCTGCGTGCACGCGCATGATGGATCTCCGCTCGTGCTTTGATTGTGGTGCGCAGTCCAGAACGCGGCAATGGGGCGATCTCCCCTTTTTCTGAGGCGAATGCGGAGGGCTTTCACCCACTGTACAGAAACGTTACAGGTCAGGCGGCTGCGGTAAGGGCGAATTCGTCGGGTGTTTTGGCACGCAGGCACGCGCAAAGAAGGAAACGCAAAGCGGAGCATGCCGTGTGGGTGAAAACTGCCGCATAACTGGCATCTCACTGCTGAACGGGACTTTTCCCGAAATATTACGCGCGCGTGAAACGGAAAGAAACCGATCAGGAATGAAACATTTTTGCGTGCAAAAATTACCGATCTTTGACAGTTTTCAAATGGTCAGGCACGCCTACAGGTTTTGCGAGGATGGCAAGCTCCTTGCTCGTTCTGAGCCGGGCGCAGGCCTGGCAGGGTTTTGCCGCCATGCGTTAGCATAACGAAATATATACGTAATGTTCGAGAAAGTAACAATCGAAAGAAGAAGAATTTTGTGCTCGCCATGTTATGGCACGCACACTTACGACACGAGGAGCCGGCCGTGAACATCAAACATCGCGTGATCATCGCAGAGGACCACGACCTGCTGCGCAACGGGTTGCGTTCGATGCTGTCGGCGCAAAGCGAATACGAAGTAGTGGGCGAGGCGCGTGACGGGAAGGAGGCGTGTCAGCTCGCCATGTCGCTGGCACCCGACCTGATCCTGATGGATCTGTCGATGCGCGGCATGAACGGCATCGACGCGACGGCGGCGATCAAGCGTCGCTCGCCGCTCGTGCACATCATCGCGTTGACCGTGCATCAGAGCGAGGAATATGTGCGCGAGGCGTTGCGCGCGGGTGTCGACGGTTACGTGCTGAAGGATGTGTCGTTCGACGAACTGCTTTTCGCGATGCGCACTGTCATGCAGGGCAAGAAGCATTTGAGCGCGGACGTCTATGGCTTCATGGTCGATTCGTTCGTGACGGGGCGCGAGATCGCGGCGCCGAAGAAAGCATGGGACCTGTTGACGGCCCGCGAACGCAGCGTGTTGAAGCTGATTGCGGAAGGGCGGACCAACCGGCAGGTGGGCCAGTATCTGAACCTGAGTCCGAAAACGATCGAGAAGTATCGCGCGAGCGTGATGCACAAGCTTGCGATCGAGAACGTGACGGAACTCGTGCTTGCGGCGATCAGCATGGGCCTGCTGACTTCACTCGCGTCGAAATGCGCGGAGCCGGAGACGGACGACGGGCTGTATCGCTTGCCCGTTGCAGGCGCGCAGGTTGACGGCGCGGCGGGCGAAGCGGAGAACGGCGCGTTGCCGCACATGAGCGGCACGGCGGCGGGCTAGCCGGAGCATGCGTGCGCGCCGCGCGGCATGTCATGCGAGGCGCTACAGAGGCCAGTATGCCGAGACTTCGGTGCCGTCGTCCGGGATTGCACTCACGGCGAACGTGCCACCTTGCGTTTCGACGCGATGCTGCATGCCCGTCAGACCCAGGCCGTTCGAGCGGGCGTCGTCCGTGCGAAGTGGGCGTGCCTCGTAGCCAGTTCCATTGTCGCGTATGGTCAGCAGCAGATGCGATGCATTGCGCTGCAACTCGACGCGAATCTCCGAAGCAGCAGCATGCTTGACGATGTTATTGAGTGCTTCCTGCACCACGCGAAAGATATCCGCCTTTAGATGGTCGGGGATTTCGCCGTCTTCGATGCCGCATGAAAACATCACTCGCAGCGTTTCGATGCTTTGCCCGACGCGCCGGCAGAGTGCGCTCAACGCGGCGGGCAGGCCGAGGCGCTCCAGCGCGAGCGGCCTCAGCTCTCCACATATCTGCCGCATTTCGCCGATCGTGTCGCGTATCTGCAGGACGGTTGCATCGAGCAGTTGCGCAGCATCGTCGGCCTGGCCGCGCCGCAAACGCATGCGCGCGTCTTCCACCATCAGCTTGATCAACGTCAGCGCCTGACCCATGCCGTCGTGAAGCTCGGCGGCAAGACGCTCGCGTTCGCGCTGCTGGCCCATCATGAGCCAGGTTGCCGGTTTGCGCGCGTCGTCGGCAGGTGGCTGAGCGCTTTGGGACTTCTCGCTTCCCAGCGACGCGAGTGGCTCGGCGAGCAACATCAGCCGGAGTAGCGCGCCGCCTTGGCTCGGTGCAAAAGTCTGCTGGTACACATGCAATGGCATTCGATGGCCGGTTCGGCCCGTGAGCGTGACGTCGAATGTGCGGAACACGTGGTCTGCGCTGTCGCGCAGCTGCTGTTCGACGGCCGCGTAATCTTCTTCATGCGCGAGGTCCGCGAGACGCTTGCCGGCGAGATCGGCACTCGCATAGCCGAGCAGCGCGGCGGCGCTGCGATTCATGCTGACGATCGCGCCTTCGGCGGTCGTCAAGGCGAGCGCGGCGCCGCGCGCGTCGCTGATGTGCGCGGTCTGCTGCGTGTCGCGCATGGCGTTGCCCAGCTTGCGCATCGCGTCGATCAGATCGCGCAGCTTGACGGGCGGTTCAGGCGACGTAGTGGCATGCATGGGCGCTCCCGTCTGGTTGACCCGAAAACTCTGAAGCCGCTGTGGGATTGTAGGCCGCGCGCCGCGCGCGCGGCAACGGGGCACGTGCTGCGTTTCGTACGGGGAAGACCCGTACCGTCTGGCGCGGGGTATTACGCAGGTGGAAATCCCCTACTGTGCTTTGGGGAGCTTCATCCAATGACGTCCCACAGACGATTGACGAGACTGGTCGAGCAAGGGCGAATTGCGCGCCGTGCCCTGGTTCGCAGCCCGTTGCTTCATGAAGAGGAGGTCGCGATGAACACCCACAGGCTCGTAATCGGAGCGCTCATTCTGACGGGCGCGGGACTGACGGCGCTACCGGCATTGAGCGCCGAGGACGAACAGGCGCCCGCAGCCGATGCGGCGATGGCGGCGCAACATCACGACGCCTCGATGAACATGGACGAGGCAAAAAGCGATGACCCGATCGCGGAGACGGCTGCAAAGGCAGCACAAGACAACGCAGCGCAAGACAACGCGCCGACCAGTGCCGCGCTGCAAGGCATGACGGCGAAGCAGCGCGTGATGAAGGAAGCGGCAGCGGCACAGGCAGCAGCAAAAGCCACGGAAGAAAAAGACGTCGCGACGGAAGAAGCGCCCGCGCACGATGCCGCCGCGATGCCGGCCAATATGCCGATGGACAACATGCCGATGCCCGCCGCGCATGACACGGCCGCGCCCGCGGACGCCATGCCCCCGCACGACGAACAGTCGAAAGACAAGCTTCACTCGATGTCCGGCGAACACGAGATGCTCGCGCATCATCACGACATGGCGCCAGGCACGACACGCACCACGGTGGACTACGCGTTGCCGCCCATCACGCTGGTGCGCGACGACGGCGAGTCCGTTTCGCTGGTCGACGAACTGAACGACGGCCGTCCCGTAGTGTTGACGTTCATCTACACGTCATGCACGACGATCTGCCCAATGGTCAGTCAGACCTTCGAGCAATTGCAGGAGGAACTCGGCAGCGAGCGCGACAACGTGCATATGGTGTCGATCTCGATCGATCCCGAAGAGGACACGCCCGCACGCCTCAAGGCCTACGCTGAGCGCTTCGGTGCGGGCCCGGAATGGCAGTACTACACGGGCACGGTGGAAGCGAGCGTCGCCGCGCAGCGCGCGTTCAACGTCTATCGCGGCGACAAGATGAACCACACGGCCGTCGCGTTCTTCCGCGCCGCGCCGGGCAAGCCGTGGCTGCGCCTGGATGGCCTTGCGACTCCCGACGAACTGTTGAGCGCCTATCACGAGATCGTCGCCCGCAACGGTTCGTGAACGCGCCGCGCGGAGGTGTCAACGTGGAGAAGATCCACCGGGTGCTGATCGCCGAAGACCAGCCGCTGCTGCGCGGGGGGCTGTGCTCGATGGTCCGCGCGTTGCAGCACTACAGCGTCGCGGGCGAGGCGGGCGACGGCGTCGAGGCGTGCAGCCTCGCCGCGACGCTGATGCCTGACCTGATCCTGATGGACCTGTCGATGCCCGGCAGAAGCGGCGTCGAAGCGATCGCGCACATCAAGCGGCAAGCGCCGCAGATCAGGATCATCGCGCTGACCATCCACGCGAGCGATATGCATATGCGCGAGGCGCTGGCGGCAGGTGTCGATGGCTATGTGCTCAAGGACGCGGCGTTCGACGAGCTTGTCGAGGCGATGCGTCTGGTCATGCTCGGCCAGCGCAATGCGACGCTCGACGAGTATGGCGCGCGACAGGGCGAGCCGCGCGGCCAGCCTTCGAACGGGCAGCATGCGCAGATGTGGAGCGCGCTGACCTGCCGCGAGCGCGTCGTGCTGCGTCTCGTTGCCGAGGGCTGCACCAATCGCGAAGTGGGCGAGCAGTTGCGCCTGAGTCCCAAAACCATCGAGAAACATCGCGCCAGCCTGATGCGCAAGCTCGGCGTATCGAATGCGACAGGGCTCGTGCACGCGGCGCTCGATCTCGGCGTGCTCGCGCTGCCCGAGGACACGGGCAATGGGTTGAACTACTTCGTTTGAACGGTAAAGAACGGGAGGGTCTTTACCCATCTGTTTGCACGAGTCTCCCTACTTCGCGCGCATGCGGGCCTGAACAACAATGCACACAGGCGTCCGGCCTGCGCGACACGCGCGGCATTCCACAGGGAGGACCACACCGTGAGCGACATCCTGTCCATGTCCACATGCGGCAGACCCGTCGATACACATGCACGGCAAGCTGCGCGCGAGCGGGGTTTCACGCTGCTCGAACTGCTGGTGGTCATGGTCATCATCGGATTGCTGGCGGGTCTCGTCGCTCCCCGCTATTTCGACCAGATCGGCAAGTCGAACACGAAGATCGCGCGCGCGCAGATCGAATCGCTCGGCAAGGCGCTCGATCAATTCCGGCTCGATGTCGGCGCGTATCCGACCACGGAAGAAGGCCTGCAGGCGCTGATGACCAAGCCGCAAGACGCGCCGCACTGGAGCGGCCCCTATCTGCAGAAGGCCGTGCCGCCCGATCCGTGGGACCGCCCCTATCAGTATCGCGCGCCTGGCGAACACTCCGACTACGACCTGTATTCGTACGGCAAGGACGGCCAGCCGGGCGGCTCGGGCGAGAACTCGGACGTGACGTCCTGGTGAACGGTGCGAGGAGAAGCGACGTGAAGTATGTGCTGCGGGTCTTCGATACGAACGGGGCGGTGCAGACGGTGCACGTCGAGAGCGATTCGACGGCGGCGGCCGCGTCTCTCGCCCGCGCGCGCGGGCTGCGTGTCGTATCGGTGCGCGGCGAGCGCGGCAGCGCGCGTTTGCGCCTGCGCACGCCCGCGCTCGCGCGCGGCAAGTTCAATGTCGAACTCTTCGCGCGCGAACTCGCGGCGCTGCTCTCGGCGGGCGTCGGTGTGGTCGATGCGTTGCGCACGCTCGCCAGCAACGAGCGTCGCGAACGTTCCGCCGCCGTGTATCGCGGGCTGTTGCGGCGGCTCGAAGAAGGACAGTCGTTGTCGGCGGCGCTCGAACAGGCCAGCGACGTTTTCCCCGTCGTGCTGGTCGCCTGTGTGAAAGCGAGCGAGCAGACGGGCGGTCTCGCAGACAGTCTCACGCGCTATTCGCGCAACAGCGCGATGCTGCATGAACTGCGGGGACGGGTGGTGTCCGCGGCGATCTATCCGACGGTGCTACTGGTGGTTGGCGCGGTAGTCGTGCTCTTTCTGTTGGGCTTCGTCGTCCCGCGCTTCGCGACGCTGCTCGAACATAGCGGGCGCGAACTACCGCTTCTTTCTCAACTGCTGATCGCGTGGGGCAGCATGGTTCACGCGCATGGCAAGGAACTCGCAATCGGCTTCGCCGTGCTCGCGTTCGCTGCGTCGATCGTGCTGCGCCGCCCTTCCGCGCGCGACTGGATTGCCGACCGCATGCTCGCGTTGCCGGGCATCGGCGAATACTTTCGTGTGTTCCGTCAATCGCAGTTCTTCCGCACCACGGCGATGCTCGTCGACGGCGGCATCCCGGCCATCCGTGCGTTCGATCTTGCGCGTGGGCTTGTGGGTCGTTCCGATCAGGCATCGCTTGCGCGTGCGCTCGATCAGGTGCGCAACGGCGCGAAGATTTCCGACGCGTTCCAGCAGGCGTCGCTGGCTGATGCGATCACCTATCGGCTATTGACCGTCGCGGAGAAGACGGGCGGTCTCGGCCCCGTGCTCGATCGGATCGCGGCGTTCCAGGAATCGCAGGTGGCGCGCGCAATCGATCTGATCTCACGGCTGATCGAGCCCGCGATGATGATCTTCATTGGCATCGTGATCGGCGGCATTGTCGTGCTGATGTACATGCCGATCTTCGAAATCGCATCGAGCGTTCAATAGCAGGCGAGGATGTCATGGACACGGCGAGCATGGCGAACGGCATCGGCGGAACGGGCGGCGTCGATCTGCGCGATGCGCTGCGCAGCCTCGCCGAGCGTCATGGCTCGGGCCTGCGCGCGCTTGAAGATCTGCTTACGCAAATGCCCGTCAGCCCCGACGAAGTGCTCGCGCAACTCGCTGTGCAATGTCACATGCAGCCGATCACGATGCATGGGCTGAACGCGCTGCAACCGGATTTCGACGTCGTACCGTTCGTCGAGGCGACGACCCGCCTGTGCATCTGCTTTCGCGATGCCGAAGATTCCGCGGCGGGGCGCGGCCTGTTGTTCGTGATCGCCGATCCGCTTGACCGGCGCACGCGCGGCAGTATCGAGCAACGCATGCGCGCGCGGCCTGCCGTGCCGTATCGCTGGGCGCTCGCGAGTATCGGCGACATGACCGCGTGGCTCGCGGTGCGCGAGAAGGACGTGCGCGCGATGGACTCGCTTGCGTTCGACCAGACGACCCAGCATGCCGCTGATCCCGCGTCGCTTGCGCTGACGCTGCAAGGCATCAGCAACGACGACAGCGCTGTCGTGCGCCTGCTGAATTCGACGATCTACGACGCCCTGAAAATGATGGCGAGCGACATACACCTCGAATGCCGCGCGCATGGGCTGATGATCAAATGCCGCGTCGATGGCGTGCTGACGGTGGTGGGGCGCGTCGAAGGGCGCGACGTCGCGGATCAGGTGCTGTCGCGCGTGAAAGTCATTTCCGAACTCGACATCGCCGAGCGCCGCGTGCCGCAGGACGGCCGATTCAAGGCCGTCTATGCGGGCCGCGAGATCGATTTTCGCGTGTCGATCATGCCGAACCAGTTCGGCGAAGACGCGGTGCTGCGCATTCTGGATCGCTATCAGCTGTCGCAGGCGTCGGGAGGACTCACGCTCGAAGCGCTCGGTTTCCAGCAGGAAGACACGCGTTTCATGCGCACGGTCGCCGCGATGCCGTACGGCATGCTCCTCGTCACGGGGCCGACGGGCAGCGGCAAGACGACGACGCTCTACGCGATCCTCACGGAGATCAACGACGGACTAGAAAAGATCGTGACCATCGAAGACCCGGTCGAGTATCAGCTGGGCGACATTCTGCAGATTCCCGTCAACGAGGCAAAAGGGCTGACATTCGCGCGCGGCCTTCGCTCGATCCTGCGCCATGATCCAGACAAGATCATGGTCGGTGAAATCCGCGATCCGGAGACGGCGCAGATTGCCGTGCAGGCAGCATTGACGGGCCACCAGGTCTTCACGACCGTGCACGCGAACAATGTATTCGACGTGATCGGCCGCTTTACGAACATGGACGTCGACCCTTACAGCTTCGTGTCGGCGTTGAACGGTGTGATCGCGCAACGACTCTTGCGCCAGTGCTGCCCGGACTGTGTCGCTGAAGATACCGTCGACGCCGATGCGCTCGCGCGATCGGGCATCGATCCGGATACGGCGGGCGGCTATCTGTTCCGGCGCGGCGCGGGATGCGCAGCCTGCCGCGGTAGCGGCTATCGCGGGCGGCGCGCCGTCGCGGAAGCGTTGCGCATGGACGACGAACTGCGGCAACTGCTGTCCGAACGCGCGCCGCTTACGCAGATCAAGGCGGCCGCATTCCGGCAGGGCATGAAGACGCTGCGAAGTGCGGCGATCAAGCTCGTGCGGCAGGGCGAGACGACCCTCGAGGAGATCAACCGTGTCACCATGGTCGATTGATTCGCCCGGCGCGGACATCAACATCGGCATCGGCACGCGCGAGGTCGCCGTGGGGCCGCGCTGGACGCGCTGGACGCCGGCGCGCAAGCCCACTTCGCCCGCCGGGCCGCGCAGCGTGCCGATGCCCGAAACGCAATGGTTCACGCAAGCGGGTGTCTTCGACGCACTGCGCGCAGCGCTCGAGCCCGCGCCGGATAGCGTTGCGGCGCAAGCGCCGAGCGTGCCTTCCCGAACGCGCGGCGCCCATATCGTGCTCGACGACTTCTGGGGCAACCACGCGATACTCCGTGGCGACTTCCGCACGTTGCGCGCGCGAGAAGTCGACGAGATCGCGCGTGCGCATTTCATCGATACGTATGGCGTCGATGGAGAGACCATCGTTGTGCGCGCGTGCGTGCAGCGTGGCGGACGTGCAATGTTTGCCAGCGCGTTGCCGTGCGCGCTGGTGGATGGCATGCGCGAAGCGGGTGCGTCGGCCGGCGCCCGCATGCTGGCGGTGAAACTGTGCCTGCCTGAAATGCTCAACCGGACGCTGCACAGAATGCCCCGCGCAAACGCGATGGTCGTGTTCGCCGCCGACGCGCTGATCCAGGCTGTGCTGATAGAAGCGGGTGGCTGGGCCTGTTATGACGTGCAGCGCCTTTTCGCGGGCGACGCATGCGATCCCGCGAAAGTCACGCTACTCGCGGAACAGGCGTTCGAGCGCTGCGCGGAACGTACGACGCTCAAACACGAGGATTGCGCGCTGGGCTTCTATGGCTCCGGCATTGCCATCGATCTCGCTGCGCTGCAAGCGCGCTTTGCGAGCGTGACTACGCTGGCTCCGCCGAATGCCTGTCATGAACTTGAGGGGGGCGAGAGCTTTGCGCGCCATCTGCTGGAGTACGCGCAATGATCCAGCGACTCGACATCGACTTCGCTCGCCGGCGGTCGCACCTCGCGCCAGCGGGACTCATCATGCTGTGCATCGCGATTTGCGCGCTGCTTGCGAGCGGTGTGCGGCTGTGGCAGGCATTCGATGACAACCAGCAGGCGCAGGAACGGCTGGACGAAGTGCGCCATCGTGGGTCCGCCAAAGCCCATCTCGTCAGGGCGCAACCAACGCCTGCAGCGATGCATGCGGAAAAGCAGAGTCTTGCGGTGCTGAGTGAACTGACGGTGCCGTGGCAAGACCTGTTGTCGATCGTCGAGGACTATCCCGACCATGATGTCGCGCTGATCGGCATCGATCAGAATCCGGTGCAGAGCCAGATTCGCATTACGGCGGAGGCGAAGAACTTCGACGCGATGATCGCGTATCTGCGCTATCTGCAATCGAGCAAGCTATTGCGGGAGGCCGTGCTCAACGATCACGAGATCGAAGCCAATGTTCCGGGCACGCCCGTCCGGTTTCAGGTTACCGCCGTGTGGAGCCGCTCATGAACGTCGAGTTTCTGCGCGAGCGCTGCCTGACCTTGCGTTTCGAATTGATGCGGCGCTTCGGCATAGCGGGGATCGCCGGCATCGCGTTGCTGTGTGCTGCTGCCGTCGTGGCCGATAGTGCGATACGCATGCAAGGCGACACGCTCGCGCTGTCGAACGAGGTTCGGCCTGCGCGCTCCGCGAAGAAAGCAGACGTTTCCCGCGACGCGGGCTCGTACGCGGATACCGCCGTGCTCGCGAGCTTGCCCGATCTGTTTCCGCGTTTCGCGCATAGCGCGGACGATATCGCTGCGATACTCGCGCACGCCCGCGACAGCAATCTGGCAGTCGGCTCAGCGGAATACGTCATCGTTGCCGATCCAGGCGGACGTTACGTGCGCTATCAGATGCTGCTGCCCGTCAAGGATCAGTACGTCACGATTCGCCGGTTTCTTGCGTCGGTGCTCAACAGCGTGCCGAACGCGGCGTTGCGCGAGATTCACGTCGAACGGCCCGCCGTGGACGGCAGCGTGCTCGATGCACGCGTCCGGTTCGAACTCGTATACGGGACGGCGCGGCCATGAGTTCCGTTCTCGTTCGCCGCTCCATGCTGGGCATCTGTCTGATCGCGACGATCGCGCTTTCGGTGAAGGCGTGGCGCGCTCCGGAAGGACCGTCGGCGATGGCGGCTGTGAGTGTCGCACGTCACGACGTCGCGTTGACGGCTTCTTCGGTTCGCTCCGCGGCAAAGCACGACCGCGCGAAATCGCCAGGAAAAGCAACGCAGGCAGTGAGCGAAAAGACCTCGAACGAAAAGCTCGCGGCATTACGCAAGCCCATGTCGCTCGAATCGCGCAACAACCCGTTTGCCGCGTCGTCGTGGCTGCCGCCTGCGCCCCCACCGGTACAGGCTGCACCCGAGCCTCCGCCACCACCGACCGCGCCACCCGTGCCGTATGTGTACTTGGGAAAACTGGACGGCTCGACGCTCAAGCCACGTGTCTTCCTGAGCAGTGGCGATCAGTTGGTGATCGTGTCTCAGGGAGAAGTGGTCGATGGACAGTACCGCGTCGAGTCGATCTCCGACGCCGACATCGTGCTGATGTATCTGCCGTTGAACCAGAGGCAGGTCATATCCATGCAAAGCGAAGGAAAATGAGCGAAGGAACATAAATGACAGCCGCATGCAGCCGCGATCGGAGCCGCAACGGGGACAGCGGCTCATCAACGCGCTATCCACCGCATTCCGCTCCCCTCACGCATTGCTCGCCCCGTGTGCCGCTGACGAAGCGCCAGGCTGCGTGCATCGCACTGGCCGTGCTGGCGTTGGGCGGTTGTGTGACACCGCCCGCTACGCGCCAGAACGATCCCACCAACGCGCAATTGCAGATCGACTATCTGCACGATCGCGACGCGCGCGTGAATGCGTTGCTCGACGATGCGGACGCGTACCGCGGGAGCTACCAGTATGACCTCGCGGTCCAGGCGCTTGGCCAGGCCTACCAGATCGACCCGACGAGCGAGCGCGGCCGCAAGATCGGCGCCGCGCTCGACCGTGACCGGCGCGACCTCACGAGTTTGCAGGAAGCGGACCGCATGATGCAGCGCGGCTCGTATGCGCTCGCGGAAGAGCGCGTGCATCGGGTGCTGGCGCAGAACCCGACCAATCCGATGGCGCAGCAGATGCTCAGGAATATCCAGGACAAACGTAATCAGCAGCGCGCGCTGAAGGAGGAAAAGATCACCGCGTCGTCCATCATGCGGACGCCCGTCACGCTTCAGTTTCGCGATGCCAACGTGCGGATGGTGTTCGAAGCGCTGTCGAAAACGACGGGTCTCAACGTGATTTTCGATCGTGACGTGCGCGCCGACCTGAAGACGACCATCTTCGTCACGAACGCGACGCTGCAGGACACCGTCGACATGATCCTGATGCAGAGCCAGCTCGACAAGAAGCAACTGAACGCGAATACGCTCTTCATCTATCCGGCGACGCCGGCGAAGGAACTGGAGTATCAGGAACTGAAGGTGCGCACGTTCCAGTTGTCGAATGTCGATGCGAAGCAGATTCAGGGCTTGCTGAAGAGCCTGCTGAAGCTGAAGGAAGTGGTGGTCGACGAACGGTCGAACACCGTCACGATACGCGGCACGCCCGATACGATCCGCGTGGCCGAGGAAATGATCGCTGCGCAGGACATTCCCGAGCCCGAAGTGATGATGGAAGTGCAGGTGCTGGAAGTCTCGCACGATCGCATGACCGACCTTGGCATCGAATGGCCGAACACGTTCACCATGTCGACACCCGCCACGGCCAATACCTGGGGCGAGTTGCACCATCTGCCTATCAATGCGCTCAATGTGAGCGGCCTGTCCGCGACGGCCAATTTCAAGCTGAGCGACACCGATGCCAACCTGCTCGCCAGTCCGCGCATTCGCGCGCGCAACAAGGAAAAGGCGCGCATCCTGATCGGCGACAAGGTGCCCGTGATTTCGAGTTCGAGCACGCCGAGCACGAGTGGACCGTCCTATACGCAGATGGTCCAGTACCTCGACGTCGGCATCAAGCTCGAAGTCGAGCCGCAGGTCTATCGGGACGGCGATGTCGGCATCAAGCTGAACCTGGAAGTAAGCAACATCACCAAGGTTATCCAGAGCGACAGTTCGCAGGCAGGGCTGACGACGCTCGCTTATCAGATCGGCACACGCAACGCGTCGACGAGCCTGCGTTTGCGCGACGGCGAAACGCAGATTCTCGGCGGCCTGATTTCCGATTTTGACAGAACGACGGCCGACAAGGTGCCGGGCCTCGGCCAGTTGCCCGTGCTCGGACGGCTCTTCTCCAATCACAACGGCGACCACGTGAAGACTGAGATCGTGCTGCAGATCACACCGCATATCGTGCGCCCGCAGATCGCCGCTGACGCAGATACGCAGGAAGTCTGGTCGGGCACGGACGTCAACGTGCACTCGGAGCAGCTGCGGCTCGACCCGGTCGTCGCGGAACTGGAACCGACGGTACCGCGTCCCGTCGTCCGTACGCCCGGCAGCGTGGGCGGCGGCACGACGGGCGGTGCGGCCGCCACGCCGCACAGCAGCACGCAGGGCCGGCCAACAACCCAGCCGCCCGCGAGCGCGTTCGGCCAGTTGCCTCCGGTGCCACGCACGGCGCCGCCGCAGCAACCGTACGGCGGCCGCTATTCGACCTTGCCCGCGCCGCCCGCTAACGGCGCCACGCCGCCTGCCGATCAAGGTGCCGCCGAGGCGCAGTCGAACGGCGAGAACGGCAACGGCAGCGCGCCACAGGCGCCGTCCGCAGCACCCGGTGCACAGATGGCGCCTCCGCCTCCGCCCGCACCCGCGCTGTCAGCGCCGACCGCGCCTCCGTCGAATCTCGTGATGCCGCCAGGCGACATGCCAAGCGACAACCCGCTGCGTCCGATCCAGAACGGCGGGTACTGAACGATGTCTCGCCTTGTGCGTCCAGACCGTTGCAGTATCGCGCGCCGTGCGAGGCTGCGTGGCTTCACGCTGGTCGAACTCGTGATCACGCTTGCGCTCGTCGGCATTCTGGCGCTTGCTGTCGTGCCGTTTTCGCAACTGATCGTGCAGCGCGAAAAGGAACAGCAACTGAGCGGCGCATTGCGCGAGATTCGTACCGCCCTCGACGGCTACAAGGAAGCGAGCGACGCCGGTCTTATCGAGCGGGAAGCGGAAGCTTCCGGCTATCCGCCTTCGCTAGCGGTGCTGGTGGACGGCGTGAAGAACGTAAAGGACCCGAAGGGCGGCCTGCTGATGTTCCTGCGCCGCGTGCCGCGCGACCCGTTCTTCGCAGGCGACGCCGATACACCGCCCGAAGATACCTGGAGCCTGCGCGCGTTCGGCGACCCGCCCGCGCATGCCGACGGCAGTGATGCTTCGGAACGCGGCAACGTGGGCAAGGACGTATTCGACGTTACGTCGAAGTCGGATCGCGTCGGTATCAATGGCATTCCCTATCGACAGTGGTGAGCGCGACCATGAAACACATCGATACGCGCCGGCGCGATACCGGCTTCACGCTGATCGAACTGGTGGTCGTGATGGCGATCATCGGGCTGTTGCTGACCATCGCGCTGCCGAGTTACATGCACAGCATCGATCGCGGCAAGGAACAGGTGCGTGCGCAGAATCTCGCTGTAATGCGCGATGCGATCGACAAGTACTACGGTGACAACGCCGCCTATCCTGATACGCTCGACGAGCTTGTGACGCGACACTATCTGCGCACGATTCCCGTCGATCCCGTCAACGGTGACGACAAATGGGCGGTCGTCGCGTCGCCGGATGACACGAAGCCGGGTGTCTACGATATCGTGCCTGCCAGCAGCCCGCAGGGCACGGCTTCGGGTGACGCGGGAGCGGGCAAATGAGGTTCGGCGCAGCGTGTGGCCGCCGCGCGACTGCGCATGTCGGGCATGTCGCGCGTGATCGCGGTCTCGTGATGTTGACGTTGCTAATCGCGTTGATGCTGCTCTCCGTCGCGCTGATGGGCGCGCTCGATGTCTGGTCGCTGCAACGCAAACGGGAAAACGAGCAGCAACTGCTGTTCGTCGGGAACCAGTACCGGCTCGCGATATTGCGCTACTACCGAGCTGGGCGCACGCTGCCCGCTTCCGTCGACGAACTGCTCAACGACACGCGTGTTCCCGAGCCGCTGCATCATCTGCGGCGCGCGTATGCCGATCCCATCACCGGGCAGAACGATTGGGTCTATATGTATCAGGCGGGCCGGATGGCGGGCTTGCACAGCAATTCGACTGATGCGCCGATCAAGCGTGCCAACTTTCCCCGGCAGTTCGAAGACTTCGAAGGACAGCAGACCTACGCAGGCTGGCAGTTCTTCTATTTGCCGCCGATGCAGCGCACCTACTCCAACAGCGATACCCCTGCGAAGCCAGCGAGACCGGGTACAGCAGGCGCGCCATTCGATCCGATGAACGACGGATTGACGCACTACACGCCTCGTCCGTTCGGTGCATCGCATTGACGATCGGCATCAAGCCGATTGAAATCCCCTTGTTTGCATCTTCATCATTGCAGGTCCAACGTCAAGGTTGTGCCATTGATTCTCATTACCTGGATGTTCACTGCAGCTTATGAGGTTTACCGCACACATGGCGAATGATTGATGCACAAAAGAGCCGTCGTCATCTGAATAGAAAACAGATCTTAAGGCGTTCTTAAGCTGTACTCGCCGACACTTCCATTACGGTGCAATTTCGCTTCCTTGTCAGGGCGATCAGCTTTTCTTTCGAATCAGAATCAAACAGAGAGGCTTCGTATGGACTCTGTGACGAGGAAGCTCTATCACGTTTGCCGCGTGAACCGCGCGCTGCCGGATGCGCTGCTGCCGACAAAGGGATGGGCGATCGACCGGATCGACATTAGTGCGCGGACGAAGCATCGGACACGGCCTGCTTCGGGCGCAGGTGGATTGCTCGATATTGCGTCGATGAAGTTTCCGCGCGACATGGAGCCGCTCACGGAGGTGCTGGCGACGCGCGACGTAGGCTGGGTCGCGGCGCTCCAGCACGGGCAACTGGAAGACACCACCATTCGTTCTGTTGTCCGTAGTCACTGCATCAGCTACATCACGCTACCGACGACGGCCGTCGAACTCGGACATGCCGTGGGTCACGCGCGCGGCATGTGCTCACTGGGCGGAACCACGACGGCTGAATCGTTGACCGTTGTCGATGGTGACATGATCGGCTCGTGCGATGCGATGCTCCAGCTATTTCGCACGATGCGCAAGGTCGCGATGTGCAACGCACCCGTTCTTATCCAGGGGGAGTCGGGTACGGGCAAGGAACTGACTGCATTCGCCATTCACCGGCACTCGGATCGACACCATGGGCCGTTTGTCGCGATCAACTGTGGCGCGATCCCTGTGCATCTCGTTACTTCGGAACTCTTCGGCTATGAGCGTGGCGCGTTCACGGGGGCGAATGAGCGGAAGACGGGGCGCATTGAGTCGGCGAACGGCGGTACGGTTTTTCTCGACGAAATTGCCGACCTGCCGATGGAAAGCCAGGTGACGCTACTGCGTTTTCTGCAGGAGCACAGCATCGAACGACTGGGAGGCGTGTGCTCGATCGATGTGGATGTGAGAATCGTCTGTGCGACGAACGTCGATCTGGAGCGCGCGGCGCGCGAAGGACGGTTTCGCGAGGATCTCTATCATCGGCTGAGTGTGCTCCAGATCGAAGAGCCGCCGCTGCGCGCACGAGGTGCGGACGTCGAACTCCTCGCGCGGCATCTGCTTGACCAGTTGCGCGTGGATTCGCGCCGCCGGATTCGCGGCTTTTCCGAAGACGCGATTCGGGCTCTGCGTGCGCACGACTGGCCCGGCAACGTCCGCGAATTGAGAAATCGCGTGTGGCGTGCGGTTGTACTGTTCGACAACTCTGTCATCACGGCGAGCGACCTTGGCCTTGCGCACCATGTCGATGCGCGCACGATGTCGCTCGACCAGGTGCGGCGCCGCGCCGAGCAACAGGCAGTTGAAAGGGCCTTGCTGCGTCATCGCGGCAGAGTCGCGGACGCTGCGCGTGATCTCGGCATTTCGCGCGTCACGCTGTACCGGCTGCTCGAGTCGTATGGGTTCGATATTGCTTCGTTTCTGCGGGGCTTGCGCACAGATCGCTCACTAACGGTGGTTCGCTAGGCCGCGCCGACGGGTGAAGGCTTTGTTGCATACCTGCGCCGGACAGCAGCCGCGAGCGTCTCGCTGCGAATTCCAACGAATACGAAAGGGAAACCAACGACTTGCGATGACTCAGCGTATCCCTCCGGGCGCTGGAAGAAACACTCGCGGATCACAGGCGCGCTCCTGGATAGTTTGTTGCGAGATTCCTTTTACCAACGATGCCGTAGACCTATTACGGCCGAGACTTGTGTTTTAGTGGTCGATGGCGAAAGCGTATAGATCTGGGCGAATTGTGCATCACCTGCGGCTTTCTGATAAATGCCAACCAGAAACACATCCGTCCGTTTGCTCAGGAAGTACACCGCGCCGGTGTTGACCTGATGCCATTTCGGACTTGTTTCCTGGGGACGGTATTGTCCCGTAGTGAAGACGTATGCCGCCCCGAGCATCAGGTCCGGCAGAACATAATCGGTCAATGAGACTTCGAAGTTCTGCAGCGTCAGTCTGGATTGGTCGAGATATTCGAAGCGCGCATTCGTATAGAGCAGAGACAGGTTTGCATTTCCAAATGCGTAGGCGCCACCTGTGCCGAACATTCTCTGTTTGCTCACGCCTGCGTTGGTCGCAGGGTTGGTAATAAAAGGTGAAGTGAAGCCATAGTCCCCGACCACCGCGCCGTTGGGATTGGCGGGGTCATTAGGCATTTTGACCTGAAGGTAGGCCACTCCCAGGGAGAACGGTCCCCTGTGATATTGAGCAGCTGCGCTGATGGCGTTGTTGTCCGAGAAATCCCCGGCCTTGTTCGAAAAACCGTAGAGTCCTTCGAACTGGAGTCCGCCGTAATCGACGCTCTTGTACTGCACAGCATTGTTGATGCGGAAAGTATCGAACACGTTGTCGCTGTCGCCGATATGCGCGCCATATGCCGCAAACTGGCAGGCCGACGAAAAAATGCACAGCGTGACGGCCTCGTCATACTGGCGGCCGATCGTGACCGTGCCCAGATTGTTCGATGACAGGCCTACGAAGGCTTGCCGGCCAAACAACCGCCCGCCTTGCGACAGGGCGCCATTGCCGACGCTGTAGCCGCCTTCCAGCGTAAAGATAGTCTTGAGTCCCCCACCAAGGTCTTCGACCCCTCTCATGCCCCAACGCGGCGTCTGCATCGGTCCGCTTGCGAACTGCCAGGTCGAATGCCCCTGTTTGTCGGCTCCCTTCTGATTGTTCGCATACACGATTCCGCTTGAGATCAAACCGTAGAGCGTTACGCTGCTTTGGGCGAATGCCGTCTGACAGGCGAGAGCGGTTGCCGCAATTACGATAGCGCGTCGAATCATGATTTCCTTGAGTGCTGGCTGATTGTTTGAAGTACAGCTCGATTAATTTAGGAAAACGAATTGGATGGTCTGCATGACGGGACCTTGATGTGCCGGCATGATGAATCTGACACCGCATTGCATGAGCAAGGCTGTCTCTTGCCTGCCTCACTAGCGACCGATTCTTGCGGAACAAAAATCGCGTCGGCTAGCACTGAATTTGACCAGCAGTGAGCGAATTTTCAGAGCGGGTGGTCGTGCTACGTGCGCGGCAGGTGCGCAGTCGCGATATTGCACCATATCGGTGCATTACGATGGGGTGAGCTAAAATCGGCATCACTCGTCTTCAAAATTGATGCTAGCGGGGACACTTTCGGCTGCTGAGAATGCACTTAGCCGGCAGCACTCGGAAAGCAACAGACCGGTTCCCCCTTGAATCCAGGACCATCGGAGGAGTGAAACATGTCAGTAGTCGAGAATGCGGGGCGCAGACGTATGCTGCGGATGACGCTCGCGGCGGGCGGCATGGCGGCGACAGGCGCACTGCTTTCGGTGCGCGCCCTAGCGGGTGAGAAATCGACCGTCAATATGCAGTTGGGATGGGTCCCGGGCGGCAATCAGGTTGGTGAAGTGGTCGCGAAGAGACTGGGTTTTTACCAGCAGGAAGGCATCGATTTCCAGATTCAACCAGGTGGCCCCAATATCGATGGCGTCGCGATCGTCGCCTCGGGGCGCTTCGAGACGGGCGAAATTTCATCGAGCCCATCGATCATGCTGGCCGTCTCGGAAGGGCTGCCGATCAAATGCATCGCCGCCGGACTGCAGCAGCATCCGTACACATTCTTCTCGTTGAAGAAAAACCCGATTCGCACGCCGCACGACATGATCGGCAAGCGCATTGGCATTCAGGCGACGGGAATGGTACTGCTCAAGGCGTTGCTGACCAAGAACAAGATTCCCGAAAACCAGGTCAACATCGTGCCGATCGGCGCCGACATGATGCCGCTTCTGAGCGGGCAGGTAGATGCCGTCACCGGCTGGCAGACCAATACCACCGCGCTCAAGCCGCTTGGTGCGGACCGCGTCGATCTACGGCTGTGGGACACGGGTGTGCGCCTCTATGCATTGCCGTACTACACGACGACGGCGACGCTGAAAGACCATCCCGATACGGTCAGCCGCTTCATGCGCGCAACGGCACGCGGCTGGATCTATGCGAACACCCACCGCGATCAGGCCGTCGACTTGCTCATCAAGGAATACCCGAATCTGAATCATGCGGATGAGCGCATCGCGATCGATTCATTGATGGGCTACGCCTTCAACCAGACAACGCAGACTCAAGGCTGGGGAGCGATGGATCCGAAGGTCTGGGAAGAACAGATCTCGACATACGGACAGCTCGGCCAGTTCAGGGCGCATCAACCCAAGGTAGAGGACGTCATGACGATGGACGTGCTCAACGCTACCCGTTCCTCACGACTTCTGGTGTAACCCATGCAAGCTGCCACCTTCAATCCGCCGCGCGCGGAGCGGGCAAACTCGCCCATTGCGGCGCCGAGCGCCGGCGCCTTGTCAATCAGCTGCCGGAATATCAATGTCCGCTTCTTCACCGACCGGCGCAGTGTCACTGCGATCGAAGGTCTGAGTCTGGACGTTGCGGTAGGTGAATTCCTGACGCTTCTGGGGCCTTCCGGTTGTGGCAAGTCGACGTTCCTGCGTGTCGTCGCCGATCTGGTCAAGCCAAGCCGGGGCGAGATCAGCGTGCTCGGCTCGCCGCCCAATGTCGCGCGGGAGCGACGTGATATCGGTTTCGTGTTTCAGGACGCGGCGCTCCTGCCTTGGCGCACGGCTCTGCAGAACGTGCAACTGCCGCTGCAAGTGGCGAACGGAAAGAATCGCGCTGGCCGCGCCACACCCCGCGAACTGCTGGAACTGGTCGGACTCAAGGGGCGCGAGGACGCGTATCCCCATGAGATGTCGGGCGGCATGCGCCAGCGGGTCGCCATCGCCCGCGCGCTGGTCAGCGATCCAAAGGTGCTGTTGATGGATGAGCCATTCGGCGCGCTCGACGAAATCACCCGTGATCGCCTCAATGAAGAACTGCGCCGGGTCTGGAAAGAGATGGGACTCACGACGCTGTTCGTCACGCACAGCATCTACGAAGCGGCGTTTCTCGGTCAGCGCGTATTGATGCTGGCTGCCAACCCCGGCCGGGTGAAGGAGATCGTGCCCGTCAACCTGCCTGAAAACCGCACGCTCGATATCCGCGAGACCCGTGAATTCGTCGAACTCGCCGCGTATCTGCGACGTGTACTGGAGACCTGCTGATGGCTACGTCTGAAATCCACCTGAATATGTCTTCGCCGACCGCCGACGACGAAGCACTCGCCTGGGCCGCACGCCGGCGCCAGCAAATGTGGCGCGCGCGCATGTTGCCGGCAATCGGCGTTGCAGGTCTTCTCTTCACCTGGTGGGCGGTGGTTGCAGGCTTTCATGTCAAGCCGTTCATTGCACCGTCGCCGATGCTCGTGCTGGAGACCTTCGTCAGCAAGCACGATGTGCTGATTCAGAACCTGCTGCCGACAGCCATCGAGGCATCGCTGGGCTTTCTGCTGGGGAACCTCGCGGCGATCCTGCTGGCAACCGTCTTTGTGCACAACAAGACGTTGCGCGACATCTTCTACCCGGTCGCCGTGATGATCAATTCGATCCCCGTCGTCGCCAAGGCACCCATTCTCGTGCTGATCATGGGCAACGGCCTCGAACCGAAAATCACGATTGCCGCCATCGTCTGCTTCTTTCCGACGCTGGTGAACATGGTTCGCGGACTCAATGCGGTCAATCCGCAGGCCATGGAGTTGATGCAGATTCTCTCGGCCAGCAAGCGCGAGATCTTCTTCAAGCTTCGGGTCTTCTCATCGCTGCCGTATCTCTTCTCCGCGCTGCGCATCGCTGCGTCGATGTCTGTGATCGGCGCTGTGGTGGGCGAATGGATCGGAGCGACACAGGGCATCGGCGCGATGATTATCCAGGCGACCTATAACTTCGATTCCGCGCTGCTGTACACGGCAATCATCATGAGCGCCATCTTGGCAGGCGCATTTTTTCTGGTCATCGCGGCACTCGAACGCTGCCTCATCAAATGGCAACCCGAGAGCACGCATTGAGCTGAGCGACAAGCAATTCTGATAGGAGACGAAATGAACATGATCAGCGAATTGATCCAGGAACCCGCTCGCGATGTGCGCGTGGCCGCGAAGGCGAATGTCGTCGTAGTCGGGGGTGGTCCCGCAGGCCTGTCGGCGGCGATCGGTGCGGCGCGAAATGGAGCGGAAGTCATTCTTCTTGAGCGTTACAACCATCTTGGCGGCCTCGCATCGGGTGGCATGGTGCTGGTACTCGACGACATGTGGGACAACCACCTTCATGAAATCTCTGTGCGCGGCACGTGCATGACATTCATCGAACGTATGGCGGCGCGCAAGCTTGCCGTGTTTCCGCGTTCGCATGAATGGGGCGAAGATCCCGCTGCTTATCGCCAGTGGGGACGTTGGGGCACATTTGATTTTCACAGCCAGAAGACGCCGCATCCCGTGTGCTTCGCGGCGGCTTTCGATCCGGACGCGATGAAGCGTGTCGCGCTCGAAATGGTGGAAGAGCTCGGTATCAAACTTCGGTTGCACTCGTGGTTTTCGCAAACCCTGATCGAGGACGGCCAGGTGAAGGGCGTGATCTGCGATACGAAAAGCGGACGGGAAGCGATTCTCGCCGATGTCGTGATCGACGCGACGGGCGACCTGGATGTTGCCGCCTCGGCGGGTGTGCCGCATGTCGGCGGCACCTACATCACGACGACGGTATTTCGTCTCGGTGGTGTCGACACGGATGCGGCAGAACGTTTCGAGGCCGAAGAGCCAGAGGCGTTCGCGCTGCTCGACCGCCAGATCAAGCGCATTCTCGGCGGCTCGTGGGGCTACTGGTGGCTCAAGACGCCATTGCCGGGCGTCGTGTGGTGCAACTGCCCGCACATGGCGGGACTCGATGGCCTCAACCCCGAGGATCTGACGCGCGCCGAGATGCAGGGCCGCAAGCATATCCATGCCGTGGTCGATTTCGTGCGCGAAAAGCTGCCGGGTTTCGAAAACTGCTATGTGATCGATGTCGCACCGCAAACGGGCGTGCGTCAGACTCGCCTGCTCGAAGGCGAGTATGTGATGAGCAAGGAGGATCTCGCGCAGCGCACGCGCTTCGAGGACAGCATCGCTCGCGGACGCGACTATTACATGCCATACCGCGTGTTGCTGCCGAAGCAGATCGACAATCTGCTCGTCGCAGGCCGTCACTATTCGGCGACGTCGCAGGCGCAAAAGATGTCGCGTGAAATTCCCCCCTGCATGGCGATGGGCGAAGCCGCGGGCGTTGCGGCAGCGCTTGCGCTCAGCGCGGGTGTGTCCGTTCGCAATGTCGACGTGGGCGCTCTGCAGAAGACGCTGCGCGCCCAAGGGGCGGACCCGGGCGACCAGACTGGCCGCAACGCGGACATTCCGCCGCTTGCCGTTCACATCGACGCGAGGGCAGCAGCATGACCAGCAATAACAACGCATTCACGCAGGATTTGCCGCTTCACGGCGTTCGCATTATCGACTTGACGCAGGTCATGATGGGCCCTGTCTGCACGCAGATGCTGGCCGACTATGGCGCGGACGTCATCAAGGTCGAGCGCATCGGCGCGGGTGATCTGAGCCGCTCGACCTTCGAGCCCGTCGCGGGCGCCGACAACCCGATCTTCTGCAGCCTCAACCGCAACAAGCGCAGCCTCGAACTCGATTTGCGCGATGCCGGGCAGATGGCGGCATTGAAGCAGCTGATCGCCGACGCGGACGTAGTCGTCAGCAACTTTCGCGCAGGTGTGATGGATCGGATGGGCATCGGTTACGAGGCATGCCGGAGCCTTAACCCCCGCATCATTTATGCCGTGGGGACTGGCTTCGGCGAAACGGGACCGTATGCGCACAAGGGAGGGCAGGACGTGCTCGCGCAGGCGATGAGCGGTGTGATGGCGCGCCGCGCGGATGAGTCGCTGCCAATCACGGTGTACCCGACCGCGCTTGCTGATTATTCCGCGGGCATGCACATGGTGCAGGGCATCCTGCTCGCGTTGCTGCATCGCGAGCGGACTGGGGAAGGACAGAAGGTCAACGTATCGCTGTACAACTCGATGCTCGCGATACAGATGCAGGAGGCGGCAATGATCATGATGGCCGACTCTGAAGTGAACTGGGCAGCCATGCCGCTTTCGGGTGTATTCGATACCCAGGATGGAGCGCTCGTCCTTGTCGGCGCATTCAAGCCGAACCCGCTTCGCGATATCTGTGCGGCGCTGCAGATCGACGACCTGTCCATCGATCCACGCTTTTGCAATCTGAACGAGCAGTTCCGCCATAAGGACGAGTTGCAAAGGATTTTCCGCGAGCGCTTCGCAAGCAACACGCGAGACTTCTGGCTCGAGCGACTGGAAGAGCAGGATCTCCTCTGCGCCCCCGTGCGCGACCTGCGAGAAGCCCTGGTTGACCCGCAGACACTGCACAACCGTCTGATCATCGAAGGAGAAGGCGAAGGCCAGCCGGTGCGTTTCATCGGCAGTCCAATCGAGCTGTCGCGAGCGCCTGTCGGATTGCGGCGCGCTCCGCCAAGGCTCGGGCAGCATACCAACGAGATTCTCAATCAGTTGCGCGGGACGGTCGCGCCGGAGGTCGCATGAGCGTAAGACTGGTAATCGAGCAACATGTTGCCACTGTGACGTTGGCTCGCCCGGAGGCGCTCAATGCCGTGGACCTGGAAACCGAGAGCGAACTCCAGCGTGTCTGGAACGAACTGGAGCACAACCGGGATATACGCGTCGTCGTGCTGACGGGCGAGGGTGACCGCGCGTTCTGTGTGGGGGCCGATCTCAAGAACCCGTCGATGAGTGGACTCGAATACTGGGCCGCGCCGCGTCCGGGTGGATTTGGCGGCATCGCGCTGCGCGAAACGTTGAATGTGCCAGTGATTGCCCGCGTGAACGGCTATGCACTCGGTGGCGGGTTTGAAATGGTACTCGGATGCGATCTCGTAGTCGCATGCGAAGAGGCCAGCTTCGGCTTGCCCGAGGCGCTTGTCGGACGCATGCCTCTCGATGGGGGCATGACGCTGCTGCAACGTCAGATCCCATACCGGCAGGCCATGGCGATGCTGTTGACGGGGCGCCGGGTGTCCGCACGCGAAGCGCTCGACATGGGGCTGGTCAACGAAGTCGTGCCACGTGTGGAACTGGATGCGGCCATCGAGCGCTGGGTCGAGGCGTTGCTCGCGTGTGCGCCGCTTTCGCTTCAGGCGATCAAGCAGGTGGTGCGGCGGACGTCGACGCTTTCAGCGGCGGAGGCTCAGGCCCTGCGGCTACCTGCACTCGTCTCTGCGTTGCAATCCGAGGATGCTCACGAAGGCGTGCGCGCCTTCCAGGAGAAACGCAAACCCCGCTGGAGCGGACGCTAATGGCTTACGTCATCACGTCGCCATGCATCGACGTCAAGGACGGCGCCTGTGTGCAATGCTGTCCCGTCGACTGCATCTACGAAGGCGAGCGCACGCTGTACATTCATCCCGATGAATGCATCAGTTGCGGTGTGTGTGTGTCGGTGTGTCCGACGGAGGCCATCTATCACGAAGACGAGGTTCCGCAGGCAGAGGTTCGATTCACCTGCGTCAACCGGGAGTTCTTCGATGTCCCTGTCAGTGCGCTGGGTTCACCTGGTGGCGCATGCGATGTAGGCAAGATATCGTGCGACCATCCCGTGGTCGCCGGGTGGCCGGCGCGCGCAGTGAATTGAGGCAACACGATGCATGCAAATGTCCTGAAGTATTTCGTTGAAGTGGCGCGTTGCGGATCGATCCGGAAGGCCGCACAGAATCTGTATGTCGCGTCGAGTGCAGTCAACCGGCAGGTTCTCAAGCTCGAATCGGAGATGGGAGCGGAACTGTTCGACCGGCTGCCGAACGGCATTCGCCTGAACGCCGCGGGCGAGCGCGTGCTTCAGCATATCCGTTCGACACTGAACGACTTTCATCTGATGCGCAGTGAACTCGATGCATTGAAGGGGGAGCGCAAAGGGCATGTGTCGGTGGCGGCGATGGACTCGCTCTTTGTCGACTTTCTGCCCGCCACGGTGGAAGAGTTCTCCGAGTCTTATCCGGCAGTGACGTATTCGATTGCCGCCGTGCCGCCTCACGATGTTCCCGCGCGGTTGGTAAGCGGTGAATATGACCTTGGCATTTCGTACGTCACGAAGCTGCCAGCCGGCCTCGATGTCGTGACGGAAGTGTCCCTGCCGCCTGGGGTCGTGATGGCTTCGTCGCACCCGTTGGCGAAGAAGGAGCGTATCAGCTTCGAAGAATGCCGCAACCATGCGTTTCTCAGACTCGAAGGACGCTCGCCGATTCAGGGTGTCGTGGCGAATGATTTTCACGAGTATTGGGAATCCCTGAAGCCTAGCGTGACGTGCAATTCGACAACGCTTCTCAAACGCCTGATCGCATCGGGTCGAGGTATTTCGTTTTTCTCCAAACTGGCGTTTCTCGACGAGTTGGCCCGAGGCGAAGTGGTATGGCGGCCGCTTGACGATGTGAATGTCAACGCCCTCACCGTCGGCGTCATTGCGCCGAATCAACGTGCACTGGCTCACGTGACGCTTCAGTTCGTCGACCGCATGGTAAGACGTCTGAAGCACGTCGAATTGTCGTTGCGCGGAGTCTGATCAATCAACGTTGCGGAGTGTCTATGCGAGATTTGAAGAATAAAGTGGTGTTGATCACAGGTGCAAGTTCCGGCATCGGGGCCGCACTCGCCCGCGCTTTCGGTGAATGCGGGTCCAGGGTTGCTGTTCACTACCGGAGTGGCGTGTCAGCGGCGCAATCTGTCGTGTCGCAGATCAAAGAGGCCGGCGGTGATGCGATTGCGGTGCAGGCCGACATTACCGAGTCCAGCCAGGTGGATGAGATGGTGGCGAAGGTGCACGCGCACTTCGGACGCATCGACGTTCTGGTGAACAACGCGGGCGGATTCGTGCGGCGTGCGCCCATTGTCGAAGCAGACGACGACTATATCGACGACGTATTTCGTCTCAATGCTCGGTCCGTGGTCGCAGTGAGCCGCCGCGTCATTCCTCTCATGGCGGGATCGGGCGGTGGAAACATCATCAACGTGACAACGCAAGCAGCCCGGACAGGCGGTGGTCCGGGTGCGGGGCTCTATGCAGCATGCAAGGGCTTCGTGTCAACCATTACCCGGACGATGGCGAAAGAGTTGGTGGGCGAGAGAATCCGTGTCAATGCGGTGGCACCTGGTGTGATCGAAACGCCTTTCCATGACGGACACTCCAGCCCGGAGATTCTCAAGCGCTTTTCTGCGGCTATTCCAATGGGGCGCTTAGGCACCGCTGAAGAATGTACAGGGGCGTTCCTGTTTCTGGCCAGTGATGAAGCGAGTAGCTATGTCACGGGGCAAATTATCGAAGTCAACGGCGGTCAAGTCATGCCTTGAGCTGACATTCGCCAACGTTGGGTGGTGAACGTGTAGTAAAGCGCGTGTAGCCGCTACGCCATTCCAGGTCGGCGAATAGCGGCGATGATTATGTGACGGTGCCTCGGTGCGCGTTGGCTGCGGAGCGGTCGCTGTTAATGCCTGGTAATGCGCTCATTTGCGAGCTTATCCTCGCCTCATTGTGTAATATGAGAGCGAAAATGATCTCAGCATTTCAAGGTTCCTGAGCGCTGAAAATTGTGGCGTAGCGTCGTGAATCAGCCTCGCCTAACGCGCGTTGTTGCTTCAACTGCCTGCGGCTACGAAAAGTCTTCGGACGGTGCAGTTGCTGCTCGAACATACGAAGCTCGAAAGCACCCTCTGGTATGCCGGCATTGGAGTGGTCGATGCCTCATCGTCCGCACTTCTCCTAATGTCCACCACGTCCGTGTGTTTTCGACTGTCCTGGACACGATACATGTCTACCGATTTTCCTACCAGCCTACAGTTCGATGGCATCGCGGAGTTCGTGGCAGTTGCGCGACTTGGTACGTTTACCGCTGCAGCCGACGAGCTTGGTCTGACCAAGTCCGCAGTCGGTCGCGCAGTTTCGCGCCTGGAGGCACGCCTTGGTGCGAGATTGCTTCACCGCACGACGCGTCGTCTCACGCTGACGTCCCATGGCGAAGCGTGGCTGGAACATTGCGCGGCCGCGCTGGATGAACTGCAACGAGGCGAGGCTATCCTGAAGCTCGCACAGAACAGACCAGCAGGACCGGTTCGTATCGATCTTCCGACCGCGTTCGGTCGGCTATACGTGATGCCTGTCCTGCTCGACGTGGCAGCCCGATGTCCTGCCTTGCAACTCAACGTCAGCTTCACTGACCGGCTGGTCGATCTGATCGATGAGGGCATTGATCTCGCCGTGCGTATTGGCGAACCAGGCGACTCTACTGACCTGGTCGCTCGAAGGCTGGGCGTGCAACAATTGGTCATCTGCGGATCTCCGGCGTATGTTGCTGCACACGGCGCGCCCCAGCATGCAGCCGACCTTGCCCATCACGATTGCATTGCCGCCTCGAATTCCCCGCATCGTGTGGCGTGGTTGCTCAAGCAGCGGGACGGCTCAATCGCCCCGCACGTGGTACCGATCAAACACAGGGTGTGCGACTTCGAGATGGTGCTGGCTGCGGTCAAGTCAGGACATGGGCTCGCTCAATTGCCGCTGTGGATGGTCCAGGATGACCTCAGCAGCGGCAATCTTGTTACTGTGTTCGACGGCATGTCGGGTGGCGAGGTGCCAATCAACCTGTTGTGGCCGCGAACACTTGCGTTGCCGGCGAAAATTCGCGTTATCGTCGACGCCCTGCTCGACAGCATGCGTCAATTTCCTGTAACAGCGCGCATGCAATGAACCGCATACCTCGCGTGAGCGAAGTTGAAGAAACGCGCTACCCTCCAGTAGCCGGATGGCAGCGAAGCGTCTGTCTGCGCGCTGTGTTCAGCAGATTGCATGAACAAACTTCAGGGCGGGGAGCTACGACGTTGTCCTACTTGTAGACTCCGTAGTCCGTATAGCCCTTGGCTCCCGCTGTATAAAACGTATCCTCGTCCCATTGATTGAGCGGCCAACCGTTGCGCAGGCGCTCGACCAGGTCTGGATTCGCGATGAAGGGCTTCCCGATCCCGATCAGATCAGCCTCTCCCGAATCGATAGCTGCCTCTCCATTTTCTCGGAGATAACCACCGGCGAGGATCAAAGGTCCTCGGAAGGCGCTGCGAAACACCCGGAGAAAATTTTCAGGAATGGAGACGTCGTCAGCCCATCGCGTTTGGTCACTGAAATGCACATAAGCGATGCCGCGCTTCGAAAGCTCGGACGCCAGCGTCAAGTACGTATCGGCCTCGTCATCGAAAGCCGGCATTTCGTTGTAGCGGCCGAAGGGCGACAGGCGGATGCCAATGCGCTCGCCACCGATGGCATCGACAACTGTATCGACAGTCTCAAGCGTGAAGCGAAGACGATTTGCGATCGATCCGCCATACCTGTCGTCGCGCGTGTTGAGCGTTCCGTTGATGAACTGATCATGAAGATAGCCGTTGGCACCGTGGATCTCGACGCCGTCGAATCCACCTTCGATAGCATTGCGCGCGGCCTGAGCAAACTCGACGACGATCTGAGGCACCTCATCAGTACGCAATGCGCGTGGCTTGCCTTGCAACAGAAAGGCCGGTTGACCATTCTCATCGAACGCCATTGAAATTGCTTTCGTCGAGCCGGTGTCGGTAGAGCTAACTGTGCTCTGGCGATTCGGCTGATGCGAAACATGGCTCGCGCGGCCACCATGCCGGATCTGCCCGAAGATCACTCCGCCATGATCATGAACCTCTCCGGTTATAGAACGCCAGGCCCGGATCTGGGTTGGCGTGTAAAGGCCGGGCTCGAACGCCCAGGTACGAGCCCATTCGCTGATGGAGATGCTGCCCGTCACGATGAGGCCGGCACCCGCACGCTGCGAAAAATAGCGCGCAGTGTCGGCCTCCGGCGCCCAGTCCGGGTTGCGCGCGCGCGAGCGCTCCATCGGCGCCATGACAACACGGTTCTTGAGCCGGATAGGCCCGAGATCATACGGATCGAACAAAGAAGACATAGTACTTGCCCATTTGAAGTAATCAAAAACGGGCTCATTCTAGTGTCGGTCGATGCAGTGAATAACCGCCTGCGCCTCGACTCAGAGTTGCGTCAGACGCGACAATGCCGTCGATGTTTGCGTCTACCCGGCATGATGGTCGAGTGATGGATCCTGAAGCGGAAAATGGCAACTGCTACGCCAATCGCAGATCCCACAACACATCAAGTACGTGTTGCGTGGAACGCTCTACGTACCCCGCACGATGTGCAATGCCGAGCCGACGCCACAACGCCGGGCGCAGCGGACGCATGACAATGCGCCTGTCGGGTAATGGCGTAGTGGCCTCATGGGGCAACAGCGCTGCGCCGTAACCTGCCGCTACCAGACTCTTGATCGCGTCGTTGTAGTTGAGTTGAATGCGCGGCGCAGGATGGTGTCCAGCGGCCGCGAACCACTCCGCAGTCAGACGCGAGAGACGCGTGGTCGCGTCGTTGAGAATAAGAGGTTGGGCGGCGAGCCATTCAGGCGTGACGCGGGCCGGACACCGCCAATGCGCCGGCACAAAGGCCATCACGGGGTCGCGGCGCCAAGGCTTTATCACGAGTCCAGCCACCGGGGGCTGAGGCAGCGCGACCAGCCCAACATCCAGCGTTCCATCCGCCAGTCGGGACAGCGTTTCATGTGAAGTGAGTACTGCAATCTGGATGTCGATCGCGGGATGGTGCTGGCGCAGCACCTCAAGCGCTTGCGGCAACAGGTGCGCGATCACGCCAGTCGACGCACCGAGCCGCGCGCGCCCTTCGAGCCCCTGCACCTGGCGTTGAATATCGTCTAACGCCTGCTCCGCATCGGCCAGCAGTCGACGCGCGCGCTCCACCAGCACCTCTCCTATCGCCGACGGCCTTACATGTCCGCGCTTCCGTGACAGGAGTGGAGCCCCAACGCGGTCTTCGAGTTCAGCGATGTGGAGGCTGACCGTTGGCGGCGCCAGATTCAATGCGCGCGCCGCGTCGGCAAATGAGCCACGGTCGGTAATGGCGACCAGAGTGCGCAAGCGGTCCAGGCTGATTTCTCGCATGTCGGCGTCCAGATTCAGAAAAACTGAATGTTCACGTTATGAAATTCAACTTTCTCTATTCTAGCGGTCCATGGAACATAGGGGCTCGTTCTTCCCGTCACCACCTGTAGCCAGCGGAGTATTCCACGTATGAGCTCTCCCGTTGTTTTCATCGACGGCGACCAAGGCACCACCGGGTTGCAAATCCACGAACGGCTGCGCAACCGGACCGACCTTGAACTGTTCACGCTTGCGGCTGCGGAACGCAAGGATCCGCAGCGTCGCGCAGAAGCCATCAACGCCTGCGACATCGCCATCCTCTGTTTGCCTGATGCCGCCGCGCGAGAGGCAGTGGAAGCCATTGTTAATCCTGCCGTCAGAGTGATCGACGCAAGTTCCGCCCACCGCACACAGCCGGACTGGACATACGGTTTTCCGGAAATGGCGCTGGGACAGGCTGAACGCATTGCGAACGCACGTCGGGTCACCAATCCCGGTTGCTATCCGACGGGTGCAATTGGCTTGCTGCGTCCCCTGTTGCAGGCTGGGCTCATACCAGGCAACTACCCTGTCAGCATTCACGCGGTGTCCGGCTACTCCGGACGCGGGCGTGCCGGCGTCGAGGAACATGAGGGGCAGGGTGCCGTCAACGCGCCTTCATTCCAGGTATATGGTCTGGAACTCGCGCACAAGCACACCCCGGAAATCCAGCGACACGCCGGACTCGCGCAGCGTCCCATCTTCGTCCCTGCGTATGGTGCGTTCCGCCAGGGCATCGTGCTGACGGTGCCGCTGGATTTGCGGCTGCTGGCACCCGACGTGGATGGCGCCACGTTACACGCATGCCTCGCACGCCACTATGCCGAGGCGGCCCACGTACATGTCTTGCCGCTGCACGAATCGCGCGTCTTGAAGCACCTCGATCCGCAAGTGCTGAACGGCACGAACGACATGCGCTTAAGCGTATTTCCTAATATGGAACACGGGCACGTCCTGCTGTCCGCGGTTTTCGATAATCTTGGCAAAGGCGCATCCGGCGCTGCGGTTCAGAACCTGAACCTGATGCTCACGCAGCAATAGTGGCCGATGGCTGAGCTAACGTTCAGCCGCACCCATATGCCAACGATTGTTGTCGATCTGGTCGTGGTAAAGCGTAATCTTTCGACGTCACCGCCTTTGCAGGCAGCGACCACATGCCGTGCAGATAGTCCTTTGTATCGTTCGGATTCGCGATGATCTCGCTGCGTGGAACATCAGCTGTCCGAAATCCCTCGTCCCTCACTGGATTGACGACGATTTCAGAAAAAACTTCGTCGAACTCTTTGGTATCCATGCCTGCCGCCTGCCGCCTGCCGCCTGCCGCCTGCCGCCTGCCGCCTGCCGGCACGCGGCGCAGCACGTCCACAGTCATCGCGACCACGGCAGGCATCCAGCAACCTCAACGAGGCAGGATAGTTGTGCAGGCGTCAACGCGAGGTGCGCAGTTCAAAGCCAGGTGCCGCCCTGGCGTTCCGTCGGCTCTTGCGCAAGGGCGTCGAAATCGTGAATCCAGTCCAGATGGTGCAGCAGGCTGTCGCGTGCGCGGAGGCGAGCGTTGCGCGCTTGCGCCTCGGGTCCGTCAGGCAGATGCAACACGTCAGCCGTCGATATCGAGGCGTATTGCACCTTGCGCGTGCGGCCCCGCCGCAACCGCTCGTAGGCTTCCTGCGCCTCGCGCCAGCGACCCGGTCCCGCCTTGGCCAGCTGCGCGGCCAGCACCACGGCATCTTCGATCGACTGATTGGCGCCCTGACCATGGTGCGGCACAAGCGCATGCGCAGCATCGCCGATGAGCGTCACGCGGCCCTTGCTCCAGCGCCCGAGCGGGGGACGATGGAACAGACCCCAGCGCTGGCTGATGGGCACCGCTGTGATCATCTGCACCACGGCGGGATGCCAGTCCTTGAACAGGCGCAACTGCTCACCCTCGCTCGCCGACGTGACCCAGTCGCGCGATGGCCACGGCGAGGGATGGCGCTCGACAAGCAGAAAGTTCTGGTCGCCTTTGTCGCCGATCGGATAGTGAAGCAGATGGCCCTGCGGTCCGACCCAGAACTGAATGGCCTCGGGATCGGGCAGCAGATCCATGCGTCCCGCCGGCACCACGCCACGAAAACCTGAGCAGCCCGAATACAGGGCATCGTCGTAGCCGAGCATCCAGCGCCGCGTGATCGAGCGCGCGCCGTCCGCGCCGATCACCAGATCGGCGTCGATCTGCCGACCGTTGGCGAAACTCAGACTCACGCGATCGGAATGCTGCACGAGATCGGTCAGTCGATGGCTGAGATGGATACGTTCGAGGCCGACTGCTTGCGACAGGACGGCCTGCAGATCCGCGCGATGTACGCCCCAATACGAACCGCCGAACTGCTGGCGATAGCTCGGCTCGCCACGATGCTGTCCAATCACTTCGCCGCTGCGCCCGTCCCGATAGATCAGCGCGGGTATTTCAGCGCACACCGCGTCGAAGGCTGCACGCAGACCCATGCGTTCATAAAACCGCGTCGCATTCGCCGACAGCGCGACGGCTGCTCCCACCTCGCGAAGCTCGTCGGTTTGCTCGTAAAGCTGCGCGTCGACGCCATGTTCTCGCAGTGCGAGCGCGAGCGTGAGGCCACCAATGCCAGCACCGACGATTGCGATCTTCAGATCCAACTGTTCCATGGGGTGTCTCCAATATTCAGACTATGTGATTGAGTCGGCGCGGCATGCGTACAGTGCAGAAAACCGATGCGTGCGCCTTGTCTGAATTCTCGACATTGGTCGCTCATTCCACAATAAAATGGGAGAAATCTACGTCATCACTAAAATCAATGATGCGGAGGGACCGAGTCATGGAACTAGGTGAAGTTGATCTCAATCTGCTGCTGCTTTTCCAACGCTTGATGCAGGAGCGGCGCGTAGCAACCGTGGCTGAGCAGATGAACATGAGTCAGCCTGGCGTCAGCAACGCGCTTGCCAAACTGCGTCGACGGCTCGGTGATCCACTGTTCGTGCGCGCGCCTGGCGGCGTAGTGCCCACGCCATTCGCGATCCGTCTGGCAGAGCCGGTTTCTCAGGCGCTCGCCACGCTGCACGCCGCGCTCAATCCCGAGACCGGGTTCGATCCGCTGCGTGTCACGCGCACGATAACGATCGGCATGACCGATATCGGCGAGGTCGTCTTTCTGCCCGCGCTTGTCGAACGACTGTCGCGCGAGGCGCCGGGCATCGCGCTCAATACCGTTCGCGACACGAGCGTCAATCTGAGCCACGAGATGGCCGAGGGTAGGGTCGATCTCGCCATCGGCCTACTGCCGCAGCTCAAGGGCGGCTTCTATCAGCGCCGCCTGTTCAATCAGCGGTATGTCTGCCTGTTCAGGCACGGCCACGCGCTCGAAGATGCGCCGCTTACGCTCGCTGCCTGGCGTGAAGCCGAGCATCTGGTGGTGGTGTCCGCCGGCACCGGACACGGTCAGGTTGACGATTGGCTGAAACGACGAGGCGTGCAGCGCCAGGTGCGATTGACGGTGCCTCACTTCATGAGCGTCGGCTTTATCCTGCAACGCACCGATCTGATCGCCACGGTGCCGGAGCGACTGGCCTTGCAGCTGGCCGCGCCGTTCTCACTGAGCCTGCGCGCATTGCCCTCGACCTTGCCCGCCGCGCCGATCCATTTGCTCTGGCACGCGCGCGTCCAGCAGGACGAAGGCAATCGCTGGTTGCGCAAGGTAGTGATCGACCTGTTCGCGGACCCGGCGATGCCAACGCGCAGAACGAAGTCTGTGTAAAAACGATCGTAGTCCGCAACGACAATCCAGACTACGATCAATGTATTCCGCTCTCACTGAGAAGCAGCGAGACCGTATATCGGCGGGCGCGATCAGAGACTCGTGCGAAGCGCTTTACAGAAACCGCGCACTGCTCTTGCCTCATGCACCTTGCGGCCATTTGAGCCGAGTCCTCGAAAGACTCCCAGATAGCCGAACCCGGTCCGACGTTCGCGACGGCGAGCAAATCCCCGGACGGTCGCGGATTGCCGGCAGAAGCCGTCCAGCACTGTGACATGGAGGCCCACTTCCCAAAAGACCGCGGGATCACGTCTGATCTTAGCGACGTTTGGCGGATACTTTGAAAGGGGCATACCATGCAAAGGACAAAGCCGTCGCGGCGATGATCGCTTGAGGCTTGCGTTGACTGCGCCATACGCGTGTTTGTACGCGGTTACCTCGCCATGCTGGTACCGGCGCGACTGGCAGCGGCAATTGATGTTGAGCCGCGGGCAGACGTTTCGAAAGAGCTATGAACTCCCACCCTACGGGTTTGACCGCATTCGTGTTCGCTGGCGGTGGTAGCCTCGGTGCGATCGAGGTTGGCATGCTGCGCGAATTGCTCAAACGCGGTGAGCATCCGGGCTGCCTGGTGGGCGCCTCCGCGGGCGCGATCAACGCAGCGTATTTCGCCGGACGACCGGACGGCGATGGGGTTGCAAGGCTCGAAGCGCTCTGGTGCAAGATCCGGCGGCAGGACATCATGCCGCTTTCCATGCTTGGGCTGCTCGCGATGATTCTGCGCAGCCGTGCGCACCTCGTCGAGGCGAACGCGTTGCGCCGGCTTCTGGAAACGCATCTGTCGTATGAGAGGATCGAGCAGGCGACCTTGCCGCTTCACCTCGTCGCGACCGATATGCTTAGCGGCGACGAAGTCGTTCTTTCAACCGGCCCTGTGGTGAACGCCGTGCAGGCGAGCGCAGCGATACCCGGGGTGTTTCCGCCGGTGCGTATCGATGGCGTGGATCTCGTCGATGGCGGCGTTGCCAACAACACGCCGATCTCGGTGGCGGTCGCGCTCGGTGCGACGCGCATCATCGTGCTGCCGGCTGGCTTCGCATGTACGCTGCGTGCGCCGCCGCGGAGCGCGATCGCACAGGCCCTGCATGCGCTGACGCTCGTCATCGCACGTCAGCTGGTGCGCGACCTGGAGTTCTATTCGGCGCGTGCGCAGATCTATGTCGTTCCGCCGTTGTGTCCACTCGATGTCTCGCCCTACGACTATACGCAGTGCGCCCAACTGATCGAACGGGCTGCGCAGAAGACGCGTGCGTGGCTCAGTGATGGAGGCCTTGAGCGCGCGTTGATTCCTGGTGAGCTGCGCGAGCATGCGCACGCCGCGCATTGACAGCGCAAGCGAACGCTGACGAGCCGCTTTGCGCCACGGGCCGATGACGCGACGAGCATGATTGACGGCCAATGGTCCGCTATGTGAGTCGAGCCGACCTCCGAACTTTGGGCTGAGATCACAGGCGAACGGCTGGAGCTGGCCGGGCGGCGACATCCTCGAAGACCTTCACTTTCGGGCGATTTTCGGGGGGACATCGAGCACGGTTACCGGCCTGCGCTCAGTTCCTGCTGTCGCCGCACTCGCGCGTCTTCCTCGAGACGTGTCGCTTCGAGTTCCTGCAGCACGCCGTCGAGGTCCACAGGTCGCGTGTCGACTTCGATGCGACCGGTCAGTTCGGCATCGACATGCAGCCGCCCTGCTTCGAAGAGCGCCCAGATCTCCGTGCCATAACTCGCGGTGAGTAGTTGCGGTGCAAACCGTCCGAAGTACGCGGCCAGGTTGTCGACGTCTCGCTTGAGCATCGAGGCAGCGTCGTTATTGCCGGCTGCGTCGACGGCCTGTGGCAGATCAATGATCACCGGCCCATCCGCTGCCAGCAGGATGTTGTATTCCGACAGGTCGCCGTGAATTACGCCCGCGCAGAGCATGCGGACAACCTGGTTCAGCAGCAGCGCGTGCAGTTCGAGGGCACGGGCTTCGGTGAGATCGACGTCGTTGAGCCGTGGTGCGACGTCACCCGCCTCGTCGATCACCAGCTCCATCAGCAACACGCCGTCGGTACAAATATAGGGTTGCGGCACGCGCACACCGGCGTTGGCGAGCCGGAACAGCGCGTCCACTTCGGCGTTCTGCCATGACGCTTCCTGCATCTGACGGCCGTAGCGCGTACCTTTTTCCATCGCCCGCGCCTGCCGGCTGTTCTTGACCTTGCGACCGTCCCGATACGACGCGGCTTGCCGAAAACTGCGTTGCTTCGCGTCCTTGTAGACCTTGGCGCAACGAGTCGATTCGCCGCTGCGCACGACGTAGACTGTTGCCTCCTTGCCGCTCATCAACTGGCCGATGACTTCGTCGATAAGTCCTTCTTCGAGAAGCGGTGCAAGTCGTTTGGGTATTTTCATACGATCGTCGGGCGCAGCGCGTGGAACATGCATTCCACACGCGTGGCTGGTGAATGGCCCGTTGAGGTATGCGCGACCAACAAACCGATGAATCGAGAAGCCGGTGCCGGCGGCCGCAAGCTTGCTGCGTGGGAGATGGATGGAGTCATGCCGGATTATAAGGGTGGCCGGGCACGAGCCGACGCAAATCTCCCGGCGACTGCGTAGATGCGGTCGGCACTCTCAACTCGCGTCGGATCAGGCACGTTCCCGATGGCCAGCGGCATCGCATGATTCGCGTATCGTGACCCGTTCTAATGCTGTCGAAACAGGTTCTTGTTCACGGTGAGCGAAAGAGCCGCCGCAGCTTCGGTGTGTATTTCAGCTTGAACCGGCGGCGGACGTAGTTGCGCGGCGGGCGCGGCCGGTACGCCAACTGTTGCCTCTCGTATCACCGTTGTCGTCGTTGCGCTCTTTACGGGAGGCCGCACAGTAGGCGGCTCATGCGTCGCTTGTTCGACATGCGCAATGTTCTGGTCACACGACTCAAGCGCGCCGCAGGCAGTTCTCGCCGGTTTCGGGCTAGTCCGTCGCTCCTTCGATATGGTCGACGCAGCGCGGGCTTGTGTCGTGGTAGGACTTGAATTCTGAGCGATCGTTTTCGGCGCCGCGCGCACGGGAGAGGCGGGTGCGCTTGCAACATTCCGCTTACTGGTGGGATTGCTGGGCGCAGGTGCAGCGACCGCTGCCGCTACGGGCGGCTTCGACGGCGGGTCATGAGCAACGGCAACGCTCGAGTTCGCCGCATCGCTGGCAGCCGTGTGAGGCATCGCGGTGTCGCGTACAGCAACCGGAACGGGTGGTGTGTCGATCGGGGCGCGCGCGGCCTGTGCAACATCCAAAGCAGGTTGACCCGGCGACGCCGAACTATCGTGCTTCGCCGGGTGCGGCTTGTTCACGTTGGCGAAGTGCCCCATACGGCTTTGCACGGCTTCCCGCTGAGTCAACGTAACGTAGGTACCGAATGCGATCACGAAGCCGAACAGGACGGTCGCCACGCCAGCGCTCAGACTCCAGTCGGGCGCGCCGCCTTCCTTGACGACGGGGAGCTGTTTCGGCCGGGACTGCACGCGCATGATCACCAGCGGGCGAGTGACATCGGGTGCCCGCTTGGAACGGCGCAAAGGTTTGCTGGGCAAGTCGGGCGTATGAGGGGCTTCAGGCGCAGCGGGGCTGGACGAAGCCCGTTCATCGAGCGGTTGCGCGGGGCTCTCCTGTGCTGGCTCATCGCCTGGCGCCACGTCGCATGGCTCGTCCGGCGTCGCCTGACGCTTGCGAATGATGCCCATATTCGGTCTCCCCATACCGCCGGTCAGGCATTGTGCGTTCTTCTCATTGGCAACCAGGTGAGCGACGTCACCTCGGCGCGTTGCGCGTTGCCGCCCGTTCTATAGCCATATGTGGCGGCGCGCTGACTGGGTCATTGTTCAGCATCGAGGCGGGTTCGTATGTTAGTCGCTGCACAAACATAGGGTTCGCCGGACCTCCCGACGAAACGTCAGGCGACAGTGCCCGGTGTCTTGCTTGTCTTGAAACCTTCGCCGTCCCGTTTCTTTCCGGTCGAACTCACCTGCGTTTCATCGCGACAAAAAACGCTTGCATTTCATTTATTGTTCAACAATAGTTTCTACATTGTTGAACAATTTACCCGACCACCCGACGAGCGAGACCTTATGAAAGCCCACATTTTTCCGAAGTCGGCCCTCAAGGGCCTGTCGCACACGATGAAGATCGCCGCCGCGATCATCCCCTTGTTCGTGGGGACACACGCCAACGTTGCCGCCGCGGCCGGAACTGTCGCACCCGAGAGTCTGCAGATCGGCGCAGACCTCACGTACCCGCCGTACGACTATCTGGACAACGGAACGCCGGCCGGCTTCGATCCCGCTTTCATGGGCAAGCTCGCCACGCATCTGAAGCTCAAGCCGTCGTTCGTCGACACGCGCTTCGCGAATCTGATTCTTGGCGTCAACGCCAACCGCTTCGACGTGATTGCGTCCGCGCTGTACGTGACGCCCGAGCGCGCAAAGCAGATCGACTTTCTGCCTTACCTGAAGACGGGCGGCTCGCTGCTCGCGCTCAGCGGAGCGGGTTTTGCACCGAAAACACCAGAAGATCTGTGCGGCAAGCGGGTCAGTTCGATCAAGGGCGCGTCGTGGATTCCGAAGCTTGCCGATGTATCGAGCAAAGTGTGCGGGCCGGCGGGGCGCGGCGCGATCGATGTGCGCGAGTTCGAGACCTCGCCGGAAGCGGCGCAAGCCGTGCTGTCGCACGCCGTCGATGCGCAGTTCGAAGATTCCGCTGTCGCGCAGATCACGGCGAACCGGCTTGGCGGTCGCGTGGCGATTACGTCGACGGTGCCGCTCTACCCGGTGGTGATCGGCCTTGGCGTGAAGAAAGGCAATGACGCGCTGCTGTCGCAGTTGAAGACCGCATTGGCGTCGATGAAGTCGTCGGGCGAATATGCGGCGCTGCTCAAGCAATACAACGTCGCCGAGCCGTGGGGCGGCGACATCGCCCTCGCGCTGGGAAGCACGCAGAAGTAACGTCGCGTTTTTCCATAGTCTGGCGGGCCTGACGGCTCGCATCGCCATGCGCGCTTTGCTTCGGAGCGCGCGGGAAGGGGAGTCGCATGTTGTTCGATTGGCATTACGCGGCGTCGCTACTCGTCGACGCGGCATTCTGGAAAGCTGCGTGGCTCGTCGTCGAACTGAGCGTGGCGACATGGTTGATCGGTATCGTCGCGGGATTCATGCTTGCGCTTGGCAAGCAATCCACGCTTTTGCCATTGCGCGTCGCGTGTGGTGCTTATATCTGGCTGTTTCGCAGCTTGCCGCTGCTGGTGCTGCTGATCTTCGTCTACAACCTGCCGCAAGTGTTGCCGTGGTCGGGCGGCGTGCTGTCCGATCCGTTCTGGGCCGGACTGATCGCATTGTCGATCAGCGAAACCGCGTATATCGCCGAGATTCATCGCGGCGGTCTGCTCGCGCTCAACAAGGGCCAACTCGAAGCGGGCAGAGCGCTCGGCATCGGATTCGTCGGGCTGCAACGCCTAATCGTGCTGCCGCAGGCATTCAGGGTTGCGCTGCCGTCGCTGATCAACGAGTACATCACGATCGTCAAGCTGACGTCGCTGGTGTCGGTGATTTCTCTTGCTGAAATACTGCTGGTTGGCGAGCGTCTCTATACGCAGAACTTCAAGGTGCTGGAGACCATGCTCGCGGTGTCGTTCTATTACGTGCTGATCGTCACGGTGTTCGGACATCTGCTGAAGATGCTCGAAAAGCGCCTCGACGTGACGCGCCGCAAGCATGCCGTGATGATCGACATCACGGTGCAGTCCACCGATGCATCGAATGCCGCTGCGAAACCCGCCGACTTCCGGGCCACCGGACGCGCACTCGAAGCAACCGGCATTCGCAAGCGCTATGGCCAGCACGAAGTGCTCAAGGGCATCGATCTGACCGTGAAGGCCGGCGAAGTCGTGTCGATCATCGGACCGTCGGGCTCGGGCAAGACATCGCTGATCCGTACGCTAAACGGCCTTGAAACACTCGACGACGGCGAAGTGCGCCTGCACGGACGCGCGTTCCTGCAGTCCACGCTGCCCGGCCATGGTAAGGCGCGGCACGGCGACTACATGCGCGGTATTCTCGACATCGGCATGGTGTTTCAAAGCTTCAATCTGTTTCCGCACAAGACCGTGCTGCAAAACGTGACGCTCGCGCCGCGTTATCACCACCGCCTGAAGGGCAGCGCGCTCGAAGAATCCGGCATGCGGATTCTGGCGAAGGTCGGCATGGCGGCGCATGCGCACAAGTATCCGCATCAGTTGTCGGGCGGACAGCAGCAACGCGTGGCGATTGCACGCGCACTGGCAATGCAGCCATCAATCGTACTGTTCGACGAACCGACCTCCGCACTCGACCCGGAACTCGTGCAGGAAGTACTGAAAGTCATCGAGCAGCTTGCGCGCGACGGGATGACGATGATCATCGTCACGCACGAAATCAAATTCGCGTTCCGCATCTCGGACCGGGTGATATTCATGGAAGGCGGTACGATACTCAGCGATGGTCCTCCACTGGAACTCGCGAAACAGAAAACCTCGCGCATCGCCAGTTTTCTCAAAGACGTTCATATCGCCTGAGCTTACGAATGACAACAGTACGTACGTCCGTTAAATCTGCGCCCGCGCCGTCGGCTGGGGAGGCCGATCAGTCAGTGACGGACCGCATCCTGACAACGATCCGCGACGACATCATCGAGGGCAAGCTGTTGCCCGGCACGGCGCTCGTCGAGAACGATCTGACGCAATTGCACGACGTGTCGCGCAATACGCTGCGCGAAGCACTACGGCTGCTGTGCCGCGAAGGGCTTGCGGTGCATTACCGGCATCGTGGCGTGATCGTGCGCACGCTCACGCGCCACGACGTGCGCGATATCTACCGCGTGCGGCGCACGCTCGAGTTGCAGGCGCTGGTGCGCGACGAGCCCATCGAAGAAGACGATCTCGCGTTGATGCGCGAGGCGATCCGTTGCGCACAGGACGCCGTTGAACGTGAAGACTGGCGCGCTGTGGGCACGTATAGCCTGCTGTTTCACCGGCATATCGTGCGCTTGCTGCACAGCGCGTTGTTCGATGCGTTCTTCACGACGATTCTCGCCCAACTGCGGCTCGTGTTTGGATCCGCACCGGACGAAAAGCGCTTTCAGAAGCCGTGGGTCGCGAAAGACCAACGCATTTTCGCGCTGATCGAGCGCGGCCACCTCGACAAGGCGCAAGCAGCGCTCGCCGACTATCTGACGGAGTCCGAGCACGCGATGCTCGACTATTTGTGACCCATCTCGCGGCCGCGCGTATCGAACGGCGCCACGAGAGCGTGGACACGCCGGCCGCCTCATCAAGGAGCGATCTCATGTTGAACTACCCTGCCGCCTATCAAACGACCAAGGGCTCCGCGCTCGACGTCGACAAGGCATTCTATCGACGCATTGCCGCAGAGCAAGATGCCCGCGAGCTGATCGAATCGATCGTGATTCCGATTCGATCGGGGCAGGCGTGGACGGTGCCTGCCGGGCATGTCTTCCGTATCGTGACGATCGAAGGGCCACAGGTGGCGGACCTCAACATGTGGAACCTGCACAATCCGCGCGAACGGATGTGGGCGTCGCGCACGCGTCAGTTGCAGGCAGCGCACGTCAGCACGTTCGACCGTCTCTGGTCGACGCTGCCGTTTCTGCGTCCGATGGTGACGATTACCGACGACAGTCTCGCCGACTACGGCATCGACGAGCATGGCGGTCGCGTGCACGATCTGCTCGGCACGCGCTGTGACCCGTACGTGAACCGCATGCTGACGGGTGAAGATTTTCACTTTCATTGCCATTCGAATCTCACGCGTGCGGTTGCGCCGTATGGTCTGACCGAGTACGACGTGCACGACGTGCTCAACGTTTTTCAATGCACAGGTCTGAATCTCGACGACAAGTACTTCATGAAGGCATGTCCGGCAAAGAAGGGCGATTATCTGGAGTTCTTCGCGGAGATCGATCTGCTTTGCGCACTGTCGACGTGTCCCGGCGGCGATCTTTCCCTACCGATGTGGGGACCGGACGCGCGCGATCCGCTAGAGGTGTGCCGGCCGCTCGGCGTGGAAATCTATCGGCTTGCACCAGATCTGCTCGAAGGGTGGACGACGCCGTCTGTGGCCGCGTACAAAGGGCAGCACGGACTGACGCTGGGCGGACAGGGTTAGTCGGCGGCGCGTTGATTACATGCGATGTAATTGGCGCGCAGAACCGGCACGCCTACTCTTTGGCTGTCGCGTCACCAATCCGGTGGCGCTCACAGCCAAGGAGACACCATGTCCCGCTATCCCGTTCACACGCTCGAATCCGCTCCGTTGCAATCGAAGCCCGTGCTTCAACAACTGCAACAGGCGTTCGGCGCGATCCCGAACGTCGCCGCAAAGATGGCTGCGTCGCCGGTGCTGATCAACGGTTTCATCGGGCTGTTCGAGCGAGTGCATGCGAGCAGTCTGACCGAGCCGCAGATTCAAACGTTGCTGCTGACCAATGCAGTGACAAACGCCAGCGAATGGCCAGTCGCGTTTCATACGGCGCTCGCATTGAAGCAAGGCGTATCGTCCGCCGATGTCGATGCGATCCGGCGCGGTGATCTGCCTGCGAACGCCCAACTCGCTGCGCTTTCGGCACTGGCGCGCACGCTGATCGAACAGCGCGGCCGTCTTTCCGACGCGGACCAGCAGCGCTTTATCGATGCCGGATTCAGCGCCGAACAGCTACTCGAGGTCATTGCGGTGGTTGCCGCGTCGACCATCACGAACTACACGAGTAGCGTGACGCAGCCGAAACTTGAAACGCCGTTCGAAGAATTTGTCTGGCGTGCAGGCATCGTGTGAGTCCGTTATAGTGACCCGCTTCGATCGGAGGACGTCCGATGAATGTCAGCAGCCGCGATTCAAAAGCGCCATCGCTCGAACTCGGCAACTTGCTTCGTTACTGGCGCGACGTGCGCGGGGTGAGTCAGCTCGAGCTGTCGCTCGAAGCGGGTATTTCGCAGCGTCAGATCAGCTTTATTGAAAGCGGGCGCAGTGTGCCGGGCCGGGAGACGCTGCTGACTCTCGCGCAAGCGCTCGACATACCGTTACGCGAGCGCAATGCACTGCTGCTCGCCGCTGGTTACGCACCGGTGTATTCCGAGGCGCCGTGGAATGCGCAGGAAATGCATGGTGTCGTTCGCGCACTGGAGCGGGTTGTTCGCCAGCATGAACCGTTTCCCGCCATCGTGATGGACCGGCACTGGAACGTCCTGATGACCAACGACGCCGCGCCGCGCTTTTTCAACTGCTTCATCGATATGGCAGCGCGCAAAGGCTCGCGCAACATGCTGCATCTGATGTTCGATCCGCAGGGGATGCGGCCGTTCGTAGACGAATGGGACAGCGTTGCGCGAAGCTTGCTGCAGCGGGTGCACCGGGAATCGGTGGGCCATGTGATAGACGACGGCACCGCGCGTCTGCTCGATGAACTGCTTGCCTATCCAGATGTACCGCGCGACTGGAAGACGGGACATGCGTCCTGGGCTGCGCCGGCGATGCCCGTCATTCCCATGGGTTTCGTCAGCGGTGGAGACGTGCTTCGCTACTTTTCAATGGTCACGAGCGTTGGCGCGCCGCAAAGCATTGCGGCGCAGGAGCTACGTCTGGAATGCATGTTTCCCGTCGATGACGCGACGGAAGCACGTCATCATCAACTGCTCGAAGCGAATGCAACGCTTCGATGACCACGGTGCCGAACATCAGGGCATGGGCAGCGGCTCATCAATCAACATCTGATTGAAGTAGTCGACGATGCCATGCTCTTCCCGTCCTGCGCTATTTCGTAACTGTTGTGCAGACTCGACGACGACTTCTGTGGTCGCGTGTTCCAGCAGAGCGAATGCCTCTGCAATGAAAGGCTCCAGTTGCATTGCGCGTGGATCACCGCTCTTGTAGACGAGATCGGTGTCCACCCACGGCGGCACGATCTCCAGAATACGGACGGAGGTATCGCGCAACGCGAAGCGCTGGGACAGCGAGTACGAGTGAATGGCAGCTTTCGTTGCCGAGTACAGCGCGGACATCGCCATCGGAACGTAAGCGACAACCGAACTGTTGTTGATGACGAACGCTTCAGGCTGCTTCTTCAGATGTTCGATGAACGCGCCGCTGATACGCACAGGGCCCAACAGATTGGTGTTGACGAGATGCACGGCTTGCGAATCGTCGAGCGGACCCGTCACATCGTCGAACGGCATGATACCGGCGTTGTTGATGACCACATTCAGCGACGGATACGTTCGAATCAGATGCTCGGCCGCGCTTGCGATTTGCGCGGGGTTGGTCACGTCGATTTCGACGGAGTCCATGCCGGGATTGACCTTCGTCACTTCATCCAGCAGTGCTTTCCGGCGGCCACCGATAATGACCTTGTTGCCCTTCTTGTGAAATGCTTCGGCGAGTCCGCGGCCAATTCCCGAGGTCGCTCCCGTAATGAAGATGGTGTTGCCGCTGAGTTTCATTGCATGTATTCCTTTGTTGGGCCGCGTGAGGAAACGCGTTTGGTCGGAATGCGGCTCGACAACGCGAGCCGCATTCACCACGGATTACTGCTCGAAAACGTGGCGATGCGCTTTGACGAAGTCACCGACGGTTTGAGGTGCCTGCCCCGTGATTTCGGCGATCACGCCGTCCTCGCCCGAGAAAATGCCGTTCTGGTAGTCGATGGCGATCGCAAGAAAGTGCTGGATCAGGAATTCCGGCAGGTTGTACTTCTCGAGATGCTCCCGGTACTGTTCGATCGTCGACGGGCTGTAGGTGATCTTGCGACCCAGAACCTTGCCGATTTCATCGGCGATTTCCTGCTGGTTCAGTTCGACCGGTCCAAGCAGCGGATAGGTCTTGCCGATGTGCGCTGACGGGTTCGTGAGCACGGCCGCGATCAGTCGAGCCTGATCTTCGCCGGAAATCGGCGCGTGACGTCCGTTGCCATACGGCAGCGTGATCTTGGCTTCCTGCACGATCTGATCGCGCACCCACGGGAAGACGAACCATTCGGAGAAGAACGTCGGGCGAATATGCACGGTGGGCACGCCTGCCCAGTCGATCACGCGTTCCGCGATCCAGTGATCGCGCGCAGCGTGACTCTTCGAATCTTCCCGCGCAGAAATCTGCGACATCTCCACGACAACTTCGACACCCGCGCGGCGCGCTGCGTCCGCGAAATACGCAGTGGCCTGAATAAAGCCAGGACGCACGGGATAGCACAGGTATGCACCCGTCACGCCTTCCATGGCACGGATCACGTCGTCATGTTCGAGAAGATCTCCAACGACGATTTCAGCGCCCTGACTGCGCAGCGCTTCGCTGCGCTCGTCTTCGCTGTGTACGAAGGCGCGAACGGCATGTCCGTCGTTCAGAAGATGACGAATGGTGTGGACACCCGTTTTGCCGGTTGCGCCAGTAATGAGGTATTTGCGTTGCTTCATGATGAACTCTCCAATCTAACGGTTTGAACACTCATCAAGAGTGCCGGGGATGCTTCGAAATTTTTAAGTGCATATGCACATTTTTACACGTGCGCTTACGATTCCATTCCAACGACTAGGTATCGCTTACATTGCTTCGAGGTGTTGCCTGACGTCCTGCAGGATCGCTGCTGCAGCGTCGGGGTCGTCTGTGATTCGGGCCATCGTGATGGCGCCGATCATCGCCGACAGTGCGAAGACGGCCTCTGATCTTGCCGCTTCACGCCGCCGCCGTCCGCTTCGTTTTGCCAATACGTCGACGAGTTCAGCAAATCCGCGCGACGCGACCGCGCGAGTCTGTTCGTCCGCACGCGCCAGTTCGCTGCCCATCGCGGCGAGAGGACAACCGTCCGCCGGCGCGTCCCGATGCGACGACGACACATACGCGTCAACGATGGCCTTGAACCCTTTTTTGTCTTCGCATCCGTTCGCCGCTGCTTCGAGTCTTCCGATGATCGCCGTCAGTCCCGATTCGCATGCTTCCGCGACCAGTTGATCTTTGGAATCGAAATGCCGGTAAAAGCCGCCATGCGAAAGTCCCGCCTCGGACATCAGATCGGCAAGTCCGGTTGCCTGAATGCCGTTGGTCCTGAATTCCCGGCTGGCGACTTCGACGATCCGCCGACGTGTGTCAGCCGTTTCCTCTCTGGACTTCCTCATGGTTTGCCGCGCTCCGTGATTCGATGTTTTGGATGATAGTCATCATCTAAATGAGAGTCAACGGATCTTTGCTGCAACACTGCGTTTCAGCTTTCGAACGGCGCGTGATCGATCAGGTCGCACACGTTCGCGCAGTCGAAACCATGTACGTGCCGATGTCCGATATCGACCAGACCGGTGCCCAGCGCCGTGTGGGGCTTCTTCCTGACAACTTCCGCCAGCGCTTCGGCAAAGGCCGCCTTGAATCCGGCGCGTGGATAGAGCGCCAGCACATCGTCGACGAGCGACGGCGTGATTTCGTCCAGCCGCAGTCCAAAGACGTCCACATGAGCGCCCATGTAGACCAGGGTGATTTCCGGTTGCTTGCGCTCGGCGATGCCGGCGCTCGAATGCAGCGCGATCGCGTCCCACACGAGTTCCGCCTTTTGTTCTGCGTAGCCGTTCGCCTTCAGGAACAGGTTCGCGGCATCGGCGCCGTCGACCTCGAAGCGCTGATCGGCGGCGAATGCCTCTGTGAGGCCCAGATCGTGAAGCAGGGAAGCAAGGTAGACGACTTCACGGTCGTATTTCAAACCGCGCTTTCTGCCGAGGAATTCGGCGAACCACCACGTTCGGTGCACGTGATTCATGAGCGCGTCTGAATGAACGCGTTCGACGAGCGAGCTTGCCTGACGGGTGAAGTCGGAATCGGGAGCGCTGATTCCTCCGATGGTAACGATTGTGCTCATGTGGCCTCCGCGAGTATCGAGATTGACCATCGAGTGTATAAACACGTCACGTGTCACATATGACTGTTTTTGGATGATTTGTGCCAAAATGAAAATGACGTTTTTTCACAGGAGCTGTCGATGAGGAAAGCATCCGGTCCGATATCGGGTACGACGCGAAAGCGCGTTGTGATTCTCGGTTTGCCGCCCGTAGACGCGCTCGACGTAATCGGTCCTGCAGAAGTGTTCGCATCCGCAAATCAGCTGCACGCTGGCGCACCGGCTCCCTATTCACTCGAACTGGTTTGCGCGGGTTCCGACGTCCATCTGGAAAGCGAAACAGGTATCGGACTCAAGGGCCACCGAACGCTCGACACAGAGCGTCGTGCAAACAGGCCAATCGACACATTGATCGTGACGACCGGCTTCAATTCGATCGATCGCTTCGACAAGGCAGCCATAGACTGGATCCGGAAGCGTTCGAACACAGCGCGTCGCGTGTGCTCGATTTGCGTCGGCGCGTTTGCGCTGGCGGAAGCGGGGCTGCTGGACGGCCGCAGGGCAACGACGCATTGGCGGATGACGCAGCACCTTGCCGAGCGATATCCCGGCGTGCAGGTCGACCCTGTTCCGATCTGGGTGAAAGATGGCAACTTGTATACGTCGGCTGGGGTATCGGCGGGAATCGATCTTGCACTTGCGCTTGTCGGTGAAGATCTGGGTAATGACGTTGCTTTGGAGATTGCGAAGAACCTGGTCCTGTTTCTGCGACGTCCCGGCGGACAGGCGCAGTTTAGCGTCGCCCTTCAATCGCAGCGCGTGTCGGGCTCAAGCATCGACGATCTGTGCCTCTGGATCAGCGAGCATTTGCATACTGACCTGACGACCGACATGCTGGCGGACAGGGCGTCGACGAGCGTGAGAACCCTGATTCGCATGTTTCAGCGTGAATTGAAGACGACGCCCGCGAAATATGTCGAAGATGTACGGCTCGAAGCCGTTCGGCGGGCGCTCGAACTCGGCGAGCGGTCGATGGAAGAGATAGCGCGCCGGTGCGGCTATGGCAGCGGCGACGTGCTGAGAAAAGCTTTCACGCGGCGAATGGGCGTGAGTCCAAGAGAATACGCACGACGCTTCGCGCCGGATAGCGAACTGCCCTGAAGATGTGTCGCCGTCGTATCACCGACGGCGACACATGCAGCGTTACTTTTACTGAATCAGCAAACGAAGCGGCGCAAGCGGCCCCACTGGCAGCAGATCGAAGCTCATGAGACCTTCGGCGGTGAGCGGCAACGCGTCCACTGCCGCCTTTGCGTGCTCGACCGATTCCACGTTCATGAGAAAGATGACGCCGGGCGTCGCCGGATCGTCACGGAACCAGAACTGCTCGATGGTGCCATCGAGGTAGAGCTTGAGCGTGTCGGGGACTTCCTTCGGCATGATGCGCTGCCGCTGTTCCGGCGTGAACGCCTGACGAATCGAACCAATGGCGAAAACTTTCATGAAGACTTCTCCGGTGACTGTTCATGTTGAGGTACAACGGAGATGAGTCTAGTGATGGAGTTGTCCTGGTGGTACTGTCGCAAACGACAACTTTAGAGTCGTTTACGCCACGTGTGGCAGGTTACGGATTTCCGCTGCCGGACGCTCACGCAACCTCCGTTCTGACCGTCCCCGGATTTAGCACTATCACCACGCCTCCCCACATGCACATGCATTGCGACACACGCCGCGCGAACCAGATCTCGATCTCGCGTTGATGGCGCGCCGCTACACGCTCACGGGCGGCAATATCCGCAACATCGCGCTGGCCGCCGGCGAGGGCGACGCATGAGTCATCGGATATCCGTGACGCAGCGCGAATATCAAAAGATGGGCAAGCTCGTCGGCGACGGCGAGTTCACTCATGCCTGCACGTCAGCATGATCATGAAGCTCGCCGCCGTGTTCAAGGAATCACGCGACGGCCGTGCCGCCCGCTCAGGCAGCAGGTGCTGCGTGGAGCGCGTTGCTCGCGAGCTGGAATGCTGCCTGACGGTCCGTCTCGCCCGCGTGCGCCGGATTGATCTGCGCCGTGATCGCGTTGAACTTGTTCGCGTCGGCGAGTTCGTTGCAGCCGTGCGATTGCCAGTACCACGCGGACACCAGCGCGGCGGTGGCGGGGTCGTTGCGCACGAGGTCCGGATTGCTGACGATATCGACGCCGATCGCCTGACCCGCGCGGGCGAAGTTGTCCTTGAACGTCAACTGGATCAGGCCCGAGCCGCGATACTTCCAGCCGTCGCCCGTCGAGGCTGGGCCGTTGCCGAAGCGGCCGCCGTAGACGAGGTTGGCGATCTGCTGCTGGCGCTGGGGCGGCACGCGCGTCTCGCCAGGCTGACGCCCGAGGCTCGCGCATTGCGAGGACGTCAGCGAGCGGAATGTCGACTGCAGGCCTGCTACCGAGTAATTGAAGTTTTCCGACACGGGTGGAGGCGGAAAGCGGCCGCTTTCAAACGCGACTTGTGCCAGAAAGGCGGCCTGGCGCACGGGTGTGTTGATCTGGAAGCGGTCCATCGCGGCTTGCACTGCGTTGAGCCACAGGGCGGCACTCGCCTGGGTGCTGCCCGTCGCAGCCATGAACGTGATTGGGTCCATGTGGTACTCCATATCGTGAGACATCGAATCAGGGTTACGCCGCACGCATGGCGCGAATGCGAACGGATGCGACAGGGCCGATGGAGTGATGAGGCTGTTTTAATTAAGAGGCCGATGAAGAGCAGGATCGGGCGGGACGTCGGTGCGATACATGGATTGCATCTCTGACCATTCCGCGCGCGAGGCGGGTCTTGTCTAGGGTTTTAGCAGGTATTTTCCAGCGCGCCAGCGGGGCAGGGCATCGAATGTGGTCTTCGACACATTCACTCGCATCTGACCGTAAGCGAGGCATCGCTCATTGCCTGAGCATGTGCCAGGATGAAATGTTGCATCGCTGAGTAACGAGCAAACCGTTGCACAGAGGAGTTCGAAATGAGCGAACGCGAAACGCCGATGATGATCGCGGACCTGCCTCGCGATACCCGCAAGAATGTCGATGCGCTGCCTGGTAAGGTGGCCTACCTCTTCCCCGACGGAACGCGCATCTGGCGGCGAGACGGGAGAATCCACCACACGTCACCGCTGCGCAAGGGAGCGAGCCGAGCGAAGACCGAGGCGGAAATGTGGCTGGCATGCGAGATGAAAAGGCTCGGACTGAAGGGCATGGAGCGCGCGCATTCGCTGGGACGGCCAAATCCGCCCATTGACCACGGCTGGAAATCCAGGACCAACGACCCCGAACTCGCCGCCTGCTTCGGCCGGTTCGATGTCGGGCAGCGAGTGCGCGATCGGGCCTTCTTGGCCCGCAAATAGGCAAAGAAGTCCTGGGCGGCGTTGTGACCGGCGCCGTGCTTCGCGTGATCGCCGACACGACGGACGTTCGTGGTCGAATGGCGCGAGTTGCCTCGGTGGCTATCCTGTCGCCAGATTTCGGTACGTGCCACCCGACCATTTTCTCGACGGGTTGTGTTTCAAGGGAAGGAGAGCCACACCATGTCCACCACCTCCACCATCTTGCCGGTATCGGGCACCTCCCGCAAACCCACCCCCCTCACCGAAAGCCACCTCACCGGCCCGCGCCGCGCGATCATGCTGACCGTGGGCCTCATCGCGATCAACCTCGCGGGCGCGGCATTCATCCATTACGTCGTGAAGGCCGAGGACGCGTCGCTGGAACTCGCCGTCACGCTCGCGGCGTTCACGACGATCATGGTCGGCACGCCGCTCATCGTCTTTCTGAGCCTTATCTGGTTCACGCGCTATCGCGAGTTTCAAAACAGCCTGAAAGGCAGCGCACTATCGGCGTATCTGCAACGCTTCTGGTCGCAGCGGCTCATCTACGCGCTGGAGGACGCCGGCGCGCTACCGTGCTCGCCGCCTGCGCCGCGTCCTGCGGCGGGACATTGGCAGCGCGCGGCTGACGAGAGGCTCGACATCTGCGAGCGCCTGTTCGCGCGTGTCTATCATGAGCAATACGGCCTCGTGCCGTTCGTGCCCGCCGTGTTCATCCTGCTCGCCGTCGTCTACGCGGCGGCGGGGCTCGTCGGCACGAGCTTTTTCGATGTGAGGCCATGCGCGACGAGCGAATCTTCCGGCTGCATCTATGGCATCAGCCAACGCGTGCTGATGGCGTCGTTTGCGGGCTCGTTCATGTTCGTCGTGAGCGATTCCGTGCTTTCCATCCGCCGCAAGTCACTCAACGTTGCCGACGTCTACTGGTACGCGCTGCGCCTCTTTCTCGCTATTCCGCTCGCGCTCGTCATCAACAATGCGACGCAGTCGGACGGCGCACGCGCGGCAATGGCCTTCGCGCTCGGCACCTTTCCCGTCGATGCGCTGCTCAAACTGATCCGCCGCTTCGGCTTTCCGCAACTCACCGAAGCGGACAAGACGGAGAACGCGCCCGACAGGCTGATCACGCTCGAAGGCGTGACTTTGCCGATCGTCGCGACCTTCGAGGCCGAAGGCATCAACTCCGTCGAGCAGGTGGCGGCCGTCGACCCCGTGCTGCTGTCGATCCGCACGGGCATGCCGTTTCGCTACATGCTGCGCCTCGGCTCGCAGGCGATCGTGCGGCGCCATTTCGGCGATGCGGCGGCGAAACTGGTTCCCGTCGGGCTTGCGGACGTCGTGCCTGTCTATCTGCTGGTGAAGGCGCTGGATTCGACGGCATCGAAAGATCTGCCGTGCATCGCGCATCCCGACATCGTGCTGAAGGATGCCGCGCAACGGCTCTTTCCGGATATCGCCGACGACCAGCGCATGGCCGTGATCGACATGAAGTTCCGCCAGATTGCCGCGGAGGAATATACGCTGATGCTCGCCCGCATTACACCACTCGACCCGTCGCTCTGATTGCGTGCTCCTGCGTGAAGTGCGCTGCGGCGTGCGTGCGCCCGCCTGTTCTAGAACAGATGGTCGATACCGACTGTGACGGCAGTCTGGCTCGACGCGCCGGCCGGATTCAGCGTGCTCACAACGGCGTGCCGGTAAGACGTATAGTCGCCCTCCGCGTAGAGCGTGGTGCGCTTGGACAGCAGATAACCGAGCGAAAGCACGGACATTCCGCGACGCCCCGATTTGTCCGTCGAGACATTGGTCTGGTAGTACGCGCCGCGAAACACGAGGTACGGCGTCACGGTCCACGCAATGCCGCCAAAGCCGTTGTTGGTGACCATATGCGGCGCGCCCTGGTTCTGCTGGTCCTCGGACATGAAGCCGCCTGAAAAACGTACCGGGCCGAGTTGATAGCTGGCGCCGACCATGTAGTAGCTGTCGCTGACGTAGGTCTTGCCGGCCAGCACATTGCGATGGCCGTACAGGCCGCCAATCCCTATCGGTCCCGTCGTATAGTTGAGGCCGACCGCGCGCGCCGCGCCGCTGCTGAAGTCGCCCGCGACGCCGCCAAATGAATTGGCCGCTTCGACGAGCAGCGGGCCGAACGTGTTCTTGTACTTCACGTCGTTGTTGTTGCGGGTGCCGTCGGAGGCGACGGTCAATGGAATGATTGGCGTGAAATGAAAGCCGTACGGATCGTAAAAGCTGATGATGTCATGGGCGATCGTGTATTGGCGGCCGAGATCGAGCGAGCCATATTGCTTGTGTCCGATGCCGACGAATGACTGCCGGTTGAATATCAAGCCCGTCGTGTTGTCGAACTGGCCGTTACCCAGATTGAAGCCACTTTCGAGCAAGAAGTGCGCGTTCCATCCGCCGCCGAGATCTTCTCTCGCGCGGAAATCGAGCTTGTTGGAGCTGTAGTAGCCGTTCGAATTCATCGTCGTTACCGATCCGCCGCCGGCGGCCGCGTTGGTCTGATGCCGCACGCCGCCATCTACCGTGCCGAAGAGTTGCACGCTCGATTGCGCATGCGCGGACGTGGCCGCGAGAAGCCCAATTGCCGTCGATACGCCCAATCCAAGTCCAATGCGGTTCGTCCACTTTCCTTTCACACCTGTCTCCTGTTTTTTGATGTCTTGTCGACGCTGACGGGCGGCCGAACTTCTCCGCGTCCGTCATGCGATGTCCCGCGATTTCTATACGATTCGTATGACTAACTATTGTGCATGGCTCGCGGGAGTAATTGCTTGTGTTGGCAGGCGGTACCGGATTCTGGCACCACCTACCGCCGGCCAGATCAACTCCCAGCCGAACTGCCGCCAGACTGTTTCAACGCGCCGATCGATGTGTCCATCGGTTTGAAGCCCGTCTTGAGTTCATTGCGCAGGGCAGTGCGGTTGAGCGCCTTCTCCCAGTTCGCGACCACGATCGTTGCGACGCTATTGCCGACGATGTTCGTGAACACGAATGCACTCGACAGCGCTTTGTGAATGCCGAGAATCAGCGCGATCGATTCCACAGGGATGGTGTTCGAAGCGGCCAGCGTAGCGGCAAGCACGGCAATCGCAGCACCGGAAACACCCGCCGCGCCCTTCGACGTCAGCAGCAGCACTGCAAGCAGCACCAGCTGGTCGTGCCACGTCATCGGCGTGTTGGTTGCCTGCGCGAGAAACACGGCGGCAGCGGCGAAATAGAGGCATGTGCCGTCGTGATTGAACGTGTACGCGGTCGGCAAGACGAGGCCCACGACGGATTTTTCGCAACCGAGCCGTTCGAGTTTGTCGATCAGTTGCGGAAATACGGTCTCCGACGAACTCGTGCCGATCACGAGCAACAGTTCGGCGCCGATGTAGCGCATCAGTCGCAACAGGCTGAAACCGTTCACCTTCGCAATCGGCCAGAGAATCAGCACGATGAAAAGCGCGCAGGTCAGATAGAACTCGAGAATCAGCTTGCCGAGCGAGATCAGCGTGCCGAAGCCGAACTTGCTCACCGTGAAGGCGATCGCGCCAAACGCGGCGAGCGGGGCGACCTTCATCGTCAGGCCGATGATCCAGAACAGCGCGCTCGACACCGAATCGATCAGATCCATCGCCGGACGGGCGCGCTCTCCAATCGCTGCGAGACCGAACGCGAACAGCACCGAAAAGAACAGCACCTGCAACACGTCGCCGCCCGCAAACGCGCTGATTGCCGTATGAGGGATCACGTTCAGCAGGAACTCGCTCGTCGTGACGACGTGATGTGCTTTCGCGACATACGCATCGACAGCCGACGAATGGATGCTGCTCATGTCCACATTCATGCCGACGCCAGGCTTCAGCACGTTGATGACGACAAGTCCGATCACGAGTGCGAGCGACGTCACCACCTCGAAGTAGAACAGCGCCTTGATAGCGACGCGGCCTACTTTCTTGAAGTCCTTTACACCGGCAATGCCGCTGCATACGGTGCAGAAGATGATGGGCCCGATCAGCATCTGGATGACGCGGATAAACGCGTCGCCGACGGGCTGCAGGTTGATGCCGAGCTTCGGAAACCAGTAGCCGACGGCAACGCCGAGCGCCATGCCGGCGAGGACCTGGAAAGACAGATCGCGATAGAACGGCTGGCGTCCCCGGGGTTTGGATGCGGCCTTGCCGGGCAAGCTCATGATGTCTCCTTCTGAAACGGCGGCGAATCTGGATTCGCTTGGACTGGTTGGAGCGGTGTCTGTCGAACTAGCGGGCGGCGTCGCCGAGCACGTCGAGGCAGTCTGCAAAAATTTCGTCGACGCTCATCTTGCGCGGCAACAGTTGCTGGCTCTCGCAGAACGAAAGCGTCTCTTCGAGCGGACCGCGCAGCGCATCGATGCCGAACAGCAGCGGATCGGGCTTGCTCGCGTCCCGTACAGTCGCCACCGACTGTTTGCCTCGCAGCAACAGGTCGTAGACGGCCCGTACTGCGTCGGGATGCCGATCGACCAGTTCCTTCCTGACCACGACGACATGATTGATCGGCACATATCGATGCAACCCGTACCACGCGCGATCGGCGGCGGCCGCGTCGGCGATCAGCGGCGCAAGCGCGGGTTCGTCCGGTAGATCGTTGCCGAGGATCGCGGCATCGAGTTCGCCGGCGCGCAGCATCGGCAAGAGTTGCTGGCCCGGTTGCGCGCGGCGCACGAAGGACGGCTCGCGGTATTCGTCCAGATGTGCGCCTTCAAACGTCACCCAATCGATCTTGTCGATGGGCACTCCATAGGTTTGTGCGAGGATGGCCCGCACCCACATGCCCGTGGTCTGCGAATAAGCGCGTACGCCGATTCGCTTGCCTGCCAGATCGTCGACATTCAGTTGTCCGCGTTGCGCATTATAAATAATGCACTTTTGCTGGAAGCGCGCCGCGACCACGGCGGGCAGCAGCACGACGGGCTTGTTGTACGCCTTCGCCTGCAGATAGGTGACGATTGCCAGTTCGCTGACGTCGAATGCCTGTTGGCGCGCCATCGGCGCGAACACGCGATGGATGGGTTCGATGTCCTCGAACACCAGTTCGACGGCGGGATCGGTCAGTTCGCCGGATTTCAGCGCGCGCGTATGCGGATAGGTCTTCAGCGCGGTCTTCAGGCGCAGCGGTGTCGTTACGATGCTCACGTGTTTCTCTCCGTGTCGGCGGGTGCGGCGCTCAGCGGGCGAGCACGGGATAGAGCGCGCGTGCCGTATCGCCGAAAATCGCGTTGCGCGCGTCGGCGGGTAGCGTCGACAGACTGTCGCGCGCATCGGCGAGCAATTGCGGCAGCGTGCCTTCGGCGGCGGGGAAGTTGGAGCCCCATGCGATGCGTTGAGCGCCGAATGCTTCGAGCACGCGCGGGAAGAACTCGGCGGGCGTCGATGCGCCGCGCGAAGCCTCGGCAATCGTGCGATTGGTCAGCTTCAGATACACGCCTCGATGCGACGCAAGGCTGAAGAGCGGTGCGGCCGCTTCGTAGGGCGGGCCGCCTGCCAGTTCCGGGCGCGCGAGGTGGTCGAGCAGCACACGGATGTCAGGGAAGCGCGACAGCATGTTCAGCAACGCGGGAATGCCTTGCGCCGTCATCTGCAGACAGATCGAAACGTCGTGCTTCTGCGCATAGTCCCAGACGGGAAACGAACGCTCGTCGTCCAGCCAGCCCGCCTGGCCCGGCATCGTGCTGCCGGTCGTGAACAGACGCAGGCCACTCAGACCCGCGTCGAGCCAGCGCTGCATCTGCGTGACGGCGTCGGCGGCCAGCACGTCGATCGAGAACACGCCTGCGAAGCGGTCAGGGTGGCTGCGCACCGCCTCGACCACATAACTATTGTCGTTGCCGTATACCGTCGATGCCTGCACGACGACCGCGCGGCCGATGCCGGCTTCATCCATGGCGGCGAGCAAGCCTTCAAAGCTGACGGGCCGCTTCGCCGACCATTCCGATTGATGGCCGCCGACGGGCGCGAGCGGATATCGCACTTTATCCGGGGAAATTGCGTGGGTGTGTGTGTCGACGACGACAGACATGAACTGACTCCTGGCTGAAAACATCATGATCGGACTGACGTAACTGTAAGCGCAGGCGAAGCGAATCCCGCAATATGAACTGCACCCTCCGACATAAATTTTGGTTAAGCTAGGGGTTTTCCACAGCGCATCCTGATGGCATATGTCGACTGTTGAAGGGCTGGAGAGGGACGATGATCTGGCGCGTTTGCGGCGCCTGTTTCTATTCGATGCCGTCTGCGAAACAGGCGGTATCGGCCTTGCGGCGGCGCGCGCGGGACGCACTCAACCGGCCGTCAGTCTTGCCATCGGCAAGCTCGAATCGAGCTTTGGCGGCGCGCTATTCGAGCGCGGTTACGGCGGCAGCGAACTGACGGCAGAGGGCGTGATCCTGCACCGGCGCGTGCGGCGCATGCTCGACCAGATGGAGCGCGCCGTCGCCGATCTGACGGGCGATGCGGACGTGCGTACCGCCCACGTCGGCACGATTTGCCGTCATTTGACGGATTCGCAGGTGCGCTGTCATATCGCCATTGCGCATTGCGGATCGGCAGCCGAGGCCGCGCAACAACTGGGCATCTCGCAACCAGCCGTGCATCGCGCGGCGCGCCAGATCGAGCAGACGGTCGGCGCGACGCTTTACCGGCGCCGCGTGCATAGCGTGTCGGCGAACGCGGCGGGTATCGAGTTCGCGCGCTGCCTGAGTCTCGCGATGTACGAAATCGCGCAGGCTCGCGAAGATCTCGCGCATGCGCGCGGACAGCTGACGGGCAAGATCTCGCTCGGCGTGCTGCCGATGCTCGCACCGCGTCTTGTCGCGCGTGCGATTGAGCGGCTGCGTCGTCAGTACCCCGATGCCAAGGTGACGGTCGACGAGGGCTCGCATTCGCAGCTGTTGCGAGAGCTGCGCTTTGGCAATATCGATGTGATCATCGGTGCGCTGCGCGAGCCGCGTCTGACGGGATCGATTCAGGAGAACGAGTTGTTTGCGGACCCGTATGTGGTGGCCGTCAGAAAGGGGCATGGGCTCGCGGGCAAAGCGAGGATCGCCGCGCGCGACCTCGCTTCGTTCGACTGGGTGGTGCCGCAACGCAACCTGCCGCGGCGCGCGGCAATCGACTCGATGCTTGCGCGCCTGCCCGGCAAACCGCCGCTCGTGGTCGAGACCAGTTCCCTCGCGATGATGATGGCGATGCTCGTGGAAAGCGATTGCATCACGTTGCTCTCGCGCTCGCAGATCCGCGAGGCGTATCCGGGCAGCGAGATGGTTGCGCTGGAACTCGAGACGCCGGAGGCCAGCCGGGTGGTCGGCTACACGCTCAGAACGGATTGGCTCGGAACGCCGATGCAGCAGGCGTTTATCGAGCAGCTGGTTCAGGAATGCAGGGCCACGCAGCACGGTCAGCACAATCGGGACGAGTACAACGCTTGACCGTGAATCCAGGCGATACGCCATGCCCCTGTAATTCCCGCCTAAGTTTTGGCGCCCAGACTGCGTGCCATGTGTGATCCTTGAAACTTACCGCCTACTTCCAGAGGACGATGATGAAGCACCGATTGGTCACGGGTTTGATAGCAATCAGCATGAGTGCTCTGATTGCCGGGTGTGCATCGCCCGTCGAACGCGCTAACGAGAAAAACGACCTGCTGTCGGCGGCGGGCTTCCATATCGTCCCCGTGACGACCGACGCGCAGCGCTTGCAACTGCAGACCTTGCCGCCCAATCGCGTGGTGCAGAAGGTCAAGGACGGCAAGCCTATCTTTCTCTACGCGGACCCATACTCGTGCGGCTGCCTGTATGTCGGCGACGAAACAGCGTGGGATAACTACAAGCGCGAACAGCTCCAGCAAAAGTTCATCGATCAGGAGCGGATGAACGCGGAGATGAATGAGAATGCGGCGTGGAACTGGAGCATGTGGGGCCCGGGCCCGGGTCCGGGTTGGTGGTATTGACCGGTCGGCTGCGTCGACGCCAGCGATTCATTCGATCGCCCGTGTCGACGCAGCCGATGTAGCGCCTGGACCTGCGTCGGCGGTGGCGATCTTGCCGCCCGGTTCCGGCATGCATAGCTGGAAGAAAAGCAGCGCAAACCCGGCGACGCCCGACAGCACGATGAAGCTCGCGGCAAATCCAGAACGCCCAGATTGACCGCAACCGTGGACGCAGCCAGGCGTCTCGCGCAAGCGAGGCCCGCCCGAGACATCAAGCAGCCGTTTTCAGATTCTTCAAAGCCGCTACCAGCTCGCTCGGGTCGGGGCGCTTCGTGTAATCCGGGCTCACTTCGGCATAAGCGATCGTGCCATCTTGCGCGATCACGTATCGAGCGGGCATCGGCAGCGTCCAGCTCGGCTCGCCGTTGATGACAGGCAGATCGACATTGAAGCCTTTGTAAGTGTCGATCAGCTCGTCTTGCAGCCGGAAGCGGATTCCGAACCCATCAGCTGTCTTGCCGCCTTCATCGACGAGGATCGGATAGCTGAGTTTGTTTTGGCGTTGCGATTTCACGCTGTTCGTCGCGGTTTGCATCGAGATCGAAACCAGGCTCGCACCCAGCGCGCGAATCTCGTCCGCGACTTCTTCGATGGCCTGCAGGTCGATGTTGCAATACGGGCACCAGACGCCCCGGTAAAACGTCACGACCAGCGGCCCGTGCTCCAGCATCTCTGCCGACGAGACGACTTCGCCCTCGGCATTGGTCAGCGTGAAAGTCGGTGCGATGTCGCCGACTTTCAGCGAGCGCTCCGCCTGACCCGTTGCGATCAGCTCGGCCGTGGTCCTGTGAAAGACGTCGACGACTGCGGGCGGCGCGACCTTGGTCTCGAAGTTCGACTTGAAGGCATCCAGTTTCTGTTGCAGGTTCATTTCTGACTCCAGTGTTGGCTCGCCGGTGGTGGCGTGAATTCATCATGATTCATTTGCCATGAGCCGGGTAGAATGCCTGGATGACTATCAATTATTTGCCACGTGGATGAATGACAAGTTGTCCGTGTTGCGGCTGTTCACACGCGTTGCGCGTACGTCGAGCTTCACCCGGGCGGGGCGGGAACTCGGCATCAGCCAGCCGTCCGTGTCGAGACAGATCTCCGAGCTCGAAGCGGACGTCGGTACGGCGTTGTTCGTCAGGAGCACCCGCGCGGTCAAGCTGACGGAAGCGGGCGTCGATTACCTGACGCGCGTTGAAGCGATCCTCGACGCGCTCGAAGAAGCGGATCACGCCGCGCGCGGATCGACGGAACTGCGCGGACGTCTACGCGTGGCGCTGTCGACGAGCTTTGGCATACGCGAGGTGATTCCGCGTATCGACCGCTTTATGGAGATGCACCCGGCGCTCTACATCGATTTGCTGATGTCGGATGATCGTCAGGATCTGATTACAGAAGGAGTCGATGTCGCAATCCGATTCGGCGCGCTGCCGGATTCGAGCGCGACGTCGAGACTGCTTGGGCGTTCGCCCCGGCTGCTGGTTGCCGCGCCTATCTATCTGGCGCGGAATGGCCGTCCGGTTGAACCAGCCGAACTGAGCCAGCATGCGTTCGTCACGGGCCCGTCGAGTGCCGCGTCATTGGGGTGGACGCTGCGCAAGGACGGGCGTGAAGCGGTTTTTCGAGGGGACGGGCGCATCACATCGACCGTGAACGAAGCGGCCACGGCGGCCGCTGTCGCCGGTTTGGGCATTCTGGTTATCGGTCTGTGGGGATGCCGCAGCGAGATCGCGGATGGCCGGCTCGTGTCGATACTCGAAGACTGGCAACTCGAACCTGTTGAAATCCACGCGGTATTTCCGACGGGCCGCGCCGCGCGTCCCGCGGCGCGGGCGTTGATCAGCTTTCTGGTGGAAGAGCTTGCGCCGATTTCGGTGGATGTCGATGCGAGGACGCGGGGGCGATAGCGACGTTCTAGAAGCTTACGGACGATGGAATCTGGTGCGCGGTATTTCCGCAACGGCAGTGATTTCGATCACCAGATCCGGATGGTAAAGCCGTTCGATCTGGACGGTTGTCGTGACGGGATAGGGCGCTGAGAAAAACTCCGCGCGGATGTTGCCGGTCGTCATGAACGCTTCGATATCCGTTGCGTAGTGGACCAGCGAAATCACGTCGGTCGTGAATCCACCCATCGCGCCGAGAACATCACGGATGTTCTCGAGAACCTTGCGCACCTGCGCGCGCATATCGCCAGGACCTACCACGCGTCCATCGACGTCCAGCGAAACCTGGCCTTTCAGATGCACGATCTGACCATCGCCCTGAACGACGGCCATCGAGAATGCACCGAACGGTGACCAGACACCGGGAGGGTTCACTGCATCGACCATGGGGTAGCCTCGTGTTGTCGGAAGCGGGTATCCAGCCAAGGTTCCGTTCAATCAGAGCGCGGCTGTGCGCAAGACTCGCGCACTATCAAGGTTGCCTCGCATTCGACGCTCTGCGTATCGCTTTCACCATTGAGCTGTGCAATCAGCAGTTCCGCGGTGCGCCTGCCGATCTCCGCACTCGGGACGCGCACGGTCGTGATCGGAATCGGCAATTCGGCCATCACTTCAAAGTCGTCGAAGCCGATCAGGCTGAGATGGCCAGGCACATCGTAGCCGGCGGCCATTGCCTCCAGCATCGCGCCCGTTGCGAATGATCCGTTGCCGCATACGATCGCTGTCGGCGGTTCGATCGGCGCGACCATGATCTGGCTGAACAGCCGTCGTCCTTCCTGAACGCCCCAAAAACCTTCCGCCATATGCGCGGGATGAATCGCGATGCCGTGCTCGGCCAGCGCTACGCGCACGCCTTCGCGACGCGCGGCGGCGCGGTCATTGGTATCGGCATTCTGCGCGATCATCGCGATCCGCCGATGGCCGAGGCCAAGCAGATAGTTTGTCGCATCGTAAAACGCGCGATAGTTGTCCACGCCGACGCAGATCGAACGTTGCTTCGCAGCGAAAGTGAAGGTGCTGACGCACGGCACGTTGCGCTGGTCGAGCAGCGCGTAGAGGTCCGGGTGATGACCTTCGCCGACTACGGCGATCGCATCGACACCGCGCTCCAGCATCTTGCGAACCTGCCGGTACTCGCGCTGCAGGTCGTATTCCGAGCAGCCGAGCAGCAACGTATAGCCCTTTTCTTCCAGTTCGTCCTGCAGGACCTGGATGGCCGTGGCGAAATGCTCGTTGGCGAGCGTCGGCACGACGGCGCCGATCGTGCCCGTTCGCTGCGTCGCGAGCGCGCGCGCGGCGGCATGCGGCACCCAGCCGAGATGATCGATGGCGATCTGTATCCGCTCGCGCACGCTCGGCGACACGACCTCCGGCGAATTGATGAAGCGCGACACAGTGGCCTTCGACACGCACGCCAGTTCCGCGACTTCACGCAGCGTTGCAGCACCCGGCCGGACCGAAACGGATGGCGCGGCCGGCTGTTCATGTCGAGTGGGGCGCGCAGCCTTTGCCATATCGTTTGCCTTGGCGATTGCCTTAGAGTTTTCCGCTGCAATTATAACGGTGGCTTCATTGGGCAAACGCATCGGCGCGGCCGCGCGCAGCGCACGTCGCGCTTACTTCGATGAAAGCTTCTTTGCCCATTTCATGATGTGACGCCCCGCCGCGACGACTTCGTCGCGCTGGTTCACGACCTCCATGTCCGCGGTGCTGCGGCGCTTCTCTTCGTCGATTTCGGCAACCCGGTAGATCACCGTGACGGTATCGCCCAGCAGCACGGGACGAATGAAACGGATGCGGTCGTATCCCGCTGACACGGGGAACTCCTCGAGATCGTTGCGATGGATCACATGCGCAATGCTGATCGTCGAAGCCGTCGACATGTAGCCGACCAGCAGCGCGCCATGCGCGATGCGCGTGCCGATCGACGACTTCTCCTGCATGTACTGCTCGTTGATGTGGGTGTCGCTGAAGTCGCCCGTCAGCCCCGCGAACAGCGTTACGTCGGTTTCGCCAACCGTCTTGGCGAACCTGAATTCCTGTCCGATCTCCACGCCTTTGATGGCCATGCTCAAAGCTCCTGAAAAGTGGCGGTCTTGCCGTTCACGCCATTCCGTCAACGTTTTCGACCATATATGAAACCGGTTACAAATTGGCCGGTTTCATTCAATGTACTCCAAATACATGGTGTTTGTGACCACTTTAGTGGTTTTCCCTGGAGAATGTTAAAACCACTTTGCGTCACATTTGCAACCGGTTACATTGAATCGGCCGGTGACGTGGTTTCAGTCCGCGTCGTGCCGGCCGGTTCAACTCAACGACGCGGGACACGCAACATGCACATCATTTCAACGACTGAAGCGGCGTCGCTGGTGCGCGACGAAGACGCTGTTCTGATCAGCGGCTCGGGCGGCGGGCATTCGGTGCCCGAGGCTTTGCTCGCCGCAGTGGAGGCACGCTTCATGAGCGCGGGCGAGCCGCGCAATCTGACGTCGATCAGCGTGGTCGGCGTTGGCGACCGCGCGGCGCTCGGCGCGAGCCACCTCGCGCATGAAGGGCTGCTACGTCGCGCGATCACGAGCGCACTCGTCGATTCACCCGGCCTCGTCACGCTCGCTGTCGCCGACAAGATCGAGGCCTACACGTTTCCGCAAGGCGTGCTGTCGCAACTGATGCGAGACATGGCGGGCGGCCGGCCGGGCCTGATCACGAAAACAGGGCTTCACACCTTCGTCGATCCGCGTCAGCAAGGCGCGCGGCAAAGTCCGCGCACGCCCGCAGAGTTCGTCGAGCTGATCGAACTCGACGGCGAAGAATGGCTACGCTTCAAGCCTGTGCCGATCAACGTCGCATTCCTGCGCGGCACGACGGCCGATGAAGACGGCAACATCACGATGGAGCAGGAGGCCGTGCTCGGCGAAATGCTCGCGATGGCGCAAGCGACGCGGCGAGCGGGCGGCATCGTGATCGTTCAGGTCAAACGGATGGCGACGCGCAACACACTGCCGCCGAAGCAGGTGAAGATTCCCGGAATCCTCGTCGACTTCGTCGTCGTCGTGCCCGACCAGCGGCAGACCTATGCGACGGATTACGACCCGAGCTATGCGGGCGAATTGCGCGTACCGCTATCGGAAATCAAGCCGTTGCCGTTTGGGCCGCGCAAGGTCATCGTGCGGCGTGCTGCGCTCGAACTCTATCCGGGCGCCGTGTGCAATCTCGGCGCGGGTATTTCGACGGGGCTGTCGACGGTTGCCGCAGAAGAGGATTTGCTCGACAAGGTGATCCTGACCAACGAACAAGGTCTGATAGGTGGCGCGCCGATTACGGGCCGCGATTCGGGCGGCGCGCAGAATTTTGCCGCGATGATCGAACAGCCGTCGCAGTTCGACTTCTATGACGGCGGCGGCCTCGATCTCGCGTTCCTTTCGTTCGCCGAAGTCGACGCGCAAGGCAACGTGAATATCAGCCGCTTCGGCGACAAGATCATCGGCGTCGGTGGCTTCATCAACATCAGCCAGAACGCGAAGTGCGTGATCTTCAGCGGCACGTTGACGGCGGGAGGTCTCGACATCGGATGGGAAGCGGGGCAGACGGTCATACGCGAAGAAGGCCGTCACAAGAAGTTCGTGCGCAAGCTCGAACAGGTCTGCTACAACGCGACGTTTGCGCGCGAGCGCGGCCAGACCGCGCTGTATGTGACCGAGCGCGCCGTGTTCCGGATCGGCGCGCAAGGGCTCGAATTGATCGAAGTGGCGCCGGGCGTCGATGTCGAACGCGACATCTTCGCGCAGATGGAGTTTCGCCCGCAGGTGTCGCCGGATCTCAGGACGATGGACGCGCGTCTGTTCCGTCCCGCGCCGCTCGGCATTCACGACGAAGTGGCGGCGCGCGAACGCCGCTTCCGTTCGGCGCGCATCGCGCAGTGGCATGCGGAGACACAGCGATGAACATCGACGGCGCTACCCGGCTGTACGCGATCATCGGCGACCCTGTCGCGCAGGTGCGCTCGCCATCGGTGTACACCGCGCACTTCGCGCGCCACGACATCCATGCCGTGATGTTCGCCGCGCAAGCCAGCCGGGATTCGTTCGATACAGCGATGCGCGGCCTGATGTCGCTCGGCAATCTCGACGGCTTGCTGATCACGTCGCCGCACAAGGCCGCCGCGCTCGCGTTCGCCGACCGGTTGTCGACGCGGGCGCAAATCGTCGGCGCGATCAATGCGTTGCGTCGCGAGCCTGATGGAAGCTGGACGGGCGACATGTTCGACGGCGTCGGCTTCGTGAGCGCGGCGCAGAAAGTCATGCCGCTCAGTGGAAAGCGCGTGCTGCTGTTCGGCTGCGGTGGCGCGGGCGCCGCGATTGCCGCAGAGCTGGCAGCGCACGGCGTCCACGGGATTTCGCTCGTCGATCCCGATGCCAATCGGGCGCGGACCTTGCGCGATGCGTTGGCCGGACATTTTCGCGGTTGCGATGCGAGCGTCGACAATGACGGCGGAAAGTACGACATCGTCATCAATGCTTCCATCGTCGGCATGAAGGACGATGATGGCTTGCCTGGCGATCCGGGCGCGATTGGCGCGGGAAGTTTAGTGGGCGACGTGGTGCTGAAGCCGCCCGCAACGCCGACTGTGCTGGTAGGACTCGCGCGGGAACGAGGTGCGCATGTGGTCACCGGACAGGACATGCACGGCGGCCAGGTCGACGCGATCCTCGAATTCTTCGACAAAGGAGCCCGATGATGTCCCTGCTCGGCAAGGCCGCTGTGCTGATCTGGAACGACGTGATCGAGACGGAGCGCGACGCGTTCTACCGTTGGCACGACAAGGAGCACATACCCGAGCGTCTCGCGCTGCCGGGTTTCCTGCGCGGCCGCCGCTATCGCGGCAGCGGCGTGACGGAATGGCTCACGTTGTACGAAGCCGACGACGTCGCCGTGCTGACGAGCCCCGCGTATCTGGCGCGACTGAACAATCCGACGCCGCTGACCCAGAGCACGGTGCGCGCGTTCCGCAATACGGCGCGTTCGATCTGCGTCGTCGAGAAGACGACGGGCGCGAGTACGGGCGGGCATGCGCTGACGTTGCCGCTGCCTGCCGGCTTCGACGCGCGTCACCTGTTCGAAGGCGAAGCGCCTGCCATCACCGCCGATATCGGCGTGCTGGCCGCGCATCTGTTCGTCGCCGACGACGCGGCCAGCCATCTCGACACGCGCGAAGCGCGAGAACGCGCATACGTGGTGCCGCCGCGCGTGCTGTTCGTCGAAACCTCGACGCTCGAAGCGGCACGCCAGCAACTCGCCCGTCTGCTGGCCGGTATCGATACGGCGCAGCGCGATGAAGCGGCAGCAGGCGCGGGCGTTTTCACACTCGAGATCAGCCGTCTCGCCACACTTAACCACTGATTTCAGGAAGCACGATGAAGCTACTCAGATACGGACCCGAAGGACACGAGAAACCCGGGCTGCTCGACGAACAGGGTGCGATCCGCGATGCGTCGTCGCTATGCGCCGACTACACGCCCGCATTCTTCGCGGACGGCGGAATTGAAAAGCTGCGCGGCGCAGACCTGGCTCGCCTGCCTGTCGTCGAGGGCAAGCCGCGCCTCGGCTCATGCATCGCGCAGCCAGGCAACTTCGTCGCCATCGGCCTCAACTACGTGCAACACGCAATCGAGACCAACGCGCCGATTCCCGCCGAGCCGATCATCTTCAACAAGGCGCCGTCGTGCCTCTCGGGCCCGAACGATCCTGTCATCCTGCCGCGCGGCTCGACCAAGTGCGACTGGGAAGTGGAGATCGCGCTGGTGATCGGACGGCGCGCGCTGTATGTGCCGGAAGAGACTGCGCTCGACTACGTGGCCGGCTATTGCGTCTGCAACGACGTGTCCGAGCGCGAGATGCAACTCGAGCATGGCGGGCAGTGGGTAAAAGGCAAGATGTTCCCGACTTTCGGCCCGCTCGGTCCGTGGCTCGTGACGCCCGACGAAATCGACGACGTGCAGAATCTCGGCTTGTGGCTCGAACTCAACGGCAAGCGCATCCAGGACTCGTCGACATCGGACATGATCTTCCGCCTTGCGACGATCGTGTCATACGTCAGCCGTCATGTGTTGCTGCAACCTGGCGACGTGATCACGACGGGCACACCGCCCGGCGTTGGTCTCGGCATGAAGCCGGAGCGTTTCCTGAAACCAGGCGACGTGATGGAACTCGGTGTGCAAGGGCTCGGCACGCAGAAGCAGACCGTGCTCGCATTCGAAGATTCGGCGCTCGCTTGAGGCGCTGACACGTGCCGGGCATTCGCCTCGTGTGAATGACCCGGCCCGGTATCCAATCCAATCCAAGAGACAGGAGACCCGGTATGGACAACCGGTCAGGAGGAGGCGTGATGAAAGCCACCGATGCAGCCGCGAATGTTTCGACGACGAAAGCGTTGCCCTGGTACAGGGACATTTCGTGGCCGCAATGGCGCGTTCTGATTGCCGCGTGGGGCGTGTGGGTGATGGACGCGGTCGACTTTCTCGCGATCACGTTCGTGCTGAACGACATCGCGAAGCATTTCAACGTGCCGCTCAGCACGGCGTCGCTGTTGCTGTTTGCGACGTATGGCGTGCGCTGGATAGGCGGCTTGATGTTCGGCAGCCTGAGCGACCGTATCGGCCGCAAGATTCCGCTGGTGATCACGCTGGCGTGGTTCACGGCGGGCGCCGTGCTGACGGGACTGTCGTGGAGCTTCGTGTCGCTCGCGGTCTTCCGTCTGCTGCTCGGCTTTGGCATGGCGCCGGGCTTCTCGCTCGGTGCGACGATGGTCGCTGAATCGTGGCCGGAAAAGCACAGGGCGATCGGTATCGGCATTCTCGATACGGGCTGGGGGCTCGGTGCCATCGGCGCGGCGATTGCCTACGATCTCGTCTATCCGCACTTCGGATGGCGCGGCATGTTCTTTGTCGGTGTCATCCCGGCGATACTGCTTGGCGTGTTCATTCTGCTGTGCGTGCCGGAATCGCAGGCGTTCAGGGCGAGTGGCCGAAAGCTCCGCACGCCGTTGCGCGACAATCCGGCCGTCGTGCTGTTCAGGCTCTATCCGCGCCGCGTCGGCTACCTCGCGTTGTTGATGCTCGTGCTGTGCTTCGGCTCATGGCCGTTTCAGGGACTCTTTCCTACCTATCTGAAGTCGCTTGCATTCGAGCCTTTGACGATCACCTGGCTGACGATGACGTCGGCAGTCGGACAGGTGTTTGGCTTCTTCGCATCCGGTTTCATCGCGGAACGGCTCGGGCGGCGCGCGGGGATCAGTGCGATGCTAGGCGCGGGGGCGGTGTGCGTGGTGGCGCTGGTGTACAGCGTCAACCAGTTCCTGCTTGCCGAATGCTTCGCGTTTTTGAGCGGCTTTTTCCTCGTCGGATCGTCGGGCATCTGGGGAACGATACTGACGGAGAATCTGCCTCGCGAAGTGCGTGCGTCGGGAGTGGGCTTCCTCTATAACATCGGCGTCGTAGGTGGCGGTATTGCGCCGTACATCGTGCTGACGACCGTCAAGGCCGCCAGTATGACGATCGCGCTGGGTATCGCGGTCTTCACCATCGGCGCGGCACTGGCGGCGATCGTGATTCTGCGGTCGGTGCGCGAAACGAAGGGCATGCAGTTGAGCGAAATCGACGCTGGCGGTCATTAGCAGGGCCGACATGGATGCGGCGAACCCGTAAAGGGTTCGCCGCGCTGCTTCGACTACAGACTACACCTGCGCCTGCCCGCCATCCGCCGTGATCTCCGCGCCGTTGATAAAGCTCGAATCGTCGGATGCCAGAAACGTCACCACCCTGGCGATTTCCATCGGATCGGCAAGGCGGCCGATCGGCACCAGCGACGTCAGGTACGACAGCAACCCGTCCTGACCTTCTTTCGTATCGCCTCCGAGTTCCGCGAGGCCGACAGTCCGGGTCGAACCGGGGCTAACGACGTTGACGCGGATGCCGCGGTCCTTCAAATCGAGCACCCAACTCCGCGCGAGGCTGCGCACAGCCGCCTTCGAAGCGCTATAGATGCTGAACGCCTGCGTCCCCGTCGACCCTGCGATCGAGCCGGTGAGAATGATCGACCCGCCGCGCGACATGAGCGGCAGCGCGCTTTGAACGGTAAAGACCACCGCGCGGACATTGCGATTGAAGGTGTCGTCGAAATGCTGCTCGGAAATATCACCGAGCGGCGCCAGCGAGCCGCCGCCTGCGTTGGCGAAAAGAATGTCGAGACGTCCTTCGCGCTCGCGGATCAGTTTCATCAGCGCGTCCAGATCGGCGCTGCGCGTGACGTCGCCCTGAACGCCCGTTGCTGCGTGACCGATTGCGCTCACCGCTGCATCCAGTTCACCCTGACGGCGGCCCGTGACATAAACCTTCGCGCCTTCGCGTGCGAGATCCTGTGCAGCGGCCAAACCGATTCCGCTCGTGCCGCCCGTCACCAGTGCGATTTTGCCTTCCAGTCGTTTGCTCATGATGTCCTCAAATGAAATGAATGAATCGATGTGGCAACGATAAGTGTTTCCTCTGAGTCAATAAATAGGCCGCGCGCTAAATCATTATTTATCGGTATGAATAATCGCGATATGATCGACACGGTCAAACAAAGCGTGGAACCGGAATGGATCAGATGCTCGCATTGCGCGTGTTCGTGCGAATCGCCGAATCGGGCGGGTTCGGCAAAGCCGCCGATACCCTGAACATACCGAGACCTACCGTCACCAAACTGATCCAGGATCTCGAAACTCACCTGCGGGTCAAGCTGTTTCAGCGCTCCACGCGCAAGGTGACCGTCACAGACGAAGGCCAGGCGTATTACCATCGCGCGCTCAAGGTGCTCGCGGACATCGACGAAATGGATACGCTTTTCGCCGACTCTCGTGGCACACCGCGAGGGCGTTTGCGGGTTGATATAGGGTCGTCGCTGGCCAATCTGATCCTGTTGCCGCATCTTCCGTTGTTCCGGCAGCGCTATCCCGAGATACAACTCGAACTGGGCGTCAGCGACAGGGAAGTCGATCTGATCGGCGAGGGCGTCGACTGCGTGATCCGGGGTGGCGAACTGACGGACACGTCGTTGATTGCGAGGCGTATCGCGAGCCTCGATTGGGGCACGTATGCGGGCACGGGATACATGAGATCGCGCAAACTGCCGAAGCATCCGGAAGAACTTTACGGCGAGCACGACCTGGTCGGCTATTTCTCATCGCGGACGGGCCGCGTTTTCACGATGTTCTTCGAGCGCGGCGACGAGAAAATCCAGATCGACCCGAAGGGCACGCGAGGGGTTTCCGTCAATGAGAGTACCGCGCATCTGACTTCGTTGGTTAGTGGGCTTGGCGTTGGCCAGACGTTCGCGTTCATGGCGCGTGCGGGGCTCGCGAGCGGCGATCTCGTTCAGCTTCTTCCTGAATGGAGTCGGCCATTGCATCCTCTACATATCGTGTTTGCGAAGTCGCAACACGACAGCGCGAGGATGCGGGCGTTCGTCGATTGGGCGCTGGAGATTTTCCGGCCGTATGACCGGTTGCACGCGTAGTCTCTTCACAACTCTTCGAACTGGATCGCGCCGCCCTTCATGACTAGCGGAATGCGTTCGCCTTGCCCGAGCAGACACGAGATATCGCGCAAGGGGTTGCCATCCACGACAAGCAGATCGGCCCACGCGCCAGCCGCGATACGTCCGAGCTTATCCGGCAGGCCGAGCACTTCAGCCGCCGTCGTGGTGGCACAGGCGAGCGTCGCTGCATTGCCTAGCACTTCGGCGCGAATGCGGAATTCGTCGCTCTGCAGGCGCTGCGACGGTCCCAGCAGATCCGAGCCAAAACCCATCTTCACGCCCGCGTCGCGATAGATTTCGAGCGAACGCAGCCCAGCCTCGCGCACATCGGCGATCTTCGCAACGCTCTCTTCGCCCAGGCCATACTGCGCGCCCTCCGATGCTAGCGCTTCGTAGGTGACGAGCGTCGGCACGACATACGCGCCCAACTCGGCCATCAGATTCGCCGTCGGTGCGTCGATGAGATTGCCGTGCTCGATCGTGCGTACGCCCCAGCGTACGACGCGCGCAATCGCGTCCGCCGTGTACGCGTGCGCCATCACGTAAGTCTGGCGGGCACGCGCTTCTTCGACGATCGCTCGCACTTCGTCTTCCGCGTAGCCGAATGCGCCTACGGGGTCAGTCGGCGATGCAACGCCGCCCGATGCCATGATCTTTAGATGATCGGCGCCCATCTGCAATTCCTCGCGAGCCGCGCGGCGTACTTCATCGACGCCATCGGCGACGCGCGACAGCGCGCCGACCCGCACGCAGCAGCCGCACGGCGCGCTGTCGCCGAGATAGTCCGAGCGGGCGCGCATGTCGCCGTGGCCGCCCGTCTGACTGAGCGCGCGCCCCGCGACGAAAAGGCGCGGACCCACTGCGAGCCCGCTTTCCACCGCCTGCTTGTGCGGATAACCTGCGCCGCCCGCGTCGCGCACCGTGGTGAATCCGCGCCGCAGCATCGCGCGCATGATGGGCACCGAGCGCAGTGTGACGAGCACATTCGGCATGTGCACCTGCTGGGACAGATTCAGCTGCACGGCCACCACATGCACATGCAGGTCGATCAGACCCGGCATCAGCGTCTTGCCGCGCAAGTCGATCTCGCGCGCGGCTGCGCTTTTCAGCGGTCGGTCGGACACTTCCTTGATAAGGCCGTTTTCGACGAGCACGTGATGCGCTTCGCGCACTTCGCCGCGCTCGACATCGAGCAATCCTGCGTTGGTGAAGAGAATGCTGTCCACTCGTTTCCCCACGGTTCGGTGAATGATTCGATTCGCTGCGCAAAGCCGGTTTCAGGCTTCGTCGAGCAGCGTCGGCAACGCATACTGCGCAAGCGACTGCGCGATCGGCACGTGATCGTCGCGATACCACGCTCGCGTATGCAACAGATTGAGCGACGCGAGCGTGCGTCCTTTCCAGCGCACGGGCACGTTCAGCACGCTTTCGCACCCGAGCGACGCGATCAGCTCATGATCCGCGAACACCGCGCGCAGATCGTCCGGCGTCTTGCCGATGAACGTCTCACCGCGCGTCAGCACGATGTCGGTCCAATTGCCGCCCGACAGCGGCTTCTTTGCCGCCGTTGGATACGCGGCCGGCATGTTGCTGTAGATGCGCGCCGATTCATTCGTCGCGTCGTCGTAGCGCAGTATCGTGAAGAGCGTATGGCCGATCGCTTGCGCAAGGACCTTGTCGAGCGCTTGATAGAGCGCCGCTGGCTGATCTGTGCTCGCCTGCGCGCGAGCCAGCGCGACGAAGGCCTGCAAGCCCTGTTCTTGCACGCCATTCATGCCGCTTCCCCCCCGGCGATGTCTTCGAGCGAACGTCCGCGCGTCGGCACGCCCATCACGACCACGGCAATCGCTCCGAGCAATAGTACGACCGTCGTCACGCCGAACACGCCTGCGAAACCAAAGTTCGGATACAGATAGCCGACAAGAATCGGCGATACGATTGCGCCGATACGGCCGATCGCCGACGCCGTGCCCGCGCCCGTCGTGCGCACCGCCGTGGGAAACACTTCCGCCGTGTAAGCGTATACGCCGGCGTAAGTGCCGTTCATGAAGAACGACAGCCCGATGCCCGCCGCCATGATCTCCTCGTTCGAGCGGGCGAACGCCATGCCCAATGCACACACGCAGCCGAGCAGCATGTACGTCGCGATCGTCGCCTGCCGCCCGATGCGCTCGTTGAACCACGAGGCGCTGAAATAGTCGGGCACCTGCGCAGCGTACATCGCGAGCGAATAGCCGAAGCTGCGCGTGATGCTCATCCCGTGCTGCACGAGCAGGCCCGGAATCCACGTGAAGAACGCGTAGTAGCTGAAGGTGATCGACAGCCACATCAGCCAGGTCATCGTGGTGATGCGCGCCTGGCGTCCCATCCACAGCGCGCGGAAGTTCGCGGCCAGCGTGCCAGTGTGTGCCGGCGGTGGGCTGTTCAAGCTGATGGACTCCGGCTCCGGCAGTGCGATCCCACGAGCCGCGAAGCTGGCTTCGATGCGGTCGAGCACGCGCTTCGCTTCGCCCACATGCCCGCGGCTTTCCAGCCAGCGCGGAGACTCGGGCAGCGAACGGCGCCACCACAACAGCATCAGGATCGGCAGCGCGGTGATCAATAGCACGACGCGCCAGCCTGAATCGAACGCGGGAACGATGAAGTAGCCGAGCAATGCGGCGGCAACGAAGCCGAACGAGAAGAACCCGGCCAGCGCGCCCGTAAAGATGCCGCGATACCGCTTCGCAACGAACTCGGCCAGGTAGGGCGCAATGATCGCGCTCTCGGCGCCCGTTCCCATGCCGGCCACGATGCGAGCGGCAAGGAAGGTCGGCCATGAATCGGTCATCGCGCTGACGACGGACGCCGCGCAGTAGATCAGCAACGCCGACATCATCACCTTGCGCCGGCCGATCAGATCGCCCAGCGTGCCCGCGAGCAGCGCGCCGAAGAAAAAGCCGATGAAGTTGCCGCTGCCGAGTACGCCTGTTTGCACGCTGGACAAAGCCCAGTCGTGACGCAGTACAGGCAGGACAAACGCGACGGCGGCGGCATCCATTGCGTCGAATGCGTAGCCCATGCCGCCCATCAGCAGCAGGTGCCCATGAAAGCGTCCAAACGGCAGACGCTCGATGCGTGCAGAAACATTTGACACGTTGCGCTCCTTGAGTCTCGACAATCCGGCGTGACGGCGCGGCCGTATGCACGCTCGCGGCGCGCGGTGGACCTTGGTGTGAGGCCGATTCTATGGCTTGTCGAACGTCACAAATATTTATATCCTTGATCCACTACATTGATATCGTGAATGGACGCGCATGAGCTTCCGGTCGCTCGATCTGAATCTGCTGAAGGTCTTCGAAGCCTTGATGACGGAAGGCGCCGTCACGCGTGCCGCCACCAAGCTTTCGCTCACGCAGCCCGCCGTCAGCAACGCGCTGAGCCGTTTGCGCGAAGCGTTCGACGATCCTCTCTTCATCCGCAATGGCGCGGGCGTCACGCCCACACAACGGGCGATGGCGCTGTGGGGACCCGTAGGCGATTCGCTGAGCCGCATTCGCGCCGCGCTCGATGAAGAGACGTTCTCTCCCGGCAGCGCCGAACTCAGCTTCAGCCTGTCGATGTCGGACTACGTTGCGGGCATCGTGATGCCGCGCCTGATCGAACGGTTCGGCGAAAGCGCGCCGCATCTGCAATGGCAGACGGTGCCGAATATCCTGCTTGACGCGCCGGCGCTACTCGAAGGCAACCGTGTCGACTGCCTGATCGGCGTCTATGTGAACGAGACACTGCCGCCCGCGCACATCCGTTCGCGTTCGCTCTGGAGCGTCGACTGCGCATGCGTGATGCGGCGTGGCCATCCGCTCGCGGGGCCCGGCAAGTTGACCACCAGGCGTTTTCTGAATGCGCGCCATGTCGACATCAGCCTTGCAGGGCAGACGCAGCCGTCGTTCGATATTTTTCTCGCGTCGCGCGGTTTGAAGCGCAACCTGGTCGCGTCGGTGAACCACTACACGGTCGCCTGCGAGATCATTCGCTCGAGTGATCTGATCGCCGTGCTGCCGCGCGATCTATGCGAACGCGGCGCAATGGCTGGCGACCTCGTCAGCGTGCGCGCGCCGCTGGAAGCCCCGGAACGCGTCATCAGCCTGTTCTGGCATCAACGCAACGAGACGGTCCCTGCGCATCGCTGGTTGCGCGATCAATTGGTCGATATGTTCGTGTCACCTTGAATGCGTCGCCATTCAAGCTTTAGAAAATCTAAATCATCCGCGATCAACGGGCCTCTATTCTTCGTTTTTTTGAGTTCCTATGCTGATCCGTAATCGACGGACAAGTAAATCGTCCGTTTTTTCAACGGTTGCTGTTTGGAACGGGGATGCTCATGAAAAAGCCGCTGGTTTGTCTCGCACTATTGCTCGCAGCGTTGTCCGTGCACGCGAAGGAGTTGACGGAACTGAAGTTCGGCGTCGATCCCACTTACGCGCCGTTCGAGTCGAAGGCTCCCGACGGCAAGCTCGTCGGCTTCGAAATCGACCTCGGCAATGAGATTTGCCGCCGGCTCCACGCAAAATGCGTATGGGTCGAAACGGCGTTCGACGGCATCATTCCCGCACTGCAGGGGCGCAAGTTCGACGCGATTCTCTCGGCCATGTCGGTGACGCCGAAACGCGAAACACAAGTGGCATTCTCGACAACCTTGTTCAACACGCCGAGCAGTCTGATCGGACGCGCCGGGGCCGGTCTGCAGCCCTCGGCCGAATCACTGAAGGGAAAGAACATCGGCGTTGCGCAAGGCTCGACACAAGAGGCCTATGCGAAAGCATACTGGGCACCCGCCGGCATCAATGTCGTCTCATACGCCAATCAGGAACTCGTCTACACCGATCTGCGCTCGGGGCGGCTCGACGCGACGTTGACCGACATGATTTCCGGCAGCGAGGGTTTTCTGAAGACGCCGCAAGGGCAGGGCTACGCGTTCCTCGGAGGGCCCGTGAACGATGCGAAGACGCTGGGCAAGGGCGCCGCGATCGGATTGCGCAAAGACGATCCCCAGTTGCGTGAGATGATCAATCAGGCCATTGCCGATATGATCAAGGACGGAACGTATCAGAAGATCGAGCGCCGCTACTTCGACTTCGATATCCTGAACGGCTGAGACGATCGAATCGCGCCTTATACGGAGACACCATGCTGCAAGACATCGACGCACGCATCGAACGTGCGCTGACGCCGGAACTGATCGCCGACTTTCGCCGCGATGGTGCGGTGTGCATCCGCAAACTCTTCACCGACGATGACATCGCGCTGTTGCGCGAAGGTATCGAGCGCAACATCGCGCAGCCGAGTCCGCGCGCGAAGGTCGCGAGCCGTCCCGACGATCCGGGCTGGTTCTTCGAAGACTTCTGCAACTGGCAGGACAATGACGCGTATCGCCGCTTTATTTACGAGTCGGCGGCGCCCACGGCGGCGGGTGCGTTGATCGGCGGCGAAACGGTGCGGCTTTATCACGACCATTTGCTTGTGAAGGAACCGAACACACGGCAGCGCACTCCGTGGCATCAGGACCAACCGTACTACAACATTAGCGGCTCGCAGAACGTCAGCATGTGGATTCCCGTCGATCCCGTTTCGCGCGAATCGACGCTGGAATTCGTGGCCGGCTCGCATCTCGGCCCGTGGCTCATGCCACGCACGTTCATGGACAATGAGGCGAAGTGGTTTCCGGAAGGCAGTCTCGCCGACTTGCCGGATATCGAGTCGAACCGCGCCGCTTATCCGATCATTGGATGGGCGCTCGAACCGGGCGACATGGTGTGCTTCAACATGCTGACCTTGCATGCGTCGGGCGGCGTGGGCGGCAACACGCGGCGGCGCGCGTTTTCGGTCCGCTTCATCGGTGATGACGTTCGTCATGCGCCGCGCCGCTGGCGCACGTCTCCTGACTTTCCGGGCCTGGATGCGCAATTGCCCGAAGGCGCACCGATGGACCATCCGCTTTTCCCCGTGCTCTGGCGCGTGAGCGCGAGTTGATGCACGGTTGTCCGCTTCAAGCGACCACGTTCAGCATGCTGTCGTTGAGCTGCTGCTGTTCCTTTCCGCGCGTCACGAGCCAGCGGTGAAAGCTGCGGCAGTGCGGTTTGTCGAAAGCGTTCGGCTTCCATGTGAGGAAATATGGCCACGGTAGCGACAATCCGAGCGCGAAGGGCATCACGAGACGGCCTGCGGCGAGATCGTCGCAGACCATCGAGCTTTGCGCGAGCACGAAACCGTAACCATCGATAGCCGCCTGAATCGCGACGCTCGATAGCGAAAACACCTGACGGTTCTCGTTCAGTTCACTGCAATCGACATCGTTGGCGACGAGCCATTCGCGCCACGAAGGCGGCGACGCGAACTTCGGCCGCCAGTCGACCGATATCAACGGATAGCCAAGGATCTCGGCGGGCGAGACGAGCGGTGCGTCGGCTGCGAGCAGTCGTGGACTGCAAACGGGCACCACGTAATCGCGGAACAGTTCGACGGAATTATCGACATCCGCAATGCGCTCGCCGTAGCTGATACGAAAGTCGATGTCATATCCATCCGGCGACGGCTCCGTGTGCGTGCCGTCGAGATACACGCTGAGATCGGCGTGCTGGCGCTGCCATTCGAGCATGCGCGGCGCGAGCCATTTCGACAGCAGTGAGGGCAGTGCGCTGATGCTGAGATTGCGCGTGTTCTTCGCCCGCTCGATTTCCGCATGCGCGACACGCAGGCTTTCGAACGCGGCTGCGCAGCTCTCGTGATACTGGCGCCCGATCGACGTCAGGCTCAGCCGCTTGCCGTCCTTTTGCGTGAGGTGCAGTCCGAGCGTGTCTTCGAGCAGCTTGATCTGCTGGCTCACTGCGCCAGCGGAAATGCCAAGCCGCTTCGCCGCTTCCGTCACGCCGCCGCACCGGCCTACCGCTTCGAACACCTGCAGCGCGCGCAGAGGGGGAAAGCTGTTCGTCGTCATCGTATGGGTGGGGGAAGGTTCGACGATTTAGAAACTCTAAACGAACAGCCAGAGTTTGACATCTGTTCTTTTATGTTTTGGCTTTTTATCCTGATCGGCAAGTGAATACGAAACCGGATAACGGAGGCAGCGCAATGTTTCTGAGGAATGCATGGTACGTCGCAGCATGGGACGCAGACGTGACGCACAAACTCATGCCCGTGACGATCCTCGGCGAACCGGTCGTGTTGTATCGCCGCGAGGATGGCACGCCCGTCGCGCTCGAAGATGCGTGCCCGCATCGCAAGCTGCCGCTGTCGATGGGAAAGCTGATTGGCGATCAGGTGGAATGCGGTTATCACGGCCTGACCTTCGATTGCGAGGGCGCGTGCGTGCGCGCGCCCGGCAGCCCGCGCATTCCGCCCGGTGCGAAAGTGCGCAGCTATCCGCTGGCGGAGCGCTACGGCCTGCTGTGGATCTGGATGGGCGATGCCGACGAGGCGGACGCCGCGACGATCGTGCAGATCGACGAATGGGGCGATCCTGCGTGGGGTGTGAATCGCGGTGACGCGATGACGGTGGAGTGCCATTACCTCTATGTCACCGACAATCTGCTCGATCCTTCGCATGTCGCGTGGGTGCATCCGTCGTCATTCGGCAATGCTGCCTGCGAGGCTGAGCCGCTGAAAACCGAGGTCGCCGCGCATGGCGTGACGGTCTCGCGCTGGATGCGCGATGTCGACGTGGCGCCGTTCTATGCGCAGTTCGTCGGCTTCGAAGGGCGGTGCGACCGCAAGCAGCATTACGAAGTGCGCTTCCCGTCGCACGCGATCATCAAGGCGATCTTTACGCCAGCGGGAACGGGGGGCGACGATGCGCCGCTTCATCCTGACGTGTTCCTGATGAATTCGTATAACTTCATGACACCCGTCGACGAATCGCACACGCGCTACTACTGGTTCCAGACGCGCAACTTCGCGCCGCAGGACGAACAGGTGTCGCGCCAGTTCGATGCGGACGTGCGACATGCTTTCGAGGAAGACCGCGTCGTGTTGACAGCCGTTCATCGCGGCATGCAGAACGCCCGCACGCCGAACATCGATCTCGCGATCGACGCTGGACCGCTTCGTTTCAGGCGCGCGCTTGGGCAGATGATCGAACGTGAGCAGCAGGCAACGGTCACGCCCGCGCCGGTCTATGTGGTGAACCGGCTGCGCGCGGAGCACTGACATGCGTATCGTGGACGATCCGGCGACGCTGGCGGCGCCGCGTGCGGCGTCGGGATTCAGGCGTTTTCGTGTGACCCGACGCACGCAGGAAAGCACATCGATCGTTTCGTTCGATCTCGTGCCTGTCGATGGCGAAGCGCTGACCCCGTTCGTTGCAGGGCAGTTCGTCACAGTACGCCTCCCTTCGCCGTCAGGCGAGCGATTGTTGCGCACTTACAGCCTCTCCGGCGATCCCGCCAATAACACGCGTTGGCGAATCTCTGTCAAACACGAACAAGGTAGCGACGCTGTGCCTGCGGGACGCGGCTCGTCATATCTTCACGAACGGGTGCACGCCGGTGACGAACTTGAACTCGCGGGACCTTCGGGCGCGTTCGTTTGCGGTGACGACATTACACGACCCGTCGTGCTGATGAGTGGCGGAGTCGGGTTGACGCCGCTCGTCAGCATGCTGCACCGCTTGCGCGCGATGGACGGCGCGCACAGTCGCCGCGTGTACTTCATTCACGCGTGTGAAAATGGCGCAGTGCACGCGTTTCGTGACGAAGTAGAAGCGGTGGTGGCGGCGTATCCGAACGTGCGTGCGCATGTCTGCTATCGGCTTCCTTCGGCGGAAGACCGCGCTTTGAAGTATTTCGACAGCGAAGGACTGATTTCGCGCGACACGCTGCAAGGCCTTTTGCCGCTCGATGACTACGAAGTCTATCTATGCGGCCCGCCCGCTTTCATGCAGTCGAACTGGAAGCTCTTGCGCAGCCTCGGTATCGCGCGCGACCGCATTCATTACGAGTTCTTCGGTCCGGCGACGGTACTCGAGGAAGATGTGGCCGAGGAGCCTTTAAGCGCGCAACCGCATGCAGCGATTCAGGAAAGCTCAGCCACCACGACGACCATCCGCCTTCACCCACAAGCCGAACCCGTCGCATGGGACCCGGGTTGCGGTTCCCTGCTCGAGTTTGCCGAGAAACTCGGCTATGCGCCCGCATTCAGTTGCCGGATCGGCATTTGCAATACGTGCGTGACGAGTCTGATCGACGGAAAGGTCGAATACACGGAAGAACCGCTGGAGCCGCCGTCGCAAGGTACAGTATTGCTGTGTTGCGCGAAGCCCGCAGGATGCGTTACGTTGGCGCTTTCGGAAGACGCAAAAAACGTTTGACTCACCAGAGGCTTTATGAAGATCAGCTTTCCCGTCGATCCCGGTTTCGACACGCTACGCAACCAGTTTCTTGACGGCGCCAAGGCGGCGGGCGCCACCCTGACGACGTACGCCCATCCTCTGAAAGGACCGAATGGCGAAGCGCTTGCGACGGACGTCGCCTGGCTTGGCAATCCCCATGCGTCGCGCGTGTTCATGACACTCTCGGGTACACATGGCGTCGAGGGCTATTTCGGCTCGACGTGTCAGACAGAGTGGCTGCACGAACTCGCAACGCACCCCTTGCCCGACGATGTCGCGGTCCTGATGGTCCATCTGATCAACCCGTGGGGTACGGCGTGGGTCAGGCGCGTGAACGAGGACAATGTCGATCTGAATCGCAACTACGTCGACTTCACGTCTGCGCTGCCCGACAATCCGCGTTACGAAGCGCTGCATGAAATTTATACGTGCCGCGACATCGACGGCCCGCAGAGGCAGCATGCCGATGCGCTGCTAGCAAAGCAAATCGACGCGTTGGGGTGGTCGGGCGTACAGGCAATCGTCGGCGCGGGCCAATACCTCCACGCAGACGGTCTGTTCTATGGCGGGCAGCAGGCCACCTGGTCGAACCGCACGCTGCGCGATATCGCAGCCCGTTTCCTCAAGCCCGCTCAGGTGGCGATTGCCTTCGACCTGCATACGGGCGCAGGCGCGTTCGGTCATCCGATGCTGATGTCGATTACGCAATCGGTCTATCCGGGGCTCGCCGATGCGCAGCGCCTCTATGGTCCATGGCTCTACACGCTGCTCACGCATGCGGACGCAGCGGTGAGCGAGACAGGTGTGGTTGCGCGGGCGACGGGCTATACGTCGCAAGCGATGCTGGACGCGTTGCCGGATACGCATCTGATGCAACTCGTCATCGAGTGCGGTACCTATCCCGAAGCGCCGATGCACACGGCGCTGCGCGACGACCATTGGCTGCATCTGTACGGGGACCCTCACGATGCGCGAGGACGCGCGATCAGCCGCGCACTGTTCGAATCGTTCATGCCCGCCGATCCCGACTGGCGTGAACTGGCGTGGACGCGCACGCGGCAGATCTGGATGCGCGCGTTGGGGGCGCTGCCCGGCATCACGCCGAAGCAACGCTAAAGCACCTCAAACGAGCGCCTGGCTCGCAGCCGCAGCGCGGCTGCGCAGCCAGTTGATGCTGGCGAACAGCAACACCGCAAACACGATCAGCATCGTGGCGACGGCGAGGATCGACGGATCGATCGAATCGCGGATGCCGCTCCACATCTGCCGAGGCACCGTGGTCTGATCCGGGCCGCCGATGAACAGAATGACGATCACTTCATCGAACGAAGTCGCAAAGGCGAACACACTGCCCGTCGCGACGGCGGGCGCGATGAGCGGCAGCGTCACGCGCCTGAACGCGACCCAGGGCCTGGCGCCAAGACCCGATGCGGCACGCAGCAGACTCTGATCGAACGACAGCAGCGATGCCGTCACGGTGATGACCACAAATGGCGTGCCGAGCGCCGCATGCGCCAGCACGACGCCCGGATATGAATTCACGAGCCCGAGCGGCGCGAAGATCAGATAGAACCCGGCCGCAACGACGACGATGGGAACGATCATCGGCGAAATGATGATCGGCATGATCAGCGAACGCAGCGGAAACTGCGTGCGGCTCAGGCCGAGCGCCGCGAGCGTGCCGAGACATGTGGCGATCAGCGTCGATGCCGCGCCAATCCCGAGGCTGTTCAATAGCGCACGCTGCCAGTCGCCGCTAGTCAGTGCCTGCTCATACCAGCGCAACGAAAAGCCCTGCAAAGGATACGAGAAATACGAACCCGAGTTGAACGAGAGCGGGATGATCGCGAGAATCGGCGCAATCAGAAAGAACAGCACGAGCGCGGTATGCACGCGCACCCAATGCGTCGCGATGCGCTCCGTCAGCACCTTCTTCCGTTGGTTTTGCATGGCGTTCCCTTGTCGTCGTGTAGGCGTCGCTCAACCGAAGCGCAAACGGTCGATGCCGACGATGCGGTTGAACAGGAAGTAGAAGACTGCGGTAAAGATCACGAGATACGCCGACAGTGCGCCTGCAAGCCCCCAGTTGAGCTGCGTGTTGGTCTGCATCGCGATGAGCTGGCTGATCATCTCGTCGCCCGCTCCGCCGAGTAGTGCGGGCGTGATGTAGTAACCGAGCGCAAGCACGAACACGAGGAAGCAGCCCGCGCCGACGCCCGGCAGCGTTTGAGGCACATACACGCGCACGAATGCGGTGAATGGATGCGCGCCGAGCGACTGCGCCGCGCGCACATAGATCGGCGACACGCTTTTCATCACCGAATAGATGGCGAGAATCATGTACGGCAGCAGCACGTGCGTCATGCCGATAAGTACGCCCGCGCGATTGAAGATGAGTGGCACGGGATGCGTCGCGAGACCGAGTCCCATCAGCAGGCTGTTGATGACGCCGCCCGGCTGCAACAGTACATACCATGCCGTAGTGCGCACCAGCAGCGACGTCCAGAACGGCACGATCACGAGCAGCATCAGGCTGTTGCTGCTTTTCGCGGGCAAATTGGCGAGCATCCACGCGACGGGATAGCCGAGCAGCAGACACAGCACCGTGACCGTCGCGCTGATCGAGATCGTACGCAGGAACGCTTGCCGATAGACCGACGAATTGTCCGGCACGAATTCGACCGAACCTTGCGGTGTGACTTGCGCATCGACGGCGGCGAGCAGATAGTCCGGCGTCGGCGATGCGGCGGCGCGCTTCAGCAGGCGCCAGGTTTCCGGCGAGTTCCAGCGTTCGTCCATTGCAACGAGCGCGGGTTTCCATGCGGGCGGCGCGTCAGCCGGCAAGTTGCGCGCGGTGCGCATCAGCAGGCTGCGAAACTCGGCCTGAGCAAAGTTCAGGCGTCGCGCAACCGTCCCGAGTTGCCCGCTCCCTTGCGCTTCCTTCAAGCCCGACGCAAGCAGCGCGAACGTGCGCTCGTCGGGTACGCCGCGCCCGTCCCATGCGTCGAGCGCGCGCGTGAGCGCGGGCATGCTGTTAGGCACTTCGTGGTTCTGCACGCTGCGCGCGAGCAGCAACGCGATCGGCGCGATGAACGTCGATAGCAGAAACAGGATCAACGGCAGCGCAAGCAGCAGCGCCTGAGCCGACGCGCGGCGCTGCGCCTTCTGGAACGACGCGCGGCCGTTGGCTCTCGTCGGAGAGCCCGAAGCCGCGGCTTGGGCCGATACGGGCATGCTGGTAGTCACGTCGGGCTCTCTTTGCTCTCGTTGCGCTCTTTAAACAGCGAAGTTACTGCCGGGGTTACTGAGTAAGCCAGGTCTGGAAGCGCTTGTTGATCTGGTCCGCGTTGTCGGCCCAGAAGCCCGCATTGATCTGCAACGCACGTTTGAAGTTCTGCGGCGAGGTAGGCAGATCGGACAGCCGCTGCTTGTCGACGAGCGCGATCGCATCCTTGCGCGGCGGCGCGTAGGCGATGTACTTCGACAGATCGGCATACGCTTTCGGCTGCGAAGCGGAAACGATGAACTTCGCCGCCGCGTCTGCGTGCTTCGCGCCCGTCGGAATGCCCCACCAGTCGAAGTCGTAGACCTGCGCGTCCCAGACTGCCTTGAACGGTTTGTTGTCTTTCTTCGCGGCATCGTCGATGCGGCCGTTGTAGGCCTGCGTCATTACCACCGCGCCGTCCGCGAGCAACTGCGGCGCCTGTGCGCCCGATTCCCACCAGACAATGTTCTTCTTGATCGTATCGAGCTTCTTGAACGCGCGATCGACGCCTGCGGGCGTGGCGAGCACCTTGTACACATCCTTCGGATCGACGCCGTCGGCAATCAGCGCCCATTCCATCGATACCTTCGGCGACTTGCGCAGCCCGCGCTTGCCCGGGAATTTCTGCAGGTCGAAGAAGTCGGCGACGGTGGTCGGCGCGGTCTTCAGCTTGCTCGCATCGTAGGCGAAGACGGTGGACCAGACCATGCTCGCCACCGCGCAATCGCTGATCGAGCCGGGAATGAAATCGCTCGTCTTGCCTAATGTCTTCTTGTCGAACTTCTGCAGCAGGCCTTCGTCGCAGGCGGTGATTGCATCATTCGTTTCGAGGTCGATCAGGTCCCATGTGGTGTTCTTCGCCTGCTCCATTGCGGAGAGCTTGGCGAGGCCGCCGTCATAGGATTCCGTCGAAAAACCTACGCCCGTGGCTTGCGTGAACGGCTCGAAATAGGCCTTCTTCGCAGCCGCTTCATAGGCGCCGCCGAAAGTCACGACGGAAAGTGTTTCCGCTGCCTGAGCACTGGCGGCGAAGAACGCGAAGACGGAGAGTGCGGCAAGTGCGGCACGTTGTGCCTTGATTTGAGTAAGCATGTCAGTTGGCTCCTGCAGGTGCGGTCGTAATGATGGTAGGTAACGGAGACGGCGGGGAGTAATTGGCAGGCGCGTTGCGATGCGCGCTTGCCGTCATTGCGAGAATCTTGCAATCGTCATGGCGCCATGCGACCTCGACCATGTTGCCCGGCTCGGGCAGCGCGTGACGCTGCGTGTTGGGCACCTTGACGACGATGGCGTCGCGCGCGCCGAGCTTCAGATGAACGCGGTGATGATCGCCGCAATACACGAGTTCTTCGACGCGGGCTTGCACCACATTGCTGTGTCCGTCGGCGTGCGTGCCTTCGGCGCTTGGGATATGTGCGCGCTCAGGGCGCAGCGCGAGCATCGCGTCGTCGCCTTCGCGCAGACCGCTTTCGCAGCGGCCGCGAATGATGCTGCCGTCCGCCAGTGCGAGGGTCGCGCTGTCGCCGCTCACATTGACCACGCGTCCCGTCAGCCCATTGTTCTCGCCGACGAAGTTCGCAACAAAGGCATTCTGCGCATTCTCGTAAAGCTCGCTCGGCGTGGCGGCCTGCTGGATGCGGCCATCGGAGAACACGGCGACGCGGTTCGACATCGTCAGCGCTTCGGCCTGATCGTGCGTCACGTAGACGATCGTCAGCGACAACTCGCGATGCAGGCGCATGATTTCGTATTGCATCGTTTCGCGCAGACGCTTGTCGAGCGCGCCGAGCGGTTCGTCCATCAGCACGACGCTCGGCTCGAACACCAGCGCGCGCGCCAGCGCGACGCGCTGCTGTTGTCCGCCCGACAGTTGCGAGGGCCGGCGGTTCGCCAGATGCGGCAGCTCGATCATCTCCAGTGCGCGCTTCACGCGCGTCTTCTGCTCGGCGCGGCTCACGCGACGCACCGAAAGCGGAAACGCAACGTTCTCAGCAATCGTCAGATGCGGAAAGAGCGCGTAGTTCTGGAACACCATGCCGATGTCGCGCTGATGCGGCGGCTTGTCGTCGAGCCGGCGTCCGTCGAGGCGAATCTCGCCTTGCGTGGGCGTTTCGAAACCCGCGAGCATCATCAGCGTGGTGGTCTTGCCCGACCCCGACGGCCCGAGCAGCGACAGGAATTCGCCCTTGCGCACGTCGAGGTTCAGATCGTCAACGACGTAATGCGCGCCGTCATACGATTTGCTCACGCCCGAGAATGAGATGAAGGAAGGGTTTGACATCGTGCTGGCGTCCTGTCGGTGTTGCGTCGTAGTCAATGCGTGCCGATCTTCGCCGCGAGATAGCGCGCGAAGTCATAGTTGGGGCGTTCGAGATGGCTCAGATGACCGGGCTTTGCAAGCGGTGCATGCACGCCGCGAAACACAGCTTCCACGCCGCGTCGGTCTTCCGCATTCACGTCGTCGAGGAGCTGCTTGAGCGTTGCCATGTAGGCATGCGCTTGCGGATCGGCGACGAACTCCGGCGCCAGTCCGCCGCCGAAGCGGATATGCACGCGCCCTACGCCTTCGGGCTGCAGCACGAGATACCAGAAGTAGCCCGGCGTCAGTGTCACGAGATGCGTTGGGTAAATGGCGAGCAGGGCGGTCGTCTTGCGCCAGTGTCCCGTTAGACGCGTGTTGTCCGGATGCGCGTTGCCGATCGGCAAGGACGCTTCCTTCGTGATCCAGTGATAGTTGAAGGCTGGAAGGCCGGGAGGGCATTCCATCTCTTCGAGCCGCGAATGCGGGCCTACCGTCGCGCGATGCAGCATCGGCAGGTGATAGCTCTCCATGAAGTTTTCCGCGAGGATCTTCCAGTTCGTATCCCACACGTGCTCTTCATAGAAAGTTTCGATGTAGTCGGACATGCCGTATGCGCCGATCAACTCGTTCAATTCAGCGAGTCGCGCGTGAACGGGCTGGGCGTTTTCATCGAGCGTCACGTAGATCCAGCCTTGCCATTCTTCACAGCGCACGGCAGGCAGGCGATAGCTTTCCTTGCAGAAGCCTTCTTGCCGATCCATCAGCGGCGCGCCTTTCAGCGTGCCATCGAGCGAGTAATTCCACGCGTGATATGGGCACACGATCCGGCGCACGTTGCCGCGTCCTTCGAGCAGCACCGACATGCGATGCAGGCAGACATTCGACATCGCCTTCAATTGCATCTGCTCGTCGCGCAGCACGACGATCGGCTGGTCGCCGATCCGCGCAGTCAGATAGTCGCCGGCATTCTTCAGCGCGCTCGCGCGGCCGACGCATTGCCATTCGCGCGAGAAGATGTCGCGCTCTTCCAGCGCGAGAAATTCGGGCGACGTGTAGACACCGGGCGGCATCGAGCGCGCTTCGCTGAAGGGTCGATCGCAACCGGTCAGCAGCTCATCGACCAGCGCTTCTATTGCGATCGTCCTTACCGGATGTGCCATGTCGCCCTCCTTGTCTCGAGCTTGCGAGAGCGCGCCGACGCTGGATTGCGTGGTGTTGCGCTCGACATGGACATCAATCTATCAAGCCAAATTCCCAGCCAAAATATTGTTTTTGGATGCAAAGCAAAGGTTTTTACTATGTAGCGCGGATGCTACTCGCGCGGGCTTTGACGCGCGTTTCAACAGGGTTTACGTGTCCAGATGCAGCCGCCGGATATAGGTCTCGCAATACGACGCAAACCGTTGCACCACCTGTCTGGGCCGCATCGTGCGCGATTGCGCGATCCCGAGTGTCGTCGCGTTGACGTTGTCCTTGAAGCGCTTCACGACGAAGTCTTCGCCGTCTACGGTACGGTTCGACTTGAGCGGAAAGTTGAGGATGCTATAGCCGAGTCCGTTCGCCACCATGCCGCGCACGACTTCCGGCTGCGACGAGCGGAACGCCGGCACGGGCCGGCTGCCCACGGCATCGAACAGTGCGGCAAAGTACTCGCGGCTGTGCGGCAGATCCAGCATCACGTAAGGCTCGTGCAGCAGGTCGGCCAGCGATACCTTGCGCGCGCGGGCAAGACGGTGAGAGGTCGGCAGGATCACGTACGGCGGCAGCGACAGCAGCGGCGTGAAAGCGATGTCTTCCGTCAGATCGAGGCTATAGGTCAGAACTATGTCGAGCGAGCCGTCGTGCAGGCCTCTTAGCAGGCCGTCCTGATGCGCTTCGACCGTGCGAAACGAAATACCCGCATGCTCGCTCGCGAACCGGCTGATGAGCCGCGGCATCAAGGGCGGCGCGAGTGAGACGAGGCAGCCGAGCGCAATCGAGCCCGTCATACCGCCATCCATCTCTTTGGCCGACGTCTGCAATTCTTCGGCGATCTTCAGCAGATTGCGCGCCTGTCCGAGCAGATCGCGGCCCGCTTGCGTGAGCGACAGGCCGCTCGCGTGATGTCTGATGAAAAGCTGCACGCCGAATGACGATTCGAGGTCGGCGAGTGCCGTCGAGATAGACGGCTGCGAGATATGCAGGCGCTTCGCGGCGGCCGTGAACGACAGCGTTTCCGCCGTGACCACGAAATAACGCAGCTGACGAAGCGAGTAACGCAGGGGATGGTTTTCCATCGGCAATGCTCCAGATTCGGGCGTTCATTGCGCACCATTGTGAGGCGGTCAAAAAGCGCTGCATAGGTAAATCGGATGCAATGCATTTTTTAAATATATTTTTCGGATTCGAGGGGCACGCGTAGATTCTGCACCAGGACAGCTGATTCACGGTGCTGCGCGCCGTTCGACAAGTCGCTTCGTCCGCATCGAACGCGACGTCACGACGGCTCGAATCAAACCGCCTTTGAGAAGGACTTAGCCATGGCAGTGAAAACAACGTCAATCGACACGCTCGTAGTCGGCGCCGGTCAGGCCGGCGTGGCGATGAGCGAACATTTGAGCAACATCGGCGTGCCGCATATCGTGCTGGAGCGCGCGCGCATCGCCGAGCGGTGGCGCACGGGACGCTGGGATTCGCTGGTTGCCAATGGACCCGCTTGGCACGATCGTTTCCCTAATCTGGAGTTCGCCGAAGTCGATCCGGATGGGTTCGCATCTAAAGAACAGGTCGCGGAGTACTTCGTCGCCTATGCGAAGAAGTTCGATGCGCCGATCCGCACCGGCGTCGAAGTGAAGAAAGTGGTGCGCAATGCGGGCCACCAGGGTTTCACTGTCGAGACCTCGGACGGTACGTTCGAAGCCAACCGTGTGGTCGTCGCGACGGGACCGTTTCAACGCCCGTTGATTCCCGCCGTCGCGCCGAAATCAGATCGGTTCACGCAGATTCATTCCGCCGACTATCGCAATCCACAGCAGTTGCCCGAAGGCGGCGTGCTGGTGATTGGCGCAGGTTCATCGGGCGTGCAGATCGCGGATGAATTGCAGCGCGCGGGCAAGCAGGTGTATCTGTCTGTCGGGCCGCACGATCGCCCGCCGCGCGGCTATCGCGGCCGCGACTTCTGCTGGTGGCTCGGCGTGCTAGGTGAATGGGATGCGGAAGTCATGCGCCCGGGCAAGGAACACGTGACCATCGCGGTGAGCGGTGCGCGCGGCGGCCATACGGTGGACTTTCGACGTCTTGCGCATCAGGGCGTCACGCTCGTCGGTCTGACGAAATCGTTCGACGATAGCGTCGTAACGTTCGACTCGGATCTCGCGGACAACATCGCGCGTGGTGACGAAAACTATCTGTCGCTGCTCGATGCGGCGGATGCCTATGCGGCCCGCAACGGTCTCGATCTTCCGGAAGAACCTGAAGCCCGCTTCATTCCCGCAGACCCGGACTGTGTGATCAATCCGATTCTCGAACTCGATCTGGTCAAGGCAGGCGTGACGTCGATTATCTGGGCGACCGGCTATGCCGTCGATTTCAACTGGCTGCAAGTCGATGCCTTCGACGACAAAGGCAAGCCGAAGCATCAGCGTGGTGTTTCGAAAGAGCCGGGCATCTATTTTCTAGGTCTTCCGTGGCTGTCGCGTCGCGGCTCCGCTTTCATCTGGGGCGTGTGGCATGACGCGAAGCATATTGCCGATCACATCGCGACGCAGCGCAAATATCTCGCGTACTACGACGCGCCCGATAGCCACGCAAAGGCGCCGAACGACGCTGCCGTAGCCGATTCACGCATTCACAAAGTCAGCGAACTCGACTTGAGTTGAAGCGCCCACGAACCCGACCCGCATTCTCCTTTTATTTCGTATCAAGGTGCATTGATGAGCCAACCTACGCATACCCGTATCCGCATGTTCAACACGAAGGACACGTATCCGAACCAGACGCTCGACAACGACCTGTGTCAGGCCGTGCGCGCGGGCAATACGGTGTACGTGCGCGGCCAGGTGGGAACCGATTTCGACGGCAAGCTCGTGGGACTCGGTGATCCGCGCGCGCAGGCCGAGCAGGCGATGAAGAACCTCAAGCAGTTGCTGGAAGAAGCGGGCAGCGACCTGTCGCACGTCGTCAAGACGACCACGTATCTGACGGATGTGCGGTATCGCGAGCCCGTGTATCAGGAAGTCGGCAAGTGGCTCAAGGGTGTGTTCCCGATTTCGACGGGCCTGGTCGTCACGGCTTTGGGTCAGCCGCAGTGGCTGATGGAGATCGACGTGATCGCCGTCATTCCGGAAGGATGGACGCGGTCTCAGGGCTGAGGAACACGACATGACTTTTTCTATCGTCGGACGTTGTGAGCAAACCGGGCAACTCGGCATCGCGATCAGTTCTTCGAGCATCGCAGTGGGAGCGCGATGCCCGTGGCTGCGCGTAGGCGTGGGCGCGGTAGCGACGCAGAACGTGACGCTGCCCGCGCTCGGGCCGCAGATTCTCGATCTGCTGGAGCACACGCTACTGGAACCCGCCGCGGCGCTGGACCGTGCGCTCGGGGCGAACGACTGGAGCGAGTATCGACAGGTGACGGTGATCGATGCCAGCGGCCGCACCGCGTTTTTCAGCGGCAAGGAAGCGCTGGGTACATATCACGCGGTGGCGGGCGCGCAATGCGTGGCAGCGGGCAACATGCTTGCGGGCATCGACGTGATCGAGGCGATGGCGCCTGCATTCGCGAATGCGAAAGGCGCGCTTGCTGACCGTCTGCTCGCGGCGATGCATGCCGCGATGGCGGCGGGCGGCGAAGCGGGCCCTGTGCATTCGGCGGCGCTGAAGATCGTCGGCGATCAGAGCTGGCCGATCGTTGATTTGCGCATCGACTGGGCCGACGACGATCCCATCGGCAAGCTCGACGGCCTATGGCAAGCGTACAAGCCGCAAATGCAGGATTACGTGACCCGTGCGCTCAATCCAACGGCCGCGCCGAGTTATGGAGTACCGGGCGATGAGTGACAACTCGAGCCGCGCGCTGCTCGAACGGCTAATCGGATTTCCCACCGTCAGCCGGGACTCCAATCTGGAGATGATCGATTTCATCCGGCACTACCTCGGCGATCTCGGTGTTCATAGCGAGCTGTTCTACAACGCAGAGCGCACGAAGGCGAATCTGTTCGCGACGATCGGCCCTGATGATAGCGGCGGCATCGTGCTATCCGGCCACACCGACGTGGTGCCCGTCGACGGCCAGCCGTGGACGGTCGAGCCGTTCCGTCTGAGCGAACAAGACGGGCGCTTGTACGGACGCGGCACGGCCGATATGAAAGGCTTCATTGCATCGGTATTGGCAGCGGTGCCTGCGTTTCTTTCGCGCGATCTGAAGGTGCCCGTGCATCTCGCGTTCTCCTATGACGAAGAAGTGGGATGTCTCGGCGTGCGGCCGATGCTCGCGGAACTCGCGAAGCGTGCGCACAAGCCTGCGTTATGCCTGATCGGCGAACCGACGGAATTGAAGCCGGTGCTGGGTCACAAAGGCAAGCTGGCGATGCGCTGCCAGGTCAAGGGCGCGCCTTGCCATTCGGCGTACGCGCCTTACGGCGTCAACGCGATTCAGTACGCGGCGCGTCTGATCAATCGGCTCGAAGAGATCGGCGAGCAGTTGTCCTTGCCTGAACAGCATGATGAACGCTTCGATCCGCCGTACTCGACGGTGCAGACGGGCATCATCAAAGGTGGCCGCGCGCTCAACATCGTGCCGGCGGAATGCGAGTTCGATTTCGAAGTGCGGGCGCTGCCCGGCTACGACGCAACGAACGTCGCCGACGAGTTGCAGACCTACGCGCAGACCCAGCTACTGCCGAAGATGCGCGCAGTGAATGCCGAAACCGATATTCGCCTGGAGTCGCTTTCGGCCTATCCCGGTCTCGCAACGCCGCCCGACAGCGACGCAGCGCAGCTACTCGCATTGCTGTGTGGTTCCCGCGAGTTCGGCACGGTCGCATTCGGCACCGAGGGCGGACTCTTCAATCAGGCAGGCATACCCGCCGTGGTCTGCGGACCGGGCAGCATGGATCAAGGACACAAGCCGGACGAATTCGTCACAGTCGAACAACTCGAAGCGTGCGATGCGATGTTGACGCGACTGGCGGATCACCTCTCGACCCGGTCCGGCGCGTGATTCAAACGGATGAATGCAAGCAACGAGCGCGCTCGGGCCACGCCTGAGCCGCTGAATATCGCAGCGCAGCTGCGCGAGACAGGAGACAGCATTTTGGCCACCACGGACAGCAAAGCTTCCCAATTGATCGAAAAACACACGATTGGCTATGTGCCACGCGAGGATCGTCACGGCAAGGTGCGTGATCTCTTCACACTCTGGTTCGGCGGCAATATCGCGCCGTTGCCTATCGTAACGGGGGCGCTCGGCGTCCAGCTTTTCCATCTGAATCTGTTCTGGGGCATCGTCGCGATTGTCGTGGGACAGGCTGTAGGCGGCGTGCTGATGGCGCTGCACTCCGCGCAAGGTCCTCAAATGGGCATTCCGCAGATGATCCAGAGCCGCGCCCAGTTTGGATCATGGGGCGCGCTGCTCGTCACGGTCATCGCGGGCGTGATGTATGTGGGCTTCTTCGCTTCCAACATCGTGCTGGCCGGGAAATCGCTGCACGGAATCGAATCGAGTGTTCCCGTACCGGTGGGCATCATCGTCGGCGCGTTGGGCTCGGGGCTGATCGGCATCGTCGGTTATCGCTTCATACACATACTGAACCGGATCGGGACGTGGGTACTCGGCATCGGCATCTTCATCGGCTTCTGGTACATCCTGACGCACGTTTCGACGGCGGACTTTCTGACGCGCGGCGGTTTCAATATCGCCGGCTGGCTCGCGACGGTCTCGCTGTCCGCGCTCTGGCAAATCGCGTTTGCGCCGTACGTGTCCGACTATTCACGCTACCTGCCTGAGAATGTCCGTGTCGCGTCGACGTTCTGGGCGACGTATCTGGGCTGTACGATCGGCTCGACGCTCGCGTTCGTGTTCGGCGCCGTTGCCGTGCTGGCCGTGCCGCCCGGCGTCGATGCGATGGATGCCGTCAAGCAGGCGACGGGACCGCTCGGCTTGCCGATGCTGGTGCTCTTCCTGCTCAGCGTCATCAGTCATAACGCGTTGAATCTTTACGGCGCGGTGCTCGCGGCGATCACATCGGTGCAGACCTTTGCGTACCGCTGGATTCCGACGGCCAAGACGCGGGCGGTGTTCTCATTCGTCATTCTTGCTGCGTGCTGCTATGCGGCGCTCGGGGCTTCGACGAACTTCGTGGGCAATCTGGTCGATCTCGTGCTCGCTCTGCTCGTCGTGCTCGTGCCGTGGACGGCAATCAATCTGATCGATTTCTACGTCATCCATAAAGGCAAGTACGACATCGATTCGATCTTTGAGGCGGACGGCGGCATTTACGGACGCTTCAATCCGCAAGCGCTGATTGCGTACGCAGTGGGTATTGCCGTGCAGATTCCGTTCATGAACACACCGATGTATGCCGGACCCGTACCGGGCTATCTGGATGGCGCGGATCTTTCGTGGGTGATCGGCCTCGTTCTGACGTCGCCGCTGTACTACTGGCTGGCAACGCGGAATACGACGTATCGGCGCCGCCTGAATGCAGGGATGGGGGCGACGGTTCGTTAAGCGAGTGTCGATCTGAAACGATAGTAAAAAAGGAGCCCCGCGCATCGCGGGGTTCCGAACAATCATTCTGAGCTAATTCAACAACTCTACGATGCGTGCAGGTGATAGCTGACAGTCACATTGCGATTGTCCTTCACCGACGCTGACCGTGCCGGCCTCGAACGTATGCCGGCGGTCCCTGTTTATTGAGGGGTAGAGCATGCAAGCGCAATTCAGCCAGTCAAAAGAACTCGACGATCTTATTTCCATACCCGCCATCGGGGTCGATATCGAGGTGTGTATCGCACCAACCGCGACGGAGAACCAGGCGACGCTCATCGCGTGCACGGACGAACCCGGATTCGGGCCGCCGCAGCATCGGCACGAGCGGGAAACGGAAGTTTTCCATGTGCTGCGTGGTCGATATCTGTTCGAAGTCGACGGCAGACGTGTTGTCGCGCACGCGGGAGAGACGGTCGTTGCGCCTGTGGGAAGCACGCACCGGTTCACGAACATCGACGACAAGCCGTCGCGAATGCTCGTTCTGATTACGCCGGGGTTCGACGCAGCTGCTTTTTTTAGTGAACTCCGCGAAATCATGGCGAACGGTCGACCCGAACCCGACGCGCTAAACGAATTCGGCGCGAAATGGGGTGTCGAGTTTCTAGGTCCGCCGTTAGCGACGTGACGAAATCGCGGGCGCATGCTTCGCGACCTGCGAAGGGTTCATCATGTCTGTTCCGTGGAAGGTTCCTTTCCCGCTGTGCGGGCATATAGCCGCTGCGCGTGTCTGTCGTCGAACGCACTGGCCGGCACGTCGATGACCGTGGCGCCCTGCGCCAGCCCGACTACCCGGTCCGCGAACTGCTGCGCCCAGCCAACCTGATGCAGACTGCACAACACGGCCACGCCCTGCTCGCCGCAGCAGCGCCGCAGCAGCGCGAGGATTTCCCCGCCGCTGCCTGGATCAAGGCTCGCAACGGGTTCATCCGCGACGATCAGGTCAGGCTGCTGCGCGAGTGCACGTGCGATCGCAACGCGCTGCTGCTGTCCACCCGAGAGCGTATCGACACGCCGCACCGCATAGTCGAGCAGGCCGACCCGTTCGAGCGATTCGAGCGCAAGCAGCCGGTCCGCACGCTCGAAGCGGCGCGCGATGCCGCGCCACGAGCGCACGTGACCGAGCCGGCCAGCCAGTACGTTGTCGAGCGCGCTCAGACGCTGCACGAGATTGAACCGCTGAAAGATCACCGCGACCTGCCGGCGTGCCCGACGGCGCAGGGCAGCCACCGGAACACCGGCCACTTCGATCGTGCCGCTGTCGATACTGTCGAGCCCCGCCACGCAGCGCAACAGCGTGGTCTTGCCCGCGCCGCTCGCGCCGAGCAAGGCGACGAACTCGCCCGATCCGACGCTCAGGCTGACGTCGCGCAATACGTGTACGCCATGCAAACGCTTGTCGACGCCCGATACGCGTAGGGGCGGAGCACGCTGCGCAGTGCGGCCAGGAGCAGGCTGTGTGAACAGGTTCATGCGCGCAATGCCCTCACACCAGTTTCCTGCGCAACCAGCCCGATATCTGATCGAGTGTCGTGACCACGACGAGGATCACCGCGATGATCGTAAACAGCCGGTTGAAGTCGAGCAGGTCCATGCTGTTTTTCAACTCCTGACCGATTCCGCCCGCACCGACCACGCCGAGCACGGTCGACGCGCGAATGTTGAACTCCAGCCAGAACAGCGCGGTCGACGCGAACACGGGCAGCACGTCCGGCAGTACCGCATACGCGATGCTCGTGAAGCGGCCTGCGCCCGTCGTGCGTACGGCATCGTAGGCAGCCAGATCGGCGTTCTCGAGATGATCGGCGAACAGCTTGGCCGCGCTGCCCCACGTATGGAACGCGATGCCGAGCACACCGGCGAACGGGCCGAGCCCGACGGCAGCGACGAACAGCAGCGCGAACACGAACGAATCGATGCCGCGCAGCATGTTCAGGAACCATCGCACGGGATAGTAGAGCGCGGGCAGTGGCGTCAGGTTGCGGCTGGCGAACAGCGCCGCCGGCAGCGCAAGCAACGCAGCGGCGGTGGTGCCAACGGCCGCCATCGCAACGGTCTCTGCCGTGCGCTGGATGATCAGCGGCAGTTCGTCGACGCGCGGCGGCCAAGCTTGCACGAGCCAGCCTGCAAGCTTGGGCAGCCCTGTGACGAGGCGGGCCGGGTCGACATGGGCAAGACTGAAGCACACCGCGTAGAACGCGGCGATGGCCGCCAGCGTCGCACCGAGCCTGAGGTGGCGCACGAAACGCCCGTGCTTCGCCTCGAGTGCCGCGAGCGCCGCCGCGGCCGCCGATCCCACCGATCCCGTCGGGGCGGGCGAGGGCGGCGGTTTCATCTCAGGCCTTCGCGCGAATCTTGCCGACAGCGACGCCGGCTTTCTCGATCATCGAGTACGACGCGTGCGTTGCCGACACGAAGCCCGTATAGCGGGGCGGCAGCAAGGTCGCAGCCTGTTCCGGCGTGATCGACAGCAGGATGCGCTGGATCTGGGCGACGCGTTCCGCTGGGACACCTTGCGGCACCACGATCGCATCGTTCGGAAACGGGTCCGACGTCCAGACGATCTTCGTGCCGTCGGGCTTGATCACGCCTTTCGCGATCATCGCGTTCCGGTTGCGATCGAAGTCCGTAGCGAGATCGACCTGACCCGACTGCACCGCGACCTCGTTCGCCGCGTGCGTCGCGCCTTCTGTGTACTTCCAGAACGTTTTCGGATCGATCTTCCAGACTTCCTTTGCGTACCAGGTCGGCATCAGCCAGCCCGACGTCGAGCCGACATCCGCAAACGAGATCGACATACCTTTCGTGTCGTCCGGGAAGCGGCTGACGTGCAGATCCGGACGGCTAATCACGATGCCGTGGTAGAACGGCTTGTCGTCGTATTTGACGGTGGCGAGCGCCTGACAGTCGGTCGAGTTATTGGCGATCACGTAGCCCCACGGCCCCATCCACGCGAGGTCGAGCTGGCCCGAGCCCATCGCGACGGCCATGCCCGCCCAGTCGGTGGTGGCCGACAGTTCGTAATCGACGCCGAGTTGCTTCGCGAGCCACGCGAAGAACGGACCGAAGCTCTTCTTCGTATCGTCTGTCGTGGGTAGCAGCGGGCCGACGCCGAAGCGCATCGGCTTGCTGCTTTGCGCATGGGCGACGGGAGCGAGCGCCCACGACGACGCGAGGCCGGCCGCGCCGGCAATGAACATTCTGCGAGTTGTCATGGGGACCCTCAGTAGCTGAGACTGGGGCAGGCGTCACCCATGAATTTGTGCATTGCGTCGCCAATGATTTTGGCGCCGGGAATCAGCGTGTCTTCGTCGAGCGCGCGTTTCTTGAAGCACGGCGAGAAGCCGGCCTCATGAATGTCGTCCGGGTAACCGGACTGGGACAGGCGAGTACCTTCGATGTTCAGGAATACGACGACTTCTTTCTCGCTGGCGATGGCCGCAATGGCAACCACGAACGCGACCGTCGCCCGGTCGGTGTCGTCTTTCGCTCGAGTCAGACTGACCACGAATTTTCCAGACACGATATTCTCCTGATTCTCCAGCAGGTGGACGATAGGAGTGCGGACGCCGCTCCACCTCGGACGACGTCAGCCCTTGGCTCTGATGTAGATGGTGCGTTTCTCCGGATCGGCGAATGTCGGGGAGCGATGTCGCCATGATTCTCATAGTGCATCATTTGGGCCTATGCTGCTGACATTGGTCGCTGGGTTCGCACTTGCAACGGGCGCGCACGCGTTGCTTGCGGCAAAGATTACAAAAGACCGAGTTCACATCCTGATGCTGGAGGTGGCGGATGAAAGAGGAACAGATTCGTGAAGTCTTGAATACGCACTGGCGCGCGTCGGCCGAAGGGGATCTCGACCTGGAACATGATATCTATCACGACGATGCCGTTTGTGATTATCCGCAGTCAGGTGAACGTATTGTCGGACGAATCAATTTGCAGGCGTTGCGCGGGCATCATCCCGGCCGGCCTTCTGGTTTCGATGTCAGGCGAATTCAGGGAAACGGCGATCTCTGGATCACGGAATACACGATCAATTACACGGACCGCGCGACATACGTCGTGAGCATCATGAAGTTCCATGACAGCAAGGTCGTGCACGAGACCCAGTACTTTTCGGACCCTTTCGACGCACCAGACTGGCGCAGTCAATGGGTTCAGCGGATCGGGTGACGATGCCTCTCTGAAAAGCACCCGCTCGCCAACCCTTCCTCCGCGCACATACCACCCGGACTATACGGAGGTATGAGCCGTCCATCCTATTGCAGTGACGGTTTCAAACAATAGTAGGGTGGTTATCTGTAGGCTATACGACTAGCTTTGACAACAAGGTCGAACGTGATTGCGATCATGTCGACCTCGGTATGTCACGCGTAAGAAAATGTCGTTCCAGTCGCACACGTGCGGATCCGGAAAATGAAAATCGCTATTGTCGTGCTTGACGGTGTGCAAGCGCTGGATATTGCCGGCGCACTCGATGTCTTTTCCGAAGCGAACCAATGCCTGCGGGCAACCTGTCAGTATCAGGTTTCGTTAGTAGGTGAGCGGGCGGGCCATATAGCTTGCTCGAATTCGATGCAGCTTTCCGTCCCGTTTGACTACACAGCGTTTCAAACATCTGTCGATGTTTTGCTGGTGACGGGTAGACCGCACTTGTCGAACTCTCGCCCGAAGCGCGAATTCCTGGACTGGTTGCGCGATCGCGCTTTCCAGTCGAAGCGAATCGGCTCCATTTGCAATGGGGCGTTTCTATTAGGGCACGCAGGTGTGCTCAACGGTAGAGAAGTCACCGCCAGTTGGGCCGACGCGAGTTCTCTGGCCCGGGAATTCCCGCTGGCTCGAATTCGTCCCGACAAAGTCCTGATACGTGATGGCAACCTGGTGTCATCCGCCGGTGCGACGGCGGGCTGGCATCTTTGTCTATCTCAGGTCGCAGACGACTGGGGCCATGAATTCGCTGCACGGATCGCGACGCGTCTTGGCATGGACATGGATCATGAGGGCAGACCGTATATCGATCCCGCCGCGGGCAAGAACACGCTCATCGAGAAGGTACAGCGATACGTCACCGATCATATTGCCGATGAACTGTCGATCGAAGAGCTTGCCAGCGCCGTCTCGGTTAGCAGAAGAAATTTTTCGAGACTGTTTGCGAAACATGCGCAGATGACTCCATCCGCATTTGTCGAAGAACTTCGTGTGGACGCCGCGAGAAAGATACTAGGTGGGACTGACGACCCTCTGAAGACCATTGCATTCAAATGCGGTTTCCACAATGCCACGCATATGCGCATGGTCTTCCTTAGGCGTATCAACGTGACACCTATGCAATGCCGACAGCAAATGCGGGGTGTCGAGAGCGTATATGGCGTGCCGCGACGTATGCATCGGTCGGATCAATCCACCGACCTTGAGGCTACTGCGTAACGCGCACTTACATACGCCCCATCATTGCACGATGGTACTGGTCGCCACGCGATCGTATCGTTGCCCGTTCACCTTGATCGCATGATCGAAATCACGATTGAGCTGCGCTTTGCATGCGTCGGTTGCCACCAAGCCAGTGGTATGCGGAAGCGACGAGCCCCAATGCAATGCCGAAGATCACGACGCCCGTCCAGCCGAAGCGGGTCATCAGCCAGCCGCTGATCATCACGCCGATGGCACCGCCGGAGAAGGTGGCCGTCATGTAGAGACTGTTGATGCGGCCCTGCGCCTTGGGATCGACGGCAAAGGCGCGCGTCTGGTTGGACACGAGACCCGACTGCACACCGATATCGAGCACGATGACCCCGATGATCAGGAACGTCAGCGAGGACTCCGCGCCGGCGAGCAGCACATAGGCGAGCGTAACGATGCCGATGCTGGCCGCAATGACGGTGCGCGAGCCGAGTCGATCTGTCGCGCGACCGCCGAGTGAAGCGGCGAGTGCACCCGTCGCGCCGATGATCCCAAAGCCGCCAGCCCACGCACTGCCAAGGTGCTGGGGGCCGTTTGCCAGAAGCGCCGCCAGATTGACCCAGAATGCGTTGAAGCAGGCCCACAACAGCGCCTGAACAATCATCGATTCACGAATCGGGCGATTGTCCCGAACCAGTGGCCAGAGTGAAGCGAGCAGACGTCCGTAGGAAAGATCGGTGGAAGGCACGCCGCGTGGAAGCAGCGACGCGGCAGCGATCCAGACGGGGATCATGAACAGCGCTTCCACGCCGTACACGGCGCGCCAGCCGTAGGTCGCACCGATCACGCCGCTGATCGTGCGGCCCAACAGAATGCCGACCATGATGCCGCTGACGACCGTGCCGACCGAACGCCCGCGTTCACTCGGCAATGACATGACGGCAGCGAAGGGTACGAGCTGCTGAGGCACGCAACTGACGATGCCAAGACCGAAAGACGCTCCGATCAGCGGCCAGATGCCGGGTGAAAGCGCGGAACTCAGCGCGAAGACGAAGGCGAGCGCAATCTGCGCGAGCACGAGCTTGCGCCGGTCGAAGCGATCGCCTAGCGGTAACAGCAAGGCGAGGCCCGTCGCAAAGCCGAGCAGCGCCGCGCCGGCGACCAGGTCGACGGTGGTCAGGTCGACCTGCAGGCCAGAAGCGATCAGCGGCAGGATTGGCTGCGTGCAGTAGATGTTGGTGATCACCGCGCCGGCGATGACCGCCATCATGACGATTTTGGCGCGTGACGCGACTGCGTGGGTCTGGGGATTATTCGATGTATTTGGCAGGCCGTTCACGGCACTCTCCTTTTATTTCGATCTTCAGGGCATGTCCAGCAAGATGCCGTGGCACACAGTCTGCAGGCTACGCGCTTGCATTTATAAAGAGAATCTCCCAACATCGGGAATCATCCTTCCATTTTTTGATAGGGCCTTCCGATGAATCGGCTTGATTCCATGTCCATCCTTGTCGCTGTCGTTGACTCGGGCAGTTTGTCGGCCGCCGCGCGGCGCCTCGGCATGCCGTTGGCAACAGTGAGCCGCAAGGTCGGAGAACTGGAATCGCATCTGAAGACGCGTCTTATCCAACGCACGACGCGGCAGCTTTCATTGACGGAAGCGGGCGCCTCGTATGTGGCGGCGTGCCGGCGCATCCTCGATGAGATTGCAGAAGCCGAGCGCGCGGCGACGGGGGAATACGCGTCCCCCAAGGGCGAACTCGTGGTCACGGCGCCCGTCGTGTTCGGCCGCTTGCACGTCGTGCCCGTGGTTGCGGAATTTCTCGCGCACTATCCGGAAATCGACGTGAGCCTCGTGCTCACGGATCGTGTCGTGCATCTGATGGAGGAGCAAGCAGACGTCGCCATCCGCATTGGAGAACTGCCCGATAGCACGCTCATGGCGACGAGAGTGGGAACTGTGCGCCGGGTCGTCTGCGCGAGTCCCGCGTATCTGGCATCGCATGGTGAGCCCGTCAAACCGCGCGATCTCGCGGCGCACGAGTGCATTACCTTCGAGGTGCTCGCATCCACGCGTGCCTGGGTGTTTGGGTCCGGCAAGTCAGAAGTGTCCGTGCCCGTTCGTTCACGGCTTGCAGTCAATACGGCGGAAGCGGCGATCGCAGCCGCGATGCTTGGCGTTGGACTGGTACGTGTGTTGTCTTATCAGGTCGCGGACGCTATTCGTGACAACGCACTGAGCGTCGTGCTCGACACGTTCGAGTCGGCGCCGTTGCCCATCAGTCTCGTGCATAAAGGACAGACGCCTCTGCCACTCAAGTTGCGCGCTTTTCTCGACTTCGTGGCGCCACGTCTACGGACCCGTACATCGCGCATACTCGAAGCCGCCACGACAAAATGATTGCTGTCGCGATATGACAGTTGTGTCGCTTGCAGATTGAGCGTTCAAGTGTGCTTTGGGAACGGCTTGCTCCAGAATTTCGACGCCGCGAGGCCGAAACGCCAGGGCAACGCGATTGCCTTGGTAATGCCGATACGTGGTCCCGTCACGATCGACGCCGGTTCTTGCGGCGCTTCGACGTGAAAAGGCGCTTCAAGTAACGACATACCGTTGTGCCGGTGTGTGATGCCAAGTGCCTGTCCAACGCGGCCCGGTCCGGAACAGAGCAGGCGGATCGGTTCGAGCCCGCGCCGCTGGCGCATTGCATCCAGTCCGGTCAACGGTTCGATCGCGCGGATCAGTACCCCGGCGCCGTGACCTTCTTCTCGGCACACGAAATTGAGGCACCAATGAATGCCGTACGACCGGTACACGTAGACGTGTGCGGGCTGCCCGAAAAGTACCGTGTTGCGCGTCGTCGGCCCGCAGAAAGCATGCGACGCTGGTTCCTCGGGATCGTAAGCCTCCGTCTCGACGATACGGCCGCCTACGCCGTCCACCGTCAAGATCGCGCCAATCAGCCGCTGTGCTACCAGCGCCGCGGGCGCTGAAAAATCGATTGGTTCGACATTGGAGGAAGGGCGCAAGGTCACGATGGGTAACGATTCTGCTGCAAACATATGCAGCCACTCAGATCAATTCGCGGTAAAGACAGCTTGCTCATGCCACAGCTTGCCGGTTGAATGCGGCATCGCACGGACGGAGTATTCACTACCGGGACTGATGTTTAAAGACGTGAACGGAAAAGACAGGTTTCGCGTTGCTCAATAGTCTCGCCCGATATGGTGCACGGGCACACTTGCGAGTGCCGGCGAAAACGCCTCGAAGCAACGCGAGAAAGGCGCTCGTGCTACTCTCGTTTCATTCTACCTAACCGCATCGGGATAGCTGCGGTAGGTGCGCAAGCGCCCCGGGGCTCATCAAGGAACTCGACAAATGTCTCATCCTGCTCTGACCAAGGGAGCCGTTGCCGTCATCACTGGCGGCGCGGCCGGTATCGGCCTGGCTGCGGCAAAGCGGTTTGCCGAGCTCGGACTTCGTATCTGCATTGCAGACCGCGATGCCGATCGAATTGCGTATGCCGTGGAAGAAATCGCCAGGTTGAGCGCGAGCGGCGCGCGGGACGTCTTTGGACTCGAAACCGATGTCAGTGCCATTGACGATGTCCGCCGTCTGCACTCAGCCGTGGTCGAAAGATTTGGCGGCACCGACGTCCTGATGAACAATGCCGGCGTTCAACCGGGCAGCGGTATGTTCGGTCCCGCCGAGAACTGGATGCGCGTGCTGGGCGTGAATTTGTGGGGCCCAATCCACGGCACGCAGGTTTTCGTACCAGACATGATCACGCGCGGTCGACCAGGGCTTGTCATCAATACGGGTTCAAAGCAAGGCATTACGACACCGCCTGGGGACCCGGCGTATAACGTGTCGAAAGCCGGATTGAAGGCGTTCACGGAGGCGCTCCAACACGAACTCCGTAACACCCCCGGGTGCAACATAAGCGCACATTTGCTCATTCCCGGCTTCGTGTTCACGGAGTTGACTCGCAAAAACCGGACGGAAAAACCCACCGGGGCATGGACACCTGAGCAGACCGTCGAGTTCATGCTCGAGCGCCTCAGCGCTGGCGACTTCTACATCCTGTGTCCGGATAACGACGTGCCGCGCTCGCTCGACGAGCGCCGCATGTTATGGGCCATAGGGGATATCGTAGAAAACAGGCCTGCCTTGTCTCGTTGGCATCCGGATTACGCGGCGGCGTTCGAAGCGTTTATCGAACAGCCTCGCTAGTTGGAGCGGACTGCACGCGCTGTACATATTTGCCCGTCGCTCTGTCGCTCGTGGCTGCCGGGTCGTCATGCTTGTGGTTAAACCGTCTGGAACCTGCAATTGACGAGTCAAACGCCTACTACGTAAAACGTTGGTTGAACCGGTGCAATCGGCCAGTTTCCGCCATTCGCGACCGTCCGCTATCGAGCCGACATTGATGCGGGAAAACGATTCTGGCCAGGCTGCGGTTCGTGCACTAGCCTTTTGCGTACAGAAGGCGCTTCACTTCCATAGTCCGCTCTTGTGCGGTGCTCGTCGAGCCTGGCGCCAACGGCTCTGATTTGCGGTCGTCATCCGCGACAGCTGAACAGCCATTGAAGCGGCCCACGCCCAGGAAATGGAACCGGCAATGCGGTCACGCGCAGAGGCCGCACAGACCCAATATCACCATTTCAGGCGCGGAAGAGCGACCGATGTACAGAACAGCCGCTGGAGATACTGCTATGAACGGTAAAGCTCTCGTTACCAGCATATTGCTACTGGTTGGATTATTCTGCGCCGCGTCGCCTGCATTTTCTCAGGCATCTCCCCCGACGTCCGAGACAGCAAAGCAAACCGAAGCATTGGTCGACAAAGCCGCGGCGTTGATCGGAAGTAAAGGCAAGGTCGCGTTTTCCGAGTTCAGAATCAAAGGCAGCGAGTGGTTCCACGGCGACACCTATCTGTTCGTTTACGATCTGAAGGAAAACGTCTTGTTAAATCCCGCCTTCCCAGCCCGTGAGGGGACCAACGTCAGCGGTCAGAAAGATACCAACGGCAAGCCGTTTCATGACGCCATGATCCAGACAGTCGAAACGAAGGGATCGGGCTGGGTTGACTACATGTTCCTGAGACCGGGGCAGAGTCAGCCATCGCATAAATGGACCTATGTGAAGGCAGTCAAGATCGACGGAGTGCCAGGCCTGGTGGGTTCGGGCTTCTATTCGGAGTAGGTTCTGGCTCGCCTTGGTTGACTTTCAACATGTCGCTGATGTACAGCGTCGGGCGGCTATGGCCAATTGCGGGGGGCAGCAGTCGGCCAGGGGACGGTCGATGCTGTCGCTTCGAACGCCCCCTCGTTGCCTCAAGGCTGACCTTCACGGTTAGCGCCATCCCGATGGAACAGGCCGGGACGCGCCCGGCCTGTTGTCGTTGTGGTGTTGGTGTGCAAAGCGTTGCTTGAAGACTGCGGAGGCGCTGCGCCTTAGATCACGCTGCTGCGTTGATGCGTCCAAGTTGTTGCAGCGCTGTCACGCCGTCGTCCAGCCCGATTTCTTCAACTATCTTGCCGTCTTTGAGCCGAAGCACGGTTGTGCCGGTAAAGTGCATTTTCCGACCGGTCGCAGCAGGCAACGATCCGATGAGGAAATCGCTGAATGCCGGACCGGTATGTGTGCCGCCACCCTCCCAGCGGCCAACTACATAGTCTCCCTCGGCGATGAGATCGGCGGCGCCCCAGAAGTTGAGGTCCGGGAAAGCTTCGCGGAATCCGGTTATGAATGCCTTGATGTCCTCGTGGCCACGCCGCGGTTCGTGCAGTGAATATTGAAGAAGCATGTCGGGCGCGGCAAGTTCATCGACGATGTCGAGATTGCATGTCTTGCCCCAAAAATCGGTGAACCAGCGGCCCACGACGGCCTTGTTGTCATCTTCCTTTGACATGGTGATTCCTCATTGACTGAAGTTGGGAGAGAGAAACGCAATTGCTTCGCTCTGCCTGAACGATATTGGCGTAAGCAGTCGGCTGCCCCCCGTTTCTTGCTGCAACACTCGTTAAACCGACGCGCGGCTTATGGCGACGCGGTTCTTCACGCGTGTTGTTTCGACTGATGCGGATTACGCCGGAGTATGCAAGGACGACAAGCGGCATAGCAGTTCGCGTTACGCGTTACTTTGTGTTCACAGCAATCAGGCAGCAAGAATCGGGGTGTCTGCGCCGAGCCACTGCCATATCGTGTCCATGCGATCGCACAGCAGACGAGGTCGTCGGACGAAGAATGGTGCGCTCGAATCGCGTGTATCTTGCGGGCGCCCGGTCGTCAATTCGGTCATCGGCGTAGGGCTCGCCTGTCCTTCATTGACTGGAGTCCGATCATGTTGCCGTTTCTCTCGCTTCACGCGCTCGCAGCCCAACGCGGCGATGGACTGCGCCCTGAACTTAAAGCCTTGTTCGAACACGATGCCAGACTGGCGACTGGTCTCGCCGCTACCATTGAGCCTGTCGAAACAGAGCCGCTTTCGCAAGTGGCAGACGCCGTCACCGACGTTCCTGTGAAGGAGTGCGGGGCCGATGGGTCGTCGGCGAGCATCTCATGTTGTCGCGGAGGCAGACAGTAAGGCGAGCATTGAGCGACTCAAAGGGAATCGCCTGCTGCCGGTCGCGGCCGTGCGAGTATCGGGTAGTCGTTCGCATGAGGCAGTGATCGGCCATGGCCGGTCATCGGATCGATTGAAAGGGCGGTCACTCGAATAGCTGCTTTATGTCGGCTGCGGTAGTTCGAGGCTCGATGGCCCAGTAGTTTGTCTCAACGTCGTACGGAAAATGAAAAACAGGAAGTGTGGCGGCACGCCCAGTCACCATGCAGGAATGCCTACACTGCCATGAACTCTTCTACCCCGAGGATGAGGAGATTCAAGTCCGGCTCGGGCAAAAGGACAGACCGGTCGACCTGACCGCCTATTCCAGTGCGGCCACCGCGTTCGACGATGAACGCGATGGGCAGGGTGATTTCTCGACACCGGCCAAGCGGATTGAAACGCTCTGGCCTGACGTAGCACCTCTCAAACAAGCAAGGTTTCATTGCCTGCTTTTCTTTTGATTAGCCCACGTGTGCAAGACCGCGTGTCGTGCGAACCTTGGGCGGCCGGTCGCGCAGCAGCAGGGGCATCAAACGCCGGTTGGCTGTCTGCGCCGCCCACTCGCAATACGCGGCGCTGCCGAGCACCCAGCCCTTGAGCGTCGACTCCATCAGGTTGTTGACCTCGAGTTCGGCAAGGGGCTGTGCGCTCAAATCGCGGTAGGCCTGGTGGCGCTCGAGCGGCGTATTGCCGAGCGACCGGTAGAGCGGATGGTCCTTGATGAAGCTATCGACACGCAGCCCGATGTGATGCGTGTAGCTCGACCACTGGTACTTTCCCGGCTCTGCCACAAGGCGGTTGCGCACCGGCGCATGATCGATGACCTGGCTCGCGAACAGAAAATACCGGTCGGGCTCAATCACTGTTGCGCAGTAACCGCCTCGCCACACCGTACCGCGGCGTCCGTGGCGGCGGTTGAAGGTCTCGACATAGCGGCGGCCGACCGCCTGCATCGCCATGGCCACGCTCGACTCGTATGAAGGCGTGACGAGGAACTGTACCGCGTCAGGCATGAGCACCCACGCATGGATTGCCAGATCGGCGACGCGCGCTGCGTCTGCCAGGCAGGCGAGGAAGTACAGGTAGTCTCCTTCGTCCAGGAAAGCGGGCCCCGTGAGCCCCTGCAAGATAACGTGCTGCGGTTGTTCTGGGACGTAGTGCCGTGCAAGCCGTGTCATGCTGAATTAACCGGAAATCCGATGTGAGAAAGCGATCCGACAGGTATCGGACGCGTGACGGTACGTAACAAATTCTATCGGGCCTGTGCGTGCGGTTACATCGCGAACAGGCCTTTTTTCTGGCCTCTTTTCGTTGATTTGCCGATCGCAACCGGCATCTCTTTTATGCCACCGCTGAATAGCGGTGCCGCGCTATACACCTCCACTGCATGCGCGCCATCTGGCACCAATACATCTGCGGCACGACGGTACAGCGGTCGATGCGGCCCTAGTTCTCCATTCGCATTCCACCTGAACCGGCAAAGTCCAGCACAATGGGGATCACGAATTTAATCAGTAGGTATCCGAACGATAACGATCGACTCCAATCCGAAACCCTTCCAACGACATGAACTCCCGGTTTGCAATGATCGATCGTTCGCAAGTCGTCACCGAGACCACCCATTCGACGGTATTGACCTGCGCAGCCAACAGACGGTAGGATTGTTGACATGTCTAGTCACGCCAAACTCCTCGATTCGCTGATCCGTGCATGTTGTCAGAACGTGCCGGGGGGAAGCTGCGTCTAGCGATCTAGCTATACGTTGAAGCCAACGCCTTCTGGCCGCCCGTTGCAAAACCGGCGGCCTTTCTGTTTTCTGGCCGTATGCCTTCGGGATGGAGAGACTCGATGCCGCTTGCGCTGTATGACACCTGGTCGCGTACCGTGCGCCCGTTCACGCCAATCCACGCCGGTCGGGTCGGCATGTATTGCTGCGGACCCACCGTCTATGACTATGCGCACATCGGGAATCTCAGAACCTACGTGTTCGAGGACATCCTGCGCCGCGTACTGATGCGTAACGGTTTAGAGGTCCGACACGTCGTCAATATCACTGACGTCGGCCATCTGACTTCTGATGCCGACGAAGGCGAAGACAAGATGGAGAAAGGCAGTCAGCGAACCGGGCAATCAGCGTGGGCCATTGCTCGACGCTACACCGACGCCTTCGTCGCGGACTGGCACGCCCTCCACCTGCTGGAGCCCACGGTTTGGTGCCGTGCGACCGATCACATCACCGAACAGATCGCGGTCATTGGCGAGCTCGAACGAGCTGGCTATGTGTATCGGACGGGCGACGGTCTCTACTTCGACACCAGTAAGCAGGACAATTACGGCTATCTCGCGCGGCTAGACCGCGCAGGTTTGCACGCGGGGAAGCGGGTCGCGCTCGGCGCGAAGAAGAACGTCACCGACTTTGCTTTGTGGAAATTCAGTCCGCCCGAAGTCAAGCGGCAGATGGAATGGGAGAGCCCATGGGGTCGCGGGTTTCCCGGTTGGCATATCGAGTGCTCGGCCATGTCCGCGAAATACCTCGGCGCGTGGTTTGATATCCATTGCGGCGGCGAAGACCATATCGCCGTGCATCACAACAACGAGATTGCGCAGACGGAAGCGGCATACGGCACGCGGCTTGCGAATTTCTGGATGCACGGACACTTTCTGACGCTCGATACGAACACGAAGATGTCAAAGTCGAGCGGGGATTTCATTCGTCTTCAGACCTTGCAGAGTCGAAGCATCGATCCGCTCGCCTACCGTTATCTGTGCCTGACAGCCCATTACCGGAGCAATCTGCGCTTCAACTGGGCGTCTCTCGATGGCGCGCAGACGGCATTGAACCGGCTGCGCCATCTCTATTCGACCTGGCCGGACGCAGGTCGCGTCCATCCGGAATTCGCCGCCCGCTTCGACGCCGAGGTGAACGAGGACCTGAATCTGCCGAGGGCGCTTGCCGTACTTTGGGAACTCACCAGGAGTAACCTGCCACCCGCGACTCTGAGAGCAACCGTGGACAGCTTTGATACTGTGCTTGGTCTCGGTTTGCAGGAATGGAAACCTGTTGTGTCTGATATTCCGGAAGACATTCGAGTGTTACTCAGCGAACGCGAGCGGGCCAGATCTGGAAGGGATTGGGAAAGAGCCGATCACATACGGGCAGCGTTAAGCGCGCGAGGCTGGAGAGTCGAGGACAGCAAAGAAGGTCAACGCCTGGTCGGAATCACTACGGACCAGACACATGTTGGGGGCGGTTAATCACTGCATTGGCGGTGAACTGAATGCGTTCGTCATCCGTTTTCGGCAAAGGCGCGTCAAGGCGTCCTGAGGTGTAGATCGTTGCTCAGGGATTGCACCCCCGGCACGCCGCGCGTCACGGCAAGCGCTTTCTGCATCTGCACTTCTGAATCCACGTAGCCTGACAACTGCACGACGCCTCGATACGTCGCGACGCTGATCGGCAACGATCTCAACCCCGCGTCCGCGACGAGCGCCTGCTTCACCCGGGCGGCGAGTGCAGCGTCGTCAGTGGCGATCTGGCCCGGTGCGGTCACTGCCGGCGTCGCCGGCGACTGACAGCCGTTGATGAACACGGACGCGGACAACGCGAACGCCGTGACGATCAGCAACCGGCCTTTGCCGTATCGCGCGTTTCGCATGTCGGCTATGACTGCCTGATTCGTGCACGACGAACGTCGTGCGGGTTGGCTTCGCAGGTACACATGTGCGCCCTCCTGAGTCCACCATGATAGTGCAGAGTGGCGGACTTTGACTGAGCCGACCCGGCCGGGTCTGTTCATGCCGGCGACAACCCGATCCGCGATGAGGCACTAGCTATAATGCAACAGCGACTCGTTACTATGTCCCGAATAGCCCGCGCGAGCCGGTACTGGGAGGTAATGCTTCATGGTCACGCCAACGCACGCCCCCCGCGTGCAGTCAACCGTGGCGCAGACATTCGGCCGTTTCTGCGCCGGCCTCGAATATGACGCGCTGCCCCCGTCGTGGTCGAGCGCGCCAAGCATTTCTTCATTGACTACATTGCCATCGCGGTGCACGGTTCCACTCTGGATTCGAGTCGACCAGTTCACATGCTGGCTGCCGCACGGCCGATCCCAGGTGGCGCAACGCTGCTCGGCCGGCCCGACCCGGTACACGCGGCCTGGGCCGCACTGGCCAACGGAATGGCCGCGCACAGCATGGAGCTGGATGACACATTTCTTCCCGGCTCAATCCATGGCGAGTCGTTGCGGGTATTGACGGGTCATCCACGTGCGTTCGTTTTCTAGCAAAAGGAGAAATGATGGAATGCATCGAGATATACACCAGCGGCGACGGACACTCGCTATTCAGGCACATCAAGGCTTTTGAGGTTAGCCCAGTGTCTTTCAAGGGCATTACCGTCTCGTTGTCTTCGCCGCAAGCGTGCGAGAGCGTACTCTTGCACGAGTTCGACGGTGACTATTTCCTCGGTTGGCACAATCCACCGTCCAGGCAATATGTGGTTGTGCTCGCAGGGGAGCTCGAAATTGTTGTGGGGAGCAGTGACGCTGCGCAACGCTTCGCGGCGGGCGCCGTTTTCATTGCAGGTGATTTGCACGGTGAAGGCCATACGACGCGCGCGATCCAGGCAGGCCGCGCACTAGTCGTCAATTTGCGAGGATGAGGCAATGCTACTCAAGCGTGCTTTGGCTGTGGTGACAGGCGGCAGCAGTGGCATTGGCTTCGCAACCGCCGAACGATTCGTATCCGAGGGCGCGCGCGTGGTGATCAGCGGGCGTAATGCGGACAAACTAGCCCAGGCTGCGAAGAAGCTCGGCGACAACGCTTTGGCTGTCGTCGCAGACGCCGCAAGCCCGAAAGACATGCAAAGGCTATACGAGAGCGCAGTTCGCCATTTTCAATGCGATGTAAACGTGGTGGTCGCGAATGCCGGCATTTCCCGGCAAACACCCGTGCGCGAGACGTCGTGGGAGCAATTCTCCGACGTGCTCAATGTCAATGTTGGCGCAGTCTACGCGACTGTACGCGAGTCGCTGCCGTTTCTCGCTCGACCTGCATCGATCATCCTTGTTGCGTCGCTTGCGGCCAATCAGGGCACGAAGCATTTCTCCGCGTATTGTGCGTCGAAAGCAGCGGTGGTTTCGCTCGCAAAGAGCTTTGCCGCCGAGTTCGTCGAGCACGACATACGCGTCAACAGCATTTCACCCGGGGTTGCGGATACGCCGATCTTCGATACATTGGGAATATCCAACGCGCAACTGCTGCAATGGTCGAATGTCATTCCGATGAAGCGGCCGGCTAAGCCCGATGAAATTGCTGCAGCCATCCTCTTTCTCGCGTCGGATGCATCGCGGTATATGACGGGCGCCGATCTGGCAGTAGACGGGGGGATGTCAGGGATCAGCCCATTTTGATGGTGCATTGAAGCGACAAACGCGGAGCAGCGCGCGACGGTAGGAACGAACACTCGCTCGAAACCTTACTGGGTAAGCCTTTCAGGCTTGCTCGGAAGAATCATATAGCGATACAGCATGCTTCAACGCGGTCAACGACTCGACGCGGACTGCGACATGAACTCGAGCCACGGAAATAGAAGTTGAGTCGTTGGGCACGCAAGGAAGTGGCCACGTACCCTCCAAATACGCGATACGAGAAGCGACATATACTTTCGCCACTTGCTCAAGCACCAGACGAGAGGCGACCATGTTGCAAATGTCCCGCCGTCAGTTTCTGAAGGTGACGGCGAGCACGCTGGCCGGATCGAGTTTGGCCCTGATGGGCTTCTCGCCGGAACCCGCGCTCGCCGAAGTCCGACAGTACAAACTGGCTCGTACTACCGAAACGCGCAACACGTGTCCTTATTGCTCCGTCGGCTGCGGCATCCTGATGTACGGCCTTGGCGACGGCGCGAAGAACGCGACTGCCAGCATCATTCACATTGAAGGCGACCCGGACCACCCGGTCAATCGCGGCACGTTGTGCCCGAAAGGGGCGAGCCTGATCGACTTCATCCATAGCCCGAGCCGTCTGAAGTATCCCGAGTATCGTGCGGCCGGTTCCGATCGGTGGCAACGCATCTCGTGGGACGACGCGCTCGACCGCATCGCGAAGCTGATGAAGGAAGACCGCGACGCGAACTTCATCGAGAAGACGGAAGACGGCAAAACGGTCAACCGTTGGCTGACCACGGGCATGTTGGCGGCGTCGGCGGCCAGCAACGAGGTCGGCTATCTGACGCACAAGGCCATCCGCAGCATGGGGATGCTTGCGTTCGACAACCAGGCGCGTGTCTGACACGGCCCGACGGTGGCAGGTCTTGCCCCGACGTTTGGCCGTGGAGCGATGACGAACCATTGGGTCGACATCAAGAACGCGGACGTGATTCTGGTGATGGGCGGCAATGCGGCCGAGGCGCACCCGTGCGGTTTCAAATGGGTGACCGAGGCGAAGGCGCACAACAAGGCGAAGCTGATGGTCGTCGATCCGCGCTTTACGCGTACGGCTTCCATCGCGGACTTCTATGCGCCGATCCGCACGGGCACCGACATCGCGTTTCTTGGCGGCGTGATCAACTATCTGCTGACCAATGACAAGATCCAGCACGAGTACGTGAAGAATTACACGGACTTTGCGTTCATTGTCCGTGAAGACTTTACGTTCAACGACGGCATCTTCTCCGGCTACGACGCGAACGCGCACAAGTACCCAGACAAAACGACGTGGGACTACGAGCGCGGCGACGACGGTTACGCAAAAGTCGATATGACGCTGCAGCATCCGCGTTGCGTGTACAACCTGCTCAAACAGCACTACTCGCGCTACACGCCCGAGATGGTCGAAAAGACCTGCGGCACGCCGAAGGAGAAGTTCCTGCACGTCTGCGAGACGCTCGCGACTACCTCAACGCCGGGCCGTGCTGGCACTATTCTTTACGCGCTCGGCTGGACGCAACACTCTGTCGGCGCGCAGATGATCCGCACGGGCGCGATGGTGCAACTGCTGCTGGGTAATATCGGCATCGCGGGCGGCGGAATGAACGCATTGCGCGGCCACTCGAACATCCAGGGCTTGACCGATCTCGGGCTGCTGTCGAACTCGCTGCCCGGCTATATGACGTTGCCGACCGAGCCGGAGCAGGATTTCGACGGCTATATCAAGAAGCGCGCAGCGCAACCGCTACGGCCGAACCAGCTGAGCTATTAGAGGAACTACCGCGCGTTTTTCGTCAGCATGATGAAGTCATGGTGGGGCGCTGCCGCGACGGCCGATAACAACTGGGGCTACGACTACCTGCCGAAGCTCGACAAGCCGTACGACCTGATGCAGATGATCGAGCTGATGAATCAGGGCAAGGTCAATGGCTATATCTGCCAGGGCTTCAATCCGCTCGCGGCCGCGCCGAACAAGGCGAAGACGTCGGCGGGCCTCGCGAGGCTGAAGTGGCTCGTCATCATGGACCCGCTCGCGACGGAAACCTCGGAGTTCTGGAAGAACTACGGCGAATACAACGACGTCGATGCATCGAAGATCCAGACGGAAGTGTTCCGGCTGCCGACCAACTGCTTCGCGGAGGAACGCGGTTCGCTCGTCAGTTCGAGCCGCGTGCTGCAATGGCACTGGCAAGGCGCACAACCGCCCGATGAGGCGCGCAGCGATCTGGAAATCATGTCGGGTCTATTTCTGCGCATGCGCAAGGCGTATGTGGAGCAGGGCGGCAAGTATCCCGATCCGATCGTGAAGCTCGACTGGCCGTACGCAGACCCCGACAGCCCGACGCCCGAAGAGATCGCAATGGAGTACAACGGCCGCGCACTCGCCGACATCACGGACCCGAAAGATGCATCCAGAGTATTGGTCAAGAAAGGCGATCAGCTGGCCGGCTTTGCGCAGCTGAAGGACGACGGCACGACGACGAGCGGCTGCTGGATCTTCTGCGGCGCATGGACCCAGAACGGGAACCAGATGGGCCGGCGCGACAATAGCGACCCGACGGGCATCGGCCAGACGCTGAACTGGGCATGGGCATGGCCTGCGAACCGGCGCGTGCTGTACAACCGCGCGTCGTGCGACCTGAGCGGCAAGCCGTTCGACCCGAAGCGCAAGCTGATTGCATGGAACGGCACGAGCTGGAGCGGGCCCGACATCCCCGACTTCAAGATCGACGAGCCGCCCGAGAACGGCATGAATCCGTTCATCATGAACGCGGAGGGCGTCGCGCGGTTCTTCGCACGCGATGCGATGAACGAAGGGCCGTTCCCCGAGCACTACGAGCCGTTCGAGACACCGCTCGGCTACAACACCTTCCATCCGAACAATCCACTGGCGACGAGTAACCCGGCTGCGCGCGTATTTCCCGACGATCGTGCGGCGCTTGGCAAGTCACCGGAATTCCCGCATACGGGCACTACCTATCGTCTGACCGAACACTTCCACTTCTGGACCAAGCACGCACGTTTGAATTCGATCGTGCAGCCGCAGCAGTTCGTGGAGATCGGCGAGGACCTGGCGAAAGAAATTGGTGTTGTCGCCGGGGATCGCGTAAAGGTGTCGAGCAAGCGCGGATACATCGTGGCAGTCGCGGTCGTGACGAAACGGATCAAGCCATTGATGATCGATGGCAAGAAGGTGCAGACGGTCGGCATTCCGCTGCATTGGGGCTTCAAGGGGCTCACGAAGCCTGGCTATATCACCAACACATTGACGCCTGCCGTGGGCGACGGAAATTCGCAGACGCCGGAATCGAAGTCGTTCCTCGTGAAAATCGAGAAGGCATAGGGAGGCGTCATGGCATTTCAATCGCTCGATATCAAACGCCTCTCCGCCACGACCGTGCAGCCGACGTCGGTGCGCGAGCCGGTGACGGGCACGGTCGCGAAACTCATCGACGTGACCAAGTGCATCGGCTGCAAGGCGTGCCAGACAGCGTGCATGGAGTGGAACGACCTGCGCGACGAGGTCGGCATCACGACGGGCGTCTACGACAACCCGCGCGATCTCACCGAGCATTCGTGGACGGTGATGCGCTTCACCGAGTACGAGAACCCGAAAGGCGATCTCGAATGGCTGATCCGCAAGGACGGCTGCATGCACTGCGAAGATCCCGGTTGCCTGAAGGCGTGTCCATCGCCGGGCGCGATCGTGCAGTACACGAACGGCATCGTGGATTTCCACGAGGAGAACTGCATCGGCTGCGGCTACTGCATTGCGGGCTGCCCGTTCAATATTCCGCGGCTATCAAAGGCGGATCATCGCGTCTACAAGTGCACGCTCTGCTCGGACCGCGTCGGTGTCGGCCAGGAACCGGCGTGCGTGAAGACCTGCCCGACGGGCGCGATCGTATTCGGCACCAAGGTCGACATGATCCAGCACGCGGAAGAGCGCATCGTCGACCTGAAGGAGCGCGGCTTCGAACACGCGGGACTGTACAACCCGGCCGGTGTGGGCGGCACGCACGTGATGTACGTTCTGCATCACGCGGACCAGCCTTCGCTCTACCACGGCTTGCCTGACGATCCGCATATCAGCCCGTTCGTGAAGCTGTGGAAAGGCATTGCGAAGCCGCTCGGCGTCGCGGCGATCGCGCTGACGGCGCTGGCGGGCTTCTTCCACTACACGCGCATCGGTCCGAACGAGGTCAGCGAAGAAGACGAGGACGCCGCCCGCAACGCCGCGCACGATATCCGCGAACGTCGCGAGCACAAGCCCGAGGAGCCCGTCAAATGAAACATCATCGGCATGAGAACCCGGACCTGATCGTACGCTATACGCCGAACGAGCGCACGAACCACTGGATCACGGCGATCACCTTCGTTTTGCTCGCGCTGTCGGGCCTGGCGCTGTTTCATCCGTCGATGTTCTGGCTGTCCGCGCTGTTCGGCGGCGGGCAATGGACGCGCATCCTGCATCCGTTCATCGGCCTCGTGATGTTCGTGTCGTTCATGATTCTTGCGCTGCGCTTCTGGCATCACAACTATCTCGATGCCGACGACCGGCAATGGCTGCGACAGATCAACGATGTGCTCACCAACCGCGAAGACCGGCTGCCCGAAGTTGGCAGATACAACGCCGGGCAGAAGCTGCTGTTCTTTGTGCTGGTGCTATGCCTGCTGCTGTTGCTGCTGAGCGGCATCGTCATCTGGCGTGCGTATTTCGCGTTCTATTTCCCGATTGAAGTGGTGCGCGTCGCGGCTGTGATTCATGCCGTAACCGCGTTCGTGCTGATCTGCAGCATCATCGTGCATATCTACGCGGCGATATGGGTGAAGGGTTCGATCGGCGCGATGGTGCGTGGCACGGTGACGCTCGGCTGGGCGCGCAAGCATCATCCGAAGTGGTTTCGCGAGAGTATCAAGTGAGCATCCGGTGAGCGGATAAGCCCTATACGGTAGATGCAAACGTCACCCGTCACATGTCAAGACGCGCGCTGATAACTGGAGCGCCGCGCCTTAAGTGTGTTCGCGGCTCAGAGCGGAACGCCAACTAAACCAAAGTATGACAGCCAATACAAAAGTGCAATCGACGCCTAGCCGCGTTTGCGCTCTCATGTGATTCATGCGTGTATTTTCGTCCCGAGAATTTTCAATCATAAATGGATGAAAAGAATCCGGTATTTCGGCTGCATAAAAATATAAATATGTTATTTGACAATCTGCTTTCACAAAAATAAATACCCGCTTCTTGAGCAGCCAGAAAGGTACTTTCCGAGGATTTGAACACCACACGCTATTGACGATTCGTCACTAGACGAGGTCGATTTCTTTCAAGCAAGAGGTGTCAAATGAAACGAATCGCTGTTCTCGCAATCTCGGTGGCTGCAACGACTGCTGCGCACGCACAGAACTCCGTGACGCTCTATGGTCTCATCGACGCAGGGCTCATGTACACAAACAACGTGGTGAAGGGCACATCGCATGGTTCACTGTTCCAGACGACCAGCGGCGAAATAAATGGAAGCCGATTTGGCATTCGCGGATCTGAAGACCTTGGTGGCGGTCTGCATGCAATCTTCGTTCTGGAAAATGGTTTCAACGTGCAGAACGGTAAGCTCGCGCAAAACAGTCGGCTTTTTGGCAGGCAGGCTTTCGTGGGTATCAGGAGCGACATGTTCGGCACGTTGACATTGGGGCGTCAATACGACTTCCTGACGGATTTCGTCGCGCCGTTGTCGGGCGTATCGGGAACCTTAGGCGACACAGGGTTTGCTCACCCGTTCGACAACGACAATTTCGATCACTCGTTCCGAATAAACAATGCAATCAAATACACCAGCACCGACTATCACGGTTTCAAGTTTGGCGGCCTGTACGCTTTCTCGAACAACCAGAACTTTGCAAACAATCGTGCTTACAGCGTGGGCGCAATCTACAGCAGCGGACCGTTGAATATTGCGGCGGCCTACCTGCAGTTAAATGGATCGAACTCGACTACCGCGACCACGGGCGCTATCGACACAGCCGAATCCGCTGCAAACGGGACCGGCGGGTTCCAGCTTGGAGCCGAAGTACAACGCACCGCGGCGGCCGCCATCAACTATAGCTATGGTCCCGCCGTTGTCGGGTTCGCCTATTCTCATAGCCAGTTCCAGGGCACTCAGTCGTTTGGGTCCAATAATGGCACGCTCCGCTTCGACAACTACGATCTAAACGTGAAATATGCAATCACGCACGCACTCGCTCTCGGCGCGTCGTACACATACACAGACGGACACGTATCACAAACCACGACCTTCGGCGCAGATCCGAAATGGAATCAGGTTAATTTACAGGCGGTCTATTCGTTTTCGAAGCGCACGGACGTGTACGCCGAAGCGATGTACCAGCACACAACTGGCCACGGCTATGTGGCATTTATCAACAACTCGGGTGGGGCGTCGTCGACGGCCAATCAGGTTGTCGGCACCGTGGGTATGCGCGCACGGTTCTGATTGGGTCTCGGCGAATCAAAAAAGACGCACAGACCTTTGAGGTCTGTGCGAAGCCGTCGAGAGGGAACTCGACGGCGGAGGTGTTGTAGAACGACTCGGGCCTGCTATCGGATACGGCAACGACCGTAGGCCCGTTTCCGTATCAGGTCGCGTGCATGTTACGGACGGTTGTACATCGCGTCCCAGTCCGCCTTCGAGACGGCCGCGTGACCCGCGCCAAACGATCCGCTCGTGACGCCACCGATGCCTGACGCATTGTTCTGCGCAGCGACCTTTGCCTCGGCTGCCTGAATCTCTTCCGGATAGGTGGTGTTGTCACCATCGCCAGGATGATACCCAGCCTTTTCGAGCTGAACGAGTTGGGCGCGTACCTGCGCGCGGGTGATCGGCTGGTTCGACTGGGCGAATGCGGCTAAGGGGGCAGCGAGGGCAGCGGCAATAACAACGGCTTGGATGAGCGACTTCATGATAGTTACCTCCAGTATTTGGTTCGGTCTTCAAACGATCCCGTTTGCGAACCGGTGAATGCAGTGTAGGTATCCACCGGCGCCAGATTAAGGTGGATAACTGGAAAGCATTGTTGTTGGGTCTGTCCACGCGCGTCTGTCGAACGTGCCAACGATGCTCACAATTCGCATAGAAAGGCGCCTCTCGCCCAGTGGGCGAAGGCCCGCAACGCTGTGGACGCACCAGGCAATACCGTGCTGATTGGCGATTTATTCCCGACGGGCAAAACTGTTGTGCATGCCTCATGCAGCGTGCGCAACGAGTCAAGCATGACCGTTCGTACCGTCGAAGCTGCCACTATTTCATCTGCGCGCTTGAATTTCTGAGACGAGCGGTCTAATATCCGCTACATGAACACGCCGACCATTCCGCGCCGCAGAGGGCGCCCCCCGAAGGAGCTTGCAGGCTATAGCGAGACCCGCGAGTCGCTGTTGCGGGCCGGCGTTGCCGTGTTGACGGAAAAAGGCTTTTCGTCCACCGGTATCGAAGAGATATTGCGTAATGCCGATGTGCCGAAGGGCTCGTTCTATCATTTCTTTGCCAGCAAGGAAGCGTTCGGTCTGGAGTTGATCGACCGATATGCCGCGTACTTCGCGAAGAAACTGGACCGCATTCTGACGAATGAACGAAGGTCGCCTCTCGAGCGGCTACACGACTTCGTCATGGACGCTGAGGCGGGGATGCGACGTTATCGCTTCAAACGGGGGTGTCTGGTCGGCAATCTTGGACAAGAGATGGGCGTGCTGCCCGAAGGCTATCGCGAGCGTCTGCGTGAAGTGTTCATAGATTGGGAAGCACGAACGGCGCGATGCCTACTCGAAGCGCGAGCGGCCGGCGAGATCCCGCGCAAAACCGATTGTGCGAGCGTAGCCGCATTTTTCTGGATTGGTTGGGAAGGGGCGGTGCTCAGGGCGAAACTGGACGGTGACCCTGCGGCACTACGGACGTTCGCGAACGGTTTTTTCGCCGCACTGAAGTAACTCAAATTTTTTTGCCTTTTTATAGACGATCGGTCTAATTACATCGTCAGCGTCGATGGTGGTTCATCATAGTTCGTATAGCTAAACGTTTTCAATGGTGGTTGCGAGATGCCAAGCAAGACATTTGATTATGTTGTTATCGGGGCTGGATCTGCCGGGAGTCTGCTGGCAAATCGACTGAGCGCCGACAAGACCAGAAATGTTCTCCTGGTCGAAGCAGGCGGTGCCGACGATTACATGTGGATTCACATTCCCGTCGGTTACCTGTACTGCATCGGCAATCCACGTACGGACTGGCAATTCCGCACTGAGCCGGACAAGGGGCTCAATGGCCGGCAGATTCTCTATCCGCGTGGCAAAACGCTGGGTGGGTGTTCCAGTATCAACGGCATGATCTACATGCGTGGCCAGGCGCGCGATTACGACCACTGGGCCGAATTGACGGGGAATCCCGAATGGACCTGGGATAACTCGCTGAAGGACTTCATGGCGCATGAAGACTTTTATAAGCTCGACCCCGAGCAGCGCGGTCTGCTCAACGGCAACACGGCCGCCATTGCAAAAGTGCATGCGAGCGGTGGCGAGTGGCGCGTCGAAAAGCAGCGTCTTAAGTGGGATATCCTGGATGCGTTCAGCAAAGCGGCGGCGCAGGCGGGCATTCCGTTCATCGACGACTTCAATACCGGCGACAATTTCGGCGTCGGCTACTTCGACGTCACACAAAAAAACGGCTGGCGATGGAACACGTCGAAGGCATTTCTGCGTCCGATCAAACACCGGTCAAATCTCACGACGTGGACGAACGCCCGCGTGAAGAAACTCACGATCGTGCGCGACGAAAGCGGTGGCCTGCGCTGCACGGGCGCGGAGATTGTTCGCGATGGCGAGCTTGTTTCGGTGAATGCAGCGCGCGAAGTGGTACTGAGCGCGGGCGCGATCGGATCGCCCCATATTCTGCAGCACTCGGGTATTGGACTCGCGTCTCACCTGAAGAAGCACGGCATTGACATCATTCAAAACACACCGGGCGTTGGCACGAATTTGCAGGACCATCTGCAGATTCGCGCGGTGTACAAGGTTGAAAACTGCGAGACGCTGAATGTGCTTGCGTCGAGCATGCTCGGCAAGGCGAAGATCGGCCTTGAATACGCATTGCACCGGACGGGCCCGATGAGCATGGCGCCGTCGCAGTTGGGAGCCTTTGCACGTAGCGATCCGTCAAGGAAGCACGCGAATCTCGAGTATCACGTGCAACCGTTGAGCCTCGACGCGTTCGGTCAACCGCTGCACACGTTCCCGGCGTTCACGGCCAGCGTTGCCAACCTGAACCCGACAAGCAGGGGCACTGTTCATATCAGGAGCGGAAATTTCGAAGATGCACCCGCTATAGCCCCGAACTATCTCAGTACCGGTGAAGACCGAAAAGTCGCTGTAGATAGTCTTCGCCTGACGCGACGCATCGCAAGCCAGTCTGCCCTTGCCGCATACAAGCCGCAAGAGTACAAGCCGGGTCCGCAATATCAGTCGGACGAGGAACTCGAAAACCTGGCGCGAGAGATCGCCACCACGATTTTTCACCCTGTCGGTACCGTGACGATGGGCAATCTCGCAGATCCGAACGTCGTCGTCGACAGCCATCTTCGCGTGCGCGGCGTAGCCAGATTGCGGGTGGTGGACGCGAGCGTGATGCCGACGATCACCAGCGGCAACACGAGTTGCCCCACGATGATGATCGCCGAAAAGGCTTCGGCCTGGATTCAGAAAGGCATTTGATTCAACGCAACCAGGAGGTGCTTGTGCCTGAGAACAAGACTGGGGTAAAGAAGCGTTTGCCCCTTGAAGGAATCACCGTTATCGATTTCTCGCGCGTACTGTCCGGTCCGTATTGCGCAATGATGCTTGCCGATCTGGGGGCGCGCGTCATCAAGATCGAACGTGTGGGAACGGGAGACGACACGCGTGCGTTCGGTCCGTTCGTTGACGGCGAGTCGGCGTACTTCATGTGCTTCAACCGAGGAAAGGAGAGCATTGCGCTCGATTTCAAATCTCCGCGCGACCGCGAACTGCTCGAGCGGTTGCTGGACCAGGCCGACGTCGTGGTCGAAAACTTCCGGTCCGGCGTGATGGACCGGCTTGGCTACGGCGCAGAGCAGCTGGCAAGAACGCACCCGCATATCGTCTATGCGTCGATCTCGGGCTTCGGCCATACCGGGCCGTACAAGGATTTGCCGGGCTATGACACGGTGGTGCAGGCGATGGGCGGTGTCATGAGCCTGACAGGTTGGCCCGACTCGCAGCCCGCACGTGTGGGCACGGCGCTGGGCGATCTCGGCGCCGCGCTGTTTGCCGCGGTCGGCATTCTCGCGGGTCTTTACAAGCGCTCGCGGGATGCGCAGGGCACACACGTGGATATCTCGATGCTCGATTGCCAGGCCGCGTTGATGGAAACGGCGTTTGCCCGGTTCGACGTGGAAGGCAAGGTGCCATCCCGGTTCGGCGACGCGCATCCGTCGCTGGCGCCATTCGAAAGTTTCGCAGCGAAGGATGATCGATTCATCATTGCTGCCGGCAACGATCAGCTCTTTCTGTTGATGGCGGATGCCTTCGGCGTGCCGGAAGTGGCACTCGACTCGCGATTCCTCACCAACGATCTTCGCGTCCAGAACCGGCCCGCGATGATCGAGGCGATCGAGCGTGTCACTCGCACCGCACCCGTCAACGTCTGGCTCGACAAGCTGAACGAGGCTGGCGTGCCGTGCGGGCCGATCAACACGATCGACAAGGTCATCGAGCACCCGCAGCTGCTCTCACGCAACATGTTCATTCATGTCCAGGGCGAGTCGGAGCGGAAGGTAAAGACGGCGGGCAACCCGATCAAGATGAGTACTTCGCCCGATGAGGATGTGACGGTGGTCAGGAGAGCGCCGGCGGTGGACCAGCACCGAGAGGCGATTCTGGCCGAATTGATGGCTTCGTCGGGCGCCTACGCGTCGCAGGCTGATTCGCAATCAGATGACAGTGAACCGAGGCGCTCCGCAAATCTCGCAGCATGACACCGCAAACTTGAACTGACAGGTGAAACTATGTCGACCGAAGTTCCCGCAGTACGTGGCGCATCCGCCAGGCAAAGCAAAATGCAAGTGATCGAAACGAGTACCGACCCCGCCGTTGTTGGCGTGAATGGAGATACCGGTAAAGGCACATCGGAAAGCGATACATACGAAACGATCAAGATCGATCGAAGAGAGCGCGTGGGACTGATTACGCTGTATCGTCCCAAGCAATTGAATGCGCTTAACGTGGAGATGTCGCGCGAGGTGCTGGCAGCGCTGAGCGCATTTGACAAGGACGATGGAATTGGCGCGATCGTCATCACGGGCAATGCGCGTGCATTTGCGGCAGGTGCCGACATCGAGGAAATGGCCGGGAAGACCTTTGCCGAATGGCACGCGAACGACCTTTTCGCCGAGTGGGACCGCATTCGAACGATCTCGAAGCCAATCATCGCGGCGGTAGGCGGCTATGCGCTGGGCGGCGGATGCGAGCTGGCGATGGCATGTGACTTTATCATCGCGGCCGATGATGCCCAATTCGGGCAACCGGAGATCAAGCTCGGTATTTTGCCCGGCATTGGCGGTTCCCAGCGTCTGGCGCGCGCCGTTGGCAAGTCGCTGGCAATGGACCTGATTCTCACTGGCAGAAACTTGCGTGCCGACGAGGCATACGCAGCCGGCCTCGTGGCGCGCGTGGTTCCGTCAACCGAGTTACTGCAAACCGCGCTGGAGGCGGCGCATACCATCGCTGGCTACAACCTGCCTGCGGTGCGGCTTGCGAAAGAGGCGGTCAATCGGGCGTTCGAGACTCCTCTAAATGAAGGTGTGCTGCACGAGCGTCGGCTCTTCCACGCTGCGTTTGCTACCGAAGGGCAAAAGGAAGGCATGTTTGCATTTCTCGCCAAGCGCGCTCCCGTCTTCCGCCATCGATAGCGTCCGATTGCGGGAACGAACGAGGATGCCATCCTCGTTCGAACTCGTCATCCATTCGCGACGCTGACAAGCCGATGGGTGAACTCGCCTGTCCAGCGCTTGACTGTACCCGTATCGATGTCGAACAGATCGAGCACGCGTCCGAGCGTGTGATCGATCATCGATTCGAGACTGTCGGGCCGCGCGTAGAAGGCAGGCACGGGCGGATAGATAATCGCGCCCGCTTCCGTGACGGCCGTCATGTTGCGCAGATGCCCGAGATGCAGTGGCGTCTCGCGCGCCATCAGAACAACCCGCTTACGCTCCTTGAGCATCACATCCGCGGCGCGCGACAACAGCGAACCCGTGTTGCCCGTCGCGATCTCCGCGAGCGTCTTCATCGAACAGGGCGCGACGACCATGCCGTCCACGCGAAACGAACCGCTCGAAATGGCGGCACCGATATCGGCGTTCGGATAGTGTTCGTGAGCCAGCGCCTGCACGTCGGCTGTGCGCAGATCCGTTTCATACGCTAGCGTCATCTGGGCCGAGCGGCTCATGACGAGATGCGATTCCACATTCAGTTCGCGCAGCATCTCGAGCAGCCGGACGCCGTAGATCACGCCTGAGGCGCCGCTGATTCCCACCACGATACGTTTGCGTCGTTCCATATCCATCGTCTCTCGTTGAACCCGTGCCGCGCATGCGTGTGCCGCTTCGCGATGCATCGTATGCCGTGCGCCCCATCAGCAAGAAAACATGTGCGCGACAGGCGGCATACGCCTCCATGAAGATTGAATGACACGCCAACGCGCTTCAAACGAAATCTGTTCATGCGTGGCATGAAGCCTTTTCATCGTCTGAGCACGCATTCGGCCTACGACGGTGCGCTCTGCCACGGATGAAATCCGTTCATGGCGCACATGAGAAATCACCGTTTGCGAGGGGACAGGTTCTGGCTCAGTCTGCGCTCACAGTCCCGCATGTCATGCCGCGCGACTCGTCAAGCAGCGTCTGCCGAACAGCGGTACTTGTCTGCCGCCGTGCTGCCCGGGCACCTCATGTGACGGCGACCGTTGCTCGACTCACACCATGCAATCCGACAGGCGAATCCGTGAGGCTGGCCGGTTTGCGATGCATTCCCCTTGATCATTAACCGCATCCCATTACACATAAGTCTGTAGGCGCCGAGAAAGTCGTTTACGGTCAATGACATAGCGGATTGGGTTGTAAACTGCTTCGGAGTGTCGTTTACTGTCGCATTTTGGGCGGCGCATGAAGCAAGAGGCAGCGAGCTGGGCAGCGGCAGAATTCAAGGACATCGACCTGGGCGATCAGCGTCTGAACGCGCGCGCCGTGCTGCTGGCGGAGCGGCTCGCGCAGAAGCCGACGGCAAGCATACCTAACGCATGCGGCGGCTGGGCGGAGACGGCCGGGGCGTACCGGTTTCTGGCTCAGGATGAACTGGACTGGCGCGATATTCTGGCGCCCCACTGGCAAAGCTCGGCCGAGCGGATGCGAGCTTGCGAAGTGGTGCTATGCATCCAGGATACAACGGAGCTGGACTTTAACGGCCAGACGATTACGGGTCTGGGCCCGCTGTCGTATGAGGCCCAGCGCGGGATGTATCTGCACCCGACTTACGCGGTCACGCCATCGCGCGAGCCGCTGGGCGTGCTTGACGCCTTCATGTGGGCACGCGAACCCAAAGGCGCGGATGGTGTGCGTGCAGGCCTCAAGGAAAGTATTCGCTGGATCGAAGGATATGAGCGGGTTGCCGAACAGGCTGCGGCGCTGCCTGCCACGCGGCTCGTGTACGTGGCTGACCGGGAGTCGGACATCATGGCGTTGATGGTCAAGGCGCGCGAGTTGGACAACCCGGCCGACTGGCTGCTGCGCTCGCAACACAATCGCACCCTGCCCGAAGGCGGCAAACTGTGGAACAAGGTTACGGCGGGCAAGCCCTTGGGCACAATTCACTTTACGCTGGCGGCCCGTCAGGCTCAGCCGGCGCGCACGGTCCGCCAGCAGGTGTGGGCGCAGCGTGTCGCGTTGCCCGATGCGGCCGGCGACGTGGTGAGCGTCACGTGTATCGTCGCCCGGGAACTCGACCCGCCGGCAGGCGTCAAGCCGCTCGAATGGCGGCTGCTGAGTAACCGCCATGCGAACGACCTTGATGCGGCGGCGCAGCTGATTGACTGGTACCGGGCGCGCTGGGAGGTGGAACTGTTCTTTCACGTACTCAAGAACGGCTGTCGGGTCGAGGCGTTGCAGCTCACATCGAAGGCGCGGCTTGAACGCGCCCTGGCGCTGTACATGGTGGTCGCGTGGCGTATCGCCCGGCTGATGCGACTGGGTCGAACCTGCCCGGACCTTGACGCGCAACTACTGTTCGAGCGCGATGAATGGCGCGCGGCATACATTCTGAACAAAAAGAAACCACCCAGGACGCCACCGCGAATGAATGAGGCCGTGCGTCTGGTCGCCATGCTGGGTGGCTTCCTGGCGCGCAAAGGCGATGGCGAACCCGGAGTCAAGACCATCTGGCAAGGTCTGCAGCGAGTGATGGATTTCGCCGCCGGACTCAGGTACGCACGAGAACTTGACGAATGAGTTGTGTGTAATCAAATGCATTAACCGGACAACCATGAAAAATTTCCCTTCCTTCCAGACACACTTGCAGGCCTTGGAAGAAAAAGGTCTCGTCATCCACGTCCATCGCGAGATCAACAAGGACACCGAGCTGCATCCGCTCGTACGTTGGCAGTTGCGCGGCGGCATTCCCGAATCGGACCGCAAGGCCTTCGTATTCCATAACGTCGTCGACAGCAAGGGACGCCGGTTCGAACTGCCTGTCGTCGTCGGCGCGCTGTCGATCAACCGGGAGGTGTATTCGATCGGTATGGGCGTACCCGTCGACGAGATTGGCAAGAAGTGGCAATACGCGAAGGGACACCCGATCGATCCCGTCACCGTGGATGAAGCGCCGTGCCAGGAAGTGTGTTTCATCGGCGACGATCTCGACGTCGACGGACAGGGTCTCGAACATCTGCCGATTCCGATTTCGACGCCGGGCTTCGACAACGCGCCATACACGACCTGCTCGCAATACATCTCCGTCGATCCGGAGAACGGCATCCAGAACATGGGCACGTATCGCGGGCAGATCAAGGGCAAGCGCCGGGTCGGCTGCAATCCGTCGATTGAAATGGGGCAGGGCATCTATCAGCACTGGCTCAAATACAAGGCCATGGGCAAACCAATGCCTGCCGCGCTGGTGATCGGCGGACATCCGGCCGTGTCGTTCTGTTCCGTGCAGAAGCTGCCGATCGACGTGGACGAACTCGGCGTCGCGGGCGCGATTCTTGGCGAGCCGCTGCGCGTCGTGAAGTGCAAGACCAATGATCTACTCGTGCCCGCCGACGCAGAAATCGTGATCGAAGGCTTCGTGCCGACGGATACGCTCGAACCGGAAGGACCTTTCGGCGAGTCGCACGGTCACGTGAACCTGCAGGAATTCAATCCGTACATGAACGTCACGGCGATTACGCGCCGCAAGAATGCGCACCTCGTGTCGATCATCAGCCAGGTGACGCCGAGTGAAAGCTCGCTGGTGAAGAAAGTTGCGTTCGAACCGCTGTTCCTCGATCACCTGCGCAACTCGCTGCGTATTTCCAGCGTGGAAAAGGTCGTGATGCACGAGCCGCTCACGAATCTGCGCAAGCTCGTAATTGTCGTTTTCAGCGAGAAGGCCACTGAAACGGAGATCTGGCGCGCGCTGATGGGCGCTGCCTCGCTACAGCCCGCCGTGGGCAAGCTGGTCGTGGCCGTCAGCAACGACATCAACCCGGAGAACAGCGATGCGATCTTCTGGTCGATGAGTTACCGGATGAATGCAATCAAGGACGTGCAGATCCTGCATGGGCGTGACACGGGGCATGGTCCGCGCACGTCGGGCGCGCAGCGCGGCGACGACGCCGTGGACGGCGTGATCCTGATGAATGCGACGCGCAAGGAAAAGCTGCCGCCGTTGTCGCTGCCGACGAAGCCGTACATGGAAAACGCAAAGGCGATCTGGGAAGAGCTGGGCTTGCCGGCGTTGCGTCCCGAATGGCCGTGGTACGGCGTGTCGATGGGCGACTGGGACGAGCGCAACGAATCGATGGCGCAGCGCGCGGTGAAGAGCGAGTACTTCAAGACGGGTGAAGAACAGACGCGTCAACGTGTGGGTCCCGAATGGATCAACAAGGACTCGGACTGGTACTTCGAGGAAAAGAAGGACATGTAAGCGGCCGCCGAAAGCGGTCCTGCCAGAGCAGCATCAGCGGAGCGTCTCGCGTGGGTGTCGATGATTGGCCGACAGGAGCGGACAGAACATCGAACGGCAGTGCACGCGAGACGCTGACGCACATCCACGGTGGACGGCGCGGGAAGCGTCACATCCCGCACGTCCCGCCACATGAATACAACGACATTGATGGAGGAGATATGGACGAAAAAGGAGGAGTAGTTTCCGCGGCGCGCATAAGCAGCCTGAGGCGTTCGCTGACAGCGTTGACTTTGCTTGGTCTTTCGGGCGGCGCGGTTCATGCGCAGAGCAGTGTCACGTTGTATGGGTCTCTGGATGGCGGGTTACGGAATCTCGTGAACGGAACGAAGTCGGGTGGCGCTGCGCTGTCGATGGCTTCCAACGGCGTTTACAACTCGAACCGCTGGGGCTTCGAAGGCAAGGAGGACATCGGCGGTGGCTATTATGTGCGCTTCAATCTGGAAGCGGGCTACGTGCTGTCGACGGGTGCGAACAACAATACGAGCAATCAGCTCTTTCAGCGCACGTCGACAGTGGGGTTTGGCGGGCCATTCGGCCAGATCGACATGGGCCGTCAGTTCACGTTGCAGCATTATCTGATCAAGGACTTTGAGCCGTTCGACTTTCATTACCTGAGCATTACTGAATCGACGGCGGTCTCGGGTGGTAACACGGGCCGTGACGATAACGATATCAACTATCGTGGTGTTTTCGGGCCTTGGGTGATTCGTGGAGAATATGCGCTGGGTGGCGTGCCGGGTAGTGCCGCGCATGGCTCGACGTTGGCGGGTGGCGTGAATTACCGCACGCAACTGTTCAAGCTGGGCGCTGGCTATACGCACAAGTCCAATCCGTTGTCGGCTACGTCGAGTCAGTACTTCAGCAACGATCAGTACACCGCGGGCGGGACGGTAACGGTCGGGCCCGTCGATGTGATGGCGGGGTATTCGCTGAATTTGCAGGACGTGCCGGCTAGCGTGCATAGCATGACGCGGAATCAGTATTTATGGGGCGGGGTGCGGTTTCAAATGACGCCTTTCTTCAACGTGACTGCGGCGTATTATGACAACAAGAATAAGACGAATGGAGTGGACGGCAGAAAGGATGTGGCGATTCTTGGGGTGAGTTATTTGCTCTCGAAGCGCACCGAGCTTTATGCGGATATTGACTATACGCATTTCACGGGCGTGTATGTGACGAATGCGACCTTGAATCCCTCGCAGCATGAGAAGCAGACGGGTGTTTCGTTTGGTATTAATCACTGGTTCTAGGGGGGCGCTGGCGCGCTGGTTTTTTTTCTGCGGCGCGCCTTTTTCTGTTTGTCACGGGTTGGGTGCTTTTGCCATTCGCTGGCATCCGGGTTCGCGCGTTTGCGGCGTGGGCGTTGTCGGGCGGTGTTTTTGCCTGTGCTCTGGCATCCGCGCTTTGCCGTCGAGCTTCAAGCGTCGCCCCTGTGCGGGGCGGCACCTACTTTTCTTTGCCGCCGCAAAGAAAAGTAGGCAAAAGAAAGCGGCTAACACCGCCAGTTCTTGTATTTGCCTGAGGGCCCCCAAAGGGTCTTCCGCTTCACACGGCAATCATGTGACCCATGTTCGTTGCCAACGCTCTTGCGGTGCGCCTCACCCGCTTCACGCACCCGCGCTGCACCATGCCGTGCCAGATATTCCACGGCCGCCCAGGTGGCAAACTGTGTGTAGGCCGTAGAGCCACACACGCCTCACTTCGGACCCGATAGCGCACGCGTTCCACCCTGTAAGAGCGCTAACGTGTACGCCGCGACAACCTACACACAGTTTGCCACCTGGGCGGCACATATCATTCGCTGTCGTTAGCCCGTGCACGGGTATTCGAAGCGGGTGAGGCGCTCATTCAGCGCGTTGGCAACGCAAGCAGACAAGGATGTTGCCGTGTGAAGCGTAGGACCCTTTGGGGGCCCTCAGGCACGAAGAAATGTTGGCGGTGTGAGCCGCTTTCTTTTGCCTACTTTTCTTTGCGGCGGCAAAGAAAAGTAGGTGCCGCCCCGCACAGGGGCGACGCTTGAAGGGGTAAGTCATCACGCGGATGCCCGCGCAAAGGCCAAAACACCGAACGGCGACGTTTGAAGCACGCTAACAAAACGCGGATGCCAGCGCAAAGGCCAAAACACCAAACGGCGACGCATGAAGCACAAAGCCATAATCCGGATGCCAGCGAAGAAAGCAACCAGCCCGACCAGCGACACTCACGCAGCAAAGGCAAAAACGCCTATAGCGTCGCAGACAAAAAAAAGCTAGTGCTCGTCCAACGACCCCTGCGCATTGAAATGCGCCCGAATAGTCTTGGTGTAATGCAAAAACGCCGGCGTAGCCATAACCTCTAACGGCCTTGGCCGAGGCAACTCAATATCATAAATCGCAGCAATAGCACCAGGCCGCTCCGACATCACCAAAACCCGATCAGAAAGAAAAACCGCTTCCGGAATGCTATGCGTAATCAAAAGAACAGTCTTCTTCGACTCCAGCCAGATCCGCTGCAACTCCATATTCATACTTTCCCGCGTCATCGCATCGAGCGCACCGAACGGCTCATCCATCAACAGCACAGCCGGCTCGTGCAGCAGCGCGCGACAGATAGAAACCCGCTGCTGCATGCCACCCGACAACTGCCACGGGTATTTCTCCTCGAATCCGCCAAGCCCAGCCATGGCAATCAGCTTCATCGCCTTCTCACGCGCATCGCGCTTCGGCATACGCCGCATTTCAGCCTGCAGCAAAATATTGTCCAGCACATTCCGCCATGCCAGCAGCACAGCACTCTGAAACACAATCCCGACATTCTTCTGCGGCCCGCGAATCGGCTGCCCCGACAGCGTCATCGTCCCAGACGAAATCTCTTCAAGCCCCGCGACCATCTTCAGCAAGGTACTCTTGCCACATCCGGACGGTCCCACGATCGACACGAACTCCTGCTCGCGGATATCGAAGTCGAGCGGCCTGAGCGCCTGCATCATCCCCTGCGCGCTGCGGTAGCTCTTGGTGACGCCGCGTAACTCGATCAGCGGTTTCGCAGGCATCGGTGCGGGCGATCGGTAATGCTTTTCATCAAGCTTCAGTACAGTGGTCATAGCGGGGCCGGTTTCAGATGAACAATATGGGGGGGAGCGATGGTTCAGGCGCGGCTCAGGGGACGAATGCACCCGTGTAATACTTCGCGGGCACGTTAGCCGACGGATCGAGCTTGCTGTATTGCACGATCGAGGCCACCGAATCGTTGATGTTCTTCGTGCTGACATGGAAGATCGGCGCCTGCTCGGTGTCAGGCGTGCGGTAGAACGGAATCGTCGCCTTGAGCGTGCGAATCATCGTGTCGCGCGAGCCGGCTGCGGGCAGCGTCTTGAGCAACGCATCGACGGCGGCAGCAGGGTCCTTTTCGCTGTCGTTCACCGCCTTCGCCGTGGCGCGCATGAAGCGCTTGAGCAGGTCGGCATTGTCCTTGATCATGTCGTCGCGCGTGATGATGCTCAGCGTCGCGACATTCACGTTGTAGTCGGCAAAAAGTATTGCGCGCGCTGGTTTCTTCGTGGCCTGCTCGACGGAGATGAGGGGAATCGTCGCAAAGCCGACGAGCAGATCGGCCTGGCCCGTAATCACGGCATTGATGGTGGTCTGCGGGTTGCCCGTGATGGTCTTGAAGTCGGAATCCTTCAGGCCGACCTTGTTCATGAACATCGTCCAGAGCTGCGACGATGCATCGCCCGGCGCGACGGCCACGGTTTTGCCCTTGATGTCCTGCGGCGTTTTGATGTTCTTTTCCGCAAGGCCGACCACGGAGGTCGGGTTCTCCTGCATCAGTACGCCAATCGCCTTGATGGGCGCACCCATCGCGGCCACTTTCACCATCGTGCTGAAGTCGGCGTAGCCGATGTCGACGTTATGCGTCGCGACGGCCTGCACGGTCGGCCCCGAGCCGTGTCCTTCCATCAGCTTCAGATCGATGCCTTCGGCGTCGTAGTAGCCCTTCACCTTGCCGAGGTAGAACGGTGCCACGGCGCCGTTGACCGTGTAGTTGAGCATCATCGTCAGCGAGTCTTTGGCATAGGCCGCCGTGCTGCCACAACAGATCGCCGCAATGCTCAGCGCGGCTGCCATGCGCGATAACCTTCTGGACTTCATGTCGTCTCCTGCCTGGTTTTAATTGGGTATTCGAAGCGCGCGGAGCGCAACACGCAGCACGCAGCGCGCGCGTGTCAAGCGCGGCCTAGTGAGCGCGTGCGGTGTGACGCATGCCAGGGAATGGCGACGCGCTCGAGCATGTCAATCGCGACGAACAGCAGTGCACCGATCACCGACAGCACCACGAGCGCGGAGAAGATCAGCGGCTGGTCGAAGTTGCCGTTCGCGCGCTGCAACACGAAGCCAAGGCCCGAGTTCGCGCCGACGAACTCGCCGACCACGGCGCCCACTACGGCGAGCGTGATCGACACCTTCATGCTGGAAAAAATTGACGGCAGTGCATGCGGCAGGCTGATCTTGAAGAACGTCTTCACGGGCGAGCTGCCCATCGACTTTGCTAGATCGATCAGGTCTTTCTCGACAGACTTGAAACCCATGACAGTCGATACGACCACGGGAAAGAAGCCAAGCAGAAACGCTACCAAGATGCGCGGAAAGAGACCGAACCCAAACCACACGACAAAAAGCGGCGCAATCGCCACTTTCGGAATGCTCTGCGAGAACACGACGAGCGGATACAGATAGCTTTCTATCACCGGCGACGCGGCAACCAGCATCGCGATCGGCACGCCGATCAATACCGACAGCGCAAACCCGCCCAGCGTTGCGTAGAGCGTCGGCAGCGACTCCTGCAGCAGCATCGACCATTGCATGGCGATCTGACGCATGATCGCTTCGGGCGTCGGTACGAGGTACGGCGGGATCTTGAAGATGCGGATCACGAGATCCCACACGACGAGTATCGCCACGATCAGCAGCAGCGGACGGACCCACTGCGAGTTCAGCACTTTCCTGGTGAAGTTCACGGCATTCGACCTTACTGGTTGAGAGGCGGATAGAGAACCACGGGACCGCGGATTCGCGCAGCGCGTGGCCATGGAACGGCACGCTCTGGCAGCAAGATTGACGGCGAGCCAGGCGACGGGCAAACGCTAATTGTTCATGCCGTACATGAGAGAAATTCATCCCCACGCCACATGCGACGCACACGGGCGGATCGCTGCACATGACTTAGAACGCCCGTTCGCAGCCAATGAATACTTTTCATGCGTTGCATGAAAGATCGTCGTTTGCCGCGTCATCCGCCAGCCAGCAATATCCATCTGCGAGTTCGGAGAGCCGGACACCGGCCCATTCCCGACAGCATTTCGTAGCACCTCATCCGATAGCACCTGACAGCCTGCGGAGCACGCAATGAATCAACCGATCAGTCCCGATGTCGTCTCGTCCCACGTCACCGTGCGGGACGGCACGCGCATCGGCTACAACCTCTATGGCGGAAAAGAAAACACGGTACGCGTGGTCCTCGTGCATTCACTCGCGATGGACCGTCACTTCTGGACGCCCGTCGTCGAGCGGCTGATGCCGCGCGCGGCCGTGCTCGCCATCGATGCACGCGGCCACGGCGCATCGGACAAGCCGGCCGGCCCGTACACCGTGTCGCTGTTGGCGCAGGACGTGTATGACGTGGTGCGCGCGACGGACTTTCGCAACGTGCTGATCGCGGGCGCGTCGATGGGCGGCTGCGTCGCGTTGGAGTTCGCCGCGACCTATCCCGATACGATTGCCGCGGGCCTGATCGACACGACCGCGTGGTACGGCGAGACCGCGCCGCAGGACTGGGACGCGCGCGCCCAGAAGGCGGAAGCGGGCGGCCTCGCGCCGCTGGTCGAGTTCCAGACGACGCGCTGGTTCAGCGACGCCTTCCGCGCCGAGCATCCCGACGTCGTGCAGCGCTGCGTCGATACGTTCTTGCGCAACGAAGTCGCGCCGTTCGCGGCGACGGGCCGCATGCTGGGCTCGTTCGACGGACGTGCACTGATGCGCGACGTGCGCGTGCCGACCTGCGTGATCGTCGGCGAAGAAGATTACGCCGCGACGCCCGCGATGGCGCGCGCGCTGCACGAAGGCATCACCGGTTCGACGTTCACGGAAATCCCGCAAGCGCGACACCTCACGCCGCTCGAGACGCCGGATATCGTGGCGCGTGAACTGCACGCGCTGCTCGATCGCGCGGGCTGCGCGCGCTAGCCCCATACAGAAACAAGGAGTGCATTAGATGATTCCGTTTGAGCTCGCCAGGCCACGCTCGCTGAAAGAAGCGATCGCGCTGCTCGATCCGGAAGACCCGGATATCCGCCCGGTCGGCGGCGGCACGGCGGTGATGTTGATGATGAAAGCGGGCGTGCTGCGGCCGACGCGCCTCGTCAGCCTGCGCGATATCGAACCGCAATACGCGCAGGTTCGCGTCGGGGCAAACGGCGAGCTGCGCATCGGCGGGCTCACGCGTCTCGCGACGCTTGAGCATTCACCGCTCGTGAAGGAAGGCTGGCCGCTGCTGTCGCGCACGTTGCGCACGCTGTCGAACGTGCGGGTGCGCAATGTCGCGACGATCGGCGGCAATCTCGGTCACGCCGATCCGCACATGGACATGCCACCCGTGCTGACGTCGCTCGGCGCGCGCGTGACGATCACCGGTCCGAACGGCGAGCGCACGGTGCCCGTCGAAGAACTGTGCACGGGCTACTACGAAACAGTACTGGCCCGCGACGAACTGATCTCCGAAGTCATCGTGCCGCCGCAGGCGGGACGTCCAGCTGCCTATATGAAGGTCACGACGCGCGCGGCGCACGACTGGCCCGCGCTTGGCGTCGCTGTCGTGCTGGACATGAAAGGGCGGCAGATCGATCGCGCGAGCGTGATCGTCGGCGCGGCGACAGACCGTCCGACGCGGCTCACGCAAGCTGAGACGCTGCTGCGTGGCGCCTCGCCCGACGATTCCGCGATCCTGCGCGACGCGGGCGAAGCGGGCGCGGCGCAGCTCGATATCGTCGGCGACCCTCACGGCTCGGCGAGCTACAAGAAGCAATTGCTGAAGGTCTATCTGGGCCGCGCGGTACGCACGGCGCTCGCCGCCGCAGAAGGACGCGCTGCCCCATTCGAGGGTCATGCCTGATGAAGATTGAAACGACGCTGGAAGAACAGCCAGCACAAAAACAGGTGGGCCGCGCGTTGAACCGGCTCGAAGCGCGCTCGAAGGTGACGGGCCGCGCGGAGTACATCCACAATCTCGTGCTGCCGCGCATGCTGTACGGCAAGATCTTTCGCAGCACGGTTGCGCACGGCAGGATCGTCAGCATCGACACGAGCGCCGCGCGCGAGCTGGAAGGCGTGTTCGCGGTCTATACGGGCGAGGACGTCAAGAAGGTGATCCCCGAGCCGTATTTCGGCCCGGCATTTCACGACCAGCCGATTCTCGCGCTGGAAAAGGTGCGCTATATCGGCGAGGCCGTGGCCGTCGTGCTCGCGGCGGATCCGCATATCGCCGAAGAAGCGACGCATCTGATCATGGCCGAGTACGACGAACTGCCTGCCGTGTTCAACGAGGTCGAGGCCGCGCAATCGGATGTGCTGGTGCACGATTTTCTGCGCCCGGCGGGCACGTTCCCCGATCTCAAGCATCTGGCGGGACGCAAGGGCACCAATGTCGCGCTCGACTTCCAGTTGCGGCGCGGCGACGTCGACACTGCCTTCACACAAGCTGCGCATGTGTTCGAGGACACGTTCACGACGCAGCAGGTCATGCACACGCCGCTCGAGCCGATGGTGTCGCTCGCGGAACCGGACCTTGGCTCGGGTATGTTGACGGTGCACACGGCGTCGCAAAGCCCGTCGTTCGTGCGCATCGAGATTGCGCGCCTGCTCGGCTGGGACGAGAACCGCGTGCGTGTGAAGTCGGGCCTGCTGGGCGGCGGCTTCGGTGCGAAGCTGTACATCAAACTCGAAGCGCTCGTGGTTGCGCTTGCATTGCTGTCGCGGCGCGCGGTGAAGATATCGCTGACGATGGAAGAGCAGTTCTTCACGATCACCAAGCACGCCACCACCTTCCGCATGAAAACGGCCGTGAACGAAGCGGGCCACATTACCGCGCGCAAGTGCGAAGTGTGGTGGAACGGCGGCGCGTATGCCGATATCGGGCCGCGCGTCACGCAGAAATCGGGCTTCACCGCGTCAGGTCCGTACGATATCGAGAACGTGTGGATCGATTCGTATCAGGTGTACACGAATCTTCCGCCCGCAGGCGCGTTCCGCGGCTTCGGCATTCCGCAGATGGTGTGGGCGTACGAGAGCCACGCCGACATGATCGCGCGCGCGCTGCGCATCGATCCGCTCGAATTCCGCCGCCGCAACATTCTGCGCGAAGGCCGTCCGCACGCGACGGGCACGCCGATGCACGATGCCGCGATCGACCTCGTGCTCGAACGCGTCGCGCAGCGGATGAACTGGAGCGCGCCGTTCGAGCGCGGCACGGGTGCGCTGCGGCGCGGGCGCGGCATCGGCATCGGCTTCAAGGCGCTGGTTGCGCCTACAACGTCGGTTGCGATGGTGAGCCTCGCGGGTGACGGCAGCTGCACGGTCTATTCGAGCACGGTCGATATGGGCCAGGCGTCGGAGACAGCGATTGCGCTGATGGCGGGCGACGTGCTGGGCATTCCCGCCGAACGCATCAAGGTGATGCGTCCCGACACCGACGTCACGCCGTACGACATGGCGACGCTCGGCTCGCGCTCGACCTTCCATATGGGCCACGCGGTGCGTCTGGCCGCCGAGGACGCGAACCGCAAGCTCGCCGAGCTCGCCAACGAACTGGGCCTGCCGCCCGTGCCCGCGATTCGCGCAGGCGAGCTGCTGCGCCGCAAGTACGGGATGCAGGCGGGGAATATTGTCGGCATTGGCAGCTTCATTCCCAGCTACAAGTCGCCGGCGCACGAGACGGGTCAATCGGAAAACATCACGCCGAACTGGATGGTGGGCGGCTGCGGCGTCGAAGTCGAGGTGGATACGGAGACGGGGCATTTCAGGCTGCTGCGCTTCGAAAATGTGGTCGATTGCGGTACGCCGATCAACCCGAAGGTCGTCGATACGCAGATTTCCGGCGCGGCGATCATGCAACTCGGTATCACGCTGTTCGAGCGGATGGAGTTCGACGAAGTCGGGCAACTGCGCAATGCGTCGTTTGCCGAATACAAGATTCCGGGCATCCACGACATTCCGGCGAGGATCGGCCGCGAAACCGTCGATTCCGTGCAGCACAACGGGCCGTTCGGCGCGAAGGGCGTCGGCGAAAGCGCGACGTTCGGCGTGGCGTCGGCGATTGCCGAAGCGATCGAGGATGCCGTCGGCGTGCGGCTCAAGTCGCTGCCACTCACGCCCGAGAGTGTCTACCGCGCGTTGCGCGCTGCGTGCAACGAACCGCTATCCGAGGAATAATCCATGAGTGCCACTTCCATCACGATTCATTTCACGCTGAACGGCGAGCGGGTGAGCGCCGAGATCGAGCCGCATCACACGATTCTCGAAGTGCTGCGACAGCAGTTCGCGCTGTACGGCGCGCGCGAGAGCTGTGGACAAGGCTTGTGCGGCTGTTGCACGGTGATCGTCAACGGCGAGAGCGTGTCGGGGTGTCTGTATCTCGCGGCGATGGCCGACGGCGGCAAAGTCAGCACAGTCGAGCATCTGGATGCGGACGGCGAGCTCGACGTCGTGCAGCAGGCTTTCATCGAATGCGGCGCGTTTCAGTGCGGCTTCTGCACGTCAGGCTTCATACTGATGAGCCGTCAGCTGCTCGATCGCAATCCCGATCCGACGGAAACTGAGATCAGGCATTTTTTGTCGGGTAATCTGTGCCGTTGCGCGGCGTATCCCGAGATCATCGAGGCAGTGAAGCTCGCTGCGAGGATGCGCAAGCCGGCGGGCGCTGTGCCGGCGTAACGCGCCACGCGGCTACTGCACCACATAAGAACGATTGCTTTGCGTGAGGCGGGAGCTAACTCCCATCCACAGCTTTGCATGGGACAGGAGACGGTCGATGCAGCAACCCCTGGAGGAGACGTCCGGCGGCGTGCGCGCGCAGGCACGCGACGCGGACGCGGATGTCGTGTGGTATCGCTCGATCAACCGCCAGCAGTGGAGCGCGCTCGCCGCGTCCAATCTCGGCTGGTTCTTCGACGGCTATGAGACGTATGCGCTGGTGCTTACCGTGGGCGTCGCGCTCGGCCAGTTGCTCGAGCCGGCCGCGCACGCGCAGATTCCGTTCTATGCGGGGCTCGTGATCGCGCTGACGCTGCTCGGCTGGGGCATCGGCGGGCTCGTCGGCGGCATACTGACCGACTACATCGGCCGCAAGCGGATGATGATGCTCGCGATTCTCGCCTACTCGCTCACGACGGGCCTGAGCGCATTCGCGTGGGACTGGACGTCGTTTGCGGCACTGCGCTTTATCGTCGGCCTCGCAATGGGCTCCGAGTGGGCCACGGGCACAGCGATGACAGCCGAAATCTGGCCCGACCGCCATCGTGGCAAAGGCGCCGGACTCATGCAATGCGGACTCGGCATGGGCTTTTTCATCGCGTCGCTGATATGGCTTTTCATGAGCGGCACGGGCGTTCACGCGTGGCGCTACATGTATCTGATCGGCGTGCTGCCCGGACTCGCGACGCTGTGGATGCGCGCGGGCATTCCCGAATCGAAGCAATGGGAGCGCGTAAACGCGCAGCGCAAGGCCACGCTCGAACGCAAGAGAGCGGGCGCGTCGCTCGACGACCGCGAACAGGCGCTCGCGCGCTTCACGCTGAGTGATCTGCTCGCCGACCCGAAGCTGCGCCGCAGAACGTGGATCGCAGTGTTGATGTCGCTCAGCACGACGCTTGGCTGGTGGGGCATTTCGACGTGGGTGCCGCCTTATATCGGCGCTGTAGCGGCGCATGCCGGTCTGCATGCCGACCGGTGGGCCAGCTTCGCGGGCATGGCCTACAACGTTGGCGCGATCGCGGGCTATATCGGCCTCGGTTTTCTCGCCGACGCCTACGGACGCAAGCGCATCACTTGCCTGTTCTTCGCGATGGCGTTCATCATCACGCCCGTGCTCTTCATGTGGACGCACGATGTCGCGTTGCTGCTCGCGGTCGCCTGCGTGTCGGGCTTCTTCAGTCTCGGCCAGTACACGTGGATGCCGACGTGGCTGCCGGAACTCTATCCGACGCGCGTGCGCGGCACCGCGATCGCGTTGTGTTTCAATGTTCCGCGTTTTCTCGCATGGACGGGGCCGCTTGTCGCCGGCACGCTGATCGCCCGCTTCGGCGGCTATGGTCATGCGGCCGTGACGGTCGGCTTCATCTATCTCGTCGGTCTGGTGCTCGCGCCATGGCTGCCGGAGACGCGCGGCAAACCCTTACCCGAACAGGTCTGACAATGAACTTTATTTTCACCGAGAAGGCGCCGTCCCCGGGCGGTCATTATTCACAAGCCACGCAGGCAGGCGGCTTCACGTTCGTCTCGGGCATGCTGCCCGGACCGGGCGTCGCCACCGACGGTCCCGACAACTTCGAGCGCCAGGTGCGCGCGACGCTCGCACACTGCCGGAACGTGCTCGAGGAAGCGGGCTGCGGACTGACAGACGTCGTGCAGTGCACCGCGTATATCGTCGATGTGAAGAACTGGCCGGAGTTCAACCGGCTGTACGCGGAGTATTTCGGCGCGCACAAGCCTGCGCGCGCCGTCGTGCCCGTGCCCGAGCTGCATCATGGCTTTCTCGTCGAGTTGCAGATGGTCGCGTATCGTGCCGCCTGAACACGCGGAGTCAGGGAGGAGACGATGGACAGCATCGACGTGACCGTGCTGCATCACGCCGTCGACTGGCTCAAGGCAGGCCGACGCGTGGCGCTCGTGACAGTGACGCGCACGTGGGGTTCGAGCCCGCGTCCCGTCGGCGCGTGGCTCGCGATGCGCGACGATGGCGTGGTGAGCGGGTCGGTATCGGGCGGCTGCATCGAAGACGATCTGATGGAGCGTGCCCGCGCGCAGATGCTGACGGGCGAGCGGCCTGAAGTCGCGACCTATGGCGTCAGCGCAGAGGAAGCGCGGCGCTTCGGTCTGCCATGCGGCGGCACGATGCAACTGGTGATCGAGCCGCTGGCGGGCGATGCGTCGCTGACGGCGATGATCGAACTGCGCGATCAGATCGCGGACGGCAATCTGATCGCGCGCGAACTGGATCTTGCGAGCGGCCGCGCGCGGCTGCGCCACGCATTACCCGACGAGCAATTGCGCTTCGACGGTAAAACGCTGGTGAGCGTGCATGGTCCGCGCTATCGGTTGCTCATCATCGGCGCGGGCGACCTGTCGCGCTTTCTGGCCGTCATCGCAAGCGGGCTCGGTTATCAGGTGACCGTTTGCGATCCGCGCGAGGAATACACCGATGCCTGGTCGATGCCGGGCGTGCGCATCGTGCGGACGATGCCCGATGATACGGTGCTCGACATGCGTCTCGACGGGCACAGCGCCGTGGTTGCGTTGACGCACGATCCGAAGCTCGACGATCTTGCGCTGATCGACGCGCTGCAGACCGACGCGTTCTACGTCGCGGCGATCGGTTCGCGCCGCAACAGCGACGCGCGGCGCGAACGGCTCAGGCTGTTCGAGCTGAACGACGCGCAGCTGGCGCGGCTGCATGGCCCGGCGGGTATCTATATCGGCAGCAGGACGCCGCCTGAAATCGCGGTATCGATTGCAGCGCAAATGACGGCCGCGAGAAACGGCGTGAAGCTGCCGCATTCGCTGGAGATTGCGCAGGCGAAGCGTGAACTGGAACCGGGCGCGTTGTGTCCGGTGCTAGCCGAGGCGCACTGAAACAGGCGCGGCGCGTCTATTCGCACTCCGGTTCGGACAGATCGCGCCGCGAATTGACGATCTGCCACCACTGCTGACGCAGCGCGTCGCGCAGGATCTTGCCGCGCGCGCTGCGCGGCAGCGCTGCGATCACGAAGACTTCCTTCGGCAACTTCTCGCGCGCGAGATGCTCGCGGCAATGCGCGCGCAACGCTTTTCCATCTGGCGCGGCGCCTGGCTGCGCGACCACGAAGCACACGGTTTCCTGTCCGTACACGGGGTCGGGCACACCCAGCGCCGCGACGTCCTGGACCTGCGGATGCGCGCGCATCACGTCTTCGATTTCCTGCGGCACAATCTTGACGCCGCCGCGAATGATGAGGTCGTCCATGCGGGCGGCCATGCGCACGAAGCCTTGCGCGTCGCGCGCGGCGATATCGCGTGTGAACAGCGGCGTGCCGCGTATCGGCAGTAGCGTGCCGTCTCGTTGCAGCACGCCAAGCGCCAGCTTCGCGCCGTCCACCACGACCTGGCCTTCAACGTCGGGGCCGCACGACATTCCTTCGGGATCGACGATATCGAACGCGATGTGCGCGGCCGGATAGCCGACCGTGCCGATCTTGCGCCGCTGCAGCCGGTTGCCGCACATCCATCCCGCTTCCGACGATCCATACAGGTTCAGGATGCGGATGCCGTACAACTGTTCGAATCGCCGCCACTGAACGGGCGACAGCGGCGCCGTGCTGCATGTCATCGCGCGCAACGAGGCGAAGGTGCCGGCCGGCATGTCGAGTGGCGCTTCGAGCAGCATGTTGAGCACTGTCGGCACGCCCGCGCACACCGTGACCTGCTGATCGCGAATCCAGTCGCCGAAGCGGCTGCGCGAGAAGCGCCGCGCGACGCACAGCGTCGAGCCGAGTTGCAGGAAGGGAATGAAGCTGAGTATCTGCGCCGAGTACCAGTCGAACGAACGGTATTCGAGCATGCGGTCGTCGCGGCTCAGGCCGAGCAGGTCGATGCTGTCGAGTCCGTTGAGCCAGTAGCACGCATGGTCGTAGACGACGATCTTCGGGATGCCCGTCGTGCCCGACGTGCAACACATCGATGCGATATCGTTTGCGTCGGATACCGTTGCGACGTCTGGCAAAGGCGTCGTGTCGAGGTGCTCTGTATCGTCCGGCTGAGGGGCGAGGGTGATTGCATCGCCGCCACGAATAGCGCGCACTCGATCCGGCAATGTCCATGAAGCAAAGCGCACCACACGCACTTGCGCACCCGCGACGGCCGTATTGGCCGCATCGTCGGGAAACACGACGAGATCCGGCTGGATCGTATCGAGCAGCTTGCGCGCCGTTTCATGGCCGATGAAGAGCACGTCGAGCGGACACACGATTGCACCAAGACGCCACGCGCCGAGCCACAGCAACAGCTTGTCGGGCGCTTCACAGTCGGCGAGCACGACGCGCGTGCCCTTCGTTACGCCACGCTGCGCGAGTTGCCGGGCGATCGAGTCGACGGCTTGCGCAAGCTGTTCGAAGTTCATGCTGACCTGCCCGTCGACATCCACGATCGCGGGCTTGTCAGGCGTTTCCAGCCGGTGCTGTTCGAGCAGAGCGGCAACGGTGCGCCAGGTCGGGTCGGCTACGGGGTGACGGGCGCTCGACATGAACTCAGCAAGGCTCCGGCACGGACGGCGCCATGACGCGACGAGGCGTCGCCGCGCTGTCCGGGGCATGGTTTTCGCCGAGACGCGCGAGCGCCCATTCGCGGAATATCTCGACCTTCTTCGTGCGCGCCTTGTCGTTGGGCGAGGAGACGAAATACGCGGAACTGGACGGCACGCGCACATCGAACGGCGCCACGAGCTTGCCGCTCGCCAGATCGCTGTCGACGAGCGGCGTACGGCCAATGGCAATCCCGACGCCGTCGCAGGCTGCGGCAAGCGATGTCAGTTGCAGGTGGAACACCGACTCGCCCGCGAATTCGACGGGCTCGCGCACTGCGGCTTCGAGCCACGCGGGCCAGTCGTCCTGATACATCGAATAGAAGTAGGTGCGAATCTGCCGCATGCGCGCGAGACCTTCCGCGACCGAGCCGAACTTGCCCGCTTCTTCGAGCACGGCGGGCGAGCACACGGGAAAGAACTCCTCGCCATGCAGCCGGTCGGAGCGCGCCGACGCCCAGCGCCCGGAACCATAACGGATCGCCACGTCGTAGCTGTTGCGGTCGAACTCGTTGAAGGTGGAACTGGTGGCGACGTGGACCGTGACGTCGGGGTAAGCGCGCTGGAATTCGGGCAGCGCGGGGATCAGGCATTTGACCGCGTAGGTGGGCAGACACGTGACCGTGAGCACCGTGCTCGGTTTTTTCTTGCGCGCATGCGCGGTTGCGATGGACAGCAGATTGATCGCCTCGTGCACGGAGTCGAGATACTCGCGTGCGGCAGGCGTCAGCGTCAGGACATTGCGGCGCCGCACGAACAGCTTCACTTCGAGCCGTTCCTCGAGCGTCTTGATCTGATGACTGATGGCCGTTTGCGTCAGTTCGAGTTCCTGTGCGGCGCGGGTGAAGCTCAGGTGTCGCGATGCGGCCTCGAACGCAAGCAAACTCTGCAGAGAGGGTATGTAGGGTCTCATCTAGATGTCAGCGCCATACAAGTCACCTGGTAACGGATTGTAGCGGGTTTCATCGGCGGATTCCGATGCGCTGCGCGGCCGTGCAAGCGCCCGGCGGCTGCCCAGGCTGAAAGCCGCCGGATGCACGGATGATCGGCCCGATACGACCCCTGCGGAAATGAAACTTTTTCATGCCGGGCATGAGAAAAGTTAGTTTGCGCATGCCGAAAGCGCTCATGCACTCTTGGTCCCGTTGGACGAAGCGTCCTCTATTGGCGTAGATGAATCAATTGTTGCAAACCCGGAACATCCGATATCCATCGGCGGTGTGCGGGCGACCCGCGGCCCTGCACGCGGTTTGCAACGCGCGCTGTGCAAGGACAACAAGAAGCGACGAGCGGGACGTGCCGTTCGTTCGCAGAAGGGAGAATAACGATGGACATCGATGTGCTGGAAAATCCGTTTCTTGCCAGCCTCGGCATGACGCGTAGCGATTGGCGTGAAGGCTACGCGGAATTTCGCCTGGATCTGCAGCCTGAATTGCTGAATCGCCAGCGCGTGTTGCAGGGCGGCGTGGTGGCGACGTTGCTCGACGCCGCCTGCGGGTACGCGGGGCTGTACAGCGCCGATCCGCAACGGCCTATTCACGGCGTGACCTTGTCGTTGACACTGAACTTTCTCGACAAGGGCGTTGGCTCGACCTTGATCGGCAGAGGCATTCTCGAACGCAAGGGCCGCTCGATCTTCTTCGCGCGCGGCGAAGCGTGGATCGATTCGAAGACACTGATCGCTACGGCACAAGGCACGTTCAAATACGCGGGCGGTTATGGACGGCGCGAGCCGTCGAATCCGCCCGGCGGCGAACTCGACTGATTCGCCTCATCGCATGAATCCTTCTCATCCCCGATATGAACGATGGTCGTTTGCGCCGCATATTGCGTTGCCTCAATGTTGCGCAATGTTGCGATGGGGCAGCTTTCGAGCGTCGCGCTACCGGCATGTAACGCCCGTCAGGAAACGCAGTACAAGGAGACATAGGACGTGACAAAGAATTCGAACACTCATTCGCTGGATCTGCGTGCATGGCTTGACGAGGCGCGCGCGCTCGGTGAACTGACCGACGTATCGGGCGCCGACTGGAACCTGGAACTGGGCGCGATCAGCGAGCTGAACGTGAAGAAGGAACGGGCCGCCGCGCTGCTTTTCGACGACATTCCCGGTTATCCGCAGGGACATCGCGTGCTGACATGCAGCACCGCGAGCCCGGCGCGGCTTTCGTCGATCTTGCGCGTGGGACATCAGGCTACGCATCGCGCGCTGGTGGAGACGCTGCGCGGCAAGCCGAAGCAATGGCAGGCCCATGCGCCGGAATACGAACCTGTGACGACGGCGAGCGGTCCGGTGTTCGACAACATTCAATCGGGCGCCGACGTCGACCTGTTCTCGTTTCCCGCGCCGCTGTGGCACGAGAAGGACGGTGGCCGCTACATCGGCACGGGCTGCATGGTCGTCACGAAAGATCTCGACTCCGACTGGATCAACGTCGGCACCTATCGCGTGATGATTCACGACAAAAATCACGTCGGCCTCGACATGATTCCGGGCAAGCACGGCGCGATCCAGTACGACAAGCACATGAAAGCGGGCAAGCCGTTCCCGGTTGCGATCGTGATCGGCTGCGACCCGCTCGGCTATCTGATTTCGGGCATCGAAGTGCCGTTCGGCATGTGCGAGTACAACTACATCGGCGCGATATTGAAGCAGCCAGTTTCAGTGGTGAAGGGGCAGTTGACGGAACTACCGTTTCCGGCCGCATCGGAAATCGTGATCGAAGGCTATGCGCATCCCGGCGACGTGAAAATCGAAGGGCCGTTCGGCGAATTTCATGGCTATTACCCGGGCAAGGCGGAGACCGCGCCCGTCGTGACGATCGAGCGGATCTACTACCGTAACAACCCCATCATCATGGGCAGCCCGCCCGCGAAGCCGCCAAACGACTATTCGTATTCGAAGGCCGTGATGCGCTCGGCGCTGCTCGTCGATGCGCTGCAGGCCGCGGGCGTGCCGGACGTCGCGGGTGTGTGGGCGCATGAGATAGGCGGCGCGCGCATGTTCAACGTTGTGGCGATCCGCCAGCGCTATGCGGGCCACGCGCGGCAGGCAGGACATATTCTCAGCCAGTGCGGCGTTGGCGCGTACATGTCGCGCTATTCGATCGTGGTCGACGACGATATCGATCCCGCCAACCTGCAGGAAGTGATGTGGGCCGTCGCAACACGCACGGACCCGGACATCGATATCGACATCGTCAAACGCGGGATGGGTTCGAAGAACGATCCGATGTCGATCGCGAATCCATACAAGGCGCCGTTCAATTCGAAGGCGATCATCGACGCATGCCGTCCGTTCGATTTTCTTCACGAGTTTCCGCAAGTCGCGGAAGCCAGCAAGGAATTGCAGGAAAAGACGCGCGCGAGGTGGGAACACATTCTCGGCTGATGCGGCGCGGAGTGGCACGAGGGGCACTAAGCGGCGCGGTCACGCGCTGGATACGGATCATGCAAGCCGCCGTCTTTTCTGGCGCGCAGACAGACGCGCCTTTGATGGCGGCTGACAAGGAGAATGACAGATGGAACTGACAGGCGAACAGATTCTGCCGCTGCCGCGCGAACGCGTATGGGCTGCGTTGAACGACCCGGAGATTCTCAAGGCATCGGTGCCGGGCTGCGAGTCGTTCGAACGCGTCGACGACAACCAGTTTCAGATGGTGATGGCCGCGAGCGTCGGCCCGATCAAGGCGCGCTTCAAGGGCAAGATGGTGCTGACCGATTTGCAGCCGCCGCAATCGTATTCGATGACCTTTGAAGGATCGGGCGGGGCGGCCGGTTTCGGCAAGGGCGGCGCGCATGTCGATCTGCTGACCGATAGCGCCGGCACGCGTCTCGTGTACCGCTCGCATGCGCAGGTGGGCGGGCGTCTCGCGCAGGTCGGCGCGCGTTTGATCGACGGTGTCGCACGGAAGATGGCTGAAGACTTTTTTGGCCGCTTCACGGCGGCTGTCGTCGGTCCGCAGGAGCAGGTAGCGGGTGATGATGCGGCGATGTCGACCAATAACGCATCGGGCCCGGCGACGATGCATTCGTCCTCGTCTGCGCCATCGTCCGCGCAACCGGTACGAAGCGCGGGCGGCAAGACCTGGCCGTGGGCCTTGGGCCTCGTGGTCGTGATTGCATTGATCGCCGTGTACGCGTTGCACTAACAAAAATAATGGCAGAGGAGACGACGATGCACGAAAGCAATGCGCTGCAGGGCGCAGTGAGACAGGAGGTCACGCAGACTGCGACCGTTCAGGCTACGGCAGATGCGGCGAAAGAGGCGCTGATCCGGCGCATCGAGAGCGTGCCGTTTTCGCGTTGGCATACGAAGGCGCGGATCATCATCGGCAGCGCGACGTTCTTCGACGCCTTCGATGCGCTGTCGATCGCTTTCGTGCTGCCCGTGCTGATCGGCCTGTGGCATATCGAGCCGCTCGAAATCGGCGTGCTGATCGGCGCGAGCTATATCGGGCAATTCGTCGGCGCGCTGATATTCGGCTGGTACGCCGAGCGGCGCGGGCGGATTCGCAGCGCGACCATCGCGATTGCGATCATGTCGGTGATGAGCATGGGCTGCGCGATGAGCGGCAGTTTCGCGATGCTGCTTGTGTGCCGGTTCGTGCAGGGCATCGGCGTCGGTGGCGAGATGCCTGTCGCCGCGACGTACATTAGCGAGTTGTCGAATGCGCACGGGCGGGGCAAGTACTTTCTGCTGTACGAGTTGATCTTCCCCGTTGGGTTGATGGCGACAGGACAGCTCGGCGCGTGGCTCGTGCCGATCGTCGGATGGAAGATCATGTTCTGGATCGGCGCGGTGCCGGGTCTGGCGATCGCGGTGCTGGTTTCCCGCTTGCCGGAGTCGCCGCGCTGGCTGATCGCGAGAGGACGCCTCGACGAAGCGGAAACCGTCGTCAGCGCGATGGAAGCGAGCACCGATCGCCGCATCGCGCCCGGTCCGAGGAAGCAGCCGATCAATGTCTCCGCGAATGCGCGCGCGGGCTGGCGTGAACTGCTGTCGCCGTTCTATCACGGGCGCACGTTTGTCGTGTGGGCGTTGTGGGCGAGTGCGTTCTTCATCGCGAATAGCCTCAATAACTGGTTGCCTACGCTGTACCGGTCGTTTTATCACCTGCCGTTGCAGACGGCGCTGCGTGCTGCATCGATGACGAATATTGCGCAGGTCGCGTTGCTGCTCGTTTGTGCTTATGTGATCGATCGCGTCGGGCGCCGTAACTGGACTGTGGCGGCTTTTTGTCTTGCTGCCGTTCTGTTCGCATGTCTAGGAGTGTTCGGCGCGCACGATGTGTGGGCCGCAATGGTGCTCGGGACGTTGAGCTATGGGCTGATTGGGTCGATTGCGGCTGTGCTCTATCTGTACACGCCTGAGGTTTATCCGACTCGAATGCGCGCGACTAGTACAGGGCTCGCGACTTCCTGGCTGCGGTTGGCGTCTGCTGTCGGGCCGTCGCTGGCCGGGTTGCTGCTGCATAAGCAAGGCATCGGTTCTGTGTTTGTGATGTTCGCGATGGTGGCCGTGTTTGGTGCGCTTTGCGCGATGAAGATGACGGAGACGCGAGAGCGGAGTCTGGAAGAGATTGCGCCTTAGATGAAGGGTTTTTGTTCGTCTGAGTTGATCTGCAAGGAGCATTGCGACTAAGCGAGTGTGAGCTGAATGTGAGGCGCGGCAAGGCGTCTGTCATCGACGGTAACGAGTTGCGCTTCGTGGTTGCGTGGCGTGCGCTGCGTTGTGCCCGTTTCTGGGGGTAAGATAGGGTTTACGCTAGAGCCCTATCGGAGGCCACCATGAAACTTGTCGCGAATGTTGCTGTGATTTCTGCTGTCTTGTTGTTGCCACTTGCCGCTTATGCGCAGTCGAGTGCGCCTCTCACGCGTGCCGAGGTTCGGCAGCAGGTTATTGAGCTGGAGAATGCGGGGTATAACCCGTCGACTTCGGATTCGACTGCTTATCCGGAGAATATTCAGGCAGCGCAGAATCGGCTAAATGCCGCTAAGGCTGGCGGTGGGTATGGTGGGGTCGCTGATAGTTCTGTCAGTTCCGGGGCGGGGCGCAGGTTCTATCAGGGCGATGATTCGCAGTAAAGTTTGGTGTTTGCTGCGCAGGCGGTTTGGTTTTTTTGCCTTTACGCTGGCATCCGCGTTTGGGCCTTCGTGGCGCGGCCGGTTTGGTTTGTTCTTTCGCCGGCATCCGCCTTATGCCTTCGTGCTTCAGGCGTCGCCCCTGTGCGGGGCGGCACCTACTTTTCTTTGCCGCCGCAAAGAAAAGTAGGCAAAAGAAAGCGGCTAACACCGCTAGCTCTAGTTATTGCCTGAGGGCCCCCAAACGGTCCCACGCTTCACACGGCAGCGAATCTGCCCGCGTACGTTGCCAACGCACTGAACAGACGCATCACCCGCTTCGAACTCCCGCACAAAGGCCGGCGTTGGCGAACGATTTCGGCCCTATAGCGGCAAACTGTGTGTAGGTTGTGCCGTCGTACAGGGTAGCGCTCTTACATCAAGGCACATCGCGCGCTATCGGGTTCGAAGTGACGCGTGTGCAGTGCTACGGCCTACACACAGTTTGCCACCTGGGCGGCAGAGGAGTCCCAATCAGACAGTGTTTCGCATTGGCGTGCATCACTTCTTCTGACACGTACTCACGCGAATGCGTAAGGTCCGCCTCTTTCAATTGCGGCTCGATATGCGGGCCGCGAGTGAATGCGATGCAGGAAGGCGTTTAGATTTGCGTACCGGTCATCGAGTCCGCCGCGTTGACGGGCGGCCTCTAACGGGAAGCTCATCATGATATCGACGGCAGTAAACGATTCACCGGCAAACCACGGTCGACTGGATAATTCGCTATCCATCCACGCGAGATGGTCTTCGAAAGAACGCCTCACATCCGCCGCAGCCGTACGCCCCGCCTCGCCCATTCGCCCCAGAACAAGTAGCGCGAAAAGCGGAGGCATCAGAGAGCCCTCGGCGTAGTGCATGAAGTGTTGATATCGGCGAGCGCTCTCCGGTTCAGCCGGTCTGCCGATCTTCGCGTCAGCACCGTCCAGAATGTGCTCGAAGATTAAACCCGACTCGGCAAGCGTCAGGTTGCCGTCCTGAACGAGCGGCAGCTTGCCGAGCGGATGTATTCCGCTCACGGCGGGCGGCGCCTGGCCAGTGATCGGATCGCGATTGTAGCGAATGACCTGATAGGGCAACGCCAGCTCTTCGAGTAGCCATAGAACGCGCTGCGAACGCGAGTTTTCGAGGTGATGCACGGTGATGTTCATGCAAGGTCCCACACATTAACTGCTTGCCGAAGGAGGTCGATGTCGGCATGCGTAGATTGAAAGTGCGACCGAGTCTACGTGGGGCGAAGGTATTCGATAATCCGTCAGTGGAAGAATTCACTCTTCTTGTAACGCGAACGCTCGTGGCCCGCGCGTGCGGGCATCATCCAGCACGAGTTCATTGGGTTGATGCGAAAATCGTGCTTTGCTCACCGACTCATGTTTCGGAGAACTCGCGTGCACGACTTCCCACGCATCAATCCCGTTCGCCTGCTCGACGATCTCAAGACCTTGCGCAGCTTTGGCGCCAATGGACCCGGCGTAGTGCGCCTGTCGCTCTCACCGATCGATATGGAGGCGCGTCGCTGGCTCGCGGGGCGCATGACGGATGCAGGACTGGATGCAATTATCGATGGTGTCGGGACGGTGTTCGGGCGCTCGCGCAAGTCCGGCCCGGCGCTCGTTATCGGCTCGCACACCGATACGCAGCCGACTGGCGGCTGGCTGGATGGCGCGCTCGGCGTGATCTATGGCCTCGAAATCGCGCGCGCCCTTGACGAATGCGCTGCGACGCGCGACCTCGCGGTAGACGTTGCATCGTGGATCGACGAAGAGGGCACATTTTCGAGTTTTCTTGGCAGTCGCAGTTTCGTCGGCGATGCAATCGATGCGTCGTTACAGCACGCGCGCAATCGTGACGGCGTGCTGCTCGGCGACGTGCTCGCACAGGCGGGCGTGGCGAATGTGCCGCGTGTGGTGCTCGATCGTGCGAGACAACGCGCGTATCTCGAACCGCATATCGAGCAGGGCGGTCGGCTGGAAGCATCGGGGAAATCGATTGGTGTGGTGACGACGATTGTCGGCATCCGCGAGTTTCAGTTGCGCTTCACCGGGCAGCGGAATCACGCGGGCACGACGCCGATGTCCATTCGACGCGACGCGGGCGCGGCGTTGGTTGCATTCATCGCGCGTGTTGACGCTGCGTTTGATCGGCTGGCGGACGCGGATACGGTGTGGACTGTCGGCCGGATCGATCTCGATCCGGGTTCGTTCAGTGTGGTGCCGGGCAAGGCTGATATGTACTTGCAGTTCCGTGACGGTAACCCCGGGCGGCTGCATGCAATGGAAAACGCGCTTGCTGCGTTAGTGGATGAGTGGAATTTGCAGCATGCCGTGCAGGTTGAGCTGATACCTTGCGATGGTCCAGAGGAGCCGGTCGTGATGGATACGGCGTTGCAGCAGCATATTGCGCAAGCGGCCGAAGCAGTCGCGCCGGGTCAGTGGATTCACATGCCGAGCGGTGCGTCTCACGATGCGCAGGTGATCGCGCATCACATTCCCGCATGCATGCTTTTCGTGCCGAGCATTGGCGGCGTCAGTCACGATTTCATCGAGGATACCGCCGAGGCGCATATCGTACTCGGGTGTGATGTGGCGGCGCGGGCGGCGGCGGGGATCGTGGAAGCGTTGCGGCGTTCAGCTTGATGGCTGATTTTTGGGGGCCGAGGTTCTGGGGGAGGGTCGTCGAGCCCCGCTCGTTGGAAGCGACGGCTCCCGTCTGCATTATCAGAAAAAATATGCGATCAGCAGTCCCTCGGTTACGACGCCGAGAATCGTGCTGACGAGGATCGTCGCGGTGGCGTCGCGCGTGTAGGTATTGCTCTTGAGCGCGAACATGGCGGCCGCGGTCGCAGTCGGCACAGCGCCCGTGATAACGGCCTGGTGAGCCGGTGCGCCCACCACCCCGAACAAGACGGCGCCGAGCGCCATCAAGGCGGGTTGCAGAAAGTTCTTGATACCCAGATTCACCAGGACGTTGGCGTTGATCACAAAGCGCTCGCCATACAGTATCAATCCGAGCGCGAATAGCGACGTGCCGCCGGCAGCCTTTGCGATCAGGTCGACGGAGGTCAATACCGGTCCGGGCAGCGTGACATGGCAGAAGCTCAGCACCATGCCGGAGATCGGGAGCCAGACAATGGGATTGATGACGGCGCGCGCGATACTTTGTCCGAATACCCGCAACACGTCCGGCTGCCCCTTTCCCGTCGCATTCTTGTCGCCCAGTCCGGTCAGCACGATGGTCAGCGGCAGCATGAAGATGCTGGTGACGAGATTGCCGACCAACACGGCCAAAAATCCCTCCGGCCCGAACACCGCGGCGAGAATCGGCGCGCCGAAGTAAGCCATGTCGGGAAAAGCACACACCAGTGCCTGCATGGTGGCAGTGCGCAGGTCATGCCTGAACACAAAGCGGCCGACGCCCAGCGCAATGACATACGTACCCATCAGGCCGAGTGTCAGGCACAGCGCAAAGCCGACATTGTGCAGCTTGTCCGGCGAGGTTTTGACCGCGCCTTCAAACAGCGCAAAAGGTAGCGCAAACCGGATCACCAGGGTCGCCAGCACGCCTGCATCGTCATGCTTCAACAAGCCGATGCGAACCGAAAGCCACCCAAGCATGATGACGAACGCAACCGGCAACAGCCCATTGAGAATGGTGTTGAGCAAAGGAATACTCCTTTTTTATTAACCGGCATATAACGCGCTGCTTTTCGATTCGCTTGCACGGCATGAGCGTCCAGCAACGCGTTGGCGAGCAGTGCATAACCATAACGCGCAATGTCGAAGAACGCTGTGATGGTCCCGATTGCCGGATGCATTGTCCGGAGGCTTTCTCGCACAGGGCCGCGCTGGGGAATAGCGATACTTGGTCTAGTTGGCAATCGCGGTGACGTTGATTCTCATTGGGGAAAAGGTGATTTTCGTTTCGCTCATCGCGGGTCTCAACTGTTAGCTTCTGCGGCAGGTTAGCTCAGCCGAAACGTGTACGCTTCGAACAACCGCTATGCTTGTGTAACCTGTTAGATAGGCCCATGTAAGCCACACTCGCGAGCAATGCACGCTGAAGAAGAGAACGAAGAGAGAGCGACCGCCATACGCCGAGGTAACCGAAAGACTCAGCGCAACTGCTTACGGAAAAAATCGACCACATCTCCATTGAACTGCTCGTGGAACGCAGCGCGATTGAAGCCCGGCAAGCTGTTGCAAAGGGCGGGCATTTTGCGGGCAAGGCGCGCGTCGCAGGGCGGCAGAAAATCGTAGTGTCCTGCGTTCGGGATAACGTGATATTCGGGCGGATGGGGCAGGTCGGTGCGCACCGCCTCTTCATAGTATGGGTCCGGTTGATGACGGTCATCGGCGGCCCGCCATAGTTGGACTGGGACGTGCACGCCGCTCAAGCCCGCACGTCCAAACGCAAATCCAAAAGCGGGAGCGGCAATCACGGCGGCCTTGATTCGAGGGTCCCGCACCCACACGCCGACGGGCACAGCCGCGCCCTGGTCGGGATCGACGCCGGCCCGCGCCAACGCGCTGCACAGGTCGTGATCCGGGTGTGCGTGACAATATGGAGCGATCTCGGACAGATTTGGCACGCCACCAATCATCACGAGCACGGTGAAGCCACCATTAGAGAAGCCGAATGCGCCGACTCGCGTCTTGTCCAGATGCTGATGACCGACCCACTCGTCGAGCATGTAGTCCACTAACCGGTTCAGTTGAGCGGGACGACGCCATAGCTGCAGAACACGGCTCTGATCGTCGAACGTGTCGCCCGCATGGCTCACCGCCGCTGCCACGAAGCCGGCTTGGGCCAGCGCGATGGCGGTGTCGTAATGGCTGTCGTACCAGCCGCCGCCGCCGTGCGAGATCACGACTAATGGCAAGCCGCGGCCTGCGATGGGCGCATCCCGTGCGACGGTCTCCGTGACATTGCCGACGGTCTGCTCGGCTGCCGCAGCGTTCGTCGGATACCAGATTCCGACCGTCAATGGCGGTTCTGTGCCATTCGCGATCTTCACTTCCTCGAAGCCGACGTTGGCAGCAAAAGCTGGCGTAGCAAGCAGACCGCAAACGACAGCAACCACAGCAAATAGCCTCACGACAGCAATCTCCCTCTTTGCGTTGTTCGCGCTGTGCGCAGTTGCAACTTCCCTGACTTGATTGGATCAGTTGCGGTCCGGCTTACCCCACAGAAGAGATTCCGGATGCCGTTGCAGATACTCGGACAGTGATCCGAGACTGGCAAGCGTTCGACGCAATTCGCTCAGCGCCTGATGGACATCGGATTGAAGCGGAGAATCCTTCGCAAGAGTAGCGTTTGCCGCGTCGAATGAACGCTGCGCAGCTTCCAGCGCCGCACGAGTCTCGGGGACCAGTTCGCTATCGATCTGCTGGAACAGCGACGCCGAGTTCCGGAGAGCCTTGTCGAGATTGCGTCCGATCTCATCGAAGGGCACATCGTCGAGTTTTTTCACGATGCTGGCAAGCTGGTCCTGAAGTTCTTCGAGTGTATTGGGTACCGTCGGCAGTTCGACGGGCGTTCGCTGCGTATCGATTCTGACCGCGCGAGCGTGCGGAAAGAAGTCGAGTGCGACGTATCGCTGGCCGGTCAACACACTGCCCGTACGCAATTGTCCGCGTAGCCCGTCAGCAACCAGCTGATGCAACAGACGTCTGCCTTCGGCGCCATCACCGTTTCCGAGTGCTTCCCGGTAGCGCCGTCCGAGACGTGACGGATAAAGGTCGAGTGTAGCGACCATGTCCACGTTAGCGGTTCGAACATTAAAGTCGACGTCGATGGCCGTAACCTGACCCAGTTCAACACCGTGGAAATCCACCGGTGCGCCGATCGACAAGCCACGTAACGACTGTCCGAATCTCATGAGTACGCGTGCGGCCGGACCATCCTCGGCTTTACGCGCGGCCTCCGTCCGTGTTGCGGACAGTACGAACGACGTGCCGTCCGATGCTGGAGATCGCGTCGTTGCCGGTCCAACGATATCGAACGCGACCCCTCCGGAGAGGATCGACGCGACCGACTGGGTGTCCAGCCTCAGCCCATTGGAATCGAAGCGCAAGTCGATTCCGCTTGCGTGCCACCAGCGGGTATTCGAGGTGACATACTGATCATAAGGCGCGTTGACGAAGACATCGATAATAACCTCCGCACCATCCTTCGAGAGCGAATATCCGAGAACCTGACCGGCCTGAACGCGGCGGAAAAGGATGGGCGAGCCAGGTGTCAGCGACCCCAGAGAGCTTGCGTGAAGCACAAAGCGTTTTCCCTTCTGATCGGATGTGACGGAGGGCGGCATTTCCAGGCCCGCAAAGTCTTTACAAACGCTGGATGTGCGCCCCATATCGGCGGCGATATACGAACCTGAAATAGCCGTTGCGAGCCCGGAAATACCTGTCATGCCGATGCGCGGACGGACCACCCAGTATCGCGTATCACATGCCGCAAAAGCTTTTGCCGAGTCCTCCAGCTGCACGTCGGCGAGAACCCGTGTGCGATCGGCGGTGAGATGCAGGTCTGTCAGCGTGCCAATCTCTACCTCCCTGTATCGCACGCGCGTTTTACCCGCCTCGAGTCCCTCGGCGCTCGCGAAGCTGATCCTGATGTGAGGTCCGCGTTGCACAACGGACGCAACGAGCAGCGCGCCACAAACGAGCAGCGCGGCGATAGGAGTGAGCCATACAGCCGACGGCCGGCGCCGGCTATTCATCAGAGCGTTCCAGTGATCACGTCGCACAGTCGCCTGCCGAACCGGCGAACGATAGCTGCACCCACTTTGAACCGGCGACAGAGACGCTTCATCGCTGCCCGATCGCAGTGACTAGTGAACGTTCGCATGCGAGTCGACGGCCAGCGCGATGTACACAAGCGCAGCGAGCACGCCCGCCATCGTCCTGAGCACGTCCCTGTAGCCAGCACCGCGCGTGAAATGAACCGGTAGTCCCACCACGAAGTAGGTGACCGCGAACACGATCACGACCATCAATGGCGGCGGTGTCGTCATGACGAGGTCGGCCACGGCATGCATCATGGCGAAACCGCCGGGTCGTGAGCGATTGCCGGCGTCCATGGATCGCTCATACGGTCGACGTGTCGATGCGAGGCGAACGCACGTTCTCCGGCTTGGCGCATGTCGATGTGGCTCGCCGGGCGTTACTTCAGTTGAGCGACGAGGGCATCCGCACCCTTGTCGATCCCCGTCTTGGCGGCGCTGAGCGATCCGAACGCAGCGGGCAGATTCATCGCGTTCGGATACTGCTTCGTCACATAGGCCCTCAACAGGTGCCCATTGGAACTGTCGTACACCTCGACCGCATAAGACACCGAGCCGCTGAATGCACCCTTGCCGCCGCGGATGGCCTGCACGCCGTTATAAAGATTTCCGGCGATATCGAAGTGCATCGCCTGCCCGACGAGTGTCGTGGTTTGTTCCGCGCCCGTCAGCGTGAGCTTGATGCGCAGGGTTGCAGGCGAAGGCTGTGCGGCGATTTCGAAACGCTTCGACAGTTTCGACGCGAACGTCTTGCCCATGTAGCCAGCGAGCGCCGCCCTGTCGTCATCTTTCATATCCCCGAACTGGTTGTCATTGCCCCGATAGATATCGACGGGATCGACGATGACCTGGTTGTAACGCGACCAGACAACGGGGGCCGCGAACCGGTACGGCACCTTGGCGGAGTCGTCCTCCCGGTTTTGCTTCAGTTGCGACGAGGAAGCGATACCCGAGTACGCAACGGGCTGCACGCCAGCACAGGCCGTTAAGGCCAGCGCGGTTGCGCCGGCGAAGAAGAGCGGAGTCAGTCTGAGCTTGAACATGTCATGTTCCCTGGAAGCCGATGGCAGGTGTTGGAAGAGCGTCACGTCGGGTGAATCCCGATGTGTGGGCGAAGCGTAGCATCGCCGTTTTCATATGTAAACCGTCTACCCGGTTTGTTTTTAAGGAAAACTCGGGCGTACAATTCAGCCTTTACCAGCATGAACGCCCGGTTTGCTTCGGATTTCAGCGGCTGGCGGGGCCGGCTTCAGCCGCCGCTAACCTCGCAACAGACAGCATGACCGGTTGACGCGACGACATCTTTATTGATCAATGGACAATCAGACCCGTTCCGAGACGACCCGCAAGAAGGCTATTGAGGCCGCATTCACAATCCTTGCGCGAGAAGGCGTGGGTGGCCTTACATTCGATTCGCTGTCGCGCGAGAGTGGCGTGAGCAAGGGTGGGCTGCTGCATCAGTTCCGCACGAAGCATGGTGTGCTTACAGCGCTGCTTGATTATCAGCGGCAACAGTTTGAACAGATCCGGCTCGACTACCTGGCCAAGGACGCTGGCAAGAAAGCCGAACCGAATCTCGCGGCGCATATAGCCGTCTATCGGGAGTCCATCAAGCAACCGCATTCGGTCGCGCGAGCTGTGCTTGCCGCGTTGGTCGAGAGCCCGGAACTGCTCGATGACTCTAAAGCGGCGGACGCAGACAGGATGAAAGCGCTTCAGCGCGAATCGGGCGACCTTGAGCTTTCACTGCTTCGCTATTTCGCTGCAAGCGGCATAGCGTTCAATTCATTGCTTGGATTGGCGCCACTGCCCCAAACGATGATCAATCGTCTGTTTGACCGGTTGCTCGACGAGGACAGCTGGCAGACCCAGAAGCAGCAGCCGAAAACGCCAAAGCGGGCTGCGCGATAAGGGGCGCCCGCCCAGCATCTAGTTTCGATACGACGGGTCCCGTCGATCGAGAAAGCGCAGCATCGCGGGCCATTCCATTTCGCCATACGGGCGGCGCGTTTCCGGCTTGTACAGATGCGCGGTCTTGTCGATCACATGCTGCGGCGGCAAATGCAGCTCGGTATTGCACGCCATTGCGTCAACTTGCGCGCGGCACGCGTTCTCGAGCCAGTAGATCGCATTGAAGGCTTGCGGAATCGAGGCACTCGCAACCAGCAGTCCATGATTGCGCAGAATCATCGCCTCGGCATGGCCCAGGTCTTCCGCGAGCGTCTTGCGTTCTTCGAGGTCGATCGCGACGCCCTGATAGTCGTGATACGCGACGGGACCAAAGCGCATCGCTGTTTGCGTGAGCGGCAACAACCCGCACGATAGCGCCGAAACAGCCAGTCCGCCACGGCTGTGCGTGTGGATCACGCAGTTCACGTCGTGCCGCGCGCTATGGACAGCGCTATGAATCACGTAACCGGCAGCGTTGACACCGTACGTGCCCTCGTTCGGATTGAACAGAACATTGCCGTCGATATCGATCGTGATCAGACTCGACGCCGTGATTTCCTCGTACATGTAGCCATACGGATTGATCAACAGCCGCGTGTCGTCGCCAGGGATGCGTGCCGTGATGTGGTTGTACACCAGATCGCTCAATCCGAAATACGGCATCAGCCGATAACACGCGGCAAGATCGACGCGCGTGTTCCATTCGGCTTCGGAAACCATCGACTTCACATTCGACGGCATCTGTTGTTCCATCAGCATGTTCGTCTCCAGTACTCAACGGGTCGCGCGCTCATTGCGGGTCGAACCCATAGAGCGCGGCAGGGTTGTCCACGAGAATGCGTTGCTGCGCCTGCGTTGAAGGCGCCCATTGCTTCAATGCATCGAGCAGCTCGCCGTCGTCGGGCATCGTGCCTTCGAAATTCGGATGCGGCCAGTCCGTGCCCCACACGCACCGTTCCGTCGCGACGCGCGCCAGCAGTGTCGCGAGTGCGTCGAGATCGCGAAACGGATAGCCTACGCTCGAACAGCGATAACCGCACAGCTTCAACCACGTTCGTCCGCCGTCGAGCAGCGCGCGCAACGCCGTGATCGCAGGGTGCGTGATGCCCCACGCGGCGGGTATCTGTCCCATGTGATCGATGACGACATCGGTGGGCAGGCGGCGCAGGATCGGCAGCAAATCGGGCAGATCTTCGCCGTTCGCGTAGATCTGCGTATGCCAGCCGAATGGCGCGATCTTTTCGGCGAGCTGCATCAGATGATCGACGGGCGGTCCGCCCGGCGTCACCAGATTGACGCGCACGCCACGCGCGCCTGCTTCGTGCATCTGCCGCAGTTGCGCATCGCCGATCTGCGGATCGACCACCACAACGGCACGGCTGCGTTGCACGCCGAAGTGCGCGACGGCATCCAGTGTGCAGCCGTTGTCGGTGGTGTAGAAGCTGGGCTGCACGATCACCACGCGTTGCGTGCCGAGCACGTCCTGCACGTGTTCATACTGGGGTAGCGTTGCCTCGGGCGGCGTGTAGGCGCGGTGCTCGCTCAGCGGGAAGCGTTCGAACGGACCGGTGATATGAATATGACAATCGCACGCGCCGGGCGGCGCCTTAAGGTCGGGCGTCTTGATGGTCGTGCGCGGAGCCTGGCAGGTTTCGGACATGTGTCGGTGGCGTTGGCGGAACGTGTCGGTATCAGGATGGTGTATAGCTTTTTGCAGCGCCACTTTCGTTTTGCAGCGGCGTTTCGGCGTCGTCGGGCAAGGGTCGGCCGAGCGTTTCGGGCAACAGCAGCACGGCGAGCAGCATGACGGCGTAAGCCGCGATACCGAACGCCGCAATCGCATTGCCCAGTCCCATCACGCTCGTTAGCTTGCCGACCAGCGCGGGGAAGAGTGCGCCGATACCGCGGCCGAAGTTGTAGCAAAAGCCCTGGCCCGCCGCGCGCATACGCGTCGGAAACAGCTCGGTCATGTACGGGCCCATCGGCGAGAACATCATGAATGCGCAGAGGCCGAGCGGAAAGCCGAGCACCAGCATCGCGCCGTTGCTGATCGGCATCAGCATGTAGGCGGCGAGAATCACGGCCGAGCCGATCGCGCTGACCATGAAGGTCCGTTTGCGCCCAATCGAGTCGGCCAGATACGCACCGAGGATGAAGCCGACAAACGCGCCGACAATCATCACAGTCGTATAGCCCGCCGTGCCGATGATCGACAGGCCGCGTGTCGTCTTGAGGTAGGTCGGCAGCCAGATCAGGAATGTGTAAGAGCCGCCGATCGAACCCGTCGCCAGCGCCGAGACCCTGAGGGTCGTCGCCAGGTAGTCGAGGCGGAAGATTGCGAGCAACTGGCGAAGCATGCCGCGGTTGCGCCGCTCGCGTCGGCCCTTCGTGAAGACAACTGATTCAGGCACATGCCGGCGCACCCAGAACACCAGTAACGCGGGCGCGAGGCCGACCCAAAACAGCGCGCGCCATGCGAGTTGCTCCGGCATGATCGAAAAGAACAGGCCGAACAGCAATGCGGCCATGCCCCAGCCTACGGCCCAGCCGCTCTGCACGATGCCGACCGCACGGCCCCGGTACGCGCCGCGCACCGTTTCGCCGATCAGCACGGCGCCCGCCGCCCATTCGCCGCCAAAGCCGAAGCCTTGCAGCGCGCGGCAGATGAAGAGCTGCTCGTAGTTCTGCGTGAAGCCGCAGGCGAACGTGAAGACCGCGTACCAGAGAATCGTCGCCTGCAAGACGGCGACGCGCCCGAAACGGTCGGCGGCCAGCCCGCTCAACCATCCGCCGATAGCCGACGCCAGCAGCGTCACCGTGCCGAGCACGCCCGCTTCGGCAGCCGTGATGTGCCAGCCGACCATCAGCGCGGGAATCACGAAGCTGTAGACCTGCACGTCGAGCGCGTCGAGTGTCCAGCCAAGGAAGCAGCCGGCCATGGTGCGCCGCTCAGTCTTGTCGAGCTCCGTCATCCACATGTCTGTCTCCTTGCCGATGCGGGTCGTGTTTGATCCGCTGAGCTTTACTTTTCGCTATTTCGAAAGTAATTTCGAATATATGGATTGACTATAGAAGTCGGTTTTTGAGGTGTCAAGAAAGGGTCGAACAGCGAAGAACGTCGTCGAAATCGCGTCGAGAGCTTGTACAGCAAGGCTTCGCAGCTTTACGAAGCACGCACCAGGGCTTTCCATGAGCAGCCAACGCTGGCGCAACCCAGCGATTGGCCTATACTGAATTTCGAAATACCAAATTATTTTTCGAATATACGAAAATGAAACCAACCGATCGCGCACTGGGCATCTTCGAAGCATTCGAGGCGGAAGGGCGTCCGATGACGCTCAGCGAACTCGCCGAGGCGGCCGGGCTGCCCGTGAGCACGAGTCACGGCATCGTGCGCGTGCTGCTCGAACGCGGCTATCTGTATCTGACGAGCCGAAGAAAGGACCTCTTCCCGACACGCCGCCTGTACGACATGGCCGCGAAAATCATCGCCAACGATCCCTACCTCGAACGCATCGAGCCGCAGCTTCAGACGCTGCGCGACGCGACGCAGGAAACCGTGATCGTCGGCAAACGGCAGCATGACGAGATCGTCTATCTGAGCGTGCTCGAAGGGCCGCAAACGATTCGCTACAGTTCGGCGGCGGGAGCGTTGAAGCCGCTGCATTCGACTTCGATTGGCAAGGCGATGCTGAGCCGTGTCGATGCAACCGAACTTCGACGCTTCCTGGCGCAGGCCGCGCTGACGAGCGTCACCGACAACACCCTGACCTCCGCCGACGACCTGTTCGACGACATTGCGCAATCGCGTGAGCAGGGCTATTTCGTGACGCGCGGCGAAAGCGTCAGCGACGTGTTCGCGATCGCCGTGCCCGTCGATGTGAATCGCGACGTGCTGGGCATTGCCGTCGCTGGCCCGCGCCATCGGATGGAAGACCAGATCGAGCGGATCGGCGCGGTGCTGCTAGAGGCGAAGCGTTCGATCGAAGCGGGCGGTCATTGATGAGCGGCGAAGTGTCGAGCGAGCGACAGGACGCGGCCGGAACGCCGGTGCTGACCAGCGTGCGCAGCGGCGTGCTCTACGTGACCATCAACCGTCCGGACAAGCGCAATGCGCTAAATCGCGCGACGCTCGATGCATTGCGCGAAAGCTTCGCCGACGCCGCACATGACTCCGCGTTACATGCCGTCGTTCTATCGGCGGCGGGCGATCGCAGCTTCGCCGCGGGCGGCGATCTGCGCGAATTCGACGCGCTGCGCAGCGACGCCGATGCCGCTGCGCTGTTCGATCACGCGGCCGCTGCGCTCGATGCGATCCGCGCGACGCCCGTGCCCGTGATTGCCGCATTGAGCGGCACGGCGTTGGGCGGCGGCGCGGAACTGGCGATCGCGTGCGACTACCGCGTCGCGGCGGCGCATGCGTGCATCGGCTTCGTGCAGGCGACGCTTGCCATCACCACAGGCTTCAGCGGCGCCGCGGATCTGTTCGCGCTGCTTGGCCCGGCGCGCGCGATGCGCGTGCTTGCCAAAGCGCGTGTGATCGAAGCGAGCGAAGCGCTGACGCTAGGTCTTCTCGACGACGTGTGCGCGCAAGGTCAATCGCTCGACGAATGTGTCGCGCAATTCGTGAAGCCATTCGTTGGCCGCCCGCCGCACGTCATTCGCGCGATGAAGCAGATTGCCGCCGCGCATCGAAGCGCGTTGTCGCAAGCCACGCGCGTTGCCGAGCGCGCCGCCTTCGTCGCGACATGGACGGCGCCGGCGCATTGGGAGCAGGCGCAGAAGTTTCTCGACCGGCAGCGCACATCGGCGGCAAGCGGTTCAAAAACCTAGCCCGAGTCGCGCCGTTCAGCCACCGCAAGAAAGGAGCGTCACAGCATGAAGTCAAGCGCAGCCGAACTCGACGAAGCGATAGCGATGCCGCATCCCGACCGCACGCCGTCGGGACTGCATGTGCCCGTCGTGGTCGGTCCCAGCGAAGCGACCGGCACTGACGGCATCGGCGCGCCAGGACAGTTTCCGTTCACGCGCGGCATCTTCGCGGACGGCTATCGCGGGCGACTCTGGACGATGCGCCAGTATTCGGGCTTCGGCACGGCGGAAGAATCGAACGAACGCTACCGCTTCCTGTTGCAACAAGGGCAGACCGGGCTTTCCGTCGCGCTTGATCTGCCGACACAGTGCGGCCTCGATCCCGACGATCCGATGGCGCGCTCGGAGATCGGCAAGGTCGGTGTCTCGCTGTCGAACTTGTCCGAGATGGAGTTGCTTTTCCAGGGCATCGACCTGAGCCGCATTTCGACGTCGTTCACGATCAACGGCACGGCGGCGATGATCTACGCGATGTACGTCGCGTGCGCGGACAAGCAGGGCGTGCCGCGCGACAAGCTGACGGGCACGATCCAGAACGACATCCTCAAGGAGTATGTGGCGCGCGGCACATGGATTTTCCCGGTGCGTCCTTCGATGCGACTGATCGCCGATTCGATCCTGTACTCGAACGAAGTGTCGCCTCGTTTCAACCCGATTTCGATTGCGGGCGCACACATGCGCGACGCGGGCTGCACGGCCGTCGAGGAAATGGCCTACACGCTCGCCAACGGGCTTGCTTATGTCGATACCGTCGTCGCGCGCGGCGGCGACGTCGCGAAGTTCGCGCGCCGCCTGAGCTTCTTTTTCTACGTGCATATGGACCTCTTCGAAGAGGTCGCGAAGTTTCGCGCGGGGCGCCGCGTGTGGGCACGGCTCATCAGGGAGCGCTACGACGTCGATGACGAGAAGGCGCAGATGTTCCGCTTTGGCGTCGTGTGCGGCGGCTCGTCGCTGACGTCGGCGCAGCCGTACAACAATGTCGTGCGCGTCGCGATTGAAACATGCGCAGCCGTGATGGGGGGCGCGCAGTCGGTGTTCACCTGCGCGTACGACGAAGCGTTTCAGATTCCGACCGAATTCTCTGCCGAGCTTGCGTTGCGCACGCAACAGATCATCGGCTACGAGAGCGGTATCGCGCGCACGGTCGATCCTCTAGGCGGCTCGTACTTCGTCGAGGAACTGACTGATCGCACGGAGACGCACATCCGCGAACTGATGGACGAAATCGACGCGTACGGCGGCGCGGTGAAAGCGATCGAAGACGGCTGGCTGCAATTGCGCATCGCAAAGAGCGCGCTGCAGCGCAAGCGCGAAACGGACGATCAGGAGCGGCTCGTCGTCGGGCAGAACTGCTTCCGGCGCGAGAACCAGGTCGAGCAGCCGGGCGAGCTGTTTCATCTGAATCCGCAGGCGAGCGCGACTGTCGTCGAACGTTTCGAGCGGCTGCGCGACACGCGCAATCAGATGGAAGTGCAAAAGTCGCTGGACGCGCTGAGCGCGGCAGCCGCGCATGAAGAGGGCAACCTGATGCCGTATCTCGTCGATTGCTGTCATGCGTATGCGACCGTCGGCGAAATGGTGGCTCGGTTGAAAGAGCAATGGGGCGAATTCGAGGAGCCGGTCCATCTATGAACAGCACGAGCAGCAAGTCCGCCCATCCGTCTGCTGCTGCCGGCGCGACTGTCCGCAGCCCGCACGCGCCGCTCAAGGGCAAGCGCATTCTCGTAGCCAAGCCTGGACTCGACGGCCACGATATCGGCGCGAAAGTGATTGCGCTCGCGTTGCGCGACGCAGGCGCAAGCGTGATCTATACCGGCTTGCGCAAGAGCCCGGAGTACATCGCGCGGATTGCCGTCGATGAAGACGTCGATGCCGTTGGACTGTCGATTCTCTCGGGCAGCCACAACGAACTCGTCGCGCGCACAGTCGAACTGCTCGCGGATCAGGGCGCGGGTGCGATTCCTGTGTTCGTCGGCGGCACGATTCCCGCCGATGATCGCGCAGCGTTCCTGAAGGCGGGCATACGCGGCGTATTCACGAGCGACATGCCGCTCGACGATGTGATTGATGCCGTCGCGAAGGTGCTCGGATGAACGCGCCCGGTTTCGCCGCGCCCGACGAAGCGCCGCAGAGCCGTGCGTCGGGCGGACCGCTCGCGGGGATTCGCGTGATCGAGATCGGGCACATGTTGATGGGCCCTTACTGCGGAATGCTGCTCGCCGATCTCGGCGCCGAGGTGATCAAGATCGAGCCGCCCGAGGGCGACATCGGGCGTTCGATCAGTCCGCATGCGATCGGCCCGCACAACGCCTATTTCGCCAGCCTGAACCGCAGCAAGCAAAGCGTCGTGTTAGATCTCGCCAGCGATAGCGGCCGGCTTGCGCTAGCGGCGATGGTGCGCGACGCGCACGCGCTCGTGACGAACCTGCGGCCATCCGCGATCCGTAAGCTAGGCCTCACGTACGAACGGCTGCGCGAGCACAATGAGCTGATCGTCTGTGTCGCGCTGACGGGCTTCGGTCTCGACAGTCCGCATGCGGAATTGCCCGCCTACGATTACGTGATCCAGGCGCTGACGGGCATCATGCATTTGACGGGCGACCCCGATGGCCCGCCGACCAAAGCGGGCTTTTCGACCGTCGACAACTCGACGGGCATCATGGGCGCCGTCGGCTTGCTGGCGAAGATCGTCGAAGGGCGCGGCGGCCAGGTCGATATCGCGATGTTCGACGTGATGGTCTCGCAGCTCAACTACGTGGCAGGCGCCGCGCTCAACGGCGGCGAGCAGCCTTCGCGGCATGCGCTGTCGTCGCATCCTTACATCGTGCCGGCGCAACTGTTTCGCACGCGCGACGACTGGCTGATGCTGTTCATCACGCACGACAACTTCTGGCGTATCTTCGCGCAACGCGTCGGGCATCCCGAGTGGATCACGCAGACAGGCTTCGCGACGATGGCGGAGCGGCGCGTGCATCGCGACGCGGTGATCGGCGCGCTGTCCGCGATGTTCGCGGGCGAGACCACACAGTATTGGCTCGATGCGCTGGCTTCGTCGGGCGTGGTGGTGTCGCGGCTCGCGTCGATTGCCGAGGCGCTCGAGAGCGCGCAGGCGCAGGCGCGCGGGCTTGTCGTCGAGATCGAATCGGAAGCGGGGCCGCTGAAGGTGGTCGGCAACCCGATTCATATCGACGGCGTTCATATGCGGTATGGCTTGCCGCCGCTCTTGGGCGAACACACGGCGGCGTGGTGCGGCGAGGTGTCGACATGAGCGGCGCAACCGATGCCACTGCCGGCGTTGCGCGCCGTCAGTTGGCGCGCGATCTGTCAAAGCTCGCGCGCGCGAGCGTGGCCGAGTCGCTGTATCTGTTGCGCGACAGTGGCATCAAGCCCGCGCGCCGCATCGGCTTCACGGGGCCGCCGGGTGCGGGCAAGAGCACATTGATCGGCCGTGTGGCGAAGGCGCGCGCGGCGCGCGGCGAACCGATCGCGATCATCGCCATCGATCCGAGCAGCCCCACGACATCGGGCGCGCTGCTCGGCGACCGCGTGAGAATGGACGCCGTGCTCGCCGACACGGATGTCTTCATCCGTTCGCTGCCGAGCGGCTGGTCCGCCGATGGCCTCTCGGACAATCTCGCCGACGTGCTCGCCGCCGTCGAAGCCGACGGCTTTTCGGAAATCCTGCTCGAAACGGTCGGCGTGGGGCAAGTGGAAAACGGCGCACGCGCACTCGTCGACACGCTCGTGCTGACGATGGGCCCGCACTCGGGCGACCAGATCCAGGCGATGAAAGCAGGCGTGCTGGAGACAGCCGATATCGTCGTCGTCAACAAATGCGATTTGCCGGGCGCCGAGCGCGTCGCGCAGGACATCGGCAACGTGCTCGAACGCAATCGCGCGAACGGACGGCGCGTTTCGCCCGTCGTGTTGACGCGTGCAAACGATGAAGCATCGATTGCGCAACTCTCTTCCGCGATCGACGCACACACGCAATGGCGCGCCACGCATGTGGACGCCGCGCGCACAGAAGAGCTGCGCAAGCGGTTTCACGTGCGTAGTCTGCTGACGCGCCGCGTGGCCGAACTCATCGATACATTGCCTGCCGACGCGCGCACGGCGTCGGTTGCCGAGCTGTATGCGTGCATCGCGAAGCAGATAGGCAGTTCGGGATGACGCGCGTGTAGCGACACACCATCCCGCACAACGACAAACCAGAATGGAAGGAGACGCGGATGAAACGACTTCGTTTTTTGATGACGACGCTGGTAGCGGCTGCCGCGTGCGCATTCGCCGCGTTGCCCGCCGCGAACGCCGACGACACGATCACGCTGAAGATGGCGCATCAATGGCCCGACGATCCGAACGACTACGTCGTGCAGACGGGCAGAAAGTTCGCGCAGGAAGTGATGCAGCGCTCGGGCGGCAAGATGCATATCGACATCTTTCCCGCCGAATCGCTAGTGAAGGCGCTCAACATGCACACGGCGTTACGCAGCGGCAGCGTCGATCTGGCGATCTACCCCTACATCTACGCAGCGGGCGCGGTGCCGCAGATGAACCTGATCCTCTTGCCCGGCCTCTGGAAGACACCCGACGACGTCTATCGCTTCCGTACCTCGGCGCCGTGGCGCGAACTCGAAACGAAGCTGGAAGCGTACGGCTTCAAAACCTTGTGCTGGATTCAGATATCGGGCGGCATGGCGTCGAAGGGAAAACCCGTCAACGTACCCGCCGATCTCGAGAAAACCAAGGTGCGCGGCGCAGGCAAGATGATGGAAGCGGCGCTGCAGAGCGCGGGCGCGAGCACGGTATCGATGGCGTCGTCGGAAACCTATAACGCGATGCAGCTTGGTCTGCTGGACGGCTTGTGGACCTCGTCGGGCACCTTCGGCTCGTACCGTCTCTACGAAGTGGCCAAGTACTACGATTCGCCCGAGCAGTACAGCATCTACTACACGATCGAGCCGATCGCGATCAGCATGAAAACCTGGAACAAGCTGACGCCCGCGCAACAGAAGATCATGACCGACGTCGGGCAGAGCCTCGAACAGAGCGCGTTCGAAGGCGCGAAAGCCGACGACCGCCGCGTCGCGCAACTCTTTGCCAGCCACGGCGTGCAGATCCACAAGATGACGCTCGACGAATGGACGCAGTGGCAGAAGCTGTTCCAGCAGGTCAGCTTCACGAAGTTCCGCAACGAAGTGCCCGACGGCGCGCGGCTGCTCGATCAGAGCGTCGCGCTCTACAAGTAGGAGGACGGCATGCGCGGGCCGCTCGATCGGTTGGTTCATCTGCTCGACGTCTGTTTCAAAGGCGTCGCGTTGTCGGCGGGCGTTGCGGTGATCGCGACGGTTGCGGTGATTTCGTACGGCGTGCTGGCACGCGAGGCATTACATCTGTCGGACGTCTGGGTAACGGAAGTCACGACCTATCTGATGGCGTACATGACTTTCGTCGGCACGGCGGCGCTCGCGTGGCAGTCGCGTCATCTGAAGATCGATGTGCTTGGCCATCATTTGGGCGAGGGCGGCAAGCGCGTGCTCGCGGCGTTTTCGACACTCGTGATGTCGGCCGTTGCCGTCGTGATCGCGGTGCTGGCCGTGCAGTTCTGGTGGGACGCGTACACGAGCGGTGAGCGTTCATGGGGCATGTTCTCGCTGCCGCTGTGGATTCCGTATCTGTGTCTCGTCGCCGGCGCGCTGCTGCTGTCACTCGTGCAACTGGTGCGGCTCGCGACGATCGTCTTCGCACGCCGCGAACTTGCGCACGATCTGTCCGTCGACGAACTCGTGCTCGGGAGAGACAAGTGACCCAGCTATTCATCGGCGCCGGGATGTTCGGCGGGCTGCTCGCGGTGTTGTCGTTCGGCGTGCCGATTGCGTTCGCGCTGCTGTTCGTCGCGCTGGTCTCGCTGTTCGTCACGGGCGGCGGCTGGGACGCGTTGAACCTGATTCCGAGCACTTACTGGGGCTCGGTCGCGACGTTCACGCTGACGTCCGTGCCGATGTTCATGTTCATGGGCGCAATCGTGTCGGCGTCGGGCATGGGCGCGCGACTGTACAGCGCGCTCGCGACGATCCTCGATGGCGTTCCGGGCGGTCTTGCCGTCGCGACCACGCTGGCGTGCGGCGTGATGGCGGCCGTATCGGGATCGAGCGTCGCGACGGCGGCGGCGATCGGCGGGTTCGCGGTCTCCGAGATGCGCCGGCATGGTCTGCCAGCCGGGCAGGCGTGTGGCTCGGTCGCGGCGGGCGGGACGCTCGGCATTCTGCTGCCGCCGAGCATTCCCCTCATCGTCTATAGCGTGATTGCCGAGCAGTCGATCGGCCGCCTGTTCGTCGCGACGCTGGTGCCTGGCGTGATCATGGCGACAGCCTTCGCGCTCTATCAGATGGTGCTCGCGCTGCGGCGCAAATCGCGCGGCGAAGCACGCACGCGCCCACTCGCGCCGCTTCGTGCGCGCATCGTCGCACTGAAGGATATCGGCCCGTTCGCGCTGCTGATCCTGATCATCCTCGGCTCGCTGTATCGCGGACTCGCGACGCCGCAGGAAGCGGCATCGCTCGGCATTATCGCGAGCCTGATTCTCGCGGGCGTCGTGTATCGCGAGCTGAACTGGCGCAAGTTTCACGAGATTCTCGTGAGCGCGGCGCAAAGCAGCGTGATGATTCTCGCCGTGATTTCCTCTGCGATCGTGTTCGGCTATGTGATGACGACGAGCCAGGTGGCGTCATCACTCACGCAGGCAGTGGCGGGCGCGCATGTCGCGCCGTGGGTGCTGTTCGTCAGCATCAACCTGCTGCTGATTTTTCTCGGCTGCTTCATGGAAACCATTGCGATCATCGTCGTGACGATGCCCGTGCTCGTGCCAGTGGTGCAGGCGTATCACTGGAACCTGATCTGGTTTGGTGTGGTCGTTGTCATCAACATGGAGATGGCGCTGATCCATCCGCCCGTCGGGCTCAATCTCTTTGTCGTGCAAAGCGTGGCACCGGACGTGCCGCTGAGGCGCATCGTGCTCGGCACGCTGCCGTATGTGTTCATCATGGCCGGGGTGCTGGCGCTGATCGGTGTATTTCCACGACTCACGAGCCTGCTGTTCAGCGCGTCTTCTTCGTGAACCCATAGGAAAGTGTACCGGCCCTGAATGTTGTTGTTGCGGTGCGACAAAAACCAGCCTATAACCATCCATATGGATGGTACATGGATGGAAAAATGAAAAAGCCCGCAGCACTCGACACGGTTCGCCCCAAAGGCGGCGAATCGGAAAAAATCACGATCAACCTCGGTCCCGTCGATCTCGGGCAAATCGATCTGCTGGTCGAGGAAGGCTTTTATTCGAACCGGACCGACCTGATCCGAACGGCGATTCGCAACCAGCTTGCCCTTCATGCGCAGGTTGTACAGGACACGGTGACGCGCCGTGCGCTTGTGCTCGGACTGCAGCACTTTTCCAGGCAGGATCTCGAGGCGGTTCGCGCTGCGCGGCAGCGCCTCACCATTCAGGTGCTGGGACTCGCCAGCATTGCCACCGACGTCACGCCGGAGCTTGCGCTCGCCACGATCGAAAGCGTCACGGTGCTGGGAGCCTTTCACGCTTCGCCCGCCGTCAAGACGGCGCTCGCGGACAGAATCCATTAGCCACGCGACGCCTAACGCCTACTTCCGCTAACCGGACACATACGATGAAACTCGACGAAGGTTTCCTGAATTCAATGCACGAAGCGATGACCTTGCTGCGTACCCGCGGTCCCGCCGAAGCGACAGAAGTAATACAACGTGCGCTGCGAGGGGGCGCTGCTGATGGAATGCGGGACAAGGCGCGAGAGCCCGTGGTTTTTCCGTTCGCCGAGACAATAGCAAAGGACATCACACCGCACACGGCACGAGAAGACAGCAATGATGTCGAAGACCGGGGGCATTTCAGCACGCATGCTTATTCGAACGCCGCCGGCTCCCGGCAGTATCGGCTGTACGTGCCGGCGGGCGCAGTCGGCGAGCCGCTGCCATTGATTGTGATGCTGCATGGCTGCACGCAGAACGCCGACGATTTTGCAGCAGGGACGCAGATGAACGCGCTTGCCGAGCAGCATCGATGTCTTGTCGCGTACCCGGTGCAGCCGCAACAGGCCAATCCGTCGAAGTGCTGGAACTGGTTCAAACCAGGCGATCAGCATCGCGAGAATGGCGAGCCGTCATTGATCGCAGGCATCACGCGCGAAATCATCGCGGCCCACAATGTCGATCCTGCGCGCGTGTACGTCGCGGGTCTGTCTGCGGGCGGCGCGATGGCGGCGATCATGATCGCCACGTATCCTGACCTGTACGCTGCAGCGGGTGTGCATTCCGGTCTGCCCGTGGGCAGCGCGCACGATTTGCCCTCTGCGCTTGCGGCAATGAAGGGCGGCAAACGCCGCAGCGCGACAGCGCACGCGAAGCGCGCTAAACACTCGCCGAAACGGCCCATGATCGTCTTTCACGGCGACGCGGACGCCACGGTTCACGTCGCGAATGCTACGCAGTTGGTTCAGGGCTTCGAAGCGCGAGTCGATAAGAGCAGTGAAGGGCGTCGGGCCGATGCGGGGCGGCGTAGCTGTACCGTTTCGAGGCTTGCTTCCCCCGATGGTATCGACGCGGAGTTGTGGACCATTCATGGCGCGCCGCACGCGTGGTCAGGTGGTAATGCACGCGGGAGTTACACGGACCCAAGCGGTCCGGACGCGAGTGCTGAAATGCTGCGATTCTTTCTTGACCATCCCAAACGGGGATGAGGCGCGACCAACGCTGCTCTTCGCAGGAAGAGCAGCGTGTACCTTCTGAGTTCTTTCAACCTCTGTTAGCTCGACTGTTTTGCCGATGACTGTGCTTTCGGCACAGATCCAGCCTGTACGAGCCGTGCGTCTTCCTGCGTCACAGCGCCGACGTATTTCCAGCCGTCCGGCAACTTCACGAACGTGTAGCCCGTGGGCGCATCGACGAACACGGTGAAAACGGGCGAGTCAGCCTTCGCCTCGGAAACTGCTTGCGCGTGCGACACCATCGGCGCGGCCAGCAACGCGACAGCGAAAAGTGACGAGGAAATCAGCTTCATTGCACAATCCTTGAGATGTTGAACCGCTCGACCATCGAACCTGACCGATGGCCACGCTATTTCTGTAACGACCATTACACATATTGAAGCACGGGCGGTGCGTGTGCGTCCATAATTTTGTTATGATCGACATAGAATTCAGTATTCGCGGGTTTGCGACAATCGCTTGCCAGGAGGGGACATGGAGCCGGCCAGCTACGGCGAAACCAAAGGACGCGGCAGACCAAGAGCATTTGAGCGCGAGGTGGCGCTCAGGCGCGCGATGGACCTTTTCTGGGAAAAGGGCTTCGATATGTGCTCGATGTCGGATCTCGTCGAAGCAATGGGCGTCAACTCGCCGAGCATCTACGCGGCGTTCGGCAACAAGGAAAGCCTGTATCGCGAGGCGGTCGAGCTATACGTCCAGGCCGAAGGCGGCGCGGCGCTAAGGAACTTCGAATCGCGCGCGACGTTGCGCGAAAGCCTCGAAGCCATGTTCGACGCAAGCATCGAGCTTTTCACGGGCGGACAGCGTTCCCGTGGATGCATGATTTTTCTCGGCGGCGCGGGGATTGGCGCAGAGCACGTCGAACTGCGAAACTTCCTTCAGGCGTTGCGGCTAAAGGTGGCTCGAACCGTCGAAAAGCGCTTGAAGAAGGCCGTCGAACAAGGGGAACTCGTGCCTGACGCGGACGCTGCGGCGCTTGCTACATTGTGCATGTCGGTTTTTTCCGGCCTGTCCGTCCAGGCCGCCGACGGCGCCAGCAAACGCAAGCTGCACGCCGGGGTTGCGCAGTTGCTGGCGATGATTCCTTTTCGCCCAGCGTCGCATTGAGCTAAAGCCAGTTTGTAGGCGATGAGCGAACGGGTGAGCGCTATCCTGACGGATTGCCAGGTAATCACACGCACTATCGAACCATGGACCTGAACCTGATCGGCCTGTTTGTCGAGATCGTCGAATCGCGCAGTCTTAGCGCCGCCGCGCGCAAGCTCGGCATGACGCGCGCAAACATCAGCCAGCGGCTCAAGCTGCTGGAACGCGAAACGGGCGCGCAATTGCTGCGCCGCTCGACCCGAAGCCTCGAACTGACGCAAGCGGGACACACGCTATACGACTGCGGCCAGCGCATGCTGGAAGACCTGCGCACGGCTCGCGCATCGATTGACAGCCTCGGGCACACCTTGAGCGGCCGTGTCCGCATCAGCGTGCCGACCGGCTTCGGCAGAATGTTTCTCGGCGAAAGACTGCTCGAGTTCGCACGCATGCATCCGGGCATTTCGCTCAACGTCACGTTCAATAACCGGATCGAAGACCTGATCGCCGCTGAAGTCGACGTCGCGTTGAGGATCACGGCGACGCCGCCGCTGGATTACGTGGCGCGCAACATCTGCTCGATTGACTGGAACCTGTATGCGTCGGCTGAGTACGTCGAAAAGCACGGTCCAATCAATTGCCCCGGCGACCTCGAAAAGCAGACGCTGGTCGCGTCGCCCTATCCGGCACGGCGGGTCACGATGACGCTCACGCATCGACAGGACGAGTCGGACGTCCACGTGATCGCGATTCAGCCTGCGCTGCAGTCTTCGGACTATCCGTTTCTGACCGAGGCGGTGTGCCAGGGCATGGGCATCGGGCTGTTGCCGGCCTATGTGCCGCACGCGCCGATGAGCCGTGGATTGCTGCGGATCCTGCCGGATTTCCGTGTGGCCGGCTTGCAGAACACGTTGTATATCGTGACCCTTCCGAACCGCTATCCGTCGCCGGCGACGCAAGCCCTGATCGACTACCTGCGAGCCGAAATTCTGTTGCTCGCGCAAGCCTGGAACTAGGGCGGGCGTTTCCGCTCCGCACCACGCTCAGGCTATCTCCGTCCTACAAACCCGCTAGCCCGGCATCGAACTTCAGTGGCGAATCATCTCGCCCCGCAGGACGTTGTCGCGGTCACTGTCAATTTTCAGTTAACAGTTCGTCAACTGCCAGTTAGATTGTCAACGCGTCTCCGGCATTTAACAATCAACCCACACGAAATACATGGAGACGCGGGCAATGACACCCGAACAGACCGGACACGCTGTCAGGCGTGAGCTGTGCAACCGCATTCTCGTCGTAACCGTCGATAACCCACCCGTCAACGCGCTTGGCGCGAACGTGCGGCGCCAACTACGCGACGCTATCCAGGCCGCCGAAAAAGATCCGGACGTCGACGCCGTGTTGCTGGTTGGCGCGGGCCGCAACTTCATTGGTGGCGCGGATATCCGGGAGTTCGGCAAGCCGCCGCTACCGCCGTCGCTGCCCGAGGTTTGCAACACGATTGAAGCATGCCGCAAGCCGGTTGTAGCGGCCATTCACGGCGCAGCACTCGGCGGCGGCCTCGAGGTCGCACTCGCTGCGCATTTCCGGATCGCGCTCGGCGCTGCCAGACTCGGCTTGCCCGAGGTGACGCTCGGCTTGCTGCCGGGCGCAGGCGGCACGCAGCGTGCGCCACGTCTTGTCGGCGCGAAGGCCGCGCTGGATCTGATGTTGAGCGGCCGTCATGTCGGCGCAAAAGAGGCTCACGCGCTTGGCCTCGTCGACCTCGTCGGCGAAACCGACGACGTGCTGGCCGAAGGTCTCGCCTATGTGCAGGCCTTGCTCGACGCGCAGGCTCCTGTCCGCCGGACCCGCGACGCCGACGGACTGGCGGACCGCGCGGCAAGCCGAGCCGCCATCGAAGCCGCGCGCGCCGAATCGTCGAAGAAATCCCACGGGCTGTTCTCGCCGCTAAAGATCGTCGATGCGGTGCAAGCGGCGCTCGAACTGCCTTTCGACGATGGCCTGCGCCACGAACGCCAACTGTTTCTGCAATGCCTCGACAGCCCGCAGCGAGCGGGTTTGATTCACGCGTTCCTCGCCGAGCGCGAGGTGCTGAAAGCGCCCGAAACGCGCAACGCGAAGCCGCGCAAGATCGCGAGCGTCGGCGTGGTGGGCGGTGGCACGATGGGCGCGGGCATCGCGGTGGCGGTACTCGACGCGGGCCTGCCCGTGACGATGATCGAACGTGACGATGTATCGCTTGCGCGCGGCCTTGCGCATATCGAGAAGGTCTACGACAACCTGATCGCGAAGGGTCGCATGACGCCGGAGGCCAAGGCAGCCGTCCTCGCGCGCTGGAACGGCAGCACGTCCTACGACGCCCTCGGCACGGCCGATCTCGTGATCGAAGCCGTATTCGAAGAGATGACCGTCAAGCATGCCGTGTTCGCCAAGCTCGACCGGGTCTGCAAGCCGGGCGCCGTGCTCGCGACCAACACCTCGTATCTCGACATCGACGCCATTGCCGCAAGCGTGTCGCGTCCTGGCGATGTCGTGGGCCTGCACTTCTTCTCGCCCGCCAACATCATGAAGCTGCTCGAAGTCGTGGTGCCCGCGCAGGTCAGCGCCGACGTGGTCGCCACCGCGTTCGATCTGGCGAAGAAGCTGCGCAAGGTGCCGGTGCGGGCGGGCGTATGCGACGGCTTCATCGGCAATCGCGTGCTGGCGATCTATCGCGCGGCCGCCGACCACATGATGGAAGACGGCGCGTCGCCGTATCAGATCGACCGCGCCGTCCGTGCTTTCGGCTTTCCGATGGGACCGTTCCAGGTGGCGGATCTCGCAGGCGGCGACATCGGCTGGGCGACGCGCAAGCGCCGCGCCGCCACGCGCGATCCGCAGCAGCGCTATGTGCAGATCGCCGACCGGATCTGCGAGCGCGGCTGGTTCGGCCAGAAGACGGGGCGCGGCTACTACGTGTATGCCGACGGCGCGCGCACCGGCAAGCCCGATCCGGAAGTCGAGTCGATCATCGATGCCGAGCGCGAGCGTGCCGGCGTTACGCCGCGCGCGTTCTCCGATGAAGAAATCATGCGGCGCTACATGGCGGCCATGATCAACGAAGGCGCGAACGTCGTGCATCAGCGCATCGCGCTGCGTCCGCTCGATGTGGACGTGACGTTCCTCTACGGCTATGGCTTTCCGCGCCATCGCGGCGGGCCGATGCAGTACGCCGATACCGTTGGCCTCGACAAGGTGCTCGCCGACATCCGCGAGTTTGCGCAACAGGACCCGGTGTTCTGGCAGCCGTCGCCACTGATCGTCGATCTCGTCGAGCGCGGCGCCACGCTGGCGAGCCTCAACCACGCCGCCTGATCCGTTCAATCCCTCATCCCCTTTTGCAGATTCAGACCATGCGAGAAGCCGTTATCGTCTCCACCGCGCGCACGCCGCTGACCAAAGCGCATCGCGGCGAATTCAACATCACACCGGGTCCCACGCTCGCGTCGTTTGCCGTGCGGGCCGCCGTGGAGCGCTCGGGCATCGACCCCGAACTGATCGAGGACGCGATCCTCGGCTGTGGCTATCCCGAAGGCATCACAGGCCGCAACGTCGCGCGCCAGACCGTGATCCGCGCCGGCTTGCCGCTGTCGATCGCGGGCACGACCGTCAACCGCTTCTGCGCGTCGGGACTTCAGGCCGTCGCGATGGCGGCAGGACGCATCGTCGTCGACGGTGCGCCCGCCATGATCGCGGGCGGCGTCGAAAGCATCTCCGGGATCCGGACGCGCGAAGACGGCGTGAGCGGCCTCGACCCGTGGATCGTCGAGCGCAAGCCCGCGCTTTACATGGCGATGATCGACACGGGCGACATCGTGGCGCAGCGCTACGGCATCAGCCGCGAAGCGCAGGACCGTTTCTCCGTCGAAAGCCAGCGCCGCACGACGGAAGCGCAACTCGCCGGCCGCTACGCCGACGAGATCGTGCCTGTCACCACCACGATGGCCGTGACCGACAAGGAGACGGGAGCCGTCAGCCAGCGCGAGGTCACGGTGTCCGCCGACAACTGCAATCGCCCCGGCACGACGTACGAGGCACTCGCGAAGCTCGCGCCCATCAAGGGCGCGGACAAATTCGTCACAGCGGGCAACGCATCGCAGAACGGCGATGGTGCCTCCGCCTGTGTGATGGTGGAAGCGAAGACCGCCGAGCGCGCGAACCTCGTTCCCCTCGGCGCGTTTCGCGGCCTCGCGGTCGCGGGCTGCGAACCGGACGAAATGGGCATCGGTCCCGCGCTTGCCGTACCGAAGCTGCTCGCGCGCCACGGACTCACGATCGACGACGTCGGTCTGTGGGAACTCAACGAAGCATTTGCATCGCAGGCGATCTACTGCCAGCAACGCCTCGGCATTCCGGCCGAGCGGCTCAACGTCAATGGCGGCGCGATCTCGATCGGCCATCCGTTCGGTATGACGGGCGCGCGTCTCGCGGGACACGTCCTCATCGAGGGCCGCCGGCGCGGCGCGAAGTACGCGGTCGTCACGATGTGCATTGCCGGCGGCATGGGTGCCGCTGGCCTCTTCGAAATCTATTGAGAGAAACGAGATCATGGATCTGAACTTTACCCCCGAGGAGGAAGCCTTTCGCGAGCGCGTCGTGCGCTTCCTGAAAGAAAAACTGCCTGCGAGACTTTCCGGCAAGGTCCGCAACGGCTTGCACCTCACACGCGCGGACATGATCGAGTGGCACGCGATCCTGAACGAACAGGGCTGGCTCGCGAATCATTGGCCGGAACAGTACGGCGGCCCAGGCTGGAACGCCGTGCAGAAGTTCATCTTCGAGAACGAATGCGCGCTGGCGGCCGCGCCGCGCATCGTGCCGTTCGGCGTGAACATGCTCGGACCCGTGCTCATCAAGTACGGCAGCGAAGCGCAGAAGCGCTATTGGCTGCCGCGCATTCTCGAAGGCGCCGACTGGTGGTGCCAGGGCTATTCGGAGCCGGGTTCGGGTTCCGATCTCGCGTCGGTGAAGACGAGCGCGGTGCGCGGCATCGACGACGAAGGCGAGCACTACATCGTCAACGGCCAGAAGACGTGGACCACGCTCGGCCAGCACGCGAACATGATCTTCTGCCTCGTGCGCACCGCAACCGATGTGCGCAAGCAGGAAGGCATCAGTTTTCTGCTGGTGGACATGAACTCGCCAGGCGTCGAAGTGCGTCCGATCATCACGCTCGAAGGCGAGCACGAGATCAACGAAGTGTTCTTCACCGATGTGCGCGTACCCGTCGCCAATCTCGTCGGCGAGGAGAACAAGGGCTGGACGGTCGCGAAGTATCTGCTGACGTATGAGCGCACGAACATTGCGGGCGTGGGCTTCTCGGTCGCGGCGCTGGCGCGCTTGCGCCGGATCGCGGCGAAGGTCACGCGCAACGGCCGGCCGCTCGCCGACGATCCGTACTTCGCGGCACGCCTCGCACGCGTCGAGATCGACCTCGAAAACATGAAGACCACGAACCTGCGCGTGATCGCGGCCGTCGCGGGCGGCGGCGTGCCGGGCGCGGAAAGCTCGATGCTCAAGATTCGCGGCACGGAGATTCGCCAGGAGCTTTCGTCGCTGACGCGCCGCGCGATGGGACCGCATGCGCAGCCGTTCATCGAGGAAGCGCTGCACGAAGGCCATGACGAAGCGCCCGTCGGCCCCGAGGGTGCCGCGAGCGCTGCCGCGCTCTACTTCAACAACCGCAAGCTGTCGATCTTCGGCGGCTCCAATGAAATCCAGAAGAACATCATCTCGAAGATGATCCTGGGACTTTGAGAGGATCACGATGAATTTCCAGCATACCGAAGACCGCCGCATGCTGGCGGATACGCTGAACCGCTTCGTGCATCAGGAATATGGATTCGCGACGCGCGATGCACTCGCGCGCAGCGACTCGGGCTTTAGCCGCGAACTGTGGGTCCGCTTTGCGGAACTGGGCGTGGTCGGCGCGCTCTTCCAGGAGGCCGATGGCGGCTTCGGCGGAGAGGGCTTCGATATCGCCGTCGTCTTCGAAAGCCTTGGGCGCGGCCTCGTGGTCGAGCCATTTCTCGGCGCGCTGGTGGTGGGGCGCGCGCTGGCCAGTGCCGGCAGCGGCGCGCAAAAAGCGCTCATCGCGAGCCTGATCGAAGGCCACGCCGTTGCGGCGCTCGCGCACGACGAACCCAGCTCGCATTACGAACTGAGCAAGGTGACGACGCGCGCCGTGCACGGCTCGAACGGCTGGGTGCTGACGGGCGCGAAATCGGTCGTGCAGCAGGGCGCCGAGGCTGACTTCTTCCTCGTCTCCGCACGCACGAGCGGTGCGGCCGATGCCGAGGATGGCATCTCGCTCTTTGTCGTCCCGCGCGACGCGGTGGGCGTCAGCGTGCGTGGCTACGGGAAGATCGATGGCGGACGGGCCGCCGAAGTCTGTCTGAACGAAGTGTGCCTTCCCGACACCGCTTTGCTTGGCGAACGGGACGCAGGCTTCGCGACGCTCGAACGCAGCATCGGCGCCGGCGTGCTCGCGTTGTGCGCGGAAGCGCTGGGTGCGATGGATGTCGCGAAGGAGCACACGCTCGAGTATCTACGCACGCGCAAGCAGTTCGGCGTCGCGATCGGCAGCTTCCAGGCGTTGCAGCATCGCATGGCCGATCTGCTGCTCGAAATCGAGCAGGCCCGCTCAGCCGTCATCAACGCCGCCGCAGCGTTCGGCGCAGCGCGCATCGAGCGCGAGCGTGCGTTGTCGGCGGCGAAGGTCACGATCGGGCGCATCGGCGCGCTCGTTGCCGAAGAGTGCATCCAGATGCACGGCGGCATCGGCATGACGTGGGAACTGCCGCTTGCGCACTTCGCGAAGCGCCTTGTGATGATCGACCATCAACTCGGTGACGAAGATCACCATCTCGAACGCTTTATCACATTGGGCCGGAGCTAACACCGTGAATGAACCTATCCTTGCGCGCCGCGACGGCGCGGTGCAAGTGCTGTCCTTCAACAACCCGGCCGCGCGCAATGCGCTCACGTCCGAGGTGTACGAAGCCCTTCCGGCCGCGCTCGCTGAGGCTGGCCGTGATCCCGAGGTTGGCGCGATCGTACTGACGGGTGTAGGCGGCGCGTTTTGCGCAGGCGGCGATCTGAACCGGCTCGCGCAACGTCGCGCGCTGACACCGCCCGAGCGGCGCGCGGGCATCGAAAGTCTGCACGACATGATTCGCGCCATTCGCGATTGCAGCAAGCCGGTGATCGCAGCAGTCGAAGGCGCGGCAGCGGGCGCGGGCCTTTCGATCGCGCTGGCGTGCGACATGCTGGCCGCCGCACGAAATGCGTCGTTCTCGGTCGCGTACATCAAGGTCGGCCTCTCGCCCGATGGCGGCGCGACCGCGTTTCTGTCGGGGCTCGTCTCCCGGCAACTGCTGACCGAGTTGTGCCTGACGGGCAGGCCCGTCACGGGTGAGCGCATGCACGCGCTCGGCGTCGCCAATCGTCTCGCCGAGCCGGGCAGCGCGCTGACGGAGGCCATCGCGATGGCGCAGTCGCTCGCGGCCGGTCCGGAACGCGCGATTGCCCGCATCAAACGCTTGTGCCGTCAAGCCGGCGAGAACACGCTCGAAGCGCAACTGGACCTCGAAGCGCAATACATGACGGAGTCGCTCGGCGACGACGAATCCGCCGAAGGCATCGCCGCCTTCTTCGGCAAGCGCCCGGCTGATTTCTCCGCGCTGCGCCGTGTTTCGCCCGTGGATTCGCACTAGACGTGGTGTGCGCGTCACTCTCCCTTGTCACTCCGGATTAGCCATGTCGAACCTGAATTCTTCTCTGCCGCTTGCCGGCGTACGCATTCTCGATCTGTCGCGTGTGCTCGCCGGACCGTGGTGCGCGATGGTGCTCGGCGACCTCGGCGCTGAAATCATCAAGGTCGAGCACCCAAAGCGCGGTGACGACACGCGCGACTGGGGCTTGCGCGTCGGCGCGAGCGAAACGACCTATTTCAACAGCGTCAACCGGAACAAGCGCTCGGTGTGCCTCGACCTGCAGACGCCCGAAGGGCAGCGGCTCGCCCGCGAGCTGGCTCAGCAGAGCGACGTCGTGATCCAGAACTTCAAGTACGGCGGCGCGGAAAAACTCGGCCTCGGCTATGAACAGCTCAGCCAGGGGCGCGAGGATCTCATCTACTGTTCGATCTCCGGCTACGATCGCCGCGGACCGGAAGCGTCACGTCCCGGCTACGACGTGGTCGTGCAGGGCGAGGCGGGACTGATGGCGCTCAACGGAGAAGCCGATCAGCCGCCCCTCAAATTCGGCATCGCCGCCGTCGACCTGTTCACGGGCATGTATTCCGCTCAGGCCGTACTCGCGGCGCTGTTCGAGCGGCAGAAGTCGGGCAAGGGACGCCACATCGAAATGGCGCTCTTCGATTGCGGCCTGATGATCACGTCGTACTGCGGACTCGAGTCGATGCTGATGGGCGACGATCCGCCGCGCTACGGCAATGCGCATCCTTCGATCGTGCCCTACGGCGTGTTCGATGCGGAAGATGGGCCGGTGGTCATCGCGGTCGGCACCAACCGCCAGTACGAGCGTTTCTGTCGCGAAGTGATCGAGCGCCCGGATCTCGTCGACGAAGAACGGTTCCGCACGAACATCGTTCGGGCGGCCAACCGCGAAGCGCTCGTGCCCGAAATCAGGCGCGAGCTCGGCAAGAGAAAACGCCTGGACCTGCTGGAGCGTCTGACTCAGGCGGGCATTCCGTGCGGCGAAGTACTCGGTCTGCACGAGGCGCTCACGTCGAAGCGAGCATCCGAGGGCGGACTCGTGACGACCTACACGCATCCCGAAGCGGGCAGCACGCACGTGCTCTCGCCGCCGTACCGCTTCGACGGCGTACGCCTGCCTGTGCGAAGCGGCCCGCCGAAACTCGGCGAGGGCACGAACGACGTTCTTCAGTCGCTGCTCGGACTGTCCGACGAACAACTTTCACAACTGAAGGCCGAGGGCGTCGTCTGACGCTGCACTGCGCCTTACTGCATGGTGGACTGTTCAATGAGTCAGATCGCTTTTCGAAACGCCGTGACCGAGCTGTTCGGCACACGGCTGCCCATCGTCGCCGGCGGGCTGATGTGGCTCGCCGACGCCGACTATGTCGCCGCCGCGTCGCGTGCCGGCATCATCGGCTTTATTACGGCTGCGAGTTTTCCGGAGCCGCAAGCGTTGCGTGCGGAAATCCGGCGCTGTCGCGAGCTGTGCGAAGGCGGCCCGTTCGGCGTCAACGTCTCGATGCTGCCCAAGCTCGTCCCCGGCGAGAAGACGCGGGAAGTGTTCGAACTGATCGTCGATGAAGGCGTGAAGTTCGTCGAAACGTCGGGGCGCAATCCGGAGGAATTCTTGCCGCTGCTGAAAGAAGCCGGCGTCAAGGTGCTTCACAAGGTGCCCGCCGTGCGGTTTGCAGTCAAGGCGGCTGCGCTCGGCGTCGATGCCGTCGCGATCGTCGGCGCCGAATGCGGCGGACATCCCGGGCTCGATATGGTCGGTTCGTTCGTCAATGCCGCGTGGGCCGAGAGCCAGCTGGACATTCCTTATCTGATCGGCGGCGGCATCGGCCGCGGCTCGCAACTCGCTGCGGCGCTCGCGATGGGCGCTTCCGGTGTGGTTGTCGGCACGCGCTTCGCGGTAGCCGAGGAGATCTGGGCACATGCGGACTACAAGCAACGGCTGGTAGACGCCGGACCGACCGACACCGAGCTGAGCATGCAGTCCTTGCGCAACACCGTGCGGACGCTGCGCAACGAAACTACGGCCGCGGTGAAGGAGATCGAGGCACAGAACCCGGATGTGACGATTCAGGACCTGATGCCGATGGTGGCCGGCAAGATCGGCCGCAATGCCTATGTGACGGGCGACTGGTCGAAGGGACTGCTCTCCGCGGGGCAGTCTCTTGCGTTCGTCGACCGCATCGAACCGCTTGCCGATATCGTGCTCCGTTTCGAGCGCGACATGTGGCAGGCGATGGGACGGCTCGTCATCGCCTGAACGGGTTCACTCAGCAGGAACATCTGAAACAAGAGCTGCCGAAGCAGCCAGCAAAGCCGTTGTTGCGAACCGTGAAGGCATATTTCATCCGTCATCGAAGACGTCCGCAAATAACTGGGAGGAGACAGTCCCATGCAGCAGGTTCACATCGATTCAATCAAGGCGAGCGCCGCGTACCGGCGGCTAATTACGTCACGCCGCCGCTTCAGCTTTACGCTGACGGCGCTGATGGTCGTCATCTTCTACGGCTTTATCCTGTTCGTCGCGCTCGCGCCGCACATGCTGGCCCACCCGCTGTATGCGGGCGCCACGACGAGCGTTGGTGTCGTCGCGGGCGTCGGCATCATCCTGACATCTATCGGGTTGACCGGCTGGTACGTCCTACATGCCAACCGCACGCTCGATCCGTCGATGAGCGCGCTGCTCGCCAGCGTCCGGAAAGGAGACTGAATGATGAAGCTCATTCGCTCTCTGTCATGCGCGAGCATTGCGTCGCTGCCTGCGCTTGCTCACGCTTCCGCCATCGAAGGTCCCGTCCCCGATCACGTCGAGCTGAATCCCGTTGCGATTGGCATGTTCCTGCTGTTCGTGCTCGTGACGCTCGGCATTACGCGCTGGGCGTCACGCAAGACGCGCACAACGAAGGATTTTTATAGCGCGGGTGGCGGCATCTCCGGGTTTCAGAATGGCCTCGCCATTGCCGGGGACTATATGTCGGCGGCTTCGTTCCTGGGTCTTTCGGGCATGGTGTTTATGTTCGGCTTCGACGGGTTGATCTATTCGATTGGCTTTCTGGTCGGGTGGCCGTTTGTGATGTTTCTGCTCGCCGAACCGTTGCGCAATCTCGGCAAGTTCACCTTCGTCGATGTGGTTGCCTACCGTTTCGAACAGGCGCCGATTCGCCTGCTGACAGCCAGCACGTCGCTCGTCGTCGTGATCTTCTATCTGGTCGTGCAGATGGTCGGCGCGGGTAAGCTGATCCAGTTGCTGTTCGGTTTGCAGTACTGGATCGCGGAAGTGATCGTCGGCGCGCTGATGGTGATCTACGTGTTCTTTGGCGGCATGACGGCGACCACCTGGGTGCAGATCATCAAGGCCGTGCTGCTGCTGTGCGGCGCGACGTTCATGGCCGTCAGCGCGCTTGCGCAATTCGGCTTCAGTCCCGAAGAGATGTTTCGTCGAGCCGTCGATGTTCACCCCGGCGCACTCAGCATCATGGGCCCCGGCAAGCTGCTGAAAGATCCGTTCAATGCGCTTTCGCTCGGCATCGCGCTGATGTTCGGCACGGCGGGCTTCCCGCATATCCTGATGCGCTTCTTCACGGTGCCCAGCGCGAAAGAGGCGCGCAAGTCGGTGTTCGTGGCCACCGGCTTTATCGGGTATTTCTATCTGCTGACCTTCATCATCGGCTTCTCGGCAATCGCACTGCTTGCGCAGCATCCCGAGTTCTTCAAGACTGCCGCCGACGGGCACTTCAATCTGACCCACGATCTGCTCGGGGGCTCGAACATGGTCGCCGTCAAGCTGGCACAGGCAGTGGGCGGCAACCTGTTCTACGGCTTCATCGCGGCCGTGACCTTCGCGACGATACTCGCGGTGGTGGCGGGGCTCACGCTCTCGGGAGCGACCACGGTTTCGCACGATCTCTACGCATGCTGGCTCGCTCGCGGCCATGCAAACGAAGCCCGGGAAATGCGTATGTCGCGGATGGCGACGCTGACGTTGAGCGTCATCGCGATCGGACTCGGCATTCTTTTCGAGCACGTCAACGTGGCATTCCTGGTCGGTCTCGTGGCGGCGATAGCGGCGAGTGCAAACTTCCCGGTGCTGGTGTCGTCGATCTTCTGGCGCGGCATGACGACGCGCGGCGCGGTCATGGGCGGCAGTCTTGGACTGATCTCATCGGTGCTACTGACGCTGTTCTCGAAATCGTTGTGGGTCGACGTGTTGCATCAGGCACATGCGCTGGTACCGCTCGACAACCCCGCGCTGATTTCAGTGCCGCTCGCATTCGGAGGCATCTGGTTCTTCTCGATGCTGGATCGCGGCGCCCGTGCGCAGCGGGAGCGGGAGGCGTTTGCGCTGCAGGAGTTCTATGGGCAGACGGGACTGTTGTCAGTGAAGGCAGTCGACCATTGAAACAGATCGGAGGCCACGTAGCGTTTGCGTGCGCCTCGTACTCAAAGCGCGGTCAATGCTTCATGCAATGTCGAGCGAAATTTTTGCACGGCAGGCGACATGTACGTTTTCCTGCGATAGAACAGCCGGATCCTGCTTTCGAACAGCGCTGTTTCGTATGGCAGCGCAACGAGATCGCGGCCCGCATAGGTCTGAAGCATCTGCTCGGTCAGCATCGTGATCAGATCGCTGTTGCGCAGCAAGGACGTTAGCAACGAGATCGACGCGTCGGTTTCGATCACTGCCTGAGGGGGCGCCAGATCATGGTCGTCAAAGTAACGCTCGACGATCTGGCGCAGCCCGTGACCCGGCAGCGGCAGCAGCCATTTCGCCGCCTGCAGCATGCGCGGATCGGCGGGCGTACGCGTCAGCGGATGACCTTGTCGCGCCACGATCCGGTAGCGCTGCCTGCCGATCTCGTCCGACTGGAGTTCTTCGTCCTCAACGGTGTCCGGCATAAAGCAAAGCGCGAGGTCCAGTTGCCCGTCCTTCAGTTCGTCGAATAGCAGCGCCGACACCTGCACGGAAAGCCGGAAGGAAACGGCGCTCTCACGCGTCGTATAGCCGGCAAGCGTGGGCAGCAGCGCGGATTCCAGCAAGGCGGGCACGACGCCGATGCGGATCTTGCCCACCGACGCGGACTTCGCCGCCGCCATCTCCGCGTAGGTTTGCGCGACGGAGGCGCCTACATCGGCGGCACGTTCGACGAGCACGCGTCCCGCGGCGGTCAGATCGACGCCGCGGCCCTTGCGGTCTACGAGGCGTGTGTCGAACTCGGCTTCGAGCCGCTGCAGGATCTTCGACACAGCGGATTGCGTGAGCCCGGTTTTCTGTGCAACGCGATGCAGATTGCGCGTTTGCGCCAGCACGGAGAATACGTGCAGGTCTTCGATTCTCATCCTGTGTCCGTCAGCCGTTGCCGATGCCCAACTCTAGCGGAAATCCGCACGTCACGGCGCCGGTATTCCCCGCGGGAATCAAACGGCGCCACGCTTTCCGCGCGGCGCGTCGAACAATAGAGTCAACATCTTTTGTTCGAACCGGGAGTGCATCTTGTCCGACGTTTATCACCCAGCCGCGCGTGGCGTCGATGCGCCGATGCCGGCCGGAAACCGCCTCGCGATGGTTGCCGTCATGCTGGCCGTCGCGCTGGCGACGCTCGATACCGCGATTGCGAACACGGCGCTGCCCGCGATCGCCGCCGATCTTCACGCCACGTCAGCCGAGTCGGTATGGGTCGTCAACGCCTATCAGCTCGCGATGGTTGCGACGATACTGCCGTTCGCCGCGCTAGGCGACGTGCTGGGGCACAGACGCGTCTACATCGGCGGTCTGGCGCTGTTCACGGTTGCATCGCTGGCTTGCGCGGCCGCCCCGACGCTGCCGCTGCTCGCTGCCGCCCGGCTGCTGCAAGGGCTTGGCGGAAGCGCGATCACGAGCGTCAGCATCGCGCTCGTCAGTGCGCTCTATCCGCGACACCAGCTGGGACGCGGCGTCGGTGTCAATGCGCTCGTCGTTGGCGTGTCGGTGGCCGTCGGGCCGACCATTGCGTCGCTGATTCTTTCCACGGCTTCGTGGTCATGGCTCTTCATGATCAACGTGCCGCTTGGGCTGATTGGACTCGCGTTCGCGCTGCCTGCGCTGCCGCGTACGGCCAAAGGCGCGCATCCATGCGATCCCGTTGCGGCCTTGCTGAGCGTGATCACGTTCGCGTCGCTTATTTTCGCGCTTGGTGAAGGTGGGCAACGTGCGCCTGCCGCTCATGTATTCGGCGCGCTTGCACTCGCGTTGGTTTTCGGCGCGGGGCTGATGCGGCGCGAAGCAGGGCGGCTCGCGCCGATGTTGCCCGTGGATCTGCTCAGACGACCCGTCTTCGCGCTGTCGGCGGTGACGGCCGTTTGCGGCTTTGCTGCGCAAGGCTTCGCGTTCGTGTCGCTGCCGTTCTATTTCGAAGACGTGCTGCATCGTAGCCAGATCGAAACGGGTTTTCTCATCACGCCGTGGCCCGTTGTCGTGGCGATCGCGGCGCCGATAGCGGGACGGCTGTCGGACCGCTATCCGCCAGGCGTGCTGGGCGCGACGGGACTGGCCTGTCTGTGCGTGGGATTGGTGTCGCTGGCGCTGATGCCTGCTGATCCGTCGGTGTATGCCATCGCAACGCGAATGGCGCTCTGCGGAGTCGGCTTCGGCTTGTTCCAGTCGCCGAACATCAAGGCGCTGATGGCGAGCGCGCCGCATGCGCGTAGCGGCGGGGCGAGCGGTGTCGTCGCGACCTCGCGCCTGATCGGGCAGGCCACGGGCGCCGCACTCGTCGCGTTGTGTTTCGGCGTGGCCGGCCGGCATGGACCGACCCTCGCGCTGGCGGGCGGCGCGATGTTTGCGGGTGTGGGCTGCATCGCTAGCGGATTACGCCTGCTGGCTCGTTCGCATCGGTTGGGGAGTGCGGGCGAGTGAGCGGAGCACTTACCGCATGTCATTCATCGTTCATCAGAAGGGACGCTGCGCGCCGATGACCGCACGCCACCGGCTGCGCCGCTATTGGAAACTGTCGTGCAGATAGTCGCGCACGGCGGTGAGTATTTCATCGGAGAGCGGATCGCCCCGCACCGCACGCGCGAGCGTGGCCGCGCCCACCAGCATCGAAAGGCGGGCGATCGCGCGCTGACGCGCTCTCTTCGACGGGCGCGGACCAGCAAACGACGCCAGTCTGCCGAGCATCGACTTGAGACCTTGTAGGTATGCACCGCGCACCGGCTTGGTCGCGTCCTCGCGGGCCACATCCGCGGCGAGACCTACGGCGGGACACCCACCGCCGGGCTCGTCGCGCTGCTTCGCACTGAGATAGTGCTTCGCGAGTGCGTCGACGAAAGCCTGCTCGCCCGCATCTTCCTTGACGAGCGATCTCCAGCGCACGACGGATTCGCCGAACGCCCGCTCGCACGCCACGGCCGCGAGTTCGTCCTTCGATTCGAAATGGCCGTAGAACCCGCCATGCGTGAGCCCCGCGCTCGCCATGATGTCGGTCACCGACACGCCGTTCAGCCCACGCTCCTTGAACAGGCGCGCGGACGCCGCCTCGATCAGCCGGCGGTTCTCGTCGGTTTGTTCCCTCGATACGCGAGGCATCCGCGTCCTCCGTGGTGAGTGCGACGCACGCTGCCTTTACGGCAGCGCGCGTCGACCATGCGCTTATTGCGCGTATTGTGCTTCGCCGTTACCGAACGACCAGTTCTCTTTCGGCACTTCGACGAGACTAACGAACAGGTCTTCGCGGCGCAGTCCGACGCGCGCGTGAAGGCCATCGTTGAGCGCCTTGTAGAAGGCTTTTTTGATCGCGAGATCGCGGCCCGCATTCAACGTGAGCTGCACGATGATGCACTGAGGCGAGCGCTCGATGCCGAGATAGGCCGGATCGGCGATGAAGTCGCCGGGCTTATGCTCGTTGACCACCATGAACCGGTCATTCGCGGGCACGTTCATCGTCGTGGTCATCGCCTTGTAGACCTCGTCGGCGACGGCGCTGCGATATTCGGCGGATTGGCCTTCTGCAAGATCGATGCGTACAAGTGGCATGATAATTTCCTTGATTTAAACGTCTATGCCGGCGAGCGGCGTCAGATTGAGCACAAGAAAAGCCCGGATAGCGGGCTCGGGTACAACTCGATAATAAATGATGGTCATCATTTATACAATAGATGATGGATGTCATTTATAGGACGGGAAAGAAACGGTTGCGCCTGATCCTTTTCCGCCTCGAACGTGTTCGGACCTGGCAGCGTCAATGTCAGAGGATTGCCAGCTACCGACAATGCTTTCCGCAGTACCCCTCGCCTGCTTTACGGCTGGCTGCTGCCTATACTTATACGCTGATACGCGCGGCGGAAAGTCGGTGGGCACGGTGGCGCACACTATCGCTGGCTGAACCTCAGCGCGGACTACCTGCTATCGAGACAGACCGATCTTCATGCGGTGGCGGTTCTGCAGAGACCCGGTCCTTCCTCGAAATGGGCGATAACGCTGATCATTCAGCGGCCCCGTCAGGTAGCGGCGGCGTCGGGATCGCCATTGAGCCACAAAGCTTTTAGCGAAGGAGTTCAGTATATGGCTATGGACCGTCGCACCTTTTCGGCGGCTGTGCTGGTATGCGCCGCAAGCGCTCTGGTGTCGGCACGAGCACTGGCGATCCCCCCTGCGCAAGTGAAAGCGCGCAATGTCGTGCTCGCGCATGGCCTGTTTGCCGATGGCTCATGCTGGTTGGACGTCATTGCGCGGTTGCAGGCAGCGGGCATGAATTGCACAGCCGTACAGAATCCTTTGACGACCTTGTCCGAGGCGGCTGACTCCGTGACCCGTGTGCTGGATCGACAGGATGGTCCGACCGTTCTCGTTGCGCATTCCTTCGCGGGCATGATCATCACCGAGACGGGCGTGCATCAGAACGTTTCGGCGCTGGTCTACGTGGCGGCGCGCGCGCCGGATGCCGGCGAGGACTACCCCGCGCTTGCAAAAAACTACCCCACGCCTCCTGCGTCAGCCGGCATTGTCTTTGACGGCGACGAGGGACGCCTCAGCGAGTCCGCATTCCTGCACGACTTCGCGGGCGACCTTCCGGAAGCGAGGGCGCGGACGCTGTACGCGGTCCAGGAGCCGTTCCACAAGGCCTTGCTGGCGGGGAAGACGGCTCACGCCGCATGGCGATCGAAGCCCAGCTACTACGCTGTTTCCACGGAAGATCGCACGATCAATCCCGATCTTCAGCGCTTTATGGCCAAGCGCATGAGTGCGAAGACAATCGAGGTCAAGTCGAGCCACCTGTCGTTGATCTCCCATCCGGACGAGATCAGCAGACTGATTCTTGAAGCTGCTCGACCATCAGCCTGACCGGCAACGGCAAGGTGGCGTCGTAGTGGAGTGGCCGAACGTTGTGTGCCACGGTATCGCCTGGACGGGGACTGCTGTCGATTCGTGACCCGCGAAGCAATGTCCCCACGATGACGCAGCCGCTGGCGCCGAACATGGCTGGAATCTTTTGAATGTCGGGCGGCTCGCGTCGCAGCTATCTTCGCGTCATCGAGTCCACGACATCCTGGGTCCTGACAACTGCATGCGCTAGAAACGCATAGTTGATCAACGCCGCCTTATAGCCATCGCCCCAGGTCGGATGACGCGGCCCCGCCGTAGCGTCGGCGACGACGGAGACTTCGAAACCCTGCTCGATCAGGTCGCGCAGGTGAGACTCGACACACATGTTGGCGAGCATCCCGCCCAGCACGACTTTCTGCACGTTACGCTTTCGAAGTTGCAGCGTCAGGTCATTTGTCTGCGGTCCGAAAACCTTGTGCGGGCTCACTACAATAGTCTCGCCGTCCTCGATAAACGGTTTGAACTCGTCCAGCCAGTCAGCACCCGATTTCTCGAAACCGCTCAGGTTCAGCGCACCCGTTCGTGCGAACGTGCCCGTTGCAAACTCGTCTGCCTCCAGTGGGCCGTTGAATGTCCACGCACGGTCGGTCGGATAGAAATAGTGTGGGGAGATGAACACGCTGAACTTCGCTGCTTTCGCTGCCTTGAAGATTTTCACCATGTTTTCGACTGTTTGATTTTCCGTCACACTTGCACCAACGGCGCCCCAGTTTTTGCCTGTGGGGCTCAACACGTCGTTCTGTGGATCGATAAACACTACTGCGGTATCGGCGGGGTTGCAGTTCATGATCGAACTCCAATGAGTGAATGGCGGGACGCGGGCATGCAGTACCAATGTAGGTGATCAGAGTCAACCCTGCCGATTGATTCCTGGCAGATCCCTTGCACATATCCGCTTCGGTCCAGATGGCGTTTCAATGCGCATCCGCTGGCACAAGCCATATTCCGAAGTCGCACACTTACGGACTCGTCATGAATGAAAGGTCACCGTCCGGCTATCGACATGTTTGCCGCGCTCTCGCCAATGTCTTGCGCGACGTAGCAAGCAGAGCTGGCACGGCTATGCTCGCCGCTGGATTTCCTCTGAGGACAGGTCTATAACTGGAGGACAAGAAAAGGCGCGTCCTTAAACATGTGCCCCTGCCACCTCTTCAGAGGATGCCTTCAATAACAGAAACTCACGCTGTTATCCGCACGTGCCGCCATTGATCGTTCTTTGCGGCATCGTGCTGGAGGCGGTGTATTACGAGCCTCACCGTAACAGGCTTCCCTTTCTGCGATCGGCAACCGAAAGTCTGTTGTTCATTCAAATCAATGTATTTCGATTCGTCGTCCTGATTGGATAGACTCGAATTGCATTCTCGATAAAGGTGCAGAAATGAGAGTTCCTTTTGCTTCATTATTGGTGGCTACTGCATTGTCTGCCGTCACGGGCTTGGCGTATTCGCAGACATCGCAACAGCCATCTGGAAGCGCCGTCCCACAAATGGCGCCCGCCGCTACGATGTCTCAACCACAAATGGCACAGCCTGCCAGTTCGATGAATCGCTATGAATACGATTCGGTCGGTGCTCAGCCAGGTGGATCGAGTGGAAGTGGGCGAGGAAGGAATGGCGGGCGATGTGTCGTCGGATTGTCTTGTGATATTTACCAAGGGAGTTGAGTTCGGAACGATTGCGCAACCCCTTGGTAAAGTCGTCTCGGAAGTCTCGCTAGACCGAGGCTATGCGGTTGGACCCCTCGCGGCGCGCCGGATCTGCATGACAAAGCGGCGCGTCGCTCAACAAGCTTGTCATTCTTTCGCCCACGCTGTCGCGCAACTCTTCGTAAAGTCCCGATTTGACCGTGGTGGCCGACCTAGGGCTGGGTGAGACGCGGTGACGCTTAAGCCCGTCAACGCAGCGACTCGCGCCGCGGTGTTTCCGATGGAAGTTCGCCAAACCGCTCGCGGTATGCCTGAGCGAACCGGCCGAAATGAGTGAAGCCGGAATCCAGCGCGATAGTCGCGACGCGCACATCGGGCGTGCTTTCCCGAATGGCCTGACGCGCGCGGTCGAGGCGCATCTGCCGCATCAGGCTGATCGGGCTGACACTGCGAAACCGCAAGAACCCCTCGGTTAGCGTTCTGACGGGCACGCCCGCGGCGCGGGCGATGTCCTGCAGCTGCATCGGCCCGGCAAGGTTGGCGGCCATGAACTCTTCGGCACGGCGTACGAACAACGGCGCGATGGTCGACGGCGGGGATGTCCCGTGGTCCGGGTCGTGACTGCACAACAGGCCGACCAGCAGCGATTCGACATGCGCGCCCACGGCGGGATTCTGAGCGGCCACGTTCAGCAGATCAGGCGAGCTGGCGACCAGCTTCAACTGTTCCTTCCATGCACGCATGGGGCCGCTTTCGAGTGACACGGCGGCGCCCGCGTCGAAGAGGGAAGCGCTGTCGCCATTCAGCGCCGCCGCGTCGATCCGCATCACCAGCTGTTCGCAATCGTGCGACAGCAGCGCGCTGAACGGCTCGCCGGGTGCGCGAATCACGGCGTGCTGGTCGTCCACGACGATCTTCCTGCCAGCCGTATGGACCTCCGCATTGCCGGCGACGCAGAACATCATCAGGAAGTATCCGTCGACGGCTTCGACATCCACCTGGATGGCGCCGCCGAATTGAATCGTGCCGATGCCGAGCCGTCCCACCCGCACAAAGTCCATGTGGGAACGACCGTGCGCGTGGCCGCGTGGAAACAGCGAATGCGGTTGCATGACGCGCGAAATCAGTTCGCGCGTCTCGTCGAGGTCGACCGATTCGAATAGCCGGTGGCGTCGCAATGCGGGGAGTCGAAGAGCGGATCTCATGGTTATTCCGGCGCGCTCGCGCGGGGATTGAACGCAGCCTGGTTGATAAAACGGCCTGAACTGGATATCAGGGCTGTGTTCGGCCAGAAACGGATAGACCCTGCATTTTCCGCCTCCAAAAATGTTCTCACCATGCAGCAGCGAAGTTTCGTTGCTGCAGCGGGCCCCCACAATGCGGAGAAAATAGCATGGAAATGGTCGAGACGCCTGTCAGCTTCAGAAACACGCAGGACACGGACATGGTGCAGTTCCCGCGCGACGACGGCTCGCGCGTGCCCTACAAGGTGTTCAGCTCGCAGGCGGTGTACGAGCGCGAGCAGGAGCGCATCTTTCGCGGCCCGACGTGGAATTTCGTCGCGCTCGAAGCGGAGATCCCGAACCCGGGCGACTTCAAGAGCACCTTCGTCGGCGATACGCCCGTCGTCGTCACGCGCATCGAGGATGGTTCGCTGTCGGCATGGGTCAACCGCTGCGCGCATCGTGGCGCATCCGTGTGCCGCAAGGCGCGCGGCAACGCGACATCGCACACATGCGTGTATCACCAGTGGAGCTTCGATAACAGCGGCAATCTGCTGGGCGTGCCGTTCCGCCGTGGACAGAAGGGCATGACGGGCATGCCGCCCGACTTCGACCCCAAGCAGCACAGCCTGCGCAAGCTGCGCGTGGACAGCTATCGCGGCCTCGTCTTCGCGAGTTTCAGCGACGCAGTCGCACCGCTGCCCGACTATCTCGGCGCGGAAATGCGCCCCTGGATCGATCGCATCTTTCACAAGCCTATCGAGTATCTCGGCTGCACGCGGCAATACTCGAAGTCCAACTGGAAGCTGTATCTCGAGAACGTGAAGGACCCGTATCACGCGAGCATGCTGCATCTGTTCCATACGACCTTCAACATTTTCCGTGTCGGCATGAAGGCGCGATCGATTCCCGATGCGACGCACGGCCTGCACAGCATCATCACGGTGACGAAGACGGGCGAGGACACATCGGCGGCCTACAAGCAGCTACAGATCCGCTCGTTCGATGAAGGCTTCGCGCTGGAAGACGATTCGATCCTCGGGCTCGTTTCCGAATACGAGGAAGACACCACCAACCATATCCAGCCGATCTTTCCTCAACTGGTGATCCAGCAGATCCACAACACGCTAGTCGCACGCCAGCTGCTGGCAAAAGGTCCGAACAACTTCGAGCTGATCTTCCATTTCTTCGGCTATGCCGATGACACACCGGAACTTCGCGCGCTTCGCATCAAGCAGGCGAACCTGGTCGGACCGGCGGGCTATATCTCGATGGAAGACACGGAAGCGACCGAACTCGTGCAGCGAGGAACGGTGCGCGACGCGGACGCGACGTCGGTGATCGAGATGTCGCGCAGCAATCCGGACCAGCAGGACACGGTAATTACCGAAAGCCTGATTCGACGGTTCTGGGTCGGATATCAGAAGCTGATGGGCTATTGAGAAAAAGGACATGCAAATGGATCAGATGAAGGATCAGATGAAGCTTTGGTTCGAGTTGAACATGCTGCAGAACCAGTACATCAGCAATCTCGACAACGACAGGCTCGAAGCGTGGCCGACGCTCTTTACGGAAGACTGCCTGTACGAGATCGTGCCGAAAGAGAATGCGGATATGGGCTTACCCGTCGGCATCATTCATTGCACGAACCAGAAGATGCTGCGCGATCGCGTCGTGTCGCTGCGTCACGCCAACATTTTCGAGGAGCACACATACCGGCACATGACATCGGGCCTGACGATCACGAGCGACCAGGACGACGTGATCGAAACCGAAAGCAGCTATGTCGTGGTCCAGACGCTGGCGAACGGCGAGTCGAATGTGTATCAGGCGGGCAAGTACTACGACCGCGTCGTGCGGACGGCGGATGGGCTGCGCTACCGAAGCAAGCGGGTGGTGTATGACACGTCGCGCGTGCAGACGCTGCTCGCAACGCCGATCTGAGGAGCGGACATGGAAGCGAAGATTGACAACTGGCAGACCATCGGCACGCTCGATGACTTTGCCGAAGGCGAGCCGGCGGCCGTGTTCGCAGGCGATCGTCAGATTGCGGTGTTTCGTATCGGCGACGAGGTGTTCGCGTTGAACGATCTCTGCACGCACGGACATGCGCGGCTCTCGGAAGGGTATGTGGAAGACGGCTGCGTCGAATGTCCGCTGCATCAGGGGCTGATCGACATCCGCACGGGTGCGGCGCGTTGCGCGCCCATCACGGAGGCGGTGCGCGCATTCCCGATCCGTATCGTCGAGGCGAGGGTGGAAGTCAATGTCGAATGAACGGCACGTGATCGTGGGTGCGGGGCATGCGGCACGGCGCGCGGCGGAGACGCTGCGCGCAATGAACGCGGACGTGGACATCGTCATGTTCGGCGACGAACCGCATGCGCCGTATGACCGCCCGGTATTGTCGAAAGACGCGCTGACCTCCGAAGAAGGCGAGCGGAAGGCTTTCATCCGGCAGCATGACTGGTATGCGGCGCAGCGGATCGATTTGCGTCTGTCGTCTGCCGTCGTCGAAATCGACCGGACGCGGGCATGCGTGCGGCTGCGCGATGGCAGCGATGTCGGCTATGACAGGCTGCTGCTCGCGACGGGGTCGCGTGTGCGCCGGTTCAGCGGCCCTGTGGATGAACGCGTGCAACTGCACTATGTCCGCACGCTCGCCGACGCGCGGGCGCTGCGCGCCGTTCTTTCGCCGGGCAAGCGTGTTGCTATCCTGGGCGGCGGCTTTATCGGGCTCGAAGTGGCCGCCGCCGCGACCCAGGCAGGCTGCAGGGCGACGGTGATCGAGCCTGCGCCGGCGCTGCTGCAACGCGCGCTGCCGGAGAGCGTGGCACAACACATTGCGGCTTTGCACGAGCGAAACGGCGTCGAACTGCGTCTCGGCACGATGCCGGCTGCAATCGCGTACGAGAACGGATGTGCATCCATCCAGAGCGATGCGGGCGCCATCAGTGCGGATGTCGTCGTAGTCGGAATCGGCGTCGTGCCGAACGTCGAACTCGCGGAAGCCTGCGGGCTTGAAGTCCGCAACGGCGTCGTGGTCGATGAGCAGTGCCGTACCAGCGACCCTGCGATCTTCGCGGCAGGCGAGGTGACGATGCACGCCAATCCGTTGCTTGGCCGCAGTGTCAGGATCGAATCCTGGCAGGTGGCAGAGAACCAGCCCGTCGTCGCGGCGGAGAACATGCTAGGCGGTCGTGCGATATACGCAGAGCTGCCGTGGCTCTGGTCCGATCAGTTCGACTGCAATGTGCAGACGCTGGGCATCGTGGAGCCGCAGCATCGTCTCGTCACCCGTGGGGACGCTGTCACCGGTTCGTTCTGTGTCATGGCGCTGGACGACACGACGCGGATGAGGGCGGCGATTGCCGTCAATGCGGGACGCGAGATCGGCGCATGCAGGCGGTTGATTTCGGCAGGTGCCATCATGGACGAAGCGCGGCTCGCGGATTCATCTGTTTCACTGCGGTCGTTGCTGTGACGCGGACCGTCGAGAATCGCTGGCGTGTGCCGTAGCATCCAGGCAGTCCGATGCCGCGATGGTACATACTCGCTCCTGCGATTGACGACTGCCCGATTGTTACTGGTCACCCGGCCCTCTCTTTCATGCGTCCATTCATTGGCTTTCTCGTTCTCGTTGGTACCCTGCTCACGGCGGCAGGATACGGCGGGACCTTTCTTCTTTCGATGCGCTTCAGGTACATCGGCGGCAATGACGTCGACACCGGGCTCACGCTCGTAGGTGCGATGGTGGGTACCTTTGTCGGCGTTCCGCTTGTTGGCTGGCTTTCGCATCACCGCGTCGGCGCGGCGCGGATGGCCTCGCTTGCGGCGTTATGCGTGGGCATGGGCGTCGCGGGTTTCGCAGTGATCGAGCGCGTCAGCGTGCTCGATGCGATTCCAGCGTTTCTCGTGGGTTTAGGCTGGGGCGCGTTCTATCTCGCGGCGCCGATGTCGCTCGCCGAGCGAACCAATGATTCGGACCGGGGTTACTGGTTTCTGCGCTTTGGCACTTTCCAGATGGCGGGAATCGGCGGCTGCCCGGCGCTGGCGGGCGTCGCCATACATTCGTTGCACTGGTCGCTCAGCAGTGTGCTCTATACGGTCAGCGGCCTTTGTGTGGTCGCGTCGGTGATACTGGAAATGTTCGCCCGGTTGTCGCCCCTTTCGTCCGTGCCGCCGGTACAGGACAGATGGTGGCGTGGTATCGGCGCAATTGCGCGAACGCGTGCGATGTACCCGATCATCATGGTCGCGCTGGGCGCCTGCGTCTTCTCAGGCTTGATGACGTTTCAGATGTCGCTGGTGCAGGGAACGCATGCGCAAGCAACCACCTTCTTCAGTCTGTACGCGATAACCGTCGTGACCGTACGCTGGACATTTTCCCGACTGGTCATCAATTTGCGCCGCGAAACTGCAACGAAGGTGCTGCTCGTCATGATGGTGCTGGGCATCGCAGCGATGTTCGCGGTGCCGTACCATGTATCGGCTCATCCAGCGGCAGCCGTCCTGCTTGGCACAGGATACGGGCTTGCCTATCCGGTCATCCAGACCCAGGCGGTCAACGATTCCGCCGCCATGCATCGTCGCGCCGCACTGACATGGTTCGTTGCGGCGTACTTCGTCGGGGTGTTCGGCTTTCCGTCTGTGGGCGGGTGGGTATTGGTGCACGCCGGCAAGGACGCGCTACTGGCACTGATCGCGCTATGCGGCCTGACGGCTCTCACGCTCGCATTCTTGGGCGACCGGGGGCGTGTTGATGCGCTTTCGGCAAAAGCGTAGCAACCGCCTGGCTCAAGCGGGGCGCAACTGGTTGCGTCCGCTGTCGTCTTTGCGCTTCTTCGCCTCGGCTTTCTTGCACATGTCGAGCAATACCCAACGAGCAACTGTCTCCGGACGATCCATTCCGCACTGGGCGGACCGGATATCCGCACCTGAATAGACGATGACGGTTCCTTCGAGCACCCGATATGAACCCGTGTGCGTAATACCGGCGAGCGTGACGGAAACAGGTCGCCTTTCATCGTATTGAGCTGAAGCCACTTTGTAGATTTTTTTAATTGCAAAGCAGAAACTTAAACGTACGATTATCCGTCGTCAACAACATATACCTTTTGAAGCATATTCCGTTTGGAATTCAATTTGGACGTCGTTCTCGACTGTAGAGCCTTACCTTGGCGATTGGATGCCATGCTGGATGGAAATTGGCCGGGTTGAGGGACCCGGTATACTCATTCGTGATGCTCGACTTAGAACCGACCGCATGCCGCAATGCATCGCGCATTTGCGACGCGCGATCGACGGTTGATTGATCGTTCTGGTGTTGGCGGCTGCGGTGGCGACGGTGAATGGGGGGTGAGCGTGTCCGAAGAAGTCAAGTACAGTCACTTAGCTGACATTCCCGGTTTGATCCTTAGCACAGCCCGGTTCGCCGAGTTTCGCTTTGAGCCGCACTATCATCTGGACTGTCATATCGCGCTCGTTGCCAGCGGGCTGCAACGTCAGTCGTTCCAGCTTTGAAAGCGCAGCGGGCACGAAACCGACCATGCCCGCTGCGACGCTCCGATTTACTTCGCTGCTGGCATCGTGAATTCGACACCTGTGGCGATGCTATCCGGCCAGCGCTGCATCACGCTCTTGTAGTGCGTGTAAAAGCGCACAGCTTCTTCGCCATACGCGTGATGATCGCCGAACAGCGACCGCTTCCAGCCACCGAACGAATGCCACGCCGGCGGCACCGGACTCGGGATGTTGATGCCCACCATGCCAATCTGAATCTGCCGGGAGAACGCGCGTGCAGCGGCGCCGTCGGATGTGAAGAGCGATACGCAGTTCCCCAGTTCGTGCGCGTTGACGAGCGCGATCGCACTGGCGAGATCGGGCACGCGGACAACCGAGAGGACCGGTCCGAAAATCTCTTCCCGATAGATGCTCATATCGGCCTTCACGTCGTCGAAGAGCGAGCCGCCGAGAAAGAAGCCTTCCTCATGGCCGGATACGGTATGGCCGCGACCATCGACGACGAGCCTGGCACCCGCCGCGACGCCCGCCTCGATATAGCCCGTTACCTTGGTGCGATGCGCGGCGCTGATGAGCGGTCCCATGTCCAGATCGGGCTCCATGCCGCCGCCGATCCTGAGCGAACGCACGCGCGGCGCGAGACGCTCGATCAGTTCATCGCCGATACTTCCCACTGCCACCGCGACGGACGTTGCCATGCAGCGCTCGCCCGCCGAACCATATGCCGACGAGATCAGAGCATCGACCGCTTGATCGAGATTGGCATCAGGCATCACGACCAGATGGTTTTTCGCACTGCCCAGCGCCTGCACGCGCTTGCCGCGCTTGGCGCTTTCGCTGTAGATGTATTCAGCGACGGGTGTCGAGCCAACGACAGACATCGCGGCCACATCGGGGTGTGCGATCAGCGCATCGACGACGGTCTTGTCGCCATGCACGACATTGAACACGCCTTTGGGAAAGCCAGCTTCGATGAACAACTCGGCAAGCCGGATCGATGCTGACGGCGTGCGCTCCGAAGGTTTAAGAATGAACGTGTTGCCGCACGCGGCCGCCATCACGAACATCCAGCAGGGCACCACCATCGGAAAATTGAACGGCGTGACGCCAGCGGCCACGCCGATGGGCTGACGCAGATTCCAGTTGTCGATGCCGCCGCTGACTGAATCAGTGAAGTCTGTCTTGAGCAACTGCGGGATGCCGCACGCGAATTCGACGATTTCGATGCCGCGCACCACTTCGCCCTTTGCGTCCTCAAACAGTTTGCCGTGGTCGCGCGTGATGAGTTCGGCGAGTTCGTCCGCGTGCGCCTCGAGCAGTTCCTTGAACTTGAACATCAAACGGGCGCGTTTGAGCGGTGCGGTTTCGCTCCATGCCGGGAACGCGGCTTTCGCGGCCGCGACGGCGGCTTCGACTTCAGCGGATGTTGCGACGGGCACGCGGGCCGTCACCCGGCCTTGCGCCGGATCGAATACCTCGCCAAACCGCTGGCCCGCACCAGCGGCGCGCTGACCGTCGATGAAATGACTCAACTCGCGCACAGCGCTTTTATCTGCTTCGCTCATTACATGCTCCTATCGAGGGCTGCGGGCGCTGTCCGTGCCACGCCGCCCTATGTTGTCGAACGTTGGTTGTTCGGCTTTTACGCCTCGTGCCGACCGCTCCAATAGACACAATGTAGGCGTACGAACTCGGAGGTCGAATATCCACGTCGGACAAACAGTCTTGCGCGGAAGGAACAAATGACAGCCAACAGCAAGGCTTGCACGGCTGCACTGGACAGTGAATCTGTGCGTGTGCAGCCGCTAAAAGGAGAGGGCGGGTTCGATGCGCCGGGCGTGCTTCAACATCGACTTCGCCTTATCGGACAAGGCTCGTCGGAGTGATGTGAAGGTTCTTACGCCTTGAGAAATTGAGGCCGCTACGACCTGATGTACTTGAACATCTGATCGAATTGATGGCCGTTGCGGCAAAAGGAAGTGTGCGCCAGGGTCTTTTTTCTGGCTCAAAATCTGCCTAATTTGGCCGGAAACCCGCCGCGCCGCGGCCTGCGTGTATCTTCAATCATCGTCAGAAATGACTAGACCTGTTTCTGACGATTCTTTCGCGCCTTAGCGCCAACCGAGACCGGGAGCGACATGCGTGAGAATCGATTCGATGACGTGCGCGCAGTACTCGACGCCCAACTGGTTAGGCACGGTGAGTAGCAACGTATCGGCTGCTGCGATTGCTTCGTCTTTTGCCAGTTCCTTGATGAGGACATCGGGCTCCGCAGCGTAATTCCGGCCAAAGATCTTCTGGATATCGTCGTCGAGAAAGCCGATCGTGTCGTTGCTCTGCGTGCCCCGGCCGAAATACATGCGGTCCTGCTGATTCACGAGAGCGAAGATACTCCGGCTGACAGACACACGCGGCGCTCGCGTATGCCCCGCCTCTTTCCATGCATCACGGTAAACCTGGATCTGCTCGGCTTGCTGGATGTGAAGCGGGCGGCCCGTTTCGTCGTTCTTCAGTGTGGAGGTCTGCAGGTTCATGCCCATCTTCGCGGCCCAGACGGCCGTCGCGTTGGAACCCGAACCCCACCAGATGCGCTCGCGAAGGCCTTCGGAATGCGGCTCGACGCGTAGAAGTCCCGGCGGGTTGGCAAACATGGGGCGGGGATTCGGCTGTGCAAAACCCTTACCTCGCAGCACTTCATAAAACACTTCTGTGTGACGGCGTGCCAGATCGGCGTGCGTCTCGCCTTCGTTTGGCGCGTACCCGAAGTGGCGCCAGCCATCGATAACCTGTTCGCCCGAGCCTCGGCTAATACCGAGCTGCAACCGTCCACCAGCAATCAGATCGGCTGCGCCAGCATCTTCGGCCATGTAGAGCGGATTCTCGTAGCGCATGTCGATGACACCCGTTCCAATCTCGATCGTGCGCGTCTTGGCGCCGATCGCGGCGAGCAGGGGAAAAGGGGACGCAAGCTGTTGAGCGAAATGATGGACGCGAAAGAAGGCACCATCCGCGCCGAGTGCTTCGGCGGCGACGGCGAGGTCGATGGATTGCAGAAGTACATCGGCTGCCGATCGTGCCTGTGAACCCGGAGAATTGGCCCAGTGACCAAAAGAGAGAAAACCAATCTTTTTCATAGCTGTGGATTCAGTTAGCCGGTATCTGCGATGTCGGCCGCGAGAACAGGGAACAGGAAAGCTGTAACACTACAGCATCGATCTGCAACGCGCCGGCACTCGCCATTTCAGGTGGCAAGCGCGGCGGTTCTCGCGGCTTGTTTAGACCGTGAGCGAGGCGTTCTGCGGGAACAGCGCACGGCGGGTCTCTTCATCAAACTCGGCCTTGAACGTGAGCCGGTCTTTCAGCGCCAACGCGCGGACTGCCGCCGGACGCGCCGAGATCTCATCGACCAGACGCTTGACGTGCGGATAGTCGCTAAGTCCCTTCTCGCCGAAGATATAGCCAGCAAAATTCGCCCAGCCCCACAGCGCGATGTCGGCGATCGAGTACGTGTCGCCGGCCAGATACTTCGAGGTCTCGAGACGCTCATCGAGAACGCGATAGTGACGCTCGACTTCCTTCAGATAGCGGTTGCGCGCATACGGCAGAGGTTCCGGTGCATGGTGCAGGAAGTGCACGGCCTGGCCCGAAAACGGCGACAGCCCCGTCGCGACGAACTGGAGCCACGAGAGCATCGCGGCACGCTCGGACGCTGCGGACGGCACGAACTTCCCATGTTTTGCGCCGAGGTGCAGAAGAATCGCGTGCGAATCGAACACGGTCACACCGTCATCGACGATGGCTGGCACCTTGCCGTTCGGATTGATCTTCCGGTATGCCGGCGCGTGTTGTTCTCCCTTGAAGGTATCGACAGGGGAAAGCTCGAATGGCGTTTCAAGCTCTTCGAGCAAAAGCGCCACCTTGAAGGGATTGGGCGTCGGGTGGAAGTAGAACTGAAGCATGGTGTTTCCTTGATGAGGACATCGGTGAGATCGCAGCGAATGCGCAGCCTGGTCGCTCCATGTATTGCAGTCCCCGCAGATGTGCGGGGAGCCACGTGCGTTTGAGCCCGTCTCCAGGTCGCATAGTCACATGCTGAACTCAAACTCCCCGTTTGCCGTACGATCTGGCCGATGAACACCTTCGATGGAGTCGAACATGTTGTCTGAAGACGAATTGGCGCTGCTCGAGGCGATTCGTGAAACGGGCAGCCTGTCACGCGCGGCGGTGCGGCTCGGCAAGGCAGTGTCGACGGTGTCGCACGCCGCGCGGCAACTGGAAACACGCTTTGATGCGTTGCTGTTCGATCGGCGCCGCTACCGGCTGCAACTGACACCCGCAGGCCAGGTGCTCGCCGACGAAGCCGCCCGTTTGATGCTCGACATGTCGCGGATGACGCAGCGCGTACGGCAGATCGCAAGCGGCTGGGAAGATCGCCTCTGGATCGTCACGGACGAGATCATCGAGTTCGAACTGCTGATGCCCGTCATACGCAGTTTCGATGCGCTCGACTCGGGTGTGCAGTTGCGCGTCACACACGAGGTGTTGAGCGGCACGTGGGAAGCGTTGCGCGATGGCCGCGCGGACCTGATCGTGGGCGCGACCAACGAACCTCCTGCGATTCCCGGGCTGCACTGGTTCGAGCTGGGCACGATCGAATGGGTGTTCGCAGTGGCTGCGCGGCATCCTCTTTCGAGCGTGGAAGAGCCACTTCGACGCGAGCAGATACGCGAGCATCGCGCGGTGGTGGTGGCCGACTCGTCGCGCACGACAGCTGGGCGTGTGTATGGCGTGATCGGTGGCCAGACTTCGCTGGCCGTGCCGACCATGCAAGCGAAAATCCTCGCGCAACGCGCGGGTCTGGGCGTGGGCTGGCTGCCGCGTCAAAGCGTCGCTTCATTGCTGAAGCGCGGCGAATTGGTGGAGAAGACCACGGTTGATCCTCGCGAGCCGACTGTTTCGTATGTCGCGTGGCGTAGCGATCGCGAGGGACGGGCGTTGCAATGGTGGCTGGAGCAGTTGCGGCAGCCGCGGCTTGCGAAGCGGTTAGTGCATGGCGTGGATAGGGGGACGGCCAATCCGCTCGCGGCGGATGAAGAGGAGGGTGCACAAACGAAACCTGCTCTGGGGAAGGCGCGTAAGTCCATGTCTTCCCGATAGTTCTGCGGTTATCCGTCGAATCCCGCGGCCGTCCCAATGCCGCGCCGACCCGCATCCCATTCCCGAATACTGACAAATACCTTACAATACCGTCAGGACTTCCCGACAGCATTGGCGCAATCCATGCCGCCGTGGGGTCTCCATATAAGGGTCTGAGGAGGCGATATGCACTTCTATCACCACGGTGTAGCGATTCAGCCGTCGGTCGCACGAAGCGGCAATACCTTTGTCGCCCGGGTCGCTATTCTCGAAGAGGATGGCGAGGCGACGTCGCTTGGCGATCTGGGTCACTTCGCGAACCGGCAATCGGCCTTTGCGTTTGCCGTGCGGTGCGGCACGGCATTCGCGGACAACGAACCGATGCCGTTGCCGCCCTGCGATATCCGGTCAAAGAAAGACGGTTGCGGACACGGATCTGCGGCCGATCTTCTTTGAGACGCGACGGCTTTGTCTTCAACGATCAGGACGCTTTGAAGCCGGAAAGATACGGCTTGCCTGCACGAAGCGTCATGCCACGATCGAACAACAGGAGGCGGTATCCATGATTCACTCGGAGGTCCACAAGTTTCCCTACACGCGAGCGAGCGGCATGCAGCGTACCTACGACGTCACGATCAACCTCGTCCGGCGCGATTCAGGCGTGTTCGCCTATCGGTCATGGGTGCACTACGCGGGGAGATTCAAAGGCAATGGTCTCGACTTTCCGCTTGTTTCCCGGACCACGGATCACGCGATCACCGAGGCGCGTGCCCGTGTTGAAGAACACATTGAACATCTGCTCGGGGTAACGGAATGATCCAGCACTGAAGGCAGTGCTGCACAGGCATGTTCGAAGATCGACGCTACATATCAATGCGTCGATCTTCCGCGAAGGGGCGCTGAAGGTCATGCGCCCCTCTTTCTCTTCAGAACGTACCGCGAGCCGCGCTGCGCAACGGCTCGCCGCAACCCGCGTCAAGTCTGCCCGAAACCACCGCCGCCAGGCGTCTCGACAACAAACACATCACCCGCAGCCATCTCGACACTGGCGATATGGCCCAGCGCGACGATCTCGCCATCCGCTCGTTCGACGCGATTGCTGCCTTGTCTTCCCGCACCTCCGCCCGCCGCGCCGAATGGCGCGTGAATGCGGTTGTTCGACAGAATCGAGGCCGTCATCGGCGCGAGAAAACGGATGCGCCGGATCGCGCCATTGCCGCCTCTCCAGTGTCCCGCACCGCCCGACCCGGTGCGGATCAGATGCGATTCGAGCCGCACGGGATAACGCCATTCGAGCACTTCAGGATCGGTCAGGCGCGAGTTGGTCATATGCGTCTGCACGGCGTCGACGCCATTGAAACCGTCTCCCGCGCCACTGCCGCCCGCGATCGTCTCGTAGTACTGGTAGCGCGCATCGCCGAACGTGAAGTTGTTCATCGTGCCCTGGCTCGACGCCACGACACCGAGTGCGCCATACAGCGCGTTCGTGATCGCAGATGAAGTCTCGACGTTGCCCGACACGACGGCAGCGGGATAGACGGGATTGAGCATCGAACCCTCCGGGACGATCACGGAAAGCGGCTTCAGGCAACCGGCGTTGAGCGGAATATCGTCGCCCACCAGCGTGCGGAACACGTAGAGCACGGCCGCCATGCAGACTGCCTTCGGTGCGTTGAAGTTGTTCGGCAGTTGCGCGGACGTGCCCGTGAAATCGACCGTTGCGCTGCGCGTGGAAGTATCGACATGGATCTTAACGTCGATCACCGCGCCGTTATCGAGCGCATACCGATATGCGCCGTCCTTGAGCGCGCCGATCACGCGACGCACCGCTTCTTCCGCGTTGTCCTGCACGTGCTGCATGAAAGCGAGCACCACGTCGCGACCGAATTGCGCGACCATGCGGCGCAGTTCGTCCACGCCTTTCTGGTTGGCAGCGACCTGCGCGCGCAGGTCGGCCATGTTTTGCACGATGTTGCGCGCGGGATAGCGGCCGGACGCCAGCAGCGCGCGCGTTTCGGTATCGCGCAACACACCGGCTGAAACGAGCTGCCAGTTGTCGATCAGCACGCCTTCTTCTTCGATATGCGTCGAAGCGGCCGGCATCGAGCCTGGTGTAATACCGCCGATATCCGCGTGATGACCACGCGAACCAACATAGAAGAGCGGCGCCTCGCTGCCGTCAGCGAACACGGGCGTGATGACTGTCACATCGGGAAGATGCGTGCCGCCGTGGTACGGATCGTTGAGCATGAACACATCGCCGTCGCGCATCGCGCCGCGATTGCGTTCGATGACGGTTCGGATGCTTTCGCCCATCGAGCCCAGATGCACGGGCATGTGCGGCGCGTTCGCAATCAGATTGCCGGCCGCGTCGAAGAGCGCGCACGAGAAGTCGAGCCGTTCCTTGATGTTGACCGAGTAGGCGGTGTTCTGCAGGCGAAGCCCCATCTGCTCAGCCACCGACATGAACAGGTTGTTGAAGATCTCGAGCCGCACCGGGTCGGCTTGCGTGCCGATCGAGCGGCGCGTCGGCAGCGCGAGCACGCGCGTCATCACGATGTTGCCGTCGCCCGTAAGCGCCGCCTGCCAGCCAGGTTCGACCACGGTCGTGCCGTTCTTCTCCGCGATGATGGCCGGGCCGTCGAGTTTGTCACCGGCCATCAGCGTGTCGCGCGAATAGAGCGACGCGTCGTGCCAGCGGCCGCCCGAATACATGCGTACCACTGCGGCAGCCGTGGGCGCGTCGCCGGCAGGGCGAACGGCGATGCTGCCTGTCACCGGCTGGGCATCCGAATGACCGATTGCTTCAACGGACGCGAGTTCCACCACAAGCGGCGTATCCGCCATGAGGAACGCGTAGCGCTGCCGATAGGCGGCTTCGAACGCCTCGCGCATCGACTGCACGCTGCCTGCGTTGACTGCGAGCGCCGAATCGGTGCCCTGATAGCGCAGGTGAACGCGCCGCACAGTCGAAATGCGCGCAGCGTCAACGCCTTGATCGAGCAGCACGCCGGTTGCTTCATCGGCGAGTGCATCGAGCGCCGCGTCGACGGATGCGAGCGACGTGTCGTCGAGCACGATTTCGAGCGCGCGCTCGCGCATCGCGGTCTGATCGGCGAGCCCCATGCCGAACGCCGACAGCACGCCCGCGAGAGGATGCGCGAACACGCTCGTCATGCCGAGCGCGTCGGCCACGCCGCATGCGTGCTGGCCGCCTGCGCCGCCGAACGTCGTGAGCACGTATTGCGACACGTCGTGGCCGCGCTGCACCGAGATTTTCTTGATCGCGTTCGCCATGCTGCCGATCGCGATCTCCAGATAGCCTTCTGCGATCTCTTCGGGCGTGCGGCGTTGGCCCGTTGCCGCGCAGATTTCGTCGGCGAGTGCGCGAAAGCGTGTGGCCACCGCTTCGCGATCGAGGGGCTCATTGGCGTGCGGGCCGAACACACGCGGGAAATAGTCGGGCTGAATCTTGCCGAGCATGACGTTGCAGTCGGTCACAGTCAGCGGGCCGCCGCGCCGGTAAGCGGCAGGTCCGGGATTCGCACCCGCCGAAGCGGGACCGACACGCAGACGCGCGCCGTCGAAGCCGAGTATCGAGCCGCCGCCTGCCGCTACTGTGTGAATGCTCATCATCGGCGCACGCATGCGCACGCCCGCCACCTGCGTTTCGAACACACGCTCGAACTCGCCGTTGAAGTGCGACACGTCAGTGGACGTGCCGCCCATGTCGAAGCCGATGACGTGCTCGAAGCCCGCCGCCTGCGCCGCGCGCACCATGCCGACGATGCCGCCGGCCGGGCCGGAAAGAATCGCGTCCTTGCCCTGGAACAGGTCTGCACGCGTGAGGCCGCCGCTACTCTGCATGAACTGCAGATTCACGCCTGGCATTTCGCTCGCCACCTGATCGACGTAACGGCGCAGGATAGGCGACAGATAAGCGTCGACGACTGTCGTGTCACCGCGCGACACCATCTTCATCAGCGGCGATACCTCATGCGAAACCGAGACCTGCGTAAAGCCGATGCACCGCGCCAGCGCCGCGACTTCGCGCTCATGCGTGGTGTGCCGATAGCCATGAACGAGCACGATGGCGAGCGCGCGGATGCCTGCATCGAAGACCTCGCGCAAGGCTGCTTCCGTGGCAGGAAGATCGAGCGGTAGGATAAGGTCGCCTTGTGCGCTCACGCGCTCGTCTATTTCGATCACGCGCTGATAGAGCGCTTCGGGCAGCGCGATGTCGAGGTCGAACAGGCGCGGACGGTTCTGGTACGCGATCCGCAGCACGTCGCGAAAGCCGCGCGTGGTCACGAGCGCGACGGGTTCGCCCTTGCGTTCGAGCAAGGCATTGGTCGCGACGGTCGTCCCCATCTTGACCATCTCGACATCGCGTGGCGTGATCGCTTCGCCGGCGCGCAAACCGAGCAGATGACGGATGCCCGCAACGGCTGCGTCGCGGTAGTGCTCGGGGTTTTCGGAAAGCACCTTGTGTGTGGTCAGCGAGCCATCCGGCCGACGCGCAACGATATCGGTGAAGGTGCCGCCCCGGTCGATCCAGAATTGCCAGCGGGACGGCGTGCATGCTTCGGGTACGTGATCTTGGTTCATGGTGCGATGAGAGATAAGGTCGGAATGCGGAGACGGGTGATCGAATGAGCACGCAATCGGGCGTGCCGGGTTCATGCGGATTCGAGTTCGCGTCCGCGTGTTTCGGGCAATGTGAGGGCGGCGATAATCAGCACGCCGTAGGCGGCCACCGCAAAAATACCGATGCTGGTGCCAAGGCCGAACTCTTTCGACAGCGAGCCAATCAGCACGGGAAACAGCGCGCCGATCGCGCGGCCGACGTTGTAGCAGAAGCCCTGTCCCGAACCGCGCACGCGGGTGGGGAAGAGTTCAGTGAGAAACGCGCCCATGCCCGAGAAGATGCCGGAGGCGAAGAAGCCAAGCGGAAAACCGAGCCAGAGCATCGACATATTCGTCAGCGGCAGCGACGTGTAGGCGAACGCGATGGCCATCGAGCCGACGGCGAACAGAATGAAATTGGGCTTGCGGCCAATGCGGTCCGTCAGCCACGCGCTCGACAGGTAGCCGATATACGAGCCAACGATGATCATCGCCAGGTAGCCGCCCGTGCCCATCACCGTGAGATGGCGTTCCGTCTTGAGGAACGTGGGCAGCCACGTGGTGATCGCGTAGTAGCCGCCCTGCGCGCCCGTCGTGAGCAGCGCGGCGCGCAGCGTCGTGGACAGCAGCTTCGGCGCGAAGATCTCAGTGAAGCGCGGTGTATCGTTGGTGTCGCGCCGTATCGCCTTCGCCTGCTCGAACACTTCGGGTTCCTTCACATAGCGGCGGATCACCAGCACGAGAAGCGCGGGCACGAGGCCGATCAGGAATAGCGCGCGCCACGCGATTTCCGGCGCCATCGCCGAGAAGAGCACGGCGTAGAGCAGGGCGGCCAATCCCCAGCCGAGCGCCCAGCCGGACTGCACGAGGCCCACGGCCTTGCCGCGGTCGCGTGCGCGAATCACCTCGCCGATCAGCACGGCGCCCGCAGTCCATTCACCGCCGAAGCCGAAACCCATCAGTGCGCGCGCGGCGAGCAACTGGCCGTAGTTCTGCGCGAGTCCGCATAGACCGGTGAAGACGGCGAACCACAGCACGGTGAGCTGCAGCGTGCGCACGCGGCCGATGCGGTCCGACAATATGCCCGCGATCCAGCCGCCCAACGCCGACGAAAGCAGCGTCAGCGTGCCGATGAATCCCGCATCCGCGAGCGTGATGCCCCACGTCGCGACGAGCGTCGGGATCACGAACGAGAGCATCTGCGTGTCCATGCCGTCGAGCATGTAGCCGACCTTGCAGCTCCAGAACGCACGACGTGCGCGCGGACCGGCTTCTGCGTACCATGAAAGCCGGCTGGCGCCGGCTGCTTCGCTGGGCTCGTCAGCGATTGCCGTGAGTGTCTTGCTGTCCATCTGTTGCTCCTGTTGATCGACGCGTGTGGGACGCCTGGGGCACGTGCGGCGCCGCCCGCACGCCTGAAAATGATTCAAAGGAATGAGCCAGCCCCTCTGGTCGGCGCGGCCAGATCTCGTTCAACGAATGGGATGCCCAGCGATGCGGCGCAACGCGCCGCGGTTGTCAGAACACGGCTAGCGACGCGTTCGTGATATCCGTCATCAGCATGTGGCCCGGTGCATGGGCGATCGCGAGAGGCAGCTTTGCCGCCATCAACGCGGTCTGCGGGGTCACGCCGCACGCCCAGTAGACGGGCAGTTCACCCGCACGGATCGTTACCGCGTCGCCGAAGTCGGGGCGCGCGAGATCGGCGATGCCAAGCTCCGCAGGGTCGCCGATATGGACGGGCGCACCGTGCACGCCTGGAAAGCGGCTCGTGATCTGCACGGCGCGAATCGCGTCGGCGCCGCGCATCGGGCGCATCGACACCACGAGTTCGCCGCCGAACACGCCTGCGCGCCGGTTGGCGATATGCGTGCGGTACATCGGCACGTTGCGTCCCTCTTCGACGTGGCGCAGCCCAATGCCTTCGAGCGCGAGCATGTGCTCGAACGAAAACGAGCAGCCGATCGCGAACACGACGAAATCGTCCTGCCAGAGCGCTTCAATGGAGTCGACGCGCTCGCTCAGCACGCCGTCGCGATAGACGTTGTAGGCCGGCACATCGGTGCGGATATCGATGTCGCGGCCAAGCACAGGCACGCGGAAGTCGCCCGGTTCGCCGACGCCCAGCAGCGGGCACGGTTTCGGATTTGCATGGCAGAAGCGCAGGAAATCATGCGCGTGCGCGGCGGGCAGTATCGCGAGATTGGCCTGCGCGTACTCGCCGCAATGTCCGGCTGTCGGGCCGCGGAAGTCGCCGTGACGAACGGCCTGGCGGAATTCGGATGGAGTCATGGTCGGGCGGGCTTCTGAATGTTTTCGGTTGGCGGCGCGCGCATCACACATCGAATTGCGTACCGTCAGGCAAAGCATAGAAAAGAAGAAAATTTGACGCCAACTAGTTTTCTTTGCTGTCCACGAATAGAATTTCTTAACGAATCCGCGGGTTTTCCCGAGTCACGTCGCTTTTTTTGAAGCGCTTCGCGCCATGAACACTCGCTTTCTCGAAACATTCGTCACGCTCGCGAAGTTGCGCAGCTTTCGCACGACGGCAACGGCGCTGCATGCCACGCCCGCTGCGATCTCCCAGCGTCTGAAGGCGCTCGAAGATGAATTGCAGACCGTGCTGGTCGATCGCGACAGCCGCGAATTCCGCCTCACGCCGAACGGCGACTACCTGCTCGGCTACGCGAAAGCCGTGGTCGAGGCGACGCGCCAGTTGCAGGCGGCCGCTTCCAACGAAGGCGCGATGCGCGGCAAGCTGCGCCTGGGCGTGATCGAAACCGTCGTGCACAGCTGGCTCGCCGACTACATGCGCATGCTCGCCACCGACTATCCACAACTCGAGGTGGATCTCGCGGTGGACGTGAGCGTGGTGCTGCAGCGCCGCCTGATGGCGGGAGAACTCGATCTGATCATTCGCGTGGAGGGCAGCGATGAGGAATCGGTCGTGTGCGACGCGCTCGCCAATTACCCCGTTCACTGGATCGCGCGCGCGGGTCTGTTGCCGTTGTCTCGCAGCGGGCTCGCAAAGCGCGTGTTGCGGCATCCCATTCTGACGTTCGGCCGCGGAACCGCGCCGCATCGCGCGCTCGAAGACATCGTCAGCAAGCTTGCGCTCGCGAATGGCGTGCCGCTCGCCGACACCCGCATCACGGGTTCGCCGTCGATCTCGGTGATCGTGCAACTGGTGCGCGACGGTTTTGGCGTCGCGGCCATTCCGCGCCTTTTTGTCGACGAATTGATCGCGCGCGGCGAAGTGGTTGAGTTGCCGTTGCAACCGTCGCCGCCTTCGATCGTGGTGTCGATGTCGCGCCGCTCGGACGCGCCGTTGTTCGTGCACGGCGCGGCGAACGCTGCACGCACCGCATGTCACGCGTACTGCGAGCATGGCGACGCGCGGCTGATCGAGCGCTTGTAAAGCCAGGTTCCACGAGCGCGCGGACGGCAGAAGGATTTTTGATCAGCGTTGACAACAGAAAATTCGGCGCTTTAGACTGCATCCATTCCTCGCGGCCCGACAAAGATGTCCGCCCGAGGATCCGGCACAGAAGCCCCCTGACGAACCGTGTGTTCGTCAGGGGGCTTTTTTTTGTTCGCATTTTGGGGAGTTCGAGCCCATTTCTGGAGAATCCGCATGTTGCTTAAGCCGTCCGGCTGGATGCGTCTGGCCTTCATTGCAGGACTTGCAGTCACTTCGCTTGTCGCGAATGTCACGGATGCCGCCGAACCCGTGAAAATCGGCCTGCTCGAAGACGCGTCGGGCAACTTCGCGCTCGCGACCATCCCGAAGATTCACGCCACGCAGCTCGCCGTCGACGAAATCAACGCGAAGGGCGGCATCCTGGGCCGCCCGATCCAGCTCATCGCGTACGACACGCAATCGGATAACACCAAGTTCCAGGAACTCGCGCGGCGCCTGGTTCAGACCGACAAGCCGGACGTGATCTTCGGCGCGTTCTCCAGCGCTTCGCGTGAAGCGATTCGTCCCATCATGGATCGCGCGCATCAACTCTACTGGTACGACAACCAATACGAGGGCGGTGTGTGCGACACCAATACCTTCGTAACAGGCGCCGTGCCCGAGCAGCAGTTCTCGACGCTGATTCCGTGGATGATGCAGAAGTTCGGCAAGAAGGTGTACACGATCGCCGCCGACTACAACTTCGGGCAGATTTCCGCCGAATGGGTGCGCAACATCGTGAAGGAGAACGGCGGCACGATGGTGGGCGAGGAGTTCATCCCGCTGTCGGTATCGCAATTCGGTCAGACGATCCAGAACATCCAGAAGGCCAAGCCCGATTTTGTCGTGACCTTGCTGGTCGGCGCGAATCAGGCGTCGTACTACGAGCAGCAGGCCTCGGCACATCTGAATCTGCCGATGGCGAGTTCGGTGAACGTCGGTCAGGCGTATGAGCACAAGCGCTTCAAACCGCCTGCATTGAAGGACATGTACGTGACCGCGAACTATGTCGAGGAAGTCGATACGCCCGCCAGCAACGACTTCAAGAAGCGCTTTCACGCGAAGTTCCCGAACGAGCCGTACATCAATCAGGAAGCCGCCAACGCCTACGACGCCATCTATCTCTACAAGGCGGCAGCCGAAAAGGCGAAGTCCACCAATCAGGATGCCGTGCGCAAGGCGCTGGAGAGCGGCGGCATCTGCACGGAAGGCGCACAGGGCAAAGTCTGCATCGACCCGAAGAGCCATCACGCGAGCCATACGATCTATCTCGTGCATGTGAAGGACGATCATTCCGTCGATATCCCGAAGGTCTGGGACGACGTGCAGCCGTACTGGCTCGGCAAGGTGGGATGCGATCTGCCGAACAAGCCGGATCATCGTCAGTACACGCCGTCGAATCTGCCGAAGAAGTCGTGACCCGAACGGGCGCGCTCGGATGGTTCGAAGGGCGCACCCGTTCTCTGAAAGTGGAGCAATCATGGCCACCTTGTCGGTGCTCTATTCGCTGATCTATCAGTTCGGCGACAGCTTTGCGTATCTGGTGCTGGCCGCGCTCGGGCTTGCGGTGATCTTCGGCATGATGGGCGTCATCAATCTCGCGCATGGCGAGTTCATCATGTGCGGCGCGTATGTCACCATCATCACGGCCAAGCACGGCGTACCGCTGCCGCTCGCGATGCTGCTCGGCGCGCTTGCCGCGGCGATTGCGGGCGTCGTGATCGAGCGGCTGGTGATTCGTCATCTTTATGACCGCCTGTTCGATTCCGTCGTGGCGACGTGGGCCATCAGCCTGATCGTGCAGCAGACCATGCTGCTCGTCGCCGGTCCGTCGCTCGAAGGCATCGGCACGCCGTTCGGCGCGTTCTCGCTCGGCGAGTATTCGTTCTCGACGTATCGCGCGGTGCTGCCGTTGATCGCGCTTTGCATTCTGTTCGCGCTTTATCTACTGTTCTTCAAGACCAACTACGGCGTCTGTGCGCGCGCGACGATTCAGAATGCCAACATTGCGCAATGCCTTGGTTTGCGCACGGATCGTCTCTACACGCTGACCTTCGCGCTGGGCGCGGGACTCGCCGGACTCACGGGCGCGCTATACGCGCCGACCATGACGGCAGTGCCGACGATGGGCAGCAACTTCATCGTGCAGGCGTTTGTCTCGGTGGTCGTCGGGGGCGCGAATGTGATTGCTGGAACGACGCCGGCGGCGGGCGTGCTGGCGATCATCCAGACCGCGCTCACCGCGTCCTACGGTCAGCTGTTCGGGCAGATCGGCCTGCTCGTGACGGTCATCGTCGTAATCCGGCTGATGCCGCAAGGGCTCGGCAATCTGTTCATGCGCTTGCGCCGGGAGGAGACGTGAAGCAATCGGTGAAGCAATCGCAACTGGCTTCGTCAGGCCCGGCACCGCGCGCGCTGCGCTACCTGCCTTGGATTGTGGCGCTGTGTCTGCCGCTCGTCGTGGACGCGAACACGAGCGGCAATCTCGCCTACTGTTTACTGTGGGCATTCAGCGCGGTCGGGCTCGCCGCGATGTGGGGCTATGGCGGCATCCTGTCGTTCGGGCAGACCGCGTTCTTCGGCCTGGCTGGCTATAGCTACGGCATCTTCACGCTGAACTTCGGCGACACGTGGTTCGATTCGTGGCTCGGCCTCGGCGCGGGCATTGTGGTGAGCGTCGTCGTGGCGGCATTGATCGGCTACATGATTTTCTTCGGGCGCATCAAGGGTGTGTTCATCGGCATCGTGACGTTATCTGTGACGCTCGTGCTCGAAACCTTCATGGCACAGACGGCGGGGCCGCAATGGGCGATCGGCGAGGCACGCCTGAACGGCTACAACGGCATGGGCGGCATGCCGCCGCTGACGATGCCGTGGCCGGGCGGCCCGCTCACGCTGGAGAACACGAGCTTCTACTACCTGGTGCTGATCCTGCTGATCGCCGTCTACGCGTTCATGCGCAAGCTGCTCGACGGCCCCTTCGGTCTCACGCTGATCGCGATCCGCGAGAATCCGCAGCGTGCGGAAATGCTGGGCGTCGATATCCGCCTTCATCAGTTGCTGGTCTTCGTGCTCGGCGGCACACTGGGCGGAGTGTCGGGTGCGCTGTACACGATCTGGGGCTCGTACATCACGCCGTCGACGATGGGTCTCACGGCCGCGGCGATGCCCGTGATCTGGGTCGCCACTTCAGGCAGGAAGAGCATCGGCGGCGCGATCGTCGGCACCGCATTGCTCGTGTGGCTTTCGCAGAATCTCGCGGTGTATGGCAGCCAGTACGCGCTGATCCTGATGGGCGCGATCCTGCTCGTGGTCGTGCTGGCTGCGCCCGAAGGCTTGCTGCCGTTCGTGGCAAGGCAGTTGCGGCGCTTCGAGCGTGAGCGCGGCGTTGGTAGCGGTCGCAACCGTCCGTGTTTCGACGAACCGCTCAAGCAAGAGGAGGGCAAATCGTGACCGTGCTGCTCGAAACACGCGCGCTCAAGAAGCACTTCGGCGGCGTGCAGGTGATCAACGGTATCGACTTTCAGATCGACGCGGGCGAGATTCGCTGCGTGATCGGACCGAACGGCGCGGGCAAGAGCACGTTCTTCAAGCTCATCACGGGCGAGCATCGGCCGTCCGAAGGCAGCGTGCATTTTCTCGGGCAGGACATGAGTCACGTGCTGCCGCATGAGCGCATCCGCATGGGGATGAGCATCAAGTTTCAGATACCCGGCGTCTTTCCGGATCTGAGCGTGCGGCAGCATCTGCAACTTTCGCTGCATCGCGCGAAGGACGACCGGCCTGGGCGTATCGACGAACTCTTGCAGCGCTTCTTGCTTGAACAGGAAGAGCATGTGCTTGCGCGCAATCTGTCGCATGGCAAGAAGCAGTGGCTCGAAATCGCGATGGCCGTGTCGCTGCGGCCGAAGCTGCTGTTTCTCGACGAGCCCGTCGCGGGCATGTCGATCGAGGAAACACATGCGACGGGTGAACTCATCAAACGGCTTTCCGCATCCGGCCTGACGATGATGGTGGTCGAGCACGACATGACCTTCGTCAAACAGATCGCGACGCGCGTGACGGTGCTGCACGGCGGAAGACTGCTCGCCGATGGCCCGCTCGAAGAGATCCTCGCGCGCGACGATGTCGCGGAGGTGTATCTGGGGAAAAAATCATGAGCGCGCTTCTCGAAGTCGCGGACGTGGCAGCGGGCTATGGCGGAGGGCGCGTGCTCAACGGCGTGTCGTTCGGCATCGGGCGCGGCGAAGTGCTGGCGCTGATCGGACGCAATGGCGTCGGCAAGACCACGCTGATGCGCACGCTCATCGGTCTCGTCAAGCTCGATGCGGGTCACATTGTTCTGGACGGTGCGCCCATCGGTCATGAAAAGCCCTATGTGCGCGCACGCAAAGGCATCGGCTACGTGCCGCAGGGTCGCGAGATCTTCGGCGCGCTGACCGTCGCGGAGAACCTTCAGGTCGGCGCGCAGGCGAACCGCGACAAGGCGGCGCTGATGCGGGAGAAAGTGGTCGGCTATTTCCCTGTTCTCAAGACACGCTATCGGCAGAAGGCGGGCACGATGAGCGGCGGGGAACAGCAGCAGCTCGCCATCGCACGGGCGCTCGTCAGTTCGCCGCAGGTGCTGCTGCTCGACGAGCCATCGGAAGGCATCCAGCCTTCCATTGTCGATCTGATCGGCGAGACGCTGCTGACGATCGCGCGTGAGACGGGCATCGGCGTGGTGCTGGTCGAGCAGGATATGGGCATGGTCGAGCGCATCGCGACGCGTTGCTGCGTGATGGACAAAGGCCGCATCGTGGACACGTTGAGCCCGGCGCAACTCGGGGATGAGCAACTGATACGCCAGTATCTGGCACTGTGACGGAGAGCAGAACATGAAATGGCTAGAAGAATCGATCATGATGAAGCGCGGCGTCGGCGCCGATCGCGAACCGGTGGAACATCATTTGACCGAGGAACTGCAGAAGACTTTCCACTACACCATTGGGCCGTATTCGGAGCCCGTGCTGCACGTGAAGCCCGGCGATCGCGTGGTGGTGGACACGCGCGACGCGTTCGAAGGCAAGATCAAGAACGAAACGGATAAGCCCTCGGAGGTACTGAAGGTGCCGTTCCTCAATCCGCAGAACGGTCCCATCATGATCGAGGGCGCGGAAAAGGGCGATGTGGTCGCGGTGTACATCGAAAAGATGACGCCGCGCGGCGACGACCCGCACGGCTTTTGCTGCGTGATCCCAAACTTCGGCGGACTGACGGGCACCGACTACACGGCGCTGCTCAACGAGCCTCTGCCGGAGGTGGTGCGCAAGATCAAGATCGACGAGGAGAACGTGTACTGGAGCAAGCGCAACACGCTGCCGTACAAGCCGCATATCGGCACGCTGAGCCTGTCGCCCGAGCTCGATTCGATCAATTCGCTCACGCCCGATTCGCACGGCGGTAATATGGACGTTCCCGACATGGGGCCGGGCAGCATCACCTATCTGCCCGTGCGCTCTCCCGGCGGGCGGCTCTTTATCGGCGACGCGCACGCTTGTCAGGGCGATGGCGAAGTATGCGGCACAGCCGTCGAGTATCAGAGCACGACCACGGTACGGGTCGATCTCATCAAAAAATGGAAGATCGACTGGCCCCGGCTCGAAAACGAGGACGCGCTGATGAGCATCGGCAGCGCACGGCCGCTCGAAGACGCGACACGTATTGCGTATCGCGAACTCGTGCTGTGGATGGCCGCGGAGTACGGCTTCGACAAATGGGACGCGTATATGATGCTGAGCCAGGTCGGCAAAGTGCGGCTCGGCAATTTTGTCGATCCAAAATATACGGTCGGCGCGATGGTCGCCAAGCACTACCTCAAGTAAAACGATCTGCCGTGCGGGCATGGTCCCGCACGCAATCATATGGAGAGCATGTCACGAAATGGCATTGTCCGATCCCATCAGAGTTGGTCTGCTTTGCTCCACGAGCGGCTCGACGGCGCTTCTGGAGCAGTCGCAATGGCGTGGCGCGTGCCTCGCGATGGACGAGATCAACGCGCGCGGCGGCATCGAAGGACGCGAACTCGTAGCGATCCACTACGATCCGGGCTCGGACCCCGCCGTGTTTCGCGAACTTGCCGAGCGCCTGATCGTGCAGGACGGCGTCAACGTGATCTTCGGCGGATACACGTCCACGAGCCGCAAGGCGATGCTGCCCGTCGTCGAGAAGCACAACCGGCTTCTGATCTATTCGCAGCAGTACGAGGGCTTCGAATACTCGGACAACATCATCTACAGCGGTGCGTCGCCGAATCAGAATGGCGTGCAACTCGCCGATTTCATGACCCAGACGTTCGGTGCGCGCGTCTACTTCGTCGGGTCGCGCTACGTCTATCCGTACGAATGCAACCGGACCATGCAGGAGCTGCTGCTTCAGCATCCCGAAGGCGCCATACTCGGCGAGCGCTATCTACCCCTCGAAGCGGACCGCGAGCAGTTCGCGCAGGTCGTCGCGGATATCGCGCGCAAGTCGCCCGACTGGATCTTCTGCACGGTGATCGGTGCGACCGTGCCGTATCTCTACGAGGCCTACGCGCACGCGGGTTTCGATCCCGCGCAGATGCCGATCGGCAGCCTCAACACGTCCGAGACCGAAATTCATGCGATGGAACGCGGCATCGCCGCGGGACATTTCACGGCGGCGCCGTATTTTCAGAGCGTCGATACCGCCGAGAATCATCGCGCCGTACGGCAACACCAGGCGCGCTTCGGTGTCGATACGCCGACCGACATGAACTGGGAAGCCGCTTACTATCAGATGCATATGTTCGCCGAAGCCTGCACGCGCGCCGGTTCGGACGAAATCGGCAAGATCATGCCGCATCTGCTCGGCTCCGAATTCGCGGCGCCGCAAGGCAGGGTGCGGATCGATCCCGTCAATCATCACATGGCGCTGTATCCGCGTATCGGCCGCGCGAATGCGGACGGCCAGTTCACCGTGCTGCGCGAATCGAAGTTCGCCGTCGGCCCCGACCCGTACATGACGCGCCAGACGCTCGGGGACTGGGTCACGAAGTTGAGCACACGGGACTACTGACGTGAGCGCGCGCATGGGCAGAGACCAACGCAGCCTCACCAGTTCGATTCTGGAGCGCCATCCGCGCGTGGTCGTGTTCCATCCCGACGATGGCGACGGCCAGACGCTCACGAATCACCTCAGGCGCATGGGTTTTCAGGTCGAGCGATGCTGGCCGCCGCTGGAGACGCTGCCCGACAGGACGGATCTGGTGTTCCGTGCGCTGCTGCCCGAGGAGCGCGCGCCGAAGGACGAGTGGTGCGGGCCGGATGCGCCGCCCGTCATCTGCGTGGTCGCGTATGAGAATCCGACCTTTATCGATCAGGCCATCAAGATGGGATCGGACGGCATCGTCACGACGCCGATCCGCGCGTCGGGCCTGCTGTCGACCGTGGTCATGGCGCTCTATCACGCGAGGCGCTCGCGGCAGCACTTGCAACGTATCGCCAGGCTAGAGCAGAAGCTGCTCGACAGCCGGCATCTGCAGGAAGCAAAGGGCATTCTCATGACGATGCACAGCGTCAGCGAGAACGAGGCGTACGACATGCTGCGCGCCCAGGCGATGGAGAAACGTGTGTCGATCGACGACATCTGTCACTCGGTGATCCAGGCGGGCGAGGTGCTGCAGATCAAGCGCGGCATGATGCCCGAGGATGGGCGCGGCGAAGACTGAATTCAACCGTAGGTTCAAAAAGGGGCAACCAGCATGGACTTGCAACTGAAGGGACTGAAGGCAATCGTGACGGGCGGGACCAAGGGCATCGGTCTTGCCATTGCGCGCACGCTCGCGCAGGAAGGCGCCGACGTGGCAATCTGTTCGCGCGACGAGGCAGCCGCGACGGCGACTGCGGGCGCGCTCGCGGAACTGGGCGGCGCACGTGCTTCGGGCGCGGCCGTGGATGTCGCGGACGGTAGCGCGCTAAAGGCGTGGGTCGAGCATGTCGCGAAGGACTGGGGCGGGCTGGATATCGTGGTGGCCAACGTGAGCGCGCTCGCCATCGGCAACGATATCGAATCGTGGCGCAAGGAGTTCGAGACCGACCTGCTCGGCACCGTCAATCTCGTCGACGCGGCCATGCCATGGCTCGAAGCGAGCAAGGCGGCGTCGATCGTCGCGATATCGAGCGTGTCGGGACGCGAGATCGATTTCGCCGCCGGCCCTTACGGCGTGTTCAAGGCAGCACTCGTTCACTACATGCAGGGGCTCGCGAATCAGCTCGCGTCCAAAGGCATTCGCGCGAACACGGTATCGCCCGGCAACGTCTATTTCGAAGGCGGGGTGTGGGACTGGATCGAGCATAACGATGCAGCGCTATTCGAGCGCGCGCTCGCGTTGAATCCGACCGGGCGGATGGCGAGACCGCAGGAGATTGCGAATGCTGTCGCTTTCATCGCGAGCCCGGCGGCGAGCTTCGTCAGCGGCACCAACTTTGTGGTCGATGGCGCGCTCACACGCGGCGTGCAGCTCTGAAGCGGGCGGGACGCGTCACCGTGGTCCCGACTCCTCGATAAACCGTTCGAGCAGACGCTTCAACTGCTTTGCGTTGCGAGGGCCGAGCGCTTCTTCGATGGCGGCATGATGCGCGTCCACGCCCGGTTGCAGGCGGCCGAGCAGCTTGATGCCCCGGTCCGTGATGAAGATCAGAACCTTGCGGCTGTCGTAGTCGTCCGCTGACCGCTGCACCAGGCCGCGGCTCACGAGCTTGTCGACGTTCTTGGTCAGCGCGGGAAGGTTGAGCAGGACCTGGGCGGCGAGTTCGCTCATCGAGTGGCCCGTCTCGTCGGATACGGCATGCAGGATGCGCCAGTGCTCTTCGTTCACGCCTTCTTCGGCGGTCAGCTGGGCGAGACTGAGCTTCATCTGCCGATGCGCGGATGCGATGAGCCAGGCAAGGTATGAGGAGAGGTCTGTGTCCGGCATGGTAGATGCTTTGTGAATGACGAATAGCTGAATCTTACGCAAATAAACTTTCTGCGGAAAGTATCGGTGCAAGTGTCCTCTGGCACGTGCGCGCGATGGTGCGCGCACGCCATTCGTTGGTGCATCCCGAATCGTTCGAACTCGCCGCGTCGACCGTTTGATGAAGCCGCGTTCCCGTGCTTGCCGCTCAGGGCAGGAGATGACCATCGCGTTGTGCGTGCCGCTAGGCGGCGCGGCCGGGCTTTGGGGGCCTTGCGCGCTCGCCTCAGCTCAACTCGCCGTGGACGAACTGAATGCGTCGTCGGGCATCACGGGCCGCCCATGCCGGCTTTTGACGATCAATGCGGGCGACGACGCGCGCGAACTCGACGCCGCCTTGACCGACCTCGTCGGCGACGGTGCAATCGATGCGCTCGTCGGCATGCACACGAGCGCGGTGCGCCTCGATCTGCTCAAAGCCGTGGGCGGACAGATACCGTTCGTCTATACGCCGCTCTATGAAGGCGGCGAGCGCACGCCCGGCGTTTTCGCAATTGGCGAAACCACGCGGCGGCAGCTCCAGCCGGCCATTCACTGGATCAGCACGCAGCGTCGCCCGAAGCGCTGGTTCTTCGTCGGCAACGACTATGTATGGCCTCACGCGACGCATCGGCTCGCTCGACGTTACGTGCTCGATGCGGGCGCCGAGGTGGTCGGCGACATGTATCTGCCGTTCGGCGGAGGCGACTATGGCGAGGTGCTCGATGCGATCCGCAAGCGGCGCGCGGATGCCGTACTGCTGTCGCTGATCGGCCAGGACACCATCGACTTCAACCGTGCGTTCGGCGAGGCAGGGCTCGCAACGCATATCGTGCGGCTTTCGTGCGCGCTCGGCGAAAACGAACTGCTCGGCATTGGAGCGCGCAACACTGCTGAGCTATATGTGGCCTCGGGTTATTTCGCTTCATTGCGCACGGATGCGAACCTCGCATTCAAGGAGCGGTATCGGGGGCGATACGGCGCGCGTGCGCCGACGCTCGACACCTTCGGTCAATCCACTTACGAAGGCATTCATTTTCTGGCGGCGCTGTTCGACGACGCGCGACGCAGACGTCTGTCCGAGCAGGCGGGGCTCGCGCAACTCGGCATCGCGCCGCTTTCCTATCGAAGCGCCCGCGATTCAGCCTATGCAGGTGGACGAGTGAACCACGTGCCCATCTATCTGGCGCGGGCCGAGGGCCATCATTTCGAGGTGCTTTCGCCGCTTTAAGCGATGCGTGTTGCGTGCCGCATCAGCCTTCGTCCAATTTAGTTTCCGTGGAAAATAAATTGTTGACTCGGAAAATATGTGTCCATACCATGGCTCGCAGATCGGGACACATACAGGTCGATTCGTCCCGTTCATTACGACACGCCTGCATGAAGGCACAACCAGGCGGCAGTCCGTCACGAATCCGTTCGAGTGAGGAAGCCATGGCAGTGAAACGTCCCACGCCCGCCCAGCTTGACGAAGTCGCCATCAGTCTCGGCATCCATCTGTCCGAGGCGCAGCTCGCTTCGTATCACACGTTGTTGCAGCCGAATTTCGACGCATACGATGTCATCGACGCGATGCCCGATTACGTCCCGCGCGTCACTTACCCGCGCACGCCGGGTTATCGTCCTTCAGGCGAAGAGAACCGCTATGGCGCCTGGTACGTGAAGAGCGAAGTGAAGGGTGCGCCCACGGGCAAGCTCGCGGGCAAGACCGTCGCACTGAAGGACAACGTATGCCTCGCGGGGGTGCCGATGATGAACGGCGCCTCGACTCTCGAAGGTTATGTGCCCGATGTCGATGCAACCATCGTGACGCGTCTGCTCGATGCGGGCGCGACGATTGTCGGCAAGGCCACCTGTGAGTACTTCTGCTTCTCTGGCGGCTCGCATACGAGCGCGCCGGCGCCCGTGCACAATCCGCGAAAGATGGGCTATTCGGCGGGCGGCTCGTCGTCGGGAAGCGCGGCGCTCGTGGCCGCGGGCGAAGTCGATCTCGCTATCGGCGGCGATCAGGGCGGCTCCATCCGCATGCCTGCGTCGTATTGCGGGATTTACGGCATGAAGCCCACACATGGGCTGGTTCCTTATACGGGCGTCATGCCGATCGAATTGACGATCGACCACACGGGACCGATGACAGCCAACGTGACGGATAACGCGTTGATGCTCGAAGTACTGGCCGGCCCCGATGGTCTCGATCCGCGCCAGTACGCAGGGCAGACCGCAAAGCCCTATTCGGACCTGATGAAGGAAGGTGTGCGCGGACTGAAAATCGGCGTCGTGAAAGAGGGTTTCGGATGGCCGCAATCGCTTGCAGAATCGGATGCCAAGGTGCGTGCCGCCGCCGATCATTTTGCGGAACTGGGCGCGAAGGTCAGCGAGGTCTCGATTCCGATGCATCGCGTGGGCCCGTCGATATGGCTGCCGATCGCCGCCGAAGGCGCCACGCAGCAGATGATGAAGGACAACGGTCACGGCTTCAACTGGAAGGGCCTTTACGTCACGGGCATGATCGACTATCACGCCGGCTGGCACGAGCGAGCGGACGAACTGTCGGAAACGCTGAAGATCACGATGGTGCTCGGCGAGTACTTTATTCGCCACTATCGCGGGCATTTCTATGCGAAGGCGCAGAACCTGTCGCGTCAGCTCACGGCCGCATACGACGCCGCGTTCGCCGACTACGATCTGCTCCTCATGCCCACGCTCCCGCTCACGGCGACGCCCCTGCCCAAGCCGGGCGCGAGCGTCGAGGAAGTCGTCACGCGCGCTTTCGAAATGTTGCCGAACACATGCCCGTTCGATTGCACGGGGCATCCCGCAATGAGCGTGCCGTGCGGCACGGTCGACGGCCTGCCGGTGGGCATGATGCTGATCGCCAAGCATTGGGACGAAGCGACCATTTATCGCGGCGCATACGCATTCGAACAGTCGATCGACTGGATGAAAGTTTGATCTTTGTGATCCTTCTCGCGTCTCTTTCCGGAACCCCTCTATGGACCGACGTGCGTTTCTGAAATCGTCTGCGGCATCGGTAGCCGCTGGAATGGCGGGCTCGTTTCCCTTCATCGCCGAAGCGGCCGACGAGATTCTTGTCGGCGGCATCACGGACCTGTCGGGCGGCCTCGATATCTACGGCAAGCCGATGGCGGACTGCCTCACCATTGCCGTCGAGGAGTGGAATGCGCAGGGCGGCCTGCTCGGCAAGCAGATCAAGCTGCTGAATTACGATCCGCAGTCGAGCATGCAGCTCTATACGCAGTTCGCACAGCAATCGGCGTTGAAGGACAAGGTCGCGGTCGTGCACGGCGGCATCACGTCCGCTTCGCGCGAAGTCATGCGACCCGTGCTGGACCGTTACCGCACGCTCTATTTCTACAACACGCAGTACGAAGGCGGCGTGTGCGACCGCAACACGTTCTGCACGGGCGTGACGCCGGGCCAGACCGTCGCCAAGCTGATTCCCTACGCGATGAAGCAGTGGGGCAAGAAGGTGTATGTCGTTGCGGCCGACTACAACTACGGCCAGATCACCTCGCAATGGGTGAAGAAGTTCGTCCAGGACAACGGCGGATCGGTACAGTCAATCGACTTCTTCCCGCTCGACGTGACCAATTTCGGCTCGACCATCTCGAAGATCGAGTCGGCGAAGCCTGACATGCTCGTGTCGGCGCTTGTCGGCGGCTCGCATATGTCGTTCTACCGGCAATGGGCCGCGGCGGGGCTGCACAAGAAGATTCCGCTCGCGTCGACGACCTTCGCGGGCGGCAACGAGCAGATCGTCCTCTCGCCCGAGGAGTGCGATGGCTTCCTCGTCTCGTACAACTACTTCGAGAACCTCGACAACCCGGTGAACAAGGCGTTCAAGGACCGTTTCCACAAACGTTTCGGCGCGAACTACCCGAACATCACCGAGCTGGCGATGGGCACGTATCAGGGCTTCAACCTTTGGGCGCAGGGCGTGAAGAAGGCAGGCACGCTCGATCGCGTGAAGGTGATCGAGGCGCTGGAATCGGGGATCAGCATCGACGCGCCCAGCGGCAAGGTGTCGATCGATCCGGCCACGCATCACTGCGTGCTCAACGTGAGCATCGCGCAGGTGAAGAGTCACAAGCTCGACATCGTTCAGACGTTCCAGAACCAGCCTCCCGTCGACACCAGCGCGGTGTGCAATCTCATCAAGAACCCGCGCGACAACCAGCAATACGTAATCAAGCTTTGAGGCGCACGCCGCGCCTTCATGGAGAGGAGCTACGATGGATCTTGCCGCGATCATTCTGATTCAGGTGCTCTACGCCATTGCGAGTCTCGTCGTGATCTCGTCGGGGCTTGCGGTCATCTTCGGCATGATGAAGGTGATCAATCTCGCGCACGGCGAATTCATGATGCTGGGCGCGTATGCGGCTATCGAGGCGATCCGCTTCGGCGTGAATCTGTGGGTTGCGATTTTCGTCGTCGCGCCGCTTGTGGTCGCGCTGATCGGCGTCATGCTGGAACGGGTCTTCATCCGGCGCCTGTACGGCCGCATGATCGACACGATGCTGGCGACCTGGGGGCTGTCGCTGCTTCTGATCGGCATCGTCACCTCGATTGCGGGCAATACGACGGCGGGCATTTCCGCGCCGCTGGGCAACTTCGCTATCGGCGGATATTCGGTGAGCAGCTATACGCTCGTCATCATCGCGGTTGCCGTGGTGCTCGGCGTCGCGCTGCGGTGGGTGCTGCTGCATACGTCGCTAGGTCTCATCGCGCGGGGCACGATGCAGAATCCGCAAATGGCCGACGCGTTGGGCATCGCGCCCGGCCGCGTGTATTCGGCTACCTTCGCCATCGGCGCAGCGCTGTCGGGACTCGCGGGTGCGTTGCTCGCGCCGATGACGGGCGTCGTGCCGACCATGGGCGGCGCGTTTATCGCCAAGGCGTTCATCACGGTGATCGGCGGCGGGCCGGCGATCGTTGCGGGACTGGTCAGCTCGTCGATGTTGTTCGGCGCGATCAATCAGGTCGCCACGTTCGCGTCGACGCCCGTGCTCGGCGAGGTCGCGCTGCTCGTCGGCGCGATCGTGATGCTGCGGCTTCTGCCGCGCGGCATCACCGGCCGCTTCTTCAAGGGAGCATTGTGATGACGCCAGTCAACGCGAACCGAACGATTCCCGTTGCCGATGCGCTCTCGCGTTTCTCACGGTCGTGGAAGAGCGCGGCACTCGCGCTCGCGGTCGGCTCGATCATGTTGATCGTGCTGCCGCGTGTGCTCGATGACTTCGCGCTCGTGCAGGCAACCGTCTACGCGGTCATGGCGATACTCGCGATGAGCCTCGGCTTCGTGTGGGGCTTTGGCGGCATACTTTGCTTCGGCCAGTCGGCGTTCTTCGGTCTCGGCGCTTACACGTATGCGATCGCCGTCACCAATATGGGCGACAGCACGGTGCCGTTCATGCTCGCCATCGTGCTGCCTGCGGCCTTTGCGGCGGTGCTCGGCTATCTGATCTTCTATGGGCGGCTTTCGGACGTGTACATGGGCGTGATCACGCTCACTGTCACGCTGATTCTCTTCAACCTGGTCAACTCGACGGCCGGACCGGAATGGAAGATCGGCAATGCGGTGCTCGGCGGCTTCAACGGTATTCCCAACATCGCGCCGCTCAATACGCCAGGCAACATCGACGATGTGATCAGTCCGCGCGGACTGTTCGAGCTGTCGCTGGCGGCGCTGCTCGGCGTCTATTTTTTGCTGCGCGTGCTGCTCGCGTTCAAGATGGGGCGGGTAATCGTCGCGAGCAAGGAGAACGAACAGCGTCTGCTGCTGCTCGGCTACGACTCGCGCGTCTACAAGCTGTTGACCTTCGTGCTGGGCGCGGCCATCGCCGGGCTGTCAGGCTGCCTCTTCGCGAACTGGGGCGCGTTCACGAGTCCCACGGTGTTCGGCCTCGCGCAATCCGCGCAGATCATCATCTGGGTCATCGTGGGCGGGCTGGGCACGCTCGTCGGACCCGTGATCGGATGCGTGGCGATCCAGTGGCTCACGACGCAGATCGGGACGCAGCAGACCATCAATTCCAACCTCGTGCTCGGCGCCATTCTCGTTGTGTTCGTGCTGATGGTGCCGAAGGGCATCGTGCCGAGTCTTGGCGAGCTTGGCATGAAGCTCTTCGGCGCGGCCCGGCGCACACGCGGTTCATCGGTCGACGTGCGCAACGTCGCGCAGGACGATACACATAGCGCATCGCGCGAGGAAGCCGCATGACGCAGCCGCTGCTGGAAACACGCAAGCTCAATGTCCGTTTTGGCGGCGTGCACGCGACTCGCGACATCGACTTCACGCTCGCCGAGGCGGAGTTGCGCTGTGTGATCGGGCCGAACGGCGCGGGCAAGAGCACGTTCTTCAAGCTGCTCACGGGTCAGGTCAAGCCGACGTCGGGCGAGATCCTGTTTCGCGGCAAGGACATCACCGCGATGCAACCGCATGAGCCGGCGCGTCTCGGCATCGGCATCAAGACGCAGGTGCCGAGCCTCTTCAACGGCCTCTCGGTGTGGGACAACGTGTGGCTGGCGGCACGGCGGGTGAATACGCCCATGCAGACCGATCGCGTGACGCGGGAAGTGCTGGAGCGCGTCGGCCTGCTGTCGCATCGCGACGCGATCACCGGCTTGCTGGCCCATGGCGAGCGCCAGTGGGTCGAACTGGCTGTCGTGATCGCCGCCGACCCGCCGCTGATTCTGCTCGACGAACCCGCGGCGGGCATGAGCGACGCGGAAGTGGCGCGCACGGCGGACCTGATACTCGAGATCAACCGGCGCCATGCCCTCGTCGTAGTGGAACACGACATGAGCTTCATCCGACGCATTGCAAAGAAGGTCACGGTATTGCATCAAGGCGCGATCATTCGCGAGGACACGCCCGAGCGCATCATGAGCGATCCGTTCATCCAGCAAATCTATCTCGGCAAGAAGCCGCATTGACGGGAGGCGCGATGCTTGAAGCAAACGGCTTGTGTGCGGGCTATGGCGCCATTCCCGTGCTGTACGGCGTGGCGCTGTCCGTCAGGAGCGGCGAAGCCGTCGGCATTCTCGGGCATAACGGCATGGGCAAGACGACCTTGCTGCGCACGCTGATTGGCGCGCTGCCCGCGACGGCGGGCACCATCCATTTCAATCACGACGATGTGACCGCGCTTGCGCCGCACGCACGCGCCAAACGAGGCATGGCGTATGTCCCTCAGGGGCGCGAGATTTTCCCGACGCTGTCCGCCTACGACAACTTGCGGCTCGGTCTCGTGAAGACAGGACGTAAGCCCGAAGCGGCGATCGACGCGCTACTCGAAGATTTTCCGCGTCTTCGGCCTCTGCTGGACCGGGCCGGCGGGGCGCTCTCGGGTGGCGAACAGCAACTGCTCGCCCTCGCGCGCGCACTGGCGGGCGAGCCGTCGATGTTGCTGCTCGATGAACCCACGGAAGGCATCCAGCCTTCGATCATCGAGGAAATCGCTGAGACGCTCGTGTCGTTGCGGGAAAAGCGCGGCCTGACGATCGTGCTCGTCGAGCAGAACCTCGACTTCATCGCCGCCGTATCGCAGCGGGTGCTGGTGATCCGGCGCGGCCGTATCGGCGATGAAATTCCGCGCGAGCATCTGACCGACCTCGACAAGGTCAGCGAGTACACAGGGGTGCACGCCTAGGCGCTCTTCAGTACATCGAGCGCGGCTGCGCACGCGCCTTGTAATTGCTCGCGCATCAGATCCTGAACGTCCGCCGTGCGGTTGACGATCGCATCGCGAATTCGCACCGCCTGCTCGAACGACGCGCGCATCCGTCCGCCGCGTGACATCGCGATACGCCGCAAGCGGCGCACAGGGCCGATCAGTGCGGCATGGTTCTGCTGCAGCGTGCGGTTGTCGGCGATCGTCATCACGATCATATAGAAGCGATCCAGTGCGTCGACATAGCTCGCTGGGTCGTCTGCCTCGACGCTCGCCTGCATCGCGCTGATCACGTCGTCCAGTTGCGCCGCGCCGAGCGCTGTGATGCGCTCCGACGCAAGCTGCACCGCGAGACATTCGAGTGCGGCGCGCACCGTATAGATCTCTTCGACATCGCGCAGCGACACCGCGCGCACATAGGCGCCCACACGCGGCAGGATCGTCACCAGCCCTTCGCGCTCCAGTTGCGCGAACGCTTCGCGCATCGGCGTGCGGCTGACATTCAGCTGTTTCGCGACCTGCACTTCGGACAGCCGGCTGCCCGGCGCAAGCACCCCCTCGACGATCGCCTCGCGCAACGCGGGCACGACTACGCCGTCGCTCAATGAATCCCCGGTGGTATCCAGCGTGCGCAGCCTTGCGTGATACCGCGTGGCGATCGACTCCAGAGTAGGCGCATGGCGCGCAGGCGCTTTTTTAGATGCAGTTTTTGCGGTAGGCATTGACACCTCGAAATTCTGTGAATACGCTGTATACAGATTATACATCAGGAGACGACATGGATCGTAGTCCATTGCAGGCCCCCGTTCTGATCGAACAGACGGGCGACACGCTCACCTTCACATTGAACCGGCCGGACGCCGGCAATGAAGTGTCGGGCGCGATGTTCGACGCGATGTCTGCCGCGTTGCGTAGCGAGGCCGTCGAGCCCAAGGCGCGCGTGTTGCGCCTCCGCGCGAATGGCGACGTGTTTTGCACAGGCCGCGAGCGGGCAGGGCGGGACGCCGTGTCGATACGCGCCGAAGTCGCGCGGCTGATCGAACTGAAGCGACTCTTGCGCAACACTTCGCTGATCTCGATTGCGCAGGTGCAGGGCGATGCGTTCGGCTTCGGTTTCGGGCTGGCCATCCTGTGTGACTTCACGCTCGTCGCATCGTCGGCGCGGCTCGGCTTTCCGGAGATGCGGGCTGGCCTGCCGCCCGCCGCGATCATGGCCTATCTCGGCCGCTATGCGTTGCCCAAGGCGATATTTCCGATGGTGCTGTTCGGCGACGCCATCACCCCCGAACTTGCCGTGCAGGCTGGTCTCGTTACGCGCGTGTGCGAGCCAGCGAGTCTGCATGCAGAAGCGGACGCGCTAGCCGAACGCATTCTCTCGCTCGACGAAGCGGGTGCAAGGCAATGCAAGGCGTTTTTCCTCGCGGCACAGGAAAGCAGCGTCGAACACAACTTCCGCAGCGCAACCGATATGTTGACCGTCAATGCGTTGCGGCTGATGCAGGGTCGCTGAATACGGTAATGCATCTCTCACGCGATACAACACGACGTGCTACGGCGCGTGCGTCACTGAACGGGGACGTCACGCGACTTTGACACGTCGACAGGAGACAGACATGTATGTCAACGCAGGGCCAAGGCTCGATCGCTTGCCGATGTCGGGATTTCACCGGCGCATCATGTGGCTGATCGGTATTGGCATGTTTTTCGATGGTTTCGATATCTACGTCGCGTCGACGGTGCTCGGTGCAACGCTCAAGAGCGGCTTCTCCACGCTCGGACAGAATGCGCTGTTCGTGTCGCTGACGTTTCTCGGCATGATGCTCGGCTCGCTTGCCACCGGCTTTCTCGGCGACCGCTTCGGGCGGCGGTTCACCTATCAGGCGAACCTTGCCGTGTTCGGTCTGGCGTCGCTCGGTGCGGCGCTCGCGCCGAACATGAGCGTGCTGATTGCCTGCCGCTTCTTCATGGGGCTCGGCCTCGGCGCGGAAAACGTGGTCGGTTACTCGACGCTGACCGAATTCGTGCCACCGCAAAAGCGCGGCAGGCTGCAGGGCCTGATGGCTGTCTTCGTGGTGTCCGGATTGCCTGTTGCGGGGCTGATCGGCTTGCTGCTGATTCCATCGTTCGGCTGGCGCGCGATGTTCGTGCTCGGCGGACTTGGCGCGCTCGGCGTCTGGTATGCGCGCAAGGCCTTGCCCGAGTCGCCGCGCTGGCTCGATTCCGTCGGACGGCACGACGAAGCCGACGCGATCCTGCGTCGCATTGAAGCCGAAGTGACGGCTGCGCGGGGTGGCGAGCCGTTGCCGGCTCCCGTTTCCATGAAAGCAGGCTCGACCGCGCCGCAGGTGCTCACGTTCGGTTCGCTTTTCAGCGGCGCGATGCTGCAGAGGATGATCGTCGGCTGCGTGACGCTGGTGGTCATCAACACGCTGCTGTACGGCTTCGTGACCTGGCTGCCGACGTTCTTCGTGCATCAGGGCTTCAGTATCGCGAAGTCGTTCGGCTTTGCGCTGGTGATGTCGCTCGGTGCGCCGATCGGCTCCGCGATCGGTGCGCTCACGGCCGATGCATGGGGTCGCAAGCCGACCATCATCGGTTCGTCGTTCGCAGCGATCCTGTTCGGCGCGATGTACCCGTTCATCACGAGCCCTGTGATTCTGCCCATCGTCGGACTGCTGTTGACCATACCCATCTACGTGCTGGTCGCGCTGCTGTTCGCCGTCTATGTGCCCGAACTCTTTCCGACCGAAGTACGACTGCGCGCGTCTGGGGTCTGCAACACGCTGGGGCGTGGCGCAACCATCGTGACGCCGTTCATCGTGGTGGCGCTGTTCGCACAGCACGGCGTCGTCGGCGTGCTTGCCTTGATGATCGGCCTGCTCGCCGTACAGATCGTGGTGGTCGCATGGCTCGGCGTCGAGCCGACGGGACAGCGCCTCGAAGATCTTCAGCCGGAAGACACACTCGCGCGCGACGCGCTTCATGCCGACGCGCACGCTTCGCCTCTCAAGTGAACAAACAGGAATGACGCAATGGATACGACGAACACCCAACACTACGACGCACAATTGTTGATCGACGGCGAATGGACGGATGCCGAGGAGAACCACACGCTCGATATCGTGAATCCCGCGACGGGCGAAGTGATCGGCGCACTGGCGGCTGCGTCGGCGAACGACGTCGACCGTGCCGTGCAGGCGGGGCACCGTGCCTTCGAAGGCGGCGCGTGGCGCGACATGCCGATCCAGCAACGTGCGCGGGTGCTGAACCGCTTTGCCGATCTGTTCGAAGCGGATCTCGAACAGTTCTACAAGCTGGAGACACTGAACAACGGTCGCCCCATCTCCGAAACGCGCGCGCAGATTTCGCGGTTGCCGCAGTTCTACCGGTACTTCGCCGCGCTCGCACTGACGCGCCGCAGCGACGTGATTCCCATTGAAGGACCGTACCTGTGCTACACGCAGCGCGTGCCGCTCGGCGTGGTCGCGCTGATGACGTCGTTCAATCATCCGTTGATGATTCTTTCGAAGAGCCTCGCGCCCGCGCTTGCGACGGGCAACAGCGTAGTCATCAAGGCATCGGAGCAGACGCCGCTGACGACGGTCCGGCTCGTGAAGCTGCTGCAGGAAGCGGGCGTGCCCAGGGGCGTCGTCAATGTGGTGAACGGCGAAGGCCGCGAAGCGGGCGCGGCGCTCGCACGGCATCCGCTCATCCGCAAGGTCGTGTTCACGGGCGGCACGGAAGTGGGCCGCACGATCGGCGAGGCGGCAGCGCGCAATTTCGCACTGACCACGCTGGAACTGGGCGGCAAGGGCGCGGTGATTCTGTTCGACGACTTCGACATGGAGCGCGCGGTGAACGGCGCGGCGTTCGCGGCCTTCATCGGCGCCGGGCAAACCTGCGTGTGCGGCGCGCGCATCCTCGTGCAGAAGTCGATGTACGCGGAATTTCTCGAACGTTTCCGCGTGAAGGCGGAGGGCATTCGAGTCGGCGATCCAGCCGATGCAAAGACCCAGCTTGGGCCTGTGATTTCGGATCGTTCGAGACAACGCATTCTGGCGATGCTCGAACGCGCGAAGGCGGCGGGCGCAAAAGTGCTGACGGGTGGACGCGTGCCGCAAGGATTGACGTCGGGCTACTTTCTCGAGCCGACGGTGATCCATGACGCCAGCCCGCAATCGGAGATTGGCCAGGACGAGGTGTTTGGGCCGGTCACCGTCGTCATGCCGTTTGAAGACGAAGCCGATGCAATCCGTATCGCCAACGACACGCAGTTCGGCCTCGCTGCTTCCATCTGGACGCAGGACGTCGCACGTGCGCATCGGGTTGCGGGCAAGCTCGAGTTCGGCATGGTGTGGGTGAACGACCATCACCGGCTCGACCCTGCATCGCCGTGGGGCGGCTTCAAGAACAGCGGAGTCGGGCGCGAGACGGGCATCGAGTCGTTCGATCAGTTCAGTGAGCCGCGCGCGGTGACGATCAACACCAGCGGCAAGACAGTCGACTGGTATGCGGACGATGGCCAGTTGAAGCGGCTGAACTAACGGGTGAGTGGGGTGAGTGGACGTGGCAGATCGTCAAGGTCTGCTCGTCCCGACGAAGATGGCCGGCGAGCTGGTCTGGAAACTGTCCGCGATAGCGTGACCGCCGCTGGGGGGCGTCGTCAGTGCTCGCATTCCATGTTCGATTTGCCAGGTGAATGACCTTCCGCGGCGCCGCTCTGGCGCCCATCAGTCCGCGTAACGCAATCCGGGCGTCTTCAAAGGCTCGCGCATCTGCGTAAATGCAAAATAATCGGATCGGCGACCAGGGAAAACGATCAATAAAAATCGAGGTCCCATTCCCGGATTTATGTTTGAGTGGCCGTTGATATCAACGGCGTCACGCGAGCACGTCATTTCCAATCGGGGAACTGCCCACATCTGTAAATCAATTCAGTAAACAATACGCGCGGGTCGCTCATTGACGCGGTATTGGCATTCCGAAAAGCGACTTTCGTCGACCGGTCATGCGATCATGCACAATCTTGGGTATATCCCACGCGATTGTGTACAAAACATTAAAAAAAGAATGAAACCATTGACGCAGCGAGAGAAACAGATCGTTTTGCTTATTGGAAATGGCTTACGAGGAGACCAGATTGCCGCTTCGTTGAAAATATCACCGCAGACGGTTCGAAAGCATCGAGCCAATATCGCGCAAAAGCTCGGGCTCTCAACGACCGTCCAGTTGGTCTCCTACGCGGTGACTGTTGCGCAATCGTCTTCAATGAATCCTTTTCCCCATCATTGCTGCAACACTCGGCAAACGTGAATTAGACGTGCTGCGCCTCGTCGCTGCCGGATTGACGAGCAAGGAGATCGGGAAAAAACTAAAAATCAGTCCCCGGACAGTCAGCAAGCATCGAGAAAATCTGATGCGAAAACTCCAGATCCATGACATGGCCGGCTTGCTGCGGATTGCAAACTCACTGCGCTAATTGCCAGTCAATCGCGTTGCTTAACGGATTTTTTCGCACTACGCATTCGGAGGTATTTCTCTGAGCTATGAATAGCGCCATTGTGCTGACAACGGCACGCAGCAATTTGTGTGACCGCTATTCGGTTAATCCAGACGGAGAAAAGCCATGAATGCACCCGAACAAATCCAGCAACTTCATAATCAGGTTGCAGCGGCCGCGACCTTTTTTGGCGAGACGTTTCCCGAGATTCATCCGAATTACTATCCGGGGGCAGCGGCTGCACCTGTTGCACCGCCACCACCCGTCGACCAGAACACAGCTGGGCTGTTCAGCGCGGTGCAACTGAGTCGGGACGTTCCTGCCAATGTGCAGGCGGATCTGGAAACGGCGAGCCGCTGCATGTTGAATCTGACCTCGCTCGGTACTACGTATTGTCAAAGCCGGGCTGCAAAGGCGAACAATCCTGATCTCCTTTTCGACACTTCCGTCTGGAAACAGGTTCTGGTCAATTATCCGCTTCTTGGCCCGTTCAGCTTCCAGAACACGGGATACAAGAAGACGATACGCGGCATCGAACTGTCGTCGGAATTCCTTCAGTCGATCCTCGGCTTCGCGACCAAAGGGCCTTTGCTGGGCGCTTTCCAGTCGTTTATCGGATCGTTCGGCCAGAAGATCAGTGCGGGCGTCGATTCGTCGAGCAAGCCCTTCCATTTCGCGTCCAACACGGTATTCATCGACGCGCAACAGGTCGGAAACACCTTGATGGTGATGCCGCACCTGAAGATGTACTTCTGCGATTTCACGTCCAAGGACAGAAAGGTCTACTCCAGCTGCGCGTCGGCAACGCTGATCGACGTCGACCTGCAATACATCGAGGTCGACGCAATCTGGAACTTCGAGCTGTACAAGAGCGACGTGACGGTCAGGGCAGCATTCGACAAACTCGTCGGAGCGTCGGCCGTCAACAAGATCGAAGAAGCCACGACGTTCTTCAGCGACACGGTTAGCTAAGGCGTTTTTATCGGCCTGTCGAGGCGTCTTGTGGGTCGGCTCTGGCCGGCCCGCGAACCCTGTCTTCGCAGGCACGTGCAGCGCATCCGATTTCCGGAGAACCACAATGAGTACAACGCCTCAGTCAGCCTTCTTTCTGATCGCGAATGACAGTGACGATCTGCAAACCAGTCGCGACAGAACGCTCGATATCTTTGGCCTTGTCGATGGCCATGCCACGTCGCGTATGCAACCCGATGTGCCTGACTCTTATCAGTCTATCGCCCGGCAGGCGTTGCTGCGGATCCCGGCGCTCGGTCCATCGACGGGCAGCAGGTCTTCCGAGCAATCCGTGTCGTGTCTGGAAGGCGTGGCAAGGGTGCTAGGGAGGATGCCGTTCAGCCGGCCAGAGCAGCAAGTGAACTTTCTCGTCGAGCAGGGTTTGATTCCGCCTGACGACGAGTCTGAACAGGTTGCGCTGACGCTCTATTGCGGCGAGGTCTCACCGGCTATCGTACACGGCGGTCCGACGATCCGCGTGTGGTTCGCGTTCGTCAACTGGACGCGCGGCGCCTATCCCGGATCGGGCGGTTCGATCTCGTGCGACGCAATCGGTGCAAGCGTTCTGGACAGCTGGTTCACAGCCAATGCCAAGGCGTGGGCGACGATGACCAAAGCGGGAAATGGGCAAGCGGTTCGCGAATCCCATCGCCTTCTCGAATTGCCTGCACGAGACGACTGAAGAGCCGGATCCGTACGTTGTTTCGCTTATCAAAACGAGGTGAAGGAAATGCGTACTTCTCAAATGACGTTGAATCGTGTCCCGCGTCGAATTGCGAGGCGCGGCGCGATAGGACTTGTGTGGTGTGCGGCTTCATTGGCGACGGTGTCGGCCGTCGCGCAAACCTGTCGTGTGCCCGCCAATGGAAATTGGACCCAATGGCTGCAGGCGCAAGAGGACGCAGGAGGTCATGCGCTCGCGTGTCATGTCGGCGTATCGGTGAACGGCCTCATAGGCCGCCTGACGAATCGCGGTGGTCACAATGGTCCCGCGTGCATGCCAAACGGAAACGCCGCGAGCGCGTGGTCGAGTGAGGCGGCATTGCAGGATGCGCTGAGAACGCACATCGTGCAGGCGGGGGCTCGCTACCCGGGCGACGATCCCAACGACTACATCATCCATGGTACTGCGGCCACCACGGTGGGTACGGTTGTCACCGTATCGCATGACAAGAAGAACAACTCGCCCTGTCCGAACAAAAACGGGTATGTCTGCAAGAAGACGGCAAATTGGGTTGCAGTCGTGCGTAAAACTCCGGCCGACTGTTATCTCTTGACAGCGTATCCGCGTTGAACCGGCAGGCGTGTGTTTCGCGATTTAAAGGCAACGCAAGATTGATCGCTACTTTATGGAGGTGAGCTATGAGTGCGGACGACAAAGAACTTCTTCAGACGCTCGTGAAGATTCTGCAAGTTGCGGGCGCGGCAGTCAACGGCAATGCGTCGGATGGCGACGAGCAGAAAGACAACCCGGTAGCGGCGTCGGCGGTCCCACAGGGCGAAGCGCCATCGTGCTCGATAAAGACGCTTCCCGACCGGCTTTTCGTACCGGCGGCCCAAACAGCAATCAAGGTGAATCCCGTCAACGCACCCGCGCTTGCCGTGTCGTCGATGCTTGCTGCGAACGTGCCCTTCGAGCCGATGGCCATCGCAGTCATGACATCCAAGTACTGGGGGCCGACGCCGCGTCAACTGACGGTGAACTTCCTGGAAAGCACGCCCGCTGATCTTCGTGCGCGCATTCTGAGTCACATGAATGCGTGGGCGCGGGTATCGTGCGTCACGTTCGTCGAAACGCAGGGGGCGGCGGACGTTCGCATTTCTCGTGGCCCGGGAGGATACTGGTCGTATCTCGGCACGGACATTCTTCATATCCCGAAAGATCGTCCGACGATGAATCTGGAAGCGTTCACGATGAATACGGCGGAGTCGGAATACCTGCGTGTCGTTCGACACGAAACCGGGCACACGCTGGGCTTTCCGCACGAGCATATGCGCCAGGAACTGGTCGCGCGGATCGATCCGCAAAAAGCCTACGACTTTTTCTACCGGCAGTACGGCTGGAACAAGACGGCAGTGGATCAGCAGGTGCTCACCGCGCTTGATCAGCAGTCGATCTTCGCAACCCCGCCCGATCAGACGTCGATCATGTGCTATCAGCTTCCAGGAACCATCACCAAGGATGGACAGCCTATTCAGGGCGGCCTGGATATCAACGGCACGGATTACGCGTTTGCCGCGCAGATCTATCCGAAACTGGCGTCCAGCACGATGGATGCGCCGGACGACGCGCAGAAGTCATCTGCGGATCGGGACGCCTGGAGCGCATCGGAAGATGTAGAGGTCACGGTGTGAGGAAGCTATATTCTTTTATCAGCCAAACGAGACTTGCAAGTGAGCGACGATGAGTCGATTGATAGAGCTGAGGCTAACGGACTCGCTACCCGGGACATTGCATATTGAAGCCGGCGATGTTCTCATCGTGCCGGCGATGGGCGGGCACGTCCTTTCCGGGGCGGACGTGCTCGAGTTTCTGGGCCCATTTCTTCCCGGCGTGATGGGGGAGGACGGACACGTCATCACGCCAGCGGGTCTGCCTAACGGGATCATGTTCGTGGCGCGGCGCGCGGGCCATGCGACGATCGACCTCGTCGCCGGAGACTGGCAGGCCCAACGGTTCTTCATCCTCGAGGTCGTCGTAGCGGCGAGCGGCGCGTGATGGCCGTCGAAGGTGAGTGGCCAGGTGCTGACATGCAGTCCGTCGTCAACCATCAGTTTCTGCACCCATGCCCCACGGTTCATCACGTGGCCGACAGACGCGTCATGCAATGTTCGCCGAAGCCCCTCGGCTAATGTTTCGCGTTGAATGGCAAGCATGTCAAACACCGCCATCAATGGTATCGGCTTGCAATGTGCTCGGGAATATTCTCCGGCGTTACCACGACAACGGATGACGATGGCGATACAGCCGACGCCGGCAACAGTCGATGAAAATGCATGACGTGTTGGCACGCCGACCGCATGTCCTGACGAAGCTCGTGATGCAAGATCGCCTGTATTTTGCCTTCGCGCAGAAGTCCGACGTTATCCCTGTCGAGGTCATGTCCGATAAAGCGAACGGGGGACCGCTGCCTCGCTTCGATTGCCCTGAGAATGGCGATGTTTCCGCCGCCCATCGAGTAGACCGCGTCGATTTTCTTGTGTGCGGTAATGACCTTGAGAACCCGTTCTTCAGTGAGCGAGTCAAGGCCATGACCACCGCTGGCGTCAATCAGCGTGAGCTGCGGTTGACGGGCTCTTAACGCGCGCCGGAAGCTTATTTCACGTTCTTCTTCGCCGCGGAAGCGCTCGTCGCTCATCGTTATCAAAACGTTTCCCGGCTGCGGAGCCAGCCATTGGGTAATGAGATACGCCGCGGTGGCCCCGGCGACGCGATTGTCGAGCCCGGCATAGGCAATGCGCCCAGACGATGGGACGTCCGTGAAGGTCGTGATGACAGGAATGCCGCTTCGTTGCAACTCGCGTATCGCTTCTGCGATTTCGGGAACGTCGCGCGCCTTCAGAAACACGCCATGGCTGCCTCGTCGTCCAATCGATCGAAGCGTATCGAGGACTTCATCCGTCGTCATCGTCTCGCGCAAGTGGAATCGCGGTCGAAAGACGGCAGGGTGCAGCACCGGCAACTCGGCTTCGAGCGCACTCCTTATCTCGTCGGCAAACCGGGCCGGCGCTTCCACGACGACGTCGACAATCAACTTTCGCCCGGTGGTTGCCAGTTGCAGTTCCTGCTTCTCGAGTTCCCTGATAGCCTGCTCAACGCGCTTGCGGGTGTGTTCCCGAACGTGGGCACGATCATTTAGCACCCGGTCGACAGTTGCGACACCGAGCCCCGCCTGAAGTGCTATCTCCTTGATAAGGAAGCGATGAGCCATAGGGCACCTCAAGCTTGATAGATTTTTGATGGATAAATGATACTTCGGACCTGGCGACGATTCCATCCGCCCGATGACGCGAGGCGATCTACCTACAGCGTCATATCCGGCGCCGCCATTACATAATCATGTAATGCGGCCCGCACTTCCGGGGGCCGATCCCGGCGGTATAATTTTTCTCCGGCACGGCCGCGTGAGCGTCGCATCCAGCGACATCATCGTGGGCCGGCTGTCCGAGGTCAGGGGAGGCGCCTCCTGACAACAGAGGGGTTCCATGGAATCCGCAGGTGAACTGGTGTATCTGGTCGACGACGACGAGCGGGTGCGAGAGGCACTCGCTGCGCTGCTGCGTGCAAACGGAAGAACCGTCCACCCGTTCAACTCCGGCAAAGCCTTTCTCGACACGCCGCGTCAAAAAGCCGTTGCGTGTCTGATCCTCGATATGAGAATGCCGGGCTTGAGTGGCCTGGACGTCCAGAAGCTTGTCAGCGCGGACGCTCATATTCCCGTCATTTTCATCACGGGGAGAGGCGATGTGCCATCCACGGTCCTGGCCATGAAGGGCGGCGCGGTTGACTTTCTCACCAAGCCCATCGACGAAGACGCGTTGCTCAACGCGGTCGATGCGGCACTCGCCAAAGCCCATGTTCTTCGCGCGGAGGCGGCAGATACAGCGGCGCTCCACGCGCTCTATCAATCGCTGACACCGCGTGAGCAGGAACTCTTGCCATTACTCGTCAGTGGCTTGCTCAACAAGCAGGCGGCGGCCGTCCTTGGTATCACCGAATACACCGTCCAGGTACATCGAGGCCACATAATGAGAAAAATGCGCGCAGATTCATTCGCCACGCTAGTCAGGCAGGCAAGCAAACTGCAGCTCGAAGCATCGCCGACACGATAGTCCAGAGCCTGGCGCCAGCGCCAGTTCCATGTTGGACCCATGAGCCGGAAAAACAATGTGCGCGTCTGCGGTTCGAACCGTTGCCGTGATTGATGATGACCGTCGCGTCCTGGCGGCTCTGGCTAACCTGCTGGCTTCTGGCGGGTATGGAACGCGGGTTTATGAATCCGCAGTGGATTTCTTCTCCGATGGTTACTCGGGCCTTTTATGCGTTGTCACCGACCTGGGAATGCGGCCCATCGACGGCATTCAGGTACTCGATAGAACGGTTCAGTCGGGCGCCGCCACGCCCGTCATCATTATCACGGGCAAACCGACCGGGCATACGGAAGACTATTATCTGCAGAGAGGCGCATTGGGGTTCTTCCGGAAGCCTGTCGATGGCGACGCGTTGCTAGACTTGCTGGATAGCATCCAGTGATCGCGCCAGAGTTTAAGTAAGCCTTTGGGAAACACAGCTCGCTGCGTGATTCACATCATTCTTTATTACGGCGACACTACATATTCATGTAATGCGCACGGCTTCATTGCCGCGTTATTGTTGCGAATTCGACGCTTTGCCCGGGGGCTGCACGCCTTGAAACGACACGTTCCATTCGCCAAAGACTCACATGCAAAGCGTGCAACCGGGACGGCGGCAATCGCCGCGGTTTTCGTCTCGGGGTGCGCGAATTCGCCATCCCTCAACGTACTCGGCGCGTACTTTCCGGACTGGCTGTTCTGTCTCATCGCGGGCGTGGTGCTCACGGTCGTCGTCCATCTGATTGTCAAACGCTTGCGGGCCCAGCTTCTGGTGTGGCCTGCGGCGGTGGTGTATCCCACGCTTGTCACTTTTCTTTCACTCGCTGTCTGGTTGATGCTGTTCCAACATTGATCTTCAGGTAATGCAATGGCGACAACTGCCAACCGGACAAAGAAGCGCGCATGGCCGGCCATCATCCTGGTCGTGCTGACGCTGCTATTGGTGGTCTTCGTGATCCGCCAGCTGGAACGCGCGCCGCGCACCGACGACGCCTATGTCTATGCGGATACGATCGACGTCGTACCCGAGGTGAACGGCCGCATCGTCGAATTGCCCGTGCACGACAACCAGGCGGTGAAGCAGGGCGATCTGCTGTTTCGCATCGATCCGCGTCCGTATCAGGATGCGCTGACGCGGGGCAAGGCGTCGCTCGTTGCGCTCGACCGGCAGATCGAATTGACCCAGCGCACGGTCAACGCGCAGCAGTACAACGCGGAGTCGGTGCGCGCGGCCGTCGAGCGCGCACGAGCCGCAGCCGCTCAGGCGTCCGATACGCTACACCGCATGGAGCCGCTGTTGTCACACGGTTATGTGTCGGCGGAAGACGTCGACCGTGCGCGCACCGCTCAACGCGCCACGCAGGCCGAACTCAGCGCCGCGCAACTGCAGGCGCAGCAGGCGGCAGCGGCTGTGAGCGGCGTCGATGCGCTGGTCGCGCAACGCGCCGTTGTCACGGCGGAGATCTCCCTTGCTGAGCTGAATCTCGAGTACGCGACGGTGCGAGCGCCTTTCGACGGACGCATTGTGTCGTTGAAGACGGCGACGGGCCAGTTTGCAACCGCGCTCAAACCTGTCTTCACCTTGATCGATACGCGCCACTGGTACGTGGTCGCGAACTTTCGTGAGACGGAACTCAAGGGCATCAAGACGGGGACGCCCGCGACGGTGTATCTGATGAGCGATACGGACCAGCGCTTTCGGGGCAGCGTCGATTCGATCAGTTATGGCATCGCGTCCGACGAAGCTGGTATCGCCTTGCCGGGCGGATTGCCGCGCATTCAACGCACGCTTAACTGGGTTCATGTGTCGCAGCGGTTTCCGGTCAAGATCCGTGTGGACGATCCGAACCCCGAGCTGTTCCGCGTCGGTACGTCGGCGGTCGCGGTGCTGCACCCGGGCAACGACGGCGAAAGCCATTGAGGAGCGCCCATGGCCGTCGCCGACTACCTGCCCCCGATGCCCGTTATGCTGCGCGATGCATGCGATTTCCTGACACGCGAGCTTGCGCCTTTTCCTGGTCGGCTCAACGTGATGTTGCGTTGCATGCTAACCAGCGCAATCGTGATCGTCGCATCGATGGCGCTCGAAGTGCCGGAGCTTCCGCTGTCGCTGCTGGTGATGTTTTACGTCACGCAGGCGAACGTGGTGGTCACGCGGCTGGTCGGCATCATGTTCATGGTCGGATCGACGCTCGCCATTGGCCTGTCGATCCTGCTGCTGAAGTTCACATTCGATTATCCGTTGCTGCGCATCGTCGTCGCGAGTGTGGTGTTTTTCGGCAGCGTGTATTTGCTGCGCGTTCTGAAGATCGGCGTGGTGTTTTTTATCGTCGCCATCGTCGTGATCTATGTGCAGAGCTTCGTCGACCAGACGGATCAGGCCGACTTGCTGATTCGCGCGGTGTTGTGGGTATGGGTCGCCGTCAACTATCCGATCGCGCTGGCGCTCGTGGTCAATACGCTGCTGTTGCCCGCCGAACCGCAGTTGCAGCTCAACGCGGAAATCCATCGGCAACTTGCGGCGCTGGATATGCGCCTGACGCACCTGATCGACAACACCCCGAACGTCACGCCGATCACGTTGGCCACCGTGCAGCAAGGCGCGCTGACGTTGCAAAAGCTGTTGCGGTTCACGATGATGCGAGACGCGCGTTATCGTGAGCATCAGGCGGCGCAGCTTGCGTGCATCGCGACCGTGTCGCGTCTCTATCGCGGCGCGAGCGAGTTGCCCGATACGTGGCCGGCGCATTCGCCGGCGCGGCGTGCGATGTTGTCCGAGTTGCGGGCCAACGTCCGGGCACTCGACGAAGCGGTGATGTCGGGTGAACCGTATCGTCACGTGAGCACCGCGACACCCGAAGAACACCATGCAGCCGACACGATTCCCGCCGCAGGCGAGTTGCAGCGCGCGCTGCATGCGTACGCGGATCTCGCCGCGCGCGATGCGGAGACTGGCAAGCCGGCCGCCGCCGAGCCGATGGTGGCGCCCGACGCATGGACCAATCCCGCGTACCTGCGCTTTTCGTTGAAGACGCTGCTCGCCGTGCTGGCCTGCTACGTGTTCTACAACGCGGTCGACTGGCAGGGCATACACACGATCATGCTGACCTGCGTGATCGTCGCGCTGCCGAGCCTCGGCGCATCGACGCAGCGTGCGCTACTGCGGCTGACCGGGGCCGCCATCGGCAGTGCGCTGGCGCTCTTCATGGTGGTATTCGTCATTCCCCATCTCGACGATATTGTCGGCCTGCTGTTGATCACGCTGCCCGTCGCCGCGCTCGGGGCGTGGATATCGGCGGGCTCGGAGCGGATCGGCTACGCCGGCATCCAGGTGATATTCACGTTCTCGCTCGCCGTTCTCGGGCAGTTCGGCCCGACCACGAACCTGACTGAAATCCGCGACCGGATGGTGGGTATTCTGCTGGGCGTCGGTGTGGCGACCTTTGTGCAGATGTCGTTCTGGCGGGAAGGCGAGGGCGACGCGTTGCGGCAGAGACTCGCAACCATGTTGCGCGCGATCGCCGCACAGTTGCGCACGCCCAGCGACGACGCGGGGGACGAGTTGCCGTACACGCAGCGCCAGTTGAAGGCATGGGCGGTATTGGCCGATTGCGAGGCGACGCTCGCGCGTGTCGCACTCGAGCCCAGCTGGCAGGAAGCCGAACATGCGCAATGGACATTGCGCGCGCAAACCGTGCTCGCGCAGACACGCGAGATCATGCTCGCGGGCGATGCGCTGCGCAGTACGCTGGTCGCGCAAGCGGGAGCGTCGAACTCCCAAACGGTCGATGCCGTGCGCTCGACGCAAGAACAGGCGCGCGTCGAACTCAACCGGTACGCGGACGAGCTTGCGGCAAGCCCGCCCGACGCCCGCGCGCCGCGACGCAGCGAGATCGCTGCACAAGAAGCTGTCGAAGCCGCCGACAGGCCGCTCATCGCCGCAGCGGACGAACTGTCGCGGCAAGTCGCGGGGTTGCCGGACTGGCGCGCCGAGGTAGAGGACGGGGTGTCGGTTGCGGCGCCCTCATCACAGCCCATATGAACATGAATCAGCGATCGGTTTTGCGTGATGGGCGGTGGCGTCGACGCGTGTTATGCGTGGCGTGGCTATCGTCCGCGCTGTCGGGGTGCGCGCTGATCCATCATGACAGTGCGCCCTATACGGAGATTGCCCCGGATCAGATCAATCTCGCGAACGACATCCATCTCGCGCGCGATGGCTGGCCCGCCGCGCGCTGGTGGACACGCTATGGCGATGAGCAACTCGACGCGCTGATCGATCAGGCGCTCGCCAACGCCCCGACGATGGTGATTGCGCGCACGCGCGTCGCGCAGGCCAGATCGGATGTCGAGCTGGTCAGCGCGGGGACGGGCTTACAGGTGGTCGCGCTGGCGTCGCTGGATCGCGAGCACGTTTCCGCAAACGGCTTTCTTGGCCCGTTTGCCGAGAATGAACCGGCTTTAGGGCTGACGGGGCCGTGGTACACCGAGGGCGTTGTCGGGCTGGGTGCGAGCCTGAATGTCGACCTCTGGGGCAAGCAGCGCGCACAGGTCGCCGCATCGCTCGGCGTGAGCAATGCACGGCTCGCCGAGACGTCCGCGGTCGAACTCGAAATCTCGGCGGATGTCGCGCAGCTTTACTACGGCATTCAAACGACTTATCAGCTCATCGATCTGCTAAACGAATTGCATGAGACAGCAGAGTTCGCAGTGCAGGCACACGAAGCGCGCGCCGCGCGCGGCCTCGAAGCGCGCACCCTGCTCGAAGAAGCGCGAGCGCAGCAACTGGCCGTCGAGCGGCAGATCGTGTCGGCGCAAGCGCAGATCAAGCAGTTTCGCGAATCGATGCGGGCGCTGGTCGGCGCGGGCCCCGATGGCCTGCCCGTCATCGAGCCCGTCGCGCTGCCGCGCTCGCAGGCCGCGTTGCCGCCGGCGCTCTCGTATGAACTGCTGGCCCGGCGCCCCGATCTGCAGGCGATGCGCTGGTATGTCGAATCGTCGTTCGACCAGATCGATGCGGCAAAGGCGGCGTTCTATCCGAGCTTCGACATCAAGGCGTTCTTCGGCTTCAATGCCTTGCACCTCGCCGACCTTTTCACACATGCGAGCCAGCAGATCAATCTGATTCCGGGCCTAACTCTGCCGATCTTCGACGGCGGCCGGCTCAACGCGAACCTTGGCGGCGCACGCGAGGGAAGCAACCTGTTGATCGAGCAGTACAACCAGGCCGTCCTCAATGCGGTGCGTGATGTCGCGCAGACGGGCAGCCGCCTGCAGGCGCTCGATGCCCAGACGGAGCTGCAGAAGCGGCGGATCGAATCGATTGCGTTCACGAGGGACAGCGTCGAAGCGCATTATCAACGCGGACTGACGAGCCGGCTGGCGGCGCTTCAGGCACGCCAGCCGGTGATCGCCGAACAGGTTGCGCTGCTGGAGCTTCGGGGGCAGACGCTCAGTCAGGAGATCGCCTTGACCAAGGCACTCGGCGGCGGCTATCGCGCTGCGGCGCCCGTCGAACTGAAGCCGCGTTGAGCGGCGCCGCGCGCCGATGCACTTCAGAACACAACTCGGCTATCTTGCAGACCGCATCAACTGGGCATGCGCGACGAGCATGGGAATCAGATAAGCCGGCTGTGCCGGTCGCAACAGACGGTAGCCGCGCCCAGGCACGGATACAAGCAACCTGCGATGTTCGCCCATCATTTTGCGGATCATGCAGATGTGCACACGAAGATTGTTTTCGGCGACCACCGTGTGCGGCCAGACCTGGTCTGTGAGCGTTTCCTTTGTCACCAGCGCGCCGTTTGCTTCGATAAGGACGAGCAATACATCCATCGCTCTGCAACCAAGTTCGACAAGAACACCGTCGACGAACACTTCTCTACGGTCCGGGAACACAGTCAGGTTTTCGATGCGAATCATGGTGTTGCATATCCGATTGATTGAGACTTGTGCGGCCCGTTGACGGCCGCACGTGCTCGGGAAAACAGGCTCATGCGTTCGCGTGCCCGCGCGGCCCCGTCTCGCGCATGAATATCGCAAGCATGATTGCGAGCACTATCGCTTCCATACTCGCAAACGATTCGCCCGGTGCGAAGCGTAAGGCTACAGATGATAGGCGGCAGTCCGAAGGACGGCTATTACATGAATCTGGAATCAGCCGGGCCTGGAGAGCAAGGGAGCGGAAGGCGATCGCGTAGGGTTTAGCGTGGCCGCAGGCCAGCTCGTTGAGCCGCTACCTGAATGCCGTAGACAGTGGAGCCCGTTGTCACTCCCGTCATCAACACGCCGAGCAAACCCAGTAAAACCGCGATGATCCGACCAAGCGTGGTGGTCGGCACGACGTCGCCGTAGCCGATGGTCAGCGCAGTGACCGCGCAAAAATAAAGCGTCTCGCCCAGCGATGACTGCGCGCGCGTAGCCATATTGACGGCCCCGCCACCGTAGTACATTGCGATCGACAATACGAAGAAAAGCACGACCATGATGGCCAGAATACTGCGCAGGTGCCAGAGAACCTTTGCGACTTCGACAACTGCATCGTGCGGTGAGAGGCGGACGTGAAGATCGTCCTTGATGTCATTGCTCATGTTTCTTGAAACTGTCAGGTTAATTTAAGCTCTCTTCGAGAGAGCGCCGGAAAAAGCCACTGCTTTTTGCGCGAAGTACGTTGGAGTTCGCGAGAGAGCAGACGCTGGAAAGCCGTCATCCACTATTTAAACGGCGGCAGCGTAACAATAAAGATTGCGCCGAAGTCGGGGTTATTGCTGGCTGAAATTTCGCCGCTGTGAGCCTCGACGATCGAGCGGCAGCTTGAAAGACCCAGGCCTATGGCCCGCTCTCTCGTGGTAACGAAGGGTTCGAATATCGAGCATATCTCTTCACAGGCGATTCCGGGCCCGTTGTCCGCCACCGAGAACGCCACCGCACCGGCTTCAGTGGCCCATGTCGAAATGACAATTTGAGCAGGTCTGTCTTCTATCGCGGCCATTGCCTGTAGTGCGTTCTGCGTCAGGTTGATGAAGACCTGCTGAAGCCTCGTAGCGTTCGCCAAGGTATCTGGAAGTGACGGCGAGAGGCGGAGTTCGAGCGTTCCACCGCAGCGGGCCATCTGACGCCTGATGAATGGGGCGAGTTCCCGGACGACGTCGTTCATTGCCGTCGGCGTGAGTGGTGGCGGCAAGCGCTGGCAGCGTTCGTGAATCCGTACCATGATGGCGGACGCACGCCAGCCGTCGCTTGTCATCCGCTCGATGCAACCCTGGACTTCGCTCTTTGGCGGGTGGTCCTGATGCAGCCAGCGCAGCCCCGCGTTGCCATTCAATACGATTGCCGACAACGGCTGAGCAATCTCATGCGTAATCGAGGCGCTCAGCTCTTCAAGCGTGCTGAGATGCATTTCTTCGATGAGAAATGCCCGGATGTCGACGCTGTCGGTCGGACCTCGCTCGTGTCCGCCCGTCATGGGGCTATTGCGTGAACCGGGCGCGGCGTTCGCCGATTTCATTTCCATGACGATCGCGTTGAGTTTGCGCAGGCGATGTATAAGCAGCGTGAGCGCAAGCGACGACGGCAGGAACCCGGCAACGGCGAGGATCGTGTGCGTGCTGATTCGTGTGGATGCGTCTAGTGGTGCAAGAAGCAGCACGGCAAAGCATACATTTGCAGCCAGCACGAACACGTCCGACGATACATTTTTCGCGAAAGCCGAGAATAAACCAACTGCCGCGAGAAAGGTGACGACGACGAATGCCTCGCCAGGCTGACAGAGCCAGTTCAAATACGAGATCGCGGCCAGTATCTCCGCGCCCGCAAACCAGTCCACTGCCGCCGACGCTATGGCTAACATAGATGAAGTTTGTCTTTTAGTGCTGCCGTTCCAATGGAGGCAAGGCCCTCAGGCGACCTCCTGCCGGCGCACATCACTGTCAACAATTGTGTCAACTCGCAGCGCCTGGAATCGATGTTAGTTCGCAGGAAGTTGGCCCGCCATTACATGAAACTGGAGTCGCTTCGAATCTTCGCACGAGACTTGGCGCTGGCGTAGAACCTACTGTGTTCCAACAAGACCGAGGTCCAGCGCACGAGCCGCGGACGATCGATCAGATCCGCCGGCAGTCGCGGCGGGACGACCTTCGTCGAGAGGAAAACGTGCGGCCCGTTCGCGGGCGCTTCAACAGTCACACGCATTTTGCAATCACACGCATGGTTATCGGGGCACGCTTGTCGCCATCCCCCGTCGATTGCGCGCATCTCCCCAATAAGGGGGATGGCGGGCCGCGTTGCGCCGGGAGACCATGGATGCACCGGATGCGGATCGAAGCGCTCCCTGTGCGGGCAGCGCACCTTTCGATCTCCGCCGGGCGGCTCACTGAGGCTTCGCCGGGAACGGCCCGTTTCGCGCCACATGACACGCCGCATTGAATCGCATCGCAGAGTATCAGGCGGGAACCGTTCGGTGCGCAGCCGTAGAAGCCGCTGCGCCGACGCTGCTTGTTAGTCGAAATCGTGCGCCCGTTACCGATAGATAAATTGCCGTGCTAGCCAAAGTACCCAAAATCAGCACCCCCTTGCGAGAAAAAACCGTTTCCCTCGCTGCCGATCTGACCGATGTCGTCGAGCGCACGCTCGCGACACTGACGCCGCTCGACGGATACCGGTTACTGCCGCCAGCCGCCAAAGAGGATGTTCACGAATCCGTCGCGCTGTCAGCCAAAGTATGGTTCGAGACTCTGTTGTCGGGCGAACCTCCTTCCGCGCAGCACATGAACGTGTTTCGGGAAATCAGCCAGAGACGTGAGCCTCAACGCGTGCCACTGCAGAGCCTGCTTCAGGCGTTGCGCCTCGGATTGCGGGAAATCTGGAGCACCTACGTCGCGCTGGGAGAACTGGACGAGCATATTGGCAAAGAACTTCTGGTCGACGTCTCGCTGTATCTCTTCGATTACTTCGATCTCGTCGCGCAGATCATCGTCCACGCTTATCTGGCCGAGCAATATCGGCAGCCGGGGTGGACGGAACTGGCCGTCGCAATCGAGGAGGGCGCGCGCCGATCCGAAAACGTGCGGCACCATCTCATCGCGCTGCTCGGACAGTTGTCGGACGAGCCGCATCTGTTGTCGAGGCTAGAGCCCGGCCGGGCGCGAGAGCAACGCAGCGCTGAAGCGGCCGGTGCGCAAGTGATGAAGTTCTTTGGTATCGATGTCGATATCGATGACAGCGCAGAGGTCGCGAAGGCCTTGCGCGACGCGCAGGAGAAGCTTGCGCAGGCGTCACGGCTCGCGGCTGTCGCCGAACTATCCGCCTCCATTGCTCATGAACTCAACCAGCCCCTTCAGGCCGTCGTGGCGCATGGGCGTGCATGCTTGCGGTGGCTTGCTGCCACACCGCCGAGGATCGAGGAAGCGAGACTTTCGGCCGAGCACGTTGTCCGCGACGCGAATGCCGCAGCTGACGTGGTAAGCCGCATCCGGGCGCTCTTCAGGCATGCAGCCCCGCAAAAGGTGGAGCTCGACATCAACAAGCTGATCCTTCAGGTATGCACGCTGATGGCCGACGATATCCAGCGCAACGCGATTTCGCTCGAGACGATACTGTACGAAGACGTGCCGAAGATCAGCGCCGACGCGGTTCAGATTCAGCAGGTGCTCATGAACCTCGTGCGCAACGCAATCGAAGCGTTAGCGGCAACGGAGGAACGGCCGAAGCTGCTGGTAGTCCGCTCGCGTCGCGATGCGGATAGTGTGGTGATCGACGTGGAGGATCGCGGCACAGGGCAGGTGGACTTCGAGAGGATCTTCGAGCCGTTCTTCACCACCAAGAAAACAGGGATGGGGATGGGCCTGGCGATCTGCCGGTCTATTGTCGAAGCACACGCTGGCCGGATCTGGGCCGTGCGCAATGTGTCCCGCGGCGTGACGTTCGGCTTCACCCTCCCGATAGAGCGTTCGAACGCAACAGCACGTTGACAATGGCTGCCGATATTGCGCGCCTTCGCATCAGACGAGCAAGGTGAACCGCATGGCCGCGTCCTTTGCGGCTTCGACGCGTGCGCGTTATATGCGATTGTCCAGGCAGACTTCGAAGAAACGCGGGACACTGTGGGTCGTTTTACTGCGGGCCTGGACAATCTGCCGGGCGAGAAACTGATCCCCCACGCGATTTGTTCCGATGAATCTCCCTTCGCTGCGCGACTGGATTTTTTCGCTAAAGACCTTTCTTGCAGGGATGCTCGCGCTTTATATCGCGTTCTGGTTCGACCTGCCGAGGCCGTACTGGGCGCTGGCATCCGTCTATATCGTGTCGAACCCGTTCGTCGGCGCCACAAGGTCGAAGGCGCTGTATCGCGTGATCGGCACCGTGCTTGGCGCGCTCGCTTCCGTCGCCCTCGTGCCGCCTTTCGCGGAGACGCCTTATCTGTTGAGCGCTTTGATAGCGTTATGGACGGGCGTGTTCGTCTACATTTCGATCTCGACGCGTGCGGCCCGCAGCTACGTTTTCCTGCTCGCCAGTTATTCGCTGTCTGTCATTGCGTTACCGGCGCTATCGAACCCACTGAGCATCTTCGATGTGGCCGTGGCGCGAACTGAAGAGATCACGCTTGGCATTGTTTGCGCGAGCATCGTCGGCAGCGTTTTGTTTCCGAGCCGGCTAGCGCCGACGCTGATCGAGCGAACCGATTCATGGTTCCGCGACGCCACGCTTTACGCGAAAGAGTCGCTGGCGGGCCGGGCCGTGGGCGCGCTCGTGTCGGGAAGCCGCCAGAAGATGGCGACGAGTGTGCGCGGCTTCGAATTCCTGTTGAGCCAGTTGGCCTACGACCACGTCAGCCCAGCGATTCTCGCTCGCAGCGAGGAACTGCAAGGCCGGATGCAACTGATATTGCCTATCACCTCGGCTCTCGCCGACATACTCGCGGCCGCGCAAAAATCGGAGCCCGGCGTTCCTGTTGGCCTGAACGAACTACTGCGCGATACCTGCCGCTGGATGGACGCGTCGCTTGGCGAAGACCCCGAGCACGGGGCGCCGCTATTGCGGATGCGTATCGCGCAACTCGACCCGGCCCGCAACGAATTGACGACCTGGCAGGCGGCACTGTTATCCAGCGCGCTTTCGCGCTTGCGGCAAGTGGTGGATCTGTGGGCCGATTGCCGGAGCTTGCGCGACATGATCGTTCACGAAAAAGCGAGCTGGCGACCGCGGTTTCGTCATTGGCGGGTCGGCACGCGTCACGCTTTTCTCGACCGAGGTCTTGCCTTGTTCTCCGCCGGTTCGGCCGCGCTGGTCATCTTCGTTTCGTCCAGCATCTGGATTGCTTCGGGCTGGCAGGACGGTGCGGCGGCCGTGTCGCTGGGCGCTATCGGTGTCTGCTTTTTCGCCGCGCTCGACGAGCCCGTGCCCATGATGATTACTTTTCTGAAGTGCGCGACGATGGGCGTCGTCATTTCAGCGTTCTATCTGTTTGTCGTGTTGCCGAGTGGCCAGGATTTCGGCGTGCTGGTCATCTTCTTCTCATTCCTGTTTGTGCCGCTCGGCTTGTTGATGCCACGTCCGAAATGGGCATTGATATCGACGCTTGTAGCGTTGACGACGGCAACTTTTCTTGGCATCGACAGCGCCTATGACGCCAACATTTTGAACTTCCTGAATGCCAATCTCGCGGGGTTGGCCGGTGTGATGTTCGCTTCGGTGATGACGGGCGTCATCCGCCCGTTCGGAACGGATGCGGCGACGGCGCGACTCACCCGGTCCAGCTGGCGGGACGTCGTTCTCAGCGCGTCCACGTTATCGATCGGTCAGCAGCGCGATCTGAACGCGCGCATGCTCGACCGGCTCGTGCAGCTTATTCCGCGCGTGGCGCCGAGCGACGACGACAAGCACCCGTCGACGGAAAGCCTGCGCGACATGCGCGTTGCGCTCAACACACTCGACCTGCGCAGACTTTCGGGCAAGTTTTCCGGGGAGTTGCCGGTCGTGTTGAATCGCGTGCTCGACGATGTGCGGTCGTACTATGAACGATGCCTCGAATCGGGCGATCGGCAACGCTTACCACCGACGCTTGTAGTCGACGTCGATGCCGCCATCGAGCGGATCCTCGCAGACTTCGCGGCCGATCCCGGTGCGCCTGGCTACAAGCTGCGCAAAGGTGCGCTGCATTCGCTCGTTGGGCTCAGGCTGTCGCTGTTTCCAGCTACGAAATCTGGCGACGCGTCCTGACCCGAGTGCCCGATGGCCGCAACGTGTTGCGATCAACCCGCCGCAAACAGGTCGTTGAACTCGTTGACCCACGCGTGCTCGCCGGGTCCCGGATTGGCGCGCATCGACACGGCGGGACCCACGAGGATTTCGTTGGTATCGGTGCCCAGTTGCTCGATTGCGCCTTCGATGAACGTATCGAGCGGCATCGCGCGTTCTTCTTCGGTGCTGTTCAGCAACTCCGTGCGAACCCACGGCGGCGCGATTTCAATGAACGAGACCTTGCTGTCCCGAAGCAGATAGCGCTGCGACAGCGTGTACGAATGCAATGCGGCCTTGGTCGCGCTGTACACCGCCGCGATTGCAAGCGGCACGAAGCCCAATACCGACGTCACGTTCGCGACGACCGCGTCGTCGCGCGTCTTCAGATGCTCGATCAGTGCGGACGTCATGCGGATCGGCCCAAGCAGATTCGTATCGACGGTCGCGCGCATCAGGTCGTCGTCGACGGGACCTTGCGCGCCATCGGGATACATGACGCCGGCGTTGTTGATCAGCACGTTGAGGTCGGGATAGTCGGCAATCAGCCTGGCGGCAACGGCCTGAACGTCCGCGGGATTGTTGATGTCGAGCGACACCGCGCGCATGCCGGGATTCGCATCGATGGTTGCCTGCAGACGCTCGGCGCGCCTGCCCGAAATGATGACCTCGTTGCCGCGCTTGTGCAGCGCCTCGGCCAGTCCGCGGCCGATGCCCGAGCCGCCGCCTGTGATGAAGATGGTGTTGCCTGTGAGTTTCATGTTCGACTCGCTGTGAAATGAAGGTTGCTGTTAGCGCGGAAAGCGGGTGCCGAACATCGGCAGGCCGCTCTTCGATTCGGATTGGCTGGCTTCGTCCTGCAACACGTCCCAGTGCTCGGCCAGCACGCCGTTTTCTATGCGCAGGATGTCGGCAGCGATCCATGCGACGGGACGTCCGTTACCGGAAAAGCGGCCATGAACGATCACGTAGTCGCCGTCCGCGACGATCACGCCTGGTTCGTATCGCAACGTCGGCGGCACTGTCCGGATCAGGTTGAACAGACCATCGCGGCCCGGTTCGATATGCGCGCTGTGCTGGATGTAATCCGGCGACCAGTACCGCTCCGCGGCGGCATAGTCGCGCTGGTTGAAAAGCGTGTCGAATGCTTCGAGCACGAGGGCCTTGTTGGCTGCTTCGGTGGTGTGGGTCATGAATATTTCCTGTCCAGTTTGAAGGATTCACCGAAAACACAATGGTGATTGACATTGAGTTTGGGTGATTTGTCGGTCGAAGTCAATGGTGGTCGCCATTGTATTTTTCGAAGGGCGTTATAATTGGGCCGACAACGGCGTGGAGCATCGAACGATGGGAGTCTCAAAACAGAAGGCGGTGGAGAACCGCAAGGCCATCATTGCGGCCTCGGAGAAACTGTTCCGTGAGCATGGGATCGACGGCGTGGGCCTGAGTGCGCTGATGAAGGCCGCGGGTTTTACGCAGGGCGGGTTCTACAACCACTTCGAATCGAAAGAGGCGCTCGCGGCCGAAGTCGTGGCGAGCGCGATGGACAAGGCCAACCGCGACCTGAAGGAAGCGATCGCGGCGCCCATCACGCGTGGCGGTAACCGGTTGAAGCGGCAGGTGGATTTCTACCTGTCCGGCACGCATTGCGACGACATTGAACAGGGCTGCGCGGTCGCCGGGCTGACTGCGGACGTTCGCCGGCTCGGCACTGAGGCGCAATCGAATTTTGCAAGCGGCCTCGAAACGATGATCGAAACGTTGACGGCGCTCGTCGCCGAACAGCGCGACGAAAGCGTGGACACGGACGAAGCGCGCCGGGAGGCGATTGCGTTCTACAGCGAGATGGTGGGCGCGCTCATTCTGTCGCGGGCGGTCGGCGGGGCGGACCCCCGGCTTGGCGAGGAAATATTGAAGGCGAGCCGGCAGACCTTGCTCAGGAATTTCGCGCTGGAAGGCGGCCAGGGCAAACGCTGACGCACGCGGCGCAGGCGCAGTAATAGTGCTGAAAGGCCTTCCGGCGTACTATCGCTGCATGCGACACGTCCAGGCGGGAGCCGCGATGAACGAGAGTTCGGTGAGAGGATACCGTCAGGACGAATGGAGCGAACGGCTTCTGCTCGCGATGAAGACGAGTCTGTCGGTGGCCCACGAACTCGGGTTGTCACCTGACGCCGTCCTCGACTGTGCCGCCAGGCATCTGCAGTTCGATGATTTCACGTCTTTTGCATCCGCGATTCAGGGCGCCTCCCGGGTGCACGATTACTGCGGGCGGCGCGAGAACATCCCCACAGCCGCGGTCGCCTACATCAAGCATCTCGCGTCGCGCGTCGAGAGCGACAGGAATGTGCTCGCGGGCACGCCGACGATGTGCTCATCCAATCTCCAGATCCATGTCGAAGCGCCCGCCCAGGCATACGATAAAGTCGGTGCCGCCGTCCAGGCATTGAAAGATGATGTGCAGCGCGCGTTCTCGCAGCGTGGCGTATTGACGGGCGCGGACATGGAAGACGCATCGGCATTTGCAAGAGCGCTCGCGGCGCTCATGCCCGTCGACGACAATGAGAAGGCATACGAGCGCGCGTTGTCGGCCGTGTTGCATGTGCGATTCGCGGTGCAGTACCAACCCGTCCATCGCAATGCGGATGACGCGGGGCGTCGTCAAGACATGGACGGACACGGGGAGTCTGCAAACCTGGCGCCTGCGCCTGGCGGATGGATGCAGCGCGTCAAGGATGTCGTGCACCATCCGGCCAGGCTGTACAAATAGGCAATCGGGCGCCCGCTGAAGCCGCACAGTCAAGCAGTCCAACAGACCGCGGCAAACCGGTTGCTCCCGCACGTATAGCGAGATTTCTCCATGGACTACGTTGAAAGCCTGCGCGTTTTCCGGTCAGTGGTCGAATTGAAAAGCTTCGCGCGGGCAGCCGACATGCACGGCATGGCCCGGCCGGCGGTGTCGCGGGCCATCTCGGCGCTGGAGGAGCGCGTGGGGTGCCGACTACTGCACCGGACAACGCGCCAGGTATCGCTCACCGAGGCAGCCGAGCGATTCTATGAAGGCTGCGTGCGCATTCTCGATGATCTGGATGCACTCGAAGCGGACGTCGGCAATCAGACAAAAGAGGCGGGCGGCGTGCTGCGCCTCGTCGCCCACACGACCGCGACGATGGAGCGCCTCGTTCCACTGATTGCCGAATTCAAACGCGCACACCCGAAAGTCACGCTGGACCTCACGCTGACCGAACGCCCCGTCGACCTCGTGGCCGACGGCTACGATCTTGGCATCGTCGTGCCTTATATGTTGACGAGCGAGACGGCCGTGGTGCGGTTGCTCGAGCGCATTCCATTCATCATCGTCGCGACACCGCAGTATTTGCAGCGGACGTCTACGCCGAAGCACCCGTCGGAACTGGCCAAGCATCTCTTCGTGGCCATGTCGCCGTCGCTTCGACGACCGAGCGTCGGCTTTCGGATCGACAATGAGGAACTGACGATTCCCCTTCGTTTCGACGTGTCATCGAACAGTCAGGCGTTCAACCGGGAAATGGTGCTGCAGGGTTTCGGCATTGGAATCGTGCCCGTCTCGCTCATCGAGAACGAACTGGCGTCCGGGACGCTCGTTCGTCTGCTCGCCGATTTTGAGCTCACCGACATTGGCATCGAGATCCGCCTGGCGTACAGCAACCGGACACTCCTGCCCGCCAAGGTGCGCGCGTTCATCGATCACGCGACGGATTTTTTCGAGCGTACGGCGCCGCGCTGACGGTTGCGCCGGTACGCGTCCCGCCACGTCCGCATCGATTGATGCATCTGGAAACAACAGTTTGATGGTGTGACAGGCATCGATTCCCACACGTCGTTTGGCTATTCTGTGCGCATGCACTTTCAAGTGCTTTTCGTGAAGTCGAGCGTTATCAGAACAGGTGCCAGATGCACGTATTCATGTCTTACGTATTGGTCGCAATCGGTGTGGGCGTTTATTTCACACCTTCGATGATCGCCCGTCGCAGGCTGAAGCAGGAAGCGGCCCGCGTTCTGCTCCTCAATCTCATCCTTGGATGGACCATAGCGGGATGGATCGGCGCACTCAGCTGGGCGACGAAATCATTCGGCACCGATTTACGCAGCGCTGAAAATGCTGCACGGTTGAAACGCCGATCGATTGAGGCGGAGCGCAACTGAAGCAAGCCTGCCAGCGAACCGGCAGATTAATGTTGAATACTAAGGATGCCGAATATAAATAGAACACGGTGTCACAGACTATCCCGTAGAAATGAACCCGATCTCATCCGAAACCGATGATTGCTTTGCCGTACGGCAGGCAGCGCGGCATATCTCGAAGCTGTACGAACGCCATCTTTGCAAGGTCGGCATTACGCCGACCCAGTTCAGCATCCTGAGCATGCTGAATCGCCATCCGAAATCAACGATGATTCAACTGGCCGACGCGCTCGTGACGGACCGGACGACGCTCGTACGCATCCTCAAACCGCTGTTGCGTGATGGCCTTGTGGTGGCGCCCGCCGAGGAGCGGGTCAAACGACGTTTTCGCCTCACGCTCACCGAAAAGGGCCACGAAAGATTCGAACAGGCGACTGTTCATTGGCGTGCTGCTCAGGCGAATTTCGAAGTCGTGTTTGGCCAGCAGCAGGCCGTGCATCTGAGGAACGAACTGTTCCGCGTCACGCGCGACGTGCCCAAAGGCTGATAACGACAAGGCAACAAACTGATGCATTCTCGCGCATTGATAAGTGCCTCAACGAACCCTAGCATGTGCATATACACTTTTTAACGGATGCCAAAGCATGATCACGCAATTGAACATGAGGACATTGGAAAGTAGATCGAATGGAGAGCGACGCGGGTTGTTCGCCGGCAAACCGGCTGCGTTGCTCGCTGCGGCAGTCGCGGCATTCAGTCTGGCGGGATGCGTCAACTACGCTGGCATCAAGAGCGACAAGAAGATCGAGTCTCCTTCGACCTATGAGACGAAGCAGAGCTTGCCGGACCAGGGCGGTCAATGGCCCGCGCTCGATTGGGCGCAGCAGTTCGGCGATCCGCAATTGCCGAAACTGATCGACGAAGCGCTGAAGGACAACCCGACCATCGATCAGGCACGCGCCCGCATCGAGAAAGCGACGTCCTATGTCGGCAGCGCGAAATCCTTGCTCTATCCCAACGTAAGCGGTAGTTACTCGTGGACCCGGGAACACTTCTCGGCCAACGCGATCGTGCCGCCACCCTATGCGGGCTCGACGCAGAGTGAAAACAACCTGCTGGTCAGCGCGTCGTGGGACCTCGACCTGTGGGGCAAGAATCGCGAGCGGCTTCGTCAGGCCGTCTCTCAGGAAAAGGTGGCTCAGGCAGAAGCCGAAGAGGTCCGTGTGACGCTCGCTGCGTCGGTCGCAAGCACCTACAACCGCCTCGCGCTCCTTTACGCGTTGCGCGATGTCGAAAGCCGCGAAGTGCGCAATCGTGAAGACATCGGGCGGATCACGGATGGACGCGTCGGCGCAGGCCTCGACACGAACGTCGAAAAGCAGACTGCATACGGCGAGACGGCAACCAGCCGTTCGAGCGTCAGCGATCTCGAGGGGCAGATCACAACGGTGCGCTACAAGCTGGGCGCGTTGCTGGGGCAGGGGCCGGACCGTGGACTGAAGATCGCCAATCCTTCATTCGGCGCGAGCCGCGTGGTCGCGTTGCCGGACAACCTTCCGGCCGACCTCATCTCGCGACGGCCCGATATCGTGGCTGCTTACTGGCAGGTCGCTGCGGCCATGCACGACGTGAAGGAAGCGAAGGCCGAGTTCTACCCGGACGTCAATCTTTCGCTGTCGGCGGGTCTCGACGCATTTGGGTGGGGACGTTTCCTCACCGCATCGAGTCGTCAGATGCAGGCGGGACCGGCAATCCATTTGCCGATTTTCGATGCCGGGGCGCTGCGATCGCAACTGAAGGAGCGCTATGCGGACTTCGACTACGACGTGGCGAATTACAACCGCACATTGATCAATGCGCTGTCAGATGTTGCCACGCAGGTTTCGCAGATCCAGTCAACGGATCGGCAACTGGTCGACTCGCAGCAGGCGCTGGATGCACAGACCAAGGCGTATCAACTGGCGCTGGTTCGCTACCGATCCGGACTGAGCCAGCAACTGCATGTGTTGAACGCGGACGACAACCGTCTCTCAGCCGAAAAGTCCGTCATCAACCTGCAGATGGCGCGCCGCGATCAGCAAATCGGCTTGATCAAGGCGATGGGCGGCGGTTTCGACGCAACGCAAACCGGCCTCGCGTCGACCACCGACACGCCGATTCCAACACCTTCGAACGTCAAGACAACCGACTAACCCATTCGAGCCGCCGCCATCGGACGATGGACGGCGTCGATCGAGCCTTGCTGGAGTTCAACGATGAATGCACCTCAATCCCAACCCCAACCCCAACCCCAACACGTAAGCGAGCCGCCGAAGAAAGCCGGAAAGCGCAAGCTGCTGCTGGCGTTGCTTGCCGCTACGCTGGCTGCATCCGGCGCAGCGTACGGAGCCTACTACTACACGGTCGCACGCTTTCACGTCGAAACGGATGATGCGTATGTGAACGGCAACGTCGTTCAGATCACCCCTCAGATTGGAGGCACCGTGATCGGTGTCAACGCGGACAACACGCAGGTCGTGAAGGAGGGCGAGCCTGTCGTGCAGATCGATCCTGCCGATGCGCGCATTGCCCTGCAACAGGCTGAAGCGAACCTTGGCCAGACCGTTCGACGCGTGCATGGCCTCTACGTCAACGACGACAAATACCGCGCGGACATCGCGCAGCGGCAATCGGATCTGACCAAAGCACAGGACGATCTGCGTCGCCGGCTTTCTACGGGTATGACGGGCGCCGTGTCGGAAGAAGACATTTCGCACGCACGCGACGCGGTCAAGTCGGCGCAGGCCACGCTCGACGCCGCGAAGCAGCAACTCGGCGCCAACCGCGCGCTGACGGCCAACACGTCGATCGAAGCACACCCCGACGTGCAGGCCAGCGCCGCCCATGTACGGGATGCGTACCTCGCTTATGCACGCACCACGTTGCCGGCGCCCGTCACGGGCTACGTCGCGCAGCGCAGCGTCCAGGTCGGGCAGCGCGTTTCCACCGGGACGCCGCTGATGTCGGTGGTTCCGCTCAATCAGGTCTGGGTCGATGCGAACTTCAAGGAGTGGCAGCTTCGGCACATTCGTGTTGGCCAACCCGTCGAGCTGACGGCCGACGTCTATGGCTCCTCAGTCGTCTATCACGGCAAGGTCGCGGGCTTTACGCCAGGTACGGGGTCGGCGCTGGCGCTGTTGCCTGCGCAGAACGCGACGGGCAACTGGATCAAGGTCGTGCAACGGCTGCCCGTGCGGATCGAAATTCCTCTCGGGGAACTGAAGAAAAATCCGCTGCGCGTGGGCCTGTCGATGAACGTCAACGTCGACGTGAAGGATACCAACGCGGCTTCGCTGACGGCCGTCGATCCCGGTTCGACCTACAAGACCGACGTGTTCGCGAAGTACGGCGACGAGGCGAACGACGCGATCGCACACATCATCGCCGCGAACGAGTGACACGCCCGCACCGCGCCCGGGCATGCGATGCACGCGCTGCCCCTTTCTCCGTATTCACGAAGGCCAGCAACACCTTGTCTGGATCACTATGACGACCAATCAAACGAATCATCCCCCGCTGACGGGAGCCAAGCTTGCCTTAGGCTCGTTCGTCGTTGGCCTGGCAGGTTTCATGACCGTGCTCGACTCGTCGATCGCGAATGTCGCGATACCCACCATTTCCGGCAATCTCGGTGTCTCCGTCGATGAGGGCACGTGGGTCATCACCGTTTTTGCCGCGGCGAATTCGGTAGCGATACCGTTGACCGGCTGGCTGACGCAACGCCTTGGACAGGTGCGGCTCTTCGTGGGATCGATCCTGCTGTTCGTGGTCGCGTCGTGGCTGTGCGGCATTGCGCCTTCGTTGCCCGTGCTGCTCTTCGCCCGGATACTGCAAGGCGCTGTGGCAGGCCCGTTGATTCCGATGTCGCAGGCGCTGCTGCTGAGTTCGTGGCCCAAGAACAAGTCATCATTGGCGCTCTCGCTGTTCTCGATGATCGTCGTGACGGGACCCATCGTGGGACCGGCGCTCGGCGGCTGGGTCACCGACAGCTATAGCTGGTCGTGGATCTTCTACCTCAACATCCCCGTGGGGCTGTTCGCGGCGGCTATGGTCTGGACGCTGTACCGGCATCGCGATACGCCGTCAAAGAAAATCCCGGTGGACAAGGTCGGACTGCTGCTGCTGGTCGTCTGGGTGGCGGCGTTGCAGGTGATGCTCGATAAAGGCAAGGATCTCGACTGGTTCTCGTCGAATACGATCATCATTCTCACGATCGTCGCCGCTGTTGGCCTCGCACTTTTCATCGTGTGGGAATTGACGGACAAGAATCCGATTGTCGACCTCACGCTCTTCAAGCAGCGCAATTTCCTTGGCGGCACGGTTTCTATTGCCGTCGCCTATGGGATCTTCTTTGGGACGCTTGTTTTGCTGCCGCAGTGGATGCAGGAGTACCTCGGCTACCGGGCAGTCGATGCGGGACTCGCGACCGCGCCGCTGGGCATTTTTGCGGTGATCGGCGCGCCGATCATGGGCAAGCTCCTGCCGCGTTCCGACGCGCGCATCATCGGCACGTTTGCGTTCATCGGCTTCGCGATCGTCTACTACATGCGCTCGTTCTTCTACACGGATCTCAGCGAGGGATACATCATCCTGCCTACGCTGCTGCAGGGCATTCCGATGGCGCTGTTCTTTGCACCGCTGACGGTCATCATCCTCTCTGGCCAACCGCCCGAGAAGGTTCCCGCCGCAGCCGGGCTGTCCACCTTCGGGCGTATGTTCTTCGGCGGGATCGGCACGTCGGTGGCGAATGTGATCTGGAATAACCGCACGATCTTTCACCATGAAATCCTGACGCAGCAGTCGAGTCCGACCAACCCGATCTTCAACCAGCAACTCGATACATACCATTCGCTGTTCGGCCTCGGTAAACAGGCATCGTTTGCGCTGTTCGACCATACCGTGCAAACCCAGGCGGCAATGATGGGATTGAACGACGTGTTCTACGGGGCCGCCATCGTCATGATCGTCATCATTCCGCTGATCTGGATCACGAAACCAGGCAAGTCCGGAGGCGCCAGCGACGCAGCGGCAGGGGCGCACTGAAGCATGCGCGTCGCGCGCGTTGATGTGTCGTGCAGGCTCTCCGTCAATTGTAAATTTTCTGGCAGTTGCCACGATATTTTCCGGGCAACGTATAGGTATGGCGCCGGGCGCTGAGCGCAGCGGGTCAGATCGTACGTAGTCGTCGTCTGATCCGTTGCTATGTTTTGCTGTACGACATAATCATAATGGTTGGAGACGAGGCATGATGAAGGTCAGGAGAATGCTGTCCAAAACCGCTCGGAGAAGCGGAATAGTGGCAGGAGTGATATCGACAGCGACACTGTATTCAGTTCCATCGAATGCGCAATCCCTGGTGACGTTTTACGGCGTCGTCGATACGGGCATTCGCTACACGACTCACGCGGACCCGCAGGGCAATTCAGCCGTTCGACTCGCTAACGGCGGCGCGACAGAGAGTGCGTTCGGATTCAAAGGAACGGAAGATCTCGGCGGCGGCAACAAGGCGGTGTTCGAACTCGAAGATCGCTTTTTTCCGAACAGCGGGGTGATCGATCCCGCTTATCCGTTCTTCAATACGGCGTTCGTCGGCTTGCAATCCAGCACCTATGGCAAGCTGACGATGGGGCGGCAGATCAATCCCCTTTCCGACGCGGTGTTGAGCGCCTTCATCACCAATCCCTGGTTGCCGACCTTCTATCAGTTTCGTCCGGAAGTCATGATGGCGCAGGGCGTCTGGACCAGCAACATGGTCAAGTACGCGGCGCGCTGGCAATACCTGACGGCCGAAGTATCGTATGCGTTCGGCGGCAATGCGGGCGCGTTCGGCTCGGGCAGTCAGATCGGTGCATCGCTGATTTTTCTGCCTGGCGCGCCGTTACGCCTGGCTGCCGGATACCTCGATTCGCGCGATGCCGTGAACACATCGGCGCACTTGAAGTCGTGGACGGCGGGCGGTTCATATGCATTCGGCGGCACCACGGTGATGGCCGGCTGGGCCGTGAACCGGCAGGATGCGAACTTTGTCGGCAACTTTCCGAATGGTCCGTTCAGCGTGCCGGAATTGACCGCGCTCAAGTTCAACACGTTCGCCGCGCGCAAGATGTTCTTCGGCGGCATTACGCAACTGGTAGGCGATTCCACGCATCTTTCGGCCAACGTGTGGCGCACGATCCAGACGGGGAAAACCCAGTCCGCCGACGGCAACACGACGCAGTTTCAGTTGGTCGCGGATTACAACTTGTCCAAACGCACGGATACGTATGTGGAAGCTGATTACTCGCTGTATCGCGGCGGCATGGTTGGTGCGCAATTCCAGGGCATCAGTGCGTTGAGTTCGGCATACGGTACGACGCAACTGGGCGTCATGGTCGGGTTGCGGCATACGTTCTAGGCCGCGTGAACCCGGGCGGGAGCGATCAATGGCATTCCTGAAAGGAGCAAAGCATCTCCTTCGAACAGATTTCGATCCGGCCATACCGGAGGACGATCGCTCCTTGCTCCGCCATTGCCTTGAGTTCCAGCGAGAGCGTCTGGCGCGTGATGCCGAGCATCATCGCAAGCGTGTCGTGGGAGACCGCGACCTCCGGGCGGCTCTGCGACAGCATGGTCACGTCGCCCGCAGCGAGCAGCAGCAGCCGGCGGGCAATGCGGGCACGCGTCGAATGCAAGGTCGCGTCTTCGACCATGCGATAAAGCCAGTTCATGTGGATGAGCTGCAACTCCGCAACCGCGCGGAAGAAGGCCTGGTTCTGCATCAACTCGTCGAACGCCTGGGCCTTGACGACGAACAGGCTCGATCGCTCGAGCGCGACGACATCGCGCAGGCGCGGCTGCCGGCTGGTCATGGAAGTCTGTCCAAACCAGTTGCCCGCCTCGATCACGGCAAGGATCGCTTCCTTGCCGTCTTCGCGCAGCGTGCAGGCCTTCAGCTTGCCGCACTTGAGCCCGAAGAAACCATTGGGCGCGTCGCCGCGCCGGAACAGGTATTCACCGGCGTGCAACGTAACCGGTTCGCAATGGCGCATGAGCGCCTCTTGCCCTGCAGGAGGCAATCCACTGAACCACAAGTTCGTCCTCATTGCTTCGGACGTGTCGGTTACGAGCGCCATGTGAGTCGATCAACGCAATGCCTGCTACGCAGGCATGCGTTGGCTCCTCGCAGTTGCGCCGCGCGAAGCAGCGCGCAGTTCGGCCAGTAGCGCGTCGCCCGTCCACGCGTGACGTGCATCGCTTTGCTCGGCTTCGTGCACGAGTTCGCAGAGGCGCGCGTTCACGGGTGCATCGAGCCCGAGACGATGGGCGAGCTTCACGACTTCACCGTTGATCCAGTCGACTTCCGTCGCGCGTCCCGCCGCGAGATCGTCGGACATTGACGAGCGCGCGAGCGGGTCGATGGTCAGCATCGCGCGTGCAAGGCGTGCGAACCACGTGTCGGGCAAGCCGAGAAAGCGCGGCATCCATGCGGGTGGAACAGCCGTCAAACGGGCCGGGCGAATGCCGGCGCGCGCGAGCAGCGCGAGCGTTTCTTCTTGCGCCATGCCAAGGCAGCGCCGATACGCGCGCTGCGACAGCTCTTCTTTCAGCGGCCGGTTCGACAGCGCGTTGATGGCGTTGTTCAGGTTGAGCAGCAGCTTGGCCCACTGTACGGGCAGCATGTCGGCGTGCTGTTCGAGCGGCAGTCCCGCCTTCGCGAAGTCGCCGGTGAACGGCTGCAATCCGGGCGCGCGCCGGACCTCCAGCTCGCCGCCCGATCCCTGATGATAGGCACCCGGTCCGCGTTCGATGACGTTGAACGGCACCATCCCTTCGAGCACCGTCTGGTTCGGCAAGGCGGCGCGCAGGATGTCGGCGTTGCCGACGCCGTTCTGGAAGCTGACCACGACCGTCCCAGGGCGCAGCACGCCTGCCAGTTCGGCCGCAACCGTCGGCGTTGCCGCGGACTTGACGGTGACGAGCACCAGATCCGCGGCGGCGGCCGCCGTGAGGTCCGTCGATACATCGATGCGCTCGGGCGGCACCGACCAGCGGCGATCGCCGAACTGCGAAAGCGTCAGCCCGTGCTCGCGCAACTGGCGGCCGACGCGTTCGCGCGCAATGAAAGTGACGTCGCTGCCACCGGCGAGCAGCCGTCCGCCGACGTAGCAGCCAATGGAACCCGCGCCATAGATACAGATCTTCGCCATGCCTTGTCTCGATCGAGCCGCTGTCCGATTCTGCCGATGCGCTGGGCGGCAAGCACGGCCCATGACGTCGTGCCGCTCAGTTCCCGCATCGGTGCTTTCAATCGCTATGCGTCAGTCCGCATAGCCGGGGTTCTTCCGGTCGAGCCGCCGCAGCAGTCCCGGCCACACGAGCTGTCCGGCGCTCACGCCGCGCGTCGCTGCCGTCACCTGATTCCGGATGCCATCGAGGATCGGCTGCGCGATCGGCAGGAGCTTGTCGCCGCCTGCCTGCGCGCGAACCTGGATCATGCACGACGCCTCGAAGAAGTACATCGCGACGAACGCATCGGCAGGCGTCGCGCCGACCGTCAGCAGACCGTGGTTGCGCAGCATCAGATACGCGTTGCTGCCGAGGTCGCGCACGAGCCGGGGCTTTTCCCCTTCGTTGAGCGCGATGCCCTCGTAGTTGTGGTAACCGAGCGACGCAAGCACCACCAGCGATTGCTGCGACAGCGGCAGCAAGCCCGCTTCCTGCGCCGACACCGCGACGCCGTTGACCGAGTGTGTGTGCATCACGCACAGCGCGTCTTCGCGCGCTGCGTGCACTGCGCTGTGGATGTTGAAGCCGGCGGGATTCACTTCGTATGGCGAATCGGACACCTTGCGGCCGTCCAGATCGATCTTGACGAGCGACGACGCGGTGATCTCGTCGAACATCATCCCGTACGGGTTGATGAGGAAATGGTGCTCGGGACCGGGCACGCGCGCCGAGATATGCGTGAACACGAGATCGTCCCAGCCGAACAGCGCGACAAGGCGGTAGGCCGCCGCAAGATTGACTCGTGCTTCCCATTCGGCGGGGGACACTGCGTGCTTCAGGCTGATATCGGTTGAGCTCACGGCGAGACTCCTTGTTCAATGATTCGTGTGTCTGGGAACAGCGCGTCTGACTGCGCTGGCGGCCAAAGCCGTGAACGCATGATGTCGGCAATCCCGCGTAAAATCTGTCGCATAGCCGACACGTCGAGAAGTGCATGGATTCCAGGCTGCTTCACTATCGTCCTCAACTCGAATCGACGCCCTGGTTTCGCGGCCTGCCCGTCGAACTGCAGGACTATCTGATGAGCCACGCCACGCTGCTGCGGCTCGAAAAAGGCCAACTGCTGTACCGGTGCGGCGATCCCTCTTACGGCCTGTATGCCGTGCTCGAAGGCGCGCTGTCCGTCGGCACGGTCGGCATCGACGGCAAGGAATCCCTGCTCGCGGTGCTCGGCCCGACTGCATGGGTCGGCGAAATCTCGATGTTCGACGGCTTGCCGCGCCCGCACGACGCCATTGCCGTCAACCGCGCACTGTTCATGCACGTGCCCGAAGCCGCGCTGAAAAACCTGCTCGACGCCACGCCGCGCTACTGGCGCGATTTCGCGCTATTAATGGCGCAACGCCTGAGGCTGTCGTTCAAGAGCACCGAATCGCTGGCGCTGCAGCCTGCCGCACAACGTATCGCCAGCCGCCTGCTCTTGATCGCCGAAGGCTATGACGGCCTCAACGCGGTGCAGAGCAAGATCCGGCTTTCGCAGGACAGCCTTGCATCAATGGTGTCGCTGTCACGGCAGACCACGAACCAGCTGCTCAAAAGCCTCGAAAGCCAGCAGATCATCAGCCTGAAATTCGGCGAAATCCAGATTCTCGACATCGAACGGCTACGCGCGGCCAGCGTCGGTGCTTCCAGACTGTAGGCTCGACGTAAGCCGGCGGCTCGCTTTTGACAGCGGTTGACCGCGCCGCCTTCCTGCATTCCCTCCAGACGCAGTTTGCCCATGCGGCCGCCGCTTGGGACTCCCCTGTTCAGGGGATGTTGCTTCCCTCCGAACAAACCGATCATGGTCTCACTCGCGATGCACTGGGCGCGACAGGCCTCGACGGACCTGTGTGTGCCCGACCCATCGCCCGACTTGTGAGGAGACAACGATGCAGGACGCCGGGCACGATTCGACGCCAACACCCTACGCCTATCCGCTGCTGATCAAACACTTGCTGCACACGACGTTCATTCAGGCGCCGGACCAGGAAATCGTCTACCGCGGCCAGTTGCGGATGACCTACACGACGATGCGCGAGCGCATCGCGCGGCTCGCGAACGGCCTGCACGATCTGGGCGTGCGCCACGGCACCACGGTTGCCGTGATGGACTGGGACAGCCATCGCTATCTGGAGTCGTACTTTGCGGTGCCGATGATGGGCGCCGTGCTCCAGACGGTGAATGTGCGGCTCTCGCACGCGGAGATCGCGTACACGATCAACCATTCGGGCGCGGAAGTCCTGTTCGTCCATACCGACTTCCTGCCTGTAGTCGAAGCGATCAAGGATCAGCTCGAAACGGTCCGCGTTTTCGTCTGGATCGACGAACCGGGCAGCGACGCCTGCGAACACACCATCCCGTTCGCGACGGAGTACGAGGCGATGCTCGCCGCGAGCGCGACGCACTACGACTTTCCCGACTTCGACGAGAACACCCGCGCCACCACGTTCTACACGACGGGCACGACGGGCTTGCCGAAGGGCGTGTACTTCTCGCATCGCCAACTGGTGCTGCACACCATCACGCTGATGGCCGCGCTGGCGAGCCCGGTAGCGGGCCAGCGCTTTCATCGCGGCGACGTCTATATGCCGCTCACGCCGATGTTCCATGTGCACGCCTGGGGCATGCCCTATATCGCCACGGTGCTCGGCGTGAAGCAGGTCTATCCGGGCCGTTATGTGCCCGAGCGTCTCGTGCAACTGGTGCGCGACGAAGGCGTCACGTTCTCGCACTGCGTCAGCACGATCCTGCACATGCTGCTCTCGTGCGACGAAGCGAAGCATGTGGATCTCGGCAAATGGAAGGTCGTGATCGGCGGCGGCGCGCTGCCGCACGGACTCGCGCGCGCTGCGCTCGATCGCGGCATCGACGTGTTCGTGGGCTATGGCATGTCGGAGACGTGCCCGGTTCTGAGTCTTGCGCAACTCCCGCTGCACACGGAACCGCTCGATCTCGATGAAGAAGTGCGGCTGCGCTGCAAGACCGGCTTTCCCGTGCCGCTCGTCGATTTACGCATCGTCAACGAACACATGGAAGACGTGCCGCGCGACGGCAAGGCCTACGGCGAGATCGTCGTACGCACGCCGTGGCTCACGCAGGGTTATCTGAACAATCCGGAAGCGTCCGCGCAGTTGTGGGCGGGCGGCTATCTGCATACGCAGGACATCGCGAACATCGACCCCACGGGCAACGTCCAGATCACCGACCGCATCAAGGATGTCATCAAGTCGGGCGGCGAGTGGATTTCTTCGCTTGAAATCGAAAGCCTGATTTCGCTGCATCCGGGCGTCGCGGAAGTCGCGGTGATCGGCATCAAGGACGAGAAGTGGGGCGAGCGTCCCGTCGCGCTCGTGGTGCTCAGGCAGGACGCCCAGGTCAGCGAAGACGACGTCAAGCAACACGTGCTGGGCTTCAGCAAGACGGGGCAAATCTCGAAGTACGCCGTGCCGCAGATCGTCAGGTTCGTCGACGCGCTGCAGAAGACGAGCGTCGGCAAGACGAACAAGAAGTGGTTGCGCGAGCAGTTCGCCTGACCCGATCCCTCTCAAGGAGCAAGCACGATGAGCATCAAGGATTACAGCATCGCGACGATCGATAGTTGCGTTGGCCGCGAACTGGGCGTGTCGGATTGGGTCACCGTCGATCAGGCGCGCATCGACGCCTTCGCCGCCTGTACGGGCGACAGGCAATGGATTCACGTCGATGTCGAACGCGCGAAACGCGAGAGCCCGTTCGGCGGCACGATCGCGCACGGCTATCTGACGCTTTCGCTGCTGGCGGCGCTTGCGATCGAGATCGGTTTGATTCCCCCAGACGCATCGGCGGGCCTGAACTATGGGCTCGACAAGGTGCGCTTCATGACGCCCGTCAAGGCAGGCGCGCGCGTGCGAAGCCGCGTAACGCTGATGTCGGCGGAAAAGAAAGAGGGCGGACGGATCATCATCAAGACGATGAACGAACTGCAGATCGAAGGCGAGGAGAAACCGGCGCTGATCGCCGAGTCACTGGCGATGCTGGTGGCTTGAGCGACGTCAGACGGATAAAGACGGATGGAGACTGGAGCAGAAGATGGCGGAGACTGAAATGAGCATCGCAACAAGTACAACACAACGCACAGCGCAAAGCGCCCCGCCGGACGACCTTGCAGCTTCGGCTGCGGAGGGCATGCTGGGACCGAACCCGTTCGTCGGGCTGCGCCCGCGCGATATTCTGGCAACGGTGCAGCAGATCGGCGCGCAGGCGCTGCGTCAGCCAACGCTTGTGGTCGAACAGGAAGCGGCGCTGGTGCGCGATCTGATAGCGGTGCTCGGCGGCAGCGCGGACAGCAAGCCGCCGCAAGGCGACAAGCGCTTCACCGATCCGGCGTGGCAGGACAACGCGATGTATCGGATGACGATGCAGGGCTACGTCGCATGGCGCAACGCGCTGACGGGCTTCGTCGACCGTTCTGCGCTCGACGCCAGAACGAAGGAGCGCGCGCAGTTCGTGCTGTCGCTTTTCACCGACGCCGTCTCGCCGACCAACACGCTGCTCGGCAATCCGGCGGCGCTGAAGAAGGTAATCGATTCGGGCGGTGCGAGCCTGCTTGGCGGCGTGCGCAATCTCGTGACGGATATGCTGCAAAACCAGGGCATGCCCGCACAGGTGGACAAGACGGCGTTCAAGGTGGGCGAGAATCTCGGCACGTCGCCGGGCGCGGTGGTGTTTCGCAACGAAGTGCTGGAACTGATCCAGTACGCGCCGGCGACGGAGCATGTCTATGCGCGCCCGCAACTCATCGTGCCGCCGCAGATCAACAAGTTCTACGTGTTCGATCTGTCCGAAGGCAAGAGCATCGTCGACTATCTGGTGAAGAACGAATTCCAGACATTCGTCGTGAGCTGGCGCAACCCGACTGCGGATCAAAGCCACTGGGATCTCGATACCTACGTTGCCGCGCTGCTCGAAGCGATCGCGGCGATCCGCGAGATCACCGGCAGCGACGACGTCAACCTGCACGGTGCGTGCTCGGGTGCGATGACCATTTCGGCGCTGCTCGGCCACCTCGCGAGCCGCGGCGACAAGAGCGTGCATGCCGCGACGCTGATGGTCGCGGTGCTCGACAACACGGCGGACTCGCAACTGGGTCTGTTCGCCACGCCGGAAGCGATTGCGGCCGCGAAGCAGAACAGCGTATCGAAAGGCGTGCTGGCCGGCGAGGAAATGGGCCGCGTGTTCGCATGGATGCGACCCAACGATCTCGTCTGGAACTACTGGGTCAACAACTATCTGCTCGGCAAGGCGCCGCCCGCGTTCGACATCCTCTACTGGAACAACGACGCGACCCGCTTGCCCGCGCGCATGCATGGGCAACTGCTCGATATCTTCACGGGCAACCTGTTCAGCAAGCCGCGTGCGTTGACGGTGCTCGGCACGCCGATCGACCTGTCCGACGTGAAGTGCGACACCTACGTGGTGGCGGGCATGACCGATCACATCACGCCGTGGAAGGGCGTGTACAACACGGCGCGCATATTCGGCGGCGAGACGCGCTTCGTGCTGAGTTCGGCCGGGCATATCCAGAGCCTGATCAATCCGCCGGGCAATCCGAAGGCGAAGTTCTTCCTCAATCCGACACTGCCAGCCGATGCCGATGCGTGGCTTGCCAATGCCCAGGCCGAGAAAGACTCGTGGTGGGGCAACTGGAGCAAATGGCTCGCGGAGCGTTCCGGCGAGCGGCGTACCGCACCCGCTTCGGTCGGCAGCGTGGGGCATCCCGCAGGCGTGAAGGCGCCGGGAACCTACGTCCTGGAAGCATGACATTCACACTTTTCTTTAACGCAGTCCCTATGGAGTATTGACGATGGAATCGACCAGCAAGAACAGCATTTTCACCGAGTACACGAAGCTCTTCGGACAGTTCAAGCTGCCCGGCCTCGATATCAGCGCGATGGTCGAATCGCGCCGCAAGGATATCGAGGCGATCGCGGAAGCCAACACGACCGCGCTGGCAGGTGTGCAGTCGTTGGCGCAAAAACAGTCGGACATCCTTCGTACGTCGCTGGGAGAACTGCAGGCGTTCGTCGCGCGGTTCACGCAGCCGGGCGGACAGTCCATCACCAGCGCGGGTGATACGGTCAAGCAAACGCTGCACAAAGCGCTCGTCGATGTGCAGGACCTCGCGGACACGGCTTATCGCGCGCAGTCGGACAGCGTCGCTGTCGTGACCAAGCGTGTCGCCGAGCGTGTCGAAGAGCTGAAGACGCTGCTTCAACCGAAGAAGAAGTAATACGGCACAGCGCGTGCGGTACGCCGGCGCATCGAATGCGACACCCGCATCCAGACGAACATTTGGGAGATAACAATGCACATAAACCCTGAATCTGCCTGCAGCATGCAAATCCGGACGATCGACCTCGATGGCCAGACGTTGCGTGTCGCAACGTGGCAGGGCAGCGACGCATCGCCGCCGCTGCTTATCTTCAACGGCATCGGCGCGAATCTCGAACTGGTGGAACCGTTCGTCGCCGCGCTCGAAGATGTCAGCGTGATCATCTTCGACGTGCCGGGCGTCGGCGGTTCGCCAGCGCCCGTCGTGCCGTACCGCTTTTCGACGTTGTCGGTGCTGGCCGACAAGCTGCTGACGCGCCTCGGTCACGACGGCGAAGTCGATGTGCTCGGCGTTTCGTGGGGCGGCGCGCTCGCGCAGCAGTTCGCGCGTCTGTATCCGCGACGCTGCCGGCGGTTGGTCCTTGCGGCCACTTCGCCGGGCGTGCTGATGGTGCCGGGCAAGCTGTCGGTGCTGTCGAAGATGATCGGGCCGCGCCGCTATACCGATCCTGCGTATCTGCAGGAAGTCGGGGCGGACATTTACGGCGGCGCGTACCGGCGCGATCCGTCGCTGCTCAAGGCGCACAGTCGGCACATACAGCCGCCGCGCGGACGCGGCTACCTGTATCAACTGCTCGCGGCATCGGGCTGGACCAGCCTGCCGTGGCTCGGCTCGTTGCGCCAGCCGACGCTCGTGATGCACGGCAGCGACGACCCCATCGTGCCGCTGACCAACGCCAGGATTCTCGCGGCGCGGATTCGCAATGCGACGCTCTACGTGATCGACGACGGTCACCTCTTTCTCATCTCGCGCGCGAATGAAGTCGCGCCTGTTGTGCGCAGGTTTCTGCGGCAGGAGGCGAGTTGAGTTTCTTCGTGGGCGGTGAGGGCGCGCGGCCGGCAGCGGCCAACGCACGCGAAGACGACAAGGTTCACGGCCTGAATCGCATGCGGCGAACGGCGACGGCGCTGCTCCTGCTGATGTGCGTCTTGCTGCTGGTGTGCGTCGTGTGGCAGGCCGATCACGCGTGGCTCGCATGGCCGCGTGCGTTCGCCGAGGCGGGGATGGCGGGCGCGATCGCGGACTGGTATGCCGTCGTCGCGCTGTTTCGCCATCCATTGGGTGTGCGGCTGCCGCACACCGCGATTATTCCGCACAATCAGCCGCGCATTGCGGAAAGCCTCGGCAGCTTCGTCGAGGAGCATTTTCTGCAGCCGGAGCTGATCATCGGCAGATTGAGCGGCCACAACGCGGCGCAGGCGCTCGCGCGCTGGCTCGCGCAGCCGGAGAACAGCCGCGGCGTCACCAACGTGATCGCGGACTCGCTCGCGGGACTGCTCGATGACATGGATGAAGCCGACGTCGCGTGGTTGTTCGACCGCGTCGTGGCGCCGCAGTTGCGCACGCTCGATATCGCCCGCGTGGCAGGCGACGCGCTCGATGTGCTCACGCAAGGCGACCGGCATCGGCCCCTGCTGGATCATGGACTCGTGGCGCTCGAAAAGTGGCTGACGTCCAACACTGACCTGATCAAGGCCAAGTTCAGCGAGGCGTCGCGGTACACGCCCGCGCCGCTCGATGCGTACATCGTGCGTAAGTTCATCGAAGGCATTCTTGCGCTGCTGCATGAAGTCGCGGCGAGCCCGGACCATCCGCTGCGCCTTCAGTTCGACGAGGCCTTGCAGACGCTGATCGTACAGTTGCGGACGTCGGCGGCGCATCGCCGCTTTGGCAAGTCGCTGCTGCGCGACTGTGTTCGTCATTTTCGGCGTGCCGGCCGCTATCGCGCACTGCTTGACTGGCTGCGGACACGCGTCATCGCCGATCTCGGCCGCGAGCAGTCTGCCGTGCGCGACACGCTGGCGCGTGGGCTGGTGTCGCTTGGCAGGCGCATCGGCCGCGAGCCGTCGATCCAGCGCAAGCTCAACGCGTGGTGGATCGCGCTGGCGCATGAACTCGTGGTGCGCTATCGGCATCTGTTATCCGCATTGATCACCGAGGTCGTCAAAAGCTGGAACGCGGACGAAGTCAGCCGCAAGATCGAAGTGCAAATCGGCCGCGACCTGCAATATGTGCGGATCAACGGCACGTTCGTCGGCGGGATGGTCGGTGTGCTGATTCACGCTGTCACGCTGGCCGCGTGACGAGATGCGCGCATCAGCATCAGCCCGCCGCAACCAGTCCCAATGCCTGCGCGCGCGCAACGGCCTGCGCCCGCTTGTCGACGTTCAGCTTCACGAAAATATTCTTCACGTAGGTCTTGACCGTCTCAGGCGAGATGCCGAGCGTGCGTGCAATTTCCTTGTTCGACTGCCCTTGGGCAATCAGTTCGACGATGCTGCGTTCCCTTGCGCTCAACGCTTCGCGCACCGTGTCGCTAGCGGGTTTCGCACCGGGCGCTTGCAGCGCGCGCCAGCCATCCAGCAGACGGTCGAGATACGCGACGGTCTCCTTCGTCGTCGACGTGGAGCGCGTGTCGTCGCGCACTGCTTGCAGCAGCGGGCCGATTGCCGCGCCCTGGTCGATGATCGAGCGGTAGATGTCGTGACTGGTATTGAGCACGTCGCGAAAGATCTCGACGGCGCGGGCCTGATCGTTGGCGCGCATCCACACGAGCGCGAGCACGGTGCGCAAGCGCAGCGCGAGATAGTCGTTGTGCCGGCTTTCGACGCTGCGCAATGCGGCCGTGATCGACTCGACGGCTTCGTGGGTGCGACGCTGTTCCATCGCCAGCGAACCCACTGCGATAGCCCGGAAGGTGTCGATCTCCGGCGAGACTGGCTTCGAAGCGGCGGCGCGCGCGTCCGCCAGCTGATCCAGTTGCACGACACACGCGGCGGCTTCCGTGATCCGGCCTTCCCTCAGATAAAGCCGCGCGCGCTCGACGTGAACGCCGGCGATCATCCTGTCCCAGCCGCGCATATAGCCGAGTGATTGCGCATGATCGAGCAGCGCGTAGGCGTGCTCGAAGTTCGCACGCGAGATGGCGATCCGCACGAGTACCCGATAGGCGAAAAACGTGCTGTCGAGCAGAACGGCCAGGTCGATCAGCGGCATCAGATCGACGAGCAGCGCTTCGGCTTCGTCGAGCCGCCCCTGCTCGTACCAGATTTGCGCGATCATCGGCGCGCACAGCGCGGCTGCAATCGACTTCGGGCCTGAATGACGCTCGGCGAGCCGGATCGATTCGGTGAAGTAGCGTTCCGCGAGCACGAAGTGCATCTGTTGCATCTCGGCGTGACCGAGCAGGCAGAGCCGGTAGACGGACGCGAACACGTTGCGCTGGTCTTCCTCGATCGAATAGGGAATCCACGGCGTCGCGTAAAGCGCGCCGAGGTTGCCTGCTTTCCAGTGCCCGAAGCGCACCACGTTGGATGCAACGTTGGTGGTCCAGCTGTCGGTTGACGGATGTTCGAGACACGTTTGCGCGATCGCGAGCGCGCGCGGCGCATCGTCCTGCAAGCCGGCGATCACCGAGCGGATCGCCTGGCATTCCCAGCGGATGTTACGGGCGGCTTCGTCATTGCCTGCGCCGGCGTCACGCTCGATGTCTTCGAGCATCGCCAGCGCTTCGTCGAAACGCAACGCGAGCGCCATGCCCCATGCGATGGCGAGCGTGATCCCGACTTGCCCGCGCATCAGATGGGCCGGGAACTGGCGTTGCCAGCCGAGCAGCGTGAGCAGATCGCCTTTCGTGACGAGCGTCATCGCGCAATGGCCCATCAGCGAGACGGCGTGTTCCGGGTCGCCCGCGGCGATCGCATGCCTGACTGCGTCCGTCCATTGCTCCTGGTCGGCGTACCACTGGCATGCGCGCCGATGCAGGCCGGCGACTTCGTCGGGATGGTGGGTTGCGAGCCGCCGCCGCAGATATTCGCCCATCAGATGGTGATAGCGAAACCAGTGTCCTTCGATGTCGAGCGGTTCGAGCAGTAGCTGGCGCGTGGAGATCGATTCCAGCATGTCCTGCCCGGCGGCCATGCCCGTGACGGCTTCGCATAGCGGCGCGCACAGGCGATCGAGTATCGAGGTGCGGAGCATGAACCCGACCATCTTTGCGGGCAGGCGCCTGAGGATGTCTTCGAGGTACGCAGCGAACGGCCGTGATGCGCCGGATGGCGGGCTCATGTCCTGAAGGGTTTTACCTCCGTCACGCGAGAGTACCGACGCGGAAATGCGCAGCGCGGCCGCCCAGCCTTCCGTGTGTGCGAAAAGCGACTTGATGCCGGCCGCGTGCCGGCCGCCTGGGCATTCGTGTTCGACGAAGCTGCGGGTTTCGTCGATGTTGAAGCGCAGCGCGGCGGCGTCGATTTCCATCAATTCGTTCTTCGCGCTCAGCTGCGCGAGCGGCAGCGGCGGATCGGTGCGGGTGCAGAGCACGACATGCGTATTCGACGGGATGTTCGCGATGAAGTGCGCCATCGCATCGTGAATGGCAGGCTGGCCGATCAGGTGATAGTCGTCGATGAACAGATAGATTTCATCGTCGACCTCGAACAGTTCGTTGATCAGCGTCGACCCGATCGACTGGGCGGGCATGAGCGACGCCTCGGTTGTCAGGCTGATCGCGGACGCGCCGACATTCGAACAGGCGTTGTGCAAGGCCTGCGCCAGGTGATGGAAGAAGCGCGCGGGTTCGTCGTCATCGCCGTCCAGCGAAAGCCACGCGACGACGGCGCCGTTCGCAGTGAGCCGATTGAGCCACGCAAGCGCCAGCGATGTCTTGCCGAACCCCGCGGGCGCCTTGATGACGGTGAGCCGCCTGGATTCGGCCTTGTCGGCCAGTGCGACGAGCCGTGGCCGGTCGATCAGGCCGGCGGGTAGGCGCGGCGGATAAACCTTCGTGGCGAGGAAGAGGGGCGGGCTCGTGGTCGGCACCGCTTCTGCTACGTGCATCGGCTGCTCCTGGCGTTCGGATTGACCCTGGGTGCCATTCCCTGTTCATGCGATCGCGCTCACTGCACAGGGTTATTGCGCTGCGTCACGACAGGGACACGATGAGTTCCAGCGTGTCGATCGATGTCAGTCACAAATGATACGCCCAAAGTCTCGGCCAGCTATTTGACGCGTTGGTTCTTCGCTCACTTCACTCCAAAGAGAATGTCCGTACGGCCAATGCTTTTAGCAGTCGGATCACGCGCCGATCGCGTCCCGAATGGTCTCTGCCAGTTCCGCAGCCTGGAACTTGGCCACATAGCCGTTGGCGCCCGCGTTTCGCACGTGCGCCTCATTTGCCGCGCCGGTAAGAGACGAATGGATTACGACGGGGATATCCCGTGTGCGTTCGTCCGCCCTGATACGCCGCGTCAGCGTGAAGCCATCCACTTCGGGCATCTCCAGGTCGGTGAGCACCATCGATACAGCATCACGCAAGCGCGTTTTGTTCCGCTTTGCCTCATCGGCCAGCTTGATGAGAATCTGCCACGCTTCCTCGCCCGTCTTGGCCATGATGCATTCGGCGCCGATGTCGCCGAGTGCCTGCTGAATCATGGTGCGCGCGAGTCCGGAGTCGTCTGCTGCGAGGATTCGGGTGCCCGGCGGCACCTGAAACGCGGCGGTTTCCGGGGCCACCGGTTCCGGCCGATGGGCTGGAAGCACGTCACGCAAGACCTGCTCGACGTCAACCACTTGAGCCAGTCGCGAGTCCCCCGTGTTGCCGTCGATCCGTGCGATGCTGGTGATGAGCCCCGACCCGGCCGCCGCTTCAGCCGGAAGCACCTGATTCCAGTCCAGTCGCACGATGTCGTCCACTTCCTGCACAGCGAACCCCTGCGTCGTGCGGGCGAACTCGGTAACGAGCAGGATGTTCAGGCCACGAGTGGGTTCGCAGCCCATAAGCTTCGGCAGGTCCACCACCGGGATGATCTGCCCGCGAATGTTGACCGCGCCCATCACACAGCGGGACGCGCCAACGATAGGCGTGATGACCGGCATCGTGAGAATTTCGCGGACCTTGAACACGTTGATACCGTACAGCTCGTGCGCGGTGTCGCCCGGCACGGTGCCGAGCCTGAAAAGGAGCAGTTCGAACTGGTTTGAACTGGTCAGGGTCGTGCGGGCTTCATTCGATTGGTGGTCCATCACTTGGCTCTGTGGGTTTCACGGGCGTAAAGCATGCGTTTCCCGGTCACTTGTATATCGGCGGGGCCGCGGAAAACATGAACGTCCGCGATACGCTTCCGGTAACGCTTATCACTGCCCCTTACCCGCCACACAACTAATTTGCAAATACCCGCCATACGCGTAAAATACATTTACCTGCCAAACAGGTAACCCGTATAGGCGCCCCGCGATGAAACGCACGTTGCTCAATCCGCACCAGCTTGGCCAGATCCTGCGCACTGCAAGGCGCGCGAAAGGGCTTTCGCAGGCCCAGGCCGCGTCGCGCGTGGGCTTGAGCCAAAGCCGGCTCTCCGCGATCGAACTCAATCCCGACTCGATCACATCGGAGCAACTTTTCGCGTTGCTGGCCATGTACGGCCTCGAACTGAGCGTGCAGACACGGCCCGCCAGCGCGGCGCCGACCCAGGAGAACTGGTAGCCATGGGCCGCCCGTCTCATGCGCGCGCGCTGTCGGTGTGGACCAATGGTCTGCGCGTGGGCACATGGCGCATTCCATCGCGCGGCGACATGGAGTTTCAGTACGACCGCGACTGGATGGCATCGCCTGCCGGGAGGCCGCTGTCGCTCTCGCTGCCGTTCGGCATCGACGATGCGCCGTTGCGCGGCGAGCGCGTGCGCAACTACTTCGACAATCTGCTGCCCGACAGTGAGCCGATCCGCCGGCGACTTGCCACCCGCTTCAGGACGGCCACCGCCGACGCCTTCGACCTGCTCGAAGCCATCGGCCGGGATTGCGTGGGCGCGGCGCAACTGCTTGCCGAGGACGCGCAACCGGAAGGATTCGACCGTATCGAAGGCACGGCGATGTCGGACGACGAGATCGCGGAGATGCTCGCGCGCACGGTTGCGTCGGGCGGTCCGGGAGCGGGGCGCGACGACGAATACGACGACTTTCGCATCTCGCTAGCGGGCGCGCAGGAAAAGACCGCGTTTCTATGGCACAAGAAAAAGTGGATGCGCCCACACGGCGCAACGCCCACGACGCACATCTTCAAGTTGCCGCTCGGGCTCGTCGGCAACAAGAAGGCGGACTGGACGACGTCCGTTGAAAACGAATGGCTATGTCTCGCGTTGTTTAGGGCGTTCGGCTTGCCCGCGCCGAATGCCGAGATCCTGAACTTTGGCGAACAGAAGGTGCTGGCCGTCGAACGCTTCGATCGGCGGCTTCATCCTTCGAAGAAATGGATCTTGCGGCTACCGCAGGAGGACTTTTGCCAGGTACTCGGCAAGCCGTCGCATCAGCGATATGAAGCGGATGGCGGCCCCGGCATGATCGACATTGCGGGCGTGCTGCGTCAATCGGAGCGGCCCGACGCCGACCTTGAGACCTTCCTCAGCGCGCAGATTCTGTTCTGGATGCTCGCCGCGCCGGACGGCCACGCGAAAAACTTCAGCGTGCATCTGATGCCGGGCGGGCGCTACGCGCTGACGCCGCTGTACGACATCATGTCGATCTGGCCGGTCGAAGGTGACGGCGGCAACCAATGGTCCTGGCACAAGGCAAAGCTCGCGATGGCCGTAGCCGGCAAGAACCGGCACTACTTGATGAAGGACATCCAGCGCCGCAACTTCAACGCGATGGCGTCACGTTGTTTCTACGGTCCCGACGCCGAGCCGCTGATAGGCCGACTGATCGACGCAACGCCCGCCGCCATAGAAACGGTCGCCGCCGCGCTACCGAAAGGTTTCCCCGAGCGCGTGGCGGAACGCATCTTCGACGGGCTGCGGACATCCGCGGAACGGCTCGCGGCGATGCCGCCGGGCATTTGAACGCGGCGCGCCCGCGCTTTTTGATCCGAAGTGGTGCTTATGCGGCGCGATGGCCTACACACAGTTTGCCGCTGAAGAACGTTGGAAATTTGATTTCGCGCGCGGCGACGTGGGGGTGTGAAGTGTGGTTTGCTTTGGCTTGCGCTGGCATTCGCGAGGTGGTGTTTGCTGTGCAAGCGGTTTGGTTTTTTGCCTTTTCGCTGGCATCCGCGTTATGCCTTCGTGCTTCAAGCGTCGCCCCTGTGCGGGGCGGCACCTACTTTTCTTTGCCGCCGCAAAGAAAAGTAGGCAAAAGAAAGCGGCTAACACCGCCAGTTCTTGTGTTTGCCTGAGGGCCCCTACAGGGTCTTACGCTTCACACGGCAGCCTTTCTGTTTGCGTGCGTTGCCAACGCTTTGAATGTGCGCCTCACCCGCTTCGAATACCCGTACTCGGGCCAGCGGCAGCGAATGGTATGTGCCGCCCAGGTGGCAAACTGTGTGTAGGTTGTCGCGTCGTATAGGGTAGCGCTCTTACAGGGTGGAACGCATGTGCTATCGGTCCGAAGTGAGGTGTGTGAGGTACTACGGCCTACACACAGTTTGCCACCTTGGCGGCCGTAGAATATCTGGCACGGCATGGTGAAGCACGGGTGCGTGAAGCGGGTGAGGCGCACCGCAAGAGCGTTGACAACGAACGTGGGTCACGTGATTGCCGTGTGAAGTGCGGGACCGGTTGGGGACCCTCAGGCAAATACAAGAACTGGCGGTGTTAGCCGCTTTCTTTTGCCTACTTTTCTTTGCGGCGGCAAAGAAAAGTAGGTGCCGCCCCGCACAGGGGCGACGCCTGAAGCACGATGGCAAAACGCGGATGCCAGCGCGAAGGCAAAAAAACCAAACCGCTTACACAGCAAACACCACCTCGCGGATGCCCGCAAAAGCGCCGAGGCGCACGACTAGAACCTATCTACAGGGCGTAGCCAAAACCCTTACGCATCCAGAGCTTCCTCGACCAACTCGATCCAGTGACGCACCTGCGTCTTGCCAGCGCCATCCAGATGCATCTGGCAACCAACATTCGCGGTCGCGATGACATCCGGCCTGCCACTTTCAAGCGCAGCCATTTTGTTATCGCGCAACTTCTGCGCAAGCTCAGGCTGCGTAATCGAATACGTCCCCGCAGAGCCGCAGCACAAATGCCCATCGGGCACAGCAGCAAGATCGAACCCTAACCGCGACAGCACACTCTCCACCGCGCCGCCGAGCTTCTGCGCATGCTGCAACGTACAAGGACAGTGAAACGCGACACGCATCGCGACGGCATCATCAGCGGGCAGCAATGCATCGAGCGGCTCCACAGCAAGCACCTCGACGAGATCGCGCGCCATCGCACTTACCCGCGCGGCCTTCGCCGCATAAAGCGGATCATTGCGCAACAGATGCCCATATTCCTTCACGAACGCGCCGCAGCCGCTTGCCGTCTGCACGACGGCTTCGGCACCGGCTTCGGCACCGGCTTCGATCGCAGGCCACCATGCATCGATATTACGCCGCGCCCGATCAAGCCCGGCATCCTGCGCATTCAGATGATAGTCAGTCGCACCACAACAACCCGCTTCGCGAACAGACATCACACTAATCCCAAGCCGATCGAGCACCCGCGCCGCAGCCGCATTCGTATTCGGCGACAACGAAGTCTGCACGCAACCTTCGAGCATCAGCACGCGACGCGCATGACGCAACGCAGGACGCGCCTTCGCCGGCACGGCGGCACGCGCCGGAATCTTCATCTGCACGCTGGCAGGCAACAACGGCCGCAAAGCGCGCCCCGTCTTGAGCAGCGCATCGAACACAGCAGGCCGTGGAATCACCGTACGCAATCCCTTGCGCGTCAGCCGCTCGCCGACGGGCCGCGCCACACGCCGCTCGAGTTCAGCGCGCCCGATATCGAGCAGCCGGTGATACGTAACGCCCGACGGACACGTCGTTTCGCAATTGCGACACGTGAGACATCGATCCAGATGCAGTTGCGTCTTGTCGCTGACAGCTTCGCCTTCGAGCAGTTGCTTGATCAGATAGATGCGCCCGCGCGGCCCGTCGAGTTCATTGCCGAGCAGTTGATACGTCGGGCACGTCGCATTGCAGAAGCCGCAATGGACACACGAGCGCAGGATGCTTTCCGCTTCCGCTGCATCGGGCAGGGCTTTCGCGTGAGAGTCGAGATTCGTTTGCATGATCGCGCTCGCTTCAGATATCGGCGTACAGTCGGCCAGGGTTCAGCACGCCACTCGGATCGAGGCGGCGTTTCAATTGATGCTGATAGCGCAGCAGCGGCGCGGCGAGCGGCTGGAACGGCTCGCGATCGGGCGACGGCGTGAAGCAGGTCGCGTGACCGCCTGCCGCATGCGCAAGTCGCCGGATTTCAGCGGCGGCAGCATCGCTCTTGAGCCAGCGCTGCGCACCCGCCCAGTCGAGCAGCGCATCGCCGGGCAATTGCATCAACGGCGTCGCATTCGGCAGCGACAAACGCCACAACGGACGTGTGTCCGCGAAGAACGGCAACTGATGATCGCGCAGAGCATCCCAGAACGCACAGTCGATTTCTTCTCCGCCGATCCGGTCCACGGCCGACTTCACCGATCCGCTTCCGCCTTCGAGCCGCACATACAGCCTGCCATCGACATAACATGCGCCGCTCACAGGCAGGGCGGCCTTGCGCCATGCCGACAGTTCGCGCATCGCTTCATCGGCGCCGAGCTTGAGCGCGAAGCTGCGACGCTCGCGCGGTTTCGGCAGTACTTTCAGCGACACTTCCGTCAACACGCCCAGCGAACCGAAGCTGCCCGCGAGCAGACGCGACAAGTCGTAGCCCGCCACGTTCTTCATCACCTGACCGCCGAAGCGCAGATGATCGCCGTCGCCCGTAATCACGCGGCAGCCGAGCACGAAGTCGCGCATCGATCCCGCCCACGGCCGGCGTGGACCTGAAAGGCCAGTCGCGACCGCGCCGCCAAGCGTGCCTTTGCTATCGAAAAGCGGCGGCTCGCACGGCAGCATCTGATCCGCGTCATCGAGCACGGCATTCAGTTCGACGAGCGGCGTGCCGGCGCGCGCGGTGATCACGAGCTCGGTCGGGTCATACGCGACGATGCCGCGATGCGAGCGCGTGTCGAGTTCTTCGCCTTGCACCTCGCGGCCGAGAAAACGCTTGCTGTCGCTGCCGCGAATGCGCAACGGCGTGTGCTGTGCGATCGCGCGCTGCACTTGCGCGACGAGGCGCGCGCTGTCATCCATCGAATCGAATTCGCGTCGCATCAGAAGCGCTCCAGTTCGGGAAACGGCAGCTTGCCGTGATGAATATGCATCGCACCGTGTTCGGCGCAGCGATGCAGCGTGGGAATGTTCTTGCCCGGATTGAGCAGGCCGTCGGGATCGAAAGCGGCCTTCAGCGAATGGAACAGCGTGAGTTCTTCGCTGCTGAACTGCACGCACATCTGATTGATCTTCTCCCGTCCGACACCGTGCTCGCCCGTGATGCTGCCGCCCACTTCGACACACAGTTCGAGAATCTTCGCGCCGAGCGTTTCGGCGCGCTCCATTTCGCCGGGCGAATTGGCGTCGAAGAGAATCAGCGGATGCATGTTGCCGTCGCCTGCATGGAAAACGTTCGCGACGCGCAGACCATATTCGTTCGACAGCTCCGCGATGCCGCGCAGCACGCGCGCGAGTTCCCGGCGCGGAATCGTGCCGTCCATGCAGTAGTAGTCCGGCGAGATACGCCCCACGGCGGGAAACGCATTCTTGCGCCCGGCCCAGAAGCGTTGGCGTTCGGCTTCATCCTTCGCAATGCGGATGCCCGTCGCGCCCGCTTCGCGCAGTATTGCGCCGACGCGATCGCAGTCCTCCTGCACGTCCGACTCCGCGCCATCGAGTTCGCACAGCAGGATCGCTTCGGCATCGATGGGATAGCCCGCGTGGATGAAGTCTTCGGCGGCGCGGATCGCGAGGTTGTCCATCATTTCGAGGCCGCCCGGAATCACGCCCGCGCCGATGATCTGCGCGACGGCCGCGCCCGCTTTCTCGACATCGTCGAAGCTCGCGAGCAGCACCTTCGCGCTTTGCGGTTTGGTCAGCAGCTTGACTGTGACTTCCGTGACGATGCCGAGCATGCCTTCGGAGCCCGTCAGCAGCGCGAGCAGATCGAAGCCGGGCGAGTCGAGCGCTTCGGAGCCGATCGTCAGATGCTCGCCGTCGATGGTCAGCACTTCGAGCTTCAGAATGTTGTGCACGGTCAGGCCGTATTTCAGGCAGTGCACGCCGCCCGCGTTCTCGGCGACATTGCCGCCGATCGAGCAGGCGATCTGCGACGAGGGATCGGGCGCGTAGTAGAGGCCGTGAATCGCCGCCGCCTGCGAGATCGCGAGATTGCGCACACCAGGCTGCACGTGCGCAATCGATGCCTCGGGGTCGATATGCAAGATGCGGTTGAAGCGCGCCATCACGAGCAGGATGCCCTGTTCGAGCGGCAGCGCGCCGCCCGACAGACCCGTGCCCGCGCCGCGCGCGATGACGGGCACCTTGCGCGCCGCTGCGAATCTCAGCAGCGCCTGCACCTGTTCGATCGAATCGGGCAGCGCGACCATCATTGGCGTCGTGCGATACGCGGCGAGGCCGTCGCATTCGAATGGGCGTAGATCTTCCTTGTCGTGCAAAAGTTGCATCGAGGGCACGAGACGCTGAAGCTCGGCGACCAGCGCGGCCTTGTCATGCGAGGGAAGCGGGCCGTCGATCCGTTCGTCGTAGGCGTAGCTCATGGGGCGTCTCCGTGGGCGCACGTGCTCTATCGCGCGCCGCATATCTGTGTTGCCGCCGATTGTTCCCGTTTCGTGTTTCGCTGTCGATGGACGCGGCGAGTGGTCGTACCAGTTTTTCAATTTCCCCGAAACCATGCAGGATGCGCTGAAGCAGGCGTGGAATGGCAATTGGCGTTATCATCGACCGCATCCAGAACCTGTTCGACAAGTGGTCATACCAGTGATTTCAGACCCGGAGAACCCCGCAAAACAGTCCGATCGCAAGATTGCCGATGTGGTCGCGGAGCGCATCGAGAGGCTGATCGTCGACGGCGTGCTGAGGTCGGGGCAGGCGCTGCCATCGGAGCGTCGCCTGACGGACAAGCTCGGCGTATCGAGAACGGCTTTGCGAGAAGGGCTGAAGCTGCTGCGCGCGCGGGGCATCATCGAAACGGCGCACGGCAAGGGTTCGTTCGTCGCGAACCTGACTGCGCAGCCACCGCAATCGCCATTAATGCATCTGCTCGCTTCTCAGCCGCGCACGCTCTACGACCTGTTCGAAGTGCGCGGCATGCTCGAAGCCGAGTCGGCGCGTCTGGCCGCGTTGCGCGGCACGCCCGCCGACTACATGATGATCACGCGCCGCTACGAGGAAATGCTCGCCGCGCACAATTCCGAAACCGATCCGGCGACGCATGCGCGCCTCGATCACGCGTTCCATCTCGCGATCTGCGAGGCGTCGCATAACCCGGTGCTCGTGCATACGCTGCGTTCGCTGACGGAACTGCTGCTGAGTTCGGTGTTCGCGTCCGTGAACAATCTTTATCACCGGCAGCCGCATCGCAAGCGAATCGACCGGCAGCATGCGCGGCTCTACAACGCGGTGACGGGCAAGCTCCCCGAGCAGGCCTATCGGGCCGCTGCGGATCACATCGACGGCGTGCGCGAAAGCCTGCAGGAAATCGAACAGGAAGAGCAGCGACTGGTGCGGGCGACGCTCAGGCTCGAAGGGTGGAAGTAAGCGCTCGTTGCTTCGGCGCTTTTTTTGCCTGCGCAAAAACGCAACTACCAGTCTGCCGCACCGCTACCTCCGCCAACGCCTTCGGCGGCAACTTCAGTTTTGCAAAAGGAGGGCGGAGCGTACCGCGGGAAAGCGCTACTGCGCCTTTTTCTTCCGCGACGAGGACTTCATCTCGACGACATCGGGCGACCGCTTGCGCTTGCCGGGCAGCACGCCCATGCGCGGGTCGCGCTCGCGTGCAAGCGCAACCATCTCGTGCGCAACCGTTTCGAACTCGGGATTCGTCTGCGACACATACAGCCACTTACCGAGCACCGGATGCGGCGCGAGCGCAGGGAAGTCATCGAGCAACCCCGCTTGCCGGTCATGCGATGTACACACCACCAGCCCGTTCCACGGTTCATTGCCGCTTGCCACCGCGAGATACAGCAGGCCGTCGAGATACGCCGCCTGAAAGTTGAAGAACCGTTCCCGCGAGTATTCGGGGTCGCGTTCGAGAGGTTCGAAAATCCACACGAGCGGGTTTTCGCGCTTGCGTTTCGGGTTCAGTTCGACCGGCTGCATGGCGGGGCCTTCAATGAAATTTTTCCGATGATATAACCGCCGGCCCTACCCGGCGCGTGGAGCGTGCGACAGCCTGCCATCCCTTTTTCACACGTATGCGCGCGAGAAACAGGTATCGTATCGCCCATGGTGCAGTGCAACGCACCGATATGACTCAGCGCAAATCAGGAGAAAAGGAGCAGCAATGGCAAACAGGATCGAAACAATCGGCATCGTCGGCGCGGGCACGATGGGCAACGGCATCGCGCAGGTATCGGCGGTGGCAGGGTTGAAGGTCGTGCTGATCGACGTGACGGACGCCGCGCTCGAAAAGGGCATCGGGGCGCTCACGTCGAGTCTCGCGAAGCTCGTCGAGAAGGGCAAGATCGAAGCGGCGGCGCGCGATGCGGCGCTCACGCGCATTGAGACCTCGACCGACTATCAACGCCTGTCAGGCGTCGACCTCGTCGTCGAAGCGGCAACCGAAAACACCGAACTGAAAATTCGCATTCTGCGGCAGATCGAATCGGTCGTGAGCGGCGAGACGCTTATCGCGTCGAACACGTCGTCCATTTCGATCACCGCGCTGGCCGCGACGCTCGGCAAGCCGGAACGTTTCGTCGGCATGCACTTCTTCAACCCGGTGCCGTTGCTGCAACTCGTCGAAGTGATTCGCGGCGTGCAGACCAGCGACGACACGGCGGCCACCGTGCGCGAGCTGACCGAGCGCCTCGGCAAGACGCCCGTCAGCGTGAAGAATGCGCCGGGCTTCGTGGTGAACCGCATTCTCGTGCCGATGATCAACGAGGCGTTCTTCGTGCTGGCGGACGGCATCGCGACGGCGGAAGAGATCGACGCGGGCATGCGTCTCGGCGCGAATCATCCGATCGGGCCGCTCGCGCTCGCGGACCTGATTGGACTGGACGTGTGCCTGTCGGTGATGGATGTGTTCCTGAAGGATTTCGGCGACTCGAAATATCGCGCGTGTCCGCTGTTGCGCGAACTCGTGGCGGCAGGGCGTCTGGGCCGCAAGACGGGACACGGCGTGTATCGCTACGATCCGAAGCACTGATGCATCAACCGAGTTCGAACGAAGTCACGCCATAAAGCCGCGCAAGCGGTATGTCCGGCGCGCGCTTCGTGTACATGCGCGCCGTTTCGAACACGCTCGTCAAACGATGCCGTTCGGCGAGCGCGATGGCCGCCGTGTTCAGCTCGGGCACGTCGAGCGCGACGGTCTCGCCGGGGCAGTGCGCGATGAGCGCAGTGAACAGGGCTTCGGCTGTTTGCGCGTCGTCGGCGAATAGCGGTCCGAGCTTTCGTCCTTCGCGGCATCGGCGAAGCACGCCGTAGCCGCTGATGTGGCCTTCGCGGACGCTTGCGAGCGCGACGGCATCCGCTTGATCGGTCCATGCGCGCAGAAAGGCTTCGCGCGGCGCGGGAAAGAACCGCTGGTCATACGAGGCCAGCTTGTCGAAAGGCAACTGGTGCGCATCGACGAGTGAAGGGTGGTTCGTCACGTCGGCCTCGGCCACACCCTGAAAGCGTATGTTCCGGTACGCGAGCTGAAATCCCGACTTCCTGTAATTCGGTTGCTGCGCGACCACGCCATCGAGTCCAACGTTGCGCTTGCCGAGATACGCAATGCCATGCTGCCAGATGCGCAAGCCGAGTCCCTTGCCGCGAAACTCCGGCCTCACGATATACAGGCCTATGAAGCCGAAATGCGCGTCGTAGGCGACGGCTGAAATCGAGCCGACCGGTTCGCCTTGCAATTCGCCGATGAAGAACCCGTCCGGGTCGGCGGCACGAAAGACGTGCGCATCGTGCAAGCCTGGATTCCATCCTTCATGCGCGGCCCATTCGATGGCGAGATTCACTTCATCGGCGTTCATCGTGCGAACGATGAAGTCGCGCGGCGCGTCCGTCGCTTCGTTCATGATGTCTCCTTGTCGCAGCCGGGTGCATCTGCTCACATGCGAACACATATCATGCAGCCAAAACCGTTTTCACGTTCGCACGAAAGTCGTTGCGCCGTCATGAACTCGCGAAAGCAATAGTCGAATATGAACGGCTGATGCATATCTATCCCGCGTTGCGCCTAGCGGTTCATGTGTTGGCGAAGACCCCTGCGGTCGGGTGTACGGACCACCTCTTGCATATGCTCGATGCGGTTTAAGCAATACGCGCAACGCGTGACATACCTTGGTGCGAACCGACTAAAAACCCCTTGTTTTCTGCACCTGCGCGCAGCATTCGCGCACCGTCGAAGGGATTATTCAGCAAACGCTAAAGTCGCGATACGATGCGCCGATATGCCGTAGTGGCGAGCGGCCTTATCGAGGCGTGCGGGCCTGTTTTTCACCTTCCACTGACCGGGAGTGATGTGTGACTCGTTCGATGTCGTACGCGGCGGCGCGCATGCCATGAAGCGCAATCCAATCTTCCGTCTGCTTGCGCGTCTGCGCGTGGGCCGCAAGCTGCTGCTGATCTATCTGCTCGATTTGACGGCTGTGGTGTACATCAGCGGCATCCTCATTCACGAGAAGTACATTTCGATCGACTTCTCGAACAAGGAGATCGTCGGCAACGCGTATATCGGCACCGTGCGCGATGCCTTGATCGACGTAGCGATGGCGGGCGCGGGACAGCGTCCACCCGCTGCCCGCCTGAAGAATGCACAAACGGATCTCGCCAGCACGGAAGCGCGCTACGGCGCGCATCTTGAAAGCGCCGGGCTGAACGCGCGCGTGCGCGCCGCGCTGGACGTGCTGGCGCGCGAAGCGCAGCCTACTGCCGCGCAAATCAACGAAGCGCTCGAAGCATGCCGCGAACTCGTGACACGCGTCGGCAATCAGTCGAACCTGATTCTCGATCCCGACCTCGACAGCTACTACGCGATGTCGCTGTCGATCCTGCGTTATCCAGCGCTGCTCGAATCCGTGAACCGGATTGGCCGGCAATTACACGAAGGGCACGAAGGCGTGCACGCCGTGCGCTCGCACGACGAACTGCGCACGCGCTATCTCGTGCTCGAAGGGCAACTCGATGCCGTGCTGCAGGGTCTGCGCTCTGACTTTTCCGAAGCGGGCGCGGCCAATCACGCGCTCGATTCGACGCTCGGGCCGTCGATGGCGCGCATGCTCACGGCCGTCGAATCGTACCGGCACGCGGCGCGCATCATCGTCGACAGCAACGGCGAGGTCGATCCCACGCTGCTGTCGATCGTCGACGTGCAGCAGCAGACGCTCGTAGCCAGCGTGCAGGATACGTGGCGCAGCACGGCGGATCAGCTCGACGATCTGTTGCACGCACGCGTGCGCGGACTCTTCTCGCGCATGTGGCTGCATCTGGGCACCGCGCTCTTCCTGTTGTGCAGCATTCTCGGCATGGTGTATTTCGTCGCGCAGCAGATTTCACGGCCGCTGCGCCAGCTTGCGCGCGTGATGGACACGGTGCGCAGAACGGGCGATCACACCGTGCGCGCAAGCTGGCACAGCCAGGATGAAATCGGTCAACTGGTGCGCGGCTTCAACGAAATGCTCGAACAGCTCGACCGCGAGCGCGACGTGCAGAAGGAACTCGCGGCGACGGCGCGCGCGGCCGCCGCGCAGCATTCGCTCGTCGAATCGACGCCCGTGCCGATGATGGTGACGGCCGTGCCCGGTCATGAAGTGCTGCACGCGAACCAGCCCGCGCTGTACTGGCTCAACGGCGTCACGACCGACCCGTGGGCGTATGGTCTCGATTCGTCGGTGCGCGCGCGCTTTTTCCAGCAGTTGTCCGATCGCGATGCCGTCGACGAATTCGAGGTGCGCTGGAAAGCGAGCACCGAACCGACGTGGGCGATGCTGTCCGCGCGGCGTCTGAACTTCCAGGGCCGCGACGCCGTGCTGACGGCGTTCACGCCGATCAACCAGATCAAGCTGATGGAGCAGCGGCTCGAACTGTGGGCGAAGGTATTCGAGGCTTCTTCCGAAGCGATCCTGATCCTCGACCAGGAGCGGCGTTTGCTGACGGCCAACGCGTCGTTCTATCGCGCGACGGGTTACCGTGCAGAAGATATCGCGGGCCAGCCGCCCGCGTTCATCGTCGCTGGCGCGAATGGCGGCGCGGTGATCACGGCGCTCGCGACGCTTGTCGACCGTTCGAGTTCATGGAACGGCGAAGCGCAGATCCGGCGGCGACAAGGCGGCGATTATCCCGCGTGGCTGATGATCAGCGCGGTGCGCGACAAACGCGGCAGCGTGTCGCACTACATCTGCACACTGATCGACATCACCGACCGTAAGAAAAGCGAGGCGCGCATCGAGTTTCTCGCCGAGCACGACGTGTTGACCGAATTGCCGAACCGCGCGCTCTTCACGAAACGGCTGGGCGTGGCGCTCGAACACGCGAAGCATGCTCAACAACGCGTGGCCGTGCTCTTCATCGACCTCGACCGCTTCAAGGACATCAACGATTCGCTCGGCCATCATATCGGCGATGGCTTGCTGCGTTCCGTTTCGCGGCGTCTCGTGCAGGCCGTGCGCAGCAGCGATACCGTGAGCCGGCTGGGCGGCGACGAGTTCACAATGATTCTCGCGGATGCGGGCAGCGCGGCCGATGTTGCGCGCACCATCGACGAACGTCTGCTGCCGCTCGTGCGCGAGCCGCATGCGATCGGCGGCGTCACGCTGCAGGTCGCGTGCAGCGCGGGCGTCGCGCTCTATCCCGACGACGGCACGGACATCGAAACGCTGATGCAGAACGCCGATGCCGCGATGTATCAGGCGAAGGCAGCGGGGCGCAACCTCGTGAAGTTCTTCTCGCCGGATATGGCGGAGCGCGCGCGCCAGCGGCTCACGCTCGAAGCCTGCATGCGCACAGCTATCGAACGGCACGAACTGCGGCTGGCTTTTCAACCGTGTCTCGATGCGCAAACGGGCGCGCTCGTCAGTGTCGAGGGCTTGCTGCGCTGGACCCATCCTCAACTCGGCGCGGTGACGCCCGCGCAGTTCATTCCCATCGCCGAAGAGACGCGGCTGATCATTCCGATCGGCGCATGGGTGATAGACGAAGCGTGCCGGCAACTCGCGCGCTGGCGCGACGACGAGATGGGCGAGTTGCGCATGTCGATCAATCTGTCGGCGATCCAGTTGCGCGACGCGGATATCGTCGACACGTTGCGGCGCAGTCTCGCGATGCATGGCGTCGCGCCGCAGCGGCTGGAACTCGAAATCACTGAAACGGTGTTGATGGATAGCGCGGAGAACTATCTCGAAGCGATTCGCGCGATACGCGCGCTTGGCGTGAAGCTATCGCTCGACGATTTCGGCACGGGCTATTCGAGCCTTAGCTATTTGAACCGTTTTCCGCTGGATCGATTGAAGATCGACAGGGCGTTCGTTCGCGACATGCTCGATGCGCCGGCCGATCTGGCCGTCATCAAGGCGATCATCGAGCTTGGGCATGAGTTGGGTCTGCGCGTGGTCGCGGAGGGCGTCGAAAACGAGGACGAAGCGAACACGCTGCGTAGCATCGGTTGTGATGAGTTGCAGGGATTCCTGTATTCGCCGGCGATATCGGCTGAAGAACTGGAGACGTGGGCCGCGCAGCGGGTTGCGGCGGATGTCGAATGATGCGTTGGTATAAGTTACCGGCGCGTTGTCATGAAAACGCTTTCGTGCCGGGCTTGAAACGCGCTACACGGCTACAGCAAGCGTTGGCGCGTGAATTGCATGTCACTTACTCCGATGGCGCCTATGCGCTAATCGACAGGGAGAGCGACATGAACCGCGATCAGATCAAAGGGGTTGCACAGCAGGTGAAGGGCAAGGTCAACGAGGTGGTCGGCAAGGTAACGGGCAATCGCACGCAGCAACTGAAGGGCGATTTGCAACAGGCTACGGGGACGGCTCGCAAAGCGTTCGGCGACGGGAAGGAGAAGATCAGAAGGATGGGCCGGTGACGTTTCCGTCGGACCGGCCCGTGTTCATTTAGAAACGATCAATGATCGTGCCGCATGCAGGCAGTGGCGGGTTGCTGCGCGGCCTTGCGGCTCAGCATCAGCGTGACGACCGCCGAGACGGCCAGCGTCGCGCCGACCACGTACAGGCCTGCTGCATATCCTCCCGTCACGTTCTTGAGCCAGCCAATCGCAAACGGACCGACGAAGCCGCCCAGATTGCCAACCGAATTGATCATCGCGATGCCCGCTGCGGCGCCTGCGCCTGAGAGGAACATGCTCGGCATCGCCCACAGCGGCGCCTTCGCCGCGCTGATGCCGACATTGACGACCACCAGTGCGAGCACGATCAAGAGCGCAGTACCTGCCTGACCCGCGAAGATGAAGCCGATGCACGCCAGCGCGCAAGGAATGACGATGTGCCACGTGCGTTCTTCAGTCCGGTCGGAGTGCCGCGCCCACAACACCATCGCAATCACCGCAAGGACGCTCGGAATGCCCGCCAGCAGGCCCGTTTGCAGCGCGCTGAACCCGTACTGCCGGATGATGAGCGGTGCCCACAGACCAAGCGTATACAAACCCGCCGACGTGCCGAAGTAGATCAATGCAAGCGCGAGCACACGCGGATCGCGCAACGCACTCAGCGCGCCCGCCGTATGTCCCGAGTGACCTTTGCGCTCGTCGGCTTCGGCCTTGAGCTTCGCGATCAGCCATTCGCGCTCGTCGTCCTTCAGCCAGTGCGCTTTCGACGGTGTGTCGGTCAAAAACTTCAACACGACGAAGCCGAGCACGACGGCGGGCACGGCCTCGATGATGTAAAGCAATTGCCAGTCGGCGAGGCCGAACATCGGCGGCAACTGCATGATCGCGCCGGAGATCGGCGAGCCGATGGCCGTCGAGATCGGCGCAGCGGCCATGAACCATGCAGCGGCTGCCGCGCGCTGCTTGCCCGGAAACCAGAGGCTCAGATACAGGATGATGCCGGGAAAGAAGCCCGCTTCCGCGACGCCCAGCACGAAGCGCAATACATAGAAGCTGGTCGGTCCCGTGACGAACGCCGAAGCCGCCGACACGATGCCCCACGTCACCATCACGCGCGCGATCCAGAGCCTTGCGCCGACGCGATGCAGGATGAGATTCGACGGCACTTCGAACAGAAAGTAGCCGATGAAGAACAGCCCGCCGCCGAAGCCGAATGCCGTCGGCGAAAGACCGATTGCCTTGTTCATCGTCATGGCGGCGAAACCGACGTTGACACGATCGAGAAAGCTGACGAAGTAGAGCAGCATCACGAACGGAATGATCCGTAGCATGAGCTTGCGCGATACTCGCGATTCGAGTTCGGGTTGCATGTGTCTCCTCCTTGGAGGTTGAGCCGGCTGTGCCGGACAATTCAGGCTTCACGCGTTGTCTGCCGTTTGCGGGTCAGTTGTTGTTGTGTGCGTGAAGCCTTTGGGCGCGCCTTTCGCTGCGCCCGTTGTCGCGGCGGCGAAAGCCGCGCGACAACGGATTTGCATGCGCGTTATGCGGCTACGGGTACCTTTTCGACGAGCGCACAGACGGCTGCCGTCACTTGCGCCGTCGTCGCCTTGCCGCCAAGATCGCCCGTATGCAGCGACGGGTCCGCGGTGACGGTTTCGACTGCGCTCATCACACGCTTTGCGGCTTCGAATTCGCCGAGATGCTCGAGCAGCATCACGACGGACCAGAACGTGCCGATCGGATTCGCGAGACCCTTGCCCATGATGTCGAACGCTGAGCCGTGGATCGGTTCGAACATTGACGGATAACGGCGCTCCGGGTCGATGTTGCCCGTCGGCGCAATGCCGAGGCTGCCCGCCAGCGCGGCGGCGAGGTCGCTCAGGATGTCGGCGTGCAGGTTGGTCGCGACGATGGTGTCGAGCGATGCCGGGCGGTTGATCATGCGTGCCGTCGACGCATCGACGAGTTCCTTGTCCCATTTGACGTCCGGAAACTCTTTCGAAATCTGCAGTGCGATTTCGTCCCACATCACCATCGCGTGGCGCTGCGCGTTGCTCTTCGTGATGACGGTGAGCAGCTTGCGGGGGCGCGATTGCGCGAGACGGAACGCGAAGCGCATGATGCGTTCGACGCCGGCGCGCGTCATGATGGAGACGTCGGTGGCGGCTTCGATCGGATGACCCTGATGCACGCGGCCACCGACGCCCGAATATTCGCCCTCGGAGTTTTCGCGGACGATCACCCAGTTCAGGTCTTCGGGCGTGCAGCGCTTCAGCGGTGCGTCGATGCCGGGGAGAATGCGCGTCGGCCGCACGTTCGCGTATTGATCGAAGCCCTGGCAGATTTTCAGGCGCAGGCCCCACAGCGTCACGTGATCTGGCACGTCGGGGTCGCCTGCCGAGCCGAACAGGATGGCGTCCTTGTTGCGGATCGCGTCGAGGCCGTCGGCGGGCATCATCACGCCGTGCTCGCGGTAGTAGTCGGCGCCCCAGTCGAAGTTTTCGAACTCGAATTTGAAGCTGTTGCTGGTACGCGCCAGCGCTTCCAGCACTTCCTTGCCCGCCGGCACGACTTCCTTGCCGATGCCGTCGCCGGGGATCGTCGCAATGCGATAGGTGTTCATGTCTCGCTCCTTCAATTGATTTGGAATGGAGCTGACTGTACCTAACTGGAAGCGCAGTAACCGGTGCTAAACTCAAAGCATCTTTAACTTCAATTCACAAATCGAGCCGTGACCGAGACCGTTCAAGCGACCGATCTGAGCTTTTTCTCGACGCTCGCCGCGTCAGGCAGCCTGAGCGCGGCGGCGCGCGAACTGGGTTTGACGCCCGCGGCCGTGAGCAAGCGTCTGACGCAGATGGAGCAGCGCGCGGGCGTGCCGCTCGTGAACCGGACGACGCGCCGGATGATGCTGACGCCCGAAGGCGAGGTGTACCTGGAGCACGCGCGGCGGATACTCGATGAGATCGACGCATTGTCCGAACTGCTGGGCAGCGCGAAGAAGAGCCCGAAGGGGTTGCTGCGAGTGAATGCGACGCTTGGGTTTGGGCGCAGTCATGTGGCGCCGGCGATCTCGCGTTTCGTGAACCGTTATCCGCAGGTCGCAGTGCAGTTGCAGTTGTCCGTTACGCCTCCGCCGCTCACCGACGACGCCTTCGACGTCTGCATCCGCTTCGGCGAGCCGCCCGATACCCGCGTCGTCGCGCGACGGCTTGCGGCGAATCGCAGGTTGTTATGCGCGGCGCCTTCGTATATCGCCGAGTATGGGGTGCCGCTCACCCCGCACGAACTGGTGAGGCACAACTGCATCGGCATACGGCAGGGCGACGAAGCGTATGGCGTGTGGCGGCTCGCGACGGGGCGCGGCGCTGCGCGCAAGACAGAGGCGGTGCGCATCAACGGCAATCTGACGACGAATGACGGCGAGATCGCGGTGAAGTGGGCGCTCGAAGGGCACGGTGTTCTGATGCGCGCGGAGTGGGATATCAATGAGTATCTTGCGGATGGGCGGCTCGTGCAGGTGCTGCCTGGGTATGAGACGCCGGGTGCCGATATTTTTGCCGTGTATTCGCAACGGCATCAGATGTCGGCGCGGATTCGGACGTTTGTCGATTTCATTGCGGGGGAGTTGAGGGAGGCGCGGGAAGGGTATTGAGCGGCGGCGCGTCCGTTGCGCCTTTACCTTGTTTTACAGAGTGGCTTGAGTTTCATGCTAGATATACCGTCTCTTTCTGCAGAGATTGATTCGGATATCTATGCAATGGAATACGCTCGATGTACCGCTGGAGAATGGGTGGAAATGTACGCTGCATCCCGCGTGGCAGTATCGGCGGCTGTCGCGGGAACTGCGAAGGTCGCCGTCATTAGGCGGACGGGATAGCTGGACGCGCGACGGGTCGTGCTCATTCCGGATCGACGCTGGAGGCGAAGCGGAAGAAGAGGCGCGCAAACAGCGCGAACGGGATAAGCGCGACTTCGATCTTTACTTTCGGCCGTGCTCGGACCTGCGGACGGCGACCGGTAACCGTGAACTTGATGTCGTACGTTCGTTTCTGCGCGATCTGCTGGATGTTGTGCACTGGAACTTGCCGATCGATAACAAAGGTATCGAAAAAGCGCTGCGGGAAGCGGTTGCTACGGGGCGACTCGTGCCCGTTATCAACCGGGAATGGCGTGCTCTGCCGCGAGTGATGCGCCCGGATTGTGCGCCGGAGCGATGGTCGTCGAATGGTAGTGGGTTCAGCAGCGCTGGCGGATTCGGCCGGGGAAAATGGGCCGCTTTCGAGAATGCCGGTCCCGGTCCGCCGGTGTCGAACGGCGAGCCGGTATTGAGAGGCCCATACGATCCTGCTACGCGGGAAGCGCAGTTGAAGGCGGCGTGGGCGGAGATGGCGGCGCTCACAGCCGGCATTTGCTCGAAGAATAGTGATGCCGAGGGCATGCCAATACATGCCAACAACGCGGCAGACCATTTCGCCGTTGACGAAGAAGGCTCGGACGGTTCGACTCGATTCAGCGATGCGCAGTCCTTCAAACTCGATGTATTGCCTGAGAGTGATAACGTATTGACGATGGCCGGGCGCGGTGTAAGCGAAGTGCAGGAGGCGGAATGTTTTGCCGAATACGAGGCGCGTCTGGAGCAGTGCAAACTTTATGCGGCAATGACGGGTGATCCATACACATATGTATCTTGCAAGGCGAATGCATTCGGGATTTATAACCAGTGTCGAGGGCATTGATGCAACATCCACTCCCTAAAAGTTCTTTCGTTGTGTCTTACGACGATGCGGAAAAAAAACTATCCGTCTTCGTCGTCAAGGATTCCGACATTCAGTCGTTCAAAGAGTCGACAGTCGTTGCAGACTGGCCACTATCCGCCATCGGAGACGAGTTGGGCGAAGAGGTAGCTCGTCGGCTAGGGATCACAGCGCTCAACGTTCTCGCGATTTATCATCCAGCGTTAAAGTCGCTGGTAACGGTAAAGCTGGAGCAGCCGACGCTCCCCGATCAAGATGTCGGTCCTTGAATTCGACTAGCCGAACGTGTCAATGACTAGTGATATCAAGACTCGGGGTTGGAGGCTTGCCACAATTGGCGAGTTTCTATTGAAGATATTCACATACTATCCAGTTACCTCGTCGCCCTTATTAGCTCGTCCTGCTCACGCAGCCGGTCCTGGTGCAGTTCAAGCATCGATAGGGCGATTTCCAGGCGGGCTTTCAGTGCCGCGGCCTGCGCATCGATCTCCTTATCGCGCGGAGAAAGATTTTCTTCGCTTCGTTCTTTGCTCATAGCGTGTTCCTCGTTTGCGGAACACGAAAACTGGCAGCAGTGGCTGACGCATCTGTCAAACAGTGCAAAGGCTCGCGCGACGCTCGCGGAGCGCAAACAACGCGACACTCCCTTGTCCCGCAACCGACGAAATCCGCACCACATCCGCGCTACCTCCACGCACGCCCACAGTGCTGCGCTGCACCAGCAAAGTGCCGGCAAGCCTCACCATGAATCAGCGGACAACCTCGCAGTCAAACCCGCAAACCGCTCGCAAACCCAATCCAGCAAAGCCTCCGCGCCACGAATAGCCCACATGGCACACACCTTGCGATAAACCCCACATCGCGGCTCAACGACGAGCCGCAAAGCAGCATCCCCACGCACCGACGAATTTTGGACAACGGCGTCCCCTGAATCTGGTCTCGCACCCGATTCGCGGGACGCCGTAGTCGTTTACAGGCCTGGAACATGACCGACAAAGCCACATCGATCGATCTGCTGAACTGGCGCACGCCCGCCATGCGCGCCTTCCACTTCGCGTGGATGGCGTTCTTCGTCTGCTTTTTCGCGTGGTTCGCGTGCGCGCCGCTGATGCCGCTCATCAAGCAGGAGTTCCACCTCACAGCGGATCAGGTCGCGAACATCAACATCGCCGCCGTCTCGATCACGATTCTCGTGCGTCTGATCGTCGGTCCGATGTGCGACCGCTTCGGTCCGCGCAAGGTCTACGTCGCGTTGATGATGGTCGGAGCGCTGCCCGTGCTCGGCGCGGCGCTTGCGCACAGCTACACAACGTTCCTGTTGTGCCGGCTCGGCATCGGCGCGGTCGGCGCGAGCTTCGTGATCACGCAATATCACACGTCGGTGATGTTCGCGCCCAACGTGGTCGGCACGGCGAACGCGACGAGTGCAGGCTGGGGCAATGCAGGTGCAGGCGCCGCGCAGATACTCGTGCCGCTGATGCTCGCCGGCGCCGTCGCGCTGGGTGCGAGCAACGGCGACGCATGGCGTCTGACGCTGGTGCTGCCGGGCATAGCGATGCCCATCATGGCCGCGCTCTACTGGCGCTTCACGCAGGACTGCCCGCAAGGCAATTTCACGGAACTGCGCGCGCGCGGCATCGCCGTCGATAGCGGCAAGAAAGGCGGCTGGGCGAGCCTGCTCGCGGCCTCGCGCAACTATCGCGTGTGGATGCTGTTCGTCACCTACGCCGCGTGCTTCGGCGTCGAGGTGTTCATCCACAACGTCGCGGCCATCTATTACGTCGATCATTTCCAGTTGTCGCTGCGCGACGCCGGTCTCGCGGCGGGCAGCTTCGGTCTGCTCGCGATCTTCGCGCGCCCGCTCGGCGGTCTGTTGTCGGACTGGGGCGCGAAGCGTCGCGGACTGTCCGCGCGCTCGATGCTGCTGTTCGCGCTGATCGCCGGCGAAGGCGTCGGCCTGCTGCTTTTCTCGCAGGCAAACCACGCGGCGCTCGCCGTGATCGCGATGTTGCTGTTCGGTCTCTTCACGCACATGGCGTGCGGCGCGACCTACGCGCTCGTGCCGTTCATCGATCGCAAGGCGCTCGGCGGCGTCGCGGGAATCGTCGGCGCGGGCGGCAATGTCGGCGCGGTGGCAGCGGGCTTTCTGGCGAAGGGCATGGGCGACCTGCATCAAACGCTGTTGACGCTCGGCGGCTTCGTCAGCGCGTCCGCGATCTGCGCGATCGCCGTGCGCTTCTCCGCCGAACACACCGCCCGCGATGCCGCACTCGGCGCAACGAATTAAATCAATGAATCCCCTCTCTGACAGGATCGGCGACATGAAAGTCATCGTTATCGGCCACGGCATGGTCGGCCACAAACTGCTCGAATGCCTCGCGGAACAAGCCACGGCGCGCCTCGACATTACCGTGCTGTGCGAAGAGCCGCGTCCCGCCTACGATCGCGTGCATCTGTCGGAGTTCTTCTCGGGCAAGTCCGCCGACGATCTGTCGCTGGTCGCCCCCGGCTTCTTCGATCGCGACGACATGCTCCTGCGCCTGAACGCGAAGGCCGTATCGATCGATCGCGACGCGCACACGGTGACGACCTCGACGGGCGAAACGCTTTCGTACGACAAGCTTGTGATCGCCAGCGGCTCGTATGCATTCGTGCCGCCCGTGCCGGGCAAGGATCGCAAGGACTGCTTCGTCTACCGCACGATCGAAGACCTCGAAGCGATGCAGGAATGCGGCGCGCGCTCGAAGACGGGCGTCGTGATCGGCGGTGGCCTGCTCGGTCTGGAATGCGCGAAGGCATTGCGCGACCTGGGCCTCGAAACCCATGTCGTCGAATTCGCACCGCGTCTGATGGCCGTGCAGGTCGACGACGGCGGCGGCAAAGTGTTGCGCGGCAAGATCGAAGAACTCGGCGTGACCGTGCATACGCAGAAGAACACGCTGGAAATCGTCGACGGCGAAGACGACACGCACCGCATGCAGTTCGCCGATGGCACGCATCTCGACACCGACATGATCGTGTTCTCCGCGGGCATCCGTCCGCGCGACGAGATCGCGCGCGCCAGCGGCCTCGCAGTGGGCCCGCGCGGCGGCATTGTGATCGACAATCATTGCCGCACTAGCGATGCCGACATCTACGCGATCGGCGAATGCGCGCTGTGGAACGGCCAGATTTTTGGGCTCGTTGCGCCGGGCTACGAAATGGCGCGCGTGACGGCAAAGCAGTTGCTCGGAGAACAGGAGGCCGCATTTGCGGGCGCTGACATGAGCACGAAGCTCAAGCTGATGGGCGTCGATGTGGCGAGCCTCGGCGACGCGCACGCGGCGACGGCGGGCAGCCGTACGTATCAGTTCAGCGACGAGCGCAAGCAGGTCTACAAGAAGCTCGTCGTGTCCGACTGTGGCAAGTTTCTGCTCGGCGGCGTGATGGTCGGTGACGCGAGCGAATATGGCACGCTGCTGCAGATGATGCTGAACCGCATCCAGTTGCCGGAGTCGCCGGAATTTCTGATCCTGCCGCAAGCGGACGGCAACGCGAAGCCCGCACTCGGCGTCGATGCTTTGCCCGAAAGCGCGCAGATCTGTTCGTGCAACAACATCTCGAAGGGCGCGATCTGCGCAGCCGTTTGCGCCGGCGCGACGACCATCGGCGACGTGAAGGGCGCGACGAAGGCTGGCACGGCATGCGGCGGCTGCGTGCCGCTCGTCACGCAGGTGATGAAGGCCGAGATGAAGAAGCAAGGTCTCGCCGTCAACAATCATCTGTGCGAGCACTTTCCGTTTTCGCGTCAGGAGCTGTATCACATCGTTCGCGTCGAGCGCATCGAGACTTTCGGCGCGCTGCTAAACAAGCATGGCCACGGCCTTGGCTGCGATATCTGCAAGCCCGCCGTCGCCGGCATTCTCGCATCGTGCTGGAACGAGTTCGTGCTGAAGAAAGAGCACGCCAGCCTGCAGGACACGAACGACTACTACCTCGCGAACATCCAGCGCGACGGCACGTATTCCGTCGTGCCGCGCATGCCGGGCGGCGAAGTGACGCCGGACGGGTTGATCGCAGTCGGTCAGGTCGCGAAGAAATATGGTCTTTATACGAAGGTCACGGGCGGGCAGCGCGTCGATCTGTTCGGCGCGCGCGTCGAACAGTTGCCGTTGATTTGGGAAGAGCTGATCGCCGCCGGTTTCGAATCGGGCCATGCGTACGGCAAGTCGCTGCGCACGGTGAAATCGTGCGTGGGCTCGACATGGTGCCGCTATGGCGTCGACGATTCCGTTGGCCTCGCGATCGATATCGAGAACCGCTACAAGGGTCTGCGCTCGCCGCACAAGATCAAGTTCGCGGTGTCGGGCTGCACGCGCGAGTGCGCGGAGGCGCAAAGCAAGGACGTCGGCATCATCGCGACGGAAAAGGGCTGGAATCTCTACGTGTGCGGCAACGGCGGGATGAAGCCGCGCCATGCTGAACTGATCGCTTCGGATCTGGACCGCGAAACGCTGGTCCGCTATATCGACCGCTTCCTGATGTTTTACGTGCGCACGGCCGACCGGCTGCAACGCACCAGCGTGTGGCGCGAGAACCTCGAAGGCGGACTGGATTATCTGCGCGATGTTGTCATCAACGACAAGCTCGGCATCGCGGCGGAACTCGAAGAGGAAATGCAGCACGTGGTCGACACGTACGAATGCGAGTGGAAGAAGGCCGTCACCGACCCCGAAACGCGCAAGCGCTTCCGTCACTTCGTCAACAGCGACAGCGCCGACGACAACGTCAGTTTCGTCCCGACGCGCGGCCAGATCCGGCCCGCCATGCCCGAAGAGCGCCAGCGGCCCGTGCGCATTCCCGTCGTCGTCGAGCAGTCGACGCAATCGACAGAAACCGCGGAAACGGTTTGACCAGACGCACCCACGTCATTCACTCATCGATAGTACGGAGATCGACATGAACAACGACCGTTTGCCGACCACCTGGACGTCCATCTGCACGCTCGACGACATCGTGCCGAACACGGGCGTCTGCGCGCTCGTCAATGGCGAGCAGGTCGCCGTGTTTCGCGTCGAAGGCGAGCGCGGCGGCGTGTACGCCATCGACAACTTCGACCCTGCATCGCAGGCGGCCGTGCTGTCGCGCGGACTGATCGGCAGCCTCGGCGATCGCATCGTGGTCGCTTCGCCGATTTACAAGCATCACTTCGATCTGCGCACGGGCGAATGCCTCGAAGCGCCCGACAAGTCGGTCAGCGCATTCGCAGCACGCGTCGAAGACGGACACGTGTGGGTGTCGGCGTAATCTACTGAACGGGCTCTGACGATGGCGTGCGAGAACATCAAGACGGTTTGTCCATACTGCGGCGTCGGTTGCGGCATGGTGCTGCACGTCGAGGAGGGGCAGGTCGTCAAGATTTCCGGCGACAAGGATCATCCGACCAATTACGGGCGTCTCTGCACGAAAGGTCAGTCGGCGCATGTCGCGCTGCGCAAGTCGGGCCGTCTCGAAAGCGCGTTCGAGCGGCGCACGCGCGACGCCGATCCGATTCCCGTTCCCGCCGATCTCGCGATTCCCGATACCGCCCGCCGTCTGCGCGCGATTCTCGATGAGCATGGTCCCGACGCGCTGTCGTTCTACGTGTCGGGGCAGATGTCGATCGAGGCGCAGTACCTCGTGAACAAGCTCGCGAAGGGCTTTATCGGCACCAACAATATCGAGTCGAACTCGCGGCTGTGCATGGCGAGCGCGGGCAGCGGCTACAAGCTGTCGCTGGGCGCGGACGGCCCGCCCGGCTCGTATCAGGATTTCGACAAGGCCAACCTGTTCTTCGTGATCGGCGCGAACATGGCCGACTGCCACCCGATCCTCTTTCTGCGCATGATGGATCGCGTGAAGGCGGGCGCGAAGCTGATCGTCGTCGATCCGCGCCGCAACACGACGGCGGACAAAGCGAATCTGTTCATGCAGATCAAGCCGGGCACCGATCTCGCGCTGCTCAATGGCCTGCTGCATCTGCTGCATAAGAATGGCCGTACCGACGCGCGCTTCATCGGCGAGTTCACGGAAGGCTGGGACACGATGCCCGCGTTCCTCGACGACTACACGCCGGAAAAAGTCGCCGCGCTCACGGGCATTCCCGAGGCCGACATCCGCCAGGCCGCGCAATGGATCGGCGACGCGCCCGAGTGGATCAGCTGCTGGACGATGGGCCTGAACCAGAGCACGCACGGCACCTGGAACACGAACGCGATCTGCAATCTGCATCTGGCGACGGGCAAGATCTGCCGTCCCGGCAGCGGCCCGTTCTCGCTGACGGGTCAGCCGAATGCCATGGGCGGGCGTGAGATGGGCTACATGGGTCCGGGCTTGCCGGGCCAGCGCTCCGTACTGGTCGAAGAAGACCGCGCGTTCATCGAAGACCTGTGGCAAGTGCCGCGCGGCACGCTCAAGACGAAGCTCGGCAACGGCACCGTCGACATGTTCTCGCGCATGGCGGCAGGCGACATCAAGGCGTGCTGGATCATCTGCACGAACCCGGTGGCGAGCGTCGCGAACCGGCAGAACGTGATTGCCGGATTGCAGGCCGCTGAATTGGTCATCGCGCAGGACGCGTTCCTCGACACGGAGACCAATCGCTACGCCGACGTCTTGCTGCCCGGCGCGCTGTGGGCCGAGGCGGAAGGCGTGATGATCAATTCCGAGCGCAACATGACGCTGATGCAGAAGGCCATCGATCCGCCCGGCGCCGCACTCGCCGACTGGCAGATCATTGCGCGCGTCGCGTGCGAGATGGGCTTTGCGGACGCGTTCACGTATGGATCGGCGGCCGAGGTGTTCGATGAAATCGCGCGCGTGTCGAACCCGAAGACGGGCTACGACCTGCGCGGCGCGAGCCATGCGCGCCTGCGTGAGACGCCGCTGCAATGGCCGTGCGCGCCCGATGCCCCATCCGACCGCAACCCGCTGCGCTATCTCAACGACGGCGTGAGCCAGACGCTGAAAGTGCTGCCCGACGGCACGCGCCCCGCGCTCGTGTTTCCGACCGCGAGCGGCAAGGCGATGTTCTTCGCTCGTCCGCATGTCGATCCCGCCGAGATGCCTGGCGCGGAATTCCCGATCGTGCTGAACACGGGCCGCCTGCAACATCAATGGCACACGATGACGAAGACAGGCAAGGTGCCGATGCTCAACCGTCTGAACCCTGCGCCCTTCGTCGAACTGCATCCGGAAGACGCCGCGTCGCTTGGCGTGCGCGACAAGGACCGCGTCGAAGTGCGCTCGAGCCGGGGACGCGCCGTGCTGCCCGCCATCGTCACCGAGCGCGTGCGCCCCGGCAACTGCTTTGCGCCGATGCACTGGAACGACGTATATGGCGACGACCTGTGCATCAACGCGGTGACGAGCGACGCAATCGACGCGATCTCGCAGCAGCCCGAGCTGAAGTTCTGCGCGGTGGCGCTGGCGCGCGTCGAAGCCGATGTCGTCGAAGCCCTGCCACACGACACTGAAGAAGCACCGGCCGTCGCGAAGGAAATGCCCATCGCGATGGTCCGTCAGCCACAGGAACTGGATATGTCCCGTATCGACGCTCTCGCCGCCATGCTCGGCATCACCGACACGCCCGCGCCGACGCTGGACGACACGGCGCGGCTCTACATGGCGGGTTTCGTTAGCGGCTTGCGTTCGTCGCAGGGCGAGGCACGGGGCGTGCCCGCGTTGCCTGCAAATGCGCCGCTGTCGGCGAATGCGCGGCTCTGGTTCGACGGCATGCTCGCGGGTCTTTTCAGCCGTGCGCCGGAATCCGGCATGGCGCTGACGTCCGTTACGCAACCCGCAGCGGTCGGCGGGCCTGCTGTGCGCATCGCGCACGCACGGCCCAAGGTCGCGCTGTTGTGGGCATCGCAGACGGGCAACATCGAATCGCTGACCGAGCAATACGCGACGCAACTGATGGAGTCCGGCTTCGAAATCCGCATGTCGTGCATGGCGGACATGCCCGTCGCCGCGCTCGCGCAGAGCAAATACGTGCTGCTGATGACGAGCACGTTCGGCGACGGTGACGCGCCCGACAATGGCCAGAGCTTCTGGAACGCATTGCAGGCCGACAGCACGCCGCGCCTCGTCGATCAGCAATACGCGGTGCTCGGATTCGGCGACCCCAGTTACGACCAGTTCTGCGGCCACGGCCGCAAGCTCGACGATCGCTTCGCCGAGCTGGGCGCGAAGCGGCTGCATGCGCGTGTCGATTGCGACACGGATTTTCAGCCGGCCGCCGACAAGTGGCTCGAAGCCGTGATCGCGAAGATCAAGGCCGACGACGCGTTGCTATACGAAGTGCCCGCGCAAGGCGTGATTCCCTCCGTGCTGCCTGGCGCGACGCCGTCGAAGACGAGTCCCGCCCAGTCGCGGCTCGTCGACAATCTGCGCCTCAATCGCAATGGCACGAAGGACACGCGCTACTTCTCGCTGGCGATCGGCGATTCGAACCTCGAATACGAAGCGGGCGATGCGTTGGGCGTGTGGCCGAAAAACTGCCCTGAACTCGTCGACGAACTGATCGATCTGTCGGGCGTGAAGGCGGACGCGTCGGTGCATGTGACGGGTGTCGGCGACATGCGGATCGCCGAGGCATTGGCGCGGCACTATGAGATCGCGCGGCCGAGCGCGGAAGCGCTGCAACTGATCGCATCGCGCAGCCGCAACGATGCGCTCGCGAAGCTGCTCGCCGATGAGCGCAAGGCCGATCTGAAGCAATGGCTATGGGGCCAGCAACTCGCCGACGTGCTGCACGAGTTTCCCGCCGATCTGTCGGCCAGCGAGTTGCTCGGTGTGCTCAAGCGTCTGCAGCCGCGGCTCTATTCGATCGCATCGAGCCCGAAGGCGCATGCGGGCGAGGTCCATCTGACGGTGGCCGCTGTGCGCTACAACAACGGCAGGCGCAACCGCAAAGGTGTGTCGTCGACGTTTCTCGCGGATCGCGCGCACGACGTCAGCGTGCCTGTCTTCGTGCAAAAGTCCGCGCATTTCCGTCCGCCGCGCAGCGGCGACACGCCAATGATCATGGTCGGGCCGGGCACGGGCGTCGCGCCGTTCCGCGGCTTCCTGCACGAGCGCAGCGCACGCGGCGCGACAGGGCGCAACTGGCTCTTCTTCGGCGAACAACATGCGGCAACCGACTTCTACTATCGCGACGAACTCGAAAGCATGCAGCAAAGCGGACTGCTGACGCGGCTCGATCTGGCGTTCTCGCGCGATCAGGCCGACAAGGTCTACGTGCAGGACCGGATGCGCGAGCAGGGTGCGCAACTGTGGGCGTGGCTCGAAGAGGGCGCGCACTTCTACGTGTGCGGCGACGCGAGCCGGATGGCGAAGGACGTCGATGCCGCGTTGAAGGAAGTGGTCGCGCAACACGGCGGGCTGAGCGCGGAGCGCGCGGAGGAATACGTTGGCGCGATGACTAAGGACCGGCGCTACGTGCGGGATGTGTACTGAAGCGGGCGGGCGCCTGCCCGCAACCTTTATGTAATGTCAAGCATTTCCGATTAAATCGCACACGATGTATAATGCGTTCTTGTAGAGACATCCGTCTCGTGCCAACGAGGACGCAAATGAAGACCACCGCCAAGGCAGAAGACACGAACCCGAAGCTCGCCGACTTCCTGTGCTTTGCCGTTTACTCGGCGAACCTGGCATTCGGCAAGGCTTACAAGCCGATTCTGGAAGAACTGGGACTCACGTACACGCAATACATCACCGTGATTGCGCTGTGGGAAGAGGACCATCAGACCGTCAGCGGTCTCGGTGAAAAACTCTTTCTCGAATCGAACACGCTCACGCCGATTCTGAAGAAGCTCGAGGGGATGGGCTATCTGGAGCGCCAGCGCGATCCGGAAGACGAGCGCCAGGTGCGCGTCAGCCTGACCAAGGCCGGCCGGAAGCTGCGCGAAAAGGCGTTCGGTATGGATCTGGTGGAGGCTTGCGGCCTCGCGCCTGACGAGTTCTCCAAGATGCAGAAGTCCATCGTCACGCTGCGCAACAACCTGGTCAAGGCGGTGAGCGAGCAGGACTGAGCACCGCCTGACGCGGCGCGGCGGGGCTTGCCGCGCCAGTTGACGCTCCGTGCCAGGCGCGTCATCAAGCCGGATTTCCGGCTTTTTTCTCGACAAATGCATCGCACACGATTAAATCGCGCTTGACAGGAAAAAATTTGAACGTAGAATGTGTCGTACGCGATGCAATCGTGTGCGGTTGAAAGAGGTGGGTGACGTCGGAGAGGCGTGATCCACGGAATTTTTAAAGTTATGGCGCCCTTAGGCGGGTGCCTCTACCTGGCGGAGTTCAACATGAACAAGTTCTTCAAAGTCGCAGTCTGGTTTGCCCTTGGCGTAGCAGCGTCCACTTCGGCCTTCGCGAGCGGCTACGGCCCGGCGCCGCATTACAACCCGCTGCAGGGCGCGCCCGTGTCGCAGCAAGGCCCGAGCGCCATCGTTGCCGACGCAGGCCGCAATGCAGCCGCCAACGACGATATGGGTGGCGTAGCGACCCAGACCGTTCAGTCGGGTCACCGCACCATTTCGAGCGAGTTCGGCCTGTCGACCTTCAAGCATCACTAATCGGCGAGCAGAGGATAGAGAACATCATGGCAAGAATCGATAACGTCCTGTACACAGGCAAGACGCAAACTACGGGCGGCCGTGAAGGCGCGGCGCGCAGCTCGGACGGCCGGCTGGATATCCAGCTTTCGCCGCCGGGATCGAGCGGCAAGGGCACGAACCCCGAGCAACTGTTCGCGGCAGGCTGGTCGGCGTGTTTTATCGGCGCAATGGGACTGGCGGCGCGCGATCTGAAAGTGACGCTGCCCGCCGATACCAACGTGAACGCCGAAGTCGATCTCGGCACGGGCGAGGGCGGCTACTTCCTGCAGGCGCGTCTGAACGTGAGCCTGCCGGGCGTGAGCGCTGATATCGCGCAGAAGATCGTCGATGCGGCACACCAGACGTGCCCGTATTCGAAGGCAACGCGCGGCAATATCGACGTCGAAATCGCGTTGGTGTGATGTGCGCTGCGGTGGCCGGTTCGCTGGCGTCCTTCAGACGATGGATGCGGCGGACCGGCTATTGCGCTTTGCCGCCCGATTGCGGCGGCTGCGGGTTATGAGCGGGATTCGTGTCGTACTTGAACACGCGTTCGATGCCCGACGCACGGTCCAGCGCCAGCGACGAGAGCGCTGCTTCGAGCGAGTCGGCCGTCTCTTTCGCATAGATCTGCTCGCCCTCCACGTACACGGTGAAGGAGCGCAGATACTTTGCTTTCTTTTCCGGGTTCTCGATGGTCTGCCGCGTCCAGTCGTAGAGCGGGTACGCAGCCGTCCCGGCCTTTTCAGCTTCCTTGACGTAATCGGCGAATGCGTCGAACTGGCATTTCAATTCCGCGCGATGCCGTTTCAGCACGTCATGCAGCGGCGCGTATGACTGCGCAGCAGGATCGGCGCGCAACGCGCCAGCCCGTTCGTCTGAAACGGTGATCCGGATCTGGAACTGCCATGTGTCCTGCATGGTTTTCCCCAATCGAGCGATGCCGCGATTCTAGCGAATGGCTGAACTCTCAGCCTGCGTATCCGGGCCGATTCTGAGGTCTCAGAACGGCATCGTCAGCGCTTGTTTGCCGGTCTATAAAACGCTTTATAAATCAATGATTTAAATAATCTCTCCTTGGCGAAAAACTGGCATGGCCCTTGCGCTATAGGCGTCCACTGGCCACGGCCATAGACAAGCGATGCCACCCGCGCATCCAGATCAAGGAGACATGCTTTGCAAACCACTTCTCACGCCCACGGCCCTTCGCAGCCGGCGCCCGCGCAGCAACCCGCCACCAAAGCACGCTTCTGGCCGGAAGGCTGGTGGAAGCTGATGGAATACCGGATCGGCATCATTCCGCTGCCCGTCTACTTCATCCTGCTTGCGCTGATCACGGGCTTCGCCGTAACCGGCAAGGTGCCCGGCGAAATTTCGATGGCGATCGCCGTACTGGCGTTCTTCGGCTTCACCTGCGCCGAGTTGGGCAAGCGTCTGCCCATCCTGCGCAATATCGGCGCTGCCGCGATCTGCGCGACCTTCGTGCCGTCGGCGCTCACGTACTATCACCTGCTGCCGAAACCCGTCCTCAACCTGACGACGGAGTTCACCAAGCAGACGAACTTCCTGTACCTGTTCATTGCGTCGATCATCGTCGGCAGCATTTTGAGCATGGACCGGCGCGTGCTGATCCAGGGCTTCATCAAGATCTTCGTGCCGCTGGCGGTCGGTTCGATTGCGGCGGCCATCGTCGGCACGGCGGTCGGCGCGATGTTCGGACTCGGCGTGCGCCATACGCTGCTGTATATCGTCGTGCCCATCATGGCGGGCGGCGTCGGCGAGGGCGCGATTCCGCTGTCCATCGGCTATTCGGAAATCATGCATCTGCCGCAGGGCGAGCTGTTCGCGCAGGTGCTGCCGCCCGTGATGCTCGGCAGCCTGACGGCGATCGTGCTGGCCGGCGCACTCGACATGCTCGGCAAGCGTCTTCCGCATCTGACGGGCAACGGGCGTCTGCAGGTCGGCGAGAAGGATGAAATGGACCCGGTGAAGGAAGAAATCAGCGGCCATATCGACGTCACGCATATTGCCGCCGCCGGCATCACCGCGATCACGCTTTACCTGCTCGGCCTGATGTGCCGCAATCTGTTCGGTCTGCCCGCGCCCGTCGCAATGCTGTTCCTCGCGGTGCTGGTGAAGCTCGCGCGCGCGGTCTCGCCGCAGTTGCAGGAAGGCGCGTTCGTTGTCTACAAGTTCTTCTCGACGGCTGTCACGTATCCGCTGCTGTTCGCAATCGGCGTCGCGATGACGCCGTGGGACAAGCTGATCGCCGCATTCACGTTCGCCAATATCGTGACCATCGTCGTGACCGTGGCGACGCTGATGGGCACGGGCTTTGTGGTTGGGCGCTTCCTGAAGATGTACCCTATCGACACCGCGATCGTGAACGCCTGCCACAGCGGCCAGGGCGGCACGGGCGACGTCGCGATCCTGACGGCGGCGAACCGCATGACGCTGATGCCGTTCGCGCAGATCGCGACGCGCATCGGCGGCGCGATCGTGGTGACGCTGACGTTGATCCTGCTCGCGCATTTCGGCTGACGCGTCCGCGCCCGATGCGGCGCGGCGGCGGGCGGCGCGATCAGCTTGCGCCGCCCGTTTTCGTATAAGGTGCCGTGCGCGAGTCCCGCGCAAGCCGGCATCCGGCGTCGGGCATCGATGAGGTTGAATGTGCGCGTGAGAATAAGAGGCATACCGTTGTGGGCATGGGCCGCTGCTGGCGCGCTGTATCTCGGCGCGGCGGCCGCGGCCGTCGAATTTGCGTGGGACCGCGCGATCGATGCGCTCGCGCAAGTCGGCGCGCATCGGCTGGACCTGTACGCCGCCAGCCTGAAAAGCGAGCTGGGCCGCTTCGAGATGATGCCCGCCATCGTCGCGCGGCAGGACAGCGTGCGCGCGCTGCTGGGCGCAGGCTCGCGCGCATCGCCTGAGCTGCTGCAGGAAGTCAACACGTATCTCGAAGCCGTCAACAACGACGCAGGCAGTCTCGCCGTCGACGTGATCGACCTGCAAGGCTCGGTGATCGCCGCGAGCAACTGGAACCAGTCGTTCAGCTTCGTCGGCACCAACGTTTCCTATCGGCCGTACTTCAACGACGCGCTCGCGCACGGCGCGGGGCGCTTCTTCGGCATCGGCACGAACACGGGCATGCCGGGCCTGTACTTCTCGAGCGCCGTGCGCGACGCGGGAAAGCCGATCGGCGTGGCGGCCGTGAAGCTGAGCGTCGATGCGCTCGAAGCGGCATGGCGCACGCCCGGCGAAGCGGCTGTGGTAATCGACAGCAACGGGGTCATCGTCATCTCGACGGTGCCGGCGTGGAAGTTCACCGCGTTCCGGCCGATCACCGCGCAGCAGCAGCGCGATATTCAGGCTTCGCGTCAATACGCGGGCCGCAACGTCGATGCGTTGCTTTATCGGCGGGTCGCCGACTGGGACGGCACGGCGTGGCTCGGGCGCTTTCCCGACTGGCGGCGGGCGGGCCGGACCACGCAGTTTCTCGTGATGTCGCGGACCGCGCCGCAAGCGGGCGACTCGATCATGGTGCTGCTCGACGTTGCCGCCGCGCGGCGTCAGCAGCAGATTGCGCTCGCGTTCGTGACGGGCGCGTTTCTGATCGCCGGGCTGTATGCGTTGTACGCGACCCAGCGGCGCCGCACGATCGCCGAAAAGCTCAAGGCGCAAGACGCGTTGCGCCTCGCGAATGACCGGCTGGAGATGACCGTCGCGCAACGCACGGCCGCGCTCGTGGAAACCAATGAACGGATGAAGCAGGAGATCGTCGAGCGCAAGCGGACCGAGCAGCGTCTGCGCGACTCGCAGCAGGAGGTCGTGCATGCGGGCAAGCTCGCCGTGCTCGGGCAGATGGCCGCGGGCCTCACGCACGAGCTGAACCAGCCGCTCGTCGCGATCCGCACGCTGTGCGACAACGCGCGCACGTTCTTCGAGCGCAATCAGCCCGCGCAGGCGGTGGCGAATCTGGAGCGCGTGGCGAAACTCGTCGACAGCATGGCCGTGCTGACGGGCGAGTTGAAGACCTTCGCGCGCAAGCCCGATGTCGAGCGGGTGGCGGTGTCGCTGAGCGAAGCCGTCGCGCACGCACGGCTCATCTACGAAGCGCGCATCCGCGACGAAGGCGTGCAACTCGACGTGAAGATTCCGGCGGGCACGACGGTATGGGCGGAATCGAGCCAGTTGCAGCAGGTGATCGTCAATCTGCTGGGCAACGCGCTCGACGCCGTGCGCAACGAACCGAAGCGCGTGATTACGATTGCTGCCGCTGATCCCGACGCGCGCGAGCGCGTGCTGTTCACTATCGCGGATAGCGGCCCCGGCATCGCGCCCGACGTGCTCGCGCATCTGTTCGAGCCGTTCGTGACGACCAAGCCGCGCGGGCAAGGCCTGGGCCTCGGGCTCGCCATCTCGTCGCGTATCGTCGAGGGTTTCGGCGCGAAGATTTCCGCCGCGAATCTTGCAGACAGCGGCGCGGACGGCGGCGCACAATTCACTATCGAATTCGCGGCGGCAACGTCGCAGAGGGTGGTTCATGGGAGATGAAATTCGCGTGCTCGTCGTCGAGGACGATGAGAACGTCCGCTTCGGCGTCGAGCAGGCCGTGGCGTTGGCGGGGTTTCCCGTCAGCGCGTTCGAATCGGCGGCGCAGGCGCTGGCCGAAGTCGCACCGGGTGCGCCGCTCGTGATCGTGTCGGATGTGCGGATGCCGGGCATCGACGGATTGCAGCTGCTCGACAAGGTGATGGCGATCGATTCGCAGATCCCTGTCGTGCTGATTAGCGGGCATGCCGATATCTCGACGGCCGTGGGCGCGATGCAGGTCGGCGCGTACGACTTCATCGAGAAGCCTTTTTCGTCCGACCATATTGCGGGGCGCGTCGCGCGCGCGGTCGAGAAGCGGCGCCTCACGCTTGAGGTGCAGGGCTTGCGGGCGGCGCTCGACAACTGGCAGGGCATCGAGGCGCTGGTGCTCGGCAAGTCGCCGGCGATCGCCGAAGTGCGCAAGAAGATTTTGCGGCTCGCCGACACGTCGGTGTCGGTGCTGATCACGGGCGAGACGGGCACTGGCAAGGAGTTGATCGCGCGCAGCCTGCACGACTTTGGCGGACGGCGCGACAAGCACTTCGTCGCGCTCAATTGTGGCGGCCTGCCGGAGCAGATTTTCGAAAGCGAGTTGTTCGGGCACGAAGCGGGCGCGTTCACGGGCGCGATCAAGAAGCGTGTCGGCAAGATCGAATGGGCGCACGGCGGCACGCTCTTTCTCGACGAAATCGAAACCATGCCGGTCGCGCTGCAGATCAAGATGCTGCGCGTGCTGCAGGAACGCACGCTGGAGCGGCTCGGCGCGAACGAGTCGATTTCCGTCGATTGCCGGGTGATCGCTGCGACCAAGGCCGATCTGACGGCGCTTTCCTCCGACGGACGGTTTCGCTCGGACCTGTTGTACAGGTTGAACGTCGCGCAGATCGAACTGCCGCCGTTGCGCGAGCGCCGCGAAGACGTGCCGTTGCTGTTCGAGCATTTCGTGCTGGCGGCCGCGCGCCGCTTCGGACAACCGGCGCCTGTCGTGTCGGCTTCGCAGGTTTCGGAGCTGATGACGCACGCGTGGCCCGGCAACGTGCGCGAGTTGCAGAACGTCGCTGACCGCTTCGTGCTCGGTCTTACGGGCGATAGCCTGCTGTCCGAGGGCGGTAGCACAACAGTCAAGGGCGGCACGCTCGCCGATCAGCTTGCGTATTTCGAGCGCCGGCTGATCGAGGACATGCTGCGGCGTCACCACGGCAACGTGGCGGAAGCGAGCGAGGCGCTCGGCATGCCGAAGAAGACGCTGTATCACAAGCTTCGCCAACTAAAAATCGCCGCGCGCGATGCCCAGGGCGAAGAGATCGACACGTAGCGTTTTATCAGGCGCCTTCAGCGCTCCAGACTCTCCATCAACACCTGCACGAACGCCTTGCTCGCCGCCGTGCGATACGCGTCCTTACGCTGCAGCAGCGCGGCCGTGCGCGCGGGCAGCGGCGGATCGAGCGGCACGGGCTGCAGTTCGGCATGCTCGCGCGCGATCCCGTCGGGCAGCACGGTCGCAAGCTGGCCGTGACGCACGATCTCGACGATTGCGCTGATCGAATTCACCTCGATGGCAACCTGCGGGCGAACGCGATGCCGCGCGCAATACTCGTCGATATAGCGGCGCGTCGCGAATGCCTTGTTCAGCAGCACCAACGGTTCTTTCGCAAAATCCTGCGCGGAAAGCGGCTTGCGACGCGACGCGCGCGCATGGCCGCCGCCGACCACGAGGCTCAGCGTCTCCTGAAACAGCGGCTGGCTTTCGATTTCCGCTGCGTACACCGGCTCGAACGCGATGCCGGCATCGAGTTTGTCGTCGGCGAGTTGCGCTTCGATCTGGTCCTGCGTCATTTCCTGAATCTCGATCGCGATGCCGGGATGCGACGCATAGAAGCGATCGATGACGGGCCCCACCAGATATGCCGTAAACGTCGGCGTGACGGCAAGACGCAGATTGCCGCGGCTCAGCTCGCCGACATCGTGAATGGCTCTCACGCCCGCATCGAGATCCTGTAGCGCGAGTTTTGCATAGCGCATCCATGCCACGCCCGCATCCGTCAGTTGCACCGTTCGACCCGAGCGGTCGAGCAACTGCGTGCGCAGTGTGTCTTCCAGTTGCCTGATCTGTTGCGACAGCGTGGGCTGCGACACGTGCAGCGCCTCGGCGGCGCGCGTGAAATTGCGGTGCTCGGCGACGGCCAGAAAGTAGCGGATATGACGTAGCAGCATGTCTGCCCCTGTCGGGTAACTATTGGTTATGCCTATAGCCACAATCATAAACCGGTCTTGGACACTATGGCTGATCGCGTCCATTCTTTGTTCAACGCAGCGCAACGCAACCCAACGCACTGAGCGACGGAATGGAGCGAATCATGCAAGAGATCATCGACGGTTTTCTGAAGTTTCAGCGCGACGTCTTTCCGGCGCGCAAAGAGTTGTTCCGCAAGCTGGCTACCAGCCAGACGCCGCGAACGCTATTCATCTCGTGTTCGGACAGCCGGATGGTGCCCGAACTGGTCACGCAACGTGAACCGGGCGACCTGTTCGTGATCCGCAATGCCGGCAACATCGTGCCTTCGTTTGGGCCGGAGCCGGGTGGGGTGTCGGCCACGGTCGAGTATGCGGTGGCCGCGCTGGGCGTCACCGACGTCGTGATCTGCGGCCATTCGGATTGCGGCGCGATGACGGCGGTTGCAACGTGCAAGTGCCTCGATCACATGCCCGCCGTCGCAAACTGGCTGCGCTACGCCGATTCGGCGAAGCTCGTCAACGAATCGCGCGATCATGCAAGCGAGCATGAACGTATCGACTCGATGGTGCGTGAGAACGTGATCGCGCAGCTCAACAATCTCAAGACTCATCCGTCCGTGGCGCTGGCGCTCGCGCAGGGCCGCCTGAAGCTGCATGGCTGGGTCTATGACATCGAATCCGGTTCCATCGATGCACTCGACAGCAAGACACGTCAGTTCGTTTCGCTGGCCGAGCATCCGGATGTCAACGCGACGCGTGAGGAATGTGTCGCAGCGTTTTGATTTTCGCCTCGTCGTTATTCCCTGCCTCACTCATTCAAGGAGCAACACCATGACCCAATCGCAAACCACCCCGCACGCACGCGAAGCCCTGACCGAAACCATCATCGACGCCAAGACGCGCAAGAACCTGACGTTCGAAGCGATCAACGAAGGCACGGGCCTGAGCGTCGCGTACACGACAGCCGCGCTGCTCGGCCAGCACGCACTGCCGGAGAAGGCGGCGAAACTGGTTGCCGAGCGTCTCGGACTCGACGACGACGCGGTCCGTCTGCTGCAGACCATCCCCGTGCGTGGCAGCATTCCCGGAGGCGTGCCGACCGATCCGACCATCTATCGCTTCTACGAAATGGTGCAGGTGTACGGCACGACGTTGAAGGCGCTGGTTCACGAGCAGTTCGGCGACGGCATCATCAGCGCGATCAACTTCAAGCTCGATATTCAGAAGGTGCCGGATCCTGAAGGCGGCGAGCGCGCAATCATCACGCTCAACGGCAAGTATCTGCCGACCAAGCCGTTCTGATTTCCTCAGTCCTGCACGAACCCAAGCACAGCAACAGACCTCGTAAAAGGAGAGTCGACATGTCTTCGCAACAACAGGAAATCCGCCCGCCGCTTCCTCCGTTCACACTGGAAACGGCCACAGAGAAAGTGCGCCTCGCGGAAGACGGCTGGAACTCGCGCGATGCGGCGAAAGTCGCGCTTGCCTATTCGCTCGATACGAAGTGGCGCAACCGCGCGGAGTTCGCGAACAACCGCGCCGAGGCGCAGGCGTTTCTGGAGCGCAAATGGCGCAAGGAATTCGAGTATCGACTGATCAAGGAGTTGTGGGCGTTCGGTGGCAATCGGATCGCGGTGCGCTACGCGTATGAATGGCGCGATGACGCGGGCAACTGGTTTCGTTCGTATGGCAACGAGAACTGGGAGTTCGGCGAAGACGGTCTGATGCAACGCCGCTTTGCCTGCATCAACGACATGCCGATCAAGGAGTCGGAGCGCAAGTTCCATTGGCCTCTGGGCCGTCGTCCCGACGATCACCCCAGCTTGAGCGATCTCGGCCTTTGAACGTGAAGCGCACGCGTTACGCCTGAAATGCTCAAGGCGTGACGCGTGTTTTCGTCGTGAGCGGGTTGCGGCTGGTATCTACGAAGAGTTGCGAGACGGGCACGGGGCGCTGGTAGAAATAGCCTTGACCGAACGGGATGCCCAGGCTGCGCAGCGCTTCGTGCGTCCGCGACGAATTCCTTGCGCTCCAGATCCATTGGCGCGATGTTGACGGCGACGCGCAATGGGCGGATGTCCGTCTTTTGCGTGATGCCCTCTGTCGCGCGTTGCAGCGCAAAGCGGGTGACGCTCGCCAGCAGGCTGCTGCTTTCCACTTCCGTCATGAACGCACTGGGGCTCACGGCGCCCCATTTCGGATGTGTCCAGCGTATCAACGCCTCGACGCCCGTCATGCGGCGCGTGGCGATCTCGACCACGGGTTGATACACGATATGCAATTGCCCATGCCTGAGCGCGCGGCGCACGGCTGAAAGCAGCAGGCGGCGCGGCGCAAAGACGATCAGGTATCCAGCCGCAATCAGCAGATTCACGCATCAGCGTACGTAGTCCATTCGAATGGCATTACTGATCAATTGATTTGCATGCCCTTCGTTGGAATGCGGTTCTTTAATGACTATTTCGACGAATTAGTGGATTCAGGAAATAAAGGCGAGAATCGACTTATGTCTTTTATGGAAAACCCGTATGTCCGCTTATGCGAAATAAATGCCAATACGAGAACACGTTCCAAATCGATTTTACTCATCACGCATAGTAGAAATATTCGAGAAATATTTTGTAATGGAAGTTGACACGCTGACGTTTGCCCAACTAATCTACCGTCCATCGTAAGCTGACAGTCATTCAAAACGGGCGCATCAAATTATTATCGCGCGCGTGGTCAGCCCTGCGAGTCTGTGCGCGTGGCGTTCGCCGCGCGTCGTTGTCATGCCGTAATTTTTTCTCTAGTTCACGTTCTAAAAATGTAAATATCAGCGAATTGGGCTGAGGCCTGTTTTCGTCTGTTTATTGCAATTCTTTCATTCGCCTTAAAGCGCGTGGGGGAGACCTTTTTCGTGATTTTTAATAATAAATAGAGACGCATAACCACACATTTCCAGAGCTGCTTTATCCGATAGGACGAACCATGCGACCATATTTTCGGTTAAAGGCGCAGTGCCTGTTGCTGGCTGCGACACTGGCGTTGAGTGCATGTGGTGGTGGAGACGATGGAGGTCTGGCTTCGAGCAAGTCCGCCCAGGTGGGCGCGACGGCACCGGCGCCGCAACCTGCGCTCGCGGCGCCGGAGTCGCCCATCGTCGCCGATACGTCGATCAACAAATCGGTGCCGCCCGTCGAGTTGCCCGACACCGTGAAGCCGATCAACTACAAGCTGTGGTTCCGGCCTAACCCGGATCTGAACGCGTTCGACGGCCGCGCCGATGTCGAGATCCAGGTCACGAAGAACATCAATCAGATCGTCATTGCCGGGCATCGCATCAAGTTCGTCAACGGCAAGACGACACTGCAGCCGGGCAACATCCAGCTGATCGCGACGCCGCAGGACGACGGCGATTTCTATCAGCTGCGGCCCGTCAGCGGCCAGATTCATCCCGGCAACTATTCGCTGCATATGGAGTGGTCGGGCATCATCAACTTCAAGACCTACGACGATCCCGCCACGAAAACAGGCGGCAGTTGTGGCGACGATCCGTATCCCGGCTGCTCCGCGGCGGAAGGCGTATTCCGCGTCGATCTGAAGTCGACGGACGGCACGACGAGCGGCGCGATCCTCACGCAAGGCGAAACCAACCTTGCGCGCCAATGGTTCCCGGGCTGGGACGAGCCGGCTTTCCGGATGACGTATGAGGTGTCGGCGGAAGTACCGCAAAACTGGCGCGTCGTGTCGAATGCCGCGGAAAAGCCGTCCGTCAATGTGGATAGCGGCTACAAGCGAGTCACGTTCGACAAGACGCCGCCGATGCCGCAATACCTGCTGTTCTTCGGCGGCGGCATGTTCGACACGCTCGAAGACGACTTCACGAGCCCGTTGAAGGACGGCAAGAATCTGCATCTGCGGATCTTCACGCCGCCCGGCATGCGCGACTGGGCCGTGCCCGCGATGCAGCAGACCAAGCAGGCGCTCGACTATTACTATCGCTATACGGGCATCCCGTTGCCGCTGACGAAGTTCGACACGATCGCCGCGAATGATGCGTTCAAGGAGCAGAAGGATCTGAACTTTGGCGGGATGGAGAACTGGGGCGCCATTCTCGAATTCGCCGACGACATTCTTCCGCCGCCCGGCACGCCGATGTCCGACTATGGCGTGGTGGTGCTGACGCACGAGGCCGCGCACCAGTGGTTCGGCGATCTCGTGACGCTCGACTGGTGGGACGACGTGTGGATGAACGAATCGTTCGCGACGTACTTCGAGAACAAGACGAAGATTCTGTTTTTCCCCGATCGCTTCAGTTGGGTCGACGAAGTGAAGACCAAGTACGCGGTGATGTCGCGCGACCTGCGAAACACGTCGTTCCCGGTGCAGCCGAACTTCAACGACTGGGCATCGAATGATTTCGTGTTGAGCGCCAGTCCGTTCACGTACGACAAAGGCGGCATCGTGCTGAAGATGCTTGAGAACTATCTGGGCGATGGCGTGATGCGCAGAGGCCTGCAGTCGTATCTGGCCGACTACTCGCTCGGCAACTCGACGCCGAAGCGTCTGTGGGACGAGCTGGCGAAGGTGAGCGGCGAGCCGATGGTCGCCATCGGCGACAGCTTCGTGCGGCAAACGGGCGTGCCGCTGGTATCGCTCGATACGCAATGCGATCTGACGAGCAATCAGACGGTCGTCACGCTCAAGCAGTCGCCGTATCCGAACCAGAATCTGTATCCGGGCATTCAATGGACGGTGCCGTTGACGCTCGCTTATGGTGAAGGTCTCGCGCGGCGCAAGACGGTTGCGCTGAAGGACACGCAGATGCAGGTGCGCGTCAACGGCTGCTCGGCAGTCGTCGCGGACCCGAGCGGGCTCGATTACTACGTGACGAACTATGGCGACAACGCGTGGAGCCAGTTGCTCGCGCAGAGCAGCGCGTTGACCGATCCCGTGTTGCTGACCAACCTGCAGATGGAAGCGAAGATGCTCGTGAATTCGGGCCTGGCCAATCCTTCGCGCGCCACGACGATCGGCTCGATCACGCCGCCGGTCAGCGCGATGGCGCGCCGTCAGGTGCTGGTGACGCCGCAGGCAGAAACGGTTCGTCCGACGCTGCGTTATCAGGGCAAGCTGAAGCCGCGTAACAAGACGGAGTAACGTCGTTTTCGTATGACGGCGCGCGCCCGTCCGCATCATGCGGACGGGCGCGCAATTGCTTTGCGCTCGATAGTCACGCACGGTTCACGCGTCAGGCGGGCAATTCCGCAGGCTCGAGAAAGAAGGCCTTGTTATCCGCGAGCCGCTCGATCATGAAGTCGATGAAAGTCCTCACGCGTAGCGGCTGTTCGGTGCGATGCCGGTAGTAGATGTAGATCGATTCGCGCTGCGTCATGTGCTGCGTCAGCAAAGGCACGAGCCCCTTGCTACGAATATGCGAGACGGCCGAGAAGCTGCCTAGCTGGCCGATTGCGAGACCTGCCAGCACCGCGTCCGTCTCCGCGTCGATATCGTTCGCGCACAGCGTCGCGGCGACGTCGCGATAGACGATTTCATTGCCGATCAAAAATTCCCACGGCGCCTGCTTGCCGGTGTTCGCGCGCCGGTATCCCGTGCAGCGATGCGCATCGAGTGCATCGACCGTCGATGGCTTGCCGTGACGCTCGATATACGCCGGCGACGCGCACACGATCAACTGGATGGGCAGCAGACGCCGCGCAATCGTGCCGCCCGATGGCGGCGAACCGCCGCGAAAACCCACGTCGGCGCGATCGCTGACGAGATCGGTGAAGTGATCGTCGAAGCGCACGTCCAGTTGCACGTCGGGGTAGAGCGCGGCGAATTCGAGGACGGACGGCCACAACACCGCGCGGCCCAACGCCATCGGCGCGCTCACACGCAGCGGGCCCGCGACTTCGTCTTTCGCGCGGCGCGCGTCGTCGATCGCCGACGACAGCGTGGCGAGCGCCGGCTCGACGCTTTGCAGCAGCCGCTGTCCTTCCTCCGTCAGGCTCAGCTTGCGCGTGGTCCGATGAAACAGCCGCACGCCGAGCGACTTTTCCAGCTGCATCACGGCGTGACTGGCCGCCTGAGGTGAGATGCCCTGATCGACGGCGGCCTTGCGCAGGCTGCCGACGGCAGCGGCGCGGACAAAGATCGAAAAAATGGCGCGGACCTCGTTCATCGGCTGTTCCCGATTAGCAAATAAAAGTTGATTATCAGTCTAGCAATTGACGGCTAGTTTGTGCGAATCGGACGTCCTATTCTTCGTTTCACTCTCACCACGAACGTAGGAACACGATCATGAGCAACGTCACGAAACAACAGTTCAAGCGCGTCTGGTTCATCACGGGCGCTTCGCGCGGTCTGGGCGCGCTGATTGCCGAAGCGGCGCTGGCGGACGGTAATGCCGTCGTCGCTGCGGGCCGCAATGCCACCGCGATTGTCGAGCGGCTCGGCGAGTCGCCGGCCTTGCTGCCCGTCGCGCTCGACGTGACCAGCGAAGCGCAGGCGAAAGCGGCCGTCGATGCTGCCGTCGAGAAGTTCGGCCGGATCGACGTGCTGATCAACAATGCGGGCTTCGGCCTGCTGGCGGCGGTCGAGGAATCGAGCGACGCTGACGTGCGCCGCATGTACGACACCAACGTCTTTGGTCTGCTGAATGTGACGCGCGCCGTGCTGCCCGTTATGCGCAAGCAGCGCTCGGGGCATGTGATCAACATGTCGTCGATCGGCGGGTATCGCTCGGGGGCGGGCTTTGGCGTGTATTGCTCGACGAAGTTCGCTGTCGAAGGCATCACGGAAGCGCTGCATGCGGAGTTGAAGCCGCTCGGCATCCACGCGACTGTGGTTGAGCCGGGCTACTTCCGCACGGACTTCCTGGATGGGTCGTCGCTGATCGTCGGCAAGGACATCATCGACGACTACGATGAGACGTCGGGCAACGTGCGCCGCTTCGCGGTCGGCATGAATCACAACCAGCCCGGCGACCCGCAGAAGCTGGCGACCGCGCTCGTCACGCTCGTCGATGCGCAAACGCCGCCGCTGCGTCTTCCGCTCGGCACCGATACGCTGAAGGCAATCGCGGAGAAGAACGAATACGTGACGACGGAAACGGAAGCGTGGAAGACGCTGTCGGCGTCCACAGACTTCCCCGTCTAAGCCGGTATTGATCGGACGAAAGTAAAAGCAACAGCGCCGCTGCGAGAGCAGCGGCGCTGTTGTGCTTTGCGTGAATAACCCGCGTTATTTCGGCGGCGGCAGCGAGGGGTCTAGCTTGGCGGAATCGCGGACCAGTTGGTCCGTCGCCGCTGCGGCGATAGGGTTCGAACCGGCGCCGGGTTTCATCGCCCGTTGCTGTTGTTCCGTCGCGGCGCGAACGGCCGACATGTTCGGCGGCGGCAGCGAAGGATCGAGCTTCGCCGAATCGCGCACCAACTGGTCGGTTTGCGCAGCCCCCGATTGATACGCGCCGCGAGACGCGCTGCGCGGGTCCGTGCTTGCCGTGGAAGGCGTTTGAGTCGGCATCGACGTTGGAGGCGGCAACGAAGGATCGAGCTTCGCCGATTGCCGGACCAGTTCGTCCGTTTCCGGCGTCGCGCCCTGATTCGCTGCCGCACGGCGGTCCAGGTTTTCGCGTCCGCGTTGCGCGCGAGGTGCTGGTGCTGGCACCACTTTCGGCGCGCCCTCGTTCTGCACGTTCACCGATGCGACGGCCGTCGACGGCGCCGGCTTCGCCTGCTCAGTGCTCTGTGTGACGGCAGCGCTGGGCGTTGGCGTAGGTGCGGCCTTCATCGGCGCGGGTGCTGCCGGAGCGGGAGCGGGAACGATCGGCTGCTGCTCGACGGCGGCGCTCTTCGTGATTGCCCGCGACGGCGTCGACTGGCCGATGCTGCCTTCCGTCATATGACTTTCGCTGACGCGCGAATCGACGGCGGCAGGGCGCACGGTTTCATCCATGCCGGCCTTGACTTCGGCCGTTGCACGGCGGTCCGCCTGAAGCAGCATCAGGTACGTGGTCAAGGCGGCGCCGAGCACGAGCCCGGCGAGAATCATCAAAATCTTTCGGGTGGTCATCATACTGATGGTCGTTCGATCGACGCGGGCGTCGATCATCGACGGCTCGCGGCTTTAAGTCAGACAAATGCCAGCAATTGGCACGCCTGACGAGTGGAAACAGGCGAGCAATAAGCAGAGAATCGCGCTTCCCAAAGGGACAATGACCGCCAGGCGCATGAACGCGGCGAGTCGAAGCTTCTCCGATTATCGAACGCTTCGGTTTAGTTTGCGTGTCGAGGACGCGCGCTACTGACGGCGCGTCGATTGCACAACTAACGTCTGATCATTCCCAGGGATTCGGTGCGAACAGTCCCTGTTGGCGGCGCATGCCATGACGCAGGAACCAGTGCCGGATAGCACTGAACTTGCGCGGCAAACCCGGCATCCGATTGCCTTCGATGCGGGCTTTTGCGCACGACGTCGCGTACTGGATCGCCTCTTCCTCGGAAGAAAAGTAGCCGAGGATGCCAAAGGCTTTACGCCGTCCGCTGGGGCCGGTGACGAACACGCTGGCCGCGTATCCGCGAGTGCCCACGGACGCAAGTGGGATGATGACGTGGCGCCGGTAATGTACTGCATGCCTGTCCATGATCATCTCCAAGGGTTTTGCCCTAGGTCACATGGTACACGTTGCGAAACTGTGCCGGCAATTCATTGCGGGTGCGAAAAAAAATTCGCCAGCGGATGCGCTGGCGTCAGGCGCGATGCAGGCAATGGGGCGGCATCGCGCGTGATGTGGAGCGTTTTTGCCGCTCATGCTGCTCCTGCCGCGCCATGCGGCGTGAAGCGCCTGCTTAAGCGCTGCGCTCCATCGGTTCGCCGAGCACGAACATGCCGCCCTGGAAGCGTTGCGCCGGGTCGTCGTATTCGGCTGTCGGCGACGTGACGGGGAAGCGGTCCGAGAACTGCGTGGAGCTGTCGCGCGGACGGAACCCGAGAAAATTCGCCTTCGTGTTGTCCCACCACTTGATGGGGTTGTCCGACGCGCCATACACGACGGCATGGCCGACACGGTTCGTGAACAGTGAGCAGCGCACGAGTTCGATGAAGTCGCGGTAGCTCAGGTACGTGACGAGCATGCGCGGATTCTTCGGTTCTTCGAACGACGAGCCGATACGAAGGCACACGGTCTCGATGCCGAAGCGGTCGAAGTAGTAGCGCGACAGCGACTCGCCGAAGCATTTCGTCACGCCGTACAGGCTGTCGGGGCGTTGCGGCGCGTCGGCGTCGAGCACTTCGGTGACGGGATGAAAGCCGATTGCATGATTCGAGCTGGCGAACACGACGCGCTTCACGCCATGTTTGCGCGCGGCTTCGTACAGGTTGTACGTGCCGCGGATGTTCGCTTCGATGAGATCGTCGAACGGCGCGTCGATCGAAATGCCGCCCAGATGCACGATCGCATCGACGCCTTCGACCATGTGCATCACGGCGTCACGGTCCGCCAGATCGACGACGCTCGCTTCCTCGTGCGCAGCCGCGGCGCTCACCGGGACGATGTCGCTCACGCGCACGATGTCGGCCCAGGCGGCCAGCGCATCGCGCAGCTGGCGGCCCAGATTGCCACCCGCGCCCGTCAGCAACAGGCGGCGGAACGGTTTGCGCGACCCAGCAGATGTCTCGTTCATTGCTAATCCTTCGAAATAACCTAAAATAAGGAAAACGTTTTCCAACTATAAAGGCGACGCCGGCTGTGCGTCAATCGCCAGATTCATCAAGCCGCGAGAGGTCGGCGAACAGGTTTCACTGCAGGTGTTTTCTGCGACAATCCACTCACGGCAAAAGAAAACGTTACCTTCCGGATGAAAAAAGTTTCCCCAACGATTCGAGATGTCGCTGGTGACGCGGGCGTGTCGGTCGCGACCGTTTCCAAGTACATCAACGGCGCGCAGCGTTTCTCTCCCCCCGTCGAAGCGCGGCTCAAGGAAGCGATCGAGCGGCTCGGCTATCGTTCGAACCCGCTTGCGCGCTCGATGATCACGGGCCGCACGCGCACCATCGGGCTCGCGATCCTCGACATCAGCAATCCGCACTTCACGAACGTCGTGAAGGGCGCGAACCGCGTCGCGCTGCAGCACGACTACACGCTGCTGCTGGTCGACACCGAAGAAAACCAGGCGCGCGAGCGTTCGCTGATCGAGGCGCTGGCGCAACGTGTCGACGGTCTGATCGTCAACTCGCGGATGCCCGACGAAGAATCGCAGTGGATGCTCGAACTCAACAAGCCGCTCGTGCTGTTGCGGCGCAGTCCGGGCCTGCCGATTCCGAGCGTCGGCATCGACAACCGGCTCGCCACTTACATGCTCGCGCGTCATTTGCTGAACCTCGGGCACCGGCATATCGCGTATCTCGGCTTTGGCCAGGCGCGCATCAACGACGAGCGGATTCGCGGCGCGCGCGAGTGTCTCGACGAAGTCGGCCTCACGCTCGACGTGCACGACGCGCATGCACCCACTGCGCAAGCGGGCGAGCAAGCCTGCTCGCGCGTGATGCTCGGGCCGCAGCGGCCGCAGGCGGTGATCTGCTACAACGATCTGATCGCGCTCGGCTTCATGAAAGAGGCGGCGTCGCTCGGTTTCAAGCTGCCGCGCGACGTCTCCGTGACGGGCATCGACAACGTGCCGTATGGCGAGTACGCCGCGCCCGCGCTGACTACCGTCGACATCCAGAGCGAGAAGATGGGCGAACTGGCAATGCAGAAGCTGATCGACGGACTCGCAGGCCACGCGGAGGCCGAGCATTCGATGTTCGAGCCGCGTTTGATCGTGCGCGAGTCGACGGCCGCTTGCGGCTGAAGATCGACTCGCGCGCCTCGCGCATATTGCGGCGGCACGCGCGCCACGCAACGCGGCGCGGCATGCCGGATTACGCATCGAGCTTCGCGGGCGTCATGCGCGGCGTCAGCAGGTGCATGACGACGAGCGCGATGAGGTAAGCGAGCGCGCCGATCGCGAACAGCACCCAGTAGTGGCCCGTGCGTTGCAGCACCTGGCCGATCACTTCGGAGAACAGCACGCCGCCGACCGAGCCCGCCATCCCGCCGATACCAACCACGGCGCCAAGCGCGCGGCGGGGGAACAGGTCGGATGCCGTCGTGAACAGATTCGCCGACCAGCCCTGGTGCGCAGCCGCTGCGAGACCGACGATGCCGACGGCAACCCACAGATTGTCCACTTGCGACACGAACGCGATGGGCAGCACGCAGCATGCGCAGATCAGCATCGCCGTCTTGCGCGCGGCATTCACGGTCCAGCCCTTACGCAGCAATGTCGACGAAATCCAGCCGCCGCCGATACTGCCAACCGTCGTGATCGCGTAGATGACGACGAGCGGCAAGCCGATGTGCTGCATGTCCATGCCGCGCGACTCGTTGAGCCACTTCGGCAGCCAGAACAGGTAGAACCACCAGACGGGATCGGTCAGGAACTTGCCGATCAGGAACGCCCACGTTTCGCGTTTGCGGATCAACTGGCCCCAGCCCGGCGCGGGGGCGTTCGCATTGCGGGCGTCGAGCGCGTCGGCGTCGTCGCCCGTATCGTCCGCTTCCTCCTGGTCGCTACGGTCGGCGGGGCGGTAGACGACGAGCCACACTGCCAGCCACACGATGCCAATCGCGCCGATGATGATGAACGCCGCGCGCCAGCCGTACAGCACGGCGATGGGCGGAATGATCGCGGGAGCGAACACCGCGCCGATGTTCGCGCCCGAGTTGAAGATGCCCGTTGCGAGCGCGCGCTCGCGGCGCGGAAACCACTCGGCCGTGGTCTTGATCGCGGACGGGAAGTTGCCGCCTTCGCCGATGCCGAGCAGCGCGCGCACCATCGCGAAGCCCGTCACCGAGCCGACGGCAGCGTGCAGCATCGCGGCGATGCTCCACACCAGCATCGCGGCCGCGTAGGAAATGCGCGTGCCGAGCCAGTCGACGATGCGCCCGAAGCCCAGCAGGCCGATGGCATAGAACGCGGAGAAGGCGATCACGATGCGGCCGTACTGCACCTGCGTCCAGCCGATTTCGTGCTGGAGCACGGGGGCGAGCAGACCGAGAATCTGCCGGTCCATGTAGTTGATGACGGTCGCGAAGAAGAGCAGCGCGCAGACGGTCCAGCGGAAGCGGCTGGCAGATCGCACGACGCCGACGACGGCAGATTGCATGTATGTCTCCGTTCGCGGCATCGCTCGTCGCGCCGCGTCTTTATTCATGGCCGGCGACGAGCGCCGGTGCGGGATGCGTCGCGCGCTGGGCGGCTGCGCGGGCATTTTTCCGTCACGTTGGGAAAACGTTTTCCAAGAATAGGCGGTTTGTCGGCGCTTGGCTAGTACGTGTTTTCCGGGATATGCGCGGGATGGCGCTTTCCGTGTCGGACGGATTGATGTTCAGGTAGTTAATCGTTTTCTACAAGGCGTGTGGAAAATGAGAGTCCTGCGCGCTGGCGGAGGGTGTCCCGCTTATGCGCGCTTCTGAAAAGCGCACCCAAATGGGGCGATTGACTGCCTCAGTAGACTCGATTCAAGCGCTCAGAAGCGGATGCCGGTATTTTTCGCATCACTGCGTGGACTGTGCAGGGGAGAACGAGGGCTGTATGCTGTAAAAGCGCAACCACGCTAAAGCACTGGGGCAAAAAATGACTACGAACTCCGCCAAACTCCCGCCAGACGTGGAAGCACTATCGACGTTGTCCGAATATCTCGAGCGTGCGCTCGACAAGGCGCTCAGCCTGATCATGCTGCGCACAGGCGTCGAAGACGCAAGGCTGTATCTCGGTGACGTGAGCGCACCGAAAGAGGAATGGGCGAGCTGCGGGACCATTCACCGTGAACTGTCGGACGCGATACTGGTGGCGACGCAGTCAGGCCTCAATAATCTCAGTATCGACGGGCAGACGTACCGCTTCACGAGAGTGTTTGCTCAAGCGGAAAACCGGGGGGCAATCGTCTTCACCCCTGCATAACCTGGCATCCGCCAGGAGCACTGATAGCCGGCCACCATTAAGGCTTGGATGGAGGCAGTGGCACGCCGTCGTGCGTGGCTATGACGCGACGGCGTATCGATCAACGGATAGCGGAGAGTAGCGCGCCGCTCAGTTCGGCAGCAACACCGGTAACTGCGACACGCGTCCCGTCTGCACGTCGAGCCACATCTGCCGGCCGCTTGCCGAATGACTGTAGACGAGCGCGCGCATATCGCGATGCGTGCCGAGAAAGCCCATCAGCGCGCGCACGTTGCGCTTGCCGTGGTAGCGCAGCGAGCGCGACGTCTCGCCATTGACGATGACGACAGGATTGATCCGCACGAGCCGCGCAATGAGTTCAGGGTTGACTGTATCCACGTACGATCCTCGAATGAAGTTACTGTCTTCGCTAACGTCCCCAGGACTTGCTTCTTGAGTTTTCGGAAGGATCGGTAAGCGTGCGCCTGGTCGTGCACATCAGTCGTGCACATGCGTGACCGCAATCTGCAACACGCTCTCCAGTTCCGGCAGATCGACGGGCTTGGTCAGGTGCAGATCGAAGCCCGCCGCTTCCGTCTTCGCGCGGTCTTCACTGGTGCCGAGCCCGGTCATCGCGGCGATCACGGCGCCTGGCGCCGCAAGCGCCTTGCGGATACGCGGCAACGCTTCGAAGCCCGTCATCTTCGGCATCGACAGATCGAGCAGCACGAGATGCGGCTGCAGCGTCTGCGCCAGTTCGATGGCGGCCGCACCGTCGTACACCGCGTGCGCTTCGTGGCCGAGCACCTGCACGAGCGTCGCCATGCTGTCGGCGGAATCGACGTTGTCGTCGACCACCATCACCTTCAGATCGACGGGCTGCGAGGGCAGCGGCGCTTCTTCGCGCACGGCTTCGGCGGCGATCGGATGACTGAACTCGGGTAGCCACACGGTGAACACGCTACCTTTGCCGCGACCTTCGCTGTGGGCTTCGATATGACCGCCATGCAGATCGACGATGGCGCGCGCAAGCGTCAGCCCGATGCCGAGACCGCTCTTGTCAGCCTGTTCTTCCGTCGGCGTTTCCTGCACGAACAGATTGAAGATCGCGTCGATCGCATCGGGATCGATGCCGCGCCCGGAATCGTAAATGCGGATCGCGAGCAGACGGCCCGAGCGGAACACCTGCAAGCTGATCGACGCGCCCGCCGGACTGAATTTCGATGCATTGTTCAGCAGGTTCTGCACGACCTGCACCATCCGCGTGAGATCGCCTTTGATAGTCATCGGCGTGTCGGGCAGCACCACATCGAGCGTCTGTTCGCGCGCCGCGAGCAACGGCGCGCTGCCTTCGATGCTCAGTTGCGCGATGGCCTGCATCGACACCGGCTTCGGCTCGATCTGCACGCGTCCCAACGTGACGCGCCCGGCGTCGAGCAGGTCGTCGACGAGGCGCGTCAGATGTGACAGTTGCCGGTCGATCAGTTCGTGCTCGGGCACGAACGCGTGATGATCGGCTGTCTTCAGTTGCAGCATGCTGACGGCGTTGCGCAGTGGCGCGAGCGGATTGCGCAGTTCGTGTCCGAGCAGCGCGAGGAACTGGCTCATGCGCTGGCTCGACGCCTCGAGTTCTTCGAGACGCCGCCGCCGCGACATGTCGCGTGTGATCTTCGCGAAGCCTTGCAGCGCGCCGTTCGGATCGCGCAAGGCCGTCGTGATGATGTTCGCCCAGAAGATCGTGCCGTTCTTGCGCACGCGCCACTCTTCCATTTCGACGCGGCCTTCGCGCGCGGCGAGTTCGAGATCGCGTTGCGGCCGGCCCGCCGCGATGTCTTCGGGCGTGTAGAAGAGGGAAGCTGGCTGGCCGATCACTTCATGCGGCGTGTAGCCCATCACCTGCGTCGAACCCGCGCTCCACGTCATGATGTGACCGTGCGAGTCGAGCATCGTGATCGCATAGTCCTTGATCGCATCGACCAGCACGCGAAAGCGCTTGTCGAGTTCCCGCGCGTTGAAACGCTCGGTGACGTCGCGAATGAAATACGCGAGCTCGGTATGTCCGTCGAACTGCACGGGACACACGGACAGCTCAGCAGGAAACTCGTTGCCGTCGATGCGCCGCGCGATCAGCTCCGTGCGGCTGCGATGCGAGGGGGTCTGCGCGCTCTGTTCCGGTGCGCTTTTGAACACGTCCAGTTCGGCATAGCGCGCCTTGCAGCGCGCCGGAAACAGCGCGTCGAGTATCGGGCGTCCCGTCATCGCGTCGCGCGCGTAGCCGAATGTGCGCGTCGCGGCATCGTTCCATTCGATGATGACGCCGTCGGCGTCGGTGCACACGAACGCATCGTGCGTCGTGTCGAGCACGAGACGGCGGCGGCGCAGCGATGCTTCGAGCTTGCTATCGGCCGCTTCGCGCAGGCTGATCTCGGTGCGCAGCCGGGCGATCGTGATGGTGTTCTGCTCGATCAGTGCGCGGTTCTCCGCAAACACGCGCTGATGCGCCATGCCCGACGCGACGAGCGACGTGATCCGTTCGAGCGTCTCGATGTCGTCGGCGGAAAATGCATCGGTGCGGCTCGCCATCAGCTTCACGACGCCCGCGACTTCGGACTGATAGAGCAGCGGCGCGACGACCATCGACGTCGCGCCCACGCGCTTGCACGCGGCGGCATCTACGCGTGGATCGTCCGATGTGTCGCTGCTGTACAGGAAGTGCTTTTCGAGCGAGCACAGTCCCGACAGGCTGCCGATGCGTTTGAGGCGCAAGCCGATGTGATGCGCGATGGTGCCGCTGCACGCGCGATACACCATCTCGTCGCCATCGACCCATTCGACTACGGAGGCATGCGCGGCAGGCACGAGTTCGAGCAGCGAGTCGGTGACGAGCGACAGAAAGCGGTCGAGGTCGAGCTTCGCAGCGGCGATTCGGGAGTGCGCGTCTATCAGTTTTCGCAAACGTGCGTTTGCCAGGCGCTCGTGGTTGAGCTGCGTGGCGGTGTCGCTGGTGTCGATCTGTCGGTCTTGGCTGGCGTTCATCGTGAGCAGCTCCATTCTTCGCGGGTGGCGCATGCGGGCGCGATTCGGTGTGGTGTGTGCACGGTGTGTCTATGCATGCTGCATGGATGCGCGAATCGCTGTTTCAACGGTTATACACGCTTGCAAGGCGCTCGCTCAAGGACACTATGTAGCGCTATTTTTTTTGGTTCATCGCAGGGAGCGTGGGATTCGTTTTGTGTAGCGGAAGCGTTGGTGGTCGGGTTTTGCTTTTGCTTTTGCTTTTGCTTTTGCTTTTGCTTTTGCGCTGGCATCCGCGTATTGCCTTCGTGCTTCAAGCGTCGCCCCTGTGCGGGGCGGCACCTACTTTTCTTTGCCGCCGCAAAGAAAAGTAGGCAAAAGAAAGCGGCTAACACCGCTAGTCCTAGTTTTTGCCTGAGGGCCCCCAACCGGTCCCACGCTTCACACGGCAATCACGTGACTCATGTTCGTTGCCAACGCTCTGAATTGACGCCTCACCCGCTTCACGCGTCCGTGTCGCAACACGCCGTGCCAGATATTCCACTGCCGCCCAGGTGGCAAACTGTGTGTAGGCCGTGGCACCTCACACGCCTCACTCCGGACCGATAGCGCACGCGTTCCACCGTGTAAGAGCGCCAAGCTATACGACGAGACAACCTGCACACAGTTTGCCACCTGGGCGGCGCAAACCATTCGCTGCCCCTAGCTCTTGTTCGGGTGTTTGAAGTGGGTGAGGCGCACCGCAAGAGCGTTGGCAACGAACATGGGTCACGTGATTGCCGTGTGAAGCGTAAGACCCTTTGGGGGCCCTCAGGCAAGAAGTAATGTTGGCGGTGTTAGCCGCTTTCTTTTGCCTACTTTTCTTTGCGGCGGCAAAGAAAAGTAGGTGCCGCCCCGCACAGGGGCAACGCTTGAAGCACGAAGGCAAAGCGCGGATGCCAGCAAAAAGGCAAACACACTGCCCGGCTCAAACCGGATGCCAGCAAAAAGGCAAACACACCGCCCGGCTCAAACCGGATGCCAGCGCAAAGGCTAAAACACCGACTGGCAACGCCCGCGCCCGGAAGGCTCAACCGCAAATACCAGCCAAAACCCAAATCAAAAGCCGTTGCAAACCAAAAAACCACCTCCCATCGAGTCAATTATAAAAAATGCACTCCGTTCAGATTGTGCGCGAGTGTTCCGTAATAGGCGATTGATCAACTCATTCATCAACGCATTCGCACAGGGAACCCCGCATGGGCATGCGCTCCATCGCAGTCAAACTGAGCCTCATATTCGGCGCGGCGCTCGCGGCCACGATACTGGCCATCACGCTATACGCGACGCTCAATGTGCGCCGCCAGGCCGTCGACAATTTCAACGACGCGGGCCTAGGCCAGATTCGCCAGATCGACAGCAGCCTGCGCGAGACCTTCAAGCGCATCCACGACAACGTCGTGTTTCTGTCGGACCTGCCGCTCGTCCAGTCCGCGGATACGTCCGTCACCAACTACCTGACGCACGGCGGCCAGATGACGCCCGACACGAACGGCGGCGTCGAGACGGATATCTTTCACCTGCTGCAACGTTTCGGCGACAGCCATCCCGATCTGCGCTACGTCTACGTCGGCACGCAATGGGGCGGTTACGTGCAATGGCCGAAAGGCAAGTTCACGAGCGATCACTACGATCCGCGCGAGCGTCCGTGGTACGTGCAGGGCATGCAGGCAGCGGGTGCCGTGCGGCGCACTGCCGCCTACGCGAATTCGGGCGGCGACAACAACGTGATCATCAGCTTCGTGCGCTCGATCCAGAACGCCCAAGGCAAGCCCGTCGGCGTGCTCGGCATGGATATCTCGCTGGATGGCTTCGCGAAGATGATCGGCCAGGTGCGTTTCGGCGAAACGGGCTATCTGATGGTCGTCGAAGACAGCGGCACGGTGCTGGTGGACCCGCACGACGCCGCACACAACTTCAAGGCGCTGAAGGATCTCGGCGACGGTTATCGCGACCTCGCGGCGATGGCGAACGGCACGCTGTCCGTCGATATCGGCGGCGCGCGGTATGACACCGTCGTCTATACGTCGCCGGAACTAGGCTGGAAATACATCGGCCTGATTCCGCATGCGGAAATGATGGTGTCGGCCAATCGGCTGAGCGCGATGCTGATTGTCGTGGGTCTCGTCGTGCTGCTGGTCGCGCTCGCGCTGACGACGGCGCTCGGCAGTCGTCTGACGGCGCCGCTGCGCCAGCTGTCGAACAGCATGCAGGACATCGCATCGGGCGACGGCGACCTCACGCGGCGTCTGCCCGTAGGCAGCAACGACGAGGTCGGTGTGCTCGCCGAGCAGTTCAACGCGTTCGTCGAGAAGCTGAACGGCGTGCTGCTCGACATCCGCGACAGTAGCGCATTGCTGCGCACGGCGACAGGCGAGATATCGACGGGCAATGCCGATCTGTCCGCGCGCACCGAGCAGCAGGCGGCCGCGCTCGAAGAAACGGCGGCGAGCATGGAAGAGCTGACGGCCGCCGTCAAACAGAACGCCGAAAGCGCGCGCCAGGCGAGCACGCTCGCGAGCGACGCCTCCGACGTGGCGCGCCGCAGCCACGAGGCCGTCGAGCGCGTGGTGTCGACGATGACCGACATCAGCCAGAGTTCGAACCGGATCGCCGATATCACGGGCATCATCGAAGGCATCGCGTTCCAGACGAATATTCTCGCGCTCAACGCCGCGGTCGAATCGGCGCGCGCCGGCGAGCATGGCCGCGGCTTCGCGGTCGTCGCGAGCGAAGTGCGCAGTCTCGCGCAACGCTCGTCGAGCGCCGCGAAGGAGATCAAGGAACTGATCGGCGCGTCGGTCGACCGGATCAGAGATGGCTCGTCGCTGGCGGGCGAGGCAGGCGAGACGATGACGGAAGTGACGCGGGCCGTCGGCCAGGTGACGGCGATCATGAGCGAGATCGCGGCGGCCTCCGAAGAGCAGAGCCGCGGCATCGCGCAGGTGAACCTCGCGATCACGCAGATGGACGACGTCACCCAACAGAACGCCGCGCTGGTCGAGCAGGCGGCTGCCGCGTCGCGCTCGCTCGAGGATCAGGGGCGGCAGCTCGATGAATCGGTGGCGGCGTTCCGGTTGAAGTCGGCGACAGCGGCGTAAAGACCAGTCGAAGAAGGCGTCGCGAGCGCCGAAGATATCGACACGGCGATACGCACGGGCTTCGGCCTGCGCTTCGCTGTGCTCGGCTTGCTCGAGTTTATCGATTGGGGCGGCTGCGACATTCTCTATTACGCGTCGCATTACCTCGCAAAGGAGAAGGGCGATCGGTTCCTGCCTGCGGAGATCGTCAGCGGCAACATGGCGGCATCACGCAAAGGCTTGCGCGATGAGACGGGCTTCTATGACTATCGCAATGTCGATGTCGGCGCGTATGTAACGAGCGGCTCGAAACGTTTGGACGCATGCTCGAGCACCTCGGTCACGCGCCTGCGTTCAATACAGCGAATAGCGGGAGTACGTCTCGATCGGAATGATGGCATGCGATGGTACGGCCGCGCCTTCGCGCGCGGCCTTCAGATGATCGACGGCGGTGCGCAGCATGAGGCGTATATCCTGCGTCAGCAGATAGTCGATCGCATCGGAACGCAACAGCGGCTCCGTGATGCGGTTGACCTCGTGCGTCACGTAGAGCGTGCGGCCCGTCAGATTGTGCTCGCGCAGCGCGGCAGCAAGCCCCTCGTTGCCACCCGCGACGTTGTAGATGCCGTCGAGCTTGCCATGCGCCTTCAGGAAGCGGGTCGTCGCTTCGTAGGTCGCCGCGCCGGAATCGGCGCCCTTGATCACCTCGACCAGATTCACATGCGGGAACCGTTGGCGCAATAGCGAACGGAAGCCGATCTCGCGATCCTCGTGACAGGTGTACGAAAACGTTGCGACGATCACGGCGACATCGGGCGACGCATGCGCCTGCAGATGCCGTCCAAGTAAAAAGGCCGCCGACTGTCCGGCCGCGCGGTTGTTGACGCCGACGTATGTGCGACGCGCGTCGGCGTCCACATCCGTGATCAGCGTGACAACGGGTTTGCCCACCGCCATGCATTCGCGCAATGCCGACGACGTGGTCGCGGTGTTCGTGCAGATGATGCCGATGCCGTCCACTTCCGCCGTCGCCTGCCGGATACGGGCCGCGACTTCTTCGTCGGATGCCCCGACGCATCTCTCCACTTCAAGCCGCACGCCGTTCGCCTCGAACTCGGCTTCGAGCGCTATTGCCGTTCGGATCAACTCGTCGGTGAACGCGTCGCCTGCTTGCGCGAGCAGCCGGAAATCATAAGCGGCCTGCTTCGCGCGAACGCCTGACCTTGCAGATGGACCGGTGCCTAGCTGCTTCAACGCGGCTTCGACCGCATGGCGCGTGCGCGGGTGCACGCCAGGCCTGTCGTTCAGCGCGCGATCGATCGTCGCGCGGCTGAGCTGCGTGATCTCCATGAGTTGCTTGAGCGTCGGCTTGTTTTTCATCGCGGGTCCTCGCGCGGCGGGTCGAGTAATTGCATTGGCTCGATTTTGACTCATTTTGAGGCGTTTGTGTGAGGCATCAATTAACGGCATTGTATTGTCACGCCATCAGGATCATGGATTACCCTTGGTGGCTCAGAATGAGGCATAAATGGTTTTGACGAATGCTCATTATGAGTCTTAAATGCACTCAACGATGATCACTGCCTCAGGCAAAACACCGCCCGAGCGAAACCGTCAAGCCAGCATCAGGAGCCATGCATGTCCGCACAGCAAGACAACTCGAAACCCATCACGATGGACGACTGGTACAAATGCCCGCTCGACCGCAAGATGCTCAAGGAACTCACGCGCCGCAACGACCGCGACGCGCTCCTGTACCTGAGCGGCTTTCTCGCGATGGTCGCAGGCAGCGGCGTGCTCGCGTGGCTGTCGCTCGGCACGTGGTGGTGCGTGCCTGCGTTCCTGCTCTACGGGACGATCTACGCGTTCGCTGAAGCGATGGAACATGAGTTGCGCCATCGCACGCCGTTTCGCAGCGAATGGCTGAATGCGTCGGTGCACTGGCTGATCTGTTTCATGACGTGGCGCGAGCAGATCTACAGCCGCTGGTCGCATGCGCAACATCACACGTACACGCATCTGACGGCAACCGTGCCCGCCGATGTCGAAATCGCGGTGAAGCGGCCGCCGAACTATCTGAAGCTCGCGACCGATTTTCTGCGCGTCTCGCACGGCATTCATCATTTCGGCAACATCGTGCTGCACAGCCTCGGCATCGTGTCGCGCAGCGCGAAGGCTGTCGTACCGCCAATCGAATATCGCGCGATGTGCCGGAATTCGCGGATCGTCCTCGCGCTATATGTCGGCGTGGTTGCGTGGGCGATCGTCGCGCATAGCTGGCTGCCCGCGGTGTTTCTTCTGCTGCCGCGTGCGTATGGCGCATGGCTGCACGAACTGCTGGCCATCACGCAGCACACGGGGCTGCGCGAGAACGAACTCGACCACCGCTTCTCGACGCGGACCATCCGGCTCAATCCCGTTCTCCAACTGCTCTACTGGAACATGAACTATCACGTCGAGCATCACATGTTTCCGAACGTGCCGTTTCACGCGCTGCCGAAATTGCGCAAAGCGATCGAGGCGGACCTGCCGCCTGCTTACGACGGACTGTTCAGCGCCTGGAGCGAGATTGTGTACTTCCTGCGCATGCAGCGGCACGACCCGGACTACATGATCACGCCGCGCGTGCCGGGCAAGACGCCCGCCACGCAGGCGCGACCCTCCGACGACGAAGCACTCGTCGCCCAGCCACGCTGAACACGAACGGAGCACGCAATGAACATTCTGCAATGGCATCAGGTCTGCGCATGCGACGACATCGACGAAGAAGACGTGATGGAGTTCGAGCACGAAGGCAAGCTGTATGCGGTCTATCACACGGCCACGGGGTTCTACGCAACAGCGGGACTCTGCACGCATGAAACGGCGCGGCTCGCCGATGGTTTTGTGTTTGGCGAGGTGATCGAGTGCCCGATGCATATGGGGCGCTTTCACATCCCGACGGGCGCCGCGAAGGGCGCGCCCGTGTGCGTGAACCTCGTCACATATCCCGTGAAGACGGAAGACGGCAACGTATTTATCGGCCTCGCCGCCGACTGATCGAGCAAGGCAACGCAGCAAACTGCCGGCGCGAGACGCCGGCAGCCACAAACATGGAGACAGCGATGAGATTACCCGTCATGAAGGCGCTTTGCGTCGCCGCAGCGGTCCTGAGCATGGGCCTGCATGTCGATGCGAATGCGGGGCCTGTAGCGCATTTCGATTTCATCACGCATGCGCCGGATTCGGATGCATGGTGGAACACCGTCAAAAACGGTATCAAGCAGGCCGATGAAGATTTCAACGTGCAGACCGACTATCGCAACCCGCCGAATGGCGATATCGCCGATATGGTCCAACTCGTCAATCAGGCGGCGGCGCGCAACTACGACGGCGTGGTGACGACCATCGCCGATTTCGATCTGCTCAAAGGCTCCGTCTCGCGTCTGAAGGCGAAGAACATTCCGTTCGTCACGGCCAACACGGGCACGGAGAAGCAGAGCGCCGATCTTGGCGCATTGCTGCATGTGGGACAGCCCGAGTACCTCGCGGGCGAGGAGGCGGGAAAGCGCGCCAAGGCCGACGGCATCAAGACGTTCCTGTGCGTGAACCACTATGCGACGAACCCGCTGTCGTTCGAGCGCTGCCGCGGATTTGCCGAAGCGATCGGCGCAGATATGAAAACCTCGGTTCTCGACGCGGGCACCGATCCGACGGATATCGAATCGAAAGTCAGCGCTTATCTGCGCGCGCATCCGAACACGCAGGGCGTGCTGACGCTCGGGCCCACTTCCGCTGATCCGACCATTCGTGCCGTCACGAAGATGGGGCTCGCGGGCAAGATCTGGTTCGCAACCTTCGATATCGACTCTGACGTCGCCAAGGGAATCAAGGACGGCACGATCAAGTTCTGCACCGATCAGCAGCCGTATTTGCAGGGCTATATTCCCGTCGCGATGCTCGCGATCATGCACAAGAATCACAACACGGACGTCGCGCAGGCTCGCAATGAACTGGAGAAGGACCCGAAGTTCATGAAGCGGCTGCAGGACTATGGACTAAAGCCTGTCTACGAGGCGCGCAATATCAGTTCGGGTCCGGGATTCATCACGCCGCAGAACATCGAGAAGGTGTCGGCGCTCGCGGGAATGTACCGATAAGCGGGTTTCGTTTTGCAGGCGTCTCCACCGCCAGCACTTTTCCCACTACGTTTTGAGTGGGCGATATGGGCCAACTAATGGTCCATATCGTTTATTTACGGATCAAGGCTGGTTCAAACAGGAAAACCATCCGAAAAGCGCTCGCGCAAATAGCCGACGAACAGCCCGACCGCACGCGGCACATGCGACGCATAAGGCCGCACGATATAAAGCTGCTCGGCGAACGCGCCCGTCACGCGCCAGTCCGGCAGCACGACGACCAGCTTGCCAGCCTGCACGGCGGCCTGCGCGGTGAAGTCCGGCAGCAGCGCAATGCCCAGGCTTTCGAGCGCCGCGTCGCGCAGCGTCTCGCTGTTGTTCGCGGAGAACTGTCCGTTGACGGGCAAGGTGACGGGCCGCGTGCCTGCTTTTCGCGCCGCCTTGCGCTCGAACGACCACATCGGTTCGCCCGACGAGCGCGGATAAAAAAGGCAATCGTGAGAAGAAAGCTCTTCCGGTGACCTGGGCGTGCCGCGCTTTCGCAGATAGGCGCGCGTCGCGACGATCACCGAATGCGTGTCGCAAAGTTTCCACGCGACGTGCGTATCGGGTGGCTCGGCGCTGTGACGGATCGCGAGATCGAAGCCTTCCGTGGCAAGCGATACGAGCCTGTCCGACACCTCCAGTTGCACCCGAACCTCGGGATTGGCCACCAGAAACTCGGGCACCTTCGGCACCAGTTGCTGCCGCGCGAACGCGACAGGCGCCGTCACGCGCACGAGCCCGCGCGGTACGCCCGACAGCTCGCGGACCTGTGCGAAGCTGGCGGCGATCTGCGCATATTGCCCGCGCGTGCTGTCGACGAGCTGCTGTCCGGCTTCCGTCAGCCGGACGCTGCGCGTCGTGCGCTGCACCAGCGAAATCCCCGCAGCGCGCTCCAGTTCGGAGATACGCTGGCTCATTGCCGCTTTGCTGACGCCCAGGCGCGCGGCGGCCGCCGTGTACGTTCCCTGTTCGGCGAGCATGGTGAGCCAGTGCAGATGCGTCCAGAGTTCTGCGATATTTTGCGTATCCATACACTCATTGTTCACGGTGGCTAACATTGATTTCAATGTTAGCCTCTTTCCAGCGCGTCCGCACCTTCCTACACTGCTTCTCAAGCCAATCACGAAGGAGCCGAGACATGCAAGCCTTTACCGACAGCGCAGACGTGGGACATTTCATTCACGGGGAGCGCGTCAGCGGAACGGGAATCCGTAGCCAGGCCGTCTTCAATCCGGCCACGGGTGCCCGGGCCCGCAAGCTGCTGCTCGGCGAGGCCGCCGATGTCGACGCAGCCGTCGCGAGCGCGAAGGCTGCGTTTCCGAAGTGGGCCGACACGCCGCCCATCAAGCGCGCACGCGTCATGCTGCGTTTTCTTGAACTGATGAACCGTCACCACGACGAACTCGCGGCCATCATCACGGCAGAGCACGGCAAGGTATTTTCCGATGCCCAAGGCGAAGTTGCGCGCGGCATCGACGTGATCGAATTTGCGTGTGGCATTCCGCAACTGCTCAAGGGCGACTACACGGAACAGGTTTCGACGGGCATCGACAACTGGACAATGCGTCAGCCGCTGGGTGTCGTCACGGGCATCACGCCGTTCAACTTCCCGTGCATGGTGCCGTGCTGGATGTTCCCCGTCGCGATCGCGGCCGGCAATACGTTCATTCTCAAGCCGAGCGAGCGTGACCCGTCGGCGGCGCTGTTCATGGCCGGATTGTTGAAAGAGGCAGGTTTGCCCGACGGCGTGTTCAATGTCGTGCAGGGCGACAAGGTTGTCGTGGATGCATTGCTCACGCATCGGGACGTGAAGGCCGTGAGCTTCGTCGGCTCGACGCCGATTGCGAACTACATCTACGAAACGGGCGCGAAGCACGGCAAGCGCGTGCAGGCACTGGGCGGCGCGAAGAACCATATGGTGGTGATGCCCGACGCCGATCTCGACAAGGCTGTCGATGCGCTGGTCGGTGCCGGCTACGGTTCGGCAGGCGAGCGTTGCATGGCGATCTCGGTTGCGCTGCTGGTCGGCGACGTGGCTGACAAGATCGTGGAGCGACTCGCCGAACGGGCCCGCAGCCTGATCGTGAAGAACGGCATGGAGCCGGACGCGGAAATGGGTCCGATCGTCACGCGGCAGGCCTTGGAGCGGATCGAAGGGTATATCGCCGAGGGCGTGAAGGAAGGCGCGACGCTCGTCGTCGATGGCCGCGGTCTGAAGGTGGCGGGTCATGAAGACGGCTTCTTCACGGGCGGTACGCTGTTCGACAACGTGACGCCGGAAATGCGCATCTACAAGGAAGAGATTTTCGGGCCGGTGCTTGCTTGCGTGCGCGTGAAGGACTTCACGGAAGCCGTCGAGCTGATCAATGCGCACGAATTCGGTAACGGCGTGGCGTGCTTCACGAGCGATGGTCATGTTGCGCGCGAATTCGGCCGCCGTATCGAAGTCGGCATGGTCGGCATCAATGTGCCGATTCCGGTGCCGATGGCGTGGCATGGCTTCGGCGGCTGGAAGCGCAGCCTGTTCGGCGACACGCATGCATACGGCGAAGAAGGCGTGCGCTTCTATACGAAGCAGAAGTCGATCATGCAGCGCTGGTCGGAGAGCATCGAGAAGGGCGCCGAATTCGCGATGCCGACCGCGAAGTAACACGCTTTAACCCAAGCCAGACAGCCCTTTTTAGAAGGGCTGTTTTTGTTTGTGCGCTTTGATCTGATGTTTGACGATGCAGTCAATCGACGCGATAGCACGCATTGTTCCCGATTTGAAAACTGTGAATTCTGCGCAGCCCGGTTGATGATTCCGTCAGGAGGTTTACCCTACGTTCATAGGCCGACGTTTCAAATTCGACGTCGCCACAGGCTCTACTGAGGATCAGGCAATGAAGCGCGAATCTTTGAACTTCCGGAATATCGACGACCATAGCGGCGCAGGCGTACGGACGCGCATCGAAGCAGTATCGAGCGAGAACGCACAAGCTGCTGCTGTCCCGCGCAACTGGGCATGGGCGCATTTCAGCGATTCATACGACTGGATGGACTCGCATAGCCCGTCCGTGGTGACGGAGTCGCTGGACTGAATGCGTATTGCGAAGTGCCGTTGAAATTCGCAATAACGTATTGCTGGCCGCGCGATTAAACGGCGGCCAGCAATTTGAGGCACGAATCGATGCGTCAGACGAGCGTGAGCTTCACGTCGATGTTATTGCGCGTCGCATTCGAATATGGGCACACGATGTGAGCCTTGTTGACCAGATCTTGCGCGGCATCGCGCTCCATACCCGGCAATGATATTTTCATCTCGACTTCGATGCCGAACCCATTTGGAATCGGCCCGATCCCGACGCTGCTGTCGATCGACGCATCTGCGGGGATCGCGATCTTATCGCGTGCGGCAACGAATTTCATCGCACCGATAAAGCAGGCGCTGTAACCGGCGGCGAACAGCTGCTCCGGGTTCGCGCCGTCACCGCCTTTTCCTCCCAGTTCCTTTGGCGTGGTGAGCTTGAATTCAAGGTTGGCTTCGGGCACCGTCGCGCGGCCGTCGCGGCCTCCCGTTGCGGTTGCGTGAGCAGTGTAAAGCGCCTTTTCGAGCGACATGGCAAACTCCTTCGTTGAAGAGCTACGCGTTGTTGGAAGACTGCAGGTCAGGCTGATTTCGCTGCTTTGAGCTTTCGATACTCGAGGGCAGGCAGACCGCCCCAGCCCCAATTATCCGTCGGCACTTCCTCGATCACAACGAAGGTGGATTCGAGCGGCTTGTTCAGCACGTCGAGCAACACCTGGCTCACGCCCTTGATGAGTCGCGCCTTTTCTTCGGCCGTCACGCAATCCGCGCCGGGTTTCGTCCCTTCTCGCGTAACCTGAATTGTGACAATCGGCATCTTGCTCCCCTCGATCGTAGTTGAGGAATGGGCGGAGAGCTAGCGACTGTCAAACGCTCTCCACACCCACGATGAGTTCGCTGCCCAGCCATCCCGCCAGCAGCGCACCCGCTTTCGCCACGCCATCCGCGTCACCCAGACGCTCGACGAGCAGATCGCATAGTGTTGCAAAGCTTTCATTTTCCTGCAGATGAAGGAGCGCTTCGTACTCGGCGGCATCGACGCGCTTGAGGCACGACACGAACTGCCGCCGCCAGACGATCAGGCCGCCCGGTTCGTCGAGCATTTCGCTTTCGGGCGGCTCGGCGTTGGCGGATAGGGCGGACCAGATGCTGTCGGCATTCGTCGTGGCGGGGCGATGCCTGAGCGACGGCGCAAAGCGCAGCCGTGCCGCGTCCCAGTCGACGGAAGCGAGGGCGTCGAGCGGCAGCGGCTGCGCGTCATGCGCAACGAAGGCTTCGGCCAGCGCATTCTCGATCCACGCGAGCTCGTGCACGTCGGGGTTGTGCGGGAACAGCACGCTCAGCGTGTCGCCGAAACCGTATGCGTACGCGTCAAGTGTCCACGCGTGCGGCGGATGGTGGTTGATGTGGGTCACGACGGCATGCAGAAACGCATCCTCGCCAAGCAACGTCCGTACCTGTGGAAACGAATGCTCGAGGCATTCGATCAATTGCCCGCGATAGTTGTTCTGATAGACGGACAGGCCGCGTGATGCATCGCCGCCGACGCGGCGGGCGGCTTCTTCCGATGCATCCGTAAGCCACGAGCGGAAGTCCTGTTGCCACGCAGCGAGTGTCATGCGGCCTCCGCAATGCGCGTGTCGCGTGTGACCTGTGCGTCCTGTTGCGCATGAGCGCCGAGCTTGCGCGCGATCCACAGTTCCCTCAGCAGTTCGTTCAGCGGCGGCACGTTGCCATCGCGCTCGATCATCGTCGCGACGGGACCGAGCCGCGCCATCGCGTTCTCATAGAGTGCCCAGACTTCATCGCACACGGGGCTATCGTGCGTGTCGATCAGCAGATCGCGGCCTTGCGAGTGTCCTGCGAGATGGATCTGATGCACGCGATCGACGGGCAGTCCGTCGAGATAGGCGAGCGCATCGAAACCGTGGTTCGTTGCGCTCACGAAGATATTGTTCACGTCGAGCAGCAGGCCGCAGCCGGTGCGCTTCGACATCGTGGAAATGAATTCCCACTCGGTCATCGTGGCGCCGTCGAACGCGAGATAACTGGACGGATTCTCGAACAGCATCTGGCGCCCGAGTGCATTCTGCGCGATGTCGATATTCGCGCAGACGGTATCGAGCGCTTCATCGGTATAAGGGACGGGCAACAAGTCGTGTGAATTGAAGCGGCCGATACGCGACCAGCTCAGATGATCGGACACGAAAAGCGGTTCGATCTCGTCGACGAGCGACTTCAGGCGGCGCAGATAGTCACGGTCGATGCCATCCGCCGAGCCGATCGACATCGACACGCCATGCAGCACGACGGGATGCTTCTCACGCACGCGCCGCAGGATGTCGCGCGGCTGGCCGCCTTCGACCATGAAGTTCTCGGAAATGACTTCGACGAAATCGACGGGAACATTCGTTTCCAGGAAGTCGCGATAGTGTTCCTTGCGCAGGCCAAGGCCATAGCCTGCAAAGCGGGGATTGGGAGAGAGCATGAGGCGTACCCGGCTGCGGAGTATCGGTGAATGGACTGGCCCGGCGACGCATAGCCGGGCCAGCGCTAGCGTGACTTACTTCGGCTCGGTCAGCGTGCCGCCCAGCGACAGACATTCGCTCGGCGTCTTCACGACTACGCCTTTGCCCTTGCAGCTGTTGAGGCCCTTGCAGTCGTTGTGAGCCGTCGCGCACAGCGCCTGGCCCTTGCATGCGTTGACGCCGTAGCAGCGGCCGGGTTGCTCGCCCGTGGCGGCGCTCGCGGAGGTCGCGACGGTTGCCGATGCGATGGCGAGGAGGGCTGCGGCTGCAGCGAAGCTGACGCGGGATTTGACGGTGCTGTTCATGGTTGCTCCATGGTGGGTTGAGTGAAATGCGATTGGGAAAATGGCTTTGCGTTTATTTCGCGTGCAGCGCGGCTTCTTCGATGACCTTCGCGACGGCTTCAGGCTGCGAAATTTCGATGGCATGGCTTGCCTTCACTTCCGTGACCTTCGAGCCCGCACGCTTGTACATCCAGCGTTGCAGGTCGGGGTTGATCACGCGGTCGTCGGTCGCGACGATGCCGTAGGTCGGCTTGTTGTGCCATGCGACCGTGAACGGCGCGGAGGCAAAGTCGGCGACGGTGGCGGGCACTTGCGAAACGGCCATGAAGTCGGTGCGGTTCGACACGAGATCGCCGGCGTAGTCCGTGCCGTATTTGGCGGGGTCGAAGTAGTAGTGACCGTCGATGGTCTTCTGCACGCCGTCCGTGAGCTTCGGCATCGATCCAGCGAGCTGATTCACGCTTTCGCCGACGTCGGGCTGAAACGCGGCGACGTAGACCAGCGCCTTCACCTTGGGACGCGCGCCCGCTTCCGTGATGACTGAGCCGCCGTAGCCATGGCCGACGAGAACGACAGGGCCTGTCTGTCCGATGACGGCGTTGTTGGTCGCGGCGACGTCTTCTGCGAGCGTCGTCATCGGTTGCTGGACGATGCGGACGTTGTAGCCCTTATGGATCAGGATGTCATGCACCGCGCGCCAGCCGGAGCCGTCGGTGAACGCACCGTGAACGATCACGATGTTCTTCACGCCAGCCGGCGCGTCCGGCGTTGCGGCGAATGCTGCGCCTGAAACGGCGAGCGCTGCCGCGGCGAGGGTCAAAGTCGAAAGAATGCGCATAGTGTTTTCGAATGGAGGCCACGCGGGCCGTGTTGTGGATATCGGGTGACGAGGGTTCGGTTAGTCCGCGGTGCGCGAGCGGCCCAGCAGATGATCGATCGACCACTTGCCTGCGCCATGCGCGATCAGCGGAAGAAGCAGACCTGCCCACGTCAGATGCGTCGGCCATGCGTCGGGATAGACGAAGATCTCGATCACGGCCGTCATGCCCAGCAGCACCAACGCGGCGGAGCGCGTGAACAAGCCGAGCACGAGCAGGATCGGGCACAGGTGTTCCGCATACGTGGCGAGGTGCGCGGCCAGCTCCGGCGGAATCAGCGGCAATGCGTATTCCGAGCTGAACAGGGCATACGTCGACGGCTTGATCGTCAGCAGGCCGGTTACTTTCGTGCGTCCCGACAGAAAGAAGGTTGCTGCGATACCGAAGCGCGCCACCAGCAGCAGTAGCGAAGGCGAAAGCGCGCCCGACAGGCGCTCGGTGACGGCTGCGCGGAGTGCCGACACGCCGCCCTGTTTCGCGAGGGACGAGCGGGAAACGCGCGCGTCGCGGGTTTGGGAGTGCAGCATCATGACTTCGCCTTCAGCGCGCCGTAGCCCTTCGGCGTCTTGATCGTCGTGCAGGTGCCCTTGTCGACCATGACGAACGCGTCGCCCTGATAGTCGACCTTCGACGTGGCTGCGCAGCTCGTGCCGGGACCGGCTGCGCAATCGTTCTTGCCGGCGAGCGACACGCCGAAGCATTTTTCTTGAGGCTTGGCCTGCTCGGAACCGGCATGCGCGCTGGTGGCGAGGACAGTGAGCGAAAGGGCGAACGTGGCGGCGAGTGCTGCGCGAGTGCTTTTCATATTCATCTCCGGTGGTGTGACAGTCAGGTGGTCAGGATAACTAAATCGCATACGATGGAATCACATGCGAGATGATACTGAGGTCTTGGAATTTGTCAATCGGTTGCGAGTAAATCGCGTGCGATATATATGTAAAAACGGAATGGCGTGATACTCAAGAATCTCGCTGGATTGGGAGAGCGAGAGCGGAAAACCGGGCCATGAGCCCGCAAAGGCGCGTGCAAACGCGAATAATGTGTTCATCGATTGTTTCCTGATGTTCAATATTTTCGGGGATTGATGGCCGTTGAACGCGGCATGCGAAGCACGCGGCGATGCGTTAACATTTGCGCGACAAACGACGCCGAACACCTGGAGATTTCCGCATGTCGAACGCACCCGCTCTCGATCTCACCGCCTTTCCTCGTTACGCATTGATCGAAGGGTCCACGCCGATCCAGCATCTCAGCCGCTTGAGCAAGCTGCTCGGCGACGTGGATATCTACGTCAAGCGCGACGACGTCACGGGCCTCGGCGGTGGCGGCAGCAAGCTCAGGAAGCTCGAGTTCCTGTTGGGCGAAGCGCTCGCGCAGGGCGCGGACACGGTCATCACGGTGGGTGCGCGCCAGTCGAATCACGCGCGGCTCACGGCCGCAGCGGCGGCGCGTGCGGGCCTTGCGTGCGAGGTCGTGTTGACGCGCATGGTGCCGCGCGAAGACGACGATTACGTCCACAACGGCAATGTGCTGCTCGACGCGCTGCTCGGCGCGCGCATTCATGATCTGCCCGGCAATGCCGATGCGATGGCGTTCGCGCAGAATCGCGCGGACGAACTGCGCAAGGCCGGACACAAGGTGTATCTCGCGCCGCTGGGCGGCTCGTCGGCCGTCGGCAATCTTGGTTATGCGGCGTGTGCGGTGGAAATTCTCGAACAGGCGCGCGCGCTGGGTGTTTCGTTCGACCGCATTGCCGTGCCCAACGGCAGCGGCGGCACGCAGGCGGGTCTCGTCGCCGGCTTGCTGGCGATGGGCGAGGACCCGACGCGTGTCGTCTCGCATAACGTGCTGGCGACGCATGAGAACACCTTGTCCAATACGCGATTGAAGGCGAAGGAAACGCTTGCGCTGCTGCGGCCCGATGCGGTGCTTCCCGACGCGAGCGTGATCGTTGAGGGCGGGCAGCGCGGCGAAGGCTATGGCATTCCCACCGACGCGATGCGTGAAGCCGTGCGGCTTCTGGCGAGCGTCGAAGGCCTGCTTCTGGACCCTGTGTATAGCGGGAAAGCGTTCGCGGGCCTGCTGCACGACATTAGAAGCAAAACGTTCGCGCCAGGCTCGAAGGTCGTGTTCCTGATGACGGGCGGCCTGCCGGGTCTGTACGCGTATCGCAGCGCATTTTGAGCGGATGGCGCGGCACACACGCCGCGCTTTAGCCACGTCTGCCAACATCAACCCGCACGCGCCAGTTGCTCGCGGACGGCTGCTTCCGTCTTGTCGTAATCGCCTTCGCCGAAATGGCTATAGACGATGTGCCCCTGCTTGTCGATCAGATAGACGGCCGGCCAGTATTGGTTGCCATAAGCGTTCCACGTCGCGTACTGGTTGTCCTGCGCGACGGGGTAATGCAGCCCGTATTCGGCAATCGCCGCCTTCACCTTTTTCGTCTCGCGCTCGAACGCGTATTCAGGCGTATGCACGCCGACGACGACAAGGCCTTGATCCTTGTACTTCTGATACAGCTTCTCGACATGCGGCAGCGTATTGACGCAGTTGATGCATGTGTACGTCCAGAAATCGACGAGCACGACTTTTCCGCGCAATTGCTGCATGGTCAGAGGCGGTGAATTCAGCCATTGATCGATTCCGGCGAATTCCGGCGCAGCGCGGTTGTTTTCGGCAGGAACGGCCGTCGCGGCGCCGCTGTTGGCGACCATTGCACCCAGCCCGGCAACGGCGGCAATGGCAACGACGGTAGTCAGGGTTTTGATTCGGGAGAACATGTCAGCGTCCTTTGATTGGAAGACATGGCTGTATTTGAACGTCCTCGCGTATCTCTGCTGTGTCGCCGTGTCGCGTGTTTGAATCGTCTTGTATCAGTGGGGTGCTTCGATACATTGGGACACAAATGGGCGCATGTTCTGCGCTATAACAAAGGCGTGAATCAATGTTGGAGGCAATCATGAAACGGCTTTTGGCAATCTTCTTCTTTCTCGCGGGCGGGCTTGCAACGGAAATCACTCATCCCGTTCAGTGCGATCTGATGACGGCAAGCGGCGTGCAGCAAAAGCGCCGGAAAACATCGGCGCGCGTTGCACGATAAAGCTCAGGTTCTCCACTTGCCGCTGCGCGCGAGTTCCGCGCAGGCATCGGCGAAAGCTTTGGGCGCTTCCTGCGGCAGGTTGTGGCCCGCGTTCGGAATCTGTCGGTGAATGCGCGGGCCGGTGAACTTCGCTGCGGATGCGTGGCCGTCGGTGGCAGGGATCACGCCGTCCGCGAGGCCATCCAGTGTGATAGTCGGCACAGTAATAGGTGGAATCGACGCGAGCTTCTTCTCGATCTCGTCGTATTGCGGATAGCCGGCTGCAAGGCCGAGGCGATGCCGGTATGAATGGATGACGATATCCACGAAGTCGGGATTGTCGAATGCTTTCGCCGAACGCTCGAAGGTCGCTTCGTCGAAATGCCACGTCGGCGAATTGTTCTTCCACAGAATGTGCGCAAGCTCGCGTCGATTGGCTTCGAGTCCCGCACGGCCACGTTCGGTCTGAAAATAATACTGATACCAGAGGCCGCGTTCGATGCCAGGCGGCAGCGGCGCGCCCGCTTTGGCGATATCCTGGATCAGATAGCTGTTCACGGAAACCAGGCCGATGCAGCGCGAAGGCTTGATAGCGGCGACGACGCAAGCCGCGCGTCCGCCCCAATCATATCCGGCGAGCACAGCCTCGGGAATATCCAGTGCATTCATCAGTTCGATCACGTCCTGGCCGACGGCCGCCTGCTGACCGGCGCGCGGCGTATCCGCCGACAGAAGGCGCGTCGTTCCGAAGCCGCGCAGATACGGCACGATTACGCGAAAGCCCTGCGCTGCGAGCATGGGCGCGACGTCCACGTAACTGTGAATGTCGTACGGAAAGCCGTGGAGAAGAATGATGGGGCGGCCTTCGGCGGGTCCCGCTTCGTGATAGCCGATGTCGAGCAGATCCGTGCGAACCTGGCGTACAGGAAGCGTTGTTAGCGGCGTTGCGGACGCTGAGGCGTCGCGAGTCGATGCAGCAAGCGCATGCGGCATGTTGCCGAGCGTCGTCAACGTTGCGACGCTTGCTGCGGCCGCGAACATAAAGCGGCGGCGATTAGATAACTCTTCTGACACGATAATCAATCTCTTCGAGGATAAGCGTCGGAAGATTGAAACGTGTGCATGTATCTGATTTGTGTCTGCCGTACATCGCCTGTGTAGCGTTTTGTAGGCGAAAAGTAATGCCTGAAAAAGCGTCGTCACTATCAGCGCTACAGATAGCGGTATCCAAACCCTTCGCTTGATCTCCGCAGTGAGCGGTGCGACATTGAGTCACCCGTTCTTCACGCGAGACCTTCAAGCCATGAGCACTCTTACCGCTGTCGAACGTATCGGGCGGTTTGCCGACGTTGCGCACGTCAGTCATCTCACGCCGCAGACCCGGCACTTGCTGAAGCGAAACATCCTGGATAGCCTGGGGTGTGCAATCGCCGCATTGCCAGGCTCGCCTTTCAAGGCGCTCCGGGAGCAGTTCGACGAATATCGCAGCGGCGGCACCTGTACGCTGATTGGCGGCGGCTCGACTTCTCCGGATCAGGCGGCGTTGTACAACTCGGCGCTCGTGCGTTACGTGGACCTGCTCGACAGCTACATGTCGCCAGGCGGTCTTTGTCATCCGAGCGACAACTTCGGCGCGATACTGGCCGCCGCCGAGCATGCATCGGCGGACGGCGAATCGTTCATGCTTGCGCTCGCGGTTGCGTATGAGATCGGCTGCCGCATTACGGCAATCGTTCCCGTCATGGCAAAGGGTTTCAACCACGCAATTCAACTTGCGATTTCGTCAGCGGCCGCTTCGGGAAAATTGCTTGGCCTCGACGCGGATCAAATCGCGCATGCGATCGCCATCGCCACCGTCGACAACATCTCGCTCTCCTGCGTTCACTCCGAGCCCGTGTCGTACTGGAAGGGCTTTTCGCCCGGCATAACCTGCATGCGGGCGGTTTATTCGGCGTCGCTTGCGAAGCGTGGCTTTACAGGCCCGCTACGTCTTTTCGAAGGACCGAACGGACTCGTGCGCATGTTCGATCAGCCGGTCGAAGTGGATTGGGAGGATTCGAGGCTGGAGGTCATCCATCAGACCGTGATGAAGAAGTACTGTTCGCTGATTCACGGCCAACCCGTGCTCGAAGCCACGCTGGAACTGAAGCGTGCACACGGCATAACGGGCGGCGACGTCGAAGATGTGGTTTGCGACATCTTCCAGATGGGCTATGACATCGCGGGCGGTGGCGGCTTCGGTGCGAAAGACGATCCGCAAAAGAAAGAGCAGGCCGACTATAACCTCAAGTATCTGATTGCCGCGGCCTTGCTCGACGATCAGGTCGGTCCCGCTCAACTGGAACCCGCGCGCGTCCAGGCAGTCGACGCGCAAGCGCTGCTGAAGAAAGTCACGATACGTCCCGACGCCGCCTTTTCGGCCCAATACCCGAAGGCATTGAATACGCGCGTCACGATCCGCTGCCGCGATGGCCGTGTTGTGTCGAAGGAGCATGTGGGCTTCGAAGGCGGTCTCGACAATCCGTTCACATGGGAGCGGACTGTCGAAAAATTCAACTGGCTCAGCGAGCCCTATGCGGACGAAACGCTGCGTGGCCAGATCGTCGATCTCGTTTCCAGACTCGAAGAACACAAGATCTCTGAGTTGATGCAACTCCTCACGAAAGTCAATCGAGAAGCGGTGTACCCGGCAAAGCATCCGGGAATTCAATAATTGATTCAGGCATACAGGAGATTCGAATGGCCCTGATTTCATGTGACATGCGATACGGTAGAACGGACGAACAGAAACGTCAGCTTGCAGCGGGTCTGCTGCGTGTGGTCAGCGAGGCGACAGGCGAAACGAAGAACGACATCTTCATTGTGTTTCGCGAGGGCAGGGGTATCAACTTCGTCGAGCATGGCGAGCATCTTCCCGAATACGTGGAAGGCGCAGCCAACGACAAAGAACTGATCAGCCGCCTCAAATAAACATCGCAGGAGTATCAGCATGCCTTTTATCGAATGCCATATCGCCGCTGGATTGACACCGGCGCGCCGCGAGCAACTGATGCGCGACATCATTCAGGTCACGCACGACGCGATCGGTTCCGACCCGAAGATCATCAATGTGATCCTGCATGAGCATCCGCGCGAGAACATCAGCATATCGAGCCGTATCAATGGCGAGGAATTCAAAGCCCAAAAGACGGGTTGAGGCCTTGCCAGAAGCAATGGCTGTGATCAGCGCGCCGATGCACAATCCGGCTTTGGTGTAGGATGACGATCGACCTGCGCCGCAGCGCAGTGCGGGCCTGTGATGACAGTATCCAGGCCTTGTCGATCTCATCGAGGTACACAGCATGGATGTCGCCGACCTCAAGGTGTTCGAGGCAGTGGCCCGTCACGGCAGCATGAACCGGGCGGCTGCCGAACTTCATACCGTTCAGTCCAACGTGACAGCGCGAATCCGGTCTCTCGAACGGGAAATCGGTGTCGCGCTGTTTCAGCGTCATGTGCGCGGCGTCAGCCTGACGCCCGCTGGGCAACGCATGCTGCCGTACGCGGCGCGCATTGCGAAACTGCTCGCGGACGCGCGGCTCGCGGCGCTCGACGACGGCCCGCCCGCCGGCGCGCTCGCTTTAGGCACGCTCGAAACGACGGCCGCATTGCGCCTTTCGCCGATACTGAGCAACTTCGCCAGAATCTATCCGCAAGTGCGCCTCTCTCTGACTACGGGCACGAGTTGCAGCCTGACGGAAGAGGTCGCCGCGTGCCGACTCGATGGCGCGTTTGTCGCAGGCCCCGTCGAACATCCGGAGCTGCATGCCGAGATGATCTTTCAGGAAGAACTGGTGCTGGTGACGCCGCGCAACCTGCGTTCGATAGATGCGCTGCGCGCCGTGCCCGACCTCAAGACCATCGTGTTCAGATTGGGTTGTTCGTATCGTCAGCGGCTGGAAGCGCTGCTGGCGGAAATGGGTATCGTGACGGCCACGCCGCTCGAATTCGGTTCGCTCGATGCGATTATCGCGTGCGTCGCGGCGGGTATCGGCGTGACGCTGTTGCCGCGTGGTGTAGTGTCGAGCGCGGCCGAGCAGGATATCGTCGCGCTTCATTCGTTGCCGCCGGAGAAGGCGCAGGTCGCCACGCTCTTTATTCGTCGGCATGACGCCTACGTTTCGAGCGCGATGCAGGCATTCGTCGAAGTGACGCGCTCGCGTCTCGGCCCTGTGATGGCGGCAGCCTAAGTCAGCAGCTTAAGCAGCCTGCGGTTGGGCTTCCAGCAAGGGCGCCCGCCGCCGTGCGCTGTTGAGACGAAAGAACTCGGTGCAAAAGTCGACAAACGTTCTGAAGCGCGCGGGCAGCAATTCCCGGTGCGAATAGAACAGGCAAATTTCGACTTCGCTATCCGAGATCGAGCAGCCAGGCAACACGGGCACCAGCTTGCCCATCGCCACATCTTCCCGCGCCATCGCTTCCGGTAACTCCGCAATGCCAGCGCCCGCCAGCGCCGCCGCGCGTAACAGCACGTCGTTGCCGTCCATCGACGACATCGGGATTACCTGCACAGGCGCGCCGTTTTCGATCACCTGCACATAGTTCGTGCTTCGCTGGCGCGATTGGGACGGCAACAGCAGAAAGTGCTCGGTGAGATCCGCCGCGCAATGCGGCGTGCCGCGTTGCGCAAGATAATCCGCGGATGCGACCAGCGAGCGCGACGACTTGAACAAAGTTCTGCGAATGACAGCCGACTGCTCGACCTGATGCGGCGGAAGCATCGCCATGTCGAACTGTCCGTCATAGAGATTGACGGCGCCTTCATCCACGGAAACGACGAGGTTCACGTTCGGCGCGACGGCGCGGTAACTGGACAGGAACTGCGAGAACGTTTCGCTCACCAGCATCGGATGAATCACCAGACGCAGCTTGCCGCTGTCGACTTCGCGCTCGCGCATGATGCGGCGATTCGCTTCGTCGAGTTCATCGAGCAGGCGGCAGCAACTGAGGTAATAGGATTGCGCTTCTTCCGTCAGCGTGACGGAGCGCGTCGTGCGATGGAGCACGCGCGTCTGGATGGAAGCTTCCAGCTTCGCAATGGCCTTCGAAATGGAGCCAGTCGTCACGCCCAGCGAGGTCGCCGCCTTGCTGAAACTCTGATGCTGCGCCGCCGAGACGAACGCCCTCAACATGTAAAGCTGGTCCATGCTCAACCTCTGCTCTGTTGCTGCCCAACTGCACTGGCATCACTCTAGCAACAGATCACGAGGAGAACGCGCGGTTTGTTTTGATAGGGGTATCACCCGCGGTGATAGCTCATCACCGCGGCCTTTTCTGCCCGTCATGGATCAGGGGTTGGCGAGCGCGATGCGCTGCTCAGCCAGCCGCCTTCAGACGCGAATCGAAGTCGAACTCGAGCCGGATGCCGCCGGGTTCGTAGATCATCGTGTGACGCTTCGGTCCAGCGCCGAGGTTCTCCGGCGCGAACTCGACCTTGACGCCGGGCCACTGCGAGACGCGCGCGAAAATCTCGTTGAGCGCCTCTTCGCTGCCGACACGCAACGCAAGATGATGAAGGCCAACGTTGGTCTTGCGGTCGAACGCCACGAGGTTCGCCTGATTGGTGACTTGCCACAGCGTCAGCATCACGTGTCCATCCGACACGAACGCGGCGGGGTAGTCCGGCTTTTCGCCGACCTGCTTCCAGTGCAGGCATTCGACGAAGAAATCGCGCGTCAGGTTCAGATCGCGCACGGCGAGACCAACGTGATCGATGCCGGAGGTGAGTGCCTGGGTAGTCATGTCGAATTGTCCTGTGCAATAGGCGGGCGGGTTGTCCCGTGATAGCACGCGAAACGCAGTAACGCAAACGCCGGTAATGGCGGCCATTATAGGGACGCGCCGCCGCGAAGATTCTTGAGCCGCTGGAAACCAACCTTTGCGGGTCCGGCGTTGCGCGCGACGGCGTTTTGCATGCGTCTGTCCAAACAATCGAGTCAGACAAACGTTTGCCAGGTTGGTCCGGGCGGCCACGTCGTGCATACTTGCTGCCTGCACGCGCTGCGCGCACTGCACGAATGCGATGCGGTAAAAAATTCGAGAGGAGAGAACGAGTCATGCCGTTGGTGCCGCTGTCGCAACGGGAAGTCACGATCGGCGTTCCACTGCCGTTTTCCGTCTACACGGCGGACGGCAGGCTGCTGATGGCGCGCGGGCACATCGTTCACAGCGCGATGCAATGCGAGCGGCTCTTCGCGCAAGGGCCGTTCAGGCATCCGTTCACCGGCGAGCGCCGCGACGACGCCACACCCGAGGACGCGGACACCACCCCCGCGTCCGCCGGGCGCGCGCGGCGCGGCCATGAAGACCAGACGCTCGTGGGTCCATTCCCCGTGTCGGGCTGCATCCCCGAAGACTTCGTGATCACGCTGGCAAACGGCCCGGCCATTTCCTCGCGCACCCGCTTCGTCGGCGCGCTCGACGACGTCAGCCTGCTGCTCGCGGGCGCGGGCGTCGATCCAGCGTTCGCGGCGGGCGAGGCTGTCGAAGGACAGTTCATCGCGGGGCGTTATCGCCATGCGTTCGAGTCGGAAGTCATCGGCCGGCATGCGACGCCGTTCGACGTGCTTTATCTGCGTTACCCCACGGAAGTCCGCTCACGTGCGCTGCGGCGGCATGTGCGCGTCGGCATTGACGTGACGGCGCGCCTCTCGCAAAACGACCGGCCCATGGCGGGGACGGAAGTCCGCGCAGTCGATCTGAGCGCTGCGGGCGTCGGCCTGCTGGTGAACGCGAACTCGAATTCGCTCGCGCCCGGCGAGCACTTCAAGCTCTCGCTGCCGCTCGCGCGTGCCGGCCGCGTGCGTACGGCGCCGTTGAACTGCATCGCGCGCAACCGCCGCACGAAGGACGGGGAAACCCTGGTGGGCGCCGAGTTCGGCAATACGTCGGGCGACGTGCGCGCGCTGGTCAAGGAGTATGTGCTGGACGTGCTGACGGGGGCCGTGCCGCCCGAGCGCCACGCATAGCGCCAGCCGCTGCGCGCCTGGATCGGCGCGAAAAAAAGCCGACGTCGTCGTCGGCTGAATCGGTTCCCGTGGTTACGAGGGGGTACACAGGAACCGTCGTCATGATACGGACGGCAAGATGAAGAGACGCTTAAGGACCCGCGAGATGTCGCATTCGCGTCGTTCGCGTCATGCTGGCCAGCCGCGTCACTCGCACAGAAAGTGATCGACGCTTTGCCCCGCCGCCACTGCGCGGCGCAGCCATTCCGGGTGCTCGCCGTCGCCCGTCCACGTATTGCCCCACGCATCGCGGTAGCGGATCCGTTTCGCTTCGTCGATATCCTGCTGCAGCGCATGTTGCAGCGCTTCCAATGTGATATTGCACTCCTGCATGCGGCGTGTGAGCCAGACAATCAGGCGCTCGCGCGCTTCGCCTTCGAGATGTTCAATGACGGCGGACACGTTGTTTTTCCTCGTTTGCAAAAAGACGGTTATCCCGTCGCGATGGGTTGAGCCGGGCGTTTGCCCGCGACGTCGACAATGTAGGGAGGCCGCGCGCAAGCGGGTTTCCGCAAGGCACGCGCGGGTTCCGAAACGCACGGCAGCAGGCTGGAATCCGCCGTAAGGCAGGCCGGCCGGGCTTGACGGGCGGGGCCCGAGGCCACGCGGAGGGTCAGAACTATACCTACATATGATTCTCGCGGCGGGGCGATTCCCATAAGATGGAATCATCTTGAACGGCATTACGCAGAACCGTGCCGTCGTAACCCAACGGCCGAGGAAAGTCGCTTGCACAACCATCCGATCGCTTCAGTCATCGACGACGACGAATCCGTCCGCACCGCGATGTCTAGCCTTGTTCGTTCGCTGGATTGGGACGTCCGGCTGTACGCATCGGCCGAGGCGTTCCTTGCATCCGACGTAGACCAGGTCGCGTGCATCATCTCCGATGTGCAAATGCCCGGCATGAGCGGGCTCGACATGTATCGTCATTTGCTCGACAAGGGCGTGACGCAGCCCATCATTTTCATCTCCGCTTTCGCTTCCGACGCGGTGCGCCGCCAGGCACTCGACCTGGGCGCGATGTGCGTGCTGACCAAACCTGTCGACGGCGCCGAAGTGTCGCGCTGCCTCGCGCGGCTCGAACCGGACGGCTCGCAGGCCGAATGAGGCCGGCGCGGGTTGCCGCGCCGCGGCCCTATGGCGCGGGTTATCGAGCTATTCGGATAGAATCCTTACCGGATTGAAATGGGCCGGCTTGCTGGATGTCCGACTGTCGAGCGACGCGTGTGGCGGCGCGAATCAGGGTTGCGCCGCCCGCTGACAAATGCGGCAGAGAAGCGCCGCTAATAAATGCCGCAGACAAGCGCTCGCGAGGAACGCCTATGCCGAAGATGTGCCGTCCATTCCACTCCACAGCAATACCGCGCTCTCACGGGGCGTCATGATGTTCCGTCAGGGCGCAGGCGTGACGTCGGCTCGCGACGCGCGCGTTCTCTTTTCTCTTGCGGGCATCGTCGGCGTGATCGTGTTCGTGATCGACGCGCTGACGCCGCTCGACATCGCCATTGCCGTGCTTTATGTGGTCGTCGTGCTGCTCGTCGCGTCGACGGGCTTGCGGCATGCCACGATCGCAACGGCGTGCGCGTGTGCGGCGCTGACGGTGATCGCCTTCCTGATGTCGCACGACGAGAACTATTCGGGCGGCTCGATTGCGCGCGGCATCGTGAGCCTGCTTGCCATCGGCACGACTTCGTTTCTCGCGTTGCGCAACCAGGCGAACACGGTGCGGCTGCAGGAGCAGATCCAGTTGCTGAATCTGACGCACGACGCGATCGTCGCCTACGACATGAACGACCGCATCACGTTCTGGAATCAGGGCGCGGAGGAACTGTACGGCTGGACGACCGAGCAGGCAATCGGCCAGCGCATCCACGAACTGACGCGCACCAGTTCATCCATTCCCCTCCACGAACTGCGCGACGAGGTCGTGCGCAAGGGCCGCTGGGAAGGCGAACTGGAGCGCGTGCGCAGCGACGGCAGCACCGTCATCGTGTCGAGCCGCTTCGCGCTGTGGCGCGACGACAAGGGCAAGCCGCGCGCGATACTCGCGACCAACAATGACATCACGATGCGCAAGTGCATGGAAGCCGAGTTGCAGCGGCAGCAGGAGGACCTGCGCGCGACCATCGACGCGATTCCCGGCATGGTCTGGAGTTCGTCGCGCGACGGCGAGCTGAGCTACATCAACCGCCGCTGGAACGAGCTTGGCATCACGCTGACGGGCAGCAGCGGCGACGTCTGGACGTCGATCGTGCATCCCGATGACTGGCCGGCGATGCACGCGGCGTGGCGCGGCGCGATCGCCACGGGCAAGCCGTTCGAGAACGTCGCACGCATCCGCCAGAGCAACGGCTCGTACCGGTGGATGCATATCGGCGCAGATCCGTTGCGCGATCAGAACGGCCAGATTCTGCGCTGGTACGGCGTCAATACCGATATCGAGGAGCGCAAGCAGGCCGAGCAGGCGCTGGAGCGCAGCGAGGCCTTCCTGTCCGACGCGCAGCGCCTGAGTCGCACGGGCAGCATCGCGACGCGCCTGCCCGCAGGCGACATGTGGTGGTCCGACGAGGTCTACCGGATCTTCGAATATGCGCCCGACTACACGCCGGGCATCGAGCTGGTTCTCGCGCGCACGCATCCCGACGATCTCGCGCTGGTGCGCGAAGCGTACGAATCGGCGTTGTCGGGCGCGCCGTACATCGACAACGAACACCGGCTGCAGATGCCCGACGGCCGGATCAAGTACGTCCACTACGTCGCGCATCTGGCCGTGCCGCAGTCGGCCAGCATCGAATACGTGGGCGCGCTGATGGACGTGACGGAGCGCCAGATCGCGCAGGACGCGCTCGACCGCTCGACGGCGGAACTCGCGCATGTCACGCGAGTGACGATGCTTGGCGAACTCGCTGCGTCGATCGCGCATGAAGTCACGCAGCCGCTCGCCGCGATCGTCACTGCGGGCGACGCCGCGACGCGCTGGCTAAACCGCGCGAAGCCCGATCTCGGCGAAGTCGGCCAGTCGATCAGCCAGATGGTGCGCGACGCGAAGCGCGCCAGCGACGTGATCCGCCAGATACGCTCGATGGCGCAGAAGCGCGATCCGAGCCAGGCGGTGCTCGATCTGAACGGTATCGTGAGAGAATCAATCGAGCTTGTGCGACGTGAGCTGGACGCCGCGCGGGTTGAGCTGGAAGCCTGCTATGCGGAGCCTCCGCCGCTCGTATGCGGTGACCGCGTGCAGCTTCAGCAGGTGGTCATCAATCTCGTGATGAATGGCGTGCAGGCGATGGCGGGCATGACGGGACGGGCGCGGCGCATGCGCATCGCCACGAGCCTCGTGGACGGGCATTATGGGCAGGTCGCCATCGAAGATTCGGGAACTGGCATCAGCGAGGAGAACGTGGGGCGGCTCTTCAACGCGTTCTTCACGACCAAGACGGACGGCATGGGCATGGGGCTGTCGATCTGCCGGTCCATCGTCGAGGCGCACGGCGGGCGTATCTGGGCCGAGTCTGAAGAAGGACAGGGCGCAACGATGCAATTCGTATTGCCGATCGATAAAGGAACGTGCGATGAGCAGTGATGAAATGAACGACCCGAATCAGTCGATCGTTTATGTCGTCGACGACGACGATTCGATGCGCGCGGCCGTCACGATGCTGCTGCGGTCGGTGGGTTTGCGGGTTGAGGCTTTTGGGTCTGCGCAGGAGTTTTTGTCGTTGGACAAGCCTGATATTCCCAGTTGCCTGATTCTCGATGTGCGGCTGAAGGGGCAGAGCGGGCTCGCTGTGCAGGAGCAGATTGCTGCTGGCAATGTGCATGTGCCGATTATCTTTATGACCGCGCATGGCGATATTGCGATGTCTGTGAAGGCTATGAAGGCCGGGGCGATGGATTTTCTGGCGAAGCCGTTTCGGGATCAGGACATGCTGGATGCGGTTGCGACTGCGCTCGCTAAAGACGAGGAGCGGAGAAAGTCCGAACGTTCGGTTTCTGATTTGCGGAAAAGGTATGAGTCGCTGACGCCGCGAGAGCGTGAGGTGATGGCTTTTGTTGCTAGCGGGCTCATGAATAAGCAGATCGCTGCTGAGATGAACCTCAGTGAGATTACGGTCAAGATTCACCGCGGGCAGGCTATGAAGAAGATGGAGTCCCGGTCGCTGGCTGATTTTGTTCTTAAGGCGGAAGCGCTGGGGGTTAAGTCGTTGGAGGCGGGGGCGTCGACGCGGACGCAGCGCGGGTCTTGAGGTTTTTGTTTGTCTTCGACGTTGGTTTGGGTTTGCTTGTGTTTTTTGCTGACATTCGCGTTATGGTGGTTTGCCCGTGGTTTCGCTGGCATCCGCGCTACGATGTCTGCCATTCACACGTCGCCCCTGTGCGGGGCGGCACCTACTTTTCTTTGCCGCCGCAAAGAAAAGTAGGCAAAAGAAAGCGGCTAACACCGCCAGTTCTTGTATTTGCCTGAGGGCCCCCAAAGGGTCTTCCGCTTCACACGGCAATCATGTGACCCATGTTCGTTGCCAACGCTCTTGCGGTGCGCCTCACCCGCTTCACGCACCCGCGTCTCAACATGCCCCATCAAATTTCCGACGTTCTATAGCGGCAAACTGTGTGTAGGCCGTAGCGCCACACACGCCTCACTTCGGACCGATAGCACGCGCTCCACCCTGTAAGAGCGCCAAGCCATACGTCGCGACAACCTACACACAGTTTGCCACCTGGGCGGCACAAACCATTCGCTGCCGCTAGCCCTTGTGCGGGTGCTTGAAGTGGGTGAGGCGTTCATTCGGAGCGTTGGCAACGCGCGCTAACAAAGACGTTGCCGTGTGAAGCGGAAGACCCTTTGGGGGCCCTCAGGCAAGAACTAGAGTTGGCGGTGTTAGCCGCTTTCTTTTGCCTACTTTTCTTTGCGGCGGCAAAGAAAAGTAGGTGCCGCCCCGCACAGGGGCAACGCGTGAAGCACGAAGGCAAAGCGCGGATGCCAGCGAACCCACAGGCAATCCACCACAACGCGGCTGCAAGCGAAGAAAACCCAAAACCCCCACCCAGCCGCGCCGCCCAAAACAACAAATCCCGCGCCCCGCGCGCCCCAACCGGTATTAAACCTTCATATAGGTTGACGCAACCATTCGACTGCACGGGCAACCCTATGTACGGCTAGTCGCGCCAGGCCCATCCGTTTAACTTTGATTCCATCGCGGCAGCGTTATTTGCGCCGCAATCAAATCACTGAAAACGGAAGAACCTGCCATGACCACCACACTGATCGACCTGCCCGCTCCGCTTGCCGATGTCGTGTCGCGCCGCCAGGCATCCCCCATCGTCGCCGAGCAGCAATGGCGCCGCATGAACGCGTCCGCGCACGACGCCGCGACGCAGCGCGATAACGTAATCGTCATGCGCTGGACGCACGGCGGCGACGCGCCGCTCGAAGTGTCCAACGAAGGCAGTGTCGCCGATCACTGCATCGGCCTGAACCTGAAGTGCGCGGCGCTCACCTTCGATCACGCCGGACGCAGGCTCGTACACGGCCGTCTGACGGCAGGTGCCGTTCAGGTCACCGCGCCCGGCGTGCCGACCCGAGCCGTGTTCTCGTCGTCCGCCGATGTGCTGCATCTGTTCGTGTCGCAGCAGGTGCTCGCCGAGTGCTATCAGGACCTGTTCCAGCACTCGCGCGACGCCGACATCGTGCTCGACGATCCCGACCTCATCCGCGACCCCGTGCTCGAGCGTCTGGGCCAGGCGCTGGCCGTCTCGCAGAGCAACGACGCCGCGCTCGGCAAGATGTTCACCGACAGCGTGAGTCTCGCGATCGTGTCGCATATCGTCGGGCGTCATTTCGCCGGCGCGACCCGCCGTTCGCGCGAGGCCGCGCCGCTGCCGCAGTGGCGCATGAACCGCGTGATCGAATTCGTCGAAGCCCATCTTGCCGAACCCATCGGGCTTGCCGACATCGCGGCGAGCGCCGGCCTCACGCGCATGCATTTCGCCGCGCAATTTCGCCGCGCAACGGGCGTGCGCCCGCATGAATATCTGCTGCGCCGGCGAGTCGAGCATGCGCAGCATCTGCTCGTGACATCGAAGCACAACGTGATGGATGTCGCGCTGAGCTGCGGATTCCGCTCCCAGGCCCACTTCACGACCGTGTTCAAGAAGTTTGTCGGCGAAACGCCGCATCGCTGGAAAGAGAAGACCAGCGACGCGCGCTAAAGCGCCGTCCCGTACTTCAGACAGTCCACAAGCCTCGCCCGAACCGATCGCTTTCCACAGGAGTTTCGACATGCTGGCAAACGCAAACGTGATGGACCCATGGACCCAGACCATCGGTCTGCTAGGGACGACTTCGCGCCTGATGGCCGTCGCGGACGCCGCAGCGCAGCCGCGTCACAAGACGCGCAGCACGGATGAGCCCGTGGGCGCGCAGGTGACGCTGATCGATCGCCCGACGCCTTCGACAGCCACCATCGCGTGGCGCGATTCGACACGCGGCTGCTTCGGCGATCAGGTCTGGCGCATGGCGCGCGCCCGCATGCCGGGCTTCTGCGCGATGAGCGGCCAGGCCATCCGCCCCGGCGACGCCGTGTACAAGCCGAATCCGCGGCCCACGCCCGTCAATGGCGATGCGATGATCCTCGCGTCCGTCCTGCGTGACGCGGACACCCTCTGAACGGCGCGCATCGTGCCCCATGCCGGCGGCGCGCGATGTCCCCTGCAATGCGAATAACGCGGCGCATATGGCATAGTCCCCGCCTTGGGGCGCGATGCGGCCGGGAACGGGCGTGTCGTGCGAGACGGGATAGTCACTTTGCCTGGGTCAGCGAATGGCAGATATCGTCGGGAGCATGCGCGTGTTCGCCCGGGTGGTCGAAACGGGTTCGTTCACTGCGGTCGCGAAAGAGAACGACGTAACGGCTGCGCAGATTTCGCGCGCGGTCACAGCGCTTGAAGAGCAGTTGCAGACGGCGCTGCTGCATCGCACGACACGCCACCTGTCGCTGACGGAAGCGGGCACCCGCTTCTACGAACGTGCGAAGGCGATCCTCGCGGACCTCGATGCGGCAACGGACGAGGCGCGCAACGCGAGCGTGTCGCCGGCGGGCAAGGTGCGGCTGCATTGCGCGCCGGGTCTCGCGCAAAGCACGGTGGCGGCGGCGCTGGTCAGCTACCAGCGCGCGTACCCCCATGTATCCGTCGAGCTGAAGATCGAGCAGAGCATGCCGAACCTGGTCGAGGACGGCTATGACGTCTCGCTGATCTCGGCGACGCAGCTTCCCGATTCCGCCTATGTCGCGCAGTCGCTCGGTTCAGCGTGGTCGTTGATGGTCGCTTCGCCCGGCTACGTGAAGCAGCACGGCATGCCGCTCACACCCGACGACCTAGCAGCGCATACGCTGCTGAAGCTCGAAACACCCGTTTCGCCGCCCGACGAATGGCACCTCGAAAGCGCGCATGACACTCAGGTCATTACGCTCGCGCATGCGCCGCTGCAGGTCAATGCGCCCGACGTGATGCGCGCAATGTTGCTGGACGGCGCGGGTATCGGCACGCTCGCGACGTATTCGGTTGTCGAGGATCTCGTCGCTGGCAATCTGGTACGCGTGTTGCCGCGGTACAGGCTCAAGCCGTTCACGGTGTACGCGGTGTATCCTTCGCGGCGTTATCTGGAGGCGAAAGTCCGCACCTTGCTCGATCATTTGCGTTCGACGTTGACGCCCGCGCTGGAAGACGCCCGCGCACGTATCGACGCACTGAGCCGCGCGGTCGAGCCGGCCGCGAAACGGGCCTGAATCAATACGATTACCCGCAGCGCCATCAAGACTCTTTATCCCCGCCCTAGGCTTAATCACAGGCCGCCTGCTCAATAGACTGATTCTCAACCGGCATCGACCGGATCACCATTGGAGAATCAGTCATGACGAACACGATCGACCTCACGCATCACACGGTCACTGCAAACGGCATTCGCCAGCACTATGTCGAAGCAGGCGAAGGCGCGCCCGTCGTGCTGCTGCACGGTTTTCCCGAAACGAATCACGCCTGGCGGCATCAGATTCCCGCGCTCGCGCAGCACTATCGCGTGATCGCGCCGGACCTGCGCGGCTACGGCGAAACCGACAAGCCCGCGAGCGGCTACGACAAGCGGACCATGGCGAACGACCTGCGCGCGTTGTTGAGCGAACTGTCGATCGAACGCGTGGCGCTCGTCGGGCACGATCGCGGCGCGCGCGTGGCGACGCGCTTTGCGAAGGATCATCCCGAAGCGGTGGACCGGCTCGTCGTGATGGACAACGTGCCGACGCGCATCGTCGCGCAAGCGATCGACGCGAAGATCGCGCGCGCGTACTGGTTCTTTCTGTTCCATCAGGTGCCCGACCTGCCGGAGACGCTGATCGCAGGCAAGGAGCGCGCGTGGCTGCGGCATTTCTTCTCGGACTGGTGCTATGACCCGAACGCGATTTCGGGCGAGGCATTCGAAACCTATGTGCGCGCGTACGAGGCGCCCGGCGCGGTGCGCGGCGCGATGGCGGACTATCGCGCGAACGCCGTCGACGTTGCGCAGGACAAGGAAGATGCCGACGTGCTGATCGAAGCACCGACGCTCGCGTTGTGGGGCGAGGCGTTCTATGCGGTGGGCCAGATGTTCGACATGGAGAACGTCTGGAAGGGCATGGCGCGTGATGTCGTGACGCACGCGATTCCGCGCGCGGGGCATCTGCCGCATGAAGAGCAGCCGGAGATCGTCAACCGGATTCTGGTCGACTTTCTCGAAGGCTGGGAAGGTTGATGCTCGCGCGCCCGGCGATTGATTAACGCATCGCTTCGAGGAGAAACCGCGCGCGCCGCTGCGCGTCGGCGATCCAGTTCTCCAGCAGGCTGGCCGTCGCGATGTCGTGATGCTTTTCGCAGGCCGCGTGCGCACTCAGCATGAAGGCCGCGAGCCGCAGGTTGTCCGCGCGGAGCTCGGCGAGCATCTGTTGCGGCGGCGCGGCGGGTACATCGTTTTCGGCGAGTCGTTGCAGGCGCGCGATATCGCTAATCGAATGCAGCGTCGTGCCGCCGATCATGCGCACGCGCTCGGCAATCGCATCGGTGATTTCGAAGATGCGCTCGCCTTGTTCATCGAGCAGCAGATGACAGTCGCGGAACTGCGGGCCGAACATGCGCCAATGAAAGTTCTTCGTCTTGAGATACAGCGCGAACACATCGGCGAGCAACGGGTTCAGGTGCGACGAAATATCCTCGACAGCATGTTCGCTGAAAGGCCTGAACTGCGCGGCGGGTATTGCGTCGACGAAGGCGTAGGAATGGGACATGACGGTGTTCCAGGAATGTGAGGCCGACGCGGCCTGAAGCGTGGCCGCATCGTCGAACATAGAAAGCGTCACTCGCCCGCGTGCGCTTCGCCAATGACCTTGCCGCGGAAGATGTAGTACTGGTACAGGTTGTAGCCGATCATCACGGGGAAGATCAGTCCGATACCGGCCAGCATGAACGCGAGCGTGTGCGAATCGGAAGCCGCCTGCACGATGCCCAGCTTGCCGGGCACGAAGTCCGGGAACAGGCTGACGGCAAGGCCGACGAACGACACGATGAACAGCGTCACCGCGCCGCGAAACGGCCCTCGCGACGCGCCCATGTACAGCGACGCCACGATGAACGCGAAGGCGAGCGCCGCCGCGAGGCCGAGCGCGATCAGCACATGCATGACGCCCGGCTGCGTCCAGCGCTCGAGGCCGACATCGCTGAAGAACCATGTCGCGATGGTCAGCAGCAGCGCGGCTGCGACCGTCAGCATCGCGCTCAGCAGCGCGAGACGCCGAGACCATTGCTCGATCATGCCTACCGTCTTCTTCACCAGATACGTCGCGCCCAGCAGCGTATAGCCCGCGACCACGCCGATCGCCGCCACGACGATGAACCCCTGGCTCATCTCGCCCGGCACGAGACCCGTGATGATCTTGCCGAGCACGACGCCTTGCGCGAGCGCGGCGACGAGACTGCCGATGCCGAACACCTTGTCCCACAGCGGACCATGGTCGACGCTGTGGCGGAACTCGATCGCCGCGCCGCGCATGATGAGCCCGGCGATCAGCCCCATGATGGGCAGATAGAGATCCTGCATCAGTTGCGCATACGCAACCGGAAATGCGCCGAACAGTCCGCCGCCGAGCACGACGAGCCAGGTTTCGTTCGCGTCCCAGACGTGGCCGATCGACTCGACCATCACGTCGCGATCTTCACGCCGCGTGCGCAGCAGGCTGAGAATGCCGACGCCGAGATCGAAGCCGTCGGTCACGACGTAGAAGACCAGCATCAGGCCGAGCAGGCCGAACCACACGTAGGCCAGCAACGAATGTGTAGAGCTATCCATGAAGCAACCTCTTGAGCGGAGTACGCGGCATCAATAGCCGGAAATGGATTTCGTCGTCGCGGTGCGCGCAGCGTCCGCTGTGACGATCGCAGGCGGCACGCTGGTCAGATCGGGGCCCGTGCGCAGCCAGCGGCGCGCGAGGACGAAGAACGTGACGAGCAGCACGACATAGAACGCGAAGAACATCACCATGCTCAGCGAGATCGACGAGGGCGCGACTGTGGATGCCGCCTGACTCGTGCGCAGCAGCCCATACACGACCCACGGCTGACGTCCCACTTCACGCACGATCCAGCCCGCTTCGACGGCGACATACGGCAGCGGAATGCACAACACCCACGCGAGCAGCAGCTTGCGGCGCGCCAGCAGCGCATCGAGGCTGCCGCGTGCCTTGCGCAGCGCGAAGACGGTCCAGAACGCCAGCAGCATGAAGCAGAAGCCGATGCCCGCCATCACGCGGAACGCGTAGTAGAGCAGGGGGAGCATCGGCGGCTGGTCTTCGGGCTTGAAGTCGGTCAAGCCCTTCACCTGGCCGTGCAGCGAGTGCGTGCCGAGCACGCTCAGCATGCCGGGGACTTCCAGCGACCAGTCGTTGCGCTGCGCCGTTTTGTCCGGCCACGCGAGCAGCGACCACGACGCGCCCGTGCCGGGCGCATTGGTGTGCCAGTGGCCTTCGATGGCCGCGCCTTTCGCCGGCTGCGTTTCGAACACGCTCACGCCGCTCGAATCGCCGAGCCAGACCTGCAGCGGCGCAGCGATCACCAGCACGGCGAGCGCGATCTTGAACGAGCGCGCAAAGAACTCGGGGTGGCGCCTGCGGAACAGGTTGTACGCGGAGATGCCCGCGATCACGAACATGCCTGTTTCGATTGCCGCGACCCACATGTGCGACACGCCCCACACCATGTCGGGATTGAAGATCGCGGCCAGATAGTTGGTCACCTCGATCTTGCCGTCGACCACGGCATAGCCCGCCGGCGTCTGCATCCACGAGTTGGCGACCATGATCCAGAACGCCGAGATGCTGGAGCCGAGCGCGACCATGCCCGTCGCAAACAGGTGCACGCCACGCGGCACGCGGCCCCAGCCGAGCAGCATCACGCCGACGAAACCCGCTTCGAGCATGAACGCCATCGCGCCTTCGAAGCCGAGAATGTTGCCGATGAACTGACCGGCGTACTGCGAGAAGCCTGCCCAGTTGGTGCCGAACTGAAACTCCATCGGAATGCCGCTGACCACGCCGACCGCGAAGTTCAGCACCAGCAGCTTGCTCCAGAAGCGCGCCTGACGGTACAACATCACGTCGCCTGTCTTGATCCACAGCGCTTCGACGAGGAAAAGAAACGCGGACAGGCTGATGGTCAGGATCGGCCACAAAATATGGAAGATGGCCGTCATCGCAAACTGCGCGCGCGACAGGTTGGCAACATGATCAAGCATGGCTGGCCTCCTCGGCTTGCGGCGCAGCTTGCACGACGATGGCGCGCGTTGCGGAGTCGGGGCCGACAGCGGCGGCACGCACGACCTTCACGGGCACCGACTTGTACGAGGGCGTGCGGCTTTGCGGATCGAACGCGTAGAGCGGCACGAGCGGATTTACCTCCGGGTAGTACGCGCCGCAGCATCCGTCGGGCAGCGAATACTCGACCACCTTGAAGCTGCGGACAACGCGTTCGATGCCATCCGTCGAGAGCGCGACGATATTGACGCGCTCGCCCGGATGCAGCCCGCGCTTTTGCAGCTCGTGCTGATTCATGAACACGACGTCGCGCTGGCCGAACACACCGCGATAGCGGTCCGAGTGCGAATAGAGCGTGGTGTTGTACTGATCGTGGCTGCGCATGGTGGTGAGCCACAGCGCGTCGGGATCGTCGTGCCACGGGTTCTCGTCGAGCCCTTTAAAGACGAGAAAATTCGCGCGGCCCGTCGGCGTATCCCACACGCGTTCGCGCGCGCTCGACGTGAGATGGAAGCCGCCCGGCACGCGGATGCGCTCGTTGTATGCCTGGAAAATCGGGAACACGATTTCGATCGCATCGCGAATATGGTCGTAGTTCGCGACCATCTGCTCCCAGGGCACACGCGACTGCTCACCGAGCGTCGCGCGCGCAATGCCCGCGACGATGGCCGGCTCGCTCATCAGATGCGGCGACGCGGGCTCGTTGCGGCCGGCGGAAGCGTGCACCATCGACATCGAATCTTCGACGGTGATCGACTGCGGGCCGCCCGCCTGAATGTCGATCTCCGTGCGGCCGAGGCACGGCAGAATCAGCGCTTCCTTGCCGTGCACGAGATGGCTGCGATTGAGCTTGGTCGCGATGTGCACGGTCAGATCGAGCTTGCGAATCGCTTCCTGCATGCGTACCCAGTCGGGAATCGCAGCAGCAAAATTGCCGCCCAGCCCGATGAACACTTTCGCGTCGCCGCGCATCATCGCTTCGAGCGTTGCGATCACGTCGTTGCCGTGGTTGGTCGGCGGGCGAAAACCGAAGGCGCGCTCGATGCCTTCAATCAAGCCCTTGTTTGGTTTCTCGGTGATGCCGACCGTGCGGTTGCCTTGCACGTTCGAATGTCCGCGCACCGGGCAAATGCCCGCGCCTTCGCGGCCGACGTTGCCACGCAGCAGCGCAAGATTTGCTATCTGCTGGACGTTTTCCGTGCCGCGATGATGCTGCGTAATGCCCATGCCGTACACGAGAATCGCATTCTCGGCCTGCATGTAGATGTTCGCCGCGTTCTCGATGTCGGCGCGCGACAGACCCGAATGCCGTTCGACCGCATCCCACGATGTCGCGCGCAGATCGTCGAGCAGCGCATCGATGCCGTGCGTATGGCCCTGTATGAATTCGATGTCGAGGATGCGCGGTTTATCGGCGGCAAGCGCGGCGTCGTCGGCTTCGACGATGGCCTTCATCATCCCCTTGAGCACGGCGACGTCGCCGCCTACCTTGACCTGATACAGGAACGTGCTGATCGGCGTGTAGCCTAGTGTCGCCATTTCGACGGGATTTTGCGGCGACGCGAAGCGCTCCAGCGCGCGCTCGCGGAACGGATTGAACGACACGATCTTCGCGCCGCGCCGCGACGCCGAATGCAGGTCGCTCATCATCCGCGGGCTGTTGGTGCCGGGGTTCTGCCCGAAGATGAAGATCGCATCGGCGTGTTCGAAGTCTTCGAGCAGCACCGTGCCTTTGCCCACGCCGATCGATTGCGGCAAGCCGACGCTCGTCGCTTCGTGGCACATGTTCGAGCAGTCGGGAAAGTTGTTGCTACCGAACTCGCGGACGAACAACTGGTAGAGAAACGCCGCTTCGTTCGACGCCCGGCCCGACGTATAGAAATCGGCCTGATCGGGATGGTCGAGCGCGTTCAGATGGCGACCCACGAGCGCGAAGGCATCTTCCCAGCTGATGGGCGCATAGCGGTCCGTGATGGCGTCATAGACCATCGGATGCGTGAGGCGGCCGACCATTTCGAGGTCGTAGTCGTCCCATGCGGTGAGCTCGGAAACGCTGTGCGCGGCGAAGAACTCCGGCGTGCAGCGGTTCACGGTCGCTTCCCACGCGACGGCCTTCGCGCCGTTCTCGCAGAACTCGAACGACGACGTATGCTTCGGGTCGGGCCATGCGCAACCCGGACAGTCGAAGCCTTGCGGCTGGTTCATGTGCAGCAGCGTCTTTGCGCCGGACACGGGGATGCCTTGAAGCGTCAGCGCTTCGCCCGTTGCCTTGAGCGCGCCCCAACCGCCTGCGGGGTCGCTGTAAATGCGGATCACCTTTTTTTTGCCCATTTCCGTTTCCTGTCCAGTCGAACCAGTGTCATTGAGCGAATGATCGGGTCACGGAAACAAAGCGTCTTGTCTGTTTGCCCGCTGGTTTTATTTCCACACGGAGTTGCCTGACCGGTTGCGAGGTGATTAAGCCCGCGAGCGATTCGTTTGGTGCCTTGTTTTAGCGGTCAGCCAATGAAGAAGCGAAAAGCGTCGTTCATCACGAATGAAAAAAAAGCGGGCGATTTGTCTGACACAAATCGCCCGCTTTTTTAAGCGCGAAAATGAACTGTGAGGTTACGTCCAGTATTTGTAATCGGTCACGCTGCGCTGGTATCCATACATGCCACGATGCGCATGCCGGTCGCGCAGCGGCTCGCCGAAACTGTCGAGCTTTTGCATCGCAGGCCGCGCTCGCGCGGGCACATGTTCCTTCCACGGCGATGAAACATCCGTAGCCGACACGGGCGTTGGCTTGCCGGCTTCGGCGGCCAGACGCTCGAGCGGCAATTGCGCATTCGCGCCGACCACGAGAATCGCCTGCATTATGCCCGGCGCCTGATACGCACAGGTCGCAGCCAAGGCAACGCTACATGCGGCAACCGCATAGCTGGGTCGGAAAAAAGGAAAGGCGATGGTGCGCATCATGCATTCTCCATTACGCGCGCTACACGGCTGAAGGTTTGATGTTGGTGCTCGTTTAAAAGGCGGGCGTCGAGCGCCTCTCTCAGATGCGACGTCATGAAGTCGATGAAGGTCTTGATCTTCGCGTCGATATGATGCCGGCTTGAATAAACGGCGAAAACGCTCGTATTTTGAAGGCGCGATTCCGGGAATAACTGAAGCAGCCTTCCATTACGAATGTCGTCTATCACGCAGTGCACCGGCAATGCCGCGACGCCCGCGCCCGCCAGCGTCGCAATGCGGATCGCCTCGGTGTCGTTGATCGCGAACTGGCCGGCGCCTTCCTGACCCGTCGACTGTCCGGTTGGCTTCACCAGGCTGAGCTTCACGGGATGGCCGTTCGGCTCGACACGGAACGGCATCGGCGTCAGCGCGTGCTCGTCGAGATCGCTCGCGGTTTCGATCCGATGCGTCTGAAGAAAGGCAGGGGAGGCGACCAGCACGCGCTCGCTGTGACCGATCAGCTTGCAGACGTTGCGCGAGTCGGGCAGCGTCGGCGCGGCGACGATCGACACATCGACCTCGTCTTCGAGCAGATTCGCCATGCGCGGCAGAAACTTCAACTGCACCGCGACGGTCGGAAAGCGCTTGCGATACTCGAGAATGGAGTGCGTCAGTTGCGCGAGGCCCAGATCCGTCACGCAGTGAATCCGCAGCGTGCCGCGCGCGCTGGTATGCGCATCGCCCGCTTCGGCTTCGGCGTCTTCCAGATCGGCGAGGATCTTCTTGCACTTCTGGTAGTAGCGCTCGCCCGGTTCCGTCAGCGAAACCTTGCGCGTCGTACGTTGCAGGAGTCGCGCGTGCAGATGGTCTTCGAGCGACGACACGGCGCGCGACACACTGCCCGTGCTGCAGTTCATGTGGTCTGCCACCGCGCTGAAGCTGCCCGACTCGACGACGCGCGAGAAAATACGCATGCTCAAGATCTTGTCCATGGAACCGTTCACCTCGTGCTGTCTAATCCGTTTTGTCTTGTGCGGAATACGACTTTTTGCCGCTTGAGACAAAGATAGACCGAGGCGACGGAATGAACCATCGTACGTTGGGACGTCTGCTTAATCCAAGTAGTCAGGGCCTCATACGTTGGTATAGGGCGGCGGGCACGATTCGATGCGGATACCTGATCCGTTGCGCGCAGCTTGATGAATCCGTCCACGCTGCAATCCTGCATTGCGCTGGACGCAACCAAAAGCGAGCGGCGGCAGGCGTATGCTTCGTGCGCCTCGCAACGAGTCGTTTTCAGGAAATTTAAAGGGCGAAACCGCGCCCGACGCATCCGCCTGCACGGCCAGCAGCAATGTGTTTAGTGGAAACGCGAGGTGTTTCGCGGCACGCGCCGCGCAATGCTGTGAGCATGGCAGGCGCTAAAAAACAGGGAAATCCGGCATTGAAGCACGCAAATTTCATCGCGTGTATTCAGGTTTTTTAATGCATCGACAAAGTATTCTTCACTCCGCATTGCTACGCTGCAAGGTGCATTGGAGCACATGGCCGGGCGTCATCCGGCGCGGAGGAGTCAACATGAACAAGAACGTTGCCGGCGTCGACATTCCCGACGGCGTGCTGGCTCGCGCGGCTTTCGAGCATGTTCGCGGTATCGAGCCCGAGTTGTTGTTGCATCACGCGCTGCGCGTGTTTTTGTTCGCTGCGTTGATAGGCTGCAAGGACGCGCTCGCATTCGATATGGAACTGCTGTACGTCAGCGCGCTTTTTCACAACGTCGGGCTGAACGAGCGGTATAGCCATTCGCCGAACCGCTTCGAGATCGACAGCGCAAACGCGGCGCGCGAGTTTCTGCGCAGTCACCGCGCCGACGAATCCGAGACGGCGCAAGTGTGGACCGCGATCGCGCTGCATACCACGCCGGGCATTCCCGAACACATGTCGCCGCTGGTCGCGCTCCTCAGCGCCGGCGTCCACATGGACGTTCGCGGCGCGCGCTATCACGAGTTCATGGCGCAGCAGCGCGATGACATCGTGCAGGCGTTTCCGCGCGAACGCGGCTTCAAGACGAAGCTGATCGAGGCGTACGCGTGCGGCATGGAGCATCGGCCCGAAACGACGTTCGGCACGGTCAACGCGGACGTGCTCGACAGATGGGACCCGGACTACCGGCGCCTGAATTTTTGCGGGCTGGTGCTGGGATCGGAGTGGCCCCACTAGCGGCCGCTCGCGTCAACACATTCAGTCAAGGCAAACCAAAACAATGAGTACCCCGGCGATCAACCCTCCAGATCTTCTGTCTACCCAGCCCGATGCGGGCGCGCCGGATCTGGCGATGCCGTATTCGTCGCTGGAGTTCCGGCAGCATCAGATGTTTCCGCGCTTGTCCCCTGCGCAGATCGCGAGCCTGCGCCGCTTCGCGCAGCCGATGTCGTTCAAGGCGGGCGAGCTGATCTTCGAAACGGGGCGCATCGCACTGGGGCTGTTCGTGCTGTTGCACGGGCGTGTGCGAATCTGTTCGCGCGACAGCTTCGGCCGCTCGACGCTCGTAACCGAGCACGACGACGGCCATTTCATGGCCGAGATGGCGCAGTTGTCGGGCAAGCCCGCGTTGATCGATGGCATCGCGCTGACCGATTGCGAAACGCTCGTGGTGTCGCCCGACAAGCTGCGCGCGTTGATCGTCGCCGACGCGCAACTCGGCGAGCACATCATGCGCGCGCTGATTCTCCGCCGGCTGGGGCTGATCGAGCAGGGGCTCGGGCCGATCATCGTCGGCAATGGCGACGATGCGCGCCTCGTCCGGTTGCAGGGCTTCCTGCGCCGCAACGCGTATCCCGCGATGGTGATCGACGCGCGTCACGACGCCGAGGCCGTCACGCTGCTCGCGGGCATCACGACAGGCCCCGACGATTTCCCGCTGGTGTTCTGCCCGAACGGCTCCGTGCTGCGCGCACCCGATGAAGCGCAGCTCGCGTCGTGCCTCGGCCTCGTGCCGACTTTCGAGCGCTCGCATGTGTATGACGTCGCGATCGTCGGCGCGGGTCCGGCGGGACTGGCCGCCGCCGTGTATGCGGCCACGGAAGGTTTGTCCGTTGCCGTGTTCGACCAGCGCGCGCCAGGCGGGCAGGCGGGCGCGAGTTCGCGGATCGAGAACTACCTCGGCTTTCCGACGGGCATCTCGGGCCAGGCGCTCGCCGCGCGCGCGTTCCAGCAGGCGTTGAAGTTCGGCGCGCATCTGGCGATTCCGGGCAAGGTCACGTGCGTCGACAGCGAAGACGGCATTCACGGGCTGACGCTGCTCGACGGTCAGCGCGTCAATGCGCGCACGGTTGTCGTCGCGAGCGGCGCGGCGTATCGCAAGCCGGGCGTCGCGGGCTTCGATCGGTTCGAAGGGAACGGCATCTACTACTGGGCGTCTCCCATCGAGGCCAAGCTGGTCAAGGGGCAGGACATCGTGCTGATCGGCGGCGGCAATTCCGCGGGCCAGGCCACCGTGTTTCTCGCCAACTTCGCGCGCAGCATTCGCGTGCTGATTCGTGGCGCGGACCTGAATGCGAGCATGTCGAAGTATCTGATCGACCGCATCGGCTCGTTGCCGAACGTCTCGGTGTGCACGCGCTGTACGCTGCAAACGCTCGAAGGCGACGAGGCGGGATTGACGCATGTCCATGTGCGGCGCGAAGAAGAGGGCGACGAGACGATTGAAACGCGTCACCTGTTCCTTTTCATCGGCGCCGATCCGAAGACCGATTGGCTCATGTCGAGCGGCGTCGAACTGGATAGCCACGGTTTCATCGTGACGGGCTTCGCGCGGCGCTCGCACACGCAAGCCGGTACGGGCATTCACTATCCGCTCGAAACCAGCTTGCCCGGCATGTTCGCGGTCGGCGACGTGCGCTCCGAATCGACCAAGCGCGTGGCGTCCGCCGTGGGCGATGGCGCGGCCGTCGTGAGCCAGATTCATGCTTATCTCGCGCATTGCCACGCGGCTGCACAGAACGTTTAACAACAATTAGCGGCCGCGATTCGACAGACTCGCTATGCTTCGACGCATGTCGCAGCGAGTGAGTGAACATCAATGATCCGTCTTCGTGCGTTGCGCGCGGCGCGATCTCGTCGCGGCTGCGCACATGGCGTTTCCCGGTCTTGCGCGTGTCCGCGAGGATCGGGCGACGTACCAACGGGTGCTCGCCAACGACGACGCCGCGCCAAAGCGATGAGGTCTATGCATCGCCAACACGCCTTCGCTTTGATGAGGGCTTCATGCCGGACCCTCGCAATGAATGCCCTTGCAACGACTTCAAAATTTTTGAACAGATCGTTCGGATTTTTCCACCCATGCATCAGCCGCGCCGTTCTAGACTGCCAAGCACATCATTCGGTATGCAGCATGCTACGTATTGTGTCTTGCTCTATCCGCGATTCCTTTCGACTACGACTCAGCGGCGCGTGCCGTGAAGCGTTGCGTGCGCATGCCTGCGCGCTCCGCTCATGACCCGGGTCGGACCGCTCGACATCGATCTCGCGCGCCGTGAAGCACGCGTCGACGGCATGACCGTGCGCATCGGGAGTCGTGCGTTCGACATACTCGAACTGCTGATCGAGGCGCAGGGCGGCCTGGTGTCGAAGGAAACGATTCTGGAGCGCGTGTGGCCAGACTCGGTAGTCGGCGACAACAACCTTCAGGTGCACATGTCGGCGCTGCGCAAGCTGCTCGGCGACAGCCGCGACCTGATCAAGACGATTGCGGGGCGCGGCTATCGGCTCATAGGTTCTGCTTCCTCCGTGCAGCACGAAGATGAAGGCGCGCCTTTGCACGACGCCCATCACATGCTCGCGCAAAGCGCCGTGCCGAACAATCTGCCTGCGTGCGGCTCCGTGCTCGTCGGCCGCGATGAAGCGACTGCGCATGTCAGTACCGTGCTGTGCAGCGCGCGTCACGTGACGCTGGTCGGCTCGGGCGGCATCGGCAAGACGCGCGTCGCGATCGAGGTTGCGCGCCGCCTGCTGGACCACGCGCCGGGCGGCGTCCATTTCGTGTCCTTGAGTTCGGCGTCCGACATGAGCAGCGTGCTGGCGATGATGGCATCCGTGCTCGGCGTGCCGCCCGAAAGCGGTTGTTCGACGCGCGAGCGCATCGTCGAGGTGATCGGCGGTCGGCGCATGCTGATCGTGCTCGACGGCTGCGAGCATGTGATCGACGTGGCCGCGCAGCTTGCGAACCATCTGCTGAACGCATGCCCGCGCTTGCGCATGCTGTCGACGAGCCGTGAGCCCTTGCGCATTCCGTCTGAATCGTTGTACTGGGTGCCCGCGCTCGACGTGCCCGAGCCGAACGACGATACACCGCGCGTGCGCCGCTGCAGCGCCGTGAGCCTGTTCCTGATGCGCGCCCGCGCGATCGACGCCCGCTTCGCCGCCGACGACGCCAGCCTCCACGTGACGGGCATGGTGTGCCGGCGGCTCGACGGCATTCCGCTGGCAATCGAGCTTGCTGCGGCCCGCGCCGCGCTGCTCGGCATCGACACGCTGGCCGCGCATCTCGACGACCGCTTCGGCATGTTGACGGGCGGCACGCGCACTGCGTTGCCGCGCCACCAGACGCTGAAGGCGACGCTCGACTGGAGCCACGCGCTGCTCGACGAAGCCGAACGCAAGACCTTGCGCCGCGTCGGCATTTTCGCGGACCGCTTTCCGCTCGAAGCCGCGATTGCGATCGCGGCCGATCATGAAGCGCGCGAACTCGATGTGGTGGCGGCGATGGCGGCGCTGGTCGAAAAGTCGCTGGTGGTCGCGAGCACCGGGCCGGGCACCGCGTCGTTCCGGCTGCTCGAAACGACCCGCATGTACGCCCGGCAGAAGCTCGACGACAACGGCGAGCGCCGCGTCGTCGCGTTGAATCACGCGCGCTATCTGTCCACGCTGATCGACGGCAACGCGCGCGCAGCAGGTCAATGCGCTGGCGAACGCTGGCGCAGCGGGATTCCCGCGCTGCTCGACGAGGTTCGCGCGGCGCTCGGCTGGGTACTGTCCGAAGACGGCGACGAAGCATTGCGCGAAACACTGCCCGTCAATGCCGTCTATCTGTTCTACGAGCTGTCGCTGATCGACGAGTGCTGCACGTGGGCGCGGCGCGCGCTTGCTGCGATTTCGCCTGCGGACGAACCCGCGCATGCGGTGCCACGTCAGCGCGCGCGGCTGCGGCTTCTCGCGGCGCTGGGTGCGGCACTCGTGCTGGTTCACGGCCCCAACGCGGAAACGCATGCGATCTGGAAAGAAGTGCTCGCGTCGGCGATCACATCGGGCGATGAAGCGTTCGAGGCGCGCGCGTTGTGCGGCTTGTGGAATGCGTGTCAAACGTCGGGCTCGGTGCACGATGCGCTCGAATACGCGCGGCGTCACGCGGCCTTCGTCGCCGATGCAGCCGATCTGAGAAGCGCCATTCTGGGTTATCGGCTGATGGGCGTCGCTGCGCACTACGCGGGCGATCAGCGTTGCGCGCGTCTTTCGTTCGAGCAACTGCTCGAAGTCGGCGGCGGTCTGAACGCACGCGCACCGGCTGGACATTTCGCGGATCAACTGCTCGTGAGCCGCGCGTCGCTTGCGCGCGTGTTGTGGCTGCAAGGTCTGCGCGACCAGGCGCTCGCACTCGCGGAAGACGCGGTGATCGAAGCGTGCAGCAAGGATCAGGCGATGGTCGTCTGCTACGTGCTGGTCGAATCGCTCGTGCCGCTCGCGCTGTTGTCGGGCAAACGCGACAGCGCGCGGCGCGGCATCGCTGTGTTGCGCGACGTGTCCGCTCGCGCGCGCCTGCACATCTGGCAGGCCAGCGCCCGCGGTTTCGACGCGTGGCTGCGTTCGCTCGACGATGTATCGGCGGAAACACTGGATGACTTTCGCGCGGCGCTGGCGGAACTCGATGCACTGAAATTCGGCGCGCCGTTCGCGATGCTCGCCGCGCAATACGCGGTCGCGCTGATGCGCGCGGGACGTCGCGATGAAGCGAAGCAGGTTCTCGATAGCGCGCTTGCACGTTGCGAACTCGCGGGCGATCACTGGTTCATCGCCGAATTGCGGCGCTTGCGCGGCGAGCTGTCGTTGGTGAACCACGCGGCCAGTGAAAACAATAGTGACGCTGTCCGCGACGCTGAAACATGGTTCATGGCCGCGCTCGAAGAAGCGTCGACGCAAGGCGCGCGCTCCTTGCAATTGCGCGCGGCGACGAGTCTTGCGCGGCTCTGGTACGCGCAAGGCCGGGCGACCGAGGCCGCGCAATTGCTTCAATCGGCTTGCACGAATGTATGCGAAGGCCGCGATTTCGAGGACTTCGAGGCTGCGGGGCGACTGTTGATGCAGGTGAAAGGGCTGGTGCAGATCGCTGCCGGCACGTCCTGCGAGCGACGGCATGCCGAGGCGGGGAGCAGAGGCTCGGGCGCTACGCGGCTGCGAAAATACGCATAGCGCCCTGCGTCACTCGACGCGTCAACTCATTGCCACGAGCCGTTGCGCGACGTCGTCGATCAGGTCCGACCGGTCGAGTTGATCGACCCACCAGCGCAGCGCCTTGCCGGCTTCGTCGTCGCGCCACGCCAGATAGAAGTGCGTGACCGAGCGCATCCCCGACACTTCCTTGCGCACCAGTTGCCCGCGATTCAACGGCCCCGCGGCGATACATTCGGGCACCGTGCCGACGCCAAGCCCGCGAATCTGCGCGGCAAGCTTGGTTTCGAGCGTCGGCACTGTCAGCACTTCCTGATTGGCGGCGAGCGCGATGGTGCGCGGCGTGAGCTTGCGTGACGTGTCGCTGATCGCGACCGCGCGATGACGCGCGACGGCATCCATCGTCAACGGCTCGGCAGCCGACGCGAGGGGATGACTGGGCGCGATCACGAACGCATGCTGTAACGAGCCGATCGGCCTTGCAACGAGGTTCGCGATGGGCGGCGGTTCGCCCGCCGCGCCGACGACGAGGTCCGCGCGCCGCGTGATCAGCGCGTCCCATGTGCCGCCGAGCGTTTCTTTCGACAGCAGCAGCCGGGTGCCGAGATTGAGCTTGTAGAAGTCGGTGACGTGAGGCCAGATCAGATCGAACGGAATGATTTCGTCGATGGCGACGCGCAGTTCCGATTCCCAGCCATGCTCGATCCGCTTCGCTTTCTGTTCGAGTTCGCGCGCGGCTTCGAGCAGACGCCGGCCTTCTTCGACGATGACGCGGCCCGCATGCGTGAGCTTCGCGCGGCGGCCTGTGCGCTCGAACAGCTTCACACCGAGATCGACTTCCAGCTTCTGAATCAGATATGTCAACGACGACGGCACCTTGTGCAGTTCTTCCGCTGCGGCTGCGAACGTGCCGGTTCGATCGATTGCATCGAGCGCTTGCAGGACTTCAAAAGAGAGGTTCATGAATGGCGTCGTGAGGAGTGTGTGAATGCGTTATCGCTCATAGCATGAAGGCGCGTTCGCATTCGCGCAATACGTGAATCCGAATGTTGGTCCACTGCAAGCATGAACGTGCGATTCGGCAATCGACACGACCCCGTTTCACGCAGACTCAAAGCCTTCACCGTACGCGTATTGCGCGCTTTTTTGCGAAGCGCCGCCGATAGCGTGCCGACCCAGCAAGACACGGACACCCCTATGAACTTCGATGCAGGCATCGCGGCATGGCCGCGATGGCGTGACGAACTCAGGCAATACTGGAGCGACGATTATCCGCGCTTCAGGCATGTCGCCAAGGTCGCGATCGCCGCGACGCTCGCGATGGGCTTGTGCATGCGTCTCGAACTGCGCGGGCCTGGGACGGCGATGGTGTCGTGCATCGTCGTGATGATGTTCCAGCAAAGCGGCATGGTGATCGCACGCGGCTTTTATCGTGGTCTCGGCATGGTGTGCGGCAGTCTCGCGGGGCTCGTGCTGGTGTCGCTGTTCTCGCAGGCGTCGTGGCTCTTTCTGCTCGTGCTGGCTGCGTGGATCGGGTTGTGCGTGTTCGGCTCGTCGTACTTCCGCAACTTTCAGTCATACGGTTTTCTGCTGACGGGCTACGCGACCGCGATCACTTCGCTGCCCACGTTGTCGAATCCTTATGGCGTGTTCGACAACCTCGTCTATACGATCAGCGAGGTGGTGATCGGCGTGGCATGCGCGAGCCTCGTCAGCGCGCTGATTCTGCCGCGCCGCGTCGCGCCCGATCTGTATGCGGCGAGCAAGAACAATCTCGGTCATCTGTTCGCGGCCATTCATACGCTGCTCGGCGTGGCGCTGCCGAAGGACGGCTTTGGCACGATGCTCGATCTGCTGCGCGAGCGCGCGAACGTGCAAAGCCTGCGCGTCGGCGCCGTGTTCGAAGACCCGTCAATCCGGCTGCAGAATCATGCGTTCATCAAGCTCGATACGAGCTTTGTGGATACGCTCGCGTCGGTGCACGCACTGCATCAGGTGATCGCGCAGGCATCCTTTGAAGCCAACTCGCACGCGATGCGCGCGGCCAATGAACTGATCGGATCGCTTCTCGCTATCGTGCCGACGTGCATTGCGCCGGGCGCATCGCCGGAGTTGCAGGTCGATGCGCTGTCGGGTCCGCTTGCGGAGTTCGAGCGCTCGATGAAAGTACGCGTCGACGCCACGCTAAAAGAACTGGAAGACGAACCCGCGTGCCAGCGCGTCTTCATCGAAATGACGGGCGCGGCGCTGCACGGCTTCGTCGGCAATCTGCGCGAACTGTGCCGCAGTTTCGCGGAAGCGCGCCGTGCCGATCAGCGGCCCTGGCAGCAATCGGTGCTGCGTCTGATTACGCATATCGACAGCACGCGCGCCACGTCCAATCGCGCGGCGGCCATCCTCAACGGCATGCGCGCGGCGGCGGCGGTGCTGTCGGTGGGCGCGATGTGGCTGGCGTCAGGCTGGGTCGGCGGATCGAGCGCGCTGGTTTCCGTCGCGATCGTCAGCGCGCTGTTCACGCTCGCGCCCGATCCCGTTGTCGCGAGCTGGCAGATGTTTTGCGGCTGCGTTGCGGGTGCGATCGCCGGCTTCTTCATCGCGTTCTTTGTGTTTCCGTTATTCGACAGTTTTGCGTTGCTCGCGGCGTGCATGGCGTTCCCGATCGTCGTGAGCAGTTACCTGAATACGTTTCCGAAAACCGCGACGCTTGGTCTCGGCTTTGGCGTGTTCTTCTGCTACACGGTCAACATCTCGAACCCCGTTACGTACCATCCCGCCCAGTTACTCGATACGGCCTTCGGTCTGTCACTCGGCATCGCCGCAGCCGCCGTCGCGTTCTCGACCATCGTACCGCTGGCGGGCGACTGGATTTCGCGGCAGTACCTGAAGCAGATCCGTTCGCTCGTCACGAAGTCCGCGCGCGACGACGACCTGGAAGAACTCTCGCATCGTTTCGAGTCGGGCATGCGCGGCTTCATCATGCGCATCGCGTCGGCGCCTGCCGGGGAGCGCGTGGACCAGACGCGTCTCGTCGCGTCGGCGTTCGCGGCGCTGGAAGTCGGGCGCGCGATGATCGAAATTCGCCAGGACACGGCGCGTATGGCCGCACGTTTGCCGAACGACTGGCGCACGCTTCAACACGAGTGGCTCGACGCGATGGCCGATGTGTTTTCCGCCGCGACCCAAGAGGCGCGAGACCGCGCGATGAGCGCGACGCAGCAGGCCAAACGCGCGCTGCCGCACGTCGATCTCGACGACACAACAGCCGATGCGCTGATCGCGAAGCGGATGCGCCGGCTCATGCATTTCACGGAACTGATGTTGAAGGACGACACGCTGCCGTTGTGGCAGACGTCGGCGGCTGCGAACGGAGCGTCGGCATGAAGCAGCGCGTCTCCTTCCTGAACCGTGCGTGCCGCGCGCTCTCGACGGCGGCGTTGTGTGTGCTGCTTTGCTCGTGCATCAATGCCGGCGGCATTCGTCCGCACGAAACCGAGTTGAATCCGGCCTCGCTCGATCCCGGCAACGCGATCCGCACGACGCGCCAGGACGCCGCCTGGCCCACCGACAACTGGTGGAGCCAATGGAACGATCCGCAGCTCGATACGATCGTCAAGGACGCGACGGCGGGCAATCCGGGCCTGAAGGAAGCGCAGGCGCGCATCGACAATGCCCGATTTCAGGCACAAATCGCAGGCGCGGCCGAACTGCCGCAAGTCGACGCATCGGGCAACTTCGAGCGCCAGCGCTTCGCGCGTTATACGACGCCCGCGCCGCCGGGCGGCACGACCGTCTGGAACAACAGCGCAATGGCGGGTCTTTCGTACGACCTTGATCTGTGGGGCAAGAACCGCGCGATCCGCGAAGGCGCGCTCGATGCCGTGCAGGCCTCGGTCGCCGACGACCGCTTCGCCGTGGTCGAACTGCAGACTGCCGTCGTGCGCGCCTACGTGCAGCTCGCGCTGCAATACGCGTTGCTCGACGCTGACCAGGCCGTGCAGCAGGAGGAACAGCACACGCTCGATATCGCGAAGGCCCGCCTCGAAGCGGGCATCGGCAGCCGTCTCGACGTGTCGCAGGCCACGACGCAAGCGGCCATGAGCGTGACGAAGGTTCAGGAAACGCAGCAGCAGCTCGCGTTGAGCCGCATCGATATCGCTGCGCTCGCGGGCAAGGGCGCCGGCTACGGCGATACGCTGAAACGCCCGGCGCTCGCGCTGAATGTGCCGATCGCGTTGCCCGCGTCGCTGCCCGTCGATCTGATCGGCCATCGGCCCGACATCGTCGCGCAGCGCTGGCGCGTGCTTGCAACGGAGAAAGGCATGGCGGCCGCGCATGCCGCGTTCTATCCGAACATCAATCTGCTCGCTACAGCGTCTCTGGGATCGGCGGCGACCTTCGGCGGATTCTTCAACCTGTTGAGCAGCAACGGCGCGGGCCATAGCCTCGGCGCGGCCATTTCGCTGCCGATCTTCGATGGCGGCCGTCTGCGCGGCGAGTACGGCGTGGCCGTGTCGGACCGCGACGCCGCCGTCGATGCGTACAACGCGGCCATCGTCGATGCGATGCGCGGCGTCGCGGCGCAGGTCACGTCGCTGCACGCGCTGGATGAGCAACAGGCGTCGACGCACACTACGCTCGATGCGGCGCGCGACGCCTACCGGCTCGCGGAGTCGGGCTATCGCAACGGCATCACGGAGTTTCTGAATGTGCTCGCGGCGCAGAACGCGCAGCAGGAGCAGGAAGAGCGGCTCGCCGACGTCGAGGCCAAACGGCTCGACGCGTGGGCGCTGCTGATGAAAGAACTGGGCGGCGGTTTCGCCGCGACGGCAGCCGACCGCGCTGCCATGGAGCCTGACAATGCCCGCTGAGATTGAATTCTGTTCGTTCCTCGTGCCGTATCTGCTGCCTGTGCTGATCGGTTGCGTCGTTGTGTTCGTGATGCTCGATCTGCTGTTCGCGCGGCTTGGCGTCTATCGGTATGCATGGCATCCGGGGCTGTTCCGGGTGGCGCTGTTCGCCGCGATGTTCAGCGGCGTCTCGCTGCTGGTGCGTGGATGACGCGGCCATGAACAATGATGAACAACGCGCCTTGTCGACCTGAAACCGCTTGCACAACAACATGACGATCAAACCGCAATCCTTCCTGCGCGCGCTCTTCACGGTGACGATCCTGCTGATCGCGCTGGTGCTGGTGCGGCTGCTGTGGGTCAACTACATGTACTCGCCATGGACGCGCGACGGCCGCGTGCGCGCCGACGTGATCGACGTGGCGACTGACGTGTCGGGGCTCGTCAGCGAAGTGCGCGTGAAGGACAACCAGTTCGTGCATCGCGGCGACGTGCTGTTCGTGCTCGACCCGTATCGCTTCAACTACGCCGTCGCGCAGGCGGATGCCGACATCGCGCGGGCCCAGGCCGAGATGGCGCGTGCGAAGGCGCAGATGTCGGAAGGCGCGTCGCGCGACCAGATGAAGCGCGAGCAGGCGGCGCGCCGCGCGAACCTCGCGGGCGACGTGATCTCCGACGAAACCCGCGAAGATGCTGCGTCGGCTGCGAACCAGTCGGATGCCGCCTACCGCGCCGATATCGCCGCCTATAGCGCGGCCGAGGCGCTATATAAAGCCGCCGTCGTCGAGCAGCAGACGGCGCAGCTCAATCTGACGCGCAGCGTGGTGAGAGCGCCCGCCGACGGCTACATCACCAACCTGAACCTGTGGCCGGGCGACTACGCGACGGCGGGCGCGGCAAGAATGGCGCTGATCGACGCGCACTCGTTCTGGGTCTACGGCTATTTCGAGGAAACCAAGATTCCGCGCGTGCATGTCGGCGACCGCGCCGTGGTGCGCTTGCTGTCGGGCGGCGTCGACATTCAGGGGCACGTGGACAGCCTGTCGAGCGGCATCGCCGACCGCGACAATCCGACCAGCGGCAACGACCTGCTGGCCAATGTGAACCCGATCTTCACATGGGTGCGGCTTGCGCAGCGGGTGCCCGTGCGCGTGCATCTCGACAGCGTGCCGGCGGGCATGCACCTCGCGGCGGGTATGACATGCACCGTCACGTTGCTGCCCGGCAAGCGGGTGCCGTCTTGAGTGCCTTAAGGGCGGGGCGATCTAACGCCCGGCTGCGCGCCGCCAGGCGCCCGGCGACGTGCCCGTCGCCTTCAGGAACAGGCGGTTCAGATGGCTCTGGTCCGCGAAGCCGCAGAAGCTCGCGATTTCCGTCAGCGTCAGCTCGGTGGCTTCGATCAGTTGCCGCGCTTCGCCGATGCGTTGTTCGAGCAGCCATTGATGCGGCGTGCGCCCGGTGGCGCGGGAAAACGCCCGGATGAAATAGCCGCGCGACAGGTTGCATTCGCTGGCGACATCGGCGATGGACGCGCCTTGCCGCGACCGCTCGATCAGTAATTCTTTGGCACGCGCTTCATGCACGTGAGACAGCGCGCCTTTCGCACGCGGCCGGCGATCGCGCAGATTGCCGTAGCGCTGCGCGAGGTGCGTGCCGACGATCACGCCCATCTGCTCGGCGAACAGCGAATCGATGGCGCCGTAGTGGGCGAGATTGCTGTCCAGCGCACGCGCGAGATGACCGAGCACGGGGTCTTTCTGTTCGACCGCGCAGGTCAGCCCGTCGATGCCGGGGCCGCCGAATTCGTCGCTGAGTCGTGTGAAGAATGCACGCGATAATTCGACCAGCACGAAGTCGAAATTCCCATATAGATCAGCGCGATAATCTTCTGAGAAATCGCGGATATAAATCGAATCCGCTTCAAACCGTTTCGCGATGAGTCGCTCGCCGTTAAAAATATTCCGCCGATGCCCGCTGTTCAGCGATATGCCGACCAGAAAGCCCCGGTCGCATGCCGGCATGGCGACGCGATCCAGATGCGCTTCGTCCATGCACTTGCGATAGAAACGGATGTCGCCAATATCTAATTCAATGTCCTTGCGTAATTTGCTCGACACGCGTCCGAGCGCGTCCTTTGGCTTGGGTGGCGCGGCCGCTGCGGGATGTGCGTAAGTCGACATGAGCAACGTCCTCAATTCATGCATTGCGCGCGAAACATAATCCGGCCAGTTTACACGGAAGCGACTGGCGATAAATATTCAAAACAGGCTGGCCGCGTTTATGTTTTATCGCAGGTTGATTCATTTGATTCAGGAGGGGCCGTATTCTGGCGGAATTTGCCGCCGTTCGGGCCTTGACTTGCTGCCTATGCACCAGGATGTGATGTGATCCTCATAACGGTAAAAAAGACCGCACAAATTCATATTAGATCACTATTATTCAAGACACGCCGTTACAGCCTGTTTACAATTCGGACCTATATCCTCTTTCAGCCAGTCCTTTGCGTGATCGACACAGCCCAATCTTTGAGCAACGTCGCGGCGCGATGCGCGCAAGCCGACAACCACGCGATAACTACGCAATACCCACGCACATAGCGAAAACTTGACGCACCCGATCTTCGACCTTCAACCAGGTGCACCCCATCGTTCAATCGAACCCGCGCACAGCGTTTCCTGGAGGCGGCCATGATTCAGATTGGCACATTGCTCGTCAACTTCGAACAGCGAGAGATTCGTCAGCACGGCCGCTCGGTGCGGATCGGCGCACGTGCCTTTGACATTCTCGAGGTGCTGTATCGCGCGGACGGCGGCATCGTGTCGAAGGACGCCATCATGGATGCCGTGTGGCCCGGCTCGATCGTCGAGGAGAACCGGCTGCAGGTGCATATCGCCGCGTTGCGCAAGCTGTTCGGCGCGGACCGCGAACTCATCAAGACTGTGCCGGGGCGCGGCTATCTGCTCGTTTCGGAGAACCGCCACGCGCGTGCGCCGGAACGGCAGGGCGGGCCGCTCGCGAACGGCGGCGGGCTGCCTGCTTGCGCCACGACGCTGGTTGGGCGTCAGGGCGAGGTCGCGCAGATCGTCGAGCGGCTTGGCCATGCGTCCGTCGTCACGCTGGTCGGTGCGGGCGGCATCGGCAAGACCTGTCTGGCCGTCCATGTCGCGCGGGCCATGCGCGAACCCGTGGGCGACCATGTCAACGAGCCGGTGTGCTTCGTCGAACTGGCCAAAGCCTCGACGCGCGACACCGTGCTCAAGGCGCTGGCGGGCGCATTGCGGATTGATGCATCCGATGAATACCTGACGCAGGAAAGTCTCGCCGACGTGATCGCCGCCGCGCCGTGTGTGCTCGTGCTCGACAACGCCGAGCACGTGATCGACGTGGTCGCGAGTCTCGTCGAAGCGCTGGCCGCGCGCAATCCGGCGCTGCGTGTGCTCGTGACGAGCCGCGAGCCGCTGCATATCTGGGCCGAGTCCGTGTTTCGCGTCGAACCGCTGACAGTGCCCGCGAGCGGTGCATCCACCGATGCGATCCTCGCGCATTCGGCCGTCGAACTGTTCCTGAACCGCGCGAAATCGGTTGCGCCCGAATGCGGCGCCGATGAAAACGCGATCCGTCTGGTCGGCGAAATCTGCCGGCGGCTGGAAGGTTTGCCGCTTGCCATTGAACTGGCTGCCGCGCGCGTGGCGACGCTGGGCGTAGAAGGCGTGGCCTCGCGTCTGGACGACCGCCTGAACCTGCTGACGGGCGGGCTGCGTTCCGCGCTGCCGCGCCATCAGACCTTGCGCGCGACCTTCGACTGGAGCTACGCGCTGCTCGACACGACTTCGCGTATGTTGTTCAGGCGGCTCGGTTTCTTCGCCGGCGCCTTCACATTCGACGCCGTCTGCACGGTCGCGACCGAGCCGGACATGCCGATCGCCTCCGTCATTTCGAGCCTGAGCGAACTGACCGCCAAGTCGCTGTTGAGCGTCGAGTTCCGCGGCGCCATTGCGCAATACCGGCTGACGGAATCGACGCGTGCGTACGCGATGGAGAAGCTGCGCGATGAGGGCGAGCTGCAGCGCATCGCGACCCGTCACATGCACTATCTGCAGGAGCGGATCGAGCACGGCAAGGTGTCGGTCAGCGGTGCTGCGCAGGGCCTCGCTAACACCGAGCCGCGTCTTGCGCTCGACGACGCGCGCGCCGCGTTCGAATGGGCTTTCTCGCCGGGCGGCAATCCCGCGCTCGGCGTCGCGCTGGCGGGCTCGCTGGTGGGGACGCTGCTGCAAGGTCCGCTGCTGCACGAATGCTATGAACGTTCGGGCCGCGCGCTGGCCGCGCTCGATGCACTGCCGCCCGGTTCCGTCGATACGCTGTGTGAAATGCGCCTGTGTTCCGCGTATGCGTCGACGCTGCTGCACACGGGCGGCGCGGTGCGCGAGGCGGGCCCCTTGTGGAAGCGCGTGCTGGTGCTCGCGCGCCAGGCACGCGACGATGCGTTCGAGGCGCGCGCGCTGTGGGGCGCATGGAACTCGATGCTCGCATCGTCCGACATTCACGCGTCGTTCCGCTTCGCGACGCGCTTTCAGGCCTTTGCCGAACGCTGCGGCACGCCATGGCAGCAGATTCTCGCGGCAGAGATGATCGCCGTGTCGCTGCATTGCTTTGGTGAGCACGAACAGGCGCGCGTGCGGCTGGAGCGGGCGATCGCCGCGCTGACCGAACTCGGGCCGATCGCGCCCGGCAGCCTTGGCGTTGCCGTCGATCCGTTCACGTTCGGCAACGGCACGCTTGCGCGGATCGTGTGGATGCAGGGGCATCCCGAGCGGGCGATGCAACTGGTCGAGAACGTCGTCAATTCGATCCGGCCTGACATGCTGGAGCCTTCGCTGAGTCACGTGCTCGCCGTCGCTGCCGTGCCGTTGGCGCTGCAATGCGGCGAGCTCGAAATGGCAGCGCGCTATCTCGCAGTGCTGCGATCGCAGGTCGCGTTGAATCGCTTCGAGATATGGCAGGCGTACGGCGAGTGCCACGCGGGACACCTCGACATTCTGCAGGGACACCCGCACGCCGGCCTGGCAAAGCTCGAACCCGCGCTGCAACGGTTGTTGTCGTGCGGCTTCCGGCGAGTGCTGACGCCCGTGATCGCCATTTGCGCGGAAGCGATGGCGAGAACGGGGCGCATCGCCGAAGCGCGCCTCAAGCTCGAGGAGGCGCTCGAGTTCTGCAACGCGCATGGCGAGCATTTCTTCATCGCTGAACTGCAGCGCGTGATGGGCGTGACGACGCTGGAGCAATCGCGCGTGATCCAGTCGAACGGGCGCGCGTCGATGGCCGACGAGTTCGAAACGGAAGCACGCCGCCACCTGCTCGACGCGATGCAGACGGCCAGAGAGCAGCATGCGCCGATGCTCGAACTGCGCGCCGTGCTGAACTTCGCGGACCATCTGCTCGAACGCGGCGAGACGGCGCGGGCGGCATCGCTGCTGGCCGACGTGTCGAAGCGCGTCGACCTGCAATCGGGCGCGCCCGATATCAGACGGCTTGCCGTGCTTCTGCATCTGACGCATGACACGCGTCCGTCACTCGATGCAGACAACGGCCAGCCAGTGATGGTCAACGGCGTTTGACGAGAACGATCACCCGGGTTTGAATCCGCCTGAAAATTTATTAATCTCCGCAGACGCGTGCTCGCGAGTGCGACGCGCGCCTGCTGAAGCATTCATTCCATCAAGCGCGCAAGGTTCCGTTCAGGACGTTTAAGCCGCGCATAAGGACTTTGACTGCGCACCTCGCTAAGCTCCGTCTCTTCTGACACCAGACCCGCGCCGCGCCAGCGTGCGCGATGCGACGCAACGACGGAGAACAATGAATGAGCGCGCACAATCAGCGTGACAACTTCGTGAAGGCGAAGGACGGCACGGACATCTTCTTCAAGGACTGGGGCACGGGCACGCCCGTCGTCTTCTCGCACGGCTGGCCGCTGTCCGCCGATGCATGGGACCCGCAGATGCTGTTCCTCGTGAACCAGGGCTATCGTGTAATCGCGCACGACCGTCGCGGACATGGCCGTTCAGGCCAGGCTTCGGGCGGCAACGACATGGACACCTACGCCGACGATCTCGCCGCCGTGCTCGATGCGCTCGACGTGACGAACGCGATGCTGGTGGGCCATTCGACGGGCGGCGGCGAAGTCGCGCATTACATTGGCCGTCATGGCTCGAAGCGTGTCGCGAAGGCCGTGCTGATCGGCGCCGTGCCGCCGCTGATGCTGAAGACGGCCGACCATCCGGGCGGTCTGCCGATGTCCGTGTTCGACGGCATTCGCGCGGGCGTTGCCGCCAACCGCTCGCAGTTCTACCTCGATCTCGCGACGCCGTTCTACGGGTTCAACCGTCCCGACGCGCAGGTCTCGCAAGGGCTGATCCAGGACTTCTGGCGTCAGGGCATGGCAGGTTCGATCAAAGGCCAGTACGAGTGCATCAGGCAGTTCTCCGAAGTCGACTATACGGATGACCTGAAGAAGATCGACGTGCCCACGCTCTTCCTGCACGGCGACGACGATCAGATCGTGCCGATCGACGCTTCGGCGAAGCTGGCGTCGAAGCTCGTGAAGAACGCGACGCTGAAGGTCTATGCAGGCGCACCGCACGGCATGTGCAGCACGCATGTCGAGCAGGTGAATGCCGACCTGTTGTCGTTCCTGAAGCAGTAACCAGCCGGGCATTCGCGGCGCGCGCATCGGCGTGCATGAAGCAAAGCATCGAGAACGCCGCCCGTCAGGCATGCCGGGCGGCTTTTGTTCGTTGTACACTGCTTTGCAGTCGGTCCCGTTGGTCGTTTCGTGCCGTCATGGCTGAATCGTCACAGCTCATGTCGATATGGCATCGTATAGTGTGAGTGTTTCAACGTTGCGTAACGGCCGTTGAGAGTTCCACAGTCCTCAACATCACCTCTTCAGATGATGACGATCAAGATCGGTCAACTCGAGATTTCACTTGATCATCGCGAAGTGCGTCTCGATGGGCAGAAGGTCCCGATCGGCAGCCGCGCGTTCGACATTCTCGCGTTGCTGATCGCCGCCGACGGCGAACTCGTATCGAAAGACGAGATCATGCGCGTCGTCTGGCCGACCACGGTCGTCGAGAAGAACAATCTGCAGGTTCATATCTCCGCGCTGCGCCGTGCGTTCGGCGACGAGCGCGAGCGTCTGCGCACGGTGCCCGGCCGTGGCTACCGTCTGGTCATGCATGACGACCTCGACGCGCGCGACGGCGCCAATGTGCCGTCCACCGCGCAAGAGGATGCATCAGTCGGCGCTGACGCCGCGCGACCTTCACGTCAGCCTTTGCCCGCCCGCGTGCCGGAGCTGATTGGCCGGCAGGATGCGCTCGACGGCGTGGCGGCCGCGCTGCGCGTGCATCAGGCCGTGACGCTGGTGGGCACAGGCGGCATCGGCAAGACGCGCCTCGCGGTCGAAGTCGCGCATGCGATCCAGCACGTGTTCGCCGATGGCGTCGTGTTCGTGCCGCTCGCGGCCGTGAGCGATGCGCCGTCGGCGCTCGACGCGCTCGCGTTCGCGATGGGCAGCCGGCTTTCCGCGAGCCGCACCGCGCTTGCGCAGATCGCTGCCGAATGGCGCGACCGCGATGCGCTGGTGGTGCTCGACAACTGCGAGCAAGTGCTGGAGATCGTGGCCGCCATCGCGGAGTCCCTGACGGGCGCGGGCAGCCGCATGCGCGTGCTGGCGACGAGCCGCGAAGCCTTGCGCGTGCGCGACGAAATCGTCTATCAGGTGCCGCCGCTGTCCGTGCCGACGCCGGACGATCCCGGCACCGATGTGTTGCGCACGGCCGCCGTGCGTTTCTTTCTGGCACGCGCGCAAGCCGATGGCGCGCACTTTTCGCTCGACGAAACCAGCATTCGTCTGACGGGTGAAGTGTGCCGCCGGCTCGACGGCATTCCGCTCGCGCTCGAACTGGCGGCGTCGCGCGCGGCGTTGCTGGGCATCGGCCTGCTGGCCGAGCATCTCGACGACCGCTTCCGCATCCTGACGGGCGGCCGGCGCACGGCCTTGCCGCGCCATCAGACGCTCAAGGCGACGCTCGACTGGAGCTACCGTCTGTTGAGCTGCGACGAACAGAAGTTGCTGCGCTGGCTCGGCATGTTCGTCAACGGCTTCACACTCGACGCCGCTTGCGCGATGGCGGAGCACGCGGGGCTCACGCGCATGGAAGCGCTCGATGCCGTGAGCGGTCTCGTATCGCGCTCGTTGCTGACGACGGACTTCGAAGGTTCGTCGTATCGCTATCGTTTGCTCGAATCGACCCGCGCCTACGCTTTGCAGCAACTCGACGACAACGGCGAGCGCCTCCGCGCAGCGGGCGCGCATGCGGTACTGTTTCTGCAGATGCTCGAAACGGCGCAGAAGCGCTGGGACGAACGGCCCGTCGTCGAATGGCTTGGCGAGTTCACGCGCGAGCTCGGCAACCTGCGAACCGCGCTCGACTGGACACTGGGCGAACGTGGCGATCACGCGACGGGCATTGCGCTCGCGGCTGTCACCGTGCCTTATCTATATGAGCTGTCGCTGGTCGAAGAATGTTGCAGCCGTGCGCGCGCCGCGCTGCACTTCGTTCCTTCTGATGCACAAGAAGGTGGCAGCGTCGCTGTCGAAGCACACTTGCGGCTCATGTCGGCGCTCTCCGCCGCGCTCGTTTATACGGAAGGTCCGCTGACGGAAACGCGCGAAGCATGGACGCTCGTGCTGAACGAGGCGATGCAGGCCGGTCATGCCGACTATGCATCGCGGGCGCGCTGGGGCGTGTGGAACTGGCATCAGTACAGCGGACGCGCTCGCGATGCGCTGATGCTCGCGCGCCGCTTCGGCGATCACGCGCGTAGCAGCGGCGATGCAACGCTTGTCGTGCTGTCGGGGCGCGTCGAAGGGATCGCGCTGCACTACGCGGGCGACCAGCCGCGCGCACGCGAACTGCTCGAGCGGATGATCGAAGCGTACGAAGAAAAGCCGCTGAGCCGTTGGCACACGCCGGGCTTTCGCGTCGATCATGGCATCGCCGCGCGCGCGACGCTGGCGCGCGTGCGGTGGGTGCAAGGCGAGCGCGGCGGGGCGTACGATCTCGCCGCGCGCTGCTTCGATTCGGCCGCGCAGTACGACCATGAAATCGTCATCTGCTATGTGCTCGTTGAAGCGCTCGTGCCGATTGCGCTGCTGAATGGCGATCTGGCTGCCGCGCGTCATGGCATCGACGTGCTGCATGAACTGTCGACGCGTTTTGGCTTCACGATCTGGAGCGCATGCTGCGCGTGCTACGACGCATGGCTCGCGACACTCGAAACGCCGGGAGCTGATTCGATAGAGCTGTTGACGAGCGCGATCTCCACGCTGCGCGCAACGGGCTATCTCGCGCAGCTTTCGCCGTTGCAGGGGCAGCTCGCTGTCGCGCTGATGAAGGCGTCGCGTGACAAGAAAGCACTCACCATCATTGAAGACGCACTGCGCCACGCCGACGACAATGGCGAGCGCTGGTACTACGCCGAGCTGTGCAGAATCAAGGGCGACGTGCTGTGCAAGCTCGGCCGTCACGACGACGCGCAACGCTGGTTCGCGACATCGCTCGACTGGGAACAGCGCAACGGCGTCGAACGTACCGTTGCGCGCGATGCGTCGGCCGCGCGCGCATCGCTGCGTGTTGCTTCCGTTCAGTCTCGCGCTTAATAACGTCACTTATTAATGTCACTTATTGATGTCACTTATTGATGTCACTTAATAACGTTGCTTAATAACGTTTAAGGCGCGCATCAGGACTTTAAGTCCGCCCGTCACTAATCTTCTCGCAAGTCGAAATGCCCGCACGGCATTGTGAAACTCGCGCCTAAGCCGCGGGGGGAAACCGTTTGCATCCGCATAGCCGATGCAACGTCGACTGGATTCATCCACTAACCGGACGCTAGCACGGCTGCCTTCAGGCAACCGTGCGGGTCTCTCGCATGCCTGCGAAATGGAGCTACTCATGGCACATGAACTGTTGACGCCCGACACGTGCGCGCTCGCGCTTATCGACCATCAGCCGCAGATGTTCTTCGGCACGCACTCGCACGAGCGCACAACCGTCCTGCACAACGTCCAGATCCTCGCGAAGGCCGCGAAGCTCTTCAACGTGCCGACCATCCTGACGACGATCGCCGCCGACTCGTTCAGCGGCCATCTGCTGCCCGAAGTGCAAGCAGTGTTTCCGGAGATCAAGCCGATCGACCGCACGTCGATGAACTCGTGGGAAGACAAGGGCTTCCGTGACGCCATCAAGGCAACGGGCCGCAAGAAGATCGTGATCGCGGGTCTGTGGACGGAAGTGTGCGTGACCTTCCCGACCATCCAGATGTTGAACGAAGGCTTCGAAATCTACGTGCCGACGGACGCATGCGGTGACATCACGGAAGAAGCGCACGAGCGCGCGGTGCAACGCATCGTCCAGGCGGGCGCCGTGCCGATGAACTCGCTGCAGTTCATGTGCGAACTGCAACGTGACTGGGCGCGCGGCGAAACGTACGAAGGCTGCATGGACATCTTCAAGGCGCACAGCGCATACGGCATCGGCGTGCGCTACGCGAAGCAGATTCTCGGCGAGCACGCGAGCGAGGCAGGCTGATTTGGGCTGATCGGGCTTCATTGCCTCAAGCATTTTTCTGTTTTGATTCACGCGCGGCGTCACTGACGTCGCGCGTGAATTGCGCCTGACCACGATTCACGGAGAGCGACGATGACCGCACCCATTCAGCCCGCCCGCATTGCGGACCTGGTGATCTACAACGGCAAGATAGCGACGCAGGACGACAAGCGTTCGTTCGTGACGGCGCTCGCCGTCGCGAAAGGCGAGATCGTCGCGAGCGGTAATGATCACGACATGATGCAATGGGCGAACGATTCTACGCGCCGCATCGACCTGAAAGGCCGCACGGTCATCCCCGGCCTCAACGATTCGCACCTTCACGTGATTCGCGGCGGCCTCAATTTCAATCTCGAGTTGCGCTGGGATGGCGTGCCGTCGCTGCGCGATGCGCTCGAGATGCTGCGCGCGCAGGTTGCGCGTACGCCGGCGCCGCAATGGGTGCGCGTGGTCGGCGGATGGAACGAATTTCAGTTTGCGGAGAAGCGCGGCCCGACGCTCGAAGAGATCAACGCGATTGCGCCGGATACGCCCGTCTTCATCCTGCATCTCTACGACAGCGCGCTGCTGAACGCAGCGGCGCTGCGCGCCGTCGGCTACGACCGCGACACGCCGAATCCGCCGGGCGGCGAAATCCAGCGCGACCGGCGCGGCAATCCGACGGGCATGCTGATCGCGCGCCCGAATGCGGGCCTGCTGTACGCGACGCTCGCAAAAGGTCCGAAGCTGCCGCTCGATGACCAGATGAACTCGTCGCGCCAGTTCATGCGCGAGCTGAACCGTCTCGGCGTGACGAGCGCGATCGATGCGGGCGGCGGCTATCAGGCGTATCCCGACGACTACGCCGTCATCATGGAACTCGCGAAGCGCAACGAGCTGACGGTGCGGATCGCGTACAACCTCTTCACGCAGAACGCGAAGAAGGAAATCGAAGACTTCGCGAAGTGGGTCAAGGTCACGAAACCCGGCGACGGCGACGATTTCCTGAAGGTGAACGGCGCGGGCGAAATGCTGGTGTTCTCCGCCGCCGACTTCGAAGACTTCCTGGAACCGCGCCCCGATCTGCCGGACGCGATGGAAAGCGAACTCGAAGCCGTCGTGCGCCTGCTGGTGCAGAACCGCTGGCCGTTCCGGCTGCATGCGACTTACGACGAATCGATCGAACGCTTTCTCAATGTGTTCGAACGTGTCAATCAGGACACGCCGTTCGGCGGCCTGCGCTGGTTCTTCGACCACTGCGAGACGATTTCACAGCGCAATATCGAACGCATTGCGGCGCTTGGCGGCGGCATTGCCGTTCAGCACCGGATGGCGTATCAGGGCGAGTACTTCATTGCCCGTTATGGCGCGCAAGCCGCTGCGCGCACGCCGCCCGTGCGGCAGATGCTGGCTGCGGGACTGCCCGTCGGCGCGGGCACGGACGCGACGCGCGTCGCGAGCTTCAATCCGTTCGTGTCGCTGTTCTGGCTGGTGTCGGGACGCACGGTGGGCGGCACGCCGATGTACGCGGCGCAAGACCGGCTCGACCGCATGGAAGCGCTGCGCCGCTATACGGTCGGCAGCGCGTGGTTTTCGAACGACGAGACGCGCAAGGGCGCACTCGTGCCGGGCCAGCTCGCGGATTTCGCAGTGCTGTCGGATGACTACTTCACCGTCGATGAAGACGCGATCAAGCATCTGACCTCGGTGCTGACGGTCGTCAACGGCCGCGTCGTCTATGCCGCCGACGAGTTCGAAACGTTTGCTCCGCCTGCGCTGCCCGTCAGCCCGACGTGGTCGCCCGTCGCGGAGTATGGCGGCTACGCGCGCTACCGTCCCGCCGCTGCGCCGCTGCAGCAATCGTGCAACGACGCGTGCGTGAACCTGTGCGGCGTGCATCGTCACGCGCATGGATGGGCCTGGCGCAGCAACGTGCCTGCGGGCGACGCGAACTCGTTCTGGGGCGCGCTCGGTTGCAGCTGCTTTGCATTCTGAGGCGCACGCACGCAATGAACCGCTTTTCCGCACCCGACGCCGCGCTGCTGTTTCTGCGCGTCACCGCGAGCGTGCTCGTGCTGCTCGTGCATGGACTGCCGAAGGCACTCCACTACGCGAGCCAGCTCGACGCGATCGAAGACCCGTTGCATTTCGGCAAGACGCTGACGCTGGCCTTTGCGATTTTCGCGGAAGTCGTGTGTCCGCTGCTGATGATCGCGGGCATCGCGACACGGCTTGCCGCGCTGCCGATCATGCTGGTCAGCGTGATTGCGCTCGGCCTCGTACATCGCGAATGGACGCTGGATCAGGGGCAGTTCGCGTGGATGCTGCTGATCCTGTTCGGCACCATTGCGATCGGCGGCGCGGGTCGTTACCGGCTTACGCTGCGGCCGCATGCGTCGGGGCAACGACAGGCGTGAGCGCAGGCGATGGAATCGATCGTGTCGAATGAACGCGCGGCGCGGCTCGTAGAAGTCGCAGGCGTGTGCATTCCGCACACGCCGCTTGCGATTGCAGCCGCTGAGGCCGCGCACGCGTCGCTGCCCGCGCTGATTCTCGGCTCGCCGCGGGCGGACGAGTGACGCAACGAAGGAGCAAACCATGTCATACCTGATTTCTTTGGGCGCGGGCCTCGTGGTCGGCCTGCTGTATTACCTCGTGCGCGTGCAGTCGCCCGCGCCGCCGCTGATCGCGCTCGCGGGACTGCTCGGCATCGTGATCGGCGAGCATGCGATTCCGTTCGTGCAGGCGCAGATACGCACGCCCGACGCGCAAACGCAAAGCGTGCCCTCCGTCGCCAGCAACAAGCCGACTCCGTCATGCAGCAAGGACCAGTGAGCACGGGCGCGGAGGCGCAACTTGCGGCGCAACTCGATCACGTGCCTGGCGAGGACACCTGGCTTGCGACCATCGCGGGCTATGTCGACACGCTTGGCTTCGTCGCGCTGTTTGGCCTTTTCACCGCGCACGTAACGGGCAATTTCATTCTGATCGGCTCGGGCCTCGCGGGCGCGGGGACTGGGCTGCTGATCAAGTGGCTCGCGTTTCCCGCGTTCGTCGCTGGGATCGTGCTCGCACGCGTGCTCGACAACCAGTTGCTTGCGCACGGACATGGCGTGCGCGCCTGCGCGCTGTACGTGCTGCAGGCGGCGCTGCTGACGGGCTTCATGGCAGCGGGCGTGCTGGCTGCGCCCATCACCGATTCCGACGCGCCGCTGACGATTGCCTGCGGCCTGCTCGGCGCGGCAGCGATGGGCGTGCAGAACGCGCATGGCCGCCTGACCGCACGCTCAGTCGTCGCGAACACGGTGATGACGGGCAACGTCACGCAAGCCGTGATCGACGTGTTCGATCTGCTGTTTTCACCCGCCGACGCGAAAGCGCGGCAGGCGGCGCGCAGTCGCCTGTGGCGCACGCTGCCGCCCGTCGCCGGTTTTGCGATTGGCGCGGGCGCGGGTGCGGCCGGATATCTGCTCGCGTCGTTCTGGGCGCTGCTGTTGCCGCTCGCCGCGTTGTGCGTGCTCGCCGCGCTGTCGAGAAGCACGGGCGCAGCGCCGGCGCAAACCTGATCGCGCCGCGCGTCATGACGAGACGCGGCGGCAACCATTACCAGCAAGGAGTGTTTTCATGAGTACCGTCAAGATGTATCGATTGTTGCGCGCGGCCGTCGTGTCGATTGCGGCGCTCGGCGTGACGCTGGCCGGTTCGCCCGCCTTCGCGGAAGCCGACCATCAGAACGCGGGCAAGAGCGCGCCCGTCGTGTCCGTCGGACCGCAGTACGACACGACGCACGTCTATGTGTCGAACCAGGACATCGACGCGTTCGTCGACAGCTTCGTTGCGACGTTCGGCGGCAAGGCTTCGCCGCGCGCCGTGTTCACGGTCACGCCGACGCCGAGCAAGACGGCCTCGCAATACGTGCAGACGCCCGTGGGCATGTTGTCGGTGTTCGCGTTCCAGACGCCGGTTCCGTATCCGTTCGGCAGCGAGCGCACCGGCTATCTCGTCACCGATATGGACAAGGCCGTGCGCGCCGCGCGCGCAGCGGGCGCCGATGTGATCGTCGATACGTTCGACGACCCGATTGGCAAGGATGCTGTCATCCAGTGGCCGGGCGGTCTTTATATGCAGCTGTACTGGCACACGAAGGCGCCTTCGTATGGTCCGCTCGAAACGGTGCCGGACAATCGCGTCTACGTGTCCGCGCAGGCGGCGGACAACTTCGTCAAGCGCTTCGTGCGCTTCTCGCATGGCAAGGTCGTCTCCGATAACCGTCGTGCAGATGGCGGCGAAATCGGCCGGCCGGGCGACACGATCCGGCGCGTGCGTATCGCGTCGGGCTTCGGCAACATGCTCGTGTTCGTGACGGACGGCAAGCTGCCGTATCCGTATGGCCGCGAGACGACGGGCTATCAGGTCGCCGATCTCGACGCGACGCTCACAAAGGCGCAAGGCGTCGGCGTGAAGGTGCTGTCGCCAGCGAGCGGCACGGTCGAAGGGCGCAGCGCGATGGTCGAATTTCCTGGCGGCTACGTCGCCGAGATTCACGAAGCGAAGAAGTGACGGTGCGTCGTTCAATCAAAAGCGCGAAGAGAGCCGCCGCCTGCGCGGCGCTCGCTGTGTGCAGTCTGGCGGACGGCGCGAACGCGCTCGCCGCCGACACGGCAGAGACAGGCACGGCGGAAACAAGCGCAGCCGACGCATCGCAGTGCGCCGCGAAGCGGCCGTCGCCGCTGTCGTTCAACCGCTGGCAGGAGGACTGGTCGGTTCTGGCATTGCCGTGCGTGCCGCGCAAGCCGTTCGATGCGCTCAAGTACATTCCGCTGGGCGGTGACCCGTCGACGTATCTGTCGCTAGGCGCGACCCTGCGCGAGCGCTTCGAGTTGAACAACACGCCGCTCTTCGGTCTCGGCAGCGCGCGGCCCGACAGCTACGTGATCCAGCGCGCGCAGGTGCATGCCGACGCGCACATCGGCGAGCATGTGCAGGCGTTCTTTCAGCTCGAAGACGCACGTCCCTTCGGCAAGGATTCCGTCACACCCGTCGACAAGAATCCGCTCGATATCGAGCAGGCGTTCGTCGCGTTCGTCTATGGCGTAGGCGGCGGAACGTTCAAGGCGCGCGTCGGCCGCCAGGAGATGGCGTTCGACTTGCAGCGCTTCGTGTCGGTGCGCGACGGCCCGAACGTGCGCCAGGCATATGACGCGCTGTGGGCCGACTATGAGATCGACAAATGGCGCTTCATCGGCTACCTGACGCAGCCGGTGCAGTACCGCGACGTCACGGCTTTCGACGACGTGTCGAACCGGCATCTGACGTTCAGCGGCGTGCGCGTCGAGCGCGCAAACACGGGGCCGGGCGATCTGTCCGCGTACTGGTCGCGCTACAACCGCGACAACGCGCGCTTTATCGATGCCACGGGCACCGAACATCGCGACGTGTTCGACGTGCGCTACGCGGGCAAGGTCGCGCCGTTCGACTGGGACGCGGAAACGATGCTGCAGACGGGCCACGTCGGCAACGATACGATCGGCGCGTGGGCGTTCGGCGTGCTGAGCGGCTATACGTTCGCAACCGTGGCGGGCTCGCCGCGGCTCGGCTTGCAGGTGGACGGCGCATCGGGCGACCGGCATCCGGGTGACGGACGCGTCGGAACCTTCAACCCGTTGTTTCCGAACGGCTACTACTTCACGCTGGCCGGCTACACGGGTTATAGCAACCTGATTCACGTGAAGCCGTCGATCACCTTCAAGGTGACGCCGAAGGTCACGCTGTTGACGGCGCTAGGATTCCAGTGGCGCGCGACGACAGCCGATGCCATCTACGGCCAGGGTTCGGCCGTGGTGCCGGGCACGGCAGGCAAGGGCACGCGCTGGACGGGCATGTACGCGCAGGTTCGCGCCGACTGGCTCGTCAGTTCGAATGTCGCGCTCGCCCTGGAAGCGGTGCACTTCGAAGTCGGCGATTCGATACGCGCGTTGGGTGCGCGTAATGCGGACTATGTGGGCGTCGAGGCGAAGTTTGGCTGGTGATGGATAGGGGCGCTGCGCATGGACGTGCGCATGCCGCACCTTCTTGCGAAGGCGCGGCATGCAGACAACACACTCTGCTTCGTACTACCAGCCGTAACCGCGGTAGCCGTAATACCCGGGGCGGTACGCCGGCACCTGCGCCGCATACTGCATCGGCATGACCGGCTGGCTCACGTAGACAGGCTGGTGGTAGACAGGCACGTACTGCACGGGCGGCGGCTGATACGGCTGGAACACCACCGTTTGCATCTCTTCCGGCGAAGGGCCCTCGTACATCGGCGGCTGCGTATAGACGACAGGCGCGGGCCGGTAGCGCGGACGCGGCGGCGGCGCGGGTGCATATTGCAAGGGCGCGGCATCGTCATCGTCGTAAGCTGCTTGCGCCTGCAACTGCCGCTGCGCGACGCGCGGCTGGTTCACGCGCCGCACCTGCGCGCCGTCGTCGGCGGGCATGTCGGACGGCAACGGCGGCGGTTGCTGCACGTTAGCCTTCGACGTGCGCTTCAACTGCTCGCGCAACGAAGCGTAAGTGTCGGCATCCTCCTTCGCGCGGGCGTTGTAGCCGCTGTGATAGGCGTCGCTCAGATCCTTCAGGCGTGCCTTGTTTTCCTCGTCGGCGGTCATCTGCTCTTCGCCTGGATCGAGCGAAGCCTCGTTTGCGCCGCCATTGTCATAGGCTGACCGCGGCCCGTCAGCCCACGCAGCGGCGGACAGAAGGGTTGGCCCGAAGGCCACGGTCAACGCCGCAGACCCGAGCAATGTGCTGATTCTCATGGTTGTTACCTCGCTGGTGGTCATACACGGCAAACACAACTCTGTACGCGTGTCCGGTGCTGACCGCATGCGAATCAGCCTCCCGCCGGAACCTGACATACACCCATGCTGCACGCCTTTACCAGGGTTGCCAGGGACGACCCCGAGTAGCAGACGCGCATCGCATGCGTCCGCACGATCAACATGATGTGAATAAAGTTGCCAGCAATCGACCTGGCCGGATGCGATGTAGCGCACATTGCGCAGTATTTGTGTGATGAGGAAAAACGCGAGGTTATGCTTTTTCGATATCGGTGCTCTGCGCTGCGATCGATGTCCCGAAGTGTGGGTCAACGTGGGCGTCAGCGCGGCGTCCAAGCGCGGCAGCAAGCGCGTCGCGATCCAGACCGCCTTCCCACGCCGACACGACGATTGTCGCCACGCCATTGCCGACGATATTCGTCAGCGCGCGGCACTCGGACATGAAGCGGTCGATACCGAGTATCAGCACCATCGCCGCGACGGGCACGGTCGGCACGACGGAAAAACTCGCGGCCAGCGTGATGAAGCCCGCGCCCGTCACGCCCGTCGATCCTTTCGATGTCAGCATCGTCACCAGCAGCAGCGTGATTTCCTGTGTGACGGTCAGGTGCGTGTTGGTCGCCTGCGCGAGAAACAGCACGGCGAGCGTCATATAGATGTTCGTGCCGTCGAGATTGAACGAGTAACCCGTCGGCACGACGAGCCCGACCACGCCGCGCGGGCAGCCAAGCCGTTCGAGCTTTTCCATCAGCTGAGGCAGCGCCGCCTCGGACGTCGACGTGCCGAGCACGATCAGCAGCTCGTCACGGATATACACCAGGAAGCGCCACAGGCTGAAGCCGCACATCCGGGCGACCACGCCCAGCACGATCGCGACGAACAGGGCCGCCGTCAGATAGAACGAGCCGATCAGCTTGAGCATCGGCAGCAGGGAGACGATGCCGTAGCGGCCGATCGTGAACGCCATCGCGCCGAACGCGCCGATGGGCGCGAGGCTCGTGATCATATGCACGATGCGAAAGAACGCTTTCGACAGCGTCTCGACGAGGTTGGTCACGGGCGCGGCCTTGTCGCCCAGCACGGCCAGCGCGGAGCCGAACAGCATCGCGATCACCAGCACGGGCAGGATATCGCCTTGCGTCATCGCGCCGGCGAAGGTGTCGGGGATCGCGTGCATGACGAACGCGACGATGCCGTCGCCATGCGCGGCCTGCGCCGCGTAGCTCGATACGGCGCTCGCATCGAGTGTCGCCGGATCGACGTTGAAGCCGCTGCCTGGTTTGAGCACGTGTGCGGCAACGAGACCGATCGCGAGCGCGAGCGTCGACGCGGCCTCGAAATACAGCAGCGCCTTGCCGCCGACGCGTCCGACCTTCTTCATGTCCTGCATGCCGGCGATGCCCGTCACGACCGTGCAGAAGATCACTGGCCCGATGACCATCCGCACCAGTTTGACGAACATGTCGCCGAGCGGCTTCAGCGCGACGGCTTCATGCGGCGCGAAGTGTCCGAGCAGCACGCCCGCCGCGATGGCGAACAGCACTTGTACATAAAGAACCTTGTAGAACGGTTTGCGCTTCATGTCTCCTCCGTTTTTCGGGGCAAAGCGGGGCCGTTCCCTTCTGCAGTCGGAAGGGAATCGGCGTGTCTGAACGTGAAAAAGTGGCGCGGCTGTCGAAGCCGCTATGGCGATGGCGGCGCGGCTTTCATAGGACTTGTGCCCATGCGCGCCGCGCGAAATGCGCGCGCTCGAACGCCTCGATATCGTGCAGGGACGCGAGCGTCAGATCGATCGTGTCCATGCCTTCGATCACCATTTGCTTGTGGCGCGCGCCGAGCGGGTACGTGTAGGTCTGTCCGTGTGCAGCCGTCACGGTTTGCCGTTCGAGATCGATGCGGAGTTTCGATTCAGGCGTTTGGGTCGAAGCCTGCACGAGTGCATCGATTGCTTCGCGTTCGAGTTGCACGAGCAGCAGCCGGTTGTTCATCGCGTTGGAGTAGAAAATCTCCGCGAAACTCGGCGCGATTACGGCTTGAAAGCCGTATTGCTGCAAGCCCCACACCGCGTGCTCGCGGCTCGATCCGCAGCCGAAGTTCGCTCCGCCGATCAGAATGCGCGCGCCGTCCCAGGCGCGCTGATTGAACACGCAGTTGGCGCGCGGCACGCCTTGCGCATCGAAGCGCAAGTCGTACAGCAATCCATCTGCAAGACCGGCCTTGTCGACGATGCGCAGGAACTGCTTCGGCATGATCTGGTCGGTGTCGAGGTTGTCGATGGGCAACGGCGCCGCCGTTCCTTCGATGATGGTCAAGCGGTTCATCGCGCGTGTATCTCCAGTGTGCGGACATCGGTGATGCAGCCGGTCAGCGCGGCTGCTGCTGCCATCACGGGACTCATCAGATGCGTGCGGCCGCCGCGTCCCTGGCGTCCTTCGAAATTGCGGTTCGTCGTCGATGCGCAGCGCTCGCCTTCGTCGAGCATGTCGTCGTTCATCGCGAGGCACATCGAGCAGCCCGGCTCGCGCCATTCGAAGCCGGCGTCGATGAGCGTCTGCGCGATGCCTTCCTGTTCGGCTGCGCGGCGCACGCTGCCCGAGCCGGGCACCACCATCGCGCGCACGCCTTGCGCGACGTGCTTGCCGCGCACGATCTGCGCGACGCTGCGCAGGTCTTCGATGCGCCCATTCGTACACGAGCCGATAAAGACGCGATCGATCCGCGTGCCGGCCAGCGGCTGTTGTGCTTGAAGTCCCATGTAGTCGAGCGCGCGGCGCAGCGACGCGGCAGCTTCGCGCGAAGGCTGTTCGGCTTCGCCGGGGATGCGCGCATCGATCGCGATGGCCTGGTCGGGGCTCGTGCCCCACGTGACGAACGGCGCGATGTCGCGCGCGTCGAAACGGTGTTCGGCGTCGAAGTGCGCGTCGTCGTCGGAGCGAAGGGTGTGCCAGTCGTCGAGGGCGGTTTGCCACGCTGTTTCGTCGAGCGTGTTGGCATGCGCGTGCACATAGTCGAAAGTGGTCGCGTCGGGTGCGATCAGCGCGGCGCGCGCGCCGGCTTCGACGGTCATGTTGCACAAGGTCATGCGCGCTTCCGCGGATAGCGAAGCGATGGTCGATCCCGCGAATTCGACGGCATAGCCGCGCGCGCCTTGTGCGCCGATCCGGCTGAGCAGCCAGATCACGACGTCTTTCGATGACGTGCCATAAGGCAGCGCGCCATCGATCACGATGCGCATGGTTTGCGCGAGCCGGTAGACGAGGGTTTGCGTCGCGAGCACATGCTCGACCTCGGACGTGCCGATGCCGAAGCCCAGCGCACCCAATGCGCCGTACGTGGTCGTGTGGCTGTCGCCGCAAAGCACGACCATGCCGGGCCGCACGAGTCCCATCTCGGGCGCGACGATGTGCTCGATGCCCTGCATCGGATCGTTCGCGGCGAGCAGGCGGATGCCGGCGCGCTCGCAGTTGCGGCCGAGATTCTGTGCGAGCACGAGCGATGCGGCGTCGCGGATCACGCGCGGCGTTTCAGCGTGAGTTGGAATGATATGACTGACGACGGCGAGTTGCTGCCGTGGCCTGCGCACCGCGCGGCCACGCGCTTCGAGCGCGCTGAAGGCCTGCGGGCTGGTGTACTCGTTCATCAGATGCAGATCGACGTACAGCAGCACGTTCTGTTCGTCGATGCGCGAGACGAGATGTGACTCGACGAGCTTCTGGTAGAGGGTTCGTTTCGACATGGTGATGTGGGGTTCTTTGTGTTGGAGTCACGTGCCAAGAAAGGGCAGCACGCGGTCCAGGAAAAGTTGCGGCGCTTCTTCCGGGATGTAGTGGCCGCAGGGCAGTGCTTCGCCTTGGACTTGCGGTGCGTATGGCCGCCACTCCGCAAGCGGCTCGAAGCATTGCTCGATCACGCCTTGCGCGCCCCATAGTGCGAGAAAGTCGCACGTGATCTGCTCACGCGCGGCGAGCGTCGCGCGGTCGTGTTCGAGATCGATCGTGACGCTCGCGCGGTAGTCCTCGCAGATGCCATGCGCGGTAGCGGGATCGGACAGACAGCGCAGATAGTCGGCGTAGGCTTCGGTCGTGAACGGCGCGAGGCCCGCGCTGCGCGCGCCGATCGTCTGCTTCAAATAGAGGTCCGGGTCCGCGCGGATCAGCGTCTCCGGAAACGGCGCGGGACGCACCAGCATGAACCAGTGCCAGTAAGCGCGGGCGAAATCGAACGAGGTTTTCTCGTACATCGCGAGCGTCGGCGCGACGTCGAGCGTGACGAGGCGCTCGACGGCGTCGGGGTGATCGAGCGCCATGCGCGCGGCCACGCGTCCACCTCGGTCATGGCCGATCACCGCAAACGACGCGAAGCCGTGAGCGCGCATCAATTCAACCTGATCGAGCGCCATGCGGCGCTTGGAGTAGTTCGCGTGATCCGCCGCGCCTTGCGGCTTGCCGCTGTCGCCGTAGCCGCGCAGGTCGGCGGCGATCACGGTGAAGTGGGCGGCCAGTGTGGGCGCGACCTTGTGCCAGATTGCATGCGTCTGCGGGTGGCCGTGCAACAGCAGCAGCGCGGGCCCGGTTCCGCCCTTGATTGCATGAATGTTGATGCCGTCGATGTGGGCCGACGCATCCGTGAATCCTTCGAACATCGTTGTCTCCCAAGGTTGAATCGAGTCTAATTGATGCCTTGAGAGATAGGGTTTCCGCAAAAGCATTCCGGTCGTAACTTAAAGGAACGAATCGTGACGGACGTTGGGAGACAGTGAAAATGGACGGCTTTTCGGATCTGAATCTGTTTGCGCTGGTCGCGCGGCATCGCAATCTGGCGGCAGCGGCGCGCGAGCTTGGCGTGACGCCGCCGGCTGTCAGCAAGCGCCTGGCGCAACTCGAACGGCGGCTGGGCGTGCGCCTGATGAACCGCACGACGCGGCGTCTGAGCCTGACGCCGGAAGGCGAGCTATATCTCGCGAACGGTTCGCGGATACTCGACGAGTTGCAGGAACTCGAACAGCTGGTGACGCGCAGCCGCGCTGAGCCGGCGGGGTTGCTGCGTGTGAATGCTTCGTTCGGTTTCGGCCGTGCGCGGATTGCGCCTGCGATTTCCGATTTCGTTGCGCGTTTTCCGTCGATGAAGATTCAGCTTCATCTGACCGATAGGCCGATGAGTTTGCAGGAAGAGGGTTTTGATCTTGGCATCCGGTTTGGCGAGGTGCCTGATGCGCGTGTCAATGCGCGTTTGTTGATGAAGAACCGGCGCATCGTGTGCGCGTCGCCCGACTATGTGAAGCGTCATGGGATGCCTTTGCTGCCGCATGATCTGACGCGGCATGCGTGTATTGTGCTGCGCGAGAATGAGTCGGCTTATGGGACGTGGCATTTTTCGCGCGGCAAGCGCGTGGAGACTGTGAAGGTGGATGGGCCGCTAGCGAGTAATGATGGCAGTGCAGTGCTGCACTGGGCGCTTGAAGGGCGTGGTGTGGTTGTGCGTTCGCAGTGGGAGATTGGGGAGTATCTGGAGCGGGGCGCGCTCGTGCCGCTTTTGGTTGATTGGGCGTTGCCCAGTGCGGATATTCATGCGATTTATCTTGAACGTAATCAGCTTTCCGTGAAGCTGCGGACGTTTGTTGATTTTCTTGGGGAGTATTTGCGGGCTTCCCCGCGGTGAGTTTTTTTTGCGCCTTCGCGGCGCGGGCGGTTTGGTTTTTTTTGCCTTCGCGAGGCGGGGTTTTGCTGCGCACGCTGTTTGGTTTATTTGCCTCGGCGCTGGCATCCGCGTTACGGTGTTTGCTGTTCAAGCGTCGCCCCTGTGCTTTTGCCTCTGCGCTGGCATCCGCGTTATGACGTACCCCTTCACGCGTTGCCCCTGTGCGGGGCGGCACCTACTTTTCTTTGCCGCCGCAAAGAAAAGTAGGCAAAAGAAAGCGGCTAACACCGCCAGTTCTTGTGTTTGCCTGAGGGCCCCTACAGGGTCTTACGCTTCACACGGCAGCCTTTCTGTTTGCGTGCGTTGCCAACGCTTTGAATGTGCGCCTCACCCGCTTCGAATACCCGTACTCGGGCCAGCGGCAGCGAATGGTATGTGCCGCCCAGGTGGCAAACTGTGTGTAGGTTGTCGCGTCGTATAGCCTGGCGCTCTTACAGGGTGGAACGCGTGCGCTATCGGTCCGGAGTGAGGCGTGTGTAGCGCTACGGCCTACACACAGTTTGCCACCTGGGCGGCCGTGGAATATCTGGCACGGCATGGTGCAGCGCGGGTGTGTGAAGCGGGTGAGGCGCACCGCAAGAGCGCTGGCAACGAACGCTGAACAAGCAGGTTGCCGTGTGAAGTTAGGGACCGGTTGGGGGCCCTCAGGCAGGAAGAAATGTTGGCGGTGTGAGCCGCTTTCTTTTGCCTACTTTTCTTTGCGGCGGCAAAGAAAAGTAGGTGCCGCCCCGCACAGGGGCAACGCGTGAAGGGGTAAGTCATAACGCGGATGCCAGCGCAGAGGCAAAAGCACAGGGGCGACGCTTGAAGCACGAAGGCAATACGCGGATGCCAGCGCAAACCCCAAAAAAGCCAAACCGCGTGCGCAACAAAACCCCGCCTCGCGAAGGCAAAAAACCAAACCGTCCGCGCCGCGCAGGCGCATCCAACAAAAAAGCTGACCTTCAGTGTCAGCCCGGATGCGTGATCTCAGCCGCTTCCTGCGTCGGCTCGCGATACCCGAGCCTTGCCGACACAGCAGCCCCCGCAGCCTTGAGCAAAGCCACATAGTGCAACTTGGTATCAGCCCCACACCGCATAGTCGGAAACGACACAGAAAGCCCCGCAATCACACGCCCAAACCGATCAAACACAGGCACAGCCAGGCATCGTAAGCCTTCCTCCTGCTCCTCGATATCCTCACCATAACCCTGCGCCCGCACCTGCGGCAGAATGCTCATCACCGCATCGGCAGAAGCGAGCGTCTTCGCAGTCGACTTGCGAAACTCGATATGCGACAACACCTCGCGCGCTTCAGCAGGTTCCATCCACGCAAGCAACACCTTGCCAATCGCCGTGCTATGCAACGGATTACGTCGCCCGATGCGCGACTGCATCCGCAGCCCATAATCGGCGTCGATCTTGTGGATATAGATAATCGCGTCTTCGTCAAACGTGCCGAGGTGCACGGCCTCACGCGTCGCGCCCGCAATGCGCCGCATCTCGATATCAGCCTCGCGCACGAGATCAACGCTTTCCAGCGCCTTCGCACCGAGTTCGAACAGCCGGATGGTGAGGTGATAGCGCTCGGTCTCGACCTCTTGCGTCACATACCCAAGCGCCTTCAGCGTTTGCAGCACGCGATGCACAGTCGTCTTCGATAGCGAAAGCCGTTGCGATAGCTCGCTGATGCCAATCTGCCCGCTGTCGCCAATCGCGCCGAGGATCGCGAACACGCGCGCGATCGACGACAGCGATTCGCCCTTATCGGCGGCGTCCACGTCGGACGTGAGCGGGGCGGCGGCGCGCTTGCGGGGCGCGGTGGCCGTGGTCTTGAGTTTGTCGATGGCTGCCATAGTGTCTGCGCAGCGGTTGCCCGCAGCGTCTTTCCACAACGATGTTGCTGATCGCCGAAATATACCGCGTGCGCCGCGCAATTCACATCAAATCACATCACCGCGCAAGCCAGCCGCCGTCGACGGCGAGCGTGTGGCCATGCACATAGTCCGAAGCCACCGACGCGAGAAATACAACCGGGCCCGCGAGATCGTCGGGTGTGCCCCAGCGTCCCGCCGGGATGCGCGCGACGATCTCGCTGTTGCGCTGCTCATCGTCGCGCAGCGCCGCCGTGTTCGATGTCGCCATGTAGCCCGGCGCGATCGCATTCACGTTGATGCCGCGCGCCGCCCATTCGTTGGCGAGCAGGCGCGTCAGTCCGAGCATGCCGCTTTTCGACGACGTGTACGACGCGACGCGGATGCCGCCCTGGAACGACAGCATCGATGCGACGTTGATGATCTTGCCGCGCTTGTCCTGCTCGACGAAATGACGCGCGACGGCCTGCGCAAGAAAGAACGCGCTCTTCAGGTTCACGTTCATCACGGCATCCCAGTCGTCCTCGCTGAACGTGAGCGCGTCCGCGCGCCGGATGATGCCGGCATTGTTCACCAGCACATCGATGCGCCCGCAGGCTTCGAGCGCGGCGCGCACGATGTCGTCGATGGGCGCGATGTTCGACAGGTCCGCGCTCACGCCGACGTAGCGGCGGCCCAGTGCCTTCACCTGTTGCGCGGTGTCGCTGTCGTCCGAGCGGCTCACGCCGACGATGTCGCAGCCCGCGGCCGCGAGCGCGCGTGCCATGCCCGCGCCGAGTCCCGTGTTGCTGCCCGTGACGAGCGCGACCTTGCCGCCGAGATCGAAGGGATGCGGAGGGTGTGAAGGGTGCGAAGGATGCGAAGGATGCGAAGTCATGCGCGATTCCTGATCGATGAAAACCTGCGTTGCATTAGCGCAGATCGCGCACGGCGAGATGGTCCATGTCGCTGAACACCTGGTTTTCGCCGACCATCCCCCAGATGAACGTATAGGCCCGCGTGCCGACGCCCGAGTGAATCGACCAGCTCGGCGAGATCACGGCCTGCTCGTTGTGCACGAGAATATGCCGCGTCTCCTGCGGCTCGCCGAGCATGTGGAAGACGGCGGCATCGTCGGCGACGTTGAAGTAGAAATACACTTCCATGCGCCGCTCGTGCGTGTGGCAAGGCATCGTGTTCCAGAGGCTGCCAGGTTCGAGCTTGGTCATGCCCATCGACAGCTGGCAGGTGGGCAGCACTTCGGGAACGATGAACTTATAGATCGTGCGGCGGTTGCTCGTCGCGGGATCGCCGAGCGTTTGCGGCGATGCTTCGGCGAGCGTGATGGTGCGCGTCGGAAACGTGGCCTGCGCTGGCGCGCAGTTCAGATAGAACTTCGCGGGATGCGCGGGATCGTCGCTGCCGAACGTCAGCGACTGCGTGCCCTTGCCGACAAAGATCGCTTCCTCATTGCGCACGGCAAAGCGCTTGCCATCCGCCTCGACCCAACCGTCACCACCGATATTGATCGCGCCGAGTTCGCGCCGCTCCAGCAGATAACTGACGCCGATCGATTTACCGAGCGAGCTGGGCACTTCGACGGCGCGCGTCTGCGGAAACGCACCGCCAACGATGATCCGGTCGATATGGCTATACGTGAGCGCAAGCGCATCCGGTTCGAACACCTTCTCGACCAGAAACTCTTTTCTGAGGCCGGTTGTGTCGAGCGTCTTCGCGTATTCGCTGTTGATGCTCTGCCTGACTTCCATGTCTCCTCCGCTGCTGGGCGGCACGCTGGACGCCGCGTCCGGGTTGATTGTGCGCGCAGTCTAGCATGATCGGAACGCCGGTCCGAAATAAAGAAAATGTCAAATATCCATATTCCGGGAGAGGTATTGTTAAAGCAGGGTAAACGATTAATCTCGACACTAACAAAAACGGAACATCGTTCCTTTGTCGATGCTATAGTCCGCGGACAGGTGGATGTAGCCGGACCATACCGGACCTTTCCGCCGTTCCCATCACCGGCCTGGCGTCGTATGGAGGAGACATGAAACTGAAGAAGGCAATCGACCGCGTACCAGGCGGTCTCATGCTGATACCGCTGTTGCTCGGCGCTTGCGTACATTCGTTCGCGCCCGGCGCCGGCAAATACTTTGGGTCGTTCACGAACGGCCTGATCACGGGCACTGTGCCGATTCTCGCCGTGTGGTTCTTCTGCATGGGCGCGACCATCGATCTGCGCGCCACGGGCACCGTGTTGCGCAAGTCGGGTACGTTGCTCGTCACGAAGATGCTGGTCGCGTGGCTCGCGACGATCATCGCGTCGTCGCTGCTGCCTATCGACGGCATCAAGACAGGATTGTTCGCCGGGCTGTCGGTGCTGGCCATCACCACGTCAATGGACATGACCAACGGCGGGCTCTATGCCGCCGTGATGCAGCAATACGGCACGAAGGAAGAAGCGGGGGCGTTCGTGCTGATGTCGATCGAATCGGGGCCGCTCGTCAGCATGATCATTCTCGGCGCGACGGGCGTCGCGTTCTTCGAGCCGCGGCTGTTCGTCGGCGCGGTGCTGCCGTTTGTCATCGGCTTCACGCTCGGCAATCTGGATAGCGCGCTGCGCGAACTGTTCGGCCGCTGTGTGGTGCCGCTGATTCCGTTCTTCGGCTTTGCGCTCGGCAACGGTATCGACCTGAACGTGATCGTCAAGAGTGGCATTCCGGGCGTGCTGCTCGGGCTGGGCGTGATCGTCATCACGGGCATTCCGCTGATTCTCGCCGACCGCTATATCGCGGGTGGCAATGGCGCAGCGGGCCTCGCGGCATCATCGACGGCGGGCGCGGCGGTGGCCAATCCGTCGATCATCGGCGAGATGATTCCGCACTTCAAGCCAGTGGTGCCGGCAGCGACGGCGATGGTCGCGACCGCGTGCCTCGTCACGGCGATCCTCGTGCCGATTCTCACGGCGACGTGGTCGAAGCGCGCAAGGCTGAAAGCAGGCGAGAGCGCGCGGATGGAGGAGGACGACGCAGGGCCGTTGCCTCAGCCGCTCGGCGCGCACGAATAAGCGCATAGGCGACTCACAAGCAACGCACGCGCTGCAAGCAAAACGGCGCGAACCGGCAGATCAGTTGAGCCGGTTCGCGCCGTTTTTGTTTATGGCTGTCGAATGAGAGGCCGTTCAGATCTTCATGCGTGGCCCGCGGCATGCGGCCGGCCGATCACCAGGTAATGCGCGAGCGCGATCACCGGGAAAGCCGTCGCGACGCTTGCCACCAGCGTCCAGCCGCCGTGATCGTAGAGCGGGCTGGCAAGCGCCGAACCGATCGCGCCACCGACAAAGATGCTCGTCATATACAGCGCGTTCAGCCGGTTGCGGCTCGCGGCGTGCAGCGCGTAAATCTCGCGCTGGCCGAGCACCATATTCATCTGCACCGCGAAGTCGAGCACGACGCCCGTCACGACGAGACCGCCAACGCCCCACGCCGGATGGAGCAGGCCAGGCGTATAGGCCAGCGCGCCGACCACCAGCGCGATCAGCGTCGCGCGCACCGTGTGGCCCGCGTCGGCGAGCCGGCCCGCGATGGGCGCCGACGTCGCGCCGATTGCGCCGACCAGCGCGAACACGGCGATCGCCGTCTGCGACAGCCCGTAATGGCGCGTCAACTCGACGGGCACGGCTGTCCAGAACAGGCTGAACGAGCCGAACATCAATGCCTGATACAGCGCGCGATGACGCAGCACAGGCATCGTGCGAATCAGATGGCCGAGCGACGCGATCAGTTGAGGATACGTCGCCTGATGCGAGGGCTGGCGCTTCGGAATCGTCAGCGCGAGCACGGTCGTGACGATCGCCATCAGCACGGCAGCCGAGCCGAACACGACACGCCATCCGAAGTGACCCGCGACGATGCTCGAAATGGGCCGCGACAGCAGAATGCCGAGCAGCAGCCCGCCCATGATCGTGCCGACGACGCGTCCACGCGTTTCATCTGGCGCGAGATGCGCGGCTAGCGGAATCAATATCTGCACGGCGACGGAGCTAAAGCCGATTAGCAGCGAGACCGCGAGGAAAGCACCCGGTGCGTGCGTGAACGACGCAGCCGCGAGGCTCGCAATCGATACCAGCGCCGTCGCAATCATCAGCTTGCGGTTCTCGAGCAGATCGCCGAGCGGCACGAGAAAGAACAGGCCGAGCGCGTAGCCGATCTGCGTGAGCGAGACGATCAGGCTCGCCATGCCGCTCGACATGTGGATCGACGGCGCGATCAGTTCGGTGATCGGTTGCGCGTAGTACAGGTTGGCGACGATCGCGCCGCAACTGAATGCGAATAGCGCGATCAGGCCGCGTGTTAGCCCGGTGGCCGTGTCGCTGCGTGCGAGCGTCGAGGAACTGCTGGACATGCTGACTCCTTTTTCTTTAGCCAATGGTTGGCTATGACCTGAATGCTTGCGGTGCGTGTTGTGTTTCAGTGTTGCCTTGCAGCATAGCGAATTGCAGTGAACGCTGCGCATGGCGTGTATTCGGTGCGTGTGCAAGCTTTGCGTAATCGGATGAAGCGCCGGTGGCATCTGGGCGTTGCGCTGGTATCCGCGTTGTGTTTTTGGTGCTTCCAGTGTTGCGTTTGCGCGGCGCAAGCTGTGCGGTTTGCTTGTGGTTTCGCTGGCATCCGCGGTTTGTTAGCGTGCTTCACGCGTCGCCCCTGTGCGGGGCGGCACCTACTTTTCTTTGCCGCCGCAAAGAAAAGTAGGCAAAAGAAAGCGGCTAACACCGCCAACATTTCTTCTTGCCTGAGGGCCCCCAAAGGTTCCTACGCTTCACACGGCAATCACGTGACTCATGCTCGTTGCCAGCGCATTGAAAGAGCGCCTCACCTGCTCCACTCTCCCGCGTTGCGGCACGCCGTGCCAGATATTCCGCCGCCGCCCAGGTGGCAAACTGTGTGTAGGCCGTAGAGGCACACACGCCTCACGTCGGACCGATTGCGCATGCGTCCCACCCTGCAAGAGCGCTAACGCGTACGCCGCGACAACCTACACACAGTTTGCCACCTGGGCGGCGCATACCATTCGCTGCCGCTGACCCGTTATACGAGTGCCTGAAGCTGGTGAGGCATTCATTCAAAGCGTTGGCAACGGGCACCAACCAGGGCACTGTCGTGTGAAGCGTGGGGACGTTGGGGGCCCGCGGATAAGAACACGTGCTGGCGGTGTTAGCCGCTTTCTTTTGCCTACTTTTCTTTGCGGCGGCAAAGAAAAGTAGGTGCCGCCCCGCACAGGGGCGACGCGTGAAGCACGCTAACAAACCGCGGATGCCAGCGAAACCACAAGCAAACCACACAGCTTGCGCCACGCAAAGCCGAATACACAACGCGGCTGCCACCAACACAGATTAGCCGTTGTAACGCAATGTTTGAATAGGCGCTGAGTGCAAACGTCCGTTGCGTGGAGCGCAATCGTCTTCGTGGGCATAATCGCCCGCATGGACAAACTGCTCGCGTTGAACACACTGCTCGAAGTCGCCGATGCGGGCGGTTTCGCCAAGGCCGCGCAGCGCCTCGGCGTGGCGACGTCGTCGGTGACGCGGCTCATGGATGCGCTCGAAACATCGCTCGGCACAGCCTTGCTCACGCGCACGCCGCGCAAGGTCAGCCTGACGGACGCGGGCACCGCTTACGTCGAGCAGATATCGAAGGTACTCGACGATCTCGCCGAGGCCGACGAGAGCATTCTCGACAGCGGCGCTGCGCCCGTCGGCGCGCTGCGTATCACCGTGCCGTCCGCCTACAACCGTGTGCAGCTCGCGCCGCATCTCGCCGCGTTTCTCGCCGAATATCCGCGCGTCGCGCTCGATGTCGTGGTCGCCGATCACTACGCAGACCTCGCGCTCGATCGCATCGATGTCGCCGTGCGAATCGGCATGCTGACGCGCGATCCAAATCTCGTCGTGAAGAAGCTCGCGGACAATCCGCGCTATCTCGTTGCGAGCCACGACTATCTGCAACGCGCGGGCACGCCGCCGACGCCCGCCGCGCTCGCCGAACACGAATGTCTGCGCATCGCGTATGGCGGCAGTTATCGCGCGCGACAGGTGTGGACGTTTAGCCGGGGCGCGGAACACGAGCGTATTGATGTGCGCGGACGGCTTATTTCGAACAGCCTGGAGATGCTGCTCGAAGCAGTGCTCGCTGGGCAAGGGCTGGCGTTGTTGCCGGACTGGCTCGTCAATCACGAGATCAACGCGGGGCGTCTGATGCGCCTCTTCGCGGACTGCAATGTGACACCGCAGAACGACGAGGCCGTCGTGTATGCCGCGTATTTGCCCAACCGCCGTCATTCGAGCAAGGTGAAAGCGCTGCTGCGTTTTCTGGAAACGCGCGTCGGCGGCGCGACGGAAAGCGCGGCTTGAGCGCTTTGTTGACCAGCGGTTTTCTCTTTTCTGCGCGCGTGCGCTATCGCGTAATCAACGCTTGACACCGCTTTCGATCCGTCCGACCATTGTGTCCACAATACGATTTTAAAGTCCATAATATGGACGAAATCTTCGGAGACACAATGACAGCCCCAACAAACGGCGTCGATGCGATGACGCCTTATCAGCTCCCCAATCCGCCCGAAGCGCTGCGTGAGATCGTCGTGAAATCGGCGATTCCGCAGGATGAACGCGTGTGGGTCCCGCAGGGAGAAAACGTCTCGTTCCGGCCGCTGTGTCTGAACGTGTCGAGCGGTTACTGGATGAATCTGCTGCGCGTGCGCAAGTCGGGCGTGCTGAGCCGCCATCGTCATCCGCAGGCGGTGCACGGCATGGTGCTCAAGGGGCGCTGGCGTTATCTGGAGCACGACTGGATTGCGACGGAAGGTAGCTACGTGTTCGAGCCGCCGGGCGAAACGCATACGCTCTATGTACCCGAAGACGTCGAAGAAATGATCACGTACTTCCAGGTCAACGGCGTCATGTACTACTGCGATCCATACGGTAACTACACCGGCTACGAAGACGTATTCACGAAGCTCGACATGTGCCGCGCGCACTACGAGCGCGTCGGACTCGGCGCGAACTATGTCGACCAGTTCGTGAGGTGAGTGGTGAATGCGCCTTTCGAATTGCGCCGCGCGTCGTACGACTTCACGGGCGCGGTGGCCGTCGTGACGGGCGGTGCACGCGGGATCGGCGCGGAGATTGTGCGCCGGCTCGTGGACTGCGGCGCATCCGTGGCCGTGTGGGATCGCGATACGGATGCTTCATTCGCTGATAGCCCGCGCATCGCGTGTTTTGCAGTCGATATCGTGGACATCACATCAGTAGAGCGCGCCGCGCAGGCGACGCTCGAACGATTCGGCGGCGTCAACGTGCTCGTCAATAACGCGGGCTACGCAGGACCGACGATGCCACTCGACGAATACGATCCTGCCGAATGGTCGCGCATCGTCGATGTGAATCTCAAAGGGACGTTCAACGTGTGCCGGCAACTGGTGCCCACGCTGCGCCGCGCGCGCGATGCGCGCGTCGTCAACATCGCGTCGCTCGCGGGCAAGGAAGGCACACCGAATGCGTCGGCATATAGCGCCGCGAAAGCGGGCGTGCTGGCGCTGACGAAGTCGCTCGGCAAGGAACTGGCGCAAGGCAACGTGCTCGTCAACGCCATTGCACCCGCAGCCGTGCGCACGTCGCTGCTCGAACAGATGTCACCGGCGCATGTGCAGACGATGATCGACAAAAGCCCGATGAGGCGTCTCGGCGAGCCGGACGAAGTCGCTGAACTGACGTTGTGGCTCTGCTCGTCGTCATGCACGTTCAGCACGGGCGCGGTATTCGATCTTTCCGGAGGACGCGCCACTTACTGATTCACCGGCAACCCCATTCCATTTACGCAGTAACTTCCACACAGACTCACAAGAGCAACGGAGGAGACATACACATGCAAGCAAAATCACCGCGCCTGAGGCGCATTCAATGGATCGCGCTAACGTTCCTGACGCTGGCGGGCATCGTCAATTATCTGGACCGCAGCACGCTGTCGATCGCCAATCATTCGGTGAGCGGCGAGCTTGGCTTGTCGGCGTCGCAAATGGGGCTGCTGCTGTCGGCCTTTTCGTTTGCGTACGCGTTTTCGCAGCTTCCCGTCGGCGCGATGCTCGACCGCTTCGGCGCGCGTGTGATGCTCGGCCTCGGCATGTTCGTGTGGTCGTGCGCGCAGCTGTGCGGCGGCCTCGTGCATACGTTGCCGCAGTTTCTCGCGGCGCGCATCGCGCTCGGCATCGGCGAAGCGCCGCAATTTCCGGCGGGCGCGAAAGTGGTCAGCGAATGGTATGCGCTGCGCGAACGTGGTCGCCCGACGGGCATCTTCACCACCTCGTCGACGATCGGACCGGCGCTCGCGCCGCCCATTCTCACCGTGCTGCTGCTGTCGTTCGGCTGGCGCTGGATGTTCGTCGTGATGGGCGTGCTCGGGATTGCGGTGTCGATTGGCTGGTACCTGATCTATCGCAACCGCGCCGACATCACCCTCGAACCGAACGAGGTGAAGCATCTGACGGAAGAAGAGCCGCTCGCGCGCGCGGAACGCAAGATGACGTTCGCCGAATGGCGCGGCCTGTTCGGCAACGCGACGACCTGGGGCATGATCTTCGGCTTCATGGGCGTGATCTATATGGTGTGGCTGTATCTCACGTGGCTGCCCGCGTATCTGGAACACGAACGGCATCTGACCATCGCGAAGACTGGCTGGGTCGTGTCGATTCCGTACATCTTCGGCACGCTCGGCATGCTGTCGAGCGGTTTCGTCGCCGATGGTCTGATGGCGCGCGGCATGGCGCCGATCCGCAGCCGCAAGTGGCCGATCTGCTGCGGCCTGATCGGCGCGGCCGTGTTCACGGTGCCCGCCGCGTTCACGCCGACGCTGACGCTCGCAATCGTGTACCTCTCTCTGGCGATGTACTTCGTCAACCTGGCAAGCGGCGCGGCATGGGCGCTCGTCAGCGTGGCCGCGCCGCGGCACCTGGTGGCGTCGCTGGGCAGCATCCAGAACTTCGGCGGCTATTTCGGCGGATCGTTCGCGCCGTTCATCACGGGCGTGGTCGTCGACAAGACGCATTCGTTCGTCAACGCGTTTCTGATCAGCGCGGGCGTCGCGTTCGCGGCGGCGCTCGTCTACATGTTCGTCGTGCGCGTGCCAGTCGCCGAGCGCGCGGACGAGGGCGCGACAGCTGAAACCCGCATGACTCACTCCTGAACTTCATCAATCGATATGACGTTTCAACACGATCTGTTTGCTGGCAAGACGGCTGTCGTCACGGGCGGCACGCAAGGCATCGGCGCGGGCATCGCGCGTCAACTCGCTGCGCTCGGCGCGCGCGTGATCGCGGCGGGGCTCGCGCCGACCGACGAGCAACGCAGCGCGCTCGCCTCCGACGGCATCGAAGCGATGCTGCTTGACGTCGCATCGAAAGAGAGTGTCGATGCGCTGTTTGCGTCGTTGACCTCGCTCGACATGCTGGTGAATTGCGCCGGCGTGATCCGCCGTGGCGACGAACTCGACCCCGAAGTATTCGCGCAGGTGATCGACGTGAACCTCACGGGCACGATGCGAGCGTGCGCGGCGGCGCGGCCGCTGTTGCGCGCGCAGGGCGGCGCGATCGTCAACACGGCTTCGATGCTGAGCTTCTTCGGCGGCGGACTGGTGCCGGCCTACAGCGCGAGCAAGGGCGGCGTCGCGCAACTGACGAAGTCGCTCGCCATCGCGTACGCGCCCGACCGCATCCGCGTGAATGCGGTAGCGCCGGGCTGGATCGCCACGCCTTTGACGCAGTCGCTGCAGCAGAACGACGAACGTTCGAAGGCGATTCTCGATCGCACGCCGCTCGGTCGCTGGGGTTCGCCCGACGACATCGGCCCGGCCGTCGCGTTTCTGTGCTCGCCGGGCGCGTCGTTCATCACGGGCACCGTGCTGCCCGTCGACGGCGGCTATCTGGTCGCGTGACGGCACGGCGCCGCGCCTCGCTATAATCGCGTCGCCTTTCACGTTCATCAAACGACCATGCCGACACCCGCCGCCGATGCGCTCGAAGCCGCACGCGCCACAGGCACCGCCGCCTTTTCGAAGTTCATGTCGGTGCTGCAGTTGATCGCCGATGCGAAGGATGCGCCCAGCGTGCCGCAACTGGCGGCGGCGAGCGGCTTTCCGCGTCCGACGGTGTATCGGATCGTCGGCGCGTTGATGGCCGAAGGGCTGGTCGTCGAAAGTTTGCGCGGCGGAACCTTTGAACTCGGGCCACGCCTGATGACGCTCGCCAGCCGCAGCTGGGAGCGCTCGGATGTGCGCGTCGCGGCGGCGGACGCGTTGCAGGCGCTGCGCGACGCGACGCAGGAAACCGTGCACCTCGCCGTGCGCAGCGGCAGCGAGATGGTCTACATCGAAAAGCTGGAAAGCCCGCACGCGGTGCGCATGGCGTCGCGCATCGGCACGCGCGTGACCTTGTATTCGAGTTCGGTCGGCAAGGCGTATCTCGCGGCGCTGGACAACGCGGCGCGCGATGCGGTGCTCGAAGGTCTGACGCTCACGCGCTTCACGGCCAATACGATCGTCGAACCGGATGCGTTGCGTGCCGAACTGGACGAGACGCGCGAGCGCGGCTACGCGGAAGACCGCGAAGAAAACGAACCGCAGATCTTCTGCTATGGATGCGCGATTCGCGCCGCGGACGGTTTGCCCATTGCGTGCATCAGCGTGAGCATTCCGCTATTCAGGCGCAACGACACGCCTTTGGAAACCTATGTCGAGCCGCTGCGCGCCGCGTGTGCGGCTGTTGCCGAGAGGCTAGGGCCTGCGCCGCGTTCGGCGGGTTGAGGCCGCTGAAAACTGCACCGCACGTTTCTGTCAAAACCCGGCCACGCCGCGCGTTTTCAACGCGTAAGGTCCGCGCGTCAACTGTTCCTTCAGAAACTCCACGCACACGCGAATCTTCGCGGACGATGACGCGCGCGCCGACGTCACGGCCCAGACATCGGCGGGTTGCTGGTGTTGCGGCAGCACGCGCACGAGCGCGCCCGATTCCAGGCTCGATGCGACGTCCCAGATCGACGCCATGATCACGCCATAGCCTTCGAGCGCCCAGCGTTGCACGATGTCGCTGTGATTCGACGCGATCGGGCCTGTGACCTTGACCGACTTCTCGCCGTCCGGCCCCGTCAGGCGCCACACGCCGAAGCGCTGGTCGCGATCGCGAAACAGCAGGCAATCGTGCTGCGCGAGATCGGCGAGCGTGCGCGGCGTGCCCGCACGCTTCAGGTAGGCAGGCGACGCGCACAGGATGCGCGCGCTGTCGACGATCTTGTGCGCGATCAGATGCGGCTCCTGGATGTTGCCGACACGCACGTCGATATCGAAGTTTTCACCGACGAGATCGACGCGCCGGTCGAGCAGTTCGAGCCAGATTTCGAGCGCGGCATAGCGCTTTCTCAACAGCATGAGAATCGGCGATACGTGGTCGCGGCCGAGGCGCAGGCTCGTGCTGATGCGGATCACGCCGCGCGGATCGCTCTTCAGCCCGGCGAACGCGTCGGACATGCCTTGCACGTCGTCGAGGATTTTTTGCGCCCACTGGAACGCCGCTTCGCCGTCGCTCGTTACGCTGACGCGACGGGTCGTGCGTAAGAAGAGCTTCACGCCTAGACTCTTTTCGAGCAACGCGATGCGCTTGCTCACGTGCGACGGCGAGATGCCCATTTCGGTCGACGCGGTGATGAAGCTCGCCCGGCGGGCGACGGTGCAGAACAACTGAAGATCGCGCAGGAAGCCGTCATTATTGGCTAATAGCGCATGATGATTTTCCATTCGGCTGCATTGTGTTGGTGATTGGCACGAGTAATCTAGTCTCAATTCACGAAGACGTCCAATCCCTGGGCGCTAAACACGACGAAATCATGAGACAAATGCAGCTTGCCGTCGCCGGCGCCGGGCTTATCGGCCGACGTCATATCGAACTGATCCAGCAGAGTCTGCGTTGCCGCCTGGCTGCAATCGTCGATCCGGGTCCCGCCGCGCAGGAAGTGGCGAAACAGGCCGACGTGCCGCTCTTTCGCACGCTCGGCGAACTGTTCGCCGCCAGCCGTCCCGATGGCGTGGTGCTTGCCACGCCGAACCAGTTGCATGTCGAGCAGGCGTTCGAATGCATCGGCGCGCGTATTCCTGCGCTGATCGAGAAGCCCGTCGCGCATACACTCGATGAAGGCGAACGCCTGCGCGCCGCGGCTGATGAGGCCGGCGTACCGCTTCTGGTCGGCCATCATCGAGCGCACAGCCCGATTCTCGCGAAGGCGCGCGAGATCATCGGGGAAGGGCGGATCGGAAAGGTTGTCGGCGTGATGGGCAGCGCCGTGTTCTTCAAACCCGACGAATACTTCGACGCCGCGCCGTGGCGGCGCGAGGCGGGCGGTGGCCCGATCCTCATCAACATGATTCACGAGATCGGCAATCTGCGTTCGTTGTGCGGCGAGATCGTCGCGGTGCAGGCGTTCGCGTCGAACGCGGCGCGCGGGTTTGCCGTCGAAGATACGGTGGCGATCAATCTGCGGTTCGAGAATGGCGCGCTCGGCACGTTTCTGTTGTCGGACACGGCGGCTTCGCCGCGTAGCTGGGAACAGACCTCGCAGGAAAACAAGAGCTATGCGTCCTACGACGACGAAGACTGCTACGTGATCGCGGGCGACATGGGTTCATTGTCGGTGCCCACGATGCGCCTGAAGACCTACGCTACTAAAGAAGAGCGCTCGTGGTGGAAGCCGTTCCAGGTGTCCACTGCGAGCATCGAGCGAACGGACCCGCTCGAGCGGCAACTGGATCACTTCTGCGACGTGATTGAAGGCAGCGCGCAGCCGCTCGTCACCGTGCGCGATGGCCTGCAAAACCTGCGCATTACGGAAGCCATCGCGGAATCGGCTCGAACCGGCGCGATCATCGATACGCGAGTCAGCGCGACGGTCTGATGCTCTGATCTCGAACCAACGGAGGACACATGAAAAAAGTACTGATGCTGCATGGGATCAATCACAACATGTTCGGCAAGCGCGATCCGGCGCAGTACGGCACGGTGACGCTCGCGGAAATCGACGGTGCCTTGCAGGCGCTGGGGCGCGAGTTGAATGTCGAGGTCGAAAGCTATCAGACCAATCATGAAGGCGACATGTGCGAGCGCATTCACCAGGCATTCACTGACGGCGCGGACGCCGTGCTGATCAACGCCGGCGCATGGACGCACTACAGCTACGGGATTCGCGACGCGCTCGCGATTCTGACCGTCCCTGTCGTCGAGATTCATATGTCGAACATTCATGCGCGGGAGCCGTTTCGCCATCAATCGGTTTTCGCGGAGATCGTGAAGGGCCAGATTTGCGGGTTCGGCGTGGACAGCTATCTGCTGGGTTTGCGCGCGGCGGTTGCCGCGCTTGCGTAGTTTCGAGACTCCGTTACTTCGCGTCAGGTACACGGCTTGCTCAAGTGGTTGGACGTCGCCGCGCAAGCAGCCCGGGACCATAACTCAAGCAACGGAGGTCGGAACATGCTTTATTACGCCTTGGTTTTCTTCGTCATTGCGCTGATCGCTGCTGTATTCGGCTTCGGCGGGATTGCAGCGGGAGCGGCCGGCATCGCGAAGATCCTGTTCGTCCTGTTCCTCGTCATCTTTATCGTCACGTTGCTCATGGGTGTCGTGAGACGCTGACGTTATCTCGGGCCCAGGCGGACCACTTCCGGTTCGCCTGGGCCCGATCTTCGATCTTCGTATGACCGACCCGGTCGCGGATGCAACGTCCGCGTGATGTGTCTTCGCTGCCTTGCGAAGATAAAAGTGTTTTGCCATCCAAACATCAATTGGTACTTCTTCCCGCAATGTGCCTTCTATAAGGCCAATCGGTTCGATTGCGCGAATCAGCCCTTAAATACGCCCTTTTCTACCGTTTTGGAAATGGCATAAGCCTGGGCATAATGCGATAGACACACAGCGGTCGAAAGAGGGACGCATAAGCGTGTCTTTTTTACCGACGTCATTGCACGAAAGAACTGGTCCCTTCCTCGTTCGCGGCTGCGGCCACATTCCAATCCAGTCCCGTTACGCGCATCGCGCGCGCGTGCTCCGTTTTATTTTGTCCGCGCAAATGCGCGTCGGCCACGATGTGGCCCGTTTTAGGAATCAACTGATGAAACCGGCAAAGAACACGTTCTGGTCGCGCTACGGCCGCTATGTAATGCTTGGCGTGACCGCGACGGCCTTCGCGGCGCTCGTGACGTTCCTGCATCTGCGTCACGATCAGCGTAACGTGCAAGGCTCGCCGGTACTGACGGGCGTCGCGAGCGAAATGCGCAAGGACACGACGGCGTGGACACATCAGGAGCGCGATGCGTCGGAGATGCTGCGCGACATTCGCGAGCACAACGTCACGGCAGTCGGCGTGAGTCCGAATGCGATTCTCGTGTCGACGGCAGATGGAGCGAAGTACTACGTCACCGATCACAACGGCGCCTTCTCGAATGCGCTGCTGCTGGGCGAAATGAAAGCGGATGCGCATTCGCCGTATCAAATGGTGTATCTGCCGGACGCCGACATTCACACCGGCTCCGCGCGCTGGATGGATGCTTTTGACAAAGCTCGTGACGCGATCAGCGTACTGCTGCCGCTGCTGTTGATCGGCGGACTCGTGTGGTTCATGCGCCGCGAAATGACGAGCGGCGCGCGTCTGCTCGAAAGAACGCCGGCGCTTTCATTCGAAGACGTGATCGGCGCAGGCGAGGCGAAGGCCGCGCTGTCCGACATCCAGGCCTATCTGACCAATCCGAAACAGTTCACGGGAATGGGCGTGCGCGCGCCGTGCGGCATCCTGATGACGGGTGGACCGGGCGTCGGCAAGACGCGTCTCGCACAGGCGCTCGCGGGCGAGTGCGGCGCGAATTTCATTTCGATCACGGGCAGCTATTTCAGCGCGAAGTACTACGGCGTCGGCATTCAGAAGGTCAAGCATCTGTTCGAACTCGCGCGCAAGAACGCGCCGACCGTCATCTTCATCGACGAAGCCGATGGCCTCGCGAAGCGCACCGATACGGGCGGCGGGCCCGTCGAAGCCGAGAGCAATCGCGTCATCAACCAGTTGCTCGCGGAGATGGACGGCTTCGAATCGAACGAGGGCGTGATTATCGTCGCGGCGACGAATCACCCGGACAATCTCGACGAAGCGTTGCGCCGTCCTGGCCGTTTCGACCGCACGGTGCAGGTGCGTCTGCCCGATCTCGAAGATCGCGCGGATATCATCCGCTTCTATGCGGAGCGGCTGACCTCGAAGGCGGACGATATCGATTTCAATCAGCTCGCGCGTTTGACCACGGGCCTGTCGCCCGCGACGCTCGCGATGGTGGTCAATCAGGCTGGACTTGTCGCACGCAAGGCGGGCGACAACACAGTGGCCGCGAAGCATTTCGTCGAAGCGATCAAGATTGCACGTATCGGCGATGTGAACGGCGCGGAACGTGCGCTCACGGAAGAAGAGCGCACCCGTATTGCCGTTCATGAAGCCGGACACGGACTCGTTGCGGCCCTGCTTGACACGGGCATCCTCGAAGAAGTGACGATTCTGCCGCGCGGCGGCGCATTGGGCGTCGCGCTGATCACGAAGACGCAGGACAAGCACCTGTACCGCGAAACCGAAATGCGCAACGAGATTCAGGTGCTGCTGGGCGGGCGCAATGCCGAATTGCTGATGTTCTCGGAAGCGTCGAGCGGTGCCGCGTCGGACTTGCAGGAAGCCTCGCGCATCAGCCTCGACATGGTGTCGAAGTTCGGCTTCAACGCGGACGGCAATCTGTTCAGCCTGGCTGCGCTGCCTGCGCAATACGCGGGTTTGCAGATGAAGGGCGCCATCGAGCACGCGAACATCCTGCTCAAGGATCTGAGCGACGCATGCTATGCGCTGCTGCGCGACAACGAGCCCGTGCTGCGAGCCATTGCCGACCAGTTGCTCGAATCGGAGACGGTGCCGGGTGAAACGGTTTACCGGTTGATCGAAGCGCACAAGACGAGCCGCGACGGCTTGCATCTGGCGGAGCAGCCGGAAGCAGCGTAAGCGATTCACAAAGCGATTTACGCCTGTTTCTCTGCGCCACACGACGACGAGCAGGCGAACGTCACGCCATCTCCGGTGGCCGGGTTCGGCCCCAGAAGGCGTCGTTCGCCATAACCGCCACACGGTCATTCGAGCGGCCGGTTCGCTCTAGTTAGCCGACGCCATTGCCTTTTGCTGCAGCGTCGTCGATCTCATCGGATACGGGCGCCGTCGACACATAGCCCTTCGGTTACCCGACCAGCCTCTGCCCCCAACCGTCATAAACCGGACGGCCTGTCGCGTGTAGCGCGCCAGTTCGATGGATGATCGTCGTGGTTGTCCCGCTCAAGGGCGGTGACTTAAGTGTAAGTGGCCTCCTTCAACCACACTGCCGGCCGCATGCAGGACAGCACCTCTTATTTCCCGCAGCGACCACCAAAACGACTCGCGGTCACGTGCATCTTAGTCCTCGGCGAAAGGAAGTTTCATTTGCATCGCATCCCGCACGCTCCCAATTCCTCCTCCAGCACAGCGTCTTGGGGTTTTCACTAGCAGCTTGAGAGATGCCCCCGACGGGCAGCGATAGTGCCCAAATGTGCAGTTTTCCGCGATGGGGCAAACGGATTTCGCATCATTAACCACGGCCTAATCCCAACTTTCGCACAATCAAATTCCGGATGAATTTTGGCTTCGGCAACCTCCAGGCAACCTCGTGATTAACGAGGCCCCACAGGAGGCGATCGAAGTAAGCACCGATCGTTTCCGCGTCGAAAGCGAGCACTTGGAGATGGGAATGAACGGCCTGAAGCATTCAATGAACGTAGTTGCGGGGATCGGGTTGGGTGGCCTCGCACTGACCTGGTCAGTTGCCGCGTGTGCAAACCTCGTTGTCGGGGTTGCGGGTCCGATGACGGGCGAATATGCGTCGGGCGGCGAGCAGTTCCGAAAAGGCGCCGAGCAGGCTGTGAAGGACATCAACGCGGCCGGCGGCTTGCTTGGCCAGAAAGTGGATCTGGTCGTGGGCGACGATGTATGTGATCCGAAGCAGGCTGTCTCGGTCGCCAATAGCTTCGTGAATAAGAAAGTTGCATTCGTCGACGGACACTGGTGCTCCAGCTCGACGTTGCCCGCATCGGATGTCTACAACGATGCTCAGATTCCTCAGGTGACCGTTTCGACTAACCCGAAAATTACCGAGCGCGGCATCCAGGGCATCTTCCGTATTACCGGCAGGGACGATCAGCAAGGGCAGGTAGCGGGCGACTACATTGCTGAGAATTTCAAGGGGAAGAAGATTGCCGTCGTCGACGACAAGACCGCCTATGGCGGCGGGCTCGCTGACGAAATCGCCAAGGAACTTTCGGCAAAACAGACCCCCGTCGTACTACGCCAGTCGATCACCGCGGGAGAGAAGGACTACTCGGGCCTCGTCAGCAAGCTCAAGGCAAACGGCGTCGAGGTTCTTGCCTACGGTGGCTACTACCAGGAGGTTGCGCTGATTCTGCGGCAGGCCGCCCAGGCGGGCCTGAAGCTGGCGCTGATCGGCGGCGATACCCTGACCAACAACGAGCTGGTCAATGCGGCGGGACCCGAAATCAACAAGGTCATCTTCACCTTCCCGCCAGACCCGCGAAAGAACGCCGCTGCAGCGAAAGTCGTAGAAGCATTGCGGGCGCAAAAGATCGAACCTGAAGGCTACATGCTGTATTCGTACGCTGCCATGCAGGTCTTCGCCGATGCTGCAAAACGCGCGAACTCGACGGACTACGCGGCAGTCGTCAAGCAGTTGCACAACGCAAGCTTCAACACGGTCGTGGGCCCGGTCGACTTCGACGCGAAGGGGGACCTCAAAAGCCCCGGTTACGTCGTCTATCGATGGAAAGGCAATAACTACGAGTACGTCAACAAGTAAGCGCCTGGACTGCCATGAAATACGGCGGTGCGTGTACGTTGCACCGCCTCCGAACAAGCCTCACCGGAGTAGACATGAGCCAGGCGTTGCAGCAATTGATTAACGGTATCACCCTGGGTGCCATTTATGGCCTGATTGCGATCGGCTATACGATGGTCTACGGCATCATCGGCATGATCAACTTTGCGCACGGCGACATCTATATGGTCAGCGCTTTCATTGCCGTGACCTGCTTCACATTGGTGGCGAGTTCCGGCATATCGTCGGTGGTCGCGAGTATCGCGATCACGCTTGTCGTTTGCATCGCACTCACATCGGCATTCGGCTGGACGGTGGAGCGCGTCGGCTATCGTCCGCTGCGCAGTTCGAGCCGCCTGGCACCGCTGATTTCATCCATCGGGATATCCATCTTCCTTCAGAACGCAGTGCAGATCACACAGGGCGCACGGGTGAAGTCGATCCAGCCGCTGGTGACGGGTGGCGTGAATCTGATTGCAGCGGAAGGTCATCACGGTGCGTACGTCTCTTACACGCAGATCCTGATCGTCGCCGTAACGGTTTTACTGATGTGCGGGTTCACGCTTTTTATCAACCGAACCTCGTTCGGCCGGCAGCAGCGTGCGTGCGAACAGGACCAGCGCATGATGCAGTTCCTCGGCTACAACGTCGACAGAATCATTGCATTGACTTTCATGATCGGTGCGGGCCTGGCAGCGGTCGCTGGCGTGATGGTGACGCTCTACTACGGTGTAGTGGACTTCTCGATCGGCTTCCAGGCGGGCATCAAGGCGTTCACCGCGGCAGTCCTGGGAGGCATCGGTTCGCTACCGGGAGCCATGCTTGGCGGCGTCATCATTGGACTCATCGAAGCATTCTGGGCGGCTTATCTTTCGCCCGAGTACAAAGACGTCGCGACGTTCGTCATCCTGATCGTAGTCCTGATGTTTCGTCCATCAGGTTTGCTTGGACGCCCGGAAGTGGAGAAAGTGTAATGAGCGCAACCATGATGAAAGAATCTGACCTGTCACTGAGGATACGCGATGCCCTGTGGGCATCGGTTGTTGCCGGTCTGATTGGTCTTCCGTTGCTTGGCCTGACGACACGGGATGGAATGCACGGATTGCAGGTCGAGACTCGCTGGCCGCTGCTGGCCGCGTTCATTGCGATCGCGTTTGCCGGGCGGTTCGCTCTCCAGACCGTGATGCACCGGTTCAAGATTGCCCCGAAGCGGCGGGCATCGACACGGCCCGCTCCAGGTGTCGTGGGTAACGGTGCGCTCGCCTGGCTGGGCGCAGGATGTGTCGCGTTCGCCGTTCTGCTGCCCGCATTGTTTGCCGGTAACAGATATGTGGTCGATACAGCTACGACGGTACTCATCTACGTGATGCTGGGCTGGGGGTTGAACGTGGTCGTCGGTCTTGCGGGGCTGCTAGACCTGGGATACGTCGCTTTCTATGCTGTTGGTGCGTATACCTATGGGCTTCTGTCGACGCACTTCGGATTTGGCTTCTGGCAGGCGCTCCCGGTTGCTGGTGCCCTTGCAGCGTTGTTCGGGATGGTACTCGGCTATCCGACTTTGCGGCTGCGCGGCGACTATCTGGCAATCGTCACGCTTGGTTTCGGGGAGATCATCCGCCTGGTGCTGGTGAATTGGGGCGACCTTACAGGCGGGCCAAACGGCATCTCGTCGATTCCGAAGCCGACGTTTTTCGGTTTGCCAATGGCTGCCTCCGGCGAGGGGCCAACCTTTGCCAGCGTGTTCGGCATCGACTACACCCCGGGACAGCGAGTTGTATTTCTTTACTACCTCATCCTCGGACTGGCGCTTCTGACCAGCCTGCTCGTCAACCGACTTCGACGGCTGCCGGTCGGTCGCGCGTGGGAGGCCGTGCGCGAGGACGAGATCGCCTGCAAGGCGATGGGCATCAACGTGACCAACGTCAAGCTCTCAGCGTTCGCGACGGGCGCAATGCTTGCCGGATTCGCTGGCGTGTTTTTCGCTGCGCGTCAGGGGTTTATTTCGCCGGAGAGCTTCACGTTTCCAGAATCGGCCACCATTCTGGCCATCGTGGTGCTCGGAGGTATGGGCAGTCAACTCGGCGTCGTGTTTGCCGCAAGCGTCCTGGTGGTATTGCCCGAACTCGGACGTGACTTTTCAGAATACCGCATGCTCGCGTTCGGCGTGGCGATGGTGCTGATCATGATCGTGCGGCCGGGTGGGTTGATTAGCCACCGTCGTGCCACCGTCAACGTGCCGTCGGAGGCAAAGCAATGACAATCGATCGTCCTTTGCTTCGTGTTGAAAACCTGACCATGCAATTCGGCGGTTTGCGCGCAATCGAGAACCTCTCGATGCACGCGTATGCGGCTCAGGTCACGTCGGTGATCGGTCCGAATGGCGCAGGAAAGACAACCTTTTTTAACTGTCTGACTGGCTTTTATCGGCCGACACGAGGCGCGCTCACCTTGTCTCATCCGCGACGTGGCGAACTGCGTCTGGATGCGATGCGCAGCGTCAATGTGGCGCGCACTGCACAGGTTGTCCGCACCTTCCAGAACATTCGTCTGTTTCCTCGTATGACGGTGCTCGAAAACCTGATGGTCGCTCAGCACAATACTCTGCAGGAGGCCTCACGCTTCTCGATCGCGGGCGCACTCAACCTGGCATCGTACCAGCGTGCGAGTGAACAGGCGATTGACAACGCCTTGACGTGGCTGGGGCGGCTTGGTGTACGGGATGTGGCCGAAAAGGCCGCCGGCGATATGCCCTACGGCGTACAACGCCGGGTGGAGATTGCGCGTGCCATGTGTGCTGGTCCTATCCTGCTTTGCCTTGACGAGCCGGCTGCAGGGCTGAATCCGCGCGAATCCGCGGAGTTGACGGCGCTTCTCAGGTCGCTCGCAAAAGAGCAGGGCATCGGCATCCTTTTGATCGAGCATGACATGAGCGTTGTCATGAAGGTCTCCGATCACATCGTGGTTCTGAATCACGGCAAGAAGATCGCCGAAGGTTGCCCGGCCGGGATCAAATCCAATCCGGACGTCATCAGTGCCTATCTTGGCGAAGACGATGATTCATCGTCGGACGAACTGATGCCCCATGAGAGGTCCGCTCATGCTTGAAATTCAGAATCTGAGTGCGCACTATCGAAGCGTTCAGGCGTTGCGCGGCGTTAACCTCCGGGTCAACGAAGGCGAAGTCGTCACCCTGATCGGTGCGAACGGTGCCGGAAAATCGACGCTGATGAATTCGATCTTCGGTGTCCCGCGCGCGAGCGGTGGCCGGATCCTGTTCGAGGGGCAGGATATAACGAAGCTTCCATCACATGCGATTGGGAGGCTGGACATTGCCGTGGTGCCTGAGGGGCGTCGCATCTTCCAGCGGATGACTGTCCTCGAGAACCTGCTGATGGGTTGTACTGCGGATCGGCGCACGACTGCGCAGGATCTCGATCGGATGTACGAGATGTTTCCGATCCTGAAGAGCCGAGCCTCGCAGCGTGCGGGGACCCTGTCGGGTGGAGAGCAGCAGATGCTGGCCATCGGACGGGCGCTCATGTCGCACCCGAGATTGCTGCTGCTTGATGAGCCGTCGCTCGGACTCGCCCCGCTCTTCATCCGCAAGATCTTTTCCGTGGTGAAGGAGTTGAACGAGCAGATGGGCATGACGATCCTGCTGGTGGAACAGAATGCTCACCACGCATTGCGCGTAGCCCATCGCGGATATGTTCTCCAGCATGGGGAGATCGCGCTGGAAGGTTCGGGAAGCGAGTTACTTGCCAACCCTGCGGTGCGCGCAGCCTATCTGGAGGGTGATACGGCTCAGCTGGACGCAGCCTGACCGCGCGGCAGGGGAAGGCGAGTATCCGGCGGATATCCGCATCGCCATCGAATCCTCATACGTCTCATGAAGATGGCGTTGGGCGAGGTCCCGTCCCTGCACGTGGCGATAGATTGTGCAGAATTCCGCAGCACCAGCCTTGAACCAGTTCAAGCCGGAGAGCAGTGAACAGTGCAGAATAACGATCAAGAGGTGACGTCGTCGCTACGCGACGAGCTCGAAAAGCGGGGAGCCATCCTCGGCGAGAAACAAGGAGGAAGACGGGCGTTAATGGCTCGCCTTCAATGCGAAGAAATTCAGGAGTTATCGGATGAAAGTCCTCATCGTATTTGCACACCCTGAACCGAAGTCGTTCAACGGCGCGCTCAAGGATACTGCCGTCGCGACACTGGAGGCGCTCGGTCACGAAGTTCAGGTCAGCGATCTGTACAAGCTGAACTGGCGCGCGGACCTGAACGTCGACGATTTCACAGGCGACCGTTTGAACGACGATTTCCTCGATCTTTCGGTAGAACAGGAACATATGTTCACGACGTCGACACCGCCAACGCCCGATGTTCACGCGGAACAGCAGAAGCTGCTCTGGTGCGACATGGTAATTTTCCAGTATCCGATGTGGTGGTTTGGCATGCCCGCCATCCTGAAGGGCTGGGTGGATCGCGTGATGACGCGTGGGTTCGCCTATGCGACGGGCCGCAAGTACGACACGGGGATGTTCAACGGTAAGAAAGCGATGGTATCGACGACGACGGGCACTGCCTCCAGTTTGTATGAGCCCGACGGCGTTGACGGAGCGATCAATCACATTCTCTGGCCGATTCACAATGGGATCTTCCGCTACCTCGGTTTCGACGTCCTGCCTCCACACGTATCGTGGATGCCGTCGCGGGTGTCGGCGGACGAGCGTCAGGCGTATCTCGACTCCTATGCGACGCGTCTTCGTCAAATCGAGAACACCGAGCCACTGTACTTCCATCCGTTCGCTGACTACGGTCCGGACCAACGTCTGAAGCCCGGTGTGATCGCACGCTCGGGTTTTCAATGGAATCCTGGCGCAGGGCAGGCACACGATGACGCGGCTGACGAATTCACCCGCAAGGTCGCAAGTGCCGGTTGATCTGGTCATTGCCGGGGGCGCGCGCGTCATTAGCGCGTGCGGTTGTTGTGGTTAACTGAAGGTGAGGGTACGTATGAAAGACCTTGGCATTTTCCGGCAGTTGCACCATGTTTGCATCGTCGTGCGCGATGTAGAAAAAGCCGTAACGTTCTATGAATCTGCGGGTGTGGGCCCATGGAAAGACTTCCCGCCGATGGATGCATATGAACTCAACGGCTATAACCGCGAAGCGTTTCTGCAGATGCGCTACAAGTTTGCGACGTTGGATAACGTGCAAATCCAGTTGTGCCAACCGGGGCAGGGCGATACACCGCAGCGCCGCTTTCTCGATGCACGGGGCGAAGGCGTCTTCCACCTGGGATTCACGGTTGACAGCGTAGACGCGGCTCAGCAACAGGGAATCGACGCTGGCTTGCCTCTTCTTGGATCGGGGCGACTCGACGATCGCAGCGGATTTACCTATTTCAACACCGCTGATAGAGGTGCAGGTGTAACGCTTGAAGTTCGCCAGGCGAGCGCTAACGCGAGCAAGGGCATCAAGAGCTGAGTCCTTCCGGCGCGCACAGCGGAACAAAGGGGGCGATCTGAGTATCGATGGTCCCCCTTTCTGAAGAGAGCAACTTATGCGTCCGTCGCACCCAGCCCCTCGCTCAAATGTAATCGACAGTAGTGCGGCTGTGTCTTTCGGGGAAAAACTGAAGGCTTGCTGCGCCGCCGTGTTCAATCCGCTGGCCGGGATTGAGCGTGAACTCTATGCGTCCAGCAGTGATTCAGCGGACCAGGTTCGAATCGACCCCGCCATCCTGTTGCTTGCTGCCTTGTGGTAAAGGCCTTATTTGGCCGTATGCCGTACTGGTCGTGCTCCCCAGAATGATCACGTCGGATATGCGCCACACAGCGCCTTGAAGAGGTGCTTAGCGCTGGGCACCTACATGCTTGAACGTCCCTTGGGCGGTTGCAACAAGTAGCGTGTCATCGACCCACGCCTCGCCGCGCACAAAGAAGATCGACCTTCCGTTTCGCTCCAGCTCCAGCATGCCGATCGCCTTAACGTGGTGCCCTTGACCCTTGTCGAGGAGGTTCGTCGTCAGAGACAGGGTAAAAGCGTGCTGTTCGACTTCTCCCGGCATCGAGAAGATTCCCGCGTAGCCGGCGGCCGCATCCAGCAAGGTGGCGATTGCACCGCCTTGCAGAACGCGTTGCCGGTTAAGCTTGGTTGCGTCGATCGGCATTGTCAGTTCCGCATAGCCGTCGTGCCATACAGATAGGTGCACGCCGAGACTTTCGAGGAAAGGATTGTCGAGCGGGGAATCTTGCAGAAGGGGAGCAGGACACATTTGATCGGTCGCGTTGAAAGCATGAGCGCAGCGCACGGTGCTGCATCTGGCGCATGATGTACCTGGCTGAACATGACAATGCCCCGGTCGTGTGAACAACGAGGGCGTTATCAGGATGTTGCGGCTCAACGGTCGCTACGCCGTCGAGCACTTCGTTTCATCGCATGACGAACGGATTTGCAGTCTTCACGCCGGTGTTGATCCACACGCTCTTGGTCTGCAGATACTCCCGGATCGCGTCGATGCCGTTCTCGCGCCCGAGGCCGGAGTCCTTATAGCCGCCAAATGGAGACATGTAGCTGACAGCGCGGTAGCTGTTGACCCAGACCATGCCAGCCTGGATTTTTTCGGCTACCCGGATGGATCGACCGATATCCCTGGTCCATACGCCGGCACCCAGGCCAAACCGCACATCGTTGGCGATGGCAACGGCTTCGTCTTCATCCTTGAACCGGATAATAGAAAGCACCGGGCCAAACACTTCTTCCTGTGCGATTCGCATGCTGTTTTTCACGTCACCAAAGATCGTAGGCTCGACGAACCAGCCGCGGCCGCATTCAGGTGCTGTACCGGGCTTGCCACCGAGCAACAGCGTTGCCCCGTCCTCCTTCGCGGTTTCGATATAAGACAGGACCTTCTGATATTGCGGGCGCGTCGTCACCGGACCGACCTGCGTATCCATATTCGATGGATCGCCCATCTTGGCGGTGCGAGCGAGCGTCACAAGCCGATCGACGAAGGCATCATAGATGCTGTCCTGCAATAGCAGTCGTGAGCCCGCGATGCACGTCTGGCCGGTCGCGGCGAAAATGCCCGATACGGCGCCGTTCACGGCGTCTTCAAGGTCTGCGTCCTCGAACACGATGTTCGGCGACTTGCCGCCCAGTTCGAGACTGACATGTTTGAACTGACGCGCAGCGGCTTCGTTAATGGCGCGCCCCGTCGAGTCCGCGCCCGTAAACGTGATCTTCTTCACGAGCGGATGTTCAACGAGCGGAGAGCCGACATCCTTGCCGAAGCCGGTGACGACGTTAATGACGCCTGGAGGAAAGCCCGCTTCGGTGAACAGCTTCGCGAACTCGATCGTGGATGCCGAAGTGAATTCCGAGGGCTTAATGACGACAGTGCAGCCCGCAGCCAGAGCTGGAGCGATCTTCCAGGTCGCGAGGAGCAGAGGCGAGTTCCACGGCGTGATCGCCGCCACGACGCCGAGCGGTTCATTGCGCGTGAAATTGAAGTACCCCTTCTTGTCGAGCGGGATGACCGCGCCCTGAATCTTGTCAGCGAGACCGCCAAAGTAGTAGTACCACTGCGGAAGATACTGACACTGCCCGTACATCTCGGCGATCAGCTTGCCGTTGTCCTGCACTTCCAGTTCCGCCAGCCGCCTGGCGTCCCGTGCGATAAGGTCGCCGACACGGTGCAGCAGGAGACCGCGCTGGCTTGGCGTCATCTGCGCCCACGGCCCAGTAGCGAACGCTGCATGAGCCGCCTCCACCGCGCGGTTTACGTCGGCGGCGTTGCCCTTGGCAATCCTCGCCCATGCTTCGCCCGTGAACGGATTTTCGGTATCGAACCATTCGCCCGAGGAGGCGGAAACAGATTCGCCGTTAATGTACATTTCGAATTGCTGCATGATTGAACGCTCCACTTATGTCAGGCTGCGACAGGCAGGCGCCGCTGCGATTCAGCCAGGATTTCCTGAGCCCTAAGAATGACGGGCCGATCGACCATACGGCCGTCGACAGCGACAGCCGCGCCATGCGACGCTGCTGCCGCAGCGAGTACTTTCCTGGCCCATTCCACGTCCTTTGCAGTCGGGACAAAGGCAGCATTGACAGCTGCGACCTGTTTGGGATGAATGCAAAGCTTGGCCCCAAAACCCAACCGCCTGGCGCGAAGCGTGTCGCGTTCGATTTGCGCTGCGTCGTCGAGGGTGATGCTGACCCCGTCAACCGGCGCCAGAAGGTTGCCGATACGCGAGGCCAGCACGATTTGAGACCTGAAATACAACAGCTGCTCATCGTCGCCGTCGATGCCCAGATCCAGCTGGAAGTCGACGTTGCCAAATACGAGTCGAGTCGTCAGGCGATGTTGGGCGATCGCGACGACGTTCCGAAACCCTTGGGCCGTCTCGATCATCGGCAGGATGTCGGTCGGCTTGCCGGCGAATTCGCACAGGAAGATATCGTCGATTCGTTCCGTTTTGGGCAGCATCACTGCCTTAACGGAGGGCGCACGACACAGGGTGATATCGTCGCGAAACCACTCGCTGTTGACATCGTTCACGCGCACTGCAATCGGTGTGTCATTTGCGGAAAGCCATTCTGAGAGTGCAGCGCGAGCCACTTTCTTTTCGTCGGGAGGGACGGCGTCTTCAAGATCGATGACAACCACGTCGACGCCCGACGCGGCCGCCTTGGCGAACCGGTCGGGCCGGTTACCCGGAACAAAAAGGTATGAACGGGGGGCGAGATCAGCCATGTTGTGACTCCAGTGAGACTTCGGGGAGCAGCCGTGGAACGACGGGACAATCGGCAAGAGACCATACCGACGCGATCGCATGCTGGATTTCCTCCTCGGCGGCTGCGTTGCCGTAGAGACCCAGCGTAGTGGTTTTATGCTCGAGTTCGGCGCGCGTCAGCGTATTGCCAGGATCGCCTTTCGGGTCGTCGATCCGGCCAGTAAATGTCTGTCCGTCCTTTGTCTGGACGGTGATCTTGCCGATCCATCGCGCAGGGTAGGCCGTGTCGACTTCGGGATCGAGCACCATGGAAACCTTGTCGCGGAACTGCGCGATACGGTTTTCCTTGTAGTGCGCATCGAACTCGCGAACGCCTGCGTGACCGTATTCGGCGGCCAATGCAAGGACGGTGCCCATTGAGAACTTCGCCTGGTGAATCGTCTTCGGGTCCGTGACCGGTCCGAGAACGTCGATCGCGGCCTGGTGCACATGCGTTACGACCGTTTCAATGTCGCCAGGAGAAAGCTTCTCGCGTCTCAACACATGGAGAAGTGCATCTGCGGCCGGGTGGGTGTGCCGGCAGGACGCATGGAACTTGAAGGAAGTTTCGACGAGCGCCCAACGCTCGCTCAACCGGTCGACAAGCTTCTGCGGGTCCGTCTGCGCCGACATGCCGGCGCCCATACCCTTGACGCCTTCCAGAATGTCCTCCGCACCGGTGAATCCGTCCGCTGCGAGGTAGGCGGCGAGCAGCCCATTCGCTGCGGCTTTCGCGGTATGCAACTGCTTGGAATCGGCTGCATCGCGCAGGAACTCCCACAGTCCGGCAGCTTGCGTACCTGCCGAACCGAAGGCGTGAAGCATCTGCACCTCGTCAAGACGAAGCAGGTTGCCGACGGCGGCTGCGGCGGCCAATGTGCCGACCGTGCCGGTCGTATGAAAAATCTTGTAGTGCGATCGGCCGAGAAACTCGCCGACCCGGATGCCAACCTCATAGCCGGCGACTGAGGCCGCGATGAATTCCTTGCCACTGCGTCCCAACGCCTGAGCCGCAGCCCATGCTGCAGGAAACACAACCGTGGCCGGATGCAACACCGAACTGTTGTGCAGGTCATCCTGTTCTGCGAAGTGCGACGCGGCGGCATTCACCATGGCCGCAAACAGCGGGCTTGTCGTGCGGCGCGATATCAGGATTTCGCAGGGGCCCGATTGCGGGCCAAAATCTAGCGCGAGCTTCTGGATCGATTCCACCGGGCGGGCACCGCGTCCCGCCAACGCTGCGCCGAACCAGTCTAGAAAGAGGTCTTCGGTGCGTCGTACGACTTCCGTGGGAATCTGTTCGTATTTCAGATTGGCTGCGAAGGCAGCCAGGATTTCGGTATTGGTCATGTCATGGTTCCGGACGAGATGACTTCATCAAACAACGGCCGCATTGCGTAGGTCACGGATCATTTCAGGCATATAGCCCAGTTCCAGAAGGAGCGCTTCTGTGTGTTGGCCGAGGGCCGGGACAGCGCCCAGTTGCATTGCTTCGACATGAGCGATGCCTGGCGGAAGCAGCGCCGGAACATCACCTGTCGGCGTTCCGACCGTGGTCCAGCGTCCTCGTGCTTTCAGCTGCTCATGCGTCCAGACGTCCTCCATCGAGTTCATCCGCGCATTGGCAATCTGCGCAGCATCGAGCCGACGGATTACCTCCTCCGATGACAATTCGCTGAATGCGGCGCAGATGATGTCTCTCAACGCCTCGCGAGCGGCTACCCGTTTCGAGTTCGAGCTGAAGCGTGATTCAATCGCGAGTTCCGGGTCGAGCAGTACCTTCGAACAGAACACCGCCCATTCACGCTCGTTCTGCAGGCCGAGCATCACCGTCTTGCCGTCTCCCGCCGGGAAGGGGCCGTACGGGTAAATCGTCGCGTGAGCTGCGCCGGCGCGAGGAGGTGGTGACGCGCCGTCGTAGGCGTAGTACAGGGGATACGACATCCACTCCACCATGCTTTCGAGCATCGAAACGTCGATCTCGCGCCCCAGCCCCGTCTTCGCGCGTTGCAGCAGCGCCGAGAGAATATTGGTGTACGCGTACATGCCTGCGGCAATGTCTGCAATCGAGCAACCCGCCTTCGCAGGTGATTCGGCAGCGCCGGTAATTGACAGAAAACCCGATTCGCTCTGGATGAGCAGGTCGTACGCCTTCTTGTCGCGGTAGGGGCCGTCCGAACCATATCCGGAGATGTTGCAGACGATCAGCTTCGGATACCTGTCGTGCAGTGCCTCGAAAGACAGACCCAGTCGCGCGGCGGCACCAGGTGCCAGATTCTGCACAAGCACGTCGGCGTCTCTGAGCAGACCGTCCAGGATGGCTTCAGCCTGTGGCGCCTTGAGGTCGAGAGAGAGGCTCTCCTTCGAACGATTGCACCAGACAAAATGGGAGGCCAGCCCGTTCACTCTTTCGTCGTACGCACGCGCGAAGTCACCCACTCCCGGCCGCTCAACCTTGATCACGCGCGCGCCAAGGTCGGCCAACTGGCGCGTACAGAACGGCGCTGCGATTGCATGCTCGAGCGTGATGACCTTGACCCCGTCCAGCGGTTTCATGACAGCCTCCTTAGAATGAACGCGGCAGTCCCAGCAGATGCTCGGCCACATACGAGAGAATCAGATTCGTCGAGATCGGTGCGACCTGGTAAAGGCGGGTTTCGCGGAATTTGCGTTCGACGTCGTACTCGTTGGCAAAGCCAAATCCGCCGTGGAACTGAAGGCACGCGTTGGCGGCTTCCCATGAGGCATCTGCGGCAAGCAACTTCGCCATGTTGGCTTGCGCGCCGGCCGGCTGCTTTGCGTCGAACAGCTCGCATGCCTTGTAGCGCATGAGGCTCGCGGCTTCGACGTTGATGAATGCGCGGGCGATCGGGAACTGCACACCCTGGTTCTGTCCGATTGGCCGGCCGAACACGACACGCTCCTTGACGTACGCGGTTACCTTGTCGAGGAACCAGTACCCGTCGCCGATGCATTCGGCGGCGATCAGCGTGCGCTCGGCGTTCAGGCCATCAAGGATGTACTTGAAGCCCTTGCCTTCCTCGCCGATGAGGCTGTCTGCCGGAATCTCAAGATTGTCGAAGAACAGTTCGTTGGTCTCGTGATTGACCATGTTAGGAATGGGCTGCACTGTCATTCCATTTCCAACTGCCTCGCGCAGATCGACCAGAAAGATGGACATCCCTTCAGATTTCTTTGCGACCTTGTCGATGGGTGTGGTGCGGGCCAGCAGGATCATCAGATCGGAGTGCTGGACACGCGAAATCCAGACCTTCTGTCCGTTGATGACGTACCGGTCGCCTTTACGGACTGCGGTCGTCTTCAGCTTCGTCGTATCGGTGCCCGTCGTCGGCTCAGTGACGCCCATCGACTGAAGCCGGAGCTTACCGCTAGCGATCTGCGGCAGATAGTGGTCCTTTTGATCCTTCGAACCGTGCCGCAACAAGGTGCCCATGTTGTACATCTGGCCATGACAAGCCCCCGAATTGCCGCCGCTGCGGTTGATTTCTTCCATGATGACCGACGCCTCAGTCAGGCCGAGCCCCGATCCGCCGTATTCCTGCGGTATCAGCGCGGCCAGCCAGCCGGCGTCCGTCAGTGCCTGGACGAACGCCTCCGGATAGGCTCGCTCCTCGTCGATCTTCCGGAAATACTCGGGCGGAAAGTTCGAGCAAAGGTCGCGGACGGCTTCGCGGATGTCCTGGTATGAGTCAACGGTGTGCGTCACTTGGTGTCTACTCCTGTCGTATCAATGTTCAAAGGGCAATGACTGATGCCCGTAGCTTTGCGGTCGCTTCGACGCACAGAACGCCGGCCTCATTGACTGCCCACAATCGGACTTCGTCTGTGTCAGGCAGACGCGCAGCACAGACCTGAAAGGGTGCGTTATCGAAAAGAGGATTTACCGCCTTGAACGAGAACGACGCGACGTCCTCGTCCGGTGCGCTGCGCGTCACGAGATCGACCAGGAGAGTTGCGGTGAGCGGGCCGTGTACAACGAGTGCGGGATAACCTTCCTTGCTGGTTGCATACGCCCGGTCGTAGTGAATGCGATGACCGTTGAACGTGTCTGCCGAATAGCGGAACAGCAGAACCGGGTCAGGGACTATCGTCCGGCTCCACGTCGTTTCGACCGGGGCCGGGCTTGTCGCGGGCGTGAAAGGCTCGTCCGCGGCTTCGCGATAGACGACGTCCTGTTCCTCGGAGATGAGCGGCCCTTCGCAATCTTCGAGTTCGTGGCGGATGCGAACAAACACCAGCTTTCCGCTTCGACCGTCCTTGCTCGCGACGTCGATAATCTGAGACGTGCGCGTCACCTGGCTACCGACCACAACGGGGCGCTCGAACCGGACCCGGCTTCCCGCCCACATGCGCCTGGGTAGCGGAATGGGTGGAAGGAACCCGCCGCGCTGCGGATGCCCGTCTGCGCTGATATGCGATTGCGTCGCGATATGTGGAAAAAGAGCCCAGTGCCAAAGAGGGGGCAACGTTTCCCCCGCCTTCGGCGCACGCTCGTAGTCCAACGTCGCGGCCAACTGTTGGGCAAGGCGAGGGGAGACCAGCTCACTCTCGGTCTGCGTGCGGCCGATCCATGAGCGCAGGTGATCGTTGTTGGAGGGCATTTGCAGTCCTTTAGCGTCAGTCACAATAGATTGACGCACCGGACCGCTGACTACAATTTGTGTGTGGAGAAGGGGGCTTTAAGCAGAGCCTAACTGGTTGTTGATGTCAGGCTTGCGCCGTGCCAGCGCACTTCTGGGTCAGTTGATCAACAAGTTCGCGCGCGAACGAGGGGAGGAGATCGAGACTGCGCACGCAAATGAGCAGGTCGCGGGTTGCCCATTCGTCTTCAATCTCGACCAGACGGATCTGCATGGTCTTCGCGTAGCGTATGGCCGAGGACCTTGGCAATACGCCGATACCGACATTTGCTTCGATCATCCGGCAGAGCGCTTCAAAATTTCCAACTTCGATTCGCACGTGCAGCTTCGTATGCAGATCGCTGGCGACACGGATCAGAAATGTGTGGATTGCACTGGCCTCGGGTAACCCGACGAAGTCATAGTTCGCAACGTCGCGAAATGGCGTCGATTCACGTTCGGCCAATGGATGCGAGGTCGAGACAGCGAGTATCAGGCGATCTGATCGATAGGGAAGTGTCTGTAGCGACTCGGGACGTACATTGCCCGCAACGATACCCACGTCTGCCGTGCCTTCGCTGACGGCGCGCACGATATCGTGACTCAGACGCTCGCGGAGATCGATGTTGACGTCAGGATGGCTCGCCAGATAGTCCCTCAGATCATTGGGCAGGAACTCGGTCGTGGCCGTCGTGTTGGCAAAAATGCGGACATGTCCCTTAACGCCGCGCGCATATTCCTGCATGTCGCCGCGCAACTGTTCAAGTTGCGACAGCACGAGCCGCGCGTGATGCAAGAACGCCTGTCCGGGCGGAGTAAGCGTGACCCCCTGGCTCGTTCGATAGAGCAGCTTCGTGCCCATGCTCTCTTCGAGGTTCTTGATGCGCGTGCTCGCTGCCGGGACCGACATGTGAAACCGTTCCGCTCCTCGCGTCAGGCTGTCGGTCTCAGCGATGCAGGTAATCAGGCGAAGATCGACAAGATCGAAGTGCATGCCCATTTTGCGTGTCCTGGAAAGTCTCGTTGCTTTTTCATGGTCTACCAAGTGACGAAAAACCGCAATACCTAATTCTTTGTACGAGCAGGATAGCGGCGACTTTTTCCTTATCAGGCGCAGTTTAATTGGGAGTGGTATTCGTACATTGTTTTATGACTGTGCAAATTTCCGCAGAAAATCGTGGAGGCAGATCAAGACGACTGGTTTTTCGCCCGGGACAATCAATGAACGGAAGCGCGCCTCGTCGAGCGCTGCGACCAGAATCATTCAACCTGGAGAATGCAATGTTGATTGCGCCGTACAAGAACGAGCCGTTCGATCTCTACGACACCGATAGCGCGAAGGCCGAGATGCAGCAGGCATTGAAAAAGGTGCATGCCGAGTTCGGTCAGACTTATCCGCTCATCGTCAATGGCGAACGGATTCAGACGCTGGAAAAGCTGACGTCGACGAACCCGTCGAATCCTTCGGAAGTCGTCGGATATACGGCGAAAGCAACGAAAGAACATGCCGACGCGGCCCTCAACGCTGCGTGGCAGGCATTCGAATCGTGGAAACGGTGGACCCAGGAAGACCGTAGCCGGGTGATGCTGAAGGCCGCCGCGATCATGCGCCGCCGCAAGCGCGAGCTCGAAGCATGGCTCGTCTACGAGATCGGCAAGAACTATGTCGAAGCGAGCGCCGAAGTCGCCGAAATGATCGACTTCACCGAATACTATGCCCGACAGGCGCTGAAGCACGTGGGTGGCTTGGGTTCGCTGATCCACTACCCGGGAGAGGAAAACGAAAGTTTCTACATTCCGCTGGGTGCAGGGGTGACGATCTCGCCCTGGAATTTCCCGATGGCGCTTATGACGGGCATGACGGTGGGCGCGATCGTCGTCGGCAATACGCTCGTTTGCAAGCCAGCCGAGGACACGATCGTGTCGTTGGCAAAGATCTTCGATATCTTCGCCGAGGCGGGTCTGCCGCCGGGCGTCGTGAACTATCTTCCGGGCACGGGTCGCGATATCGGTTCCTATCTCGTCGCGCATCCCAAGACGCGCTTCATCAACTTCACCGGATCGCTCGCAACTGGCGCGCAGATCAACGAGTCGGCAGCGAAACTCGCGGATGGCCAGCGGTGGTTCAAGCGCGTGTTTCTGGAACTGGGCGGGAAGGATGCAATCCTCGTTGACGAAACCGCGAATCTCGACGACGCGGCTGCAGCCGTCATTCAGGCGGCGTTCGGCTATTCAGGCCAGAAGTGTTCAGCCTGCTCGCGCCTGATCGTGGTCGACTCCGTCTACGATGCGTTGCTGGAGAAGGTCGTCGCAAAGGCGAAGGAACTGGTCGTGGCGCAGGCGCAGGACAACCCGAGTTTCGGTCCGGTCTGCAACGAATTGCAGTACAAGAAGGTACTATCCTACATCGAAGTGGGTCGCAGCGAGGGCAAGCTGCTCACAGGCGGCAAGGCTGTCGAAGGCGCGGCTGGGTACCTTATCGAACCGACGATTTTCGGCGATGTCTTGCCGAAAGCACGCATTGCACAGGAAGAGGTGTTCGGTCCGTTTGTCGCTGCGATTCGGGTGAAGGACTTTGAGGAAGGACTGGCCGTCGTCAACGACACGGTGTATGGACTGACGGGGGCACTGTTCTCGAACGACCGCGCGCGGATCGAACGTGCACGCAGGGACTTCCACGTGGGCAATCTGTACTTCAATCGCAAGTGCACGGGTGCGCTGGTTGGCATTCAGCCATTCGGCGGTTTCAACCTCACGGGCACCGACACCAAGACGGGTGGTCCTGACTATCTGCTGCAATTCCTGCAGATGAAGGCAGTCGCCGAGCGCCTGTAATCACTAGCGAAAGTCGGAGCGTCGCTTCTATGGCGCTCCGAGCACACGTCTCTTGTCACTCACAAACGGAAAACACGACAATGGGTTTCATCGCAGACCGCATTGGCCAGATTGCGCCCGCGCAAACAATGGCAATGGCGGCGAAGGCGGCCGAACTGCGCCGCGCTGGAAAGAATGTGATTTCCCTGTCCCAGGGTGAACCGGATTTCCACACGCCCGCGAACATCCAGGAAGCTGCTATCAGGGCGATGCGGAACGGAAAGACCCGCTACACGGAAGCAGCCGGTACGCGGGAATTACGTGAAGCTATCGTAGCGAAGCTGAAGATCGACAACGGCCTTGAGTATGCGGCCGACGCAATCAGTGTGTCGGTAGGCGCCAAGCAGGCGATCTTTGCTGCTTTCTTCGCAACGCTGAACGCCGGTGACGAAGTGATCGTTCCCGCTCCGTGTTGGGTCTCCTATCCGGAGATCGTCAAGATGTCCGGAGGGACGCCTGTCGTTGTGACCTGCGGCGAAGAATCCGGTTTCAAGCTGACGGCGGCACAACTGGAGGCGTCGATCACGCCGAAGACTAAATGGCTGATGCTCAACTCGCCGTCAAACCCGACGGGCGCAGTGTATTCGGCCGAAGAACTGCAGGCGCTCGCAGAAGTCCTGCGGCGTCACGAGCATGTGTGGGTGCTGTCTGACGACATCTACGAGAAACTCGTCTACACGTCGCGGCCGTTTGTGAACATCCTGAACGTGGCGCCCGACCTCTACGACCGAACGTTGGTCATCAACGGTGTCTCGAAGGTCTATTCGATGACGGGCTGGCGGATCGGATATTCAGCCGCACCGAAGGCGCTGATCCAGGCCATGAACCTTGTGCAGGGGCAAATCATCACGAGTGCGTCTTCTGTGTCGCAGTACGCTGCGTTGGAGGCCCTGACGGGCGACCAGTCGTTCGTGGCAGCGTCGCTGGCAGCGTTTGATGAGCGACGCAATCGCGTGGTGAACGGGCTGCGCGAGATCCAGGGCTTGCGGGTGCACGAACCGGAAGGCGCGTTCTACGCATTTGTGGGTTGCCACGGCGTGCTGGGCCGTCGCACTGCGACCGGAAAGCTGCTCACCACGGATCAGGACTTCGTCCTGTATCTGCTTGAGGATGCAAATGTCGCAGTGGTGTCCGGCTCGGGTTTCCTGCTGTCGCCCTATTTCCGGCTGTCGTATGCGGCGTCGGTCGAAGAATTGAACGAGGCACTCGGCCGAATCCGGTCCGCGTGTGAATCCCTTGAGGCTGTGACAGCCTGAACCATTGCTGCATCACGGTGGCTACCGAAGGTCATTGTGCGGTTAAAGGTAAATCATGAGTGAACGTGTCGTAATTGTCGGTGGCGGCGCCATTGGCTGTTCCATCGCCTACTTCTTGAGCCAGCAATCCGTCGATCGGGAAATCTGGGTTATCGAGCGCGATCCGACGTACCAGAAAGCTTCGTCAGCGCTTTCGGCGAGTTCCATTCGACAACAGTTCTCTACGCCGGTTTGCATCGAGTTGTCGCAGTTCGGCTACGAGTTCTTCGCAACGTGCGAGCGCGAAAAGACACGGTATGGCGCGGGCGTCGATCTCGTGGACTGCGGATACCTGTTCCTGGGTAATGAACAACAGGAAGAAGCGCTGCGGCGGCGCAGTGTGCTCGCCAGGTCGCTCGGCGTGAACCTGCGCGAATACACGCCCGATGCCCTAAAGGAACGTTACCCCTGGATCAACGCCGACGACCTGGCCTACGCCGTCGAAGGACTGGGCGGAGAAGGGTGGTTCGACGGTTATAGCGTCATGCAATGGTTCCGCAATCGTGCACGCGAAGCGCGGGTTCACTTCGTGACTGGAGAAGCTGTTCGGTATCGAACAGCGCGCGAGCGGATCACGCACGTCGAACTGTCCGACGGCAGGGAGATCGCAGGGGATGTGTTTGTCAATGCGGCCGGTGCGTGGTGTGCGCCGTTGGCTCGCTCGCTAGGCGTTGAGCTGCCTGTGCGTGCGCGAAGGCGCTCTGCTTTTGTCGTGTCTTGCCCGACGCCGATAGCGGATCTCCCGATCCTGATCGATACGTCAGGCGTTTATCTGCGTCGCGAGCAGAATCACTTTCTTTGTATCGTATCGCCAACTGCTGAACAGGACCTTGACGACTTGCCGCTCGATGCGAATTTTGCCGAATTCGAAGAGATCATCTGGCCGGCTCTGGCGGAACGAATCTCTGCGTTCGAGGCATTACGTATCGAACACACCTGGGCAGGCTATTACGAGTACAACTACCTGGACCATAACGGCCTCGTCGGGCAGATGGGGCCGGAGAACTCATACGTGGCAGCAGGATTCAGCGGTCACGGCATGATGCATAGTCCCGGCGTAGGACGAGGCATGGCGGAATTGCTTGGTTTTGGCGAGTTCCGCACCATTGACCTGTCGTCGTTGTCGCCGGCTCGACTGTCCTCCGGCAATCTGATCGTCGAAGAGGGCGTCTACTGACGGAAGCCCGCACATCAGTGCGGGTTCAGGCCGCGCCCTCGAACGTTCCGGTACTGCCGGGGTGTGAGGTGCGTGGCCGTTTTGAATTGCCGGGTGAATGCACTATGGTCGGCATATCCGCACTCGCCCGCAATATCCGTAATGCTGCGGTCCGTTGTCTCAAGAAGCTTGCATGCGTGATCGACGCGAAGCTTCATGAGCATCTGCTTTGGCGTGAGATGAAAGACTTCGCGCGAAAGCCTCTCCAACGTGTCGACCGATATCGACGCACGCTCGGCGACTTCACTGACGAGAATGTTCTGTCCGAGGTTTCCCTCAAGATACTCGAGATAGGCCTGCAAGCGCCTGTAGCCGTGATGACGCTCGTCCGGCCTCGGCAGATCGCGGGAAATGCCAATCAAGCCTATAGCGTGTCCGCGGTCGTCGAGAACGGGGAATTTGGAGCTGAGACACCAGTACCGATGTCCTGACGCTGTCGAGTAAAGACGCAGCCGTTCAAGAATGGGTGCACGGCTTTCGATGACGCCGAGATCCTGTGCATTCGTGCTCGCACCCGTTACCGGAAACAGTTGGTCGGCAGTCTTCCCGACTACTTCGTCGCGCTGAAGGCCGCTGCGCTCGATCAGCGTTTGATTGAACGAGAGATAGCGCGCCTCCGCGTCCTTGATGTAGTAAAGGACATCCGGCAAGCAATCGAACACGCGTGCCAGCAAATCGGGCTGCCTGTCCAGTTGTTTCAGTACCTCAACCAACATATCGGAGAAGACCTTCGGGGGCGGCATGGAGTCAGCGTCTAGGTCACGTTGACTCCGATTGTACAGGCTCGAAAAAATTGAACCGGAACGGAAAAAGGCGGGCAGCGTACGCTGGCCCGCCCCGCGATAGGCGCTACCGCCAGAACTTACTGACTCGCGTGTGCGGCGCTTCCGAGCAACGCTTCACGGAAGCGGCTGCGCAGCCATGGGCCGTCGCGCGGGGGAAGGCTGGTCGGTTCTGGATCGGTGCCAACCTTGACCGTTGCCAGGACCGGGCCCGTGGCTTTCAGAATGACGTCGACGAACTCCTCGAGTTCTCGCTCGCGTTCGATCGTTGCCGCGTTTTCGAAGCCTGCCGCGCGCGCGATGGCGGTGATGTCAACGCCACGCCCGGCGTGCGCCAGTTGCATTCCCGTTTCGGCGTAGTGTTCGTTATCGATGACGACGATGGACAGGTTCGACGGTTTGTCGACACCGACCGTCGCGAGCGACCCGAGGCCCATCATCATTTCACCGTCGCCGACGAATACGACGACGCGCTTTTTCGGTTGTGCCAGCGCGACGCCGAGGCCGAACGTCACGGCACCGCCCATTGCACCCCATAGATAGAAGTTCTGAGGGGTGTCGCCGGCGGCGGCGACATCGAACGTCGGATTGCCGAGGCTCGTTACAACAAGGACGTCCTGCTGTCGATCGCGGAGTATCCGCTTCACCGCCAGCCGACGGTTCAAGGGCTTCGTCTGCTGTGTCATGTCTGTACTCACTTTTTGAAGTTCTTGGTGCCGATCACACGCTGTCCGATGAGGACGGCAACCATACGGGAGGTGTTGTAGCCGAAGTTCAGCGCGGCCTGGACGGTTTCCGCGACGTCGTCTGCATCGTCGGCGCGGTAGACGTAGACACCTGCCGACTCGAGTGCGTCCTGCGTCGACTTGCCCATCGCAACTTGCCACGGATTGAATTCGCCCCACTCGCCGCGCATGGTGACGAGCATGACGATGGGCATGCGACATTCATGCTGCAGGGAAAGCATGTTGATGCAGTTGCCTACACCGCTCGATTGCAAAAGCAGCACGCCACGTTGCCCGCCGACCCAGGCACCGCCCATCATGGCAACGCCTTCTTCTTCGGTAGTAAGCGAAACGGCGTGGATCTCCGCATCTTCTTCGCAAAGGTTGATCAGGCGTTTGTGTCCCGCGTCAGGCACATACGCGACTTGCCGCACATCAGCGGCTTTGAAATGCTCGAAGATTGCTTCAGGCCAGGTAACGGACATGGTGTCGAAATCACGTTGATGAGTTGAAAAGGGACGCGACGTCACTTGTTGTATGGACGCGCCGACATGCATAACAGCGTGCCCTGGCGACACCATTCACTCAATTTGTGATTCCGGAAGGCGTGGTTAGCTTCAGGTTAACGATTCTGTCTCTGGTGATTGGGCTTAAAAGCGTTCGAGTCGTTGAAACGCGCCGTTTGTGAATGGCGAATTCCGTCTACCGGCGGTAGTGAGCAAACTTGTCACCAACCTGATTGGAGGATGCTCATGAAAATTGTGGTGCCAGTCAAACGTGTCATCGATTACAACGTGAAGGTCCGCGTGAAGTCGGACAACACGGGCGTCGACATTGCGAATGTGAAGATGTCGATGAATCCATTCGACGAAATCGCCGTCGAGGAAGCCGTGCGTCTGCGGGAAGCGGGCGTGGCGACGGAAGTGATCGCTGTGTCGGCGGGCGTGACGCAATGTCAGGAAACGCTGCGCACGGCGCTGGCGATCGGCGCGGACCGCGCGATCCTGATCGAATCGGGTGAAGACCTGCAGCCGCTGGCTGTGGCGAAGCTGCTCAAGGCGCTGGTCGACAAGGAACAGCCTCAACTGGTGATTCTCGGCAAGCAGGCCATCGACGACGATTCCAACCAGACGGGCCAGATGCTCGCTGCGCTGGCGAATCTCCCGCAGGCGACGTTTGCATCGAAGGTTGTTGTCGCGGATGGCAAGGTGACGGTGTCGCGTGAAGTGGATGGCGGCGCGGAAACGTTGTCGCTGACGTTGCCCGCAGTCATCACGACCGATCTGCGCCTGAACGAGCCGCGCTACGTGACGCTGCCGAACATCATGAAGGCGAAGAAGAAGCCGCTCGAAACCGTGAAGCCCGAAGACCTGGGCGTCGATGTCAGGCCGCGTCTGAAGACGCTGAAAGTCAGCGAGCCGCTTAAGCGCCAGGCTGGCGTGAAGGTGCCCGACGTGTCCGCGTTGGTCGAGAAGCTCAAGACCGAAGCCAAAGTTCTCTGAAGCACGGGAAAGAACATGACGATTCTGGTAATTGCTGAACACGACAACGCAGCGCTGAAGGCAGCGACGCTGAATACGGTTGCTGCCGCGCAGAAGATTGGCGGCGACATTCATGTGCTGGTTGCAGGTCACAACACACAAGGCGCGGCGGATGCCGCTGCGAAGGTGGCGGGCGTGGCGAAGGTGCTGCTCGCTGACGCGCCGCAACTGGCAGCAGGCCTCGCGGAAAACGTCGAAGCGACGGTGCTGAGCATCGCAAAGGATTACTCGCACATTCTCGCCCCGGCGACGGCCTACGGCAAGAACATCGCGCCGCGTATTGCGGCGAAACTCGATGTCGCGCAGATCAGCGACATCACGGCTGTCGACTCGGCCGATACGTTCGAGCGCCCGATCTACGCTGGCAACGCCATCGCCATCGTGCAATCTCAAGATCCCATCAAGGTCATCACGGTGCGCGCAACGGGCTTCGACCCGGTGGCAGCAGAAGGCGGCAGCGCCTCGGTCGAGAAGATCGAAGCGGCAGCCGATACGGGCATCTCGCAGTTCGTGAGCCGTGAAGTGACGAAGCTGGATCGTCCGGAGCTGACGTCGGCGCACGTCATCGTGTCAGGTGGCCGCGGTCTGGGCAGTGGCGAGAACTACACGAAAGTGCTGGAGCCACTGGCCGACAAGCTCGGCGCAGCAATGGGCGCATCGCGCGCAGCCGTCGATGCTGGCTACGTTCCGAATGACTATCAGGTCGGTCAAACCGGCAAGATCGTCGCGCCGCAGCTTTACATCGCGGTGGGCATCTCGGGCGCGATCCAGCATCTGGCGGGCATGAAGGACTCGAAGGTGATCGTCGCGATCAACAAGGACGAAGAAGCGCCGATTTTCAGCGTCGCGGATTATGGCCTGGTTGGGGATCTGTTCGCGGTCGTGCCAGAACTGGTAGCCGGCATCTGAGCTCCTTGAGATTTGAGCCCTTTCACTGAAGGAGGAGCCTTTGGATATCTCAACTCAGATCCGGCAAAACGCCGCGAATGCCGTCAATGCAGAGGACGCAGACATTTGGCGATGGTTTTCAGGCCTGGTCGAGGAGCGTCGTATCCGTTGGTGTCTTGCTGACGGCAGCTGGTTGGTGAGTGTCGATCACAGGCACGTTGCGACGGATGAAAATTTTGATCACGCGATACGAGCCGCCCGGCTGAGCAGTCGACGATGGGACGAAAAGGCAAATCGCGCGTTACCACGACGAAGCGTGGCATAGAGCGGTTAAAAGTTTGAGAGCGCGCATGCATCTCCGATGTTCGCGTGTGAGAGCGCGAGCCTTTTGCCCGGTATTCCCGGGCTTTTTTTCGCAAACGTACCGTTGTGGACGCAAGACGTTCCTAACTCCGCAGCGGTTACGGATTACGGGTAAGTGTCAGTCAATCGTGGCGCATGGAGGTGGGCGATGAGTTTCCGTGAAGGATCCTTGCGATCAGTGGTGGAGAAATGGTTTGGTGCCGGGTCAAATGCACGCGCACGAGTCACGCGATCCAGGCACATCCGATGCAAACAGTGGAGGTGCGTCCGTGTCGAGGCCACACGTTCTGCCGGCACGCTTGAACTTATCTTTTTTCGACACGCAGACGGCTCGTGGTGCGTGTTTCCGCCAGATACCAGACGATTGACGATGGACGTCTCCAAATTGGCTCAGGTTTGGCGTGTGCCATGCGAGACCGATTGATCCCGACAGTGCGCCGATAAGAGCTCCGGAGATCGGCGGCACCCTGCGTTGCCTGACCCCTTTATGCTCATCAATTTTGACGATGCAGCCCAAAATGAACTGCAGAAAGAACGAAAGACAATCAGCACAGCCGTGACTTGAACCGACAAATTGGCCACGCCTGCTCGAGTGAGGAGGACCAAAATGTCGAGCCTACTCGAACGTTGGGCTTTCAACTCCGTTCGGCGATGATCTATAACTGAAAGCCGGGCGCGGCGAGCACGACAGCGGCGTCGGCACAAGCCTTCAACCGCGACAGCAGTCATCCGGAGATGTGGCATGACTTCAGGGCAAGGACGGCGGCGCTTTCTCGGCGCCGCGATGTGCGGGGCCGTCGCTGCGTGCGGCGGCTCCAGCGATTCGGCCAGCGGCAGCAATAGCGCTAACGCGGAAGCACCCGTACCCGGCGCGCAGATCGATGCCGCCATCGCGCAACTCGACACGCTCGCCAACAACCTGATGACGTCCACAGGCGTGCCCGGCATGTCGGTCGCCGTCGTGCGCAATCTTCAGACGGTCTACGCGAAGGGCTTCGGCACGCGGCTCCTCGGTTCGGGACTCGCCGTCGATCCCGACACGGTGTTTCAGATCGCGTCGCTGTCGAAGCCGGTCGGCTCGATGGTGGTCGCGCATCAGATCGGAATCGGCACGGTGTCATGGGACACGCCCGTGCGCGCGCATCTGCCGTGGTTCACGCTGTCGGACGCGGATGTGAGCGCGCAAGTCTCCATCGGCGACTTGTACTCGCACCGCTCGGGCTTGCCGGATCACGCGGGCGATCTGCTGGAGGACATGGGCTACGACCAGACGACGATCTTGCAGCGCCTGCGCTCTCTGCCGCTTGCGCCGTTTCGCCGCTCGTACGCCTACACGAACTTCGGTCTGACAGCGGGCGCGATTTCAGTGGCATCGGCGGCGGGCGTCGATTGGGCGACCCTGTCGGAGCAAACGCTCTATCAGCCGCTCGGCATGGCGAGCACGAGCTCGCGCTACGCCGATTTCATTGCGCGCGCGAACCGGGCCACCGGCCACGTGAAGCGCAACGGCCAATGGGTGATCGGCCTCGGTTCGATGCCCGACGCGCAATCGCCTGCTGGCGGCGTCAGCTCTTCTGCAAACGACATGGCGAAGTGGCTCGCCATGATGCTCGGCAACGGTGTCTTCAACGGCAATCGCCTCGTCGATGCGACGGCGCTCAATGCAGCGATCAGCCCGCAATCGCAGACGGCCCCGGCGGGCAACGGGCAGAGCGCGAGCTACTACGGCTTCGGCTTCAACGTCGGCACGACAGCGGCGGGTCGTGCGAGCTATAGCCATTCGGGCGCATTCGGCGCGGGAGCAGCGACGAACTTCGTCGTGGTGCCTTCGACGGGCTGCGCAATCGTGGCGCTCACCAATGGCTGGCCGATCGGCGTTCCCGAAACGCTCACCGCGCAGTTCTTCGATCTCGTGCAGTTCGGCTCGATCCAGCGCGACTGGTTCAAGCTCTATAACGACGCGTTAGCCGGTCTCGCCAGGCCAGCGGGCTCGCTCGTCGGCGTAGCGCCGCCCGCGTCGCCATTCCCGGCGCGCGCGCTTTCCACATACACGGGCACCTACAACAACGACTACTACGGGCCAGCGCTGATCAGCGACGCGGGCGGATCGCTGCTTTTGACGATCGGCGCAACGCCATTGCGCTTGCCGCTGTCGCACTGGGACGGCGATACCTTCACGTTCACGCTCGTCAACGAAAACGCTGCACCTGGGACGATTTCGAAGGTGTCGTTCCTGAGCAATCAGGTGACGCTCGAGTACTACAACGCGGAAGGGCTGGGCACGTTTGCGCGTTGATCGTCCCTTTTTCCCGATCGATACTGCCGAAGATGATTTCACGGACGAGGCGGCCCGTGCCCGTCGTCTGCCCGAACGGCAGCGAACCACCGACGGCCAGCGGTCGCCACCATCGTTCGATAACCGCGCTTCATCTCTGGACTATCCAGCGGCGACGACGCCTGCGTCTTCACAGGCGTAGCCCAGTGCTTCGGCGACTTCAGGACAGGTCACCGCGCCGAACGCCACATTCAGGCCGCGACGGAGATGCTCGTCGTCGGTGAGAGCCTTGCGCCAGCCTTTGTCCGCGATCTGCAGGACGAAAGGCAGTGTCGCGTTGTTCAGCGCGTAGGTGGACGTGCGCGGCACGCCGCCCGGCATGTTCGCCACGCAGTAATGCACGATATCGCCGACCTTGTACGTCGGCTCAGCGTGCGTCGTGGCGCGTGCTGTTTCGCAGCATCCGCCCTGATCGATGGCGACGTCGACGATCGCCGAACCCGGACGCATCGCTTCGACCATCTTGCGCGTCACCAGCTTGGGCGCGGCCGCGCCGGGCACCAGCACACCGCCAATCACGAGGTCGGCATCGAGCACGTGTTGTTCGATGTTGTCCTGATTCGAATACACGGTGATCACGCGCGCGCCAAGCAGGCGGTCCATGCGCCGCAACACGTCGACGTTGCGATCGATCACGACGACCTGCGCACCCGTGCCGACGGCGATCTGCGCCGCGTTCGAGCCGACCACGCCGCCGCCGAGAATGACGATTCTCGCGGACGGCACGCCCGCCACGCCGCCGAGCAAGATGCCCTTGCCGCCGTGAGCGCGCTCCAGGCAAAACGCTCCCGCCTGAATCGACATGCGCCCCGCGACTTCGGACATCGGCGCAAGCAGCGGCAGTCCGCCAGCGGGCTGAGTGACGGTTTCGTACGCGATGCAGACTGCGTTGCTTCTCACGAGATCGGCGCACTGCTGCGGGTCGGGTGCGAGGTGCAGGTAGGTGAAGAGAACCTGTCCGTCGCGCAGCATCGCGCGCTCGACAGCTTGCGGCTCTTTGACCTTGACGATCATGTCGGCGGCCGCAAAAACCGCCTCGGCGCCAGGCAGCACGTCTGCGCCTGCTGTTCTGTACGCATCGTCGGATGCGCCGATGCCACTGCCCGCGCCCGTCTCCACGCTGACCTTGTGTCCGTGCGCAATGATCTCCCGCACGGATGACGGCGTGAGGCCGACGCGATATTCGTGGTTCTTGATCTCCTTCGGAACGCCTATATGCATATTGCCTCCTGTGTGAACTGCATGTCTCACGCGAAATTATTTGATTTATGCGATTCGTAAGACGCTCACCCGAACCCACGAGCCGCCGGCGCGGGAGGGTTTAGCCGACGCTAACGCACGCAGCTTGCGACGGATGCATCGAAACGGATGCGTGCGGGAATCGGGGGCGGCACGCATGAGGCGCGCCGGCATGCCCGCCGGTGTATAGGGCTGTAGGCAGCAATTCCAAAAATAATATCGATGGTCTGGCAGTGTTTGTTAATGTAATTTTGTTCTGTTTTGGTTGAAACGCCTGTGGCGACCTGTCAGCGTCGCTGAGGCGAGACGCGATTGAACGAGCGTCCGAGACAGACGCTGGACTACGAACGCCAGCCCCACGGTTCCAGCAAACTATTGCGTCCATCGGTTGAATCCGCCAGTTGCCCCGTTGGCACTTTGAACAGCTGATTTCGAAAAGAAACCACCATGCAGACTTTCCGGACCAGGATGCTCGCTGCGTCGTTGTCGTTCGTTGCGCTTACCGCTTGCCAGGTGAGCGGTCATCCCATGCAGATTGGCGCGGCCGCGAACGGACCCGGCGGCGACGTTGCGACCGGCGGTGCCGCAGCAGTTGTCGGCGCATCGGATGCAGCGCGTTCGGCACAATCGCTGTGCGGCAAAATCAATGGCACGAAGGAAATCGCCGCCGACCTGTTCTTTGGCCGCGACGTGAAGGGAGGACGTCCCGTTTCCGACGCGGAGATCAGGCAGTTTCTCGCGGACGTCGTGACACCACGCTTTCCCGGCGGCTTCACCACGTGGCGCACGCAGGGTCAATGGCTCGACAGCGACACGCGGCACGTCGTGCGAGAAGAGGGCTTCGTCGTGAATATCGTCGCGACGGGCACGCAGGACACGCTAGATTATCTCGGCGAGATTCGCCGCGAGTACATCAAGCGGTTCCGTCAACAGGCAGTCGGCCTCGTGCTGACCGATGCGTGCGGGTCTTTTTGATGTGCATGGCGCCGCGCACGGTGAGTCCACGCGCCGTGTCGTCGATTTGTCGATGTCGGCACGACGCTCTAAAGCGAATACGAATACGACAGACGTTCGGCTTGGCGGGTAGACGAATTGACAGTACCGTGAGCAAGCTGTTGAAGTCGTGGGCGACACGCTTCCATGCCGACCACGCACGGTTCAAGCTTCGCGAAATACCGGAGTACGTCTGTGCGTCTCAACTGCTTGCGCACAACAAGGCGACGTTGCGAATCCACTCCGTGAAGCTGCAACACATTCCTGGTCAGATCCAGTCCAACAGTTGCTATTTTCATGATGAACGCTCCTTTGCCGTGGGCATCACGACCTGCCCACTCTGGCATGAATCTCTCGCCGTGTAGCGGGAGTCGTCCATCACATCAGAGCCCCGGCGCGGACACGTCGATCGACAGTCGACTGGATGCGGGACGGGCCGCGCCTTTGCGTTCAAGCAGTTACTTCTTGTTCTGAGGACTTCTATCCGCCCGCGGCTTCAGCGATTTCACCAAGCAACGGGTAGTCGTTATAGCCCGCTTCGTCGTCCGCATAGATCGTTTCCGGGTTGATCGCATTCAGCGCCGCGCCGCGTCGGAATCGTTCCACCAGATCGGGATTGGCGACAAAGGGACGTCCAAATGCCGCAGCGTCGCCTTCTCCGCGTTGAATAGCCTGCTCCCCGCTTTCCTTCGTCAGTCCTTCGTTGAGAATATACGCGCCATTGAAGACGCGCCGCACGTCACGCCCGATGCGCTGATCGCCACGATCGAGTGACTCGCGCGCAAAGATGAACGCGATGTGGCGTGCGTTCAGTTGCTCGGCGACATAGCGGAACAGCGCGCGCGGATTCGAGTCGTGCATCGAATACGAGCTCGACATCAGATTCAGATGCACACCGACCCGATTGGCGGGCCACACGGTGAGCAGCGCGTCGACGGCTTCGAGAAGAAAGCGTGCGCGGTTTTCAATCGAGCCGCCATAGCGATCCGTCCGTTCGTTCGAGCCGTCATGAAGGAACTGATCAAAGAGATAGCCATTCGCCGCATGCAGCTCGACGCCATCGAAACCGGCACGTTTCGCATTCTCTGCGCCACGCCGGAAATCTTCGACGATGCCTGGAATCTCATCCGTCTCCAACGCGCGCGGCACCGAATAAGCGCGCATCGGACGAATTCGCGTCACGTGGCCTTCCGGGGCGATCGCGCTCGGAGCGACGGGCGCTTGCCCGTGATGGTAGACCGGGTCGGAGACGCGGCCGACGTGCCACAGTTGCGACACAATCAGGCCGCCGTTAGAGTGAACCGCCGAGGTGACTTTCTCCCATCCTTCGACCTGCTTCTCGCTCCAGATGCCCGGCGTGTTCGGGTAGCCAACGCCCTGCTGCGTCACAGACGTGGCTTCAGTGATGATCAGCCCAGCGCTCGCGCGCAGCGCGTAATGCTGCGCGTTGAGTGGACCGGGCGCGCGTTCGTCGAAGGCTCGCATGCGGGTAAGCGGTGCCATGATGATGCGGTTCGGCAGTTTCAGTGCGCCGATCTGGATCGGATCGAAGAGTGTGGACATTGCGTGAGCCTCGTCTGGATATTCAATGAGATGCGGCAATGCGCGGTTGGCGAGCAATTGCCACCCCATATCCACGCATTACAACCCGCCTTGATGTAACTAATGTTGTTACATCGTAGTCGAGTCGAATCGTACCGACAAGATTCAAATTTCGCAATAGACCGATGTTCCTTTACGTGCGGGTGGCGTGAATGGTAGTTTTCGGTCGGAAACCGTGTTTTGGTGCAGTTCAGGCTCGAATCGAGCCCGGAATCGAGCATGGCGTACCAATGTTTGCTGTCGGCAACGGGAAACGGGTGCGGTCCGACGGCAATTTGACAGATTCAGATGTAACTAATATAGTTATATCTGAATTGATGATTAGGTTGTAATATGAGCGCCAATAGCCGCCTTACGGTGGCAACCCACATTCTGGCCTGGATGGCGCTCGTCGCACGCGATCATCCTGATGACCCCGTCACCTCCGAGCGGATCGCCGCGAGCGTGAAGACCAATCCCGTTGTGATCCGACGGACGCTCGGCCTCCTGTCTAAAGCTGGGCTTGTGCAAAGCTATCGCGGCATCAATGCGGGGTGGCGCCTCGCCAGGCCCGCTGAAAAGATCTCGCTGCTCGATGTGTTCGACGCGCTCGAAGAGGGCAGCCAGTTCGGGTTGCATCCGACGCAACCGAGCCAGGCTTGCCCTGTCGGGCGGGGTATCGGCTCGACGTTGAGCCACGTCTACGATTCGATTCACGAAACCGTGAGAACCACGCTAGCATCGAAAACGGTCGCATCCGTGCTCGCTGAAATCCTTGAATCCCAGCGTTCGAGCACGCGTCATTGAAGGTCAGGCTGCGCAGCGTGGATGGGTATGGGCATTAGCGCAAGACGGCCGGCTCTGCGTGGCGATACACACAGAGCCTGACGAAATTGCGTGTCAACCACGCACATCATCACCGATCGCGCTGGCCTCGCAGATCGGGACGCACGCATGGTTCAGGAGTCGGGCGCTGTTGCCACCGCGGCTGCCATCGATCACACATCCGTCGGACAGACCGGGGACGGCAATGTGCGGCAGGTTCGAGGAATGAGCGCCGCGGGACTCTCACCCGATGTGCAACACGTCCGCGACGATCGGGACGACTACGCCACGGACGGACCGTATTCTGTCCAGTTCGCTGGACGCCGTGGTTGCCCGGTCGGCGCAGCGCATTGCAGTTGCGGCCTTTGCGTTCCGCGTAGACTGTCGGTTCATCTGCTCCCGAACTGCAAATGGCTCGTTTGATAAGACCGACACCTGAACAGCAGGCGATCGTCGATGCTGTCGCCGGTGGCGGCAATCTCAAGATCAAGGCGTACGCGGGTGCGGGCAAGACCTCGACACTGCGGCTTGTCGCAAACCGCCTCGCCCATCAGCGTGGCATCTATCTGGCGTTTAACCGCGAGATTGCAGAGCACGCGCGGCGCGGCTTTCCGCCCAACGTGATGGCCGGAACCGTCCACTCGCTGGCCTACCGATCGGTGTCGCCCGCGCTTGCAGCGCGGGTGAACCACCCCGCGGAGCTGCCTCACGAACTTGCTGCTCGCTATGGCATTGGTCCAGTAGAGGTGCCCCTCGTGACGGGAAAGACCGTCGAACTCACACCGTTCGAGCTCGGTCGCATGATTGTCGATGGACTGGGCAGGTTCTGCCGCTCGGCTGACGACGCGCCGAAAGCTATCCATGTTCCCGTCGACGAGAAGATCGACGATAAAGCCGCCGACTGGCTGCGGGAAGGACTGAGCCCCTATGTCGCTCGCCTGTGGAGTGAGAGCACGGACCCGCGTGGCCGCAGCGCCATCATTCCCGACGTCTATCTGAAGGTCTGGGCGCAAGGGCACCCGCGCATCGAATCCGACTTCATCCTCTTCGACGAGGCGCAGGACAGCGATGGCGTGATGCTGTGGCTTCTGAACGGGCAGCCACATGCCCAGATCGTCTACGTTGGTGACCCGTACCAGCAGATATACGAATGGCGTGGCGCAGTGAACGCCATGGCGCAGATCGATGCACCCCAACACGCGCTGACCGAGTCCTTCCGTTTCGGTCACACGTTCGCCACGCTCGCCAGCCGGCTACTCGGGCTGCTGGGCGAGCAGACAGCCGTTCGCGGCCAGGGCACGATCGGCTCGATCCTCGTCGAAGACCCGATGGTCGCTCCACCCGTTGATGCCATCCTTTGCCGCAAGAATGTGTCCGCCATCTGGCATCTGGCCGCAGGCGTGGAGGCGGGCCACCGACCGTCAATCCGTATGAGTCCCACCGAAATTGTTGCGTATGCAGATGGGGCAGACAGGTTGATAGCGGGGCGGCGGGCCTACAGACCTGCAGCCTTTTCGCTGTTTGAGACGTGGGACGATGCACAGACTTTCGCTCGCAGCGCGGCCGGCGCCGATCTGCTTCCCATCGTGCGGATTGTCGATGAATTCGGAACCGGCTATCTGCGCTCGCTGGCACAACGGATTACGCCTGAAGCGCAGGCCGATTACGTGATATCCACGGTGCACCGGGCCAAGGGCCTCGAATGGAAGCGGGTGAAAGTCATCAACGATTTTCTGTTTAAATACGTCGATGGTCGCCTGACTGTGGAGGAGGACGAACTGCGGCTGCTCTACGTCGCGTTCACGCGTGCGCAGCACGTGCTGGACGTATCGGACCTTCGCGATGCGCTCCTGCGTCTGTTCAGATCATGAATCTGATCGGTCGCGGAAGAATTGGGTGAGGAGGAGGTTCAGATCGTCGGTGTGTCAAGAAAATGTCTAAAAACATGGACTCAAATGATTGTCTCGCAACACCACCGGGCTCGGCAGATTCAGGAAGCGGGCAGGCACCTGTCATTTGTCCCGGCTATCAGAACCAGCAAAAAGTGAGGATTTCCAGGAGTTAATCCGGTTCTAACCTCGAGATCCGGGCGAGTCAGGTCGCTCGCAATGCGGGGGCCGAGACGACGTTCCCATCATCGACGGAGCAGCCACTCCGTAGTGAGATCTTTCAGAACCGGAAGGGGTATCTTCTGGAGCGGCCCGAAGACATCGCGCCGTTTGCCAATGAACGGATTCGCCCGGCTGGACGTAGTGGGTTTTCCGGTGGTGCAGTTTCTTTACCACGACGAAACGTAACCCATACGACGTTCACAAGCCTTTTTCACTACCGCGCGCAGATCTGCCCCGTTGGGCTTCTTTCCCGTGAATGCATCAGATATGAATGGGCTGATGACAGGCCGGGGCATGAGAGGTACAGCCTTCCTTACAACATCAAGATTACGGTTACTACAACAAGCTTCCAGCTGAGTGCGCTCATCCTCATCGAGAAACACCGCCTCCAAACTGGCTCGCGAGATAAAATGCGTCGGTCTCAGAGATACGACTGCAATCGCTGATGGGCGAGCGTCGTAGCGAAGAAGCGTGTTTCGCTCGATAAGCAATGACGTGCTTCTTTTTGGGGGCCCCATCCGGGGAGCGATTCCGAAAGCTTCACTGAGATCGCCTGTGCACAGCCCTGCGGCGTTTCCTGAACGACAGGCTGAGGCTAACAACAACGTAAGCAGACCAATGTCCAGCACTGACGTCCTTCTTGTCTTCGCCATGGTGTCATGCATCGCAAGCGCTGCCGTACTTGGCAGCCTCGCGCGTCATCGCATTGCAGGTCTTGACCGATGGCTCGCCGCGCACTGCATGTTATTTGTGGCCTTCGGAATACTCGTTTCAAGGCGCGGTAATTACCCGCCACCGATCGTACTCGCTGCGTGTTCGTGTGTCCTCACGGCTGCGGTGCTGATTTTGCAAGGCTGTCGCCGCTTTGCCGGCCGGCCGACGATCGGGCGATACGAGCACCTTGGCCTGGCCGTGTCGGTCGGCGCCGTTTTTTATTGGACTATGTTTTCGCCCAACGAGAACGCGCGAGCAGCCGTGATGTCCGGTCTGCTCGGCTATACACGGATGGCCGTGGGCTGGACCATCTGGAATTCCCGCACGTCGCGTCGGCGTCAGTATGGTCATTGGGTGGTCCTGGTGGGAGCGGCTGCAGGCACGGTGGTACATGCGTCGAGAGTCGTTCAGTGCATTTTCTTCGCAAATGTCACGGCGAGGGTTCTGGAGCCGTCGGCATGGAATATCGCCTTCATTTCAGCGGGCATCCTTTCGCTGCTACTGCTGTCAATCGGCCTCGTGATGCTGGTGAACGACAGTCTCGTGGATCATGCGCAACGCCTCGCAACAGTCGACGAGCTGACAGGTCTGCTTGCAAGACGTGAGCTCCTGTTACGTGGGGGAGAGCTTTTGAAGGGCTCTCTTTCCGACCGTTCGCTGCTTTCGGTTGCCATCATTGATCTCGACGACTTCAAGGTCATCAACGACCATTACGGGCATCCTGCTGGCGACCGCGTCCTGCAGAATTTTGCCATCGAGGTGTCCCGGCAGCTTCGACGTACGGACCTTTTCGGGCGACTTGGTGGTGAAGAGTTTGCAATTTTCTTTCCACAGACCGGACGGGAACAGGCGGCTGGACTGATTGAATCCATTCTGTCGTCAGCCGGCGTTAGCAAAACACAAGAAGATCAGCCTCGATGGACCTTCAGTGCAGGTATCGACGAATGCGGCTTTGACGATACGCTCAGCGACCTGATAAGTCGCGCTGACGCAGCGTTGTATCGTGCGAAGCGGAAGGGAAAAGGGCGCGTTGAACTGGCAGGTTCGGATTTGCTAACTCCAGCCTGATACTTCGCGATCTTCAACCCGGTGTACGTGTCTTTCAACGAAACGGGAAAACAGGCGCGCGGCGAACCCACTCGCCCGCCAGGGAGCGTGCTAAAGAGGCAACATCGAGTCCGGCACCAGTGCAGCGTATTGAGGCGACGCTGGCGGACTCCTGATCCGGCAACCAGACGGCCGGTTGATTGCAGGTCCGGTACATGATGCGCCGCTCGCGGCCGGCTCAAGCCGGACGCGTTGGCCAGAATCGGCCCGTCCACAGCGTCCTTTCTGCGAAGCGGGCTCGATCGAGGATGCGGCTTCACCATGACCGAGATAGCCGACGAACGCTGAAACAAAGTGCTCGCGCAGCCTGTGGTGTCGCACATGTGGTCCAGATCGAAGCTGGGGCGCGGATGTTGCCTTCAGGCGTCGCGACGGGTTTGCTCCCGCAGAGTTCTACACCGGTGAGGCTTCGGCACCTCTATATCGACATCGAACATGCGACGCTCGACGACGCGCGGTGCAAGGGCGGCCGTTACTTCGCGTCCTCCCACACGTGATCCTCGCGAAGCATCGCTGTTCTAGCGCAGTTTCTGACATAGGAGAGCGCCCTTCCGTTTTCGGTCAGGAGCGATCCCCGCAACGATTGCGAACAATTGCATCATGCAAGGTGCCGTCGCTGATCGCGAGCTAAAGGCTGAGCGTAATCATATGCAGTCACGCGTTTTATAGCCACTCCAACAGGCGTCAAGGTTTCTGGTATGTTGCATCAAACTTCCAGATGACTAAATCTGTCTTTTGATATCACGTCTCGACGGCTGTACTTCCAGGCGCCGTTCTCGCGCTTGAGCCAATCGTCATAGACGCAAATGTAGCCGTCGATGGCACCGTCCTTTTTCGTGAAGAACTGGAGATAGCACTTTTGACGGGCGTTTTCACCGTCGACCGAAATAATCTCGTTGGTTGTGAGGTGATACATGGTCCCGAACGTTGCGATGCCCGTAGGAACGAAAGCCTTCAATTGCTCGGTGCCTTTTGGTGTTTCTCCCTCGATCGCAGCATTGAAGGCTCCGTCGGTGGTGAAGCAACCCGCCCACGCTTCAGCGTTGCCTTCGTCGATCGAGAAGTTGTATTTTGCGTTTAATGCCTTGATTTCCTGAATATCACCAGGTGTCATTTTAGTCACTTCGATAAAGGTTATTGAATTGCCTTTCGGCAAACGGCTCATAGACATGAGTCTCACGATTGCCGGGGCCGCTTCTCAAAGACATCCTTCACGATTGGCAGTGCCGTAAAGGCGCTGGACCAACCCGAGTAAAACGCCAGTTGTGTCATCACTTCCGCCATCTGCGCCCGGGTTAATCCGTTGTCCATGGCCCGGCTGATGTAACTGGCCAATTGTGGGAACTGCCCCGTGGCAACCACCGTACTGAGCGTCGCAAGACTGCGGTCTCGCGGCGCGAGGCCTGGTCGCAGCCACAGGTTGCCAAAGAGTACCTCGGTAGAGAACTGCACAAGTCCCGGCGCCACCGCACCGAAGTTCTGCGCTGCGGTCTCGAGTTGTGAGACGGCTGCCGCGTCGATAGGAAGAAGATCGACGGAGGCAGGCGCCAGCTGGGTTGCAGCGATTACGCGTCGTCCAAAGACGGGGTTCGTTGCCTTCACGGCTGCCAGCGCATTGGCCCAGCCCGAATAAAACGCGAGGTGCGTGATGAGCTCGGAAATCTCGCCAGGTTCGAGGCCGCTATCGAGCGCCAGATCGACGTAATACGGCAGTTCGGCGCTCTGATTGCGCGCAATCAACACCGACAGCGTCACGATGCTGCGGTCTCGTGGCGACAATTGCGGGCGCTTCCACAGATCGCCCAGCAGGACGTCAGTCGTATAGCGTTCAAGCGCTGGCGAGACCGTGCGGATGCCGTCAAACGCGCTTACGGATGAGTCGTAAGTGGGGATGTCCATATCTATCCTGATTCGAGTGGCGAGCGGTCGCAACGCAACAAGGAAGTTATAGCGGCCGCTGAACCTCGCGTTATTTAACGGCCTGCACTCTGGCCGCCGTCGACGTGCAGGATCTCTCCCGTAATGAACGGTGCCGAATCAAGGAACAGGATCGCATTCGTGATATCGCTCATTTCGCCCATGCGGCCCAGTGGATGGAGGCCATCGAGCATGTCGTGATATTCCGACGGGTGCATTGGAGTCTTGATCACCCCCGGCGCTACGGCATTGACGCGAATACCTTTCTTTGCGTACTCAATCGCCAGTGACTTCGTGGCGGCGTTCAGACCGCCCTTCGTCAGCGCTGCCAGCACCGAATACACGCCGCTGATCGCCTGATCCACGACGCTTGCGGTCACACTGACCACGTGGCCGCTCGAATGCTTTTCCATTTCGGCGATGGCAAGCTGCGTGATGTAATAGAAGCCCGCAATATTCACATTCGTGACAGCGGCATAGTCTTCCCTGGTGTTTTCCGTGAAAGGCTTGCCGATGTAAATGCCGGCGTTGTTCACCAGCGTGTCGATCCGGCCGAACTTCGCGACGCCTTCCGAAATGACGCGTTGAGCGGTTTCGGGGTCGCCGATATCGCCGGCAACGGTCAGAATGTTCGGATCTTCTGATGGTTTGATCGAACGTGAGGTTGCGATGACGCGGTAGTCGAGCTTGCGAAATGCCTTGACGACATCGGCACCAATTCCTTGCGATGCACCGGTAACGACGACAACCTTCTGTGATGTGCTCATGCTTTACTCCGAGAATGTATTTGTCTGACTTTGACGCCACACGGACCGATGGTTTTGTGGCGTCCATTGAACGTGGAAACGAGATGCCTCGCGCGCAGGTAAGCGGTTAGGCCCGCACGACAGGTCAATTCGTCAGGGAGCGAGATGGTCAGCAGTAAGCGAACTTGCATGCTGGGCGCTCTCGACATGGCGCCTCTTGCGATGGCGATACCGGGCAGCGCAAACTAACTGGCTGTGTAAGGCTTGTAGTCGATGTAGCCTTCCGCACCACCGCCGTAAAAAGTGTTGGGATCAGGGGGTGTCAGCGGCCAACCGTTCTGAATCCTGGCGACAAGATCTGGATTGCTAACAAAATTAGCACCAAACGCAGCGAGGTCAATGAGATTGCTTTCGATCATCTGCTCGGCGTGTTCCCGCGTCATTCCGCCTGCCAGAATGAGCGCAGTACGTGAAAGATGGACTTTCATTTTCCGCAGCAACCCATTGAATCCTGACGCGCCCTCGGTTTCTATGACGTTATCCGGTCGAGCGAACCCCGACTGATTCATGACATGGACATAGGCAAGCTTTCGCTGGCCGATCTGTTCGGCAAGTTCCGTGTACGTACTGTCGATCTCTTCATAGAGAGGCATGTCGAAAAGCTTCCCATACGGAGAGATGCGGATACCCACACGCTGGGCGCCGATCCGTTGCACGACCGCATCGATCACCTCAAGGACGAAACGCAACCGGTTGCCGATCGTGTCACCGGCGTAGCAATCGGTTCGATCATTGACAAGCGGGTTCATGAACTGCTCCAGCAGGTACCCGTTTGCTCCATGAATTTCTACGCCGTCGAAGCCTGCTTCGATCGCGTTCTGGGCAGCCTGTGCAAACTCTTCCACAACCCGTGCGATCTCGCTGGTTTCGAGCTGACGAGGGGCGGGCGGTTCAACGAAGCCAGGCATTCCCTTGTCGTCATATCCAAAAGCCGCTGCACCCATTGCGCGCTTCGACGATCCACTCACAGGCAGTTGCCGGTCCTGAAAGATCGACGGATGTGACACCCGGCCAACATGCCAGATCTGCGCAAAAATCTTTCCGCCCACGGAATGGACGGACTGGGTGGTCAATCGCCATCCGGCAATCTGCTCTGCGGAGAAAATGCCGGGATTGAACAGGTATCCCTGCCCCTCGCGAGATATTGGCGTGCCCTCGCTGACGATCAACCCGGCGGTGGCTCGTTGCGTGTAGTAGAGCGCAATGCGCTCGTCCGCGATGTCGTGGCGGGCACGTGAGCGCGTAAGCGGTGCCATGACGATACGATTCCTGAGAGCCATGCCATGGAGATCGAAGGTTTCAAAGAGGCTGTTCATCGTGTGGGGGACCTGCATGATTGATCGTAATGACGGGGAGACTGCAAGCTACGGAGCAATGCTGCATAGACACGGCGCCGTGAAGTTTGGATTTCTAACCCCGTGTACATCGCAAAACCCGGGAGCGCATGGAGAGGAACCTGACGAAGAGGATGGTAGGTGAATGTGATATCTGCAACAATTCGTCGAGGCAGCAAATCTTTTTTGTCGAAACAGCATTTTTGGTCCCATTTGCCCTGCGGTTCGCTTGCGGATGAGTCCGGGACAGTCCAGCTCTCAGAGACTCGCGCGGACTGACGCGGTGCTACCCGTAGCCCCGGCAGGCGTCTTCAGGGGAACGGGCCGCTTCATCGCTAAGAGACACCCATGAACCTCCAGGCCTTACGCTATTTTTTGATGGTCTCGACGACTGGCAGTTTTCTCGCCACCGCGCGGCACTTTGAGGTCCCTGCGTCATCAGTGTCGAGATTTGTTGCGTCGTTGGAAAAAGAACTGGGACAGCAACTGTTTTATCGGAGCACGCGTGCGGTCAGGCTCACCGAGCAAGGGCAACGCTACTACACGCAGGTACGTGAGGCCGTGGAGTTGCTGGATAGCGCGGCAGACCAACTCGCGAACCGGGGTACCGGTATCCGGGGATTAGTAAAGATCAATGCGCCAGAAGCGCTTGGCAGGCTGCATATTGCCGGGCTGGTCAACGAGCTGCAGGGCCAATATCCGGACTTGTCGGTCGAACTTACGCTCACGGACGCCTTCATCGATCCGGTGCAAGAAGGTACTGATGTGACGATTCGGGTAGGGCGGCTGGTGGATTCGGGGTTGATAGGTAAAGTTGTGAGTGCCCACCAATACCGGATTGCCGCGAGTCCTGAATACCTCGCAGGGCGTGGTATTCCGCAGACCCCGGCAGACCTCATGCAGCACAATTGTCTCTTGTACAAGGGGCAGCAGGGATCGCAGAGATGGTATTTCAGGCGCTCCTCCAAAGAGAACTTCGAGTCGCTCGATGTGAGCGGCTCTTTGCGAAGTAACAATGCCGAGGCGCTGGTGGCGGCTGCTTTGGCAGGACGTGGAATCGTGCTCTTTCCGAGCTGGCTGTTCGCTCCGACAAGCTTCAAAGACGGGAAACTCGTGAGCCTGCTGACAGACTGGGATATCTCGGCGTCGGCTGAAGAGTTGTACATTCAAATTCTTTCGCCTGAGAACAGACTGCGCTCCCATAAGGTACGCGAAGTATCTGCTTTTCTTGTCAAGGCAATTGGGTCACCTCCGTACTGGGATAACCTATAGATCCAGAAGACTGGATGCTTCGTATGAAGGTGGGACGCCGTCAGGCATGGAGCGCCCAGATACCGCCGCGTGAAGAGCCATCGCACACGGTGATAGGGCGCGGGGGCGCGAGGACTGTCCTGGTGCATCGACGCCGACGTTCCGTGATTTTGCCAACGTGTCTGCGTGGCGCATGTGCGCGAACCACTTCCCGATTCCTGAAATTGACAATACCAGAAAACGAGCTTTCATTTATCTGACTTTGCAGATATATTGCCAATAATCGTACGGCGGAAATCAGACTGGAGGGCGTAGCAGTATGGAGCACGATTCGATAGGAAAAAGCAACGCGATGATGTCGAATGTCGCTGCCGACAAGGATTTCAAGCCATGAAGGTAGCGATTGTCGTGTTCGAAGGGGTAATGGCGCTGGACGTTGCAGGGCCACTGGATGTGTTTGCCGAGGCGAATGCGTTCCTGCCGCGGGATCAACAGTACGAAATCACGCTGGTTGGGATGCATTCTGAGAGCGTCCGGTGCTCCAATGGTCTGGAACTCAAGGTTGGGATCGATTACCTGCAATATGAGGATCAGCCCGATCTGCTCCTCGTGGCGGGCGGCCCGAGACTTCCCGATCTATGCCCTCCGACCAGTTTTCTCCAGTGGCTCAGGACGAAGTCGGAAAGTTGCGCGCGCTTTGGATCGGTTTGTAATGGCGCTTTCCTTTTGGGACACGCCGGACTGCTCGACGGCAAAGAGGTGACCGCGCATTGGCATGACGTAGACCGCCTCGCGCTACAGTTTCCAGACGCTTACGTTCAGCCCGACAAGATTTTTGTTCGTGACGGCAATCTCTTCACCTCTGCAGGCGTTGCGGCGGGCGTCGACCTCTGTCTTGCTCTGGTGTCTGAGGACTGGGGTCACGAGATTGCGCTGCGCATTGCGAAGCGGCTGATAGTATATATACGCCGTGAAGGTGGACAGTCGCAATACAGTCCCTATCTGGCTGTGGGCCCGAAGGAGGAGACCGTCGTCGCGAAGGTCTTGCGCTATGTCACTGATAACATCAGCGAGCAGCTGTCTATCGAACAGTTGGCTGACGCCGTAGGCGTCAGTCGGCGCACGTTCTCGCGGACCTTCGCAAAACACGCCAATATGACGCCGTCAGCCTTCGTGGAGCAGATCCGCATTGATTTCTCGCGCAAGTTGCTGGGGGAGACCGATCTGCCTCTAAAAACGGTGGCGTATCGATGTGGGTTCCACAGCAGTAGTCAAATGCGGGCGATATTCGCAAGGAGGCTTGATACCAACCCTAGCGAATATCGTCAACGAGTTCGCCATCAAACTTCCGCGAAGTCTGGGGGAGAGTTTCGCGATGCGTCCACCCCCATCCGCGCGCAAAATCTCACATCAAAGTTCAGTGAAGTCCGAGCAGCTTAGTCGCTGAATATCGGACGATCCGCCAACCGCGGATCTGCTGCCGCCCGCGAGTGAGCAACGTTGGGCGCGGCAGACGCCGCACGACTGTCGTGATCAGTCAGTAAGCGTTCCGATTTCCGGCGCCGCAATCATCACCGCTTCGCGCAGTCGTCGCGCCGTCTCACTGATGTTGTTGATGATTCTTGCGCTGCCGTTCTCTTTGCCGATCTCGACATTTTCGAACAGTCCGACCGATGAGCGAGAACACCGTTGACGGGAGCGGCGAAGGTCACCAAGCATCGGCGTCGAAGGAATGGCTGACGCGAAGTAAATCGAGAAAGTGAAGACGAGGCATCGAGTCGGCGTCGGCAATGCCAGTATTCGAACTACTGGGCTTGCATGACATGGTCATTTGCGTTAGAGGTTCATAGTGTTCATGGCCGCATCTGCAGATGCCAGATTCGCGCGCTTTCCGGGCAAGAATGATTTCTCAGTAGCTGTTGTAAGTCGGTGAATATTCCGAGTGGCAGCGGTTTTTGAATCAGATACAGTTGACTCGCCAAATTAGCTCTGACGGGACCGCTACCGCATGGACACTATTCCGCAAAGAAATGAAGGTGATGTCGACCTCGACCTCCACCACTTGCAAGTATTCGACGTGTTGCTGGCCGAACATAGCCTGACCAAGGCTGCGCGTGTGCTGAATCTTTCGCAGCCTGCGTTGAGCAAAACGCTGGCGCGACTGCGGCTGTATTTTGGAGACCCGCTTTTTGTGCGTGTCGCACTGCGGATGGAGCCCACTCCGAAGGCGCTTGAACTCGCAGAACCCGTGAGGACGATACTAAAGAAAGTGAGCACGCTGCGCTCGGAGCATGCGTCATTCGATCCAAAAACGTCTACGCGAAAGTTCAGTTTCTTTCTTATAGATGCGGGTGTGGTGAAGATATTCCCGACACTGTTGAACTACCTGGCTTCTGAAGCGCCTGGCATATGCGTCCAGTCGATTCCGTGCGATGCACAACATTTGGATTTGTGGCTCGAATCGGGGCTCGTCGATCTGGCGATCGGTTCCTTCCCTTCGCTGACCATGGGTATTCGGCGTCTGCCACTGTGGACCGAGACGTACGTCAGCCTGGTGCGCAAAGACCATCCGCGGATAGGTGCGCATCCAAGCAAAGAACAGTTTGTCGCTGAGAAGCACGCGCTCGTGTCCGCGCTGGGCACTGGGCACGAGCACCTGTCAATTGAGCGGATCATTGAGTCGGAGGTGCCGCGCAGAAATATCGTATGTCGCGTTCCCGTATTTACCTCGGCAGCACAAATCACGAAACACTCCGACGTAATCGCGACTGTGCCAAAGACGCTCGCGGTGACAATGAGCCGCGACCTCGACCTCCAATTGGTCGAGCCACCAATTTCTTTGCCCAAGCTTCAGATCGCACAGTATTGGCACGATCGGTGCCACCTTGAACCCGGCAATCAATGGCTCCGAAATGTGTTTCGCAAGCTGTTTTCGACACCGGCGTAAAGCGTGAACGCGTTCGGGTCTGCATCGAACAGAAATCTGATGCAGACCTGAAACCGAGGCTTTCTATCTGTTGGAATGCCGCTTCTGCGCGTTGCCTTAGTCTGCCGGGTTCAAGACGAAATCGTAATTCAATGTATAGCCTCCGTCGGGCTGCCTGATCCAGTCGGCCACCAATGTTTGTCGTACGCCAAAAACAGCGTCGGAATCCAGATACTGGTCGCCGTTACGAAACACGTGTGTAACCAACGTCTGGTACTGTTTCGCCTTGATCATGAAATGAAGATGCGCGGGGCGCCACGGGTGGCGTCCGGTTGCACGCAGCAAGTCACCCACTGGACCATCGACGGGAATAGGGTAGGCGACAGCGACAACGGTACGAAACTCAAAACTTCCGTCCGGTCGCGATCTGAGCACACCTCTAGCTTGATGGGTCTTCAGATCCGGATACTGAACGTCGTAGTTTCCTTCCGCGTCGGCCTGCCAGACTTCCAGCTCTGCCCCAGCAATGGGTACGCCGTTTCGATCCTTCACGGTACCGCGTACGAGGCAAGGTTCACCCACCGCGCCGTTGGCAATATCGGCACCATTGTCATACACGGGCGCGCCCTCTACATGAAACGGTCCGAAAACAGTCGATTCCGTACAGCCCTCTGGCTTTTTGTTGTTCATCGCAACTGTCAGCATCGATAACCCGAGGACGTCGCTCAACAAGATGAATTCCTGCCGTTTGTCGCTACATTTCTGCCCTGTCGCCGTCAGAAACAAGATCGCTTCAAGCAACTCTTCTTCAGTCAGTTCGACCTCCCGCGCGAAGTTATGCAAATGAGTGATCAAACGGACGAGTATCAACTTCAGGCGAGGATCGGGGGTGCCGGATAAGAGATCGACCACTGCTTGCGTCACGGTGTGTTCGTCGAGGTTGCGCATGTTTGTCTCTCAATGTTGAGTGCTGGTGATCAAACGAGACGTCTAAATTAACAGTGCCTTATGCCGTGCATCGTGCAATCAGATAGACGGTCGTACACCTTCGTACGCATGCTGTAGCAATTGTCTTATCGCCACTTTCTCTAGCGGACGAGGGTTGGGATACTGATTCTCCAGCGCGATCGCGCATGCCTTGTCGAGATCCGACGCTTTCATTCCGATATCCTTCAGTGCCAGAGGTGCGCCATTCATTTTCGCCAGATCGAAAGTGGCTTGCGGCGCGCTGTTGCCATTTAGCGCGCCAGCGATGCGCTCCATTGAACGGGAGGCGGCCATTGCGTTATAGGCAAGTGCATGTGGCAAGACAATGGTGTGAGTTTCTGCGTGCGGCAGGTTGAAAGTGCCGCCTAACGTATGGCAAAGTTTATGATGCAGAGCCATGCTGACGTTCCCTAGCACGGATCCACACAGCCACGCACCATAGAGCACGTCCGAGCGCGCACGCCGAACTTCCGCATTGTCAGCGTCGAGTGTCAGAAGCGGTAGCGATCGTCCGATGGCGGCAATGCCCTCGGCCGCCATCAGGTTTGTAATCGGATTGGCGTCTATGGCGTAAAGACCTTCGGCCGCGTGAGCGATCGCATTGATCCCGCTGCTGACGCTCAACGAAACTGGCAGCGAATACGTGAGTTCGGGATCGTAGATCACTGTCTTTGGCATCACACGAATATCGCGGCCGGTCCTCTTCAACCCCGCTTCGGTTATGCCGTATATCGGTGTCATTTCGGAACCGGCATAGGTAGTCGGAACGGCAAGAATCGGAAAGTCCGACTCGAGTGCAATAGCTTTTCCAAGTCCTGTCGTCGACCCACCGCCAATTGCTATCGCGCAGTCGGCATCGAGACGGCGCGCAAGATCGCGCGCTTCGCGGGCAATCTCAACGGGTACATGCATGGTCGCCCGATCGAACACGCCGGCGACGCGAGGTCCGAGCATCTCCGCTATTCGTTCTGCATCCCGACGCTGATCAGGTGTGGCGAGTACGAGTGCGCGACGGGCGCCAAGTAGATCGACTTCCGCTTCAATTTGGGCTAGAGCACCGACGCCAAAGACAACTCGCTGCGGACGGCTCGTATAGGTAAAGTTGTTCATGATTGTTCTCACCTGGATTCGTCACATAGAGGCCATATTGGCGAATGCGAAACGGCTCGTAGCCGATCTCGCTGTGTCGTGGAATCGGACGGTCATCGCGTCACCGGGCGCGCTTTCCGTGTCCTTCTCAACAAGCAGGCGCAGCGTGCGTGCACCAACAGATGGATGTTGTTCTCGAACCTGCAAGATCGCGCCAATCCATGGCGCCGCAACATTGTGCTTTCTCACCGTTCCAGCGTAATCTCCCGACGGCGGTGAACACATATCGCGGGGAACCAGGAGGTCGATCACGCGGCAAGCAGATTCATTCGGGCCGTACACCGTCCCGGACAACTCATGCGGGCGATCCAGCATCGCATTTGCGCCAGCGATATCACCTTGCTGGATTAGCCTTCGTGTTTCGCTCGAAGAACAATGCACGCCGTTCTCAATGCGGGTAGTCGACCGGAGCGGCACGGGGCGTACTTCAAATCCCAGGCGATCGCCGAGATTGCGCAAGTACGCGATATTCCCTTGTCGACCACTGCCGCACGCGAAATTCTCGCCGACGATCAATGAGCGTATGCCCAAACGGTCAACCAACGTTCCCCGTACAAAGCCATCCGCCGATTCGGTACTTCGCCGTCGATCGAATCTCAGAACGACGCAGTAGTCGACACATCCGGTGGACGCTAACAGATCCATGCGACCATCAAGCGTGGATAGGAGCGGTGGGCATGACTCAGGACGCAACGTGGCAAGCGGGTGAGGATCAAACGTGACGAGAACGGTGGGAATCTGCAAGACCGATCCTTGATCTCGCAGGTTCCGCAAAACACGCCTGTGTCCACGGTGAACGCCATCGAACATCCCGATCGACACGGCCGACCCGGACAGATTGAACTCACCTGGATCGGAGATGACTATCATGGAAGACTCCCATACGCGTCATTAACAGCGGATCAGATTACCTTGCAGACTTCTTCAAAAGAGAGCCGCGGGCTGCGAGCAAACAACCTGGAAGGGTCCCCGCGACCAAGGCCGCAAATGAAGTTCGACTTGATCGATGTGCCAGAAAACACCGTGGCGTCGACTTTCGCATTGTCGAAACCGGACATCGGACCACAGTCCAGGCCGACCGCACGCGCCGCTGCGATCAGATATCCGCCTTGCAAGGTTCCATTGCGGAAGGCAGTCGTTTCTGCGAACCCGATCTTTGCTTCGCCTTCGAACCAGGCCCTGACCGCAGGATTATGCGGAAAGAGTCTTGGCAACTCCTCATAGAACCGCGTCTCATAGCCGACGACTGCGAGTACAGGCGCAGTCATGGTTTTTTCGATATTCCCTGGGCTCAAAGCGTCTTTCAGTTTCGCCTTTCCAGCCTCACTACGTACGAAAACGATTCGCGCCGGTGAACAATTGACTGAAGTGGGGCACCACTTCATCAGTTCGTAAACCTGCTTCAACTGTTCGTCGGATACCGGTTCGTCGAGCCATCCGTTCTGGCTACGACCCTTGCGAAACACACGGTCCAAAAAGTTCTCTTCAACCATAGTTTGTCACCTTCTCTGGAGAGAAACAGTACCGTGCAAAAGCACGGTACTTCCATCGGTTCTGGCGCAGGCAGCTAACGAACGCAGGCTGCCAATGCGTCAGATGGCCATGGTGCCGCTGAGTGCCAGCGATTCCTGATGTCGTGCCGAATCGAGCGCTTTCGCGTAGTCGGCAGTCGCTTTGTAATCGCTGTTGCCATCGGATTCCAGCTCTATTCCGCAAACCTTGCGAGCGAGCTTTGCGTACGGGCCCGATCCCGAGAATTCGGCGCGTTGCATGGTGAGGGTGCGAATGGCTTGCAACGGCGTACCGTTGAAATTTTCGAAAACGAACAGGCGGCTGCCCCAGTCCGTCAGGAACAGGTCGCGAATCACACGGCCGATCTGCACGCGGTCATGCGGCTTGCCAACGGGGCCGCTGTTCAGGCGTTCAAACCACGGATTAAGCGTTGCATCGTTCCATTGGTCTTCGCTGGCGAAGATCAGTGCACTGCGCCCGGAAAGATCGACCAGCTCGTAGATCATCTGCGAGAAGTTCTCCAGATAGAGCGCGCGGCCAAAGTCGTAGACCAGAATATTCGGCTTGTAGTGTCCTCCAGGTGTATGGAAGCCCAACTCTTCGGCCGCGATGACGTGGGCTAACATCGCCTGGTGAAACCCGATCAGTTTTGCAACGCGGGTCATGACGGCCGGAATCTTGTTGGTTCCGATATGCTCGGTGATCAGTACAGCCAGTCCTGCCATCAGTTCTGCGCGCACCATCTGGCGAACCAGCGCATGGTAATGCAGCCAGTCGAACACACGTTGCGGGTAAAGCTTCGCATGCTCTGGATTGCCGATATGGAAGACATGCGTCCACGGAATGAAGACGTTTTCGAAAAGGGTCATGCCGTCGAGTTCGTCGCCTTGGGAGGCGAGCGGGTGTTCGATCGGATCATCCTTCACGACGCCTTCACGGCAAACGATCGTCACCCCTTTTGTATTGACGGGCGTCGCCGCGAAAATAACCTGCTCGCCGGGAATACCCGGACGGAAGAACACGCCGATATGGATCCAGTCGGCAAAGGCGACGCCAGTGCCGATTGCCTTGATACCGTTGACAACGATTCCCTTCTCGTTCTGTTCGACGATACGCAGACCCGGCGAGCGAGCCTGTGCTTCGGGGTTGGAGCGGTCCATTTGCGGATCGACAAATTGCGGCGCGCAATTGAAATCATTGTCCTTCGCAAAGTTGACGAAGTTCACGATGTTTTTTGCCTTGATGTGACCTTCCGCGCCGATAGATTGGGTCTCCCATGGCGTGGGATCATCGAGGTACGTCTGCAAGACGTAGTTGTTCACATCGGGGCTTCGGGGAAAAGATGCGCCAGCCATTTCGCGCATCACCGTCTCGTGGTACTTCCGCTTACGACGGAGCTGGTCCTTGTTGTGATGGCCGAACCATTGCATTGAACGGCGTTTGCCATTTTCGTCGACATAGGTCATGACGTCTTGCAAATCGGCCCGATGATGCAGATCGTAGAAATCCGCATGACGCTGCGCATAGTCACGCGTTTTCGGATGCGTTGCGATGTTATCGATCTTTTCGTTTCCAACCCAGACTTGACGCCCGTCATTCAGCGATTCGAGGTATTGACGACCGGTTCGGATCATGGTTTTCTCCTTCGAGTATTTAAATGAAAACGACTGGTTAAAGTGTTGCGGGGTGGGTCGTTGCGTAGGCGCGCTGATAGTAAGCGAGGGGGTGACGCTCATCTGCCTTCGTGGTTGCAATGACGCGTGCGAAAATAAGGCTGTGCGTTCCAACTTCAATGGCATCTGCAACACGACAGTCGAGCGTCATCATTGCTTCTTTGCAGTAAGGTGCGCCACTCGCCAGCGTTCCCCATTGACTTCTCGCAAACCGTTCTGGCATCGATAACCCACCGACCCCGGCAAAAAGCTGCGACAGTTCACTTTGATCGGCGCTCAGCCAGTTCACAGTAAGTATCCCGTTCGCTTTGATTACACCGTTGGTGAAGCTATTGCGGTTGACGCAAACCAGGATAGTTGGCGGCGTGTCACAAACCGAGCAGACGGCAGAGCAGGTGACACCAGCTCTCCCACTCGGGCCGTCTGTAGCGAGGACAGTCACGGGAGTGATTGCCTTGGAAAGCGCGTCTCTCATCTCAGTCGCGCTTACTTCGGTGAATTCTGTTTCCGGAAGATTTGCCTGCCGCGCGGCAATTGTGAAGCCGGGTTCTGACTCTTGGGTTTTCTGCTTGCTAGGCATACCGCGTCTCCAGATGGAAGGTTACTCGGGTGACTGTTTTCCTTTCTGTTACTGGAATTTATTGTTATCGATTCTTTTGGAGGAATCTACGGATTAGCGGAATAAACACTATTCCTTCGATACATGGACGTGAAGATAAAAGATGTTCACGTCCGCTTCGTTGGATAATTCGCCCTAGGAAAAGCCGTAACGTCAGAGCCGCGCGTGCGTTTGGCGGTCACGCCAAATTCTTTCTGGTTTATTCGAAATGAACCAACCAGACTAAAATCCCAGCCAAGTTGAACGCATTAACGCGGCTGGGCAAAATTCTCTGCTGAGTCTATATTGCGGGGGCGTGCAGGCCGGAAATAGCTTCATGAGACGGCACTGCACGAATTCCAGATCGATGCAACGGCCCGCTTATAAGGTCGACAGATACATCTGGTCGGCGGTACCTGCAGAGACACCGAGTTCAGCGGCAACGGCAGCAACGCCTTCTTTGGCAACCTTGAGGTCCACCCGGCCGTCAGTGGTGAAATGTGGCCGGATGTAGCGCTCGTAGTGTTGCTCCGCTTCAGCGTGAGTCAGTCGGCCTAACATCGAGGCGATATGTTCGATGGCCAGACTGGGCTGTTCGGCGATCGTCTTGAGCGACCGTTTATAGGCCCGTACCAACGCCTGCAAAGCTGGATCGTCGAGCGAGATGCGCGAAGGGTCCACGGCGAGTCCAACGGTGGGAATCTGGAAATGGTCGCCCACCCAGGACAGCAACGAAAAACCTTCCTCCTGGACCACCTGTTCAACCGATAAGGTGCTGCCCACGTACGCCGCATCAATCGACCCGTCGCGAAGGCGTCGCAGGTCCATTTGATAGTCACCTGGGATTCGCTCCACGCATTCGACGTCCCGGTCGGGATCCAGCCCGTGCTTGCGTAACACGATCCGCGCGAAAACCCCAGGAGCAGTACGGGGTCCGTGGACCGCCAGTCGACGGCCTCGGAGATCTTCCATTGACTTCACGCCGTTGGCGCCGACGAACCAGAAGAGCGGTCGGTGCGTGTTGACGCTCAGGGCGGTCCATTGGATGCCGCTGGTCATCCGCGAGATCAGTGCGCGACCGAGACCGATGGTTGCTCCGGCGCGCACGCGCTCGGTATTCCAGACGGCTCCGTCGCGGAGCGCGACGCGAACACCTTCATCTTCGAAATATCCTTCTTGATCGGCTACGTGTGCGATCAGTTCCTCGTGAATACCGGCCCCTACATAAGTGAGGTCAATCGAGAGCATTGGCAATTAACACCTCTGTCAGGTCAAACAGGTGGATCGGAGAAGTCGTTCCTTTTCGAGCCTCGGATACGAATCGGGTGCTCTTCAAGGTCATTCCATTCCAAAGCCACCGCTTACGGGAATGTAGTGGCCAGTGGTGAAGCCCGACGCATCACTTGCCAGGTACGCCACTGTATTCGCGACTTCGTCTGGACGGGCAAGCCGTCCCATCGGGATGGATGCGGCGATCGCTTTCAGCCGTTCAGCGGAGATCAGCCCGGCTGAAGTAGCGCCCTCCACCGTGGTCGGCGCGACGAGATTGGCGGTGATGCCGTTAGGGGCCAGCTCCAATGCGACGTATCGCACGAACTGGTCCAAGGCAGCCTTGGCCGTGCCCAACGTAATCATCCCGTCGCGTGGGCGACGCGATAGCAGAGTACTCAGGTAGATCAACCGCCCGTGACCGCGAGAAATCATTCCGGGCACAACCGCTTTCGTTGCCAGGAAGGCGGCGCGCAGTTCAGTGTCGACCTTACCGCCGAGTTGTTCCCAGTTCAGGTTGGCGAATGAAGTGACGTCATACGGCGTCAACGCGTTGTGCACGAGAACGTCGACTCCGCCCCATCGTTGATTGATTTCGTCGGTCATGGCGGCGACATCGTTCGGCTCGGTGACGTCGGCTTTGATCACCATGGCTTCTCCGCCTGCCGCGACGATCGTCGCAGCGACGTCTTCTGCATGCGGTGCACTGGCACGATGGTTGACGACCACCTTGTACCCTTGCTGGGCCAGAGTCATCGAAATGACCGCGCCAATGCCTCGACTGGCTCCCGTGATCAGCGCGACTGCCATGAGGTCACCTCCATTTCAGGGCGCGTCGGGGATGACTTAACAGAGCGCATAAGCGCACTCGCATGGATCAAATAAGTTGTACACATTGGGGAAATAACTCCTCTCTCAGGTCGATCGGGTGGAACAGCAAATAACCTAAAATCCGGGCGATGGGGGCGCTCATCGTGTTCGATCTACGACGAGATATTTCGGGTGTTTCGTCTGATCTACAGTACACCGATCAAACACCTAACTCTACGGATGCAGCCTCATAGACACTATTCCGTCGCGGAATGAAGCGGAGCCTGCATGATGAGCAGTCGACGGATTGCGTGATGTTGCGATCGCGAAGGCCAGACCCCGTCGATCGACGACAGGACGACGTCTATTGAAAAGGCATATACATCTGCAGCCAGATCCGATTCCCTTCTGGCCGATTGCGAGCCATCATTTCGCGCTGGTACTTGAGCGCCACAGAGAACTTACGTGTGCCGTAGGCGATCGACGGGCCCACAGCAAGAACCTCTCCGCGGTTCCCGTTGCCATTTACCGACTGACCGTGCTGTGTATCGTCTGTCACCTGTCTATAGAAATAGCCACTCACCCCGATCTGCCACATCGGAGTGAAGCGAAACCCGGCGTTGTAGTCGACGATAAACTCGTTCCCCGAGTGATAGTCGGTTGCGTGGTTGACGGAATTGATGCTGTAAAGCGCACGAGCACTGAACTCCACATTCGGCACTGGCATCCACGTGACGGCGTAGTTCGGCTGCATCGAGTAGTAGTGCCGCCCCGGGTTCACGAGCCGGCTTGTGTCGTAACTGCCCGTCGGCAAGAAGAACTCGAGGCCCAGGATTTGATGCAGGTTGCCGAGATGCCATCCGAGGAAGAGTGGCCCGACAGTCAGGTCCGACAATCCGGTCGCTGTGCCGCTTTTGTAGACCGTACCTTTCGGCGTGTGCGCGTCGAAGTGCAGATCGAGATTCACAAATGGAATATTCGTCCGCGACTCGAGGGTTGCACCGAGGAACGTTACATCCCGCCAGACATGGGACAGTCTGAAAGCTGCCGCCTGCGCGTGCAGTGAGAACTCCGATACGCTGGCGGTCGGGCTTCCGTTATTGCCTTCGAGCGTCGTTGCCTCGTATGCCTGCAGATAGACATAGATGTGGCTGCCCGGGGGAGGCTGAACGCCCGAAAGTAGCGTGTTCACGCCGACGGGATAGTTGCTCCCGCCGCCTTCCGTGGCATGCGTGGTCGTTGTCCAGCTTGACGCAAGCGTGGCGCTCGCCACCAGGGTGACACCTATCGAACGACAACAGCCGCCAAACTCGAAAAAAGGCATAGCTTCCCCTTTGCGCCCGTCCGACTTCGAACGGCGCTATTGATGAGTTTCCTTGTGCGGGATGGAAAAACGGAGCGCGTTAGTGGCGCATATGTCTGCCCATCGACCCGGAACGCCTATGCGAGCACGTATTGTTACGCCAACGGGAGGCGCGGAGTGTGAACAAAAGACTTCTCAACATTTTGATGGCCGAGACCCGACGGAAAAGTCGACATCGGCGTGCATTCCAATCCGGTCACGCGCGCAACGGCAATCCGATAACTGCCTTTAGGCGTGCCATTCCGAAAGGGTTTGATTCGTGTGAAGGCCTGCTTGTGTTCGCCTTCGATAGTCGTGCTGATCGTGGATCGCGGTTCCGCCTTAGGGAGAGGGGTTGACTGGAGGCTGCTCGACGGCGGGCCAATGCCGGAAAAGAGGGCGTGTTCGCGCTTGAGTTCACCGGGTAAGGCATGCTGCCGTCGTAGCGCGTATGACATTCCGCTTCTCCTGATGTCGAGCCGAACTACGGATTTCCGTGCATTGCAGCGGACTTGCCGTCATTCGGGACGCTGCATACTGCGAGTGATGCCGTTCAACTACATTAGGCTCGCCAAATTAATCTCTCTACGGGCTCAACGTCATAGATACTATTACCCATCGTGATGAAGCCGATCTTTTCGAACTTCGCGGATTCGATTCTTCTCCCGGTCAACTCCACCTTCGTGAAGGCGGCACGCCAGCCGAGGCACAGGTCGACGCTATATCGATCAAGTTATTCAATACGATGCACCGCCCGCGCGAATGCGAAAGTGCCAGTCAAACCGCACTGCGAATGGCCTTGTTCGCCGCGGTTATTTCAAAGCACCGGTCGGTCGACCTTCTACCATGCCGCCCGCGGTAGCCGAGATTGTGACTATGCGTTAGGTAAGTTTGTGGGCCAATTCCGAATGGAGACGTCAAGGCTGCCCGGAGATTTAGACAACGCGGCGATTGAGTCGCCTCGGGGATCTGGGGAAGTGAACTAATCTGGCATCATTGAATTACGACGCGCTAGCTAGCAAAGCGCACGGTGAGTGACTCCATTGAGATATCCTGCAACGTGCAAAGCATGCGGGCCTGCCTCAACTACCTATCACTGGTGGCATTTATGTGGCGCTGTCATCTGAATCAACGCGCTGCTGAGCGCGTCTGCGTCCCCGGTTCGTAACAGACTTCATCAGCCCGCTCAGGTGGCGGGCAGAGCCACCAGTCCTCGTTGGAGCCAAACGTTTTACATAGCCCATCACTGTCGCCTTGAGTCGTTGAAAGCCGGGCTTGCCCATAACGGCCACACAAGTCATAAGCAGAACCTTGTTCGCGACGAGAATGATCCCCGTCAGAGCAGCCATGGTTGTTGCGGGTGTGCCGAGAGAAGCGGCGATAGGTACGATTGGCAACAACGCAAAAGCGGAGACAAAGAGGCCCATTCCAAGTTTGAAACGCCATCCGTTCGTGGTTGTTGCGTCAGCTTTGATGTCTGAGAAAGTCATGATCCCGGCTCAGGTTATCTTGCAATTCGGTTGTCGAGACGATGAAGCTTTTACAGAAGTCGAATACCTCATCGATAGATGGGGATGTACCCAGTTAAATGATCGCAGTGGTTTGTATGCGACCGATTGATCGGGTTATCGAAATACTTTCTAACATCAAGCTTTTCATTTTCTGGCAGCAGGCTGGGTCTGATGCGTGGATTCGAGCGGAAGGCGTTGCTGCCATCGTTGCGGGCATGAGATTCCAATTCTCCTAAGGTCAACCGATCTACCGATTTCCCAGCAATGGAGCGGATTCCTGATGTGGTTGAGACAACGGATATTGCGAACCAACTTCGTGCAACGACATTAGACCCGCCAAAATAACCCATCTATGTGTGTAGAGTCATAGACACTATTCCATAGCGTAATGAAGCCGGTCCTCACCTGCGTACGTTTCACGCATTAGGGAGGCTGCTGATCAGGCGCGACGTGCAGGTATACCTTCGGTTGTTGGCTGCTCTGCTCGACCACCTGCTGCGCGGGATCGACCGCTTCTTTGACGCTGACGATCTGCGGCAGCACCTCGCACCGTTCTATAGCCATACGGGGCGTCCCTCGGTCGATCCAGAGTTGATAGTCCGTATGCTGATCGTGGGCTACTGCCTAGGCATTCGCTCCGAGCACAGGCTGCGCGAAGAGGTAAGGCCGCCCGGAAAAAGCGGAAGCCAACATTCCGTAAAATTCAGGAATGGAGGTATACATGAACCGAATCCCCAAAGCCGTCTACACGAAGGAATTCCGTGAAGAGGCGGTGAAGCTTGCAATGACCGAGGGCGTTGGCGTATCGGAGGCTGCGCGTCGGGTGTCGATATCAATGAAGACAGTGGCAAACTGCGTGCGTGCTGCGAAGGCCGGCAAGCTGGAGCGTGTAGATCAGCATCAAAAGCCGTTGACGGAGATCGAAGCTGAGCTCGGGTGGGTCAAGCGGGAGCTCGCCGAAGTAAAGATGGAGCGCGATCTACTAAAAAAATTCGCAACGTACTTCGGGAGGGAGTCGCGGTGAAGTCCGGCGTGATCGAACAGATGCGATAGGACTATCCGGTGCCTCTCCGATGTGCCGGCTGCTGGGCGTCTCCGTGTGCACCGAAATAGGAGAAGTGAAGAGATGCGAATGCACCGCCGCGCGTGGCGATGCACCAGTTGGGAGTATGGCAAGGGTGGCGCGCCGTTGGGCCGAAGATGTAGTTATCGGAGTCCGCAGAGCGTGTACGTCAGTCGCAAGACGAAGGCAAGCGCGGTCTGATTCAGTTCTCGCAGTTGCTGCGCAGCGCTAGCGAACCCGTGCTTCGTCATTTCGGGCGATTGCGCCATCGAACATTCGATCAGCAACATCTCAGGCGTGACGAAAGCGGCTCGGTACATGGCGTGTCCTCCTGCACCTCATGCAAGCACGAACGGGGCCAATTGAGTCAACCGTACGCTCCCACCGGCTATCAGCACGGGCGTGCGAGCCGCCGGGCCGCCCAGCGTGGTTGCGCGCAGATTCCTCCCGACGCACTATGCGGGCGCGCTGCAATCGATATACCCCTTCGTGCCGGTCGCGAATGCCGAGCCGCTCAGCTATACGTCGGTCTTCGCGCTGATCAAGGTCGAAGACCGCCAGCTTGCGCCCAGCGCGGAGCTTTTTATCCGTCTGTTGCAGGACGTCCACCAGGCGCGCACCGCGCAGCGCAAGTCGCTTTCCGCCTGGCCCACCGCAACGCCGATCGGCTTCAGGCGCGAAACGCCCTCGTCCGGGAAGATGTTGAAGCGCGCATGCGTCACGACGGGCGCTGCGTTCAGGTCGAAGGTATGCGCGCGACGGCAGGCGCGCTGACATCGACTGTTGGGATTGGCATGTTTGGCGATGGCGGGTTGTCAGGCTTGCGGAACCCAGGTTTGCGTGCCGGGCAAGTCGGAGTGGAAATCGCTGAGCACGACGATATCGACGGGCTTCGGCGTGTTGTCGCCTTGTCCCTGAATCTTCACGATGTCCTGCGGGCACGCGGAAAACGCGACAAAGCAGTCCATCTCCGCGCGCAGCGTGATGTATTCGCCGGGTCTGGTTACGGTTGGCAGCGTATGCAGAGTGATGCCGTCCGACTGCACGCGAATGTTCATGAAGATGTTGAACGACGCGAGATTGGCGCGCGGTGGCGTCACGCCGAGTTCGAACATGCCTTCGAACATGTTGTCGCAGCAGTTGCGGTGATAGCCGTGCACGCCGAGCAACTGATAGCGCTTGCGGTCACAGGCGGCCATGAAGGTGTCGTGCACGCCAGGCGTCGTGTCTTCGACGACAGTGAGGATGGGATGACGCTGATTGGTGACGAAGCTGTCTCCGACAACGGGATTGAGGCGCTGGTTCCAGACGCGCGTCGTCTCCATGCACATGTATTCGGCGAGATCGTAGGCGTTCCACGCCCAGCAATCGGCGACCTGTGTGCCGTGCGTGTTGATCACGCGCACCGCCTGGCCTGCGTTGAGACGGACTGCCTTGCCGTGTCCGGCGGGCACAGTGATGGGTGTAGGAGAAGAAGTCATGAGTGGGATCCGTGCGGTGTGAAGCGGTGAAGAAACTGGCGCAGACGCGCCGACGAAGGGTGATCGATGATCTGCGCGGGCAGTCCCATTTCGACGATCTTGCCACCGTCCATAAAGACGATGCGGTCGGCCACGTCGCGTGCGAAGCCGATTTCGTGCGTGACGACGATCATCGTCGTCTGCGTGTCGGCGAGGCCGCGCATCACCGCGAGCACTTCGCCGACGAGTTCGGGATCAAGCGCGCTAGTCGGTTCGTCGAAGAGGATGACTTCCGGTGCCATCGCGAGCGTGCGGGCGATGCCAACGCGCTGCTGCTGACCGCCCGACAGGCTCCCGGGCATCGCTGTGTGTTTGCCGGACAAGCCGACCCGTCGCAATGCTTCCACGGCAACGTCGCTCGCGTCGAGGCGCGTCATGCGTTTGACGGAAAGCAGACCTTCCATCACGTTTTCCAGCACGCTCATATGCGGCCAGAGATTGAAACTTTGAAACACCATGCCGATGCGGCTGCGTTGTGCGCGAATCTCCCGTTCGGGACGCGGCACGGACGCATTGCGCATGCCGACGCGTTCATCGCCGATCCACACCTCACCCGCATCGGGCGGCGAGAGCCAGTTGAGGCAGCGCAGCAGCGTGGATTTTCCCGAACCAGACGGCCCGAGGATGCAGATGACTTCGCCTCGTGCGACATCGAGACTGACGCCATCGAGAATGCGTTGCGCACCGAACGACTTGACGACGTCGCGGGCGCGTATGGCAGGGGCTGCGTTGAGTTTCATCGGAATTTACCGTTCGAGCGCGACGCCGTGTGCAAGCGCGAGCCGGCGTTCCCACTGCCGGGTCGCATGATTGAGCGTGGCTGTTGTCGCCCAGTAGACGAGCGCCACGGCGAAATAGACTTCAAGCGGTGCGTAGGTATCGGACACGACGCCCTTGGCGGTGAACATGAGCTCGTGCACCGAAATGACGGACAGGAGCGCCGAGTCCTTGAAGAGGCCGATCATCAGCCCGGTCAGCGTGGGTAGCAGTAAGGGCAGGGCCTGTGGCGCGACGATGCGGCGCCCGATCGCAAGCGGCGACATGCCGATCGCGACGCCTGCTTCGATCGTTCCCGCAGGCACGGCGTCGATAGCGGCCTGAATCACCTGCGCGACGTAGGGGGCATAGTAGATCGCGAGCGTGAGTACGCCGACCACCGACGCGGGAAGCAGCAGACCGAAGTCGGGGAGCACATAGAACGTCACGTATAGCAGCACGAGCAGTGGCAACGCGAGCGTGAGCGCCACATAACCATCGATCAGCACGACGAGCAGGCGCGACCCGCGCCGTTGACCGACCGTGAGCGCGATGCCGAGTGCGCAGGCCAGCGCGCCGCTCAGAACGCACAGCCAGATCGTATCGACGAACCCGTGCAGCAAGGCGGGCACGTAAGCGGTGAGTACAGCAAGATCGAAAGTCATCTCATGTGCCTCGCATCGTCGAAGGTGCACGTTGCCGCAATCGCCTGCCGAGCCAGATCACTGGCAGCACTACGGCGAGATATCCAACGCTCACGAGCAGCATGATCTGAGTAGACGTATAGATGCGCGCGATCACCATCTGGCCGGCATACACCAGTTCGGTGACGGCCACGACAGAGGCGAGTGGTGTCGTTTTCAGCAGGATCGTGAACTCGTTGACGAGCGCGGGCAGGCTCGCCTTGAGCATCTGCGGCAGTGCGATACGCAGCGCGATAAGCCACGGCGCCATGCCGAGCGCGGTCGCTGCCTCGATCTGCCCGCGCGTCACGACGCGCATGTTGCCGCGCAGGATCTCCGCCGTGTACGCTCCGCTGTTCAGGCCGAGCGTAAGTGCGGCGGCCAGCATTGGCCGACCGCCGAGGCCGATCAGCGGCAACGCGAAGAACACCATGAACAACTGCACGAGCGATGGCGTGCCGCGCATAAAGCTGATGTACAGGCGTGCGAGCCATCGCAAGGGCGCGATGCGCGTCAACTGCATCGCGAGCGCCAGATGCCCGCACGCGAGACTGCCTGCCGCGCCCAGCAGCGTCAGCTCCACGGTCAGCATCCAGCCGTCCAGCAGCGACGGCACGCTTTGAATGACCTGAGGGTCGAGCCACATGCAGTCGTCCTCGCCCTTACAGCTCTATCAGTTCTTCGGCGGTGGCGAGTTCCAGCATGCCCGGCGTGTCGTTGCCTGCGATGCCGGTGCAACACGCGGACACGACGAACGTCATGTCCGCGACGACCCGGCACGCGACGAAATCGCCCGCACGCGTGGCGTTCGCCTTCGGCTCGATACTGCCGTCCTGGTGCAGATCGGCGTGCATGAAGAGATTGATCGGATCGGGCAGCTTCGGCGGCGTCAGTCCTTCTTCGGCGACGATCTTCGCGACCGATTCGACGCAGCCGGTCTGACCCGCGTAACCATTTGCTTCGAGGAACGCCGTCGTCGACGCGGGCAACAGCAGATCGTGACGGCCGATGCTGTCTTTACCGAGCACCATCAGGGCGCGACGCCGGTTGCTGACAATGCGCATGCCTGCCTGCAAGACATACGAGTTGCTGAACACGCGCGTGTGATGCACGGACATGTAGATATCCGGGTTCGAGCGGCTGAAGGCGAACATCGCCGCCGTCGCGCCGGCTTCGTTCGCTTCGATACGCAGAATCTGACCAGCGTTCACGTTGATGGCGCGGCTTTCGCCCGCCGGCACAACGACGCGGGTCGGCGGCAGTGGCGAACGTTCAGGGGGAGCTTTGAGTAGAAGCATGAATGTCGATGCGCTTATGCGGTTGGGAGAGCGGACGGATTAGCGGCGTGGATTGAAACCGCGATGTCGGTTACGCGCAGGCCGTTGCCGGGAATGATGTCCTGCGGACAGGACGACACCGCGCACAGCAGGTCTTCGAGGGCTTCGAACGTGATGTGATCGCCGGGCTTGCTGGTCGGGTCGGTCACCTGCATGCGCCGATCGGGCGTTACGGGACCGTTCTGGAACAGGTTGAACGGCTCGGGCACATCGAACGGAGAAAGGCCATGCAGCGCGAGCCCGGAATGCATGTTGTCGAGACAGTTGCGATGCCCGGTCACGTTGAAGTCGACGGTGAAGCGGGTGTCGTCGCACGCAGGCACGTTGGCATCGTGCACACCCACCGTATCTTCGACCACGCGCAACAGCGGACGGCCGAGCGACGAATACAGCGCGTCGCCCACATCGAAGAACAGCGAACGCAACTGGCGGCGCGTATGCGTGGGCGAGAGCTTTTCGCTCTTGTCGGATGATGTCACCGCGACAAAGTCCGCGGCCTGCTGGCCTTCGACGTCGGTGATAGTCAGGAATTGGCCCGCCTTTACTTCGAAGGCGCGACCGTGACCGGCCTTCACGGTCAGCTCGAATATGGGATTGCTCATGCCGATGCGTCTCACTGTGCAGGAATGAAATCGGCCGACGGCGTATCGAACGTTACGCCGAGATACTGCTTCTGAAGGCGCGCGAGTTCGCCGCTTTTCTTCATCGCGAGAATTTCGTCGTTGATCGCCTTGTTCAGACGTGTGTCTTCGGGGCGCGTAGCCAGCGAAATCCATTGAGAAGGCCCGAGTTCGCCGGTTAGCTTCAACTTGCCGGGGTTCTGCTTGATGACGCCCGCAAGAACGGTCAGGTCGTCGAACAGGAAATCGGCGCGGCGAGTCATGACTGCGGCGACGGTCTGGTCCACGCTGTCCACGCTCAGGATATTGATCGGCGCGAGGTTCTTGGTCTTCAGTGTTTCGTTGAACTGCTTGATGATCGTCTCGGGCGCGCTGCCGGACTTGACCGCGACGGTCAGGCCCGCGAGCGATTCCGGTGTCGGATTCGAAGGGATCTTCGAGAAATCCGAGCGAACCAGTGCGCCATTCGCAGTCTTGCTGGTGGGCACCACATACGCGATACGCTTCGCTCGTTCCGCCGTAACGTTCAGCGCGGAGCCTTCCAGATCGAACGAATGCGATAGCAGGCCAGGAATGATGCCGCTGAACGCCATGCGTTGATATTCGATCTTCACGCCGAGACGCTTCGCCACCGTGTCGAGAATGGCCGGATCGTAGCCGACGATGTTGTTATTCGCGTCGGTGTATTCGTACGGCGCAAATGTCGGGTCGATGGCGACGATCATCTTGCCGCGGCTCTTGATATCGTCGAGTGTATCGGCTTTCGACGTGGAGGCATGAAGCAGCGCGGCCGCTGGAACGAGGGCGGTGAGCGCGAGACGGGAAAGGCGCGGCAGTGACATCGGATCAGACTCCGTGGAGAGGGTTTGTTCGATTTTCGACGCTGCATATAAGGCAGGATCCGTACCAATGTTTGTCAAGAAACGATAGTTTCTGAGTGGAGTTGATGGAAACAAGTGATTCTTAAAGGAAAGATGAGAAACATCCATTTCAAAACGCGGCGCTGCTGTGACAGAATGGAGAGGCCAGCGAACGCGGTGACTGCTCGGCAAACGTGCAAGGCGGTCTTGGTGCACCGGCGTGGTGCTGGATCTGCACCGCGGTGAGCTTTCCCCTTATTCCTGCATCTATCGAACATTCATGGCTTCATCACAGGCGAAGAAAAACAAGCGTCCGGCTTCGATCGAGACCCGTATCGCGGAGTGTTATGACCAGTTGTCGGAGATCGATCAACGTCTCGCTGACGTTATCCTCAGCGCGCCGGGACAACTCGCCATGCAGACCGCGACGGAGCTTGCAGCGAACGCGCAGGTATCAAAAGCCACGGCCACGCGGTTCTTCCAGAAGCTGGGCTATGCCTCCTACGACGACGCACGCGAAACGGCAAAAGCCGCGCTGATGGGCGGTTCGCCGCTCTACTTGCAGGAGCGCGGAAGGAAGGAGTCGGAAGGCGGTCTCGATGAAGTCATTGAAGCGCATCTAAAACACGAGGTGACCAATCTCGCAAACACTTTCCGTTCTCTTGACAGGCAGATGCTGGCAGAAGCGGTTAGCGGCATCGCGAGCGCGCGCCGAGTGGTCATTATCGGATATCGGCACAGTCACACCATTGCGACGATGATTCGCCGGGAACTCGTGCAAGTGCGCGGCGACGTGATCGTGTTGCCCGCGCCGGGCGACACGCTAGCGGAATACATCGGCGATCTCGGAGCGAAGGATCTCGCTATCGTGATCGGATTACGCCGGCGCGTGCCCGCTATCGAACTTGCGATGGCGGCGCTCGCTGATGCGGGCATTAGCACGCTTTACGTGTCGGATGTTATCGCGGGCAAGCCGGCGCGTCTTGCGCGCTGGGTCATCCGCTGCCATACCGACGGCATGATGATGTTCGACAGCGTGGCCGGAGTCGCGTCTCTGGTTAATCTGCTTTGCTCGCTAGTTGCGGAACGTTTGCGCGAACGAGGTAACGCACATTTGCAACGGGTAGAGGTTTTGCATCAGCAGTTGCAGGAACTCGAATAGCCCGCGGCGCGGCAAGGACCTCGTCTTGCGTCGCATTCAGTCGATCGTAAGCGATATTATCGAACGCGATTCGACTAAGATGCCCATTTGGGGGTATCGTGCTTTTCGTGCATTTTCTGGCGGTAACGGCGTAAGAAGCCGCCTGTAGCAAGGCTGAGCGGCCTCACACGCTTTTGCAACTTGACGAATTTTCAACTGGTTAATCTGAGCATTTTCTCGTGCAAACCGCCAGAAAATGCACGAAAAGGACGTGCGCGAGCGGAACCCGTTGGTCCGTTTCTGATCAATTCTACGACCTCGCAACATAAGCAGTACTTTGCATATCAACCTTGTTCGCCCCGTGCGCCTTACTGCGAAAAAACCGTTTTTCATAAGGCCGACCAAGCGCCATCCGTTGATCTCGATTGGCAGCGGAAGTCATGTATGCATAACGACCTGGTTGGCACCCGGTCAGGTTCGTTTGATCTCGACTCTTGCATCACGCGCGCGTCCCTTCGGGTCAGTGCTGGTCTTGTGTTCGCCGTCATACATCGACGACAGCGCGCCCGTGTAGCCATAGATGCGGCATTTCTTATAGCCGCGCTCAGTGAGCGCCTTCTCAAGTGCTTTGGCGAAGTTTTGTTCGCCCTCGGCGCTGTGACAGTTGTAGCACTTGATCGTACCGGAGAAATCTTGTCGAAGGCCGCTTTCGAACAGACGGGTGACAACGTCGGACGCCTTCAGCATAAATGCGAGTTTCTTCGTGCCAGTGTCGTTGCCCTCGTTGAGTTTCACCAACAGTTCCTGATCCATCTTCGACTGATGGATCGGCTTGCCCTGTTCGTCTTTGGTGGCCTCATCAAATATCCCTTCTAGGCCGATCAGGCTGTGACCGCGAATATAGAGCTGATCGTCTGGACCGAGCGATGCGATCATGGAGTTCGGCGTGCGGGGGACATACCAGCACTCGTGAATGTCGTGGGCCACTGCCCCCTCCAGAACCGCTTTCTTTTTTACTTCTTTAGCGTTGTAGCTGTTGATCCAACCCAGGTTCTTGTTGACGTAGGCACGGCCGGGTCTCCCACCGACGATTGGTGCCTTGATAAAGGGGACAAAAAGTATGCGGCGCGCCATCTCTGACTCCTGCTCCCCGTCGTCGATGCCAAGGTTTTCATGCGCCCGAAGTCACGCTCACCTGAACCATTGGAACGGATGTTCGATGCACTGTGGGCCGGCAGCCAACCTCCGTCCCATTGGCGGCCGCGCACACGGAAACCCATCAAAAAAGCGCGGACCGCTTTCTAGGATAGGAGAACTTCCCGAGCGCGGCCAAAAGAACTTGCGCGTAACCGTCACCTCAGGGCACTCGATCGAATCTCCGTTCTTCTAGACGGGGCTATTTTGTCAAAAAGCGCTTCTAGGCGGTGATCGTACTTTCCGTGCATGTATGGCACCGACGCCTTTTTGCAAGCTTCTTGTTCGTGATGTCGAAACGGTCTGCATGCCGATGCTCGACTGACATAATCGAACAGAAAGCCGCGCCGGCTCAAGGCGGCGAGACGACGATCGCCGCGCGGCGGTTCTGGGCCCGGCCCGCGTCCGTGCGGTTGTCACCCACCGGGTCGCGCTTGCCTTTCCCGATGGCGTAGACACGGCCGGGAGCAAGGCCGATGTCGACGAGTTCGGCCGCCACTGTCTCGGCACGGCGCTCGGACAACCGGAAGTTGTAGGCGTTCGTGCCTACTGCGTCGGTGTAGCCGTAGACGCGGACGCTGACGACGCCGACCGACACGAGAGTGCGGCCGATCCGCTCGACGATCCGGCGGACGTCCGGCTTGAGGTCGTAGCGGTCGAAGTCGAACAGGATCGGTTCGCTCGAGCCGAGCTCGAAGCCCTCGTCGGTCTCGTGGAATCCTTCCGACTTGAGCGCGTTGACTTGCGTCTGAGTCAGTCCGCGGTAAAGCGGCTGCGGCTGCGTCTGCGTCTGGCAGCCCTCGAGCAGCATGCACAGAAGCATTGCGCTCCCAATGGACATCCGCCAGATGTTTGCAGGAAACCAGTGTCTCATCATCCCATTCCCCTTGAGTGCGTCCGCCGCCTTGCATGCGCTCTTTCGAACCCATCCGTTATCCCGGCTGCTACGCCAGGCGTTGGCTTCAGGCCGGTCCGGCGACGCCTTCGGCAAACTGCCACGAGCCAGGTCGCGCGCGCTTGGCCCGGTACATCGCTGCATCGGCGGCGCGCAGCAAGCCGACGGCGTCGCACGCATGATCGGGATATAGCGCAACGCCGATGCTCATCATGGTGGCCACCGTGCGGCCATCGGGCAAAACGATCATCGGCGCCATGCTGGCCAGCAGGCCCTCGGCGATACGGCCGGCGCTTGCCGCTTCGCGCATTGGCGCCAGCATCACGGCGAATTCGTCGCCACCGAGGCGCGCGACCAGATCGATCTCGCGCAACTGGGTGCGCAGCCGCGCCCCGATGCCGACCAGCACCACGTCGCCGGCTTCATGGCCGAGGCAGTCATTGATCTCCTTGAAACGGTCACAGTCGAGATATAGCACAGCGACCCGCTGGCCCGTGACCGCGGCCGCGCTGAGGGAGCTCGCGAGGCGCGACTCGAACTGAGCGCGGTTGGGTAGACCCGTGAGGGCGTCGTGGTTGGCCTGGTGTTCGAGCGCCATGTTTGCTTCGCGCAGGTTGTTTTGCCAGCCTTCGAATTCGTCGAGCAAGGCGTTGAAGTCGTCGCCGAGCTCGTTCAGTTCGGCGATCGCCGCAGGCTCGACCCGCTGCCCGAACGCGCGCTCGCGCCGCACCGCGTGGGCGACGCGGGCCAGCGCGCGCAGCGGCGCGACGATACTGTGCAGCAGGCGCTGCGAGCTGACATAGGCGCCAAGCACGCTGACGGCAAGGCAGGCCAGGATACCGCCGATGCCACCGAGCAGGAAGCCGAAGAACTGGTGACCCTGTCCGCGTACTTCGACCTGACCGACGACGATGCCGTCGTGCAGCACCAGTGTGGTCACGGGCCCGGGCAAGGCAATGTCAGCGACGTCCCGCTCGAGCCTTGCGATCGCACTTCCGGTGGGCGCCTGCCACGCCGCGAACGGCAAGCCCTTGCCATCTGTGACGATGACCTCGGCTACGTCCTCCTTGTTAGCGATCAGCCCGATCGCCTCGGCCGCCGCGACGCGATCGCCGAATACCAGCGCTGCCTCGACCGTATAGCCGAGCGAGCGGACCAGCAGATTCAGATTGTTGCCGGCATAGGCACGTAGCGCGATCACAGCGACGAGGATCAACGACACGGCGGCCATCGCGATGGCGACGAACGCGAGGCGCAGGTGCGCGCGGCGCAACACGCTCTGCAGCGTCGGGCGCGGAGGGGAAGCGGGGGCGGCGGGCTGTCTCATGGCGTCAGCGCCGGCCGGGCGAGCCCGAGCACATTCGGGTGAACCCGCACGCCGCTGCGCGCCACGGCGTCGAGATTGATCTCGAAGGTGACGCGTTCGCCATCGACATTGAGGCAGAACATGCTGCCGACGGTGCAGGACGGGTTGTGTTCCGAGATGGTCAGCACCGGGTGGCCCACCACGGCGGCTCTGATCTGCTCTCTCTCATCGTCGCTCAGATAGCCGAAATAGACGACGTCGCAGCGTGCGCCGATGGCGGGGTCACCAAAGCCGATGCGCTGCACGTCGAGCGGCGTCGAGCCGACCTGCAGCGTGTCGACCAGACCGTGGGCGTAGTCGGGGCGGCCCGTCACGCACATGCGCAGGCGGGTTGGCGGCGTCGGCCAGTGCGTGAAGCTCACAATGCCTAGCACGACCTGGCGTACGGCGGCGTCGCTCGGTGAAATGGCGGGTTCGGGCTGGCTCGCGCTGTTGACGGCGGGCGCGGCGCCCGCTGGACCGGCCGCATTGGCGGGTGTCTCGGCGAGCGCGGCCGGTGCCGCGCTCAGCGCGCAGGCCACTGCGAGCAAGGCATTGCACGGCGAGACGGCCCAGCCACGCCAACCGGACGTTGGCTGCGCAGCGACCATCGCCGCGCCCCTTGGCGTGGTCGCCGCCGCACGAAAGGCAGACGTCGCGCGCACCCTGGTATGCATGATGAAACACTCGATGGCGTCAATCCCGGCGCTGCAGTCAGGCTCCCGTCATTCGCGGGCCTGCACCATGTTACGCGCACGGAAGTTCATGTTACGCACAAAGTCGCGCGACCAACCGTATCGCCTGTAACACGCATACGATTATTGTTCACAGCGAGCCGTTCAACAGGCACTGTCACGTTAAATTGTTCGCGACGTAGTATTGCTGGGGCCGACCTCGACGCGCAAAGCCCGCGCCGAATTTGTCGCACCAGCGTCGAATCGATTCAAGCTGACGACGACCCCGCGCTCGAACAGCAACGCTTCGAGGTCGCGAAGGCGTGGCTGAAACTGGAAATACCAGTGCACAGCGCAGCTGAAAACGGCTGCTGGAAAGCGGTGGCCGTGACAAAGCAGGCCCGCTGCCGCGATGCCGGCTAACATGATGATTGGCATCCGGACACGATGCATGTCCGGACGGGGTCATCCGATCGAGATTGGGGCGGGGCCGTGGCCAAGCGCAAGCTGAGGATTCGCGCACTTGCATTCTGCGTAGTGGGCGCGTTACTGGGTAGCGGCATCGCATTGGCAGACGAAGTCAAGGTGATGATCTCGGGCGGATTTGCATCGGCCTATCGCGAACTGGGCCCGCAATTCGAGGAGGACTCCGGCCGTAAGCTAATCACTGTCTGGGGGCCCGCGGTGGGTACGGCCGCAAATGCGATCCCTGTGAGGCTTACGCGCGGCGAGTGGGCCGACGTGCTGATCGTGGTTGGCTATGTACTCGACGAACAGATCAATGCCGGCAAGGTCTTGCCTGACAGCAAGGTGGACTTCGCACGCTCAGCAATCGGCATGGTGGTTCGCGAGGGGACGCCCAAGCCGGATATCAGCTCGGCCGACGCATTGCGGCGAGCGCTGCTCGCAGCGAAGTCGATCGTCTATCCGGACAGCCCGAGCGGCGTCTATGTCGGCGGCGAACTGTTTCGGCGTCTCGGCATCGCGGGGCCGATGGAGAGCAAGAGCCGCATGCTTCCGGTCGCGCAGGTCGCCGATGCCGTTGCGAATGGAGAAGCTGAGATCGGAATTCAGGAGGTCGTCGAACTGTTATCGGTGAAACGGGTGACGGTGGTCGGCAGTTTGCCCGTAGAAGTGCAGAGGTACACGGTGTTCTCCGGGGGAATCGCCACCAATGCGAAAAATCCGGTCGGCGCAGAGGCGCTGATCCATTATCTGTCGTCGCCGGACGCGGCGTCTGCGATTTCGAGGAGCGGGCTCGAAGCGCTCTCGGCGACGCCTGCGAAATGAGCAAAAACTCGCGCCTATGCGCCGCTAACCTGAGTGGCTGGCGATTTTTCTGGGAACGTCCCAGAGCGTGTCAAAACGCGTAAGCACCAGGAATTGACGAAACCAAGCTCGGCGCGGGACGCCGCTTGTCGATTGCAGCAAGCCGAACGTCAAATCACGGCCGCACATATAGCGAAGACTCAACAAACGCGAAGTCGCGGGGCGCAGATTCCGTGCTGCATCGTTCTGCAAGACGAGCGGCGGGAAAGTCCATATCGTTGTCCTGCTTTCCGGAAAGCGCAGCTGGGACGAAGTGACGACGTTCAGCCATGCGATCGCACGTCATCTTGCGCGCGTCGTGTCGCAACGGTTCACCGCCGTGTCGGGACCGAATACGCGCATCGACTCATACCGCTTCAGCCGCGTTGAACCAGGTCCGGGTTCGAACGTCGTTGGAGTCGGTCACGCGTGTTCGTCTATCCGTAGAGGTCGAGAGTCCGGTCCAGACCGGACTCTCGTACGGGCTTAGTTTTTGAAGAGATGCGAAGCGTGGGTCACGGCACCGCCCGCACGGATGGCCGCAGCTACAAGCGTAGCTTCGGCCAGCTGAGCATCGTTAGCGCCGGCGTCGCGAGCAGCTTTAGTGTGCAGTTCAATGCAGTAGGGGCATTGCGTCGTCAACGCGACGGCAACCGCAATGAGCTGCTTCTGTTGCGCGCTCAAAGCGCCGTCCTCAAAGACCTGTTTTTCAAATGCCCAAAAACTTTTCATGGCTTCCGGTGCGTTTTCGTCCAGCTTCTTCAGTCGTGTAAGATGTTTCATGTCGAACATGCTTTTCTCCAGTTATCAAAGGTCTACAGGCAAATAGTAGAGAAGTCCATGTTCCATGTGGTCTCGACTTGGTTCGAATTCGTCCATGGCTAACCATCTCCTCTTCGGGCTTCCAGTTCTCGAACGCTTTCTGGCAGCGCTCGACATTGGCGTGGCTAATTTCACGCTTTGCGATATACGCGATGGCTGGAGTGCCCGCTTCGACGCTTGCGCGACGGCCAGTCTTCACTACTGCATGGAAGGGCGTGGTGCGTTGGTGACGCAAGACGGCGAGCACGTGGCTTTGATTCCGCACAGCTTCGTGCTGTTGCCGCCGGGAATCGGCTACCGGATCGAAAGCGACAGTACGTCGCCCGTCGGTGAGACGAATCACGGGCGTCTTTGTGAATGGCCTTCGCGGGAAACGATCCCGACGATCCTGGTCGGTGGAGGCAAAGCAGGCATCGCGACGGCGTGCGGCGAAGTCAAGCTGGATACCAACTATGGCGGCGACCCGTTCAGGACGATGCGCCGGCCGCTGATCGCACAGTTCGACACGCAGTCAGGCTTAAAGGATCAATTCGTATTGCTGCTCGCGGAATGCGCTCGTCCGGGGCTGGGTTCGCGCGCATTGGTCGAAGCATTGCTCAAGCAGTGTCTGATCATGGTAATGCGGCGGCAAATCGATAATGGCGGCGCCGACCTTCCTTGGGCCGCGGGCTTTGCCGACAAACGACTCGCAGGGGCACTTGAAGCGATCTTCGAGCGCCTGGCATCGCCGTTGTCAGTGGAACGGCTAGCCGATATCGCCGGAATGAGCCGTTCGGCATTTGCTGCCCAGTTCATGAAGGCGTTCGGGCAACCGCCGATGGCCATGTTGAAAGTCGTGCGGCTGCGCAAGGCTGCGGAATTGTTGGCGACGACTGATGTTCCCGTCGCCGAGGTCGCAAGAATGGTCGGCTTTTCGAGCCGAAGTAACTTCTCTCAGGCGTTTCACGCAATGCACGACATGGATCCGACCGCTTTTCGACGCAGATCGAGTGCGACCGACAGGCGGGGCGTGCGGGACGAGTAGCAACGTCAGAAGTTGGAGCGCGCTGGCTAGCGTGTATCACCGTCGGTCGAATCGGGCAGGCGCTGGTCAATGTCGTGTCCATGCTGCTCGCGATGCATCGCGATGGGCAATCGCGGGACGGCAGTTACGCTACCGTCCCGTCAGGCTTTTTGTTGTCGGATTAGTCGGCGCGGAAAGCGTCGTCGATTTCAGGCCGCGCCAGATGAGCAACCGTGTTCACGAGTGTCTTTGCGGCGGCAGCCAATGCTATGGTCACCATCGCGCGTTGATCGAATCCCGCGGCTTTCAGGGCATTGACGTCGCTGTCCGATACCTGCGTCCGGTTCGTCGCGATTGCGGCAGCAAAGCGACGCACGGCTTCCAGCCTGGGATCCTGAATCGTGCCGCCGTTCCGCAGTGCCTGGACGACGTCGGCCGATGCGCCCAGTTTGGCTGCGAGCGTTGCATGCACGGCAATGCCGTAATCCGCAGAGTTTGCGCGGCTTGCGGAGACCATTGCGACTTGCTGTGCGACCGGGTCGAGCGAACTTGCCCCAAGCGACTGGAGCATCGCGATATAGGCTCCAAGCACCGACGGTTCGGCCGCAATCGCGTAGCCCAGGTTAGGCACGAAGCCGAACACGCCACGCATGCCGTCGAGCAATTCTTTCGCCTCGGCAGGTGCCGATGCTTCTCCGAGGTCTCCGAACAGCGCCGCGCCTTGCGCCGAATCCACGGTCCGGGCCAGAAATGCCCGGATGATTGCCGCGACTTCGTCGAGATGCGTTTCTAGCGGGAAGTGACCCGCGTCGACGAAGTGAACTTCGGCTTCCGGAAGATCGCGGCGGAAGGCTTCAGCGCCAGCGGGCAGAAAGAAAGGATCGTTCTTTCCCCAGACAGCCAGCGTCGGCGGACGATGCGTACGGAAGTATTCGTGGAAGCGGGGATACGCCGCTACGTTCGATTTGTAGTCGCCGAACAGATCGAGTTGAATGTCGGCGTTGCCCGGCCGATCGAGGAAATGCTGGTCAAGCGTGTACGACTCGGGGGCGATCAGCGATGTATCCGACTCCCCGTGCGTGTACTGAAACGACGTCGTCTCGGACTTCAGGAACGCGCGGAGGTTGTTGCGGTTCTCGTCCGTTGCCGCTTCCCAGTAAGCGCGAATCGGATTCCAGCCCTCACTGAGACCTTCCTCGTAGGCATTGCCGTTCTGTGAAATCAGCGCGCTCACGCGCTCCGGCCGCGACGCAGCCAGTCGAAAGCCAACGGGGGCGCCGTAGTCAAACACATAAAGCGCGTAGCGATTCAGCCCAATCGTATCGGTGAAGCTTTCGACTACTTCGGCCAGATGGTCGAAGGTGTAGGCAAAGGTGTTGGCTTCAGGTGCACCGGAGAAACCAAAGCCGGGCAGGTCGGGGGCCACCACACGGTATTTGTCGGCAAGCCGGCTGATGAGCCCGCGATACTGGTGGCTCGAGGTCGGAAAGCCGTGCAGCAAAAGGACAACAGGAGCGTCCTTGTGTCCGGCATCGCGATAGAACACATCGATGGTCGAACCCGTACGACGATCAGCAACAGAGACGGTTTGATACGTGGGCGTAGCAGACATGACAACCTCCAGTTTGGCGGGATATCCGGGTGGGCGCGGCACAAGATTGACTGAACCGAACGATCGGTACAATATGATGCGAATCGCGTTTCGTCAAATTTTTCTTGGACTGCTATACTCCGAATCAATGAATTGAACCGAACGATCGGTTCGTATTTTTTGGAGCGTATGATGCCTGCCGCTACGGTTTCGAAGGATGAAATAGTCGAACGGTTGTTCGCAGTCTTCCAGGAGCACGGCTTCGACGGGGCGTCGCTCAGCGACTTGTCGCGTGCAACCGGCCTTGGCAAATCGAGCCTTTATCATCATTTTCCGGACGGCAAGCTGCAGATGGCGGAGGCGGTGCTTGATCGAGCCACTGCCGTAATCGACAACGAAATCGCCAAGGTGGCGAGAAGTTCTTTGCCGCTGAAAGCGCGCCTGCGCAAGATCGTGGCTTTGCTAAATCAGATCTATGCCGGTGGACGCGCGCATTGCGTGCTTGGTCAACTGGCAACCTCCACAGTGAGGTTGGAGGCAACTGCCGGCTTGCGTGCCGCATTCGAACTCTGGATCGATGCGATTGCCTCACTGGCCGAGGAAAGCGGCATGCCGTCAAAGCGCGCCAGGATGTTTGCGGAAGACTGGATTGCGCGGTTGCAGGGAACACTGATACTGCAAGCGGCAACGGGCGACACGGGCGCTTTTGAGCGGGCGCTGGACGCTTTGCTTGAACTCGGAGAGAGGGGCGGGGAGTAAGAAGGGCGCTGCGATTGCAGATACTTGAACGTTGCCGCTCCGGGGCCCAAACTTGAGCAGTAGAGCCTGAGGATGCCGAAGTAGCGATTGCCGGGCACGGTGGCGAGCCAGTTGGCCTGCTTACCCTCAGTTGCCAATCGTTCCGGCCGCCGCACATTGAGGCGACCGGGCGGCGCATCTACTTCTTGACAGCCGGCTCCACGGAAATCGCGAGGGCTTCGGTGTACACGGCCTCCACCTGATCACCCTTCTTGATGTTAGCGAACTGTGCAGGGTCCTCCACTTTCAGGTCTAGTGTGTTGCCCTTGGGACCTTTCAGCGTGACTGTCCTGCTTTTTGGGTTGACCGCGACGACGTTGGCCACGATTTTCACTTCCCGGCCCAAGGTGCCGCCGGGCTTGCCGCCAGCAGGCGCGCGCTCCATCGATGGATGCTCTTCGACCGAAGTTATGCCGTCACCTTCTTTCTTCAGGTTCAGGGTAAGTGATTCCCGGTAGACGGCTGTAACGACGTCGCCGACCTTGAGCTGGTCAAAGTTCCGTGCCTCGTCCCCCACCTGCACCTCAACGACCTTGCCGTTTGGGCTCTTTAGTAAAACGGTCCTGGTGGCGGGATCAATGTCCTGAACCGTGGCAGTCATCCTCGTGGTTCCCTTGATGGTTGCCGTGCCAGGCGCTTTCGACATTTGCACGTTGGCTTCCTGCTGCGCCCATGCTGCAGGCGCCACGGCCACCAGGGCGGCGATGACCAGAAATTTTGCGTTCGACATGGACGGCTCCTTTGAAACGCTGAAGCTTCACCGCGGGCCGGTAAAGAAGCAGCACGCATGGTATCCGTGCTCCGGACAGCCTCACGATGGAGTCCTCCCGGCTGCATGTTGCGTGCGTGACTGCCGGACATCGCATTCCAGTTCGCAATGATGCAATGATGTGGGCATCTACATGGGGAGCCAATCATCTGCCACACCGCGCGCGGCAGCAGCCACCGACAAGCTCCCTGATATCCTAGTCTATGACTGGTGGCGTGCTGCTGATATGCTACTTTGGTCCAGGTGTAGCAAAGGCACGCACACCGTTCCGAGGGGTTTTTATCGGTCACTGGGTGTCAAATCAACTACGTCCCGGGCAGCGCCCGACCCCGGCGAACGACGTAGCCCCGACGTTCATGTTCATGGCGATCCCGGCGGGAGATTCGACAGGCACCGCTGGTTTCCGTCATGGCGACCGCAATTGCCTTGTCTCTTTCACAGCGTCAGCCGTGCGCAACCCGCCACTCAACGATCCGATCGGCGCCAATCTCGACCGCATCCAGGTTGTCAAGGGCTGGCTGGACCGGCGGGGCGAATTGCAGGAGAAGGTCTACGACGTCGTGTGGTCGGACAAGCGAACGCCTGGTGCCGACGGTAAGCTGCTGGCTGTCGGCAACACCGTCGAGGTGCCCAACGCCAGCTACAGCAACTCGATCGGCGATCCAGAACTCATCACAGTTTGGCGTGGTCAGGATTTCGACGCCGGCTTGCGAGCCTTCTACCATGCGCGGGTGATCGAAATTCCGACACCACGCTGGACCGCTTATGACGCGAAGTAGTTCAAGGTCAAGATGCCGCCCCGCGATGCGGACGAACTCGTAGCGCTATTCACCGATGGCTGGCGACTGGATTGCCGGTCGCCGATTGTTCGTCGGATACACGATGTTTGCGTCGCGCGGCTGGAGACGTGGCGTTACGAGTCGTAGTCTGGCGATGCATTTGTTCTGTTCAAAACCCCTTGGTAACTGATTGATTTTATTGGGAGGGTATAGGACGTTTTTGCGTTTGTTCCTGAGCGCTAAAACACGCGATAACCCACTGATTTTTCGTTTTTTTTGCCGATTTCCTGGTCTTTAGCACTTCGATGGAGTCCATCGTCTCGAAACCCCTGTCCCGCCTAGATTGTTCAATATCTGTTCAATATTTGTTTACAATTTTGTACTCTCGCTGGACCGAAAAATCGGCATATCTGTGACCTTCCGCACATATAAATGGGAACCGCTGCAATAGGTGACGTATAACAGTGTTCTACGCCACATCGATTTTGAGTTCGGGCAGATGTGTGTCGGGAGTTAAAAGGTGGGGTACTGCCATCCGACATTGTTCGTTGGCTTGGTAATTTAACCTGGGCTCAGTCAGTTATTTTTTTATTGACGCCATGTTTTCTAAGTATCTCTAATTTCAAGGCCATACCCGTAAAACCTTAGGAAGATAGAGTAATGAACACCAAAACCCGCCTCTTGATCGATTCCGAGCCGCCGCAAATGAAAAGCGCTTTCCCTGTTCCTGGTCTTGACGTAATGGGGCAGCGAGTCGTTGAGATCAGCAACGATGTATTGAAAAAGAGTATTGACGGTGCATTGCAGAATATTCTTAGTCTTCTTGCCACCGTAACGACTGAAAGTACTACGCACAAAGTTTCAGAGGTTGCGTTCAGTTTGACCTTTGATGCAACCGGAGAGGTATCAGTCGTCTCTCTTGCGAAGGGATCGCTTAAAGGAAGCGCGGGCTTAGAGATAACAATCAAGAGTAAATAGCGTTTGAATAATTAGGAGCGGAAATGAGTTCGGAAAATCAGGCGGCGCTCAACTATCTCGAGCATATCCAAAGGAATACATACATAGCCCTTGGCATCCAGCCACTGTGGATGTTGGACGGCCATGCTGATTTTGTTGAAAAATTTGCGGCGCAGTTTTATGAGTCAAGCGATGTTAAAAATTCCATGACGCTGGAAGAGTTTCGGAAAGGAACACGCGACTCATTGTTTGGTAGTCTCGACTCTCCTATCTCGTCGTATCAGGACCCAGCTTTTTATTTCTTATTGTCGCACATGACGTCGGAAATTGAAGGGATCTTGGATGAGCAGAAAGTAGAGATATATCCGCGGCCGATTTTCGGATCTCTGCCGACTGGGCGTGTCAATGGCGTTGCCCTAAGGGTACCCGACAGCGATCAACTTATCGTTCTTTTAGAAGATGGATTATTTGGTTTTGCGAACCTTACCGCGAAAGCGGTCTCACGTGTATTCCCCCTCAAGGGTGAGGGTGATGGTCGACTCACGTTCTCTGTAGGCGAATCCGATTGGAAAAAGGAATTCGCGGCTAGACCTGATGTTGTCGAGCGATTCGTAGAGCTGCTTTTGGCATATTTGATCGGCGGCCACCCTCACGCGGCAAGACCGTATTTGCCAGAACCCAAATATGAGGGCATTACCAGTTTGTTGCGCGATTCGATGGAATTATTTGTTTTGAGTCACGAGTATGGCCACTGTATAAGTGGTCATCTGGACATGGGGCAAACAAAAAAAGCAATGCTCGGGGGAGAAGAAACGGATGAAGTGCTTACCAGCTGGAATCAGGAGATCGAAGCCGATGTTGCGGGGCTAGGGATTATGCTCGCTGTGATGCGCAAAAGAGGATTCGATCTTTCCCTAAGTTTTTGGGGGGTAGATTTTTTCTTTGGGTGCATCGAGATCGTCGAGCGCGCCGTTAGCATCCTCAGGACGGGAAGAGCGGAAGTGCCAATCTCATCCACACATCCGCCTACGGAGTTACGTCGCGAAATGATGCACAGAGTGCTAAAGAATTCCGTTCCGGAAGAACACGCTGCGGGCCCCCTTCAACTGGCGGGGATTGTTGCCTCCATCCTGAATGAGTTCTGGCTCGCTTGCGAGCCTGTGCTGCAGAAAGTATATGAAGATCACACCGAACTAGCGCCTGCGTGGAGACAATAGGTGATCAGCCAGAAGTTCGGGGAGATACATCATAACTGCCAGCATCATGTCAGGCGCAACCTCATCACTATGACCGTCGGTCGTAGCAGTCAAGTTTATCGATTGACGGTCGCAGCGTAAGTGCGAAGTTACGCGCGGTTGCTCGCAGTGTATGGGCGGAAATAGAGATTAACGCTGGTTACTCCAGAGTACTCAAACCGTCGTTGCGGGTCGCGCGAGTCCTGGGTGCAACATCAAACCCTGAAACCGATCCGAGAATAAGCACCCTTGGCATTAACCACAACTGCACATCCAAATCTCCGCTCGTTTCTCCACAGCTCTACCCTGTCTATAAGACGCTGATCTTTACTTTTATCGGCTCCAAACCGCGTGAATTTGCGTACAAGTCCGCCATCGCGTCAGTCAGGTGCCCGAGAAGTGCTTTGGTATCGACACCACCCTTTTCCATGTAAGTTCGTTTTGACAGACTGCGGATTTCGTGGAAAGTCGGTTCGTCCTCCGTGGTGTATCCTGCCAGCCGCCTGGCCTCCAGGAACTTCTCCGAGATGGACTTCAGTTTGATCTTCGAGCCTCGTGGCGCTTTCACGTTGCCGCGTATGTGATGGATCAGGAACTTGCTGACGACGCCCGTCGACTTGCAGTGTGCAATCACTTCCTCCAGCGAATACCCGATAGCGTACATGCGGAGCGCTAACGGAATGGCGATGCTCACCTCGGTTTTCGCGCGCGTGACGACCGCTTCGCCGCCTTTCACGGAAGATCTCTCTCAGCGTCTGACAGTCGACAACTCCTGTCCGGACACCAGCGCGAGCAGCATCGCGTTTTCCAGCCACGGCGCGACTTCCGGAGCCTTCGCGAGCGTCGCCTTGAAGACCTCAAGTGTCATGCGCTTGCGCTTCACCATGACCTTTGCCTTGTCCGTCGCCTCGGCCGGGTTCCTCCCCATCCACCCCAATGCCATGCCGCGGCGGCAGACAGCCTTCATACGGCTGCGCACGTTGACCGACCATTGCATCTTTCCGCGCGCCTCGATCGCTTCGAGCATGTCTGCGACGTGCTTGGTAGTGAGCGTCGAGCATTTGACTTGGCCAAGCGTCTCGCGGATGACCTTGTCCTGATGCCGACGCGCCGCGATCGTTGCGGGTTTGACGTCCGTGTTAGGCATCTTTAGCAGCAGATCGGCGACGGTTTCCTCGCCAATCTCCATGCGCTCGACCAGCCGCTTCGTCGGTACGATTTCCTTTGCCTTGGCGTTGGCTTCGAGCACCTCGAAGATCGCCTGCTCGATCGGCGCGTAGCCGATCGACATCGTTTTTTTGGTGATCGGGTTGCGGAAGCGCGGCCTAGCTGCCATGGCCGAACGACCCGTGGACGAGACGCGACTTCTGCACGCGGTTGGCTGCGTGCTATCCACCTCGAAAACGAGGCTACTTCCTGCGCTGTTGACTCATAAGCTTCACGATGTCGGTCGTCGGGCCGCTCGTCATGAGGCGAGGGATGTCGTCGAGGTGAACCCAGCGACACCTGGATATTTCGTTACTCGGGCGAGCTTTGGCGCGATTCGGGATTTCGCAGGAGAACACGTGATGGTGCTTCTGCTTGCCACGGAAGTCGAAGAGATACTTGGCTGACTTCCCGGTAAGCCGCGTTTCTTCCTTGAGTTCTCGAAGCGCGGCGTCCGAGCGATGTTCTCCACGCTTGAGGATCCCGCCCGGCAAAGCCCACTTTGATTCACTACGTGCGACCAGGAGGATTCGCTTGCCTCTGCGGCAGACCACGGTGGCGCGTTTCTTCAAAACGAACTCCCACGTATGTTCCAGGAATTTTCATGCACTGCCCGATGCGCGAGCGTATCGGGCAGTGCATGACGTAACCAGGCATCCTAATGCAAAACAGCGGAAGCACGGCGATTTCGCGAAGCGCGGGAGGCGTACGCGCCACACTTTAAAGGCATGTCATTGAAACGTCACGAAGAGCGCGGGCGCTCGGAGATGAGTATGGTAAGGTCCGGGCAAATGTATTTTTGTCCGACTCGAGGCTGAAATGGATATGGATGGTGACTGGCCCTTGCCGCGGCTAAACAATCGCTTCAAAGTTGACCGGCGGCCGCCCGGTTCATCACTTTCAAAATCGAGTTCTATCGCCAGTACCTTCGCATCACTGGCGACGCCGGTGGTAGCGGAAGCAGTGCAAAGGGCGAGAGAGCTGTCCACGCAGAGCGATGCTGAGGGGTTTCATCAGCTTCGAGTCGCCTTCAGAAAGCTTCGTGCTTTGTACTGGGCGTACTCCCCTTATCTTGGAGAGGAAGCGACCGCACAAGCCACCGAAGAATTCAAGCGTCTTGCTGCCTTGGCAGGCGGAACGCGTGATTGGGATATCGCAAACGGTCTCCTGAAATCCGCCCAGGAGTCACGCGCATCGATCGCGCTGCTCGTGGCCGCAGCACGCGAGAAGCGCGCACAGGCGGTGGTGCATAGCCAGACGATGATCAAAAGCGACGATGTCGAGGTGTTCTTGAACGATGTCTTGGTTCGCGCGCAAACTACGCTGCAGTCGCGTTGCAACGATCTTCCTGTTCGAGCGTTCGCCGAGGCGCGGGTTCGTCTTGCTCAGCGCGCACTTCGAAAGCGAAGCAGGCGCGCAGCACGCAGCGAGACCGCCCACGAGGAAAATCTTCACGATGTTCGAAAGGCGGGCAAGAAGTTGAGGTATCTGCTCGAGTTTTTTCAACCCTTTATCAAAGGCGGGCACGGTCGCACGATCAAACAATTGACGTCCGTGCAAAACAAGCTGGGACAGTTCAACGACATTGCCGCAAGTGAGACCCTGATTCGCAGCGCGTCATTCAACGAAGTCCCACCTGAGGTCGTGCAGGAGTCGTTGCATTGGTTGGAAAAACAGAAGTGTCGACGAATGCGTGCAGCATCACGGCGGGTTCGAGCCATCGCTAGTTGAGCTTGAGGCGATCTCAAATGCTGAGTATTGGGGCACCACAGAGGCGTTGCGTGCGTCGGCAACCGGGCGCGCTCAGCGGGTCGCTCATTTCGACGTCACGTCCGCATCTGTTAGCTGCCGTTGAATGCCTGACCGAGCGACCGGCGGAAGTGGGTCGCGCTGCGCCCGACGGGTTGATTTTTCCGTTAGTGTGGGTGGCGTCAGGTGCTTAATGCCTCTTTGAATCCCTGTGTGTCAGCTCGCCGACTAATCACAGACTCCGCTCGACGCTGGAGCAACGCCTTGCGTTCTTCCTCAGCGGTCTCGATGAAGTCAGACAGTTCACGCTCCATGGCTGAATTTTTGGCGCCGGGTTTCCACCTTGCGGCGCCGTGCCGTCGACGCGTGGTCCGGGCAAGTGCTAACGCAGTCATTGCAGCCTTTGCACATTCGTATTCAACCAGACTGCAAAGGTCGATGGGCTCACCGAATTCTCGGAACGCATCTACATACTCGCGAGTGGCGTGCACCGTGGCCGGATATTCGCGAAGTTCAGAAACGACTTTGCGGCTCAGGACGTTCCATCGAAGCTTGTCTGGATAGGCAAAGGCTGCCACGGACACGTTCTTGGTCACTTCACGGCTCATCGAGCCGGTCGGCACCGCCGCCGCCCAAGCGGCTTTATGCATCATCGTCCGGCATGTTCGGGCATAGCTCTCCAGCGACAGCGCCAGTTCTAGCGCAGTATCGCGTCGTTGGGACCTGTGTTCCCTGACACCTCTTGCAGAAATCCATGCGAGCGTGATGACGGAACCGATCGCACTTGACGCCAACGCCGAAGCCATCGGGGAGTTCCAGCTAAGTCGCTGAAGATATTCGAGCCATTCCTGCGGCATACCATGCGCTTCGGACAACGAGATGCAGAGAGTATAAGCAATCGTTTGCGGACGATTCTGAGCAAAAAATACGGTTTGTGTTTTTGCCACGATTAAGTTGATCTGGCGAGGTTCGCCTTGACAAACCCAGCCGAAACGGGAAGCGCGCACGCGCAGCAAAGGGGGAAGGCGTGTCAAGCCTGCTCCATTGCTGAGTCGCAGGGTGCCGGTCGGCGATGAATTTCTGGACGCGGCCAATTCCAGCCGTTTGTTCTCGTCCTTGCACGATCATTTGGAAGTCCGTTCAGGGCAGGTAACGGACCTTCGCCTTGAGACACGGTTGCGCGTGCAGGCGAACGCGAATATGCAACCCAGCCAGAATTTCCTGCGCCGCCTCGGGGGGAAGATTTGATAGGCACGCTTGGCGCCAGGTCCACCCGCATGCACAATCTGACAGTAAGCTTGCGTGCCGTCAGAAAGCGGAACAAATCGTACGCTGGGCACACGGTCAATGATCTGAATCAACCACCTCTGGCTCCAATTGGCGCGCCGCGCCGATTGTCGACAAGCGCGGAACAGATATTTCTCCTACCCTTGCAAAAGGCCGTCGCCTTTAGGAGACAAGCGGCGGGGAGCCGGCAGACGGAGGGACTGTGCGCATTTTCGTGTCGTCCTCGTTCGAGGATCTGAAAGAACATCGCGCCGCGGCGATCCGCGTCCTGAGACAGCTCGGTCACGAGGTGCTCGCGATGGAGGACCTGGTCGCGGCAGCTTCCACGCCGCTCAACAAGGTCCTGGAAATGGTAGACCGCAGCGATGCCTATGTGGGGCTATTCGGGTGGCGCTACGGTTACGTCCCGGGTGCGGGGTCCAAACGCAAGGGCAATAAAACGGACAACGTACCCTCTGCCGACTCGATCGCGGACGGTGAGACGTCGATTACGCACTTCGAGTATCTCCGCGCATTGGAGCGCGAAATCCCGGTCATGGCTTTTCTGCTCGACGAGCAATATCCGTGGCCGCCGCAATTGATCGATGGCTTCGATGCCGCGCGGCCGCAAGCGCAGCCGAACACCAAAAAGATTCGGGCCCTCCGGGAGAAGCTCCAACTGGAACGGATCGTGTCGTGGTTCACCACGCCGACAGACCTGGAAGCGCGTGTCGGCACAGCGGTGACGATGGCGGGACTCACGCGTCAGCTCAATCTGGAAGAAGCGCAGTTGCTTCCCTCGGAGGCGGGTGTGGCGAGCGACAGTTCGGCTGCAGAAGGCATCAAGAATGCGATCATCGCCGCGGGCGACACCGGGCGCGCCTTGAAAATCGACCTCGCCACGAGTTGGTGGTCGACGCGTCTTTACCTGATTGCAGCGCTTGCCAGCTGTTTCACCCATGTGCAGCGCATTCTGGTGGTCGATTCACGGCCAACCGACAACCCGGGACAATCCACTGCGGCGGTGCATGATTCTTCTGTCCTCCGCGACGAACGCTTCGTCGGTCAACTCTCCATCAACGCGATTCTCACGACGCTCGAGCCACCAGTGATCGCGACGAGCACGTTTTTGACATCGATGCAGGGCCGACACTTGATAAACGACGACATGGCAGTCGGGATCGACCAACTGGTGGTTGAGTGGGCTCGTGCGTTCAAAGACACGATAGGCAATCACATTAATGAACGGGCAACCAAGGTGGATCTCACCGCGGAAAGGCTGCGCCGACGGTTTGGCGATGCCATGCTGCAACAACCCATACGCATCGCCGATCTGAGACGCGCGTCTGAGGTTGATATCCTTCGACTGCTGGATTATCCGAATGACTTCGTGCCAGTGATTACGCGTGTCGCCGGCAAAAGTAAATTGACCTACTTCGAGCGCGTGGACCTGGTGGACAAGGTAGCGCTCAATGCAAGGCTAGCGAGAAGTTATCTGGAAGAACTGTTGGACCGTGCGCGCATTCGCTGACGTATAAGTCATTTCGCAGGGTCGTCGAGGGATACGTGGCACGATAACGCGCTCGTGTTTGAAGCGTCCCTCATAGTGTGCTTGGCAGAGAGTTTGTCGTCGTCACAGCGTGAGTTCGACGGCGGCGGCTCGTTCGGGGTGAAGAGTGAAGCCGTCAGGTGTGCGGACCCATGCGGGGTCAGTCTGCGGTGCGCCTATGGACCCGCGGTAGGTGCCGGCGAGCCATTGCTTGCACCGAGCTACAATCGCCGCCTGACCCGCTTTGACTTTGTATCGGATTCCTCGTGCGCGCGAATCATGGTGAGCAGGCTGTACACGAGCCCCACTGGATCTTTCTTCAGGATCTCACGGCTGTACTGGCGGTCGTCCGCTGCGGTCACAACCCGGATTCCCGCTCCGATAATGGCCGAAAGCTGGCCTTGTGCGAGGATCGGCTCGGCCCGGCTCAGGCGATCCAGGCCCTCAACGATAAGCACGCTTCCGGGTGGAACCTTGCCGTCCTCGACGGCTCGCAGAAAAAGCCCGAGCGCGCCCGTCTTCACGTGTTTCTGGTGGTAGGCACTAAGCCCTTCGTCTCTCAAACTTAGGCTGGTGTCGAGCGTGAGGCCGTGCTCAGCGGCATTCAGAACGGCAAGCTCAGTCTGTCGCGCAACAGATGTTCCCGCTGCCTGGGTTGGCCTGGGCTGGAGAACCGTAAGTAGCTGAACACACGTGGCTTTTCCATAAGTCGATGTCGTTCTTATGGTCGATCTACGTAGTATCTATTGGCATAGCGCCATCGTGCTGGCTTTAGAGTGGTTGACCACCTACACAGGGCGGTCGATCTTCTGACGGCGTTCGAACCCGCCGCACTCAGCGCATCATCAACACCGCCGCGCCCGACAGCCGCCCGCTGCGCAGATCGTCGAGCGCGCGGTTTGCGTCAGCGAGCGGATAGCGCGTCACTTCGATATCGAGCTGCGTGTCGCCGGCGATCTTCATGAACGCTGCGCCATCGGCTCTCGTCAGGTTCGCAACCGATACGACGCGGCGCTCGCCCCACAAAAACGCATACGGAAACGCAGGAATGTCGCTCATGTGAATGCCGCCGCACACGACGATACCGCCCTTGACGACCGCCTTCAGCGCAGCCGGCACGAGCGCGCCAACGGGCGCGAAGATCAGCGCGGCATCGAGCGGTTCGGGCGGCGCGTCATCGCTGCCGCCTGCCCATGTCGCGCCGAGCCTGCGCGCGAGTTGTTGCGCGGTGTCGTCGCCGGGTCGCGTGAACGCGTACACCGTGCGGCCCTGATGACGCGCGACCTGCGCGACGATGTGCGCCGCCGCGCCGAAGCCATAAATGCCGATGCGCTTCGCGTCGCCTGCCATGCTGAGCGTCCGGTAGCCGATGAGACCGGCGCACAGCAGCGGCGCAGCTTGCGCGTCGTCGTAGCGCTCGGGCAACGGCAGGCAATAACGGTGATCGGCGATCACCTGTTCGGCGTAGCCGCCGTCGATCGTATAGCCGGTGAAACCGGGCGCGTCGCAGAGGTTCTCGCGGCCGCTTGCACAATACGGACAGACGCCGCAGGTGCGGCCAAGCCACGGCACGCCGAGACGATCGCCGATATCGAATGCCGTTACGTCCGCGCCGCGCGCCGCGACCCGGCCGACGATTTCATGCCCCGGAATCACAGGCCGTTTCGGCTCGCTCAATTCGCCATCCACGACATGCAGATCGGTCCGGCACACGCCGCATGCCAGCACGTCGATCAGCAACTCTCCCGCTGATGGCGCTCGCTGGGGCAACTCGCGTTCGGACAGCGTGGGACGCGATCCGTCGAAAACCATTGCGCGCATGTTCGATCCTCCTCGCGTGGAATCCGCCAATGCCGCGTCACGCGCGCGGCGACGCGCGATAGCTCAACCACGCGGCGCGGATGCCGCGTCATCCGTGAGCCGCTTCTCAGGCTCCTGAGATGGCTGAGCGGGCGCAGCAATCGACGGGACCCACGGCTGCCACGCCCGCATCCACATCGACCACATCGAGAACATCGACAGCGGCGACGCGAGCGAGAAAAGATCCGGTTGCAGAAACCACCGCGCGGCGGCTTCGACCGATGGTACGGCGGTAATGTGAATCGCGACGCTCTCCGCATTGCGGTCGGGCAGTTTGCGTCGCGTAATTTCTATATCGACGGTGGGCAGGTGGGCGGTCAGTTTCGTCTCCATGCTCGGCCTCGCAATGACGGATCAGGTGCTGGGAGCGGGCGTGTCCACGAAGATACGCCCGACGGTGACGCGTTCAGCAAACTCTATCATGCAGCACTGCATGAGCTATGTCCCGACTGCTGACGCAACGGGCGAGGCGCGTTTTGTGCGCGCCCACGCCCGAAGCGCAGAAACACCGCAGCGCCGAAATGCCGCCGCGTACCCTCAGCGCCGCCCGCCGTGGAATCCCCCGCCGCCGAAATGCGCGCCGCTGAATCCGTTACCCCCGCCAAATCCGCCGAAGTGCTGGCCGCCAAATCCGTCGCCTCCGCCGAATCCGCCGGCATGCTGGCTGAAGCGCTGCTCGCCCGTCGTGCGCGCGTCACGCTGCTGGTCGAGATCGCTGCCGACCCTGCCGTCCGGTTGGGCCGATTGCCAGCCGTTCGACGTGTGCTGTTCCCACGACCCGCCGTCCGATCGACGATAGACATTGCCGTCGTGTCCCGCGTAGACGTCGCCGTTGTTCCAGGCAACGGCATTGCCTCGCGACTGGTTGGTCACGATGCCTTTGCTGGCGGTCTGATATTGCCCCGTCTGCGCATTGCCGGAAACGCCGAACTCAGCAGCGCCAGCGCGGCCCGTGCGGGCGTCGTAGCCGGCGACCTGACGGCCAGCCGCATAGTTGCCGCTGTACTGGTTGCCGACGATACCGCCGCGACCCGCGCCTTCTCGGCCGGTGGTGGGATTGGCGAACGAGCCTTGCCGGCCGGCTGCATAGTTGCCCGAATACGGATTGAACGCGGCCCCGCGTGCGCCCTGAAAGTGCGCGCCCGTGACGGGGTTATAGCCCGAGCCCGCCGTGCCGCGCCATTGCGTACCCGTCCATGCATTCCAGCCTGCCGTGTGCGTAACGGTGCCCTGGCCCCAGCGGCCGTAGAAATTCGCCTGGTTGATATTCACGTTGTTCCAGCCGCCGCCCCAGTATCCGCCGCCCCAGTACGGTCCCCAGTAAGGCGACGCACATCCCCAGATGGCTCCCGCTGCAAAGCCGAACGCAAAGCCCTCTGCCGCGCCCAGCGCGAAACTCGCGCCGTATCCATAGGTCTGCGGGTAGCCGTAGTAATACGCGCCGACATACGGCGGATACACATAACCCGTGCCGTAGACGACCGTGCCTTGCGCATCGACGACGACCCCGAGATACCCCGGCGTATAGCCGACGACGACGGTATCCGGCGTCACCGAATAGATGTGGACATACGTCACATAGTGCAGCGGCGCGCTGATGGGAATCGTGTAGATCACGGGCGGGACCTCGGTCGCGACGGTCCAGCCGCCCATCGGCGAAATCGAGACGAACCAGACGCCGTTAGCTACGGCGTAGAAATGCGTCGAGTCGACTTCGATGACGGGCGTTGCCGTATTGACCGCATACCGCAGCGGCGTGCCCGCGATCGGTTCGAACCGCGGCGCGCCATCGTATGAAACTTTGGTGGAGGCTTTCTGACGGGATACCGAGGCCGTCTGTGGAATGGAGGCAGCTATCGCTGCTTCTCTCGCTTGAGGCGTACCCGGAACGGACACCAGCACATTGGCCTTCGGATCGTTCGGAGAAATCTTCGCGAAGTCTGCAGGAAGCTGATTGCCCGGAACGTAAGTCCAGGGGCCGTTAGTCGTCGTGGCCTCGAACCAGCGCCCCGACACGAGCACGTAGTACTGGTTCGTCGTGGGATTCACGAACACCGCGTGATCGGTATTGGTGACGGTCAGCAGTCCCGTGCCGTCGACGGGCTTCAACTGCGCGGGACCGTCCGTCACGATCAGCTCTGCCGGACGCGTCGCGACGAGCAGGGCGGGCGCCTGTGGGGCGGGCTTGCCGCTGGCGGGCAGCATCGGGTCGGCGGCGTTTTTTGCGGACGACTGCTTCGCGGCTTCCGACAGCGTTTGCGACGGCGTTGCGAGGACGCTCCACGGTCCGTTTGTATCGCGCGCGTTGAACCAGTAGCCGGCTGCATGCAGATACAGCGTGCCGTCGGCATCACGCATCAGCAGCGCGCGGCTGTTCAGCGCGCGCTGGAACCCCGTGCGTCCGACGTTTTGCCACGCAGGCTCGCCGTCGACCATCACGAGCACGGTAGGCTGCGTGGCGAACACGATTTGTGGCGGATTGTTTTTCACCGGCATGCGCATCGTTTGCGACAGCTCTTGCGATGCCGCGTAGCTCGTCTGCAGTTCGTCGAGCGGCACGCTCATGCCCGTTTCCGGCAGCCGCGCGAGCAACGATCGACGAACGCTGTCAGCGAGGCTCACATCGGTTGGGACTTCGACGCTATTGATCTGGATCGCAGTCAGACGGACCAGTCCCGATGGCTTGTCGATATAGGCATTGGCGGAGAAATGCGCGACGCCGAAGGTCGGCGTTCCATTGGCCTTGCCGACGGCAACTGCAGCGCGCCCCGAGATGCGATTGCCGTCCCACTTCTCGATTTGCGGCTGATACATCTCGACATGCTCGCCACTCGCTTCAAAGTTGCGTGGCCAGTCAGCCTGCGTCGCGGGCATAGGGGCAGTCGCTGCGTACGACGGCGGGAGTTCCCAGGTGAATGCGGTGAGCGTCAACACCGACGCGACGATCTGAGTCAGTCTCAACTTCGCGGCGCGCCCTTTAAAGTTTGCGTTCATCTTCGAGATACCTCATCCAGTTATCGGTTGTTTGTCCAAAAGAAAAAAGCCGCCCCTGAAAGGGGCGGTTAAAACTGGCGGAGACCAGAGAAGACTCTTAAAGATTGGTGAAACGATCAGAAGCGGTGCCGGATACCTGCCGAAACGACGTATTGGCTCTTGCTCGTGGAGGGTTCCGAAGTGCCGTTGACTTGCGTCACGTTCGCGCCGACCTGATTATCTGCACCGATCTGCATGACGCTTTCAGCGTAGATGTCGGTACGCTTCGACAGCGCGTAGTCGGCCTGCACGCCAAACTGGTTCCAGTGAGCCGAGCTGTTGCTCGTCGTAGACGTACGCGGCGTGCTGCGCAAGCCTTGCGTGTACGTGTAAGCCGCGCCGAGGCTCAACGCAGGCGTCACGCTATAGCGGGCGTGGATTTCGTGGTTGTTGTAACGCACGGAAGAATCGCCGATGTTGTCCTGATAGCGGGTCTGTGTGAACAGCGCGCCGAGCGTAAACGGTCCAATTTCATAATTCGAGCCAAGACCCCAGGTACGCTGATTCTGAAGACCCGGAAGATTTGTCATCGCCAAGGTCGGAAGGTTCTGGATCGCGCCTGAGCTGTTGTTGGAATTCAGCCCCTGAATCTGCAGATAGGCGGCTGCGAAATGCACGCCGGCATACTCATAGCCAGCACCGACGCTATACGCGCGGTTGTTGGCAAAGCCGTTCGCCGAGTTTGAGAAACCGTACAGCGCGTTGAACGAAGCGCCAGCGTAGTTCACGCTTTGATACTTGACCGAATTGCTGATGCTGAACGTGCTGTTCAGGTTGTCGTTATCGCCGCGGTGCGCGAAGTACGTGCCGCCCCAGGTGCCGGCCGCGGAGACCGGGCCCAGGTAATCGACGACCGAGTCGTACTGGCGGCCGAGGGTCAGTGTGCCGTAATCGATAGCAGACAGTCCGACGTACGCCTGGCGGTTGAACAGGCTGTTATTGGACGCATTGTTATTGGCCAGACTGCCATTGTTCACGTTGAACCCGCTTTCCAGGTTGAAGACGGCCTTCAGGCCGCCGCCCAGATCTTCCACGCCGCGCATGCCCCAGCGGCTTTGCTGCACATTGCCGCTTGTCATGCCGAACACTGCCTTGCCGTCAGTCAAGCCATTCGGCGTGATGGGCGAATTGCGCGTGGCTTCGTTGCTTACGTAAGTCAGGCCTGCGTCGACGAGGCCATAAAGCGTGACGCTGCTCTGCGCGTGCGCCGCACCCGCAAAGGCCGCTGAAGCAGCCGCGAAAATCAAGGTGGTTTTTTTCATGTTCGTATTCCGTACTAAGCCTGACGACTTGAATGAATGTGCTGTCTTCCGTGTGCGAGATAGCCGCGGTTCGTAGCTTTGCAAATTCACGGCACATATCGATCACGCAGGGCGAACTATAGAGGCCAAGTCGATGTTTCGTTATGTTTAATAGTTGAAAACTATTTTCTAGTAATTCGAAATAAAATTAATGTTTATTGATAAGGCGATGTATATTCAAATGAAATTCATCCCGATATTTAAGTCGTGAATGGTGCTTGTTTGATAATATGTTGTGACAGTGCTACATGATGGGTTTCCATGGGGGATAATCGTATTTATGTTGGCTGAAACTGCAGATTTAAATGGGGCAAGGTAATTTAATGTTGATATATATGTCTAATCTGTTTTATTTCTGTTGCTCATGCTGAATAAGCTGCAGGCAATACGAATATTCCTAAGAGTCGCCGAGAACAACTCGTTCAGTCGCGCTGCGTCGAGTCTCAATCTGTCAAATGCTGTTGTGACGCGCTATGTGGCGCTGCTGGAGGCGCATCTCAATGCGCGCCTCGTCAATCGCACGACGCGTAGCGTTTCGCTGACGGAAGCGGGCCGCGCCTATGCAAGGGGGTGCCAGCAACTGCTGGAGCTGCTGGATTCGATGGAATCGGCCGTGACGGAAGAAGCGGGCGAGCCCACGGGCACGCTCAAGGTCGCGGCGGCGGCCTCGTTTTCACTGGCGGCGCTGGCGCCTTTGCTGCACCGCTACCGGATACGTCATCCGAAGGTGAAGCTGGACGTCACGCTATTGCATCAGTCCGTCGATCTCGTCGAAGACGGGTTCGACGTCGGCATCGTCGCATCGTGGCAGGTGAACGGCAGCACGCTGGTGAAGCGTCCTGTGCTGTCGGTGCGGCCCATCGTGGTCGCGTCTACCGGCTATATCGAACGGCACGGCGCGCCGACCTCGCTCGAACAGCTTGCATCGCACAGTTTCCTCGCGCCTTCGCGAGATATGCATGGAACCGAGTGGTCATTCGCGAGTGCCGACGGTCGCGAGGAGACCTTGAGTCTCGACTCCGTGTGCAGGGTCAATAGCATGATCATGCTGCGGCAACTGGTACTCGCCGACATGGGTCTCGCTATCCTGCCTGAGGACTACGTCGTCGGCGACATTGCGAGCGGCGCGTTGCTGCGTGTCCTTGCTGAGTATCGGGTGACCAACGGTCTCAAGGAACTGTCGCTCGTCTATCCCGGCCGGCGCCATGTGTCGGCGAAAGTGCGCACCTTTGTGGACTTCACGATCGAATACTTCCGAAGAGGTTTCTCCCCGGCTGCGCCGCGCGCCGACCTGACGGCGGACTGAACCCACGACGGATCGTTGTCCGGAAGGTGGGGGCTTGCCGGGGTTCTTTTTGCTCGGTAAGGTCGCACTGTTCCACCACGCAGCACGGGAGAGATCGTCCAGCGACGACGCCGACGGAGCAACCGCCCCGGAAACTCTCAGGCAAAAGGACCGTGTAGCCGGAACATCTGGAGAGCGGCGCCATGCGCGCCCACCGAAAGGGGAGCCCACGCCATTCGCGGCGCGCGGGCGAAACGCTCAGGTACATGGACAGATGGGGCATCGGCGCCGGCAGCAGCAGTAGCAGCACGAAGCGCGGCCGGCGATGCTCAACGAACACATGGACCATGTCATGTCACGAATCGCCATCATCGGCGCCGGATCACCGGCATCACGACCGCTAACGCCCTCGCGCAACGCGGCTATCGCGTCACCGTCTTCGAGCGTCACCGCTACGCGGCGATGGAAACCTCGTTTGTCAACGGCGGACAACTGTCGGCGAGCAACGCCGAAGTCTGGAACAGCCGCGCCACCATGAATCGCGATATCCGTTCAGACCGCATCGAGCCGCTCGTGCGCTGGACGCGTGAGCATTTTCCCGGCGTATCGACGGCGCGCGTCGTGCCGTGGGCGGGCCTGCGTCCCATGTTGCCGGGCATGCTGCCGAAGGTCGGGCGCGGCAAGCGCCGCGGCGTGTTCTACAACACGGGGCACGGCCATCTCGGGCGGACGCTGTCGGCGGCGACGGCGGAGGGCGTCGCGCAGGCGTTGTCGGCGTCGACATGATGGGCGCGCGTAGCTGACGAAACACGCAGGCGGGCGGCCTCGACTTTCGAAGTCGAAACGCGAAGCAGCGGACATGAGCGTTTTCGAACATGCGCTGCCGCGAGCGTTTGGCCGCCCGCTTCATCGACGCACAACTGACACAAATGGATGACGCGTTTTGCGTGACAGTAATCGCGTCACGACGGCGTAGCGACTAACGCTTGTCGAATTGCCAGCGCGAACTATCAGCGCGGACTACCAGCGTACCGGCAGAGCCACCATCGGCGCACGCCAGGATTTGTACTCGCTGCAATTTTGCTGCCCGCTTTCTATAAATGAATCAGGACGAACGGGTCAACCGTTCGCGTCCCTGATTGTCCATTGCGGGCAAACATGCAACTGAATCTCACGTCGACTTCGATCCACCCAGACAGACATCGAGGGTCGATCGCATCCGTCTGCGCTCGCGGCTGGATTGCCATGCGATATGGTTTGCGTCGGCCGGATGGGTTCTCTTTCTTTTCGAACTCTTCGGTGTGCTATGTCACAGTCGCCGGCCGCCACGCGCTAAATAATGTCTTCACAGTGCCAGGCATAACTAACGCCATGGAGGTGCGCTGTGTTTCACTCAACTCTATTCCGCACCTGGTTTTGCACCGCCGTGACAACGGCCTGCCTCACCGGATACCCCTACGCCAACGCCGAAGCGATAGCACCGCATGTTGCGCCTGCTTCCGCGCCGTCGCCTGCGTCCGCGCCAGTGAAAGAGAAGCGAATGGCGCCCGGGAATGCGAGCGCGCCGCTCGACTTCCCGGCAATCGTCGAGCGCTACGGACCCGCCGTCGTGAACATCCGCGCGATCCTGCCGGAGAAGGCGCTGGCGGTGGCAACGCAGCCGGCGCCAGCTGCGTCGCCGGCGCCCGCTTCGGGCGCGAGCTCCGAAGCGATCGACGGTGACGACCCGCTGTTCGCGTTCTTCCGGCAGGCCATGCCGCAGTCGCAAGACGGGCAGGGCAGCTCACCGCGCGCAATGTCGGGTGTGGGCTCGGGTTTCATCGTCAGCCCCAACGGCTTGATTCTGACGACGGCCCATGTCGTCGACGGCTCCGATGACGTGACGGTGCGCCTCACTGATCGGCGCGAGTTCAAGGCAAAAGTCGTCGCCGTCGATGGCCCAAGCGATGTTGCCGTGATCCAGATCGAAGCGACGAAGCTGCCCGTCGTCAAGCTCGGCGATTCGACGCGTGTGCGCGTCGGTGAACAGGTGCTGACGATCGGCTCACCGGACAGCTATCAGAACACGGTGACAGCGGGCATCGTTAGCGCGACGTCCCGCACGCTGTCCGATGGCACGACGTTTCCGTTCTTCCAGACCAACGGCGCATTGAATCCCGACAACTCGGGCGGCCCGGTGTTCAATCGCGCGGGGGAAGTGGTCGGCATACACGTGCAGGTTTACGCCGACGGCGATCGTTTCCAGAGTCTGACTTTTGCCATCCCGATCGCGATGGCAAACAAGGTGCGCGCGCAGTTGCAGGCGCAGTCAAAGTCTCAGGACGCAGACGCCGCGCACGGTGCGTTCGGCATGCAGGTGCAGGACGTCGATCCGGGCCTTGCCGGCGCGTTCGGTCTGCCGCGCGCGGCGGGCGTACTGGTGATTGCCGTCGAGCCCGGCAGTCCCGCCGCCACGAGCAAGCTGAAGCCCGGCGACGTGATCGTGCAGATCGGCGACAAGCCCGTCGAGCACAGCGCGGATCTCACCGATCAGGATGCGGTGCCGCAGTCGGGCACGAAAGTCCCTGTGAAGCTGATTCGTAATCGCAAGCAGATGACGATCATGGTTAACCTGACGCCATCGGCGCAATACGCGAGCACGGGCGTGAGCGATGTCGGGCCGCTGGATCATCTCGGCCTCAGCATGCATCCGCTGACGGACGACGAACGGCGCTCGACGGGCCTCGCCGAAGGGCTGATGGTCGAGGACGTGTCGGGGACGGCGGGCACGGCCGGCATCAAGCCGGGCGATGTGGTGTTGTCGCTGAACGGCACGCTGGTTGCATCGCAGGATGAACTGGCGGCGCTCGCGGCGAAGGCGGGGAAGAAGGCGGCGCTGCTGATCCAGCGTAACCATGCACGCAGTTTCGTGACTGTCGATCTGAAGTGAAGCGCAAGGGCTGCGGCGGGACGATTGAAATGTCCGCTGCGTCCGCCGTTCTCGGTTAGAAGGGCCGGGCCGTCTGGACCGGCCCGTCTGACCGGAGAACGAACATGTCCCGCTACCACGCACGCATCACAGGAAAAGATCAGGCGGCATTGGCCGATCTCGTGACGAAGCATAAGGTTACGGTCGCGCGCCATACGATCGAGAAGGTCCACGGCGGCTATCGCGTCGACGCGCACGCCACCAATGCGCAGATCAAGGCGCTCGAAGCGGACGGCTACCAGGTCGAACGGCTGGAGGACGCCGAAGCGCAAGGCAAGGTGCGCCAGGCCGAGACGCGCGCACAACTGGCCGCGCCGCACGCGCTGGATGCGTTATCCGTCGCGGCGGGAACCGGCTATCTCGATGTCGCGCAAATCGAGGCGGCGCTTGCCGCCGCAAGTGCCGCGCCCAACGATGCGTTCACGAAGCTGATCAAGCTGCCTCATCCAACCTGGGAAAAGCGCACCTGCCACGCGCTGAAAATCGGCAAAGGCAGCGCAGCGGGGCGTCCCGGCATCTATTTGCTCGGCGGCGTGCACGCGCGCGAATGGGGCAGCCCGGATATCCTGATCCATTTCGTGCAACTGCTCGCCAACGCGTACACCACGCACAAACCGATCAAGATCGGCAGCCGTACGTTCAAGGCGGCGGACATCAAGCACGTGATCGAAAGCAAAGACCTGTACGTGTTTCCGCAGGCGAATCCCGATGGCCGCCACTACAGCATGTCGACCGAGTCGATGTGGCGCAAGAACCGCCGGCCCGCGCCGGCGGGGCATAGCAAGCCGCAATGCTGCGGCGTCGATATCAACCGCAACTACAATTTTCTGTGGAATTTCCCGCAGTACTTCGATCCCGAAAGTCCGATCGCCAATTCCACCGATCCCTGCGACTACGAGGTGTATATCGGTCCCGCCGCCGAATCGGAGCCGGAAACGAAGAACGCCGTGTGGATGTTCGACACCTACCCGAACATCCGCTATTTCGTCGATCTGCACAGCTATTCGGAAGACATTCTGTACAACTGGGGCGACGACGAGAACCAGAGCGGTCACCCCGACATGAACTTCCAGAATGTTGCCTACGACGGCAAGCGCGGCATTGCCAACGACAAGGCCTATCGCGAGTACATCGCGACGGCGGACAAGAAGATCGCCGTCGATCTCGCGCACGAAATGCGCGACGCGATCAAGGCGTCGCGCGGCCGCGTCTACAAGACCGAGCAGTCGATGAGCCTGTATCCGACGGCGGGCACGTCCGACGACTATGCATTCAGCCGTCACATCGTCGACGCGAAGAAGGCGAAGGTGTTCTCCTATACGATCGAATGGGGCAGCCCCGACAACCCCACGCCGTTCCATCCGCCGTATCCGGAGATGAAGCAGATCATCGACGAGGTGACGTCGGGACTGCTGGCTTTTTGCATTGCAGCGAAGTGACGGCGCTGCCGTTTCAAAGCCCTTCGATCAGCACGACGCGGTGACGCGATCCTTTGAGCCTGTGCTGCGCGACTTGCTGATACGCATCGCTGTCGTACCAGGCGCGGGCCGCCGTGAGCGACGGAAATTCGAGCACGACGGTCGCTTCAGCTGGATCGCCTTCCAGCACCTGTTGCGTGCCATTCGCGGCGAGCACCTTGTGCGTGTATCCGTCGAAGGTGTCACGCACCTTCGAGCGGTATGCGTCGAGCGCCGCCTGGTCCTGCGTGCTTTCGCGCGTGAAAATCATGTAAGCCGTCAAGACGGTTCTCCTTCGTGTGACAAGGTTTCGAATTCACGCGACACGGCCCGTCCGCGCGCAAACTGAATGGCCGCTTGCGCGACTCGTCGCCCAAGGTGTCGTGCCGTGTCCAGGTCGGCTTGCGGCGGCGCGGCGTCCGCGCCTTCGTCGGCGTTCGACTGCGCGGCCGCACCGAGAAAGAAGCCAAGCCGGTTCGCATCCTGTTCGCTGCCGCGCGTGCTGTTGTTGCCGGGCGGCAAGCCGAGGCTGATCCAATGCATGCCGTGCTGGGCAGCGAAGATTGCGAACTGCATCAACGTCGCGAGCTTGTCGCCCGATCGCGATGCGGAGTTCGTGAAGCCAGCCGCCAGCTTGTCTTTCCACGCGCTCTTGAAGAACGCGGTGGAAGTTGCGTCCATGAACGATTTGAACGCTGCCGACGCGCTGCCCATATACGTCGGCGCGCCGAAGACGATCGCGTCGGCGGATTCGAGCGCGGCCCATTCGTCTTGCGCCTGCTCGACGCTCAGTAGCAACGCCCTGGCGCCGGGCGTTTGCGTGACGCCGGCGCTGACGGCCTGCGCCTGACGCGCGGTGTGGCCGTAGCCGCTATGAAATACGATTGCGATCGTGACTTCTTCCATGGTGGTTGTCGAATACATGTCGCCTGGTGGAGAGATGCCCGTCCGGGATTCGCGATCGGGCAACGGATGAACGTGCTGCCACGGTCGTGGCAGCACGGTTTGTCATGCCGCGAATCACGCGGCGACGGAATCGACGGCGTCGAGAAACTCGGCAACGGTCATTGCGTCGTGGCCGAACGTCGGATACGAGATCGACAGCGCGGCCTCGTGCGCCGCTTCCGTAAAGTCGGCGACCGCGTCGGTGATGAACGTCACGTGAAAGCCGGCTTCAAGCGCATGACGGCCTGTGCCTTCGATGCAGGTCTGCGATGTCAGGCCGGCCAGCACGACCTTCTCGATGCCGTTCGCCCGGAGTTGCGCTTCCAGATCCGTGCCGATGAACGAGTCGAACATCCGGTGATGACTCACCACGATTTCGCCTTCACGCGGACGCAGCGGCGCGTAGAAGTCCGCACCGTAAGTCCCTTTGCGCAGCACCTCATTGGCGAGCGCCCATTGCATGCGCGGATGGACATGCTTGATGTCGTCGAAACTGTGCTCGTCGGTGCCGTGCGGCGCGAAGATGATCTTCACACCCGCTGCGCGCGCGCCTTCGAGCAGTTGCGCGACGTGCGCCACGAAACCTGTCTTGTCGAGCATGGGTGCAATCGACGCGTGCAGCTTGCCGTCGTCGGCGAGAAAGTCGTTCAGCACGTCGATGAGCACGAGTGCCGTGGTTTGAGCCGGATAGATACGATCGTTCATTTTGCAAATCCTGAATGAGTGCGCCAGCAGCGGAGTGCGTCCGAACCGTCGAACTGAACCGCCAGGCCGTTGGTGGCATCATGTACGAGCCGCGCGTGCCGCACTACGGGCTCGCGGCGAACAACACCTATTCGTGAAGCAAATGAGTGATCGATTCCAGGAACTGCATGTGTTCGTGCGCGCTGCCGAAACGGGCAGCTTCTCCGCGACGGCGCGCGAACTCGGGCTGTCGCAGCCTTCCGTGTCGCGGATCGTTTCCGAGCTCGAAGCGCGTCTCGGCACGACGCTCCTGTTGCGAAGCACGCGCAACATCGTGCCGACGGAGGCAGGCAAAGCGTTCCTGCTTAGAGCCCGCAAGCTGCTGCGCGAACTCGAAGAGGCCGACGACGAAGCGCGGCATGTCGGCGGCCTGAGCGGCGTGCTGCGCGTGGCGACGTCGGCCATCGTCGGCGTGCGCACGGTGATTCCGAGCCTGCCCGTGTTCCTGAAGGCGCATCCGGCGTTGCGCATCGAGCTTCTGACATCCGACAGCATTCAGGATCTGATCGCCGAAGGCGCCGACCTCGCCGTCCGCTTCGGCGAGTTGGAGGATTCCGGCTTCGGCGCGCGCAAGATCGGCATGGTGCCGCGCATGCTGGTCGCTTCTCCCGCCTATCTGAAGGAGCGCGGCATCCCGGCCACGCTGGACGACCTCGCCGCGCACGACATCGTCACAGGGCCGTTGGGCCCGTCGCACGAAACGTGGACCTTCGAGCACGACGGCATTCCCGTCTCGATCAAGGTCCGCGCGCGCGTATTCGTTGGCGCGGCGGAGGGCGTGATTGCCTGCGCCCGCGAAGGCCTCGGAATTGCGGTGGGGAAACAATGGCTTTGCGAGCCGGAGCTTCGATCGGGACAACTGGTCACGGTACTGGACGACTACCGCCTGCCGCCCGCGCCGATTCATGCCGTCTTTCCAGAGGGCGCGCAGCCGTCGCAGAAGGTGCGGCTCTTCACCGATCATCTGATCGAAGTCTTCTCCGCACTGCATGGCGATACGCGCTTCGCGCCGTATAGAAAGTTCGCTGTCGAGCGGACTTCTTAGTTGGCGCAATCGTTTGCGATACACCTTTTCCTGCCTGCGCTGACGTAACGCCGCGCCAGATTTCTACCGCCCGCGCGCCCAACTGAGACGCACGGTAAAGCCTCGCCGCCAAGCGAGGTTATCGTTGTTCGAAAAGAACCGGACAGGTCGCGCGGCGGTGCGTCATGGAGATCGACGGCACCGCGCGCGATGACGCCGCTCCGCTGTCGCCGAGGACAGTCGAGCGCGGCCTGCCGGGCAGCTACAGGTGACGATCGGGGGCCAACATGGCGGTAACAAGAATGGAAACGCCGGCGGGTGTCGGGACGCTGCGCTCAGCGAGCCTGGCAGACGTGGAGCTGGAACATCTGGAAAGAATGGTTCAGTACGTGGTTCGCCGGACCGAAACGGACGACGTGTCAAAGCTCGACTACGAATACTGGGCGAAGCGCCTGCGCAAACTCGCGCAGACCTACGATCTGGTGGCGACGCAACGGCAGCGGGTCATCGCGCTGCTCGATCTGCTCGAACGGGAAATGCTGTATCAGGCGCGCCGCGCGGCCGCCGTCTGAACGCTGCTTGCTTCCATCCGCAGTGCGTCAATTTCGTCGCTCCGCCACGCGGATCGACTAGGCAAGCATGGCCAGCGCCGTCTCCAGCACCATGCGCTTGAACTTCTTCTCATGCTGCGGCAGCGACGAGAACGCCAGCATCAGATGGCTGTACGCGACCGTCTTGCTGATCGCGTTCAGCAGCATGAAAAACAGCAGCTCCGCGTCCTTGACCTTCAGCTCGTCTTGCCGCGCCGCGTCGGCGAACAACGGCACCATCACGTCGTGATAAGGGCGCACCAGCCGCTCGATCAGCACATTGAGCCGCTCGCCTTCTTCCGTCGCCGCCGTCGAAAAGAAAATGCCGACGTCGGGGTCGTCGAACACCTCGTCGATGAATCTCGCCACCGCCATTTCCACGCGCGCTTTCGCGCCCAGCGGCGCGGTCCGCAACGCTGACGTTGCGTCGATCATCGGCGCCATCTGCCCGGCGATCTGCTCGACGACGGCCAGCCACAACGTTTCTTTCGACCCGAAATGATGTGCGACGAGTGCCGCATCGACGCCTGAGTCGCGGGCGATCTCACGCACGCTCGTTGCCTCGAATCCCCGTTTGCCGAAAGTCCTGCGCGCATTGCGCAAGATCGCGTCCGGCCCAACCGATGCGCTCGACGCCGGGCGTCCGCGCGCGCGTTTCTTGTCCTTTTGGGGTTCTGCTGTTGCCGTCACATCTTTCATTCGAATCAGCCTGCCGATCGTCAGATCAGGCGTGAGTGTAACCGAGCGTCCGGAAGGGGGCCGCAGTGGGCCTCGCGGCACATTCGTTTGACACGCACGCCCGGCGGCGCTACGATCTCGATATTCATCACGTGTTGAATTAATCATGTCAGAGCGCATTTGGATCGAAGAGCATGCCGATGTCTGGTGCCGGACTGTTGTGGCGATCCGCAACTTCGACGTCACGCCGGACCCCGTCGAAACCCCGCGCCCACCGCGCCAGGCGCGGCGCAGGCCGCGCACGGCCGCATGCTGGGACGGGCGAAGCCAGCCGACCGTGCGCGTGCTCGACAAGCCGACCGCGCAGACGCTGACGGTTTCATGGTGCGACGCGCGCACGGGTCACTACGGCTATCAGACATGGCGCGTGAACATCGCGCGCCGGGCCGGACAATGCGTGCTGACGGGCCGCACGATCGCTGCAGGCGAAACCGTTTACTGCCCGCGCGCGAACGGCACGCCTCCGGGTAATGCGGGCGCGATGATCGTCGCGTCAGGCGTCGATATCTGATGGCTCATAGGGCGTTGAAAGCCGCTTGTGGCGCCCGGCCAGGGTGGAATGTCGCGCAATGGAGACACGGAAAGACTTCGAAATAATGCGCAATCGATGCGCAATCACGCAACAGGCCGACGGTTTGCAGGCTGTCTGAGACTTGCCGGCACGATGATGGACGACGGGTTGTGTTTTAATCACGGGTACTGTGGTTGTCTTTCAACGTATCTGTTCTCCATCACCATCAGATGTCCCCCGTCGTCAAGTCCGAACTGCTGGAAAAACTGTGGGCGCGCATGAGCGAGCGCGGGGATTTCCCGATGCTCTCACAGGCGCTGCGCACCACCGTGTCGGCGATGAATAACGACGATCTGGACTTCACGTCGCTCGTGCAGGTCGTGCTTTCGGATGTCGGCCTCACGCAAAAGGTGCTGCGGCTCGCCAATTCGGCGATGTATGTCGCATTCGGCGGCAATATCACCACCGTGACCCGCGCGCTGATGGTGCTCGGCATGGATACCGTCGGCCATCTCGTGGTCGGGATGAAGATCGTCGATCACTTTCATCACAGCGCGCCGCACCGGATCGACGCGAAGCTCGAACTGAACCGCGCGCTGCTATGCGGAACGGTTGCGCGGCGCATCACGGAAGGCGTCGATCTGCGCGTGGCGGAAGAAGCTGTGGTGTGCGCGCTGATGCGTCAGGTGGGCAGGCTACTGGTGGCGTTCTATCTGGAAAGCGAATGGGACCGGCTGCGCCGCACGGCGGCGACCGACCAGATCGACGATAGCGACGCGTGCGCGCAACTGCTCGGCGTGAGCTTCGAGGACATTGGCAGCGAGGCGGCGCGCCGCTGGCGCCTGCCGGAAACGATCTCGGCGGGGATGCAGGCCATCGGCGCGGGATCGGACGAGCCGCTCTCGGAGCATGTGCGCTGGCTGCGGGCCGTCAACAGCTATTCGACGGAAGTGGCCAACCTGCTTGTCACCCAGCCGCCGGGCGACGAACTGGAACGCTGCCTCGCCGAACTCGCGAGCCTCTATAGCGACGCGCTGAGGATCGATGCGGGCAGGCTCGACGCCCTGAGCGCCGCGTTGATCGACGAAGAAAGCAATGAAGGGCTGATGCAGGAGATTTCCGAACTGCGCGCGCATGCCGATGCGATCGTGCGCACCGGGAAGTCCGCGCAGGCACGTCTTTCGGCAGGTCTCGAAGACTTGCGCGCGCTGCCGTCGAGCAAGGCGCTCTTGCCCGTGCTGACGCTCGCTTCCGAAACCATTCTGGCGGGCCTGTCGATGTCGCGCACGCTCGTGTTCGTGCGCCAGGCCGACGCGCGCTATCACGCGCGCATCGGTTTCGGCCCCGACATGGAACGCATGCTGCCGACGCTCAATTTCGGCGCGGGATTCCAGCCCGACGTGTTCCATCTGGCCATTGCGAACCCCGTCGGCATCTTCATCGAGAACGCGCGCGAGCCGCGTATGGAAGCGCGTCTGCCGGACTGGTTCAAGGCGCATCTCGCCGATGCGCAGGCGTTCGTGCTGCTGCCCGTGAAGGCCAACGACACCACGGTCGCGCTCGCTTACGGCGACTGGACTGACGTGCAGGCCGTCCACAAGATCACGCAACCCGAAATGGCGATCCTCAACGAGCTGACGCGTGAGCTGAGCCGTTTCTTTTTCGGCGCGAATCTCGAAGAAGCTGAAATGCTTTGAGCTTGCCGTGCGCGACGCGAGCGCGTCGACGCAAAGGCGTTCAGCGTTGCCAGCCCGCCAGCAGTGCGGGCAAGTGCGCCATCTCTTCGAACACGTCGGCGACGCCGACGGCTCTCAAGGCTTCTTTCGAGCTGTGGCCTTTTTCGCTGGGACTGTAGCCGAACACGGTCGCGCCCGCCGCGCGGCCTGCCGTGGCGCCCGTCACGGTGTCTTCGATCACGGCGCAACGTGAAGGATCGACGCCGAGTCCCGCGGCTGCGGCGAGATAAACGTCCGGGTGCGGCTTGTTGCGCGGCGTCTCTTGCCCGCTGAAGATGCGTCCTTCGAAGTCGTCGAGCAGGCCGGCTTTCGCGAGCTGCAAGCGTAGCTTGACGCGGTCCGCGCCGGATGCGACGGCGATCTGTCCATCGAGCCGCGTATGCAACGCAGCGACGGTTTCGACAATGCCTTCGATCGCCGTCACTTCGCGTTCTAGCGCAGCGTTGCGGCGGTCGCGGAACGTTTCGAGCCAGGCGGGCGTGATACGCACGCCCGTTTTCGCTTCGATCAGCGGCGCCTCGTCCATCACGGTCTTGCCGACGAAGATCGACATCGCTTCGTCGACAGTCAGACGCCAGCCCAGTTCGCCGAGCATCGCTGCCAGCACGGTGTTGGTGATCGTCTCCGAATCGACGAGTACGCCGTCGCAGTCGAATAACACGGCGTCGAAGGGAAAAGCAGACATCGCGGTCCTTTGTGGGTCGGTCAAAACCCGTAAGGGTACCGCGATTGGAGACTGGATGCGCTGATGTGGCCGCGCGCCTTCGGCGCAGCGGCCACCATCACACGATCAGAAGCGGTGGCGCAGACCGACGCGCGTCACGAACTGCGTGTTCGCGCCCGCATTGCCGATGAACGACGAAGACGAGCCGATCTCAGCCTGCACGGGCACGTTGCGGCCCGCCACGACGTTGCTGCCCGACGCCTTCTGATAGATCCCCAGCAGGTAGACATCGGTGCGCTTGGACAGCGCGTAGTCGACCGAACTGTTGATCTGATGCCACTTGCCTTCGAAGCGGTCATCGAGCTTCGAGAACGTGTAGCCGAGGCCCGCCGACAGCGCGGGCGTGAAGCCCCAGCGGCCGCCGATTTCATAGTTGTTCAGCTTCGACGATTCGCCCGTCAGCGGCTCGAACTTCGTGTGCGTCCAGTTCGCGAACACGAGACCGGAAGCGATCGCGTAGCGCGCGCCGATGCCGAAGGTTTCGAGGTCACGCAGGCCGAGCGTGTTGACGTTAGCGATGCTCACGCTGAACGCCGGCGTCGCGCCATTCGGGAAGCGGATGTTCGTGTACGCTGCGCCGATGCCGAACGGACCCGTCGCATAGTTCGCGCCGAAGCTGTACGTGCTCGACGAGCCTTGCGCGCCGCCCGTGCCCGTCGTGGTCGGCGTGCCGGCGAACTGCGTCGAATTCGAGAAGCCGTACATCGCGCCGAACGTGAGGCCCGCGAAGTTCGCGCTGCTGAACTTCACTGCGTTGTTGATACGGCTCGACGTCAACTGGTCGAGATCGTTGATGTGATACGCGTAGTTGCCGGCGGGCGTCTGGCTGCCCATCGTGTAGTTCGCACCGATGTAGTCGGTCGAGAACGAGTACTGACGGCCGAAGGTCACCGAGCCGATGCCGTCCTTCGCCAGACCCACGAATGCCTGACGGCCGAACAGCGCGCCGCCCTGGCCCGACGTGCCGTCGCCCGTGCTGAAGCCGCTTTCGAGCACGAAGATCGCCTTCAGTCCGCCACCGAGGTCTTCCGTGCCGCGCAGGCCCCAGCGGCTGCCCGATGCGACGCCGTCGCCGTATTTGACGAGACTGTCATGTCCCGTCGAAGTCGCCACCTTGTTTGCGTACGTGATACCGGCATCGAGCAGGCCGTACAACGTGACGCTGCTTTGTGCCTGCGCAACGATGCTGAAACTCCCGAGAGCCGCTGCGGCCAGGATGGTCTTTTTCATTCTCTTCCTTCTTGTAGTGAATGCCTGCGCGCCCGTTGGCGGCGAGCACGCGGCATGGTCTGAAAACGTACTGCTAAAGGCGGCACGAAATGTCAAATCGAGCAGGGGCCTCATGCGTGGGCGCACGATTTCGCGTTTCGATGCCGGTGTAATCCTGCTGGCGCGGCGTGCTATGCGACAGCCGCGTGTGTTGCTGACGTCCTGTCTTCCAGTTTTCGTGGAGCGGACGGACTGCTTGAAGCACCGCTGGACCGGGGTCCGGCAGTACCGTTGTAATCCGTGGAATATAACGAGATGTCAGCGGACAGTAAACGTTTGTGAGGTGAGTTGTAGCCTTTTGTCCACAAAAACGTCATGGGCGGATCAGTGAACGAATTTGAATCGTCTTCTTGACGGATTGTATGACAGGAATATAATCCAACCCATCGACCGGCCGCCTGCGTTCCGAAGCAAAACGCAACACGGAATGCCAAAGCGGGCGCACAAAAAACGCTAACGTCACGGAGACAGCCTCATGCAGATGGATGCCAGTATCGGAGCGCGCCTGGACAGGCTTCCTTTGTCCGGCTTCCATTGGCGTCTGCTGGGCCTGATCGCGGCCGGCATGTACTTCGATTCGTTCGACATCTATATCGCCGGCACGGTCCTCGCCGCGATGATCCACAGCGGCGAATCCACGCTGAGCCTCAACGCGACGTTCGTCTCCGTCACCTTCGTCGGCATGATGACGGGCGCGTGGCTTTCCGGATTGCTCGGCGACCGCTTCGGGCGCCGCTTCTGCTATCAGTTCAATCTCGGCATCTACGGCTTCGCGTCGATTGCCGCGGCGCTCGCGCCGTCGATCTACTGGCTGATCTTCTTCCGTCTGGTGATGGGCGTCGGCATGGGCGCGGAGATCGTCGTCGGCTATGGCACGCTGAGCGAGTTCATTCCCGCCGACTGGCGCGGCCGCTTCGGCACCATCCTCAATCTGATCATCAACACGTCGCTGTTCCTTTCGACCTTCCTTGGCTGGCTGATCGTGCCGCAATACGGCTGGCGCTGGATGTTCGCAATCGCGGGATGCGGCGCGCTGTTCGTGTGGTTCCTGCGCAAGTCGATGCCGGAGTCACCGCGCTGGCTCGCGTCGCGCGGACGAGGCGACGAAGCGCGGGAGATCGTCGAACGCATCGAGACGGCGTGCGGTAACGCAGTCAGTTATCCGGTCAACGCGCCTGAGCCCTCCACGCGGGAGTTCTATTCGAACGACACGGGCCGTCTCGGCGATCTGTTCTCGCGCCGGCTGCTCACGCGCACGATCACGGCCATCACGGTTCTCGTCGCGCTGTTCACGGTCAACTATGCATTCGTCAGTTGGATACCGACGTTCCTCGTCAAGCAGGGACACAGCGTTTCCAGTTCGCTCGGTCTGACAGCCGTGATGTTTGCGGGTGGCCCGATCGGCTCGCTGATCGCTTTTGCACTCGCCGAGCACCTCGGCCGGAAGTGGGGCATCGTATTGTTTTCGCTCGTGTGCGTGGCCTTCGGCGTTGCCTATCCGTTTGCGCAGTCGGCGGTTGCGATCACGGCGCTTGGGTTTGCCATCACCTGCTGCATCTATGTGTTGTCGTCGTTCAGCGTCGCGACGTATGTGCCCGAACTGTTCCCGACGGAACTGCGCCTGCGCGGCTCGGGCCTCGCGAACACGGTGGGCCGCGCGGTCAGCATCGTCGTGCCGTATGCGGTGGCGAGCGCGTTCATGAGCTTCGGCATTGCCGGCGTGCTGACGCTGATCGTCTGCACGCTGCTGATCCAGGCGCTGATCGTCGGCGTGCTCGGCCCGGAAACGAAGCAACGTTCGCTCGAATCGATCGCCGCCGACGCCGGTGTCGCGAGCGCGGAAACCATCGAGGGCGGCGCGACAGCGGCCATGAAATAACCGCCGCGCTGCATACGCCGCGACGGATCACTGTACAAACCAAGGACACTCGAGACATGTCATCGCCCACTGAGAACTACCGTATCTATGCAGTCAAGTACGCGCATTTCGAGCGCCGTTCGCGCGACAACTTCATCGGCGGCGATTCGCATGATGTGCCGATGCCGCTCGATTACTTCGTGTGGGCCGTGGTGGGCGAATCGCGCACCTTCATCGTCGACACGGGCTTCGACCAGGCAATGGCCGACAAGCGAGGTCGCACGATCACGAACACGGTGGAGCGCGGCCTGAAGCAGATCGGCATTCGCGCGGATGACGTCGAAGACGTGATCATCACGCACATGCACTACGACCATGCGGGCAATAGCTCCCTGTTTCCGCGCGCGCGTTATCACCTTCAGGATCGCGAGATGGCGTATTGCACTGGGCGTTGCATGTGCCATCACGCGTTGAGTCATCCGTTCGAGCCGGAAGACGTGAAGTCCATGGTCGGCCGTCTGTTCGATGGGCGCGTGCAGTTTCATGACGGCGCTTCGGAGATCACGCCTGGACTGAGCGTGCATTGGGTCGGCGGACATACGAACGGCTTGCAGGTCGTGCGCGTGCATACGGAGCGCGGCTGGGTCGTGCTCGCGTCGGATGCGTCGCATTTCTACGCGAACATGCAGGAGCATCGGCCGTTCCCTGTTGTCTACAACGTCGGCGACATGCTCGAAGGCTATGAGGCTGCGCATCGGCTGGCCAGTTCGCCCGAGCATGTGATTCCGGGCCACGATCCTGCTGTGCTGACGCGTTATCCGTCGCATGATCGCGAGACGGAAGGCTGGATCGTGCGTCTCGACGCACAAGCGCGCTGAGCGGGGCGGCACTCATGATGCTGAAAGGCAAAGGCGCTTTAGTGACAGGTTCGTCGAACGGCCTGGGTCTCGCGATGGCGCGTGCGCTCGCGGGCGCAGGCTGCGACATCGTATTGCACGGACTCGAAGCGCCGCAGCAGATGACACAGACCACGGACGAACTGGCGTCCGCGTTCGACGTGAACGTCGCGTACGTGCAAGCGGATCTCGCGACGCCAGCAGGCGTCGATGCTTTGATCGGCGCCGCGCGCGAACGCGTGAAGACACTCGACGTGCTGATCAACAATGCCGTCGTACGTCATTTCGCGGATATCGAATCGTTCCCGATCGAGCACTGGAACAACGCGCTCGCGGTGAATCTGACGGCCGCATTTCGCGCGATTCAACTGACCTTGCCCGGCATGCGCGAGCGCGGCTGGGGACGCATCTTCAATATGACGTCGGTGTACGGCGCGCGCGCTGTCGCGAATCGCGTCGATTACGTGACGACGAAGACTGCGCTCCTCGGGCTCACGCGCTCGGTGGCGATCGAGACGCTGAATCACGGCATCACATGCAACGCGATCTGCCCAGGCTCGGTACTGACGCCGAACATCGACGGACGCATCAACGCGTTGATGGACGAGAGCGGACTGAATCGCAGCGATGCAGTGCGCGAGTTCCTCAAAGGCAAGCAACCGACGGGCGAACTCGTCGAAGCGGCGCATGTCGGCGAGATGGTCGTGTTTCTGTGCGGCCCCGCGGCGAGCCAGATCACGGGCGCGATGATGCCGATAGAAGGAGGCTGGCTTGCAGGCTGATTCCATCGACGCCAACGCATTGCGCAGCGGCGTATTAACTCGCTCCCTTGCACGCTTCGTCGCCGGCACGCAGTGGCGCGACTTGCCCGCCAACGTGCGCAACGAAGCGAAGCGCTCGCTCGTCAATTACTTCGCGGTCGCGCTGGCAGGCTCGCATGACCCGACGCTCGACAAAGCCGTCAACGTCTATCAGCGTTTTCGCGCGGATGAAAACGCGAGCATCGTCGGACGCAGCGAGCGCACGGACATGCTGAACGCAGCCGCGCTCAACGCGATGAGCGCGAACGTCTACGACTTCGACGACACGCATATTCCAACCATCATTCATCCGACGGCACCCGTCGCGGCGGCGTTGTTCGCGCTTGCCGAGTCGCACGCGATGAGCGGCGAAGCGCTGCTGCTCGCGTTCGTGCTGGGCGTCGAAGTGGAATGCCGGATCGGCAATGCAGTCTCGCCGGAGCACTATCAGCGCGGCTGGCACATCACGTCGACATGCGGCGTGTTCGGCGCGGCTGCAGCCGTGGCGAAGGCGCTTGAACTCGGTGAACAAAACATTGCGTGGGCGCTCGGCAATGCATCGGTGCAAACGGGCGGACTGGTCGAAACGCTCGGCACGATGTCGAAGAGCATCAGCGTCGGCAATGCGGCGCGCAATGGGTTGCTGTCCGCGCTGCTTGCAGAAGACGGCTTTTCGGGCCCCGACGCGCCGCTCGAAGGTGAGCGCGGCTTTCTGCGCGTGACGGCGTCGCAACCGGACTGGAGCGCGCTCACGCACGATCTCGGGCATGAGTGGGAACTGCTGAAGAACACCTACAAGCCGTATCCGTGCGGCGTCGTGTTGAACCCGGTGATCGAAGCATGCCTCGATCTGCGGCGCGACGCGCGCTGGTCGCTCGACGATATCGAACAGATCGAATTGACGGGCCATCCGCTGCTGCGCGAGCGCACCGACCGGCCTGGCGTGCGCACTGGGCGCGAATCACAGGTCAGCGCGCAGCATGCGGTCGCCGTGGTGTTGTCGCGCGGCAAGGCTAGCCTCGATGAGTTCAGCGATGCCGCCGTCGCCGATCCGTCGTTCCGTGCGCTTGGAAACCGCCTGCGTTTCATCGATAACGCGTCGTGGCCCGTCGAATCCGCGCAGGTGACGATCATTCTGCGCTCGGGCGAACGCGTCACGCATCGCGCGCATGCTGCGCGCGGCAGTCTCGCCGCGCCACTCGCCAACGTCGAGCTGGCCGACAAGCTGCATCAACTGGCCGCGTATTCACGCTCGGGCGTCGATGCGCAAACGTTGATCGATAGATTATGGAAGTTCGAGACCGAGCAGGACGCGGCCGCAGTAATGCGTCTCGCGCGTGCTCGCGGTTCGAATTGAATCGGAATTTTTTCATTCACGAGGATTGTCATGTCGAGTAGTCAGGCATCAAGTCAGCAACGCGGGCCGTCGCTCGGTTTCGTCGGCGTCGGCACGATGGGCCGGCCGATGGCGCGGCGGCTGATCGAAGCGGGGCATACGGTGATCGTGTACGACCGCGATGAAGCTGCCGTTGCGGAACTCAAGGCGGCGGGCGCGCAAGTTGCCGGGTCGGTGCGCGAAGTGGCCAACAGCGCGCGCATCGTCTTCACGAGCCTGCCCACGCCCGCGATCTTCAAACAGGTCGCGCTCGGCGACGGCGGCCTGATCGACGGCAGCGCGATCAAGGTGCTGGTCGATCTGTCGACGGTCGGCTCGCGCATCGAAAAGGAAGTGGCAGAAGGGCTGCTCGCAAAAGGAATCGAAACCGTCGATGCACCCGTGAGCGGCGGCGCATCGGGCGCGAAGAAGGGCACGCTCGCGATCATGGCGGCGGGCAACCCCGTCGCGCTCGAAGAAGTGCGCGGCCTGTTCGAAGTGCTCGGCAAGGTGTTCGTCGTCGGTGACAAGGCGGGGCAAGGGCAATTGCTGAAGCTGCTGAACAACATGTTGTCGTCGACGGCGTTCGCGATCACCTCCGAGGCGTTCGTCGCGGGCATGCGCGGCGGGCTCGACCCGGAAGTGATGATGTCGGTGATCAATGCGGGCAGCGGCAAGAACGGCGCGACGCTCGACAAGTTTCCGAAGCACGTGCTGCCTGGCACATTCGATTTCGGCTTTCCTGTCGGCAGCGTCTGCAAGGACATCGGTCTTGCCGTCGACGAATGCCAGGCGCTCGGCGTGCCGATGTGGGTGGGCAGCGTCGCGCGCCAGATGTGGAACTACGCCGCGATGCAGGACGGCGCCGCGCGCGATATGACGGAACTCGTCAAGTACGTCGAACGCTGGTCGTCGGTCGACGGCCTTGAAGATTGAAGCAGTACCGAATCGAACACACAACACGAAACACGGAGAACACCATGATCGTTGAAATGCGCATCTATCACTGCGCGCCGACGCGCCTGCCGGCCTTGCTCGACCGCTTTACGACGCACACGCTCGGTTTCTTCGAGAAGTACGGCATCCAGCAGATCGGCTTCTGGACCACGCTGATCGGTCCGAGCAATCACGCGCTCACGTACATGATCCAATGGGAAAGCCTCGCCGCGCGCGAGCAGAAGTGGAACGCGTTTCAGGCCGACGCCGACTGGATCGCGACGCGCGCCGCGACGGAAGCGCAGCGTCCTATCGTCGAGCGCATCGAAAATCATTTCCTGACGCCGACCTCGTTCTCCGCGCTGCGCTAGGAGACGGATGCCATGACACAGAAGAAGCGCATCGGTTTCATCGGGCTCGGCATGATGGGCGCGCCGATGGTGCAATGCCTCGTCAACGCGGGCTTCGACCTGTACATCGACGACGCGGATGCAGCGCGCGCCGACACGCTCGCCACGCAAGCGGGCGCGCAGCGTTTGACTCGCGACAACGGCGCGTCGCTCGAAGCATTGATCACGATGCTGCCGAACTCGGACATCGTCGAAAGCGTGCTGCTCGGCGGCGGCGCAGAGGGTTGGGCGAACCGGCTCGCGAAAGGCGCCGTCGTGATCGACATGAGTTCATCGGAACCGGAACGTTCGCGCAAGCTCGGCTCGATGCTCGAAGAACGCGGCCTCGCGTATCTGGACGCGCCCGTATCCGGTGGCGTGAAGAAAGCGAAGGAAGGCACGCTGGCGATTCTCGTCGGCGGTCGTTCGGAAGTGCTCACGCAGTGCATGCCTGTGCTCGAAGCGATGGGCCAGAGCATTTTGCATATCGGCGGCGCGGGCTCGGGTCATGCAGCGAAGGCGCTGAACAACTACGTGTCGGCGGCGGGACTCGCGGCGACCGTCGAAGCGCTGCTCGTCGCGCAACGTTTCGGCATCGAGCCGGACGTGATGACGGACGTGCTGAACGCTTCGTCGGGCCGTAGCAATACATCGGAAAACAAGGTCAAGCAGTTCATGCTGAGCGGCACGTTTGCCTCAGGCTTCGCACTGCAATTGATGAACAAGGATCTGAAGATCGCCCATGCGCTCGCGCAGTCGGTCGGTTATCCGATGACGCTCGGAGACACCGTCACGGCAGTGTGGGGTGAAGCCGCGCAACGTTCGACGCCCGCCACCGACCACACCGAAATGTATCGCCTGCTAGATCGCGATGCGCTTTGATTCTGGACAGGAACCTGCCATGTCACATGCAGCGCAGTTTTATATCGACGGACGCTGGGTCGAACCCGTATCCGCCCGCTGGTTCGATATCGTCGATCCAGCCACTGAAGCACCGTTCGAGCGGCTCGCGCTCGGCAATGCGCAAGATGTCGACCGCGCGGTCGCTGCCGCGCGCCGCGCGTTTCCCGCGTGGTCCACGACGAGCGTCGCGGAACGTGTCGCGTTGTTGCGGCGCGTGCTGCAGATCTACGAACGCCGCTACGACGAGTTCGCGGAAGCGATGCGCCGCGAGATGGGCGCGCCCGTCACGTTCGCACGCAATGGGCAGGCGGCGCGTGGTCCCGCGCATCTGAATGCGCTGATCGACGTGCTGGAGCGCTTCGAATTCGAAGAACAGCGCGGCAGCACGCGCGTCGTGCTCGAAGCGATCGGCGTGTGCGGGTTGATTACGCCGTGGAACTGGCCCGTCAACCAGATCGTCGTGAAGATCGCGCCCGCGCTCGCGGCCGGTTGCACGATGGTGCTCAAGCCGAGCGAGTATTCGCCGCTGAGCGCGCTGCTGTTCACGGAAGTGCTCGACGAAGCGCAAGTGCCTGCCGGCGTGTTCAATCTCGTCAATGGCGATGGTCCGGGTGTGGGCGAGGCGATCGCGAGTCATCCGGATATCGACATGGTGTCGTTCACGGGCTCGACGCGCGCGGGCGTGCTGGTCGCGCAGTCGGCCGCGCCGAGCGTCAAGCGCGTCGCGCAGGAACTGGGCGGCAAGTCCGCGAACATTCTGCTCGACGACGTCGATCTCGAAGAGGCCGTCAAGCGTGGCGTGGCTGCGTGCTTCGTGAACTCGGGCCAGTCGTGCTCGATTCCGACGCGCATGCTGGTGCCGCGTCATCTGATGAACGACGCCGCGCAGATCGCGAAGCGCGCGGCGGAAACGTATCGCGTCGGACCGACCGACGATGCTTCGACGCAACTCGGCCCGCTCGTCAACCGCAACCAGTTCGAGCGCGTGCAGGCGTTGATCCAGACGGGCATCGACGAAGGTGCGCGGCTTGTGACAGGCGGCGCGGGCTTGCCCGAAGGCATCGACAAAGGCTATTACGCAAAGCCGACCGTCTTCGCGGACGTCACGCCCGACATGACGATCGCGCGTGAAGAAATCTTCGGGCCGGTGCTGTCGATGATCCCGTACGACAGCGAAGCGGACGCCATCGCGATTGCCAACGGCACGGACTATGGTCTCGCAGCCTACGTGCAATCGGCGGATATCGCACGCGCCCGCAAGGTGGGCCGTGCATTGCGTGCGGGCGGCGTGCATCTGAACTATCCGCCTGCCGATTTTCATGCGCCGTTCGGCGGCTACAAGCGTTCGGGCAATGGCCGCGAGTGGGGCGAAGCGGGTTTGCGCGAGTATCTGGAAACGAAGGCGATGGTTGGTTACGGCACGTAGTGAGTCAAGGCGGCCAAAGCGGCCAAAAAATTTTGCACGTTTATATTGTCCGACAATCATCGCGTCAGGCAGTCGTAACGCGCGAAGCAACTGAACGGGTTGAAGCAACAGAGAGGACCTCAAGATGGAAAGCAACGAACGTTTCGAAAAAGGCTTTGAAAACCGCAAGGAAGTGCTTGGCGCGGGGCATGTGGAGAAGTCATGGGCCAATGCCGACGACTTCAACCGGCCGATGCAGAAGTTCGTCACCGAGAGCTGCTGGGGCGATATCTGGGGCGACAGGACGCTGTCGTTCAAGACGCGCAGCATGCTGAACCTCGGCATGCTGACGGCAATGAGCCAGCATCACGAACTCGCCGTGCACGTGAAGGGCGCGCTGCGCAACGGCGTAACGAAGGACGAAATCCGCGCGGTGCTGATGCAGGCGGCTGTGTATTGCGGCGCGCCGCTGGCGCTGGCTGCGTTCCGCGTCGCGACGGAAGCGATCAAGGCGTATGAAGCGGAGACTTCGGCGGCTTGACGCAGCAGATAAACCACGCACCACGCGGTGCCGACAAAGAATTGGAGACTACGATGAAAACCCTCACTGCGACCGACATCGCACAGTCCGAAGGCGAGCAATCGATAGAAACGAAAAGACGCAATGCCATCAAAGGCGCGTTCTTCTCCGAGTACATCGACATGTTCGATATTTACCTGCCCGTCGTCGTGCTGTCGCCGGTGCTCGCGTTCTTCCAGCCGCCGCATCTGTCGAGCGGCATGGAGACGATACTCGCGTCGCTGGTGTTCATCACGACGCTGCTCGGGCGTCCTATCGGCGCGCTGCTGTTCGGCATGATCGCGGACCGTATCGGGCGCCGCAAGGCGTCGATCTGGTCGGTGTCGGGCTTCGGCGTGGTCACGCTGCTGATCGCGCTGCTGCCGGGCTACGAGAGCATCGGCATCGCGTCGTACTGGGCGCTCGTGCTGCTGCGCTTCGTCGACGGGATCTTTCTGGGCGGCGGCTACACGGGCGCGATGCCGCTTGCCATCGAGTATTCGAAGAAAGCGCAGCGCGGGTTTGTCGGCGGTTTCATCATCGCGGGCTTTCCTGCCGCATACGTGTCGATCAATCTCATCGCGATGCTGATGTTCGCGCTCTTTCCGCTCAACGGCATGAACTCGCCGTACGCGCAATGGGGCTGGCGCATTCCGTTCGTGCTGGGTGCCGTGCTCGCGGGTATTCTCGCGCTGTACTACGTGCACAAGGTCGCCGAATCGGAGATATGGAAGAGCGAAGCCGCCGACAAGGGCAATCAGCCGGAAAAGCTGCCGCTCTCCGACCTGCTGCGCGGCAAGAGCGGACGCAACCTGCTTCAGGTGCTGGTCATGATGACGGGCTTCTGGCTCACTCAGAACATCATCACGATCTACCTGCCGACGGGCCTGCTCGTGAAGACGCTGCATCTGACGGGTTTCCAGATGACGTCCACGCTGATGATCACGTACTTCGTGCTGTTCTTCAGCTATATCGGTTCGGGGCTGATTGCGCAGTCGATCGGGCGGCGGCGCTTCTTCGTGATCGTCGGCCCGCTGATCGCGACGGTCGGCGCGGGGCTGCTGTATGTGCTCGCGAACGTCGACGGATTGTCTCTGCCGACCATCATCGCATTGGTCTGCGTGCTCGCCGTGCTCGTCACGTCGCCGTGGGGCGTGATCGTCACGTACATCAACGAACGCTTCGTCACCGATGTGCGCGCGACGGGCTTCGGCGTCGGCTTCAGTCTCTCGGTGATCATCCCGTCGTTCTACGCGTTCTATATGAACTGGCTCGGCGCGTTCATGCCGTTGCGGATGACATCCGTGGTGCTGTTGTGCATCGGCGGACTGATCGGCGCGGTCGGCGCGATGATGGGACCGGAAACGAAGGACGTCGACTTCTGACGAATCAACTGACTGCAAGGGAATAGCGGAAATGAACAAGGAACGGATCGGATTCATCGGTCTCGGCAACATGGGCGGCCGCATGGCGCGACGTCTCGTCGATGCGGGCATTGCGGTGCTCGGTTACGACACCGCACCTGAGCGCGTGAAGGCAGCGGGCGCGCAGGCCGCGGCTTCGGTCGCGGACGTGATGAAGTTCGCCGACGTCGTGATGATGTCGTTGCCGGACAGCAAGGTCGTCGAGGCCGTGGTCGAAGGCGAAGGTGGTGTGCTCGCGCATTGCCGTGCGGGACAGATCGTGGTCGATCTGAGCACGGCGGCGGCAAGCTCGACGATACGGCTCGCGCGGCGCTTCACGCAATGCGGCGTGCAGTATGTCGATGCGGGCATTTCAGGCGGCGCGGCAGCAGCGGAGAAAGGCACGTTGACGCTGATGGTCGGCGGCGACGCGAGCGCGGTCGAAGCGCTCGAATGGGCATTCGCGCCGATCAGCTCGAAGGTCGCGCACATGGGCGAGAGCGGCGCGGGCCACACCACCAAGCTGCTGAACAACTTCCTCAACGCGGTGAGCCTCGCGGCGAGCGCGGAAGTGATGGTGGCGGGCAAGAAGGCCGGGCTCGATCTGCATCTGCTGCTCGATGTGCTCAACAGCAGCAGCGGCGTGAACTTCGCAACGCTGAACCGCTTTCCGAAGATCGTCGACGGCGATTATCTGGAAGGCGGGCTGACGGGCAAGCTGATGACGAAGGATGTCGTGCTGTACGTCGATCGCGCGCGCGAACTGGGCGTGGTGTCGCTGAATGCCGCGGGGCCGCTCGCGAGCTTTGGTCTCGGCACGGCGCTCGGCTATGGCGATGTGATCAGCAATCGCGTCGTCGATGCGATTGGCGATGTGTCGGGCGGCGTGCGTCTGTACGACGGGAAGATTCGCAAAGAGGAGAAGCAGGCATGAAGGTATTTCACGGCAGGGCAGAAGGGAAGATGTCGGAACTGCGCGGCGAGACGTTTTCGGGCACGGTGTGGGCCGACCCCGTGATGCCGTCGACGGATGGCGTCACCATCAACACGGTGTTCTTCGCGCCGCGCGGCCGCACGTACTGGCATACGCACGAGCAGGGCCAGGTGCTGCAGGTGACGGCGGGCAAGGGCTGGATTTGCAAGGAGGGCGAAGCGCCGCAGGAAATCCGCCAGGGCGACATCGTGTTCATCGGGCCGAACGAGCGGCACTGGCACGGCGCGAGCGACGGCAGCTACATGGTGCATATCGCGACGTCGATCGGCAAGGCGACGTGGCAGGAAGAAGTGGCCGAAGCGGATTATCCGCAAGGGCTGGTCGCGGGCTGACGCGGCGCGCGCGCACCGCATCATCGTCATCCGAAGGAGCAAGCGAATGAAGCAGGGAGAGCAGCCGGCGCGCGCGCATCGCGAGCCGCAGCAGATCAAGGAAGACTTCGTGCGCGTGCACGGCGTCTGGAATGCCGCATGGGACAGTATGCTTCGTCTCGATGCGGGTTTTGTCGATGCGTACGTGCAGTTCTCCGCAGTGCCGCAGCGCAGAAACCATCTCGATGACAAGACGCGCGCGTTCATCGCGCTCGCCGCCGATGCGTGCGCGACGCAGTTGTATGGGCCGGGCGTCGCGCATCATATCGAGCGCGCGCTCGGGTTCGGCGCGACGCGCGAAGAGCTGATGGAAGTGCTGGAGCTGATCAGCACGATCGGCATTCACACGAGCAATGTCGGCGTGCCCGTGCTGCTCGAAGTGCTCGAAGAAGAAGGCTTGCGCGCGGGACCTGCGCCGCTGGACGAACGCAGACGCGCGCTGAAGGAAGCGTTCGAGAAAAATCGCGGCTACTGGCATCCGACGTGGGAAGGGCTGCTCGAACTCGATCCCGATCTGTTCGAAGCGTATGTCGAGTTTTCTTCGGTGCCCTGGCGCACGGGCGTGTTGAGTCCGAAGATCAAGGAGTTCATGTATTGCGCGTTCGACGCTTCGTCGACGCATCTGTATGTGCCCGGCCTCAAGCTGCATATGCGCAACGCGCTGCGCTACGGCGCGACGGCGGACGAACTGATGGAACTGCTGGAGATCGTCAGCACGACGGGCATTCACGGCGCCGAACTCGGCGCGCCGCTGCTCGAAGCGGCACTGGCAAAGCACCGGATGGCCGTCGATGCATGACCTCACGATGCTGACTCCCAACGCGTGGAATGAGCACGTCACACGTGCTGCGCGGTCGCCTCAAAACCCCGATGCGCGCGTCCGCGATTCTCATTCGACGTTCCGCGCGTTGCAGGTGTTGCCGCTCGCGCGGCTCGCAGCGAACGGCACCGACCACGCGCATGTGCGGGCGGTGGCGATTCTTGGCTACAACTGACGCGCCGTCCTCGGGCAACAACGCGGTACAACAACATCACGCAACAATGAACGCGTTTTATGCGCAATGGAGGACGGAAAACGGCTGGCGGTGAAGTATCATAGCGACTGTAACTTTGTCGGACGGGAAGACAATAATGTCGACTGATATCGGGTTGGTCCGACCTGAGACGCTGCGTCATCAGGTCGAAAACGTGCTGCGGCAGGCCATCATGAGCGGGCGCTTCGCGCCGGGCGCGCGTCTGATCGAGCGCGAACTGTGCGAGTCGCTCGGCGTGAGCCGTACCTCGGTACGCGAAGCGCTGCGCAAGCTCGAAGCGGAAAAGCTCGTGCGCAGCGTGCCGCACAAAGGCCCGATCGTCGCCGTGATCTCGCCGCAGGAGGCGAGCGAACTGTACGCGTTGCGCGGGCTGCTGGAAGGCTTCGCGGCGCACGAGTTCGCAAGGCTCGCCAGCGACGCCGCGATTGCGCAGTTCGGCGAGGCCGCGAAGGAACTGCGCACGCAGGCGACGGCGCAGGACCAGGCGGGCGTGCTCAAGGCCAAGACCGCGCTCTACGAGGTGCTGCTCGACAACTGCGGCAATGCGCTGGTTAAGGAGGTTCTCAATAGCCTCTATTCGCGGGTGAATCTGCTGCGCGCCACGTCGCTGATGCATCCTGACCGGCTGCCGAGCAGCCTGCGCGAAATCGACAAGCTCTACAAGGCGCTCAAGGCACGCGATGCCGACGAAGCCCAGGCACTCGCGCGCCTGCACGTGGCGAACGCGGAGAAAGCCGCGATGCGCATGCTCGGCGAGAGCGACGACGCGCAGGCCTGAGCCTTCCGGATGCGAAGCCGGACGCCGGCTTCGCATCTCTTCGATGCAATGCACAATGCGTGCGTCCACAAGCACGTTATAAAACCGGCACTACGCCGGTCCGTTCGTCAACGCGGCGCGAGCGGCCATCAATCCTCATACGTGAACCAACCTTCAGTTGCGGGGTAATGTGGCGCCAATGCGCTGCCGCGTGCCTGGTAAATCGGCATTGCTTCGTCTACGCTTAATTGAGCCAGACTTGAGGGCGAGAGTGAAGCTGTACTCGCGGAATCTGCGCAGCCGACCCGTCCCGACGAAGCAATCAAACGGTTCCAATTTCAAAGCTTTTGTTGTTTGAGAGGGGTTGCGCGACTGTGCCCGTCCACGCGTTGTCTACGCGCGGACAGCCGCCGCACTCCCGCGCTCGCAAGCTCGAACGATAAAAAGCCGAGAAGACGCTCATGGCCCCATCCCCGCGGTACCTCGCCGTCTTGATTCCCCTGCTGTTCGCCGCGCTCGCATCGCCCACCTCGCGAGCCGCCGACGAAGTGCAGAACACGCCCACCACCACCTCGGCGCCGATGCCGTCGACGTTTGGGCCCGTCAGTCAGGCGCAACTCGACAGCACCGCCGAAAAGAAGCAGCTCGCGGATAAAGGCGGCGACTTCTACAAGACGCTTGGCGGCGGCGTGTGGATGACGCCCGCCATCGACCGCAAGACGCATACGGTGTTTTTCGTGGTCGGCAATCCGTCGCCGGATCTGTATGGCGCGATCCGACCGGGCGATAACCTCTATACGGACTCGCTCGTCGCCATCGATCTCGACACGGGCAAGTACAAATGGCATTACCAGTACGTGCCGCACGACGTGTGGGACCTCGACGCCGTCAGCCCGCCGATCCTGATCGACGTGCGCGACACGAACGGCAAGATGATTCCCGGCGTGATCCACGGTGGCAAGACGGGGCATATCTATGTGCATGATCGCGCAACAGGTCGCCTGATCCGTTTCTCGCAGGCGATGATTCCGCAGGAGAACATGTGGACGCTGCCGACGGCCGAGGGTGCGCGGATGCTGCCGGGCGCGAACGGCGGTGTCGAATGGTCGCCGATGGCGTTCGATCCGAAGACGCGCCTGGCCTACGCGGCCAACCTGCGTCAACCGATGACCTATCAGGTCACGGATGCGCCGTATCCCGGCGGCAGCAAGCTGTGGCTAGGCGGTGCGTTCAAGGTGATTGCGTCCGAAGAGCAATGGGGCAAGCTGTCGGCTGTCAACGTCGACACGGGCAAGGTTGCGTGGGACTTCAAGACGGCGCAGCCGTTGATCGGCGGCGTGCTCGTGACGGGGGGCGGCCTCGTGTTCAACGGCGAAGGCAACGGGCTGTTCCGTGCGTTCGATGCATCGACGGGCAAGAAGCTCTGGGAGTTCCAGTGCGGCGCGGGCGTGAATGCGCCGGCCGTGTCGTATAGCGTGCGCGGCAAGCAGTATGTGGCCGTCGCGGCGGGCGGCAACACGCAACTGGACTTCAAACGCGGCAACACGGTGCTGGTCTTCGCGTTGCCGTGATGACGGGAACCAGGACGTCATCGCTCACCGCGCAGCGCGCAGCGCGTATCGTCACGCGCGCTTGCGCGGTGGTTCTTGTGGGCGGCATCATGTGGCCGCTAGCCGACGCACGTGCCGATGCGGAAGCAGGCAAGACGAAGGCGCAGACCTGCGTGGCCTGTCACGGCCCGATGGGCAATTCGACGGACGCGCAGTATCCCGTGCTTGCCGGGCAGACCGCGCGTTACACGTACCTTCAGTTGAAGGACTTCAAGGAAGGCCGCCGCAAGGACCCGCGCATGTCGCCGATGGCGGCGAAGCTGTCGAAAGATGACATGCAGGATCTCGCTGACTATTTCGCCGCGCAGAAACCGGTGCCCGTCGATTTCAAGGCGGACGGCGTCGCCGTCGAAGCGGGGCGCAAGAAGTCGGCTGCGGAGCTTTGCACGACGTGCCACCTCGGCAACTTCACCGGGCAGAACGAGATTCCGCGTGTGGCCGGGCAGCACTATCAGTACATCGTGAAGCAGCTGCACGACTTCCGTTCCCGCACGCGCACCAACGATGCGGGAAACATGGGCAGCGTCGCGCGCAATCTGACTGACGACGATATCCGCAACCTCGCCGGTTACGTCGCGAATCTGCAGTAACGTCGGGGAGACGATCATCTATCACGCCGTGCGGTATGGGGTGACTGCGTTGTTGATGGCCTGCGCGCTTTGGGTCGCTTCAGGCGCTGCGCTTCCTGCTGCAGCCGAAGAAGCGGGCGAGGTGAATCGCACGCTGCTCGCCGCCGCGAAAGACAGCGACCGCGCAAGCGTGATCGCGGCGCTCGATCACGGCGCGGCCGTCGATGCGATGACGAGAATCGGCGACACCGCGCTGCTCACGGCATGCAAGAAGGGCGACGCCGAGATAGCGCGCACAATGATCGATCATGGCGCGAACGTGAAGCACGCGAACGCGTCCGGCGTCACGCCGCTGATGGCGGCCGCGTATGGCGGCCACGACGGCATCGTCGCGTTGCTGCTCGCGCGCGGCGCGGATCCCCTGGCGACGGATCGCGTCGGCAAGACCGCGATTGAATATGCGGCGGGGCAAGGGCAAACGCAAGTGGTGAAGCAGTTGCTCGACACGGGCATCGACGTGAACCGCCGCTACAAGAACGATCTCACCGCGTTGATGTGGGCCGCGGGCTACGATCGCGCCGATACCGTGAAGCTGTTGCTCGCACGCGGCGCTGACGAATCGCTGAAAGACAATCGTGGCATGACGGCGAAAGATATCGCCGCGCAGACGCAATCGAATCAGGTGGCGAATCTGTTGTCCGCGCATTAATTGCGGCGCGAGCGGTTCTTTATCTGGTTCGTCGAAATACATTCCGATTTAAACGAAAAAACGTTAATTAGCCAATCCGGTTTATCGATTGTTCGATAAAGCATTGCGCGAATGATTTCGACATGATTTTTCCGACCGGAAACAATGGATGCGAACGCAAGTTTCGATCCTATTCACCGCGCATAGCCTGTAAAAACGGGCCTTGACAAAGCCCCGCGCGACCTCCTATTTTTCCTCTGCCACCCTTCATTACCAAATCTTTCCAAAGCGGAAAGCATTAAAGAACCAGTACAACTTACCGGCATGGTTTCACGTTGTGTAATTAGTGATCCGAATTATTAGAATATTCGGAAACCTGTATTAATGCTGTTAGAAACAAGAAAGTTTAATGTCAGCCGCTGTGAGTGCCGACGAGTTCTGCACCGCTGTCTGTTTCCTATGCGCCTCACCGGCGAAGGCGGCCTTTGTGTAGCGGTAACTTACCTATCACAGGGACAGAAATGAAACCAGACCGTAGCATTAGCGGCAGCCGCCCGCGTCTGGGGCGGCTAGCCGCTTCAGGCGCGATGATTCTCGGGTTGCTGGTTCTCGCGGGATGTGGAGGAGGCGACAGCAGTCCCGCTTCGTCGGCGACGAGCGCGTTGAGCCAGGCGGCCGCGAATCCGCAAGCGCTCGCGCAACAGCAGGCGCAGCCGCAAGCGGCCAACAAGCCGTACACCGATCCGATTCCCTATTCGCCGCACGCGAACGACGGCCTCGCCGCATCGCAGGTCGCGGAGAAAGCGGCCGTGATGCACTACCAGTGGAAGTCGGGCAAGACGACGGTCAACTACACGACGACGACAGGCCACCTGACAGCAGCCGATGCAAACGGCAATCCGGAAGCCACGATGTCGTACGTTGCCTATACGGCGCCGGGTACGAACGGCAAGCCGCGCCCTGTGACCTTCGTCTATAACGGCGGTCCGGGTTCGTCGTCGATCTGGCTGCGGCTCGGTTCGTTCGCGCCCACGCGTGTCGCGACGCCCGACCCGCTTCTCACCAACTGGCCGAACTACCCGCTCGTCGACAATGCGGAGAGCCTGATCGACACCACCGACATGGTGTTCATCGATCCGCCCGGCACGGGTCTATCGGAAGCGGTCCTGCCTTATACGAACAAGCAGTTCTGGGGCGTTGATTCTGACGTCAACATCATGCGCGATTTCATCATCCGCTATCTGGCGGCGAACAATCGCGGCGATTCGCCGATCTATCTCTACGGCGAATCGTACGGCACGCCGCGCACCGACATGCTTGCACTGGCGCTCGAAACGGCAGGCGTGCCGCTGACGGGTATCGTGCTGCAGTCTGCGATTCTCAACTACTTCGCCGACGCAATCGAGGCCGTGGCGATCTTTGGCACCAAGGAAGGACTGCAACTCGACACCGATACGCTCGCCGGTTACTACCCCGGCTATGCGGAGGTCGCGGCTTACTTCCATCAGGTGTCGCCGCCGCTGCTCGACCAAGGGCTGTTTGCGCTGCAATCGGAAATCTTCGCGACGGGCCAGTACAACCATTTCAGGCAGTACGCGGAGACATGGGTGCTGAGCCAGTTCGGACTTCCCGGTTACTTCGACCCGCCCGTGTATCCGGCGACGCGCACGCTGCAATCATGGGAGTGGCCGTCGAGCCTCACGCTGCATGCGCTGCAGGCTTACTTCGATCCCAACTCGTTTAACCTGGCGCTGGTTCCTGGCTCCACGATCGGCCGCTACGATGGGCGGGTGTCGCTGCCCAATTCGGACCCGCGCCTGCAGACGGATGGCGACCCGTCGGACATCCTGATCTCGCAGCCGTTCACGACGGCGCTCGCGACGCAAATGCCGGACTATCTCGGCTACACGGCGCCGAACGCGACGTATATGCCGCTGAACGACGAGATCATCGAGGTATGGGACTTCTCGCACGACGGCCAGGCGCTGCCCGACACGCTGCCTGATCTGCTCGGCGCGATCACGCTCAATCCGAAGCTCAAGGTGCTCGCCGAGAACGGCTTTCACGATCTCGCCACGCCGTTCTTCAAGACGGAAAAGGACCTGGCGCGTCTGCAAACGGTGCGCGGCCTGAATCCGGATCTGCAGGTCAACTTCTTCCAGGGCGGGCATATGATTTATCTGGACGACGTGGCGCGTCCGAAGATGAAGAGCGATCTGGTGGACTACTACAGCGGCCAGCCGATTCCGCTCGCGCTGTCGCTGTGGACGTTGCCGGCGCCGTGGCGCGACGAAAGCCCGGCGGGGACGCCGACCTCCACCGCACAGGCTGCGGCGACGCAGTAGGGTCAATGGAACAGGTCCCCGTCCGGCACTGTTCCGTGCGGGGACTCCCACCTCATTTATTCAGGGCGAGTGATCATGTCTTCAATCGATAGGTTGTCGCGCATTCTTCCCATCATCGTTGTTCTCGGCGCCGCGATGGGCAGCGCGCAGGCAGCGACGCAGGCCGTTGCGCCTGTTACGTTGCCAAAGGGCGGCCATGGCGTCGACGGGCCGTTCTTCCCGACCAACCGCGTAGCCGCTGTTACGCCCTCCACAGGGACGCAATTGCAACAGCAGGCGCAGCAGCGCATCGACGCGCGCATGGGCGCGAATTCGGTGCTGGGCAATGGTGCTTCGATCACGAAAGCGCAGGCGCAGAGCAGCGGTCTTGGTTTTATCGCAAAGCACTTCGATCAGATCGACACCGCGCATTCGGGGCGGGTGTCGTTGAATGACGTCAAGCAGTATTTGCAGCAGCAACAGGGGCAATAAAAAAAGCCCGCGCATCGGCTGATGTCGATGCGCGGGCTGTCCTTGCGCATTCCAGGCGCAGCGTCGCGGCTCAAGTCCCCATCAACGCGCGCACATGCGCGCGCGTGCCGCCCGACAGCCCCTCCATGCTGTATCCGCCTTCGAGTATCGACACCACGCGCCCCTCGCAGGTCTCGTCGGCGATGCGTACCAGTTCGCGCGTGATCCAGTGGAAGTCGTCATCGTCGAGACGCAACGCGGCGAGCGGATCGAGCCGATGCGCGTCGAAGCCCGCTGAAATAATGATCAGTTCAGGACGAAACTCGCGCACGGCGGGCAGCATATCGGCCTCGATGCGCGAACGGAACAGATCCGAATCGCAACCCGGCGGCAGCGGCACGTTGAGGATGTTGTGGCTCACGCCTGTTTCGGCCGACTTGCCCGTGCCGGGATAGAGCGGCGATTGATGACTCGATGCATAGAAGAGTTCCGGCCGGTCATAAAACGCGGCCTGCGTGCCGTTGCCGTGATGGACGTCGAAATCGACGACGGCCACGCGCTCCAGTTTGTGCACGTCGTAGGCATACGCAGCCGCGATGGCCGCCTGATTGAAGATGCAAAAGCCCATTGCCTTGCCGGGCTCCGCATGGTGCCCGCATGGACGCGTCGCGCAGAACACGTTGCGCGCGTCCTTGTTGAGCACGGCATCGACCCCCGCGCACGCCGCGCCGACGCAGCGCATGACGGCTTCCCACGAACCCGGCGACATGACGGTATCGCCGCCGTCGAGCGGCATATAGCCGTGCTTGGGCGCGATGTCCGCCACTTCGTCGATGAAGTCCTGGCTGTGAATGAACTGCACCTGTTCGAGCGTGCCCATCGGCGCGTCGCGCCATTCGAGCGCGGCGAACTCGGGCGAGCGCAGCGTTTGCAACACGGTCTTCAGCCGTTCCGGCGATTCGGGATGATGCGGGCCGGGCTGATGATTCAGACAGGCGGCGTGCGTGTAGACGAGGGTGGGCGGCATCGGGTGCTGATGCCCGGAAGGCCGGGCATCGTCTCCTTGGTGTGGATGTTTTCGAATGAGGAGAAGGCGCTGTGTAGCGCTAGCGGCTCCGGAGTATTCGTCAAGTGTAAGGTCGCGGCTTTCGCGTCGAACAATAAAACAAACTTTGGCAGGCCATAGACGTTCGTTTATGGAAGCGCCGCGCCGCGATCGCGCCGGACGTCGTTCGGCGTCTTGCCCGTCCAGCGCTTGAACGCGTGGCGAAAGCTCACGGCGTCGCTGAAACCCAGCGTCACGGCGATGTCTTCGATGCTGAGCGTGGTCGTGCTCAGATAGTCGACGGCGAGTGCCTTGCGCACGCCCGTCAATAGCTCGCTATACGACGCGCCTTCCGCTTCGAGCTTGCGGCGAAGCGTGCGCGACGTCATGCACAGACTCTCCGCGATCTGTTCGATGTCCGGGAATTTGCCGGGCGTGCGCGTGAGTTCCTGATAGACGCGCCGTGTGACGCCTGCCTGCCAGCGGAATTGCTCCACCAGCCGCGCGCATTGCGTCGAGACTTGCGCAGCCGTGATCGGATTGGCGAGTTGCGGCGCGCGTGATAGCCACGCGGCGGGGTAACTCAACAGGTTCTGCGGCTGGTCGAAGGCGAGCGGGCATTCCAGCACGTCCGAGAGCATCGCCGCATGCGGCGGTTGCGCCTGCGTGAACAGCGCGCGCGCCGGCACACACCATGCGCCCATCACGTCCTTGATGACCGTCACGTGCACAGCAAACTGCAGGTCGATCAGGAAGCGATACAGTGGCTCGCCGATGTCGGGCATACGTACTTCGTCGCGATTCGGGAAGACCCACGATGCCGCGTCGTCGTGCTCGAACCAGCGGATGTCGAGCATGCCGTTGGCGAGCTGATGGTATTTGACTGCGGTATCGAAGGTCTGTGCGAGCGCTTCCGAGCACAGCAACGCATAGCCGTACATGCCATAGCTCGATGCATGCAAACGGCAGCCGACACGCACGCCGAGATCAGGTCGCTCGCACAGACGAACAGCATTGCCGGCGGCCGTCAGAAATTGCAACGACGAAGTCAGCGTGAAAGGGTTGGCGACAGCCCCGGCGTCGAGTTCCGTGCCTGCCAGCACGGCATTCGCGTCGATGCCGGCTTCCGAGGTCACGTCGAGCAGCGCGACGAGCTTGGACGGCGCAAAGCGCTTTTCACGCCATCCGATGACGGATGGCGCGTGCTGATGGGTTGCCGCCGCATGCGCGGGCGCGCGTTGCTGCATACGTGAGTGAGTCCTGTGTCCGAAAAGATACCGGTGACGTGCCCGGAATTCTGCGCCCGAACGCATCGGCTCGCCATAGGGTTCACCCTTATTCATCCTGCTGATGCCACGCGCAAACACGCATGAATGGCGGATAGCGTCTCTGCTGGGGGCGAAGCAGCTTGTCCGTTGCGATCACCATTTAGGCCTCGCCGATCATTTGCATCCGGCCGTCCGCGCGCGATAGTTCAACCTGCATAAAAGATCGATCAGGAGACAGCGTGGACGAAAGCCACATCAGCACCCGCCATTGCATGAAACCGTCCGTGGAAAGCCACGCCAGCAAACGACACTGGATCGCATCGTACGGCTCGATCCCTGCGGAGATCGATGCCGACCGCTATCCGTCCATCAACGCAATGCTGGAAGGCGCAATGCGTCAGTTCGCGGCCAGGCCCGCGTTTCGCGCGTTCGGGCACACGCTGACTTATGCGGACGTCGACCGCTTGTCGTCGGCATTCGCCGCGTACTTGCAGAAGGTGGCGGGCGTCGGCAAGGGCGACCGCGTGGCCGTGATGCTGCCGAACCTGCTGGCGTTTCCCATCGCGTTCATCGCCATCGCGCGGATCGGCGCGGTGCAGGTCAACGTCAATCCGCTCTACACGGCGCGCGAACTGGAGCATCAACTCAACGACGCGGGTGTCGAAACGATCGTCGTGTTCGATGGATCGACGCGCACACTGGCCGAAGTCGTCAGCCGCACGAAGATCAGGACGGTGGTCACGGCAGGTGCCGGCGACGGCAGCGGCGCCACGCTTCCCGGTCCCCCCCCCGACCCGACGCTGCGTTCCGCGATCACGCTGCCGCAAGCGCTCGCCCAAGGCGAGCAGATTGCCGCCGATCCCGTCGATGTCAACGGCAGCGATCTGCTCTTTCTGCAATACACGGGCGGCACGACGGGGCTATCGAAGGGCGCCGCGCTGTCGCATCGCAATCTGGTTGCGAACATCGAGCAGTTCAAAGCATTCATGCCCGATTCGCTGCGCCCTGGCGTTGAGGTCGTCGTCACGGCGATTCCGCTTTATCACATCTTCGCGCTGACCGTGAACTTCCTCACGTACTTCTCCGTCGGCGCGGAGAACTGGCTCGTGGCGAACCCGCGCGAAGTCGAGCCGTTCATCGACGTGCTGAAGGCCGCCCGTCCGACCATCTTCGTCGGCGTCAACACGCTGTATGCGGGGCTGGCGGCGCATCCGCGTCTCGCGGAAGTGGACTGGTCGCGGCTCAGGCTGTCCGCGGGCGGCGGGGCGGCCGTGATCGATATCGTGTCCGAGCGCTGGAAGTCCGTGACGGGCAGCTTCATCCGCGAGGGCTATGGGCTGTCGGAGACGTCGCCTGTGGTGTCGTTCAATCCCCCGTTCATCGACGGCTTCACGGGCAACACGGGCCTGCCCGTGCCTTCCACCGACGTCAAGCTGCTCGACGACGACAACCGCGAAGCGGGCATCGGCGAGGCGGGCGAGATCTGCGTCAAGGGCCCGCAAGTGATGCGCGGCTACTGGCAGCAGCCCGAGGCCAACGCGCGCGCTTTCACCGCGGATGGCTACTTCCGTACCGGCGACGTCGGCGTATTCGACGACAAGGGCTTTCTGAAGATCGTCGATCGCAAGAAGGACATGGTGATCGTCTCCGGCTTCAACGTTTACCCGAACGAAGTGGAAGCGGTAGCCACAGCATTTCCCGGCGTCGCCGAATGCGCGTGTATCGGCGTGCCCGATGAAAAGACGGGCGAGGCAGTCAAGCTGTTCGTCGTCACCGCGCCGGGCGCCGACGTGACCCAGCAGGCGCTGATCGCGCATTGCCGCGCGAGCATGGCGGCGTACAAGGTGCCCAAGGCCATTCACTTCGTCGATGCATTGCCGAAGTCGACGGTCGGCAAGATACTTCGTCGCGAGTTGCGCCGCGTCGAATGACGCGCGGATTGCACCGACCCCATCTGCGGGCATAAGCTGGTTCATGTGACATGCGGTAGCCGCAGGGCGACAGGCGCCTCGCGGCCGCATATTCAACGTGAAGCGCTTCTTTACTCGAGAGGGCGGGCGATGAGCCGAGCGACCAGCGGTCCCGAGCATGCCGACTCCCGCCGCCCTCATCCGTTGCTGCGCCGCGTGCCGGGCATCGCGACGCTGCGCACGTATCGGCGCACGTGGCTCTCGCACGATCTGATCGCGGGCATCGTGCTCACCACGGTGCTCGTGCCCGCCGGGCTCGGCTACGCGGAAGCAGCGCGCTTGCCGGCCATCACGGGGCTATACGCGACGATCGCGGCGATCGTCGCGTATGCGGCGTTCGGCCCGAGCCGCGTTCTCGTGCTCGGACCCGACTCGGCGCTGGCGGCGCTGATCGCTTCGATCGTGCTGCCGATGGCAGGAGCGCGCCCGGAGCAGGTGCTCGCGCTGGCGGGCATGCTGGCGATCCTGTCGGGCGTGTTCTGCATCGCGGTCGGCGTGTGCCGTCTCGGCTTTCTCACCGACCTGCTGTCGAAGCCGATCCGCCAGGGCTATCTGAACGGCGTCGCGCTGACGGTCATCATCAGCCAGGCGCCGAAGCTGCTCGGCTTCGACGTCAAGGGCAGCAACCTGTTGCAGGAAGCGGCCGGTCTGGTGCGCGGCGTAGTGGACGGCAAGCTGAACGAGGTGACGTGCGTGATCGGCGCCGCGTGCCTGCTGGTGATTCTCGCGTGCAAGCGCTGGATGCCCGTGGTGCCGGGGATACTCGTCGCCGTCGTCGGCGCGACGCTTGCCGTCGCGTTGCTCGACCTGGACGCGCGAGCGGGCGTGGCCGTGGTCGGCGACGTGCCGCAGGGTTTGCCCGTGCCGTCGTTCCCCTCCGTTTCATTCGATCAGATCGTGGCGCTGGTGCCCGGCGCGATCGCCATCGGGCTGATTTCGCTCGCGGATATCAGCGTGCTGTCACGCGTGTTTGCGGAACGCAGCGGCGAACGCGTCGACCGCGATCAGGAACTGGTCGCGCTCGGCGCGGCCAACATCGCCGCGGGACTGTTCCAGGGCTTCCCCGTGACGAGCAGTGCGTCGCGCACGCCCGTCGCCGAATCGGCGGGCGCGAAAACGCAGCTTACGGGGATCGTCGCCGCGCTGTGCGTAGCCGCCTTGCTGATCTTCGCGCCGACGCTGCTGCGCTCGCTGCCGGTCGCCGCGCTCGGCGCCGTGGTCGTCGCGGCGGGCCTGGGGCTGTTCGAAGTGAGGGACGTGGTCCGCACGTTGCGCCTGCGTCGCAGCGAGTTCACGCAATCGATGGCGTGCTTTGCTTGCGTCGCTTTGATCGGTCCGATCCAGGGCATCTTCATTGCCGTGGGACTGGCGCTGATGGCCTTCGTCTGGCGCGCGTGGCGGCCTTACGATGCCGTGCTCGGCCGCGTCGATGGACGCAAGGGCTACCACGATATTTCGCGGCATCCCGCAGCGCGGACCATTCCGGGGCTGGTGCTGTACCGCTGGGATGCGCCGCTCTTCTTCGCGAATGCCGAGATCTTTCGCGACCATGTGCAACGCGCGATCGAAACGGCGGCCACGCCCGCCAACTGGGTCGTCGTCGCAGCCGAGCCGATCACGGATGTCGATGTCACAGCCAGCGAAATTCTGCGCGAGTTTCATGCGAGTCTGCGCGAGCGGCGTATCGAACTGTGTTTTGCCGAGATGAAGGGGCCGGTGAAGGACATGCTGCGGCGCTACGGCCTGTTCGACACAATGGGCGAGCAGCATTTCTTCCCGACGACGGGTGTGGCCGTGGATGCGTATCTGGAGCAGCACGATGTCGAATGGCGCGACTGGGAAGACGACGCCGACGCGCAGCAAAAAGGCAAGCCGTGACGGGCGAAAGCAGCGCTTACTGCACGGCTGCAACAGGCACGCGAATCGAAATGTGAAAACCCGTGCCCGGCGAACTGGCGAATGACACCGTGCCCTGTAGCTGCCTGACGCGCTCGCGAATGCCAAGCAGCCCGAACGATGTGCTGACAGGCGGCAGAGTGAGCGTCGCGCCCACGCCGTTGTCCTCGATGTCGAGCGAGACGCGATCGCCGACGCACGCCAGCTCGATGCGCACGCGGCTCGCGTTCGCGTGACGCGCGACGTTGGTCAGCGCTTCCTGCACGATGCGAAACAGGTTGGTCGACGCGAACTCATTGAACTGCGCGTTGAACTGCGGCTCATCGGCTTCGATGTGAACCGTCGCGGCGACACCGTAGCGCTTGGTGAAGTCTTCGGCGAGCCATTCGAGCGCGGCGGTGAGGCCCAGATCGTCGAGCAGCGGCGGGCGAAGATCGGAGGCGATCCGGCGCAGCGACATCGCCATCGCGTCGATCTCCTTTTGCACCGCCCGCGTTTGCGGCACGAGTGGCGCGGTCTCGGCCTTCGCGGCAAGCGTCGCTTCCATCAGCGCGACACTCATTTTCAGCGCGGTCAATTGCTGTCCGAGATCGTCGTGCAGTTCGCGCGCGATGCGCTTTTGCTCGTTCTCGCGTGTGATCTGCACCTGCGCCGATACCTCGCTCGCCCGTTCGAGTTCCGCAAGGCGCATGCGGTCGGTCATGTCGCGCGTGACCTTGGCGAAGCCGAGCAGCGTGCCGCTGGCGTCGCGCACCGCGGAAATGGTGACGTTGGCCCAGAACCGCGAGCCGTCGCGCCGCACGCGCCAGCCTTCGTCCTCGACGCGCCCTTCGGCGGCGGCGATTGCCAGTTCGCGTGCCGGCTTGCCGGCGGCGATGTCCTCGTCCGTATAGAACGCCGAAAAATGACGGCCGATAATCTCGTCGTGTGAATAGCCTTTGATGCGCTGTGCGCCCGGATTCCAGCTGGAGACATTGCCGGCCGGATCGAGCATGAAGATCGCGTAGTCCTGAACCGCTTCGATCAACAGGAAATAACGGTCCTCGAGCGGCACATCCGATGCGGACGCCGCTTTCTCGCTGCGGGACGGCTCGTTGCCCGACGCGGTCATCGTGATTCCCGGCGTTTGTGAAAGGACGGTTGAGTTATATCAGTTCACGAACGGTTGTACCAGTTTGCCGGGCGATCGTGCATCGGGCGTGTCTGGCGGCCGAAGCTCTGCCGCGTTGATATGGGTCAATCGCGTCGGCGCGCGCGGCCGGTACGCTGAGGGCACGGATCTGCGCAAGACTTGCTCTACGCATCCAATGAAGCGGGCATCAATGGGAGGCGATGGTGGGCATCGGCATGCAGATTGTCTATCTGGGCTGCAGCGCGACGGCTGCGCTCGAAGCGGAGGCGGCGATGCAACTGATGCGCCTGCAACCGTTCGGCGCGTCGCTGTCAGACTGCCATCTGGCCATCGAAGCGCTGCGGCTGCGTTCGGGCAAGCCGCTCTACGATGTGCGCCTCGACCTCGTCACCGCGACGCACGAACTGAAGCCGATTGGCCGCCATGCGGCCGAGAGCGCGGAAGAGGCCGTGCGCCGCGCGTTCGACGCCGCGGAGCGCACGTTGCGGACAGAGGCCTCTGCGTCCGCGCCACGCCGTTGAGCGCGCGCTGTTAGCGCGTCGCGCTTTCAGACTTCGTCGGCGAAAACGCCGTGCTCCGGCTCCGCATCGGTCCCGTCGATCCACTGCACATGCCATTGCCCGGCAATAGGCGCGCGACCTGCATCGCGATACCAGAGCGCCTGCCCGGATTCGCCTTCGAACGGCCCATCCAGCGTGAGCAGATCGAGGCCCGACAACTCGCAGCAGACGCGATCGCCCGCCGCGTCCAGAATGCGCGTGGCATTGTTCGAAAGCGCCAGCGTTCCCCATTCTGGCAGATCGATCACGGCGTGTCCTTCGCGCGACCATTTGCGGGCGTCGCGGTCGAGCCAGAGAATGGCATAGACGGACGGCTCGATGCACTCGAACGTATCGAGGTGAAGGGTGATTCTCATCGACGGCTCCTTTTTCGGGGTGGCGCACGCATTCAATCTACCGCGTGTGCGTCGCTGGAAATTGAGGCACATCAATGGCCGCCGACATGCACATGCGGCAAAGTGCTGCTGCCCTGAAGTCAGGAGACGACGTCGGCGAGAGGGCGTCGCGGCGAGTGTGCAGCCTGCGGGCTGCGTCCGACGCGCAGCAGCAGTTGCGGCGTCGCGTCGAGGTGCAGCAGGCCGCTAATCTGCACGCGCAGCGTGGTCACCTCGATCGGCTGGTTGAGGTAGGACGCCGTCAATCCTTCGGAGACGGCGACCAGCAGCATGCGTTCGAGCGCCTGGCCGGCGGCGACCCACGCCTCGCGGTCGTTGCGCGAGGTTGCTATGCCGACGATCAGCGGCGAACCGTCGACCAGATGCCGGTGCGTGGCCGGCGTCCCCGCGCCTGCGTCGAACACGCGGACCACGGCGGAGACGAGCGGCACCGCGAAATCGAGCAGCCCGCTCACGGCAGTTCCGTACGCCGGCATGCCGTCGTCGCGGCGGCGCGGATGGGTCCAGACGGCAAGCTCGCGCCGAAAGCGCGGGTCGGCGAACTGGGTATGGTCGGCTTCGGCGACGAGGTACGCGATCGTCTGGCGATCGGCGCGCTCATGCAGGCAGCCCGCCAGCGCGCCTTCCGCGTCGCAGGCGTCGATCAGCTTCTGTTGGACGTCGGCGGGAACGGGGTCGTCGGCAAAGGGCGTCCGCGTCGTGACGCGCCGTGTGATCGCATCGAAGAGCGACGCCACAGCGGCGTCGCCCTGACCGTGACGCGACACCTGCACCAGCGCGATGACGTCAGGGTCCGCGTCCGAAGGAAACAGCGTGATCGCGTAGGCGAACCCGAAATGGCTCAGCGCCACGCGCAGATTGAAGAGCGCGGCGCCGCAACTGATGATCAGCCCGCGATCGAACGGATCGACGACGGGCAGCGCCCGCAGCCTGTCCACGCACACCTGCACGGTGCTGCCGTCGATCATGAAGTGCCACGGCTGCGTGTTGTGATTGGACGGCGCGAGCACCGCGTATTGCAGTGCAAAGCGCAGTTGCGCGTCGAGCGGCGCAGCAGGATCGAACTGGGTTTCGTCGATTTCCCATGCCGAACGCGGATTGGCTTGAATCATCTGGGTGTCCTCGCGCTAGACCCGCGCGAGTCCCTCGTGATCGATGATGCGGATCGTCTTGCCGTTCGCATCCACGAGCCGCTCGCGCTGGAACTTCGAGAACATGCGGCTCACGGTTTCGAGTTTCATCCCGAGATAGCAGCCGATTTCCTCACGCGTCATGCGCAGATGAAACTCCGCGCCGGAAAAGCCGCGCGCCTTGAAGCGCCGCGACAGGTTCAGCAGGAAGGTCGCCACGCGCTGCTCGGCTGTCATCGTGCCGAGCAGCATCATCTGGCTGGACTCGCGGACGATCTCGCTGCTCATCATCTGATAGATGTGATGCTGCATCGGCTTCAGCTCGCGGCACATCGCTTCGAGTTGCGCAAACGGAATGATGCAGACGACGCTGTCTTCGAGCGCGACGGCATCGCAGTTGTGCTGACTTGCGCCGACGCCGTCGAGCCCCAGCGCCTCGCCGGCAATCTGGAAGCCCGTTACATGCTCGCGGCCGTCGCGATGCATTACGACCGTCTTGAACGATCCCGCGCGTACCGCGTAAATGCTCTGAAACGCGTCGCCCGCGCGATAGAGCGTGTCGCCACGCTTGACGGAACGCGTCGAGCAGATGATGGCGTCGAGTCTTGCCAGTTCGTCGGCGCTCAGTTCGGCGGGCATGCAGAGCGCGCGCATCGCGCACGCGGAGCAGCGGGGCGCGCGACGCGTCGGCGGCTCGGCCCGCGAGACGGGATGAATCGGCACGACTTGCGCCGCGCGGATTGTAGGACGGTCGCTGCTGAGGGCGGTTGCAGTTGCGGTGACAGTTGCGGCAAGCATGGTCGGCTCCAGTTCGCTTACGGGGACGCGCGTTGCGTCCGGGCAATGCCTGCGATGGTTCGGCAGGCCGCATCGAATTCAGACGTCTTGTCGAAGAAGAAATCGGCGCCCGCCGCGTTGCATGCGTCGCGGAAAGCGCGCGCGATGTGGTTCGTCAGCACGATCTTGACGATGGCCGGGTGCAGCCGGGACAGCGTCTCGATGAGTGCGAGGCTGTTGCCGTCGGCAAGGCGCAGGTCGAGCACGACGATATTCGCGTCGCAGGCACGGATGCCTTCCAGCGCGGAGTCCCCGTCTTCAGCCTCGCCGGCGATTTCCACGCCCGCAATGGCGCCCAGCAGACACGCAAGACGGCGCCTCACTTCGACGGCAGCGTCGACGAGATAGACCTTCGCGGCGAGGGCTGGCAAGGCGGTATCCATGTCCAACAGTATCGACGGCCCTATCTCAAAAATGTATAGGACACGATGGAACCGACCCTAGGAGTTTAGGTAGGCGTTATAGGAATATTCCTACTGACAGCGGCGGAGTCTTAAGAATCGCGACTAGATGTCGGCCCCGTCGTCGATCAGCTTGTGGCGGATCGCATAGCGCACCAGCCCGTTTTCATTGGGCATCTGCATTTTTTCGAGGATGCGGGTCTTGTGCGTGCTGATGGTTTTGACGCTCACGCACAGTTCGTGCGCGATTTCGGTGATGCTCTGACCGGAGACGATGCGCCGGAACACGTCGTACTCGCGGTCGGACAGCCGGTGATGCGGCAGCGCTTCGACGGGTTCGTTCAGATGCTGCGCGAAGCGCTCGGCCATCGCGAGACTCACATAGACGCCGCCCGACGCCACTTTCGTCACGGCGCCGACCAGCTCGGCGCTGGCGCTTTCCTTCGTCATGTAGCCGGATGCGCCGGCCTTGAAGGCGCGCACCGCGTATTGCTGCTCCGCGTGCATGGTCAGCACGAGGATGCGCAGCGCGGGTTTTTCATCCTTGATCTGCTTGATCAGATCGACGCCGTTACGGCCGGGCATCGACAGGTCGAGCACCAGCACGTGGGCTTCCGTGGCGCGGATCAGCGCGATGGTCGTGCCGCTGTCCCATGCCTCGCCCGCCACCTCGAAGCCGCTCGCGGATTGCAGAATATGGCGCAACCCGTCGCGCACGAGTGTGTGGTCGTCGGCCAGCAATACCTTGATCATGGATGCGTATGTTCCTGTTGCACGGTTTGCAAGGGAAAGGTCACCGTCAACGCAAAGCCCTGGTTCCTCGTCGTGTCGATCCGAACCGAGCCGCCCAGCGTATGGGCCCGCTCGCGCACGCCGATCAGGCCAAACGGCCTGTCCAGGTCCGCTTGCTCCCCCGTGCCGATGCTCGCGTCAGGTTCGGCGCCACGGCCATTATCCGCGATGCGCAGCACATAGTGTTGACTGCTCGCGTGCAGCGACAGATCGACGGCGCTCGCATCGGCGTGACGCGCGACATTGGTCAGCGCTTCCTGGACGATGCGGAACAGGGCAGTCGCCGCGTCTTTCGTGAAGACCGCGTCGCCCGCCTCGATGCTGCGTTCGACCGCGATGCCATAGCGGCTGGTGAAGTCGTTCGCGAGCCATTCGATAGCGGGCGCGAGGCCGAGATCGTCGAGCATCACGGGCCGCAAGTCGGCGGCGATGCGGCGCAATGAAGCCACCGTCGCGTCGATCGTACGAGCCATGCCGTGCAGACGCGCAATGGCGTCGATCTGCTCGCGTGTGCCCGAACGCGAAGTCAGCTCGGTTTCGAGCACCGAAAGCTCCATTTTCAGCGCGGTGAGCTGCTGGCCCAGATCGTCGTGCAACTCGCGGGCGATGCGTGTCTTTTCCTCTTCGCGCACGCTCTGCAGATTGGCCGACAGCCGCCGCAGCTCTTCGCGCGACTGCTTCAGCGCGTTTTCCGACTTCACGCGTTCGGTGACATCGCGCAACATCACCGTGTACAGCTTGCCGCTGTCTTCGCGTATCTGCGAAATCGATGCCTCCAGCGGAAATTCTTCGCCGTCCGCGCGCAAGCCGAACAGAACCGGCTGCCGTCCCATCATTCGCTCGGAGATGCCTGTCGCGTCGAATTGCGCGACGTGCTGCGCGTGGCTGTCGCGAAACCGCTGCGGGATGAAGCGCGATAGCGGCGTGCCGAGCGCCTGCGCTGCGGGTACGCCGAAGATGCGTTCCGCGGTCGGATTGAAGATCACGATGTTCTGCGCTTCGTCGATCGTGATGATCGCTTCCATCGACGAGCGGATGATGCCCATCATGCGCGATTCGTCGCGGCTCGCGTTGCGTGTGGAAAGCGCCTGCGTGCGCGCGGCGGCGATCACGCTGACCACGGCCGCAGCAATGGACAACGCGCACAGCGCCGCGATTAGCGCGAGCGTTGCCGTGCCGTTCGACGCGACGACGGCAAGCACGACGACTGCGGCCAGGCCGCAGACGAGCGCGGCAAGTTGCGCCTGGGCAACGCGTCGATGCGCGAGAGACTTGCTGGTGATGTCGAGGTCGACTTTCATCCGTGCCTGCCTCGCGATAAAAGCGGACGGCGCGCGACGCTTCGCGACGAATGCCGGCGTCATGCGAAGCCCGCTTGCGTGGCGCTGACATTGTGCGCCGTTTGGGCGTGTTTGCATCCGTTCGCGCGCGGCGTGCTCAGCCTGCGTGCTGCCGTGCTTGTCCGCCGCATGGCGTCCCGCCCGCGACGCCATCTTCATGCGCTCGTCAATGCGACATCAGCACGGGCACCGCCATCGATTCCAGCATCGTCCGCGTGACGCCGCCGAATACGCGTTCGCGCGCGCGTGCGTGTCCATACACGCCCATCACCAGCAGGTCCGCGTGCAAATCGGATGCGCGGTTGAGCAGCGTCGCGCCCGTGCCGACGCCGATATGATGCGGCGTCGTCGAAAACGACGCTTGCACGCCATGTGCGTCGAGCCACGCGGCGACGTCGATGCCTTCGGGCGCGTCCCCGTCATGCTGCGCGCGATGCCGCACGATCTCGACACCGACATGGCGCGCGCGTTGCAGCAAGGGCATCGCGTCGGCGGCGGCGCGCGCTGCTTCGCGGCTGCCGTCCCACGCGACCAGCACGTTTTCGCCGAGCGTCCGCACGTCGCCCGCATACGGAACGACGAGCGCGGGGCGGCCCGCTCCCAGCACCAGATCCCCGACGAAGTGCGGCGCGACGAACGAAGCGGGATCGTTCGGGTCTTGCTGGCCGAGCACCAGCAGATCCGCGTGCCGCGCATGCAGCATCGCGACGTCGAGCGCGGGTCCGGGCGGCGCGCGCCATTCGGCGCTGCGGCCGGCGCGTTCGGCGGCGGCGAGAAAGGCGTTCTGCGCTTTCTCGCGGCGCTCGTCTGCGTGCGCTTCGAGCTGCCCGAACGACAGCGTCTTGTCCTGCCGGAAGATGGGCCTGAAGAGGTCCTGGCAGACCACATACAGGCCGATCAGATGCGCATCCCAGCGCTGCGCGAGTTCGAGCGACAGCGCGATGCGCGTGTCGCTGCGGCGGCTATCGTCGATATGGACGAGCAAGGTCTTGTAGCTCATGTCAGTTCCTTTTTCGGTTCTGCTTCAGCAATAAGCTCAATGCGACAGCAGCACGGGCACGGTCATCGACTGGAGCACGGTGCGCGTCGCGCCGCCCAGCACCAGCTCGTGCAACCGGGAATGCGCGTAGGCGCCCATCACGATCAGGTCGCAGCCCGATTCCGCCGCCTGCGACAGCAGCACGTCGCCGATCGGCGTGTCGCCGCTGGCGGACACTTCCCGCACGTTCACGTTGACGCCGTGACGCGCGATGGTCAGTGCGATGTCGGTGCCCGGAATGCGCCACAACGGCGGCTCGTCGCGTGTCGCGTTGACGGTGAGCAGCGTGACGTCAGCGGCGTGCGGCAGGAACGGCATCGCGTCGTGAATCGCGCGCGTGGCTTCACGGCTGCCGTCCCACGCGACCAGCACGCGCTGGCCGAGCGTCGCGCGGGCGCCCGTCGACGGCACCAGCAGCACCGGGCGGCCCGCCGACATCAGCAGATGCTCGACAAACTGATCGGCGATGAACGATTCGGGGTCTTGCGGATCGGTCTGTCCGGCGATCACGAGATCGGCGAGACGCGCGTAGGGCGGCACGACGTCGTTCGCATAGCCCGTTGCCGCGATCCAGCGTCCGTCCACTTTCGCGCGCGCGGCCTCCGCATGGAACAGACGGTCGAGCGCGGCACACCGTTCGTGACGTTGACGCTCATGCTCCGCGTAGTAGAAAGCCGTGCCCCCCATCACGAATAGCGCGTGCGGATCGGGCAGGTAAGTCGTGAAGAGGCCCGTCAGCCTCGCATGAAACTGATGGGCGACACGTAGCGCGAGTTCGAGGCGCGGATGCGCGTGAACGCCCGTGTCGAGTTGCACGAGGATGCTCTTGTAACTCATCGCCGTTACTCCAGAACAGAGAGACGTGGGGCGGGCGTCAGCCCGCGATGCAAACGAGTCTACGGGGCGCATCGCCATTGCGATTGATGCAGATCAAGCGGTGTCGCATCGCGGATCGGGCAGCTGTTTGCGGGGCGATTGATGGGCGTATTGATCGACGTCAAGCGCGACGGCGCGCATGCGTCTAGATTGGTCTGTGTGAATTGCTTCATTCCTTCAATGGAGGACTCTGTCATGAAAGCACTCGTTTATCACGGTCCCAATGAGAAATCGCTCGACGAACGCCCGATGCCCGAACTCGCGGCGCCAACGGATGCCATCGTCAGGATGACGCGCACGACCATCTGCGGCACCGACCTGCACATCCTCAAGGGCGACGTGCCGACCTGCGAGCCGGGCCGCATCCTCGGCCACGAAGGCGTGGGCATTGTGCATAGCGTGGGCAGCGCGGTGAGCGGCCTCGCGGTCGGCGATCACGTGCTGGTGTCGTGCATTTCGTCGTGCGGGCGGTGCGACTATTGCCGGCGCGGCATGTACTCGCATTGCACGACGGGCGGCTGGATTCTCGGCCATCGCATCGACGGCACGCAGGCCGAATATGTGCGAATTCCGCATGCGGAGACCAGTCTTTATCGCATTCCCGCCGGCCTCGACGAAGAGGCGCTGGTGATGCTCTCCGATATCCTGCCGACCGGCTTCGAATGCGGCGTGCTCAACGGCAAGGTCCAGCCGGGCAGCACGGTGGCCATCGTCGGCGCGGGGCCGATCGGGCTCGCGTCGCTGTTGACCGCGCAGTTCTACTCGCCCGCCCAGATCATCATGATCGACCCGGACGCGAACCGGCTCGAAGTGGCGCAACGTTTCGGCGCGACGGCCTGCATCGACAACAGCCACGCGGATGCCGTCGCGCAGGTCATGGCGCTGACGGAGTCGACGGGCGTGGATTGCGCGATCGAAGCCGTCGGCGTGCCCGCGACCTTCGAACTCTGCGAAGCGCTGATCGCGCCCGGCGGCACGATTGCGAACGTCGGCGTGCATGGCGTGAAGTGCGATCTGCATCTGGAAAAGCTGTGGGATCGCAACATTTCGATCACGACGCGTCTGGTCGACACCGTCAGCACGCCGATGCTGATGAAAACCGTGCGCTCGGGCCGCCTCGATCCGAAGCAGCTGATCACGCACCGGTTCGTGCTCGATGACATGCTCGCCGCGTACGAGACGTTCTCACATGCGGGGAGCACGCATGCGCTCAAGGTGCTGATCGAAGTATCTTGACGCGTGCGCGCCTTTTATTAACAAGCGGCCTCGCGTTCCAGCCTTTCGAGCATTCCAAGGAGAGTCAACATGTACAAGAAGATCCTCGTCGCAGTGGACGGCAGCCACACATCGAAGCTGGCCGTGCAGGAGGCCGTGAAGATGGCGTCGCTCACGAGCGGGACGGTGCACGCCGTCTACGTCGTCGATAAATCGCCCATCTTCAACTACGCCGGTTACTTCGACCCAACCGTTCTGACGGACGCATTGCGCAGCGACGGGCGCAACGCGCTGGAAAACGTCGAGGCCACGTGCAGGCAGTCGGGCGTCGCGTGCGCGAACGAGCTGGTGGAGACTGAGCCGCTCAACGACGATATCGCGCAGACGCTGCAACGTTGCGCGGAGCGCCTGGGCGCGGAACTCGTGGTGCTCGGCACGCACGGGCGCCGCGGCATGAAACGGATCGTGCTGGGCAGCGTCGCGGAACACTTCGTGCGGATTGCGACGTGTCCCGTGCTGCTGGTGCGCGGCAGCGACGAGAAAGACGAAGCCGGGCAGTAGAGCCTACCGCGATAGATGAATGAAGAATGCGCCGTTCGCGTCAGCGCGAGCGGCGCGCTTGCATGATCAGAAAAAGGTCGTCGCGAAGTCCTCATCGGACGGGCGACCTTCGTGCCCCGCCGCGAAATGCCCGATCGTCTGCGCGAGCAACGCGACCGATCCGACGGGCAGCTTCAGGCTGGCGGCAAGCGCCGTGCGGTTCATCCAGCCGCGCGCGGCAGCCGCGAGCCCCGTCGACGCGCAGAACAGATACACGTTCTGCAGGATCGCGCCCGCGCTCGCCGACGCAAAGGCTTCGCGCTGTGCATGCGGAACGTCCTGCATGCGTGTCAGGTCGGCGACATACACTAGATTGACGGGCGCGTGGCCGAGAAACTCCTGATAGCCCGTCATCGCGCGCAGGTCGGCGGCGGCGACGAGGGTAAGCGCATGCGCGACAGGGTCGTAGCGATACGCGCCGCTTGCGAGCAGCACGTAAATGTCGATCTCGTAGCCGCCCAACGCCGACGGCGCGGTGCGACCGTTACCGCGGGCGCGGTTGATGCCGTCGGCGGCCCACAGCAGATCGCCGAGCGTGCCGTGATCGAGTGGCGTGTCGGCGAACTCGCGCGACGTTTGCCGTGCGGCGAGTGCGTCGAGCAACGGCATACCGCCTGTGCGTTGCGGGGGCGCGAAGCCGATATACGGGGCAGGTGTGCCTTCCACGGGCCGCGGCGCGGGCGTGTTGAGCAGTGCGGAACCGATGCGGAAGAGAGGTTTGGTCATGGCGTGCCGTCCGCGCATGGAAGGCGACTTCCGCATGCGGACCTCCGAAAGAACGTGAATCCATCGTCCCACGCTTCGGATCGCGCCGGTTGATGCAGGTCAAGCGCTTCCGCTTCGAGAGGCACAAAATGGTCAGTGTGCCAAGGAGAAAACCATGTTAGCTATTGATGTCATGACACCGTCCGTCATCTGCGCGAAACCGGAAATGACGGTGCAGGAAGCCGCGAAATGTCTGGTCGAAAACAGGATCAGCGGCATGCCTGTCGTCGACGCAAACGGCGTGCTGGCGGGAATCCTGAGTGAAGGCGACCTGCTTCACAGGGTCGAGACGGGAACGGAGAAACGGCGTTCGCGCTGGCTCGAACTCTTTTCTTCGACGCGTGATCTGGCCAGCACCTTTGTGAAGGAGCACGGGCGCATGGTCGCCGACGTAATGACCACGACGGTGGTCACCGTCGACGAGACAACGCCTGTCGCCGACATTGCTGAACTGATGGAGACGCGCCGTATCAAACGCGTGCCGGTGATGCGTGACGGCGCGCTGGTCGGCATCATTACGCGCGGCAACCTGATTCGCGCGCTGGCGAGTACGGCAGCGCCGTCGCAGGCGCAGGACACGCCGTCCGCGGACGACCGCGAAATCGCCGATGCCATCGTCGCTGCGTTGAGCGACAAACGCTGGGCCTTGTCGAAGGGAAACGTGATCGTCAAGGATGGTGTCGCGCATCTGTGGGGCGTGATCGAATCCGAAGCAGAGGAACGCGCGCTATGCATCGCCGCGCTCGAAGTGAAGGGCGTGAAGGAAGCGCGCGCGCATCTGAGCTATCCGACCATCATGCCTTTGATGTGACGATTGCATGACATTGCAATCCGCCGCGATTCGCGCGGCGAAAGGTCCGTAAGCGTTTCGGGCCCTTCGTCGCGCGTTTTCCGTTTCAAGGGCTAGAATTCACAGCGAGCGGCTCTCAGTATCCAATCCGTTTTCGATTGTTCGCCAGATCCCTCAAGTCAATTCGCCTTGAGCCGCTTTATCGCGGCGAATCATCTGTCTACATTCTCTCCATCGCAGGCCGGCTGGTTCGACAAGCCGCCGGTCCCGTCAAACGGTATCGAATCGATTGAGGAAACAGATCATGAGCAAGCTTGCAGGTAAGGTCGCTGTCGTCACAGGCGCGTCGAAAGGAATCGGCGCGGCCATCGCCAAGGCGCTTGCAGCGGAAGGCGCATCTGTGGTCGTCAACTACTCCAGCAGCAAAGCTGCAGCTGATGCAGTCGTCGCCGACATCAACGCAGCGAGCGGCAAGGCGATCGCAGTCGGCGGCGACGTGTCGAAGGCAGCGGACGCGCAAGGCATCATCAACGCCGCTGTCGAAACCTACGGCCGTCTCGACATCCTCGTGAACAATTCAGGTGTCTATGAGTTTGCACCTATTGAAGAGTTCACCGAAGACCAGTTCCACAAGCAGTTCAATATCAACGTGCTCGGCCTGCTGCTGACCACGCAGGCGGCCGTCAAGCATCTGGGCGAAGGCGCGAGCATCATCAACATCAGCTCGGTCGTGACGAGCCTCACGCCGCCGACCAGCGCGGTCTACAGCGGTACGAAAGGCGCCGTCGATGCGATCACGGGCGTGCTGGCGCGCGAACTGGGTCCGAAGAAGATTCGCGTCAATGCGATCAATCCTGGCTTCGTCATCACGGAAGGCACGCACGAAGCAGGGATTGCCGGCTCCGACTTCGAAACGAATGCAGTAAGCCAGACGCCGCTTGGCCGTGCCGGTCAGCCGCGCGATATCGCAGCGGTTGCCGTGTTCCTCGCATCCGACGATTCCGGCTGGTTGACGGGCGAACACGTCGTCACAAGCGGCGGATTGCGCTGATTCACCTTCAACACGCGATCACATCATCGGCATATGCAGATGATGTGGATCGCTCAAGGTTTCCGCGACGCGCTGCAACGCGTCGCGGCAATCGTTTCTGTCCTGCGGACCGCCCAGGCAAACGCGGATCGTATTGGGCGGGTTCCCATCGGTCGAAAACGCCGCGCCCGCTACCGCTCCCACGCCCTGATTGCGCAATTGCAGCGCAAGCTCGGGCGCGCTCCAGTCGCACTGCGGCGGAATCGGCAACCACAAATGAAAGCCATCGGATTGCGCTTCGTAATGCCAGTCGGCGAGTTCCTGTGACGCAATCGCCTGGCGCGCGTTCGCTTCCTTGCGGATAGCGTCGAGCATCTCGTGCGCGGTGCCGTCGTTGACCCATTGCGTCGCCAGTAGCACCGTGAACGGACTTGGCATCACGGTCGTCGCGCGCAACGCGCCCGCGACGCGCTGCGTCTGCCTTGCTGTCGGCGCGCGCAAATAAGCGACGCGCAGCCCCGCGCCGAACGTCTTCGAAAAACCCGTCACATACCAGGTCAGTTCCGGCGCGAGCGAGGCTAGCGCAACGGGCTTGTTCGCCGGCAGCCAGCCATACGCATCGTCTTCGATGATGGGGACGCTGTAGCGCAACGCGACATCGGCGAGCGCTTCGCGCCGCTGTGCCGAAAGCGTCAGCGTGCTCGGGTTCTGCAAGGTCGGGTTGCAGTAGAACGCGCCGGGCTTTTCGGTCTTGCACAGCGCTTCGAATGCGTGCGGCAACGGTCCTTCTTCATCGCGCGGCAGCGGCTGCAAGCGCACGCCGAGCTGCGACGCGATTGCCTTGATGCCGGGATACGCGAGCGTGTCGAGACAAATGGTTTCGCCCGGTCTCGCGAGTTGCGACACGAGCGCGACGAGTGCGCTGTGAATGCCGGGGCACACCAGCACGGTATCGTCTTCGCAGTCGGGCAAGCGGTCCTTCAGCCACGCGCGTCCTGCTGCGCGGTCATCGGGCGTGCCGCCGAAATCCTGATAGCGCAGCAGCCGGTAAGGATCGGCTTGCGCAAGCAGATGCGCCGACGATTCTCTCAAACGTGTCGCTAACTCGGGCGGCTCCGGCGGCATGTTCATCGACATCTCGACGCTGCTGCCGCCCGCGAGCGGCAAGGTCTGCGTGCGTCCGCGCACGAACGTGCCGCTGCCCGCGCGCGCATCGAGCAAGCCGCGTTTGCGCGCCTCCGCATAAGCGCGCGCGACGGTGGTGTAGTTCAACTGCAATGCACCCGCCAGATCGCGCAAGCCGGGCAGCCGGTCGCGCGGACGCAGACGTCCGCTCGCGAGATCTTCCTCGATCAGATCCGGTATCACGAGATACGCCGGTTTGCGGCTTTCAGTCAGCCGCTTGAGCCAGTGATGCGCGAGACTGTCCATGCTGTTATTCCCGATGCGGACTTAAAAGCGTCATTCAAGGTAACACGCGAATTCCGCGAAAAATAAATCGGTTTCCATTCAATTCGAAACTTGATCGCATTGATTGGATGAATGCACGCTTGCGGTGTATCGCGCACCATCCGCACGCAAAAGGCGCTGCGTCGGTGTGCGAAACCGGTGCGCGCGCATCGGCCGCCGAGACCCGAAAACCCCCATCAGACAAGGCTCGCAAAGAAATTTTCGGGTCGCTCGAACAATTGCGATTTGATTGATTGGAAGTTGATTGCATGAACCGGGCCGGAAATTGGCATATCCGTTGCGTTAAGTGATTCGCCAATCGGGACATTTCCCGTTGAGCAATCCGATCAATTACGCGACTTATTGGAGAGCGATATGCCTGCCGTCAACAAACCGCTGCATCAGAAAGGCGATTACCTGGTCGACTACGAAGAAAAGGTATTTCCCGACGTCAAGGCCGAACCCGGCGAGAAAGCACTCGTCACCTTTCATACGGTCGCATTCGAAGGCTCGATCGGCTTCGTCAACCTGTTGCAGGCCACGCGCCTGCAACGCAAGGGCTTCGATACGTCGGTGCTGCTGTACGGCCCCGGCGTCACGCTCGGCCTGCAACGCGGCTTTCCGACGCTTGGCGACGAAGCCTTTCCCGGCCATCTGAACTTCAACAAGCAGCTCGTCAAGTTCATGGAAGAGGGCGGCAAGGTCTACGCATGCCGCTTCGCATTGCAGGCGCTCTACGGTCATGGCGAAGCGTCGCTGATCGAAGGCATCCGGCCGGTCAATCCGCTCGACGTGCTCGACCTGCAGCTTCTCCATCGCAAGGAGAACGCGCTGATCATCCATACGTGGACTGTCTGAGCTCGCCGGGTGCCGATCATGTCCGAGCAGCGAATCATCCGTGCAGCGGCGGTGCAGATTGCGCCGGATTTCGAGCGTCCCGGCGGCACGCTCGACAGGGTATGCGCCGCAATCGACGAAGCCGCATCAAAGGGCGTGCAACTGATCGTCTTTCCCGAGACGTTCGTGCCGTACTACCCGTACTTTTCGTTCGTGCGTCCGCCTGTCGCGTCGGGCGCCGAGCATATGCGGCTCTACGAGCAGGCCGTCGTCGTGCCGGGCCCTGTCACGCAGGCCGTGAGCGAGCGCGCGCACCGTCATTCGATGGTGGTCGTGCTCGGCGTGAACGAGCGCGATCACGGCAGCCTGTACAACACGCAACTCGTGTTCGACGTCGACGGACGTCTGGTGCTCAAGCGCCGCAAGATCACGCCGACGTTTCATGAACGGATGATCTGGGGCCAAGGCGATGCGGCGGGGCTCAAGGTCGCGCATACGGGCATTGCGCGAGTCGGCGCGCTCGCGTGCTGGGAGCATTACAACCCGCTCGCGCGCTATGCGCTGATGACGCAGCACGAAGAGATTCATTGCAGCCAGTTTCCGGGCTCGCTGGTCGGGCCGATTTTCGCGGAGCAGATCGAGGTCACGATCCGTCATCACGCGCTCGAATCGGGCTGCTTCGTCGTCAATTCGACGGGCTGGCTCAGCGAAGCGCAGATCGAATCCGTGACGACGGATTCGAAACTGCAAAAGGCGCTGCGCGGTGGCTGCATGACGGCGATCGTGTCGCCCGAAGGCCAGCATCTCGCCGAGCCGCTGCGCGAAGGCGAAGGCATGGTCATCGCGGATCTCGACATGTCGCTGATTACGAAGCGCAAACGGATGATGGACTCGGTCGGCCATTACGCGCGGCCCGAGTTGCTGAGTCTTGCCATCAACGATCGTCCGGCGCTGCCCGTTGCGCCGATGTCGATATCGTTCGAACGCGCGGGTGCGGACGCCGCGCCCGACGAAACCACGAGTGGAGGTCAGGATGAATGCCAGCGTGAACCTGTCGCCGGTTGAGCCGCGCACGCAGCGCCAGTTGATGGAACTGCGCACGGAACTGCAGTCGGCGGGGCTGCGCCTCGTCGATCCGAACGCGGGCGCCGCGAGCCGGCGCGGCGGCGCGGGTCCGTCGGACCACAAGGCCGTGACCGTCGATGGCGTGACGATCATGGTGCCCGTGCATACCAGCTCCGCGTGGCATTCGCCGTTCGTCGCGGGCGCGCCGGATGAAGCGGGCGCGAGCGCGCTGATGCGCGGCACGATTCCCATTGCCAGTATCAGCTTTCCGAAAGCGCCGCGCTTCACGCAACTGCAAACGCTCGACGGCGTGCCGTACTCGCATATCGCGACGTTGCACGGCACCGACGTGCTCGCGACGACGGTGCTGCAAACCTGCATCCGCTACGAGAGCCGCAAGAAGACCTGCAAGTTCTGCGCGATCGGCCAGTCGCTCGCGGCGGGCCGCACGATTGCGCGCAAGACGCCGGAACAGCTTGCGGAAGTGGCGCGCGCCGCCGTGCTGCTCGATGGCGTGAAGCACATGGTGCTGACCACGGGCACGCCACCGACGACGGATCGCGGCGCGCAGATCCTGTGCGAAAGCGCGTTTGCGATCAAGGCGGCCGTCGATCTCCCCATTCAGGCGCAGTGCGAGCCACCTGATAACGATGCGTGGTTCGAACGCATGAAGGCGAGCGGCATCGACACGCTCGGCATGCATCTCGAAGTGGTGACGCCGGAAGTGCGTGCGCGCGTGATGCCGGGTAAGGCGAGCGTGCCCATCTCGCGCTATATGGAAGCGTTCAGGGCGGCCGTCGCGGTGTTCGGTAAGGGGCAGGTCAGCACGTACATCCTCGCGGGCCTCGGCGATACGGCGGACGCCATTCTGTCGATCTCGCGCGAACTGATCGAGATCGGCGTATATCCGTTCGTCGTGCCCTTCGTGCCGATCAGCGGCACGCCGCTCGAAGACCATCCCGCGCCTTCGCCCGAGTTCATGAAGTCGATTCTGGCGCCGCTCGGCGCGATGCTGCGCGACGCGCAGATGCGTTCCGCCGATATCAAGGCGGGCTGCGGTAAATGCGGCGCGTGCTCGTCGCTCGCATCGTACGAGGACTGATCATGTTCTGCGAGACATTCGACGAACTGGATGCGTTGCCGCTCGACTTCACGCCCGCCGAATATCGCGTGAAATGGGCGACGCTGCCGTGGGAAAGCAACGAAGCGTACGCGCTGCGGCGCGCGGTGTTCTGCGTCGAGCAGGGCATCTTCGTCGGCGACGACCGCGACGAGATCGACCGTCACGCGAAGCTGCTGGTCGCGCTCAGCTGCATCGCGGGCGTGCCGGAGCAGGTGGTCGGCACGGTGCGGATACACGAAACGCAGCCGCGCACGTGGCTCGGCTCGCGCCTTGCCGTGCATGCGGCCTTTCGCTCGCACGGCAAGCTCGGCTCGACGCTGATCCGTCTCGCCGTCAGCAGTGCGCACGCGCTGGGATGCGATACGTTTCTCGCGCATGTGCAGCGCCAGAACGTGCCGCTGTTCAGGCGGCTGCACTGGCAGACGGTCGCGGAGGAAACGCTGTTTGGCCGGCCTCACGATTTGATGGAGGCGGACCTCGCGCACTATCCGCCGTGCTTCACGCCGGAAAGCGGCTTCGTCACGTCGTCGCGAGGCCGCTCATGAGTCTGCAGGCGCTGGTCGACCGGGTGCGCGCAAGCCGCGGCTTTCGACACAAGACGGATATAGCGGGCGTGGTGGCGTCGCTGGCGTCGCGTTTGCCGAACGGCACGCGCGATCTCGCACAAGCCGTTGCCGTGGGCGACGACTGCGCGGCGCTTGCCGATGGCGACGGCTATCTGCTGTTCGCGATCGAAGGGCTGGTCAGCGACTTCGTCGAGACGATGCCGTGGTTCGCGGGCTACAGCAGCGTGATGGTCAACATCAGCGACGTGTATGCGATGGGCGGCCGGCCGCTTGCCGTTGTCGATGCGTTGTGGAGCGACGGGCTCGATGCGGCTGGGGAGATCCTGGCGGGTATCGCGGCGGCATCGAATGCGTATGGTGTGCCCGTTGTCGGCGGGCATAGCAACACGCGCAGCGCGGAGCCGCAGCTTGCCGTGTCGATTCTCGGTCGCGCGAACGCGTTACTGTCGAGCTTCAACGCGCGACCGGGCGACAGCCTCGTGATGGCCGTCGATCTGCGCGGCCGTTTCGAAGATCCGTATCCGTTCTGGAATGCGTCGGTGGGCGCACCCGCCCAGCGCCTGCGCGACGATCTCGAACTGTTGCCGCAACTCGCGGAAAGCGGTTTGTGCGACGCGGCTAAGGACATCAGCATGGCGGGCGTGCTGGGCACGTCTCTGATGCTGCTCGAATGTTCGGGCGTCGGTGCGCGCATCGATCTCGATGCGATCCCTCGCCCGGAGCATGTCGATTTCGAACGCTGGCTCAGTGCGTTTCCAAGTTATGGCTTCGTGCTTTCCGTGCGAGAAGAGCATGTGGATGAAGTGCTCGCGCGCTTCGCGCAACGGGACCTGGCGTGGGCGACGATTGGTGCCGTGGATGCGTCGCGCGAAGTGGTGCTCACGCAGCAGGGCGATTCGGCGTTGCTGTGGAGCTTCAAGGACAGTGCCTTCATTGGCGCGCCTGTGGGAGCGCAAGCATGAACGGCACCGCGATGCGCATTGCGCTGTTCACGCATTCCGTCAATCCGCGCGGCGGCGTGGTGCATACGCTCGAACTCGGGCGCGCGCTGCATGAAGCCGGGCAGGATGTGACGATCTTCGCGCCATCCGTCGGCGGCGCGCCGATGTTCCGTGCGTCGCCTTGCCGTGTCGTGCTCGCACCTGTCGCGGCGCATGGTAACGATACGGTGTCGATGGTGCGGACGCGGATCGACGCGCTGAAAACGGCATTGCTCGAAGATGGCGCGTCCGGCTTCGACGTGCTTCATGCGCAGGACAGCATCAGCGGCAACGCGCTTGCGGAGTTGCGCGAAGCGGGCGCGATTCGCGGCTTCGTGCGTACGGTCCATCATCTCGATACGTTCGACGATCCGCGACTAAGCGAGTGGCAGCGACGCGCGTTCGCGGACGCCGACGCGGTGTTCTGTGTGAGCGACGCATGGACGCGCAAGATGCGCGACGAGTATGGCGTCACGGCTTCTGTAGTCAATAACGGGGTCGACGTCATGCGCTTCCGTTCCTCGGGCGACCCAGACGCTTGCATGAAGCTCGGCGTTATCGGCAAGCCGGTTGTACTGGCCGTGGGCGGCATCGAGGAACGCAAGAACACGCTGCAACTGCTGGAGGCGTTTGCATTGCTCAGGCAAACGCACCCGAATGCACAGTTGGTGATAGCTGGCGGCGCAAGCCTGCTCGATCACGATGCCTATACGCGCCGCTTCATCGCGCGCGCGGCGCAACGGGGTCTGCGCATTGGGCAAGGCGAACCGATCGTGGTCACAGGCCCGCTCGATGACGCAGCCATCCCCGCGCTGATGCGACGTGCCGATGTCGTTTCGATGGTGTCTTTGCGCGAGGGTTTTGGTCTCGTCACGCTCGAAGCTTTGGCGGCGGGCGCGCCCGTCGTCGTGTCGCAGATCGAGCCATTCACCGGTTACCTCGACGAACGCGTCTGCTGCTGGGCCCAACCCGATGACGCCGCCAGCATCGCGGATGCACTGCGCCGGGCGCTGCATGGTCGCGGCGGCATCGACTTCGAACATGCAGTACCCGAGCTTCTTGCACGCTTCAGTTGGCACGAAAGTGCGCGCCGTCATATCGCGCTGTATGCGGATTACGCGCAGCACATCATGCAACCGCTCGGCGCCTGAATCTCTCAATCAAAGGAAACGTGATGCCAGTCATGCACTTCAAGGTCCAGTGGCCGGACGGCAGCGAGGCCAACTGTTATTCGCCTTCGACCGTAGTCGGCGAATTCTTCATCGCCGGGCAGCGTTACGCGCTTGGCGATTTCGTCGAGCGAGCGCGCGAGGCGCTGCATATCGGCTCCGAACGCGTGCGCGAGAAGTACGGCTTCGCTTGCTCCGCTGCGATGGATCAGCTTGCGCAGATCGAAGCGCAGGCGCAGCGCTTCGCCACCGATCCGCAAGCGGAAGTCCAGGTCGTCGAACTTTTGTGAACCGAACGCAGGAAAGAATCATGTCGAACGCAAACATCATCGCTCCCGATACAACGAACGCGGCGGCGCACCATACGGTGATCGTCGTAGGCGGCGGACAGGCGGGACTGTCGATCAGCTACTACTTGAAAGAGGCGGGCATCGATCATCTCGTGCTCGAAAAGCACACGGTCACGCACACATGGCGCTCGCAGCGCTGGGATGCGTTCTGCCTCGTCACGCCGAACTGGCAATGCGCGCTGCCGGGGTACCCGTATCGCGGCGACGATCCGCATGGCTTCATGAAGAAGGACGAGATCATCGCGTATCTGGACGGTTTCATCGCGATGGTCGATGCGCCCGTGCTCGAACATACGGAAGTCCGCAAGATCAAGCGCCTCGCTTCGGGCGGCTATTTTGTGTCGACTTCGAATGGCGACTTTACCGCCGATCAGGTCGTGGTGGCCTCAGGCGGCTATCACACGCCCATCGTGCCGCGCATGGCCGAACGTTTGCCTAACGATATCGTGCAGTTGCAGTCGTCGCATTACCGCAATCCGCAGACGCTGCCTGAGGGCGCGGTGCTCGTCGTCGGTTCGGGGCAATCGGGCGCGCAGATTGCGGAAGACCTGCATCTTGCGGGCCGCAAGGTGTATCTGGCCGTGGGTGAAGCGCCGCGTTGCGCGCGCTTCTATCGCGGCCGCGATGTGGTCGACTGGCTTGCGGACATGCGCTACTACGACATGCCCGTCGATCAGCATCCGCTGCGCGAAGGCGTGCGCGACAACACGAACCACTATGTCACGGGCCGCGATGGCGGACGCGATATCGATCTGCGGCGCTTCGCGCTCGAAGGCATGGAACTGTATGGCAGGCTCGACGATCTGCGCGATGGTTGCCTGCAATTCGCGCCGAATCTGATCGACGCCCTCGATAGCGCGGACGACACGTATAACCGGATCAACATGAGCATCGACGGCTTCATCGACAAGCATGGTATCGAAGCGCCAGTCGGTGTGCCTTACGAACCCGTGTGGCAACCCGAAGGTGAACGCACGTCGCTCGATCTTGCAGAAAGCGGTATCACGTCGATCGTCTGGTGCATCGGTTTCAGGCCGGATTTCAGCTGGATCGATGCGCCTGTTTTCAACGGACGCGGCTATCCCGCGCATGTTCGCGGCATCACGCCGCAAGCGGGGCTGTATTTCATCGGGCTGCCGTGGCTGCATACATGGGGATCGGGGCGCTTCTCGGGTATCGCGCGCGACGCCGGGCATGTGGTCGACACGATCCGCTCGGCCATCGACGCAACGTCGACGAGTCTTGCGGCGTGAGCATGATTCAACGCTATCGCGCGGGCATGCCGCAACTGAGCTATACGGGGCTGTCGGAAAACTGGTTGCTCAAGGAGTGCGGGCATCGCCATTGGGAGGCGCTCGCAGCGCACGCGGGCCGCGAGCAAACGGACTTTCACGACGACAACGGCGGCCGTTCGTATGCGGCGTTTACAGCGATACGCTTGCACACAAGCGGCCTCGACTCGATCAGCGAAAACGACGCGTTCGACATTCGCAGCACGCTGTGCAGAACGGGTCCTGTGCGCCATTTCAGCACGCATCGCATCATGCAAGGCGACACGGAGATCGCGGAACTGTCGATGTCATCGGCATTCGTCTCGCGCGGCGAGCAGCGCAGCAACCGTTGCGTTGCGCGCGCGGCGCTTGCGGCACTGCCAGGTGAAGTCGAGCCGATGCCCGAACGTGCATTGCAGATGATGCAGATGAGCAAGCGCCTGCGTGCTGCGGACTGCAGCGCAATGCCGGACCTCGCGCCTGCGACGGACGAGCCGATCGAATTCCTGCCGTGCCCGAATAGCGATTTCAACGGCGCGGACTTTCTCTATTTCGCGAGCTTTCAGGCTTTTGTAGATCGCGCCGAATGGCAATGGCGACGCTTCGACGAGCCGCCTGTCGTCGCGAGCCGGTCGCTGTTCTACTACGGCAATGTCGATGTGGGCGATACGTTGAGCGTGCGCGTGGTCGGCAGCGCCGAAGACGAACAGGGCATCCGGCACTGGACGGAAGTGCGCCGCAAGAGCGACGGCATGAAGATCGCCGATGTCACGACGGAAAAGCACTGGAGGCGCCGATGAGCACAACCCGTGCACGCCGCCGCGCCGTGCCGCTCAAGCGCGTCTATACGCGTGCCGATATCGAAGGCATCGCGCATCTCGACAGCATGCCGGGCGAAGCGCCGTTCGTGCGCGGGCCGTTCGCTTCGATGTACACCGAAAAGCCGTGGACGATACGCCAATACGCCGGCTACGCGCAGGCCGCCGATACGAACCTTGCGTTCCGCACAGCATTGGCCGAAGGCGCGCAAGGTCTCTCTGTCGCCTTCGATCTGCCGACCCAGCGCGGTTACGATTCGGACGACCCAGCCGTCAGCGCCGACGTCGGCATGACGGGAGTCGCGATCGATACCGTCGAAGACATGGCACGCCTCTTCGAAGACATTCCCCTTGACCGAGTGTCGGTATCGATCACGATGAACGGGGCCGTGTTGCCCGTGCTCGGCGCGTTCATCGTCGCAGCGGACGAAAGCGGCGTGCACGCATCGCAACTGCGAGGCACGATCCAGAACGACATACTGAAAGAGTTCATGGTGCGCAACACGGGCATCTTCGCGCCCGAACCATCGCTGCGCATCGCCGCCGATGTGGCTGCGTATCTCGCGCAACAGGTGCCGCGCTTCAATTCGCTGTCGGTATCCGGCTATCACTTTCAGGAGGCGGGCGCGGACGCTGTGCTCGAACTCGCGCTGACGATGGCCAATGCGCGCACCTACGTCGACACGCTCGTCGCACGCGGCATGCAAGCAAACGATGCGTGCGAGCGCATGAGTTTCTTCTTCGGCGTTGGCACGGATTTCTATGTCGAGGTCGCGAAGCTGAGAGCGGCGCGGCTGTTGTGGTCGGAGATTGCGGCGCAAAGCGGCGCAACGTCGGACAAGGGTCGCGCGCTGCGCATGCATTGCCAGACTTCGGGCTGGTCGCTGACGGCGCAGAAGCCGATGAACAACGTCGTGCGGACGACAGTCGAGGCGCTCGCGGCGGTGTTCGGCGGCACGCAGTCGTTGCACACTAACGCGTACGACGAGGCACTGGCGCTGCCTTGCGCGGAGTCTTCGCGGCTCGCGCGCGATACGCAACTGGTACTTCAGCACGAGACGGGCGTTTGCGATGTGGTCGATCCGTGGGCAGGGTCGTACATGATGGAAGCGCTCACGGCTGATATTGCGAGCCGTGCGCGAACCATGCTCGATGAGATCGACGCGAGCGGTGGCGTCGTCGAGGCGATACGTTCGGGCTGGGTACGCACGCGCATTCACGAATCGGCGCTGCACGTGCAGGCTGAAATCGAAAGCGGGCAACGCGTGATTGTGGGCGTGAACCGCTTCGTGACGGATGACGAGGAGGAGTCACCTGTTACGCAAACGCTGGATGCTGCACAGACTCGCACGGTACAGGCCCGCCGCATAGCGCAGGTGAAGCGCTCTCGCGATGCAACGCATGTGCGCGACACGCTCGCCGCGTTGCAACGGGCGGCACGCGATGGCGAAGGCAACCTGCTGGAACTGACCATCGAATGTATGCGTGCGCGCGCGGCGGTCGGCGAATGCACGCAGGCACTGGAGGCCGTGTGGCCGCGGCATGTCGTGGATTTGCCGATATCGGCGCGAATGTATGGCGAGATGCAGTCGTCCGACGCCGAATGGATGACGGCCCGCGCAGCCGTGGAACGTGTAACGAAGCAACTGGGGCGTGCGCCGCGCATCTTGCTGACAAAGCTCGGACAGGATGGCCACGACCGTGGCGCGCGTGTCGTTGCTGCCGCATTGACGGACGCAGGCTTCGAAGTGACAACGGGCGCGATGTTCGCGACGGCAGAGGAGGTCAGCGAACTGGCGTTGAAGCATGACGTCGATGTGATCGGCGTGTCGTCGCTTGCAGGCGCGCATGTCGAACTGGTGTCGGGTCTGCTCGACGCATTGCGCAAGCGGCGCGCACGCATTCCTGTCGTGATCGGCGGAAACATCGACGCCGCGAGTTGGCATGCACTGAAGGAGCGGGGCGTCGCCAGATGCTTTCCGACAGGCGCGAGCATCCAGACAATCGTCACGGAACTGGCGGCGCACGTCTGCGAGATCGATTTCGCAGCGGCGTCATAGCGAAACGACACGCCATGGCGCTCGCACGTGGGATGTTCTAGCCCGGTAAGCCGAAGACGCGAGAGTACATCGGCTTCGGGCGATGCGAGCTATTCATCGATTACCGCCCGCGAGCTTGATCCTCGATCAATATCCGTAGCCGCCCTGACAAGGCACATAGGCGCGTTGATAGCTGTCGTAGCAAGTGGCCGACTGCGGTTGCGAATAAGCCGGTTGTGCGTACACGGGTTGCTGATAGACAGGTTGCTGATAGACAGGTTGCTGATACACAGGTTGCTGATACACAGGTTGCGCGTACGCGGGTTGCGCATTTGCAACCGACGTCACGAGCGCACCGAGCACTGCGCCTCCGATCAGCGCCCCCACGATGGCGCCGCCATCGACGCCGCCGCCACGGCCCCAGCCGCCGCGCCCGTGCGCCGATGCCTGCTGGGCCGCCGACAAGCTACCGATCATCAACAAGACAAGCGCTGCGCGTTTCATGATTTGATTCTCCGCTTTCCGTTTAACGGGTTCATGGAGATCATCTTAATCAGCACTCGATGAAATAACTTATGCAGTTGGTAACCGCACATTTCAGCACTTACAAATTCGCATGTGGCTGCGAACGACTGCAGCGGTTCGCTCAGACGTTGAACTGTCGTCCGACATAGTCGATGTGCATGTACATGGCCTGTTGCGCCGCGTCCGGATTACCTTCACGAATCGCGTAGTAGATCGATTCGTGCTGGCGCAAGCGGCTACGTGCCTGCTCGGCTGCATTCGCGTTGTTGACGGTGGCGTCGTACGTGTTGCTCGCAATGTGTTCGCGCAGCATGCCAATCACGCTCGCATAGAACTGATCGAGCAGCCGGTTTTGCGACGCTGCAACCAGCGCCGTATGGAATTCACCATCGGTTGCGGCTTCTTCATCGACGTCCTTGCCTGCAACCGCGTCGCGCATGCGTTCGAGCACAGCCTCGAAACGTTCGAGTTCCCGGTGGGACGCACGTTGCGCGGCGAAACGCGCGGCGGCGCACTCGAACACCAGTCGGAATTCAAGCGTTTCCGAACGCAACGGCGGGGTATCGGCGATGAGCTGAAGCCACGGCGCCGCCAGTGCCGCTGGTTTGCTACGCAGCAGATAGACGCCGCTACCGCGTCGCGTTTCCAGAAGACCTCGGGTTGCGAGGCGTCCAATCGCTTCACGTACCGTCGCGCGCGACACACCCAGCGACTCCGCGAGCGTGCGTTCCGACGGCAAGCGTTCGTCAGGCTGCCAGCGACCTGCCTGAATGCCTGACTCGATGTGGCGGATTGTCTGCGCCAATGCGCCCGTTGCTTTCAAACGACTTTCCACATTTCATCCTTCATCAGCCACACGGGGAGGGCCTGTTTTCAACCCCATTAAAAGTGGCCTGACCAGTTTGCGTGTCTTATCGGCCCGACCGCAATATGAGTCCGCGCCGGCAAACGCTCCGCACTTCAGCAGAGAGCGTCGCCTGCCCTAACCCACAATCCGAAACAGGAGGACCATGATGAGCCAGGCCACACTCGCGATCAAACTGCACGACATCGACGATGTACTCATTGCGCGCGGCGCGCTCACCGCCGGCACTATTCTCGCTGATTTCGACAATCTCGTTGCATCGGCTGACATTCCTGCGGCACACAAGATCGCCTGCCGCGACGTTGCACAAGGTGCGCCCGTGCGGCGCTACGGCCAGATCATCGGCTTCGCGACGCAGCCGATTCGCGCAGGCGATCACGTGCACGTTCACAACGTGTCGATGGGCGACTTCGCGCGCGACTACGCGTTCGGCGAAGACATGAAGCAGGTCGATGCCGCTACAGTGCCGCTCACGTTCAACGGCTTCCGCCGAGCGGACGGCCGCGTCGCGACCCGCAACTACATCGGCGTGGTCAGCACCGTGAACTGCTCGGCCACCGTCACGAAGCTGGTCGCGCAGCACTTCGCACAACCGGGCGCGCTCGACGCGTTTCCGAACGTCGACGGCATCGTGCCGATCACGCATAGCTTCGGCTGCTGTATCGACCATCATGGCGAGGGCATCCAGCAACTGCGTCGGACGGTTGGCGGGTACGTGAAGCATCCGAACTTCGCCGGCATCGTCATCATCGGGCTTGGCTGCGAAGCGAACCAGATGGGTGCCATGTTCATCGCCGAGGGCGTCGAGCCGGGGCCGCTGCTGGTGCCGCTGGTGATGCAGGAAGAAGGTGGCACGCAAAAGACCGTCGATGCCGCCATCGCCGCAGTCAAAAACATGTTGCCCGTCGCCAACCAGGCCGCGCGCGAGCCGGTTCCCGTTTCGCACATCAATATCGCGCTGCAATGCGGCGGCTCCGACGGCTATTCGGGCATCACGGCGAATCCGGCATTGGGTGCGGCTGTCGATCTGCTGGTGCGACACGGCGGTACGGCAATCCTGTCGGAAACGCCGGAAATCTACGGCGCAGAACATCTGCTGACACGTCGTGCGGTGAGCAAAGAAGTGGGCGAGAAGATCGTCGAGCGGATTCACTGGTGGGAAGACTACGCGAAGCGCGAAAAGGGCAGCATCGACAACAACCCGACGCCCGGCAACAAGGCGGGCGGCCTCACGACGATTCTGGAGAAGTCGCTTGGCGCGGTTGCCAAGAGCGGCTCGTCGCCACTGATGGGCGTGTACCGCTACGCCGAGCCGATCGATACCCACGGACTCGTCTTCATGGACGCGCCGGGCTATGACCCGATGGGCGCGACCGGACAGATCGCGAGCGGCGCGAATCTCGTCGTGTTCACGACGGGGCGCGGCTCCTGTTTCGGCGCAAAGCCTGCGCCGTCAATCAAGCTCGCCACGAACTCGACCATGTACAAGCGGATGGCCGATGACATGGACATCAACTGCGGCGACATCATGGACGGCACCGTAAGCGTGGAGCAGAAGGGCGAAGAAATTTTCCGGATGATCCTCGACGTTGCGTCGGGCCACAAGAGCAAGAGCGAAGCGCTTGGCGTTGGCAACGAGGAATTCGTGCCCTGGATGATTGGCGCGCAGATGTAAAAACCGCGCGCGTCCGGGCGCGCGATGCGCATCCGTGCGGTGTAGCTGGAGCCTCCGGTTTCCGGCGCGCCGCACGCCGTAAGACAAATGCTGGTCGGGCCATGTCGAACCCCCGCCAGGATCAAGGAGACTCGACATGAAAATCAAACAGGCCATCGAACGCTTTCCGGGCGGCATGATGGTCATCCCTTTGCTTTGGGGTAGCCTGCTCAACACCTTCGCACCAAAGGTGTTGGGTATCGGCAGTTTTTCGACCCAGCTCGCGCATGGCGCGCTGCCCATTCTCGCTGTGTTCTTCGTTTGCATGGGCGCCGAGATTCAACTGCGCACAGCTCCGCGTGCGCTGAAGAACGGGGCTGCCATCACCCTCGCCAAGCTCGCGAGCGGCGTGCTCATTGGTTTGCTCGTCAGCAAGGTATTCGGGGCGAACGGGTTTCTCGGTCTCTCCGGCATGGCGATCATCGCCGCCGTGACGAACGCGAACATGGGACTGTACGCAGCGTTGACCCGGCAGTTCGGCGACGAGGTCGATCGGGGCGCGCTTGCCGTCCTGTCGATCCTGGAAGGACCGTTCGTGACCATGCTTGCGCTGGGATTGTCCGGGTTGGCGAAGATCCCGGTTCTCGATCTCGTTGCAACCGTGCTGCCGATCGTCATCGGCATGGTGCTGGGAAATATCGACCCCGACATGCGCAAGTTCCTCAAGTCAGGCGGGGATTTGCTGATCCCGTTCTTTGCGTTCGGTCTCGGCGCGCAAATCAATCTGCATGCCATTCTCGGCGCGGGCTTGTCAGGGATCGTCCTCGGTCTGATTACGCTTGCGGTAGGCGCGGTGTTCAACGTACTCGCATCACGTCTGTCCGGTGGTTCGGGTGTGGGCGGCGTAGCGTCGGCGACGACGGCGGGCAACGCGGTTGCGACGCCGACTGCGATTGCAGCCGTCGATCCTCATCTCGGCGCACTGGTCGCCGTTGCGACCCCTCAGATCGCCGCATCCACGATCGTTACCTCGCTGCTCGCGCCACTGCTGACGGCCGCGTATGCACGCTGGCGCATGCGCCGGCAGGCAAAGGTTGCGGATGACGTAGCAGTCGTCGCGCACGCCGACGCGTGAAGACAGCCGGCGTGTGCCACGCAGGGTTTCCCATGCGCTGATGCTTTGCGGCTTCAGTCTCTGTTGCCGCATCAAGGCGCAATGAAAAAACCCCGACGCCTGTGGGCGCCGGGGTCTAGTGCTTGCCACGCTCGATACATCGTTGCTGCAGGCTCTGCGGGTTGAAGGCCGAGGCCCTGGGCACTCGCGCAGTGATCCCAACGCGCTTCGTTAAAAGGAGGAGGAAATGCTCGAAGCGCGTTGAGCGAATTATTCGTGTGTAGCCGTGTTTCGTACAGCAGCAGTTGGCGAAGATTTCAGCGCAGCAGATGCAATGAGTGGACGCGCGGTGCTAAACCAGCAAGCGGTTATCGGCAGAAGGCTTGCGTTCGACGAGCGCCGCGAGCTTGCGCAACGCCGACGTCAATTCCGTGCGCCGCGTGCAGCCGCCAAGCGAAATACGGATAGCGTTCGGCATGTCGCCTGTCTGGCAAAACGCGGAAGAGGGCGCGACCACCAGACCTTCCGTGCTCGCCGCCGCCGCAAGGCTTTGCGCGGCCCAGTGCGCGGGCAAGGGCTGCCACACATGAATCGCGCCACTGGACGCCGGCATGCTCACGGTCGACAGTATCTGGTTTGCCGCAAGCAGGCGTTCTCCCGATTCCTTCAGTATCCCCGCCAGTACGTCCGATGCCGTGCCGTCCAGTATCCATTGCGTGACCAATGCGGTGGTGAGCGGCGGCGACATTAGCGACAGCGAGCGCAGCGCCTTCAGAAACGCTTCCTGCGCTGCGGCGGCAGGCAACACGAGAAACGCGGCGCGCAAGCCCGGCGAGATGCATTTGGACAACGTGGACAGGTAATACACCTGCTGCGGCACGAGACTCGCGAGCGGCGCGGGCGGATCGTCGGCGAATAGCCAATAGGGATCGTCTTCAACGACAGGCACATTGCGACGCGCCGCGACGGCCAGGATCTCCTTGCGACGACGCTCGGGCATCGTCTGCGCGGTCGGGTTGCGGATGGTCGGGTTCAGATAGATCAGTCCGCCCTCGATGCGCGCGCACGCCGCATCGAGCGCATCGGGCCGCATGCCGTGCTCGTCGGATGCGATCGTATCGAGCGTGCGGCCAAGCTGCCGCGCGATCAGCGGCAGGCCCGGATAGATCAACTGTTCGGTGAAAATGGGCGCGTTCTGCTTCGTGAGCGCCAGTATCAGCGCGGCGAGCGCCGAATGCGCGCCCGGCGTCACGACGACGCGCGACGGGTCCACGCGCCCGAGTATCGGCTTGAGCCATGCGGCGCCCGCCTGCCGGTCCGTATCGCTGCCGCCGCCTAGCTGATAGGTCATCAACAGATCGATGTCGCTGCGCACCAGCACCTGCGACAGTCCGCGCCTGAGCAACACGGCGAGATCGAGGTCGGCGGGAGGCGGCGGAATGTTCATGCTCAGATCGACTTGCTGCATGAACGTCGCTATCGGCGGCGCGATGAACGTGCCCAGCGGGCCGCGCGATTCGATCAGGTTGCGCCGGTGCGCCTCGGCAAAGCCGCGCGTCACGGTGGTCAGATCGACGCCGATCATCTCCGCGAGTTTGCGTTGCGGCGGCAGCCGGTCGCCCGGATTCAGCTTGCCGTTCGCAACGGCGCGTTCGATCAGATCGACGATCTGCAGATAGCGCGCCTTGCCGTTGTCTGCGAAGTCAGTGATCCAGTCCGGCCGCCGCGCAGGACGCTTTCTTGAAGGTGAAGTCATGTGTGGCAACTTGTCGCGCATGTATGGTGTATGTCTTACTCTAGCATGCGCCGCCATAGCCTATGTATGTATCCGCCGCAAGGTCATAGCCATAGCGGAAGCTCGCGCGTGTACGACGGTTGGGGGATAGATGCATGGGGCTATGTAACCCGGCAACCAACCTGAAAGCATGCGCAACCCACCTACACACGGGGGTTCCCCCCAATCCGCGGGACGATGGTTCCGCTCCCCTCCATTTCGAAGGCAACTCGTACGCGCAGGCCGCGTCGCCGCCACTGGCGCGCTGAGCCTGCTCGGCGGCTGCAGCATGGTGCTCTTCAATCCGAAAGGCGACATCGGCGAGCAGGAGAAAAACCTGATCCTGATCGCGCTCGGGCTGATGTTGCTGGTCGTGATTCCCGTGATCGCGCTCACGCTGTATTTCGCGTGGCGCTACCGGGCGTCGAACACGAAGGCGAAGTACGCGCCGACGTGGGCGCATTCGACCACCATCGAAGTCATCGTGTGGACCATTCCGTGCATCATCGTCGCGACGCTTGCGGTGCTGATCTGGAAGACAACACATAGCCTCGATCCATACAAGCCGATCGAATCGAACGTGAAGCCCGTTCGCGTCGAAGTGGTCGCGCTGAACTGGAAGTGGCTGTTCATCTACCCGGACTACGGTGTGGCCTCCGTCAACCAGCTTGCGCTGCCCGTCGATACGCCCGTCGATTTCCGTCTGACGGCGGAATCGCTGATGAATTCGTTCTTCATTCCGCAACTGGGCAGCCAGGTCTACGCGATGTCCGGCATGCAGACGCAACTGCATCTGATCGCGAACAGCGCGGGCACGTATGCGGGCCGTTCGTCGGCGTTCAGCGGGCCGGGCTTCTCGGACATGAACTTCGACACCGTCGTTACGAGCCGCGGCGAATTCGATGCATGGGTCGCGCGCGCAAAAGCGTCGCCGCAGGTGCTCGACGTGACGGCCTACGACAGCTTGCAGCAACCGAGCAAAAAGAACCCCGTGACGCTGTACAGCAACGTGGCGCCGGGACTGTTCGACGGCATCGTCTATCAGTACATGCGTGACGCGGCAGGCCGCCCGATCTGCACGACGGCCAACGCTGACATGTATATCAAGCCGGCTCGCTTGCCTTCACACGCAGCTTTGGTATCGGAGTAGTGGATATGTTTGGAAAACTTACGCTCGATGCGATCCCGTATCACGAGCCCATCATCATGGGCACGCTCGGCGTCGTCATACTGGGCGGCCTCGCGTTGCTCGGAGCGATCACGTATGTGGGCAAGTGGTCGTATCTGTGGAAGGAGTGGATCACGTCCGTCGATCACAAGCGGATCGGCGTGATGTACATCATTCTCGCGCTCGTCATGCTGCTGCGCGGTTTCGCCGACGCGATCATGATGCGCGCGCAGCAGGCCGTCGCATTCGGTGACTCAGCCGGCTACCTGCCGCCGCATCACTACGACCAGATCTTCACCGCGCACGGCGTGATCATGATCTTCTTCGTGGCGACGCCGCTGATTCTCGGCCTGATGAACGTGGTCGTGCCGCTGCAGATCGGCGCGCGCGACGTCGCGTATCCGTTCGTCAATTCGCTGGGCTTCTGGCTGTCGGCAGTCGGAGCGGTGCTGGTGATGATCTCGATGTTCGTCGGCGACTTCGCGGCGACGGGCTGGGTTGCGTATCCGCCGCTCTCCGAGCTTGGCTACAGTCCAACCACGGGCGTCGACTATTACATATGGTCGCTACAGGTGTCCGGTTTAGGCACGACGCTGAGCGGCATCAACTTCATCGTGACGATTCTGCGCATGCGCGCGCCCGGTCTGAACCTGATGAAGATGCCCGTGTTCTGCTGGACGGCGCTGATCACGAACATCCTGATCGTCGCGGTGTTCCCCGTGCTGACGGGCACGCTCGCGCTGCTGACGATGGACCGCTATCTCGACATGCATTTCTTCACGAACGAGCTGGGCGGCAACGCGATGATGTACATCAACCTGATCTGGGTGTGGGGCCACCCCGAGGTGTACATCCTGATTCTGCCTGCGTTCGGCGCATTCTCGGAGATCATCTCGACGTTCTCCGGCAAGCCGCTGTTCGGCTACAAGTCGATGGTGTATGCGACGTCGTCGATTGGCGTGCTGTCGTTCTTCGTGTGGTTGCATCACTTCTTCACGATGGGCTCGGGCGCCAACGTCAATGCGTTCTTCGGCATCATGACGTCGATCATTTCGGTGCCGACGGGCGTGAAGCTGTTCAACTGGCTCTTCACGATGTATCGCGGCCGCATCCGCTACCACACGTCCACGCTCTGGACGATCGGCTTCATGGTGACGTTTGCCGTCGGCGGCATGACGGGTGTGCTGCTTGCCGTGCCGGGCGCGGACTTCGTGCTGCACAACAGCCTGTTCCTCGTCGCGCACTTTCACAACGTGATTATCGGCGGCGTGGTGTTCGGCTGTCTCGCGGGCATCAGCTACTGGTTCCCGAAAGTGTTCGGCTTCACGCTCGACGAGTTCTGGGGCAAGGTCGCGTTCTGGTGCTGGCTGGTGGGTTACTGGCTCGCGTTCACGCCGCTGTATATCCTCGGTTTCCAGGGCATGACGCGCCGCATGAATCACTACTCGGTGGCCGAGTGGCATCCGTGGCTGATCGTCGCGCTGGTAGGTGCCGTGATCATCGGCATGGGCATTCTCGCGTTGCTGATCCAGTTCGCTGTGAGCATCCGCAAGCGCGAGCAGTATCAGGATCTGACGGGCGATCCGTGGGATGCGCGCAGCCTCGAATGGTCGACGGCTTCGCCTGCACCGTTCTATAACTTCGCGCATGTTCCCGTCATCACGTCGCTCGAACAGCATTGGGACAACAAGCAGTCGGGCAGCGCATACGCCAGGCCCACGAAAAAGTACGAGGACATTCATATGCCGCGCAACACGGCGGCAGGCTTCATCATCTCTGCATTCAGCCTGCTGTTCGGCTTCGCGATGGTGTGGCACATGTGGGTGTTCGCGATCGTCGCGCTGATCGGCATGATCGGCACGTTTATCGCGCGGTCGTACGATCAGGATGTCGACTACTACGTTCCTGCTGCCGAAGTGGAGCGGATCGAGAACGCGCGTTACAGGAAGATCGAAGACGAGCGTGACGAAGAATTTGCGGAGATGGCCTGACCATGACAAGCGTATCGACCTATCGGGCCGGCGAGCATCACGACGCGCACGGCCACGACCATGACCATGACAGCGGAACCCGCACCACGCTCGGGTTCTGGATTTACCTGATGAGCGACTGCCTGATCTTCGCGACGCTGTTCGCGACTTTCGGCGTGCTCGTCAATGCGACGGCGGGCGGCCCGACGGGCAAGCAACTGTTCGAGTTGCCGTATGTGCTGGGCGAAACGTTGCTGCTGCTCGCCAGCAGCTTCACGTTCGGCATGGGCGTGCTGAGCATGAATGCGAACCAGCGCGGCAAGGTGGTCGGCTGGCTGGCCGCGACCTTCGTGCTGGGTGCGGCCTTCATCGGCATGGAAATCTATGAGTTCGCCCATCTGATCAGCGACGGCGCCGGCCCGTCGACGAGCGCGTTCCTGTCGGGCTATTTCACGCTCGTTGGCACGCACGGCTTGCACGTGACGACGGGTCTGCTATGGATCGTCGTGATGATGCATCAGATCAGCCGCTTCGGCCTGACGCCCGTGACGCGGCGGCGCATTGCGTGCCTGAGCCTCTTCTGGCACTTCCTCGATCTCGTGTGGATCTGTGTGTTCAGTCTTGTCTATCTGCGTGAATTTCTATGAGCAAAACATCTGGATCGAATGTGACGCATGATCACGTTCATGATGCGTCGCATGGCAGCGTGAAGAGCTACGTGGTCGGCATGCTGCTGTCGCTGGTGCTGACGTTTGCGTCGTTTGGCGTGGTGATGACGCACATCGTGCCGCGCTCGATGGGGCTGACAGCCGTAGTCGTGCTGTGCGTGGTGCAACTTCTGGTGCAGTTGCGGTACTTCCTGCATCTGGGTTCGTCTGCGGATCAGCGCTCGAACACGGGGATTTTCGTGTGTACGGGGTTGCTGATCGCGATCATCGTCGCGGGTTCGCTGTGGGTCATTCACAATGCGAACGTCAACATGATGCCGACGCAGATTTCGATCGAGCGCGCGCTGGCACGCGATTGACAAGTGCTTTGCGCCCGGTGTTATCGGGCGCTTTCTCTGCCGTTCGCTTCACGCTTTCCCGGGTGAAGCGAACAGGCATCAGGCGATCCGGTTCATCGCTGCAGCCATTCCGGAGCGCACGCGCCAAGCGGCAACAGCGGATATTGGTAGTGGCCGGGCGTGCGCGACATGTATACCTGTTCCGCGACGCCCTTGTAAAACCCCATGGGTGTCTCTGCCAGCAGCGGATCGGGATCGACGTAGGCGTGTTCGTCATTCGATCCAGCCATCGTACGCGCGTATTTCTGGTCGAAGATGCCCATCGACATGAGCCACGCGACGGCGCGCGAAAGCGACACCGATACCGTGTAGCTGCCGCCTTCCGTGGCGCGGCGCTTCAACGCCTGGAGCACGCCAGCCGTGCCGAGCCACGCAACCACGTAGTCGCTGATGATGGAAATCTGCGGTGTGGTGTGTGGCGTGAGCGTCGGCGTGTCCGTGCCGCCGAGGCTTTCCAGCCAGTACGGCCCGGCATAGGCACCCGTCGATACATCGAAGCCCGTGCGCTCCGACCATGCGCCCTCGCGGCCCGCGAAGTACACGGTCGCACTGATCAACCCGGGATGCTTTCTGCACAACTCGTCCGGGGCCAGCCCGTAGCGGTCGAGGAATCCCGAACGGCGATTCGAGAAGAAGATATCGGCACCTTCCAGCAACTGGTCGAAGCGCCCGCGCGCCGTTGCATCGTCGAGATCGAGCCGAGATGAGCGCAAGCCGACGTTCGACGTGTAGTGGAACAGGCTGTGTTCATAGTCCGACTTGCGCCAGATGTTCAGCACGTCCGCGCCATGCAGCGCCAGCGCACGGCCGAGACCCGCACCCGCGATGACATGGCCGAGGCCGAGCGCGCGAATGCCGCCGAGCACATCGCCGCCTTGCTGGAACGGAATGGGATCGCTATCGGCGATTTTTTCGATGGAGATCAGCGGCTGGCTCTTGATTACGCTCTGGAATACGTCGAGTTCAAGGAACTCCTGCGGTGAACGCACCATGTAGAGCGGAATGCCGGCCTTGCCACCGGCTTCTTCCAGTTCGGCTGCATTCCACCGCGCGACCGCCTTTGCAACCGACTCGTGTCCCGGCGGGCACTGCAACAGTTGCAGCGCGGTATTGCGCATTTTCGGGTAGTTGCAGATGAAGAACACCCAACGCCCGTCCTTGCACTGATGGAAGTTGGCGGTGACGCCCGTGTTCTCGTCGGAGCCCATATTGCCGGGCAGGCCGTTCACGAGTTCGAGCGTGCCCTCGTGAAACGTGGCGAAGCGGCGCAGCGCCTTGCGCACGTCGACGTGAATGTTCTGGCTTTGCCCGGTTTTCATGCGCCAGATCGACGCGATCTGCGCGGCCTTGACGGCGAGCCCGATGGCGGAAAAAGTGCCGAAGCGCAGCACGCTCGGCACGATGGGGTCCTTGCCGTAAAAGCTGAGTTCACCGCCGAACTCGCTCAAGGACGCGCCGATCGAGTTCAGGACCGTTTCGGTTTCACCGTGGATGTCGAACGCGTCGCTGATGGTACGGCTCGCCAGATGCTGGCGAATTTTTGCTTCAAGCTGATATTTATCGACGTGCATACAGATTGAATTGGGGTTGAAGGTTGCGTCAGCGGGTTGCCTGATAAAGCGCGATGCCCGTAATCCGCCCATGCGTGAGCAGCGTTCGCTTCTCGCCTGTGCGCAAGTTCACCTTGACAATGTTGCCGTCCAGGTCGGTCACGAAAGCGCGGTTGCGCGGCGCGTCGAGTGCGAGGCCGATAGCTTCGGCGAAGCCGGTACAGATCACCTTGTAGTCTGTGAGGCCGGCCGTTGTGAGCTTTGCACTGTTCAGCGAATTGCCGTCGGGTGCGGCGCCGCGATCGGTCCAGTAGAGCATGTCGGTGGCGGCATCGATTTCGAGGTCGATCGGCTCGGGCAGGCCATCCAGCAGCAGTTCGATGTCGGTGCGCGTGGCGGCCGTCTCGCCCGTGGCCATCTGCAGGGGCGCACGGAAGATGCGTCCCTCGCCGCCCTTCGCAGGGCCTTTCTGCGTCCACAGGAGGGCACCGCGCTTGTGATCGACGGCGATGCCGACGCACTGGTTCAGCACCTCGTCCTTGCCGCCGGCTTGCACCGAGCGGTCGACGAGTTGGGTCAGCGCGCCGCCGTCCGTGCCGCTGCGCCAGATTGCGGCGCCTTCGCGGTCGCACCAGTACAACAGCGCGGCCGCGCGGTCCAGATACAGTTGTTTGGGCGTTCTGATTGCACCGTTGCCGACCAGCAGACGCCGCCCACTGCCGTCCAGCCGTGCGGCTTCGACCGTGCCGTCGTCCTTGTGAAAATCGGCGCCCATGTTGGTCCAGTACACGAGGCCTTGCACCGTGTCGATCTGGATACCGTCGGGCGTGCCGCCCAGATCGGAGAGCAACACACGGGCGTGATTGCCTTCGCAGTCGAGCGCAACGATCGAAGGCGGGCTGATACACAACGCAAGCAGCGTTTGCATGGTGGATGACTCTGCGTTCATGAGTTCCATGACCTGACGTTATTGAGCCGTTTTGCGACCACTGTTGATGATGGCGATTTCTCTTTCGTCGCGTGCTTCGGCCAGTTGTGCAATCGACCGGTCGCCATAGCCGTTTTCGATTTGCTCGACGAGCAGCTTCTTCGTGGCCTCGTCGAAATGCACGGTCGATTCAAGCTGTTCGCGCCAGCGCGTTTCCATGCCGGGCGCGAGATGGTCGACGAAATGCGGGAAGCCACCATCGCCGCCGCCGAGATGGAACGACAGGAACGGTCCGTTGGTCGCCCAGCGGATACCGAGTGAGTGGGTCACGACGCTGTCGAGGTCGGCGGCCGTGATCACGCCCTGGCTGACCAGATAGACGCACTCGCGGAAAATCGCCGATTGCAGGCGATTCGCGACGAATCCGTCGATTTCCTTGCGAATCTCCAGCGGACACTTGCCGAGCGCACGATAGAAGTCGAGCGAAGCCTCGATCAGTGCGCGGCTCGTCTGCGGATTGGGCACCACTTCGACGAGCGGCAGCAGATGAGGCGGATTGAACGGATGCCCGATGACGAGACGGCCGGGCGATTGCATCTGCGTGGCCTGATTCGAAGCAGGGATGCCGGAGCTGGACGAAAAGAACAGGCAACGCGCGGGCGCGGCCTGTTCGATGGTTGCCCAGAGAGCGCTCTTGAAGTCGGCGCGTTCGGGGCCGTTTTCCTGAACGAAATCTGCATCGGCAACGGCTTTGGCGAGATCGGGTTCGAACGACAGACGCTCGAGCGCGGCGTTGACGCCGTGGCCGAGCGCCTGTAGCGCCAGCATGGCCCGCATCACATAGACGCGAACTTTTGATTCGATGCCGGGCTGCGGGTCGTTGATGACCACGCGCATGTCGTTGGCGAGAAAGAGCGCGGCCCACGATGCGCCGATCACGCCGCCGCCAATCACTACGACCTTTTTTTGGTCGAGAGGATGTTTGATTTTTGAGGTATTCATGATTGGTTTTTCGTTGTGTAGTAAAAGTATTGATATGGAGCGTCACGAAACTGATTTAAAAAGATGAAAAATCAGATTTTATAATTGATATTTCGTATAGCTAATCGACTGGATTAATTGAATTTCAGCTTAGCACCCGAATGGAAAGATCATTTCGCTTCGAAACAATTTTCTCCAAAAATCCACATGCGGTATGGATCATCCGCGACTGAAAGGGGCAGTCGCATACGGGCAACCAGGGAATGTGCGCCACGTTCCCGGAATTGAGGTCGTGCTCAACTATCCGGGAAGCGGAGTGGAATGTCTGGTGGAGACGTCAGCCGATAGCGCGGCGTGCCAGCAGCCGGGCAATCGTGGCACCCGCCTTGACGGTGCGGCGTTGGGTCCCGAACGGACGCCGGTGCGGCCGGGCGACGCCCAGCCGGAGGAGAAAATGCAGCGATTCGGCGCCGTCACGCGCCGACGGAACGCCCGGGTCAGCCTGTCGAACCCGCGCTGTTCTCTGGATTCACCTATCTCGCTGTCTGAATGGCGCATCGCGCGCCACGTCGCCCTGATAGAACGCGGCGAAGCGATCCAGTTGCCGCTGTGCATCCGCGGGATCGACACCTTCGGCCAGCACCGCGCTCGAAAACCCCGTGCGTTCCATCTGGATCAATTGATCCGCGAGCACGTCGCCCGTTGCGCGCAGATCGCCGCTGAAGCCGAGCCGGCGACGAATCAGATACGCCTGGCTGAACGCCCGGCCATCGGTGAAGTTCGGAAAATGAAGCTCGATACGTTCCGCTTGAGCGATAGCCTCGCTATAGACAAACGGATCGGCGTCGTTATCGAGCGCGACGACATGCGCGACCGCATCGGTGAGATGGTCGGGCGCAGCAAGAATGCGGATACGCGAGTTCATGCGGAAACCTCCATCGGCGCGCGGGCGGTATTGGCGGCCGCCTTGAACGGATCGAGCCCGATACGCCGCACCGTTTCGATGAAGCTCTCGCGGCGCGGCCCCGCGTCCGTTCTCTGTTCGACATACGCTCGCAGCACGGCCTCGATCACGTCGGGCACTTCGTGCGCGGAGAACGACGGCCCGATCACCTTGCCCGGCTGCGCAGCGCCACTTGCATGCGAACCGTCGGAGCCACCGAGCGTGACCTGATACCACTCGGCGCCATCCTTGTCGACGCCGAGAATACCGATATGTCCGCTATGGTGATGCCCACATGAATTGATGCAGCCGCTGATGTGCAGATCCACTTCGCCGATGTCTTCCAGCTCGTCCATGTCCTGATAGCGCTCGGTGATCGCCTCGGCGACAGGCAGCGAGCGCGCATTCGCCAGCGCGCAGAAGTCGCCGCCGGGGCACGCGATCATATCCGTCAGCAGATGCACGTTGGCGCTTGCGAGTCCCACGCTCCGCGCGGTTTCCCACAGTGCGAGCAGATCGTTTTCGTGCACCCAGGGCAGCACGATATTCTGTGTATGCGTGACACGCGCTTCGCCGGCCGAGAAGCGGTCGACGAGATTGGCGACCTGATCGAGCTGATCGGCGGAGGCGTCGCCGGGTGCTTGCAACAGGCGCTTGAACGACAACGTGACGATGCGCAGCGCCGGACTCCTGTGCTGCGCGACGTTGCGCTCGAGCCAGCGCGCGAATTGCGGAGTGCTCGCGGACGCATCGTGAATCGCCTTGCGTGCACCAGCGTCCGACGGCTTATCAACAGAGCCGGTTGACGGTTGCACGAAGTACGCGCTGACGCGCTCGAGTTCTGCACGCGGAATCGTATGCGGTCCACCGTCATGCTCGACGATCTGGCGAAACTCTTCTTCCACCTCGTCGATGTACTTCTGGCCTTCCGCCTTCACGAGAATCTTGATGCGCGCCTTGTACTTGTTGTCGCGCCGCCCGTACTGGTTGTACACGCGGACCACGGCCTCGATGTAGTTCATGATGTGCTGCCACGGCAAGAACTCGCGCAGCACCGTGCCGATGACGGGCGTGCGTCCCATGCCGCCGCCGACCGTCACGCGAAACCCGAGTTCGCCGTTCTCGCCGTAACGCAGCCGCAGGCCGACATCGTGCCAGTCGGTTGCCGCGCGGTCATCGTGAGCACCGGTGATCGCGATCTTGAACTTGCGCGGCAAAAACGCGAACTCGGGATGCAGCGTGGTCCATTGGCGCATGATTTCGGCAAAAGGCCGCGGGTCCGCGATCTCGTCGGGCGCTACGCCCGCGCGCTCGTCGCAGGAAATGTTGCGGATGCAGTTGCCGCTCGTCTGGATGCCGTGCATGTTGACGGTCGCCAGCAGGTCCATTACATCGGCAGCCTTCGCGAGCGGAATCCAGTTGAACTGCACGTTGGTGCGCGTCGTGAAGTGCGCGTGATGCGTCGGCAGCCGAACGGTGCCGAGCTTGCGCTGCGCATCCAGCGCCTGCCGATAGACATCCGCTTCGGGCGCGTCGTATTCCCGCGCCACGCGCGCGAGCACACGCAGTTGCGCGCTCGACAGCTCGCCATACGGCACCGCGACGCGCAGCATCGGCGCATGCCGTTGCACATACCAGCCGTTTTGCAGGCGCAGCGGACGAAAGGCGTCTTCGCTCAATCTGCCGTCCTGCCAGCGTTCGATCTGGTCGCGGAACTGCGCGGCGCGATTGAGCAGAAAGGCTTTGTCAAACTCGTTGTACTGATACATGGCTAACCTGGAGGGCGGCGAAAGCATGCATTTCCAGCTTTCGCCTGGGGACGCGGAATGACGGCCGATACCATCGGCATGTTCACTTGAATCTACTGGCGCACGCATCCGCCGACAAGACGCAGATGACGCGAAAATGACCGCAGCAGATGAGAAAACCGGGCAGCGCGCGCCAGGACGCGGGTACCCGGTTAGAGAGAAGAGGGGAGTTGGGGCTTGCTTTGGGTGCGAGCTTATTCAGGCAGCGCTGTGGTATGCGGAATCATCGCGGCCTGGCCATGCAGTTTGCCGTGCTCGTCGATGAGTTGCCACACGGTTGCGCGTTCGATCCAGAAGCGGCGGCCCGTCTTCGCAATGCGTACGCCGCGATAGCCGGTGACGAAGCCGTCGCGCGTCACCTGGTCGAGAAACGCCTGACGCTCGCTGCGTTCCGGCGCTTCGGCGGAAAGGCGCGACGGTAGGGCGGTGATTTCGTCCCAGTCGTAGCCGAACAGCGTCTGTACGCGGCGGTTTCCGTAGACGAACACGGGGTCTTCAGCGGTATTGTGCGCGAGCAGCCCGAAGGGCGCATCGTGATACAGCCACGCGACGGCATCTTCGGCGCGCTCATGCTTTGGAACGAGTTCGGTGCCCAGCAGACGCGCATAGCTGCCTGCGAGCAGGTTGAAGAAATTCAGGTCGGTGCGTAAATCCATTGCTTGTCCATGTCCAGGCCGTGTCGAAAGACATTCTAGCGTGATGCTGTTTTCCGCGTAGTTGTCATGCCCGGATCCACGAGAAGTTACCCGAGACGATCGCTTCGAAACGCTCGTCGCTGGCTTCGAGAATGCTCTGTTTCCAGTACGCGCCATGCTCCGAATAGTGGGCGAGGAGATCGGCAAGCGTTTCGCCTGTCGGTGCATCGGCGAATGGCACGCGCACCAGCAGCACGACATTGCCGTAGTCGGAATCGAGCCCGAGTTGCGCCTGGTCTTGCGCATACACGAGCAGATTGGCTTCGAGCATGAGCCGGTAGACGGTCGTGATGCGTCCCGCCGTCACCGCGCCGAAGTCGAAACTCAGGTAGATCGCGTCCGGGTCTTCGTCGAAGCAGTCGAGCCGCACATCGAGCCCGCCCACTTCGATCGAATGTGTCTGCAACACGTGCTCGACGTCGGGCAAGCCGACTGCCTCGCACAGCGATGCGACGAGTTCTGCATAACGATCTTCACTCACGGTGCGAATACCCGTTCAAACAAAGGAGAATCCTGCAAGGCGTCAAACGGCTGGCCGCTGCGCGAGCGGCCAGCCTGCCTGCATTACGATGCCTGCGCGGCCTTCTGGATGCTCGACGCACCCGACTTCATCGCTTCGCCGAGCGCCTGCAGCAGGCTCGCATTCGATTGCGCTTGCGCGATTTCGAGCTGCTGTTGAGCGTTGCTGTTGATGGTGTTTTCCGCGCTTTGCGTCGCGCTGCTCGAATTGATGCCGTTCGTGACAGTGCTCAGTGCGGATGTTGCTGCCGTTGCAATACCGGGCATGGTGGCTCTCCTGGAAAGTTCCGGCAGACGGTATGTCGAACCGGTGGTTGAAAAAGCGAATGAATGACGTTCGACGCGTCAGCCGCGCAACGCGTCCTCGCGCAACTGGCCTACGATACGGCTTGCGGCGACCAGCCCACGATAGATGCGGGCGCGCGCATCGCGGTCGGCGGCCGTGCCGTCTGCCGCGTGATTGAGCTGCTCGGCGCTCTCTTCGAGCGCCTTGCGCAGCTCGGCGACGCGCGCATCGGCGTCGGTGGCTGTGACGACGTTCTGCAACGCCATGAAGTGTTGCGCGTGGCGTTCAATGGCTTCGTACATGGTCATCTCCGTAACGTGTCGGCCGTCTGCGCGACGGACGTCTGGGGTGGGTCGAGCACATGCCGCGAGGCGGCAGGCCCGGCGAGCTGTTTTGCAAGCGGTGAGGGCGGTTCGTTTGCGGCTTTTGAAGCGGGCGGCGCGGCATCGCTTGCGGGTTGCTGGGTGTCGGCTGCGGCGGGCGCTGCGGCGTCGCTGGCCGCGGCGGGTGCGCTTGCATTCGCGTCGTTGTCGAGGATGAAGATGTGCTTCACGCCATCGGGCGTTTGCGCATAGCGCACCGTATCCGACGAGACAATCGCGATATAGCTCGCGCCCGCCGGTGCGTCAGCCTGCTCGGCGCCCGTTGCGTCGATGCGGATATCTTTCACGTTGGTCGGCAGGTCGGGACGGATGCGCTTCACGCCTTGCTGTAACGCGTCCATGTCGACGTCCTTACCCGCAATCGCAAACACGCCGCCGCCGTCGTAGTGCACGCTGATGCCTGAAACGGGCAAGCTCTCGCCGATGCTGCGCCGGATCACTTCGGCGATGCCGTACTGCGCCTGCACGCGCGGCGACGTAATCGCGGCAAGCAGGCGCCGCGCGGCGAGATTCTCCGATTCGTTCGCGACGAGCCCGCGCACGAGCACGCCGCCGTGACCATCCAGCGATGCGCGCAGTTCGTTCAGATGCGCAGCCGCGAACTCGCGGTTTACGTTTTCCATCGCGGCGACGTCGCCAGGCAGCATCGATGCCTTCGCGCGCGTCGTCATCGACAAGGCGCTGACGCTCGCGATCACGGCCAACGCCACGCATGCCGCGCCGAGCGCGACCAAGGTGCGGCGCCGCGAGCGTTGCGGGCCGCGTTTGTTGTCCTCGGGCTGGCCGGGCTTTAATAGCGTCGACAGCAGCGCGAGATCGCTTGGCCATTCGATATCGTCAGGCCCGATGCAGATTACGCTCTGGTCGAATTGCATCGGCAGAAAGTCGAGCATGAAGACGGGTGCGGTGTCTTCGACGCGTTCGGCCTTTACGTCCTGCTTGTCGGTTTCGTTGTGTGGCGCTTCATTGCTTGCGTCAATGCCAGCCTCTTGCACAGCGAGCCGCCGCACGGTCACGACGTCGCCGTCGCCGACTTCGACGATCGCGGACGGCCCCGTCCAGTCGGTGATGCGAATGTCGGCGTCGTCATCCGCGTCGATCCGGTAAAGACCGGGGCCGAGCGGTGCGGTCGCGCCAGCATGAATACCCGTCAGGATGCGCAGTTGTTTCATGAGTTCGGTCGGTCAGGCGGAGAAGCGGGGGCAGCTATCACGCTGTTCCGCTTCCTTCGATGAGTCGCAGATTAATGGACGCATGGGCGGCGATACGCGCCGTTTGCGAAGGCACTCGCGCGCACGCGAAGTGACTTCAGCTAGCGGATTTAGCGGGACCGGTGGCATCGGCTGGACGCGTGCTGCGCGCGCGTGCAATGCCGTCGAGCGCGGCGTTCGCGCTCGATGCGCGTCCTTCGCGGCCTCGCGACATTGGGCCGCCTGCGATGAGCGCGAGCAGCGGCGCAAGGACGTTGCGAGCCTCTTTCGACGTATTCGTACGGGTTGCCGTGGCTGGCGTCGTCGGCAACGCTTCGCCCGCCTGTCGACGCGCGGCGGCACGCGCCGTGGCGTCCATCAGCGACTGGCGAACCTGGGCGAGCGATGCGAGCGGCAACGCGCCTTCCTGCCGCCGCAGCGCGCGCAATTGCGATAGCGCATCGTGCAGCGAGCGACCGGGCATTAGCAACGCGTCGCACCAGGCACTCGCCAGCGCTTCACGGCGCGATGAACCGGCAAGTGTCAACGCATGCGCGGCAAATTCGGGCACGACGCCTGCTGCGCGCTTCGTACCGTCCGCGCCATCGAGCATGAGATCGCCATCGTGCTTGCCGTGTTGATGCTGCTGCCGTTGCTGTTGCTGTTCGTCTTGCTGCTGCCCACCGCCGCGCGAGCCTCCGTTGCCGCCGTCGCGGGACACGCGCAGAGCGGCGCTTCGCTGACGGTCGGTGCTTTTCGCGTTCTGAGCCGCCCTCGAGTTGGTGCCGGAGCGGCCCGTCGTCGGCCGGCGTGTCGCGGCAAAGCGCGTCGCGACCGCCTTGCCTTGGCGCTTCTTTAAAAGCGCTTTCGCAAGACGCCGCGCATTCGCCGAGCGCGCCTGTCCCTGCAAATGCGCGTGATGCGCGTGGGCGAAGCGCACGTTATTGCGCAGCGACGTGGCAAAGCGCGCGCGCGTCTGTTGCCGCGCCGGTTCGGTCACGCCCCGTTGCGTCTGCGCGGCCTCTTGCGTGGACGATGTGCCTGACGTCCCCGTTGCCGGACGAGCGTGAAGTGGGTTCATCGCTGCACAGCCGTCAGTAGCAACTGGTTCGCAAAGCGCAGGATCGCCGACGCACCGAGCGGCGCAACTACGATGAGCGCCACCACCACGGCAATCAGCTTGATGCCGAACGACAGCGTCTGATCCTGCAGCGACGTGATCGCCTGCAGGAACGACACCAGCAGGCCGACGCCGGCCGCGACGACGACGACGGGCAGCGACACGTACAGGCACAGCAGCAGCCCTTGCGTCGCGAGGCCGACGAGCGTATCGAGAGTCATGGCAAGTCCGTAGTTGAAAAGGCGCGGCGCCTACCGGTAGCCGAGAATGAGGCCATGCATCAGCGTGGACCAGCCGTCCATCGCGACGAACAGCAGCAGCTTGAAAGGAATCGCGACGTTGGTCGGCTGCACCTGGTTCAGACCCATCGCCATCAGCACGTTCGCGATCACGAGATCGACGACGATAAAGCCGATGTAAAGCAGAAAGCCGATTTTGAAGGCGTCCGTGAGTTCCGTCAGCGTGAACGCGGGCGCGAGCACGATCAGGTCGGTGTCCTTCAGCGCCTTCGCCTGCTGCGCGGGCCACAAGGCCGTCGCCGAACGCAGGAAGAACTGTCGCTCGCGCGATTGCGCATGCGCTTCGAGGAAGGTGCGGAACGGCTCGCGCGCGGCGGCGATGCCCGCCGTCACATTCTGCGTGACGTTGCCGGGCGCCTGGTTGGCCTGCATGCCCTGCATCGCGGAGAACGCGACGGGCGCCATGATGTACACCGAGACGATGATCGCGATGCCGTTGAGCACCATGTTCGGCGGCACCTGCTGGACGCCCAGCGCGTTACGCAGCAGCCCGAGCACGACGACGATCTTCATGTACGACGTGACCACCATCGCGATGAACGGGATCACGCTGATCGCCAGCACGACGATCAGCAGCCCGGTGATGTCACCTGTCTGAATCGCCGGCATATGCCATCCTCGTGATTCGTACGCCCAGATGTTCGCCGACACAGACGATCTCGCCATAGCCGACCGTTTGCCCATGCGTGACGAGACGCACGGGCGTATCGAGCACGGGCGCGGCCAGTTCGATCACGTAGCCGGGGCGCAGCGCGGCGAGCTGCGCGAGCGGCAGCGCCACGCTGTCGATTTCGAATTGCACGGGCAGATCGAGCAGGCCGATATCGAGTGATGCGTCTTCTGTGTCGTGCTGCCAGTTGCTGTGCGCGTCGGTTTCCGCCATTTCGTCGAGTGTGGCCACTTCGGTTTCGTGCAGCGCTTCACCGTCTCCTGGCAGCGTATCGGGCCATTCGGCCTGCAAGGGTTCTTCGTTCATGATGGGTTTCTCTTCTACAGTGACCTGCGTGCCGTCGATCACGACACGCGCATGAATGCGCCGGATGCCCGTTGCCGTCGCGCCCCACATGGCACGTGCGGTGAACGTGGCGCCGCGGCTCAGCGCCTGCGCGACAGAAGGAACGAAAGCGCGCAGCACGACGTCGCCGGGACGCAGCGACTGCAATGCGGCAAGTGGCACGTGCCGCGCGCCGAGCGCGATCGATCCGGCGACGCAGATCGGCGATGCTGAAGCGAACGTTTCCGTTGCATGACGCGACGGCAATGCGGCGAGCCGTTTATGCAAGACATCGAGCGTCGCGCCGGATGTGCCGATCGACAGCCGATGCACGACGCCTTCATGCAGCAACGCGACGTCGAAGCGTTCGCCACTGGTAGTGCCAGCGGACCCGCGCTCCACCGACGCCACACGCCAGCGTCCAAGGCCCGCTGCCTGAAAGCGCTGCACGAGCGGCGCGAGCAGCGCGTTGGCGAGCGTGCCGCGCAATGCGTGCCGTGCGCGGTCGCCCGCGCTGGCCGCGACGATCTGCAACGCGGGATAGCGCGCGAGATCGAGATCGATATCGAGCGTGCCTTCGAGATGCGCGAGCACGATGCGGCCCGCTTCGTCGAAGGTGGTATCGGCCGTGACAGTCGGCGCGATTTCGAGCGCATCGATTGCGCCGAGCTGGCGCAACGCATCGAGATGACGCGCATCGCACAGAATGCGGGCGGCTCGCGCTGCATCGGGCGTGACGCGGCGCAGCTTCTCTGCATACGGACGTTCGGTGGACACAGTGGACAAAGGCGTGAGCTAGTGGATAGTCAGTTCGAGCGTGCGCGCTTCGCCTTGCGACGCGAGCAACTGGCGCAGCTCGCGTTCGAGCAGGCCGGCATGATGCAAGAGTAGTTCGCGCGTGTCGGCGGACTCGACGTCGAAGCGAAGCAAGAGAACAGCGGGCGAAAGCGTCAGATGCAACTGCGTGTCCGGCAGCCGCTGCGGATCGATACGCAAAGTCACTTCCCAATGTCCTGCCTGGCGGATCGCGGGGTTCGACGCGAACTCGACGACATGCCGCGCGAGCACGTGCGCGAGTTCGAGCATTTGTTGCTCGCGGCGCAGCACAGCCGCGACCACACGCTGACTTGCACTGCCGATGCGTTGCGCAAGCGACTCTTCCGCATGATGTTCCTGCGGAGCCTCGTCATCGAGCGATGCGGCGAGAAGATCGTCGGGCGACGGCTTGTCGTCGCGTCGCAAGAGCGCGGCGAAATCCGCGTGCCGTGCGCGCCGCATGCGCGCGCCCGCCGAAGCGGGCGACGTCTGCGTGGGCGCCGCGATCACGCGCACGGGACGCGATGTGGTTCTCGACATGCGTTGCCTCAGGCCGTCACGTGGCCGATCGGCTGCAGTTCCAGATGCCCGCCCAGTTCCTGATACGAATAGACGGAGAGCCAGCCGAGCCGTCCTTCGATCATACGTCGCACGTAGCGCCGGATATCCATCGACGTGACGAGCGCGATGCCGGGACGCGGCGCAAGCCCCGCGAACGACTCAATGCTGTCGACCAGAAAGTTGATCTGATCCGGCGGCAGCGCGAGGTAATTGCCCGTCGGCGTCTGCTTGATCGCCTGGCGGATATGCTGTTCGACGGGCGCGTCGAGCAGGATCGCGGGCAGGATGCGCGCGCCGAGTGCGGCCCGATGCGCGAGAAAGCGCGCGAGATCGCCGCGCACGTACTCGGTCAGCATCAGCACGTCTTTCTCTTTCGGTCCCCACGCGATCAGGCTTTCCATGATGTTGCGGATATTGCGGATGGGGATCTGTTCTTCGAGAAGACGCCGCAGCACGTCGGCGATGCGCTGCGGCGGCAGCACTTTTTGCACTTCGGCGAGCAGACCCGGATACTCGATGCCAAGCTGTTCCTGAATCCACTGCACTTCGTTGACGCCGAGAAAGAGCGACGCATTACGCCGGAGCAACTGCACGCACACATGCGCGATCACCTGTTCGGCGCGCCAGCCGGAGGTCTTGTCGGCTAGCGTGGCCTCGTCGTGCCAGTAGCTCGGCTGCGTTGTGCCGTCGATCGGTTCGCGTTGGTCGCAGCGTTCGGCGAGCGCCTGCGCCTGCATGTCGTCGGGCTGTGTTGCGAGCCGTTGCGACAGGTCGGCGAGCAGGACCTTGCCTTGCGGCAATTCGAGTGTGAACGACGGCACGTCGTGCATCAGGAACTCGCAGGTGGACGGCGCGAGCTTCTCGCTGATCCACATGTGAATGCCGGGAAACGGCAAACCGAGTTCTTCTTGCAGTGAAGTGCGCTCGATTTCGAATGCGTGATTGAGCCGGTCGACGGCGAGCCGTCCCCGCAAGTCGGGCGCAAGGCGTACGCCGAGCGGGCAGGAAAACGCGGGCGGCACGCTGGAAATAGCGGGTGTTTCGCTCTTCGCGCCCGCGCGCTGCATCGAGCGCACGGCTTCGAGGTCTTCGAATGCGCGCGATGAACCGCGCTTTTTCAGCTTCCATGCGGTGAAGCCGAGGATGCCGCTCAACACCAGAAAGAGCGGCCACGGAAAGCCAGGCACGGCGGCGAACGCAACCAGCAGCAGCGCCGCGAAGCCGAGCGCGGGCGCGCTGCCCATCAGTTGCTTGCCGATCTCCGCGCCGAGCGAGCGCGGCTTCTCGTCTCGATCGTCGGCGACGCGCGTGATCATCACGCCTGCCGCAACGGACAGCAGCAGCGCGGGCAACTGCGCGACCATCGCGTCGCCGACCGAGAGGATCGAGAAACGGTTCGCCGCTTCGCCCGCCGTCATGCCGTGATACAGCACACCAACGGCGAGACCTGCAACGATGTTGACCATCGTGATGATGAGGCCCGCGACGGCATCGCCCTTGACGAACTTCATCGCGCCGTCCATGCCGCCGTGCAGCGCGCTTTCGAGCGCGAGCGTCGCGCGCTTGTGGCGCGCTTCGTCGGCTGTCAGCAGATTGGCGCGCAGGTCCGCGTCGATACTCATCTGCTTGCCGGGCATTGCGTCGAGCGTGAAGCGCGCGCCGACTTCCGCGACCCGCTCCGAGCCTTTCGCGATCACGATGAACTGCACCAGCGTGATGATGATGAACACCACCATGCCGACCACCAGATTGCCGCCCACCACGAGCTTGCCGAAGCTGTCGATGATGTCGCCCGCTTCAGCATGCAGCAGGATCGACTTGGTCGACGCGATGCTGAGCGACAGACGGTAGAGCGTGGTGAACAGCAGGATCGACGGAAATGCGGACAGCGAGACGACGCTCGGCACATAGAGCGTGATCATCAGCAGCGTGACGGCTGCGGCGATGTTCAGGCCGACGAGTATGTCGATCATGAAGAACGGCAGCGGCAGGATCATCAGCGAGACGATCGCGACGATCATCACGAGGATGCCGATCTCGCCGCCAGCGGGTAGTTTGAGTGTCTTGAGCATGAGCGTGTGTGGAGCGATGCGGGAGTGTGGAGTAGGGCGTGCGTTCAGCCGGACAGCGGGGGCGCCGCATCGGGTTCACGCGACAGGGCCAGCGAATCGACCCAGCGCAAAATCGCGGCGACGGCCTCGAACAGTTCGTCCGGAATCGGCTCGTCGAGTTCGACCTTGTAGAGCGCGCGCGCGACGGGCGGATGGCCGACGATCGGCACGCCCGCGAACTGCGCGTCGCGGCGCATCTGCAGCGCTGCTTCGTCCATGCCCTTAGCGATCACCACTGGCAGTGGATATTCATCGGGCGCGTAGCGCACGGCCACCGCGTAGTGCGTCGGGTTCACGACCACCATGCTCGCGGTCGCGATCTTTCGCGGCACGGATGTCGCAAGCTCGCGCGCGAGCCGCCGCCGCTCGCCCTTGATGATGGGATCGCCCTCGTCCTGCTTGAATTCGCGTTTGATCTCGTCCTTGCTCATTTTCTTGCCGCGAATGAAGAGGTATTTCTGCAGCTTGAAATCGACGCCGCCGAACACGACATACAGCGCGGCCGCGACCGCGAGCAGCCGGATCACGACGAAGCTCGCGAGCTTCGACAGCTCGGGCAGCGACTGAAACATCGAGCCCGTGACGAGCGGCAGCAGCCCCGTGATCGTCTTCCACATCACGATGGCGAGCACGACGCCCTTGATGGCCATCTTCGCGAGTTCGAGCAGCGACTTGAGCGAGAAGATGCGCTTGATGCCCGCCATCGGGCTGATGTTCTCGAACTTCAGGCTGACTGCCTTCATCGAAATCATGATGCCCGTCTGTCCGGCGAGCGCGGCGACGGCGGCGAGAATCGCGGCGCCGATCATCGGCAGGAGTGAGCCTGCCATGCGCGAGCCGATCTGGTTCACCGCGAGCAGCAGCGTCGTCATGTCGTGCGGCCCGGCGACGAACTTCAGCGCAATCGAAATGCACGAGCGCAAGCCATCGACCATCTTGTCGCCCGTCGCCATCAGCATGCCGACGCCCACGGCCAGCAGCGCGCCGTCGACGAGGTCCGTGCTCTTCGCGACCTCACCGTCCTCGCGCGCCTTGCGCAGGCGTTTCTCGGTTGGCTGTTCGGTTTTGTCGTCGCTCATGGGCGCTCCTTTACGTGCTGGCGCAGTGTAGGGCGCTCCTCATAGCGGCCGTCCAGGCGAGGCGAAGCCCCGGGCTCGAACGCGAAGCAGGGCAAAACAGCACGCGTGATGCGCCGCCAGGTTCGCTTTCGCACGACTTGCTTCGGTTGCAGTGCGAGCATTGCGGCACCTGCTTGATACCTTGCGAAGCGATGACGCCCCGCGTCCTGTTTTCATCAAGAGGGTCCACGCCATGCTCGCGAAATCATCACAACCTGGGTCACAACCTGCTTCCTCTCACGCAGCGCCGAACTATCTGCAATGCGGCGATGCAACCTTGAACGCGCTGATCGAGATTGCATCGGCGGGTCTGTTCCGGCATTTCCCGCAAGCCAGCGCCGACACGACCGACATCGAGCTGGTGCTCGACGCGTTGCGCGCGTTCCGTCCGAAGGTGGCCGAGATCGACACGCTGGCGGGCGTGCTGCACATCGTCAACGGCCGCTGGGAAGAGGCGTCGCGCACGCTGCGCGACGTGATCGACGCAGCGCCTTCGTTTGCCTATGCAAAGGCGATGTACGCGTACTGCCTCGCCGCGCAGAAGGACGCCGGCTGGCGTCAATGGGCCGACCAGGCGCTCGAAGGCGAGGCGGGCCTGGAGACGCGCGCGCTGGTCCGTGCGCTCACCGTGCGTGCCGATCTCGAAGCCGCGCGCACGAACCATCGCGGCGGCGAGTTCGTGTTGCCGGAGTCGTATCGCGATCTCGCCGAAGAGCAGGAGAACGCCCAGACGAAGGCCGCGCGGCTGCCGTCGGGCGATGCGCCCGCGTTCGCGTCGCACGCTTTCTTGCGCGCCTGATAAGAGGAGCCGTTCATGTCGATCTCAACGATTGCCGAAACCGCCGTGCACGCCGCCGCCGATGCCGCGAGACCCGAACCCTTGCCGCAGATGCCTGCGCCCGAATCCGTCAGCCGTTTCGAAGACCTGATGCAACAGCCGCTCGCCGTGCCCGGCAACGACGCGACGCAGCACGCGGGTAGTCATTTTGTCGACGCGATCCGCAAGCAGGACGGCCAGATGGAGGCCGCGCTCGAACAGGTCGAAACACTGAGCGCGAACGCCGGGGTGCTCACGCCGACGCAGCAGATCGGGGCGGCAGCGCAGGTGTCGCTGAACCTGTCGCTCGCGCAGTTCGATTTCCAGACCAAGATGGCCGTGGTGTCGGCGTCGAAGTCGTCGGCGGAAACGCTGATGAAGAATCAGTGATGAGCATGAGAACCCTGTCTCCGCTCACCAAACGCATGCTGATGGGCAGCCTGCTGGTGGCATGCGCGCTGCTCGCGGGCTGCAAGAAAGAGCTCTACACGGGCCTTGCCGAAGAGGACGTCAACGAGATGACGGTCGCGTTGCTGGAGCGCGGTGTATCCGCCGACAAGAGCTCGCCGGACGGCGGCAAGACCTATACGCTTCAGGTCGACGACGGCGACATGGTGCGCGCGATGCAGGTGCTGCGCGAAAAAGGCCTGCCGCACAGCAAGTTCGACGATCTCGGCAGCCTGTTCAAGAAGGACGGTCTCGTCTCGACGCCAACGGAAGAGCGCGTGCGCTTCATTTACGGGCTATCGCAGGAACTGTCGGGCACGCTGTCGCATATTGATGGCGTGCTGGTCGCGCGCGTGCAGATCGTGATTCCGAACAATGACCCGCTTGCGCAGACCATCAAGCCGTCGTCCGCCGCCGTGTTCATCAAGTACCGGCCGGGACTCGAACTCGATGCGCTCGTGCCGCAGATCAAGAACCTCGTCGTGCATAGCGTCGAAGGGCTGTCGTACGACCAGGTCAGCGTGACGGGCGTGGCGGCGGATCAGGTGGATATCGATAGCCGCGTGCCCGCGCATGCGCCTGTCTGGCCGTTCGTGCTGAGCGGACTGTTCGCGTTGATGGTGGCGGGCATTGGCGTGGGCTATGCGTATCGCGTGCGGCTGGGCGGAATCGTCGCGCCGCTCAAGGCGGGCCTCGCGTCGCTTGCGCAGCGCCTGCCGGGCCGCAGGCAGAAGTCGGCATGAGCATGGCGATGGCTGCATCCGCCGCGATGCCACGGCAACGGTCTACGAACGAGCCGCGTCTCACACCCGCCGACGCCACGCAGATTCTGCTCGGCTGGCAACGCAATGCGCGCAGCACTTTGACGTGGCTGCATCGGGACTGGCTCGCGCTTGCACTGGGCATCGATCCAGCGCCAAGCAGCGAAGAAGCGCTAGCAGCGTTGCGCGAACGGTGCGACGAAGCATGCTCGCTCGCCGTGTTGCGCGTGCTGCTGCCCGCGCCGCCGACGCTCGAAGCATTCAGCGCCACGCTCGCCACGCGGCTCGACGCGCTGCCTGTCGAGACCGGTTTGCGCGTGTTGCGGATGCAGGCGCTGCTGGCGCGTCGCGCGGAAGTGCGGCGTCTGGTCGATCGAACCACGCGCAAACGCCTCGCGGAGTGGATTGGCTGCCCGCTTGACGATCTGCTCGGCAAGACAGTGCCTGAAGCGCCGTCGCTTGCCGATGCGAAGCGCGAGCGCGCCGGAACACGCGCGCTCGGTTCGATCGATGCCGATGCGCTCGCGCTCGAAGGGTTGACACTGCTGCCGCTTATGGACACGCATCCAATGATGCTGCGACTCGCGCTGCCACGTGAAGACGACGAGCAGGACGCGACGAACGCAAAGCCTTCGGACGACGAATGCGAAGAAGCGTTCGCATTGCTGCGCGAGCGCATCGGACCGCTTTTACCGGAGTCCGCATGGTTATCTGGCTGAGCCGTCCGCGCGAAGCGCACGCGACCAGCAACACGCGCAAGGACAAGAACGAACCGCGCGTCGGCCTCGTCGGCGATATCGTGCCGCGCGAAACCTTCGGCATGCTTGCGACGATCGACGATGTCTACGGCCGCGTCGAGGCCGAACGTCAGGCGATTCTCGCCGCCGCGCAGATCGAGCGCGAGCAGATTCTTCAAGCCGCGCGAGATGAAGCAAAGGCCCTCGTCGCGTCGGCGGCGCGCGAGCGTGAAGCGGCGTCGGAACAGGGCTACGCGGAAGGCGTCGCGCGTGGCGAGGCGCAGTGGATCGAACGCGTTGCCGCGTTGAGCGCCGATGCGCAGCGCCTGCAAAAAGGCATGCGCAACCGGATGGCCGAACTCGTGATGCTCGCCGTCGAGCAACTGGTGCGCGCCGAAAGCGCACAGGCGTTGTTCGCGCGGGCGACGGACACGATCGACCGCATCGTCGAAGGCTCGGCGAACTTGCGCGTGAGCGTGCATCCCGCCGATCTCGACGCGGCGCGCGCCGCATTCGGCGAGTTCGACGCGCGTCTGCGCATGCTGGGGCGGCCCGTGCCGCTTGCCGTAACAGCAGATCCTCGCCTGGAACGCGGCGCGTGCGTGTGCGAATCGGATCTCGGCATCGTCGATGCGAGCCTGTCGACACAACTCGATTCGATGCGCGCGGCAATCGTGCGAGCGCTCAACACTTCGCTGAAAACGCACAGCGCGCAAGCAGAGACACACTGATGAGCACCACGGCCTCGAAGAATCAACTGCAAGACCCGGTGCAGGCCGATGTATTCGGCCTGCACGAGCACGGCCTGCGCGAACTGGGCGGCGCGATCGAACGCGAGATCCGCGCACTGTTGCCCGTGCGTCAGACGGGCAAGATCGCCGAAGTGGTCGGCACGCTGATCAAGGTCGCGGGCATCGATCTGAAGCTCGGCGAACTGTGCGAGCTGCGTACGCCGCAAGGCAAGCTGTTGCAGCATGGCGAAGTGATCGGCTTCACGCGCGAGCATGCCGTCGTGTCGCCGTTCGCGCAGTTAACCGAAGTGTCGCGCGCGACGCATGTGATCGGCTTGCAGCGGCCGTTGTCGGTGCCTGTCGGCGATGCGTTGCTCGGCCGTGTGATCGATGCACTCGGCCAGCCGATGGACGGCCGTGGCCCGATCGAAGCGGAAGACAGCCGGCCCATTTTCGCCGACCCACCGAACCCGATGACACGCCGCATGATCGAGCATCCGATGGTGACGGGTGTGCGCGTGATCGACGCCATGACGACGCTCGCCGAAGGCCAGCGCATGGGCATCTTCGCGCCAGCGGGCGTCGGCAAGAGCACCTTGCTCGGCATGCTGGCGCGCGGCGCGCAATGCGACATCAACGTGATCGCGCTGATCGGAGAACGCGGGCGCGAAGTGCGCGAATTCGTCGAGCTGATTCTCGGCGAGCAGGGCATGGCGCGCTCCGTCGTCGTGTGCGCGACGTCGGACCGCTCGTCGAGCGAGCGTGCGAAGGCGGCCTACGTCGCCACCGCGATTGCCGAGTACTTCCGCGACGAAGGCAAACGCGTGCTGCTGATGATGGATTCGCTGACGCGCTTCGCGCGCGCGGGCCGCGAGATCGGCCTTGCAGCGGGCGAGCCGCCCGCGCGGCGCGGCTTTCCGCCTTCGGTGTTCGCGGAGTTGCCGCGTCTGCTGGAGCGCGCGGGGATGGGCGAGCGCGGCTCGATTACCGCGCTCTACACGGTGCTTGCCGAAGACGAATCGGGCAGCGATCCGATTGCCGAAGAAGTGCGCGGCGTGCTCGACGGTCACCTGATTCTGTCGCGCGAAATCGCTGCGCAGAACCGCTATCCCGCCATCGACGTGCTCGGCAGCCTGTCGCGCGTGATGTCACAGGTGATGCCGCGCGAGTTCATGGCGTCGTCCGCGCGGCTACGCAAGCTGCTCGCGAAGCATCGTGAAGTGGACATGCTGCTGCAGATTGGCGAGTACCAGCCGGGCACCAATGCGCTGGCGGACGAAGCGATCGCGAAGATCGACGCGCTCAAGGCTTTCCTGTCACAGCCGACGGATGCCTACGCGGACCCGGCTGAAACCGAGGCCGCGTTGCACGAGCTTGCGCAGGGCAACGCGCAATGAGCGCGCCGAAACGGCAGATTGCTGCGTTGTCGCGCGCCGTATCGCGCCGTCAGCGCTCCGAGCAGGACTTGCGCGCGAGGCTCGCGCAATTCGTTGCGGCGCGCTTGCCATTGGTCGAAAACGAAGCGCAGGCGCGTGGGCATGCAGCGGAACTCGAAGCGCAGGCGCGTTCGTACCGCCAGCGCATCAGCGCGATGATGGCGGGCGCGGAGCCATTTTCGATCGATACGTTGACGGCGATCCGCCTGTACGCGGAAGAAGTCAACCGGCACCACGCGACGGCATGTGAAGCCGTGAAAGCCGCGCAACACGCGCTCATCGAGCACGACGCCGGAATCGCAAACACGCGCCGCGAGATCGCGAAGAACCGTGGACGCATCGACTTGTGCGAAAAGCGCATCGGCATATTGCAGCGCGTGCTCGATGGCATCGCTGCCGACGCGGAAGACGAGGACATCGAGGAGACGGCGCTCGCGCGCCTTGCACGCGGATGAACGAGCTTCTGCAATTTTACGGCCCCTGGCTGCTCAAGCACCTTGCCGTGCTCGGCGTCTGCTCGCTGCGGCTCTACGCGATCATGACGCTGTTTCCGCCCACCGCCGACGGCGTGCTGCAAGGCCGCTTGCGCAATGGCGTCGCGTTGAGCTTCTCGCTGTTCGTCGCGCTTGCGCAGCCGGAGTCGTTCGCCGATTCGCTGACGGGCTTCGCGCTGGTGATCACAAGCTTGCGTGAAACGCTGATCGGCGTCGTGATGGGGTTCGCGGCGGCGACGGTGTTCTGGGTCGCGGAAGGCGCGGGTATCTATCTGGATAATCTGACGGGCTACAACAACGCGCAGTTGAGCAACCCGATGCTGTCGCAACAATCCACACCGTCCGCGACGCTGCTCGGCCAGATCGCGACCGTTGCGTTCTGGTCGCTGGGAGGCATGCAGTTTTTGCTGGAGGCGCTGTACGAGTCGTATCGATGGTGGCCGGTCGCATCGACGAAGCCGATGTCGACGGATTTCCTCGCCGTGTTCGCGATGCATCAGACGGACACGCTGATGCAGACCATCGCGAAGCTCGCCGCGCCGATGCTGCTCGTGTTGCTGCTGATCGACCTCGGTGCGAATCTCGCGTCGAAGGCCGCGCAGAAACTCGATCTGAGCGCGTTGAGTCAACCGATCAAGGGCGCAGTGACGGTGCTGATGCTGGCCGTCTTCGCGGGTCTTTTCGTGCACCAGGTGCAGGACCAGCTCGACTTGCGGCTCTTCAAGGAGCAGGTTCGCGCGATCGCGCAGATGAGCGACCGCGACACCGATCTGAAGCCGGGCGCGCAGCCGCTTCGCAACGATGTGTCGCCGTGATGTCAGCGGTCCGCGTACAAGCAAAGAAGTGAGCTTTGTTGAGGGTTCTTGTCTGCCGCGCGCGTCAAATCTCAACTTTACTCAAGCCTCAACTGTTTCCTCTGATTATTGAGCTTTTCACATTTCTGCCTGGCTACAGTGCATTCCGTCACCGCGACGTCCGTAGCAAAAACGTCGCAATCGTTTCAACGCGCTCACGCAGCATCGGCCCGACGCCTGCGCGAGCCTTACGACGGAATCAGCCACAGCCATGCTCGTTACCTACTACTTCCCGTACGTGTCGATGCTCAACGCAGCGTCGGTGCCTTCCAGCGTCGTCGAACTGATTCGCAACGGCCATGTGCATGCCGCGGCGGCAAACGTGCAGCGGCTCGTCGATAGCCACGACGATGCGCCGCCTGCCGCGCTGCTGCAATTGCAGGGCGATCTGCAACTGTCGCTCGGCATGGAGGTCGATGCCGACGACTCGTACCGCGAAGCGCAAAAGCGCATGCGCGACGACAAGGACGGCATGCGCTTCGCGTCGTGCCGCAACGCGGGCTGGCAAGCGCTGTTCCGTTACCGCTACGGCACCGCGATGTCGTGCTTCATGCAGATCGCCGATCATCCGCTGGCGAGCGTCGCGCTGCGGCTCGACGCGCTGTTCGGCGCGTTCGGCGTGCTGTTCAGCGTGGGCCGTCTGCGCGATGCGGATGCCGTGCTCGATACGCTCGAAGACCTGCTCGACGAAGTGACATCGAATGGCGCGTTTCATCATGCAGACGGCTGGCAGCGTCTCTTGAGCACCGTGCGGTTCGACGTCGAAGCGCAGAGCACGCTGCGCTCGCGCGCGACGCTGTCCGATCACATCTACTGGCAAGTTGGCCTGACGGGCGACGCCGCGCCGCGCGTCGCGCCGCAACGGCCCGCCGCGCTGCGACTGTTGACGGGCGCGATTGAAGACCAGTTGCTGCGTGGGCGCGTCGAGTTTCTCGATGGGCTGGCGCGACTGGCGGGCGGCGAGCGCGACGCGCAGCAGCAGATCGTTGCGCATGCGGAGTGGGCGGGCAAGCAGGGCATCCAGAACTATCAGAGCGCGGTGCGTATCGAGATCGTGCTCGCGAGTCTTGCTGGCGGCGTGTCGTCGCTGGCCGAGTCGGTGCTCGTGTTGCTGACGGCCGAGGTGCGTATGCCGCAGAGCCATCGGCAACTGGAGTATCTGTATTGCCTCGCGAAGCTGCGCCATCTGCAGGGGCGCAGCGGCGAGTCGCTGGAGGTGTACACGCGCTATGCGCTGGCCGCCGTCAATTGCATCCGCGACGAAGCCGGCGCGCTCGCGCGCTACGGCCAGCGCATCGCGCGCGCGCCGGAACAGCTCGACGACATCGGCACGCGGCTGCCTGCGCGTTATCGGCGCGCCTATCGCTATCTGCTCGACAACCTGGAGCGCAAGGACCTGTCGATCCGCGAAATCGCCGCGCAAGTCGGCGTGACGGATCGGGCGTTGCAGAGCGCATTCAAGACGAGCCTCGGCTCCACACCGACCGAGATCATCCGCCGCCTGCGCATGGAGCGCATCCGCGCGGAACTCGAAGCCGACGACAGCGCGCACGAGCAAGGCATTCTCGCGACAGCCGTCAAGTGGGGCGTCAGCAACCGCTCGACGCTCGTCAACAGCTACCGCCGCGAATTCAACGAATCGCCTTCGGACACGCTGAACCGCTGAGATCCTTTCGAGACCATTCCGCCAAAACCACACCTATACCGAGCGTCGATCATGAAACTCACATTCCGTCACCGCGCGATCGCGGCCGCCCTGCTGATGATAGGCTTGAACGCGGGCCACGCCGCACCGATCACGTGGCGGCCCGGCGAAGTGCACATATCGGTGGAAAGCCGCGACCTGAAAGACGTGCTGCGCGACTTCGCGGCGAGCCAGGGCATCATCGCGACGATTGCGCCGAACGTGCAGGGCACCGTGTCGGGACGCTTCGATCTGCCGCCGCGCAAGTTCATCGACACGATGGCGGCGACATTCGGCTTCGTGTGGTTTTACGACGGCAGCGTGCTCTCGATCAGCACCGCCGACGATGTGACGACCAAGGTCATCAAGCTCGACTTCGCGGGCACGCAGAGCCTGCGTTCGACGCTGAAGCAGATCGGGCTCGACACCGACCGATTCCCGATCGTCTACGACCCGGAGCAGGGCGTCGCGCTGATCACCGGGCCGCACCGGCTGATCCAGCTCGTCGACGAGGTGGCCGCGCGCCTGGACCAGAACGCGAACCGCCGCACGGGCAGCGAAGTGCGCGCGTTCCCGCTGCGCTACGGCTGGGCGGCGGATCATACGATCACCGTGAACGGCAAGACCCAGGTCGTGCCTGGCGTCGCGCATGTGATCGCGAGTCTCTATCACCCGGATCGGGACAGCGATCAACAGGGCACGTCGCGCGCATCCGCCGACGGCACCGCGAACCTGCAACAGGTCAGCCCGTATGCGGACGTGCAGGGCGGCACCAATGGCGGCTCGCCGTACAACAACGGCGGCGTGAATCCGCCGCTGCCCGATGTGTTCGCGGGCGTGACGGCGGCGGGCGGCGGGCCGGTTGGGATGCCCGGCGCGGGCGGCGCATCGGGCAACGGCCCGCAGAGCGCGGGACGCGCGGCGACGGCGGCCGTGCCGGACGGCGCGGGCTCGCTGCCCGTCATCCAGGCCGACGCGCGGACCAACTCGGTGCTGATCCGCGATCTGCCCGACCGCGTCGGCCAGTACCAGCAACTGATCGACCGGCTCGACGTGAAGCGCCGGATGGTCGAGATCGAAGCGCACATCATCGAGATCGACGACGGCGCGTTGAAGCAACTGGGCGTCGACTGGCACGCGCATTCGAGTCACGTCGATTTCCAGACGGGCAGCGGCAGTGCCAACGCGAACAACTTCAACGGCAATGTGAGCCCGACGTTTTCTTCGCTCGACACAGCCGGCAATCTCGTCGCCACGGCGACGCCGACGGGCGGGTCGCTCACGGCCGTGATCGGCGACGCGAGCCGTTATCTGCTGACGCGCATCGATGCGCTGGAGCAAAACAATCTTGCGCGCATCGATGCGAGCCCGAAGGTTGCGACGCTCGACAACGTCGAAGCCGTGATGAACAACAAGACGCAGTTCTTCATCCCCGTCTCGGGCTTTACGTCGAGCAATCTGTTCAGCGTGCAGGTCGGCAATACGCTGCGCGTGCTGCCGATGGTGGTCGATACGAACGGCACGCAGCAGATCAAGCTGCAGGTACACGTCGAAGACGGCCAGCCGACGGGCGCCAGCGTGAAAGATATTCCCGAAATCCGCACCAGCGAGATCGATACGGAAGCCGTCGTCGCCGAAGGGCAGAGTCTGCTGATCGCCGGCTACCGGATCGACAGCGACTCGAATCTGAATACGGGCGTGCCCGTGCTGTCGAAGATTCCTGTGCTCGGCGCGCTGTTCCGCTCGCGCACGCATCAGAGCAGCCATATGGAACGGCTCGTGTTGCTGACGCCGCGCGTGATCGAATTCTAAGCGTGGGTTCAGTCCGCGCCACGGACGGTGTAGGGGGGCGCCTGCACGACGGGCGCCGCCGCTTGCAGGATGTCTTCGCGCTGCTTCGTGCTGGGCGGATAGATGCGGTCGCAGTTGATCGTGCGCTTGGTCTGTTTCGCGGCTTCGCCTTGCGACGCGAGGCGGCGCTCCCAGCCTTCCGTGTAGACGGCGCCCCACGGGCCGAGATCGAGGATGGTCGTGTACCAGTCGATGCAAAGCGGCAGCATCGCGAGGCCCAGCAGGTCGCAGACGACATTGTGGCCCGCGTGGCGCCCCATCGGGCGGCTGTGCTGGCAGGACATCACGGAGGGCCGTTCGCCGTCGATCAGGATGCGCGCGCAATCGCCCGCTGCAAACACGCCGGGCACGTCGGTGACGCGCAGGAACGAATCGACGGGCACGCGTCCGAACGCGTCGAGCGACACGGGGAATTGCGCGGTCAGCGGATTGGCGCGCATGCCGCCGCACCAGACAACGGTCGCGGCGTCGATGTGCTCGCCGCCCGTCAGTTGCACGCCGTCGCGTGTGACGGCTTCGAGCGACACGCCCGGCCTAAGCTCGACGCCTTGCGCGCGTAGCGCTTCTTCGATGACCGGTTGCGCGCCGCCCATCGCCTGACCGATCTTCGCAGAGCGGTCGGCGAGAATCACGCGCACCTCGGCGCTTGCGTTGTCGCCGACGATGCCGCGCAGCCGCGCGGGTAATTCGGCGGCGAGTTCGACGCCCGTCAGGCCTGCACCAACTACGACCACGGTGTAGCGTCCCGGCGCTTCGGGCCTTTCCGGCAAGGCGAGCAGATGTGCGTGGAGCTTCGCGGCGCCTTCGAACGTATCGACGTCGAATGTGAACTCGTGTAGCCCGGGAATTGCCGGACGTGCCAACTCGCTTCCCGCTGCCAGGATCAGGCGGTCGTAGCCGATCCATTGAGTAGATGAATCGCCGGATTCGAATCCGACGCGATGGTTTGGCAGATCGATCGAGCGGACTATGCCCTGAATCCGTCGGACGCCTGCTGGATCGAGCACGTCGGCGAGCGGCACGAGCGTGTCGTCGAGCGGCTGCTCGTAGTTGCGCACGCGAATGCTGTGATACGGCGTGCCGTTGATCACCACGACCTCGACCTGATCCGTTGGCATGTGCAGTTCGTCGAGCTTGCGCGCCGCGCCCAGCGCGCTCCACAGCCCGGCAAAGCCGGCGCCGATCACTACGATCCGCTTCGTGTCCGTATCCATGTCGGGCGTGCTCCTTGGATTAGGATGAGCCGTTGTAAGGTGGCGCGAATTCGAGTGTAGTTGGCTCGGGGGATGGCCGCTGGAATTTTCTTGTGGATGGTGCTGGTTGCGTCGGCACGCCGACAGCTCAGATAGCTCGCGAAACACGGTGAGGCTCGCGCCTTTCCGATCGTAAGCCTCGGCTGGCGCGAGTCCATCAATCGTATGCGCGCACGCGACCGGTTGAATCCGCAATCGAATCGTCCGCGTTATCCAGGTAACGGACACTCCCAACCGATCTTTCCGTCGCGTCGTCGGACAATGATGTCATTGGTTGCGTATGAATCTATCTGCCTGCGAGCACCTGCATCCGGTAATTTTTGCGTTTCCCGTCGAGCTTCTGTGCGGCGCCTAACAGTAGTGTCTTCGCGCAAACATTACCATCGCTGGGAGTGGACGGTCGCGCACCATTATTTGCGGCCCGTTTGCCGCATTATGTGTTGGACCTCGCGCTGATTCGACTTCGATACGCTCCATGTTCGGGTTCGTTGGTACCGCGATCGCAAGACAGAATTCGACGCTTCGGGTGGAATACCGCCGTCTTCAATTACACACTCCTGTTCAAGCGATGAAACGATCGCGCATCCGGATCGCGCGAGCGTTTCGTTTTGCGCAGATGTTTCTCTCGACGGAGATACGCGGAGGCGGCGATGCACGATTTGACGATGCACGACTTCGTAAAGAACACCGGCAAAGGCACGATACCCCTGGCGATCTTGTGACCGCTGCGACGTATCGCCTGCCTCCTCACGCCTGGAGCACAGCCAGGTATGGTTTACTCATCAATGGGTGAGCGATGCGCAGGCTGAATTCAATAAGAATCCTTCGCGCAGTGACAGCGACAACTGTCGTCGTGCACCACGTCTTGATACAGGACGGTCGGGTGTTCGGTGAATTCCGCGTTGACGTATTCTTCGTACTGAGTGGCTTTGTGATCGCACTCGCGCTCGAAGCCGGCACGACCAGCGTGCGCGACTTCATCGCAAGCCGCCTCGTGCGCATCGTGCCGCTTTATTGGCTCGCGACGTTGCTGGTGTTCTTCGGCGCGCTGCTTAGGCCCGATCTGTTCAATTCGACGACCGCCAATGTCCCTGAGCTGCTGAAGTCGCTCTTTTTCATTCCATACAGGAAAGAGAGCGGCCACATGTTCCCGATGCTGTTCGTCGGCTGGACGCTGAACTACGAGATGCTGTTCTACGCGACGTCGGCGCTTGCGCTGTGGCGGTTCCGGCGGAATGCCTCGTTGGTATTCGCGGCGATCACGCTGATGCTCGCCGCGGCGTTCCTGATTGCGAGCCTCGCGCATTCGAACCGGGCGATCGTCGAATTCCTCGCCTACGACCGGTTGCTCGAATTCCCGTTAGGCATCGCCGTATGGTTCGTATGGAGGAAAGGGCTACGAATTCCGGTCGCGCTGGCTGCGTTCGTGGCCATCGCGATGTATGCGCTGATGACCTGTATCGAACGGGTATGGCCGGACGTCTCCCCGGTTGTGGGAAATGGCGTGCCGACCTGTCTGCTGCTGATCAGCACGCTGAGTCTCGAAGGCCTCGTGGTAGACAGCGCGCTCACGCGCGGATTGCTGTATCTCGGCGATGCGAGCTATGCGACCTATCTCAGCCACCCGTTCGTCATCGAGGCGATGCGCAAGCTCGTTCCAAAAGTCGTGCATGGTTTCGATGTGCGCTCGCCAGCTGGGGTGATTCTCGCGGTCGTGGTGGCTTCAGTGGTGGGTTGCGTCGTCTATCGCTACATTGACAAGCCCTTGCACCGCGCGATCGGGCGCCTGATGAAAGTCAAGCGTGTCGTCAGCACGCCTGCGGGTGAGGACGCGTCTTGTCGTGTGACTTGAGGGGGAGGCGTGCGGGGTGAGCGTGGGTTGGTTGTCCCTGTCGAGACACCACGCCCATCCCTGGTCGCACGCGGATGCTTAATAGGCACCGCCCGTATCGACGGTCAGGTAGAGCATGTCGTGTTCGAGAATGCTGATGAAATGTTCGTCTTCCTGAATCAGTTCCTCGAGCACGTCACTGTTGGATAGCACGCCGATGACCTTTCCGGAATCGATCACGGGCAGATGCCGGATCCTTCTTATATGCATCAACGCCAGACACTGTTCACAGGTGTGCTCGGGGGTGACGTAATACACCTGGGTAGTCATGATGTCGGCCACCGTTGTCCCGGCGGCACTGCGGCCGGCCAGTTCGACCTTGCGGGCGTAGTCGCGCTGCGACAGGATGCCGACAAGATTGCTGCCCTGCAACACCAGCACGGTGGTGACATCCTCGTCGGCCATCAGATGCAGCGCCTTTAGCACGGCGTCCGCGGGGCCGACCGAAATCACGTTCCGAGGGTTTTCGGACAGAATTTGCCGAGCGGTCTTTCTCTCCTTTTTCATGATCGTCTCCACTAGAGGACGGACATTTGCGCACGCCGGTGCCATCAATCTGCTTACGTGCCTGCCCATTTTTCAACTATGGTTGATTGAAGTGTAGTCCGCTTCGTGGGCGCGCGGATTCGGTGCGGTTCGGGCGACTCGTTCGCGTTCTTCAACCGTTCGTTTTCTGTCCAGTCTACGTAAATTGCCGCTGATGCGACGTTGTCGCGAGGTTCAGACTGATGATGGGTCTGAACGGCCTGAAAGGCCAATCGGTCGGCGCTGCACGTCTGGACGAGCAAAAACATCCATCCATATCGGTCAACGCGGTCCGTCAATCAAGGGGGCCAGGATGCGCAAGCTGTTCTTCACGACAGGATCGCCTTTCGCCCGTGCCGTCCGTATCGTGCTGGTCGAGAAGGGACTCGATTTCGAGCGTGAGGAGACCTTTACGACGCCCAGCGTCGAAGAGCGGGCGAAGGTCGCGCCGACCCTTCAGGTTCCTACCCTGGTAGACGGTGACCTGACGCTTTGGGATTCCTCGGTGATCATCGACTACCTTATGTCCAGCTATCCAGGCGTGCCTGCGCCGGAGGGGATGGATCCGCTGGCAAGCGACTATGTGCGCGCCACGCAAAGCTGGCACGACAAACTCGTTCTCGCGACTTTACAGACGTTCGGCGTGTCGACGACGATGGTGTCGCAACTGCAATGGTCTGGGGTCAGGCATGAAGAAAATGTTCATGCGGCGCGATGCGCCATGCGCAACCAGTATCTTCTCGACTGGTTCGAGACTCAGCTTGTCGGCGCTGACGGCGCTTTCGTCCCCGGCGTGATGTCGGCTCAGGACATCTTGCTCACCTGCATCTGTCAGTTCATTGAAACGCGCCCGTTGCGATTGTCCTGGCGTGCTGCTGGCCGACCCAGGCTCGCGTCGCTGGTCGCTCGAATGCAAAGACGCCCCTCTTTCCAGCAGGAACCCGCACTTTGGTGGGAACCCGGCGTGACGTATGCCACTGCCGCCGAGGTGGAATGGGCAAGACATAAAACCATTCATGAGGGGCCCGGCTTCAGCGAATGGGCGTCGGGGTCTGCAAGCTGAGGTAATGGGTGACACGAGCAGCGCATTCGCTGCTATCGATCGAACGCTAAGACGATCTCGTCGATCGTCACGCGGATGCGCGCGGTGTGTCGCAGATCCTGATGCGTGACGAGCCAGATTTCATACGGCGCGTCGTTCGAGTGGTCCGGCCAGATTCGCACGAGGCCGTCGCGTTCGGCCATCGGCACGGGTAGAGGGCTGATGCCGAGCCCGGCTCTGAGCGCCGCGCGCAGCGTCAGGTTCGTGTTCAGGCGCGCGACGATCCGGCCGTCCGTCAGCGGTTCCCCGAGGAATTCCGGCACGCGCGCCTTGGCAAAATACGGCTGGTAGACCACCAGATCGTGCCCCGCGAATCGCTCACCCGGCACCGGTTCGCCATGGCGCCGCAGATAGTCGGGCGACGCGAACAGCCCCACTTCCCAACTCGCCACGCGGCGGGCAAGCAGATCCGGATTGCGCGGCTTGACGGTCCGGATCGCGATGTCGGCTTCGCGCTTCGCGAGATTGAGCACCTGGGTCGTCGTGTCGAGCATCACCGATACATCCGGATGCTTCATATGCAGGCGCTCGATCGCCGGCATGACGAACTCCTGGGCAAGCGCATCCGTCGTCGAGAGCTTCACCTCGCCGGCAAGGCGCTTGTCCACGCCTTGTGTGTGGCGGACGAGGTCGTGCGCGGACTGTTCCATCGCCTCGGCGGCGCGGATCGCGATCTTGCCGACGGGCGTGAGCTCATAGCCGTTCGACGTGCGCAGGAATAGCGTCGCGCCGAGCGTGTGCTCGAGCGCGGCAAGTCTGCGGCCCACCGTTGCCTGATCGATGTCGAGCGCGCGGGCGGCGGCGCGCAAGGTCCTTTCCCGATGGAGCGCGACGAAGATGCGCGCGTCGTCCCAGTTCATATCGCCTCCGGCGTGATGCAAATTTGCATCATACGATCGGCAATTCGCTGCGGGTCAAAACCCGGCTGCGCCGCTACACTTTTTTCAACCGATGCAGCGATTCAGCAGGTTGACCGAATCCGCGGCGCATCTGGCATTTTGAAAAGGATGAAGTCGTGTCACACGAAACCAAAGCGATTCCCGCGGCGATGACCGCGATCGACATTACGCAGCCGGGCGGCCCGGATGTGCTCGTGCCCGTCGAGCGGCCGGTTCCCGCACCCGCCGACGACGAGGTGCTGATCCGCGTTCATGCCGCCGGCGTAAACGGTCCTGACGTGATGCAGCGCAAGGGCTTGTACGATCCGCCGCCGGGGGCGTCGGACATTCCCGGGCTCGAAGTCGCGGGCGAGGTCGTGTCCGTCGGGCGCTCCGTGACGCGGTTCGCGGTCGGCGATCTCGTCTGCGCGCTGGTCCCGGGTGGTGGCTACGCGGAGTATGCGGTCGCGCACGAGAGCAACACACTGGCGATTCCCGAAGGTCTCTCGGTGGTCGAAGCGGCCGCGATGCCCGAGACCTTTCTGACGGTATGGCTGAACCTGTTCCAGCGCGGCAATTTTGCAGCGGGCGAAAGCGTGCTGATCCACGGCGGCGCATCCGGCATCGGCACCACCGCGACGATGCTCGCGAAGGCATTCGGCGCATCGAAGATCATCACGACGGTCAGCTCGGACGCGCAGCGTGACGCGAGCATCGCGCTCGGCGCCGATGTCGCGGTTGATTACCGGAACGAGGATTTTGTCGAGGCGGTCATGCGCGAGACGGGCGGGCGCGGCGTGGACGTGGTCGTCGATATCATTGCTGGCGACTACGTCGCGCGGAACTACGCGGCGGCCGCGATGAACGGCCGCATCGTGCAAATCGGCATCATCAAGGGCCCGGCGCCAGCACTCGACCTGTTCCCGATGCTGGCGAAACGCCTCACGCACATCGGCTCGACGCTGCGCTCGCGCACGCATGAGGAAAAAGCGGCGTTGATCGAGGATCTCGAGCGAAAGGTGTGGCCGCAGATTCGAATCGGCGCGGTGAAGCCCGTGATCTATCAAACCTTCGATCTCGACGATGCGCGCGGGGCGCATGCGCTGATGGACTCGGGGGTGCATATCGGGAAGATCGTGCTGATGACGCGGGCGGCAAGCACGGTCTGATACGTGGCTCCAGCGGGCAGTTAACGCGCTGCAGGCCGGCACGCTCGTGCGTGCCGGCGTGACGGATGTATGCCAGGTCAGCGTCCAGGCTATAACGGCCTCATCCTGAGTGCCGTCCTTGCTACCGCCGCCGAGTTTGATATGCATTTGAGGATCGACGAGTGCGGCTCGCGGCTCGCCCTTCGTCTGACATAGACGGCCGCGATTGTTGAAGGCGTCGGCATAGTTGCGTTGAAGACGGATCGCTTCATCGTAGCAGCGCAACTTCTCATCTGAATCCGTCGCATTGAAGCCCTCCTCGAACCACTGCTGCGCAGTGAGTTCCTTCTCGTTCACCGGTGGGGCTGCGGCTGCCGCCGCCTGATTTTCCTGTGCAGCCTTTTGTGCGTTCGTCGAGGCAGGATGGATGATGGCATCGAGCGTCAGGCGTTCAGGTACTTCTCGCGCAGTTCGTCCATGGTTTTCATGAAAGTCGGCACCGTCACATGCAATGCGTTGTAGGACTTGAGCGCGTTGATCTTGCCAGTGAGATGCATTGCTATAGATGGGTGTCAGATGGCCGAATTATTCTGCGCAATCTGCGTTCATTTGTTCGAGGTCGCACAAAACTATTCTTGCTTTCAATTGACTCACAAACTATCTTCGATTTCACAATGAAAGGTGGGACTCTGCATTGCCGGCAATGACGCTTCCTTAACTGAAGCACTCACCGGCACCCACCGTGCAATCATTTGCGTATCGGAGGAATCATGTTGGATGCCAATTCCCTCAAGCGTGCCTTCCCGCGCTGCGGCGATCCTGCTGGCTGGGCGGCCGGCCTGAATGCTTCACTGCCGAAGTTCGGCATCGATACGCCGGATCGCATTGCAAGTTTTCTTGCGCAAACGGGCTACGAATCGGGACAGTTCAACAGACTCGAGGAGGCACTCGGCTATACGGCCGCGCGTCTCATGAAGGTCTGGCCAAAACGGTTTCCTGATGAAGCTACCGCAGCGCTCTATGCGGGGAATCCGATTAAACTCGCGAACTTCGTCTACGCCAACCGCATGGGCAACGGCAATGTTCAAAGCGGAGACGGTTATCTTTTTCGCGGACGAGGCATTATCCAGCTTACCGGGCGCAGCAACTACGCGGCGGCCGGAAAAGCCATTGCCGTGGAACTCGATAAGCAACCCGACTTGCTCATGAAGCCGGAAAATGCGTGCGCGGCAGCCGCCTGGTATTGGCAAAGTCGCGGTCTGAATGAACTCGCGGATGATCGCACGGACGACAACGACCTCGAAGATTTCACGGAAATTACCCGTCGCATCAACGGGGGTATCATCGGGCTCAACGATAGATTTGCGTTGTTCAAGCAAGTTCTCTCTGTGCTTCATTAAGGGAATGACTTTTGGTCCCATTCCGGCCTTTGCTTTTCTTTGCTCTTGCATCTTGGAGAGAAAGGCGGCGTGTCGACAGGCCGCGCATGTACCTTGGGGAACCGAACGTGAAAGAACCACGGCACTTTATCCACTACGTTCCGCGGCGGGTGGTCGTGCATTTTCCTCGTGACCCTCGCGCACTATGGTTCGCTGATGCGCAACATGCGTCCGCAGGTTTCCGAAGACCCGTATTCCACAAGACGCGCTCGCAGACGGGTGCCGCTACGAGAGTGCGCAAAGGAGATGTGATCTGGATAGTGAGTCAGCTGGATTCCCCGTGGGGACGGCTGCCGCCTGGCATTGATGCACGCCTGTGCGTGCGTCATATCGAAAGAGACGGCGACGCTAAAGAAATCCGTTTCGAGGCAAGCTCGCGCTCGGTATGGTTGCCGCTCGCCGATGCGAGGTCTGTTCTCGCGGACCTTCGTACTCTCAGCGCACAGGGGCGGACCAGCACGCCACTGTGGCCGCATGAAGAGCTTGGGCATCGGATTGGTCACTACCTTCAGTCCATGCGAGAACTGGAGTCCGCAGCGCCCCTTATCGCATGGGAGAAGAAGCTTGCCAGGCGTCCTTTGAGTTTCGTGAGCTACCGCATTTGCGACGGGACGAAACATGCCTTTTTAAAGTCAAAGGAGCTGCTGGAACAGGGAAGGGCGGTGTTCTGGGACAGGTGGTGCCTGCCGCGGCGCCTCGCGGAACGACGGGAAGTGGTGTCGGACGCCGCGCTCGACCGCTATTTGATGATCCAGCTGAAGGCTTGCGCGACAGTGTTCGGTATTGAGTCGCCGCTGTATTCTGAGCCGTCGAGCTACTCGGCAAAGGAGGGTGCTGCCGCCCGCCATCTCGGCACCTATCGTTCCGTCGGTGTTGCGGGCTGAGCGCGTCTGGTGATTCGGCCAGTCAGTCCGATTGGAGAAGGCGAGCGCTACGGAGCCGCACCTCACGGCGCACGAGCAACATTCCGGTTGACCGTGGGCTGCGAGGCCGGATCCGAAGCACGTGAAATCGCGATCGCCTGCCGACAGTCCGCTTCGCTAATACCATAGGTGCACCGCTCCGAACCAGTCAGCGTGCGCATCGTCAACGAGTGTGCGACACGCTCCATCAAGTCGCGGTCGAATGGAACCAGCATGATGCCGTGCTCGAACTTGACCTCCAGGATTGCATTGTTTCCCTTGAACTCGACTCCCTGGACTCCCTGGACTCTCGTGAAGTCGAGACTCAGTGCCATGTCGCCTGAGGTCAGGTCGAGCACTCTAATGTTCTTCGAGTTCCAGTAAGCCAGCCATCGGTCGTCGGTGCTGAAGCGCCATTCGTTGTTGCCAAGACGCTTGATCGATTTGCCGCCCGGACGCTGCACGACCTCGAAATCGGTGTCCTGATCGGCCGATGTGGAAGGCGTGCCCTTGACTTCGAAACCTCCGGCTGGACTGATCCGATTTCCGGCTTTTGCCAAACGCGACTCACAGTCCTTTGCCGGAATGGCGACGCTCGTCGGCTCCGAAGCCAAAAGTGAAAAAATATGGGCATCACTGTGCCCCGCGCGCGAACACACGGCGATCGACTGCGCATCGTCGTATATTGCGAGATCCGGTGCAAACGGCAGGTCGATGGGGCGCCCCGCCGGCATCAGCTGCTCATCGCGAACCGCGTAGACGGTGAGCTCCGACAACCTGGGATTGGCTGCAGAACGGCGCCAGAAACCCAGTGCGGTGCCCGACGGCGACAGATCCACCCGATAAGGTCCGCTGGCAATTGTCTCGCCGGGAGGCGTGACGATCGCACCGTCGCGGGTGCGGATCACTTCTATCCGCCCGTCCGGTCGATCCTCGATCAACAACAGTTCGCCTTCGCGTCCAAGGGGGCGCCCGCGGCCCATTTGTGGCTCGACGCGGTTTTTGCCCGTTGTCGGCTCCAGCAAGAGGGTAGTCACTTGCCGACCCTCGGCGAGCACGGCGACGATACCGTTTCGCGTGGCGTAAAGCGTCTCAGGGGCAGAGCGCAACTGAAATTGCATTGGCTTTTCCTGCTTACCGTCGGAAGCCGGCACCGGGATCTTATCGATCCATGCATTTGCAGGCGTGGCTATGGCAATCCATCGGCCGTCGGGTGCGATATCGACGGCATCGCGTTGACCGAGCATCCCGAGCAGCGGTTTGTTGGGGGAGACGGAGTAGATATGGACAACGCCGGATTGATCGATGAGTGCGGCCCGGCCTGCATCCTCCGTGATTGAAAATATCCCCGCCCTGTTGTTATTGTCGCGTAACTTCGCACCTTTGATGCGGCTCTCCCGGTACGGATCCTTCGGTTTCCCTTCACCTACGATGATGTCGCCCGAGTTCAGGAACTCGGCGAATGCACCGCCACCCGGGCTCCAAACGACGTCGTCGATCCTGCGATCTTCACTTGCCACATAATCGGCATCCTCGCTTCGTCTGGCGGCGGTATACACGCAGGTTGTCGCCTTGAAGTTGCCGGAAAACGTCTCCGCGCCGGGCGACACGGACTGCGGGTACAGACAGCGCGTCAGGTCGATCTCGGTCGGAACCCACGAACCGTCCTGCTTTTGTTCGATCCGCTCCATGAACAGGTGCTCGCGCTGTCCGGCGCCGATGATCGTCTCGCCGTTTCGCGTAATGCTCATCGCGAGGACGCCCGATGCGGGCACTGTCGCTTCAGCCGCGCTCGGTTCGAGGTAATCCCACAGCCGGATTTCCTCCTTCTTCTGGAGCGATGCGAGCCATTTGCCATCCGGGCTAAACACGAGAAACGCACGATCGGGCGTCCCCGTCTGCTGCAGCGAACGAAACAGTTCTCCCGTGCGCGCGTAGAGCAAATCGACCGACCCTGGGCGCGCAACGGCCAGAAGGGTCTGGTCCGGACTGAACGCGACGAACATCGCATCGTTGATGGCCGGCTTCGGAGACCAGAGTGGCTTCCGTATCGGCTTGCTCAGGTCAAAGACGGACAGAGCGGACTTGTCTGTGATGACGGCGAGAAGGTCGCCTTTCTTGTTGAGGGCAAGGACGGTGGCCGGCCCGCCAACCTCGTTTGGATCGAGCGCCACCGAAGGCCATACATATTGTCCAGCGGCGAGCAGTGCCGAGCGCGCCTCGCTCGTGTCGGCTCGCTTCAAACTTTCCAGCGATAGCAGCACGCCGAGTACCGGGTCCTGGTCCCGGGCCGCGCCGGCGAACGTTGCAAGCGCTCTGGACTGCGCGAGCTTGCGCTGCGTTTCGTTACTCGACCAGATCCAATAGACCGTGAGCGTCAGACACAACAGCACTATTCCCCCCACAATGACGTGACGTACCAGCTTATCCCGCTTCTTCCGCTCGGCAACGACCTGCTCCTCGACGCGCCGTTGATCGCGTTCCTCCAGCGCAGCCTTTGTCAGCAGGTCGTGAGTGAGCTCGACGCGTTCCGTTCCATGCTGGTGATCGAGCCGAAGCAGGCGTCCGTCCACTAACGTCGCAAGCTCTTCCTTGGTGACGAAGCGGTTGCCGATCGCATCATCTATCGAATAGCTGTTGCGGTAACCGTGTTCTGTAATGAGCTCTTCCTCGACGAAATGCCGTACCCGACTAGGGAAGGGGGCGAGGCTACGGCAATAGAAGCCGGTAATGATGGTGTCTTTTCCGCCCTCGAACAAGTCATAGGTGACCTGCTGCGCGCCAAGCTGCTTGCGATGCTCATTGACTTCGCGGCAGAACAGGCTGAGCAACGCAGGTTCGACCGTGAGAAGGGCAGACGCGTTAACGTTGTCGTCGGCGTCTTTAGCGACGCTGCGCGACAGGAAGTCGACGATTTTTCCTGCGAGTTCCTCAGTGACGAGATGCTTCGTGTGGTCGTTGTAGACGGCCAGCAGCGCCTGTTTGCGTCCCATCGGCAGCAGGCGCATACGGTTGCGGCGCAGCGAAGGCATGATCGGGCACCAGTCTTCGAGATCGGCGAGAAAGTCCTCGCGTAGCGACAGGACGATCTTGTAGGGCATCGCTTCCGTGTCGATCTCGTCATCGTCCACGCCGCTCTCGTTCCGATGTTGCTGGAGTGCGGCAGGAATGCGGTTTTCCGCCAGGTCTGCGAGCGCTATGCGGAAAGCCGCGACCTCGGCGGGCATCGCGCGCCCAAGCGTGAACACTTCTTCGAACTGGTCGAGGACGAACACCGGGCTTGTCATGTAGTTGAGCTTCGTCCAGAACTCGAGCTCTGGTGTGTGCAGATAGCTCCACAGCGACTGTCCGGCGTGTAGCGGCACGTGGTCCACTGCCTGGACTCGCAATGCTTCGAACAATGCAAGCGACAGTTGCTCGATCAACGGTGCAGCGCCAGGGTGGATTTGCAGACGAACCAGAATCGGCAAATAGCCCTTGTCGCGCAGCCGTGGAAAAATGCCAGCTTTGAGAATCGACGACTTGCCGAGCCCGGATTTTCCGAATAGCACCGTGACCTGCTCGTCGACAATGCGACGCAACAGCTCGTCCGATTCCGCACCGCGGCCGCTGAAGAACTCCCACGAAGATTCATCATAGGATGCAAGCCCGGGCCAGGGGTTCTGCGGATCGAGCTGCTGTGGCGGCCCAAAGTCGTGTGGGGCGTTCATCTCGAATCCTCGCGCCGCATCCCGCGAATCTCGTCCACCAACATTTTTTCCAGCTCTTCGTCAGGCAGACCACCCGGCGCGTATCCCATATGCAGGTCCTGCATGCCTGGGAAAGCGTCGAAGATCGGCCGGTACCGTTTCATGTCGCCCGTGTAGTCAGTGTCGATCACAATGGGCATGATGAACGTGCGTACCGGTATGCGCTGTTTGCGTTCGAGCGCCTCATTCCACTCCCGGAAGACATAGCCTTCCGCGCTCAGGCGGTCGACGGTCCGCTCCGAAAACACCGGGAGGAAGAGCCGTACGTCGCGCTGGATCTGGGGAAGAATCTTCTGCTCCCAGTGGTCGCCGGGCTTCAGTTCGACCTTGTCGAACCACGCGTCACCTCCGAGCTTCACGATGGCCGCGTGCAGGCGTTCCACCTCGTTCAGGTTCTCGCGTCCATAGCTGATGAAAATGCCGCCGCGTACAGCTTCTCCATCGGGTCGCGCGGCAGGACGGCGCGACGTCGCGGGATTGCGCTTCAACCAGCGCTCGTGCAGTTCCGCGACGAACGCCGCCGCCGGTCCCGCGTAGATGCTGATTTGCGTTTCCCGTCCGAACCGATGCAGAAATTCAGCGAGGGCGTTCTCCGATGTGGCAGTTTCGCCGGCCGTGTAATAAGAGCGCGACGCCACGCGCAAACGGTCGCGTGTCGCCGCGCGCAGGATGAAGCGTCCTAGCCAGTCGGGGAAGTGGGCGCCGAGCAGCAGCAGGTGGCTATTTCGTAGTTCCGATAGCAGCCACTCGGGCGCCTCATCGCGGGTCACGAAGCGATGAATGAATTCAAGCTGGTCTTCGTCGTGAATCGCGAAATCGGATTTGCCACCGGCGCGGCCGAACAGGTTGAAGACCACGGGCGCCGCGCTCGAGCGCGGCACCCGTGCTTCGTCATGGGCCGCGCTCGACTGGTTGAGCGAGAACTCGATTTCGCGCGTAATGGACTTGCCATTGAAGCGAACCTCATTCAGCGCTCGCGCCATCAGCGAATCGAAGGTGAGGCTGACGAACAGCTCCAGCGGCGGGATCTCCGCGAGCTGTGTCAATGCGCGCGGTATCGGAAATGGAGGGGACAGACTTCTCAGCAGGTTGCTTACCCTGTCGTAGAGACCCGCCAGCTTCACCTCGGGCTTCTCCAGACACGCGCCGATTGCATCGTTGAGTTCGGCGTATGGATTCCATGTGACCGAGACCTGTTCGCGGTCCGCAAGGCGTTCTGCCAGTAGTCGCTGCAGCGAAACGCATCGCCCCTCATAGTCCGCCTGTATGAGTTCCTGGCCGAGTATCGGCACAACCTTGTCACTCTCGATGTCGTCGAGCAGGTCGTCCCACCGGAAATCGCTGTTCATCACTCGCTCCCCCGTAGTACAAGGAAAGGAGATCCGTTACCAGAAGCCGCACAAAAGCGCTTGAGATCGGAAAATCCTTGGCAAGCCTGGGCGGTACGCTACCCCGGCGTCAAATTTCAACGCGCGAAACAGTGGTCTTGTGTTTAGGAATATAGACGTTTTATCGATCCAGAACTTTCAAAGCGAATCGGAGTATGCGGTGATTTCTTTTCTTTGCGTTATTTCTATTTAACTATTCCCGAATAGTTGGTCGCCCAATCTCCGAGACGTTTTCGTTGTGTCAAACACTTCCGTATGAGCTCAGGAGTTTAGTGTCTCCGTCGACGATGTCGCCGGGCGCTTCAGGAAATCTGTGACCCATGCGTCGTTTTCGCCGTTCATGATTCCTTCTGCGTCGAGTATCAGTGCGTTATCCGCTTCCGGATCGGGGCGTGCCTGCGTGGTGATCTTCCACATCGTAAGGCGCAATTTCAGTCTGTCGGCGGCGAGACGGTAAGTGGCAGCAAGCCGCTGGTAGCGCTGAGCCATCGCATAAGCACCAATCGCAGTGGTAATCGCACTGAGCGTGGCCACCCAGGCTTCGATTTGCGCTCCCGCATAGATGGCACCCAGAGCGGCCAGCGCGGCCGCAATGCCGCTCAGCACTTGTATTGCCAACGTGCAGCGGTGCGCGTTTCCTTCATTCGTATCGGCCCTATCGGAGTAGAACGTGACCTGGTCGCCGATTCGCACCGTTGCATACTCCTGCACGGTCAGCGGATGGCCAGGGCAACCCTTGCTGGCGTCTTCGGCCTTGACCTCCAGTGGGGGCAAGTCTTCACCCTCGGTCATGAGTTCCTTTATTTTTTCGAGCAGCTTCTCACTCTTGTCGCCACTGTCGTACGGCGGCACGCGCGTGGCATAGCGATATCCTTCTGACTTGGCCCGCTCGGCGAGCGCACGTGTGCGAATCCAGTCTTTCTCGTACGTCGAGTCGAGCATCGAGCGGGCAGTCCAGGCAGCGAGTGCCATGGCGACCGCACTCGCGGCGCTCAGGATGCGCGTGACGATAGTGAGATCCGCAAACCAGTTGGGAAGCTGTGCGGCCAGCGTCGCCAGCACGGCGCCCGTCACGGTAAACGCCAGTGCGTACAATCTCCACCGGTCAAGCTGACGCCGGATGGCCCGCGCACGTGAAGCCCAGCCACGGTATTTGCTCCAAACCAGTTCGAGGGCTGCGTCGTCCATCTCATACTCCTGAAGTCGTTGCCCGGACCGGAATGTGCACAGTCCGCGGCGGCACCAAGGCAACTACGTTTAGTGGATCACTCGAAGAGACGCAAGGGTGCGAGACCCCACCGGCTCTCAGATCAACTGCTTCGTGTCGATGGACTCCAAAGCGAATGCGCCCGAATCCCGTGCCAGTTTCACCATGTACGCCGTGCCGGCGGACGACTCGCCCGTGTCCGTTCCATCCCACATCGCGAGCAGTGTCACGCGTTTCGCGCCCCACGACTGGGCGAGCCTCATGACCCATTTGTTGCCCCGCTCCCAGACGCTCGCATTCTTTCTTCGCAACCAGCGTGGCAGTCCCGCGCTGTTGCCGAGCACGAGCGTGGCACCCTCGCTCGCGTTGACGACGGCGAAGAAGCGTTCCCGCCACGCATCGTCGTATCCATTGAATGTCTCGCCGACGACCACGTCATTCGGCATGGGCAGACAGAGCACCCTGCGGACCCCGAGGTGCTGGCAGACTTCGTGCGCGAGGATGTCGGCGCCGGGCGCGGCCGATGCCAGTATGACCATTTCTTCGTCCGGCTTTTGAAGTGCGTTGATCTTTGCTTCGATCAGGGCTTTGGCTTGCGCTTCCTTGTCCGCAGGAAACCGGGGCTGTGGGGATTGCGCTGTGTCGACCGTGTGGCCCGAGAAAACAACCAGATGAACCGGTTTGACCGTCTCGGTCTCGAAACGGCTGTCGAGTTTGTCGATCACTTCGGCGGCCAGTTCGGCCTTGATGCCGAGATCGGCGAAGAGTTTTAGCTGCCCCTTTGTGGCGTCCCATGCAAAGCGCTTGTTGGCGGGAATCGCGTCACGATAGGCCTGGGTGACGCGCCGCACGTCTGCCGCGTCGAGCACGTCGGGGCGGGACAGGAACAGCAGGTCGGCAGCCGTAATAGCGGCCCACATGCGATCGTCCCCGGTCTCTCGCTCCTTCGCGTTCGCAGCGGAAACCTGCACAATATGGCGTAGCGAAGGTAACTGGGTATCGAGATCCTCCTTGTATCGCCGGGCTTCCGTCTCATTCCCTTCGAAGAGGTCCGACCACGCCGGATCATCGGCGAATGATCGCAGAATCGTGCCCATCTGCAGCGCCGCGATGCCTGGATAGAAACTGTTGAGGTCGACGTAGAACGCTCGCCGGTAGGCCTCGAACGATTCACGGAGCTTTCCGTCCAGTGCTCGCGTGCGCCGTTCTTCCCGTGTGGCAGCATCGCGGAATTCGACACGCCACAGGGTCTTCAGATTGCGCCCGTGCAGCGCAAGCGCCTCAGCGCGCTCCGGGAGCGGCGTGCGGGTATTCGCGAGCACGCTCCTGATGCACTGATTGGACGCTTCGAGCAGTCTCGCTTGCGATGTTTTGTGAGAGATACGTTCGTAAATGTTTGCGAGCGCGAGATTCGGCTCGACATCGTCAGGACGCGCGTTTTTGAGCGTCTCCCAGTTCTTGCGTGCGCCGTCGTAATCGCCGAGCGCCCATTGCGCCCGCGCGACACGTTCAAGTGCACTCATCTCAAAGCGTTCGCCTTCGAGTTCGTCGGCAAGCAGGCGCAACCACCCCTTGTCGGCGGCGGCCTCCGCACACCCCACCTCTTCGCCGACTTCGATGGGCGACACGCAGATCTCGTTCGTATCCGTCTCTGGAAGCGTCGGCAGCATCTGGAAGACGGGACTGTCGGTTTCACGATGTCCGTTCACGCTTGCGTGGATGGCGTCGACGAGGTTGTCGAGTGCGGAACCGGGGTTCTCGATGGGGTACTTGAGATACCGGTCCGTCAGTAAATCGAAGGGTGTCTTGTCCTGCGTCGGGTCGCCCTTGATGAGGATCGTATGCTTCTTGCGCATCGCATGGCGGATACCGAGTTCATAGAACACGTTTGCGTTATGAACGGTCACATCGCAGATTACGACATCGGCTTCCACGATCAGGGCGAACATGTCGACGCGGATATTGCCGGCCTCGACGATCTGCCCGGTCGTACCACCCACCAGATTGCACCGTTCTATCGCAGGGGTAATAAGGTCCGCGTCGACGCGGTCGAAATCGATTTCATTGCCCGACGAGTCCCTGTGCTTGCCGAATCCTCGGATAACGAACGCGCGCGGCATAGGGGGCTCCTCAAGTCTCGCCAATGAAGGCGATCATGTTGCCAGTTCGTCTTGCTCGCAAATCGATTCAAATTTTCCGGCAGGCATCGCGTGGCACGTCGGTGCCGTCCTCGAAACTGAAAACGATGCAGTCGCCATTTTTGTAATGCGTCACGCCTTTCCTGGCAGGTATATCGTCGGGTCCTTCGTGATTGCGGCCCAAACCGAAAAGTTATTCCGATATCGGCCGCAGCCGGGTTCCCGATACACATTCTCGCGAATACCTCGGTGGCGAGGTTGGAGACGTGCGAAGTCAACTTGAGTCTCGGAAATGCCGAGAAATGCGCTGGCCCCTGATCTGTATTTAGCATCTCGATTCATGATGCGGCATACCGTGTCCGCCAGCGAGAGGAAATGTTCGCTACCACACATTGGTATCCCCCATTTGAATTGGGCGTTTGGATAAAACACGACAACATCCGAACACGCGCTTTTTAATCACGACAGGGAGAACACACATCAGGCAATGTCGACAAACGTGCAAATACTCGGTGAATTGAGAACGGAAACTGAAATAGTCGTTGTGTGCCAGTCTTTAAGTGCCAATGTAAAGGTCTTGCCAATCCTTTCTACTCTTAAGTCACACGAAGATTCATCTGACAGCAGGAGCCGGCACTTTATTCGCAGGGGAAACAGCATGACCAATGCAGTCGCCAACGGGCGCGGCGAAGGCACGCATCACCGGCGCTTCTTGCGTCGGACTACAACGGCGCGTCGAGTGTCGTCGCCTGCGCGAAGGCAAAGCCGAAAACACCTGATTCATTTTTTGCGTGCTTCCAGATACTGGTACAGCGAGCCTTTGAAGTTCGATGGCGCGGGTTCTCCCTTCCGTCGCGCCTTGTCCATCGACAAGTTGTGATTCATGTCGGCGGCCTCGAAGTGCAACTGTTTGCCAAGCCGCTTCGCGTAATCGTATTCGTCCCGCGCGATGTCTCCGCCTCCGATAAAGATCAATACGTCCGAAGCTTCGACCATCACTCTCGAGGTCGGTGAAGGCGTATGGGTTTTTTCGATGTAACCGCCCCAGCGATCGTCTTCAATGACGAATACGGTCTTGACGTCTTCCGCAAACCTCACCTGCTCCTTCACCGCGTTCGAGGACACGATACCGATAGTCTGGAATCCGCGTGACGATGCAAGCGCGTACGAGGCGCCGATACCCATCGGCGTCGCGCCGGAGCAGACGATGTCGGCGAGCGGGTCCAGTTTGTCGAGCCAGCCCGACAACAGTTGCTCGACGGATCGTTGATCCTCGTAGCCTGCCGAAGAAAACCCCGAAAACGTCACGACCCGGCGATTCAGACCTCGGATCTCACACAGGGCTTCGTCGATATCGCTCATGTGATGGATGTGTGTTTCGCTATGATCAGTCATGTGTTATCGCTCGTGGACTGGGATCCTGGGTATTGGCTCAGTTTTGTCGTCGGTGCCGATGGGAGATCTTGCCGCTCCGCCATCCTGGTCCGACCGGATGGACTACATTCTGGTCCATCCGCGTCGACAAGTGGCCGCGCGACCGGGACAGGAACTGCATATGCCTACACCTGGAGCTTGCTGGCGGCCTACAGTGAATCCAGTAACTTTTCCCGCATCGGCCTCGAAACCGCGTTGATCGGCAAGTTCGGCACCGCGCCGTGGATGCCCTTGCTCCAAAACCGCAGCCGATTTACGTTCCGTTCGCCCGCCGAGACTGCGCCGGAATCAGTTGCGCCGATGCTTCAAGTCGTTCGAACAGCCTTGCGGCGCAACTGGCCGACCGATAGCCACACCGAAGAAACGAGAAAGTAGACAGCGCCTACCGCCGCGTAGCCGGCCACTTTGCCAATTGCGGGATGGATTGGCGCGCGGCTTTGCATCAGAAAAAATGCCCCTGCCAATGCCGACTGTCCGCCGCTCAAAACCATCGCCCATTGCGCGCCCAGGCGCCTCCAACGACGGACGGCGGTGGCGAGCTGAAGCAATCCGGAAAGTATGGCCCAAACGCCAAATACGCCCAGCACCCAGTTCAATCTCAATGCGACAATCACAGCAACCGTTGTAATGGCACTGATGATGACGTTGATGGCCTGGGTAGGATTGTCAGCCATCCCACCGCTATGCGACGCGTCGATGTAATTGGCCAGAGCGTCCCATGCGGGATACACGACCAGCAGTGCAACTGCGCTGGCCGGGAAGTGCTGCCCGACGGAGAAAGCTAGTACGACCCAGACAGCGGAAAACGCGGTACGGACAAAATAGTAGCGCGTGAGCCAGCGTTCGTCCTGAGCTCGAGTAATATCTTCATGGCGATCAACCATTGCAACTCCCTAACGGATTTTAATGAACGTGCCGAAGGGAAGGATCGCACTGGGCTTGCCTACGTGGCATCGGTCAAATGACCGACCGTGAACGACTAGCGCGTGTGGGTCACTCCGCTGGTCAGAATGAGGCCGGGAAGGGCGTCATTGCTGCTTGGATCGTGAGTCTGAGTACGTCCAGCACGCGAGGTTAAACGTTTCCTCCCGGTAGAGCGGAAGGGCCGTTGAGGGGCCGGTACATACCCATCGGATCAGCCCTGACTCCACCACAAAGCGTTTTTCGAGAATACGACGCGAAAGGCCGCAAGCTCAGCACATAGCGGTCAGCGTGACCAGGACGCAAGCCTCACGCCCTCCGTCCCCCTCTCTTCTTCTGAGCATAAATCGCAGCCCCCGTTTCGACCGGAATAAACGGTGCCTGAAAATGATCGATCAGAAAATCGATAAATGCCCGTGCGCGCGCCGTCTGGTTCCGCTGGCTGGGATAGTAGACAAACAGATCGGCCGACGGTAGTACCGTATCCGGCAGGACCAGTTTCAACCTGCCGCTCTGAACGTACTTCGCCAGATCCCATTCGGAACGAATCAATATCCCATGTCCGTCGAGCGCCCACCGCAGCACGATATCGCCGTCATTGCTTGAAAGCGCGCCTTTGACTTTCAGCGCTTCCGTGTGATCGCCCTGCATGTACCGCCAGACGCCATACGCATCATCGTTCTGGCGATGAATGATGCAACGGTGCCGAACCAGGTCCTCCACGCGCTCCGGTGTCCCGAAACGCTCGAGGTATTTGGGTGAGGCACAGAGAAACCGGCGATTGCTCATGATGCGCCGTGCGCTAAGCCGGCTGTCGGGAAGCTCGCCAAAACGGATCGCCATGTCGAATGCCTCCTCGACCAGATCGATGGGCCGGTCGGTCACCTCAAACTGGATTTCGACATTGGGAAACCGTTTCGCGAAGTCAGACACGAGCGGCGCGATGGTCGTGCGCCCGAAGCCGAGCGTCGCATTGATCCGTAGTAGCCCATGCGGATCGGACCTGGACCCGGATATCTCGTCTTCCATCTGCCGGACTTGCCCGACGATCTGCGTCGCATAGCGCAGATAGGTCTCGCCTTCCGGCGTGAGGCTGACGCTCCGTGTCGTCCTGTTGACCAGGCGCGCCCCCAGTCTCTGCTCGATCAGCCCCAGCCGCTTGGTCGCCGCCGGCGGGGTGAGATCGAGCGCACGCGCCGCTCCCGACAGGCTTTTCAGCCTGGCGATGAGGATGAAAAACTCGAAATCGGATGCAGAGTCGGTCGTCACTTCGGTTTGTTCACCAAAAGTAAAAAATGAAATGAATCCAGGTGAATTCTAACGCCTCATTCCGCGGATAAGCTAGTTTCCATTGCAGCCAGACGCATGCAAAACGTGCCCAAAACTCAGGAGACACCGTCATGAGAATCGTTGAAATCCGCGAAAAGACCGTTCCGATCAGCTCGCCGATCCGGAATGCCTACATTGACTTCAGCAAGATGACGCTGAGTCTCGTCGCCGTGGTGACGGATGTCATCCGGGACGGAAAGCCGGTTGTGGGTTACGGCTTCAATTCGAATGGCCGCTACGGTCAGGGCAAGCTGATGCGCGAGCGGTTCATTCCGCGCATCCTCGAAGCCGATCCCGCCACGCTCGTCAACGATGCCGGCGACAACCTCGATCCGCACAAGATCTGGGCGACGATGTTCACCAACGAAAAGCCGGGCGGCCACGGCGAGCGCTCGGTCGCCATCGGCACGATCGACATGGCGATCTGGGATGCGGTGGCCAAGATCGAAGGCAAGCCGCTGTTCCAGTTGCTGGCGGACCGTTATGGCAATGGCCAGCCCAATCGCAAGATCTTCGTGTACGCCGCCGGCGGTTACTACTACCCGGGCCAGGACCACGAGAAGCTGAAAGACGAAATGCGCAGCTACATCGACCGGGGTTATACGGTCGTGAAGAAGAAGATCGGTGGCGCTTCGCTCGATGAAGATTTGCGCCGCATCGACTCGATCCTGAGCGTGCTGCAGGACGGCCAGAAACTCGCCGTCGATGCCAACGGCCGCTTCGATCTCGACACCGCTATCCAGTACGCGAAGGCGCTGTCGCAATACGACCTGTTCTGGTACGAAGAACCCGGCGATCCGCTCGACTTCGAATTGCAAGCCACGCTGCGCAACTACTACGACAAGCCGATGGCGACGGGCGAAGACCTGTTCTCGATGCAGGACGCCCGCAACCTGATCCGTTACGGCGGCATGCGGCCCGATCGTGACTGGCTGCAGTTCGACTGCGCGCTCAGCTATGGCCTCGTCGAATACCTGCGTACGCTCGACATGCTGCATCAGCACGGCTGGTCGCCGAGCCGCTGCATTCCGCACGGCGGGCATCAGATGTCGTTGAACATCGCGGCGGGCCTTGGTCTCGGTGGCAACGAATCCTATCCGGACCTGTTCCAGCCGTATGGCGGCTTCCCCGATGGCGTGAAGGTGGACGGCGGCTATATCACCATGCCGGATCTGCCCGGCATCGGCTTCGAAGGAAAAGCCGATCTCTTCGCCGAGATGCAAAAGCTCTCCGCATAAGCCGCTGATCAACACACTCGCGGCAAATGTACCGACAAGCCGACAAGCGCGCCGAAAAGCGCGTCGGCGCAGCGTTCATAAAAACAGATAAACGGAACGCAGGCGAAATGAGGCCGTGCTCGCCGCAGCGCTAAATGCCGCTGCGGTGCTCAGCCTTACTTTCATTAAAAGATGCCACGCATAGGAGACAGTCATGCGGGTTTCAAAGATCAGAAAATCACTTTCGAAGCTTTACGTCCAGGTTTTGATTGGCATTGTTGCCGGTGTCCTCGTCGGACATTTTTACCCTGATATCGGGTCTCAACTCAAACCCCTCGGTGACCTGTTCATCAAATTGATCCGGATGCTGCTCGCTCCGATCATTTTTGCATCCGTCGTGGTGGGTATTGCCCGCATGAATGACCTTCATGAAGCCGGTAGGGTTGGCGTCAAGGCGGTCGTCTACTTCGAAATTGCGTCGACGATCGCGCTTGCGGTCGGCCTCGTGGTGGTGAACGTCATCAAGCCGGGCAGCGGCATGAACATCGACCCCGCGCATATCGACAGCTCGGCAATTACCACCTACACCCACGCGGCACAACAGCACGGCATGCTCGAGTTCTTCATGAGCATCGTTCCCAACAGCATTGTTGGAGCGTTTGCGAATGGAGAGATCCTGCCCATCATCTTTTTCTCGTTGCTGCTCGCCATCGCGCTCGCGAAGCTCGGTCCCCGCACCGCACCGTTTGTCGACATGCTCGATATGTTCCTTCAGGGCATGTTCGGGGTCGTACGAATCGTGATGTATGTCGCGCCTGTCGGTGCGTTTGGCGGCATGGCATTCACCATCGCGAAGTACGGGATTGGCACGCTGGCTTCGTTTGGTCAGCTGATGCTGTGTCTGTACCTGACCTCGATCTTCTTCGTGGTCGTCGTGCTCGGCCTCGTCATGCGCGTGAGTGGACTGTCGTTGTGGAAGTACCTCCGCTACATCAAGGACGAGATTTTCATCACGCTCGGGACAGCCTCGACTGAAGCGGTCCTCCCGCAAATGCTCATCAAGATGGAAAAGCTGGGGTGCTCACGCCCCGTGGTCGGGATGGTGTTGCCAACGGGCTATACGTTCAATGCCGATGGCACGGCGATCTATCTGACGATGGCCTCGATGTTCGTTGCGCAGGCGATGAACATCCACCTGACGATCTGGGATCAGTTGTTGTTGCTTGGCGTGCTGTTGCTGACGTCCAAAGGGTCGGCGGGTGTCGCCGGAGCGGGATTCGTGGCACTGGCGGCCACGCTCGCCACCATGCACAAAATTCCTGTATCCGGGCTGGTGCTGCTGCTTGGCGTCGACCGTTTCCTCAACGAGGCGCGTGCGGTGACGAATCTGATCGGTAACGGGGTGGCGACCATTGTGGTTGCTCGCTGGGAGGGCGCGCTCGACATGAACCAAGCCCGCGCGATGCTCAACCGTTCTGACACGAGCCTCGAAGCCCTGGAGTCGGTCGAAGACGCATCGATGGACCTGCCGCATCCGAACGACACCATTATTCGGTCCCACACGCACTGAGCTGTCGAGCCAACCCTATCCTGAGCACCGCCGCCATGACAAAACCATCCGAGACAACCAGCTTCCGCCAGGCAGCCCTCGACTATCACGAGTTCCCGACACCGGGCAAGCTGACCATCGCACCGACGAAGCAGATGATCAACCAGCGCGACCTCTCGCTGGCCTACTCACCCGGGGTTGCGTTCGCGTGCGAGGCAATCGTCGAGAACCCGATGAACGCCGCGCGCTTCACCGCGCGCAGCAACCTGGTCGGTGTCGTGACGAACGGCACGGCAGTGCTCGGCCTGGGCAACATCGGGCCGCTTGCATCGAAGCCGGTGATGGAAGGCAAGGCGGTGCTGTTCAAGAAGTTCGCGGGTATCGACGTGTTCGATATCGAGTTGAACGAGTCAGACCCGCACAAGCTGGTGGACGTGATCGCGGCACTCGAACCGACTTTCGGCGGCATCAACCTCGAAGACATCAAGGCGCCGGACTGTTTCGTCGTCGAGCGGGAATGCCGCAAGCGGATGAAGATTCCCGTCTTCCACGACGACCAGCACGGCACGGCAATCGTCGTCGCGGCGGCGGTCATCAACGGTCTGAAAGTGGTGGGCAAGCACATCGAGGAGGTGAAGCTGGTGGCATCGGGCGCGGGAGCCGCAGCGCTCGCGTGTCTCGATCTGCTCGTCGACCTGGGTTTGCCACTCGACAACATTCTGGTCGCGGATCTGGCGGGTGTGGTCTACAAGGGCCGTGTCGAACTGATGGATCCGGACAAGGCGCGTTTTGCGCGCGAAACGAACGCGCGCACGCTTGCCGATGCGATCGGCGTTGCGGACGTGTTTCTCGGCCTCTCGGCCGGGGGCGTGCTCAAGCAGGACATGGTCAGGCAGATGGCCGCGAAGCCGCTGATTCTTGCGCTCGCCAATCCGACGCCGGAGATTCTGCCGGAACTCGCCCTCGAAGCACGGCCGGATGCCATTCTGGCGACGGGCCGAGCCGACTTTCCGAACCAGGTCAACAACGTGCTGGTGTTCCCGTTCCTGTTCCGCGGCGCGCTGGACGCGGGCGCGACGACGGTTACGCGCGAGATGGAAATTGCGGCTGTCCATGCGCTTGCTGAACTGGCGCGTCAGGAACAGAGCGACATCGTTGCGACGGCTTACGGCATTCGTGATCTGTCGTTTGGTCCTGACTATCTGATTCCGAAGCCGTTCGATCCGCGTCTGATCGTCAAGCTCGCGCCCGCTGTCGCGCAGGCCGCGATGGATTCGGGCGTCGCCACGCGTCCGATCGAGGACATGGAGGCGTACAGGCAGCATCTGCAGCAGTTCGTTTATCAAAGCGGCACGACCATGAAGCCGATCTTCCAGCTGGCGCGTCGCGTCGAGCCGGAGAAGAAGCGCATCGTGTTCGCTGAAGGCGAAGAAGAGCGCGTGCTGCGCGCGGTGCAGATCGCCGTCGACGAAAGGCTCGCGAAGCCCATCCTGATCGGCCGTCCGGCTGTGATCGAGCAACGTATTGCGAAGTACGGCCTGCGTCTGGTGAACGGCCAGGACTACACGATCGTCGACACTGACCACGACGAACGCTACCGCGACTTTTGGCAGACGTATCACGAGATGATGTCGCGCAAGGGCTTTACCGAGCAGATGGCGAAGCTCGAAATGCGCCGCCGCACCACGCTGATCGGCGCGATGCTGGTGAAGCGCGGCGAGGCGGACGGCATGATCTGCGGCATGGTGAGCACGACGCACCGGCATCTGCACTTCATCGATCAGGTGATCGGCAAAAAGAAAGGCTGCAACGTCTACGCAGCAATGAATGCGCTGGTGCTGCCGGGCCGGCAGATTTTCCTCGTCGATACGCACGTGAACGTCGATCCGACTGCCGAAGAACTCGCCGACATCACGATCATGGCGGCCCAGGAAGTGCTGCGTTTCGGCATCGAGCCGAAGATTGCGCTGCTGTCGCATTCGAACTTCGGCACGAGCAACGCGCCTTCTGCGCAGAAGATGCGCAATGTGCTGGCGATCCTGCGTCAACGCGCGCCACACTTGCAGGTGGACGGGGAAATGCACGGCAGCCTCGCGCTCGACCACACGCTGCGCCGCGAAGCGATGCCGGATTCGACGCTCGAAGGCGACGCGAATCTGCTGGTATTGCCGAACATCGACGCAGCCAATATCTCGTACAACCTGCTGAAGACGGCAGCGGGGAACAACGTCGCGATTGGCTCGATTCTGTTGGGCGCAGCGCAGCCGGTCCATGTGTTGCCCGCATCCGCGACGGTGCGCCGCATCGTCAATATGACGGCGGTGCTGGTGGCGGATGTGATTGCGCAGAACTAGCCGCGACGTTCAAACACCAACATCGCTTTTTGCATGCTTTCTGCCAATCTCCCTGTTGGCAGAAAGAGAAGGGCGATGCTCCGCTTCCGCCTGAGGCGCGGTCTGGTAATTTGCGTCTTTCCAGCCTCACGACAAGCGCCCCAGTCTTACGAATTCTGTTCCTCTGCAGCAGACGCGCAACCCGTGCCCGCCAAGGTCAACGCGTTCGCACTGACACTCGCTGCCACGCGCAACGCCGCCATTGCCATCAACTATGCTCCAGCGCGCCATTCGTCTCGATCGCGGCAAGCACGCGCGTCGACAGTTCCGGACCATGAACGCTCGCAGCCTCGTCATTGGGCACATTCAGGAACCGCGCGACGATCGCGATAGCCGTGTCGTTGCCCGTATCGACGGCGTCCGTCGCGGCGCGGCGCCACTCGTCGTCGTGCTGCATGAAAAGGCACAACGCATACAGCGCCGACACGACGGGCAGATTCGCGTGACGGCTCGTCACGTGGCGTAGCAGGCTCGCCGCTTCTCGCCATTCCGTCTGGTTGATCAGCAAACGGGCCTCGCACACGTCGGCAAGCGGGCTGTCCGGCTGCCACGCGCGCAACGCGCCGAGCACGTCATGCAACTCCGGCATGGCGCCGATGCGCATGCCGCCTGAAAACACCGACATCATCGCGTTGAGCACGGATGGACTGCATTGAAGATTCGACATGGCGGTCTCGCATGAACGGTTGACGATCGAAAGCGGGCACACGCCCGACACTGCATTCTGTATGCGCCGTCGCTTCCGGTCTTTCGCGTGCGCGAAGCGTCGTGCCGCGTGCCGAAGCGCGTCCTCGACGCGTGTGAAGAGAGGGCAACGTTCCGACACGCTACAGCGAGTCAACTGCATGCGTCATTCGCGATGCGTCACGCGGCTTCGCGCCGCATGGGTGTGGAGTGCCCGCATGAATCTATCGTCGAGGCTGAATCGGGATCGGGCAAAGATCGCCGGTTCGTCTTCTTTTTAACCAGAGAGAATTCGATGAACTCCATTACCCAATCCTTTCTCAACCCCGTGAACTACACGCCCGTCGGCGGCATGACGGGCGGCGCGTCGCAAGCCGTGCCGGGTCAGGGCGGCGACGTCGGCAAGCTGCTGCAGGATCTGTCGCAACTGATCGACGGCCAGCAGAACAACGCGGGCGGCGGAAACAACGTCAGCCAGTTCCTGCAGGATCTGGCGGGCGTGCTCGGCGGTCAGCAAGGCGCGCAAGGTGCACAGGGTGCGCAGAATCCCGCTTCGCCGATGGGCGGCCAACCCGGCTCGATGCCTTCGATGGGCTCGGCCGCGGGTTCGCCCGCTGGTTCGGCGACGGGTTCGCCGACGGGCGCGTCGGCCAGCAACGGCCTGGGCACGGCCGGCCAGGGCATGCACGACATCAAGATCAACAGCAAGGCGGGCGGCGACGCGCTGCATCTGCAGGAAGACTCGCAGGGCAACCTGTACAACGCGAGCGGCAACAATGTCGGCCATATGGGCGCGGACGGCTCGGTCACGTTGAACTCGGGCGCGACGAAGGAAGCCGCGATTCTCGAAACGGGTCATTCGAACGGCAAGATGGACATGGCGCAGAGGTTCGGGTTCGCGGGCAACGGCCTGACGAATCCGGAAACGGGCGATGGCGGCAACAAGGTGTTCGATTCGTCGCAGGTGTCGGTGTCGTCGGGCGATCTGAATCAGAAGAACGACGTCTGATCGAGGTCGGGATGCGGCGCGCGAGATTCGTCGGACGCGCCGCTGTTTGACTAACGACTTCGCAGTACGCTCAACGCGCGGCCAGCGATGCAGCCGTCACCGGTATCGCATGTGCAGGGTCGCGCCGCCAGCGTTCGATGATCGCGGCGATGCGGCGCGCGTAATCGTCGCGCAGCGCAGGCGTCGACGAATGATAGGCGCCCACGGCTGTCCACGTGTTGCCGTAGCGGACCACCTGTTTGCGCAGATGCCATGCGGCGATATAGACGTTCTTGCACGGCACCATCAGCGCGTCGCGCCGGATGCCGTATCGCTCGAGCTCCGGCAGATGGATCGAGTTGATCTGCATCACGCCGTAGTCGGTCGAGCCGTTGGCGTTCGCATGCGTCGCGTCGGCGTTGTTGTGCGACTCCTGCCACGCGATTGCGCGCAGGATCAGCGGATTCAGACGTTGCCATGCGGCGGCATCGTCGAAGCAGTCGGCGTGGGCAGCGGATGTCACAAGCGCAGTCGACGCGCACAGCAGCGTGCCGGCGATGCGCAACGCGCGGCGGTTCATGTGACGACGCTTCATGGCGTCATTCCATCGCGCGACCGCATTTCGTGCCAGTGCGCGAGCCACGCGTTGTACGCATCGATGCGCGCTTCGCGGCGTGCTTCAGCGAGCCGTTCCTGTTCGAGACGCGCGTCTTCGCGATGCGCTTCCTCGCGATGTGCGTCGAGGCGCCTTTGCTCCGCGCGCGCTGCTTCCAGATGTCGCGCTTCGATCCTGTCGTCGTCAGCGTTCACGTGAAGCAATCCGTCGCGCTGTGCGTTCTGAGCGGACGCGTGAGCGCAGAACGCGACTGATAGCGACATGGATAACGCAATAGCGGCGCGTCCAGAGAGGCGCATTGACTTGCTCCTTGATTGTGCGAAATGAGCGGGCGGGATCCGATGCGAACGAGGATACGAGCCACGCCGCATGCAACGTCCGCGCGACGCGAAGTATCAGTACGGACAAACGAAGCACACGGCGGGACGCTGCGCTTTCGTGTTTGCGCATCTGGCTTCGCGCGCCACGCGGTGCGACGGCTGGACGGCTTTTATCCTGACGGCACCAGGTCGACGCAATCGATGCGGCGCATCGTCGGCCTTCTCCTCAGAGGACTCGGATGAACACTCTTTCTCTTCTCAACGGCGCAGGCGGTGTGTCGGGGCTGTCGCCCGTCGCGGGCGTGCTGGGCAATGGCTCGTCTCAGGACACGTCGGTTGCGAATCTGCTGAGCGATATTGCGAAGCTGATCGACGGCGGCGGGGTCGCACAAGGCACGGGGCAGAGCGCGGGAACCGCGGGTGCATCGGCGGGCAGCAATAACGGTCTGTCGCAGTTCTTCGCCGATCTCGCCGCCATGCTGAGCGACCCGGACGGCACGGGTGCGCAAGGCGGCGCGGGTGGTGCGCCGGCGGGCGCGCCGTCTGGTGGCTACGATAATTTTGCAGCGATGCCCGGCAGCGGGACGCCTGCCGGCGGCTATGGCGCAGGCGCAGGCGGTGGCGGTGGAGCGGCCGGCGTCGGCAATAGTGGCGCAATCAATAGCGCCGCAGGCAATGTCGCGACCACTAATGGCGCAGCAGCTTCCGCGTCCGCGTCCGCGTCATCTTCAACGCCAAGCGCATCTTCCGGCGCAGCACCCGAAGGACTCAGCACCGCGCCGCAAACACAAGCCTTGTCGCCTGCGCAGAGCAAGCAAGCCGCCGACGCCTACGTCAGCAATCTGCAAAAGGACTTCGGGCTCACGAAGGATCAGGCGGCGGGCATCGTCGCGAATCTGTGGCACGAGAGCGGCGGCATGAACTCCGGCATCAACCAGGGCGGCAAGATCGGCGCGCCCAGTTCGAACATGGCCGACGACAACGCGAACGGCTACGGCATCGCGCAATGGGGCGGCACGCGCAAGCAAGGTCTGCTCGACTATGCGCGCCAGCACAACCTCGATCCGTCGAGCGAGGCCGCGAACTACGGCTATCTGAAACAGGAATTGCAGACCTCGCAGGCGGGCGCAATCGCGGCCGTGAAGGGCACGAGTAGCGCACAGGCCGCGACGCAGGCGTTCTGCAACGCATTCGAGCAGCCGTCCGATCCGCAGATGGCATCGCGTCTCGGGTATCTGAACCAGATTCTTGCGTAAGGCTTCACGCCGCGCGTTCGCGTTCCAATCCATTGCCGACGAGCCTTGCCATGCTGAAAACGACGAACCTCTCCCCGCATGTCACGACCCGCACCACGACGGATACTGCCGCCGATAGCACACGTCCGCGACAGCGAACCGCGAACTCGCCTCCGCCGCCAGCGGGTCCGCGTCCGATGCCCGCGCCGCTCGCGCAGCTGAGATCGCACGCGTCTTCGTCGGCAAACGGCGACGCGCGCGTGGGCCGCAATGGCGCGACGTTCTCAGCCAGCACGGCCAGCGCACACGATGAGCAGCGGCCACGCATTGCGGCAAAAGCCCCCGACAAGCCGTTGCGCGCGTTGCCGCCCTCATCGGACGAAGCGGGGCCGTTGCATGCGGCGTCGTCATCGGGTGCATCCAAGATAAACGCTCCTTCGCAACCGCCGTCACGCACGCCATCCATCGCGGAGGCCACCGACACCGCGCCCAACGATTCCCCGCAAGATCCCGGCTTCAGACTGCCCGCACGTTCGCAGCGTTTAGGCCAGCCCGTCTATCGCGACAAGCCCGGCTTCTCGCTTCTGGAGACCAACAAGCTGCGTCCCGAGGCGTCGGTGGCGGGTGCGATCGGCATCGGCACGCACACGACAGCGGGCGCGGCGACGGGCGCCGTGGTCGGCGGCAGTTTGACTGCCGCGCACGAGGCCGTCGGCGCGCTCGTCAATGGCCACGCGTTCTTCGCCGCGCGGGAGCGCAAGCAGCGCTATGGCGAGCAACTCGACAGCATGCTGCAGGACGATCTGAAGAAATTCCAAAGCGACATCGACAACGGCGTGCCGTTACGGCCCGAGACGATGATCCTCAAGCGCAAGAACGGCATCCAGAAAACCAGCGACCTCTTCACGAAGCCGGCAAGCAACGCGGCAGGGAAGGCGCCGCAGAATGCACAAGCAAATGCAGGAGCGAAGACGAAGCCCAACGCCGAACTCGATTACGACATGGACGCAGTACGCAAGCTAGCCGCATCGGACGATCCCGAACTGAAGCAGGAAGCCGCGCACGCGAAGAACGTGCTGCTCACCGCCTTCCTCAAGGACGACGTCGCTGCCAAACAGGGCAACCGCGCGGCCTACGAATTCATCCGCAACACGGTCGCGATCGGCGCAGCGACGGCGACGGCCGTGGGCACGCATGGCGCGTCGGTGGCGGCTGCGGGCTCGCATGCGGCGGCCACGGCGGCGAGTGAACGCATCGCGGGCAGCGCGCTCGCGGGCGCGGGCGCGCTCGACGTCGGCAAGGGCATCCGCGGGCTCAAGCAGCGCATGCGCGACGAGAAGGCGGAAGTGGCGGGCAGCTACGAGTTGCACAAGCGCAAGGCGTTCGCCGACTCCGTCGTCGGCGAAGGCGCGGACCCGCAGATGAAGCAGGCCTTCGACGATCTCGGCGATGCGCGCGGCAAGCTCATCAAGGACACACACCTCGCGTTCCGCCAGCAGGCGCATACGCAGGCCGGGCAGGAGCGCTACGGCAAGATATTCCCCGGCACGATGATTGACGAGCGGAAGTCGACCGCCGCGAAGAAGGAAACGCGCGATCTCGTGGGCAAGCATACGCATGCCGTTGTCGAGTATCAGATGGGACTTGGCGATCCGGCCAAACAAAAGACGCTCGCGAACCAGTGGAGCACGATCATGCAAAGAGGCGGCACGCGACAGATGCGCGCGCGTCAGTTCGCCACGCTGATCGACGCCGATCCCGGCATGAAGAACGCGTATCAGCTGTTGCGCGATACGGGCATGGGACGCAGCGAGTCGATCTACACGATGCAACGCATGGTCGAGATGTCGATCGAATCGAAGCTGGCGAAAGACCCGGAGATGGCCGCGTTCGGCGGCAATGCCGATTTCGCGAAGGACGACGCCGCGCAAAAGGCGACGACGAGCCGTTTGACGTCGGCGTTCGCACGCCGTTGACGCATGCGCGAAGGGTGGCTCGCATGCGTGAACGGGCGCGTGACAAAGAGCATGGCGAAAGGGCATCGGTTGCAGGCGGTTTGCCGCATCGTTGGGCGCGTGCATCGTGTGCCGCGCGGGCCGCATTCGTCCAGTACTTTTGCATCTTCTCAATCGACGCGGTGGTGCTCGAAAGCCCGCTCACGCGGCCAGCGGCTGTCGACTGTCGGCCGCCTCGTCATGCCGCGCGATGAACACATAGCCGAGCGAGTAGACCGTTTTCAGTTGCGACCCATCGCGGCCATCGAGCGCGAGCTTCGAGCGCAGCTTGTAGATATGTTGTTCGAGCGAGCGTCCCGCGAGGTCGGCGTCCTTGCCCCACACGGCGTTCGCGAGCTGCTCGCGGCTCATCAGCGAGCCTGCGTTCATCAACAGCAGCCATGCCAGGCTCAGCTCGCGCGCGGTCAGCGCCACGCAACGCTCGCCGAAGCTCACCGTGCGCGCCGTCCGGTCCACCGTATAGCCCGCCACCGTCAGCCGGTCGACCACGCGCGAGCCGCGGCAGCGCGCAATCGAGCGCCGTGCGCGCGCCATGATCTCGTCGACGCTCGCGGTGCCGATCACGACTTCATCGACGCCCGCATCGAGCGCCTCGATCACGGCTTCGCTGTCCCACGAACGGCCGATCATCATCACGGGCAGATCGGTGCGGAAATGGCAGGTGCGCCACTTGAGCGTCGCGAGCGCGGGAATCTGGCTCTGCGTCGCATCGAAGATGACGAGCGCCGCCGAATTGCGTTGCAGGAAGCGGATCAGCGAAAGCTCGTCGGTGAAACGCGTGCAGGATGTGCCGTTCTGTTCGAACGCTTCACTGATCTGTTTGAACAGCACGTCGCTGAAAGTGAAAAAGGCAATTCGCATGTGTACTCCATTACCATCGCGGCGCGACCCAGGCGCGCCGATATCCCCCGTCGTTCTGGTCTGAGGCGCCGTCTATGTTTTTGCAGCGCTCTTGTCATACAGAACACCTGATAGCAAGGGGCTATTCCATCCGTTTCTCAATCGGCTGGGAATGCGAAAGAACACGCGAAAAATGCTTGTGGGACAAAGGTTTGCAGCGCGACATGCGCTGCATCGAAAGACGCCGCGTAAAAAATTTTTTGTGCTTTAACGCAGCGAAGAACCGTTCGATCAAGCGAAGCAGCAACGAAGCTTGATCGCGCACGCGCCCACTATCTGGGTGAGTCGCGTGCTTACTTGCCTGCCGCGTAGCGCTGCTCTTCATGCACGCGGCGTTCATGCGATTCCGCATACGCGGCGGAACGTGCCTTGAGCAACGGATCGTCGGACGGCGCGATGCCATCGGGCAGCTTCAGCGGATCGAAGCTGATGTCGCGGCATGGGCCGTCGATCTGCGGCTCTTCACGCTGCACGACGAGCGTACCCACGTCGATCTGCGTGCGGTTCGCGGGCCATTGGCGTGTCGAATCGTTGGTGACGTCGCCGGGTTGCGCGAGCGTGATGACCATGTGCCACCGCACGGGACCTTGCCGCAGGCGCTCGGCAAGACCGCGCTCCAGGAAATCGGTGTCATGCGTTTGTGCATCGGCGAGCGGCGTATAGGTATCGTCGGGTTCGACGCGCCAGCGCACATCCTGCGCATGCCCGTCGCGGTCGATCAGCCGGAACGCCGAGACGCTGTAGTACGCGGCATTATCGAAGCCCGATGAAGGCGGATGATCGCGCAGCCATTGATCGAAGCGCGCGGCTTCGGGATGCGTCTTCATGAACGCGTCCATGCCGGGGTTGTCGCCGTACGTGGTCGCGTCGTGCGCCTGACGCGAGGCCGCGAGCATTTCGACCAACGCTTCGGGGCTGCGCACGGGGAAGATCGGCGCGGAGTTCATCGCGGTGCGCCATTCGCCGCCGCCCGGCGTCACGATGCGCAGCGCGAGGCTCCGCACATTCGACGCACCATCGGCCTGCGCGGGGTTGCCGCCGCCGATCGACAGGCGTCCAACCACCTGCGATTTGCCCGCCGCGAACACGCCTGCGCGCGAGAGCGGCGCGGCGTTGCCGTTGCTGTCGAAATAGCCGGTCACGCACACGCCTTTAGCGTGATTGCGCCGAAAGCCCGGGTGCTTGCCGGACACAGCTTCGAAGCCGTCGACGATCTGGTTCGCCGAAGGCTGCGCGCCGAGCAGGCTGCCGAGGCCATGCGAGTACGCATAAGCGCCAGCTATCGAGCCAAGCGTGACGACGGTGAGCGCGCCGCCCGCGACAATGCGAAAAGAAAGTCTGAACATGAATCGACAACGGGTGCAACACGCGCCACTGCGCGCGCGGCATCAAACGGAACCAAACAGTGGATCGAAATGGCGTTCAGCGATCTCTTTGCCAATTGGCGCAAGATCGCCATTGCTGGTTGCGCCGATCAGCGCATAGCCGAGATTGGATTCACGCCACGTGACGACGTTCATCGTGTCGATGCGTTGCGACGCGACGGACTGATTCGCCTTGTTTTCCTTGATCACGCACAGCGCGACGGGATCGCCCTTCTGCGGCAGATAGATGATCTGCACGAGAGGGCGCCCATGGAACTTCAGGCGCTGCACGCGGATGAAGCGCAAGCCCGCCTTGCTGAGATCGGGCACGTTCAGCGCAATGCCGTCCTCGCTGCGGATCTCGTTGACGGTGCTTTGCGCGTCCGATGAATCGGGCCACAAATGCGCGACGGTGTCGCGCGAATAGAGTTGCTGATAGCTGGCTGCGACCTGTACCCACGGCAGCGAACCCATCGTCGCGGCCGCGACTGTGGTGGTGCTGCCGGACGGCTTGCCCGACTCGCCAAAGCCGACGCCGGGCGCGAGCCGCAACACGACCCCGCAGCAAAACGCGCCGCCGACGAACGCGACGGCAAGCCATGCCGGCGCGATGCGCAGGCGCGAGCGCACGGGCGCGGAAGGCGGCATGTGCGCGTCGTGTTCGATCGCGGGGTCGTTCGCGCTTTGCGCGTTGTCGCCTTGCGCAGCGGCGGGTGCCACTTCCTGTTCGGCCTGCTGGGCTTGCGCGGCGGCGCTCAGCTTCGCGGCTTCCGTATGCGCGCGGATCAGATCGTCGACCCGCTTGACAAGGCTCGCCGGAACGGGCGGCAGTGTCTGCGCGGCGAACGCCTCGCGATACGGCAGGCGCGACGCCTGGAAAAGGGCGACCTTATCCGCGAGCTCCGCGTGTGCGCGAAGTTCGTCTTCGATCTGCTGGCGTTCCTGCGGCGATAGTTCGTCGTCGACATACGCCATCAGCACGGTATCGTCGACTTTCATACGCTCGGGCCTTGGTCGGGAGTGCCGCAACACTCGAAATCATTCATGTCACAGCGCTGTCACAGCTATCTGACTCTTAAGTATAACGTCCTGTCCGCGCATGCGGGCAATGCTCCGATTTGACGTGCTTCCGCGCGAAGAACCTTGCATGCGCTGTCAACTTTCTACGGGCCGCACGGGCAACGGCGCCAGGCTGAACATCGCATCGACATCGCGCTTCGCGATCAGCTTGCCGAGCTTGTCGAGATCGACCTGGCCGGCCGTGCCGATCAGCGCGTAGCTCAGTTCCGACTGCCGCCACGTGACGACGTCCATGTCGTCGATCTTCTGCTGCGCAAGCGACTGGTCGGGCTTTGCGTCCTTCACCACGCACAACGCGACCGGGCCGCCCGTTTTCGGCAGATAGACGATCTGCACGAGCGGCTTGTCGTGAAAGCGCAGCCGCTGGATGCGCTTGAACGTCAGGCCTTGCGCGCTGAGATCGGGCACGCGCACGGGCAATCCGTCGATCTGATGGATATCGGCGACGGTTTTTGCCGACACGGCCGCGTCCGTCGCGACGGCCACCGTGTCGCGTGAATAGAGCGCCTGATAACCGGCGGCAGCCATCACCCAGGGCGAAGCGGGTGGCGCGGACGCGACCGTCGCAGCGCCGCCTGGCAAGCCCGGAAGGCTGGGCAACAGCCGCAAGCCGACCACGCAAGAGAACACCCCTGCAGCGAACGCGGCGGCAAGCCACGGCGCGGAAAAGCGCATGAGCGAGCGCACGGGCGCGGACGGTGGCAGGCCAACGTTCGGCGGCGCGATGGCGTCGTTCGCGGCGGGATTGGCGGCGGGGCCGGGTGGCACGGGCGACGTCGCGCTCGCATACGTGCGCGACAGTTCAGCGATCTTGCGCGTCAACGATTCGGGCACGGGCGGCAGCTTCTGCTGCGCGAACGCCTCGTGATACGGCAGGCTGGATGCGCGAAACAGTTCGATGCGCTCCGCCAGATCCGGCGAGTCGTCGAGCTCGCGTTCGATCTCGCGGCGTTCCTCGATGTCGAGCTCGCCGTCGACGTAGGCCATCAGCGTGATGTCGTCTACTTTCATGACGCCGAGTCCTTGCCGAAGGTGGCCATTTTCATCGACGGGACTGGCTTGCTGGCGAAAAGCGCGCCGATCGCCTGGCGCGCGCGCGACAGCCGGCTCATCACGGTGCCGATGGGAACGTTCAGCGTTTCGGCCGTTTCGCTGTAGCTGAGGCCTTCGACGGCGACCAGCAGCATCACGGCGCGCTGCGCGTCGGGCAGGCGCTGCACGGCCTCGATGATCTGCGCGTTCATCGTGATCTGTTCCGGCGTGCGCGCCTTCGGGTCTTCGACCGTTTCGAGAAAGTCGTCGTCCCATTCCATGCTGGAACGGCTGCGCACCGAACGGGCGCGCAGTTCGTTGATCCACGTGGAGTGGACGATCGAGAACATCCAGCTAAGCGGCGCGGTGTCCGCCTGCAACTGATGCGCGCGTTCCAGCCCGCGCACGCAGGCACGCTGAACGAGGTCTTCAGCGTCGTGCTGGTCGCCGGAAATGCGCAATGCGAAAGCCCATAACCTGGGAAGCATCTCGGGCAGCATGCCGGACAAGTCTGCGCCTGTCATTGAAGTCGTTCCTTGCTACTGACTCGTTGGTCTGCCCTCGACGAAGGCATAAGGCCGGTGCGCGGCAAACGTTGGCGCGCCTGAATATATACGGACGGAGTTCAAGCCGATAATTTTAACGTCGATCCGACAATGTTGCTGACGAGCGTTTTCGGCGCGCCGTGCTTCCGTTCGGGGCCGAAGCGGAAAGGCGAGTGAAAGACGGTCACGGCATGCAAACCCGGGAGCCGCGCAGTCAATCGGCCAGGCAATCGGCTAAGATACGGCCCGCCAGTCATTTTCGAACGATGGAGTGTTTTCAGTGATTCAACCGGGCAACGTATTCAAGGACAACCTCGCGCAACTGCCGGGCATCGACGGTATCGAACGGATCGATCTCGTCGACGGCAAGGGCGCCGTGGTCGCGAGCATCGAGAACAAGCCGGGCAAGCAGGGCTCGGTCGCCGTGTACCACTATTTGCGCAACGCGTTCGGCACACTCGACGCGAAGGCCGCCGAACATGGCCTCGCCGTGTTCGCCGAACATACGGCCGACGCGCGCAACCGTCCGGGCGCGCATCCGAATGTCGACCGGCTGCTGGAGATTGCAGCGGGCAGCGAAGCGCTGCGTATCGACGTCGTCGCCGCGGCCTGAGCGCGTCACAGCACGCCTAGTGCCAGGGCCTTGAGCGTGGCGGCTGCGCGCGTCGAGCAGTCCAGCTTGCGGAATACGCTTTCGACGTGCGTGCGCACCGTACTCGGGCTCAATGACAGATCGCGGGCAACTTCCTTGTTGCTCGCGCCGCGCGAAATGCCGCGCAGCACGTCGACTTCACGCGCGGAAAGCCGCGCCGTTTGCGCGCGCGGATTCACGACGCGCCGCTGCGCGACACGCTCGTCGATCAATGCATTGACGACATCGGCGTCGAAACGGCCTCGTGCGGCTTCTTCGTGCAACAGCTTCGCCGCTTCGTCGTGCGTGAGCGCCGTGCGCCACGGACGCGCCGCGCGTAACGCGACCCACGCGGTGCTCGCCGCGAGAATGCGCGCTTCCATCGACAACGCAGCGCCCGACGCACCACGAAAATAGCCCGAGCCGTCGAGCCGTTCATACGCGTATGAGCCGAGTTCGGCCGCCTCGGCGAGCGAGCCCGTCTGCTTGCCCGCGCGCGACGTCCAGTACGGCACGAGACGCGCTTTCTCCCACGCCGCCTGCGACAGACGGGCAGGCGCGTCCCAGACGGAGTTCGGCACGGCCGCGCGGCCCATGCCATGAACGAGGCCTGCGCAATAGAGCCGGTTTTGCGCGTTCGCATCGAGCGCGAAGCGCGCCGCGCATGAGGCAGCCGTCGCCGCGACGCTGCGCGAATAGCCCGTCATCCACGGCAGTTTGAGATCGATGATGTCCGCGACCAGTTCGACGGGCGTGACGTCGTTCATCTGCTGCGTCAACAGCACGGCATCGATGGACGCCGCGTCGGCCTGTGCCAGTTCATCGAGCCATTGCGGCGCGAGCCGGACCGCGAGCCGCGCGAGCTTGTCCGGGTAGCGCGAATCGGCACGCTGGCCGATCAGCACACTCGCGCGTTCGATCCCGTAGGTGCGGGAAAAAATCTCCAGTTCGCCTGCCAGCGCCACGACGAACACGGTGGCGGGCACGGCGCTGCCCGCCAGCCTGTCAGGCGTGCCCGTGCCGTCCCACGATTCGAACACATGCCGCAGCGTGGCTTCCGTGCCCTGCCCGAGACCGAGCATGCGCGCCGCTTCACCCGACACTTCGCAGTGAATGCGCGCAAGCGGCGTCATGACCGCGCTCACATCGCCTTGCAATTCCATCGGGCGTGCCCAGTCCGGCTTGAGCGCGAGCATCGCTCCGCGGCTCGCGACGTCGTCGCCGAGCGCTTCTGCGAAGCCCGACGCGTTCGCCGTGCAGCCCGACCAGCGCAACAGCGACGCCTCGCACACGGCGACGACGGCCGCTTCGCCGAGTTCCGCGGCACGTGCGAGGCGTACGGCGAGCCACGCGGTGCGGATCGAGTGGTCGGTTGGCTGGCCCATGCTCAGATCGCCGATGAAGGCGAGCGCCTTCACGGCATCGAAGACGCGAACGACGGGTCCGCCGGATGAGCCTGACGAGGTCTGCATAAAGGTGCGGTACGGGGCTTTTATCGAGCCTCACTATACCGCGCGCGGTTTCGCGCGAGATCGGTCATTTGACCGATACCCACGCTCATGGGCGTCTGCGAAGCTCGTTCCATTCGATAACCCGGTTTGACACATAAGGACAGCTCGCTCATGAACTCGCTTATCAGGAAGTGCATCGCCTCCGCCATGCTGGCGGGCGCAGTGTTTTCGTTGCAGTCCGCGCACGCCGCGCATCCGCAGGATCTGAAGGGCAAGAACGTCGTGCTGGTGCACGGCGCGTTCGCCGATGGATCGAGCTGGGAGAAGGTGATTCCGCTGCTCGAAGCGCGCGGCCTGCATGTGGTTGCCGTGCAGAACCCGCTCAGCTCGCTCGCGGACGATGCCGCCGCCACGAAACGCGCTATCGACGCGCAGCAGGGTCCTGTCGTGCTGGTCGGCCATTCGTGGGGCGGCGCCGTCATCACGCAGGCGGGCAATGACGACAAGGTGAAGGCGCTCGTCTACGTGGCCGCGTTTGCACCCGACAGCGGCCAGTCGATCAACGATGTCGTGAAGGGCAAGCCCGCGCCCGCATGGGCCAGCGAGCTGCAGAAGGACTCGGGCAACTTCCTGACGCTGTCGTCGAAAGCCATCGACAACGACTTCGCGCAGGACCTGAGCCCGGCGCAAAAGCGCATCGTCGCGGCGACGCAAGGCCCGTGGTTCGCCGGCTGCACCGACGACAAGATAACGGACGCCGCGTGGCACACGAAGCCTTCGTACTTCGTCGTCGCGAATCACGACCGGATGATCGATCCGCGTTTGCAGGACGCGATGGCAGGGCAGATCAAGGCCAACGTGACGCATGTCGACACGAGCCACGTGCCGATGCTCAGCAAGCCCGAAGCGGTGGCGAACGCGATCATTGCGGCGGCTTCGAAGGCGCAGTGACGACACCACGTTGTGCAAGTGCCGCGACGCGCCTGGATGCGCGTCGCGGTTTTTGTGTCAGTGCAAGAAGCAGCGTCAGCGCGGAAAAATCTCCGCGATCCAGTCGACGAAGGCTTTCACGGCCGCGCTCGAATGCGATCGGTCCGGATACAGGATCGCGACAGGAACGGGCGCGCTTCTCGATTCCCGCAATACCTCCTTCAGCCGCCCCGATTCCAGATAAGGCTTCGCGACGAACTCGGATAGCTGGATGATCCCAAGCCCTTCGATCCCGCATTGCAGATACGCTTCCGTTTCGTTGACGGCGAAGCGGCTTTGCATCGTCAGCGTGACGGGTTCGCCGTTCGCGTCGAAGCGCCAGTCGAGCGGACGGCCTGTCGCGTTCGAAATGTAGTTGATCGCTTCGTGCGCGGCGAGATCGTCGACAGATGCAGGCTCGCCACGCTCGCGCAGATAGCGCGGCGACGCGCAGGTGAGCCATGTCAGCGTGCCGAGTTGCCGCGCGATCAGCGTCGAATCCGCGAGCTCGCCCGTGCGGATCGCGCAGTCGATGCCGTCGAAAATCAGATCGGCAGGCCGGTCGCTCAGTCCCAGCACGAGTTCGATGTCGGGATAGCGCTGTGCGAAGTCACGCAGATTCGGCAGCACGACGGCCCGACCGATCACGCCGGGCATATCGGCTCTTACCTTGCCGCGCGGCACGAGCGTGTCGTCCCGAAGCCCGCTTTCCGCACGATCGATTTCGGCGAGGATGGACCGGCACGACGCATAGTAGCGCTCGCCCGCTTCCGTGAGACTCAGGTTGCGCGTGCTTCGGCGCAGCAGCACCGTGCCGAGGTGCTGCTCCAGATTCTTGATCGTCGTGGTGACGGACGAGCGCGGCATCGACAGCGTCTCGGCCGCCTTGCTGAAGCTGCGTGCATCGACGACGCGCACGAAGGTGCTGATCGCTTGAAGTTTGTCCATGAAAGTGGCGAGCGTGAGAAGAAGCGATAACGCCGCACCCGGCGTTCGAACGCGAGCATACATCGCGTGAGACTTCGCGGCATCGAACGCGACTCAAAAACTGTGCGTTCGCCGCGTACGCGTTGTGAATTCAAGCGCGGCGAACAATGACAGACACGTGCCGCCCTAGACTTCGATCAACGCAGCCGCGCCTTGGGCAGAATGCCCGGCGGCGCGATGCGATCGAATCCTTCATGCAACGAAACCGCACAGAAGGCCATTCACTGCATCGTTTTCGATGCCATGAAAAGGGTAACGCGTCATGACGCAACAACGTATTCTCATTCTGGGCGCCGGCGAACTGGGCATGTCCGTGCTGCGCAATCTCGCACGACGGGCCGGGTCCTCGGCACTGAGCATTAGCGTGCTGCTTCGCCCATCGACGATTCAATCCATCGACGCCTTCAAGCAACGCGAAATCGACGAATTGCGCGCGCTCGGCATCGAGCCCATTCCCGGCGACCTCGCGGCCGATTCCGTCGACACGCTCGCCGCGCTTTTCAAAAGATTCGATACCGTCGTGTCGTGCACCGGGTTCGTCGGCGGCAAAGGCGTGCAACTGAAGATCGCGCGCGCCGCGTTGAATGCGGGCGTGCCGCGCTTCTTCCCTTGGCAGTTCGGCGTCGACTATGACGTGATCGGCCGGGGCAGCGCGCAGGATCTGTTCGACGAGCAGCTCGACGTGCGCGACCTGTTGCGCGCGCAATCGCGCACGGATTGGGTCATCGTGTCGACGGGTATGTTTACCAGCTTTCTGTTCGAGCCGTCGTTTGGCGTGGTGGAGTTCGAAAGCGGTATCGTGCGGGCGCTGGGCGGCTGGGACAATGCCGTCACGGTCACGACGGCCGAAGATATCGGTGCATTGACGGCGGAGATCCTTTTGGCCGAGCCATGCATCAGTCGTCGCGTCGTGCATGTCGCGGGCGAGACGATCGGCTATGGGCAACTCGCCGACAAGCTGGACGCGTTCACGGGCCGCACGTTTGAACGTGTGGAGTGGACCGTGCCGCAGCTAAAGCGGGAACTGGCGCTCGATCCTGACAATGGCCTGAAGAAGTATCGCGTGGTGTTTGCGGAAGGCAAGGGCGTGGCGTGGGATGAGAAGCAGACCTTCAACGCGCAGCGCGGGATTGCCGTCGAGAATGTCGGCCAGTGGATGCGGCGCAGTCTGAGTGTGAGTGAAACTACGCTGGCAGGGTAACGGCAGGCGGCAGCGGCCAATCAGAAACCCGATCGACCGCTGCCTTCAGGCTCAACGCTTCATATTGCGCATCGCTACCGCAATCACGGACGCACCGCACACAAGCACAGCGGCAGCCAGATACGAACCCGCGCTGATATCGTGCGTCGCCGCCGTCAATGCGCCGATAGCCGTCGGCGCGCTCAAACTGCCGAGCTGCCCGATGCTCGAAATCAGCGCAATCGAACCCGCCGACGCCGTGCCCGACAGAAACGTCGCCGGTATCGTCCAGAAGATTGCCGTACAAGACAGATAACCGATCGCGACAAGCGCCAACCCAGCGATTGCCGGCGTGAACGATGCGTGCGCCGTGCCAAGCAGGACCGCGCCCGCAGCCGACACCAGCGCACACCCCGCGAAATGCAGCCGCCGTTCTTTGGTCGCATCCGAGTGCCGGCTCGCGAGCAACATGCCGATTGCGCCGATCAGATACGGAATCGCCGACACGAGCCCGATATGCCACGGGTTCGCGACGCCCGCCTGCCGGATCACGGACGGCGCCCAGAAGTTCAGCACGCTGCCCGCCCACGTGATCGTGAAATAGCCGAACGCGCACACATACACGCGCCAGTTCTTCAACGCCGCGCCGAAGTGATCGATGCGATGTTCGCTTCCATGGCCTTCGCCTTGCAGCTCGCGAGCGACGATGGCCTTTTCCTCAGGCGTTAGCCACTTCGCGGTTGCCGCGGAGTCAGGCAGATACCAGAGCGCGACCAGACCGACCAGCACAGGCGGAATCCCTTCGAGCAGAAAGAGCCATTGCCATGCGTGCAGCGTGTGCCAACCATCGGCATTGCTGAGAATCCATCCGGAAACGGGACCACCTGTGATGCCCGCCACGGCGATGCCAAGCACGAAAGCGGACAGCACCTTCGCACGATGACGATCCGGAAACCACGACGTGAGGTAATAGACGATGCCAGGAAAGAAGCCCGCTTCGGCAATGCCGAGCGCAATACGCGCGATATAGAACTGCGTCGGATTGCGCACGAACATCATCGACACCGACACGAGACCCCACAGCACCATGATCCGCGCGATCGTCCGGCGCGGGCCGATGCGGCGCAACAGCAGATTGCTCGGCACCTCGAACAGCACATAGCCGATGTAGAACACACCGACGCCCAATCCATACGATGCTTCCGTCAGGCCAAGGTCCGCGCGGAACTGCAGATGCGCAAAACTGATATTGACCCGGTCGATGTAGTTGAGCACATAGCAGAGAAACAGAAACGGAATCAGCCGCCGCGCGATGCGTCCGAACAGCTTCTCCGTATCCACCTGCACACTGTCGCTCTTCATCGATTCGGACGGCGGGCCGTCGAGGCCGCTGCGCGTCAGCGCACCGTTGGTCGTTTCCATTACGAGGTCTCCAATATAGTCGTCATTTGATACGTCGGCCGTGCTGCCTACGCCTACGCGGCTTCGCTCTGCTTCAACGCGCTACGCAACGGCGCCAGCAGTTCGGCGTTGTGCTCGCCGAGTGTCGGCGGCGCGATCACGTCGGTCGTGCGCTCGCCGTCGAAAGAAACAGGCGGCCGCACCGTGCGAAAACGTCCCATCTCCGGATGCGATGTTTCGACCAGCAATTCGAGGTGCTTGGCCTGCGGATCGTGGAGCGCTTCGCTGGCGTCGTACATCGGCGCGTGCGGCACATCGTTCGCTTCGAGCCGCGCGCACCAGTCCGCGCGATCGCGCTGCGCGAATGCTGCGCCGAGCAGATCGATCAACGCTTCCTGATTCGCGACGCGTCCTGCGCGATCGGCAAAGCGCGGGTCTTGCAGCAAGGTCGGCTGTTCGATGGCATCCGCGAGACCCAGCCAGAATTTTTCCGGCGACGACATATGCAACGCCAGCCATTTGCCGTCCGCGCACTTCATCACGTATGACTGCGACACGCTCGGGCGGCTGTATGGGCCCATCAGTTCATCGGCCGAGTAGTAGTGCGTGAACGCATCGAGATTGAAGTGGCTCATCGCTTCGAGCATCGACACTTCGACCTTGCGTCCGACGCCCGTCCGGTTGCGTTCATGCAGCGCGCCGAGAATGCCGTACGCCGCGTAGAAGCCCGTCAGCGAATCGGCAATCGCGGGGCCGACCACGCGCGGGTTCGCGGGATTGATCAGCAGGCCGAGAAATCCGCTTGCCGCCTGTGCGACGGTGTCGTACGCGGGCCGCGTCGCTGCCGGGCCGGTCTGGCCGAAGCCGCTGATCGCGCAGTAGATCAGACGCGGATTGATCTCGCGCAAGCGCTCGTAGCCCGCGTTCATGCGATCCGCCGCGCCCGGCCGGAAATTCTGGATATACACATCGGCGTCGCGAATGAGGGCGTCGAACAGCGCGAGATCGTCGGCATCCTTCGTATTCAGCGTGACGCTGCGCTTGTTGCGGTTGTAAGTCTGATAGTGCGGGCTATAGAGGCCGCCCTTGAACGCGCGGAACGGATCGCCCGTGCCCGGCTGCTCGATCTTGACGACATCGGCGCCCAGATCGCCTAGCAGCATGCCGGCCGCCGGGCCTGTGATGAAGGTGCCTTGTTCGAGCACCCGGACGCCTTCGAGAACTTTGGTCATGCAACAACTCCAGAGATGCGTTGCGAAGTGATGTGAGCGGAACGATCAGATGCCGGGCTGAAAGCCTTCGGGCGCTTCGCCGTCGTACACCACTTCGCGCGTGGCCTGATACGACAGGGCGAAGCCGATTGAGTGCGCCAGCTCTTCCGTCAGATGACCGATCAGTCCGGCCGTGCGCGCGAGAATCGGCACGCCCTTGAGCGCGGCCAGCGGAAAGCCGACGCCCAGCAACACAGCGGGAATCGCCGCCGATACGTTGAGCATCAGCGCCTTGCCGAACACATCCGGCAACACGGATTCGATCGCTTCCGCGATGCGTACATAGGTCATATCCGCGCCGCTGCGTTCGGCGACGGCGAACAGCGCGTCGACGCGCGGGTCGCGCTCTTTATGCAGCGGATGGCCGTAGCCCGGCACGGGGCGTTTGTCCGCGCGATAACGCGTGATCACCGTGAACGCCGCCTCGGACAGATCGCCGCCCGTTTGCGCCGCGCACTGCCGCACTTCGTCGAGCAGCTTTCCACAGGACTCGGACGCGCCGAGTATCACCGAACCGCAACCGAGAATCCCGGCGGCCACGGCGCCTTGCAGCGCATCGGGCGCGGCGGCGAGCGTCATGCGGCTGGCCTGCACGCTCGGCACGAGTCCGTGCTCCGCGATCGCGACGAGCGTCGCGTCGAGCACGGCGCTGGCGGCCGGGCTGGGCGTTTGTCCCGTGACGAGCAGGAAGAAGTAGTCGGTGAACGAGATCTTGCCGATCAGTTCGTTCGCGAGGTCGCGTCCTCGCACGACGATGGTGTGCGTATTCGAGGTCGAGATCGACGTGCGCGGAATAGTCTCTTTGCCGATTTTCATGGGTGCTTCGCGGGTCCGTTGAGCATCGCGTCGAGGTCTCCTCTCGCTGCGATCGTTGATGGCGAGGCCAGTGTAAGGCAGGCAATCTATCGATAAAAATGGTATTTTTCGCTGATTATCTATCGATGCCATCGATTCAAACGCGACCCACGAGAACCCATGGAACTACGACATCTGCGCTACTTCGCGGCCCTTGCCGAGCAATTGAGCTTCACCGTCGCCGCGCAAAAGGTTCACGTCACGCAATCGACGCTGTCGCATCAGATCCGCCAGCTCGAAGATGAACTCGGCTGCCGGCTGTTCGAGCGCGAAGGCCGGCGCGTGACGATGACGGAAGCGGGCGAGCTGTTTCTGGAGCGCGTGCGCAATGCGCTGCGCGAAGTCGACGAAGGCGTGTCGACCGTGCGCTATGCCGCCGAGGAAATGACGGGCGTCGTGCGCATCGGCGCGACGCACACGTTCAACCTGCACATCATTCCGCGCTGCGTGTCGCTGTTTCTGGACCGGCATCCGTCCGTGCGCGTCGACGTGCTCGAAATGACGGGCGACGGCATCGCGCAGGCGCTGCTGCGCGGCGACCTCGATATCGGCGTGACGTACAAGCCGAACGACGCGTTGCCGCTGCGTTTCGAGCCGCTCTACACCGAGGAGATGATGCTCGCCGTCGGGCTGCGGCATCCGTTCGCGAAGCGGCGCTTCGTGCGCGTGTCCGAGCTTCATCTGCAGCGCATGGTGCTGTTGCCGCGCAGTTTTTCCACGCGCGTGCTGCTCGACGAATCGTTCCGGATGGCGAATGCGGCGCCCGTCGTCGTCGCGGAAATGAACGCCATCGCGCCGATGATCGAACTGGTCAGAGAGACCGACATCGCGACGATCGTGTCGACGCATGCGCTGCGGCGCGAGGACGTGAAATTGATTCCGCTCGAAAGTCCGACGCCCGTGCGTTCGCCCGGTTTGCTGTGGCGCAGGGACGAGGCGCGCACGCCCGCGGCCCGCTCGTTTGCGTCGATCGTGCGCAGCGTGAGCGACAGCGAGAGCCGCGACACGCGGCGCAATACGGTGCGTGCCGCGCGCCGGTAATGGGCGAGGTCGTGGGCATTGAGCGCGCCGTCCGCGAAATGATCGTTTTGCGCAAATGCATGATCGGTTTGCGCAATCCAATCAAACGGTCTACACTCCAAACTGATCGATTTGATCGAATGATGACTGTTTCAATCAAAATCGCGGATAGACGCGGCGCTTAATAAAGCTAGGAGACTCGCATGGTTCAGATTCCCATCAAACGCTCGATCGAGCGCATCCCCGGCGGCATGATGATCGTGCCGCTGCTCATCGGCTCGCTGGTGGCGACGTTCCTGCCCGGCATGCCGAAGTTCTTCGGATCGTTCACGAATGCGCTGTTCACGGGCGCGCTGCCTATCCTTGCCGTGTTCTACGTCTGCATGGGCGCGAGTATCGACGTGAAGGCGACGCCGTATCTGATGAAGAAGGGCGGCGCGCTGCTCGTGACGAAGGTTGGGGCGGCGGTGATCGTCGGTGTGATTCTCGGCCATGTGCTTGGCGAGCATCCCGTGTCGTCGGGCCTGTTCGCGGGCATCTCGACGCTCGCCGTGGTCGCGGCGATGAACGACACCAACGGCGGCCTCTACATGGCGCTGATGGGCCAGTATGGCCGCTCGGAAGACGTCGGCGCGTACACGTTGATGTCGCTCGAATCGGGTCCGTTCCTGACCATGGTGACGCTCGGCGTCGCGGGTCTGTCGGCGTTCCCGTGGCAAACGCTGGTCGGCAGCATCCTGCCGCTCGCGCTCGGCATGCTGCTCGGCAATCTGGACCGCGAAATGCGCGACTTTCTCGCGAAGGCGGTGCCCGTGATGATTCCGTTCTTCGCACTGGCGCTCGGCGCGGGCCTCGATCTGCACAAGGTCTGGCAGGCCGGGTTGCTCGGCATTGGTCTCGGCATCGCGGTGGTGATCGTGACGGGCATTCCGCTGTACTTCGCCGATCGCCTGACGGGCGGCACGGGCGTCGCCGGCGTGGCGGCAGCCAATACGGCGGGCAACGCAGCGGCTGTGCCGGCGCTCGTCGCGGCGGCGAACCCGGTGTACAACGAAGCGGCGCAGAGCGCGACGCTGCTGGTGGCCGCATGCGTCGTGATCACGGCGATCCTGTCGCCGATCCTGACCGCGCAGGTGGCGAAGCGCTATCAGCAGCGCCAGGAAGGCGCGCGCACGAAGAATCGCGAAGGGCTGGCACGATGAAGATTCTGATTCTCGCGGACGATCTGTCGGGCGCCGCGGACTGCGCGATCGGTTTCGCGAGCGCGGGCCATCGCACGGTCGTCACGCTGGAGGCGGCGCGCACACCTGCGCATGACGGCGCGGACACGATCGCCGTCGATACCGACACGCGCCGTCTCACGCCTCACGACGCAGCCGCGCGCACGTCGGCAGCCTATGCCGAGATGAGCGCGCGCGACCAGCGGCTCTACAAGAAAATCGATTCGACGCTGCGCGGCAACTGGGCAGCGGAAGTGGCTGGCCTGCAGGCGCTCGCCGGCATGGCGATCGTCGCGCCCGCATTCCCGGCGACGGGACGCACGGTGCGCGACGGCCGCGTGTTCGTGCACGGCGAGCCGCTCGAACAGACAGCGACATGGAAGCTGGAGCATGCGGGTGTAACCGCCGGCATCGCGGCGCAACTCGAAGCGGCGGGTCTGACCACGGACCCGCTCGACGCCGAAGCACTCGCCGACGAACCCGAAACGCTGGCCGTGTGCATTGGCGCGATGGCGGCGAACGGCGTGCAGGCGCTGATCGTCGATACGCAAAGCGAGAAGGCCTTGCGCGCGCTCGCCCGCGCCACGCTGCAAAGCGACGCGGCGTTCTTCTGGGTCGGATCGGGCGGGCTTGCGCGCGAGATCGCGGCGCTAATTCCGCGCGCCGATGCTGGTGAGCGTAAGCCCGGCAGCGACGCGTTTCCCGGCGGCCCGATCCTGATTCTGGTCGGCAGCCTGTCGGCCGTCAGCGAGCGTCAATGCGCAATGCTGCGCGAGCGCGGCGGCGTCGAAGAACTGATCGTGCCGCCCGTCGTGCTGCGCGAAGGCGAGCGCCATCGCGACTGGCGCGCGTGGCAGGACCAGGTCGGCGTGTCGCTGAAGGCGGGTGTCGATCTGTTGCTGCGCATCGGCCGCGACGACGCGTTCGATCCCGCCGAAGGCGCGCAACTGTCGGCGGCGCTCGCTGCGCTGGTCGAGCCGCACTTCACGAAGACGGGCGGCCTGATCGCGACGGGCGGCGAGACCGCGCGCGCGATGCTGGCAGCCGCGCGCATCGGCAATCTGCAATTGCTGGCCGAAATCGAAGCGGGCGTCGCGGTCGCAAGGCCGCTCGACGCGACCCGCACCCATTGTCCCGGCGTCGTGACGAAGGCGGGCGCATTCGGCACCGATCACGCGCTGTACGCCGCATGGCTGACCCTGCGCAACGAAACCGAGCGCGACGTCGTTTCGCACTGACGTCCGCGAATGAATAGCAAGTACCCACGAGATCACATCATGAGCAACTACCTTCCCGTAATCGGCATCACGATGGGCGATGCAACAGGCGTCGGCGCGGAAGTCGTCGTCAAGAGCCTCGCACACGCGTCGGTCTACGCGCAATGCCGTCCGCTCGTGATTGGCGACGCGAAGCGCCTTGAACGCGCGAACCAGATTGTCGGCGGGACGATGACGATTCGCCGCATCGAGGACGCATCCGATGCACGCTACGAGCAGGGCACGATCGACTGCATCGACCTCGGCCTGATTCCCGACGACCTGCCGTTCGGCGAGTTGTCGGCGCTGGCGGGCGACGCCGCGTATCAGTACATCAAGCGCGCCGTCGAACTCGCGCAGGCGGGCAAGATCGACGCGATCTGCACGGCGCCGCTGAACAAGGAAGCGTTGCACGCAGGCGGCCACAAGTATCCAGGCCACACGGAAATGCTCGCGCATCTGACGGGTGTCGACGAAGTGTCGATGATGCTGGTCGCGCCGCAACTGCGCGTGATTCACGTGACGACGCACATCGGCATCATCGACGCGATCCGCAAGATCGAGCCGGGCCTCGTGCAGCGGACCATCGAACGCGGCAACGCGACGCTCGTGAAGGCGGGCATTGAACATCCGCGCATCGGCGTGTGCGGCATCAATCCGCATGCGGGCGAAAACGGCCTGTTCGGCTATGGCGAAGAAGAAGAGAAGATCATTCCCGCCGTGAAGCTGCTGCAGGAACGCGGCCTCGACGTCACGGGCCCGCTGCCCGCCGACACGCTGTTTTTCCGCGCTGGCCGAGGCGACTTCGATCTGGTGGTCGCGATGTATCACGACCAGGGCCACGGCCCGGTGAAGGTGCTCGGCCTCGAAGCGGGCGTGAACGTGACGGTGGGGCTGGAAGTGATCCGCACGTCGGTGGATCACGGCACCGCGTTCGATATCGCGGGCAAGGGTATCGTCGACGAAGGCAGCATGCTCGAAGCGCTGCGCCAGGGCGCGGAACTGGCGACGCGCCGCTGAGCGCGGAAGGCGGCGAGCCGGCGCGGCAGCAACGCCGCACGTGCCCGCCGTCGAATGGGCGCAAAGGGGCTGGTGTAAGATCGAGCCCCATTCCCGGACTCCCGCAGACGTGAAAAAAACGACCGACCGTCATCAGGCGATTCTCGAACTCGTACGCACGCGCGACGCCAACGTCGAGGCGTTGTGCGCCACGCTGGGCGTGTCGGAAGCGACGATCCGCCGCGACCTGACGGCGCTCGCGAAGCAGAAGCGCCTGGTGCGCACCTACGGCGGCGCAACCGCGCGGGTCGGCGTACACGAACCGGAAGCGTCACTCGAAGAACGCAAGTCGGCGCAGCGCGAGCAAAAGGAAGTCATCGCGCAGGCGGCCGCCTTGCACGTGCTCGACGGCGACACGGTGCTGCTCGACGGTGGCACGACCTGCGCCCAGCTCGCGTGGCATCTGTCGACGCGCGAAGACCTGCATGTGGTCACCAACAATCTGCTCGCGGTCACGGCGCTCGCCAATGCGCCAGGCGTGCGGCTCACGCTGATCGGCGGCGAGCTGCGCGGCTCCAGCATGAGCACGCTCGGGCCGCTCGCGGAACTCATCCTCAGCCGTTTGACCGTCGACCGCGCGTTTCTCGGCGCGGACGGCGTGGTCGCGGGGTTCGGGCTGTGCGAAGCGTCGGCGCAGCAGGCGTATCTGAAGGAGTGCATCGTGTCACGCGCCGCCGAAATCATCGTGCTCGCCGATTCCGACAAGCTCGGCCGCGCGCGCCAGCAACACTGGACGCCGCTGCAGCGCGACTGGCGGCTCATCACCTCGGCGCTGGCCGACGAAGCGCTGCTCGCGCCGTTTCGCGCGCTCGATGAAGTGATCGTCGAGCTGGCCTGAGCGAGTTTTCGCGGGAGTTCGTTGCGCGCCACCCGGTGTGACCAATAAGCGCCACGAACAGTCTGAAGGGGCACTATCATGGATTCAGCGACCTGACCCCGGTGCCCGTCTGCGCTGGTGGTCGTTTCCCTGACAGCCATGAAAAGCATCCGCGATCGCTGCCTCACACTGTGCCGGATTTTATGCGTGATGCTTGCGGCGGCATCGATCGATGCCACCGCGCAGGCGCAATCTCACCCGCACAAGCCTGCAAGTCTCACCGTGGGCGTCCCGGAAGGCGGCTGGCCGCCGCTTATGATCGTCAACAACGGTCAGGTGTCCGGCGCCGCGTTCGATATCCTCAAATCCGTTCTCGACCCTTCCGCGCAACTGCGGGTGCGGGTGTTTCCTGACTATGCTTCGTTGAGCGCGGCAGCTTGCGCCGGCTCCGTCGACATCGTGCTCGCCGTGCAGAAGCCCATCGAGGCAAGGCGCTGCCTGATCCTGTCCGAGCCTTACTACGATTCCGACGTCGTCGTGGTCGGGCGCGCATCGGATGCCGCACGCGACGGCGAGCCGCCACGCCTCGCCGGCAAGCGCATTGCCGCAGAGGCAGGCTCGTACATCGAGCAGGTATCGCACGAGCGCTACCCCGACTCCGTCTTCGTGCGCGCACACAGTCCGCAGGAGGGCTTGCGCGATGTGCTGCGCAAGGAGGCAGACGTCTACATCACGTTTCTGCCCGTCGCCGACTACCTGTTGTCGCAGCCGGAGTTCGCCGGGCTGGCGGAACTGAATCGCTATCGCGAAACGGAAAGCGGCGTGCGCTTCGGCTTTGCGCGCAGGCAACAGGCGTTGCGCGACGGTGTCGACGAACGGCTGAACGCACTGCCCGAGTATGCCCGGCAGCGCATCCTGAGCCGCTGGATGACCACCGGGCCGATTCAAGCGGAGTCGTCCGCGCCGTTTCAACTGAGCGACGAGGAGCGCGCGTGGCTGCGCTCGCTGCCGCCGCTGGGCGTGGGCGTGGACAGCGGGCTGCCGCCGTACAGTTACGTCGACGACAGCGGGCAGACGCATGGCATGGCGCAGGACTATCTGCGCTATCTGGCGAACCGGCTGGGGATCAGTTTCGTACGTCGGCCCGAGCCGGGCTTCGCCGCCACCGTGGATGCCCTGCAAGCGGGAACGCTGGATCTGGTCGCCGTCGCCATTCTTCACGACCCCGCATTGCGCGGTACTCCGGTGTCGCGCCCGTACGCGACGTTTCCGGTTGTTGCCGTCGGCCGTAACGATGCGCCTGCTCTTGGCCAGCTACGCGATCTGAACGGCAAGCGCGTCGCCGTCACCGACGGCGGCGGTCTGCGCTGGCTGGTGACGGGCGCAGCGCCGCAGGCACGCATCGTCGTCGTGCCGGATGTCGGGACGGGCATGAACGCGGTCGCCGAAGGCAAGGCCGATGTCTATGTGGACGATCTGGCCACGGTTCACTACATGCTGCAGCGCATGCATGGCGACAATCTGCGCATCATCGGCTCCGGGGGCCGTTCGCTGCAGACGGGCTTTGCCGTGTCGCCGAAGCTGGCGGCCCGGCTGATGCCGCTGATCGACCGCGCGCTCGCGGCGTTGCCGGACACCGAGCGGCTCTCGATCCAGAACCGCTACTTCCGGGCGAACTATGAACTGGGGCCGTCGTGGAAAGACATCGCGCTGAGGTTCGCGCCCGTGGCGCTCGCGCTGCTGGCCGTGATCGCGGTGCTGTGGCGCTCGCGCCGCGTGTTGCACAAGGAGGCGCGCGAACGCCGGGAAGCAGAGCTGCGGCTCATCGACGTAACCAGCCAGTTGCCGGCGACAGCCTTCCAGTATCGACAGGCTAGAAACGGTGACTCCCGGGTCATCTGGCTAAGCGGCAATACCGTCGAAATGTTCGGCAAGACCAGCGCTGAGCTGCAAGCCATTCCGGGATCGGTGCTCGCAGCGGTTCATCCTGAGGACCGCGCCGCTCTTCTGACCGAGGCGTACAAGGCCGAGCAGACGCTGGCGACCGTGAGCCGCGAACTTCGCGTGCAGCGCCGCGGCGCCTTCCGGTGGACGCGGTTGCACGCTGTGCCGCATCGGGTCGAGCACGACGATCTCGTCTGGACCGGCTACTGGAGCGACGCCGAAGAACAGCATCAGCATGCCGTCGCGCTTGGCGAGGCGCGCGATGCGGCGCAGCAGGCGTCGCGCGCGAAGAGCGAGTTTCTCGCGGCGATGAGCCATGAAATACGCACGCCGATGAGCGCCGTGATAGGACTGATCGAACTGCTAGCACACAGCAACCTGCGCCCCGACCAGGCGGTCAAGGTGAAGCTGATCTCGCAGGCAGCAGAATCGCTGTTGCAGATCCTCAACGACATTCTGGACTACTCGAAGATCGAAGCCGGCAAGATCGCGCTGGAGCGGGCGCCCGTCGATATCCGCGATCTGTGCACGAGCACGTTCTCGCTGTTTTTCTGGCGCGCACAGGAGAAGCGGCTGAAGCTGGCGCTGTGCATCGACGCGGCGATTGCGCCCGTGGTGTGGAGCGACGGCGTGCGGCTACGGCAGATTCTATTCAACCTGCTCAGCAACGCGATCAAGTTCACTACGGAAGGCAGCATTCGGCTCGACGTCGAACTCGCGGGCGAAACTGACGGCAAGCAAACCATTGTCTGGCGCGTGAGCGACACGGGAATCGGCATCAGCCAGGATCAGCGGGCGCGCCTCTTTCAGCCGTTCGTGCAGGCCGAAGCCTCGACGACGCGCCGCTATGGCGGTACAGGTCTCGGCTTGACGATCTCGCGGCGGCTGGTGGCCATGCTCGGCGGCACCATCGGCATGGAAGGCGAAGTCGGGCGCGGCACCCAGGTCGAGTTCCGCCTGCCGCTGGAAGTGAACCAGCGTGAGTTTCAAAGCTATCCGCTGGCGGGCGTCACCGTCGGTCTTCGTGTTCGCGATGCGTCTGTGCTGCGCAGCATGACGCAAGCGTTGCGCACTTTCGGCGGCACGGTGGCGATTCTCGATCCGAATGCAGCGCTTTCCCCGGGCGACTTGCCAGCGGAGTGCCGGCTAATCATCGACGACCAGCTGACAGCGGAAAGCCCGTCAGCGGACGAGCCTCTCACGCAAGCCCAGCAGAAGCCCGCAGTTCAAATGCAGGTGGGAGGCGTCCCCGTCGTTCCCACGACCGCGACCATCAAGACGGGCGGATATGTCCGCATGGGGGACCTCTGCTATCTGTGCGTCTATCCCGTCACGCTCGAGGGCGTGGCTGCCGTCTGCAATGCCGTCTTGCACGGGGACGCCGAACTGGGACTGGAATCCGCGGCGTCGGCGCTCACACCGGCTGCGCCGCGCGGCCGCGCCGATGCGCTGCGCGATCATGCGCTGATCCTGATCGCCGAAGACAACGGGATCAACCGGCATCTGCTGCGGCAGCAACTGGAACTGCTCGGCTGCACGTGCGACACCGTCGAAGACGGCGTGCAGGCGCTGAAAGCGATGGCGTCGGCGGACTATGCGCTGCTGATCACCGACTGTCACATGCCCGAGATGGACGGCTATACGCTGGCAACCCGCGTGCGCGAACGGACGGATGACGCGCGGCGCATGTCCATCGTCGGATTGACGGCGAGCGTGGGGCGGGAAGAACGCGAAGAGTGTCTCGCCGCCGGCATGGACGAATGCCTGTACAAGCCGGCCAAGCTCAGCGATCTGCTTGCGTGCCTTACCCGGTTCGCGCCGCAGTGCCTGCAGGGGCACAGCGCGCCCGCGAGCGACGGACGGCCCGCGCCACAGGTGGACGCGCCGCGCGCCACGCCTCATGTGGCTGGACCTGCCGCCGTACCTGCCGCAGCGACGGAACCAGGCGAACTGCCCGATCTCGACTGGGACGCGATCAATCAGAACTTCGGCAGCACCGGGCGCGACGAGAAGCTGATCGAAATCATCGTCCAGACCATGACGACTGACGCCGATGAACTCGAAGGCATGCTCGGCGAGGCTGAGCCTGCTGTCCTGCGGCAGTGGATTCATCGCGTCGACGGCGCGGCTTCCGTGCTCAGGTACGAACCGCTGAAGCATGCGCTGCAGACGTTCCGTGCGAGCGTCCTGACGGGCGACAGGGCGCTCTACATTGCATCGGGCGAGCAGATGCTGCACAAGCTGCGGCAGATCACCGATCACGTCGCGCGTCAGGTGTAGCAGCGATCGCAGCCCGCCTGGTGTGTCGATCGCGTTGTCAGGCGCGGCGCACTATCCTTCGACATGTGGCAGCCGCATTTGCTGCCGGTCATCTGAAACGAGGGGCGGACATGCGCGTATGCAAAGGATTCATCGGCTGCATCGGCGAGACGCCGCTCATCAGGCTCGCGGCGCTCAGCGCCGAAACCGGCTGCGAGATACTCGGCAAGGCGGAGTTCATGAATCCGGGCGGCTCGGTGAAAGACCGCGCCGCGCTCTACATCGTCCAGGACGCCGAACGCCGCGGCGCGCTCAAGCCGGGCGGAACGGTTGTCGAAGGCACGGCGGGCAATACGGGGATCGGACTCGCGCATATCTGCGCGGCGCGCGGCTACCGCTGCGTGATTGTGATTCCCGACACGCAGTCGCCCGCGAAAATGGAACTGCTGCGCGTGCTTGGCGCGGAAGTGCGGCCCGTGCCCGCCGCGCCGTACAAGGACCCGAACAACTACCAGAAGGTCGCGGGCCGTCTCGCGCAGGAACTGGACAACGCGATCTGGGCCAATCAGTTCGACAACGTCGTCAACCGTCAGGCGCACTACGAGACCACCGGCCCCGAAATCTGGCGCGACACGGCGGGTACGGTCGACGCGTTCGTCTGCGCGACGGGCACGGGCGGCACCCTCGCGGGCGTCAGCCGCTTCCTGAAGGAAAAGAATCCGAACGTGCGGATCGTGCTCGCCGATCCGCATGGCAGCGGCCTTTTCAGCTACGTCAAAACGGGCGAGATCAAGGTCGAAGGCAGCTCGATCACCGAGGGCATCGGCTCCAGCCGGGTGACGGCCAACCTCGAAGGCACGGCGATCGACGACGCGTTCAGCATCGACGATCAGACCTGCGTGTCGATGGTGTATCGCCTGCTGCGCGAAGAGGGACTGTACGTTGGCGGATCGACGGGAATCAACGTGGCCGCGGCCGTCGCGCTCGCGCAGCAGATGGGACCGGGCCATACGATCGTCACGCCGTTGTGCGATCGCGGCGAGCTGTATCGCGCGCGCCTGTTCAATCCGGAGTGGCTCAAGGACAAGGGGCTGGTGGCGGCGTGAAAGACGCCATGCGGGTCACGGTCGATCAGACGCGTTACCGGATCACTTCTCGAAGCGGTTGCCTGCGTCGCGCAGACGCCTGATGCCGCTGTCGAGGTGTGCTCGCGCGCTTTCCTTGTCGCCCAGCCGCATCTGCTCATACGCGCGCTGCGCGATGTCGTGCGGTACGGGCTTGAGCGGCCGGTTGCTCTGCATCGCCTTGAGTTGCACTTCGGCGGCGCGCTCCAGGTAGTACAGATCGTCCCAGGCTTCGGCGATGCTCGCGCCCGCCACCATCACGCCGTGGTTCTTCAGGAACAGGATGTCCGCGTCGCCCATTGCAGCCGCGATGCGGTCGCCTTCGGATGTATCGAGCGCGAGGCCGTTGTAGTGCTCGTCGACGGCGGTGCGGCCGTAGAACTTCAGCGCGGTTTGCCCGAGCCACAACAGCGGCGGTCCTTCGATGAGGCACAGCGCGGTCGCGTTCGGCATATGCGTGTGAAACGCGGCCTTCACGCGCGGCATGGCCCGATGCAACTGCGCATGAATGTAGAACGCCGTCGCTTCCGGGCTGCCGTCACCCTCGATCACGTTGCCGTCGAAATCGCAGATCAGCAGGCGCGATGCCGTGACTTCCGAAAAGGCGAAGCCATACGGATTGACGAAGAACAGATCGTCATGTCCCGGCACGACGGCGGAAAAATGATTGCACACGCCTTCTTCGAGGCCATGCTGGGCGGCAAGCTGAAAACACGCGGCCAGTTCGATGCGGGCCGCGTGCACCGCGTCGGAATCGAGCGCGGTGCGACGCGAGACCGCAGAGGTGTTGACGTTGAGCGTATGAGCCATGACAGGTCCTTTGCGCGTTTCACCAGCCGAGCGACGCGAACAGCGGCGGCACCTTGTCGAGCGTCGCGAGCGTGGCGTCGGGCGTGTAGTCCGGCAGGCGCTGGCGGCCCGTGCCGCGGTCTATCCACACGCAGCGAAAGCCGATATCGCGCGCCGCTGCGTGATCCAGATGCGGGCTTGCGCAGATATGCACCACCTCGTCGAGCGATACGCCTAGCTGTTCGTGAGCATAGTCGAAAAGCCGCCGGTTGGGTTTGTACGCGCCTGCCTGCTGCGCGGTAATCACGCGGTCGATATAGCCGCCGAGCTGCGCGACGTTGCCGGCGATCACGTCGTCGTCGGTATTCGACACGATGCACAGCTGGTAGCCCGCTTCCTTCAGCGTGCGCAGCGTATCCGTCACTTCGGGGAAGGGCGGCATCGCGGAGATGCGGCTGGTCAGCAGGCGGATGTCGTTGTCGTCGGCGTGCAGATCGAACTCCTCCAGCGCGATGCGCAGCGCGTGGCCCGCGACTTCGCGGAACGAGCGGTGCGGCGGCGTCTGTTCCAGCGCGTGCTCGTGCCTGTCGTAGACGGCGATGAACTCGCGCGGATCGATGGCGGCGGCGTGCTTGCCGGCGAGGATCGCCGTGACGGCCTCCAGCAGCCCTTCGTCCCATTGAATCAGCGTGCCGTAGCAATCGAAGGTCAGCCACGACGGGCGCGGTGAGTTTTCAAGTGACATGTGTGACTCCTTTCCGGTGACGTCGATATGGAACACAGACTATGCCTCGCGCCGCATATTGGGAAATTAAATTAAAATGGCATGCTTAGTGGAATCGTAAATATGAGGCGCCCGTCATGCTCGATCTCGAACTTCTGAAGACGCTGGTGTGCGTCGTCGACGAAGGCAGCTTTACACGGGCCGGCGACCGCGTGCACCGCACCCAGTCGACGGTCAGCCAGCAGGTGCGGCGCCTCGAAGAACTGGTCGGCCGTACGCTGCTGATGCGCGACCGCACGGGCAACCAGGTGACGGCGACGGAGCACGGCGAACTGCTCACGCAGTATGCGCGCCGCCTGATCGCGCTGTCGCAGGAGGCACAGGACGCGCTCGCGAGCGACGTCTGGCGCACGCCGATCCGCATCGGCGTGCCGGAAGACTTCGACGCGAGGCGCATGGCGTCGATCCTGTCGGGCTTCGTCAAGGCGCGGCCCGAAGCGCGGCTCGAAACCGTCGCGGGCATGAGTTCCGATCTGCACCGCAAGCTGTCTGGTGGCGAGATCGAGATTGCGCTCGTCAAACGCGAGCCGGGCAGTGGGCCGTGTCTCGCGTCGTGGCCAGAATCGCTCGTGTGGGTGCGCGGGCGCATGATCGAAGTGCCGCCCGAGGATGGCGAGCCGATTCCGCTGGCGCTGTTTCCGCAAGGCTGCGTGTACCGCAAGCGCGCGATCCGCAGCCTCGATCATTCGCAGCGAAGCTGGCGCGTCGCGTTCGGCAGCCATAGCCTGACGGGCATTCAGGCGGCCGTTGCTTCCGGCCTCGGCATCACGGTGCTGCCGACCACGGCCGTGCTGCCCGAGCATAGCGTGTGCTTCGACCTGCCGCGTTTGCCGCCCACGGAGCTCGCGCTCATCGGCGCGGGCGGCGCGATGAACGCGGTGCAATCGGCGCTGGTGGATTTCCTGCGCGAAGCGGTGGCGGTCTAGTCGCCTCTGCGCCGCGCGAAGAAACGGTTTTCCGGGCGAGGCAAGCCGAGATGGTCGCGCAGCGTCGTGCCTTCATACGCGCGCCGGAAAATGCCGCGCCGTTGCAGTTCGGGCACGACTTTATCGGCGAAATCGTCGAGGCCGCCTGGCAGATACGGGAACATCACGTTGAATCCATCCGAGCCGTGCTCGACTAGCCATTGCTCCATCTGATCGGCGATCGTCGCGGGCGTGCCGACCATTTCCAGCCCCGAATAGCCGCCGATCCGCTGTGCAAGCTGGCGGATGGTCAACTGGTCGCGACGCGCCCAATCGACGACACGCTGCCGCGAACTCTTGCTGGCGTTGCTCTCGGGAATTTCGGGTAGCAACGAATCGGGGTCGAGCTGCGACACGTCATGGCCGAGCGCGATCGACAGCGACGCGATACCGCTGTCGTAGTGCACGAAGGTATCGAGTAGCGCGCGCTTTTCGCGTGCTTCATCGACGGTATCGCCGACCACCACAAAAGCGCCCGGCAGTATCTTCAGATGATCCGGGTCCCGGCCCGCGCGCTCGACACGGCTTTTTACATCGGCGTAAAAGCGCTGCCCTTCGGCGAGCGAGGGCGGCGCGGTGAACACGGCATCGGCCGTTTCGGCGGCGATCTGGCGTCCCGCTTCCGACGATCCCGCCTGCACGACGACGGGCCAGCCCTGCACCGGCCGCGCAATGTTCAGCGGCCCGCGCACCGACAGATGCTCGCCTTTGTGGCCGAGCACGTGCATCCGCTCGGTGTCGACAAAGACGCCGCTTTCGACGTCGCGGACAAACGCGTCGTCGGCCCAGCTATCCCACAGGCCCGTGACGACGTCGTAAAACTCGCGCGCGCGGTGATAGCGCTCGCCGTGCTCGACGTGTGCTTCGAGGCCGAAGTTGAGCGCCGCATCGGGATTGGATGTGGTCACGAGATTCCAGCCGGCGCGTCCGCCGCTCAGATGATCGAGCGAAGCGAAACGGCGCGCGACGTGATACGGCTCGTCGAAGGTCGTCGACGAAGTTGCGATCAAGCCGATACGCTCCGTCACCGACGACAGCGCGGCGAGCAGCGTCAACGGCTCGAACGATGTCACCGTGTGGCTGCGCCTGAGCGCGGCGGGCGGCATGTTGAGCACGGCCAGATGATCGGCCATGAAGAACGCGTCGAAGCACGCGCGTTCGAGCGTCTGCACGAAGCGCTTCAGATGCGCGATGTTGAAGTTTGCGTCGGGAAAAGCGCCGGGATAGCGCCACGCGCCGGTATGCAGGCTGACGGGACGCATGAAAGCGCCGAGATGCAACTGACGGGATCGGGTCATGATGGAAGCCCTTGCCGAAAAGGTAAGCGGATTGCGAAGCGTGCGCGAAATACGATACGACAAGCGCGCAAATCCGGCTGGCCGACTGCACAAACCGTTCTGTGCAGCGATATCAGCGGCATCCGCTGTTTCCGCATGAAAAGCAAAGCTGCAACGGCGTAATTTGCTACGCACGAAACATTGGAACGACGGCGGCGAGAAGTGCCTATAGTCGGAAGCCTCATGCAGTTTCCATAACCAGCACGCAACCTTCCGATGAACCACACTCTCTCCTTCCTGCGCCGCGCGTTGCACGCCGCCGCGTTCGTCGTGGCGTCGGCCGCGATTGTCTCGCCCGCCCACGCCGAAACCCGCGAAGTCGTGATCGGCTATCAGGACATGGTCGTGCCGTGGCGCTACGCCCAGGTCACGGGCGCCGTCGAAAAAGCCACCGGCTACAAGGTTACGTACCGCAAGCTCGGCAGCGGCGCGGACGTGATCCGCGCGCTCGCGTCGGGCTCCATCCAGCTCGGCGAAGCGGGCTCCAGCCCGATCGCGGCGGGGCTGTCCCAGGGCGTTGATCTGTCGCTGTTCTGGATTCTCGACAACATCAACGATGCCGAAGCGCTCGTCGCGCGCGACGGTTCGGGTGTGACGAAGCTCACCGACCTGAAGGGCAAGACGATCGGTCTGCCGTTCGTGTCGACGTCGCACTTCCATGCGCTCGTCGCGTTGCAGCAGGCTGGTGTCGATCCGTCGACGGTGAAGATCCTGAACCTGCGACCGCCCGAGGTCGCGGCTGCATGGCAGCGCGGCAACATCGACGCGACCTACATCTGGGACCCGGTGCTCGCGAAGGTCAAGCAGAACGGCAAGGTGCTGATCACGTCGGGTGAAGTCGCGAAGGAATCGGGCAAGGCGACCTTCGACGGCTTCGTCGCTGCGCGCCAGTTCGAGCGCGACAACGCCGCGTTCATGACGGGCCTCGTCAAGGTGCTGGCCGAAACGGATGCGCAGTATCGCGATCACAAGGCGGCATGGACGCCCGCTTCGAAGGAAGTGCAGGCCGTCGCGCAGGAGTCGGGCGCAACGCCCGCCGACGTGCCCGCAAGCCTCGCGCTGTACGCGTTCCCGACGCCGGCGGAACAGGCGTCGCCGACGTGGCTCGGCGGCGGCAAGCAGTCGGGCGCGGCGGCATCGCTGGCGGCGACGGCGGCGTTCCTGAAAACGCAGGGCACGATCCAGAACGTGCTGCCCGACTACTCGGGCGCCGTGAATCCTCGCTTCGCGCAACAGGCCGCGCGATGAGCGCGCTGGAAATCCGCGGCGTCGGTGTGACCTATGACGGTGCGGATGAGCCCGCGCTCGCGGGCGTCGATCTGCGCATCGACAGCGGTGAATTCGTCGTTGCATTGGGCGCGTCGGGTTGCGGCAAGACCACGCTGCTCAATTGCATTGCGGGTTTCGTCGATCCCACGGAAGGCGAGGTGCGCCTGAATGATGCGCCGATCGAAGGGCCCGGCGCGGAGCGCGGCGTCGTGTTTCAGAAGCATGCGCTGATGCCGTGGCTCAACGTCCTCGACAACGTCGCGCTCGGACTTCGCTTTCGCGGCGTCGCGCGCGACGAGCGGCACGAGATCGCGCGGCGCACGCTGGCGCTCGTCGGGCTGGAGCGGCATGCGAACGCGAAGGTGTACGCGCTGTCGGGCGGCATGCAGCAGCGCGTGGGCATCGCCCGCGCGTTGGCGAGCGACCCGCAAGTGTTGTTGATGGACGAGCCGATGGGCGCGCTCGATGCGCTCACGCGCGAAACGGTTCAGGAACTCGTGCTCGACGTGTGGTCGCGCACGCAAAAGACGGTGTTCTTCATCACGCACAGCGTCGAAGAGGCGCTATTTCTCGCGACCCGCCTCGTGCTGATGACGCCTGGCCCTGGACGCGTCGCGGAAGTGCACGAGTTGCCGTTCGCGCGCGAATACCTGGCGTCGCGCGACGCGCGCGCGGTGAAGTCGTCGGCGGCCTTTATCGAGTGGCGCGAGCGTTTGACGCGGCGCTTGCATGAGACCGTGCGGGAGGCCGCCTGATGAACTCGATCGATTCTTCGCGGCACGACGCGACAGGCCGCCTGCGTGCCGCGCATCGCGGCGACGCCGACGCGGCACGCACACGTAAGCGCAAGGCCAATCGCGGCATACCCGGCGAAGGCCCGACCGCCGCGCTCAGCACGCTGTGCGTCGCGGCCTTGCTGCTGCTGTGGTGGGCCTCGTCGCATTTCGGCTGGGTGCCGCCGCTGTTTCTGCCATCGCCGGACGCCGTCTGGCGCGCATTCGCCGATGCGTGGAACGGCCGCATTCAGGGCGGCCTGCCGTTGTCGGAACACTTGATGTGGAGCGCGATCCGCGTGTTCGGCGCGTTTGCGCTCGCATGCGTGACGGCCGTGCCGATCGGCGTGTTGATGGGCGTGAGCCGCGTCGCGCGCGGTCTGCTCGATCCGCCTATCGAGTTCTACCGGCCGCTGCCTCCACTCGCGTATCTGCCGCTCGTGGTGATCTGGTTCGGCATCGATGAAACGGCGAAGCTCATCGTCATCTGGCTGGCCTGCTTCGCGCCCATTGCAATGGCCGCGCGCGCGGGCGTGCGCAGCGCGACCGTCGAGCAGATCAACGCCGCCTGGTCGCTCGGCGCGAACTTCAGGCAGGTCGTGCTGCACGTCGTGTTGCCCGCCGCGTTGCCGGAGATTCTCACGGGGCTGCGCATTGCGATCGGCTTCGGCTGGACCACGCTCGTCGCCGCCGAGATGGTCGCGGCGACGGCGGGGCTCGGACAGATGGTGCTCAATGCGTCGAGCTTCTTGCGCACCGATGTCGTTGTGATGGGCATCGTGCTGATCGGCGCGATTGCGTGGCTGTTCGATCTCGGCATGCGCGCGCTGGAGCGCAAGCTCGTGCCGTGGAAGGGCAAGCAGTAGCGCGCTGGCGGCGCGCTACCGGTTTCCATCGCTCGCGCGCTTTGCGAGCAGGCACAGTATTTCGTACATCAGCGTCGCGGCGACGAGCGCGGTGTTGCCGCTTGGATCGTAAGGCGGCGAGACTTCGACCACGTCGCCGCCCACCCAGTTGAGCCCGTCGAGACCGCGCAGCAGCGCCTGCGTCTCGCGGGTCGTGAGGCCGCCCACTTCCGGCGTGCCCGTGCCCGGCGTGAACACAGGGTCGAGCCCGTCGACATCGAGCGAAAGGTAAACCGGCGCATCGCCCACAATGCGCCGCGCTTCGGCGGCGACGGCTGCCGGCCCGAGCGCGTCGAACTCCTCGATGAACACGACGCGCATACCGTGATCGAGCGAATAACGCCAGCCTTCGTCCGAATTCTGCGCACCGCGAATGCCGATCTGGATGGTTCGCTTCGGGTCGAGCAGACCGGCTTCGACCGCACGGCGAAACGGCGCGCCATGCGTGAACTTCGAGCCTTTGAACGTATCCCAGGTGTCCGTGTGCGCGTCGATATGAACCAGCGCGATCGGCTCGCGCGGCGCCAGCGCCTGGAAGATCGGGTAGGTGATCGAGTGATCGCCGCCCGCCGTCAGCGCGAGCTTGCCGGCGTGGAACACGGGTTCGAAGAAACGACGGATGTCCTCGTGCGCGCGTTCGAGATGATAGAGGTCGGTGAACGGCACATCGCCGATATCGGCGACGCGGCAGGCGTCGAACGGATTGAAGCGCGTCACGTGATGGATGCCGCGCATCATCGTGGACATGTTGCGGATTTCGCGCGGACCGAAGCGCGCACCCGGGCGCGCCGTGACGCCGCCGTCGAAGGGCACGCCCGCAAGAGCGATGTCGAAGGTGCTCAGGTCCGTGCTGAACGGCACGCGCATGAAGGTCGGGATGCCCGCGAAGCGCGGCTGCTGCATCTGGGTCAGATCGGTTCCCGTCACATTGAACTCCTGTTTCACTTTCGTTTAGCGCCAACTGCACGCTTTAGAAGGTCGGCGGTGTATTGATCCACAGCACGCGGGTGATGCAATCGCCGGGATTGCGGTAGCTGTGCGGCTCGGTGCTCGGGAAGTAGAAGGAATCGCCCGCCTGCAGCCGGTAGCATTCGCTGCCGAGCGTGAGTTCGAGTTCGCCTTCGAGCACGTAGCCCAGTTCTTCGCCTGCATGGCTGATCTGCTCGTCGCTGCGCGCGAGTGGTTCGAGCACGTGAATGTCGCCTTGCAGCAGTTGCCCGGGGCCCGCCACGACGAGCCGTTCCAGCATGATCGACCCGCCCGCGCGGCCATGTCGCCCCGAGGTTTGCTGCACGCCCGGAAAGCGCACGGAAGGCCGTTCGCTGGCGCGCTGCACGGGCGTGACGTTCGCCACGGGACCGGACACCAATGCAGCGATGTTCGTGTCCAGCGCGAGCGCGATCCTGTGCAAGGTTGCAAGCGAGGGCGTCGCGTGGCCGCCCTCGACTTTCGACAACAGACTCTCCGAGCAGCCCGCCTGCTCCGCCAGCGCCTTCAGCGTGAGCTGCTGCACCATGCGTGCGTGCCGTAGCCGTGTGCCAAGACCTTCGGCTGCCGCCCCTTGTGCAGAATGAGGGGCGGCTGTGCGGGGCGTTTTCGCGGCGCGCCGCGGCGCGAGTGGGGACGGCCTGCGGGAAGCGCCGTTGCCGGACGTGGGGGTTTTTCTGGTGGCCACCGTATGCGTTCTGTCGATCAGCGTAAAAGAACGGCCTGGCGAGTATCAGGCGAGAACCGTGAACTCGACTTCGACCGGGTTGAGGGCGTTGATGGGAATGATATCCTGCGGACACGCCGACATCACGACGATGCAATCCATCGCGGCCTTGATGTCCACATGGTCGCCCGCTTTCGACACAGGCGGCAGCCAGTCGATCGTGTAATCCGGCTTGACGGGGATGTTCATCCACAGGTTGAACGGCTGCGGCACTTCCCGCGTGCGCACGCCGATCGCCTTTAGCGCCAGCCGCAGATTGTCCGAGCAGTTGTCGTGATAGCTCGCCACACCCAGATTCTGGTAGCGATACAGGTCGCAGGCCGCGATCAGCGTATCGTGCACGCCCGGCGATGTATCGGCGACCAGTTCGGCGATCGGGCGGCGATGATTCGTCACGAGCGGGTCGCCCGGCTGCGGAATGATCTTGTCGATATACGCGCGCGTGTGCTCGAACGAGAGGAATTCGTTCAGGTGCGTGGCGTTGAAGATCCACGTATCGCAGACCTGCGTGCCATGCGGGTTCGAGATACGGATGGTCTGCCCCGCCTTGACGCGCACGGCGCGGCCGCAGCGCGCGGGCACCGTGTAGGTCTTGCCGGGCTCGGGCGTGCCGTCGGCGGAAATCGGTTCGTGCAAGGTGGCGTTCTGGCCGAGTTCCGTGCCGTTGTCGTCGCTCGGGTGGGCATGCGCGTGCGTATGCGTGTGAGTGGCAGTCGTGCTCATCTGGGTTCCTTGTCAGTCGTTGCAAAGAGTGGTGAGGGTGTGCGCGAGCGCGCGTGCGCCCAGCACGAGGTGACGGGCTTCCGTGGCTTCAGCCGGGTTGTGGCTGATGCCGCCGCGGCTCGGCACGAACAGCATGGCCGTTGGGCAGTGCTGCGCGAGATACATCGCGTCGTGAAAGGCGCCCGACGTGAGGCGCAGCGCCGGCGCGTCGAGCGCATGGCAGGCGGCATCGATCCGTGCGAGCACTGCCGCGTCGAAACGCACCGGCGCGTGGGCAAACAGCGGCGCGATGCGCGCGCCGTGGCGCTTTGCGCAAGCCGATACCTGCTCGTCGAACGCATCGAGCACATGGGCGTCGGGATGACGGAAATCGACGGAGAAGGTCACGTCGGATGGAATCGTGTTGATCGAATTCGGCGTTACGCTCCAGCGCCCGAACGTGATGCGCGTGTGCTCGCCGCCCAGCGACAGTGCAATTTCCTCGAGCGAGGCTCGCAGTGCGACGGCGAGCGTCATCGCATCGCGACGCATCGGCATTGGCGTGGTGCCGGCGTGCGCAGCCACGCCTTCGCAGTGGAATTCGTACCAGCGAACGCCCTGAATGCCCGTGACGATGCCGAGCGGCACGTCGGCATTCTCCAGTTGCGGACCTTGCTCGATATGCAACTCGACGAACGCATGCGCAGGCAGCGCGTCGTCGCGTGACGGCAGTTCGGGGAAAGCGCGCCGATAGCTCTCCAGCGCGGCGCGCAGCGTGACGCCGTCGGCGTCGGCGGCGTCCAGGTAGGCGGGCATGCGCGACGGCTCGACAAATGCACTCGATCCCATTGCACCCGGCGCGAAGCGCGTGCCTTCTTCGTTGGTCCAGATCGCGACTTCGAGCGGCCGGCGCGTGCGGATGCCCGCATCGTTGAGCGCGGCAATGCATTCGAGTCCGGCGAGCACGCCGTAGCAGCCGTCGAGCTTGCCGCCCGAGGGTTGCGTGTCGATATGGCTGCCCGTCATCACGGGCGACGCATCGTCGATGCCGGGCCGGCGGATGAACAGGTTCGCGCATGCGTCGGTGGAGACGGTGCAGCCCAACACATGCGCGTGCGCGACCAGATAGCGGCGCGCGTCCAGATCCGTTGCACTGAGGGCGGGGCGATTCACACCGCCATCGGACCGCGCGCCGAATGCAGCGAGTGCCTCGATCGACGCGAGCAGGCGTGTCTCGTCAATACGATCCGCGGCGCGCAGTGCATCGTCCGCGAGGTTATGTTGACCGGTGCGGATCATGACGACGCTCCCGACGTCTGCTCCACGCTGTCAGCCCTTCCTGCCGGCGCGGTCACACTCAGGCTGCGATCGAACCACGGTTTGAGAAACTGCTGAAGACGCGGCGTGCGCGAGTTACCGAACAGCTGTGCGGGCGGCCCCGACTCGACGATCTGGCCGGCTTCCATGAACACGACCTTGTCGGAAATTTTCGCGGCAAAGCTCATTTCGTGCGTGACCATCACCATCGTCATGCCGTCCTGTGCGAGTGAACGGATCACGTTCAACACTTCTTCGACGAGTTCGGGATCGAGCGCCGAAGTCGGTTCGTCGAGCAGCATCACTTCCGGCTCGATGGCGAGCGCACGCGCAATGCCGACGCGCTGCTGTTGTCCGCCGCTCAGCCGCGCGGGATAGACGTCCGCCTTGTGCTGCAGGCCGACGCGCGCGAGCGCCGCTTGCGCTTTGGCGCGCGCATCCGCGCGGCGCATCTTCTTGGAAAGCACGAGGGGCGCGGCGACGTTGTCGAGCACGCTCATGTGCGGCCACAGGTTGAACTGCTGGAACACCATCGACACGGGGCGCCGTACCTCTGCGACGCTCGCCTCGCTGTCGCGATCGCGCAGCGTGCGGCCAGCGGAGCGATAGCCGAGCAGCTGCCCCTTGATCCAGACTTCGCCTTCGTCGTAGGGCTCGAGGAAGTTCATGCAGCGCAGCGCCGTCGTCTTGCCCGAGCCGGACGGCCCGATCAGCGTGACGATCTCGCCGCGCATCACGTCGAGGTCGATGCCCTTGAGCACGCGGATTGCGCCGTACGACTTGCCGACGGCGCGCAGCTTGAGTATGGGTTGAGCGCTCATGTGGCTTTATTTGCGGCTTTATTTGCGTCGTTACGCAGGAAAGGGATCATCGCCGTCGCGCGCTGCGCGAGCAGCGACACGGCCTGCGTGAGCAACCAGTAGCTCACGATCAGCAGCGCATACGGACCGATGTAGGTGTAAGTGGAGGCGACGATGTCGCTGGCTGTCATCGTCAGTTCGGGGACCGTGATGATGGACGCCACGGCGCTCTCCTTGATCACGAGAATGACCTGGTTCGCGAGCAGCGGCACCGCGAAGGCGAGCGCCTGCGGCAGTTCGATCGCGCGGAACGCTGCCCAGCGGCTCACGCCGAACGCTTGCGCGGCCTCTAGCTGACCACGCGGCACGCTGGCCCATGCAGCGCGAAAAATCTCGGCGAAATAGGCGCTCGCATAGATCGCGAGCGACACGACCGTCGCTTGCACGGCCGTCATCGTGATACCGAAAACGGGCAGCCCGAAGTAGACGATCATCAATTGCGACAGATACGGCATGCCGCGAATCAGCCAGACGAACAGGCCGTAGGGCGCGGCAAGCACGCGGACGTAACGCAGGCGCAGCGCGTTGAGCGCGAATCCGCCGGCCATGCCGAGCACAGCCGCGATCAGGCTGACTTCGAGCGTGACGAGCATCGCGTCAGCGAAGCGTGGAACGAGAGCGAGCAGGTTATCCATGCGAGTGATCCCCGGTCATGCGCGCGACGCCGCGCGGCGCTCGTAGCAATGCCCGGCGAAGGACAGCAGCGTCGTGATGGCCAGATAGAAGAGCGCGGCGCACGTGTACACCTCGAGCGGCCGGTACGTCGACGACGACAACTGCTGGCCGACGCGCATCAGGTCCGTGACGGATATCACCGAGACGACAGCCGACGCCTTGACGATATCGATCATCTCCGACACGAGCGCGGGCAGCGTCACCCGCACCACCTGCGGCACTTCGATGTGCCACAGCACCTGACGGCGCGTGAGATTGAACGTGACGGCCGCTTCGATCTGCCCGCGCGCAATCGAGCGAAAGCCCGCGCCGAGAATCTGCGACTGATACGCGGCCGTGTTCATCGACAGTCCGATGGCCGCCGCGACGATGCCGGGCACCGCGAGCCCGAGCGCCGACGGCAGGTAATACATCACGAGCAGTTGCGCGAGCACGGGCGTGCCGCGAAACACGCTGACATAGACCCGCGCGCCGCCCGCGAGCAGGCGGCTATCGCTTGCCGACATCGTGTAGATGAAGATGCCAGCAAAGAAGCCGCAGAACACGGCAGCCGCCGACAGCCACAAGGTCGTCAATGCGCCGTCCAGCAGTTGCGGCAGATAGCCGGCGCAGCGTGCGAGCAGATCGGGAGCGTTCATCTATCGGATCGCGGCAAGTCAGATGGAGGGCGCGGGAACGGCGTCGACGGGCACGTCCATCGTCGAGCCGAACCACTTCTCCTGCAGCTTCTTCATCGTGCCGTCGCGGTTCGCGCGCGCGATGCCGTCGCTAAAGAGCTTGACGAGCGCTGCGCTGTCGCTGTCCTTGCGCGCGACCCACGCGAAGTAGCTCTTCGGCCCGATCGTCTGCGGCAGCAGCGTGAACACGCCCGGGCGCGATTTCATCAACGGCCCCAGGTTCGCGACCGATTGCGCGACGGCATCGAGCCGTCCCACGGCGAGGTCGGCATAGGCTTCGTCGAACGCGACGTACTGTTTGATCTGCTTGATGCCGGGGCCGCCTGCGTCTTTCAGTTTCTTGTCGAGCGCCTGCAATGCCTGCAACTGCGCCGAGCCCGTCTGCGAGCCGACGATCTTGCCGTTCAGGTCGTCGGGAGACTTGATGCTCGTGTCGCCGTTGCGCAGCAGCACGCCCGTCGTCGCGTCGGCGATGGGCAGGGTGAACGCGAAGTGGCTGACGCGGTCCTTGTTGACGGTAACGGCCGTCACGACGATGTCGAAGCGCTTGGCGTCGAGTCCCGGCAGCAGTCCCTGAAACGGCAGATCCAACTGCTTGACCTTCACATCGGGTATCGACTTCAGCACGTAGGCCATCAGATCCGCGTCATAGCCGACGATCTTGCCGTTATCGACGTACTCGAACGGCGCGTAACGGGCCTCCGTCGCGATGGTGATTTCCTTGTTCGTCTTGATGCGCGCCAGCAGATCGTCGGACTGGGACCAGCCCGGTGTGGCGGTGACGAGTGCGAGCGCACCGAGCAACGAGAAGACCAGACTGCGAAGAGGCTTGTTCATGACGCTTCCTTGTGAAAGGCCCGTGGCCGAGTATGAAAGTGAAAAGAATTTAATTCAAGTTACTTGAATGAGGTTCAATAAGCATGAGGCGTGCCATGCGGCACGGCCCCGTCGGGCAGGAAAGCAGGCGCGCGTGATGCACCGGCGCGGGGAGTTTTCACGCGGCTGAGGTCGCACGCGGCGCACGATGCACCGCGCTGGGGATGCTTCGCTGAGCGTGGATGTCGCAATTGGTCGAATTGGTGTCGCGCTGGCATCACAGAAGCCATGCGGCCGCGCCGTTAGTCCGGTAGACGGCCTGCGATCACATGGCCGAAGCCGATTCCGTTCTGACTACTGGAGAAACGCTGCGCGCGCCGCGCTTGCGGCGCGCACGCTGCTTTGCGCTCATGTTCAGAAACACCACGATTCGCGGCGGGCTCGCCGCCACCATCTCGGGTTGCACGCTGCTGTTGATGCTGGTCATCGCGGCCGCCGTGTTTGCGCTCTTCAAGAGCAACGCCGCGCTCGACGCGATGTATCGGGACGACACCGCTTCCGTCGTGCATCTGAAGACCAGTTCCGAGCGGCTGCTGGTGTTTCGCACGGGGCTCGCCGACGTCGAACAACTGATCAGTGCAGGCAAGCCGGCTGCCGCTGAGATCAAGCAACTGCATGTGCTGCTCGGCGAGAGCAATCGTGAGCTCGATGCGTACCGTGCGCTGCACGCACCTGACGCGCAGGAAACGACGCTGCTCGCTGCGATGACGGACAAACGCGACCGTCTGTTGACGCAGGCCTTTTCGAAGGCCCTCAAGCAACTCGACGACGAGAATCTGGTCGACTTCCTGAGCACGCAGCGCGAGATGCCCGTCGCGCTGTTCGACGAATACCAGAAGGCGCTCATCGCGCTGGAGGATTTTCAGGTGCAGCGCCAGCGTATGCGCTTCGACCACGCGAACGAGCGCTTTCACATGACGCTCTGGGGCTTCGGCGCGGCTGGATTGAGCGCGCTGATCGTCGGCATGCTCGCGCATCGGGGGCTGACGCGGGCGATCGTCACGCCCGTCAACGCCGCCGTCGAATACTTTGCGAAGATCGCAGCGGGCGACCTCACGGCCATCGTCAGGACGGAACGCCGCAATGAAATGGGTTACCTGCTCGACGCGCTGAACGACATGCAGCAAGGTCTCGTCGCCGTCGTGCGCAAGGTCAGGGCTGGGACGGACGCGATCATGCACGATGCGCGCGCGATTGCCAGCGGCAACCGCGATCTGTCGATGCGCGCGGGCGATCAGGCCGCCTCGCTCCAGCAGGCGGCCGCAAGCATGGAAGAACTGACGGCCACGGTGCGGCAGAACGCCGACAATGCGCATGACGCGAGCGCGCTCGCCACGCGTGCGTCCGACATTGCGACACGCGGCGGCGAAGTGGTGCGTCAGGTCGTCGACACGATGGATGCGATTTCGGATAGCTCGGCGCGCATCGTCGGTATTGTCGGCGTGATCGAGAGCATCGCGTTTCAGACCAACATTCTTGCGCTGAACGCCGCCGTCGAAGCGGCGCGCGCGGGAGATCAGGGGCGCGGCTTCGCGGTGGTGGCCAGCGAGGTGCGGCATCTGGCGCAGCGCAGCGCCACGGCCGCAAAGGAAATCAAGGAACTGATCGGCAATTCGACGCTGAGCGTGCGTGCGGGAAGCGAACTGGTATTGCGCGCGGGCTCGACGATGGACGACATCCTGAAGGCCGTGCAGAGCGTGAACGCGATCATGGCGGATATCAGTCTTGCGTCGCGCGAGCAGACGGCGGGTATCGAACTGGTCAACGCGACTGTCGTGCAGATGGAAGCGATGACGCAGAGCAACGCATCGCTGGTCGAGTCGGCGTCGACCACGGCGGCTTCGCTGGAAATGCAAAGCGAGCATCTGCACGGCGCCGTGGCGATATTCCGTGTGAGCGGGGACGAGCGGGCCGGGTGACGAAGTGCTGTGCTGATCGGTCTGTTGGGTCGCCTCGCGTAGCGGATGAGCAAATGTTGGCTGCAACCCGCCATTGCGGCCGTTCCATCTGGCCGCGCCAATCCTTACCGTTGACCGCGGAACCTCGCCTGGCGGGCCTTCAGGCGTTAGCCAACGGCTCTGCAAGCACGATTGGCATAGCCCATGCAGTTGTCGCTGCAGGCGCAACGACGATCGTTGTCGCGCGATGCGTGGCGCTCCGCCGCGCGGATCGAGTCCGCGAAACCGTGTTGATCGTTTGAGCCTTCCATTGCGCGCGCAGGCCGGGCCTCGCGCGCTCCATCGGATTGCACGAAGCGCGTCGCAGCACATGGCTCGCGTGCATTCGATTGCTCAACGAACTCAAGGGAGTCCACATGAATGCGAAACTGATCGGCGCGCTGTTGCTGGCGTGCGTGACATCGTTTGCCCTGCCAGCCTTCGCAGGCGATGACGCGCCCGCTTCCAGTCCTCGAACGGGCGGCGTCGTGAAAGCGTCGCACGCCGGGCACAGCGATCAAATGGCTTTGCCGGACAAGGCCAGGCCCGGCAATCACAGCGGCGTCGGCGGCGTCGAATCGGGGAAATCGCAGTCCGGCAGACGCGAGCAACCCGACAGCATCGATCCGATGTATCGCGGCGGCTGATTGGCCTGTGCGGCCTCGCCGCTTGTACCGAACATGAGGCAGGCTTCAGGTTCGCGTCAAAATTGCCTGACGATAAGCGTTATCGTCGCGCTATTTTGCGTGAGACGCGTCCAACTGTTCGCTAAATCCGGCTAATTGCGGTGTTTGCTTGTTTTTGCCGGTCCGCGCGTTTTATCCTTGTCGTTTGGTAGCCGAAAGGGGATAGCGTGGACCGCATTCAGGCAATGGAAGTATTCACTCGTGTGGTCGATGCGAACAGCTTCACGCGCGCCGCCGAGCAGATGGGCATGCCGCGCGCGACGGTGACGACGACCATCCAGAACCTCGAAGCCGTGCTCGGCGTGCGTCTGATGAACCGGACGACGCGCCGTCTGTCGCTCACGCCGGAAGGCGCCGCGTATTACGAGCACAGCATCCGCATCATCACGGACATCGCGGAAACGGACGCGAGTTTTCAGGCGGGCAATCGCAAGCCGAGCGGGGCGCTGCGCGTGCACATGCCGAATTCGCTCGGGCGACATCTCGTCATTCCAGCGTTGCGCAGCTTTCACGAGCGCTATCCGGACATCTCACTCGATCTGGGCCTCTCGGACCGGCCCGTCGATCCCGTCGAGGAGGGGATCGACTGCATGGTGCGGGCGGGCCCGCTCGAAGATTCGTCGATGGTTGCGCGGCGCGTCGGCACGCTCAAGCGTGTGACGTGTGCTTCGCCCGATTATCTGGCGCGCTATGGCGAGCCGCAGAACATCGACGATCTGGCCTTGCATCAGGCCGTGAACTTTCGCGTCGTGCACGGCACGCGGCCAATGCCGTGGATCTTTCTCGTCGACGGCAAGCTGACGGAAGTGCGGATGAACGGTGTCGTCACGGTCAACGATTCGGAGGCGTACGTCACATGCGGGCTGGAAGGCTTTGGCCTGATCCAGCCGATGCTGTTCATGGTCGCGCCGCAACTGCGCGATGGGTCGTTGCGTGAAGTGCTGCCGGGCTTCAAGCCGAAGTCCAAGCCGGTTTCGATCGTGTATCCGAACAACCGGCATCTGTCCGCGAAGGTGCGTGTGTTCGCGGACTGGATCGCCGAGTTGTTCGAATCGACGCCCGCGCTGGCGGACGGCGAAACACGGCGGGTGGCCGTGCCGAAACGCGAGACGCAGCAGGCGGATCATGGGCCGATTGCGGCGTGACGTTCGTCGTCACAGCATGTCTTCGTGACGGCAATTGATGAGCAGTTCCGCCATGCTCGCCGTGTTCGGCAGTTCGAGCGTGTTCACGACGATCGATGCGATGTCGCCCGGCTGCGTCATCGCGTCGGGCGGCAGATCGGCGAGTCCGGCTGCCATGTCGGTGTTGACGAAGCCGGGACAGACGGCTGTTGCGCGCACGCCGTCGTCCCAGCACGCACGCCGCACCGCATGGGTCAACGCGATCACCGCGTGCTTCGACATCTGATAGCCGACGTTCAGGTTCTTCACCCGCTTACCCGACAGCGACGCGAGCTGCACGAAGCGTCCGTTGCCTGCACGCCTCAGATGCGGCAACGCGGCCTGCGCGAGCCGGAAGGGCGCCTTCACGTTGATGTCGAGCGTTTCGTCGAGCAGTTCGCTCGCGTCGTCGTCGAACGTGATCATCTTGCAGATCCCGGCGTTGCTCACTAGCACGTCCAGACGGCCGAAACGATCGACGGTCGCATTGACCCACTGGCGGGCGGCATGCGCGTCGCGCGCTTCGTAGGCGAAGAGAAACGCGTCGACGTTGTTATCGAACGATGACGGGTCGCGCATGCCCAGCGACAGCCGATATCCACGCCGATGCAACTCCAGCGCGATTTCGCGGCCGATGCCGCGATTCGCTCCTGACACCATCGCTACCTTGTCCATGTGATGTTCCCGCTGACGATGTGATGTGCAACGTTTAAAAGCCCGCGTCGATGGTGATTTTCGTACCGTCGCTGAAGCGTTCGAGCCGAAACGCGTGCGGGTCGACGAGCGGCGTGTCGTTATTGACGAGATCGGCCATCAGCTTGCCCGCGGCCGGTCCAATGCCGAAACCGTGCCCCGAGAAGCCCGTGCCGATGAACAACCCCGGTACGCGCGCGGCGCCGGAGATGACGGGAATCGCATCTGGCGTCACGTCGATATAGCCCGCCCAGCGCTGCGCAATCTTCGCGCCTGCGAGATGCGGAAACGCCTTCACGAACTCGAGCAGCCCGTTATCGACATATGGGACGACGGGATCGGGATCGAGCGTGCGGATGGCTTCGAAGATGGTTGGACGGTCGAGCGCCCAGCGGCGGGGCCGCTTCAACTCATCGAGAAAGCGCTTGCCGACGCGGATCTGCAACGCGCCCATCTGGCTCTTCAACGCCTCGATGTACTTGAAGAAGAGGCGGAACGCATCGGGGGTGAGGTCCGCGTGCGTTCGCAGTCCATAAGCGACCGTGTAGCCGCCGTCGGCGCGCTTGCGAAATGCGAACTCCTCGTTGTTCGCGCTGCACGTCGGGCCGCCTTCGAGCGGCTCGGTACGCAGCACCGAGGCGCGCGTCAGCAGTTGCGGCAGTTCGACGCCGAGATTGCCGCAGAAATAGCGCGTCCATGCGCCGCCCGCGACGACGACGGCATCGCAGCGGATCGTGCCGTGCTCGGTGACGACGGCGCTGACGTGTCCGCCGCTCGTTTCAATGCCACGTACGGCGCAAGGCGTGAGTATCTTCACGCCTCGCTTGCGCAGCGCATTCGCGATGGCAGGCGCGGCTTTTTGCGGTTCCGCGCGCGCGTCGCCTGGCGTGTATATGCCTCCCTTGAAACTGCGGGTCGAGCCGGGCAGCAGTTCGGCAATCGCTTCGGTATCGACTTCGCGCGTGTCGAATGCGTCGCCGGCAATCTGCCTCGCGCGCGCGAGCCAGTCGCGATGCCTTGCCAATGTCGCGTCGTCGTTCGATACATACAGAATGCCGCACTGATTGAAACCCGTGTCGATGCCCAGCGTGCGGTCGAGCGTGCGCCACAGCTTCAGGCTTTCGATGCTGAGCAGCAGTTCGCGCGGGTCGCGGCGCGTGACGCGCACCCAGCCCCAGTTGCGGCTAGATTGCTCGCCGGCGATGTGTCCTTTCTCGCACAGCGCGACCTGCAAGCCTTTTTCGCTCAGATACAGCGCAGTGGAAACGCCGATGATCCCGCCGCCGATCACGACCACATCGGCGCGCTCAGGTAACTGGATATCGTCGGCTACGGTGTCGACTTTCGGTCCCATGTTCGTGTATTGAGTTGGATGGGTTCAAGGCCGGCGTTCGGCGATGCCGGCTGCGGCGGCCTGCGCAGTTGCCTGCGATTGCAGCGCTGCCTCGCGCCGCGCTGCGCGCAGACTGCGCGGCGCCCGCTTGCCGCCGCGCGCGCCGGGGTTCGAGAAGCGGTTGGTCCAGCGATCGATGTGATTGATCGCATGCGTGAGCGGCACGGTGATCAGCAGATACACGACGCCTGCCGCGACGAGCGGCGACAGGTTCGCCGTATTGACGGCCGTATTCTGCCCGATCGTGAAGAGATCGCGTTGCGACGTGAGCAGCCCGAGAAAGTAAACGAGGCTCGAATCCTTGACGATCGAAATGAACTGGTTGGCGAGCGCGGGCAGAATGCGCCGCACGCCCTGCGGCACGATGACATGCCGCATGCCGCTCCAGTACGTCATGCCGAGCGCCTGGCACGCATACATCTGGCCGCGCCCCACGCTCTGGATACCCGAGCGGAAAATCTCGGCGATATAAGCGGACGATATCAACGCGAGCGCGACGATCGCGAGAGGATAGGGGTTCGGCCCGAAGATCGACAGCCCGATGGGCGCCAGCCCCTGGCCAACCACGAGAATCACGAGCGCGGCGGGCAGGCCGCGAAACACGTCGATGAACACCTGCGCGGGAAACATCAGCCAGCGCGTGTTGGACACGGCCATCAACGCGAGCACCATGCCCGCGACGATGCCGAGCACCGTCGAGAACAACGACAGGACCAACGTGTTCACCAGGCCCGTACCCAGCAGCGCCGGCAACGAATCGACTAGAAGCGGCCAGTCGAGGAAGTTCTGCAAAAAAGCGTCCATGTGCGCTCTCCGGGAGACGAAACGTGGTCGATGACGTGCGGTTGGCGGGCGGCGGCCGGGTCGCTCAGGTGCCTGACTTCATTGCGTACGGCGGCAGGTCGGCGGGCTTCGGATAGCCGGGATGGAACTGCAGATAGAGCTTCATCCACGTGCCGTCGGCCACCAGTTCGCCGAGCGTCTTGTTGAGCGCGGTTTCGAGCTTGACGTTGCCCTTGTGAACAGGAAAGCCCGCCGGCAGATTGATCGCGGATATGTCGAGCTTGTCCGCGATGTTCATCTGCGGGTACTTGCCTTGCAGGCCTTCCACCAGTGTCTTGTCGACGAAGTAGCCGTCGATGTACTTGTTACGCAGCGCGAGGAATCCCGCGTTCAGATTCGGAAAGCGCACGATCTGCGCACTGGGCAGATAGCTGTCCGAATACGTGTCTTCGATGGTGCCTTGCACGACGCCGATCCGCTTGCCCTTGACGGACGCGACGTCGCTCGAAATCGTGCTGTCCGGCAGCGTCGCGACGCTCAACAGGCCCGTCAGGTACCCCTCGGAAAAGTCGACCATCTTGAGCCGTTCTTTCGTGATCGAAATGGAGCCGGCGGCGAGATCGATCTGCTGGTTCGCGACGCTCGGTAACAGGCCGGCGAAGTCCTGCGCGCGGAAGTCTGCGGACAGACCGAGCTTCGCGGCGATCGCGCGAATCAGCTCGACATCGAAGCCCGTCATCTTGCCGTTGTCGATGTACGAATAGGGCTTGTTGTTCGCGTCGACGCCGGCAACGATCTTGCCCGGTGTGAGCGTGCCCACGTCTTCCGCATGAGCGGCCGATACGGCTGCGACGCACAGCGAAGCAGCCAGCGCGAAACTGCGTGCAAACTGAAGAAAACGCATCATGAGGCTCCTCTCGAAAGGAACGGCGGTGAACAGAAAGGGAACAGCAGGGCGAACGCGGCGTGTGCCGCTCAATGCAGAATGCGCGACAGAAACTCACGCGCACGCTCGGAGCGAGGGCGCGAGAAGAACTGTTCTTTCGAGTCGTCCTCGGCTATGGCGCCACGATCCATGAACAGGATGCGGTCGGCGACGCGCCTGGCGAAGCCCATTTCGTGGGTCACGCACAACATCGTCATGCCGTCCTGAGCGAGCGCGCTCATCACGTCGAGCACTTCGTTGACCATCTCCGGGTCGAGCGCGGAGGTCGGCTCGTCGAACAGCATCGCGACGGGGTCCATCGACAGCGCGCGGGCAATCGCCACACGCTGCTGCTGGCCGCCTGACAACTGCGTCGGGTACTTGTCTTCGTAATCGCGCAAGCCCACGCGCCGCAACAGCGAGCGCGCCTTGTCGGCTGCTTCGTCGCGGCTGCGTCCGAGCACCGTCATCTGCGCGAGCATCAGGTTGCGCCGTACGCTCAGATGCGGAAAGAGCTCGAAATGCTGGAAAACCATCCCGACCTTCGCGCGCAACCGCGCAAGGTTTACCGTTTTCGCCGTCACGTCCACGCCGTCGACGACGATGCGGCCATCCTGCACAGGCTCGAGCCCATTGACCGACTTGATCAGCGTCGACTTGCCCGAGCCCGAAGGCCCGCAGACCACGACGACTTCGCCGCGTTCGATCGTCGCGGAGCAGCCGGCCAGCACGCGGTGCTCGCCAAACCATTTCGAAACGTTGTGCAGATGGATCATCGGGGCTCCTCGTATCCAGTGACGCGATGAAGGTCAGGACAGCGCGACGCGCACACGTCCGCGCCACAGGTCGTCGAGTTGATAGAGCGCGGTGCCGAGCGGCACGGCAATCTGACTGGCGATCCCTGCGCCGCTCAACGGAAATTCGCCTTCGCTAAAGGCGCCTGCGTCGCGATCTACGCGGAGCATATGCCGCGCGACGCGGTGGCCCAGATAGCTCATCAGCGCGACGCCATTGCCGTTGCAGCCGAGCGCGTAATGAATGCCGTCGTGCACGCCGATGTGCGCGAGCTTGTCGCGTGTCATCGCGACGTAGCCTTTCCATGCGTGCGTGATACGCACGTCGCGCAGCGCCGGCCACAGTTGCAGCATCTTTCCGTATAGAAGGCGGGCCGCTTCGCGTTCGCTCAGTTCGCTGATCGCCGGGCGTGAGCCGAACAGCATCCGTGTACCGTCTGGAGACGGGCGCGTGTAGAACAGATTGCGCTTCGAATCGCTGATCATCCGCGCGCCGGGGTTGAGCGCGTGCATCAATCCGTCGGGCAGGGGTTCCGTCGCGATCTGATAGCTCGCGACGGGCAGCACGCGGCGCGCGAAGAACGGCAGCAACGGGCCCGTATAGCCGTTGGTCGCGACAAGTACATGGCGTGCGTCGAGCGAGCCTCGCGCCGTGTGTACGCGAAAGCGCACGCCGTCGGGCGCGTTGCTCGCGATCCGCTCGATACGTTCCGCTTGTGCATGCGAATGCAGTGTGACGCCGCGCCGCCTGGCAAGCTCGCGCAGTCCACGGTGATACTTGGCCGTATGCAGCCCGCCGTATTCATCGACGAGGATGCCGCCGTAGTAATAGTCCGAGCCGATCATCGCGCGCTGCGCGTCGCGCTCGATCACATGCACGGTGACGCCCGTTTTGTCCCGCAGTAACTCACCCTGGCGACGCAACTGATCGAAATGACCGGGCGTGTAAGCGCCGAAAAAGCGGCCGGTGATCGTCAGATCCGCATCGAGCGATTCGTCGGCGACGAGGCGCTTCAAGTAATCGAAACTTGCCATCGATTCGCGCATCAGCCGCACGAGCCGCTCGGCGGAGACGCCCGCGATCGCGTTCGTCAACGCGAGCTTCTGGCCGCTCGACACCATTCCGCCGCTGCGCGTGCTGCCGCCCGCGCCGATCTCACCCGCATCGAGGACGGCCACGCGCGCGCCGTGGCTCGCCGCTTCCGCAGCCGCCGACAGCCCGCAATAACCGCTGCCGATAATCGCAATGTCCACCTGGCATGGCAGCGGCGTCCGCGCGGTTTCGGGCGGCGCAGCGTCCCACCAGTACGGGTCGCATCGAAAGGCTTCATGGAAAAGCAGGGAATCAGGGCGCATGAGCGTGACGGGTTCTGCGTAGTGAGGCCAGTCTAGGTTCGTGCGGTTTATCCGGTCAAATAGCGACAAAAAGGGCTTCTATTCATTTCTGATATGGCAAGCTAAGGTCTCTGTTCACGGCGAGCGGACGGGAGAGGCGATGAATCAGAGGCAAATCGAGGCATTCCGGCTGGTCATGCTGCGCGGCTCGATGACGGCGGCAGCCGAAGAGCTTGGCACGTCGCAACCGAGTATCAGCCGGCTGATTGCGGAGCTGGAGACGGCGACGGGGCTCACGCTGTTCGTGCGCAACGGCGGGCGCATCCACGCAACGGATGCGGGCAGTGCGTTCTATCGCGAAGTCGAGCGCAGCTTCGTCGGACTGGAAAAGCTGGAGAACTCAGCACGCGAAATTCGCCAGTTGGGCAGTGGACGTCTGCGTATCGTCGCCGCGCCCGTGCTTGCGCTGTCCTTTCTGCCTGCGGTGATCGAGCAGTTTCTTGCGGCTTACCCGCGGGTGATCGTGTCGCTGGAGATGAGAAGCGAAGGGACGATCCAGCGTTGGGTGTCGTCGGCGTACTGTGATGTCGGCTTTGCGACGGCTACACCGGACGCGTTCGGTGTGACGAGTGCCGAGTTGTATCGGCTGCCGGCGCTATGCGCGCTGCCCGCGCAGCATCCGTTGACTGCGCGAGACCGGATCGAAGCGGGCGATCTGCGCGGCGAGCGGCTGATCCTGCCATCGTATGCGGACGATACGCGCAGTCCTCTTGATCGCGTGTTGCGGGCCGCTGGCGCTGGCCAGGTGCCAGCGATCGAAACGCCGTATGGCGCGACGATATGCGCGCTCGTTTCGCGCGGGCTTGGGATTGGTATTGTGAATCCGCTTGCAGCGATTGATACCAATCCGAAGCGGATTGTGTTTCGGCCTTTTGTGCCTCAGATTATGTTTCGCGGGTTCACGCTGTGTCCGCAGTTGCAGCAGCCGAATCCTGTGGTTCAGATTTTTCTTGATCTGGTTCGTACGATGATGGCGGGTGAGCTCGATGGATCATCTGGCGATTGGCATGCGAGCAGTCCTTCGTCGCGTGGGCGGAAAGCGTCGCCGTTGGCAAGTGTCGAGACGAAGGCACGATGAGTGTATGAGTCTTTTCGCTGGCATCCGCGATTTGCCTTCGTGCTTCAGGCGTTGCCGTTCGGTGTTTTGGCCTTTGCGCTGGCATCCGCGCTTTGTTATCGTGCTTCAAGCGTCGCCGTTCGGTGTTTTGGCCTTCGCGCTGGCATCCGCGTTTTGCCTTCGTGCTTCAAGCGTCGCCCCTGTGCGGGGCGGCACCTACTTTTCTTTGCCGCCGCAAAGAAAAGTAGGCAAAAGAAAGCGGCTAACACCGCCAACATTTCTTCTTGCCTGAGGGCCCCCTACCGGTCCCGCACTTCACACGGCAACCACGTGACTCATGCTTGTTGCCAACGCTCTAAATTGACGCCTCACCCGCTTCACTCACCCGCGTTGCGGCACGCCGTGCCAGATATTCCACCGCCGCCCAGGTGGCAAACTGTGTGTAGGCCATAGCGCTACACACGCCTCACTTCGGACTGATAGCGCACGCGTCCCACGTTGTAAGAGCGCTAACGTGTACGTCGCGACAACCTACACACAGTTTGCCACCTGGGCGGCACAAACCATTCGCTGCCGCTAGCCCGTGTGCGGGTGTTTGAAGTGGGTGAGGCGTGTATTCAAAGCGTTGGCAACGAACGCGAACAAAGACGTTGCCGTGTGAAGTGTGGGACCGGTTGAGGGCCCTCAGGCAAGAAGAAATGTCGGCGGTGTTAGCCGCTTTCTTTTGCCTACTTTTCTTTGCGGCGGCAAAGAAAAGTAGGTGCCGCCCCGCACAGGGGCAACGCGTGAAGCACGAAGGCATAACGCGGATGCCAGCGCAAAGGCCAGAAAGCAAAACGCGGATGCCAGCGAAAGAACCAGACTCACCCGTTTGCGGATCGAGAAAAGACCACTTCATACTCCGGCACCCAACTCACGCCAAGAATCTCAGCAACCTGATCGCTAATAGCAGACCTGGGATCATGCCGCGCATCGAGATAAACAGGCGCATCTGCCCGCATAGGCAGCACAGTCAACACCAACGATTGCTGCGGATCGATCGTCACATTGCGCACACCAATCTGCCACGGCAAGCCATTGTAAAAATGATCATCGATCAAATCGGCACCCGAGAACAACCGCCCGACATCGCCCGCATATTGGATCGACAGATAGGCGTTGCTCAAACCTGGCGCGTTCAACGCCTCTTCGGGAACATCGATACGCCACGCGGCTGCCTTGCCAAAACTCTCTGGGGCAGGTTCAACGGCAGCCCGCGCTGCACCGCCTGAAGCAATAGAAGGCACCATCTGCGCGAAACGCAAAGGCGTAACACCGACATCGAACGCGACTGGCGGCACAGATACCGCGAAGCGCTGAAAAATGCCGTCCAGCGGCGCCTCTACGAACGCTCGTGTCGAAATAGGGGCGTGCTGCAACGGCGGATAGACATATAAATCAAACGAAGCGGCACCCGTAGAACGCAATACGAGTTCGCCGTCGCGTTCGAACGCCAACGCATCGGTAAGAACCAGTCGGCGCTGTCCATCGAATGGCAACACACTGAGCCGTTCGATATCCTCGCTCGCGAGTGTGATGATCGTGATACGCGTGTCGTCGCTGCACGTCGCGATGAATACTGAGCCGGGCGTAGGGCGTGCGACCAACACACCATTCACTTCATCTGTCGTCAATAAAGAACGAGAGTCCGCGGGCGCGATCCGCGTCACGTAGCCTGGCTCGAACGCAAACTCAGCAGCGATCCCATCCGTTGTGGAGAACACGTACGTTTCGCCGTCAGGCGTCGAAAGCCGTGTAACGGGCTGCGCAGTCGCATAACGCAAGCGCGCACCGCCGAGCGCAAGTCCAATGGGCCACACGAACCACGTTCCCGGCGTAATATCGATCGGCGCCGCAGGCAACATGACCGTGCGAGTCGCCAGCTTGACCGCGAACTGCACGCCTTGCCGCTCAGGCATCCGATGCTGCCGCACATGATTGTTGAAAAACAGAAAGCCACGATCGCCGTCCGCACGCACGGAAAATCGCGGCGTTTCAAGATCGTCCGCACCGCGCGGCAGAAGCTCCGGCGCATACACATCGCATGTCGCCAGATCACTACCCCATTGCTGAAGAAATAGATGCAACGGCCGCAGCTTGCCAAGCACGGGATGCGCTTCGCCATTCGCGCCGAACGGCGCCTGAAAATCGTAATTGACGATAGGCAGATCGTTATAACCGCCCGTCGCCGTAGATTCTTGTCCGTCCACATCGCCAGGCGGATTACGGCCACCATGCAGCATGTAATAGCCGTACAGGTTCACACCTGAACCAAGCTGCACGGGCAGCATCGCTGCAATGTCGTCAGGATCGAGAACGGGACGGCGCCGATACATGGTCGGTACGCCCCCACCGAATTCCGCGCCTAGAAAAGGCGTTTCGCTCGCTACAGCATCCGCATCGCCAGGCTCACTGTTATGCGTCTGCGCACCAAGATCGCCGCCGACACGGCTCGTAAAGCGAAACCCATACACCTCGCTCGGCGCCGACATCGCCGTCGACGTCCCCCACGGCAAATCCGCGTATCCGCCAAAAACAGGCGCAACTTCGCGGCGCGGAAACACGGCGTTATCCCAGCCCGTTACCGTGTACAACGGCGTGTCCAGTCCCACTTCGCGCGCGAGGCGCTTTAGTGTCGCGATATGCGCGGGTCCTTGCTGCGGCCCCGTCAGGTTGTATTCGTTTTCGAGCTGGATGCCGATCACCGGGCCGCCATCCTTCCACAACAAGCCCTCTAGCTGCGCGGCGATCTCAGCAAAGAAGCGCTGCACGTACTGCAGATACAGCGGATCGTCGCTGCGCGTCGGCACCTGATCGACGACCCACGCGGGAATGCCGCCATAACGGACTTCCGCATGCACCCACGGGCCAATGCGAACGAACGCGTACAGCCCGCGTTTCGCACAGGCTTCGACGAACCGGCGCAGATCGAGCCGCGCATTCCAGTCGAACTGGCCGGAACGCGGTTCGTGATAACGCCAGATCACATACGACGACACGATACCGACGCCTGCCGCCTTGACCTTCGCAAGCGCGTCGTCCCAATGCGCTTCGGGCACGCGCGCGTAATGCAGCTCGCCCATCACGGGCAGCCACGGCTCGCCGTCACGTGTCAGATAGCGGCTGTTGATGCCGATCGTCCTTCCATCGGGCGATGTATTCGCGCCCATCCGCAACGTATCCACGAGCGGCGTAGTGGCAGGGCGGCTTGCATCGATGGTGAGCGTCGTCGGCATATCGCGCGGGCGATTCATCACGCCGAGATCCACGCGCAGACATCGGCGGTGCCGAGCGTGCGCTGACCCAGCACGAAATGCGCGTTGTCAGGTGCAGGCGCTTCGGTAGCAGTCGCACCGAAGTTGAAGGCGAACGTGATCTCGCCGCGACGGCGCACACGCAACCCTTGCGCAAGATGTGTCACAGCGAGACCCGCATCGCGCGCCGCACCTTCGAGCAACGCGCGATGCAATGCCGCATCGAACCACGCGCTCGCATAGCGCACATGTCCGCGCGCGACGATAGCGGGCCAGTTGTCATCGAAACGCGCGAGCACGTCGAGGCCGTCGCGCGTTTCGATATGTTCGCGCCAGTGCAAGGCAATACCCGTCACACCATCGAATGTCGTCGTCGGCTGCAGCGTCGGGCGCAACGAATCGACTTCGAGCACCTTGAACGGCAGGACCGTTTGCAGCGCGCCGGGCGGCAACTGCGCGGGGATCGCGAAGTCCGCCGTCTTCGAGCCCGTGCGCGGGCCGATCACCCATTGCGCGGAAGATTGCTCGACGCTCTTCGCAAAGCCCGCCGGCAGCGCCGCGAGACCCGGCACGACGATCAGCTTGTACCCCGAGAGATCGGCATGCGCCGACACGATATCGACGTCGAGCGCCATTTCGCGCAGCGTCCGGTAATACTCGAACGCGAGCGTCTGATAATCGAAACCCTTTGCATGCCGCTGGATTTCAAACATCCATTGCGTTTCGTAGTCGAACACGAGGGCGACTTCGGCGCGCGGAGCGGGGCCGCTTTGCGCGAGCTTCGTCAGTGCGTCGGACTTCGCAATCTCCTGCGCGGCGCGCGCCACTTCGCGGCCGCCCGGCGACAGCGTGTTGTCGGGCAGATTCAAACCCGAATGCATCTGTTCCTGCGCGAACGGCGCCTGGCGCCAGCGGAAGTACGACACCAGCTCCGCGCCATGGGCGAAGGCCTCGTAGGCCCATAGACGCACCATGCCGGGCGCGGGCACGGGGTTCCACGGCGCCCAGTTCACAGGGCCCGCTTCCTGTTCCATCACCCAGAAGCGGCCTTGGCCGATCGCGCGATAGCGGTCGTGATCGAACGCCGACACGTCCGGGTGGCCCGTGCGTGCATAGCGTGCCTTGTCCTCTTCGCTCAACGCGATCACTTCCGTGCGCGCGATCGGATAGCTGTCCCACGTCGCGACGTCGATGCTGTTGTTCGCGGCGAAGCGATAGTGATCGAAGGTCGTGAAGAAGCCCATGAAGTTGTGCAGCATGTCCGCGTTCGGCGCATGGCGTCGCAACACATCGACCTGTTCGCGGTGGAAGCTCGTCACTTCGTCGGACATGAAGCGGCGGAAGTCGAGCAGGTGAATCGGGTTCGCGTCGGTCGGCGTAAGGTTCGGCAACTCGATTGCATCGAACGAAGCGTATTCCATGCTCCAGAACACCGTGCCCCAGCGCTGGTTCAGGTTGTCGACGGTTTTGTAGCGGCGCGCGAGCCATGCCTGGAAGCGCGCGCGGGCCGCCTTCGAATAGCTCGGCACCGTTTCGTGACAGCCGAGTTCGTTATCCGTTTGCCATGCGACAACGGCGGGATGCGAACCATAGCGCTGCGCCATGACGTCGACGATACGCAGGCATTCGCGTCGATACGGCTCGCTGCAAATATCGTAGTGACGGCGCGAACCGGAATTCCACGTCGTGCCGTCGGCACGCACGGGCAGCATGTCCGGCATCGAATCGACGAGCCACTTCGGCGGCGATGCGGTGGGCGTGCCGAGCACGATTTTCAGGCCGGCATCGGCGAGCGTGGCCACGGCGCGGTCCAGCCACGTCCATTCGTAGACGCCCGCACGCGGCTCCATGCGGCTCCACGCGAATTCGGCGATCCGTACATGCGTGATGCCGAGTTCGACCATCCGGCGCGCGTCGTCGGCCCACAGCGTTTCTGGCCATTGTTCGGGGTAGTAGCAAACACCCAGTTGCATTGTCGATTTCTCCAGAGATCAGTAGTGTGCGGTCGGCCTTGCGCGTCAGCCTTTGCTTGCGCCGAATGTCAGTCCCGCCACGAAGTGCTTTTGCATCAGGAAGAACATCAGCACGGAAGGCAGCGCGGCCAGCACCGAACCGGCCGCGACGAGATTCCACGCGGTCGTCCATTGCCCCTTGAGCGCGGCGACGCCGACCGTGATAGGCGCGGCGTCGTCGCCTTGCGTGAGGCACAGCGCCCAGAAATAGTCGTTCCAGACGAACGTGAAGACGAGAATGCCGAGCGCCGCGAGTGCAGGGCGGATCAGCGGCAGAACGATGCGTGCGTAGATCGTCCATTCGCTCGCGCCTTCGACGCGCGCCGCCTCGATCAGCTCGAACGGCAACTGCTTGATGAAGTTGCGCAGAAAGAGCGTGCAGAAGCCCGTCTGAAACGCGATATGAAAAATGATCAGCGCCCATACGGTATTGAACAGTCCGACTTTCAACGCCATGTCGCGCACGGGGATCATCAGGATCTGCACGGGCACGAAGTTGCCGGCAACGAACGTGAACAGCACGACGATGTTGCCGCGAAAGCGATACGTCGCGAGCGCGAAGCCCGCCATCGACGCCAGCAGGATCGCACCAAGCACGGACGGCACCGTAATCAGCACGCTATTGGCGAAGTAATGCAGCATCGGCGTTTGCGTGAGCGCGGCGCCGTAGTTGTCGAGCAACGCGAAGTGCTTGGGAAACGTCCAGTAATCGCCTTGCGAAAGTTCGTCGGACGAGCGGATCGACGTGACGAGCACAGCGAGCATCGGCAGCAGCCACACGAGCAGCGCGAGCGGCAGCGAAGCCTTGTAGATCGCGCGATTCCAGGGTTTCCAGCGTTCGACGGGAAGCGGATACATGAGAGTTCTCCTTGCGCGATACGTGAATCAGCGTTCTTCGCGCAGCATCCGGCGCAGATGGAACACGATGTAGACGAGCATGATCGCGAACAGCACGACGGCTATGGCCGCCGAATAGCCTTCGCGGTAATACTTGATGGCCTGGTCGTACATGTAATAGGCGAGCACCGTGGAACTGTCGAACGGACCGCCGCCACTCATCACCGCAATCAGGTCGAAGCTGCGCAATGCGCCGATCACCGTGAGCACCACGGCCATGAAGGTGGCCGGGCGCAGTTGCGGCAGGATCACGTGCCACAACAGACGCCAGCCCTTCGCACCTTCCATGCGCGCGGCTTCCACCACTTCGGGGTTGATCGACGTGAGGCCCGTCAGATACAGCACCATGCAGTAAGGCGTTTGCGGCCAGAGCGCGGCGAACACGATGCCGAACGTCACGGTGTGCGCATCGCCGAGCACGGGAAAGCCGTGACCGACAATCACCTTGAGCAGGCCGAAGGTCGGGTCATAGAACCAGCTGAACACGAGACCGACGACCACGCCCGACAACACGAACGGCGCAAAGAACAGCGACTTCACGACGCGCATGCCCTTCACCTGCTGGTTCAGGTACAGCGCGAACAGCAGGCCCAACGGCGGCGCAAGCAGGAAGAACACGAGCCAGATCAGGTTGTTCTTCAGGGCGACGTAGAACGTGTCGGCCTGAAACAGCTCGGCGTAGTTCGCAAGGCCGATGAAGGTCTTTTCCGTCATGCCGTCCCAGTTGTAGAAACTGAGCGCGATGCTGCTGAAGATCGGATAGATCACGCACAACGCGAACAATGCGCAGCCCGGCAGCAGAAAGAAGAACGCCGCGCGATTGCGCGCGCGCCCGGACCTGGACGTGCGGCGGCTGCGCGCCGAAGGCAGGCGAGCGATAGACGTGGACATGACGAAACCTCGTTCGATGCGGTTCGCCCGTTGCGGCGAGCGGCAGGTGATTCGTGGGCGCATCGATTGCGATGCGCCCGGCAGGCGGCCGCGTTCAGTACGGCCGCCTTCAGGACATCACTTGTGATAGATGCGCTTGCGCGTCGCTTCGAGACGGGCGAGCAGCGAGTCGATCTGCGACGGATCGTTATAGAACTGCTGCATGGCCTTCATGCCTTCGTCGGCCATTTCCTTCGTCATGTCGCGGTCGTAGAACTGCGCAATGCCGCCCGTCGTGCTGGCGAGCGTCTGGAAGCCGACCTTCGAAATGGGATCTTCCGGCTCCGTCGCCTTGCTGTTCGACGGCAACTGGCCCCAGCCGCGCGCGAGATCCGCGTTGATTTCAGGCGTTTCCATGAACGCGAGCAGACGCCGCGCGTCGGCCTTGTTCTTGGCCTTGGCGGGAACCAGCAGCACGTTGACGGGACCGTCCTCCGCCATCGGCACCTTCGGATCGATCACCGGGAAACGCATGAAGCCGATCTGATCCTTGACGCTCGACGGAATGCCCGCTGAGAAGAACGTGCCCATCAGCATCATCGCGGCCTTGCCGTTTGCGAGGAACGGGCCGATCGAATCGAGGTCGTACGACAGCGCGTTGTCGATGTAGTAGTGGTCGTCCATCAAGGTCTTCCACGTCGTGTAGACCTTCTTCACACGCGGATCGGTGTACGGCACTTCGCCTGCCATCAGCTTCTGGTGAAACGCGTTGCCGTTGATGCGCAGGTCGAGATAATCGAACCATGCGGCAAGCGTCCAGCTGTCGCGCGCGGCGACGGCGATGGGGGCGACACCGCTTGCCTTGAGCTTCTTGCAGGCGTCGAGGAATTCTTCCCACGTCTTCGGCTCGCTCTTGATCCCTGCCTTCTCGAACAGATCCTTGCGATAGAAGAAACCGTATGCGTCATAGCCGAGGGGCGCCGCATACTGCTTGCCGTTATACGTCGATGCTTCCTTGACCGACGCGTACTGCTGGCTCCAGCCGTTCTTCGACCAGTCGCCGGACAGGTCTTCGAGCAGGCCGCGCTTCGCGTAGTAGGCCATGCGCTCGCCGTCGTGCCACGACACGACATCGGGCGGATCGGTCGCGAGCCAGCCGCCCATCTGCACCTTGTACGCTTCTTCGGTGATGTAGGTGATCTTCAGATCGACATCGGGATTGGCCTTCTTGAACTTGTCGAACGCGTCCTGCCATGTCGAGCGCTGGTTGCCGCGCGCCGACACGTTCACGTTCAGCTGACCGGCGTCGGCATCCGCGACGAAGCCCGACAGCAGCGCCGCCGAGACAGCGAGCGCAGCCGTCACGGAGCGCGTGTTGAAAGAGGCGAGCCCGGCAATGCGGCTCAGGTGCTTGTTGATCATCGTGGTGTCTCCTGGAACTGCGTTGTTGGCCGGCCGCTCGACGCGGACAGCGGTCTTCTTGCCTACCGCGCCGGCTCTATGGCCGGCTGTTGAGATCGGCGAACCCGGCAGGCGCGGTTCGCGTCGTTGCGAAGCTGCTTTTACGACAGGTGCAGCGCGACGGCTTGCGCTTCTGTCTCGACCGTGCGCGCCAGTGCCATGCCTTCTTCATCGAACAGATGGCATGCGTCGGCGGGCACACGCAACGCCAGAGGCTCGCCGTTGCGAATCGACACATCGCCGGGCGCCTTCGCGATCAGCGTGCCGTCCGAGCATTCCACATGCACGTAGCTGTGCTCGCCAAGCTGTTCCGTGATCAGAGATTTGACCGCGAGCGTTTGCGCGTCGCCGTCGAGACGGATGTGCTCGGGACGAATGCCGACCGTGACAGGCTGGCCACGCGTGAGACGCGCGCCGTCGACCTGCACGCGCAATGTCGTATCGCTTCGTTTGAGCCTGACGTGCACGCCGTCGTGCGCAATCGCGTCCACTTCGCCGTCGAGGAAATTCATGCGCGGCGAGCCGATGAAACCCGCAACAAACCGCGAGCGCGGCCGATGATAAAGCTCGAGCGGCGCGCCGATCTGCGCGATGCTGCCGAAGCGCTGTGTATCCGCGCCCGCGTGCAGCAGCACGATCTTGTCGGCGAGTGTCATCGCTTCGATCTGATCGTGTGTCACGTAGACGACGCTCGCCTGCGCGAAGCGCTGATGCAGCCGCGCGATTTCGATGCGCGTCTGGCCGCGCAGCGCCGCGTCGAGATTGGACAGCGGTTCGTCGAACAGAAACACGCCCGGCTCGCGCACGATCGCGCGGCCGATCGCGACGCGCTGGCGCTGGCCGCCCGACAGTTCGCGCGGCTTGCGTTCGAGCAGCGTATCGAGTTGCAGCACGCGCGCCGCTTCGCGCACCTTCCGGTCGACTTCGGCCTTCGGCGTTTTTGCGAGCTTCAGGCCGAACGCCATGTTTTCGTAGACCGACATGTGCGGGAAGAGGGCGTAGCTCTGGAACACCATCGCCACGCCGCGCTCGGCGGCGGGGACGCCGTTCATCGACCGGCCGCCGATCGTCACGTCGCCGTCGGTCTGATCTTCCAGGCCGGCGACGATGCGCAGCAACGTCGACTTGCCGCAACCGGACGGTCCGAGGAACACACAGAACTCGTGCGCACCAATGTCGAGGTTGAGATCGCGGATGACGGGCGCATTCGCGCCAAACGTCTTCTGGATGTTGGTCAGGGAGATCGCGGACATAGTGTTTTCCCTGGATTTAAACGCTTAAATTCGCGTTGAAAAAAATCGCGCAGAGGCTTGCGCGGCATGGATTTAAGCGTTTAAATTCGGGTGTGCTCGAAAGCGCGATCATGTTTGTTTGTCTCCTGTCGACCAGAGTTAGCGCTTTAGCGCTTACTCGGGTCCCATGCAACTGGTTGCAATATCCTTTCGAGCAAAGTTATCAAAGCCTGCGGTAGATGCGCAACATCTGATTCGCAGTCTCTAAATATGGGATCTTTCCTAATCTTTCTGGCATGGCGACATTAACCGACGTCGCGCGACGCGCGCAGGTCACGGCGGCGACCGTTTCGAACGTGTTGCGCAATCCGGACAAGGTACGACCCGAAACCGCTGAGCGCGTGAAGCGTGCTATCCGCGAACTGGGTTACCGGCCGAACCTGAACGCGCGCGCGTTGGCGGAAGGGCGCTCGCCGACGCTGGCGCTGATGCTGTCGAGCATCGCGAATCCGTTTTATCCCGAGTTCGTGCTGGCGGCCGAACGCGCGGCGCGGCGCGGCGGTTACTTCCTGATGGTCTGCAACACGGACGACGATGCCGAAATCGGCCGTGCGTACCTGACGCAGATTGCGGGCACGCTGGCGGAAGGCGTGCTGGTGCTCAACACGGATATCGCGATCAACGAACTGTGCGAGTCCGCAGCCGTTGGCGCGCCGATCGTGTTGAGCCTGTGGGAGCATCCTGAGCAGTTGCCCGCGCTGCCGTGCGTGGCCGTCGATTTCGCGCATGCGGGCGCGCTCGCGGCGCGGCATCTGCTGGAGCTGGGGCATCGCGATATCGGCATGCTGGTCGGCGACGGTTGCGGCGGCCTGCAGGATGCGCGCGCGACGGGCTTTCGCGAGGTGATGCGCGAAGCCGGTCTGGAACCGGACGATGCCGCCGTGCTGCAAATTCCGGATACGATCGATGCGGGCTTTGCGGCGTGCGTGGAATTGATGGAGCGCGAGCCGCATCTCAGCGCGCTGTTTGCGACCAATGATCTGCTTGCGATCGGTGCATTGCAGGCGCTGGCGACGCTAGGCCGTAAAGTACCCGACGATGTGTCCGTGATCGGCATCACGGACATTCAGCTGGCGCATCAGGTGCGGCCCTCGCTGACGACGGTGGCGATCAATACGGAAGCGATTGCGCAGGCGTCGATTGAATTGCTGATCCGGTTGATTCATGAGCCGCGTGGTGAGGGGCAGCCGCCTGCTGTGATTGCGCCTTTGCCGACGTTGGTGAGAAGGCAGTCAACGTAGAATGGCCGCATGGACCTAAAACAAATCCAGTACTTCATCGCACTCTTCGAAGACGGCTCGGTGACGCGCGCGGCGAAGCGCCTGAATATCGTCCAGCCGGCGCTCAGCATGCAGATTTCGAAGATCGAGGCGGAACTGGGGCAGGCGCTCTTCGAACGCGGACCGCACGGCATGACGCCCACCGACGCCGCGCGGCAGATGTATCGCCTCTACACGCCGATCATGCGCGACATCGAGCACGCGCGCGTGCAGTTGAGCCGTCAGGATGTGATCGTCACGGGCCGCGTGTCGCTCGGCATGGTCGCCTCGGAAACGGAAAGCGTGCTCGCCGAATCGCTCGCGAAATTCAATGCGCTGTTTCCTCAGGTCGAGGTGTCGGTGGCCGATGGCTTCAGCGCGCAGTTGATCGACGGCGTCGAAGCAGGGCGCCTCGATGCTGCGATCATCAACAAGCCGCGCGGCCGGCTCACGCTCGACATGCAGCCGCTGCTGGTCGAAGAGATGGTGTACGTGACGGGCATGAAGTGCGTTGCCACGTTGCCGGAAACGATCGACCTGTCACAACCGCCCGCCGTTGAACTGGTGCTGCCGACACGCCGCAACGGCTTGCGCGGCGCGCTCGACGCCGCGTTGATGGCCGCGAATATCGTCATCAAGCCCACCTTCGAAATCGATCTGCTGAGCACCATCGTGCAATTCGTCGAGCAGAGCAGCGTCGCCACGATCTTGCCGCGTGTGGTCGTGCAGCGCAAAGTGGACGAAGGCACACTGCGCGCGCACCGCATTACGACGCCGTCAATCCTGCGGCACATCGTTCAGGTCTCGCATCCGAAGCGTCCGATCGGGCCCGCTGCGCAAGCGCTCATCGACATCATCGCGGAAGAAATCCGCCGCGTCACGAAGAGCGCGGCGGACGAGTGAGACCGCTCAGTTCACGTTGCGCGAAGCGGGCTGATCGAGTCGGCCACGCGTCTCCGGCACGATGAACGCGCCAATCAGGAAGATCACGCTAATCGCGCCGACGAAGATCGCGAGTGTGACGGGCAACTGGCTCGTTTCCTTCGCGACCAGCGAGACGAAGGTCGGCATCATGCCGCCAATCGCAAAGCCGATGTTCCATGACAGACCCGTGCCCGTCGCGCGGATCGCCGTCGGGAAGCGCTCGTTGAGGAAGATCAGGATCGGCGCGTAACCGGCGCTGCCCAGCGCGCTGAGTACGACTGCGTATAGGCCGAGTGTCACGATGTCCGTGGCCGTTGGCAGCAGCAGAAAGATGCCCGGCAGCGCGACGAGGCGAATCAGCCCGATCCATATGAACGCCGTCTTGCGGCCGATGAATGTGCTCAGATGTCCCGCCGCCACCGATGCGATCACGACAGCGATGCTACAAATCATCAGGATCGCAGCGGCCGCACCGTTGGGCGCGTGGCTTACGATCTTGAGGAACGTCGGTAGATAACCCGAGGTCAGGTAGTAGCCGCTGCCGCCGCCGATGGTCAGCAGCAGGTTGACGAACAGGATCGACCGATAGTCGCGCGAGAACAGCGTTTTCAGCGGCGAACGCACGATCTCGACGGCTGCATCGCGCTTCTGCGCCGCGGCTTTCGCCGCTTTTTCCGCGGCCAGTTTGCGCCATAGCGGCGACTCTTCGAGGCTGTTGAACACGAAGAGGCCGAGCACCGAGCTGATGATCCCCGTGAAGAACATGCAGCGCCAGCCCCACACGTCGAACAGTTCGCCCGGAAACAGCGACGACATCAGCAGGAACGTCAGCGAAGCGAGCAGCGCGCCCATGCCCGCGCCGCCACCGCCAATCAGCCCCGACACGGCGCCGCGATATTTCGGCGCGACGGATTCGGTGCCGATGGTATGCGTCGATGCGACCACGCCGCCGACGAACACGCCCTGCACGAGCCGCAGAATCAGAAACAGCACGGGCGCGACCAGTCCGACTGTATGCACGGTTGGCAGCAGGCCGAAAGCCGCCGTCGATATGCCGACGCCGACCACGGCAACGATCATCGCACCCTTGCGTCCGTGACGGTCGGCGTAAGAGCCGAACAGCGCGGAGCCGAGCGGGCGCATCAGCAGCGTGACCGCGAACGACGCATAGACGCCTGCGAGCGACAGCATCGCATGATCGGAAGGGAAGAACAGACGCCCGACGACGGGCGCCACGTACAACAGCACGAACAGATCGAACAGATCGAGAGCCCAGCCCAGACATGATGCGAACACTGCGCCCATGACCTGCCGCTGGTCGATAGCCGGCACGGCGGCGCCGTTTTGCGCTGCTACGGACATCATTCATCTCCTTGAATGGTCACCGTCCTGTCTCTGTATCAGTCCGGTGAAAGTGGCACCTGTCGATTGCGTGCTCTGATTGGCGTTAATGAAACCGTCGGTTGAATTCGCTAAGGCGTTGAAACGAGTGGCGCTGCGTGCGTCGCGCCCGTCGCATGTCGATGCTTGACCATTGCATCCGCAATCTTCTCGGCGATCATGATGGTCGGAATATTCGTGTTCGCCGATGGCAATCGCGGCATCAGCGATGCGTCGACCACACGCAGCCCTTGTGCGCCATGCACGCGGCCTTGCGTATCGGTCACGCTGTCGGGCTGGTTCGCGTCCCCCATTCGGCATGTGCCGCTCGCATGCCACACACCGAACACATTCGCGCGGATGAAGTCCGCAAGCGCGTGTTCGTCGGCGAGTAAAGCGGACATGCGCTTGCCGCGCGTGAAGAAACGTTCGATCAACGCGCGCCGCAAAGGCGCCGGCGTATCGAGCAGCGTGCCGAGTATCGAGGTCAGCATCGCATTGCCTCTCCCGACACGGCTCAACGCTTTCACGCGCGGCGAAAACGCGGCAGGAAAGAAGTCGCGCGCATCGTGACCGAGGCCCGAAGCATCGACCACGCGCGCAAGCATTCGCACGCCGGCAGCGAGCCGTTCGAGATCGCGTGCGTCTTCAAGCAGATTGAGTTCGACGCGAGGCGCAATGGACGCATCGGGAGAGACCAGTTGCACACGGCCCCGCGAATAGGGCCGGTTGCACCACAGAAAGAACAGGCCGAGCCGGTTGCCGAGCGCATGCCATGCGGCACGAGTAGCGCTCGACAGATAGAGATCGGATGCTTCGCTGCCGTCCACGCCCGAAGTCAGGCGCGCCGCCACCATGCTGGCGCGCCGCCGCGACAAAGGCATGCGAAAACCCGGCGCAAGAAAATGACAGAACGTCAGCGACGGATGATCCTGCAGATTGCGTCCCACGCCCGGCAGATCGACACGACACTTGATGACGAGCGCGTCAAGGTCCTCCCGCGATCCAATGCCCGCACGCAACAGCATCGCGGGCGACTGCAACGCGCCCGCGCACAGAATGACTTCGTTTGCGTCGAACTGCACGCGTTCGCCGTTGTGTGCCATCGCGATGACGCCGCGCGCAACCGTGCCGTCCATCACGATGCGCTCGACGTGCAGTTCCGCGAAGATGCGCAGATTGCCGCGCTTGCGCGTCGCGTCGTCGAGATAAGCAACTGCCGTCGACACGCGCTTGTCGTCGAGGTTCGAAAACGCGCCGGGGAAAAACCCATCGTCGAACTCGGCGTTCTGATCGCGCAGCATCACGAGGCCTTGAGCGCGCAGTCCGTTCGCAAACGCATGGCAGAACGGCGGCCAGTCCTCGGGCATGATGCGGCGAATCGGCACGGGGCCGTCGTGCCCGTGCATGTCGCCGCCCGGGAAATTCACATCGCGTTCGAGCTTGCGAAAGTAGGGCAACACGTCGCGCCAGGCCCAGCCCGTTGCGCCGTTCGCGGCCCAGTCGTCGTAATCGCGCGGCAGGCCGCGATTGGCCGACTGCACGTTGATGCTCGACCCGCCGCCCATCACCTTGCCCTGCTCGTAGACACGCGTCGCCGCGCCGCGCGTCGCCTGCGCCTTCAGATCGGGCCAGATGTACCGGTCGCCGCAGAAGACGGGCATCGGATAGCTGTCGAGAATCTCGCCGGGCACGGCGCCCGGCGGCGTGTCCACGCCCGCTTCGATCAACGCGACGCGCAGCGACGGCACGGCCGACAGCCGGTGCGCAAGCACGCACCCGGCCGACCCACCACCGACGATCACGTAATCGAAGCGTTCCATGAACGTTCTCCCAAACCTTTGTCGTGCGCTTTGTTATCGCGCGCTTACTGTTTATTGCCCGCGAAACACGGGCTTGCGCTTCGCGTGAAATGCTTCGACGCCTTCGCGGAAATCGTCGGACGAACGCAGGCGGCTATAGCAGTGGCCTTCCAGTTCGATCGCAATCGACAGCGGCGCATCTTCCGTATCGTTGAGCAGCTTCTTCGCGGTGCGTTGCGCGAGCGGCGAGAACGCGCGCAGCTCATCGACGAGCGCATCCGTGGCAGCTTCGAGTTCGGCGTCAGCGACACATTCGACGACGATGCCCCAGTCATACGCCTGCTTGCCGGGAATACGGCGTGAGCGCATCACGATGTCTTTCGTCCGGCCGATGCCGACCATCTGCTGCAAGCGCGCGGAACCGCCCGAGCCGGGAATCTGACCGAGCTTCTGTTCGGGCAGCGCGTAAAAGGTCGTGTCGGTGGCGATGCGGAAGTCGCATGCGAGCGACAGCTCGAAGCCCACGCCGAAGCAGAAGCCGCGATTTGCCGCGATCACCGGCTTCGAGCAGCGCGTGGGCGCCGCGACATTCCATGCGAGTTTCGACACACGTTCCGGCGATGCTTCGAGAAAGCCCTTGATGTCGCCGCCGCTGGAAAAATGCTCGCCCTTCGCGCGCACGACGATCACACGCACGCGGTCGTCTTCGTCGAGTGCTTCGAAGGTGGCGCGCAACTGGTCGCGCGCATGCATCGAAATCACGTTGAACGGCGGACGGTCCAGGATGACGTCGGCGCGCTCGCGTTGCGCGTCGATTTCGACGTCGAAGCCGTCGAGGTCCTGAAGCAGCGTCTGGCCGCGGTGGGTCAGGTCGGTCATGGGTGTCACTCCTTCGTGATTTCAATGTGTTGATGCAAAGCGTCGACCGATGCGGCCGGGCCGCGCTCGTCGCGCAGGTATTCGCCCGCCTGGAGCTTGCGGCGCAGTATCTTGCCGACCGGCGACTTCGGTATGTCGTCGACAAACACGTAGTCGCGCGGACGCTTGAAGTTGACGAGATCGGACGCGCGGCACCATGCGTCGAGCGTGTCGCCGTCCACGTAATCGCGCCGCTTGACGAAAGCGACGACGCGCTGTCCCCAGCGTTCGTCCTTCACGCCCGCCACGGCCACTTCGTCGACGCACGGATGCAGCGACAGCACCGATTCGATATCGACAGGCGAGATGTTCTCGCCGCCGCTGATGATCATGTCGTCGACGCGGCCGGAGACATAGAGATCGCCGTCTTCGTCGAAGAAGCCGGTGTCGCCCGTGAAGTACCAGCCGTTGCGCAGCGACTTCGCGTTCGCATCGGGCCGGTCCCAGTAGCCTTCGAAGGCTTCGTCGCCGAGCAGGTCCGCGATGATCTGGCCTTCTTCGCGCACGGCGGCGACATCGTCCGGCGACTGCGCGTCGAGCTTCACGACGCGCAGGCGGGTGTTGATGCCCGCCCGTCCGGCGCTGCCGGGCTTGAGCGTCGCGTGCTGGTCGATGCTGACCGTGTAGACCTCGGACGATCCGTAGTGGTTGACGAACAGTTCAGGCTCGAATGCAGCGGACAGGCGCTTGAGCAAGCCATCGCTCATTGGCGCGCCTGCAAAACCGAGCTTCGTGACGGATGACGTATCGATATCGCCAAACGCGCGATCCGCGAGCAGATCGTGATAAAGCGTCGGTACGAGATAGAGGCACGAGAGCTTGTATTGCGCAATCGAATCGAGCGCGAGGCGCGCATTCCAGCGGCGCACGCAGACGAACAAGCCATCGACGAGCGCCATCGAAAGCAGCGAGCGCACGCCCATCGTGTGATAGAGCGGCATCACGCCGAGCGTGCGCTCGCCATGCCGATAGAGGTTCTGCGCCACATGCGCGAGCGCTGCAGCGCGCTCGTGCCGGTGTCGGCGCGGCACGCCTTTGGCCTTGCCCGTCGTGCCGGATGTGTAAAGGATCAGCGAGTAGTCGTCGGCAGAGGCGTGCGTCGGCGTCGTTTCGATGCTTTCGGGTGCGTGACCCGTTTGAACTGCGAGCAGCACGTCGATCGATGCGGTGCGTCCCGGCGCATCATCTAGCGCGATGCGCGGCACCTTCTGCGCGGCGGGGCTTTGCATCACGGCTTCAGCGCTGACGGGTTCGTAGACGATCGCCTTCACGCCCGCGTCGCTCACGCAATAGTCGAGTTCGTCGGGCTTCGCGCGCCAGTTGAGCGGCACGATGACGATGCCCGCGAACTGGCAGGCCCAGTGCAGCGTCGCCATTTCCCAGCGGTTTTGCAGCACGACGAGCAGACGGTCGCCATGCGCGAGACCCAGTTCGCGCAGACCGTGCGCCGCTTGCAGAATCAGCCCGTGCCATTGCGCGTAAGTGACGCGAAACTCGCCGTCGACGAGCGCCAGCGCATTCGGGCTGCGCTCCACGCTTTGCAGAAACGTGCGGCCGAGATCAAGCATGTTCGGCCTCCGTGTCCGCGCACTGCGCCCTGCGCTGCGCCGCGCAGTCGAGCACGGCGGCGACGATCGGCGTATAGCCCGTACAGCGGCAGATGTGGCCCGACAGCATCTCGCGCACCTGTTCTTCCGTCGGATCAGGCACACGCTGTAAAAAGTCCGCGCACGACATCAGGATGCCCGCCGTGCAGAAGCCGCACTGCAACGCGTGATGCCGCGAGAACGCCTGTTGCAGATCGCCGAGCGTCTGCGCGGGGGCGAGCCCTTCGACGGTATCGACGCGTCGTCCGTCGGCTTGTACCGCGAGCATCAGGCACGAACGGGCCGCGACGCCATCGACATGCACGGTGCACGCACCGCACACGCCATGTTCGCAGCCGACGTGCGTGCCCGTCGCGCCGAGCTCATGACGCAGAAAATCGGACAACAACTCGCGGGTTTCGCAATGGCCGCTGCGCTCGCGGCCATTGAGCGTCAGCGTGACGGCGTGCTGTTCGCCGTGCCGCATGACGTACGGTGTGGATTTGCTCACTTGGCCTCCTCGATCACGCGCCATCCGAGTTCGCGAACCAGATGACGGCGGTACTTCGCGCTGATATGTGCATCGTCCTGCGCGCCCAGTTTCCAGCTCAAATCGTTCAGTGCACCGCGCAGGTCGTCGCCTTGCAGACGTGGCCAGCACTCGACCTTCGGCCGGTCCGCGACGCCGCCCACGGCGATCCGTATCGCGTCGTCCGTGACGACGGCGGCGCACGCGACCATTGCGAAGTCGCCGTGACGTGCCGAGCATTCCGTGAACCCAAAGCGCTCGCCCGGCTCCTTCAGCGGGAAGCGCACTGCTTCGACCAGTTCGTCCGGCTCGCGGGCGGTCATCAACATGCCCTGAAAGAAGTCGTTTGCCGACACGGTGCGTTGCTTCTTTTTCGAGCGCAGCAGCACATCGCCGCCAAGGGCCGTCAGTACGAGCGGCAATTCCGCGCTCGGGTCCGCATGCGCGATCGAGCCGCACACAGTGCCGCGATTGCGGATCTGAAAGTGCGAGATGTGCGGGAAGGCCTTCGCGAGCAACGGCACTTCGTCACGCAGCGTCGCGCGCCATTCGACGCTGCCTTGCGTCGCCGCTGCGCTCACGACGAGACGGCGCGCATCGCGATCCACGCGCACGGCGTTCAGTTCGTCAGTGCGCGAGATGTCGACGAGCACGCGCGGTTGCGCGAGCCGCATGTTCAGCACGGCCATCAGCGATTGACCGCCCGCCAGCACGCGCGCGTCTTCGCCGCTTTGCGCGAGCACGTCGAGCGCTTCGTGCGTTGTCATGGCGCGTACGTAGTCGAAGGCTGCGGGCTTCATGCGTGCCTCCTGAAGCGTGCGAAGAGACGCCGGAACAACCGCGCAATCGACGAACCGTCCGTCGCGAGCGGTTTGCCCGCAGCCTGCCGTCCGAGCGCTTCGAACAGTTGCCGCAGCACGACCTTCGCCGCGCCTTCGAGCATGCGTCCGCCGACGGCCGCGACCTTGCCCGACACCTGGGCTTCGTAGTCGTACGTGAGGCGCGTGCCGTTGCCCGTCGGCGTGAGTTCGACCAGCCCATTGCCGCGCGCGCTGCCGAGCGGCGAGATGCCCGCGCCTGCAAGGCGCAGCCGATGCGGCGCATCGATCTCCGACAAGCCGATACGCGCCTCGAAACGCGCCTTGATCATGCCGACGCCGATCGTCACGTCCGCGCGATACTGGTTCGGACCCGTCGCTTCGAGCGCGTGGCAGCCGGGAATGACCTTCGCGAGCGCAGCGGGATCGAGCAGCACCGCAAAGATCGCTTCGGGTGTGGCGGGCAGATCGACAGTGCCTTGCGCCGTGAGCGCGCGTCCGCCGCCGGGCGTTGCAGGCTTCGACGTGGGCGCTTCGCGATACTCGGGCCGCGAAGGCTCCGGATCGTCGATGCCGATCAGCGCCATCACCTTTGAAGGCGTGAGCGGCAAGCGGATATCGTCGATGCCGAGCGCGTCTGCAACCGCGTTGGCGATGCACACGGGCGTGCTCATGTTGTTGCCTTCGCCCAAGCCTTTTGCGCCAAGCGGCGTGAACGGCGAGGGCGTTTCCAGATGCACGATCAGCGGGTCGGGGACTTCGCAGGTGGTCGGCATCAGATAATCGGCGAGCGTGCCCGACTGGAAGCTGCCGTCCGCGCCATAGCGGAACTCTTCGAGCAATGCCGCGCCGAGACCCTGTGCGAACGCGCCGCGAATCTGGCCATCGGCGAGCGCGGGGTTCAACAGCGTGCCTGCGTCGTGTGCCGTGACATATCGGTCGATGCGTACGTGGCCTGTCGCGCGGTCCAGTTCGATACCGCACATGTCGAATGCAAAGCCGTAGGCCGCCGACGTATTGATGCGGTCGTTCTCATCCGGTGCGTCCATATGCGGCGGCGACCAGAACACGGTCTCGCGCAAGCCCGGCTCTTCGCCTTCGGGCAGCAGCGCGGGCGCCCAATGCGGTGCATTGCTCGCGGCCCGGCCGAACGGCAGTGCGCGCTCTTCAGCTCCCTTCGGATAAATGCGCGCGCCTTCGAAGCGCACGTCGTCGGGCACGCAGCCGAATTGCTTCGCGAGGATGCGCGCAAGCTTGTCGCGCACGCGCATCGCTGCGAGATGCACGGTACCCGCTACCGCACCCGCAAAGCGGCTGGAGTAATTGCCCGATGCGACGGACCACGCGTCCTTGTGAGTATCGAACTCGACATTGACGACGATGTCCTTCGGATCGAGGCCGAGCACGTCGGCCACGACCTGCGCGCACACGGTCATATGTCCTTGCCCCGCGGGCGTCGATGCGATCGTCACGTTCACGCCGCCTAGCAGATCGACGCTCACGGTCGCACTCGCGATCGCGCCGTTTTTCGGTCCGGCTTTCTTGCGCGCTTCGGCGGGCATCACGGTCGTGATGTAGCCCATGTTCGACACCGACGGCTCGACGATCGCCGCGAAGCCGATGCCATAAAGCCGGCCCTGCTTGCGTGCGGCATCGCGGCGCGCGACTAGTTCCGCATGGCCGCCATCCAACAGCGCGCGCCGCAGCGCTTCCTGATAGTTGCCTGAATCGAGCAATGCGCCCGCTGCCGCGCGATACGGAAACGCATCCGCAGGTACGAAATTTCGGCGATAGACGTCGAGCACGTCGAGCTTCAACTCGATGGCAATGCGCTGGATCAGCCGTTCGAGCGCGAAATACACCTGCGGCCCGCCGAAGCCGCGCACGAGGCCCGTCGGCGTCTTGTTTGTCAGCACGACGCGGTTGCGTACCAGCAGATTCGGGATCGCGTAGGCGCCCGTCAGGCAGCCGTGCATCCGGTAGAAGGTGGCAGGCTCGGGCGCACGCACGTAGCCGCCGCAATCTTCGAGCTGATCGTAGGAGAGGGCGGTGATGCGTCCATCGCTTTCGACAGCGGCCTCGATGGTCGAAAGCCGCGCCGTCGCGGACGTGGCCGCACTCAGATGTTCGAGCCGGTCCTCGACCCATTTCACGGGTGCGCCTGCCTTGCGCGACGCGAGGCACATCAGCACCACATACGGGAATACCGCCTGCTTCACGCCGAAGCTGCCGCCCGAGTCGCGCGGGGCCTTGTGACGCAACCGGTTCGCGGGCACGTTCAACGCCATTGCCATCACGGCATGCAGCGAGAACGGACCCATGAAATTCGACGTGACGTCGTAGCCTTCATCGCCCGACAGATACTCGGCGATCACGACGCCGCATTCGATCGGCGCGCACGAGTTGCGCGGATAGTGCGCGACCAGCTTCACGCGATGCGGAGCATGCTCGAATGCCGTTTCCGGCTCGCCGTAGCGAAAATGCCGGTCGCTGATCACGTTGGTGCCGACGCGCTCATGCAGAACGGGTGCGTCGTCGCGCATCGATTGCTCGATCGACGTGACGGGATCGAGCGGCGTGTATTCGACCTTGATAAGGTCGAGTGCGTCCTCGGCGAGCGCGCGCGATTCCGCCATCACGACGGCCACCGGCTCGCCGACGTAGCGCACGCGATCCATCGCGAGCGCCCATTGCTCCATCGGCGATTTCACGCCGACCACGAACGGACGTGACCATGGGCGCAGATCGTCGCGCGTCAGCACGGCGCGCACGCCGGGCAGGTTTTCTGCGCCGCTTGCATCGATCGAAACGAGTTCCGCGTGCGCATGCGGCGAGCGCAGCACGGCGGCGTGCAGCGTGCCCGGCTTTACGCCGATGTCATCGCCATAGCGGCCGCGGCCCGTCAGGATCGCCGGGTCTTCGAGCCGCTGCATCGGGCGGCCGACATGTTTCGCTGCGCGTGCCTGGGAGGCCTCTTGCGCGGGCGCTTCGGCAACGTTCATATCGCGCTGGTTCATCGGTCGGCTCCATCGTCGTCGCGGCGGCTCGCGAATTCATCGGCAAGACCGCTCCAGCGCTTTGCGATCTCGCGATGCTCGATGGCGAACAGATCCAGAATGCGGCCAACCGTGTGATCGACCACGTCTTCGATTGTCTTCGGATGCGCGTAGAAAGCGGGCACGGGCGGCATCACGATGGCGCCCATTTCGGTTGCCAGCGTCATGTTGCGCAAGTGCGCGAGGTTGAGCGGCGTTTCGCGCGCAACCAGCACGAGGCGCCGGCGCTCCTTGAGCATCACGTCGGCAGCGCGCGTCAACAGGTTGTCCGCGAAGCCATTTGCGACGCCCGCGAGCGTTTTCATCGAGCAGGGCGCAATCACCATGCCTTCCGTGACGAACGAGCCGCTCGCGATGGTTGCGCCGATGTCGCGCACGTTGTGGGTGATATCCGCGAGTCCGTCGAGATCGCTGCGCGTGAGGCCCAGTTCCTGCGCTGCCGTGATGGCGCCCGACGCCGACACGATCAGATGCGTTTCGTGCGTGCCGATCCGGCGCAGCGCGGCAAGCAGGCGCACGCCGATCATCGCGCCGCTTGCGCCCGATATGCCGACGACGATGCGTGGCTTGCGGTTCGCGCGCTCAGTCATGATGGCGGGCCAGCCAGGCGTCGAACGCGGTGTTATCCGCGGCGACGAGGGTCTCGAGATCGACCGTGTCTTCGCCCGGAATCCGCACGCGCGTGAACACATACGCGGGATAGACGACGGGCCGCGTTGCGTCGAGCCCCATCTTCGCGCTGACGCCTTGCAGATGCGGCGGCGCATCGTCGGGCTGGCCGACGGTCGTCGACGGGTCGAGGGGCGAGCCTTGCGCGCCTTCGATCACGACGAGATCGCGATCGGCCTGGAAGCGCGTCGCGACCGCCCATTCGATTTCGGCGGGATCATGCACGTCCACATCCGTATCGACGACGACCACCTGCTTGATGTCGTAGTGCGCGCCGAACGCGCAGAGAATTACGTTCTTCGCTTCGCCTTCGCGCTTCTTGTCGAACTGGATCCACAGGTGATAGCGGCACACGCCACCCACCGACAGATGCACGTCCTTCACGCCCGGATGGCTGCGTTGCAGATGCGCGAGCAGCGTCGCTTCACGCGGAATGCCGCCGAGCAGCAGGTGCTCCATTTCTGCGGGCACGATGGTATGAAAGATCGGGTCGCGCCGATGCGTGACGGCCGTGACCTCGATCACTTCACGTGCTTCCTTCGCGCTGTAGTACTTCGGAAACTCGCCGAACGGGCCTTCGGGTTCGCGCACGTCCGGCAGAATCCGTCCTTCGATCACGATCTCCGCGAACGCGGGCACGTGCACGCCGTTCGTGACGCACTGCGCGACGGGCAGCGGCGCGCCTTGCAATGCGCCGGCGATTTCCAGTTCATCGTGATCGATGGGCGTGATGGCTTGCGATGCGAGCATCGTCAGCGGATCGACGCCGATGGCGATGGCGACGTCGAGCGCATCGCCGTTTGCTTCGGCTGCTTTCTGGAAGGCATAAAGATGGCGCGGCAATAGCAGGATCGCCATGCGGTCGCGGCCATGCACCTGAATGCGATTGATCGACACGTTCTGCACACCGGTGCGCGGATTGCGCGCGATCACGAGTCCCGCCGTGATGTAGGGACCGTTATCGTGCTCGCTGTGTGTCGGGATCGGCAACAGCGCGTGCAGGTCGATTGCATCTGTATGAACCATCTGCTGGCAGGCCGCCTCGCCGCGCGCGACCAGTTGGGACGCGATCGGCGCGTCGGCGGCATCGCGAAAGCGCGTGAGCAAGGCGTGTTCCTCGACGCCCATCGCTTCCGCGATCCACGCGCGCTTCGACATGAAGCCGCTCACCACGGGCACGTCCAGTCCGCCTGGTTGCGTGAAGAACGCAGCCTGTGTGCCGTCGAGCCGCTTGGCGACAGCGGCCAGTTCGTGTTCGAGCGCGACGGGCCGGTCGATCGTCGCGAGACGTCCGGTGCGGGCAAGATGCGCGAGCCAGCCGCGCAGCGTGAGCGCGCCCGAAGGCTCGGCCCACGTGCGGGCTTGCGAAAACGGCGTAGCGGAAAAGGCGCCCTGGGTCGCGGCGTCACGAGTGTTCATCTGCGTCTCCATCATTGCCGCCTCTTCGATGCTTTCGATGCGAATCGGATCGAGAGGACATGGAGCCAAGCGTAGCGACAAGGCGGTATAAGTTCTAATACTGATTTTTGATGCTTTGGATCATCGTTGCTGATATCCGTGTTAGCCCCGATGACGTTCGCCTTACAGCACGATATCAATACACACGCCCGTGCGGCCTTGTGCGCCGGGGATCTGCCACGGCATGCCCAGCGGGGCTTTCGGTTGTGGCCTGATGAAACGGATGGCCGCCATTAGTCGTCGTGATAACCCGCTTCCGGGATCATCCCAGTCATGGACCTCAAGCAAATCCAGTATTTCATCGCGTTGTTCGAAGACGGCTCGGTCACGCGCGCGGCCAAGCGGCTGAACATCGTGCAGCCCGCGCTCAGCATGCAGATCGCGAAGCTGGAGGAGGAGTTGCACCAGCAGCTTTTCGATCGGGGCGCGCACGGCATGGCGCCGACCGCCGCGGGGCGGCTGATGTACCGGCTCTTTCTGCCCATCATGCGCGACCTCGCGCACGCGCGGCAGCAACTCGTGCAACGCGACGAAGTGGTGACGGGGCATGTGGGGATTGGGCTGATCGCATCGGTGACAGAGAGCGTGCTCGCGGATTCGCTGTCGCGTTTTCATGCCCGTTATCCGCATGTTGAAGTGACGGTGGCGGACGGCTACAGCGCAACCTTCATCGATTGGGTGGCGGGCGGTCAGCTCGATGCCGCGCTGATCAACAAGCCGCGTGCGCGTCTGTCGCTCGATTCGCAGCCGCTGCTTGACGAGGAAATGGTGCTCGCGACCAGCGTCGCGCATGGGCAGGAGCTGCCGCATTCGATCGAACTCGCGCAGCTGCACGACCTGGAACTCGTGTTGCCCACCAAACGCAACGGTCTGCGTGGCGTGCTCGATACGGCAGCGCAACATGAAGATGTGATGCTCGCGCCGCGCTTCGAAATCGATGTGCTGTCAACCATCGTCGCGCTCGTCGAGAAAACGCGCTTTGCGACGATTTTGCCGCGCATCGTGGTCGGACGGGCGGTGCGTGAGGGGACGCTGCGCGCGTACCCGATCCTCGCGCCGCGTATCGTGCGGCATATCGTTCGCGTGAGCCATCCGCGCCGGCCGCTCAGCGCGGCGGCGGAAGCGTTGATTGCGATCATCGCGGACGAATTGCGGCAGGTGTCGAGCGCGATGGATGCGGGGGTGCCCGTGGAGTCGAAGGAAGCGGCTGGCTGAGCACGAACGTGGGATGGTGTGGATCGTCGCGACCTGCGAAGCATGTCATCATGTCGACGCCCAACGATCCAACGCAACGACTCGACCGATGAACCTCAGAGCGCTTCAATGTTTCGTGACGCTCGCTGAAGAGCTGAACTTCAGCCGCGCCGCAGAGCGTCTGCATATTGCGCAACCCGCGCTCAGCCAGCAGATCCGCGCATTGGAAGAGCGGCTCGGCACGCAACTGATCGACCGCACGCGCAGACCGCTGCGTCTCACGGAAGCAGGACAGTACCTGTGCACCGAGGCGAAACAGATACTCGGCTCGCTCGAACAGGCGACGCTCGGCGCGGCCGAAATCGGCATGGGCCGGCGCGGCTGGCTGAGTGTCGGCTTTACGCGTTCGGCGATGTACAGCATTCTGCCGCCTGCGCTGAAGGCCTTTCACCGCGAGTTTCCGCAGGTCGAGCTGAAGCTCTACGAAATGCTCACTGACGAACAGAGCGATGCACTGCGCGACATGCGCATTCACGTCGGCATCGGACGACAGCCGCTTTCGATGTCGGGTTACACGTCGCGCGTGCTGCTGCGCGAGCAGCTTGTCGTCGTGATGGCGCTCGATCATCCGCTTGCAAAACGAAAGAAAGTGAAAGTCGCCGAACTGGCCGACACGCCGTTGATCCTCTATCCGAAGCATCAGAATGCGCAGTACAAGCGGTCGGTGCTGTCGCTGTATCGCGATGCGGGCGTGACGCCGTTCATCGCGCATCAGGCTTACGAAATACAGACTGCGATTGCGCTCGTCGCGGCGGGGCTGGGCGTGACGGTGGTCGGGGAATCGGTTGCGCGGCATGGGCGTACCGATGTCGTGTACCGCCACCTGGAAGGCCCGGGTTCCGCACAGCGTTCGACCCTCGCCGCCACCTACCGCGACGACGACACGTCGCCGCATCTGCTCGCATTCTTACGCTGCCTTCCGCCACCGCTCGCCGACAACGGCACACTATAAGACGATCGTTATACAAGAATAAGCATCTCGTCTTGGACTTCCTGGCTGCGCATTCCTACCATCGAACAGGTAGCTGACGTTGTGGTTTGAACCACATCGCTCAGTCCACTGGAATGAAGCGACCGCAGTGTCGCGCGCTCAGGAAGGAGACGGCATGACTCGTATCGACGAAGCAGCAACCATGCGAAAAGTGTACGGGCGCTTGATGCCCTTGCTCTTCGCAATGATGTTCTTCAACTATCTCGACCGCATCAACATCGGCTTCGCAGCCCTCGATATGAACAACGACATGGGCTTCAGTCCTGCCGTGTTCGGCTTCGCGGGGAGTATTTTCTTCGTCGGATACATGCTGCTCGAAGTGCCGAGCAATCTGCTGTTGCATCGTGTCGGCGCGCGCCGGTGGATTGCGCGCATTCTGCTCACGTGGGGCGCGGTGGCTGCCGCTACGGCGTTCGTGTTCAACGACACCAGCTTCTACGTGCTGCGCTTTCTGCTGGGCGTGATGGAAGCGGGCTTCCTGCCCGGCGTCGCCGTCTATCTGACCAAGTGGTTTCCCGAACGCTACCGGGCGCGCGCTGTTGGCGGGTACATCATTGCGGGCTCGTTTTCCGCTGTGCTCGGTGGCCCGATCTCGACGACGCTGATGACCTACGCGAACGGCGTGCTCGGACTGCATGGCTGGCAATGGATGTTCATCCTCGAAGGCGTCCCGGCGATGCTGCTCGGACTCGTGACGCTGCGGATCATGACCGAGCGTCCCGCCGATGCTGCATGGCTCAGCGACGACGAGAAGCGCTGGCTCGAATCGACGCTCGCTGCGGAACGCGAAGCGCTCGGCGGCCATACGCATGTTTCGTTTCTGCGTGTTGCAGGCGATATCCGCGTGTGGAGTCTTGCGTGTCTGTTCGGCTGTGCGCTCGTGGGCATTTATGGGCTCTTTCTGTGGCTGCCGCAGATCGTCAAGAGCCTCGGCCATCTGAGCAATATCGAAGTCGGCTTTCTTTCTGCGGCGCCGCCGCTGCTAGGCGTGCTGGGCACGTTCCTGATCAGCCGCAGTTCCGACCGTTCCGGCGACCGCAAGAAGCACCTCGCATTCGTGTATGGCGCGAGCGCGATTGCCATCGCGGGCAGTGCTTATGCGCCGAATCCCGTGATCGCTTATGCGTTGCTGTGCGTAACGGGACTCTTTATTTACGCGGGCAATCCGCTGTTCTGGAGCCTCGCGTCGTCGTTCAGGACAGGCGCGGCGGGCGCCGCAACGATTGCGCTGATCAACACGATCGCGCAGTTCGGCGGACTCGTGGGGCCGTGGAGCATCGGACTGGTGCGCCGCGCGACGGGCAACTTCTCGCTGGCGTTGCTGACCATCGCGGCGTTCCTCGTGATCGCGACGATCATCGCGCTCGTCATGCGTGTCACGCCGCCGGAGGAGGGCGCGTCTTCGGCGCTGGCGGGTGGCGATGCCGCCACGGGCAGCTAATAGCGTTTATCGCAGGTTCATTGGAAAGACTCAAAGGGTTCGCTACATGATCATCGATTGCCACGGTCATTACACGACGTCGCCACGACCGCACGAGGCGTGGCGCGCGAAGCAGATTGCCGCGCTGAAGGACGGCACGCCCGTACCGCCGCGTCCCGTCATCACGGATGACGAGATCCGCGAAAGCATCGAAACGGGACAGCGCCGCATTCAACGCGAGCGCGGCACCGACCTCACGATTTTCTCGCCACGCGCCGCGGGCATGGGACATCATCTCGCAGGCGCAGAGGCGAATGCCGTCTGGTCGAGCGAGTGCAATGATCTCGTGCATCGTGTTTGCTCGCTATTTCCAAGGCATTTCGTCGGTGTGTGCCAGTTGCCGCAGGCGCCCGGTGTGTCGCCCGCGAACAGCATTGCCGAACTGCGCCGGTGTGTGCAGGAGCTTGGTTTTATCGGCTGCAATCTGAATCCCGATCCGTCGGGCGGGCACTGGTCCGGGCCGCCGCTTACCGATCGCTTCTGGTATCCGTTATACGAAGCAATGGTGGAACTCGATGTGCCCGCGATGATTCATGTGTCGTCATCGTGCAATCCGAATTTTCATGCGACGGGCGCGCATTACATCAACGGCGATACGTCCGTGTTCATGCAGTTGCTCACCGCTGATCTGTTCGCGGACTTTCCAGATTTGCGCTTCATCATTCCTCATGGCGGCGGTGCCGTGCCTTATCACTGGGGACGTTATCGCGGGCTCGCGCAGGACATGAAGCGGCCGTTGCTGCGCGACTATCTGCTGAACAACGTGTTCTTCGATACGTGCGTCTATCACCAGCCCGGTGCCGAGTTGCTTGCGAAAGTGATTCCTGTTGAGAACATTCTTTTCGCGTCGGAAACCATCGGCGCAGTGCAGGGCATCGATCCCGAGACGGGTCACTACTATGACGACACGCGGCGCTATATCGATGCAATCGAATGGCTTAGCGACGCGGACCGGCAGCGCATCTACGAAGACAACGCGCGGACAGTGTATTCACGCCTCACCGCGCAACTCGACAAACAACTGGCAACGGAAGGGGCGACGATATGAATCCGATCGGCTGGCGCGAATATGAATCGGCTCCGCAAGCGAGCCCTGCAACGCTGGCTGCGTTGCGCGAGCTTGCTGTGTCGCTGCTCAGCGACAACATGGCGCGCGCAAGTGGAATAGTGGGCTTGCAGGCGTATCACAGGCCGCATGCGATGGCGGGTACGGCTGTCACGGTGCGCACGCGTGGCGGCGACAATCTCGCGATCCATCGTGCGTTCGATTTTTGCAGGCCCGGCGATGTGCTCGTGATCGACGGCGGCGGCGAACTGACCCAGGCGCTGATGGGCGACATCATGGCGAGTTATGCGGAAAGCCTCGGCGTGCAGGGGCTCGTGATCGACGGTGCGATACGGGATGTCGGCGCACTGCGTCAACGGGAGTTTCCCGTGTATGCGCGGGGCGTCACGCATCGCGGGCCTTACAAGAATGGACCAGGGGAAATCAATGTGCCCGTGACGGTTGGACGGATGGTGGTCAATCCGGGCGACATCATCGTTGGCGATGAAGATGGACTGCTGGCAATTGCACCTTCGGATGTGGAAAGCGTGATTGAAGGCGCGCGCAAGCAGGGCGCGAAGGAAGCGGCTGCGTTGCGATCGATTACCGAAGGCCGTTTCGACCGGACATGGGTGATGCCGCATCGCGATCGGATGATGAACGGGTGAGGTTTCGGTGAGCGGCGCGGCGTGGTTACGTGAGTTTGAGGTATAAGGGACGCTCGCGCCGTCGGCATCGAATCAATCTGGAAACAGGCAATATTTCATGACACCCTATGTGGACGCAGCGGCGCTTGTCGCACTTGCTCAGCGCGCTGAAGAGAATGGTTGGGCGCCTTGCTCCTGCACGAAGACGCCGCTGGATGGATGGCAATCGCAACCGCTTTCGCTCGATGAAACGCGGCTTGTCGAGGTGGCTACGCTTATGCGCGAGGATGATCCTGAGCCTACGTTTGCTGAGTATCGGCCGGCTAACGTTCAGTACTGGTCGCCGGATGCGCCGATCGCGCCGCGGTACTTTCCGTATAACCGGTGTGGTGTGTGGGAGTGTTCGGAGTGCGGGCGGTTGTACTTGCGTTATACGGAAGGTGGGGGGTATTTCGTTGATCGGCGGATTCGGGCGCTGAAGGCGGGGTTGGTGGAGGATGTGGGGGTTTGAGGTGGGGTTGTGGGGGCTTGGCTGGTGGTGGGTGCCAGTCAAGGTCGGGGTTGTTGGAGACGCCTGATTGGTGAGCTTCTTAATTTGACATAACATAAATTATCGACGTTAAATCTTGTAGAGGCTAAGTTGTAATGTCCGCTTCGGGGGTGCGGCGGAATTCTTGGACTGGTTTAAGTCGTCAGCCCGAGACTCTCCCGGTATTCAATCGGACTGAGTGCGCCAAGTGAGATCTTGATCCGTTTCTCGTTGTACCAGCGAATGTACGAATCAACGACCTCGATGAATTGGTCGGTGCTGATGGCCTGCCAGTCTCGAGAGTAAAACAGTTCCGTTTTCAGCCGTCCAAAGAAGCCTTCACACGCCGCGTTGTCAGGCGAGCAGCCTTTGCGCGACATTGAACGGATCAGATTGGCCTCACGTATTCGGGTTAGCCAGCCTGGCCAGCGATAATGCGCACCGCGATCCGAATGGACCACAGGTCGGCTGTTGCTGCTGCCCATTGCTTCGACGGCAGCATCGAGCATCGTGTTCACAAGCTCGGCGTCTGGTCGCGTACCGATCGACCAGCTGATCACAAGCCCATCGAAGCAGTCAATGATTGGCGACAGATAGACTTTGCCGGCAGGAATCTGGAACTCTGTGATGTCTGTGAGCCATTTTTCATTCGGTGCTGCGGCCCGGAAGTCCCGATTGATAAGGTTATCTGGAGCCGGACCTATTTCTCCAGCGTAGGAGCCGTATCGACGTCGCCTCGTCGTGGCCGCGCTTAGATTTTCCTGCTTCATCAGGCGCCGAACGACCTTCTCCGAGATGAAGACTTTCTGTCTGCCGAGTGCCGCACGCACCCGGCGATATCCGTAGCAGCGGTGATTCAGTTCAAAGATATCTGCAATGGCAAGGCGTGCACTAGCATACTTGTCGGCACTCTGTAACCGCGCCCGGTGATAGAAGTAGGAGCTACGGGCAAGCCTCAATTCAGCAAGAAGCTCCGGCAGCGTGTAAGTCTGTTTGAGGGCATCAACCAGCTCCGTCTTCTCCCGATTCGTCAGGAGTTGCGGGTCGACGCCCAGGCCTTTTTTTAATATTTCATTGGCCTTCTTCAGGATGTCGTGTTCGATCTGGAGCTTCCGGATGTCTCGTCGGAGTGATTCGACCTGCTGCTCCAGCGTCGTCTGCTCGGAGGTCTGCGGCGGATCGTTGCGGCGTGTCATGGTCGAAACAGCCTCCTGACCCAGTAACCGATTTCTCCAGTTGTACAACGTTGGGCGGCTCACGCCAATCTTTTTGGCAACTTCCTCAGCGCTTTCCCCTCGCGTGCACAGATCGATGACCGCGGATTGCCTGAGCTCTGGTGCGTATCGAATACCCGAAGTCTTCCCGAGAGCGCGTTTCTTTCGTTCAGGATGCAACTCGTCGAGCCATGCGACGAGCGTCCCACGTCCCGGATATCCCAAGGCCTTTGTCGTTGCTGCCAGACACTGGCCGTGGTTCATGTAGTGGTCTGTGGCCGCCTTTTTTTGTTCTGCCGAATAGCGCGGCCTCACGCAAATACGTTCCCTCGGCAAATGCAGGCATCGCTCGTATGTGTGATACCAACGTTCGAGGGATTTCGTTGTGGGATAGCCCAATTGACGAACGGTCGCGGAAAGGCGCTTTCCAAACTTCACGTAGAGCTTGACCGCTCGGATGCGATCTTCGTAGGAATACATGGACTACCTCCTGATGGTCCAAGAATTCCGCCGCACCCCCTTCTAGCTAGGTGTCGGGGCGTTGCGGGAAGCCCAGCAACAACCGGCTCGATGCCGGCACTGCGGCGCGTGCGATCGCGATCATCCGCGAGCGCTATGCCGATTTTGGGCCGACGCTGGCGTGCGAGAAGCTGCGCGAGTGCCACGGAGTGCAACTGGCCAGGGAGACGGTCAGGCGGCTGATGACCGATGCGGATCTGTGGATTCCGCGCCGGCAGCGGCCACCGAAGATCCATCAGTTACGCAGTCGCCGTGCGTGCGTTGGCGAGCTGGTGCAGATCGACGGTAGCGATCACCACTGGTTCGAGGAACGGGCGCCCGCGTGCACGCTGCTGGTGTACGTGGACGATGCAACCAGCCGGCTGATGACGCTGCACTTCACGGCCACCGATCTAACTGCAAGGACAACGACACCATGAGCGAACACGAAGCACTCGCGACGAGGCCGTTTTGCGGCGCTTTTCCGAAGCCGGTTCACAGAGACCAAATCATCGGCGTATCTGAGCCGTTTCGAGGAATCCGTACGGGTGCCCTATCCGGAGCTGTTGTCGCACCACTGAATCGCCCAACGCTGCGCCGCTTCGATAGCATCCGCGTCAGAGGGATAGTCGCCAAGGTCGCCCGAATATTTCACTTCCACGGCATCTCCGGTCACCGGGTCGCGCCGGTAGATCTTTGCTCGAGCATAGTAACGGCCGCCTTCATCAAGAGGCGACGCGTTGATGTGAAACTCCCTATAGTCGAAATGCATGACCGCCTCCGAAAAGGTGCCCTACTCGTCGTCGCGCTGGATAAGCTGCGGGCGCCCCGCCGCGTCTGGACCTACGTTCACCAGGTTGTTTCGGTAGTCACAGTTGCGACGCATGAAAGAAAATCCGCTTTCGTCGGTTTGAGCTTCGACCTGATCGAATGAGAAACGTGCATTGCAGTTTCGGCAAGTCCACATGGCTATCTCCGCCGCCGTTTGTGCCGCTTGGGCGGTTGCCTAGGCTCCGAGGGGCGGCGCGGCAATTCAGGACTCGTGTTCTTTAAGCAGCTTGCTAGCAAGGGCGCGCGCTCCAGCTCAATGTTGCCCTGCGTTCAGCAGCATCCAGACTTGTTTTCGCGGCTCGCCCTTGAGGATACGCGTGAATGCGGCGCTGCATCGCGTGCAGGTGTAGTGCTGCTCAACTTGAGCGTCTTTCACTGCGCCGGCTCCGACCAAGGTCAACGTATCGTGCGGATGTACCGTGGACGGCTGTCCGTAAAGGTCAGCGCATGGCGCGCAGGGTTGAATCCAAAGTTCCACGTCGGGACTCCTGCTCCTTCGACTGTTGTGAAAGCTCGCGGAGCTCGGTATTTGTCATTTACTCAACAGAGTAAACCAGGACTCTCGCGAGATATGCGGATTTACATCGAACTCGAAAAGAACCTTCGAGACCGCTGTTCCAGCGACGGCCCTTGCCTCGATGGTATCGGGTTCCAAACCATGTCCGCTCGCTGTCGCGCCGTTGCTTCCCTCCGGATAGAGAGACACACGCATACCCTTTTCATATCCACCGATGTTCGGCAATCGCTCATTCACTTCGGCAATAAACTCTTCCGGCGAAATCACGGGTTTCGACATGGCAGCGGTCTCCGGGATGTTCTGCGAGGAATCCTAGCATGAGTGCCGTCATCAGCCCCTGCGGCACATATCGCTATCTGGTCAAGAGACAAGCCGAATCAATGTCGCCGATGAAGTCGACCGCGCTGTTCGTCATGCTGAAGTTAACGGCTTAGTGGCAGTAAATGAATCAATTACTTTCAAATCGTCGGTCGCTGGTTTGACTCTCGGCTCCTGAGGAACGGTCACACTGTCTTGCAAGGCGTGCGCGGCTGCTCCCCTGCCCTTGACGGAATTCAACGGGCTTACGATTGACGTAACGACCACTTTCGCTGGCGCCATGCAGCGAATAGACTGAAAGGGAGCATGCAAACAAGGGGGGTCTCATGCACACGTTCAGCAAGCGTCAAATTTCTGCAATTGCTGTGCTGCTCTTCTGGCAGGCTGCAGCAGCGGCGCAGCCCGTAGCCTATCCGGCCAAAGGTCAAAGTTCGCAGAAACAGCAGCAGGATCAGTCATCATGCGCATCGTGGGCCAAATCGCAAACTGGCGTTGATCCTGCAGCGGTGGCTGCCACACCTCCGCCACCATCCGGGCCCGCCGTAGGCGGCGGGGAGCGAGTCGGCGGCGCTGCTCGCGGGGCCGCCGGTGGTGCAGTCATTGGGGCGATTGCTGGCGACGCCGGAAAGGGCGCTGCAGTTGGCGCGGTTGCCGGGACAATGGGTGGAGGAATGCGCGCGCGTCAGAACCAGCGGAATGCCCAAGCATCGGCCCAGGCGCAAAATCAGAATGCAATGGGGGCATTCAATCAGGCATATTCCGCCTGCATGAGTGGCCGTGGGTATACGATGCAGTAGGCCCTAAATCTCTAGACCGAAAAGCCTCTTGTGACAGTGATCCGCGATGCGATTCAGGCGGAATCTATTCGCGGACCACTGTTTCTGCTCATGAGCGCATCGGTGAAAGTCAATTTACTTCTGCTCACGCCTTCGACGACGACGACATCGTGAAGACCGAATGCCGGAACCGATGTCGTCGCGTCTGATGAACGCCGACTATTCTGGTCACAGGGCGATACAAATGACCGGGCGATGACAAGTAACGGCCAATCTCCTCTACGCGAGTGTGAGCGGGTTCTTTCGCCTAGAAGATTTTGACAACCCACCATGACTGAGTGCTGGGCGGCTCACGATGCTTTCTTCAAAACGATTGACGCGTTCGCCCGGATACCCACTATGTTTGGTGTGGCTGGTGTTCGCATTAGCCAGTTGTGCGCCGTGGCATGACCCAACGACGGATAACGACGCGCCGCTGCGCGCTCGCGCCGTGACGGAGGAGAGTCACAGCGTACGCGTGAGTGCCGCAGTACTCAGCGCGGAGGATAGCAAGCGCATGTTCGGCGCCGATCTATATGCTGTCAACGTGCAGCCTGTATGGCTTGAGGTAACGAATAGAACCGCTCAATCGTTATGGTTGTTTCGGACAGGCGCTGACGGCGGCCACTTTTTACCTTTCGACGTTGTTTGGGCCCTGCATCCGTTACGCGGTGGACCAACTAACGCGCAAGTCGATGACCCGTTCTACAAACTTGCCTTCAAGAATCCAATTCCACCGGGCACGGCCCGCGCGGGCATCCTTTTCACCAATCCGGATCGTGGCACGAAACTCTGCAATATCGAACTGTCCGCAAAAAGCGCGCTGATTCACTTCTCACTCTTCTTGCCGGTGCCGGACGACGGTGGCTTAGATGTCCCCCTCAACAACGCGCGGACGTCGGAAGAACGCGGTGAACTGGCAGTGCGATCTCTTTTGGCTGATTAATCTGGACGCTTGACCTATGTTGATAGAAAACAGGATGAGGGTCCGGCCATCCCTATCACACGATGTGTGACGGGCCTGCTTTTGCTGGTAGCGATGCTGGTTGCGGGCGCCACGGCGGAGGCAACAACAGCACGGCATCCGTTGCGTCGGCCGGACTGACCGAATGCGACGCGTCGGTTGTCTTCGCGGAAGGTACCGAAATCATTCCGGAAACCGTCAGCAACAGCGGCGGGCAATCACGCAATGCGGCGTTCGCCATCGCTACCCGCGGGCCTCGTCCTGGATCCACAAACCTGCGCGATCACTGGCACGCCCAAGGTCGTCTCCCCCGCCACCATTTACACGATCCCCGGCAGCAACGCAGCAGTTCCACATGAATCGAGATCGAAGTCAAGGCCGACGCCATTGCACCGACGACGCGACGCACATGATTGACGGCCAGTGGTCCACTATGTGAGTCGAGCCGACCTTCGAACTTCGGCTTGAGACCACAGGCGAACGGCTGGAACTGGCCGAACCCGGAAAACTAGTTCGGATGGTTGACCGCGATCCGTGGTTCAAAGCCAACTTCCGCACTCTTCTCGGACGCTCGACAACCGGTGGGCGTATTTCTCTTTTCGGAAGTGCGATGGTTATTCGAGGCGCTGGCGCCTGACTTTCGTCTCTTTGTACAGTGCGCCAGCTCCGGTGACTGGACTAAGGCAAAATAAACGCGGAAGTCACGCGCGACTGGCGGCATCGCACCGCTTGCGTTGCGCCAATCGGACGCGTGGAGATGCGCTATGGAAAACCTCCCGAGAAACTGCTCGACGCTTGCAGTGTTGGCGCTCCTGCTGACAGGATGTGCCGCCGCCGGCGTGCCACAAAGTGGGCCACATCTGAGCCCAACAGAGTGCCGTGACCTTGCCGAGCTTAGAAGCAACGCGCCTCCGACGAGGGCGCAACAACAAAGCGAGCTCTCGGCCCTGAGAAAAGCGGGCTACAACCCGTCACCATGGAACGACGACCCAAAGTTCCCAGAGGATCTACACGCCGCGCAGCGCCTGGTCGACCATTGGTTCGAAACAGAGTGCCGGCAGTTTCATCCCGGGTGAGAAGCTCCGGAGCCACCACGGACCTCCTCAGACTTAGCGCGCAGCAACCGTGCGTCGCATTGCAGCGCAGCGCAGCGGTGTGCCGCCAACGACCCGGGGCCACCTTCGCTTCGCTCATCATCGGGATGATCCGGTTTAACAGGGACCGCTGCGTTATATCAATGCGCGGTTTATAACGCTGCACCGGACTCAGGCAGCGCGGATGCTCACGTGCACAGAGCATGGCGAAGGTTCTGACCTGTAAAAAATCCCCGACGGTCGGAACTCGTGCTGGATAGGCCGGGATATTTATCGGTATTCCTGATTGCTTTTCAACCGCCGTCGGCTTGGCCGGAAAACCAACGTCTTTTTAGCGGAGCACCAGGTTCTGCAGGACGCAATCGAACGGAGCCTCGCATCGGACAACCTTTTTCGTCTTTCAGCGGCGGTTTACCGACGTGCCTCATTCGTCGGTTGATCAGATTGGAAGCAGCCAGCTTCTGGCTATGCCCATGAGGCTCAAAATAACTTCAAAGCAAATTAACCCTATTACGTACCATTCCAGTTTGTGGATATTCTTGTTCTCCACAATATCGGCCAAGGTTTGCACGGTGTCCGAGATCAGAGTGAGTTTGCGCTCTAGCGCCGCGTGACGTTCATGAAGTTCAAATTCGTCTTCGAGAGCTGCATACAGACCGCCAAGCGACGGAAATTCCCACAGGATTTCAGGTTTGTCACCGATCTCGGCACGCCCAACCATGCGATGCTCAATCAGTATTAGATTGCCAATTTTCGAAAGAAGTGATCTCGAGTTTGCCATCACCTTTCCGGAGTTAGCCAGTTCCAGCGCGACGGGGGCAATCCCGTCAAATTTACCCGCAACCTCTTTCTCATATAGTGATAAGACGAGGCTCTTCCCGAGTACGTCTGCGATTATCTGTATCTTCTCCAATGTGACCTTGTCCAACGACACGGCGTCGCTCTGTACACCCGGGTTGGATTTTCCGCTGTAAATGTCGAGTTCATCGACCTCGGGGTTGTCGTAAACGTTGGTTATTATGCTTTTGAGAGAACCAATGAAAGCTACTTCATCGTCGGCACGGACGCCGAAAAATACCACGACGCCATAACGAAATAGAACCGCTACGCCATCGTCAGAGCCGACCGTCAGTGTGAGCGGAGTGGTCCCCAAGGGATTGGCGATCTTATAGTTTTTCAGATCAAGCCGGTCTCCAATCAGGCGCGCGCGGGCTTTCACGTGTTGTCGCAAATCGAGAGCGAGCTGGTTCATGTTCTACCCGTCAATCTAACGATCTCCTGCACGACGCATTTTGCCGCACCTGCGCACCTGCGCGCCAGCTGTCGCCGATAGCTTGCCTGTCGAACAGGTTATCTCCGGACCGATGGGTCTCTCTCCCTTCTACATGGTGGACTCCCACAATCTCGTTTCCCCACGCACGTTTTGACTTCGGAGTCGGACCACGCGACATGAACGACGCAAAGTAATTCCTGAGCTAGATTGCGCTTCCGACGCGGCAACGTAGCATGTGAAACTGGCGATTCAATCTCGAGGTGTACGCTCTTGACTGTCGTCGTCGCGCATCAGTAAGACAGCGCAATTCGAACACCGCAGGAAACGTTCTGCGACACTGCCGAGCATCAGACGTCTCACGCCCCTGCGCCCATGCGTACCTAACACGACGAGATCGGCATGAACCTGTTCCGCGTACCGCTGGACAATAGAAGCGACATCGTCCGATAAGGTGGCAGGTTCAACCAGTTCAACGTGACACGTCACATGGGCCGCGGCACACGCCTGCTCTGCGTCAGCGAGCAATACTCTTCCGCTTTTCCGCATGGCGTCCACAAGTTCAACCGGATCAAGATCCGTATATGCAAACACGGGCGCGTGGTCCACGACGTGAATTGCATGCACGATGCCTTGTGTCGACGCAGCAAGCCGCACGGCTTCCCTGAGCGCCAGTCTTGATGAACTGCTTCCGTCAATGGCGACGAGGATCGTCCGGTACATGGCGTACCCTCCAGTGTTCGCTTCGTCTGCGATACGTCTTGCAACGTATCGGAAGTCTTGAGCCTGGCGAATCTCGGGGTTGGCGACTTTTATCCAGGCACGATTCGTGTCGAACGACTTCATCGCTCACTTCGCGCACACGCTTCCGGCATTAAGGACGAGCATGATCCGCCAATCACCTGAATGGCATATTCCAGTGTATGCACAGGGTCGCCCGAGCGTTATTGGACCTTGGTCCAATAACGCAGACGGCAGTGCCTCGTCGATGATCTGCACCACTTCACCCCATCGGATTTTCATACACGCGCTTAATCCACACGGCCTGCAAATTGATATCGGCGAAACGACATACTGTGGGAACTGGGTGTGAAGCCGGAGCGCCGCCCTCAAGGCGGAAGCGTGGGACCAGAGGGAGCGCAACACTGAGTGTGGCAAAACTGCGTTGCCGGATCCCAACGTGTTGCGTTCCCAGAAGAGCATCAACGCAACAAATGGCAATGCTGTGACCACGCAACAGTAAGTACATGAAACGTGGGTATCCTGTGGATAAGTCGGCCGCCTTTCTCGTTGAAATATAAGAAAATCTGAGAAACCAAAGCATCGCAACGTCAGACCACACGTGCCAAGAATCTAACGATTGTCTGTAGCGGCTTGGGATCACGAATCTGGTGTGCCGCGAATTCGCCGCATCATCCCGCTCGTATATGCCGCGGCCTACCGAACCCGGCCGGGAACTGCCGCGAAACGCCTGGTCTCGTTGATGACTCGGCTTGATCACAGCTCCGCGCTGACATAGCCGTAGTAGCGCGGCAGGAAGTCCTTCATCGCGAAATCGCCGAGGCCGCTCCACTTCCATGTATAGAGCTTCATCTTCACACGTCCGGTCGGCAAGTTGGTCGCGTCGGCTTCGATCCGCCGCACGAGAATCCAATGGAGATCGGAAAGCTTGGGCACATGCGCATCGCCTTGGATCACCGCGCTGCGTTTCGCATTCGTGGCCAGGGTCCCGTGCACCAGCATGATGACCACGCAGTCCGGCGCGCGCCTGAACAGACTCGAGCAGCTCGTCAGGTTGGTGCCGGCGGTGCTGAGCCGCGTGCCGTCGCGCGGCGACGTGTAATCGGTGAGCGCCTGGTTCTGTACGGTCCGGTAGCCTGCCTGCGTGAGCAGCGTCGCGATCTGCCCCGGCGTCGTCGCGTGGCTTTCTTTGCTCAGGAAGTCGAAAGCCTGACCGCCGCCCAACGGAGCGGCGACGAACGCTTCGATGTTGCAGCGCAGGCTCCCCAACGCGATAAAGTCGGCCGCCGGACCGCAGGCGGCCGTCCAGCCGTGCCGGAACGGGTTGGCCTGCTGGACATCGACGTCCGTTTCACCGAAGCGTGCAATCCCCTTGTCGAAGAGGTCCCCGACGAAGCCGACGTAGTCCAGAGGACAACCACGCACCACCGGCACCAGGATCGAAGCCGGACCGCAGAAGCCCTGGGGCCCCTGGTTCATCGAACTCGGGCGTCTCACTCGAAGCGCCACCTGCACGGCCACATGGAAGCGATTGACGTTGCTGAAGACGGGGCTCGTTGTCGAACCGCCGGCGACCCAGCTCTGAACCTGCTTCAACGCGGTGAGCCGCTCGGCGCGCAGTTCGGGCCGCGCCCCATAGGAAGCCTTCGTTTCGTTCGTCGTGAGCGTGATCAGTTTCGCAAGAATCGTTTGCGTCTGAGGCAGGTCGAGGACGACATCCGGGTCGAGTTCCGTGTCTTCGCCATAGGTCATCGGCTGGAAAATATCGGCGAGGAACGCCTTTTTCGACTTGCTATCGCCGGCCACCGAGATGGACTTGTCCAGGAGCTCGATCAGTTCATCAAAAGTGAGTGGCATCTGAGGCGGCTCCTTTTCCCGTTTCCGATTCCCGTTTACCTTTCCCGCCAGGCAACGAATCCGCGGGCTTACCGCGGCCCTCCCCTAGCTTAGGAAACGGGCAGGCGCATTCCAAAGTACTTTCGAATATCTTGTCGTGTCGGGTGGTGAACTTCTGGTTCTATCGCATTAAGGAATTTGCAACACGCCCAACTACCCTACGCTGGACGTTTTCGCCCCCGTCACGTCGTAGTGGCTTACAACAGCCGCAGCACGATTCTTTGGAGAAGGCCCAGCAGATCGCGTCGCGTGTCGACGACGAGATGAACGTAAATGGTGTCGTCCCGCACCTGATCGATGATCCGGTTCTTGCCAAAAAGGGCTTGTAGAAAACTGTCATCGACGAAGCCCTCAAGTTCAGCGGGGACGTGGCCGCTTTCGGGAAACTGGCCGATGGACAGGCCCGCCTTGCCCTCGTGGATGCCATAGCAGGAAAGGCGGAACAACACGCGCTACTGAATACAAAGTCACTACATACGTTCGTTAGCGCCCTTAATTTCGCATGGGTGGGCGCTATGGTTACCTGCGATCCGGTGGCACGCTCGCCATGAATTAACCCCGAGTCCTTGCCATCCGCCCAAAACCTGTATAAATTTACAGTACTGTGTTTGCATACAGTATCTCGGGAGGCGTAATGGAGCACCTGGTCAGGGTCTACAACGAGAAGGACCGGCAAACCCTCGAATGGCTTCGCAAGCACGTTGGCGATGCCGCGATCGCCAGCGCTGTCGCGCAGTGCGCCGGATCGGGCAAACCTTATCTCTCGACAGTTTGCAGATGCCTTGGCGTGAGAACTCCGGCGTTTTCCGCGCCGCTTCGACAAACCTCGAGTCTAGTCGCCGACCATTCCCTTGCGACCATCCGGAGCATTCTCGCAGCCAGAACGGCGACAGCAAAACTGGGCGCTGCCAGGCAGGGCACGCACTCCCCTTTGTGACTTCACAATCGGAGACGAATCTGGCGACTTTGTGTGCTGATCTGACTGGGCACTACGCCACTCGGGCATCTGGTGACGCGTGGCCTCCGCCCATTTCCGGAGGGCAACGGATAGGTTCCACCCGCGTCAAAACAGAGATAGTCCACAAATGGGACATTTACTCTGCAGAACTGCGTATCGAAGCCGGTTACAGCGGTTAAACCTCTGCCGCCCGCTTGCCTTGGCGCGGGAGAAACCTCTGCCCGGTACACAGGAAACCCCGTGGCCATGCCGATTGGCAGGTATCAATCCGGCGTGAGACAAAGTTGTCCGTCGCAGGCGGTCGCGCCATGCGGTACCGCATTCGCGAATACGAGTCTCGACGTCAACAGGCTCAAAAAATGGCAACTGGCACAGTGAAATGGCCGATCGTCACGCCGAAAGAGTTTGTCGATGAGATCAATCGCTGAACCACTAATGGCTTGTTATCAGGCTACCGAAAGGCGTGTCCCCTGCTCTTGGAGAGTAGATGGAACCGCACCGCTCTAGCCGTGATTTACAGTGAAGCGTCGGCGAAACTCACCGGGCGTGAGGCCCGTGACTCTGCTAAAAATCTTGCGAAACGCGCCCACGTCCCGGTAGCCCACGTCCCATGCAACCGTCTCGATCGAGGATGTCGTGAACTGCAGCATTTCGCGCGCTTTGCCAACACGCAACTGCTGACAGTAATCGATGGCGGTCATCCCCGTCGCCTTCCTGAACCGTCGCAGGAAGGTTCGCTCTTCGAGTCCGGCACACGAGGCGAGCGACGCAAGCGCTATATCTTTGGCCCCTGTCGCCTGGAGCCAATGCTGGGTTTTCAGCACGGCGGCGTCGCCGTGGATCAGGTTCGGGGAGAAAGCGCTGTAATAGCGTTGCTCGCGCCCGGGCGGATCCACCAGCAGAAATCGGGCCGTCTCGGCCATGATGGTCGGCCCCAGAAAACGGTCGACCAGTTTCAGGCCCAGGTCGATCCACGCCATCAAACCGCCCGCGCAGATGATATCGCCGTCATCGATGATGAGCCTGTCGACATCGAGGCGCACATCAGGAAACCGCGCCCGGAAGATGTCAGCGTGAGCCCAATGCGTCGTCGCCGTCCGTCCGTTGAGAAGCCCTGTTTCAGCCAGCAGGAAAGCGCCTCCGCACATGGAGCCGAGTGTCGTCCCCGCCCGATGATGTTCGACTAACCAGTCGACGAATGGCGCGGCGTCGTCGTGACTGATCTGTCCACCAAGGCTTGGCGGCAACAGAATGACTGCGGGTGACCTGTCTGCACTTTCGCCCTTGTCATGGTCTCTGACAGGTGCCTTGCCACGTGTACGGGCGTGCCACTGACTGACAAGCAGAAAGGCCGATCCCTCACTCTGATGTTGTGCGACGAAACGATTTGCGACTTCGAACAGGTCGCTCAAACCATGTATCGCTGCGAGTTGCGCGCCCGGATAGTGGACGATGCCAATTTCGATTGTCGGGTGAGAAGTCATGTGTCGGTATTTCCACGATGAATGTCGATTTCGACACTGGTGATGATCCTGCGTCAGCCTCATCATGTCCAGACTTTTCGTCAGGACCAGAGAGAGACGCGTAATGGCAGGTCTGATAGCTGAATCCGCTACGACGACTCCGCAGTGGCGGATCGCCGGTGAGTGGCTAGACGTGTGCTCGTGTAACACACCGTGTCCCTGCACCTTCGCGCAAGCGCCGACGGGCAATCACTGTGAAGTGTTATGGGCGTACAGGATCAATGAAGGCTACTACGGCGAGACGCCGATGGCGGGCCTGAAGGTGGTCCTCCTTTCCAGCTTTACCGGGAATCTCTGGGATGGCGCCAGGCTCGAGACAGGTGTCTTCTTCGATGGAGCCGCGAACGTGGATCAGCGGCGGGCGCTCGTGGCGATCTTCACGGGCCAGGCGGGAGGTTGGATGGCGCAGTTCGTGCCTGCCAAAGTAAGCGCGGTGCGGGGCATCGCGTTCGCCGACATGGCGGTGGAGATCGACGGCTCGCTCGAACGCTGGAGCGTGACGGTTGGCGACAAGGTGGATGCGAGCGGCGTCGCGCTGAGCGGGCCAACCTCGGACCCGACGAAGCGGCTGCAAAGCTTCAACCCGCCGGGCAGCGAAGTCGGTCCGACCGACGGAGCCGTGACGTGGGGCAAGAGCGTCAATGGCCGGTGGAGCGGATTCGGCTTTGACCAGAACATTCCGGCTGGTCAGGCGAGCAAGCATATACCGTTCGACTGGCATGGCCCGGACGCGCAATGAGAGCCATTCCTTCCTCCTCGCGATCAGCGGTGCACGCGTTAGGTCGGGGGCAGCCCGTACTCGGCTGGACGGTGGTCGTGATGCTGGCAAGTCTCGCAGCCTGGCTCGGCGCACTAGTGCTGATGAGTGGCATGGACGAGGGGCCGGGGACTCCGCTGCACAACTTGCCGGCCTTTCTCGTCGGCTGGGTCGTCATGCTGACCGCGATGATGCTGCCATCGGAACTCAATTACATCACGGCGTTCGCCGCCGTACTCAGGTCCCGTCATGGCGTATCGGTCGCGTCTGTGCGTCGCATCTCCAGCTTCATTGCAGGCTACGGCGTCGCGTGGATCACCTACGGCCTGGCCGCCTATCTGCTCGATCTGCTGGTTCGACGTATCAGCCCGGAAATGATCACGTGGAATCGCGGCGGTCCGTACGTGGCCGGATCGGTGCTGGTCATCGCGGGTGTCTATCAGGTCTCGTCGCTGAAGCATGTGTGCCTGACGGGATGCCGCACGCCTCTGTCGTTCTTCGGGCGCTACTGGCGGGAAGGCAACGCGGGCGCCGTTGCGATGGGCGTCCGGCACGGACTGGTTTGCGTCGGCTGCTGCTGGGCGTTGATGGCAGTGATGTTCGCCGTCGGCGTCATGAGCCTCACCTGGATGGCCTTGCTCACTCTCTTCATGTTCGCTGAGAAGGTTTTGCCTAAGGGCGAGAAGCTGGCCATTCCGATTGCCGGCTTTCTCTGGGCGATGGGAATCTGGATTGCGGTGTCGCCCGCGACGGCACCGCTGCTCAAAGATCCCATGCTGTTCGCCAGTATGTGCCGCGCAAACTGATCGCATGCAAGTCCGGCGGCTAAACGAGTTCTAAAAGCGGCGGCGTACCAGGTCACAGTGCTGGCGCCCTGCAGTGATACACATCATCGAGGAGCAGGAAAATGACGACGAAGTACAGCGAATTTGAGTTCCGGACGCAACCCTGGTTCGACCAGGATAATTTCCAAGGCTTCAACACAGCCATACCGATGAAGACGATGGTCATCTGCTGTTTCGACCCACGCGCGTCGGAGGCTCCCAAGGTGGTTGCTGATCATTTCGGCGATGAAATTTATCCGGGCGAGAACGTTCTTGACGAACATGGCAACAAGATCGGGCACACCCGGACGCTATTTGCTGTCTACTGCGCGGCAGGTCGAGCGGCGTCAGCTTTGCAGTCGGCCGCAACGATGGACTACCTGTTCAGCGTGGAGAACATCGTCGTCGTCCACCACTCATTCTGTGGCGCCACGGCCTTCAGGCCGGACCAGCTGATCGGAAAGTTCCACGACTGCCATCACACCGACATCTCGACGATGTTCGATCACGGTAGTCTCGCGATCATGAGCTTTGAGGAATCACTCAAGCACGACGTGAAGCTGCTGCGCGACAGCCCTGCAGTGCCAAAACATATCAAGCTCTACGGCTTTTTCTACGAGATGAACAGCGGCGAATTGATCGAGGTCGCGCGCGACATTCCGTCTTGAGCTTCACACAGACTGCGTCAGTACTACGACGATTTCTTCAAGAACGGCAGACCGTGTACGCGTGTCCCCGGCAACAGGGCGGTTGCCGGCTGGCATGCTGCACGGCTTTGCGAAGCATTCCCCTGGCAACGATACGCCACCCTGCTCGCCGGTCTACAATCAATGCCATGACCTGCCTGTGCGCGAGGCTGGCGGCATGTGCGGATAGGCCGTTCCGCCACGGGACCGGCAGTCGACCTTAAACAACGGTCCAATCGAAGCGGGTCGCGGGTGACGAGCCGGCAAGGGAGGGACGATGCCGCCGCAAGTGATATCTCGCGTGCGCATCAGACGCACCGCGATCACCGTTGCAACTGGCATCGTCAGCCTGGTTGTTATCGGGCGCGTCACGCGCGTCCTGGTCGACTGGCTGTGGTTCTCTTCGGTTGGACATGTCGGCGTTTTCTGGACAATTCTTGACGCCAGGGTCCTCCTGTTCGTCGCCGTGTTCGCGGCCTCGGCAGTCACCATCGCGGTATCCGGGTTTCTTGCGCATCGTTATGCGAGACGCTTCGGTCCCATCCATGCGGGACCGGTTTCTTCGACGGCTGCACTTGAAGTTATCGACGAACTGGCCAGCGAGGTCGCGCCTCGTATTCCATGGCGCTACGCCATTACCGGCGCCGCCGTCCTGCTCGCGCTGTTGATCGCAGCCGGCGAAGTCTCGAACTGGGACATCGTGCTTCGCTTCCTTTATCAAGTGCCGTTTGGGGAACGCGATCCTATCTTTGGCAACGACATCGGCTTCTATCTTTTCTCACTGCCCGTCTACGTGGCGCTAAAGAATTGGCTGCTGCAGGTACTTTTTGGCAGCACAGTCGTCGCGGGAGCCGTCTACGGGCTGCGTGGCGACTTAGCGACCGGGAAGCCGCCGCACGTTCTCTCACGAGCCGCCGCCACGCACGGTTCAGCACTGCTCGGGCTGTTCTTCCTGGTGAAGGCCGGGTCCTACTGGCTCGACCGCTTTCTGCTGCTCTATGGCGACAACGGTGTCGTGGTCGGTGCCAGCTATACCGACGTCCACGTCGAGTTGCCAGTATTGTGGCTGCTCATCGGCCTTGCCATCGGTGCATCCGTCGTTTCGTGGGCCAACATGCGCTGGCGAAGCTATCGCATTCCCGCTGCAGCAGTGCTACTGGTGTTCGGCAGCTCGGTTGTGTTCGCCGTTATCTATCCGGCGATGTTCCAGCGGTTCTATGTCAAACCGAGCGAGCTGAGGCTGGAGACGCCTTACATCGAACACAATATCGCGCTGACCCGAAAGGCCTATGGCCTCGCGCAAATCGCGGTCAGGCCATTCGCTGCCCAGCAGGGACTGAATCTGGCCTCATTGCAGTCCAATCGCGCGACCATCGAAAACATCCGCCTATGGGATCTACAGCCGTTGATGGATACCTATGCGCAGCTGCAGGAAATCAGGACCTACTACCGATTTCTCTCCGTGGACATCGACCGCTACTGGCTCGACGCCGGTTACAGGCAGGTGATGCTCTCTGCGCGCGAACTCGACACGGCGATGCTTCCGGCCAATGCGCAGACCTGGGTGAACCTGCACCTCCTGTTCACGCACGGCAACGGTGTCGTCATGTCGCCAGTCACGGAGAAATCCGCGGAGGGTTTGCCGTCGCTCTACCTGCAGGACATTCCACCTGTCTCCAATGGCGGCCCGGCCATTCGCGAACCGCGCCTCTATTTTGGTCAAGGCGTTCAGGGATACGTCATCGTAAAGGGTAGCGTACCGGAATTCGACTACCCTCAGGGAAAGGAAAACGTCTACGCAGCTTATAGCGGGCACGACGGAGTCGGCATCGGCAGTACCGCACGACGCATTCTCTTCGCCTGGCAGCTCGGCGACCCCAACATTCTGCTAACCAGCTATATCACGGACGCAAGCCGGATCTTGCTTCACCGTAATATCGAGGAACGGGTCCGAACGGTCGCGCCGTTCCTCGATTTCGATCACGATCCGTATCTTGTCGTGAGTAGCGGCCGCCTGTTCTGGATACTGGATGCATACACCACCAGCCGCTGGTTCCCGTACTCCCAGCCTGCCACTGGCGACGGCACGAACTACATCCGGAATGCGGTAAAAGTAGTAGTGGATGCGTATAACGGCACGGTCGAGTTCTTTGTCAGCGATCCTGCCGATCCAATCTTACGGACTTACCAGCGGATCTTCCCAAGCCTGTTCAGGCCTCTCGATGCAATGCCACAAGACCTGCGTCAGCATATCCGCTATCCCGAAGATCTGTTTCTGATCCAGGCGCAACTCTATCGCACCTATCATATGGATGCGCCGGAAGTCTTTTACAACCGTGAGGACCTCTGGCAGTTCCCACGGGAACTCGCCGGCATCGATGCCGGGAACACTCCAGGCGCGCAAATGACGCCGTACTACATGATCATGCGATTGCCCGGCGAGCAGCGCGCCGAGTTCGTACTCCTGCTGCCGATGGTGCCCAGTCAGCGTGACAACATGATTGCGTGGCTCGCGGCACGTTGCGATCCGTCCGAGTACGGCAAGCTCATCGTCTACACGTTCCCGAAGGACAAGCTGGTCTATGGTCCATTCCAGATCGAGGCGCGCATCCAGCAAAATACCGAGATTTCACAACAGATTTCACTATGGAACCAGATGGGCTCACGCGTCATCCGTGGCCATCTCGTGGTGGTGCCGATCGAGAATTCGATTCTCTACGTTTCGCCGCTCTACCTGCGCGCAGCGTCCGGACAGTTGCCGGAGTTGAAGCGGGTTATCGCCGCGTATGGTGAGCGTGTCGTGATGCAGGATACCTTGGCGCAAGCCCTTGCAGCCCTCTTCGAGGAAACATCCCCGGCCATATCGAAGTCGTCAGGCACAGCGGACGCGCGTGCCCACGAGGCGCTCGCACGCTATAACCGCGCGCTCGAACGGCTAAAAGCAGGAGATTGGAGCGGCTTCGGCCTGGAACTCGATGCTCTTCGGCCACTTCTTGAATCGCTGGACGACGGGCGTCCGCAGAATAAAAAGTGATCAGAGAGAATTTCCGGGCGTGCGCAAGCGACCAGTATGAATCGCGAAGCGGCGCTATCGCAGCGCCCTGTCCTGTTTCAGATACCTCAACCGGCGTCGGAGCCGATGCACGATACCCACACCCGCGCTGACCACGCTGCGCGATGAAGAAGGCGTCGAGTTGAAGCCATCACCCGTCGTCGCCATCGGGTTGATTACATTGCAAGCGCCATTGTTGGCGAGCGTCTGGCCGTTCGTACAGATCCCGTGCGACTGGACAACGAGTAGTACTCGGACGGGTTGAACGGCTGGCCCTGCGCACTGCTCCACTTGCTGATTACATAAGGAATCCATATTTTAAGGTGAAAGCCCTGCCCCCTTATCGCGGCACAGTCTTGCATGCTGCCATGCACGGTGGCGGGCGCCACGGACTCGTTCAAGTGGGGTATCAGCAAGAGGCGTGTAAACTCGCGAATACGATTCGAATACAGACTGGAAAACTGCCGATTGCAACTCCCCACGCTACTGCGGTACTTTTCCGACAAGGTTGTTGGTGGGTATTTTGTCTGTCCAGCCCCGCTCAGGAGGCTGAGCTTTACCCACAAGTTACGGACCTGACTTAAAGATGCGGAACATCTCAGTGACTTCGTGCAGGACGAGGAAGCCTCTCCAGATGACAGTTGCGCCAGGAGGAGGATCATGACGGCGATTCAGGTAGCCGCCCAAGGTGGCAATCCACAGTACCGCCTTGTCCAAAGACGGCACCTTGTCCGGCGGCCGAGTGGTCCGGTGTACGCGGCAATACAAGGCCTGCCATTCAACTGGCTGAAGGACCACTTCACAGGGCAGTTCGCCATCGAGGCGAGCCAGCAGGGTCGTGTAGAGGATACGCCAGGCGATCACGGCAAACAGTGCCGTAGCACGAACGAAACGCTCGAGCGTGCCAAACTGACGGGCTTCGATACGGCAACCGCTCTTGAGCACCCGATGCCAGGTCTCGATCGTCCAGCGCCTCGCGTACCACTGCAGCCGTTCAAGAGCCTGTTCTGGGGAGTGCGTGGGCACAGAACTGAGCAGCATCCATTCGAGCGGTTCGATACCGGCGGGCGGTTCGTTCTCGATGACGTGGATGGCAAAGACATCGAGCGCAGGCAGCTGGCTGGCCCGCGCCTTGGGTGGCTGCAGGCGCACAGGCGCGTATCGCAGCGTCAGGCTTGCCGTGCGCTGGGCACGCGTGCCCTTAGCTGGCACGAGCAGTTCAGTGTGACCGGCTGCAGGGGTATCCAGCACTGCCTGCCAGAGATAGCGCTGGGGATGGCGGGCGCGGCGGTTCCATGCTGCACGCACCAGCCAGTGCACACCCTCTGGCCGCTGCGTCGCGAACAGTTCATAGACATCGCTCTCGCGATCGCCAATGCCAATGAGTTGCGTGTGCGCACAGCGCGACTTCAGCGCCGACAGGTGCGCAAGCCCCTCGAGCCACTTGACGCTTTCCTTCTCGTGGATCGGCCGGGATTTGCGCTGCGCGGCACTGCCTCTGGTTCCTTCGGTGCGAGCCCACGTTTTCATGCCCAACACTCCGAGCGGCAGCCCCTCCGGACTAACCGCCAGCAGACTATGCATCATGAAGCCACGCTCATTGCCACCGGTACAGGGCCCCAGGCCTTCTGTGGCATGCAGATGCGTCAGGTTGAATTCGGTAGTGTCCTGTATGGCCAGCACCACCGGAATCTGCTCCATGCGGTGCAGCGTTTGCGCAATATGCGGCGCCAGCACGCCGTCAGTGTCCACCAGATCGTTGTCAAAGAATCGATAGGCCGCCTTCAGTTCAGCGGGCGACAGCGCTTGCGGCAGCGACGTATGTGGACTGGTCGCCAGTTGGCGTGCCAACGCAACCAGTCGCTGCGACAGGCGAGCGTCCCCGAGATTCGCTTGCGCGAATTCCTCGCTTGCCCAGTCCGCCGTGTCGTCCCTGGTCGCCAATCCGCTTTCGCTGCGTCAACAGAATGGGCAAAAGTTAACACCGTCCGATCAAGTTTACAACCGGACTTGTGGGTAAAGCTCAGCTCAGGAGGGGAGGATGCAACTGCGAATGACGATGAGTTGCCCGATTCGCGCGGGCGTGCTCTCAGGGCTGCTCGCACTGCTTTGCACCGACTCGACAGTCGTTGCGAAACGGGATCGCGTGCAGTGGTCGCCTCCCTTGCAACAGTCACCAAGGTACGTCCACGTTACGCCACCCGATGTCCGCGTCCTGGTCCAGCGTGTGGATTTTGTTCTCGACCAGGCGGCCCAGGCTGAAGCAGATGCGAAAAAGAAGCGCAAAGCTGATCAACGCCATGCCGTAGCATCCGCGACGAAGCCGAATGCAAAGGCAGCTTCCGTACCTGCCGCGTCGGTTGAACGTGCAACAGGCAACCGCCCGCCGTCGACTGCCAGTTCGGCCAGTGCATCGAGGATGGCGTCCGGCGTGCAATCTGCCGCGTCCGAACCATGGCCATCGGGGGCCGTCGCGTCAGCGGCGTCTGCTGTCCCACTTGCGCCTGCGTCTTCCGCTGTTGGGACCGCACGAGCACCCGCAGGGCAGCAGCAGGGAAAACCGGGTGAATCCGCGAACGCAAGCGCGGCAGCAATGGCCAACCCCATCGCCCAGGGCAACGCGCCGCACTCGGGCAGCGGCCGCCCTCTGCCACTGACCAGAGACCAACTGATTGCGTTGATGCCGGGCGCCACCATGCTGAGAACGAATACGGCAGGCGCCCTGCGAGAATGGGTCAACGTCCCCAACGGGACACTGACTGTCTACTGGGCGGGCGGTGGTTTTGCCCAGTCGCACAGCGCAAGCGGCAAGTGGAGCGTAACCGATGATGGCCGCTTTTGCCTCCAGATCGATTGGGAAGACAAGCCTGAAAACTGGTGCCGCTTTCTGGAGCCAACGCCCAAAAAAGGCACGTATCAACCGATCCCGGACGTCGCCGACGAAAAATGGACTCCGCCGACGGATCAGACCGATTGGCGCCCTCTAACCATTCGCCACTAGTCCATTAAACCGGATGAATCGCACCGGATGCGGCGCTTGGGGCCGGCGTACTTCCTTTCAATGGAGCGGCTTGCTTGTTGTCCTGGCGGATATAGCGAATGAGCTTTTTGTCGAGGTCTCTGGTGCTGATGAACACCCCGCGCTCCGAAGCCGGGATTCCAGAGTCGGTGTCGCGTATGCTTACGCCACGCTTCGCGCGGTCGCGTATCCGTTCAACAACACGAGCCGCTTGCGACCGCAACAGACGATGGCGCGCCAGGGACGAAGCTCGCCAAAGCGAAGGCGCACACGGGGCGCGCGCGTGCGGGCGACCTGCACGATTCGGAAAGCCCCTCACCTGTTTCGGCGGATGCCGCAGGAGAGCAAGCGACGATCGTCGTCAGCCCGCAAGATCATGTGAATGATTTCCCCGACGACCTTGCCGGCCGCTCGCTTGAAGAAAGCAATGGCGGGGCACCGGTAGCCAAACCGGCAACCCTTGAGTCGCTCCCCGCCGTCGCAGCCAGCTTCGCGGTAACCAGCGTACAAGTGCCCCGTCAACGACCGCGCCACCGCCGGTCAGGCGCTGAGTTGTGAGACGCGTTCTCGACTACCGCCACCTCGACTGGTAGCAAATCTGCTACGAGCGTCGCAGAGCGTTCAGACGTGCGAACTCCGTCGGCCTCACAAAGGAGCGATAAAGCTCGCCAACGGTACCGAACGCGAATGCTGGTTTCAAGGTCGCACCAGGGAGCGCGCCCGAAAGCCAGTCGTACGCGTTCATGTCGCGCTGCTGGCAATGAATCGCGTCTGTGAGTAGAAGAAGCGCTTTGTGTGCCGAATGTTCGCCCAGGTCGATAAACAATCTTTCGAACGAGTCACCGGGATATCCAGTAACGCGAGGTTCAGACGAGCGCTCGGTCAAATCATTCTCCTGTACAGGGTGGCCAGCGTATCAAGTCGACATGATGCTGCAACGAACTCGTTGCAACTCTGCTAGTGGAGCCGACAACGCTAGCTTTTTAACAATCCTTCGACAGACTCTCATGCGTGTTTTGCACGCCCATGACATCCTTCCATTGAAACGTACGGCATTCGCAATGTCACTGACGGATCAGTTTATCTGCTGCACCCGATCCCAATCGGCGATCGGGTGATATGGTCCCGAACATTTCAGTGCACGGTGTGGACGCTGCTGATGGGCCCATCATCGTCTTCGTCGGATGATGCTTGATCAAGGATCGCGCACCGGAAGTCCAATTTGACGCGAAGGATGGCGGATTCGATGCGTGCGTCGCCGCGATGCCCGCTCAGGCGAGCATTGATCGCCTCCTCGACGGCGAGAATCGCCTGCTCGACGCTCTCCGGATCATCGCTATCGAACCCGATCTCAATCTCAACGCTCTCCAGCAGGTTCAACGCTGTTGCAATGTCCTCGGATGCAACGAATAACGTCTCGGCATTTTCTGTCATCTACCCTCCCCGTTGGGTTGACCGGCGTCTTCAGACCGGTGCGAGTTGCACGACCATCGTTGCATATCCAGAGCAAACCTGCCGGGCGACGAAGGCGAGTGTTGGGTTCAAAACAACGGATGGCTTGCTGGTCACAGCAAAGCGGGTAGAATTGAAGGTTCCAGCGTGGTCGGTCCTTGGTCATTGCGTTTAGCGCCCCCGGTTCCGAAGCTTCCTCTCTGTGCGTATTGTCGGCCACGTCAGTACGGCAAACGAGTCATTCCGGTCACCTCCCTCCGCACGCCGGGCGATACGGTGCAGCAAGGCAACAACAACCATCGGTCACGGAAGGGCTCTGATTTGCACATCAAATAGCTGTTGCCGACCCGTTGAGCCGGTCGGAAACCCCGGGAGCAGCCGTTCAAAGCCGGCCTGCAATCAAATCGGCAGCATGCCCATCCCGGACGCTCAGTTTAAAAATCCCAGAAGACTGTCCGAACGAGTGTGGCCACCTGTCTCCACCCTCCGCGCCGCATTGAGACAGTTGGGCAACGAACCCTCCACCGTGGCGATCGAACTGCACCGTCAACAGATCGACCCGATCAACTCGTTGGCGTCGGAAATGCGGCAAAGAACCTTTGAACCCCAGTTGGCGAAGCGTGGGGACAAAACGCGCTTTCAACGCGGTTCATTTCGTCACGGCTCATCGGGATGTCCCGTCAAAATGCGGCGGCCAGGTTGCCGCCTGCTTTCACAACCTCGATTGTCGAGCGATTCACGAGATGATGACGAATGGATGAAATTGTGCCGAACTTGCTCAAACGTCGCGATCGAGAGCGGGCTTGCATCGCTTTTGTAAGCCGTGGACAACCGAATACCGTACGGCCGAATCGAAGAATATTTTCACCTACCAGGCCACCGACGTGTAACCGGCACCAGCTGGCCGACGAACTAACTTAACCAGCCAATACCCGTTCGCCGATCCTGCTAATGTCGATTCACTTTTCATGCACCATGTGCGGCCGTTGCTGCCATGATCTGCGCCTGCCACTCGCCATTGATGAAGCGCTCGATTGGATCGCGCACGGTGGTGAGGTGCAACTGCTTTGCGATGCGATCGTCTGGCCCCAGGAGCCACTACAAACGGACGCGCTCGCCCAACACCGAAGGCGCCGCTCATTCTCTGCGCATAGTGGGACGTTGCCAGTACGTGTAACCGTGACGCTGGTGGCCGCGTTCGCGGGACCGTGCCCCAACCTTCGCCCGGACATGTCCTGCGGCGCCTACCATCGGCGTCCGCGTGTGTGCCGCATCTATCCCGCTGAGGTCAATCCGTTCTTACCGCTCGATCCTGCGGCGAAGGCTTGTCCTTCCGATGCGTGGTCCGACGCCGGTCCGGTACTCATGCGAGCGGGCCGGATCGCGAATGCCGACACGGCAGCACTCATCGCGCAGTCGCGTGAAGCCGACGAGCGCGACCGTGTCGCCAAGACGTATCTGTGTGCGCTGCTCGGGTACGACACCGCTGCCCTCGCCAACGAAGGTTTCGCAGTCTATGCGCCGGCACGCCTTCACCTCGAAGCTGCACTGCGGGCGGCGCAACAATCCGGTGTGCCGCTTGACGATCCGCAGCCGCGCTCATCGCACCCTTGGCACTTCATCACAAATCGCTCGACGACACTCGCGACGCTGCAGTCGATCGGCGCAAGCGCTGGGCGGGCTGAGGACCCATCCGGTTCGGCACACACCCCGGCATACCTGGGCTTCTTTGACGAGGACATCAGCGATAGCGATCGACTGAATTCACCGCACGCGCCGGGTCCGCTTCACCTGTAACCCGCTCGTGCTGGCGAGCGAATTACCATGACTGTCGTTATCTGGAGTCAGGACATGCTGCCCCGTTCTCTCACTGCCACCATTGCGAGCGCTACGGCGCTGCTCACCTCGCATGCGTTCGCGGCCGCGCCGCGCCCGGTTGTCGTTGAACTGTTCACATCGCAGGGCTGTTCGTCGTGCCCGCCGGCGGATCGCTTTCTGTCCGAACTGAGCGACTCACGCACCGACGTTCTGCCTCTGGCGTTTCATGTCACATACTGGAATCAGCTCGGCTGGAAAGATCCGTTTTCATTCGACGGCGCCGATGCGCGTCAGGCCCGGTATGCGCAACGGTTTCGCGACTTCGAGTACACGCCGGAAATGGTGATCGACGGCAAGGCCGAGGTGGTGGGCTCTAATCGCACTGCAGCCAGCGCGGCCATTGACCACGCAAAGTCCGCCGGTGTGACGGCCGCTACGGTTAGCGCTACACGTGTAGACGGCGGTGTTTCGGTATCCATTGGCCCGGGCACCGGACGCGCGCACGTGCTGCTGGTCGGCTACGACGCCCGTCACGTCACGGCGATCGGGCGCGGCGAGAACACAGGCCATACGCTCACTGAATCGAACGTCGTGCGCAGCATTGTGGCAATCGGTCAGTGGTCCGGCACGGCGCTCATGTTGCGTGCCGACGCCGTCGCCGGCGAACATCAAGTGGTTCTTCTCGAGGACAATGATGGTGCAATTGTCGGCGCCGCACGCGTTGTCGATACAAGTGAAGCGCCTGCTCGATGAGTGATGGCTTGTTGCCCGCCAGTGAGTGGACCCGCTGGTTGGCAGGTTTCATTCCAGCGTGGTAAAAGTCTTCCTTCGCGGGTGAGCGCTTCGTGCCATACCGCGTTCGCGAATGCGATTTTCAACATCTACAGGTTCAAAAATGGCAATTGGTACAGTGAAATGGTTTAACGATGCAAAGGGCTTTGGTTTCATCACGCCGGACGAAGGCGGCGAAGACCTGTTCGCCCACTTCTCCGAAATCAAGACGGAAGGCTTCAAGTCATTGCAGGAAAACCAGAAAGTAAGCTTCGAAGTGAAGATGGGGCCGAAGGGCAAACAGGCCGCCAATATCAAGCCTGTCTAACTCGCGCGCGCATCGTCCTGACAGGTGCCCCGCCTTGCGCGGGTTGAATTTTTTGGTTCAGCGTGTCAGGGGTCAGTGCATTGGGTGGCACTACGGTGCACCGGTTCGAGCAGGACGGACAAGTCCTGCTCATGGCCAGTCACCCCACCGACAATCAGGCCGCGTCAATCAGCCGGCGACGGGCGCCGAGGCGCTATCGCTGGTTGGTGCAGCTGCTGCCTGGTTCTGCGGCGTCCGCTTCGCAGGTGCCTTCCTCGCCACCGCTTCTTTCGCCGCAGTTTTCCTGACTGCAGCCTTCTTCGCCGGTTCCGGCTTCGTTACTGCCTTGACTTTCTTCGCGGCGACCGCTTTTCCCGTCACCTTTTTCGTCGCGGATTTCTTTGCGGTTGCCTTCCTTGGCGAAACGGCTTTCGAGCCCGAGGCGCCCTCTTCCGCGGCGACAATCAGAAACTTCGAACGATCTTTGGCGCCAGCCAACCATGCCGGTGCCGGGCCGCGGCCACTCCATGTCGCACCACTCTTTGGGTCACGATATTTTGGAGCCTGTGGACCCTTCACGTAGTTGCCCGCCTTTGCTGGTTTCTTTGCAGCAATGGCCAGTTGTGGGGCGCTGCCGTCGATCAGAAACTTCGTCCGGTCACGTGCGCTCGCGATCCATGCCGGCGCGCGGCCGTGTCCAGTCCAGGTAGCCCCGTCCTCGGATCTCGGTATTTCGCCGAGGCTGCAGTCTTGCCAGTTGTCTTTACCGCCGGTCTACGGTCTCGATTTTTGCCACCAACTTGGGCGTCGATATCTGCGACGGTCAATCCGTGCCCGTCGATCAGATCGCGAATCTTGGCAATGACGTCCGAAGACTGCCTCTTGATGAGCACGTTGGCCTGAGCTTGCAGCTTTGCGATCTGGGCCTGTACTTTTCAAGCGTCGCCGCGATTCCGCATTTGTTAAATGAATAATGGCCGCACGATGCCATACGAATTCAATTCGCATACTAGTGCAACGAGAGTCAAAGCCCGACGAATAGATGGCTTGCCGACGCTTCCGTTCATTTCCGTTCGATTCAGCCGCACGCATTGTGCTTTGACGGAATGAGTTCGTTAAAGGCGCATGACTTTGTGCCGTTAACCCGGATTCGCGTGCTGAGACCCGCAATCGATTCCGGTCTGGCGCCTGCTGGTCGGTCAGGTAGAGAGACCTGACCTTCGGATCTATACAAGGACTTGAATGACGATTCGTAGCCCCATCGCGCTGGGCGTGGCTTTGTGTGTTTCGGGATGTGCCATCAATCCGAAAACCGGTCAGCCGGAGGTCAGTGCTTCCGTTAAAACCCAGTTCAACAGCATTTTCAATAGCGAAGATCCCTGCTCAAACAATGACCGCAATATCGGCATTGCGGTGGGCGCGGTGGCCGGCGGCGTAGTCGGTTATCTGGCTCACGGCGCGAAAGGTGCCGCAGCTGGCGTGGTGATTGGAGCAGGCGGTGGCTTTCTGGTCGGTCATGCGCTGGACGCACGCCGCTGCGAGCTATACAGGATTGCACAGGCGAACGGCTTGAAACTGGCATCGGCGCCGATCACTCAGGGTAAGGCAGGCGGCGCCAACTCCGCCGACAAGCCAGCAACAGTGGGCCTCGATGTCCAGCTCGAAAACAAATCAGACGAGTTCGTCGCGGGCACCGCGGAATTGACTCCGCAGGCACGCAAATACCTCGCGCAGATCGCGAACCAGTACTCGCCCAAAACGCTAATGGCTGCACTGCCGCCTGACGCGACACCCGATCAGCGCGCGCAGGCAAGTGCACGCAAAGTGCTGATCGTCGGACACACCGACGAGAACGACTCTTCGCTCGGCGCGGATGCTGCGGTACTCTCGCAGCAACGGGCGAAAGCTGTAGCGAAAGTGTTCGTGGATCAGGGCGTCCCTGTGCAGAACATCTTCTACCAGGGTGCAGGCGACACGCTGCCCATCGCCCCGAATGCGACGGATCAGGGGCGCGAGGAAAACCAGCGCGTTCAGATCGTCGACGTTCCGACAGAAGCGGACCTTCAACAGTTTCTGTCTACCCGCACAGCCGATCCGGCCAATTATCGCTTCGCCAAAACGGATGCAGCGTCGCTCCAGGAAACGTCATCGGTTCAGCGCAAGAACACGGTCAATCTCACGTCCTCGGACCACGCGGCAACGAGCAAACCGGCCATCAAACCTCGATCGAAGCCGACGACCGTCGCGAAAACAGATAACGCCGGCATCATCAGGACGGAAGCAGGCGCAAATCCGCCTGTCGCATCCAATGATGCACCAGCCGCTGCATCCCAGTCGCGGGCCACGGTCGCTGCTAGCAATGCAGGATCGGGTTACAACTTCGGCGGCACGCCTACGGCGGGCAGCGGCATTCCGGTGCGGCTTGGGTCGACAGCCGCAAAGTCGTCGTTCAGTCTGATCAGCAATGCGAACGCCGGCGCACCCATGACACTCAATTCGTGCCTGGGCGATCGCCCGCACGTCGCATCGTCCGTGCGCAATCTCGCCACTGACCAGGTGCTGAACGTTCGCGACTACCTGCCGGGATTTTATGGCGCTCCCTGGGCAGCGGGACTTGGCGGCAACCTGGTCGCACTGCTTGACGTACGCGTACCCAGCGATGCCGGCAGTCCCGTTCCGCAACCGCGGCTGAAAATCTATAAGGACTATGCCGGCAATGTGAACCAGAAGCCCTCGTACTCCGCGCGTGTTCCCGTTAATGTGTATCGCGGCAGCGACGCCACTCTCTATCGGGTTTTCGTGGGCGGACCGATGCAGTGCATGGATCTTGTCGTACCGGTCAGCAAGCCTCGTGCGACAGGCAACGTCTACTACACGAACCGGTCGGTGGACTACACCGCATCGGGCGATTTCGCACTTCGTTAAAACCAGCCAGCAACTAACAACCAACAACTCCGGGGCTCGAACGTGATAACCGATTTTCTCCAGGCCTTTGTCTCCACTATCGTGTGGTCGCTGCCGCTTCTGATTGCGGCCGTCGTGACACTCTTTTTCGTGTGGAAGCGCTATACCGACGATCTCTGGTGGGCTGACTTCTGGGTCTGCGTGCCGCTGTTCGGCAAGATGCGCCGCTGGAAACAGCAAACACACGGCATTGAAAACGTGGCGACGTGGAAGGACGCTGGTTTGCCGCCCGCGGAAGAGTCGCTGTGCTCCACCTATATCGACAAGCTGCCGAAGGTGGATCAACGGGTGTTCGAGCGCGCGAGCGAGTATCTCAAGATTACTCACCAGAATGGACGCTCGCCGATGTCGGCGTTCATGTTTGTCGCACTGATCCTGTTGACGATCGCTGAAGCGGCCGGTACCGGGATGCTGATTGCGCCTTTCGTCGCCAGCGAAATCACCGGCAACCAGATGGTCTGGATCGGCTATGTGCTTGCAACCGTGATGGCCGTCGTTCTGCTCGGCCTGACTCACGCAGCGGGTGCCGCGGTGTACAAGCGCTCGGCCATCAGGAAGGCGCTTGGCTCTGTCAACGCGACAGTTGAGGGTTATACGGGTCACACGATCAGTAGCGGCGATGACCAGCAGGTCGACAAGGATGCGTCACCAAAGGTGCGCTTCGGCAGCCGCGTGCTGGAAGGTGCGCACGATCGCGGCAGTCTTCTCGTGCCTGTCGTCGCCATCACGCTGCTGGCCGTTCTTCTGATCGGTATCACGTGGATGCGGATCAAGGGTCTGCAGATCGAGATGACCAATCATGTCGCCGACCACGGCCAGCTCGCAGCAGGCGGCGGCAGCAATCCCTTCCCTGCCGTGCCTGGCCTCGACGCATCGACCCCGCTGCCAACCGACGTGGCCGACTCGTCACGCACCGCGCAGCAGAACGTCGACCATGAACTGAGCAGCGAGATGTTCAGCCAGGGCATCGCTGGCGCAGTCGTGCTTGCGATCATCTATGTGATGACGCAAGCGTTGGGGTTCTTCCAGTCGTTCGGCAGCTCCTTCATTGGCGATGGCAAGAATGCTTACCACCAGACGTTCGGCCATACCAGCTTTCAAAGCTACCAGGCAAAGCACATCAAGCCGGCCCTCGATCGCGGCAACATGCGGTTGACGGAGCTTCGTTCACACCTCGGTCGGGAAGTGCCGAAGTACCGCGAAAACGTATCGAAAGTCAGTTGCAACGACTACTACAGGCGCAAGGTGGAAGAGGAAACGACTCCCACGTCAGCCACTAACCACGCCCAACAAACCGATGCCGCTCCTGTATCGCCGGCTTTCGCACAACCCGCGCAACAGTCCGTCCCGCAGGAATCCGTCAATGTCGCACAGGCGGCAGAGACACTCCCCCTTTTCAGCGACGTTGCGCGAATCGCAGAACGCATCCTCGATGAGCCCGATCAGGAGCGCCGCAAGGTGATTCTCGACATTGCCGCCGAAGGTTCAGCCGAACGCCGCAGTTCGATCCTTGCCGCAGTCCAGGCCCTCAAGGCGCACCGCAAGGCAGCCGTCGAACAGGCGCGTCTCGAAGACGACATTCTCGGGGATATCTGATGCGCCGATCAATCCGGGCACTGCGTTCTTTCGCATTCGGCACCTGCCTCGCGCTGTCGACTGTCCTGCCGGCTCACGCCGGTCTGACGAACGACGTTCCCAGCTGCTACGCAGCTAACAAGATCGCCGCGCCACAAGTCCCGTACGATCAGCTTATGTATGTGCTGATCGACCAGACAGTGCTGCTTGACGCGACACTGCAGAAGTCGGTGCTCGACAACGTTCAGGCGATGCTGAAGCCTGGAACGAAGTTCGTCATCGCCGAATTTTCGGCGTTCTCGCAGGGACACTATCTGAATGTGCTGCATACGGGTGTCATCGAACGTCCGATTCCTGCGAGAGAGGAAGGCAATGTCGTGATGACCCGTCTGCGGGACTTCCACACCTGCATGCAGCAGCAACTGGCGTACGGACAAAGACTCGCGCTCACGACGACTGCACAGGTACTGAAGTCGGGGACATCGAGCCTCGACCAGTCGGACATCCTGATGGCGCTAAAGAGCGTGTCGCCCGCCGTCGCGCAGGAAAGGGCCGCGCACAAGCTGGTCTTCGTAGTCACAGACGGGTTGGAGAACTCCAGCGTGACGAGCTTCTATGCGCGCAACGCGGTGCGGCACATCGATCCGGCCGTCGAACTGAAGAAAGCGCAGGACAACAGTCTCTTCGGGGATTTTGGTTCGGCACGCATCTATGTTCTCGGTGCCGGCGTGATGCAGCCCGCCACCAGCGGATCGACTGCCGTGCGTAACGGCTATCGCGACCCGAAGACATTGATCGATCTGAAGCAGTTCTGGAGCGGGTATTTTTCGCGCTCCAATGCACAGCTGGTCGAGTTCGGCGAGCCAGCGCTGCTTGAGCCGCTGTCCTGGTAACTGGTAAGTGGTAAGTGTAAAGAAACAATCGGCACATCAGATGAATACAACAACAATCGCCGCGTGCGTTGTCGCGGTAGCTGCACTTGCAGGTTGCGCAACCAAAACAACAATAGTCGAGAACCCAGAACCGCTCTACGATGGACCGGTCGTCCGCTTGCGTCACGCGCCTGGCCCTTCCAATACGATTCTGGTCGGCCAGGCTACGGCACTCGATTATGTGAACGCCCGTCGCGAAGAGGTCGGATTGCCTCTGATCGCGCTCGACGACGGGCTGGCCGCAGCCGCTGCGGCCCATGCAAAGTACCTCGATCTGAATCGTGTCGGTACGCACGATGAAGTCGCCGGGAATCCCGGGTTCACGGGCGTCGACGTGATCACGCGTGTGCGGCTTCACACGCCCGCTTACGGAGCCAGCGAGGTGCTCGCCGTGTTCGGAGGTCCCCGTCCGGTTGATGCACCGATAGAGGATATCTTCGCGTCGCCCTATCATCGCGGTGCGATTCTGTTTGACTGGGCCCGCGCCGGCGAAGCGTCACTCGTCGGCTCGAGCGCTGTGACGGTCGTCGATTTTGCGGACATCGCGCCGACACTTTCCGACACCGAACTGGTGGCGTGGCCCTACGATGGCCAGCGCCAGGTGCCCACGTCGTGGGTCAATAACGAACAGCCGGACCCGATGGGCGCCGATGCGCGCTATCGCGGTCAGGTGCTCGGATTTCCGATCACGCTCTCGGGTGGACCGAACGCACACATTGACCTGCGCAGCGTCGAACTGCGCGATCAACGGGGCAAGAAGATCGCTTGCAGGATTGCCCCGCTTACGGCCACAGACGCAGCGCGGAACACCGCGATCTGCACGCCCTACGAACCGCTTCACACTGGAACGCGCTATACCGTGCATGCGCTCGGACGAGTCACGCAACTGGGCAAGGTCGCTCCCTTCGACCTCGCCTGGGCATTCACCACGCGCGAGGATGCAAGGCTTGCGCCGTCAGTCGTCGCACAGTCCAGAAGTCAGTGACCATCTGAATGGGCAGACGCTCGGTGCTGGCAGCCGTCCGTAACGGGCGTTTGGAGCAAAGAGCTTGATGATGATGGGAATATGCCTCGAAGACGCGACACGCTTCGACCAGTACCTGCTTTCCAGTGTCAACTTCGGTGAGATTTTCCAGGATCGATTCCCGGCTCCTCGGGCGAGTGATGGTCGTCGGGAAGGAAGCGAGAGCGGGGCGAGGCTAAATATGCCTATTCAAGGGCGGCATGAGGCCCACGCCAGATGCAATCAGCAGATCAATGGCCATTCAACGGCGACCATCAGCGCAGATTTGCAACGGTTGCGTTCAGGTTGTTAGCAATGCTATGAGCTCTACGTACCTCGCTGTCGCTCATCCGTTGGAAAAGTCTCGCCTCAATCACCCGAATCGACGAGACGTACGTCTGCGTTCCCGGATCGAGACGAATTGCTGTGGTTTGAACTATCTCCGATACTGACCGTCGCTTTGATCAGCGGCTACTCCACCATAGCGTCCAGCATCGCATATAACTATGGCTGCGCCGTGAATGTCGAGTTTGAACCAGGCATCGGCAAGGACTATGAAGCAAGCTTCTCGGCAGATGGCAAACAGCGCCAGGTTCGCCATTCGGAGATTATTAAGCATAGCGATGGATCAGTTGAGCGCAACGTAGTGGATACCTCCCGAGTCAAGCTCTGTACGTACTGGTATTCACAACAAGGCGTTTAGCTGACTGGTAGCTCGCGGCGACAGCGGAAAAGCGACGGCGCTTTGCGTTCTCTCCTGCCTCGCGCGCACCCAAGCTAAGTGAGCGCGTTGTCGACGGGTGTTATGTGCAGCATGCATGTGTCGAGCAGCGGATCGTCCTTCCCGTCGGGTCGTAGTGGAAGAGCTGGAATCTGGCCTTGAAGTATCCGAGTCGCAGGACGATGTGGAGCGCGACCGGCAGCGTGCGTGCCCTGACGAGTTGCTGTTCGGCGTTGCGAGCTCGAAGTACGCGTGCCGGTCGGTACAACACGGCGAAAACGCCGCGGATGCCGTTCGCCAATGGATCAGCGAGTTCGGCGCGCAAACGTCGTTTCTCGTCGCGGAACAGGTCGGCGAACTGGCCGAGGAGATCGACACCATGCGGGTCAACATTGCCTCGAATGTTTCCGGGGCGGTGCCCGATCTTGCGCCGGATCTGATGTGGCAGCTCTTCACGTTGGCCGGAACAATTTTTGAACACACGACCGAAGAGGGATGGGAGGCCAGCTGCGTTTTCGACGAGGCCTGCTCCGATCTGGTCAGGGTAAGCGTCGACGCAGACGTCGAGCCAGTGGACTTCGCCACGAAAGTTGTCGCGGCGATCATCTCCGACCACTACGGAGAGTACCGTGCCCTGATTCGGGTTATTGCATCCGCTCAGGCGTGGGCACCTGCCTACGTCGCTGACCTGACGGGCTTGCTCCGGCGATTGCTAGAGGAGCCGCCCGGTCCGAATAGCGAACACAGTAGGGATTTGCAGCGTGCCTTGCAGGAACTCGATTCCCTGTCTGAAACATAGCTGGTTGGCGATTTTCGCCGCTGCGCATTCCCGGCGTGCTTTGCCCGGCAAGCGTTTGAGGAGGATTTTCAGTTTTCGGGGGATGGATAAAGATAACCCGCCTCGCGCCTGGGCCTTGTAAATTTTGTGAGACAGCCTCCGCTTTGGCGCGCTTTCCATACCGTCGGTGCACGGTTAACGATTTCTTCATGTTCTGTCGATGGCACAGGCTCGCGCTTCTGACCACCATGAATCAGGTCAGCGTGAGCGGCGCGGTGCGCCGCCGCTGGCCAGCCTCTGCCCGACGCTTTATGCCTGTGCATGCGCCTCGGCATCACGCGCACGCCAGCGAAGCGGTCGCGGTCGATGACAAGGAGATGAACATGAAAAGCAAGCGTTTGACCTGTGTGGCGGCCGTTGCGGCCACCCTTCTGTCGTTGAGCGGCGTGGTGCATGCCAACGGCCCCACCTGTTCCAACGAAACGCTGAGAGGCCCGTATGGCTTCAGCGCACAAGGCGAAATACTCGGCATCATCGGCACGGATGGTGCGGTTCACTACGCGAAGTCGAGGCTGCTGCTCAACGACGTCGCCATCGTCAACTTCGACGGCAACGGCAACTTCACGCGCAACGATGCGGGCAATATCGGCGGCTTGCCGAAAATGGGAGGCGCCTTCAATTCCGTGCAGTTCGGCACGTACAAGGTGAATAGCGATTGCACGGGAACGATGACGATCAACTACGGCACGAAAGCGAGTCCCGCAGGTGTGGTGCTCGTCGTGAATATCGTTGTCTCTTCGGATGCGACACTGGTGATGGGCGAGATGACCAGTGAGACGGTCCCCTTCGCTGCTGCGCCCCCCACCGTCGATGGCACGTGTGGGAGCCCGTGCTCCGAAGCGGTGCAAATCAGTTTCGAGGGCAAGAAGGTGCTCGTCTACGGATTCCGTTAGGCGGACGGACGGGACAAGGCTTCAGGGGAAAAGCGGTAGCGACATCGATACGTCGACGCTTGCCGCTTTGATTCGCGCAGGCCGCGCGGCGCAGGCGCGCGATGGAGGTATCTGCTATCAAGAAAGTACATGCCATTGCAGGCGGTCTTCAGCTTGCGTCGCAAAAGGAAGAGTATGTCAGGCAGACCGTTGCCGGATTAAATGAACTCGAGCGGCTTGCGCCCCGGATGGCGGGAGCGTCGAGGTTTGGGCGGGGGCAGCAATGGCTGGATGAGTGCCCATAACTCATCATCACGTATCGGTTTGGCCATGTCCTTTTCGTCACCGAAACAACGATGAGGTTAAACACAGAGAGGCGCGATGCCTTATTCGCGCAGTCCCCAGACGCGAATGAGGTTGAGAGTTGACGATGGATACTAAGAGGAAGCTTAAGCTTTTTGAATGCGGCCGGATTGATCACGCTTAAGCAAACGACCTCTTGATGAATCGGCTTTAGAGACTTCAGGATGCAATAGACTAAACATGCATACGCTTAACGGATAATCGAATTGACAAGGACATCGTGGGTAACGATGCAAAGGCGATCAGGGACGGCGACTACGTCTGGTTCGGTTTTTCCGAAACAACGGTTCCAGATTATCTGGTTTTCCGACAGGAGAAATTGGTCGAAACTGGATATTCATCAACAACGCAGATCGATTCTGCAAAAGAGTCCAGCTTGAGAACCTATCCCCGCAATAGCCCGGAAGCCGCTGCGCGCATCGTCGCGCTCGTCCTGATCGCCGATGGTCACGTCAGTCGCAGCGAGGAGCTCGCGCTCGAGAAGCTCGACATTTGCCGCGAGCTGGATCTCGATCCGGCAGAGTTCGCGCGGATCGTTCAGGCGCTGTGCGAAGATCATGTGATCGGGCACATGCCTTCCGTCCCGGCGGCCAGTCATATCGACAACGCCACGCTCGACACACTGCTTGCGGAAATCGACGATCGGGTATTGCGCAGCAAGATCATCCGCCTGTGTCTCGCGGTTGCGTCAGCGGACAACCATCTCGCCGACGGCGAAATTGCAACGCTCGCGGCCATCTTGATCGCGTGGGCGCCGCAGCCTGACCCGGCCGTGAACCCGCCTGACATTTCGTTCCACATCCGGCAGGGTGCGGCAGCGATCATCTGTGACGTGCGACGAGAAGGCTGAAAGCGCCGTGAGCGGCAAGCGTAGGCATTGGACGCAACGCACCCGATAGGCTGAGCAAGTAATCCTCGAGAGCGCCAACATTGCACCGCGGTTAGCCGTCAACCAGCGTGGGCGAAGTGCGTGTCCCCGTTTGTCGGCCGATGATTCGCGAGTGTATCGGGCAGGGCGGCACCCAAACCGCGAAGCGCAATCGGGGATAGACAGAATCCGTCGGCTGGCACGACCAGCGCCAAAGCCAGCTCGTGCCATCGAAAAGCGGCTCCCTGTACCTGTACCGTCTGCGGACCTGATTTGGCAGGTATCATCCCGACGTGGTACAGATTCCTCTGCCGCGGCGGTCGCTCTGCGCGGTACGGCGGGCGGTAAGGTGGCGACTTTCGACGTTTACAGGTTCAAAAATGGCAACTGGTACAGTGAAATGGTTTAACGATGCAAAGGGCTTTGGGTTTATCACGCCGGACGAAGGCGGCGAAGACCTGTTCGCCCACTTCTCCGAAATCAAGACGGAAGGCTTCAAGTCATTGCAGGAAAATCAGAAAGTGAGCTTCGAAGTGAAGATGGGCCCGAAGGGCAAACAGGCCGCGAATATCAAGCCTGTCTAACTCGCGCGCATCGTCCTGACAGGTGCCCCGCCTTGCGCGGGTTGATTTTTTTGGTTCAGCGTGTCAGGGGTCAGTGCATTGGGTGGCACTACGGTGCACCGGTTCGAGCAGGACGAACAAGTCCTGCTCATGGCCAGTCACCCCACCGACAATCCGGCCGCGTCAATCAGCCGGCGACGGGCGCCGAGGCGCTATCGCTGGTTGGTGCAGCTGCTGCCTGGTTCTGCGGCGTCCGCTTCGCAGGTGCCTTCCTCGCCACCGCTTCTTTCGCCGCAGTTTTCCTGACTGCAGCCTTCTTCGCCGGTTCCGGCTTCGTTACTGCCTTGACTTTCTTCGCGGCGACCGCTTTTCCCGTCACCTTTTCGTCGTGGCTTTCTTTGCGGTCGCCTTCCTGGGCGAAACGGTCTTCGAGCCCGAGGCGCCCTCTTCCGCGGCGACAATCAGAAACTTCGAACGATCTTTGGCCCCAGCCAACCATGCCGGTGCCGGGCCACGGCCACTCCATGTCGCCCCACTCTTTGGGTCACGATATTTTGGAGCCTGTGGACCCTTCACGTAGTTGCCCGCCTTTGCTGGTTTCTTTGCAGAAATGGCCAGTTGTGGGGCGCGGCCGTCGACCAGGAACTTCGTCCGGTCCTTGGCGCTTGCGATCCACGCGGGCGCGCGGCCGTGCCCCGTCCAGGTAGCACCCGATTTCGGATCACGGTACTTTGCCGACGCCGCTGGCTTTGCAACCGTCGCGGCGCCTGGCTTGCGGCCACGCTTCTTAGCGCCGATATGTGCTTCAATGTCGGCAACGGTCAAGCCGTGCTTTTCCATGAGGTCACGAATCTTCGCGATGACGCCGGACGACTGCTTCACGGCAAGCGCTTCGGCCTGGGCCTGCAACCTGGCGATTTTCGCCTGCATGTTTTCGAGCGTAGCCATTCTTTCCTCTTTCTGTATGTAGTAGTGGCCGAACTATGCCAGCAAGAAAGACGCACGTCGATAGTGGCACGCTACAATTGAGAGAGGCTCAGACGCCGAACGAATAATCCGGGTGCTTCGTCGGCTTTAGTTAAGGCAGGACCAAGGAATGAGCGACGACGATCGCTACGCCGCGAAAGCGGCTATAGCCGGACCGCTTGCCCCCTGCTTCACTCAGCCCCGGTGCCGAAACCGCAACCTCAAATGCGCGGGCTGACGAGATCACTGCGGCTTTAATCTTCTGCTGGAAAGCGGCGACAGCCGCTCCCCGACCAACTCGATTGAGCAGATCAAATTCCCTTCAGACAGGTTGTCCGCAGATCATGTGGAAGAACAGTCGGACGGTACTCACGGATGAAAACGAATGGATGAACGTAAGCGGGACAGCATGATCGCTTATCTCCGCCACCGGATGGAAGAATATGGCATCGAGCCGGACGACCTGGCTTCAGCAATAGCGGGCGATCAGGTAAGACAGAAAGCAGCCCGGTATCAAAATGCGACGGGGGATACGTGGACAGGCGACGGGGAAATGCCCCAGTGGCTGAAGCAGGCGATTAGCGCAGGACAAAGACTCGAGCATTTTGAGATGGTATCGGCGTCACCGATGCAGGATAGCCAGCGAAAGACGATCGACTGGCGCGACGACCCTTTCGCAGGGAGTCCACTCGCGCGGCAGCACGCTGACTGACAAGTTCACCTTCTTGTGCTGGGCGAACGCCGGCGGCGACAGATGGATTCGATAGCGCGGTCCCTGTTGCCTTCCAGGCTGCGGGAAAAAGCGATGATGGAAAGGCTGTTCGATACATCGCATCGCGAGCATCCCGACTCGCCCGGATCTCGAGGTTAGAGCCGGCGCGACCCCTGGAAATCCTCACCTTTTATTGACCTGAGCACACGGAAGAATGCCTCCCCGCGCAGTGGCTCAGAAAAGGGCAATACGGCTCGACGTCGCTCTCCCTGAACAGCCTTCCCTCTTCTGACCATCGCTGCGGGCTTCGGAGAATCGCGTCCGACGGCCCTAAAAATTCTGTTCACCTTCCCACACCCGATCCTGATTCAAGCGACTACATTTATATTGTAGGAAGACGATCTTGCGCATGGAGTGCCCTCTGCCTCCGAATTGCGGTTCGCAGTTCCGAAGTGAGAATGACATGAAGAAATTGATCTGCGCATTGCTGCTTGCGGCCACGTCTCTATGCGCGCGTGCAGACACCCCGTCGCTCTACTCCCCTAGCGTGATCGTGTACGACGTCACGCGTGGCGAAGTTTTGCTGGAAAAGAATGCTGACGATCTCCGACCCATCGCGTCGCTGACCAAACTGATGACCGCGATGGTCGTACTCGACAAGGCACAGGAGATGGGAGATACCCTGACCATTGACGAGGCTGACATCGACCGGATCAAGCACTCGGGTTCCCGGATACCCGTCGGTACGTCGCTCGAACGCGAGGCGATGCTTCGCCTTGCACTGATGTCGTCCGAAAACCGTGCGGCGTCAGCCCTGTCACGCTCGTTCCCTGGGGGCCAATCGGCGTTCATCGAGCAGATGAATCTGAAGGCGCGCGGGCTAAACATGTCCGGCACGCATTTTGAGGATCCGACGGGACTTTCGCCGAACAATGTCTCGACGGCTCGCGATGTTGTCAAACTGGCAATCGAAGCGTCGCACTATCCAATGATCAGTTCGTTTACCACGCTGACAGCGTACGAACAAACAGTTGGCAGCCGGACCCGTTTCTATCGCAACACGGACCCGGTCGTCCGCTGGACGGATTGGGACGTTCAGCTCGCAAAAACCGGATACACGCGCGAGGCGGGTCGCTGCATCGTGGTCGACGTCGCGATGCCGAGAGGCCCGGTGATCATTGCGCTGCTCGGCGCACGTTCATCCAGAGCCCGCTCCGCTGATCTGGCCACGATCCGCAACTGGGTGAACGGCGATGAAACGCCCGTAGCCGTACCCCGGCTGTACTACGCCTCGACGCATTCGCATCACAGCCACTCCGTCGTCGCTAGCCAACCGCATCGCGTGAAGGTGCGATTCGCGTCGACCGGCCCGTCACATCGCCATGCGGCGCGACGCGTGATCGCCAGTCGAGCCGGTGCGTAAGCGCGCTTGATCTGGGGCAAGGTAAGACACGCATCGCCGTCGACATCAGAACGACCCTCATCCCGTTCCACCGCCGCTTTTCCACGGCCATGATTTCTGTTAACGGACTTGTAAGCGCTGCGTGTGCGATACGCGTTTAACCTTGGAATCAAGGGGCTGATCCGCTCGATCAAGGGCTTTCCCGCGGACATATGTAAAGTCGCGCTGCCGTCGCTATCGATCCACCGCAAAGGCGGGACAGGCGTGCCTCGCTGCAGCGCGCAACGTGTTCACTTCGAACGTGACACGCCCGGCATTCGCTATGCCGGGATCGAACTGAATCATCTTGTCCGTGAGCTTGACATGGATCGTCTCGTCCGCATTACCGCTCAGCGGCGCAACGCCAGGCGCAACCGCCGCCAGCACGTACACAGTGTGATTTCTGTCGATCATGATGCTTCTCCTCGAAAGGGCCGCATTGCCGCAAGACTGGTCGAACCACAGATCGCGTGCCTGGAGCCGCTATTCGTCGGATGCCACCGCGCCTGGCTGCGGCGGGTTCTTGAAAGATCTATCATGGTGAACCGTGAGGTCGCCATGACTTGCCGGAACGCGAGCATCGAATGAAGCCACCACGCAATACCGACTCCGTCCCAGGGGAGTGGTACATCGACACAGCGTGCATCAATTGCGGTGCATCGCGTCATGTCGCGCCGGAGCTGATCGTCGAAAGAAACGACAAGAGCGTCTTCGTTCGGCAGCCCATCACGCCGGAAGAGCAACTCGCTGTCTGGCGTGCGGTGTTCGTATGTCCTACGGCATCGGTACGCAGCGAAACGAAGCAGCCTCGCCCGAACGCCGCGATCTTTCCGCAGCAGATCACATCGGGTGTGTGGCGATGCGGATTCAACGCACGGTCGTCGTTTGGCGCACATTCGTATTTTGCGGCGCGTCCGGACGGCAATCTGCTGATCGACTCACCGCGCTATGCGGCGGAGCTGGTGAAATGGTTTGACGACGCCGGTGGTATTGCGCACATCCTTCTGTCGCATCGTGACGACGTCGCAGACGCAGACAAATACGCGCGCCAGTTCGGCGCCCGCGTCTGGATCCACCGGGAGGACAGGTCGGCTGCCCCATATGCTACGGATCTGATCGACGACGGGTCAGTACCGAGCATTGCGGCCGGCGTGCGCGCAATCCCTCTGCCCGGGCACACTCGGGGTAGCGTCGCATACCTGCTCGATGATCGCGTGCTCTTCTCAGGTGATTCGCTTGCCTGGAGCCCACGCGAGCGGGACCTCATCGCGTTCAGGGACGCGTGCTGGTATTCATGGACGGAACTCGCCGAATCGCTTGGCAAGCTGGCCGCGTATCGTTTCGAATGGCTGCTTCCTGGTCACGGTTGGCTCGCGCACTTGCCGGCCGGGGAAATGAGTGCTCGCTTGCTTGCGTTGGTTGCACGCATGCGAAATGATTGAAGTCGCCGGAATACCTCCTTCCGGCATGACGCGTTTCCGATCCGTCGGCATCTAGCCCTGCAACGCAGCGGAGCGAGGTGAGATTGCATTCGCTCTAGCCGGGCAGGTCTGCCATGTCTCCTGGCCCGCGGCGCAACTTACTGAGCGTCAACTGAATTTGCCAGATTCCAGCGTAGGAAGAGTGGAGTTCTTCGAACGCAGGACGACAGGTCAGAAGGTGCCGGAACGTAGCGTACCCTGTGGAATAGGGTGTTACGAGCAAACCTTCGAGTAAGGATCGCGCGCAAAGACGAGCACCTGGACCTGCGAACGTATCGGCTCCATGCGAGCTTCAAGCCGCACCTTCAGCAGGTGCTCGAACCGGTCGCTCAGCTTGCCTTTTCTTTGCGCGTCGTCCGGTTGCGCAAGCGCGAGGAACAACGACGGCACAAACGTGGAACGATAAAACGCAGCATAACGGCTCACCATCCGCCCGCCGTCCCCGTCTCGCAGAAAATCGTCCCACACGGCGTCGGGCAAGGGAAGCCGCTCGCAATGCTCGACTGATAGCGCGCAAAACCGGCCGTCCGTCTCGAATGCAGTGAGCAGCTCGCGCACGGGGCGAGCGTAAGTCGCCAGCACCATGTGCGCCCGTTCATCCTCTGTGAGGGCCCCCTCGCCTGCCATCTGTGTCAACACATCGTTCGCGTCGTTCATGAGCGGTTCAAACCCCGTGCGCCCATCGTCGTCCGCTCCTGGGAGCACAACGACGAGACGCCCACCTGGTCGCAACTCGGTGGCGCGCAACGACAGGAACTTCTGCCAGTCTTTTTTCCCCTGTTCGCGGAACGCAGCGCTCGCGGCCCCCTTCATGCAGGGCACGTAAATATGGTCGGCGACCTGCGTAGGGACGCTGCTTAACCACATCGCGGCGTACGCGCTCCATCCGAGATGCACGTAGGCCGGCGGAAGCACGCTCTCGTAAAACGATCGGCCAATCGCACAAGGGTACACTTGCGGGTCGTCGCGGACATATCGGTCCGGGGCTGACTCCAGCACCTCGAAAAGCGAGCCGAAATCGTTAATGGGCAGATCTTCGTGATAGACGAGAACGGGGCGATCGGGGCCAACCCGAGCACGCAACTCGGTAATCGCAACGCGCATCGGACGTTGCGAATTTCTGCCCTGCGACGCTCCGTATTCTGCAATGACGATTGGCTGGTCCATCGCCTCCAGCACAATGCTTGCAGCCGCCTGCTTTAAGGCGTTCAACGCGAGCGCCCCGCCTGCAGCCTGTAACCCTGCGTGCCGGTTATACGCGCCGCGGCCCTCCATGGCGCCTGACCATGTTTTTGCCTCGTTCATGATGGCATCCTCTGGTCGGACTGTGGCAACGCACTGAAGACCGCCTGCGTTGTTTCGTTGTGGGTACGGCGCCGGACCATGGCGCCGGGCACTCGCGCCGTCCCAGAAGCCACGCCCGTGCCACTATCGCAAGGAGTTCACGCCTCGGTCCGGTTTCTCATTCGCTTAAGCCAGGCCCACAGTCCTTCGTGCGCAACTGCTGTGTCTGACGCAGCTTCCCGTGCTTTTCGCCGAATCTGTACGCACATGGCGGCCCCCGACGGTCGTCGCCCATTGCTGTAGTTAAGACGATCGACCGACGCGAGAAAAGAAAAATGGCTCTGGGCGGGGAGCAATTAGAGTATTCGCCCGGCGTGCACGTCACGACAGATCAGCATCTGCGTCTTCCTGAAAGTGCGGAAGAGGCAAGCTGCCCATTGCCAAACGGACCTCTCTGAACTATGTTCCAGCGGATGCGGCCAACTATTCTGGGAAGGATCGCAGAATGCTCACGAGACTAAAAGCGGCGTTCCGCTACTTCAACAGCGTTGTCCCGTTCCGACTTGGTCCCGCGCTGATCACAACGGCCGTGCTGGTCACCCTGCTGCTGCTACCTGTGCCCGAGGGGCTGAAGCCCAAGGCTTGGGGCCTCGTTGCCATATTTCTGACAACAATCGTTGCGATTATTTTGAAGGTCATGCCGATCGGGGTCATGGCGGTGATGGCAATCGTAGTCCTCTCGCTGTCACAGGTGACCTCGACCTCGTCCAAGGGGGGCGATCGCCGATGCGTTGACCGCCTTCGACAGTCCGCTGATCTGGTTGATCGTGGTGGCCATCCTGATCTCCCGCGGGCTGAAGAAGACCGGCCTGGGCAGCCGCATCGGCCTGATATTCATTTCACTGATCGGCAAGCGCACGGTAGGCATCGGCTATGGTCTGGCCGTCTGTGAACTGGTGCTGGCGCCGTTCACACCGAGCAATACCGCGCGCGGTGGCGGCATCGTGCATCCGATCATGAAGTCGATCGCCAACGCTTTCGACTCGGATCCCGCCAAGGGCACCGAGGGCAAGGTCGGCACCTACCTGGCGATGGTCAACTATCACTCCAACCCGATCACCTCGGCGATGTTTTTGACCGCCACCGCGCCCAATCCGCTGGTGGTGGACTACATCGCCAAGGCGACCAATCAGAGCCTGCATCTGACCTGGACGAGCTGGGCGCTCTGCATGATGCTGCCCGGCCTGCTATGCATGCTGGTCATGCCACTTGTAATCTACGTGCTGGCGCCGCCGCAGCTCCATGCCACACCCAATGCGGTAGCGTATGCCCGCGCCGAACTGGCGAAGATGGGCCCCATGTCACCGAGGGAAATGGTCATGTTGGGGACCTTCGCGCTGCTACTGCTGCTGTGGGCCGACGTGCCGGCGATGGTGTTCGGTCCGTCGTTCATCCTGGATCCGACAGTGGTCGCCTTCGTCGGCCTGTTCTTGCTGATCATCACCGGCACCATTGACTGGGACGATGTGCTGTCGGAGAAGAGTGCCTGGGACACGCTGGTGTGGTTTGGTGCGCTGATCATGCTGGCCGAGCAACTGAACAAGCAAGGCGTGATCACCTGGTTCTCGGAAGCCATGAAGGGCGCGATCGTTGCCAGCGGCATCGGCTGGGGCGCCACTGCCACGATCCTGGTACTGGCCTTCGTTTTTTCACACTACCTGTTCGCCAGCACGACGGCGCACATCAGTGCGATGATGCTCGCCTTCCTGACGGTAGGGGTTCATCTGATACCACCCGAGTATGTGGTGCCGTTCATGCTGATGATGGCGGCCGGCTCGGCGATCATGATGACCCTGACCCACTATGCGACGGGCACTTCGCCGATCATCTTCGGTAGCGGCTACGTCACGATGGGAACCTGGTGGCGGGTCGGATTTGTGATGTGTGCGGTGGAGTTGCTGATCTTCGCGGTGGTCGGCAGCCTCTGGTGGAAGATGCTTGGCTTCTGGTGAAGCAGTAGCTCGTCCTGCTTCCGCCTGCTGACCGCGACGACGCAATGCGTCTGGAACAATTAGAAGGTGATGCGAGGCTCGCCAGCTCGTGGCGCTGGCTTATGTTGACACGAGCGGCATCATTTTGGCACGCGCTGCCAGGGGCCGCCTCTGGCCGACCCCGGTCTGATGATGAGTCGATGAAGGGTTTGCGTCATTCACGCTTCCATATTGGTCAGCAGTCGACCCTTTCCAGTCATAGGCGCCCACCCCGCCTGAGCGGCAGCCTTGTCGCTACAACGGGCATCTGCGTGGCAATCTTGGCGAGCGAGTGATCGAGCTGATCAGAGGTCAGCGCTTTAGCCATCGCGGCGCAGTAACCGCGAGACAGGTCCAGACGGTCGGTGCACCTTGTTCTGATCATGGTTCTGTCCGTGCCGGTTACGGCTCAGTTGGCGAGCGATGGACGCTCCGATTTGCTAAAGGCACGCGACTCCTCGTCGTTTATTTCGCCCGTGCTCTCACTTTTTTCGTGTCGCACTAACGCGATCTAAAAACGGAACCGCGAAGGGGGCGGGAGTGCAGCCCCGCTGCGCCCAATACGGACAGCGCGCAGACACCAATCACCAATGCCTGATGGTGGTTCGGGCAGATCGAGAGTCACTTGGTCAGAGGCGACGGATAGAGACCGGCAAGCCGCGCGATCAGGACACCAACGTAAAACACGCCTGCAAACTCTTCGATCATCACAAAAGAGCGGGCTTGGTTGGTCAATGGGATAACGTCACCGTAACCGGTGGTCGTGAGCGTCGTGAGGCTAAAATAGATCAGTCTGAAGAAAGTGCCAGCGTGTGTGAAATCGAGTCGGTCAGGACCGAATGAGCCAGCGGTGGATCTCTCGATCAGGGCGTAGATGAAGGCCCAAAGGAAGGCCAGCATGATGTAGCCTGCAAGCGCACCGTGCAGCTTGTCGGCCGTAATTGGCCCGCGCTTGAGAATGTAGCGGAGCACTCCACCAATCGCGACTGCAAGAGAGGCGGCATAAGATATCCCGGCAAGGCCCAGAATCGCGATACTCTCAGTCCACAAGGCCGTCCATTGAAGGCCAACTCCAAGCAACGCCAAGCCCAGTTTGAGGATGAACCCCCGCCGAGTCTGCCTGGTGGCGAAAGCGCCCACGAGCAGCACGATTGAAAACAGAACGCCGAGCAGTGTGCGAGCGAATATGCCTTCCTCAAGGTAGGGAAACAGGAGGATCAAGCCAAGTAAGAGCAGTAATAGATAGGTGCAGGGCCCTTGCCCTATCATCATCTGAGCCAAATCCTCGTCGGATTCGGCCCTATCTTGCGGATTTTTCATACCAATTTTCCCAGAGACCGAACTAACGCTCGCGACCTGACGTTGCACGGTTGAAATTTGACGTGGCTTGAGAGTGGTTAAACTGGAAGTTCCAGTCGCGGATGCGTGTGAGAGGATTCTGCCATAGCGAGCGTCCGCCAATGGCTGCATGTTCCCCGCCAGTTTCAATTCGAGGTCGTGCAAACAATCGTTGCGATTGTCGGCACCTAAACCACCGGACTCGAAGAGACATGACGAGCCCATCAGTATCGACGTCTTACTTCTCGGCCATCTGCGCCAAAGGGGAATCTGCTAGAAGCAGCCCGCTTACGTCATTGCCGCCGAAAACTCAATGAGCTGCGTGCAAAACGCTGGCGAAGATAGTTGTATACGGCGAAGAACAAGTTTGGCGGGCAATTAACTTCTTCTATGATCGCTTTCGAGAAGACTGAGGGTGGCTAAGGCTCGCAAGTACTCATCCGACTGCAGCGAGAATTGACATTCGAAGTCGCGCCGGTGCGAATGGCAAAAGAGCAACCCTAAGCGGCCTCACCAACGGCGACCCGTGAACGTCAGCAATGGCCGAACTTGAGACGCTGAATCCAGGATTCGCTATGAACGGGGAATCGCAAAAGAGGCGGTAGCCGTTCGGATTTTTCAATTATCCTTCGAGATAGCCGTGCGCGTACCGTGGCCCGTTCGAATACGCCTGAACGAGAGCACGTGCACGCGTCGTTCATGTCGGTCGCTATCGTGACTTGATGAACTAGAGCTGCTCGCCGTTTTGAATTACCAGGTGATGAAGCGCATTCTCCCTGGTCTCCCATGCCGCCACGACGGTCAGTCCCGGATAGAGCTGGCTCAGTTGCCCAGGAGCGCCGGGGTCAACATGCCGCGACGCGACGAGCCGCCTGATGATCCTGCACTTCACGGGGCACTCTCGCTCTGCCTGCTTTGGGCGACCTGGGACGACAGGCCTTCGGCAACGGCATTCTCTGGAGCGTCGGCATGCGACCGGCGTGTTACGCGACAGCGTCCATCAAGCGATACCACGCCACACCAGCCGTGATGTAAAAGCGCTGCAGGCCATGGAACGGGATCGATCTGACGGGTGTCACTGCAAACGGGAATGATGCAGGCGATTCCCCACACATGCGTTCGGCCAGGTGCTTGCCGACCGTTGTGGCCATCGCGATGCCGCGTCCGTTATAGCCCAGCGCGATGCTCAGCCCAGGTGCGGGTTCATGAATGTGCGGCAGGAAATCCGAGGTGATTGCGACACGCCCCGCCCATCGATATTCATAGCTTATCCCCTTCAGTTGCGGGTACATCAGTTCCACGGCACGTTCCAGATGCACCCAGTCGCCGTTCGCCCGTGGCTCGGAGAACGGTCCTCGGCCACCCATCAAGAGACGACCAGCCGCATCGCGCCGGAAGTACAGTAGCAGGCGGCGTGAATCCGACGCGACCTCTCCGCCAGGCAGAATGTCGTCGCCGATCTCCGGCGCCAATGGCCGGGTCGCGACAATGAAGCTGTTCGCCGCGATCACCGATTGACGCAAGCCAGGCCAAAGCGCACCGGTATAGCCGTTGGTGGCGATCACGACACGCTGCGCTTCGACGCTCGCCCCGCCCTGCGTCTCGAGGCGCCAGCCGCGCGCGTTACGCGAGAGCCGCGTCACCGACGTGCGTCCATGAACGGCCACGCCCAGCCCTTGTGCCGCACGCGCAAGGCCGCGCACATAACTGAGCGGCTGGATGCTGCCCGCACGATGATCGACCCATCCGCCGATATAGCTCTTCGTGCCGAGCCGTTGCGACACCTGTGCGGCATCGAGCAGACTGACCTCGACGCCGCGCGCCGACCATTGCCGCGCGCGGCGCGTCACGGTTTCGAGCATCGCCGCCGATGGCGCGGGTTGAATCCACCCGCGGCGCACGGCTTCGCATTCGATGCCGTATTTGCCGATCAGATCGAAGACGTTATCGGCTGCCGCGCCGACTGTTTCGACGAGCCGGTTGCCCGCCGTTTCACCGAAGCGATGCACGAGTTCGTCGGGATCGTACTTGAGGCCCGGAATCACCTGCCCGCCGTTGCGGCCCGACGCACCCCAGCCGGGTTCGGCCGCGTCGAGCACGCACACTTTAACGCCGCGTTCGGCCAGATGCAGGGCTGTCGACAGACCGGTAAAACCCGCACCGATAATCGCTACGTCGAATGACGCCGATTCACGAAGCGGCGGTGTGTCAGGCGCAGGCTGCGCCGTCGCGGCCCACAGCGAATCGGGCAGCGCGGCCCCCTCTTTCACTTCGATCATGTTCAGCTCTGGTTGGCAGTAGCGTGAGGGTCGCTGGACGAAAGCAAACGCCGCAGAAATTCCTGTGTGCGCGGATGCCGGGGGGCGGTCAGTACATCGCGTGCGGGACCCGTCTCGCAGATCGTGCCGCCGTGCAGGAAACACACGCGATCGGCTACCTCGCGTGCAAATGCCATCTCGTGCGTAACGACGACCATGGTCATGCCGTCGCGCGCAAGCGAGCGCATCACGTTGAGCACTTCGCCGACGAGTTCGGGATCGAGCGCGGACGTCGGTTCGTCGAAGAGCAATGCTTCCGGCTCCATCGCGAGCGCACGCGCGATGGCAACACGTTGCTGCTGGCCGCCCGACAGTTCCGCGGGAAAGGCATTCATCCGGTGCGACAGGCCGACCTTGTCGAGCAGTTGCCGCGCCTGCTCGCGAGCCTGCGCGATGGGCGTGCGGCGCACGTACACCGGGCCTTCCATGACGTTTTCGAGCGCGGTCCGATGCGCAAACAGATTGAAGCGCTGAAACACCATGCCTACGCGCATGCGCAGTTCATGAATATTCTTCGCGTGCGCATCGACACGCACACCGTCGATCGTAATCGAGCCCGCGTCGTAGGTCTCGAAGCCGTTGATACAGCGCAGCACCGTCGATTTGCCTGAGCCCGACGGTCCGATCAGGCACACTACTTCACCCGCCTTCACGCTCAAACTCACGCCCTTTAGCACTTCCTGATTGTGAAAGCGCTTGTATATTCCATTGATCTCGATCATCGGCTTCTCCTCACGGCGAGCCGCTTGCCGATCTGGTTGACGCCGAACATCAGCGGCAGGCTCAGCACCAGATAGAGCAGCGCGACGAGCGTGTAGACCGTCATGTTCTGGAACGTCGACGATGCAATCAGTTGCCCGGCGCGCGTGATTTCGGCGACGGTGATAGTCGATGCCACCGACGAATCTTTCAGCAACATCACCAGCGTATTGCCGTAGGGCGGCAACGCGATCCTGAACGCCTGCGGCAGCACCACGCGCCGCATGATCAGTGGCCCACGCATGCCGATCGCGTGCGCGGCTTCGATCTGTCCATGATCGATCGCCTCGATGCCCGCGCGGAAGTTCTCCGCCTGATACGCCGAATACGCGATGCCCAGACCGATCACGCCCGCCTGAAACGCCGACAGTTGCACGCCCATGTCGGGCAGCACGAAGTAGATATAAAACAGCTGCACAATGATCGGCAGCCCGCGGATCAGATTGATCACGGTGCTGCCGAACGTCGATGCCGCGCGGTTGCGCGACACTTTCAGCAAGGCAAGCACCAGACCGAGGATTGAACTGAGCACGAACGCGCAGACCGTGATCTCGATGGTGATGACTGCGCCCTTGAGCAGGATCGGCAGAAAATCGATTGCGTTCTGCAAAAACATCGCGCCTCCCGACACGCCTGGCAGATCGTCCGCGCGCATTCACACGCGGACAGGTTCGAATGCAGCGATACGGCGTGCCGTTCAGCTCATGTGCCATTTCTGCAGGATCTGCTGCAGCGTGCCGTCGGCCTTCATCTTCCTGATCGCGCTATTCAGCTGTTCCAGTGTCGCCGTGTCGCCCTTGCGCACGATGAAGCACACCTGTCCTTTCACAGCCGACTGATACTCGGGCACGAGCCGCACCTGCGTGTTGGCACCCTGCTGCAACTGATACGCGACGATAGGCTGATCCGCGAAGCCTGCCTTGATGCGGCCGAGCGCGACGTCGCGCATGATGTCCGCGACGGAATCGTAGGTGCGGACTTCCTTGAAGATGCCCTTCTTGTTCAGCGCATCGACGAACGCGGTGCCGACCTGCGCGCCGACCACTTCGCCCTTGAAGTCGTCCATCGATGTGTAATGGCCTTTGTCATCGGCCTTCACGACGAGACCTTCGCCGTACGAATAGACGGTGTCGGAGAAATCGACGATCTGCTGGCGCGCCGGCGTCTTGAGCATCGCGGCGGAAATGATGTCGATCTTCTGCGTGGTCAACGACGGAATCAGCGCCGAGAACACGTTCTGCTGCACTTCGACCTTGAAGCCGGCCGCGCGGCCGGCGGCGGTCACGGCATCGACCATCATCCCCTGGATCGAATTCGACTTGATGTCGAGAAACGTGAACGGCACGCCCGTGGCCGTTGCACCGACCTTGTAGGTCGGTTCGGCGGCATGCACGGCACCCGACGCAATCGCGAAAGAGGCGGTAAGACCAGCTGCAAACAGGGTGAAGCGTTTGACGAACGTAACCATGCATATCTCCTGGCAGGAGCCAGCGAGGACGCGCTGGCTGATTTCGTTTTGTGACCGCCAGACAATCATAATCGAATCAAAAAAATCGAAAAGAGATTTTTGTGTATCGATATGCGATACGCTATGATGGAATATCACGTTCAAGATTGAGACGACAATGAACCTTCCGCCTGCCGAAGACGGCGCCCAAAGCGGCCCGGACCTGCTTTTCAATCAGTCGCTGGAAAAGGGTTTGAGCGTGCTGCGCGCGTTCAGCGCGAAGCGCCGCACGATGACGCTGGCTGAAGTCGCGGACGCGACGTCGATGTCGAAGAGTTCGGCGCAGCGGATGGTCTACACGCTCGAAAAGCTCGGCTATGTCCGCAAGCATCCGTTGACGCGCCGCTATCAGCTCACGCCGCGCGTCATGCAGATCGGCTTCAACTATCTCGCTGCCGACACGCTGATCGACGTCGCGAATCCGTTCCTGTCGGAGCTCACGAACATCACGGGCGAAACCACGAATCTGACCGAGCCGGACGACGATGAGATGGTCTACGTGTCACGTTTTGTGTCGACGAAGTTCGTGCCGATACACATGCCCATCGGCAGCCGCATCCCGATGTATTGCACAGGCAGCGGGCGGGCATTTTTGTGTGCATTGCCCGTCGACGAGGCGCTCACGCGCCTGGAACAGATGAACCGCGTGGCGTTTACGGCGAACACCGTGACGGATCTCGCGACGCTCGGCGAAAGGCTGGTGGAAGCTCGTCAGCAAGGCTATGCAACAAACCGCGAGGAACTGTTCATCGGCGATATGTCGATCGCAGCGCCCGTGGTCGGCAGCCAGGGGCGCCCCGTTGCTGCCGTGCATGTGGTTGCGCCCACAAGCAGATGGACTTTCGAAGACGCGCGGCAAAAGCTCGCTCCTGCCGTTATCGACTGCGCGAGAGGTATCAGCAACTCGATACGGACGTTGGAGTAGCGATCAACGACCTACGATCGATCATCGATCACCTCGTCGTGTCATCGACTAGCCGTGGTCACTGTCTTCTGCAGCTTGTTGCGTATCTTCGCGATATCGACTCCGGCTGGCCCTGGCACGTCCGCAAACGGCATATAACGGGCCGGCGTATGCAGCAAATACGCCTGCATCTCATCGATGACGATCCTGTCGCTCGGGTCGTAGCCCATGCCCTCGAGCTGGCGTGTCAGTTCCGCGCGTTCCGCGTAGCTGAGTTCGTGCCACCAGAATGAGCGGCATGCGTGCGCGTACGCATCGTTCGAGAAATATTGCCAGTGACCCAGTTCGTGACTGAGGATCGCCGCCCGCACGGGCGCATCGATCATCTCGCCGCCGGGCGCCGGACCCAGCCCCGGAATCGTGATCAGAAAGTCACGCGTGCTGCGTGCCTGCCAGTTGCCATCGCGCTCGACGATCAGCCCCATTTGCACGACCACCCGTTGCAGCGTGCGTTCGCCCGGCGTCAATTCCAGACGCTGTTGATGCGCAAGGTCGAAGAAGTGCGCGAGTTCGACCGCGCTGAAATTGTTGCCCGCCGTCAGTCCCGCCGGGTCCGTGCCGAAGCGCCGCGCGTGCGTCGCGATCGCTGCCATCGTCACGATACGATCGTGCGGCATGTCGCGGCGCTCGAATAACGCGACCACTCGTGAAAACATCGCGCCCTGCTCGGTCAGGCTCGGCGCGTGCATCACATACAATCCCGGACGGTCGGCAATCGCAAAGAGCGCGAGCCTGGCGTCGCCCGGCAACGACGCATTGAGCTGAGCGATCGGAATGCGCCGGATGTCGACGTGCTCGCTCTGCATTTCGAGCCGCGCGCTGCCCGCCTGCGCGCATGCGTTGTCTGCGGACCACCCCGCCGACAACGAGAGCGCGCAGGCCGCCGTCAACCTGATGCCGTGTTTGCAGGAAATTGTCATCGCCGCCACTACGGCCGCTCGCGCCTAGTTCGTCACAGTAACGATCGTCACGCGACGGTTTTCCGGCGCGGTCGGATTGCGTTTGTTCAGCGGCTCTGACGATCCCTTGCCGACGGACGTCAAACGCTCGGCCGCGATACCGTCCTTCTGCGTCAAATACTCGACGACGGCGGCAGCGCGGTCTTGCGACAGCTTCATGTTTGCATCGGCCGCACCGCGCGGGTCCGCGTGCCCCTCGACACGGAAGCGATACGCCGCCAGCCGGTCCGATTGCAGCGCGTGAGCCACCTTGTCGAGCGCGGCTTGTGCGGTGTCGGTGAGCGTCGACGAGTTGGTCGTGAACGTGATCAGCATCTGCAGCGATGCCGCCTTCGCCGGGGCCGCCGGCTTCGCCGCCGCACCGGGCTTGTTCGACAGCACGAAGCCACGCGTGACGATGTTGTCGTTATCCTCCGGCGTCAGCGCTTTGGTCACCGAATTTTCATCGATGTCCTGCTCCTTGACCACCGGGTCTTCCGCATGAGCGACACTCGCGCACGCGACCACACACAGCGCGACGACCCACGCCCCGCGCGCTGGACGTCCCCTCAGAAACGAAACGATTGAGCCAGACATACCCCGACCTCCCATCAATGCGTACACTGTCTACCGCTTTGGACCTTCGAGCGGTTCTCACAACCGTAATTCGACAACCGACGGCCAGCCGTTGCGCGCCTTGTCGAGCAGCCCGACGAAGCGCTCGCCATCCGGCAAGCCCGTCCCTGCCAGCAACGACGCGGGCACCGCGCTCGACCCTTCCGTCCACCACGCGCCCGATCCCGCCGTCGCGTAGAGCGCGAGCAACGCGGAGAAGCGGTCGGGGGCGCCGCCAGCCTGTTCCGTTTCGTTCGCTTCGTGTCCCTCCTCTTCCACCGGATACAGCCGCCACGCTGGCGCAGCGGTTTGCGCTGGCGCCGCCGTCAAAGGCCCCCACGCATCGAGCTGCGCATCGAAACGCTCCAGCACGAAGTCCGCGTCGAGCGTCGATAGCGCGCGCCGCATGGCCTCGTCGTACCAGGCCTGCGCCCCGCCCAGCCAGTTCGCGGTATCGTCGCGCGCGAGCGGCGCGGCGAGCGTGAACGGAAAGTAGCGCCCTACCCGGTCGACACCCGGCATCAGCACACCCGCCCATGCCGACTCGCCGCACACGTCCGCGCCGAGCGCAAAACACCAGATCGGCGCATTCAGATAAACGGGCAACCACTGCGCGTCGAACCATCGCTGCGCGAACAACATGCCCTGCTGCAAACACGCATCCCACGGCGTGATGAACGCCGCCGGCAAGCGCCGCGTGACAAAGTCCCCATGCGTGCGCACCTTGCCGAAAAAACCAGGCCCCTCTGCGACGAACCCACTCATAACCGGTCAGGACAACGGAACTGTTCGAACACCCCACGACGGAACGGATTCGTCACGCTGCTCGCGTCAAGCTGAAGCACGAGCGGGTGTCCGTCCGTTTCGAAGGTCATCTTGAAGCGGTCCGCTTGCGCGGTCGGCTGCAAGCGCGCGTTGTCCATCAGATGCAACAGCGCCCACGGCCCATCCGCCCGCGCGGAATCCCCCGATGGGTCGAAATCGACATGCGCCTGTCCGGTGCCTTTGCCGCTCGGCCACTGGAACACCATCGATTGATCCACATGGGCGGCAACCAGTTGCTGCCCGTCGATATCGATGGTGGCGTGGTCGATGGCCGGATCGATATCGAGCACCTTTAGCGTGAAGCGAACCGACACATCACGCCCTCCTGCGCGGAAAAATGCGTCCCTGATCTGCGCAGCCCGCTGGAACTGCGTGAGCACGTCCGCCGGAATGCCGAGCGAATCGGCGCCCGTGCGCCAGCGCCATTGCGGCCCCGACATGTCGACCAGGGTGGCCAGGTTCTTCTGGAAAAAGTCGTCGATCAGCCCGCCTGGCCCGAGTATCCGACTGAAGTCGTCGGGGGCTGCATCCCGGTTGGAGCCGCGTACCAGCGGGTAGCGGCCATCGAGCGCCTGCCTGCAAAGCTGCGCGACATTGGCCTGCCATAACGCATTCAAACGCGCTCGTTCACCGCCGACCATCAGCATCGAGCCACCGCTCGCGATGTCGTTGGCGATGCCCGCAAGCGGAGCGGGGGCGCCCTGAGCGACGAGTTTCAACTTGTTCAGCGCGTCGCCCGGCGGCGCGGGCAGTCCTTGCTTGCGCGCCGCGTCGGACGCTTCGAGATACGACGCCGCGTCCTTCAGCGCCGCGAGTTGCGTATCGAGCGGCACGGGACCCGCCGCACCTGGCTTGCCCGCCAGTTCGTGCAGCGCCTGAAAGTGCGCATCGACGGGATTGACCTGGGCGGGCGGCGGCGCCGCATCGTCCGGCTGGTTGCCAAGCGCGTTTTCGAGCCGCTTCTTCACCGCATCGAGCTTGTTGCCCAACGCGCCAACGCCTTGTTCGACCAGCGAGCCACCCGTCTTCACCGTGCCGAGCGTGGTCTCCTGGGAGGCAGCGAGCATGAACGCCTTCAACGGCGAATCGGGCGCGGCGAGCACGTTCGCCACGCGCGCACCCTTCTCCACGCCATCGAACGGCACCACTGCGACATCCGCCAGCAGCGCGTCCCATTGCTTGATGTACTCGTCGTAGTACAGCTGCGTCATCGCCGACTTCAGATCGTCGATGCCGTTTGGCGTGAGTACGGATTCCTCGCGACCGAGCACCCAGTTGTCCTTGGCGACATCGACTACGGCCTCGTCGCGCAACTGGCCAAACTTCTGATACCCCGCCCGCGTATAGGCGCCGGAGACGCCGCGCGTCAGCGGCGCACCACTCTTTCTGACAAGCACCAGCGCCGCGTTGCGACCGGCCGCGGCCGCGACGCTGAATGGCGGCAGCTTCGCCTGTTCGAGATCGCGCGCGACGCGATTGAACATGCGTTGCGCGAGCGGCATCTTGGCGAGCGTCGTGCGCGCCTGCGCGATCAGGTCCTTGTCGAGCGGCAGCGACGCGTCGAACTGCGCGGGCTGGAACAGCGCCGCGAGATGACCGTCGATGTCATTACGCTGATCGTCGCTCGCATTGGTCAACGGCCCGCGCCGCCAGTCGATGTCGGCCCATAACCGCACGGAATCGGCGTCGAAGTGGGCTGAATCGCCGAGCATCAGATACGCGCGCAGCACCTCGTACTGAAAGTCGGGATTGTTCGCGTCGCCGCGCCGCAGTTCGTCTTCCATCCTGTGCACGACGAGCGGCAGCAAGGTCTGCTTGAGCAGACGCCGGTAGCTCGCCTGCGCTTCAAGGCCTAGTTTGTCGCCCTGGTACAGCCCGAGCCGCGACAGCCACGGCACGCTCTTGTTGCGATCCGCGTAGCCGCCAGGCAGATCTCGCGCCGCGTTGAGCAACGGCAGCAGCGCGAGCGGATCGTCGCCCGCGCGGGTGTTCTGCGCGAGCTTCTGCAGTTCGGTCACATGCTGCTCGACATTGGCGATATAAGCGCGGTTGCGCTGATAGCTGACGAAGAACAGCACCAGCGCGAGCACCACCGCAATGCCAATCAAACCGAGCGCGATGCGCTGCAGCCACGTGCGGCGACGCTCCAGTTTCGGGTTGGTGCCTGCCAGCCCGGCTTCCTGGAAAATCACGTCACGCATCAACCGCGTGATGAAGTACGCCCGTCCGCTTGCCGGGTCCGGCAACACGACCTGACGCTGCAAACCGAGCGCCGACGCGACCGCGCTCATCACGCGGTCGATCGGCCGGCCTTCCTGGGTGCCGCTCGTGAAGTAGACGCCGCGCAGCAGCGCCGCCTCATCGAAGCGCGACGTGCTGAACGTTTCCTGCAGGAAGCCCGTCAGCATGTTTTCGAGGCCGGCGAACTGCTGCGGAAAACCGTACACGAGCGCACGCCGGCGCGTGTCGGTCTCCTGCTGCATACGGTGCAACACACGGGCCTGCAGCTGCTTCTCGAGCGCGGCGAACTCGCCGGGGAATGACGCCAGCGCTTCGTCCGGGCCGCCCTGCGCGACGTAAGGGAACGTCACGCCCCACACCTGTTCACGCTCGTCGCGGCCGAGGTCGTCGAAGAATTCCGCGAACCCCGCCAGCAGGTCGCACTTCGTCACGACAACGTAGACGGGAAAGCGCATCCCAAGGCGGGTGTACAACTCCTTGAGCCGTTCGCGCACCGCACCTGCCTGCACCGCGCGCTGCGTGTCGGATAGCTGCAGCAGATCCTGCACCGACAGCGCGACGATCACACCGTTCAGCGGCCGCCGCGGCCGGTATTTGCGCAACAGTTGCAGAAAGCCGCCCCATGCGGCCTGGTCAGCTTCGGCGAAGCTGTCCTGAGTGGTAAAGCGGCCGGCAGTGTCGAGCAGCACGGCATCGTCGGTGAACCACCAGTCGCAATTGCGCGTGCCGCCAACACCGCCCACTGCCTGCTTGCCAAGCCGCTCGGCGAGTGGAAACTTGAGGCCCGAGTGCAGCAGTGCCGTCGTCTTGCCGGTTCCGGGCGCGCCGACGAACATGTACCACGGCAACTGGTAGACGTACTGGCTACCGAAGCGCCCCTTGACGCGCGCCTTGCGCAGGATCGTCATCGCCTCGTCGAAGCGCTGCTTCAGCGCGGCGACATCCGCTTCCGATTCCTTCCTGCCGGGCTGCGGCGCCTCCTCGGCGACCACGCGCGTGAACTTCACGTTTGCGAGCCGCACGAGCAGCCAGCGCACGCCCCAGTAGAGCACCCATAGCGCGAACAGCACCGCGATCACGATCCAGCGGCTCGCGGCCGATTCGAGCGGCGCCTTGCCCGCAAACGCCAGCAACGGCCCTTCGATCCAGACGATTAGCGCAAGCGCCAGCACGCCGAGAAACGACAGCACGATCGGCCGCATGAACCAGCCAAGCAGTTTCATGAGCAACCACCTTCAAGGTGCGGCGCACGGAGGGCGAGCGGACTCACGATGCTGCCCCCGGCGCGAGTATGGTGATATCGACGCGGCGGTTCTTCGCGCGGTTCGCAGGCGAGTCGTTCGGCGCGATCGGCTCGGTGTCGCCGCGGCCTTCGGCTACGAAACGCCCCGGCGAGCCGGTGCGTGCGGCGAGCATGTCCTTGACGACATCGGCGCGTGCCTGCGACAAATGCCAGTTCGACGGGAAACGCGCCGACAGCAGCCGCTGGTTGTCCGTATGCCCGGCGACGACGACGTTGCCCGGCACGTCCTTGAGCGCATCGCCGATGCGCTGGATCAACGGCATATATGCCGATTCGAGCTCCGCGCTGCCCGACGCGAACAGCCCGTCGCCTTTGATCTCGACGACGGTCCGGTCCGGCAGTTCGGAGACACGCACGAGCCCCTGCGCGATTTCCGGCGCGAGGAACTGCGACAGCTTCGGCGCGAGCGCGGGCGGCGGCGCGGCTTTCGCGGCGAGCGGCTGCGGCGCGACGCGCACGCCATGCAAGGCCGCGAACACGCGATCGGACTCGTCGTTCAGGCGCAGGCTCAGCACCAGATGCACGGCGACGAGCACCACGCAGGCGATCGCGGCGGCGACCCACAGCGGCACCAGTTGCAACAGCGGCTTGCGCTCGGCCTTCACGGGCAGCCAGTGCACCGACAGATCGCGTTCGGCGGCGCCCCGTTGCGAGCGGATCATCGTTTCGAGCCGCTCGCGAATCGTGTCCAACTGGGTGCGGCCGCCGTCGATCAGCCGGTAGCGGCCCTCGAAGCCCAGCCCGAGAATCACGTAGATCAGTTCGAGCACATCGGCATTCCCGGTGGGGTTCTGCGCGAGTCGCTGCAGGATCAGGAAAAAGCGCTCGCCGCCCGACGCCTCGTTATGAAACGTCACGAGCAGGCTGCGGCTCGCCCACATCCCCGCGCCCCACGGCGTGCTCGAGATCGCCTCGTCGAGGAACGTGCACAGGCAGTAGCGCGATGCGCCGAGCTTCTCGTCGTCGATGCCGTTCGCGCGCCCTTGCGTTTCGAACGTGCGCATCATCTGGATCAGTTGCGTGCGCAACTCTTCGACGTTCGGATGGGTCGGCAGCTGACGCAGCGGAACCGCCAGCTCGAGCAGCGGATTGGCCGCGCGCAGCAACGGATTGAGGCCGCCCGTCAGCGTCGAGATCGGCGCCGCGGTCGCCGCAGCGGCGACAAAAGCGGCACGCGCGCCGCCGGGTGTCGGAATCAGAATCGTCGCGCCAGGATCCTCGAGTGGACCACGTGGTTCGTCTGGAGTCACGATGAGTGTCCTCGATCAATGCGTCAGCGGCGAATGGCCCAAAACTCCATCGCCAGCCCCGGAAAGTCGCCCGCGACGTGCAACGCCATGCCGGCGGAGGTCGCGAACTGCTTCCACAATTCGTTGCCGCGATCGAGCTCGAAGTACGTGAATCCCGCATGAAACGGCAACTGGCGTGGCGCGACAGGCAGCGCGCGCAGCCCGACGCCGGGCAACTGCAGATTCACGAGATCGCGAATGCGCTCGATCGGCCCAATCTTCACTTGCGGCGCGAAGCCGGTCAGGATGTGCTCGGCTGGCATCTGCGCGCGAACGGCCAGCACGAAGGTCGCAGCAGTGAACAGGTTCTTGTCCGGCACGAGGGCGACACGCAGGCCGAACTTGCGCTCTTCGAGCGGAATCGGCACCGCATGCGGGTCCATCACCATGCTGAGCGACGCGCGCAGATCGTCGATCACCGGCGCGAAGGTTTCCCGCAGCCGGTCATGCCGGTAGACCGGGTACGCTGGCGGGCGCTTGGTCGGCTGGCTGAACGTGGCGAGTTCTCCCGCCAGTTGCACCGAGATCTGGTACAGCGCTTCCGGATGCAGCCCTGTCATCGTCGACAGGTGGGCAGCGAGCGGCTCGTGGCGGTTGATCAGTTGCAGCAGCAGGAAGTCCGACACTTCCGCGACGCCCGTCACGCCCGGCTGCGCAAGACGCGAAGCGAGCGCCTCGCCGCGCTGGTGCAGCAGGCCGACGAGGTCGTCGACGAACGCGGCGAGACGCCGCCCGACCCGGTAGTCGAGACACGGCGCGCTGTAGTCGTTCTCGAGCACGACACGGTTGTCGGGCAGCCGCTCGACGACGCGCGCGATGCCGAGCACCGCATACGCATTCGCGACGTCCGGTTCGAGTGCGAGCCGAACGCGCAGCCTGCCGATCTGCATCAGCGCCGGCGCCGCATTCGGATCATTACTGTCGCCGACTTCGAGTTCGGCCACGCGATGCCGCGCGAAGTTTTCCTCGCTGGCTTCGTTGCCCGTCTCGGCAATGCCCGGACGGCGCACCGGCAGCGCCAGCGCGACCAGCGTGTTGCGCGTGCCTTCCGGAATATCGAGCGGTTCGGGCAGATCGTCGTCGGCGGGCAGATTGAATGGCGTGCCGTCGGGCATCACACCGGCGCACGACAGGAGCGCGACCTTGCCGAGCTTGAGCAGTTGCTCGTCGATCTCGAGCACGGTCAGCCCCCAGCTGTACGGACGCAGACCGGCAGCCCGCGTTTCCAGCTGGGTCTGCAGATAACGGTCGTGCTGCTGCAGATGCTGCGGCTGCAGGAACATCCCCTCCGACCAGATGACTTTGCTGTTCCAGGACATTTTTTCTCGTGTCTTTCTCGTGGCCTTCTCGTGATGAGAAGGGGTCAGTGGTGGCTAGTGGGGTCCGTCTTGCTGCTTTTGCGCGCGGCGTGCAGCGCGTCGATCTGCGCTTCGTACGCATCGTTGAACGCCTTGCCGAACAGTCTCTGAAAATCGTCTTCTGCTTCACGCGAAACGTCTGCCTGTCTGTCGACGAACAGGTCCCACAGTTTCGCCTTGCGGTTCGACAACACCTTGTCGATCACCCCGCCCGCTTTCAATTGCGCTTCGATGCTGGCGGGATCGAAGCGTCCGAGCACTTCGGCCAACCCCGCGCGCATGCCGACGATCACCGCCAGTTCGTGCGACTCGATGTCGTCGAACGCGCGCTCGAGCGCCTCGGCGGGTGGCAGGTAACCGGCGCCGCGGCCCGTGAGCATCTGCGCGAGCGCGCTGTCGACATCAGGGAAAAATTTCAGCGGATTGTTGTCGCGCGCAACGATCAGCGTGACGTCGAGGCGTGCCTCGCGCCGCGTCATTGAACGGGCGCGCAGCACGGCCATCGTGCCGCGCAGCGCCTCACGCAGCATCATGCCGACCAGTCGCGCGAGTTCGGCGGGCGGCAGGTTCGGCGCGCGCGACGGGTCGAGGCCAAGCCCTTCGAGCAGCGCCGCGAACGTGTCGCCATCCGGAACCGCGGCGCGCGGCGGCGCGGGTTCAGGCTGGACGGCCGGCGCGGGGGCGCTTGCCTTGGGGGCGGGCGCGGCCATCGCAGCGGGGGCCGGCTCGGGTTCGCGTTGTGTGGGCGATGGTTGCTGCACCGCTGGCTGCGCAGGAGCAGGCGCGACGCGAGCAGACCGTGCAGCATCAGGCAACGAAGAAGCAGGCGCGATCTCGGTGAGATCTTCCGGAATGAGTGGGTTTGCGGATGGCGCAAGCAGATCATCGAACGGCGTTGCAGCGCCACCGACGGGACCATCGAGCAGGCTTTGGGGCAAGCCAGTGGGGCCGTTTTGCGACGCGGGAACCTGCGGCGCGAGTGCCTGCGCTGGCGCAAAGTTCGACGTAAACGCGGACGCATTGGACGGAGCAGACGGCGACGGAGCAAAAAGCGGCGACGTGTGCGCTGCGCCCGCCGGCACGCCGCCGGGCTGCGCCGGCTTTTCCCATTGCGCGAGCACGTCCGCGAGCGGATCGTAATCAGCGGGAATGCCGGAGGATGTAGGTGTCGCTGCACCAGGAGCGATGGGCGGCGCAGAGGCAGGCGCAGGCGCACGCGGCGCCGCGACGGGCGCGGAGAACGCCTGAAACTCCGGCGCGACATGATCGCTTTCCGAGCCCGCGTAGCGCGGCCCCGACGCAATCCCGGCGCGCTCGCCAAACGCGGGCTGTCCGAGAGGATCGAGCGAGCCAAGACCAAACGGGTCGCCTTGCCCATCGGCCGGCAACGGTCCGCCTAGCACTTTCACCGCTGCCAGCGGATCGGACAGGCCTGTCACGCTGCGCACGCCCGCCACGCGTTCCGCAATCGTCACTTCGAGCAGATACGTGCCGATCATCAGACGGTCGCCGTTCGCGAGCCGCGCCTCGCGTGTGCCGCCCAGCGCGCGCTGGTTCAGCACGCTCGGGTTGCTGCCGAGATCGCACAACAAATACTCGCCGCCGCGGAACTCGATCCGCGCATGCACGCGCGAAATCGCGCGCTGCTGGTCGGGCAACACCAGCGTGCAATCGGTCGCGCGGCCAATCGTCCCGCCCGCCGGTCCGAACTCGACCGCGATCGGCTCGGCGACCGGCTCGTCATTGAAGCGCGCGACGCGCAACGAAAGAATCGGATCGTTCACTTGTCTCCCCGGCCCCAATGGCCAAGCATCGCGTCATCATTTGAGCTTCTTCGTGCCATCGTCGGCGTCCTTCGGCGCAGTCGGCGCGGTCGGCGACGAGCCGCTGCCGGAGCCGGCCGAACCGCCGGAATTCAGCAGGATCGGCGTGCCCGATACCGCGACGCTCGCGGGCCCCACCACCAAGAACGCGCCGCCTGCCTTGAGCGTAATACTTACGCCCGCTTCAATCACGACATTCATGCCGGCTTTGATATGCACATTCATGCCCGCGTCGAGCGCGTAGTCCATGCCGACTTTTTCCTGCAGTTTCTGGCTGACGTTCAGCGAATCGTTGCCGTCCACTTTTGCGTTCCGGTCACCCGTTACCGCGTCGTGCCGTGCACCCGTCACCGCGATGAATTCGTTGCCGGTAACCTTCAGATGCCGGTCGTTGCCGACATTCGCCAGCGTATCGTTCTTGATCCACGTTTCGTGGTCTTTCTCCGCATGAAAGAACAGTTGCTCACTGCCCTTCGTGTCGTCGAAGCGCATTTCGTTGAACCCGCCGCCGCCTTTGGTCGAGTTGCTTTTCAGTGTCGAGAGCGCGGAGTTCGCCGGCAGGTCGTATGGCGGCATCGTGTTCGCGTTGTACACACAGCCCGTGACGAGCGGCCGGTCCGGATCGCCTTCGATGAAATCGACCAGCACCTCCTGGCCGATGCGAGGAATGAAGAACGTGCCCCAGCGCTTGCCCGCCCAACTGTGCGATACGCGCACCCAGCAGCGCTTCATCCGTTCGCTGGCATCGGAGGGCGGCGCGAACTGCTCCCAGTGAAACTGCACCTTGATGCGGCCATATTTGTCGGTCAGGATCTCGTCGCCGTCGGGGCCGACCACCATCGCGGTCTGCGGGCCCGCGACGACGGGGCGCGGCGTGATGCGTTCGGCGCGGAACTGGTTCTCCTTGCGCAGCGCGGTGAAGCTGCAATCGAAGAACGGCAGCGCGCTCTGATCGCGATCATTCGAGAGGTAGCTGTCCGAGTTGATTTCGTACTCGGCGCTGACCACCAAATAATCGTGATTCTGCGCATCGCACGCATGTTCCTGCAGCTTGAAGAGCCCCCCTGGCCAGACACCGCGCGCGCTCGTGCGCCCGCTGATGCTGTCGTTGCGCGCCTGGCGGATTTCCACGCCGACTTTCGCGTAACGATCGCCGTCGCTCGACTCGATGTGGCCGCTTAGATGCTCCTGCATCGTGTACACCGGCGGATCGTAGACTTTCGGCCTCGTCGCGCGCGACAGCAGGCCCTGCTGGTTGCTCGACGACGGTTTCTCGAAGTCGTACTCGTTAACTTCGTACTTGCCCGTCTGCAACTCCGCGCCCGACGACCATTGATACACGCACTCCTTCTCCTGCACGGGTTCGTACCAACCGTCGTACGAAATCGTCGCGTAGTGATCGATCGACGTATGGACGTCCGCGGAATCGGTCATCACGAGCGTGTGCTTGCCGCCTTTGTGCTCGAAGTAGTAGTAGATGCCCTCGTGCTCCATCAGCCGGCTGACGAACGCGAAATCGGTCTCGCGATATTGCGCACAATGCTCCAGCGACGGATAGGTCGCCGAGCATTTGTTGCTCAGGTCGACGTCATAGTCCTGCAACACCTTCGCGATGATGTCGGGCACCGTCATCTCGTGAAAGAACCGGCAGTGCGATGCCCGCGTAAGCAGCCACAGCCGGGGCCGCACCATCGCTTCGTAGCGGGCCATCCGGTTGCGGGTCTTGTCGCCGGGCGCGAGGAGGCGAAATGCGGTAACGATGCCGTTGATCTGCCGCTCGCCTTCGGACGGCAAGTCGATCGCCACCGAGATATCCTGGCCGAGCAGGTCGCCCGGCTTCAGGTCGTTGCTCGTGCTGAGCAGGTCCAGATGAAACTCGCTCAACCGGCCCAGCTCCTCATGGCCGGCCAGGCGCAGAAACAGCAGGTCGCTGCCGGCAGGCGCGCAACTGACGGTGACGTGTCGGTCGGTGGCTTGGGTGGTCATGTCACGGAATCATTGTCTTGACAGTGGCCGGGTTGACGATCGTGACCACGCCGCCCCAGTTGCACATGCACTTCGATACGTTGTCGAGCGACGGCTGATTGCCGAGCAGCACGGTAGGCGCGCCCGTCACCCATGGCGACATCGTCGCGGGCACGCACGGCATCGGTGTCAGCACGCCGAGCGCCGCTGTCGTCGCGGCGGCCACCGTCGGGTTGGCTATCGAACTGCAGACACCGAACGGCATGATATTGACGAGCGGCACGTGGTCCATGATGTTGGCCGCGGGCGGCCCCTCGCCCATCACGCGATTCACCGGCAGGACGACGAGCGTCGACGGCGCTGCGCCGAACGAGCACTGCAGCGTCGCGCCCATGCTGACTTGTTGCGGCATACGAATACTCCGTCAAACGAAACGGGCCGATCCGGCCGCCTCATCAATCGAACGTGTAGACGAACTCGCCATCGCGCGCGCCGATCTGCACCTTCGACACTGTCGCACCGTTCATCATCCGCTTGAGGAACTCGTTGCTGATATGCGGCAGCAGTGTGTTCGTCAGGATCGCGTCGATCATCCGGCCGCCGCTTTCCAGTTCCGTGCAGCGGCTCGCGATCAGCTTCACGACGTCGTCGTCATACGAAAACGGAATCTTGTGCGTCGCACGCACGCGCTTTTCGATTCGCCCGAGCTGCAAACGGATGATCGCGCCGAGCATCTCATCGGACAATGGGTAGTAGGGAATCACGACCACGCGCCCAAGCAGCGCGGGCGGAAACACCTTCAGCAGCGGCTCGCGCAGCGCCTTCGCGATGCCCTCAGGCTCGGGCATCAGTTCGGGGTCCTTGCACAGGTTCGTGATCAGGTCGGTGCCGGCGTTGGTCGTGAGCAGAATCAGCGTGTTCTTGAAGTCGATCACGCGCCCTTCGCCGTCCTCCATCCAGCCCTTGTCGAACACCTGGAAGAAGATCTCGTGCACATCAGGATGCGCCTTTTCCACTTCGTCGAGCAGCACGACGCTATAGGGCCGGCGCCGCACCGCCTCGGTCAGCACGCCGCCTTCGCCATAGCCGACGTAGCCCGGCGGCGCGCCCTTGAGCGACGACACCGTATGCGCTTCCTGATACTCGCTCATGTTGATCGTGATGACGTTCTGCTCGCCGCCGTACAGCACTTCGGCGAGCGCCAGCGCGGTTTCCGTCTTGCCGACGCCGGACGTGCCGGCGAGCATGAACACGCCGATCGGCTTGTTCGGATTGTCGAGGCCGGCGCGCGAAGTCTGGATGCGCCGCGCGATCATCTCGGTCGCGTGGCCCTGGCCGATGATCCGCTTGTTCAGGTTCTCGGCGAGCTTCAGCACGTTCTCGATCTCATTGCGGACCATTCGGCCCACGGGAATCCCCGTCCAGTCCTGCACCACCGAGGCGACCGCCTGCTGGTCGACGGTTGGCAGGATCAGCGGATCGTCGCCCTGGTGCTCTGCGAGCTTCGCCTGTAATTCCCGCAGTTCGGCAAGGCGCGCTTCGCGTGCGGCGTCATCGGCGGGCGCCGAGGGGGCTGCTTCGGCTGCGCCTTCGACCTTGCCGGTCTCGTTGCGCAATTGCGCGCGCAGTTCGAGGATGCGCGTAACCAGTTCCTTTTCCGCCTCCCAGCGCGCTTCGAGTTCGGTCAGACGCCCGCGTTCTGCCGTCACGCGCTCGGTCGCCGCGGCAAGCCGTTCGCCCGTATCGATGCCGACCGCGGTCTCACGTCCGATGATTTCCAGCTCCGTTTCGAGCGCGGCGATGCGCTTTCTGGAATCGTCGACGGAAGGCGGTGTCGCATGCTGGCTCACCGCGACGCGCGCGCAAGCGGTGTCGAGCAGGCTTACCGCCTTGTCCGGTAACTGGCGCGCGGGGATGTAGCGGTGCGACAGCCGCACGGCCGCTTCAAGCGCCTCATCCAGCACCTGCACCTTGTGATGCTTTTCCATCGTCGATGTGATGCCGCGCATCATCAGGATCGCCTTCGTCTCGTCCGGTTCCGGCACCTGCACGACCTGGAAGCGGCGCGTGAGCGCCGGGTCTTTTTCGATGTGCTTCTTGTACTCCGCCCATGTCGTCGCCGCGACGGTGCGCAGCGTGCCGCGCGCGAGCGCCGGCTTCAGCAGGTTCGCCGCGTCGCCCGTGCCCGCCGCGCCGCCCGCGCCGACCAGCGTATGCGCTTCGTCGATGAACAGGATGATCGGCTTTTCGGAAGCCTGCACTTCCTCGATCACCTGGCGCAACCGGTTCTCGAACTCGCCCTTCATGCTCGCGCCCGCCTGCAGCAGGCCCACGTCGAGCGTGCGCAACTGCACGTCGTGCAGCGTAGGCGGCACGTCGCCCGCGACGATGCGCTGCGCGAAGCCCTCGACCACGGCCGTCTTGCCGACCCCGGCTTCGCCCGTGAGGATCGGGTTGTTCTGGCGGCGGCGCATCAGAATGTCGACCACCTGGCGAATCTCTTCGTCGCGGCCGACAATCGGGTCGAGCTTGCCGTTGCGCGCCTGCTCGGTCAGATCGGTGGTGAAGCGCCTGAGCGCTTCCTGCTTGCCCATCGCGGCGGGCGGCACGCCTCCGACGGAATCGCCCGGCTGGGCGGCACCCGCGGCCTGGGAGCCGTCGGTCGCCGTCATCCCCGCTTCGGGCGAGCCGCCGAGCAGGCTGTCGAACTCTTCGACGAGGGGATCGAGCTTGATCCGCTCGAACTGGCGCGAGATGCCGTACAGCCCGTTGCGTAGCGACGGCGTCTTCAGCAACCCGACCACCAGGTGACCCGTGCGCACCTGATACTCGCCGAACAGCAGCGAACCGAACACCCAGCCGCGCTCGACGGCTTCTTCGACCTGCGACGAAATATCGACCACCGACCCTGCCCCGCGCGGCAGCCGGTCGAGCGCGTCCGTCAGATCGCGCGCGAGCGCCGATGGCTCGATGCCGAAGTGCTTGACGATGCGATGCAGATCCGAGTCCTGCAACTGCAGGACCTGGTGGAACCAGTGCACGATCTCGATATACGGATTGCCGCGTAACTTGCAGAACACGTTTGCGCTTTCGATTGCGCGATAGGCCAGCTTGTTCAGCTTGCCGAACAACGCTGCACGTTTGATTTCGGCCATTTTTCTAGTCCTTCGATGAGTGTTGGGATGCCGGCTCGCTCGCCCGTGCGTCGCTACGCGCGGGCTCGGCGGGCCGTCCGGACAACGAAGCGGGATGCAACCGTAACTGACGCTGGTCCTGCGTGGCCGGGCTGCTCAGCAGCCAGCTCGTGTAGCCAAGCCGGGCGCGGCGTCCCAGTGCGAGGCGTGGCACGTCCTCCTGTTTGAGCCAGAGGTTCACGTCCCAATCGAGGCCGTCGCGCACGTAGTTGCGCACCCAGTCGGTGAGGCGCCGCAGGCTGTCACCGCCGGGCAGGAAACGTTCGTAGTCGGCGAGCGTCAACGGCCCGACGACGATGCGGAACTTGTGCTGGCAATCCCACACCCGCGCGCCGAGCAGCGTCGAGATGCCGAGCGACGCCGAGCCGTCCCGCGCGCCCAGGCGCGATAGCGTGTCGCGCGGCAGTTCCATCCAGTGGCCGACCCATTGCTCGATACGCACCGGCAGGTTGAAAAAGCGTGCGAGGATAAGTTGCAGGCCCTCGGCGGGGCGAGTCGGACCGGACAGCAGGCCGGCGAAATGCAGCTTCGCGAAGTCGGGCACCGCATCGCGCTCGCGAAGCGCCGCTTCACCCAGACCAAACGTGCTGCCCACATAAACGGAAAAGCGGTCGCGCTCCGGCCGGTCGAGGCTCACGGTCGGCTGCGCATTGGCCCAGGCGCGATAGAACAGCGACACCATCCGGTGATGAAAGATGTCGAGAAAGCGCGCAAAGGTTGGATCGTTGGCATTGCGTGCGCGGTCGCGCACGTACTCGGTCAGGTGCACGGGCATCGGGCCGTGCGGCCCCATGAGGCCAAAAAAATTCACCGCCAGTCGCGCCGGGTGGCCGTCGTGAGACGGCCTCAACTCACCGAGCGTGGTCGGGTGAAAGATCAGCTCGGGCTCCTGCGAAAAACGCACCGCGTCATCGCGCGGGCGCAGCGATTCGCCGATCCGCGGCTTGTCCCGGTAGGCATTCTCGATGAGCCTCAGGGCTTGGAAGAAATCGAAGCGGTAGGCGTGCGCTTCGAGCTCGCGCAGCAGGGTCAGAGCGTCCGGCATTGTCCGACCCTCGCTGGCCAGCGCATGATCTCGCCGCGCGACAGCGTTCTGACCACCGTCTCGGCGAACGAATTGATCGACACGTATTGCGCAAAGTAGTGCGACAGCACGGCGCCGAGCAAAAAGGCGCCGGCGCCTTCGAAAGCCGCGTCGTCGAGAGTCAGCGTGATCGCGAGCCCGCGTCCGAACACGATGGGCCCGGCACAGGGCAGACGCCGCGTGACGGGATGCGATTCGATCGAATGCAAGCCTTCGATCATCCGCTGCGCCGCAGGATCGTCGACCGGGCAATAGAGGCTCAGCAGATCGCGCATGGCGCGGGCGCCCTCTTTCGCGTCGCTATCGACGAGCGATGCATAGTTCAGCGACAGGTGACTCAAGAGCCGCCACGCGACCGCGCCATGTGCATACGACGGCAGCGGCCGGCTCGGGCCGCTCACGCAGCGCACGCTTTCGATGGGCGCCTCCACGTCGAGTGTGAAGTCACTCGCGCCAACGCCGATCGACAAGGTGAGCGGCAGGTCGCGATTCGTGCAAAGCACCTGCAACCCAAGCTGGCGCAAATCACCGCGAAACGGCGCGTTCGCCGCGTCCACGAGCGCGATGAAGGTCTCGCTGCCGAGATAGCTGGTGCGCGGTCCGCGCTCGGCCTGGCGCGACGAGCGCACGCGCTTGTCGCGCCGCACCTGGTAGTACGCGCCTGCGCCATAGCCGGCGCCCAGGTCACGCGCGTGATAGAACGGCTCGAACTTCTGCTCGGCAGCGGCACCTGCGCCATAGCCGGTGACCTCCTCAATCCGGTAGATCTCGAAGTCCATCGGCCGCGTGCGGTCGGCCACCACGTGGTATTCGAACTGCTCGGCGGATAGCGCGATGCGGTCGGTCCGGCGCGGAAACAGGTTGACGGCGGGCGTGCAGTAGAGCGCGAAATTCGATGCGTCGACCGCCTGCTCCAGCATCGGGTCACCGCGCTTCAACAGCACGATCACTTCGACCTCGTTGTCGCCGCAACGGCGCAGCGCCTGCTGCAACCCGTCGATCGAGACGAACATGAAACGCGCCGCGAACGCGAAATACTCCTGCAGCAGCCGGTAACCCTGAAACGATTGCTTGCTGATGGGCAATAGCGCTTCGTCTTCCGCGAAGCCCATCGGCGCGACGGCCGTCGCGGGCAATTGCGCATGCCAGGTCGCGGGCCGCGACACGGGCATCACGACGACGCCCATCGCCGAGCCGACGAGGCGCTCGTAGAGGCGCGTCGGCATCGAGTCGGTGCCGCGCAGGTAGAGCGCCAGTTTGTCGAGCTTCAGCTGGTTGATCTTCAGCCCCCCCGTCGCGCGCAGGCGCAGCCGCAGGCCCGCTTTGACGCCTGCCGGCAATGCGATATCGGCACCGCCCAGCGACCCCGAATGGGTGAAGAACTTCGCGTCGGCGATTTCGAGCGGCCACAGCGTCAGGTCGTGCGCGCTGCGATATTCGCAACGCGTCGAACCGTTCTTGTCGAGCAGGCTGCGCAACGCGCTGCCGCGCGCAATCTTTACCCCTTCCGCGAGGCCGGAGTTGCTCAGATCGGGCCGGATCTGCACGACGGCCATCGACGGCGTCGGCGCCAGATAATGCGGGTAGACAAGTTCAGCGAGATGCTGCGTGAAACGTGGAAACTCCGCATCGATCTTCAGTTGCACACGCGCGGCGAGAAAGCTGAAACCTTCGAGCAGGCGCTCGACATAAGGGTCCGCGCATTCGAGGCTTTCGAGCCCCAGCCGCCCGGCGATCTTCGGATATTCTTTGGCGAACTCGCCGCCCATTTCCCGCAGGTGCTGGAGTTCCGCGCTGTAGTATTTGATCAGTTCCGGGTTCATGTGTTCAGCGCGCGCCGCTTTGGTCGATCACTCTGATTTCCCCGGCCTCCAGATCCAGTTCAGTCCTGAAATAGAGTCGCTCCGGGTACGGCTGTGCCCACAGATCTCCCTCGATCAAAAACGACACGGTGTTGTGCTGGGCTGTGGTCTCTTCGACCTGGATCGCCGTCACGCGCACTGTCTCGCGCAAGATGCGCGGCTCGAATGCCCAGATCGCATCGCGCACATGTTTTTCCAGCTTCGCCGGATCGACACCCGAGGCGGTCTTGCCGGCGATGTCGGGAAAGCCGTAGTTCAACACCGACGTGCTGACATACGGATAGCCCGACACATCCTGCACCGACGAAAGGCCGTTCGCATTGAGCAGCCACGCGAGATCGCGCTGCACGCTCTGACGCAGTGCGCGTATCGACAGCACGCGGCGTTCGCGCGCCTCCTGCTTGACCTCGGGCTCGTGGTCGGTCAGCCGGTCGAGCAGCGACGGTTGCAGCCGGTCACGCGAGCTCAGCTCAGCCATGATCCGGCGCGGCGCCAGCGCCGCCCTCGCTGCCTGACGGAGCCTCTACCGCCAGTTCGATCGTGCGGATATCGAGCAACGCATAGTCGTTCGCGTCGGTTGTCAGCATTCGTTGTCCGACTGGGCGCGCGTCTGCCGCATCGCTGCCGATCCATTCGGTCAGGTGCGCGAGCCACAACGCATGTTTCTTTTCGGCCAGTGTGCCGGCGTAGCGCGTCGGAATCAGTCCGACCGCCTGGCCATCGTTGGCCCAGGTGAACACCGCCGGCGTCCAGACCCGGTCGCGCAGGTCGACGGGCGCCTCGATCTCGATGCGCTTGATGCGGAAAAACGGCACCCAGTAGTAACGGCCGTTGAGCACCGTTTCGAGCGTCGGTCCGAGCCGTGTGTCGGCATCGGCGATCCACTCGAACGGTTCGCCGTTCACGCTGCCAGAGGTGGCGGGTGCATCGCCGAGCGCCTGCTCGCGTGCGGCCACGGCCGCTGCGTGGTCGCCTGCGGCATCGAGACGCAACGCTTCGACCAGCAACGCGAGCCAACTGGTCGGCTCGCCGAAAATCAATGGCGCACGCGCACCGTTGAAGACTGCTTCGCGCAGCGCTTCACATTGCAGCGCCTCGCGATACATTTGAACCATTGGCAATGCCGCGGCGTCGAGATCGCCGGCCACATTGAGTTGTGTCAACGCGCGGTCCCATGCGCCGAGCACTGCGAGCAACTGGAACAGGAACACGCGGTGGGCCGCCTTCGACGGATCGTTGCGAACCTGCATTTGCAACAGCCGTAGGCATTCGTCCAGATTGCCCTCGCGCAAGCTTTCTTCTGCCGTCATGTCAGTCGCTCCGTCAGGCCGGGTCAAGGCTGCCGAACCACACTGCGATGCCATCGCCTGTGCCATGGCATCACAGTGCCGCCGCGCCACACGCCCCGGGCACGGCGATACGCTGCCGCTAGCCGTTGGTTGGATCGTTCTTCACGATGTTCCACTTCATCTCGACGACCCCGCCTTCCTTCGCGCCCTTCGCGTTTTGCGGCTGATATTCGACATGGAACTGTTCGAAGTTCAGCGTCACGTTCTCGGTGAAGCGGTCCTCACCACCCGAGCCGCCCGTCGAATACGAGCTGATCAGGCACGCGGTCAGCGTGACCTTGTAGTACTCGAGCGGATTGTCGCCCCCCGCTTTTCGCACGGTCAAAATCACCGAGTCTATGTGCGAGCCCTTTGCGCAGGACAGCATGATCGTTGGTGTCGACTTGTCGACGTACTTGGTGAACGAGATGTCCTGCACGTTCACCTTGCCCGCTCCGCCGCCCGTGCCCAGGTGCATCGTGCCGCTCTGGCTTAGCCCCCAGCTCCACGCGAGTACATCGATCTCATCCTTATGAGACTTGTCCTGAGACTCACCCTTGATGTCGCCCAGCTTAATGAACATATCGACGGCCATGTTCTTCTCCAATCAAATCGGTTCACCACTGATAATGGAATTCCGTCATGCCGCCTTGGCGGACGGAAGCTTCGAGACCAGCCGCAACGACACGGTCAGGCCTTCCAACTGATAATGCGGACGCAGGAAAAACTTCGAGGTGTAGTAACCCGGATTGCCTTCGACTTCTTCGATCACGACTTCCGCTGCGGCAAGCGGCCGGCGCGCTTTCGACTCCTCGGTGGAATGGGCTGGATCGCCGTCGACATATTGCAGAATCCAGTTCTGCAGCCAGCGCTGCATGTCGTCTTTTTCCTTGAAGCTGCCGATCTTGTCGCGCACGATGCACTTCAGGTAATGCGCGAAGCGGCTGCATGCAAACAGATACGGCAGTCGCGCAGCCAGATTCGCGTTCGCGGTCGCGTCGGCATCTTCGTATTCGGCCGGCTTATGCAACGATTGCGCACCGATAAACGCAGCAAAGTCCGAGTTCTTCTTGTGCACGAGCGGCATGAAGCCGTTCTTCGCCAACTCCGCCTCGCGCCGGTCGCTGATCGCGATTTCAGTCGGGCACTTCATGTCGACGCCGCCGTCGTCGGTCGGGAACGAATGCACGGGCAAACCTTCGACCGCGCCGCCCGACTCGATGCCGCGAATCCGCGAGCACCAGCCGTACATCTTGAACGAGCGGTTGATGTTGGTCGCCATCGCATAGGCTGCGTTGGCCCACGTGTACTTGCCGCTGTCCGCGCCCGCGGTATCTTCCTCGAAATCGAACTCTTCGACCGGGTTGGTCTTCGCGCCGTACGGCGCACGCGCGAGAAAGCGCGGCATCGCAAGGCCGATATAGCGTGAGTCTTCCGATTCGCGCAGCGAGCGCCACGCCGCATGCTCGGGTGTCTGGAAGATCTTCGTCAGGTCGCGCGGATTCGCCAGCTCCTGCCACGAATCCATCAACATCACCGACGGGTCCGCGGCCGCGATGAACGGCGCATGCGCGGCGGCGGATATCTTCGCCATCTGCGTCAACAGGTCGACATCCGGCCCGCTGTTGTCGAAGTAGTAATCGGCGACCAGCGATCCATAGGGCTCGCCGCCGAACTGGCCATATTCTTCCTCATAGAGCTTCTTGAAGAACGGGCTCTGGTCCCAGGCGGTGCCTTTGTATTTCTTGAGCGTCTTGTGCAGTTCGCCCTTCGAAATGTTCATCACGCGAATCTTCAGCGTTTCGTCCGTCTCGGTGTTGTTCACCAGATAATGTAGACCGCGCCACGCGCTCTCTACTTTCTGGAACTCCTCCGAGTGGATGATCAGGTTGATCTGCTCACTGAGTTTCTTGTCGATCTGGGCGATCAGGCTCTCTATGGTCACCAGCACGTCGTTGGAAATCACGGCGGTGTCGCGCAGCGCCTGTTCCGCTAGCGTGCGCACTGCCGTCTCGACGGCTTCCTTTGCCTTATCGCTTTTCGGCTTGAATTCCTTTTGCAGCAGATTCGCGAAGTCGCTCATCTCGAGCGTGCCCTCGGTCTGCTGGGCTTGTCCTTCAGGGGTGGGTTCGGCCATGGTCAGACTCCACTGTTAGTCGCGCTTATTCCTGTGGTTTCGGCGCGGATGCGAGCGATTGCAGCAAAGCCGGGTCGTTCAGCACCTTCGCGATCAATTCCTCGGCGCCCGTCTTGCCGTCCATGTAAGTCAAGAGGTTCTGCAACTGGCCGCGTGCCTCGAGCAGCTTCGACAGCGCGTCGACCTTGCGTGCGACTGCGGCAGGCGAGAAGTCGTCCATGCTCTCGAAGGTCATGTCGACGGGCATATTGCCTTCGCCCGTCAGCATGTTCGGCACCTGGACCGCGACGCGCGGCTTCATCGACTTCAAGCGCTCATCGAAATTGTCAACGTCGATTTCCAGAAACTTGCGGTCCGCGACCGGCGCGAGCGGATCCGCTGGCTGTCCGGAGAGATCGGCCATCACGCCCATCACGAAGGGCAGATTCACCTTCTTCTCCGAGCCGTAAACCTCGACGTCATACTCGATCTGCACGCGCGGCGCGCGATTGCGTGCAATGAATTTCTGACTGCTTTCCTTGGCCACGACAGTTCCCCTGGTTGAAGCTGCACCGTCGAGAGGCGGAGCAGCGTATCAGTTACGATGCTGAGCAACTCCCCGACGACTATTCTTCGATACCGCCAACCTGCCGGGCCTGACCGAGACCTTCCGGCGCGAGGTCCTGCAATATTTCGATGAAGCTCTTATCCACCAGACGGCGCGCCCGTGTCAGCAACAACGGCACCGGACTCGACGGCTCGTGCTTTTCGTAATACGCGCAGATCTTGTCCAGCAGGCGGATGACGTCCTGCCGGCTGTTGACTTCTCCACTGGGCGCCGCACGCGTTGCCGCGCCTGGGGCGGCGGCTGCATCATCCATGCCCTCGCCGACGGGTGCTTCGCCTGCTGTCTGCTCATTGGCGTCGCTGACCCGCTCGCCAAGGAAGCCGGCCGCCTGTTGCAACAGACGCGACAGTGGAGACAGGTCGATCGCCTGGGCTGCGCCGACGCGTTCCGTCAACAGCGTTTCGATGCGAGTGTTGCTTTGGCGCGCTGCGAGCAACGCGGCGTGCGTAGTCGCCGCTTCGTCTCGCACGTCGGCGATGGCCGCGTCGATCGAGGCGAGCGATGGCGGTTCGACGCCATCGGGTACGGGCGTTTCTCCCGTCGCATATTCGATATCGCGCAGCCTGACGATGCCGTGCGTGCGCGACGCGGCAAGCGCTGTGTCGCGCACATCGAGCAACATTCCCGACTGTTCGACAAGCACGGCGAGCGCATTGATGCGCGCGGTCGGATCGTTATCGTCGTCAGGGTCGAGTTGCGGATAGACGTGATCCCAATGCCGCTCGAGCAGGCCTTCGATCAACGCCATCCCTTCTGCGAGACCAGTGAAGCCCTGGCGGTTCAGGACCGCGCGCGCAAGATGCGCAGCGACGCGCAGGTCGCGGCTTTTGTTGAACAGTTCGAGCGCGAGGGCCTGGGCTGCTTTCCAGTCAGGCGGTGTGGCGGCGACTACGGTGTCGCCATACTGGACTTCCGGTTTGCCATGCACGACCTGTTCGAGTTCGAGAAACATCGGGTCGTACTCGACATCGTCCCCGCAGGGACTGTCAGGCGATATTTCGGCGAGCAGTACCCCGGCATCGAGCGTGGCCATTGTTGTGTCGGCTTCAGTCTGAAACGAATAGTTTTAGCGTGCCCACGCCTCGCGACGCGTCACGCCACGTTAACTTCCGAATCCGGTCTTCCTCAAACCGATTTACAACAAATCAAATTTGGAATCCCGATAAGAATACGCGATGCCGCAGTGTTCCTCTACGAACATTTCACAACAGACCGATATGAGCATAGCACGCAATATTTAAAAGAAAAGGAGCGCCGCCGTGGTCACAAACTTGAAAGGAACGACCCGCAAATCCGATTGAAATAACAGTTTCTAAACACCTGAAAAAAACGCAAGATGTACGTAGCCTGCGGTCTTTTGCTCATCGATCGGAATGAATCATCGTCTATCCATTGATAACAAATTACTCACCAATCAACGTGATTGCCATCAACAAACGTTTCAGCTTTATGAAATTGAAAAAGTCGCGCGAGGGAATGCGACAAGGTAAACCCTCATATAGGTTTTGTTGTCTGATGTGCAATACCTAGAGCATTGCCCTGCGCAGTTTCGCAGTGAATAACTGTCTCTTTGAGTCACGCTCGACAACAGTGAGCTGACAGTCGTATCCGCATTCCGGTTTCCCCTGCTCCAATCGAACAGACGCACATCGGGTATTCAAATCTGCACAGCGTGACGCTGTGCTCAACATGCGGGGTGACATGTGACACACATTGAAAGCGCACGGTCGGCCGATAGCGGCTGCGACAGTGCGTTGTCGGACCTGTGGCAGAGGCGCACCTGCCTGAATCAGGACGAGATGGCATCGATCTATACAGTCGTGCGCCGCGCATTGCAGGGATATCACCCCTTCGAGTTGCAGGCGCTAGGCGAAGACAAGGAAGAACTCATTTCCCAGTTCATCTACTTCAAGGTCTTCCGGCTCGAAGCCGCGCATGCGCACCCGGAAGCCTTCCCACTGCATAGCGCGCCATCGAACGGTCATGCGGTGTGCGCGTACTTTCGCCGCTATCTGATCGACTGCCTGCGCAATGCCGGTCATCAACGCAATGTCTCGTTCGACGATGACGACGTGCTAGCCGAGGTCGAGCAGCAAGCGGCCGTGCAAAGCGATCCTGTCGGCTCGGTGCTGGCGCAGTACGGTCTGGACGAGCGAACCGTGCGGGAGTCCGCGGCGCGTTTCATCGCGGGGATCGACGAGTTCGACCAGTTGCTGCTGGCGGGTAGTCTGGGGTGGCTGTCGAATGAAAAGGGCGGGCTGTCGCGGATCGCCGCACGCTATCGGATTGCGTCGTATCACTATCGCGCCCGCAAGCTCGGCGTAACGCTGAAAAAAAGCTCACTGCCGGCCGATTTCGCGGCGACCAGCATCGGCGAGTGGATCCAGCACACGCTCGGCATCGACATCGCCGCGGAGAATCGCGTCGCGATCCTGTTCGTTCTGGGCATCCTCTCCGAACAGTCGCGCGCCCCGGCAGTTGAACCCGATCCGAGCAGAGGCTTCCTGTGCAACTTGCCACAGCAAGCCTGAGCGACCCAGGCGGCCGAAAGCGCAACGAGGACGCGCTGGGCGACTGGTCGAGCGAGCGCCTTTACTATTGCGTGCTCGCTGACGGTGCGGGCGGACACGGCGGCGGCGATACGGCATCGGCGATCGTCGTCAATAGCGTGCTCGCGGATCTGCGCTACCTGACGGTCGCCGAGTTGCCGCCGACGGGCCAACGCCTCGTCAAAGCGATCGGCCACGCGAACGCGAACATCCTGGAAGAACAGGCACGTGGCGACGCCGCGCTGAAAGACATGCGCTCGACGGTCGTGCTGCTTGCGATCGACTGCGAACTGCGCACGGCAGCGTGGGCCCACTGCGGCGATTCGCGGCTGTATTGTTTTCGTGGCGGGCAAATCAGCGTGCAAACGCGCGACCATAGCCTCGTTCAGGAGATGATCGATGCGCGTCTGATCACGCCTGAGCAGGCGCGCCATCATCCGCGCCGCAACGTGTTGCTCGCCGCGCTCGGCACAGCTGGCGAGCTGGATATCGTCGGCTTCGATGGCACGTTCAGCCTGCTCGATCGCGATGCTTTCCTGCTTTGCAGCGATGGGCTGTGGGAGTACGTCGACGAGACTTACATGAGCAAGACGCTTGGCGAAGCCGCGACCCCCGACGCATGGCTGGGCGCGCTCGCTGCGCGCGTGCACAAGATCGCGCCCGCCAGCCACGACAACTTCAGCGCACTGGCCGTGTGGATCGACGATCCGGACGACACTCAATCTACGGTGCTGCAGGTGGCGCCTTCATGAATGCGCCGCCTGCCTGAATCGTGCACGATAACGCTAGAAGTCTCCGCATCCATGTTGACCGTTCAGCAACATGCAGCTGTTCAGATTGGGTTGCGATCGCACGCGCTTCCATTCGACAGCGAGGATGTCCTGAGTGTCCCCCGGCGGCGCGGTGGTGAAGAGCGGCTGATTCGAACCGATACAGATGTTGGTGCCCTGCAGGTTGTTCTCGTAGACGAAGGTTTGCTCCTGGTTGCTGAAGAACTGCTGCAAGCCGGCTTGCGAAACAGGATCGATCAACTGCGTCACCGTCAGCGTGCCCGGCACCTCGATCACGATATAGCCGACGTTCGACCCGAGGTTTGAAAGGATCGGATACTTCCCAGGCGGTGAGTTCTGGTTGGCGGGCGACGTTAGCGTGCCCGTCAGCGCGCCGGCGGCGGTGTCGCCGTTGATCAGACCGCTGGCGGTAAACGTGAACACCGGATTGGGCGCACCGGCAATACGCGTCTTGCCATCGGCGGTCACCGTCACGGTCGGTCTTGCGAGATACACGTAATGATTGCCAGTAGTCGGCACCGCCCCGCCCCAACTGCAACCGGCGCCGAACATGCAACCATAAAAATTGGGCTGCGCGGTATTGGGCTGAACGTTGCCGCGCGTCTCGCCCACCCATGTGCTCGCCCAGATCCGCCAGCCGTTGTCGGCGACGATCGTGCCGGAACCCGCCGCGTTGAACACACCGCTTTCCATGACCAGATCGATCGTGCCGCCCGCGCTCAGGCTGGTGCTCGGACCGCCCAGCCCGATATTGCCCGTCGTGGCTTGAGCAATGAGGTTGCCCGTCAACGTTGAGTTGGTGCCATCGAGCGTGGTCAACTGGCTCGTGTTGGAATTGAATGTCTGGCTGACCACGGGGCCGATGACGAACCCGTGTGAGTTCGTAAAGTTCACGTTACCGGCGTTGACCATCGCCAGCACGCCGACGTCGTTTTGCGGATCGGTCAGCGTGAAGGTGCCGGGACCCGAAAGCAGCAGGCTCGCGGCCTGAATGCCGCCCGGGTCGGTGACGGGACCGCCGGAAACGAGCGCGAGCGTTTGGCCGGGCGTCGAGAGGCCGAACGGAAGCGTGATGCCCTGGCTGCCCGATCCCGGATTGGACAGCGTCAGATTGTTCGCGAGGCCCGGGCGTGTCAGCACGCAGACCGAGCTGTCCGATGCGCACACGCCGTTCACCGTGATGAGTCCCGTCTGGGTGGTCGAACCCAGCACGATGTTCGGGATCGAAGAGAACGCCGAGAACGTCGCCGCATCGATGCTCAGGCCGCCTGTGCCAAAAAGCGTGATCGGCGTGGCGTTCTGCGCGACGATCGCGAACGTGTTCGGATCGACCGTCGCGGGCATGATCGACAACGTGCCGCCGGGCGACGACAACGTCGAGTTGCTGATGAACAGGCTGCTGGTCGAGCCGTCATTCGACGCGCGCAGCGTGATGGAACCGGGGTGCGCCGTCGATATCGTGGGGTCGCTTGTCCCGGAGGACGGCGGCACGCCGATCGCGAGTCCAGGGTCGGCCGTGTTGGTCGAACCGGCTATCTGGATCGAGCCCGTTTGCCCCGTTGCCATCACGGCGCCATCGGCGATCAGCACGCCAATGTCGTCCTGCAGGTTCGGGCTCATGCCGCCCGCCGGTCCGCTCACGGTGCCGCGGATATCGATCAGACCGCCATTGTTGGAGACGATCTGCGTTCCGTCGGTGATCTGCACGCCGCTGGCGAATGGGCCCGTGCCGCTGCCGTAGATGGACAACGTGCCGCTGCCCGTCGTGACGGACGTGGCCGGGCCCGGCGTGCATTCGCACGGACTGTTTTCGAGAAACACGCCGAGCACGGAAGCACCGGAGGGAACCCCGACACTTTGACCGATCAACTGGATATTGCCGCTTGCCGACTGAACCGACGTACTGTGGAGGTCGAGCCCGGAGCTCCCGGTGAGCGCCGACGATACCGTGCCTGTCATGAAAATACTGCCGCTGCTCGTGCCCACATTGGCATTGAACAACTGCATGCCGTTGACGAAGGGCACGGCGTCGCCCGTGACACTGCCGGAGAGGTTGATCGCGCCCGTCGTGTTCGTCACGGACGCGCCTTGCACGAGAAGCCCGACCAATCCGTTCGCGGTTGCGTTGCCCGTAATCGCAATCGCGCCGCCTGAACTGCTGACGGCGGGGCCGGCAACGGTGCCGCCGACGGGCGTGAAGCCGCCGATGATGCTGACGCCCGTGCCTACCTCGCCGGGCGTGGTGCCAAAAATGCTGATACCGCCCGTCGAGGTATTGAGCGAACTGTTAAAGAGGCTGACGCCGGTGCTGAGTCCGATGCCTTGGGGGGTGCCCGTTAGCGTTATCGTGCCGGCACCGCCGGTGAGCAAACTGTTAGTGATATCGACGCCAGTGCCTTCCGCCAGCGTCGTCGTGCCAGTGAGCGTGAGCGCGCCGCCGCCTGTATTAACCGTCGAGTTGTTGATGGTGACCGGGCTTGATCCGGCCGCGTTGGCTGTGAAGCTGCCGCCATTGGTCGTCACCGTCGTGTTGCTGATCGCGACGGAACTGAAGGCATTCGTTCCGCCCACGTTCCCATTGAGCGCGATACTGAGCGGCCCCAAGGTCGACATGATGGTTTGGCCGTTGTCGACGATCGAACCGAGCGCGGTCAGCGTCAGGGTTGGGATGGTGGTCGGACTTGCCGGTGTCGCCGCAATGATCGGCGCCTGAATGTTGATGTCGCCCAATGAAAAGTTGGTGGGTGTCGAGCCGACCGTCGTGATCGTCACGGAGACGCCCTGATTCAGCTGGTCGGTGATGAGGGAATTGACCACCTCGCTGTCCGTGCCCGCCGGTGTGAAAATGGCCGGTGATCCATTGCTTGGCGGCGTCTCCGTCGCCGGTGTTCCCGATGCCGCCGCTACGATGGCGATATTGTCGGGATCGATCTTCCACGTCCCGCCTTTCCCCTTTGGTGCCGAAGCGTCGATGGTCGCGCGGGTGATATCGAGATAGTGACCTGATGTTTCGATCAAGCCACCGTCGCCGCCCTGCGCCCCGCCCCTCGCAGAAAGCGTGCCGTAGATCCTGCTCGCCGTTTCGCTGAACGCGACCACATTTCCGCCATTTCCATTGGTCAGCGCATCGGCATGAATGCTTGCGGTTGGCGACATCCACAGGGCGTTGGCGTTACGAATGGTCGGGTCCTGCCCGGCCGCACCGCCGCCGAAGCGCACAGTGCCGCCGCCCGTCGCACCGCTCGCATCGACGCGCGCGCCGTCCACGAGCGCAAGGTTGTAGCCTGTCACGTCGATCCGGCCACCCGTCAGGCCCGCGCCACCCGTTGCATCGAGCGTGCCGCCGACAGTCGCGACACCGCTCGTGCCACCATCGAGCACGATGTGCCCGTTGCGCTCGGCGACGCTTTGCGCACGTACGATTCCCTGCTGGTTGATCACGGTGCCCGCCAGCGCATCGGCCGTCTGCGCGCTCATCATCACCATCCCGCCATCGGCAGCGAGCGTGCCGGTGTTGCCGATCAGCGCGTTGGCCGCCCCCTGGTTTATTTTCAGCGTGGTCAGCCCGTCGCCCGCAAAGTCCAGCGTGATGTCGTTGCCCGCACCTATTGCGACCGTACCGAGGCGCGCGCTCACCGTACCCGAATTGCTCACGCTGCCGCCGAGCAGCGCAATCGTGCCGCCCGTCCCGGCCGTCAGCGTCCCGGCGTTGCTGACGGGCGCGACGGAGGTGCCGACGAAGCGATAGTTGCCAGCGAGAAAATCGGCGTTCGAAATATTCAGCGTCGACGCGACCATCGAGCCGACATTCACCGATGAACCGGGAGCGAAGATCACGCCAGCGGGGTTGACGAGAAACACTTTGCCGTTGGCCTGCAGCCGCCCAGAGATCACGCTGGGATCGTTGCCCATCACGCGGTTGAGCAGCGCCGCCCCGGCCGACGGCTGGGCAATCGTCACGCCTTCGTTCGCACCAATCGAGAAGGTGTTCCAGTTGACGATCGCCTTGGGCGTTTTCTGCGTGATATTCATCTGCCCGGCTGCGGGCGCATTGACGCTCACCGTACCTGACACCACCTGCGCCCCCGTCGGGTTCGCAAGCAGCGACGACATGTATGACCCGGCAAGCAGCGTAGCCGCCGCACAAACGATCGTGCCGGCAACCCGCAACGGCACACTGCATGGTTTGTTCATGGCAAACCTCCGCGCCGGACAGAGCCCGGCTCAACCACCACTCAGCCATCCCGCTTGCGCCACCCTTGCTGCTTGCGCAACGTCTGCGAACTGAAGCAGGAAGTCGGGCGTCTTCAGAACAACTAGAACGTCTTGGTCAACTGCACATAAAAACGCGGCACCTTGTCGTCGCCGCTGGTGTCCGAGCCTGTCGTGCGCCAGGCGACCGTGCCTTGCAGCGCGATGCCGCCCGGCGCCACCCAGTACGCGCCAAAGCCGACGCCGCTGCGCGTGATCATGTTCGGCCCCTGCTCCGGCCGCGAGTTCGCGTTGTACCAGCCGGTGCCAAAGTCTACGAAGCCGAACACCGTCGCTTTCGCATTGATGGCGTACCGTCCTTCGACCGTCGCAACGAAGCCCTCGTCGACGAGCCCCTCGGACGGCGAGTAGGCGCGCACCGCATGCGGCCCGCCTAGCAGGAAGCGCGACGAGTTGTCGAGTGTCGTGCCGGCCCACTGGCCGGATATACCCGCGAACATGCTGAAGCGTTCCGTCAGCGCATTCAGGCGGTTTGCGAAGAACGTCGCGCGCACCTCGGTGCCATGCGTGTTGCGCCCAAACGCCGACGCATCGAGTTCCTCGGCCGCCGCGTTCCTGAAATGCAGGCTGCCGATCAGGAACTCCACGTCCGCGCTATTGAAGCCGCCGCCCAGAAACGCGTCACGGCTTTCATAGCTGAGACCGACGCTGCCCTCGATCAGCGAGCGCGGATTGTGCAGGTCCACCACGCCGATGTTGTCGATGAGGTCGCGATACTCGAGGTTCGCGCGGGCCAGCAGGTTCTGGTTGCGGGTACGCAGCAGCGGATGGGTCACCGTCAGATCGACGACGGTTGCCTCGCCCTGCGCATCGAGCGACGCGAAATCCTTGCCGAGCGCATAGTTGAGCCGCGACAACGCGACACCCACGCGCGTGCCATATGCATTCACGGGCGCCTCATAGCCGATGCGGCCATACACGGTATCGAGCCGCTCGCTGGCCAGAATCCGCAAGTCGAGGTTGTCGCCGATCATGAACGGCGAATTGAGCCGCGCCAGCGCGCCCAGACGCCAGGTGCCGCTCGAAGGCGCGCCGTAGTTGTCGAGGTCGACGGCAAACGTCCAGCGTTTGGCGGGCGCGACGCTGATGGTCAGATCGACCGTGCCCGGCTCGTCGCCCGTTTCGATTGCCGAGGTCACGACGATGCCCGGCAGGTCCGACAGCAGCAGCATCGTGCGTTCGAGATCGTGCTGCTGCAGCGGCTGGCCCGTCGGAATCTGCGCGACGCGTGCACGCACCACATCTTCGCGGATCGGCGTGCCCGCCGCGATATCGAGCCGCACATGGCCGACGCGTCCTTCGAGCACGGTGAATTCGACCGTGCCCGCGCTCACGTCCTGCTGCGGAATCACCACCTGGGCGAGCAGATAGCCACGCGCGCGATAGACCTGCGTCACCTTGGCGGCAATCGTTTCGAGATCCGCAAAGCCGATCTGCTTGCCCAACTGGTCACGCACAGGCGCAAGCAGCTCGTCGGACGGAATGGTGTCGTTGCCCTTGAATGTGATGCCCTTGAGCACGAACGTCGGACCGGGTGCTGTGACAGGCGGTGCGCCCGCCTGCGGCACGGCGGGCAACGCTTGCGCACCACCTGGCGGCGCCGGGCGCGTGTCGCGCGGCGCGGTTTGCTGAAGGATGCTGCCGGCATTCGGCAGCGTCTGGCCGCCCGGCAGCGTCTGGCCGCCAGGCAACGTCTGGCCCCACGCGATCGTCCCGCTGCACGCCATCGCCGCGGCAATCAGTCGGAGTTTGTTCATTGTTCTTCTTAGCGCGCAATGCTCAGGCGCCAGCCTCCCATCAGGTCGAATGGTGCCCAGAAGAACGGATGTGCAAATTGTGAGTTCTGCATCACCGCGAGTTGCGCGGTCCGCATCGCGTCGATGGCTTCATGACCGTCGGCGAGCTGCGAGTAAAACGTGCGCATGGTCAGCGCACTCGATTCGTCGGCCACAGGCCACATCGACACGATCAGGCTCGTCGCGCCCGCATAGAAGAAGGCGCGCGTGAAGCCGAGAATCTCGTCGCCGCGCGCGATCCGCCCAAGCCCCGTCTCGCACGCCGACAGCGTGACGAGCGACACGTTGTTCAGCTTCAGGTTGTAGATGTCTTTCGCGAGCAGCGAGTCGGGACCGTCAGCAGGCTGCGTCGCGGGCGCGAGCAGGATGCGCGAATGCAACGGGTCGATCGTGTCGGCCTCCGCGTGGGTGGCGACATGCAGCACCCGGCCCGTAGGCGCATTGTCGCGGAAGCTCACCCGCGTCGCGCTGGATTGCAGAAACACTTCCTGGCGCGCAAACAGCGGCGCGATGCCGCGAACCTCCGCCTCGGCGCCGGGCAGCGCATAGGCGGGCGCGATCGTCGGATTGCCGAATGCGACGAGATTGCTCGCCACCTGCCGCTCACGCGTGGCGAGCTGCACCGCGACGCTCGCCGAAGGCTCCAGGGCGATTGCGTGGCGCTGGATCAGGAAGCCATCCGGGCCGTGCAACGCCTGGAACGGCAGATAGTGCAGCGCGCCGTGCGGGACGATGATCAGCCGGTCGTCGGCGCGCAATCCGAGGGGCGCGATCAACAGCGCGTAGAGCTTGTCGCCATAGGTGATCGCGGTTGCCCGGCGGCGCACGATGGCATTGCGGAAATCGGTGACGGCGGCATCCATGTCGGCGCGCGCGATGGGCAGCGTATAACCCTTGAGCCCTTCGTTGCGGATCACCCACACGATGATCGACTTCTCGAGGTTGTGATATTCGACGAGCGTCTCGTTTGGCTTCAATCCGTTACGCACCACGTCGAGACCCGGCACATCGCCGTTCAGTTGACGGTCGTTCACGCCGGCGTCGACGCGGTTGCGCACGACATCGAGCAGCGCGCGCGCCCGGCTGCGCTCGGACAGGCTCCACGCCGATGCATAGTCGCCCACTTCGACCGTCAGCGTGATCGCCATTTCGAACACGGACTGCGTATCGCCGAAGAGGCCCGTCTTGAACTCTTCGCTGCGAAAGCGCGCGCGGATTTTCTCCGAATCGTCCACGGCCTGCAGATAGGCTTCGCGCGCCCTCGCCCTCTGGCCGAGCGCAAGGTCGGCGCGGCCGATGCCTTCGTGCGCCCACAGGCGGTCGTAGTTCGCGTCGCTGCCGCCGCTTTCTGACAGCAGCGTGGTGAACGCGAGCAGCGCGTCCTGTGGCTTGCCTTCGGCAAGCAGCAGGTTGCCTTCGATGCGCCGGTACTCCGGCGCGAGGTCCGCGCTCGGCGCGGGACTGGCGGCGTCAAAGGTCTTGCGCGCGCCGGCCGTGTCGCCCGCGGCGATCTGCGCGTTCGTGATCGACAGTAGCACCAGCGGACGGTAGCGCGGCGACGCCGTTTCGAGCGCGCGGTTGTAGGCGTCGATGGCATCTTGCGGATGGCCGCGGCGCAGCGCGATGTCGCCCAGCACTTTGTTGGCGGGCGCAAACACCTGTTCGGGCGCTTTCGGGGTCGAGGCCAGCGCTTCCTGTGCGTATTTCTCGGCGTCGTCGAGATCGCCGGCGTAGCTGTAAGCGATCGCGAGGTCGCGTTTCGACAGCGCGACCAGATCGGCGTTGTCGGTACGCTGCGCCATCACCAGCGCGCGGGCGGCCGCCTCGACGCTGTCGCGGAAGTCACCGCGCTCGGCCGCCGATACGGCCATGCTGCAATAGTCGTACGCGGGCAGCGTGACGCGATCACGCGAGAGCAGCAGACGCCCTTCGGCCGTCAACGACTGCAGCGTTTCGGCATCGCGTTCGCGCTCGGTCGCCTGTCGAAAGCCTTGGGATTCGGGCGCGAGGCCCGGCGCGGCGCCGCTGGCAGGCGTGGCTGGCGCGGCCGCGAACGCGCTGCCCCATACGCCTGAGATTGCACAGACGACGAGCGCAGCGATACCCATCATGCGCGACCCGGCATGCGTCCTGACACGCAAGCGCGTAGTGCCGCTTTGCACTGCACGCCTCGCGATGCGCGCTACGCAGGACATCGGGATTCTTATGAGTTCGTTCACATCGTCTTCCTGCTGGAAGGTCCATGGACGCGACCGGAGAGCCGTTGTGACTGCGAGGGTGTGCGGGCCAGAGCGAGCGCCGCTAGAAATGCCTGCAACTCTTTCTAAGGAAACGATTGTGTACGCGCATTTTGAAAACGGCCTGGGACGCCGGAGGCCGTCGCTTCAAAAACGGCCGCGTGATTCGTCTTGTAGATACACGCACGTGCGCGTGGGGATGGCGCATGCTCGTTCGCAGCGCCGCGCGACTGGACTTTCCTGTGAATCCCGTCCCGATGAACAGCCCCGATGACAAGACGGTAATCGTGCCACACCCACCCGAGCCCGACAGCCAGCCGGTGGGCGTCGATCCAGCGGGCTCGGATAGCGCGACCATCATGCCGCCGTCGACGTTCGCAGGCGCAGAGTCGCATCACGCGCTGTCCGTCGGCACGCGGGTCGCGGAGTTCGAGATCAAGGGGTTGATCGGTGAAGGCGGCTTCGGCATCGTCTATCTCGCTCACGACACCCAATTGGGCCGCAACGTCGCGCTCAAGGAATACATGCCATCCTCACTGGCTTCGCGCGGCAGCAACGCCGAAGTCACGGTGCGCTCCGAGCGCCACAAGGAAACCTTTCTCGCGGGCCTGAAGAGCTTCGTCAACGAAGCGCGCCTGCTCGCGCAGTTCGATCATCATTCGCTCGTCAAGGTCTACCGGTTCTGGGAAGCGAACAGCACCGCCTATATGGTGATGCCGTACTACGAAGGCGTCACGCTGCGCGACGCGCTGCGAGCGAAGAATGGGCCGCCCGACGAAGCGTGGCTGCGCGCGTTACTGACGTCGCTCGTCAGCGCTCTCGACGTGATGCACCGCGCGCAGTGCTACCACCGCGACATTGCGCCGGACAATATCCTGCTGCTGAAGGACAGCGGGCGTCCGCTGCTGCTCGACTTCGGCGCGGCGCGTCGCGTGATCGGCGATATGACACAGGCGCTGACCGTGATCCTGAAGCCCGGCTATGCCCCCGTCGAACAGTATGCGGAAATCCCGTCGCTGAAGCAGGGGCCGTGGACCGACATCTATGCGCTCGCCGCGGTCGTCTACTTTGCGATCGTCGGCAAGACGCCGCCGCCCTCGGTAGGCCGGATGATGAGTGACAGTTACGTGCCGCTCGAGACGCAAGCGTCAGGCCGCTATTCGCCCGCCTTCCTGCGCGCTATCGATCACGCGCTCGCAGTGCGGCCCGAAGAGCGGCCGCAGAGCGTGCAGGTGTTTGCAACGGAGTTGGGTCTTGCATTGAGCGGTCAGGACGGAAACCATGACGCGCCCAGCGCGTTGGCTTCGCCGCGTACGGCAGCGCCTGCCGCGAGCAGTGGCGTGCCGGCCCGCGAGGCGAGCGGCGCGCTTCGACCGGGCATGGCGAGCCGTGACAGCCCGGGGGCTTCCGGCTCCGGTGCCACGGCGGCCGACGCGTCGCGCACGACAAGCCGGCGCTCCACGGCAATAGCGGTTGGCGCGGTCGCCGTCGTCGGGCTGGCGGGGCTTGGAGGCTGGTTCGCGATGCGGCCCTCGACGATCGCCACGCCGCCCTCCACCACCGTGGCTGCAGGCAGCAACCATCCGACGGCGTCGGGAGCGGAGCACGCGCAGACCGCGCCCCCGCCCGCTCCGTCTACTTCACAGGCGGCAAGCACCGGCATGCAAGCGCCATCGGCAGGCGGGTCTGCAAGCGCCCCCGTGAGCACTGCCGCAAACACGACCACGAACCCGATACCAAGCGCCGCGCCCGCGCTACCGCCTTACACGCCCGGCGGCGAACTCGACCGGATCGTCTCCCTTGCCGACCCGTCGATCAGCGTCAAGGCCAACACGCGCAGCACCACCGCGCGGATCAGCAAGGATCATCTGCAATTCAGGGTCGGCAGCAATCGCGCGGGCTACGTGTACGTCTTCATGGTCGATCCCGCCGGGCAATATCTGATGCTGTTTCCGAACGAGCTCGACAAGAACAATGCAATCGCCGCCGGCCAGACGCTTTCGTTGCCGCGCGCAAGCTGGCCGATGATGGCGGGCGCGCCGGCTGGCCCGAACCACTTTCTCGTGCTGGTCTCATCCGCGCCACGCGACTTTGCTGACGGCGGGCTGCAACGCGAATCGGTGTTCGCGGATTTTCCCGCGGAAGCGCAGCGCGCCGCCGCGATACGCCGCACAGTCAGCTATTCGCCGTTCGCCGGCAAGCCGCGCTGCACAGCGAGCGCGACCCAGTGTCCAGACACGTTCGGCGCGGCAACTTTCACGATCGACGTCGTCGGGTCATCGACGTAGCGGACAAGGTAGACGTCCACGCATGGGGCGCAGGAGGCAGCATGCACAACGTACGTTGGATGCTCTGTGTAGTTGCGGCGCTCGCGGGTTGTGCTGGCAACCAGCCCGCCTCGACGACGACCTTCGGACCGGCGGGCACGCCGTCACCCCAACCTGCGGCGCAAGTGTCGTCACCAATGACGTCGCCCGCACCTGCAGCGCCGCTTCCGTCCACGCAGACGCAAGCGGTACCCGTCACGCCGGTTACGGTGGCGACCACGTCCGCCGCGCCTGCGACATCCGCTGCCGCGCCTGCGCCGGATGCAAACGCGAGCGGCAGCATCGCCTTCTCCACCCGTCACGCGTACTACGCATCGGCCCGCTTCGCTGATCTGCCCGGCTGGAACACCGACGACCTCAGCAGCTCATGGGACGCTTTCAAACGCAGTTGTGCGGTACTGGGCTCGCGTGCCGGCTGGTCAGAGCCGTGCGCGGCGTCACGCTCGGTCGATGCGCGCAACGTCGCCGCGATCCGCCAGTTCTTCGAGACGTATTTCAACGCTTACCAGATCCGCAATACAGACAAGAGCGGCGACGGCACGCTGACCGGCTACTACGAGCCGCTGCTCAATGGCAGCCGGCAGTACGGCGGCGCCTTCCTCTACCCGGTCTACGGCACACCCGACGATATGCTGTACCTCGATGCCCGTCGCCTGCCGGATAGCGCGCGCGGCACGGCGAGCACCGCGCGCATCGATGGCCGCATGGTCATCCCCGTCACCGACACCACGCCGGGGAGCACCCGGGGCGTCTACGTGCTCGATCTGCGCGACAGTGTTCCAGACATACGGGACAAGAAGATCCGTCTGCGGCTCGATCGCGACCGCATCGTGCCGTACTACACGCGTGCCGAGATCGAGCGCGGTGCGCTCAAGGCGCCGATTCTCGCTTACGTTGACGACCCCGTGATGCTGTACTCGATGCAGGTGCAAGGAGCAGGCAAGGTGCGCATGAGTGACGGCACGGTGCGCCGCTTCGCGTACGCGGAGCAGAACGGCCGCCCGTTCCTGCCGCCCGTCGCGCGCAAGAACAGCGGCAGCGGGCAGCGGATCACCGTGCGTGGCATCGACGTTGAGATAGACGTCGAGGACGAGTCGCCGACGGGTGGCGCTGGCAACGCTAGTCCACCGACGCCTGGCGATGCGACGGGTGGCGTGCCTGCCACCCGCACGCAGGACGATGACGAACCGGTGTCGCCGCTGCTGCGCGGTTTCAAGCTGGCGGCAGCGACACCACAAGGATCGGCGCCCGCCGCGCGTCCCGCTGCCAGCGACAACATGGCAGGCGCAATGTCGAAAGGCTCCGTTGCTTCGAAGACGGGCGACGTCGCCGCGGGAGCATCGGCGAACAACGCCCCCGTCAAGCGCGTGTTCGCCATCTCGGACCCGAGCTACGTGTTCTTCCGGCTCATTCCCGATTCGCCGAATGGGCCCGTCGGCGCACTCGGCGTCGCGTTGTCGGCGGGCCGCTCCATCGCCGTCGATCCGCGCACGACGCCGCTCGGCGCGCCGGTGTTCGTCTCGACGCGCGACGATCCGCAAGCACCCGGCGCAATCGACCGCCTGATGATGGCGCAGGACTCAGGCGGCGCCATTCAGGGCGCAGTGAGAGCGGACTATTTTTATGGCTTTGGCCAAAGCGCGCAGGCCCAGGCGAGCCGAACGAAGGAACGCATCCGCATGTGGGTGCTGTTGCCGAAAGGGCTGCCCATCGCCGCGCGGGACGCGACGCTGAAAACGCGAGGCGGCGGCGCGCCGACTTCGAGTACCGATTGCCTGGTCAGCGATCCCGAATTGTGCGTCGACGATACGCCTTGAGGGCGCTTCACTCCAATGATCTAGTGCGCAACATCGCCGCCCATGAAGAACGGTTCAGGGGCGCCGCGAGCACGATTTCAGGCATCGAGTTGACGCATCGCATTCGCAAGGGGCAGTTCGATCTCGCGAAGCTCGGCCTCAAGGATGCCGCTGCGCCTGCCTCATGGAATGCCGCCCTGTCTGATCGATAAGGCATCCTTCCTATATAAAAATCCTCAACCGGATTACCTGTTTGCACTAGAGCCGACCGCTTCATTCGGAGTAGTAGTAGCACAGCGTCCCGGGCTTCTGATGAAAGTTGACAGCGAAGGGCCGTCCGGCTTGCCAGTTAAACAAGCCTCTCGGCAACGGACTTGTGCTTTCGCTGCGCGTCCTCGCTGATGATTTTTGTCTTCTGTCCGTAGAACGTCCGCAGCGCTTCTGCACCGGCCTGGCGAAACCGGTTCTCGGTGAATTTGCAACCGTCGTACGGCGGCAGCCCGACTGTCATGGCCTCTTCGTAATACTCCTCGATGAGTGGTTCGGGCCGAAACACGCATCGTCCCGTCACAAGTCGCCAGCCGTGTATCAACTCGTGCACCAGTGCGATCCAACTGGGCCGCGTCATCCATGCCGCACGCTCGGACGGGGGCAGGTCCGCACCCGCATCGGCCTGGTCGGGATCCCATACGACGAAGGCTCCCGTGCCCGCCCCGGGCGTCAGATGAGACATGATGTGATAACCGATAAGGCCGTTCTGAAGAGATCGGACAAAGTCGACGGCCTGTTCAATTTTCTTCAGGGAATCGAAGTCGCCAATGCGGTTGCGCAGGATTCTGTCCGTGCCGTGGGCGGCCTGCCTTTCTGCCGTTGGTGACTCATGCGCTATTGGATAGTCTCCCGCTCTTGATCCTGTGCCCATCGTTTTCGTGAACTGCTCCTTTTTTCCTCCCTGTGCCTGCGTGACATAGAATTTGAGGAACTTCGCCACGGCTGGGTGGGCAGCCGTGATGACCTTTGCGTTGATCAACGCCTGAATCTTCTGGGACAGAAGTTCCGCGTCGAGTACCTCTGTGTAGCAGGCCTGGTTCATATCCTGGGCGCTTTGCCGTTCCATCATGCATTTGTTGGCTTGCCCCGGGCCAGCCTTGATCACCAGGAGATCGCAATCGGCGCTGTTGATCTCCCTTCCAAGTTCCACCCCGATATTGAACGTGAGAATTTTTTCGAATGCCTTTTTCACGGCTTTCTTGAATTTTTCGGCCTCGAAATCCGGCATCGTCTCGCGGCGTCTGTTTCCATGGTACGTCTCCGCCACAATTCTCATCGTCATGTCGTGCCTCCTGCGCCGTCCGCCTCGCCGTACCCGCGGACCGCTGCGCTCGCGACCTGTCATCTCGCACTTCCCGCTGACCGATACTTGCTGCATGGCAGCGTCTTGTGGGCCACAAAAAGAAAACGCCCGCGTATTAACACAGGCGTTTCCGTGGCCCCGCTACCGCGCCCCATTGAACGACTTGATCGTCCGTTATGCATCAGGGGCCGGCTTCCGCGCGGCTCACTATCAGTATAGGACGCGCTGAGGAATATCCAAGTCGACGAAACTGGCGTTTGGACGATCCAGTATGCCGATGTGTTTCGCGCACGAAAGCTTCACATAATTAAAGCAATGGCTATTTAGCGCGACCGTACTATTTGGCTGAGCCCGTTCCGGCTATCTTGACGAAGATCCGACACCTGCAATAAGCGCCGCCGTGGCTTCAATGACGCGCCGCCAGCGGCAGGCACACCTTGAATTTCGTCTCGCCAGGGCGCGAAGCGACGCTGATCGTGCCGTTATGCCGCTGCACAACGGTCCGGTAAGCTATGTGAAGCCCCAGGCCATTGCCCTTGCCTAAAGGCTTGGTAGTAAAGAAAGGCTCAAAAAGCCGCGCGACGATATCGGTCGGAATGCCGGACCCCGTGTCCATGATTTCGATGACCGCAAAACTGCCTTCCTGGCGCGAGCGTATCGTGAGTTCGCCGTTGCCATCCATCGCGTCGACGGCATTGTCGATCAGATTCGTCCACACCTGATTCAGCTCGCTGCCATAGACGGGTACGAGCGGCAGCATGCGATCGTAGTCGCGCTTGACGGACACGCCTTGCCTGAGCTTATGACGCATGATCGTCAGCGTATCCTCGATGCCGCTATGTATATCGACCTCCTGCAATGGCGCCTGGTCCATATATGAATAGTCCTTCATCGCCTTCACGATCTCGGAGATACGACCCGCACCGATCCAGGCCTGGTTTCCCAAAGACCGCAGCTCCAGCGTCGCAGCCAGCCAGCGGACGCCCGCGCCGAATTGTTCTGGTGTCACGCGCGCGGCGACGGGTTCGAGATCGTCTGGCGAGAACCCGGCCACCGCGAGTTGCGGCGCGATCAACCACGGTTTGGCAAGCCCGCGTGCGGCGAGCCAATCGGCGAGCACGCTTTCGGCTTCGCTTTGCCGCAATGCAGCTTGAGGCGTCGTATCGGCGGCAGGCACGGCACGGCTTGCCCAGCCGTCCAGCAGATCGACGACTTCGGCGGGCATCGCGCTCACAACCAGCACGCACGTCGCCTCACGCATGGTGTCGAGCGACTCGCGCAGACAATCGGCAGCGCGCGCCACGGCGGCGGCGGGATTGTTCAGTTCATGTGCGAGGCCGGCCGACAGGCGGCCCAGTGCGGCGAGTTTCTCGCCATTGAGGATGAACGCGTCATAAGCGGTGATGCGCGCGTAGATCGACCGGAAGATGTGACGGCTGAAGGACTCGCATTCGTTCAGCAGCGTGCGGACCACCGACTCGGGAAGCGCGACCAGAAAACAATCTGTCGCGGCCGTGAAGGTCAATGGCAGCGGCATGTCCGCGAGCAGCGAGGTCTCTGCAATCGATGTCGGCGCGGGCCGTCGGTCATCGAACACTTGCCGCCCGCCCACCATTTTTTCCGTCACGATTTCGCCGTCGAGCAGCACGAACTGATGCGTGACGCGCTGCCCCTCTCGCATCAGGATCTCGCCCGTCTTCAGATGGTATTCGTCCAGATTCGCGCGCAGCCATGTGCGTCGCTCTTCGGGCAACCCAGAGAAGAGAGGCATCTCAAACAGCGTGGACAGATCGCTCATGGATTCGCCAGATACTGGTGGATGAAATGCACGGCAATCGATCCTTCGCCGACAGCGGCCGCAACGCGCTTGACTGAATCGGCGCGCACGTCGCCCGCCGCGAAGATGCCTGGGACACTCGTTTCGAGCAGATACGGATCGCGTCCAACCTGCCATCCCGAAGGCCTCCTGCTGCCCTTGACCAGCACGCGGCCCGTCAGCAGAAAACCATGCTCGTCCCGCTCGACGACCCCGCGCAGCCATTCCGTGCAAGGCGCAGCGCCGATGAAAACGAACAGGCCGCTTGCTTCAACCGTTTCGACTCGCCCAGTCTGCACGTCACGCAACGTGATCGCGTCGAGATGTCCGTCGCCGCTCACGCTTTCGACCTCGGTATGGGGCCGCACGCGAATATTCCCGGTTTCGTGTATCTGCTGGACCAGATAGTGCGACATGCCCGCGCTCAGCGACGGTCCCCGGCACAGCAACGTGACCGATCGCGCGTACCTGGAAAGGAACATCGCGCCCTGTCCCGCCGAATTCGCGGCGCCCACGATATACAAATCCTGATTGGCACAAGCGACGGCCTCGACGAGCGCCGCGCCGTAATAGACGCCCGCGCCCGTCAGCGCCTGCACGCCGCGCGCTTCCAGTTTGCGATACGACACGCCGCTCGCGACCATCAGCGCAAGACAGCTGACCTCGGAGCCATCGGAGAGCCTGACGAACTTGTACGGCGCTTCTATTCGCAAGCCCACCGCATGCTGCGTCAGTATCATTTCGGCGCCGAAGCGCCTTGCCTGCATCAGCGCGCGCCGCGACAGTTCCGCGCCGCTCACGCCCGCCGGAAAGCCAAGGTAGTTGTCGATGTGCGAACTGGTGCCTGCCTGCCCGCCGGGCGCATCACATTCGATGATCGCCACCTGCAGTCCTTCCGACGCGCCATACACTGCGGCAGCGAGCCCCGCCGGCCCGCCGCCCACGATCACGAGGTCAAAGAAAGGTGTGGTCGAGCGCGTGCGCAGTCCTACTTGCTCGGCGATCTGCGCAGTCGTCGGACGGCTCATCACGGTGCCGTCCTCGAATATCAGCACGGGCAACTGACGCATGCCTGGATGCAGCGCGTTGATCAGCGGATCGGCCTCGTCGTGCCGCTCCACATCGAGCCATCGGAACGGAATGTGATTGCGCGCCATGAAGTCGCGCAGCAAATGCCCTTGCGGCGACCAGCGGTGATCAAGCAGACGGAGGCCTTGCGATGCGGGACGAAACGATGCGTGCCAGTCCGCGAGCAGGTCATCGAGTGCCGGATAGAAGTTCTGTTCCGGTGGATGCCACGGCTTGAGCAGATACTGATCGAGATGCACCGTATTGATCGCGCGGATGGCGGCATCGGTATCCGCGTACGCGGTCAACAGCACGCGCTTGGCTTCTGGGAACAGTTCGATTGCCTGTTCGAGGAACTCGATCCCGCTCATCTGCGGCATGCGCTGATCCGCGATGAAAAGCGCAATGAAGCGGTTTTGCAGACGCAATTGCTGCGCGGCTTCCAGCGCAGCTGACCCCGACTCCATGCGCACGATCTGGTAATGCTCGCCGTACGCAACCTGAAGATCGCGCGCGACCGCACCGGCCACGATCGGGTCGTCATCGACAGCGAGGATTACGGGTTTTTCCATGACAGCGTCAGCGGCTCACGCCAGTTCAAACGCTGGCTACGCGCTGTTCGTGCATCTGCGTCAGCGATGAATCGCGGCGTCTGTTGCAAGCATTGTAGGCGCTGCTGCGCCAAGGTCGCGATTGCTATATCGATCGTGAAATGGGGCCGGTTCGACATGAGTGGCTATGCGGCGGGCGGCACGTTGAATCCCAACGGCAGTGTCACGCGGAAAGTCGTCCAGCCCGGACCCGACTGCGCCTGTATCGTGCCGCCGTGCCGGTTGACCACGATGCGGTACGCAATATGCAGACCGAGCCCCAAGCCATGGTCGTGCGCCCCGGCGACATGCTTTGAAGTGAAGAAAGGCTCGAAGAGATGTGTCAATGCCTCTGGCGGAATGCCGGGCCCATTGTCGGCGATCTCGACGACGGCGCAGTCGGCATCGCGCCGCGTGTGGATCGTGATAGTGCCCTGCCCGTTCATCGCCTCGATCGCGTTTTCGATGATCCGCGTCCAGACCTGGTTCAATTCGCTCCCATACACCTGAAGTCGCGGCAAGCTGTGGTCGTAGTCGCGTATCACGTCGATGCCGCGCTTCATCTCATGCATCATCACGGTCAGCGTGTCGTCGATGCCTTCGTGAATGTCGATCTCCTGCTGCGGGCCCTGATCCATGAACGAATACGACTTCATCGCGGCCACAATATCGGAGATGCGCAGTGCGCCTTGCATCGCTTCGTCCATCATCGAGCGAAGGTCCAGCACGCGTGCAATCCAGCCGATGGCGGAATCGAACTGCCGCGTGTCCAGGCTGCTGGCCAACGGGTCGAGGTCCTCCACGGTGACCCCGTGTGCAACGAGAACGGGTGCCGCGAGCCAAGGCTTCGTGACGCCATGCGTGGCCAGCCAGTCGCCGAGCCGCGCTTCTGCATCGCTTCGCTGCAACGAATTCATCGCGTCGCTAGGCGCCTTGCGGTTTACCAGAGCGCCGAGTCGAGCAACAACCTCGCGCGGCACGGCATTGCAGCCGAGCGCCAACGCCGCGTCTTCGAGCGCCGCAAACTCGCGGCGCATGTGATCGAGCGCACGCGTCAACGCGGCAGCGGGATTGTTCAGCTCGTGCGCGAGCCCCGCCGCGAGCTTGCCCAGGGCGGCGAGTTTCGCGCGATTGAGGTCCGCTGTTTCCAGCGCAGTCAGCCAGTCCGTCATTACGCGCGCGACGACACGCCCAAACGGACCGCTCGACATGAACAGTTCGCGGAAAGCAGCCTCAGGCAGCCGGGCAAGCCGGCAATCGCGCATGGCCGTCAGCGTGGCTGGGAAAGGTATCGAAGCGATCACGCACGGCGTGCCGAACACATCCGGCGCAGGAAAGCGCTCGCCATAGTCCCGTCCGTCTTCGCGTCTCGTCGTCGTGACTTCGCCTTCGAGCAGGATCAGCAGGCTCGTGGTCATTTCGCCTTCGTGCAGCAGCACCGCGCCAGCACTGACGGAGAACTCGATCAGGTTCTCACGCAGCCATTGCAGCCGATCCTCCGTGAGGTCCGCGAACACGGGTACCTTGCTCAACGTGTGGAGTTCGATCATGGCTCGCTCTCGCTGCTCGGGCAGAAGTCCTGCGCTACAAACAGGCCGCAGCCCCCCCGGCGCCGGCGCATGTCGCCGGGTTCGAACGCGTTGATTCAGTTTAGGTGATCGGCGGGTCGACGGGGAGCGCTAGCGCAGGATAGAGCAAGCCGAACTCAACACATACAACGTTGGTATCGGTTCGCTGCGACGACGCGAAAAGAAGCAGTCAACGGCGACGGTGACGTATCAAGCCACAGCGTGATTACTGCGATGGTGGTGGCGGCCGAAACCAGTCCGATCTGAAATGGCACCCGGACACGGCGGTGCCGATACCAGACGAAAGTCGATCACGGTCCGCCACATCGATGTGCTGCACGGCCACCGAGTCCGCCCGTTGCTGACGCTCGAAGTCGGCCATCAGTTTCTCGATTTCGCGCTTGAGATGGACCCTCCCCCGCTCCGCGCGATCCGCGTCATCCCGCAGCTGTGCGATTTCGAGATCGAGCTGTTTCCGGTCCAGGGCCGCACGGCGACTGAAGAGCCATGCAATAACGAAGCGCACAGTAGCGGCCAGAACAAGCGGCAACGGCCACATATCCTTGACCCATTCGGTCAATGCGCTGAATGTGCTCATGGCCGTTGTCCATCCCATGGTGTGTTTCCTTTCCAGACAGGCTCCAGGCTACATACCGATCGCATGGTGATTCGCCGGTCAGTGGCCGAAATAGAGCCGCTTCGGATCGGCGTCGGCTCGATCGATCACAGGCGCACCAGATACCGACGACGGACTTCCGATTCCACCATAACCGCTGGCGCCTCATGCTCAGTGGCAATACGCGCTTCGGCTGTCTGGATCGCTTCGGGATAGTGGGCGTCGTCGCCCACGTGCTTCCACTTCTAGCTTTGCAAAAATGAGAGAACGCACGGACGCGGCGCTGGCTCAAAGCGTCGCGCCGGCATGTTGCCGTGCCATTGCGAAACGCTGGAATGAATTCTTCGGCATCTCGACGCAGCGCACATGAGGCGCGAGTCCCGATGTACGTCACTAGCGTGCACGCAACGCGAAAAAAACCGGGAAACGCCGGGACTGGCGAACCGGCCCTACCGCCGGAAACGTCCCCGAAGTATTTAAGCGTTCGCCGTCCGCCGATGAGTGCCTACCAGCTTCTACGCCGGATTCACAACCGACGCACGCCCATCGACCCTTTCTTTCCATGCACGAAGCGCGTTGCAATCGTCCGGCACGTCGATCCTGGCGAAGTGCGCAAACAGCAGCCCAGCCCAGACGGTGATATCAGCCATCGAAAACGCATCGCCCGCTACATAAGGCTGGGCTTCAAGCACGCTATCGAAATATCGCATGCCCGCGACGGCCTTTTCGCCCTGGAGCTTTCCCCACTCGGCGCGAGCCGTCCACTGCGGATGCTTGTATTCGCGCAGCGCATCGCCCAATCCCGCTGTCGCATGATGAAAATAAATGCCTACAGGATCGATGAGCTCCGACTCGGCGCGCTTTTGCATCATGTGAATCACACCTTTGTCGCGCGCGGTCTTGCCCGTGAGGATCGGGTCGCCGTCCAGATTGTCGAGATACTCGGTAATCGCCGTACATTCAGCGATTCGGGTTCCATCGTCGAGTTCGAGCACGGGCACGGTGCCTGTCGGATTGATCTTCAAAAACGCGGCTTGCTTGTGTTCCGCCGCAGGCAGGTCGACCTTGACGAACTCGACCTGCGAAGCGAGCTGCTTCTCGGCCAGCACGATGCGAATGCGCAATGGGTTCGGGAACCCGGGGATGTCATAGATTTTCATATCTGCTCCTTGATCGAAGTGAACTTACCAACCGCTAAGTAAGTGCGATCGAATCGTAGAGATGGTTGAGCTGTTGTGTCAAGACTTACTTATCGATAAGTAAGCTTACGAACCAGTTGGTAAGTCATCTGCTATGATTGCGCGCATGAATACTCCCGACACGAAAAGCCGCATCCTCGCGGTGGCACGCTACATGGTGCAGGCCCACGGATACAACGCGCTCAGCATTCGCGAGGTCGCGAACGAAGTCGGCATCAAGGGCCCAGCCGTTCACCATCACTATCCGACCAAGGGCGACCTCGGCGCGGCGCTCGCACGGCAATACAGCGACGATGCCGTCGTATTTCTGGAGGGATTGCTCGAGCAGCACAGGAGCGAGCGCGCGACCTTCGACCACTACATCAAGGTGTTTCGAGCAGCCCTCGAAAACGACAACCGCATGTGCTTGAGCGGCATCATGGCTGCCGAGCATCACGATCTTCCCGCGGAGGTCAAAGTCGAGGTACAGCGATTCATGGATATCAACGTCGAATGGCTGACTCGCCTGCTTTCGCTCGATGCTGAGCGAAAGGACAAGAAAGCAAACAAGGCTCGTGCGATGGCGATCTTCGCGGCACTGGAAGGAGCGCAGCTCATTGCGCGCGGCCGGTCCGACATTCGCGTTTTCGATGAGACGCTGCGCGCGTATCGAACGCACGGACTTATTCCTTGAGGCTCAACGAATGCCGGCTGCCGGCTATGAAACTGATCGCTCACGAATGCGTCTCCGTGGTTGACGCGCAGGCGATCTGGACGCAGTCTCCATCGATATAAATCAGAGGAAAACAGCACGCCAGCCATATGTCGTTCAAGAATAAGCTTTGAAGCATCGCTTGGTTGCGAGTTGACGGAGAAGCGGTAACGTAGAAGGTCGTTCACCGGCAACCCTGCCCTAACCTTTGCGATCCGCGATGTTGACTACCGCCGAAAAAGCCGCCGACTGGCTGCTCTCCGGGCTCGAACTGCGCAGCACGCTGTTTCATGTCGGCCAGTATTGCGGTGACTATCGTGCATCGACGGCCGGCCATCAGCGCGCCAGTTTCCATCTCGTTCTTCATGGCGAATGCTGGCTGCACTTGCCCCCGCGCAACGGTCAGCCGGCGGCGAGCACACGGCTCGTCGAAGGAGACGCCGTTTTCCTGTTGCACGACATGATTCATTGTCTGTCGCCCGACGCGCAGCCACCCGGCGATTCAGAGTTCACGGTACGCATCGGCACGATGACGCCGCTGGAAATGGAGAACGCGACATCGTCCGGGAACGCAGGCGGCGTGGGACTGGCATGTGGCTTTTTCGAGTACAGATCGGATCTCGGAGAGGGGATTCATGGTTTATTGCCCGATCACATCATCGCGCGACACGACGACGTCAAACTCGCAGGCGCACGTGTCGTGTTCGAACTGATCCGGACAGAAGCGATCCGCACGGGAGATGCTCCGTCTCCATTGGTCAATCGCCTCGCCGACCTGCTGTTCTTCTATGCGCTGCGATCGGTTGCGAGCGCGGATGACTTTGCGCCCGGATTGTGGTCGGTCATGCGCAGGTCCGAGTTCGCGCCGCTGGTCAACGCCATCATCGAGCATCCAGCCGAAGACTGGACCACGCATTCAATGGCGACGTTCTGTCACATGTCGCGCGCCAGGTTCTGCAGGCAATTCGCTGAAGTCAGCGGGCAACCGCCTGCCCAGTTTCTGGCCATGCTGCGGATGAAGGTCGCGGCCGAAATGCTTCGGCAGGGTGCAAGCACGCTCGATGCGGCGGAACAGGTGGGATATCAATCCGAGTCGGCTTTTGCGCATGCCTTCAGACGTGTCACCGGCATGCATCCCGGTGCATGCCGAAGAGAACGAAGCGCTTCGGCTGCCCACATCGCGACATTCATCGAGAATCGCGTGTCGGCGCACTAGCTATCTCAGCGCGAGACGAATTAGCAGAAAGTTGAGACAGACGCGCATTGCTGGTTGCCACACGAGCGCCAACAATGAGGCTTTACCAGAGAGGTAGCCATGAGCCGTCTGCAACTGCACACCGTCGAAACCGCGCCCGAAGCGAGTCGCCCCTATCTTCAGAAATCGCTCGATAACAACGGCTTTCTGCCGAATCTGGTCGCCTCGCTCGCGAACGCACCTGTTGCGCTCGAAACCTATCTGAAGGTCGGAGAAATCAACGGTCGCAGCGGACTGACGCTCGCCGAGCGCGAAGTCGTGCAGATTACCGCGGCGGGTATACATGGCTGCTGCTTTTGCGTTGCAGGACACACGGCCGTTGCACTGAAGAAGGCTCAATTGTCTAAGGCTTTGGTCGAAGACGTTCGGAGCCAGCAACCGCTTTCCGACCCGCGCCTCGATGCTGTCGCCGTGTTCACGCGCGCTGTCATCGCGAGTCGTGGTGCAGTCGCGGATGAAGAACTGTCGGCGTTCCGCGCCGCGGGCTTTACCGACGCCAACGCCCTCGAAGTCATACTCGGCGTCAGCCTCGCAACGTTATGTAACTTTGCGAACAATCTCTCGCGTAACGAGTTGAATCCGGAACTCGCGGCTTATCGCTGGGAACCGAAGGCGACAGTCGCATGAGTTCGATCGATTCCATCGAAAGCCAAAGCCATAGCGATTCGCTGCAAGGCGAACTGGCGCGATGGCTCGACGCCAACGCCGAAGCGCTGGATATCGAACAATCCCGTGCGGGTGAAGTGCTGCCCCGCCTCGCACGCGCGGGGATCTTTGGAATCGGCGTGCCGCTTGCACTCGGTGGAGGTGGCGGATCGATAGCCGATGCAATCGGCGCGGTCGCGCAAGTGGCGCAGCGCTCGGTGACGGCTGCGTTCGTGTTGTGGGGACATAGAACGTTCATCGAATATCTGTTGAACAGCCCCAATACGACACTGCGCGACAGATGGCTTCCTGCCCTGTTGACGGGTGAAATTGCCGGCGCTACGGGGTTATCGAACGCGATGAAGTTCCTGTCGAACATCGAATCGCTGCAAATGCACGCTGTCCGCCAAGCCAGCGGATGGACGCTGAACGGCAGCCTGCCCTGGATCACGAACCTTCGACGCGAAGGCTTTCTTGCCGCCGCCGCATTCGATCACGCCGGCGCTGCGTCACCGTCGATCTTCGCCATACCCAACGACACAGATGGCGCACATCGCAGCGACGACCTCGATCTGATTGGATTGCGCGCGAGCAATACGGCAGCCCTGACATTGAAGGACGTGGTCCTCGATGAGCAGTATCAGATAAGCGCTGACGCGCCGGCCTTTCTCGCACGCGTACGGCCCGCGTTTTTGGGACTTCAATGCGGCCTCTCGCTGGGACTCGCGCGACGCGCACTGGCTGCCGTCGCCGAAGCCGGCGACGGCACGCGTGCCGCGATCAGGTCCGAAGCAGCCCGCGTTGAAGCGCGACTGGATGCCGAAACGGCACAACTGTTGACGGGCGTCAGCGATGGCAGTTTTCTGCAGCGGCCAGCATCGCTGTTCGAACTGCGGATCTCGCTCGCGCAGACTGTGAGCGCGGCCGTAGGGCTAGAGGTCCAGGCAGCAGGCGGGCGTGGCTACCTTCGTCAGCAGGCGGGAACGGCGCGCCGGGTGCGGGAAGCGTCGTTTATCCCTATCGTGACGCCAAGTCTCGTCCAGTTGAAGAGCCAGCTGGCGCTGCACGAACGGACTGACGCTCAATGACAGGCGCGCGCATTCGAACCTCCGGGCTCACGCTGCGTTATCCGAACCGCAGTGTCCTTCAGGGCGTCGATTTCTCGATGGAACCCGGAGAACTCGTCGCGATTCTGGGGCCGAGCGGCGCGGGTAAATCATCGTTTCTGCGCACGGTCGCGGGACTCGTTCGGCCTTCATCGGGCATGGTGCAGGTCGACGATCAACCCGTCGCCGGTCCACGCGCCGATGTAGCGCTCGCATTCCAGGATCCGTGCCTGCTGCCGTGGCTCAGCGTCGAGCGCAACGTCGCATTTGGCCTGACATTCGCGCGACAGCCTCACCTTTCGCGCGCCAGCCGCAAGGAACGTGTGACGCTCGCGCTGCGTGAAGTCGCGCTCGAGCACAGCCGCACCTGGGCGCCTTCGCAGCTTTCGGGCGGCATGGCTCAACGTGCCGCGCTCGCGCGCTGCCTCGCGCGCCAGCCAAGAGCGCTGCTACTGGACGAGCCATTCGGCGCGCTCGATGAAGTGACGCGCGCCGACATGCAGCAACTGCTGGTGAAGGTCGTTCGCCATACCGGCGCGTCCACGCTCCTCGTCACGCACGATATCGACGAAGCGCTTCTGGTTGCAGACCGTATCTTGCTGCTCGGGAACAACGGCACCGTCGTCGATGAATGGACCGTCGATGTGCCCGCGCCGCGCGCGCCGCACATCCAGAAGCTCGGCGAAATGCGTATTCAAATACTGCGGGCGCTGCAAAACTCGATGTCTCGCGCTGCCTGATCTGATCGGGGAAAATGAAATGTGTCAACTGCCGATGTCCCGCCGCGAGTGGCTCAAGCTCGCCTCCATGTTCACGGTCGCGGGTGCTGCGCCGCTGCTCGGCGCGCTGAACGCGAAAGCCGCGGCTGAACCCGACGCGCCTGTGCGGATCGGATATCTGCCCATCACCGACGCCACGCCGCTGCTGGTTGCCCACAACAACGGCTATTTCGAAGCGGCAGGCGTTCGCGCGGACAAACCCGTTCTGCTGCGAAGCTGGGCGCAGCTGGTCGAGGCTTTCCTCTCAGGGCAGGTCAACGTCGTCCACCTGCTTTCTCCGATGACCGTATGGGCGCGCTATGGCAGCCAGGCGCAGGCGAAGATCGTCGCCTGGAACCACGTGAACGGGTCGGCGTTGACGGTGACACCCGACATCAATTCGCTCGCGGACCTGGGCGGCAAGACCGTTGCCGTTCCGTTCTGGTATTCCGTTCACAACGTCGTGCTGCAGGACATGCTGCGGGCGCAGGGGCTGCAACCCGTCCTGAAGAAAAATGGTGCGTTGACGGCCAAAGAGGTCAACCTGATCGTGATGGCGCCATCGGACATGCCGCCTGCCCTTGCGTCGCGGCAGATCGCGGGCTACATCGTTGCCGAGCCATTCAACGCGGCGGCGGAACACCTGAATGTCGGCAAGATTCTTCGCTTTACGGGCGATGTCTGGGAAAACCACGCATGCTGTGTCGTGTTCATGCACGAGCGTGACCTGACGCAACGGCCCGCATGGTCGCAGAGCGTCGTCGATGCCATCGTGAAAGCGCAATTGTGGACGCGGGCGCATCCGTTGGACGCCGCGAAGCTACTCTCCAAGGAAGGACCCAACCACTACACGCCGCATGACTCGCAACTCCTCGCACGCGTTCTGGCGCCGCCGCCGGGCGATGAAAGCCGTTATCTCGGCGACCGTGCGATCGTGCATGCCGACTGGCACGCGCGACGGATCGATTTCCAGCCCTATCCTTATCCGAGCTATGCCGAGGAACTGGTACGCCGTCTGAAGACCACTCAGGTGGACGGGTCGAGTGAGTTCCTGGCCAAACTGGACCCTGCATTCGTCGCGCGCGACCTCATCGACGACCAGTTCGTCAGAAAGAGTATCGACAAGGCAGGCGGCATGGCGGCCTTCGGCCAGCCAGCCGGCTTTGCCCGCAAGGAGACGATCGTTGTCTAGTGTCCTCGTTCGTGAGCAGGCCCAGCGCGCTTCCGCTGGCGCGCCGCGCGCCCGTATCAACGGGTCGGCCGTGTTGCTCGGTACGCTCGGGCTCGTCGCTGTGGTCGCGCTGTGGTGGCTTGCCGTCGCGCTGCTCGGCCGTACCAATGCCATGGTGGCGCAGTTCGCCCCTCAGCGCGCGCTCGCCGCGCTACCTGCTCTCGTCACACAGGATCAGCTGTTCGGTCACGTCCTGACCAGCCTGAAGCGCGTTGCGGTCGGGCTGTTCTGGGCGCTGCTTGTCGGTGTGCCGACGGGGTTTGCGATGGGGCGCATCCGATGGCTGGAGCATGCACTATCGCCAACGATGCAGCTTCTACGCATGGTGTCGCCGCTTTCGTGGATGCCAATCGCCGTGATGTCGCTGGGAGTAGGCGATCACGCGGTGTATTTCCTGCTGGCGTTCGCCGCCGTCTGGCCTGTGATATTGAGCACCGCATCGGGCGTTGGGCAAATCGATCGCCGCTGGATCGAACTCGGCGAGAGTCTTGCCGCAACGCGCGCCGAAATGCTGTGGCATATCTTTGTGCCGGGCATCGCGGCGCACGTACTTACGGGCGTGCGGCTCGCCATCGGCATTCTGTGGATTGTGCTCGTGCCTGCTGAAATGCTCGGCGTCAGTGCAGGCCTCGGGTATCTGATTCTCGACACGCGAGACCGGCTTGCCTATTCCGAGTTAACGGCCGTCATTCTCGTGATCGGCCTACTGGGGTTTGCGCTCGATCTGCTCGCGCGTCTTGCCTATCGACGCCTTCAACAGTTCTGAGCCGTCTCACACTGAATCGCACGCTCACGTCGAATCGCCGCTCTCTGCTTGCGTCGGCTGCACGAAGTCGAAGCGGAGCTGGCGGCTGCCGACGACGCGACCGCAGCGTCGGCGGACGATCGTGTTGCGACGCGCGCAGGCGACGCATCGGCTGCGTCACTTCGCGACGCATAACGTGGCGAGGCATGGCGCCATCCGGCGCCATGCCTCGCACTAGCGAACGTCAGGCCCGTCGCGTGGATAGACGGCGAACCACCGAGATCATCGCGTCGACCTCGTCGCATGTGTTATAGAACGCAAGCGACGGGCGCACAGTGGCCTCCAACCCGAAGCGACGCAAGATCGGCTGTGCGCAGTGATGCCCGGCGCGCACGGCGATCCCCTCCTGGCTGAGCGCCTGCCCGACCTCTTCTGTCGTATAGCCCTTCAGCACGAACGACAGCACGCTAGCCTTGTCGTGCGCAGTACCGATGAGCCGCACACCCGGCACCGGCGCAAGCACGCTCGTCGCGTACGCGAGCAAATCGTGCTCATAACGCGCGATATTCTCGATGCCGATGCGCGTCACGTACTCGAGCGCGGCCGCAAGGCCCACGGCATCCGCGATATTGCCCGTGCCCGCCTCGAAGCGCGACGGCGGCGGCTGGAACACCGTTCGTTCGAACGTCACATCCGAGATCATGTTGCCGCCGCCCTGCCACGGCGGCATGTCCTCGAGCAGCGCCCGCTTGCCGTAGACGACACCGATGCCCGTCGGTCCAAAGATCTTGTGACCCGAGAACACGAAGAAGTCCGCATCGAGCGCCTGCACGTCGACACGCATGTGCGACACCGACTGCGCGCCGTCGACCAGCGCCTTCGCACCAACCCGATGCGCCATGTCGACGATCTCCGCGACGGGCACCACGGTGCCGAGCGCATTCGACACCTGAGTGACGGATACGATTTTCGTGCGATCGTTGAGCAGCTTGCGGTATTCGTCGAGCAGCACCTGGCCCGAATCGTCGACGGGTATCACGCGCAGTTTTGCGCCCTTTTGCGACGCAAGCTGCTGCCACGGGACGATGTTCGCGTGATGCTCCAGATGCGACACGACGATCTCGTCGCCGGGGCCGACGTTCTGCTCGCCCCACGACTTCGCGATCAGGTTGATCGCCTCCGTCGTGCCACGCACGAACACGATCTCCTCCGGCGATGAAGCACCGATGAAGCGCTGCACGGTTTCGCGCGCATGTTCGTAGGCGTCCGTGGCGCGGCCCGCAAGCGTGTGCGCGGCGCGATGGATGTTTGAGTTCTCGTGCTGGTAGAAGTACGAAAGCCGGTCGATCACCGACTGCGGCTTTTGCGTCGTCGCCGCGTTGTCGAACCAGATCAGCTGCTTGCCGTTGACCCGCTCCTGCAGGATCGGGAAGTCGCGGCGAATCGCGTTGACGTCGAACGGCGGGTGGCCGGCCGGCACAGCGGCTCCGCTCGCGCGCGGGTTAGTCCCGGCATGCGCGCCTTCGGCAAAGTACGGCGCGCCGCCGCGCGGTACGCCATAGGGATCGGCGGCAGGCGCGAAGCGATGAATCGACAGCAGCTCGCGCAGATCCTGCTCGCCCGGCAAGCCGAACGACGCGGGCGCGGCCGTGCCATTTCCCGGCATGGTGAAGTCTTCACCGGAACGCGACCAGCCGCGTCCTGGCGTATCCATGAAATAGAACGGCGACGCGGGCGCTGCATCCGTAGCCGCATGTGAAGACGATGCGGCCGACCGTGTCGCGCTTCCCGCCGAAACCGGTCCGCCGCCCTGCACGGGCGGCACCCCGAGCGCCGCGCCACCCGCACGCGGTTCGAACGCCGGCGCAATCGTCACGACGTTATCGGGAAGTCCATTCTGCGCGGCGGCATGAGGCGCAAGCGCGGGCGCGCGATTGCCGAGCGACAGGATATGCGTCGGCGCACCCGGCAGCAGGTTGGCGCCCAACACCTTGCCTTGCGGCAGCGAAAGCCCCGGCACGCCCGTCCCGGTGCCGCCCGGTCCGGCAAGCGGCGAGCCGGGCGGAGCGGGATTGCTGATCGACGACAGGATCGGTGCGGCAGCCGGCAACGCCGAAGGCACACCACCGACCGCGCCGCTGCCTGCCGAAATGTCCGGCGTGGCAACGCCGCCCGGCAATGCGCTGAAGAACTCCGTCGCGAGCCGCGCAAGCTGTGCCGGATCGGGCAGTCCTGCCGGCAATACGGGCGCCGGCACCTGCACGTCGGGCAACGGGCTTGCGCCCAGCGGACTACCGGTAGGTGTCTGCATAGTCATGGTATTTGCCGATCTCTACGTCGTCGAGCACTGCGAGCGCGTCGGGGGAATGCACCGCGAGCGAGCAATAAAGCGAGATCAGATACGACGCGATCGCCTGGTTGTTGATGCCCATGAAGCGCACCGACAACCCCGGCCCCTGCTCTCCCGCGACGCCAGGCTGATAGAGACCCACCACGCCCTGACGTTTGTCGCCGACACGCAACAGCAGAACCTTGGTCTTGCCGTCGGCAACGGGCACCTTGTCCGACGGAATCAGCGGAATGCCGCGCCACGTGATGAACTGCGAGCCGAACAGGCTGACTGTCGGCGGCGGCACACCACGGCGGGTGCACTCACGCCCAAACGCAGCGATGGCCAACGGATGAGTGAGGAAAAAGGCGGGTTCCTTCCACACCTTCGTCAGCAGTTCGTCGAAATCGTCCGGCGTCGGCGCACCTGTCAGCGGAAACACGCGCTGCTCTTCATCGACGTTCGCCAGCAGGCCGTAGTCGGGATTGTTGATGAGCTGACTTTCCTGGATCTCCTTGATCGTTTCGATCGTCAGACGCAACTGTTCCTTGATCTGGTCGTGCGGGCTGCTATAGAGATCGGAGATTCGAGTGTGGACATCGAGCACCGTGCTGACGGCATTCAGGAAATACTCGCGCGGCTGTTCTTCGTACGGCACGTATGTCGTGGGGAGCGTGCTTTCGTCTTCCCGCGCCGTGCACAGCGCCTGAACCGCTTCCGGGTCTTTGACGCGGTTGAGCCGGTAGATGCCCGCCTCGACAGGGACCCACTGAAGCAAATGCGTCAGCCAGCGCGGCGTGATGATCGAAAGCTGAGGGACGGTTTTGGTGGCATTGGCTAGTTGCCGTGCTGCGTTATCGCCGAGCGCGGTCTGGCCGCTCGCTAACGTCGACATACGATGGCTCCAGGTCGTTAGAAGAAAAACGGGAATGCTTATGACGGCACGGAATTATCGGGAGCCCGAAAAAGCGGCTCAACATGCTATAGCCATCATTGCGCTGCATCCCGGCTGCTGCGAACGCTCACGCGGATTGAGCCGTTGCGTTTAGTTCGCGCGGCGCGAGCGTCGATTGATCAGACGGGAAGCTGAGGCGGCGTCGCACCGCGTTCGTGCTGCGGCGGCTCTCCTCGCGGTGACGCGCACAAAAGTGTTGCGATGGGTACGTTGAAAGCGCGTGCGAGCTTGTCTGCCGTGACGATCGATGCAATCGCACTGCCGCGCTCGATCTCGCCGACGTACGAACGGTTCAGCCCCGCGTACTCGGCAAGTTGCTCCTGCGACCACGCATGCGCTTCACGCAGGGCGCGCACGGTCGCGCCGAAGTCGTGAACGAGCCCCGTCATCCGAGTGCTCCCGCCGATACGCCGTTGGCGACAGATGCAGGCCGTCCCGTCTCGCTGCGCAGCACCGCCTGTGTGACATGCGACCCCGACGCGACGTCGTGCGTGATCCAGACGTTGCCGCCGATCGTCGCACCGCGCCCGATCGTCACCCTGCCGAGAATCGTCGCGCCCGCATAGATGACGACGTCGTCCTCGACGATGGGATGACGCGCAAGCCCCTTCTCGAGATGCCCGTTCTCGTTGAGCGGAAAGCGCTTCGCGCCAAGCGTCACCGCCTGATAGACCCGCACACGCTCGCCGATGACGGAGGTCTCGCCGATCACGACGCCCGTGCCGTGATCAATGAAAAAGCCCGAGCCGATCCGCGCGCCCGGATGAATGTCGATGCCGGTTTGCGCGTGCGCCAGCTCGGCAACGATCCGCGCGAGCAGCGGCAAGCCGAGACCGTACAGTTCATGCGCGAGACGGTGATGAATCATCGCGAGGATGCCGGGATAGCACAGCAGCACTTCGTCCACGCTGCCTGCCGCCGGATCGCCGTGATAGGCCGCGATCACGTCGCTGTCGAGCAGCGAGCGAATCTCGGGCAAGCGCTCCGCGAACGCACGGACAGCGGCAAGCGCGCGTGTCTCGATGGCTTCGCCATCCGCCCTCTCGCGCCGCGCGGCGTAATGCAATTCGAGGCGCGCCTGAGCGAGAAGACCGTGCAATGCCGCGTCCAGCGCGTGAGCGACGTAAAAGTTTTCGCTTTCCTGACGCAGATCGGGTGGCCCGAGTCGCATTGGAAAGAGCGCGCCTTTCAGTGCGTCGATCGCTGCCGCGAGCGCGTCGCGCGAAGGCAGATCGCGCCCGCCGGGCTCCAGCGCGCGCCGCTGTCCATCGCGCCATTGTTGCCGGACGGCCTGAAGCGATCCGGCGATGCTGTCGATATCGAATGCGCCCACTGCCATGCTCCTTATGCTTCGAAAACCGACAAGCGGCGAGTCACGCTGCGCGTCACGCGCAGCGCTCACGCATTCCCCAAAGAGCCGGACAGAGCGCGCTAGTCCTGCACCCAAGGCAGGCCGACAAAGCGCCAGCCATTCAGTGTGCCGCGATGCTGTCCGTCGTTGAGGTCCCCTTCGAACCCTTCCAGTACATTGAACACCTGCGTGAAGCCCGCCTTGGACGCAGCTTCGGCGGCCAGCGCCGAGCGATTGCCGCTACGGCACAGCAGCAGAACCACGGCATCCTTGCCCGTCTTCGACTCGAGTTCCCTTACGAAACGCGGATTACGCGTAAGGCTCGTACCCGTTGCCCAAGGCACATGTACCGCGCCCGGCACGTAGCCGACGAACTTGCGCTCCTCGGCCGTGCGAACGTCGACCAGCACGGCGTCGCCGCTGGAAAAAAGCGCCCACGCATCCTGTGGCGAAACGCCGCCCGGATACGTCAAACCTGCCGATGCCGCCTTCTCGCGTGCCGTCGCAAGCACTGCGTTGGTCGGTCGTTCTTCGAGTACTGCTGCCATGTCGCCTCCTTGCTGATGGAAAGTGCCGCAACAGCGCGGCAAACCGTCTATAGCCATCAAGGGAGATGATGTTGCAACTGGGACCCGAAACAGAACCAATCAAATTTCATTTCTAAAGACGGGGGCGTGGATTGGCATCGCCCGCATTCTGCTGATAAATCGGTTGAACCTCAGGGGTTAAGCCTTGCTTGCCCGCACGTCGAACGCACCGCCCGTGAGCACCTGATCGCGCAAGGTCACCGGCTTCTTGCCGGGCAATAGCGGAAACACCAGTTCCGCAAAACGGATCGACTCTTCGAGATGCGGATAGCCCGACAGCACAAAACTATCGGCGCCCGCATCGACATATTCCAGAAGCCGCGCGGCCACGGTCTGCGCGTCGCCCACGAGTGCAGTGCCCGCGCCGCCGCGCACGAGGCCGACGCCCGCCCACAGGTTGGGGCTGATCTCCAGCTGGTCGCGGCGTCCGCCGTGCAACTCGGCCATGCGGCGCTGACCCACCGAGTCCATCCGTGCGTAGTTTTCCTGGGCGCGGCGGATGTCTTCGTCGTCGAGCTTGCTGATCAGGCGGTCCGCTTCGGCCCACGCTTCCTCATTGGTTTCGCGCACGATCACGTGCAGCCGCACGCCGAGACGGAGCTTGCGGCCATGAGCGGCCGCGCGACGCTGCACGTCGGCGAACTTTTCGGCCACCGCGGCGGGCGGCTCGCCCCAGGTCAGATACGCGTCGACGTGTTTTGCCGCGAGTTCGTGCGCGGCCGGCGACGAACCGCCGAAATACAGCGGCGGATGCGGCTGCTGCACAGGCGGATGAAAATTCCGCGCCCCCTCGACGTGCACGTACTTGCCCTTGAAGTCCACCGTGTCGCCGGCAAGCAGATCGCGCCAGACGCCGAGAAACTCGTCGGCGGCGGCGTAGCGTTCGTCGTGGGTGTAGAAGACGCCATCGGCAGCGAGTTCGGTTGCATCGCCGCCCGGCACGACGTTGAGCAGCAGACGCCCGTGCAAGGCCTGGTCGAGCGTCGCCGCCTGGCGTGCGGCCGCCGTCGGGCCGCTGATCGACGTACGCAGCGCGACCAGCAGCTTGATGCGCTGCGTGACAGGAATCAGGCTTGCGGCCGTGACCCAGGGGTCCTGGCAACTGCTGCCCGTGGGAATCAACAGGCCGTCATAGCCCAGATCTTCCGCCGTGACGGCAATCTGGCGCATGTATTCGTTGGTCGGCGGCCGGCCGAAATCGGATTTGCCGAGATAACGGGTATCGCCCGAGGTCGGCAGAAACCAGAAGATGTCCAGACTCATGAATGCTCCTTCGGCAGGCACGCGTAACCGCTAGATCGTGCGTATGGTCACACCCCGCGCGATGCAGGCAGAGACGGCCCGCGTCGGTCACGTAGCGCGCATCGCCAGGGTAATCGCATATTGGATCAGTACCGGCGAGCCAGGCCTACTATCGAATCTGGAATTGCTTATGAGGAGATGTGCTTTTGGGAAGGACGCGGCGAAGAATGGGTCACGCTTGCCCATCTTCGCGGCGCCGTCAAAAGGAAAACGACGATTGCACCGCACACGAGTGCGTGCGGCTTACGGCTACAGGCTGCAGGCCCCCGCGCCATGCTTTTCGACATAGCGTTGATCTTCTTCCGACGCCAGTTCGAAGTACTGCAACGTGACGATCTCGGTCACCACGGGTGCGGCGAAGCGTGCCGATTCATTGAGCGCGCGCTTTGCGGCATTCGCTTCTTCCGCCTGCTCGTCCGAGTTCACGAAAATCACCGAGCGATATTTCGCGCCGTTATGCGGCCCTTGACGATCGACGGAAGTCGGATCATGCAAGTCCCAGAACTGCTCGATCACTTCCGACAACGCGACGATCGACGGATCGAAATCGACTTGAACGACTTCCACTTTCGGAGCGTCCGGCTGCGTACCTGTTGCGAAACCCACGCGCGTATCGACTACACCGGGCATCGCCCGAAAGCCCGCTTCGGCACCCCAGAAACATCCCGCGCCAAGCGTCACCTGATTTTGCTCACTCATCTACACACTCCTTTATTTCGCGTTGCCGGGTTTTGCGTCGCCCGCGAGCCATGCATCGACTGTCGAACGATGCGCCGCGACCCACGCTTTGGCGGCCGCATCGGCCGGTTCATGGTTCTTCTGGATCTTCAGAATCAGCTCATTGAGCGCCACAGGATCGAACGAGACATTCGAAAGAAACGCAGCGATCTTCGGCGAGCGCGTCTGCAACGAACGCGCAGCCAGCACATAGACTTTCGCATCCGGATAGGCACACGTGATGTGACTCTTGTTCAGCCAGTCCGAGTCCGTCGTCGGATTGATGAACTTCCAGCAGCCGTCTGCCTTGTATTGCGGATCGCCCTTCTTGTCGTCCTGCGCATAGCCGTCGAATGCCGGTTCGTCGAGGCGGCGCAGATCGAATGCGGAGAAGATCCAGTCCGGTGTGTACGCATAGAAAACGATACCGCGATTCTGCCGGTACGCGGCTTCGAGCCGCGCGTAGGTCGCGGCGGCTTCCGTCGAGACGGAGTCGAAGCTGTTCGCGAAGCCGTAGTCCTTCGCCTTGACCTCGCCGATATAGGTCGAGCCCCAGCCGGCCGGTCCGACCAGCAACTGCGCCTTGCCGCCGCCAACGGGAACGAAGAGCTTCGCAATCTCCGGCTTGCGCAGGTCGTAGACCGACTTCACGCCGTACTTGTCCTGAATGTAGCCCGGAATATAGAAGCCCTGCACGCCGACGTACGGATGCACGTTCGGCACGAGCGAGCGCGTACCGCCCGATACATACTTCGCCCACGGGGCCGACTCGTTCGGCAGCCAGACGTCCGGCACGACGTCGACCGCGCCATCGTTCTTCGCCGCAGCGGCAAGCAGAACGGGTAGATCGCCTGCCAGGTAGGACACGTCGCCGCCAAGGCGCGTGGAGATGACTTCGCCGAGAACATGCTCGATGGCAACCGCGCCTGGCCAGTTGAGTTCGCCGATGACGACCTTGTCCTTGGCCGTCGCCGACAAAGCGGGAAAGAGAAGACCCAGCGCTACCGCGATGCCCGCAAACCGGGCTGTACGTTTCTTCAACATGCTTTCTATCTGATGGAAGTGGATCGATGCCGGCGCTTGAGCGCCGACTGGAGGATGCGATCGGGAATGACGGCACACAGTACGATGGCGATGCCGGCGAGCACGCCGTCACCGCTTCGCACATTGCGCAGTGCCGTCATCACGTCATAGCCGAGGCCATCTGCGCCGATCAACGCAGCGACCACCACCATCGACAGGCTCATGACGATGGTCTGATTGATGCCCAGTAGCAACGACTCGCGCGCCAAGGGAAGCTCGACCTTGGTGAGCGTTTGCCACCACGTCGCGCCATGCGCTTCGGCGGCTTCCACTGCTGCTTTCGGCACCTCATGAATGCCGAGCACCGTCAGCCGGATCACAGGCGCGAGCGCGAAGACAACGGTTGCGATGACAGCGGGCGTTTTGCCGACCGAGAAGAATGCGACGGCGGGAATCAGATAGACGAACGACGGAAGCGTCTGCATCACGTCGAGCAGCGGCGCAACGACTCTTCGCAACTTCGGATGCTTCGCGAGCACGATGCCCGCCGGCACGCCAATCATCAGCGTGACGAACACCGAGGAGCCCACCAGCGAGACCGTTGCAATCGTGCGAGCCCAGAAGCCGAAGAGGCCGAGATAAGCGAGCGCCGCAGCGCTGGTGAGCGCCAGCGCCACGCCTGCCGCGCGCCACGCGGCGAACACGACCAGCGTAGCGGGAACGATCCACGGCAGCCAGCCGAGCGCAAACTGAATGCCGTCGACCACGGTGCGCACCAGCACGACGATACAGGCGAAGATCGCTTCGAACGACACCTGGGCCCATGCGATCGCCTGTTCGATCGCGTCCGATACGGCCGTCGCAAGCGTGACGCTCGACGGAAAGTTGGCGAGAACGCCAAGATTCGCACCAAGCGCGTGAGCGAAGACGAGTGCTTCCGTAATCAGCAGCACGAGCAGCGGCGACCACGCGCTGCGTTGTTGCACGGGGCCGGCGCGCCTCGCATGCCGCGCGGCCACCGCCCGGTTTGCCGCCCACACCAACGCGGCAACGAAGGCGAACGGGAATGCGCCTTCACGCCACTCGACGCCCAGCCATCCTGCCGAACACACTTCGGCGATCAGGCTGGTCCAAAAGGCGCCCGCATAACCTTGCACGGCAAGCGCAGCGGGCCCCAGCAAAGCCGAGGTGATGGCGGACAGCCCGACGCTTCGCGGGTGGACCGGCGCAGCGGCAGCATCGTCTTGAATCGCAGCCTCGTTTGGAGCATCGGTCGGAACCGCGATCGGGGCTGAACCCGCACCCGCATGCTCGATGAAAAAATCGGCGACGCCGGCGTCGGCGGGATGAGCGAGCAGTTCTTCCGGCGTGCCGACCTGGATCAGACGTCCGTCGCGCAGCACCGCGATACGGTCAGCGAGGCGCAACGCTTCGCCGGGATCATGCGTGACGAGCAGCGTCGTGATGCCCCGCTCGCGCGCGATGCGCAAGAAGCTCGATTGCAGGTCCCGGCGAATAGTAGGATCGAGCGCGCTGAACGGTTCATCCATCAACAGAATGTCGGGATCGTTCGCGAGCGCACGGGCGAATCCCACCCGCTGCTGCATCCCGCCCGACAACTCGGAGGGATAGTGGTCGCCCCACTCGATAAGCCCCACGGTCGCCAGCAAGCGATCAGCGGCAGACCGTCGCGCCTCGACATGTTCTCCGCGCAATTCGAGCGGCAAAGCGACGTTGTCGCGCACCGTGCGATGCGGCAGCAAACCGAAGTGCTGAAACACCATGCCGATGCATCGGGCGCGCAGCGCACGCAACTCACTCGCGGACAGCGCCCCGACGTCGATGCCGTCGATCAGTACCTGACCGCTGTCAGGTTCGACGAGGCGGTTGACGTGCCGCAGCAGTGTCGACTTGCCGCTGCCGGACGTGCCCATCAGGCAAAGCACTTCTCCACGTTGAAGCGTCAGATTGACGCCGCGCACGGCGAACACGGGTTCACCGCCCCGCGCGCTGCGATAGGCCTTGCTGACGTCGCGCAATTCGAGCACGGCCTCGGCGGCGCGGGCAGGCGCCTCTATCCCGGGGACAGGGACAGAAAAATCGGCTGCCTCCTCCAGGCTGGAACCGGCCGGATCTAATACGTCAACTTGCATTGCACTACTCTTTTGGAAAGGACAGTCAATCGATCACGTCGCACGCGCAACGATCGCTGTGTCGTGAGCTGATGGGTGGTTGCGTTGTCAGCGCTGTTCGCGGCTGCGCTTACGCAGAATTTCTTGTGGATGAGGGATCGCTCATCGGCGCGCCAACGTACGCCAATGGCGGCGCGACTGCGCATGCCATGGTTCTCGAAGCCCGATCATGGCAAGCAGTGCGCCGTATTCAACCTTGCGAATGTATCTGGCGTGTTTCTGAAAGTAGTGCTTTTGTATCTCTATGTAGCAACGTGTCGGCGCGCTATCGCTTGTATTGATTCACGATAACGATAGCGCGGAACGTTATTTGCGCCGCCGCAAGCGACGCTCTACGATCTCGCGTTATCCATTGACGGCAACCGCACTGTCCGTCGCAACACGTCCCAGTTCGCTGGGCGAATGCGTGAGACTGAAGCGTTCGTTGGACGCCGCGCCGTTCAGATGAAAGTTGCCCACGGCCGCTTCGCGCTGGATCGCGGGATTGTGCGAAGCGAGCACACGCGCATTGCGCCAGTGACGATCGAGCCGCCGTGTCTCACTCGTCGCTGAGGCTCCGCCCACTTCGAATACGAGCGTGGCCGCCTCCAGCACCTGTTCGATCACGATCTGCTGCGCCTGATAGGCTTCGATATCGAGTGCGATATACGTATCTGTATTCGCCCGGCCCGCGAGTCTCGCCTGATACGCATTTTCGAGCGAGCGCGCCACCGATGCGGTGATACTCTCGGCCGAATAAGCGAGACTGGCCAGCCGCCCCACCACGCGATGCACGAGTGGATTGTCACGCGGGCTCGATCGACCTGGCACGCCGAACGTGCGCGTGTGCGACTGCGCGAACGCGACGCCGTCGCGCAGCACCGCGCGCGCGATGCCTGTCAGCGTCGCGAGATGGACGGTCTGATAGAAGGCCGTGAGCGAGGTATTGCGGCGCGGCTCCGACGCCTTGTAGCGCACGAGTAGCTGGTCATCGCTCACATGGACAGAGTCGAAGCGCGTCGTTCCGCTCGCAGTCAAACGCTGTCCGAAGCCGTCCCAATCGTCGATGCGCGCGACACCGGGCGCATCGGCGCGCACCACCACGCGCACGTCGTCGGCGCCGTCGTGCGCGGCGACGTCGATCCAGTCCGCGTAGAGCGTGCCCGTGCTGTAGTACTTCTCGCCATTCAACCACCAGCCGTTGCCGCTTTTGTCGGCCACCAGCGTCACGCTATTGTGCGTGCTCGCGGTGCGCTCGGATATCGCGGCACCCACGGTCTCACCCGCCGCGATCTTCGGGAGCCAGCGCTCGCGCAGCGCTTCGTCATCGCTTTCGAGCCGGCTTTCGATAAAGCCCGAATTCAACCGCAAGATCTGCGGCAGATTCGAGTCGGCTTCGCCCAGACGCGTCAAAAGACGAAAGAACTGCGGCAACGTCGCGCCGCTACCGCCATAGCGCTTTGGCACTCGCAACGCGGTGAACCCCGCTTCCTTCAACCAGCGCACTGCTTCGTAGGCGAGTTCCCGATTCTGCTCGCGCTCGATGCTGCCAGCTGCAATCCGCTCGAATATGGGCGCGAAGCGCGCGTCAAATTCCGCGTCGTCGGCACCGCTGACGGCATCGTGCTGGGCGGTGGGAATCGTACTCATCGACAGTCTCCGGACAGGTTCACAGCATTCCAGATTAAGCGTCGCACACGCGCCGTTGCAACCAACAAAAGCCGATAACGATATCTGCCGATGCGCGTACCGCTTGCTTACGCACGCTACGTGCATTGCAAATCTCGCGCGGCCCGTTAAGTTTGTGCAAATCGATTATTGGAGTGCGCATACAGCGCTTTTTATACTCGGCTCTCAGTCAGCACTCTTCGCGTGAGAGTGCCAATGAGAAAACCAGTCGTCATTCGTCAAGAAGGAAGAACAGATGAGTTTGCGTCCGTTACATGATCGCGTGATCGTGAAGCGTCTCGATCAGGAAACCCGTACGGCGTCGGGCATCGTGATTCCCGATAGCGCCGCTGAAAAACCGGATCAGGGCGAAATCCTCGCAGTCGGTCCGGGCCGTCGCAGCGACGACGGCAAGCGTATCGAGCCTGACCTGAAGGTCGGCGAACGCGTGCTGTTCGGCAAATATGCGGGGCAGCCGGTGAAGGTCAACGGCACCGAACTGCTCGTGCTGCGCGAAGAAGATATCGTCGCAGTCGTTCAATCCTGAGGAGAGTCCCATCATGGCAGCCAAAGAAATCGCTTTCAGCGATAACGCGCGGTCCAAACTGGTTGAAGGCGTCAACCTGCTCGCCAATGCGGTGAAGGTGACGCTCGGCCCGAAAGGCCGCAACGTCGTGCTCGAACGTAGTTTCGGCAGCCCCATCGTCACGAAGGACGGTGTGTCCGTTGCGAAAGAAATCGAGCTCGCGGACAGATTGCAGAACATCGGCGCCCAGCTCGTGAAGGAAGTCGCATCGAAAACGAGCGACGCCGCCGGCGACGGCACGACGACGGCCACCGTGCTCGCTCAGGCCATCGTCCGCGAAGGGCAGAAATATGTGGCGGCAGGGCTCAATCCGCTCGACCTGAAGCGTGGCATCGACAAGGCTGTGATCGCCGCCGTCGAAGAACTGAAGAAAATCAGCAAGCCGACGACGACCAGCAAAGAGATTGCCCAGGTCGCAACCATCTCGGCCAACGGTGAAGAGTCGATCGGGCAACGCATCGCGGAAGCGATCGACCGCGTCGGCAAGGAAGGCGTCATCACGGTCGAAGACGGCAAGTCGCTCGCCGACGAACTCGATGTCGTGGAAGGCCTGCAATTCGATCGTGGCTATCTGTCGCCCTACTTCATCAACAATCAGGACCGGCAACTCGCCGTGCTCGAAGAGCCGTTCGTGCTGCTGCACGACAAGAAGATCTCGAACATCCGCGATCTGCTGCCCGTGCTCGAGCAGGTCGCGAAGTCGGGGCGGCCGCTGCTGATTATCGCGGAAGACGTCGAAGGCGAAGCGCTCGCGACGCTGGTCGTGAACAACATTCGCGGCATTCTGAAGACTGTGGCTGTCAAGGCTCCGGGCTTCGGCGATCGCCGCAAGGCGCTGCTCGAAGACATCGCGATTCTGACGGGCGGTCAGGTCATCGCCGAGGAAACGGGTTTGACGCTCGAAAAAGCGACGCTGGCCGAACTCGGCCACGCCAAGCGCATCGAGGTCGGCAAGGAGAACACCACGGTCATCGACGGAGCCGGCGAGAAGACGAATATCGAGGCGCGCGTGAAGCAGATTCGCGCGCAGATCGCAGAGGCGACGTCCGACTACGACCGCGAGAAGCTGCAGGAGCGCGTCGCGAAGCTCGCCGGCGGTGTGGCTGTCATCAAGGTAGGCGGCGCGACCGAAATCGAAGTGAAGGAGAAGAAGGACCGCGTCGACGATGCGCTGCACGCCACGCGCGCGGCAGTCGAGGAAGGCATTGTGCCGGGCGGCGGCGTGGCGCTGATTCGCGTCAAGCAGGCGATCGCCGAGCTGAAAGGCGTGAACGCCGATCAGAACGCCGGCATCAACATCGTGCGGCGCGCACTCGAAGAACCGCTGCGCCAGATCGTTGCGAATGCGGGCGAGGAAGCGAGCGTGATCGTCGCCAAGGTCGCGGAAGGTTCGGGCAATTACGGGTACAACGCGGCAACGGGTGAATACGCTGATCTCGTCGAAACCGGCGTGGTGGATCCGACGAAGGTCACGCGCACCGCTCTGCAAAATGCGGCATCTGTGGCAAGTCTGCTGTTGACGACGGATGCCACCGTGCATGAAGCGCCCAAGGATGCAGCGGCCGCTGCTTCACCGGCGGGTCCGGGCGCGGGTGGTCCGGGCTTCGACTTCTAGCATGCTTGATTGAACTCACCGATGCTGTAAAAAAGCTCAGTGCAAAAACGCCGCACGTATCGACAAGATACGCGCGGCGTTTGCATTTGATAAAGTGCGCAAGCCTTTCTGTTACGCGCTGCGTCAGTCTTCGCCCCGCCATGCCGTCAGACGCCGCTCGGCAACAACCACGCCTTGATTGAACGCGAGTCCCAGCACCGCGAGCGTGACGATACCCGCATACATTTTCGGGATTTCGAACGTGAACTGCGAGTAGTTCACGAGATAGCCAAGCCCCGCCTTTGCGCCCACCATTTCTGCCGCAATCAGCACCAGAATCGAATAGGCGCCCGCCACGCGGATACCCGTAAACACGGCGGGTACAGACGCAGGCAGCACGACTTTCAGAAACAGTTGCACGGGTTTGAGCCCCATCGACCGCGCGGAGCGGATCAGCAGCGGATCGACGTTGCGTACGCCTGTGACGGTATTGAGCAGCACGGGCCAGATGCACGAATAAATGACCATCGAGATCTTCGACGTCTCGCCCATCCCGAGCACGAGCACGAACACGGGCAGCAGTGCGAGCGGCGCCGTGTTGCGAAAGAGTTCGAGCAACGGGTTCAGCACATCGGCAAGCGTGCGATACCAGCCGATAAACAGTCCCAGCGGCACGCCGACTGCAACCGCGATCGCGAACCCCGTTGCCGCCCGCGCTGCGCTGGCAAGCAGATGCACGCCCAGTTCGCCCGAAACTACCATATCGAACAACGCGCGCAAGACCGTCGAGAACGGCGGCAAGAACGTCGAGTCGACCCATCCGGCGCGCGGCAACACTTCCCAAAGCGCAATGAACGCGACGATGGCGATACTGCCACGCAACGCGCGAGGCGCCGCCGCCGAAGCGTACTCGCCGACTGCATGCCACGCGCCGCGCTTCGGCTCGACAGACAAAGTGCTCATAGTTTCCCCCTATCGAGATTGTTATCAGGCCGCGTGGGCCACCTGCAGATGCGACCCGCTGCGGCGTTGCCGGATCAACTGCCAGATCTCGTGACGCAGACGCACGAACTCTGGCGTCGCGCGCACGTCTTCGGAGAGGTCTTCGCGCGGCACGTGCACAGGCAGCGTATGCGTGATACGTCCCGGCGCCGCCGCCATGACGAGCACGCGCTGACCGAGATAGATGGCTTCGTCGATCGAGTGGGTGATGAACACCACCGTCGTGCCCGTGCGTTTCCAGATACGCAGTAACTCGTCCTGCAGCGTTTCGCGCGTTTGCGCATCGAGCGCGGCGAACGGTTCGTCCATCAGCAGCACGTCCGGCTCGTACGATAGCGCGCGGGCAATCGAAACGCGCTGCTTCATGCCGCCCGACAACTGATGCGGGTAATGGTCGGCGAAAGCACTCAATCCCACGAGGTCCAGAAAACGCTGCGCAATCGCCCTGCGCTCGCGTTTACCGACGCCCTTTGCTTCCAGTCCGAACTCGACATTGCCGAGTGCCGTCTTCCACGGAAAGAGCGCGTACTGCTGGAACACGATGCCGCGATCGAGTCCGGGCCCGTCGATTTCCCGACCGCCGACGAGTATCTGTCCACGATCGGGCAGCGTCAGGCCGCCGATCAGATCGAGCAAGGTCGTCTTGCCGCATCCGCTCGGTCCGACCAGCGCGACGAACTCGCCCGGCGCGACATCGAAAGACACGTCTTCCAGCACCACGAAATGGCCACGCCGGTTCAGATGAAAACCCTTGCCGACGTTGCGTACGCTGATTGACGCACTCATCCTGATTGCCTCGCGTTGACTGGCCGATGGTTCATTTGCTCGCCACCGACTGGTTGAACGGATTGAACTGGTTCGAATAGACGGCATCCGGCTTCACCTGCCCCGCTTTCAGCACGCCATTGTTGACGTACCAGTCGATATAGGTCGTGAAGTCCTCCGCTGCGATCAGACCGCCCTTGCCGCCCACGCCCGCCGACTTCCAGTAGTTGACGATCGAGGTGTCCTCGTTGCGATGCCGCGCCTCGACGATCTTCTTGAGTCTCGCGACGACCTCGGCGCGCGGCGTATTGCGTGCCCACTCGATCGCCCGAGCCGTGCCGTCGACGAACTTGCGCACGGTGTTCGGGTTCTGCGCGATGAACTTGTCCGTGAACAGGTAGCTCGCGTAGCCGAACGAGCCGAGCAACTGGTAGTCCGTGGTGAGCAGTCTTGCGCCGCCATCCGCGAGCAGTTTGTCCTTGATGATGTCTTCGAGGAACACGGCATCGAGTTGTTTCTGTTTGAGCAACTGCGCAAGATTCACAGGCGGCGCGGCGACGAACACAACTTTCTCGATTTCCTCTTTCGACAAGCCCGACTTCTGCAGGTAGGCCGTCACCAGATACTGCGCGTACGCGCCCGGCGTATTGACGCCGATCTTGCGTCCGATCAGGTCACGCGCCCCTTTGACAGGACTGTCCTGCAACACGAAAAGACCGCCGTTGGTCTCCTTGTCGGTGCCGACGTAAGAGATCACCGCTTTCACTGGCGCGTGCGCGGCAACGAGCTTGACGATCGAACCATTGAAGGCCCCGCCGAAATCGACATCGCCCGTGACGGCCGCCTGAATGTCCTGCGGGCCGCTGATCGTGTTGCCGACCCAGTTGAGCTTGATCGGCGCCAGATAACCGAGATCCTCGGCAAGCTCCGGATACAGCACCTTGCTGGCCCAGCCCTGATACCGCAACTCGAGTTTCTCGGGCGTCTGCGCACGCGCAGGGATGGACGCTGCGGCTGCGATCAGGCTCGCGCCGAGGAGCGCCGCGACGCGGCGTCCAATGTGAAAGACACGACGCTTCATTGAGTAAGTTCCGTAGTGAACAGTACGAAAAGATCGGTGCGCGGCATATCGCGCTCAAAACACGCCATCGTGTTCCAGCGTGATGCGGTGAATGCGCCGCTTTGCCGATCCGTAATCGCGTGCCGCGTAGTGCTGCACCTGCCGGTTGTCCCAGATCGCGACATCGCCCGCGCGCCATTCGAAACGCGCCTGCACTTCAGGCGTCTTGATCAGGTCGTACAGGTAATTGAGCAGACTCTGGCTGGCCGTCTTCGAGACGCCCAGCAAATGGCTCGTATGTCCTTCGTTGACGAACACGAGCTTGCGGCCGTTCTCGGGATGCGTCTTGATGACGGGCACTTCGATGGGCGGATATTTCTGCGCGGCGTCGCGCACGCGCGCCAGCCCTGCTTCGACGCTGTCTTCCTGCGTGCCCTCTGGAATGTCATAGCCGCTCAGCAGTTCCGACAACGCGCTCTTTTTCGGCGATGCGATGAACGTGTTCACGGCCGTCAGTTTTTCGAAGTAGCGTGCCAGATCGGGATCCAGCAAGTCGTAGACGGCCGCCGACGAGGACCAGATCGTATCGCCGCCGCCCCCTTCGGGAATTTCCTGTGCATGGAGCACGGTGGCCTTGGGCGGCTGAGGTTGCCACGATACGTCGACATGCCAGTTGTCCGTGCCGCCCGAACGCGTCTTGTCGCTATGAGCGATGACTTCGATTTCCGGAAAACCCGCGACGGCAGGCAAATAGATGTTCTTGCGGATCGGATTACCGAAGATGCGCGCAAACGCAACGTGTTGCTCAGGCGTGAGCGTCTGTTCACGAAAAAAGATCACACCGTGATCGACAAGCGCCTGACGCAGCGCCTGATGGTTATCGTCGGAGAGCGGCTTCGACAGATCGACGTTCTCGATGACGGCGCCGATCAACGGCTTGTAGCGGCGCACCCGCAATTCCTCGTGGGTATCGGTGTTACCGGCGTGTGATTGCGGCTGATCCAGCACTGTGCTCATGACGTTCTCCGTTGACGAAAGTGGAAAGTGATCGTCATCAGAGCATCGTGGCGTGGCGCAGTACAACCAACCAATTCGCACACCTTGTTCATCGATGCCGTGCGTAGCTTCGATGAAACGCTCATTTTCTATGTTGCGCGCGGCTGCCTATATTCAAAGGTTTTGCCGGCACTTATTCAAACTCCGCTCTCCGAATTGAACGGGCTTTGCATATCACCGTATCTGCGTTCATGAGACTCTAGTTTGTCGCGTTCAGCGCGGTTCTGCCGTTTTGAACGCGACGCACTTTTTTCTCACTCACTTACGGGGTTGGATATGGACCGCATCGATTCAGTCGTTTTGAAGCAAAATACGGGTTACACGTTGCTCGGAGAGGGCTTTAATTCGGGCACGGTAAAGAAAACGGAAAGGCTGCCGTTTACGATAAAGGTGGTAAGTAACCACTCGGAACTCGACAAGGCGGTCGAGATGCGCCGCGCGGCGTATCGGCGGCACTTGCCGGAATTCGCGGAGACCATGGGCGTCGAAGCGCTGGATGGCGCGCCTGGCACGGTCGTGCTGCTCGCGCAATCGCGGCTGGACGGTGGCCCGCTCGGCACCATGCGGGTCCAGACGAACGTATTCGATCCGCTTGCCGTCGAACAATCGGTCCAACTGCCGGACTGGTTGGGCCAGGCGCGCCTCGCCGAGGCAACGCGGCTCGGCGTGGCGCGCGGCGCGATCGGCCGGATGGTCAAGGTGGCGCTGTGCAAGGCGTATTACATGTTTTGCGCGCAGAACGGGGTCGACTGGATGTTAATTACCGCGCGTTCGCCGCTCGATCGGGAATACGAGGCGATGCTGTTCGAAGATGTATACGGGCAGAATGAATTCCTGCCGATGTCGCACGTCGGCGGGTTGCCGCATCGGGTGATGGCGAAACCGGTTGCACTGGTCCGTCAGCGCTGGGCGAAGGTCAACCATCCGTTCTATGGGTTCTTCTTCGAAACGGATCACGTCGACATCGACGTCAGCGTCGCATCATCGCAGGGCGAAGCCCGCCACGGCATCGAGCGCGGCAGCCTGCCGGACAGCGCCTCGGATTATCTGAGGTCGTTGAGCGAAGCGTAAGGCAGGTAGGGTAAGGTGTCCGCCCGAAGCAATTCGGGCGGACAAAAGATGGGGAGCGTCGGCGCAGTCGCGCCTTCGCTGCCAGCCGTCGCAGCATTGCAATGAGATCGGGAATGAAGTCACTGGGGAAATGCAGCAGATGACAAGCGTTAAGTGGGCGTTTCGGGACCGACTGACCGGCTGGGCTTTCCTGCGCTTCTCCGTATACGTAGCGCCGTTTGTGATTGCGCTTGGCACCATTGCAGTCCTGCTCTGGGGGCCGCGCCAGTTCGATACCACGGGGACGGTTCCACTCAGCTTTCCTGTGATTGCGGATCCGTCGGCGACGCTGTCGCCCGCCGCCGCCATCGAACGCCTGCGCAATACCGCGCACACCGCCCGTTTCAGTACCCATCTCGCGGAAACGCCATTCTGGTTCATGCTCACCGCGCCTGCCATGGACAGCGGAGACGCCACGTTCGTCGATCTTCCTTCCCGGCACGCGCAAACGATTTCCTGCTGGCGGACGGGCCCCGTCCTCACGCTGCTCGGCGCGGGCGACCGCCACGGCACGAGCGGCGCGATGCGCGACAACAAGGCCGGCTTTGCGCTGAAGCTCGACGGGCACACGCCCGATGCACAGATCCTGTGCCGGGGCACGTTCTCCGGACCCGCCTATATCAGCGCCTCGGCATCGAGCCTCGACAAGCTCGAGGAGACAACACTCGATTTCTACCAGAGTGCAGCGCTGATCACGGGCGGCCTGCTGACGCTCGCCATCTTCGTGTTCGTGACGGCAATCATCAATCGCGAATGGACTTATGTCATTTTTGCCGCATGGCTCGTCGGCAACCTGCGGCTGAGCGCCAATGCGATGGGCTTCGACACCGAGTGGCTGGGCCGGACCATCCCGCCTGACCATATCGAGTTTTTGCGGGAATTCACGTTCGCGGCCTACTACGTGCTGACCACGACACTCTTCGTGGAGCTGTTTCGCCGCGAGCTGAAAGCAATCGGTCTGCGCTGGAGCCTGCAGGCCGTGCGGTATGGCGGCTGCGTGCTGATGGCCGCTGCGTTCTTGCTGAGTTACGCGCACTTCATCCCCGTGCTGTGGGCAACCGCCAGTTTCTGCATCCTGGTGCTGACCTATTTCCTCGTGCAGCTGTTCTTCAAGGCGCGCTCGCGCACCGTGCTCTGGTATGTCGCGTCAATGGCCATCGTGCTGGTCGCGACGCTGTCAGAAGTGCTCGCCGCCGCGTTCGGCGTGAAAGCGCTGGCGGGCACACATAGCCCCGTCGTGACGGCGCTGTCGTCGAGCATGCTGTGCGCGTTCGCGATTGCGGAACGGATGCGCGAAGAACGCGAGCGCCGCCGGCAGATGCAGGTCGAGCTGCGCAACACCTATGACGTCACGCCGATCGGCCTCTTCACGCTGAACGGCGAAAGCTGCTTCGTCCGCGCCAATCCGGCGCTGCACTCGATGCTGGGCCTGAATGATGAACAGGACGGCACGCGTCGCTGGGCCGATTATTTCGCCCCGGGCGCCGAGCGCGCCCTGGGTGAACTGCTGGAGCGCGACGACTCGGCGTCGATCGAAATCGACGGCACAGCGGGCACGAAGACAGAGTCGCGGCGCTACTCGCTGCGCGCGATTCGCGCGAACGGCTTTATCGAAGGCTCGCTCGAGGACGTGACGGACCGCTCGAAAGCGGTCGAGCGGTTGCACTTCCTGGCCGAGCATGATCCCCTCACCGGTCTGCTGAACCGTCGCGGCATCGAGCATGCAATCGACCGGCAATGCGGCGAAAGCGCCCCGTGGGCACTCGCGTATCTCGATCTCGACCGCTTCAAGGTGTTCAACGATTTGTTCGGTCACGGAACCGGCGACGAAATACTGCGGCATGTCGCGGCACGCCTCGTCGAGCGTCTCGGCGCCCATATTCCGATCGGGCGTATCGGCGGTGACGAGTTCGTGTGCGTGCTCGCGAACATGCCGATCGACGATGCCATCGTGCGCTGTCGCGAACTCGTCACGGCGTTGAACGCCGCGCCGTTCCATGTCGACACGCGGGCGTTCCAGGTCAGGGGATCGATCGGCGTCGTCGAGTGCTCGCAAGGCGAACGCGCGCTGGACGCCCTCGCCTATGCCGACCGCGCGTGCCGCGCCGCGAAACGCGGCGGCAATGCGCGGCTCGTGGCATTGCGCAAGGGCGCGCCGGCGTTCGAGGAACGTGCCGCCGAGATCACTCTGATCGAGGCGCTGGGACAGAGCCGGCTGCCCGACGGGCTGTTCCTTGTGATGCAACCGATCATGTCGATGCACACACCGACAGAGTCGCTCGACTTCGAGATACTGCTGCGCATGCGCACGCCGGACGGCGCAGTGGCGACGGCCGCGAAACTGATCGCCGCCGCCGAGGACTCGGGCACGATCGTGGAGATCGACCGCTGGGTGCTCACTACGACACTCGCATGGCTCAGCGAGAATCGCGCGTCGCTCTCCACTACTCGCTTCGTGTGCGTGAACCTGAGCGGTGGTTCGCTCAACGACGAACACTTCCTCGACGAGCTGTTCGCGCTGTTCTCGCGTCACGAGGACATCGTCCATTACCTGTGCATCGAAATTACCGAAAGCGTCGCGCTGCACGATCTCGAACATACGGAACGCTTCATCGCGCGCGTGCACGACATGGGTGCAAAGATCGCCATCGACGATTTCGGCGCGGGTCAGACATCGTTGCGTTACCTGAAGAAGCTGTCGGCCGATGCATTGAAGATCGACGGCGAGTTCGTGCGCACGATGTGCAACCATCCCGCCGATATCGCGATCGTCGAGGCGATCATTAACCTCGCGCGCAATCTGGGCATGCGCAGCATCGCCGAGTGGGTCGAAGACTTCCAGACCTTGCGCGCGCTGGAGGAACTGGGCGTCGACTACGTGCAGGGCTTCGGAATCGCGAAACCGCAAGAGGCCGGGGATATTCTCGCGGCCTCTTCAGCCGCGAGCTTCGTGACTAATGCCGAGCTTGCGCGGTATCTGAAAGAGCAGCGGACGGTACATCGGGGCGCGGACGATCAGCGAATGGAGCGTGAAAACGCGGTATGAGGCGGTTACGGCCGCGTGTCGCTTCGCGGCATCGGTTGGCTGCCTGGAAATGGCAGCATCAAATCAGCACCCCATCTGCCGAAGCCGCTTTCAACGAAGGTTTATCAGCCCGCTGATTGTCGAGGACCCGAACCATCATCATCAAAAGATGATTGACGGGTGTGGCGATGCCGAGCGCTGCGCCGCGGCCCACAATATGTCCATTCAGGTGGTCGATTTCGCTGGGCCGGTGCGTTGCCACGTCATGGGCAGTCGATGAATATTGCCCCGCAGGAATCGTCGCCATGATCCTTGCTACCGCGTCGTCGACGTCCCTGGAGATGTTCACACCGTCCGCGCTCGCCACCGCGATGCATTCCGCCACGATATCGCGCATTGCCCTGTTCACGGCCGTCCCGCCGCGCTGACAAAGCTCGCCGAAAGGCAATTGAACAAGCGCCGAGATCGCGTTGTATGCACAGTTCAACACCAGCTTTTCCCAAAGCGCACCGCGTACATTCGCTGATACCGAAGTCGATACCCCTGCGTCATTCAGGATTCGAGCCACACGCTCGCTGGACGTGCCTGGCTCGATGATCAGTTCGCCTCTTCCGTGGTGCCGGACGTGGCCGGGTCCGCACATCTCGCTTCCGACGTAGACCACGGCAGCCAATACTTCGCGCTCGACAAGGGCACGCACCCGTTCAGCGTTATCGACGCCGTTTTGCAGTGTGACGATAACGGCAGACTCCGAGAGGTACGGCTTCATCGCATCCACTGCGGCTTCCGTATCGGGCGACTTCACGCAAAGCAGGATTGCATCGGCGCCCGCCACGCCCGAAGCGTCCGTGCATGCCGCGACCTCGATGAACTCATCGAAAGAACGCGACTCGAGCCGCAGTCCGTCTCGACTGATGGCTGAAACATGATTCTGCCTTCCGATCAACGTCACCTCATGCCCGGCCCTGGCAAGCATGCCGCCGTAGAAACAGCCCACTGCCCCAGCACCCATCACTGCAACTTTCATTTAGCCCTCTAACTTTCGAAACCGTCGGTCAACGCGCGCCCGATGTGCCGAACCATCAAGGGACGCTATCTATCGATAACACCTTGCCGCGTCGGCTATTCCCTGCGCCGGCGCGTGCATCGGTGGCTTCGACGTAGCAGCGAATGTCCCGACACTCGATGCCATTAGAAGGGCCGAACTTGTCTTCCATATTTCGTCGAGGTGTCGAAATGTATCCGCGGCTTTTTGCGCCAACACATTTTCTAAATGCGAATCGTTTGCATTTAGAATGAAACCGTAGCATCATGGTGCCTATCGAAGACACTGCACCAACGAACCCGCCACATGACCTCAACCCTGATAGCAGACCGCGCGGATCGCACATCGCAAACCGCGATCGACCTGCTGCTGTCGCGCCGATCCCACTGGCCGCTATCGGCACCCGCGCCCACCCAACAGCAACTGCAACACATCTTCGATGCCGCGATGCGCGCGACGGATCATGGCCGTCTGCGTCCGTGGCGCTTCATCACCATTCGAGATGAAGCACGCCACGCATTCGGCGACGTGCTGGTCGATCTCGCCGCCGCACGCGCGCCGGACGAGGCTCGCAGCGCGCACGAGCATCGTCGGCAGCGCGCGATGGCGGCGCCGCTGATCATCGCGCTAGTGGCTGCCGTCGATCTGTCTTCGTCGGTGCCGGAACTGGAGCAACTCCTGTGCGTCGGAGCCGCCGCGATGAACATGCTCAATGCCATTCATCTGTACGGCTACGGCGGCTTCTGGGCGACGGGAATCGATACCTATGAGCCGGCCATGCATCGCGCGCTTGGACTCGACGCGTCCGAACGTCTGCTTGGCTTTCTGTTCGTCGGGACGCCGCAGAAGGAGAAGGAAGGACAACTGACGCGCCGGCCTTCCAGCGATGCCTATGTCCGCGAATGGCAACCCATTCAGTGTGACGCTGCCCGCGCCTGATCCGCGCGCAGCCATGATTCTGTCGAGGATACGATGAACTATCCGGCCTTTGCCTTGCGTGAAGCTTCGCTCAGTGAGGACGCCCTCTCGCACTATCCCGATGCGAGCGAGCAACTGGTATTGAACGCCGTTCGCACGTGGTTCCGGCCGCGCTGCGACGCTGTGCGCCAGGGGCAGCACTGGCGCGACGTGCTCGGCGATGTGGGGCTGGCGCTCGCGGGCATCGACTGCTTCGACATGATGATGCACGCACTGCTGCACGCTTCTCATCGGCCGCTGGATACGCGTTGCCGCTGCGCGTCGGACATCGCCAGCGACGAGGCGTCGCTGCTGCAGACGCTGGCTTATCTGCAATCGACGGATTCCTCCGCTGCAACCGATCTGCTGAATCAATGGCTTCCGTCCGCGTCCGTCGGACACACGCTCAAAGTCATGCGCTGGTTCGCGCTGAATCTGTTGAATGCGGGCATCATGGTCCGCTCGCGACCGAGGCGCGTCGCTTACATGCATTGATGCGCGCAGCGGGTCTTCCTCTGCACGCTGGCTGAATAACGCCGGCCTTTCCTCCATTGCGTCCCCGCCTGCCTGTCGACGACCGCAACCATCGAACCTCACAGCGCCTGCGCTGAATACTCGCGTCCTTCGCGCTACGATATAGCCCGCAACAGCGCAATCACGGAGAACAGGCATGCAGCACTACGGCTTGGAAAACGTCTGGCAGCAAGGCGATTTCGTGACCCGCGCCATTCTCGTCGCGTTGTTGCTGATGTCGTTGCTCTCGTGGACCGTCATCGTGCTCAAGCTCTGGAACGTGATGCGGCTCACACGGATCGCGCGCGCGACGGAACGCGCGTTCTGGCACGCCGGCAACCTCGAAGCGGGCTTGCACCAGCTCGGTATCGACGATTCGCCGTACTCAGGCAATGTGCTGCTCGCGCTGGCGCTGTCGGGCAAGGAAGCCGTCGAACATCACCAGGTCACGCAGTCGAATCTGCAACATTCGATGGACATCTCCGACTGGGTCACACGCTGCCTGAAAGACACGATGGACGACATCATCACGCATCTGCAGGCGGGTCTGACGATACTCGCGTCGATCGGCAGCACGGCGCCGTTCGTCGGCCTGTTCGGCACGGTGTGGGGCATTTATCATGCGCTGATCGTCATCGGACATACGGGACAGGCGAGTATCGATCACGTCGCGGGTCCCGTGGGCGAGTCGCTGATCATGACGGCGTTCGGGCTGTTCGTCGCGATTCCCGCCGTGCTCGGCTACAACGCGCTGACGCGGGCCAATCATGGGCTTGCAACCCAGCTCAACCGCTTCGCACATGGCATTCACGCGTACTTCGTGACGGGCGCGCGGCCTGCGGCGTGAAGGGCGCGAACCCTATTTACAAGGCTTCCTGTCCCTGGCATGGCGCGCTGGGCCGCTTCGGCGTGCGCGACAGCGCAAAAGTCAGCGAAGCGTGAGAGGAAGCACGAAGGAGATTGTCGATCTGAGGCTGGCAAGCATGCGCTCGCCAGCCCTGGCGGCTCATGGCATCCGGATGACTGCCGTCACCCGGCGAAACTCACACCACAGCGGCGACGCCCAACGTCAGCAGCAACGCCGTGACGGAGATGATCGTTTCGCAAACCGTCCACGTCTTGAAGGTCTGCGGCACGCTCATGCCGAAGTACTCTTTCACGAGCCAGAAGCCGCCGTCGTTGACGTGCGACAGAATCAGCGAGCCCGCGCCCGTTGCCAGCACCAGCAACTCGGGGCGCACGCCCGTCGCCGTCGATGCCGCCGCTGCCGCGATCGGCGCGATGATGCCCGCTGCCGTCGCCATCGCGACCGTCGCCGAACCCGTTGCGACGCGGATCAGCGCTGCCACCAGCCATGCGAGGATCAGCAGCGGCACATGCGCGCCCGTCGCGACATCGACGATCGCCTTCGACGCGCCGCTGTCGATCAGAATGCGCCCGAAGCCTGCACCCGCGCCCACTACCAGCGTGATGCTCGCGGTCGGCGCAAGACACTCGTTGGTGAACTTCAGGATCTGCTCGCGTCCGAAGCCGCGCGTCGTGCCGAACGTATAGAAGCTCAGCAGCACGGCAAGCAGCAGCGCCATGTCGGGGTGGCCGATCAGATGCAGCACGTCGTTGGCCGTGGTCTTCGCGGGCACGATCAGATCGGCCCAGCTTCCGACCAGCATCAGCAACACCGGCAACAGCACCGTCAACAGCGTGATGCCGAAGCCCGGCAAGGCCTGATTGGCGCGCCTCGCATCCTGCTCGATGAACTGCTGCGCCATCGGATTCACGCCTTCCAGCACCACGAAGCGCTCAATCAGTTTTGAAAACAGCGGACCGGCAAGGGCCGCCGTCGGAATGCCGACGATCAGCGCGTAGAAAATCGTGTGGCCGATATCCGCGCCATACGCGGTAACGGCCAGCAGCGCGGCCGGGTGCGGCGGAATCAGGCCGTGCACGACGGACAGACCCGCGACCATCGGAATGCCGACGCGAATCATCGACGTGCCTGTGCGTTGCGCAACGTTGAACGCAATCGGGATCAGCAGCACGAAGCCCACTTCGAAGAACACGGGCAGGCCGACCAGGAATGCGATACACATCATCGCCCAGTGCACGTTCTTCGGCCCGAACAGATCGATCAGCGTGCGCGCGATGCGCTCGGCACCGCCCGACTCGGCCATCATCTTGCCAAGCATCGTGCCGAGCCCGACGACGATCGCGATATGGCCGAGCGTGCCGCCGACCCCGGTTTCGAACGACTTGAGAATCGACGTCATCGGCATGCCGACGGCCAGCGCGAGCGCGACGGACACCACCATCAGCGTGATGAACGGATTCAGTTTGAAGCGCGCGATCAGCACGACGAGTGCGACGATCGCGATCAATGCGTAGACGAGTAGCAGACTGCCGGTGACGGTCGCCATGTTTGCTCCTGATATAGGTGATCGGCAACAGGACACGGCACGCTGCGATGGCGCGCTTTCGTGCCTGTTGCCATGCCGTGCTTTAGAACTTGTGGCGGATGCCTGCCACGGTCACGAACTGGCCTTGATTGCTCGACGGATTCGAAATGCCTTCAACCCACGCATTCGCGCCCGACGCGCGCTGATAGATGCCGTTCAGGTACAGGTCGGTCGTCTTCGACAGGAAGTACTCGCCGCCCAGTGCGACCTGGTTGTAGTGCGCGTTTTTCGCCGACGCCGCCGTGCTGTTCTGCAGCGTGTAGATGTAGCCGAGCGTGACGAGCGTTGCGGGCGTCGCCTGGTACTTCAGCATCGCTTCGTAGTTCTGGAAGTGCAGGCTGCCGCCCGCGATGATGTCGAAGTGCGAGTTCGTGTACAGCAGCGCGAGCGTGGCCGGCCCGATCGTGTACGCACCGCCGGCACCCCACACCTGGTTGCGCTTCACGTTGCTAATGATCGACGTGCTCGTGCTGTAGTAGTTGTCGGACGGTGCGGCGCCCGTCGTATTGGTCGCCGGCTGGTTGGTGAGCGAGTACGCCGCGTCGAGGCGCAGCGGGCCGTTCACGTAGTCGGCGCCAACGCTCCATGCGCGGTTGTTCGCGAAGTCGCCCGCCGTGTTCGAGAACGCGTACATGGCATTCGCGGTGAAGCCGGCGATGGTCGGCGTCGTGTACTTCACTGCGTTGCTGGTGCGGTACGTGTTGTTCAGGTCGTCGTTGTCGTAGATCGCGTTGCCATACTGGCTCAATGCGCCGACACCGTTGGCCTGCAGGTTCGACAGATAGTCCTGCACGCTGTTGTACTGGCGGCCGAGCGTAATCGTGCCCGCCTTGCTGTTTTGCAGCGCAACCCATGCGCTGCGGCCGAACAGACGGCCGCCCTGGCCCAACGCGCCCGTCTCCAGGCTGAAGCCGTTTTCAAGGCGGAACAGCACCTTGTTGCCGCCGCCCAGATCTTCGCTGCCGAGCAGGCCCCAGCGCGAGCCCTGCACGTTGCCCTGCGTCGCCTGGATGTTGTGCTCGCCCTTCTGGTTGTTCGTGTACGTAAAGCCCGCATCGACGATGCCATACAACGTGACGCTGCTTTGCGCGTGGGCCGCTTGCATGCCAAGTCCGGCAACAGCGACAGCAATGGCTGAGCGGGCGATCTTCTTCTTATACATCGTGGTTTCCTCTGGTTGAAATAAAAGCCAATGGATTGATGGCTGCTCCAATGACTTCAGGTATCCTAAACAGACGTGACAAAGCAGCACCTTGAAGAAGGTGCATCGGCCAATATGACCGTTGAAACTGGCGGTGAATCAGTTCAGCGCGGCCGGTTTATTTATTTCGTTCAATCCGGCCATGCGCGACGCGCCGCAATCCGGCGCGCGTCGCGTTTGTGAAACGGCGTGACAATCGGTTCGGGCGACGCCAGCGCCCGTTCAAGCTCGGCCACGATCCGCGCGAGCACGACCTGCTCTTCACCCGCGTGCAGGTTGCATGGATCGAGGTAAAAGAAATTCAGTTCGGCTTCGTGGTCGCGCACGATCACGGGCGCGTCGTCGACTTGCGGACGCGCCAGCGCGTCGGCGAGATCCCATGCGGTGATACGCGCCTGATTCGGATCGATATGAAGCTTCAGGCGGTCGAGCGGATTGCCGGTTGGATCGGCCTCGATTTCCGCCCATACGCCCGTCTGACGATTCAGCGTTTCGCGCCACAGCGTCAGGGAGCTGCGCTCCGTTGCGCGCATGGCAGCGTGATCGCGGGTGCGCCATTGCTCCAGCGCCGAGATGGCGCCGACGATGCCTTCCTTGCCAACCTTCATCCCGCGCCCAATGCCGCCGTTCTGGAAATACGCGGCGCGCACCAGCGCCTTCGACCCCGCGACGATGCCCGCCGTCGGCCCGCCCAGAAACTTGTGCGCCGAATACAGCACGAGGTCGGCGCCCGCCGCGATGAAGCGTGTGAGGTCATACTCGGACGCGGCATCGACGATCACGGGCACGCCCTTCGCATGCGCGACTTCGATGAATGCTTCGAGCGGGATCATGCCGTATTGCACGGTGTGATGCGAGACGACATACAATGCGGCCGCAGTGCGCTCGCCGATTGCCGATGCCAGTTGATAGTCATGCGCTTCCGTCGCCGCGCCGACGGGCACGACGCGTGCGCCCGCGAGCCGGATCGCCTGGTCGACGGGTGCGCCATAATTGACGAGGTGGCCTGTCTGCACGACGACTTCGTTGCGCAGTCCAGTCGTGTCCGGCAAACGTTCGATCAGGCCGAGGTCATCGCCTGTCATGGTGGCGGCGATGCTCAACGTGATGGCCGCCGAGCACGACGCCGTCACGTAACCGCTTTCGCTGCCGCACGCCTGCGCGATCGCGGCCGAAGCCTTGCGCTGCAGATCGTCGATTTCGACGAACTGCGGCAGGATCTCCGCGACGCTGTCGATCACGGCTGCGCCGACGCTGGACGCGCCCAGACCCGTCATCGTTCCCGAGACGTTGATGACGGGGCGTAAGCCTAATCGAGAGCGGATGTCCATTCCAGCGCCTCCGAAAGCATCATTCCTTAATTAAGGAATATATGTTGTAATTGTGGATGAGTCTAACATACAATGTCCTTGCGTCAACTGGACAAAAACATCCCTATCCGAGGACTACATGGCACGACCGCCCCGTTCCACTGCGGCTGCTCAGACGCCGGCTCGCGTCGACGCGAGCCCCGCTGCCGAAGCTGCTGCGCCTCGCACGCGCACCGGCGCGCTCGATCGCGCGGTGCAGATTCTCGACGCGCTGCAGGACGCCGGCAAACCGGCCACCGCATATGAAATCGCGCATCGCGTGAACGCGCCGCTGTCGACGGTCTACTCGATCATCAACGACATGGTCGAGAAGAACCTGTTGTCGCGCGCGGCCGACGGTGCAATCTGGCTCGGCTCGCGGCTCTATGGTTACGGACTCGCGTATGCGAGCTCACTGGACTACCTCGCCGTGGCCAACGAGGAAATGCAGCGGCTGTCGGCGGAAGTCGAAGAGACGGTGCAGGTTTGCGGTCTTGAAGAAGGCATGATGGTCGTGCTGCAGATGGCCGAGGGTCCAGGCCATTTCCGCGTGACCTCGCGCGTCGGCAGCCGCGTTCCGGTGAACTGGACGGCGTCCGGGCGACTGCTCGCGGGACATCTGCCCGCCGCCGAATGCACGGCGTTCTTCAGGCAATACGCGCAGCCCTCGCCCACTGGCCGCGCCGAAACGCGCCCCGATGTGCTCGCGCGCAACGCACGGCAAGCACTCGACGAGCGGCTGTCGATCCAGATCGGCGAATCGGATGCCTCCGTGGCCTGTCTCGCGGCGCCCGTGATGGACCGTTCGGGCGCATGCGTCTTCACCATTTCGATCGTGATGCCCGAGGCGAAAGCGGAGCAAGGCACCGAGCGTTACGCGCAGGCCGTGCAGAGCGTCGCGGCTCGCATCGAAACCCGCCTTGGCTGGCGCTGACCTCGACGCTGTTGCCGACAGCACAGCGCCGCACGACGCGTTGAACTTCCCTCAAGAACTCTTTCGCTTTCGACTTGCCGATGAACTGTTATGAGCGGCTGCGCGCGCGCGGCCTGACGCTTCCCACTGTGCCGACGCCCATCGGCAACTTCATGCACTGCACGCGCGAGGGCGGCCTGCTGTTTCTGTCCGGCCAGGGACCGCTCGACGAAACCGGCAAGCTGATGACAGGCAAAGTCGGCGCAACGGTCACGGCCGATGAAGCCTATCGGCATGCGCAGCTCGTCGGCCTGAACCTGCTCGCCGTGTTGCATGCAGAACTCGGCGATCTGCAGCGCGTACGGCGCGTGATCAAATTGCTTGGCATGGTCAACGCAACGTCCGAATTTGCCGAGCATCCGCGCGTGATAAACGGTTGCTCGGACCTGTTCGTCGAAATATTCGGCGATGCCGGCCGTCACTCGCGTTCGGCTGTCGGCGTGGGCTCGCTGCCGAACAACATCACGGTCGAAATCGAGGCCATCGTCGCCGTGCGCGACTGAAAATAAAAAAGGCGGCCAGTCGCTCTCGACCGGCCGCCTTTGCCTTCAATTCAGGCAAGTTCAATACTCGCCCCGAAGCATCACGCGATATCGAAGCGATCCAGGTTCATCACCTTGTTCCAGGCCGCAACGAAGTCATGCACGAACTTCTCCTGCGAATCCGTGCTTCCATAGACTTCGGCCAACGCCCTGAGCTGCGCATGCGAGCCGAAAATCAGATCGACGCGTGTGCCCGTCCATTTGAGTTCGCCCGTCACGCGATCATGTCCGCCAAACACGTCGCCGGCCTCGGTCACTGGCTTCCACTCGGTGCCCATGTCCAGCAGATTTACGAAAAAGTCGTTGGTCAGCGATTGTGACCGGTTCGTGAAGACCCCATGCGGCGAGTGTCCCGCGTTTGCATCGAGCACGCGCATGCCGCCCACTAGCACTGTCATTTCGGGCGCAGTGAGTTTCAGCAATTGCGCCTTGTCGATCAGCAACGCTTCAGCCGAAACGGAGCATGGCCGCTGCAGATAATTCCGGAAGCCGTCCGCGAGCGGTTCGAGCACTGCGAACGAGTGTGCATCGGTTTCAGCCTGGCTGGCGTCGGTGCGTCCCGGCGTGAACGGCACGCTCACGCCATGGCCCGCGTTGCTTGCCGCCTGTTCGACGCCCACGCAACCGGCCAGTACGATCAGATCGGCGAGGGACACCTTCTTCCCGTCCGATCGGCCGTCGTTGAATGCCTGTTGCACGGATTCGAGCGTCTCCAACACCTCCGACAACTGCGCCGGCTGATTCACCTCCCACCCGTTTTGCGGCGCGAGCCGGATGCGCGCGCCGTTCGCGCCACCGCGCTTGTCGGAGCCGCGAAACGTCGATGCCGACGCCCATGCAGTCGACACGAGCTGTGAAACGCTCAGCCCCGTCGCCAGAATCCGCTCTTTGAGCGCATCGATATCGTGTCCATCGATGAGCGGATGATCGACGGCAGGCACAGGGTCTTGCCAGAGGAACGTTTCTTTCGGCACATCAGCGCCGAGATAGCGCGAGCGCGGTCCCATGTCACGGTGCGTCAGCTTGAACCACGCGCGCGCGAAGGCATCGGCGAACTCGTCGGGATTGTCGTAGAAGCGACGCGAGATCTTCTCGTAGTTCGCGTCGAAGCGCAGCGCAAGATCCGTGGTCAGCAGCGACGGCGAGCGGCGCTTCGCTGGATCGTGCGGATCGGGAACGGTGCCCGCGCCCGCGCCGCCCTTCGGCGTCCACTGATGTGCGCCAGCGGGACTCTTCGTCAGTTCCCACTCGTAGCCGAACAGGTTCTCAAAGAAGTTGCTGCTCCACTGCGTTGGCGTCGTTGTCCAGATGACTTCGAGTCCGCTCGTCGTCGTGTCGTCGCCCTTGCCCGTGCCGTAGCGATTCTTCCAGCCGAGTCCCTGCTCTTCGAGACCCGCGGCTTCCGGCTCGCGCCCGAGATCGGACGACGGACCGGCGCCGTGCGTCTTGCCCGTCGTATGCCCGCCCGCGATCAGCGCGACCGTCTCTTCGTCGTTCATCGCCATGCGCGAAAACGTCTCGCGAATGTCTCTCACGGACGCAGCAGGATCGGGATTGCCGTTCGGACCTTCGGGATTCACGTAGATCAGGCCCATCTGCACAGCGGCGAGCGGCGCTTCGAGTTGACGGTCGCCGGAGTATCGCTCGTCGCCCAGCCAGGTGCGCTCGGAGCCCCAATAGATGTCTTCGTCCGGTTCCCATGCATCCTCGCGGCCGCCCGCGAATCCGATGACCTTGAACCCCATCGACTCCAGCGCGACCGTGCCCGTCAAGACGATCAGATCGGCCCACGAAATCTTGCGGCCATACTTCTGCTTGATCGGCCAGATCAGCCTGCGCGCCTTGTCGAGATTGACGTTATCCGGCCAGCTATTGAGCGGCGCGAAGCGCTGCTGCCCCGAGCCCGCGCCGCCGCGGCCATCGCCCGTGCGGTAGGTGCCCGCGCTGTGCCACGCCATGCGTACGAACAGCGGTCCGTAGTGACCGAAGTCAGCTGGCCACCAGTCCTGCGAAACAGTCATCAACGCGCGCAAGTCCCGCTTGACCGCTTCGAGGTCGAGGCTCTTGAATGCTTCCGCGTAGTTAAAGCGCTTGTCCATCGGATCAGACAAGGACGAGTGCTGGTGAAGGATCTTCAGGTTCAGCTGATCGGGCCACCAGTCATGGTTCGACGTACCGCTTCCGGCGGTATGCTCGAACGGACACTTCTTTTCAATCGACATGTCACCACTCCTTTGCTCGGGCATCGCCGAGCTTAAGAGCAATGCCCTTGCGCCGATTTCTCAAAACATGCGTGCGCTTCCAAATTGCACGAAAAGAGAATTCATAAGCCCTCATTGCACCGATTGCACAATGACAAACCGCAATTAAAGTTTTCAGGCTCACCTGCCGATATCACCGCGGTCAATAAAAAGATCGTGAAGCCAGAACACTTCACGACCAGCAGCGGCAGCGGCAAAGGTTTTTCCAGTATTTGGGCAATCGTGCATGGCCCGCCTTTTTCGCTTCACGACATCTGGAATAAAGCGCAAGCGCGCTCTTGACCGGATAGCTGGGGTTCTCGTGTTGTTTAACTTTCATTTCGAATATGTCGACAGCAGTGACGCAGTCATGCACGGTGACAGAGAGCGCCGATAGCGCGCAAACCAACTCGAAGAACAACGACACGGCCGCCCCTCAAGCAACGCCTTCGAGCGGCCAGCCCGTTCAAAGACCAACGGCCGTGCCGACCCAGCAAGGGCCCGCCGGCATCCGCTTCGATTTCAACGATGGCTGCCGCGTCACGCTCCCCGCAGGCAACGGCGAATGGCGCGTGCTGCTGCGCGACACCGCAACCGCGAATCCCCTGTTCGAAACGCAACTCGCGGCGGGCGCGGTCGCCAGCAGCAAGAAGTACTACGTGCCGTTCGAAATCGAAGTCTGGTCGCAAGGCAAGGAAGTGTTCCGGCATCGACTCGATCTGACCGATCGCAACGTGCTCGTGCATCTCCCCGTCGGCACGCTTGGCGACACGCTCGGCTGGTTTCCGTATGTCGCGAAGTTCGAGCGGCAGCATCGCTGCCGGTTGACGTGTGTGATGGGCGAAGCGCTGATCGCACTGTTCAGGGACGCCTACCCGTCGATCACCTTCGTCACGCCCAACGCCGTCAATCCCGACGACTACTACGCGACCTACAACATCGGCCTCTTCTTCACCGACGAAGCGAATGTGCATCAGCCCTGCGATTTCAGGCTGGTCGGCCTGCATCGTACGGCCGCTTACATTCTCGGCGTCGATCCGCAAGAGGAGCGTCCGAGGATCACATTGCCCGACGCGAGCCGCCCGATTCCCGAGAAGTACGTCTGCATCGCGACCCAAAGCACCACGCAATGCAAGTACTGGAACAACCCCACCGGCTGGCGCGAGATCGTGCAATTTCTCAAGCAGCGTGGCTACCGCGTGATCTGCATCGATCAGAAAGCGACGCACGGTAACGGCGTCGTATGGAATCACCTGCCCCACGGTTGCGAAGATTTCACCGGCGAGCAACCGCTTGCCGAACGCGCGCGCTGGCTAAAGCATGCTGAGTTTTTCGTTGGCTTGAGCAGCGGCCTGTCATGGCTTGCATGGACGATGAACACGCCTGTCGTGATGATCAGCGGCTTCACACATCCCACCAACGAATTCGACACGCCGTACCGCGTCATCAACTATCACACGTGCAACAGCTGCTGGAACGATGTGCGCGTGCAGTTCGATCATCAGGATTTCATGTGGTGTCCGCGTCACGCGGGCACATCGCGGCAATTCGAATGCACGCGGCTCATTACGGCCGAACAGGTCAAAAACACGATCAGCCGGATTCCGGCGTTCAATGCACAGGCAGTGGCAGCTGCCTGAACTTCGTCACCTCGATGCATGAGATTCCCACAGCGAAAAACTGAGGGCGAAGCACCAGAAGTATCAGAAGCACCCAATACAGAACTAAAAAGCAGCACGCAGTACCCGTAGCACGACAAACAACAAAAGAAGTGCAGTAGTGAATACAGGGAAATTCGGGGAACACAATGACAAGAATGACGTGGCGTCGCGTGCACGCTGTGCACGTCGTGCGCGCTTTCGGCCGACGCTATCGCCGATGTTCGCGCCTGCTCGGCATGCTGCTCGCGGCGCTGACGATCCAGCCGTGGCTCGCACAAGGCGCACTCGCCCAGACGACGGTCGCCGCGGGTGACACCGAAACGGGCGCGACGATCGGCGGCACGGAGAACGTGCTCGGCAAGACGGTCAACGATAGCGTCACGCTGGGCGGCTTGCAGAACGTGCTGTCCGGCGGCGTCACCAGCAACACGAGCGTCGGCAACGGCGGCACGCAGGCCGTCTTGTCGGGCGGCTTGGCGCAGAGCACGAGTGTCGCTACGGGCGGACTCATGCACGTGTCGTCGGGCGGCGTAGCACGTGGCGCGACTATCAGCGGCGGCGCCGACGTCGTCGATGCGGGCGGTACGACGAGCGGCACGACGCTGCTCGGCGGAGCGTCTGAAGTCGTTTCATCCGGTGGCCTGGCAAGTGGCACGATCGTGAGCGGTTCGTCCGTGCAGATCGTCGCGGGCGGCGGTATTGCGAGCGGCACGACGGTACGCAGCCTGGGCACAGTGACCGTGTCGTCGGGTGGCGTCGTACGCGGAACGACGGTCAGCGCCGGCGGGCAGATCATCGTGTCCGCAGGCGGCAGCGCGACGCGCACGACGGTCTCGTCGGGCGGTATCGACTCGGTAATGGGCACGGACCTGTCGGCCACCATCAGCAGCGGCGCGTCGCAGACCGTGTTGTCGGGTGGAACGGCGAGCGCGACGACCGTGGTGGGCGGCCAGAGCATCGTTAGCAGCGGCGGGTCGGCGGTCGGCACCATTCTCAGCGGCGGCACGCTCACCGTTTCGGCGGGCGGCACTGCGACAGGCACGACGATCAACGCGGGCGGCATCGAAAACGTCGCGGGCATCGACACGTCAGCGACGGTCGGCGCGGGTGGCCGGTTGATCGTGTCGTCCGGTGGCGTCGCGAGTGCGACGTCCGTCAACAACGGCGGCCAGGCAAGCGTCGGCAGCGGCGGCTCGGTCGTGAGCGCCGTCGTGAGCGGCGGCGCGCTGACGGTCTCCAGCGGCGGCACAGCTGTATCGACGACGCTCTCCGCAGGCGGCATCGAGAACGTTCAAGGCACCGACAGCGGGGCGAGCATTCGCGGCGGCGGCGCGCAGAACGTGCTGAGCGGCGGCGTCGCGACCAGCGCGACCGTCAGCAACGGCGGACGGCAAACAGTATCGGCGGGCGGCACGGCGAGCAACACGACTGTACTCAACGGCGGCACGATCGCCGTGTCCGGCGGCGCGACCGCGACGGGAATCGTGCAATCGAGCGGCGCGGCGCTTATCACCGACACCTCGGCAACCGTCAGCGGCATCAACGGCGACGGCAACACCTTTTCGATTTCGAGCGGCGCCGCGAACAACATCCTGTTGGAAAACGGCGGCACGTTGACGGTGCTGGCCGGCAATTCGGCAACCAATACGCACATCGTCAATCAAGGTTCTGCGGTGGTCGTCGCGGGCGCGTCGGCTACGACCACCACGGTTGGCAACGGCGGCACATTGACCGTGTCGTCCGGCGGCACCGCGACGAACGTCACGCAGCAATCGGGCGCGGCGCTCATCACGAATACGTCGGCGACCGTCACGGGCACCAACACTGCGAACGGCTCGACCAACGCGTTCTCGATTTCCAACGGTGTCGCGCAAGGCGTATTTCTCGAAGGCGGCGGCTCGCTGAGCGTACTCAGCGGCACGACGGCGAGCGGCACGCAAATCGGCAATCGCGGCAGCGCGACCGTGCAAGGCGGCGGCGAGGCGGACAACACGACCGTCAGCAATGGCGGCCAATTGCTCGTGTCGTCGGGCGGCGTCGCGGACGGCGCGACAGTGAACAACGGCGGCCGGCTGATCGTGTCGGGCGGCGGGACGGCCGTTAATGTCACGCAGAGCGCGGGCGCGGCGCTCATCACCGATACGTCGGCGACCGTGAGCGGCAGCAACGCGAGCGGCGCGTTCAGCATCGTCAGCGGCCAGGCGCAAAACGTGATCGTCGAGAACGGCGGGCAACTGTCGGTGCTGGCGGGCGACACGGCGACCCAGACCACGGCCGGCAGCGGCGGGCTCGTGATCGTGTCGGCGGGCGGCACGACGATCGACACGTCCGTCAAGAGCGGCGGCGCACAAACCGTGCTGACGAACGGCACGGCATCGGCGACCACTGTGTCGAGCGGCGGAAAGCTCACTGTGTCGTCGGGGGGAACAGCCGTCGGCGTCACGCAACTGGCAGGCGCCGCGCTCGTCACCAATACGTCCGCGACTGTGTCCGGCACCAATGCGAATGGCGTATTTACGATCGTTTCAGGCACCGCGCAGAACGTGATCGTCGAAAACGGCGGCGCGCTGACGGTGCTCGCGGGCAACACGGCGATCAACACGTCGGTTGGCAGTGGCGGTGTCGACACCGTGTTGGCGGGCGGCACGGCGAGCGGATCTTTCGTGACGTCGGGCGGCTCCGAAGTCGTGTCAGCGGGCGGCACGACGGTCGGAACGACGGTGACGTCCAACGGTTCGCAGACGGTGTTCGGCACCGCGTCGGGCACGACGGCGGTGGCGGGCGGCAATGTGATCGTCAGCGCGGGTGGCAGGACGAACGGCACTGTCGTCAGTAGCGGCGGCCGCGAGATCGTATCGTCGGGCGGGACGACGCAAGGCACGCAGGTCGTGTCCGGCGGCACGCAGGACGTCGCGGGCGGCACGACGAGCAATACGCAAGTGAGCAGTGGCGGACAGCAGGTCGTCTCGTCGGGCGGCATCACGCGCGGGACAGTGGTGAGCAGCGGCGGCACGCAGACGGTTCTGGCGGGCGGCGCCGTGAGCGGCACGCAGGTCAGCGGCGGCACGCAATTGGTCTCGTCGGGCGGTGTCGCGACGGGGACCTCCGTCGGCAGTGGTGGGTCTAGCATCGTGACGTCGGGCGGCACGGCGAGCGGCACCGTCGTCAGCAGCGGCGGCAGCGAGGTCGTGTCGGGCGGAACGACGGTCGGTACATCCGTCGGCAGCGGCGGCCAGCAGTCGGTGACGGGCGGCGGCAAGACAAGCGGCACGACAGTGGCCTCCGGCGGCTCGCAGACGGTCAGCTCGGGCGGCATCACATCCGGCACGACAGTCGCCTCGGGCGGCACGCAGACGGTCGGCTCGGGTGGCTCCACGTCCGGCACGTCGGTTGCCTCGGGTGGCACGCAAACGGTCAGCTCGGGCGGCGTGACGAACGGCACGTCGGTCGCCTCGGGCGGCACGCAAACGGTCAGCTCGGGCGGCGCCACGAACGGCACATCGGTCGCGTCGGGCGGCACGCAGGCGGTCGGCTCCGGCGGCGTGACGAACGGCACATCGGTCGCGTCGGGTGGCATGCAGACAGTCAGCTCGGGCGGCGTGACATCCGGCACGATGGTGGCCTCGGGCGGCACGCAGGACGTGCTGTCGGGCGGCACAGCAAACGGCTCGATCGTCGCGAGCGGCGGCCTGCAGACGGTATCGAGCGGCGCGAGCGTGAGCGGCACACAGGTGCTGAGCGGCGGCACGCAACATCTGTTCGGATCACTGACGAATCCCGTCGTGTCAGCGGGCGGCACGCTGACGATCGGCCAGGGCACGGCGGCAGGCGAACTCGTCGGCAACACCGTCAACGACGGTCTGCTCGTATTCAACCGGCCCGACGCAATCACCTACATGGGCAATGTCACGGGCGCAGGCCGCATCGAGCAGCAAGGCACGGGCACCGTCGTGCTGAACGGCGACAGTCATCTGTTCACGGGCGCTACCGAGGTGATGACAGGCACGCTCGCCGTCGGTGATATCGACAATCCTGGCGCGCGACTGGGCGGCGACGTCATCGTCGATGCGCCGGGCACCTTGCGCGGGCATGGTTCGATTGCGGGCAGCGTGACGAACAACGGCGTCGTGATGCCGGGCGGTTCGATCGGCACGCTGACAGTCGGCGGCAACTATACGCAGGCAAGCAGCGCAACGCTCGCGATCGAGGTGAGCCCGACCTCGGGTTCCCAATTGCGCGTAGGCGGCGCGGCGACGCTCAACGGCGGGCTGCGGATCGTGTACGACCCGGGCACTTATCAGGCCACCCGATACGCGATCGTGACCGCAAACGCGGGCGTGAACGGCCGCTTCACGAACGTATCGAGCACGCTCGCCAGCGGCGCGAACCTCGGCGCGTTGCAGCAATCCGTCGAATATGCCGCTAACGAAGTCGATCTGGTGCTGAGCGGACTCGGACAGCAGCCGCCCGCCGACAGCGCACCAACGGGCGTGACGATTGTCGCGCCCACCGACACGAGCATCTACACCGCGCTCGGCACCACGCTCGCACTGTCCGCGCAGGCGACGAACGCCGCGCTGCTCGAACGCGTGGCGCTGTCGGGCTACGAGATGGTCGGCAAGTCGGTATGGGTGAACGCGACCGGTTCGCAGACGAAGGTGCACGGCACGGGCAGCGCGCCGGGGTTCGAAGCGCGCAACTATGGCTTCATCGCCGGACTCGACAATCGGGTCGGCGCGTCCACGGTCGGCGTCGCGGGCAGCTACAACCACAACGACATCAGCGAGGACGGCACGGGCGACTCCGGCACAACGGACTCGCTGCGTGCAGCGCTGTACGGCGCGAGAACGTTCGGCCCCGTCGATGTCTCCGCAACGGTTGGCGCGGGCGTCGATTTCCTGTCGCAGAAGCGGCCTTTTGGCACAGTGGGCACGGCCGAAGGGGATCACGTGGGACAGGAAGCGTCGGCGGCTGCGCAGGCGGCGCTGCCGCTCGCGCTTGGCGGCGTCAAGGTGACGCCGCGCATCGGCATGCGCTTCTCGTATCTGCACGCCAACGGCTTCGGCGAAAGCGGCGCGAATGGCCAGGATCTGACGGTCGGCACGGACAACGTGCGTAGCTTGCAACCCTACGCGCAGATTTCGTTCGACAAGGACTTCGGCAATCAGCTACGGCCGATGAACCTCGAACTGCGAGTCGGCTATGCGCGCGAGCTGCTCGGCACCGGCCGCACCGTGACGGTCGGCGCGCAGGACGGCACGCTGTTCGCCGCGTCCGGCACTACGCTGCCGCGCGATCAGCTGACGGCGGGCGTCAGCCTCGGCATGCAGCCGACGAAAGCGTTGAGCGTGTCGATCGACTATGACGCGCTGATCGCGACGGGGCATGCTTCCGCGCAGGCGGCGCATCTGCAGGTGGGTTATCGGTTCTGAGCGCGCGAAGCTACGCAACGGCTCGCGGGCGGCATGCTTCGGCATGCCGCCGCCGATGCTACCCTGCCCGCTCGCATGCGGGCTTCGTCGATCATGAAAACGCGGCCTGATAGATCTTCGGTGTCACGCCCGTTTGCTGCTTGAACACGCGCGTGAAGTGCGACTGATCGGCAAAGCCGGTTCGCGCGCCGACTTCCGCGATGGGTCTGCCGGATCGCAGCATCGGCATGGCGTGACGCACGCGTTCCTGCTGCTGGAACGCATGCGGGCTCAGCCCAACTTCGCGCTCGAATGCACGCAGCAGCACGAACGGCGTCACGTTGAACTCGCAGGCCAGCGTCGACAGCGTGATCCGCGCGTGCAGGTCTTCGCACAGCCGGCTCTTGACCGCGCGAACCAGCGCAGGCTCTCGGCGCACCACAGGGAAATCGGCGGCGCGTGCAGCGTGCCGCGCATGCAGGCCGACGACAGCACACGCGAGCGCCTCGCTGCGCTTGAATGGATCGTCATCCACTTCGGAACACCAGTTCACGCCGTAAAGGTAGCGCGACACCTCGGCGTCGACGATGAACGGGCTCGTCACCTCGAACCGTTCGCGTCGTGGAATGCCAAGCCGCTCGCAATAAGCAGCGAGCGCCGCAGGCTGCACGTGTTCGACGCGCATTTTCCAGTGGCCATCACCGGCGGCTACGCCTGCATGCACCACGTCCGCATCGATGACGATCACGTCGCCGCGACGGCACAGGCGCCGCTCCTGCCGGACCTCGACCGCGAGCGTTCCGCCCGTGATCACGGCAAGGCAATGGGTGTCATGCGTGTGCGGCGGATACCGGTGGCCGACGAACTGGCCCTTGAGCATGACGGCATCCATGACATCGGGCGCGCGCCAGAGCTTGACGGAAGGCGTCGGCAATGTGGCTTTCATCGTGATGCGGCCTGTGGAAGCGGACGAAAAATATCATCATAGTCCTCCAGCCGCGGCATCGTCATGGGCCGCTGCTCGTCGAGCCGCTCGACGAAATCGCCCCAACGTGTGAGCGTATCCGCCCGCTCGCCTGGCGAGCAGTAAGGAACATGCCACGCGAAGAACGGTTCGAGAACTTCGTAGCCGACATAGCCGAGCGTGCCCTGCAACAGATGACGCAGCATGCCGCGCGCGAGTTCGCCATGAATGCCTTGCGCGCCGAACATGTGCTCGCGTCCGCCGAGCGTGACGCCGATCACGGCCCGTTTGCCCACCATGCCGCCGCGCCCATAGATACGCTTGCCGCCATACAGCGCGCCCGACAGGAAGCAGCGGTCGATCCAGCCCTTGACGAGCGCCGGCACCGAGAACCAGTAGAGCGGGAACACCAGCATCAGGATGTCGCTGGCCATCAGCGCATCGACTTCGCGCCGGATGTCGGGCGCAACGGCATCGTGTTCGAGCGCATGGCGCTGCTCTAACGCGTAGACGAGGTAGTCCTGATCGGCGCGTTCGGTGAAATCGCTTGCGCGGACGACGGGATCGAAGTCGAGCGCGTACAGATCGGAAAAGCTCACGTGGTCGCCGCGCGCCGTCAGCAGGCGTCGCGCGTCATGCGCCATTGCCGTGCAGAAGGAATGCGGCTCCGGGTGAGCGTGGACAATATGAACGCTACGCATGAGGGATCGACCTCCATGAAACAGCTGGGATATAGGCGTTGAGATACGCAAGCTCGCTGTCGATTGCCTGCGCGGCCGATAGCGTGGCGCCTTCGCGCAACAGGCGCCGTGTGGCCTGAAGCGCGCTCGGCGGCTTTGAAGCGAGGCGCGACGCATACTCGACGGCCGCTTCGCGCACCTCGGCGTCACGCACCACACGCGAAACGAAGCCACATTTCAAGGCTTCCTCGGCGCCGACCGGTCGCCCGCTCATCAACCAGTCGCGCGCAACCAGATCGCCGACCCGGCGAGCCAGCAACGCAGTCGCACCCGCTTCGGGGACGATGCCGAGGTCGGCGAATGGAAAGCGGAACACCGCGCTTTCGCCGGCGACCACCCAGTCGGCGTGTAACAGCATCGTCGCACCGAAGCCCACCGCCGCGCCGTTCACAGCGGCGACCAGCGGCTTGTGCTGCTCGGCAAAGGCATTGATGCAGCGCGTGACTGCGCCGTCGGCGGTCTGCGGCCAGAGCGAGCCGAATGCAGCCGTGTCGTGGCCCGCGCAGAAGCAATCGCTGGTTCCGTGCAGCAGCACGCAATGGACGCGCACGTTGCCCTGTGCAAGCCGTAGCGCGTTCGCGAGCGCATCGAACATCGTGCTGTTGAGCGCGTTGCGCTTGTCCGGGCGGTTGATGCCGATGGACCAGACCTGCCCGTCCAGTTCCGATGTGAGGTTGGCGACCATCATGCGAACAGTGCGAAGCCACCGACCAGTTTGCCGATCCTGTTCCTCGGTCCGACGAGGCCGATTGCGAGGTACTGCAACGAAGGTCCGGAAAGCGCGTTGACGGCGTCGAGGAAAGCGTCGTAGTCGGTGGTGGCCTGCCCTTGCACGGGAAAGTCCACCACGTCGCAGTGGGCCAGCGATTTCTGCCGAAGCTCGCCCAGCTGCTCCGTAGTGGCCTTGAGCACGGGAATGCCAATCGGGATCAGACCGGGATGCGCGGTGCCGTCGCTCTCCCGCAATGGCGCGCCGACGAGATGGCTGTGGCGCTGCCCCAGCGTGAACGCGACGACGGCTGCGGCATTCGACGCCTTGCCCGGTGCCAACGCTGCGTCCACGACGATGACGCAGCGCTCCGACTTGCGCGCGGCTTCCGACTCGATCGATGACTGTGCTTCTGCTTGCAAAGACAATTCCCTTCTCCTGATGAACCAACCTTGGAGAGATGCTAGGGAAAGTTTTGTCGAAAGTATTGGACGATTTTGCAGGGCCTCGCTTGATCGCGGGCAAGCCGATCCGACGATCACGCCTCTCCATCTCCACCCCTCCCCGTTTCGGGTAGTCCCGCCTTTACCACACTGCCTCTATCGTCGTACCGCATACCGCCTGGAGACAGCGACGGCGCGCCCACGCCTGCCGCACAACAAAAAGGAATCCATCGATGACCCGGTCCGCCTCCCCGCCTCTTTCAGGCGAATACGACTATCTCGTGATCGGTGCCGGCTCCGCCGGTTGCGCCGTCGCGGGACGTCTGTCCGACGATCCGACGGTCAGCGTCGCCGTGCTCGAAAACGGCGGCCCCGATGACCACTACCTGATCTGGACGCCGGTCGGTCTCGCTAAAACCGTCGTCAAGCCGGGCCCGTACAACTACGGCTACTACACCGAGCCGCAGCCGGCGCTCGACGGCCGCCGCAGCTACCAGCCGCGTGGACGCGTGCTCGGCGGCTCGTCGTCGCTCAACGGCATGGTGTATATCCGGGGCCATCGCAAGGACTACGACGACTGGGCCGCGCAAGGCTGCACAGGGTGGAGCTACGACGACGTCCTGCCGTATTTCAGGCGCAGCGAAAACAACACGCGCTTTGCCGGCACGGCCAACCCGTGGCATGGGACGGACGGCCCCTTGTACGTCAACGACCTTCGTTCGCCCAACCCGTTTTGCCAGTACTTCCTGCAAGCCGCACAGCAGGCGGGCCACACGCTGAACGACGACTTCAACGGCGCCGAACAGGAAGGCTTCGGCTACTACCAGGTGACCCAGCACAACGGCGAACGCTGGAACGCCGCGCGCGCGTACCTGCACCGCGGCAAGACCGTCGATGGGCGCTACAACGGCGGCCGCCATAACCTGCATGTGCTGACGGGAACGCAGGCGCTACGCCTCGTGTTCGAAGGCCGGCGCGCGGTGGGCGTGGTGGTCTCGCGCGACGGCGTCGAACAGACCTTGCGCGCCCGACGCGAGGTGATCGTGAGCGGCGGCGTGTTCAATTCGCCGCAACTGCTGCTCGCCTCAGGCATCGGACCGGCGAAACATCTGCAGGAAATGGGCATCGAGGTGCGTCACGATCTGCCCGGCGTCGGCGAGAACCTGCAGGATCATCTCGACATCGTGATCAATACGCAGCTCGACAGTACCGATCTGTTCGGCGCTACGCTGCGCGGCGGCTTGCGGCTGTTGAAGGAGATCCGCCGCTACCGGCGCCAGCGTGCCGGCATGCTGACATCGAACTTCGTCGAAGCGGGTGCGTTCGTGAAGAGCCGACCTGAACTCGACCGCCCCGATCTGAATCTCGTGTTCACGGTCGCGCTGATCGGCAATCGCAACATGGGCAGCCGGCGCAAGCTCGGGCATGGCTACTCGGGACATATCTGCGTGCTGCGCCCCGAGAGCCGCGGTGTCGTTCGTCTCCGGTCGCCCGACATGCGCGAAGCGCCGCTGATCGATACGCGTCTGATGAGCGCGCCGCGCGATATGGAAACGCTGATCGCCGGCATTCGCATCATGCGCGACGTGATGAACCAGCCGGCCATGAAAGACCTCGGTGGACGCGAGATGAAAAGCGAAAGCTTCGTGAGCGAGGAAAGCCTGCGCGCCTTCGTGCGCGGCCACGCGGATTGTTTGTACCACCCGGTCGGCACCTGCCGGATGGGGCCGCCCAGTGACCCGCTCGCGGTCGTCGATAACGAACTGCGCGTGAGAGGTGTCGAGGGGCTGCGCGTCGTCGATTGTTCGATCATGCCCACACTGATCGGCGGCAATACGAATGCGCCCGCGATGATGATCGGTGAAAAGGCGGCAGACATGATTCGCGCCGCTGCGCGCTGATTCGAAACACCAACAACCTGGATTTAGCGTCCGCGAGTCCTGAGGCCGCGGGCGCCACCTGTCTAACAGGAGCATTTGATGCCACACCCGACGCCTTATCAATCATTGCCTGCGTCCGCTGTCACTGTGTCCGCGCAAGAGCGTGCGCTGCGCGAACTGCCACCGGACGATCCCCTTGAAGAAGCCGACGCGCGACGTGGTTTCATCGGCACGATTCCCGATGCGGAGATTCGCGGCGCGTACGATCAACTGGTCTGGAGCCTCGCAGACTACCGCTTTCTCGAAGAAGAACGCGCGCCCGCGACGGCTCATCCCGCGTTATGGCGTCACGCGCGGCTGAACATGCTGCATGGGCTGTTCAGGGTGACGGAGCGCATCTACCAGGTGAGAGGCTTCGACGTCTCGAACATCACGTTCATCGAGGGCGACAGCGGGCTGATCGTGATCGATCCGCTGACCTGCAAGGAGACAGCCGCCGCCGCGCTCGATCTGTATTTTGCGCATCGCCCGAAGCGTCCCGTTGTCGCGGTGATCTACAGTCACAGTCACGCCGATCATTTCGGCGGCGTGCGTGGCGTCGTCAGCGAGCACGATGTGACGGCAGGCAAGACAGCGATCATCGCGCCAGTGGGATTCATGGAAGAGGCTGTGTCGGAGAACGTGATGGCGGGCACGGCCATGGCGCGCCGCGCGCAGTTCCAGTTCGGCCACACGCTGCCGCGCAACGCCTGTTGCCAGATCGACACGGGCATGGGCAAAACCATCCCACGCGGGACCATCACGCTGATCGCGCCGACGCAACTGATCAAAGCGACGTCGGAAACGCATGTGATCGACGGCGTCGAGATCGTGTTCCAGCTGACGCCCGAAAGCGAAGCGCCCGCCGAGATGCACTTCTACTTTCCGCAAGAGCGCGCGCTCAATCTCGCGGAGAACGGCACGCGCTCGCTGCACAATCTGTGTCCGCTGCGCGGCGCGCAGGTTCGTAACGCGCAACTGTGGTCGCGCTACCTCGGCGAATCGCTCGACCGCTATGGACACGACGCGCAAGTCGTGTTCGCGCAGCACAACTGGCCGACGTGGGGCAACGAGCGGATCGTCGACTACCTGGAGGCGCAACGGGATCTCTACAAGTTCCTGCACGATCAGACCGTACGGCTCATGAATCGCGGACTGAATGCCGTTGAAATCGCCGAGCAGATCCGGCTGCCCGATGCGTTGCTCAACACGTGGCATACGCGCGGCTACTACGGCACCGTATCGCACAACGTGAAGGCGATTTACCAGCACTATCTGAGCTGGTACGACGGCAATCCGAGCCACCTGCATGCGCTGCCGCCGGAAGCCTCGGCGCCCCGCTATGTCGAGTACATGGGCGGCGCCGATGCGATTCTCGAACGTGCCCGCGTGGACTTCGAAAAGGGCGAGTACCGGTGGGTCGCACAAGTGATGAATCATCTCGTGTTCGCTCAGCCGCGCTTGCGCGAGGCGCGCGAACTCGGCGCGGCTGCGCTGGAGCAGATGGGCTATCAGGCGGAATCGGCTACGTGGCGTAATGCGTTCCTGCTCGGCGCGCGCGAGTTGCGCGAGGGGCGCGGCGATGCTTCGACGCAATTCGGCAACCGCAGCCGTGACATGGTGTGCGCGATAACGGAAGAAATGTTCTTCGATTATCTTGCGGTAAGGGTCGATGGGTTGAAGGCGCAGCATCTGAAGATGCAGATCGACTGGCGATTCACCGACATTCGCAGGCAGTTCACACTAAAGCTGCAACACGGTGCGTTGACGTGGTCATCGTCCGTGCGTGGGGAAGGCACCGATCTGCACGTTTCGATGTCGAGGCAGACGCTGAACCGTATTCTCTGTGGCGAGACGGGCTTCAAGGATGCCGTCGCGGCGCGTGAAATTCAGCTGGAAGGCGATGTTGCGCTGTTCCGCGCGCTGCTCGAAACGCTTGATCAGTTCGACGGCGATTTCAATGTCGTCGAGCCGTAGTCCGTCTAGTCCGACACCACGACCGCCTTGCCCTGCTCTAATCATAAAGAGTATTCAGATCCTCTTTATGATCAGGCCATTCTCAGTTGTCGAATGTCCCGCGATATTCAGGCGCCGCGTCGCGGCGTGTGTTCAATTCGAACATCACGCCGCCCGGCGCGCGGCAAAAGAAGCGCGAACCGCGGCCATTATTGAAAATGCCCGTTTCCATCTGCACGCCGTCCGCCTTGAAACGCTCATACAACGCGCGAACGTCATCGAAGCCCGGCAACTCGAAGCCGACATGAAAATTCTTCGGCCATGCCGGAACATCGTCGCTGGCGTGATCGATCACGACGTCATAGCCGGGGCGCTTCAGGATATACGATTTCTCCCACGTTCCCGCGATCGCGAAGCCCAGGTACTGTTCAAAGAACTTCGCGGTCGCGACGGTATCGGCGGAAGGAAAGCTCAGATGGTTGAGCTTCATGCTTTGGGTAAGGTCATTCATCATCGGTCTCTCATACATGGGCGGTGGCCCTATGCCACGTCCGCCCGAGGACCTCAGAATATAAGCAGAGGCTCACATTCAACAACTCGCATTGCGCGCACGCGCCGATGCACGCGAAACCCGCCTGCGCAAAGGCGTTTCAGCCAATAACCGGCCACGGACGCCAATCCGTTTGCTCACATTCGCGCATGTTTCGCCGTGCATTCACGGCGCGCCCGTCTTCGACAGATAACCGAACACAGCGGCCCGCACGCGATATTCGAGGTTCTCGATATCGGTCTCTCCCCGCTCGCCAGCCGCATCGACGACGCCCCGGACAATGGCGAACAGGTCGCCTGCCGCGACTTCGGGATGGGTGTGCCGGGGTATCGCGCGTTTGATGACCTCGGTGGCCATCTGTTCGAGTTCCGACGTGGCCAGTTCATCGCGCAATGCAGGTCGGCCCTCTTCGATATCGAGAAGTCGCGCCAGGCGCGGACGCTGCAATTGCTGGCGCACGGCCGCGCCGATCAGATACTCCAGCCCGGCCTTGCCGCTGCGCTTCGTAAGGGCGACGGCGATGTCCTCATGAAAACGCGTCATCTCACGCCGGATCAGCGCGACCGTGAGTGCGTCCTTGCCCGGAAAATACTGATAAAGCGAGCCGATGCTGACGCCGGCCCGCGCGGCCACCGCATTCGTATTGAACCCGTCGAATCCTTCCGTTTCGAGAATCTGCGCGGCCGCCTCGATGATTGATGCGACGGTCTCTTCCGAGCGCGGCTGGCTCGGTGTCTTTCGGGGCCGCAAGCGCTTTTGCGGTGACCGGTCGTTCATTCCTTGTTTTCCTTGTGGAGTCTCGTGCCCGTCAAAACGGTGCAACGAAACCTATTCTACGGGCCACGGGATTAGGGAATGAAGATGCGAGCCAACCGTCAGGAAAACAGAAATCAGATAGCGCCGCTGAACGAGACGACAATGGCAAGTGCGATATTGATTGCGACCAGCACGATCCAGCCGGTCAACGCCCATAGAGGTTCGACACGAAGCATGATGCCCTCCATCCAGATATCGACGGCGCGTCGATATGTCTGAATGGTAGGCGGCGCGCCTCTGCACCGGTAGATACACGCGTGAACACTCACCGTTGCCGCGTGAGCACCAATGCGCACCCCGTAAGCGACGATCAGCGCATCACGCCTGACGCTCGCTTTCCAGCGAATCGATATAAAAATCGTCGAGGCAAAGCAGATTCAGCGCCCGGATATGCTCGGTCATGAAATCGACGAACACGCGGATGCGCGAAGGCAGATGCTGACGGCAGAGGTAGCAGATGTAGTGTCCCCGATCGTCCGGCACATGCCGCCTCAAGGCCATCACGAGTTCATTGCGCGCGATGTGATCGGCTATCTGATAGCCCGGCAATTGCGCGATGCCGCGCCCTTCTAGCACCGCGCGCAATACCAGGTCCGCATCGTTGAACGTCAGTCTGGCCGTCGGCAGGAACTTGCGCATATGGCCGTCGACCTTGAATTCCCACTCGTAGACGCGCCCGCCCGAGAACCTGAGGTTGACGCATTCATGCTGCGCCAGTTCTTCGAGCGTCATGGGCAAACCATGTTGTTCGGCGTAGAGACGCGACGCGCACAGCGCCATTTGCATCGGAACCAGCTGCTTCGCAATGATGCTGGAGTCCTCGATGCAGCCGTCGCGAAACGCGACGTCGATCTGCTCGGCGGCGAAATCCGCGGGCTTGTCGTCGAGAATGAGATCGACGGCGATATCGGGGTAAGCCTCGCAAAACTGCGCAAGCAACGGCGCCACGACCTTGCGCCCGAAGCCCACATTCGAGCTGATGCGAAGCACGCCGCGCGGCGGACCATGGCGCAGATCGAGCATGTCGTTCATGGCGTCGACGATATGCGTCACGCCCTGATTACAGTTCTCGAAGAAACGCTCGCCCTCGCGGGTCAGATGCGTGGACCGCGTCGTGCGGAGAAATAGCCGGGTACTGAGTTGCGATTCAAGCTTCTGAACATTGCGGCTGACGGCCGAGCGCCCTATTCCCAGACGCTCGCCCGCTTTCGCGAAGCTGCCTTCCGTCGCGACCGCCATGAAGGCGATGATTCCCGCGTAGCTTGTCGAAAAACAGGTGGACAGGGCGTCGGCCGGGTTGGGCAAGCCAACGCGAAAAGCATGCAGCGATGCATCCGAGTGATCCATCGACAGTTCCCACAGTTTGGCGTTTTCGTGGAAGAAATCTGGCTAGCCGCTGAACGAAAGGAAGGCGCTTCGCGAACCCGGCCGCGCTGCGCCCGGCGCGGCCGGCTTTCGGCGGGGCCGCCTTTCGGCTGGCTTTCTCAGTTTAGGACACATCGAACAGATGTGGAACCGCTTCCCATACCTGCATATTTCGACTGAACAAAAAGCGCGCCGCGAATTGACGCCATTCGGGAAACACCGTGAGTCCGTGAACGACGCTACCGCGACATTTTTCCGCCACGTAACATAGGGCCGGGTTCACTGTCGCTTCGTCTGAAAGGGAGAAGGCTTGGGGCTTGGGCCATCGATCAAATCGAGGTTCGCCACCAGGCCTAGGAACGAATCATGGACAAAAAACAGAAACTGGAAGCGCCCCCGCTTTCCCTGCTCGACCGATATCGGGGTCGGGAGTTCGAGGCGCTCTACACGACATCGGTCACCGTATCCGGCGGCGAGACGGGACATGGCCGCGCATCCGGCGTGGCTCGCTCGGCCGACGGCAACCTCGATGTGCAACTGCGCTTGCCCACCGAACTCGGCGGTCCCGGCGACGGAACCAATCCCGAGCAACTGTTCGCCGCGGGCTTTGCCGGCTGCTTTCATGGCGCGCTCAATCTGCTCGGCAAGCGGGCCAAGATGGAACTCAACGACATTGCCGTCGACGTGCAGGTCGCCTTCGGCCGCGACCCGATGGATGGCGGCTATGCGCTCGTGATCGATGTGCGGGTGCGGATACCGGGCGTCGGCCGGGCCGTGGCGGAAGAACTGGTGCGAAACGCGGAGCGTTTGTGCCCGTACGCGAAGATGGCGAGACAGGGGACGGTCAATATCGTGGCCGTCGTGGATTGAGCGCGGACCGGCGGACTACTCCGCGCTCACCGGAACGACCGTGGTCCTCGTTCCAACGGGCAATGACCGCCCCACCTTCGGCAACCAGACGAAAGCGATCGTCACGATGATCACGCCTGCGAACAGCATCGGCACGACCATCGGCCACGCGCCGTAGCGATACTGCGGATCGACGAAGGCCGCAGCCGTCTGCCCCATGCAGAAGGCCGCGCACATCATGATGAAGCCGGACCACGACACAGCGCGACCCGCGAGGTGCGGCAGACCGCCCACGGCGCCTGCCTGCCCGCACGGCTGGTGAATGCCGTGCCCGAGGCTATAGACCCCATGACCGAGTAGCAACGGCCACACGGTGCCCGGCAACAGCCAGCAACCCAGCGCCTGGATGATCGCGCCCGTGATGCTCAGGATCGCGCCCTGCCGCACCGTCAGCAGCACCCCCTGGCGATACAGCAGATGCCGGCAGCCAATCGTGCTCAACATGTAGACCGCCGAACCGCCTGCGGGAATCCAGCCATACATTTGCGGCGACAGGCCCAGGTAGCCGATGTACACCATCGGCGAAAGCAGCAGGAAACAGAACATGCCACCATAGGTCGTCGCGGCGAGCAGCGCCCACGCCCTGAACTCCGTGCTCTGGAAAATCTCGCGAACGCTGCCGGCGGGCGCCTGCGCCGTCTCGCCTTGCTGCATGGTTTCGCCGAAGCCGCGCCAACATGCTGCGCATAGCACCAGCGCATAGAGACTCATGACCGCGAGCACCCAGCGCCAGCCCGCGTGCTGTGCAATAAACGCGCCGACAATCGGTGCCGTAAGCGCCGTCGCGCCGAGACCTGTCAGGCCGCGCGCCATGACGTGTGGTCCGTCTCGCGCGGGATAGAGGTCGCGCACCGCCGCGCGCGTGCAGACGAGAATCGCGGCCATTGCCAGCCCCTGAAACGCGCGCGCCGCCGTCAGCATCGAAGCATCGGCGGCAAGTGCGCCCGCGAGCGCAGCAACGGCATAAGCGGCGAGACCCGTCAGCAAGACGGGGCGGCGTCCATAGCGATCGGCGAGGCTGCCCATCGGCAGCTGGCCGATGCCGAAGGCCAGCGCGAAGACCGTCAGGCTCGAGCTGGCCGAACCGAGCGACGCAGCGATCTCAGGCAGCGCGGGCAGGTAGCTGTCGGTCGCGACGGGCTGCGCCGCGAGCAGGAAAGGCAGAAGTAACGCAAAGCTCAGCGAGCCGCGATACGAAGGGGACATCGAAGCAGCGACTTAGTAGGCGATAGTCGCCGCGCTGCGCAGCTCGTCGGGCGTCGCCGTCCCGAAGCCGAAGAACTCCAGATAGGCGGGAATCATCTCGAACAGCATGTCGGTGCCGACCTGCACTTCACAGCCCTTCTCACGCGCGGCGCGCAGAAACGGTGTGTATTCGGACTTCATCACGACTTCGCCGACAAAACACGTGGGCGAGATGCGCGCGACATCGAAGGGCAGCGGATCGCCCTCCTTCATGCCGAGCGGCGTCGCGTTCACCACGACCTCGTAGCCGTCGGGATCTTTCGAGCCGGTGCGGACCGTCAACGCCGGGTAGTGCTCGCGCAGTCGCTGCGCGAGCCCCTCGGCGGATTCGTTGCGCGCGTCGTACAACGCGAGTTCGGCGACGCCCGCCGCCGCCAGCGACGCCGCGATCGCCGAGCCGACACCGCCCGAGCCCGAGATCAGCACCCGTGCGCCCTTCAGTTGCCGCCCCTTGCCCAGCACGCCGCGCACGAAGCCGGCGCCGTCGAACTGATCGCCGAGCAGCGTGCCGTCGGGACGCTTGAGCACCGCGTTGCAGGCCCCCGCGATGCGCACGGCGGGCGTGACTTCATCGACCAGTCCGACCGTCGTCACCTTGTGCGGCATGGTGATGAGCGCCCCGCGCAGATTGGTGAAGCGGAAGATCGACTTGAAGCTCTGCTCGTAATCTTCCGCCTTGACGCCCATCGGCACGACGACAGCGTCGATGCCCTTCTGCTCGAACCATGGGTTGTAAATCATCGGCGACTTGAAGCTCTCGGTCGGAAAACCGATGTGCGCGACGAGGGTGGTCTTTCCGGAAATCATGGTCAAGGTGCTCTCTCAGGCGTCAAGTTCCGCTCGGCGGGCTTCAGCGTACTTCAGTGGGCGAATGCCGCAGCCCGCGCAGCGTCGTACTCGGTTTTGTCGACGGGGTGAGCGTCAGGCTGGCCGAGTTCGTCCATATGAACACGGTACGTCTCGCGGGCGCTGAATGCGGCCAGTGCGGCGATGATGGTGATCGCGAAAGCGAGGGCGCCGACCGTCAACCAGATATTGTTGGATCCCGGAGGCGCCACGGCCGTGAACAGCGCGGGCAGCATTGCGGTGATCGCGGTGCCGATATTCTGCGCAATCGCCATTGCCGAGACGCGGGTGGCCGTCGGGAACAGTTCGGGGTAGAAGCTCGGGAACACGGCGTTGTAGCCCTGATAGACGACGCCCCACATCAGGATCGAGATCACGAAGGCGAGCGGCACACTGTGAATGCTGATCGCGTAGAGATACGCGAACGCCAGCAAGCCCGACAGCAGCGAACCGACGATGATGGGCGGCTTGCGGCCAATCTTGTCCGACAGGTTCCCGACGTACGGAATCACCAGCACGGCGACGATGTTGCCGACGACGGGAATCCACAGGTACATGTCCTTCGCGAAGCCGATGCCGTAGGCCGGCTGCACCGCATACGCCGCGCCGAAGATGGTCGCCACGACGGGGATCACGTTCATGAGCGCCATGCAGATCACGCGCAGCATGTTCGGCGTGCTGTACTTGAACGCGTCGATCACGGGCGAGCGGGCACGCGTCGTGCGCTCGCCTTCTTCCTTGAACGCGGGCGTCTCGTCGACCTTGCGGCGAATGACCCAGCCCGCGATGATGACCACGAAGCTCATCAGGAACGGAATGCGCCAGCCCCAGACATTGAACTGCTCGGCGGGCATGTAGTGCGCGAGCGGCAGGAACACGGCGGCAGCCAGAATCTGCCCGGCCTGCACGCCTTGCAGCGTGAAGCTGGAGTAGAAGCCACGCCGGCCAAACGGCGCGTGCTCCAGAATCATCGAGCTTGCGCCGGAGATTTCGCCCGCCACCGCGAAGCCCTGCACCAGACGCAGCAGCACGAGGAACAGGGGCGCCAGCAACCCGACTTGATCATACGTAGGCAGCAGGCCAACGCCGATCGTCGAAAAGCCCATCAGGAACATGCAGGCCAGCAGTACCTGCTTGCGGCCGTGCGTGTCGCCGAGGTGGCCGAGCACGAAAGCGCCGATCGGCCGCGCCACGTAGCCCACGCCGTACGTTGCCAACGACGCGACGATCGCAGTCGTGGCATTGCCCTTGGGAAAGAATATCTGCGGAAAGATCAGCGCCGATGCGGTCGCATAGATGAAGAAATCGTAGTATTCAAGCGCCGATCCGATCCAGCCGCTGGCGGCGGCCTTCTTCGACTGATGCTTACCCTGGGGCTCGTGAGCCGGGACTGCGGTCATGGTTGTCTCCTAGCTTTGTAGGCTGACGACTATCTGAATGTCGACAGGATGGAGCGCAGCGTAGCGCCCCGAGGCCATACAGCACAAGGGATTATCGCCCCTTTTTGTTCGATCATCGCGCATGACTGCGCGATGATCGAACGCTCTGAGGGTTTGTCCGGGTTCGGGAGGGGTGTCGGAGGGTGCCTTTAGTAGCGAGCGGGAGTGCGTCTCAACGGGAAAGTCGCGGGGGAAAAGTCGAGCCTACAGCCATTTGGGCACATCCGTACGCGTATAGCTGCCGAGCTGGTCGACGAGGCCCGCCGCATCCGCATCCACGCATATCGAATGACGGTGCGCTGCCGGCAAGAATTTCGTGTCCACCATGTGATCGATGAACTGCAGAAACGCGCCGAAGAAGCCCGCGGAGTTCAAGATGCCCACGGGTTTGTCGATCTCCGAAAGCTGGTTCATCGACCATACCTGCATCAGTTCTTCGACCGTCCCGATTCCGCCAGGCAAGGCGATAAAGGCATCCGCGAGTTCGACCATCCGGGCTTTGCGAAGCTGCAGGCTCGGCGCGATCTCGCGCCTTGTCAGCCCGGGATGCGATTGTCCACGCAGGTGCAGGGTTTCGGTGGTCACACCGTGCACTTTGCCGCCCGCAGCGAGTGCGGCATCCGCGACGACGGCCATCAGACCGTTCGTCGTGCCGCCATAGACGACCGTCATCCCGGCTTTCGCCAGGAGCCGGCCGAGCGCTCGCGCATCGTCGGCGTATGTCTCCGAGGCGCCGTGGTTCGAGCCACAAAATACGGCGACTGACCTGATTGAACGCAACGCCATGTCGAATGATTTCCTTGTTGTGAAGGTGTACGCAAATGGGGCAATCAGTCTATGAACCGGATGGCCTGGCAGGCAGAGCCATGAATCGACAATCGCACCAGGCCAAGACCGCGCACGATCGGGCACGTCTGCATTTGCCTCGTACAGGCTATCGGGATCGTCATGGCATGCTTTACATTGATGATTTACGTACATTCGGCTGATCCATGAACGCCTCGAAATCCAGCCCGCTCTCGCCGCTCGATCCCGCATCCGCCTCGCCTTTCTACCGGCAGATTTACGATCGGTTTTGTGCCGCTATCGCCGGTGGCGTGCTGAAGCCAGGTGACCGGATACCCTCGGCACGCGCGCTGGCGAACGAATTGGGTTTGTCGAGAGGCACCGTCGATACCGCCTATTCACTGCTGACGGCCGAGGGCTATATCGAGGCGCGCGGCCAGGCAGGCACGATCGTGACGCCTGGCCTCAAGCCGCGAACGCTTGTCGCCGCCACGCCGCCCAAAGCGGCTGAAAGTACTGACGAGCCCAGTTTCCGGCCCGATTCGATCTTGCCCTTCCAGATGGGCTTGCCCGCTCTCGATGCCTTCCCGCGAAAGATCTGGGCACGCCTCGGCGCACGTTGCGTACGGGCCATGCAAGCTTCCGACATGGTTCATCCGCCGGTATTCGGCTTGCCCGAATTGCGGACCGCGATTGCCGCCTACCTTCAGGTGTCACGCGGGATCGACTGCTCGCCCTCTCAGGTATTCGTGACCTCGGGATACCGTCACAGCCTCGGGTTGATCGCGCACACGTTGCTGAAGCCCGGGGACCGTGTGTGGCATGAGGACCCCGGCTTTCCGCCTACACGGGAAGTATTGGCGCGCCTGAATATTGCCGCTGTGTCCATACCCGTCGATAGCGAAGGCATGGTCGTTTCCGACGCGCTTCGGCGGGCGCCCAGGGCGCGCGCAGCCGTCGTGACGCCTGCGCATCAGAGTCCGCTGTGCGTGTCCTTGTCGTTGCCGCGGCGCCTCGCGCTGCTGGACTGGGCCACGCGCAACAACGCATGGGTAATCGAGGACGACTACGACGGCGAGTACCGTTACGTCAGTCGCCCTTTACCTGCGTTGAAGAGTCTGGATCGCGACGGGCGAGTCCTGTACGCGGGCACGTTCAGCAAGGTACTGCTTCCCTCCCTGCGGCTTGCGTATCTTGTCGTGCCGGACGCGCTGGTCGAACGATTCGAACAAACCATTCACGCTTTCGCAGGCGGCAGCCCCGAACTGACCCAGACGATCGTCGCAGCCTTTATCGCAGAAGGACATTTCGCGCGACACATACAGCGCATGAGAAAGCTCTATGCCGAGCGTCGCGAAGCGGCCGTAGAGGGCCTGGAAAGCGTGCTCGGGCGACACCTGCGAATCGACTCGCAGCCAGGCGGCATGCATCTGATCTTGCGCCTGCAAGGCCGGCGATCCGATCGCCGGCTGGTGTCGCGCATGCGCGCAGACGGCTTGTACGGAGAAGCATTGACGGATTGGACGACGAATCGCCATGGCGCTTCCGCCGTGCTCGTCAGCTTCACGAATATCGACTCGCGGCGTACTGCCGAGAATCTCGCCAGTCGCATCCTGACGCTGATATGACGACGGCCGCTGTCATCTTCGCGGAAATCTTGGCTTGGTACTCAAACCCATTTATGGACCTTCATCACCAGGCCAAGATCCCTCACGATAGAGTCTTTCAACAAGCACACACAAGGACTCGTCATGAACAATCGCATCGACTACGCAAAGGCATCGCCTGAAGGCTACAAGGCTTTCGGCGGCGTGTACGTCGCGCTGCAGAATTCCGGCCTTTCGAAAGAACTGGTCGATCTCGTCTATCTGCGCGTTTCGCAGATCAACGGATGCGCGTTCTGCATCGACATGCACACCCGCGATCTCGTCAAGCGCGGCGTCACGGTCAACAAACTCGCACTCGTGTCCGTGTGGCGCGAAGCAGGCGAAGCGTTCAGCGACCGCGAGCGCGTCGCGCTAGCGTGGGCTGAAGCCGTGACACGCGTGGCCGAAACCCGCGTTCCCGACACCGACTATGAAGCCGCAGCCGCCGAATTCAGCGACAAGGAACTCGCGGACCTCACCTATGCGATCGGCTTGATGAACGCATTCAACCGGTTGGGCGTCGCGTTCCGCACGCCGCCGCAACACTGATCAACCCGCACTGATCCAACCTCGCCCGGCCGCAAAGCCTGGCGAGTCAACCAATGAATCTGTCATCCATGTCATGGACTTTACTTGGTGTCGCAGGTCTGTTTGAAATCGCGTTCGCTTTCGGCATGAAGTGGTCGGAAGGATTCACGCGATTGATGCCTGCGCTCTTCACCGTCGCCACCGGCTTGTCCAGTGTCTTTCTTCTTTCACTGTCGCTGCGTACGCTGCCCGTGGGGACGGGCTATGCCATCTGGACGGGCATTGGCGCGGCGGGCACGGCGCTGCTGGGCATCGCGGTACTGGGCGACTCCGCGGCCCCTATGAGGATACTTTGCATCGCCTTCATTCTGGCCGGCGCGATCGGGCTCAAGCTGCTTTCCACAAACTGAAAAATCAACGCTGCCGGCGCGGGGATTCCGAGCCCCGCCGCAGGCAGGCTGTATCATGGCGGCCTCGCGTCGCCACGTTCATGCGGCGCTCCTGCCTTCATTCACAACGACCCAGAGGAACACCGCCATGACGGCCGCAACGCAATTCGATCAGGTTTCCGTTGTCAAACGCGCCAACGTCTACTTCGACGGCAAGTGCGTGTCGCACACCGTTCTTTTCGCCGACGGCACGCGCAAGACGCTGGGCGTGATCCTGCCCGGCACGCTCAACTTCGGCACCGACGCACCCGAACTGATGGAAGTGCAGGCGGGCACATGCCGCATTCGTCTGGAAGGCAGCGACGAGTGGAAAACCTACAGCGCAGGCGAGACGTTCTCGGTGCCCGGCAAGAGCCGCTTCGACATCGACGTGATCGAAACGCTCGACTACGTCTGCAGCTATCTGTAACGACTCGCGCGTGTTGCCGCGACGATGCACATGGGTTCGCGGCAACATCCCTTTGCGTCATTACCCCGCACGTTTAGCGCCTTGCTTGCGCGTGCGTTTCGGCGTTGACTCAGGGACGATCAGCGCCAGCTTCTCCATCACTTCCTCATGCTCCGTGCGGAGCACTTCGACGAACGCCGCAGCCAGCCGCTCGCGCGGCTGATTCGGCGGAAAAAGCAGATACATCGGAAACATCACCGCTGGCGAGAACGGCCGGATGGCGATATCCGGCCCGGCAAAATCCAGCGCCACGCCCGGATGCGCAAGCGTCACGCCCATTCCGCAGCGCACCAGTTCACAGCAGATCGCTGTGTACTGCGCCTCGATTGCGAGTTTGCGTTCGACGCCCGCACGCACGAACACCTCGTCCATCTGCGCGCGCGTGCCGTCGCCATGACACAGCGAAATAAACGACTCGCCTTGCAGATCGGCCGGCTTGATGACGGCCTTCGAAGCAAGCCGGTGCGCAGCAGGCATCACGCAGACAGCGGCGACTGTCGACAGCATTTCGACATCGCAATTCGACGCCTCGCTGATATACACGGCCACGCCCAGATCGCAGAACTGCGATGCCGTCCAGTGATTGACGGTGCCTGACGTGTTCACGTGCAGCGACACAGTCACGCCCGGATGCAAGTCCTGAAAGCGCTTGATCGCATGCGGCACGAGCGTCAGGCCCGCTGACGGCATCGCCGCGATACGCAGACGTCCGCTGCCCAGGTTGCGAATCTGCGCGGCGGCATTGGTGAGCCCCTGCAGGCCGACATACGCGCGCTCCACTTCACGAAAGAACGCCGTGCCTTCGCTGGTCGGAATCAGCCGCACGCCGCTGCGCTGAAACAGCAGCAAGCCCGTCTCGCGTTCGAGCTGCGAGATCAGACGGCTCACGTTCGGCTGCGACGTGAAGAGCGCCTTCGCCGCCGCCGTCATCGACCCCGCCACCATCACCGCGCGAAACGCCTCGATATGCTTCAGGTTCATCGTCTTCAACCCATATCAACCATGTATGGATAGCTATTTTATTCGTATTGGACGATATGACCATTGCGGACCAGACTGTGATTCATTGACACGCCGCCAGAGCGTCCTTTCCCACACTGAATGGAGATCGTCGTCATGCAAGAAACGCTGCGCCGCCGTTGCCGTTTTACGATCCGTGTTATCTCCTCCGCCCTTTCCGCCGCCTGCCTGACCGCACCGTTGCTCGCGCACGCCGAGACGACGCTGTATGTCGCGAACGTCGGCGGCTCCAATGAGCAGCTCTATCGTCAGAAGATCATCCCGCCGTTCGAGAAGGCGCATGACGTGAAGATCGTCTACGTCGCGGGCAATTCGAGCGACACGCTCGCGAAGCTCCAGGCGCAGAAAGGGCATCAGCAGATCAACGTCGCGGTGATGGACGACGGCCCGATGTATCAGGCAATGCAGCTCGGCCTGTGCACGAAGGTCGACGAGGCGCCCGTGATGAAGGACCTCTATCCGCTCGCGCGGCTCGGCCCCACGGCCGTCGGCGTCGGCATGGTGGCGACGGGCATCGGCTACAACGAACAGGCGTTCAAGAAGCTCGGCCTGCCCGCTCCCGACTCGTGGCAGGTGCTGACCGACAAGCGCCTGAAGGGCAAGCTCGGCGTGCCGCCCATCACCAACACCTATGGCCTGCATACGCTCGTGATGCTCGCGCGCATGAACGGCGGCGGCGAGAAGAACATCGACCCGGGCTTCAACGCGATGACGAAGCAGGTCGCACCCGACGTGCTGTCATGGGCGCCGACGCCCGGCGAGATGGACGGTCTGATGCAGGCCGGCGACGTCATCATCGCGCCCTACGGCAGCGGCCGCGCGGTCGCGCTGCAAAACACCGGCTTCCCGCTCAAGTTCGTCTATCCGAAGGAAGGCGGCGTCGCGTTGCAGGTCGCGGCGTGCCCCGTGGCCGAGAACGCGCAGCCCAAGCTCTCGCAGGACTTCATCCAGTACCTGCTGAGCCCCGAAGTGCAGGCGATGCAGGCGCAAGGCATCGGCCTCGGCCCCGTCAACAAGACCGTCAAGCTGACGCCCGACGTGGCCGCGCGCGTGCCGTATGGTCCGGACCAGGTGAGCAAGCTGACCGCGATGGACTGGGCCACGATCAACCAGCACCGCACCGAATGGACGGAGCGCTGGAACCGCTCGGTCGAGCGATAAGCACCGCAGCCGCATCACAGCCGCAACGCCCGCATCCGCACAGGACCGCCGCTTATGACCTTCCTCACCCTGCAAGGCCTCTCGAAGCGCTACGGCGACTTCACTGCCGTCGAGCATATCGATCTGTCCGTCGAGCGCGGCGAGTTTCTGTCACTGCTGGGCCCGTCCGGCTGCGGCAAGACGACCACGCTGCAGATGATCGCCGGCTTCGTCACGCCGAGCGCGGGCCGCATCACGCTGGGCGGCCGCGACATCACGCACGAGCGCCCCGAAAAGCGCGGCATGGGCGTGGTGTTCCAGAGCTACGCGCTGTTTCCGCACATGACGGTGGCGGGCAACGTTGGCTTCGGTCTGGAGATGCGCAACATGAAGCGCGACGAGCGCGCGGTGCGCGTCGCCGAAGCGCTCGATCTGGTGCGCCTGAAGGGGCTCGACGCTCGCTATCCAAAGGAACTGTCGGGTGGCCAGCGCCAGCGCGTCGCGATTGCGCGGGCGCTGGCGATGCGCCCCGAGCTGCTGTTGCTCGACGAACCGATGTCGAATCTCGACGCGAAGCTGCGCGAGGAAATGCATATCGAACTGCGCGCGATCCAGAAGCGCCTCGGCATCACGACGATCCTCGTCACGCACGATCAGGTCGAAGCGATGACGATGAGCGATCGCATCGCCGTGCTGCATCGCGGGCGCATCGCGCAACTGAGCACGCCGTTCGATGCGTACGAGCGCCCCGCAACGCCGTTCGCGTCGACGTTTCTCGGCCGCACGAATACGCTGCCCGGTGAAGTACTGGGGCGCAATCCGCGCTGCGCGGTCGTGGACGTCGCGGGTACGACGCTGCATGTGCCGCACGAAGGCCGCGAGGTGGAAGGCGCGGTGCACGTGTACATCCGCCCTGAGAAAGTGCGTCTCGCGAATGGCGATGCCCGCATGCACGGGCGCATCGCGAACCGTGTGTTCATCGGCAATCAATGGCTGCTCGAAGTCGACACCGAACTCGGCATGCTGCGTGTCGCGCAGCCGAACTACGGCGCGCCGCCGCCCGAGGAAGGCCACGAAGTCGGCCTCGCTTTCACCGACGACGATCTGCGCGTGCTGACCCGGGAGAGCGCCCATGGCAACGCTTGACGATTCGCGCGCGGGCGCCGCGCCGTGGCTGCTCTCTGCGCCCGCGCTGCTGCTGTTCGGCGCACTCCTGCTCGTGCCGCTCGTGCTGACGCTGCTGCTGTCGTTTCGCGTCTTCAGCGATGTGGCGGGCGTGCAGGCTGCGTACACGCTCAAGAACTACGCCGAGGTCGTGAGCGATCCGTACTACGCGGAAATCTTCCTGCGCACGGCGGGCCTCGCGCTCGCGGTGACGCTGCTGAGCGTGCTGCTCGGTGTGCCGGAAACCATCGTCCTCGCGCGCATGAAACGGCCGTGGCAGTCGCTGTGCCTGCTGATCGTGCTCGGGCCGCTGCTGATCTCCGTCGTCGTGCGCACGCTCGGCTGGCAGATCCTGCTCGGCAACAACGGCGTGCTCAACAACGCGTTGCAGGCCTTGCACATCACGTCCGAGCCGATCCGCCTCGTCTTCACGATGACGGGCATGATCATCGCGCTCACGCATGTGCTGGTGCCGTTCATGGTGATGTCCGTGTGGGCGACGCTGCAGAAGCTCGATCCGCAGGTCGAATGGGCGGGGCTGTCGCTCGGCGGCTCGCCGCTGCGCGTGTTTCGCCGCGTGGTGCTGCCGCAGATCATGCCCGGCGTGCTGTCCGGCTCGATCATCGTGTTCGCGCTGTCGGCTTCGGCATTCGCGACGCCTGCGCTAATCGGCGGGCGCCGTCTGAAAGTCGTCGCGACAGCCGCCTACGACGAATTCCTCGGCACGCTGAACTGGCCGCTCGGCGCGAGCATCGCGGTGCTGCTGCTGATCGCGAACGTCGCGATCGTGATGGGTTGCAGCCGTCTCGCCGAACGCCGTTTCAAGCACATTTTCGAGTGACGCCATGAAACAGAACGGATTCTGGGGCCTGCTGTTCAACGCGCTGTTCCTCACTTTCATCCTCGCGCCGCTCGTCGTGGTGCTGCTGGTCGCGTTCACCGACAAGGGCTTCATCTCGATGCCGTTCGACGGCGCGTCGCTGCGCTGGTTTCGCGCGATTCTGGAGAACGGCGACATCGTGTCGGCGTTCTGGCTCTCGGTGCGGCTCGCGTTCGCGGCGGCGACCATCGGCGTCGCGCTCGCGGTGCCCGCCGCGCTCGCGATCGCGCGTTACCGCTTTACGGGCCGCGCCGCGCTGATGAGCTTCTTCCTCTCGCCGATGATGATTCCCGCCGTCGTGCTCGGCATCGCGTTCCTGCGCTTCCTGTCGATGCTGCATCTGAGCGGCTCGTTCTGGGCGCTCGTCGCGACGCACGTGATCGTCGTGCTGCCGTATGCGCTGCGGCTCGCGCTGTCATCGGCTGTCGGGCTCGACCGCGACGCCGAGCGCGCCGCGCTGTCGTGCGGCGCGAGCCGCTTCACCGCGTTTCGCCGCGTCGTGCTGCCGATGATCCGCACGGGCGTCGCGGGCGGCTGGGTGCTGTCCTTCATCCAGAGCTTCGACGAACTCACGATGACCATTTTCGTCGCGACGCCCGGCACGACCACGCTGCCCGTCGCCATGTACAACCAGATCGCGCAGACCATCGATCCCCTCGTCGCTTCCGTGTCGGCGGTGTTGATCGTCGGCACGGTTCTGCTGATGGTGCTGCTCGACCGCATGGTCGGACTGGACCGCATCCTGATCGGAGAAGCACGATGACCCGCAACTCATCCGCCAATCCCGACGTGCTTGTGCTGGGCGGCGGGCTGGTCGGTTCCGCCCTCGCCTGGGGCCTGGCGCGCGAAGGCGCGCAAGTGACCGTGCTCGATCAGGACGACGGCGCATTTCGCGCGTCGCGCGGCAATTTCGGGCTGGTCTGGATTCAGGGCAAGGGCTACGGCCTGTCGCCCTATGCGCGCTGGTCGCGCAGTTCGGCCACGCGCTGGCCCGCGCTCGCCGCGGCGCTGCTCGACGAAACGGGTATCGACGTCGCGCTGCGCCAGCCTGGTGGCTTTCACTTCTGCTTCTCCGACGACGATCTCGCCGACCGCGCGAAGCGGCTCGGCACGCTGCAACGCGAGCTGGGCGACTATCCGTATCAGTTGCTCGATGCGCGCGAAGTGCGCGAGCGCCTGCCGCAGATCGGGCCGGACGTGATCGGCGCCAGCTATACGCCGATGGATGGGCACGTCAATCCGCTCAAGCTGCTGCGCGCGCTGCACACAGGCATGCAGCGGCGCGGCGTGAAGCTCGTCAACAACGAGGAAGCGCTGCGCATCACGCCCGACGGCGACGGCTTCGCCGTGCAGGGCAAGCGCGGCACGTATCGCGCGGCGCGCGTGGTGCTCGCGGCAGGCCTTGGCAATCGCGCGCTCGCGCCGCATGTCGGTCTGCATGCGCCCGTTGCGCCGAACCGCGGGCAGGTGCTGATCAGCGAGCGCGTCGCGCCATTTCTGCACTACCCGACGCTCAATGTCCGGCAAACGGACGAAGGCACCGTGCAATTCGGCGATTCGATGGAAGAAGTCGGCTTGAACGATTTCACCACCACGCACGTACTGTCCGACATCGCCCGGCGCGGCGTGCGCGCGTTCCCGATGCTGAAGAACGTGCGGCTGGTCCGCACATGGGCCGCGCTGCGGGTCTACAGCCCGGACGGCTTTCCGATCTACGACCAGTCGGCGGTGCATCCGGGCGCCTTCGTCGTCACCTGCCACAGCGGCGTGACGCTCGCCGCCGCGCACGCGTTGCGCATCGCGCCGTGGATCAGCGGCGGCGCGATGCCCGACGAGCTTCCCGCGTTTTCCGGCACGCGCTTCACCGAATCCCCTGCTCTCATTCCCGCTCACTGATTCCGATATGACTCCCACACCGCTATTCAAGGCCCTGTTCGGCGCCGATGCGCCCGTCGATATCTGGTTCAACGATCAGCCGCTGCGCGTGCCGGGCGGCCGGTCGGTGGCCGCAGCGCTGCTGGCTTCCGGCATTGCGCGGTTTCGCGCGACGCCCGTGTCCGGCGCGCCGCGCGCGCCGTATTGCATGATGGGCGCGTGCTTCGAGTGTCTGGTCGAGATCGACGGCGTGCCGAGCCGGCAAAGCTGCATGGTGACCGTGCGCGACGGCATGCGCATCCGCTCGCAGGAAGGCGCGCGCGATCTGCCGCCCGTCGCTGTTTCGCTGGAGGATGCTCATGGCCGCTGAACACGCCGCAGAGTTTGTGTCCGAAGCCGTCGACGTCGTCGTGGTCGGCGCGGGTCCCGCCGGCATGAGCGCGGCGACGCGCGCGGCGCGCGCCGGTCTTTCCGTCGTGCTGCTGGACGAGCAGGATGCCGTCGGCGGGCAGATCTATCGCGCGATTGGCCGTGCCGACGCACGCCGCAAGGAGATACTCGGCCCCGACTACGCCGCGGGCGCCGCGATTGCCGACGCGTTCGTGCGCTCCGGCGCGCGGCATGTCGCGCATGCATCCGTGTGGCAGGTCACGCGTGAGCGGTCCGTGCATTACCTGAAGGACGGCAAAGTCGGCAGCTTCGACGCGCAGCGCGTGATTCTCGCGACGGGCGCGCTGGAACGTCCGTTCCCGATTCCCGGCTGGACGCTGCCCGGCGTGCTGACGGCGGGCGCCGCGCAGATCCTGCTGAAAAGCGCGGGCGAAGTGCCTGCCGAGCCGCCCGTTCTCGCGGGCTGCGGCCCGCTGCTCTATCTGCTCGGCTGGCAGTACGTGAGAGCGGGCGTGCCGATCCGCGCGCTCGTCGATACGACGCGTCACGAGGACCGCTGGCGCGCGAAGAAGCATCTGCTGTCCGCGCTGCGCGCGTGGCCGTTTCTCGGCAAGGGGCTGCAACTGATCCGCACGCTGCGCGACGCCGGTGTCCCGATCTTCGAGGCCGCCGACGATCTGCGCGTCGAATCGAAGCAGGACGCCGACGGCGTCGAGCGCGCCGCCGCGCTGAGCTTCACGACGCAGGGCCGCGCGCACAAGATCGAAGCGAGCGTGATCCTGCTGCATCAGGGCGTCGTGCCGAACACGCAATTCACGCTCTCGCTCCGCGCGCAACACCACTGGGACACTGCGCAGCTATGCTTCGCGCCGACCACGGATGCGTGGGGCGAACTCGACGTGCCGGGCATCTTTATCGCGGGCGACGGCGGGGGCATCGGCGGCGCGCTTGCTGCCGCCGAGCAAGGTGCATTGAGCGCGCTGCAGGCCGTGTGCCAGCTCGGCGCGATCGACGCGGCCACGCGCGACATCGAAGCGGCGCCGCATCGCCGCGCGCTCGCAAGCGTGCTGCGCATCCGCCTGTTTCTTGACAGCCTGTACCGCCCGCGCGACGCAAACCGCATTCCGCACGACGACGTGATCGTCTGCCGCTGCGAAGAAGTCACAGCGGGCGACGTGCGCGGCTTCGTCGAACTGGGCTGCCTCGGACCGAACCAGGCGAAGTCGTTTGGACGTTGCGGGATGGGGCCGTGCCAGGGGCGGATGTGCGGGCTGACCGTCACCGAGATCATCGCGGACGCGCGCAAGGTACCGCCGGGCGAAGTCGGCTACTACCGCATCCGTCCGCCTATCAAGCCGCTGACACTCGGAGAACTCGCCGGTGAATGACGCCGCCATGTCCCCTTCCGCCGCCACGCGCGAAGCCGATGTGCTCGTGATCGGCGGCGGCCTGCACGGATCGAGCAGCGCGTTTCATCTGGCCGCGCGCGGCGCGAAAGTGATCGTGCTCGAAGCCGACTACGTCGCGCGGCACTCGTCGGGCGTGAACGCGGGCGGCGTGCGCACGCTCGGACGGCCTGTGCCGGAAATTCCGCTGGCGCTGATGTCGCGCGAAATCTGGCACACGTTGCGCGACACGATCGGTGACGACGGCGGCTTCGTGCCTTCCGGCCAGTTGAAGATCGCGGAGACGGAGGCAGAACTCGACGAATGCCGCGAACGCGTCGCGCTGCTCGAAGCGCATGGCTTCACGCACGAAAGGCTGATCGACCGCGCGACTTTGCTCGAACTCGAACCCGCGCTCGCGTCGCATGTGACGGGTGGCATCTGGGTCGAGCGCGACGGCTACGCGTTGCCGTTCAAGACCACGACGTCCTTCCGGCTTGCCGCGCAGCGACACGGCGCGCAGTTCTTCGAAGGCACGCCCGTTACTCGCATCGAGCAGTGCGGCATACGCTGGCTTGCGCAGACACCGCACGGCACGTTCAGCGCGGAAAAGCTCGTCATCACGGCGGGTGCGTGGGCGGGCCAACTGGCCGAGCAGGTCGGCGAACGCGTGCCCGTTCATCCCGAAGGGCTGATGCTGATGGTGACGCATCGCGTCGCGCCGTTCTGCCGCGCGACGCTCGGCGCAACGGGACGGCCGCTGTCGTTCAAGCAGTTCGACAACGGCACCGTCGTGATCGGCGGCAAGCTGATCGGTATTGCCGACCTCGATGGACGGCACGGCGAGGTCGACTTCGCGCGGCTCGTTCGCAGCGCGAATACCGTTGTCGATCTGTTTCCGCATTTGCGGCATCTTGGCGTGAATCGCGCGTGGGCGGGCGTCGAAGCCTTCACCGACGACGCGTTGCCCGTGATCTCGGCGAGCCGTCGCGCGTCGAATCTCGTCTACTCGTTCGGCTATTGCGGCAGCGGGTTTCAGCTCGGACCGGCATGCGGGCGGCTCGTCTCCGAACTGGTGCTCGACGGCAAGGCTTCGTTGCCGCTTGATGCATTCGCGATCGACCGCTTCGCGCGGCAGGCCATCTCCGAACGGACGGCGAGCGCCGTCGCTCATTGATCCGTTGCTTTACGCGCGTCCTGTCCGGCGCGCTTTCCACCACTTCAACCAGGGAGCAAATCAAGGTATGTCCGATATCGTGAGAATCGAAACGAATCAGCGCATGAGCCGTGTCGTCAAGGCGGCGGGGCTTGTGTTCATCGGCGGCCAGACGTCGAACGATCACGCGGCTGATGTGAAGATCCAGACGGCCAGCGTGCTGGCGAAGATCGACGGCTTTCTGGAGAAGGCTGGCATCGACAAAACGCGCCTCGTGTCGGCTCAGGTGTGGCTCGCGAATATCGAGCGCGATTTCGCGGGGATGAACAGCGTCTGGGACGCGTGGGTCGCGCCCGGCTGCGCGCCGACCCGCGCGACCGTCGAGGCGAAGCTCGCCGCGCCTGAGCTGCTGGTCGAGATCGCCGTCGTCGCGCTGGCGTAGCGGCGGCGCTTCGAAGCGCGTGCCGCGCGCCTACGCGTTCGCCACGCGATACGTGCCCCGGCCCGCCTGCTTCGCGGTATACAACGCCTGATCCGCGCGCCGGATCAGGCCGTCGACGGAATCGTCGTTCGCCGCCAGCGCAATGCCGACGCTGGTGCCGATGCTGACGGCCTCGCCTGTCGACAGGTGATACGGCAGCGCGATGTCGCGGATCACCCGCTGAGCCAGCGCGACAACGGAAGGTAGCGTGGTGTGGTCGGCGATGATCGCGAACTCGTCGCCGCCCAGGCGCGCGACCAGTTCGCCCGGACGCAGCACGCGCGACAGCCGCGAGGCGACCGTCTCCAGCACCTCGTCGCCCGCGCAATGGCCGAGCCGGTCGTTGACCTGCTTGAAGCCGTCCAGGTCCAGATACATCATCGCGATCGCATCGCCCTTCATCCGCGCGCGGTCCAGCAGGATCTGCTCTAGCCGGTCGCGCAGCTCGCGGCGGTTCGGTAGGCCCGTCAGCGCGTCGTGCCGCGCGAGGTGCAGGATCTTCGCCTCCGTCTGACGCCGCTCCGTCACGTCCTCGATGATGATGACGGCGCTGCCGTCCGGCACCGGGTTGCGGGTCAATTCCAGCTGGCGGCCGTCCTGCAGTTCGAGACCCATCGGGCTGCGCTCGTCGCCGAGCCATGCGCTGAACCGTTCGACGAGCCGCTTGCGCAGCGTCCCGCCGAACTGCGTGATGCCGACGTGGCCGATGAACTCGGGCAGCGGCACGTTGAGCTTGAGCATCTCGACGGTCGCGCCGAACAGCTCCGCCGTGCGGCGGTTGGCGATCACGACCTTGCCCGCTCCGTCGACGGTGCACAGGCCATGCGGCATGTAGGCCAACGCGGCGTCGAAGCGCGCGGCCAGTTCGGCGTGCCGCTGTTCGGCCGTCATCAGCGCGACGAGGCCGTTATAGTGGCGCCACACGACCGATACCATTGCCGCGTTGTACGCGATGAGCGGCGGCACGAGAATCCATGCGCCGCTTTGCGGCGCGATCAGCGCACCAATGCCGATGGGCACCGTGCCGAGAAAGATCTGCGCGATCGCAAGCCGCGGCAGCGCCGCGTTGCGCGACGCGATGCCGCCGAGAATGCCTGCTGCGACCATGATCGCGAGCGTGGCCAGTTCCTTGTCCGGTGACAGAAAGCACGCCGCCGTGCCGAGCCCGAGCAGCAGGCAGGCAATCAGGCTGACGGGCGCGTAGCGGGCGGCCCACGGGCCGGGATGCACCTCACCGACGCGGCTGCGCGCCACATAAAGGCGCACGATCCCGAGGCGTGCGGCCAGCAGGGCGATATCGGCAATCAGCCAGAGCGCCGTCCATGTCTGATGCAGCCGGAAGCACGCAACGACGGCCACGAAAATGCTGGAGATGCCCGACAGGAACAACGGCCATGCGTTGTCGAACAGCGCGGACAGCAGCGCTGCGCGCACCGACGGACTGACAACGGCCTTCTCTGGCGTGGGCGTCGCCAGTAGCGAATCGAACATGGAAGTTTTCTCGGACATGGCTCGGCCGTGGTCGGGACGCTGCATTCCGGCCCATCACGGGGCAAGCTTTGCTCTCTGAATTAACGGCCTGAAAATGCGGGTCTTGAGTCAGGTAAACGCGACGCAAGCGGCAGGTGACGCATGATGCCGTAGTTTTGGCCGCTCGTGCTGGCCGCGTGTATATGTTACTCACGCAAAATTCCGTTGAGCGCGCATCCGTCTGCAATCCCGGAGACTGACGTTTCCGTGAGAGTCGAGCATGCGGTGAAAGAACGACTGCGGCGCATCGTCGTCGAACAACGTAGCGACGACGAAGTCCTGATCGGGTCGGTCTGCGCGCAGGAGCGCTAACGGCAATTCACAGCCGATAACGCCCGAAGGAGAGATAAAGCGATTGCCGCCTCAAGCCACGCCGATGGTGTGAGCATCAGCACGGTCGCCGACAGGCATTGATGCGCGCCGTCAACGATGAACGTGCTCATCGCGGGCAGGCAAAGCAAAACCTTTTGCCTGCTCGCGATCCTGCAGGTTCACGGCGGCAATCACCGTATTGCGTGGAATCAGGATTTTCAGGCCATCGACTTCCGCTTCGCACATGCCTTCGCTTGCGTCGAAGGTGTCGCACGTCATCTGGCTCCAGTCGTCCTCTTTCGGATGCTCGCTGAATACGTCGTGTGAAACGTTGCGCCAGTAAGCGCCGTGCAGAATGACAAGCCATGCCATCACGACCTCGATCAGAAAATTCCGCTAGTGAACGTCGCTCGTTCACGCGGCGGATGCGCCCGACGGATTGCGCAGCGACCAGATGCCAGGCGTGTTTCTAAGCATCCAGTTACCACAGACGGTGCAACGGTATTCGTCATAGCGTTCGGCGGGAGACGCCGGCGACACCCTGGCGTCAGAACCCATGGCGCTCAAATCGCCATGCGGCGGCGCTGACGACGGCTTTCCGGCTAAAGCCTTGCATGCGTCGCATGGTTTCATCTGCGTGCCTCGCGTTATGCCACGCGCTCAACTCTTGCGCGACGTCTTCGCGACGAAAGGCGTCGGTGCGTGCTGCACCTTGTCGCTTCCGCATTTAGGACATTTCAGCTGCGCCGTCGCATGTTCTGCGACGTGCTCCGCGTGCTCGAACTTTTCCCCACAACTCTCGCAACGATACTGATAGGTCGGCATGCTGATTCTCCGATGCGGAAGAATTGGATGCGGATGCGAAAACGCATACGGCAGTAACCCATTCTAGTGCGGCATGCATCGATTGAAGGGTTTTTCGTATCGCGTATGGGTGCTGGCTATGCGCTCAGCATCGGAGATTACTTTTTCTGCACTCACGTTCGGATATCGATACCCGTTTGAATAAATGGGCACTTAAAATTTGCTGCATCGCCAATGCACGATTTACTCACTTATCCGATCGATCGACGTCAGGAGAATCTATCGCATGCACAACAGACGAATACGGCTACACGCCCTGTTCTTCAGCGCATTCATTGCAATGATCGCATCGGTCTGTCATGCGCAATACACGACCGACTGGCTCGCGAATACTTATGGCACGCTTGCGTCGCACGTGGGCAATGCCGCGCGTTCGATGTGGGTCGCGCCAGAAGGCGTCGTCTATACAGCTTCGATGTGGGACGAAAATGAAGGCGGCGTTGCAATCTACCAGAACGGACGAAGCGTCGGATCGATTGGTATCCATAGCGAGTTTCAAGGCAGCGCCATTACGGGCAATGCGACATCGATTTTTGCTGCGATGCAGGCGGGCACGCAATACGGCAGCGGCGGCGTCGGCCGCTATAACCGCGCGACGGGCACACGCGATCTCGTCATCAACGTCAGCACATGGAACGCGGTGACCCGCGCCGATGCGATCACGGGACTCGCGACGGCCGGCTCGCTGCTCTATGCGAGCGATTTCTTCGGCAATCGCGTGCGCGTCTTCACGACGGATGGCGCATGGCAGCAGGACTTCAGCGTCGCTGGACCCGGGGCGCTCGCACTGGATAGCGCGGGCAATGTCTGGGTGGCGCGCAAGAGCGCGAGCGCCATCGTCGAATACGGTCCCACGGGCGCCTTGCTGAACACGATCCAGATGGCCGCGACTTCGCGTCCTTCCGCTTTGTACTTCGATGCATCGACGGGCCTGCTGATGGTCGGCGACGAAGGCCCCGACATGAACATCAAGCTCTACAGCTTGTCAGGCGCGCCGCAACTGGCGGGCACCTTCGGCGTTCAGGGCGGCTATCTCGACACCACGACGGGCATCAAAGGCCAGGTCGGCGACAAGCGCTTCACACGTATTGAAGGCATCGGCAGGGACTCGGCCGGCAATCTGTATGTTCTCAACAATCCGTGGGGCGGCGGCTGGGATCTCGGCCGCAACGGCGGCACGGACATTCACGCGTATAACAGCGCAGGTAGCCTGCTGTGGAAGCTGCAGTCGCTCAACTTCGAAGCTGTCGCCGCGCCCGATCCCGTGACGGATGGCGCGTTGTTCTATAGCGGCACGAACATCCATTCGGGCACGGCGGGCGGCACTTTCGTCGCGAATACCGTCGATCCTTTCTCGTATCCCAACGACCCGCGCCTCAACGTCAACGACACGCAACGCGACGAGCACTTTGGCCAGCTCGTCAGCGTCGGCGGCAACCGGATTCTCGTTGCGTCAGGACAGAACCCGGCCATCTTCTACTTCTTCCATTTCGAACCGTCGAAGGGCTATATCGCGGTGCCGGATGCTTCGCTGCCTGGTGCCGCGTTCAATACGACGTGCCCGGTGACGGGCGGTTTCAGCATCGACAGCAAAGGCGACGTGTGGGCCGGGCTCGATCGCACGAATCACATCTATCACTATCCGCTGACGGGCTTCGATGGATACGGCAAGCCGGCATGGGGACCCGGCATCGCTTTGCCCATTCCCATGAGCATCCGCCCATTGACACGCATCATCTATCTCGCCGAAAGCGACACGATGATTCTTGCGCAAGGCATCGCGGGCAGTTGGGACTGGACCGCGATGAACACGCGGATCGAGGTGTATCACGGCTGGAGCGCGGGCAATATGACGCGCCCCGACCCGGTGATCAATCTCACCAGCGCAAATGCGAAATCGATGACGGCGGCGGGCGACTATCTGTTCATCGGCTACGTGCACACGGTGCCGAACATCGACGCGTTCAATCTCACCACGGGGCGCCTCGACACAACGCTGACCAATTCGAACCCGGTCAATGTGGACGTCGGCAACGATGTCGACTCGATGTATGGCCTGCGTGCCTACCTCAGATCGACGGGCGAGTACGTGGTCACGAAAGACAACTACAACGGATCGAGCATCATTGTTTATCGCTGGACGCCGTGACGTCTTTGCGCAAGGGCAGCGCCGCTGCGGTTCAGGCCGCGGGCGCGCCCGGCACGTCCGGTGTGTACTTTCGCAGCCGCTGCGAAATGACGTGCGAAGGCTTTTCGATGATCCGGTAGAACGCGTAGCTGATCGCGAGGGCCAGCGCCACTTCGACGAACCATGCGTAGCGCGAGGTTTCGTCGAATGTCGTCATTTCGAGTAGCGCCAGCGCGGTCTTGTGGCAAAGATAAAGGCTGTAGGACCACGCGCCGCATGCAGCCAGCACCGTCCACGAACGGGATTGTGACGGCGTCGCGGTTTCCGTCGCGATCCAGATCGCCGCGAGGATCTGAAATACTGGCAGCGTGATATCCGGTGTGATCAACGGCAGCGCGGCCGGCTTGAGACTCGATTCCGACAGCAGAATCATCACGGCTGCGCCTGCGGCAACAATCACCGTCCTCAGCACGACGAGATGGTTGGCAAGCAGACGCGTGCTCGCATCCAGGCCTTGCCTCATCGCCATCGTCAGCGGCGAATACGCGCCACGAATCTGAAACTGCGCCGCGTTACGCTGCGTCTCCGCGATCAGGCAGCCTGAAATCCAGCCGGCTCCGTACAGCAATGCCGTGCCCGGCACGCGATAGGTTTCATAGACGCAACCGTGGCAAACGGGATGCCCGAACAGCCGCACGCATGTAACCATCGCAGCCGCCGTCAGCGCACAGCCGACGATCATTTCGCCGATATAGTGAAAGCGCGGCCGCAAAAGCGGATAAACCGCGTAATACACCATCTCGCAGTAAAGCGACCACAACACCGATTCCAGATAGTTCTGCCCCGTCGGCAATGGCTGAACGACGCATAGCAGAACGACGAGCGGCAATCCAATACGGATGAATCGCGACGCATAATAGTTGACTGGCTTGAGCGCGACGTCCTTATGATATGCCGCGTGAATGCAATAGCCGGAAATCACAAAGAACACGATGACAGCGGCGGGTCCGGCGAACAATGCGGTCGATCCGGACCACAGCGCGCCGCCGAGAAACGAAAGCCGATGCGGCAAGAGTTCGCGGAAAAGAGGCGGCTTGAAGTGGTACATCAGTACCCAGAACGCCGCAAGAAAGCGAATGCCGTCGATCTTTAAAGATTTTCCGGAATTGGCCGACGCCGGCAGCTTCAAGGTACTCGCCATTTTTTCGCCCCATTTATTACGGCTGCGCCGATCTTATCGTCGCAGCCGATAACAAAAATGGAAAATAATTGGCGAAATTAAATAGCGCCACTCGAGGCTTGAATGCTCGAGCGGCGCTTGCAGCAATTACATCGGCGGCGCAACGCCATCCTTCTCGACGACGACACGCTGTGCGACGTAGCTACCCTGCGAAGCCGGCGTCGCGACGACGAACACCTTCTTGCCCGGCGTCAGATCGCCGTGCGTGGCAGGCGTGAACGTCACGACGGGAACATTGGGCGGTACGGTCACGTCGTTGCTGCCGCCTTTGTACGACAGCTTCAGGTCGCGCCCGCTCGTGCTCTGCACCACAGTGTCGACGTTCGCATTGGTCATCGAACTGTTCGGCCCGAGGTCCCAGTCGTAGTGCCCTTCACCCGTGCCGCGCGCGGACTCCGGGAATACCACGACTTCCGTTGCCGTCAGCTTGCCGTCCGTGCCCGTAGTCGCAGCCGTGCCGATGAACGAGCCCGGCTTGATATCGGACAGTTGAATTGCCTTGACGGCCGAAACGGTCACGGCCGGCTTCACTTCGATCGACACCGTATCGCCGCTGCGGCGATGGACCTTGAGCGTGTCGCCGTCGAGCGACACGATTTCACCGCGGATGCGCGAGGGCTTGGTCGCGGGCGTCTGCGCGAACGCAGCCGTGGCAAGCGTGGCTGTCAGAAGTGTGGCGCCGAGTTTGATGCGGAAAGACATGGAAGCTCCCAACGGTTGGTTTAGGTGTAGCGAGAGAGAACAACGTTACTGCGTCACGAACCGCCGAACCAGTTGTAACCCTGGTTCTCCCAGTAGCCGCCCGGATACTGGTTCGTGATTTCGATGGAGACGATATGCTTCGGATTCTTGTAGCCGAGTTTGGTCGGCATGCGCAGCTTCATCGGAAAGCCGTACTTCGGCGGCAACACGTCGTTGTCGTAAGTGAGCGTGAGCAGCGTCTGCGCGTGCAGCGCAGTCGGCATGTCGATGCTGGTCCAATAGTTGTCCGCGCAACGTAGCGACACATACTTGGCGCTAGTATCCGCGCCTGCGCGGCGCAGGAAATCGGAGAAGCGCACGCCGCCCCAATGCCCGATCGCGCTCCATCCTTCGATACAGATATGCCGCGTGATCTGGCTTTCCTGCGGCAGCGCGCGCAGTTCGTCGAGCGTCCACACGCCCTTGCCGTGCGCGAGTCCACCTACCTGCAGGCGGTAAGACGCGGCGTCCACTTCGGGCACGTCGTCGATGTCATAGAACGCGTTGAACGGAAACGGACGCGTGATCATCGACTCGGGATAGGTCGGCGCGAGTTTGTTCGGGTCGAACAGCAGGGCCTGCACGTCGTCGTTGAAGAACGAAATGCGGCGCAATGCCGTGTTCACTGCCTTGTCGTTGGTCAGATCGCAACCGGACAACATCGCGATGCCACCAAGCGTCAGCAGCCGCTGCCCGAACAGTCGTCGCGCGGGTGATTTGAGTTCGCGCTGTGCATCGCGGATGATCGACTCGCCGTGAGTCGCGAGAAAAGAGCCTGGCTGCGGGGTGCGTTTGCGGATCGTCATGATTCAGCGTCCCCGGATCATCAGCAGCAACGAGCGCGGCACGAGCGCGACCATCATCACATGCACGACGAAGAACGCGACCAGCACGCTCATACAGACGAAGTGCACGATGCGCGCATTGTCATAGCCGCCCATCAGCGTGCGCAGCAACGGAAACTGTACGGATTTCCACACCGCGAGCCCCGACAGCACGATCAGCACGATATCGGCGATCACGACGAGATAGGCGAGCTTTTGGATCGCGTTGTAATGCGCGAGGTCGTCGTGCTTCAGACGTCCGCGCAAGGCGGCGACCAGATCGGCGACAAGCTGTGTCGGTTTGAGCGGCAACAGCTTGCGCTGAAAGCGGCCCGACGCAAGATTCGCCGCCAGATACACGATGAAGTTCGCCACCAGCAGCCACATCACCGCGAAGTGCCATTGCAGCGCGCCGCCAAGCCAGCCGCCTAGCGTGATCGAAGGAGAGAAATGAATGACGGGAAAGATCGGCGACGCATCGTAAATCTGCCAGCCGCTCATGACCATCAGCACGACGGCCAAAGCATTGATCCAGTGCGTAATTCGCAACCACCCCGGTTGAACCGTGTTGTGACTCAAGACCACTCCAGGTTTGATGTTGTTGTTTCCGGCGCCACGCGATCCGCAACGGGCACGCACATGCGCGCGCGTCAGGCACCGCGACATATGGGCTAACGCTGTCGATCGATGCTTATTCCTTCGCGTCGTCAGATTTTTTTCTTGCAATCGGCTTGCAATGGCAATGCGGACGGCGCGTTTCTAGACGGCATACGGCGCTTGCATTGCATCAATGTTATGTTATAACATCTCCGGCATTACCTTTCGTCACGACGAGAGGACGGAGAGTCATAACTACAACCGTTTCAACCGCGCAATCAGTCATCGCGTAAGCGATTCGGAAACAAGTCTGCTGCATGACGCATTCATAGGATTCCTATGGATCGGACGCGCTCGCGCCATCAAAACGAATCGAACAAGATTTCAACGACAGCAAATCAAAACAAAATGCGCAAACACACTCACGTGATGTACGCCACGCTACTTCTGTTTAGTGCCGCTTCACGGGCAACGGCGGCTACGGATCCTTCCGCGTCGACAGAGAGCATCGCCGACCCAACCGAGATGACCGACGTGAAGGTGAGCGCCAAACGTCTCGATGACGTTCGCAACGGCCTGTTGCCCGAGACGGGCAGCAGTGTCTACCGTTTCACACAGGACGATATCGACGCCCTGCCCGCCGGTCAGAACACGCCGCTCAATCAGGTGCTATTGCAAGCACCAGGCGTGGCTGCGGATTCATACGGCCAGTTGCACGTGCGCGGCGATCACGCGAACCTGCAATACCGGATCAACGGCATCATCATTCCGGAGCCGATCAGCGGCTTTGGCCAGTCGCTCGACACGCGCATCATCGATCAGCTCAATCTGCTGACGGGCGCGTTGCCCGCGCAATACGGCTACCGGACAGCAGGCATCATCGATATCCGTACCAAATCGGGCGACACGGGCAACGGCGGCTCGATCGATGTCTTCGGCGGCAGCCATCAGACCATCAAGACGAGCGCCGATGTATACGGCAACAAGGGACCGTTCAGCTACTATCTGAGTGGCTCGCTGGGCATGAACAATCTGGGCATCGAAAACCCAACGGCAAGCGCCAACGCGATTCACGATCACACGCGACAAGGCGACGCGTTTGGCTATCTGTCGTACATCATCAATCCGCTGACACGCGTGAGCCTGTTGTTCGGCACGACCAGCAACCAGTTCGAGATTCCGAATACGCCCGGCCTGCCGACCAGCTTCACGCTCAACGGCAACAACACATTCGATTCATCGCAGCTCAACGAAACCCAATCCGAACTGAACAACTTCGCGGCCATTGCGTTGCAGGGCACGAACGGCGGCACATTCGACTATCAGGTCGCGTTTTTCACACGCTACACGCGCACGCAGTTCAACCCGGACCCCGTCGGCGATCTGATGTTCAACGGCGTCGCGGCGCAAGACTTTCACAGCAACTCGGCCAACGGCGCGCAAGTCGATACCACCTGGCGTCTGAACGACAAACACACGGTGCGCGCAGGCCTGTTTTTCCAGCAGGAGCACGCGGTCTTCGACAACAGCGTGAACGTCTTCGCCGTCGATGAAAACGGCAACCAGCTCTCCGATCAACCGTTCAACATTCAGGACAACAGCAGCAAAACGGGCTACCTGTACAGCCTGTACGCGCAGGACGAATGGAAGCTCACCGACCGCCTCACGCTGAACTACGGTCTGCGTTACGACCGGATGGACGAATACACGACCGCGAGCCAGTTGAGCCCGCGCATCGGCATGGTCTACACGCTCACGCCGACGACGACCGTGCATGCCGGCTACGCCCGCTATTTCACGCCGCCCGCATTCGAACTGGTATCCGGCTCGACGATCTCGAAGTTCAACGGCACGACGAACCAGAGCCCATCCAGCCAGAACGATCCCGTGCAGCCCGAACGCAGCCATTACTTCGATATCGGCGTGACGCAAAAGGTCGGCTCGGCGCTCACGCTCGGGCTCGATGCGTACTACAAGAAGTCGACCAATCTGCTCGACGAAGGCCAATTCGGCTCAGCACTCATCTTCACGCCGTTCAACTATCAATACGGCAAGACGTACGGCGTCGAATTCACGGCGAACTTCAGACACGACAATGTCTCCGCCTATCTGAACCTCGCGTACAGCCGGGCACAGGGCAAGCAGATCAGTTCGGCGCAGTTCAATTTCGATCCCGACGAACTGGCCTTCATCAACAGCCATTGGGTGTTTCTCGATCACGACCAGCGCGTGACGGCTTCGTTCGGCGGCACCTACGATCTCGGCAGAACCACCTTCACGTTCGACGGACTCGTCGGCAGCGGACTTCGCAGCGGCTTCGCCAACACGGACCGTCTGCCCGTCTATGCGCAGGTCAACCTCGGGGTGATCCAGCATTTCAACCAGCCGCTGATCGGCAAGTTCGACGCGCGTTTGCTCGTCGTCAACGCCTTCAATCGCGTTTATGAACTGCGCGACGGCTCAGGTATCGGCGTCGGCGCACCGCAGTACGCTCCGCATTTCGCGGTGTATGCAGGCGCGACCAAATACTTCTGATGCTTGAGGCGGGAGAAAGCGACTACGCGCCCGCTTTCTCTTCAGCAAGAATCTGCTGAATCACCTGCTCGAACGCTTCGACGGGCTGCCCGCCCGTCACCAGATACTTCTGGTTGAAAACGATCGACGGCACGGACTGGATGCCCATAGTCTGGAACTGCTGCTCTTCTGCGCGAACTTCGTCGGCATAGTCGTTGCCGTTCAAGACGTCGCGTGCTTTCGCGGCATCGAGACCGACGGATTGCGCGGCTTCGACCAGCACGTCGCGATTGCTCGGGTCCTTGCCGTCGCCGTGATAAGCCTGCAACAGCGCGAGCTTCAAAGGCAACTGCTTGCCTTCGATACCCGCCCAATGCAGCAGCCGATGCGCATCGAACGTGTTGTACACATAGTTGCGCGGCCCGAACGCAAAACCGACGCTTGCGCCGCGCTCGCGGATCATCGCCTGCGTCTCTTCGATCTGCGCCGGCGTGCGGCCATATTTCTTGCCGAGATAATCGACGATCGCCTCGCCTTCCGGCCCCATCTGCGGATTCAGTTCGAACGGATGCATGACGATCTCGGCATTCACCGTATCGTCGAGACGCGACAGCGCAAGTTGTAGCGACGAAAGCCCGATCGCGCACCACGGGCAGGCGATATCGGAAACAAAATCGATTCTGAGTTGTTGCGTCATGTGTTGCGGATCCAATGAATGTCTAGAAGATCGGAGCACCTTATCAGAAACAGGCGCGACCGTTTTCTACCGCGCCGCAACATACCCGAATTCGCAAATTCGCGCGTGTCTTGTGGCAGGCGGCGCCATTTTCACCAATAATGGCCCAATAACTGTCGCAGAATGAGGACGGCCATGGATTACCCACCCGAAGCCATCCGTACCATCGCGCTGGTCGGCCACGCCGGTTGCGGCAAGACCTCGTTGATCGAGGCGCTGCTGAAAGAAGGCGGCGCGATCCATGCGGCAGGCAGCGTCGACCGAGGCTCGACCGTCTGCGACTTCGATCCGCTGGAGCGCAAATACCACCACTCGCTCTCCTCCGCGATCGCCCACCTGCATTACCAGAACACTCGCATCTACCTCGCCGACACGCCCGGCTACCCCGACTTCTCCGGCCTTTCCATCAGCGCCTTGCCTGCCGTCGAAACAGCCGCGATCGTCATCAACGCGCGCACTGGCATCGAAATGACCACGCGCCGCATGATGGCGTGGGCCGAGGCGCGCAAGCTGTGCCGGATCATCGTCGTGAACGGCATCGATGGCGACAAGGTCAATCTGCCCGGTCTGCTCGAAGAGATTCAGGAGACTTTCGGCAAGGACTGTCTGCCTATCAACCTGCCCGCGCAAGGCGCAACCGCCGTAGTCGACTGCTTCTTCAATCCGTCCGGCGAATCCGATCTGCTGACGGTCGAATCCGCGCATAACGCGCTCGTCGACCAGGTAATCGAGCTTGATGCAAAGCTGATGGAGCTGTATCTCGAACAGGGCGAAGCGGTCCAGCCGGAACAACTGCACGAACCGTTCGAGCGCGCGCTGCGCGAAGGGCATCTGGTGCCTGTGTGCTTCACGTCGTCGGCGACGGGCGCGGGCATCCGCGAACTGCTCGATGTGTTCGTGAAACTATTGCCCAATCCGCTCGAAGGCAATCCGCCCCTCTTCTATCGCGATGTCGATGGCCGGCGCGAGACGGTGCAGGCCGAGCCCGATCCCAACAAACATGTGCTCGCACATGTGTTCAAGATCGTGATCGACCCGTACATCGGCAAGATGGCCGTGTTCCGCATCCATCAGGGCACGGTGCGGCGCGACGGTCAGCTCTATATCGGCGACGCGCGCCAGCCGTTTCGCGTCGCGCATCTGATGCTGTTGCAGGGCAAGGACCACGAGGAGGTCGCGCAGGCGGGACCCGGCGATATCTGCGCGACGGCGAAGGTCGACGAGATTTCATTCGACGCCGTGCTGCACGACGCGCCTGAAGACGGCAACATCCATCTCGCGCCGCTCGCGTTCCCGACACCGATCTACGGCCTCGCCATCGAGCCGGAGCGGCGCGGCAACGAGCAGCGTCTGTGGGAAATCCTGCAAAAGCTCGCGGCGGAAGACCCTTGCCTGAAAATCGAACATCCCGTCGGGACCAACGAGACCGTCGTGCGCGGACTGGGCGAATTGCATCTGCGGCACATGCTGGAGCGGCTCGCCGATCAATACAAGCTCGGCGTCATCACGCGGCCGCCGAAGATCGCGTACCGCGAGACCATCGGCGGCAAGGCCGAAGGGCATCATCGCCACAAGAAGCAGACGGGCGGCGCAGGTCAGTTCGGCGAAGTGATGCTGCGCGTCGAGCCGTTGCCGCGCGGCGCGGGCTACGAATTCGTCGATGCCGTGAAGGGCGGCGCGATTCCGGGCCAGTTCATGCCAGCCGTCGAAAAGGGCATTTTGCAGGTGATCGAGAACGGCCCGCTTGCGGGCTTTCCGATGCAGGACGTGCGTATCACCGTGTTCGACGGCAAGAGCCATCCTGTCGACTCGAAGGAAGTCGCGTTCGTCACGGCGGGCCGCAAGGCGTTCATAGACGCAATACTCAAGGCGCAGCCGATCCTGCTCGAACCGATCGTGAACATCGAGGTGATGACGCCCGACACGACGATGGGCGACATCATCGGCGATCTGTCGTCGCGTCGCGCGCAGGTACAGGGCACGCGCAATCTGGCCGGCCGTGCTGTGGTCGTGGCGGGGAAAGTGCCGCTATCGGAACTGGCCGACTATCAGTCGCGCCTGAACGCGATCGCGGGCGGGCACGGCAACTACAGCATCGAATTGAGCCATTACGATCCTGTTCCGCCGAACCAGCAGGACAAGCTCGCGTCGCAGTACAAGAAGCAGTCCGATACGGCCTGACGCGCCCGTTCGGCGACGCGACAGAGATGCCTAGCGCGATTTGCCGCGCGCGCCCTTCTTCGCGCTCGCGGGGCGTGGCGCATCCTTGACGGGCAACGCGCCGCCCGTGATCTGCTCCATCCACGACAGCGCATCGACGTAGGCCAGGAACTGCTGCAGATACCCCGGCGACAACTCGCGCATCAGCGACAGCGACCGATGCACGAGGCTGCTCGAATTGAGCGGCCCGGCATTGCCCGGCACCTGTTCGAGCGATACACGCACCTGTTTCTCGGCGCTGACCTTGGACCAGGTTTCGCGGAAGTAATCGAGCGCCTTCAATTCGGAGCGAACGGCGGCGTTGAGCGCGACGCGCTCGTCGCCTGCCTGCGGGTGGCTCGCGATGTAATCGACCAGTTCCGCGAGCGGTCCGCGCGTTGCCTTGCACGGCGGAGCGGCGCTCTCAGGCGCTTGTGCCGTCGACGCACGGCTGGCGAGATCGCCAGCATAGGCTTCGAGCAAGGAAGATAGACGCGCATCGAGAATGCGGCGCGCTTCGCCGTCGTGAGCGGCTGCCCGCCGCGCCAGCGCGTCGATGAAATGAAAGCGCAGCGGATCGAGCCGGTCGTCGCCCTGCTCGCGCCAAGCGTCGAGCGTCGTCTGTGCGTCGCTGGCGCGCGCGGTTGCGTCGCTACTCACGGTTTCCGCCGCCCGATGACGCGGGCCTCGGCACCGCCGCAATTTCCACGCGACGGTTCTTCGCCCGCCCTTCGCTATCCGCGTTCGAGCTAACCGGCTGCTCGGAGCCGAACGCCGCCGCGAACACCGACGACGCGGGAATGCCCGCATCGATGAACGAGCGCGTCACCGTCAGCGCGCGCTGCGCCGACAGCTCCCAGTTGTCCGCGAAGCGCCGGTTGCTTGACCGCACCTGCTGATCGTCGGCAAAGCCGCTGACCATCAGGATTTCGTCGTGCGAGCGGAGATACGCGGACAACGGCCCGGCCAGGCTCTTCAGCAGATCGCGCCCCTGCGGCTGCAACTGGTCGGAGTTCAGCGCGAACAGCACGTTGCCGCTGATGCCGATGCGCCCGTTGACCAGCGTCACGCGCCCGGCCGCAAGCGGTCCTGCCAGCGCCTGCTCCAGCGTCTTGCGGCGCTGCGCTTCCATCTGCCGCTGCTTGACGGCATCGTCGAGCCGCGCCGACAGTTCCAGCTGCACGCCGATCACACCGACCAGAATCAGCACGAACGCGCCCAGCAGCACCGACATCAGATCGCTGAAGGCGGCCCAGATGGGCGTCGTCGGCTCGACGCCGCCGTCGATATCGTCGTTCATGCCGCGTCGGCTCCAGCAGATGCGCGCTGACCCGCCAGCTGTTGCAGGTCTTCGACGATCTGCTTCTGCGACAGCATGCTGAGGTCGATCACTTCCCGCGCCTGCGCGACGTAGTACGCAAGCTGCTCGTCGCTACGCAGCAGCGACTTGTCGAGCGCCGCCTCGATACGGTGCAGGTGAGCCATCAGCTTGTCGTTCGATTCGCCGAACAGCCGCACACCCATGCCGAACGCTTCGCCGAGGCTCGCCACTTCGACGGCGCTGCCCGCCACCTGCGCGGCGACGTCGCCGAGCTTGCGGGTTTCGGCTTCGACCTTGTCGTTGAACTGCGTGCCGACGCGCTCGAGCAGTCCCGCCGATGTCGAGACGAGCGCATCGACGGCCGTGCGCTGTTCGGTCGATGCGTGATTCACGGCGTCGAGCAGCGTTTCGAGCGTGGCGAGCAGACGGCTGCGCTCGTCGAGCATCGCGGTGTCGCGGACCATGCTGTCGGAGAGCTTCTGGCGCAGTTCGGCGACGACTTCCGCCGCCGCGCGCGGCGCTTCCGACGCGGCCTCGACAAGCCGCGAAATTTCCGCGATCGTGCCGCTCGCGTGGGCTTGCGTCTGCGCCGAGATATCACGCGCGGTCTGCGCGAGCGTGTCGCAGATTTCCTGCTGGCGGCTCGCGGTGCGCGCGCCCGTTTCGTCCCACTTCTGGCTCAACGTGGCCGCGACCGTTTCGAGCGAGGCGCTCCATGCGTCCAGACGCTGCTGGTCGCGCGACGCCAGTTCGGCCTGCAAACCGGCATGCGACTCATCGACGGCGCGCAACAGCGCGGCCGAATGTTGCTCGAAAGCGGATGCCGCCGTCGTGAGCGCGTCGCGGTTGTGCTCCGCGAGCTTTTCGCCGGTGCGCTCCTGCTGGGTCAGTGCGTGCGTCCAGGCTTGAGAAACCTGCCCCGCCGTTGCATCGAGGCGCGTCGACACGCCATCCAGCAGAGCCGTCGAGCGCTGCTCGAAAGTCTGCGTGAAGCCTTCCAGCGATGCGCGCAGATCCTTTGCGAGCGACTCGCTCGCGCTCCGGTGCCCTGCGAGCGCCTCGTTCCATAGATTCGCCACGTTCGCCGTAGTCGACTCGAAGCCACTCGACAGGCCGTCCAGTTGACGCTGCACCGCCTGCTCGACCGTACCGCGCAGTGCGGCCATTTCGAGCGCGTGAGCGGCCATCGTAGCTTCCATCGCCGGCTGCAACGCCGCGCCCGCCGCGCGCGCGCTTTCCGCCGCGCTCGACACCTGGCCCGCCGTCGTGTCGAGGCGTGCTGACACGCCGTCCAGCAGTGCCGTCGAGCGTTGCTCGAAAGTCTGGCTGAAGCCTTCCAGCGACACGCGCAAGTCCTGTGCGAGCGACTCGCTTGCGCTCCGGTGTCCTGCGAGCGCTTCGGTCCATAGCTTCGCAACGTTCGCAGTGGACGCGTCGAAGCCCGTCGTCAAACCGTCCAGCTGACGTTGCACCGCATGCTCGACGGTCTCGCGCAGCGACGCCATCTCGCGCGCATGGCCGGTCATCGTGGCTTCCATCGCCGGCTGCAACGCCGCGCCCGCCGCGCGGGCGCTTTCCGCCGCGCTGTCCTTCAACGACTGCGCAACCGTCGACACCAGCCGCGCATACGCCGCTTCCGTGCGTCCATGAAATGCGTGCTGGTTCGAGATCAGCCGCTCGTTGAGCGACAGGCTCTGCTGCTCGATGGCCGTCATCATCGTCTGAAGACGGTCGACCAGCACGGGCATCGTGTCCGCCTGGCGCTGCAGCAGTTTGAAGGTCTCGTCGCGCTTCTGGCTCTGCGAGAAGGCGCGCAACGTGGTCGCGATCTTCGTGTCGAGCAGCTGCGCGGCGAGAGCGCGCTCGCGGCGGCACAACGCCGACAGCAAGCCGAGCATCGCCGAGGTCGCCACGCCCGCAATCGAAGTGCCGAACGCAAAGCCCAAGCCCTTGACGGGCGCGGCCAGCGACGCGCGGATCGCCTGCAGATCCGTCGCGCTTTCGAGCGCGGCGCCCGTGCCCCGCAGCGTCGTCACCATGCCGAGCAGCGTGCCCAGCATGCCAAGCAGCACCAGCAGCCCGACCAGGTACGGCGTGAGCGCCGGGCCCGGCAACGCGACGCGCTCGCCTTCGATGCGCAGGCGCACCGGGTTGCGCAAACCGGGATGCAGACGTTCGAGCCACACGCCGAGCCGTGACGGCGCCTCGGACAGCTCCGCGAGCGCGCGCGTGAGCGTCGCGGTGGCCTCCTGATAGCGCTGCAGTTCCAGCGCGCCCGCCACATAGCAGGCGGCGACCAGCAGCGTGACAGCGAGCGCCAGCGGATTCGACACGACATAGCCGGCGCCGACCCAACCGGCTACAACCAGACCTACGAGAAAAACAACGACAAAATCAATGCGATATCTGGACATGTTGTCCCAGTTAGCTGATGCGAAGGGCAGCCAGCAGCCCTTCGACCGGTTGAAAACGAATATCGAGTTCGGCAAGCAACACGCTCTGCATGTCCTTGCGGAACACGTCTAGCCACGCGCCGGGCCGGGGTGCGGCTTGACTCCCGGTCCCAGTGGCCGTGGTGGCAGCAGCGGCCAGAGCGTCCTGCTCATCCTGTGCGGCCTGTGCGGCTTGGCGTAGGCGCTCGAAATGACCGCTAAGCAGACCCGGCACCGCGCCGAACAGGCTGCGCTCGCGCGCGCCGAGCGACCGCTCCATGATCGCGTCGACCACCGCGAGCCGCGTCATCTCCGACGTCTGTGCCGCCACCATGTTGCGCAGCCGCCCGCGCAGACTGCCGATGCGCGTTTCCATCGACTGCTGCAACGCCAGATAGCACTGGCGAAAGTCCGCGTAACTGGCTTCCGCTTCCGGCTGCTGCGCATTCTGCGCATGCGCGGCGCTGCGTCGCCGGCGCGGCGCGAGCATGCTGTCGCCGGCAATCGCGTCCGCCAGCGACGCGCGCACCCGCGCGCACTCGTGCTCGACGCTGCCCGCGCCCCGCGCGCCGGACGCGACGGCGGGCGGCGCACTGTTGAGCGCCGTCGACAACGCAATCGCGTCTGTCCAGCCGAGCCATTGGCTCAACTGGTCCGACAGCGACTGGCTGGAGGCGGGAACGTCGGCGGTAGTCAGGCGCGCGAGCAGACGGACGAGCGTCGGACCGCTGACCGCCGTGCGCTGAGGGGCTTGAACCATACCACCAGAAACCATGAAAAGGCAGCATTTTACGCGCTGCCGGAGGTGAGATTGCCGGACGGGATGTCGAAGGAGCGCTGCGGGCATCCCGCAGATGCCGCAAACCCCGGCAAACATTGGGAGAGACGGATTCGCAGCCGCCGTCGCACGCTCGCGACGGCGGCCTTTCAGCCCGCATTGCTTCGCCCGATCAGGCGAAACGGCTAGTTCATCGTCAGCACGACGCGAAAGCGTGCAGCGCCGCTCATCATGCGGTCGTACGCTTCGGCGGCGCGTTCGATCGGATAGGTTTCGATCATCGGCTTGACGTCGGCGAGCGCGCTGAACGCGAGCGTGTCCTCAGAATCGGCCGACGAACCCGACGGCCAGCCCTGCACCGCATTGCGGCCCATGATGAACTGGACGGGCGGCACTTCGATCGGCTTGTCCGCGACGCCGAGGATGATCAGCTTGCCGTTGAGCGCGAGGCCGCCGAGCGTGGCCGTCATCGCGTCGGCGTTGGTCACCGTCGCGAGAATGATCGACGCGCCGCCTAGCGCCTTGAGCGCATCAGCGGGATTCTGCGCGCGGCTGTCGATGTAGTGATGCGCGCCGAGTTGCTTCGCGAGCGGTGCCTTGTCCTCGCCGCGCGCGATCGCGACCGTGTTGAAGCCCATGCGCCTCGCGAACTGCACGCCGAGGTGCCCCAGCCCGCCGATGCCGAGAATCGCGACCACCTCGCCCGCGCGCGCGCCGCTGTTGCGCAACGCGTTGAACGTGGTGATGCCCGCGCAAAGCAGCGGCGCGGCGTCGACGTCGTTGAGTTCTTCGGGCATGCGCGCCAGGGCCTCGACGGGTACCACGAGGTAATCGGCATAGCCGCCGTCGTAGCTGATGCCCGGCACCTGCCCCTTTTCGCACACGACGAAATAGCCGCGGCGGCAATTCGCGCAATGGCCGCAATGTCCGCCGTGCCAGCCCACGCCCACGCGCTCGCCCGCTTTCCATCCTTCGACGCCCGCACCCAGCGTATCGATCACGCCCGCGACTTCATGCCCCGGCACGCGCGGATACTGCAGGCCCGGCCACTGGCCTTCCTTGGTCAGCGAATCGCTGTGGCAGATGCCGCACGCCTGCACCTTGATCAACACCTGACCCGCGCCGGGCGCCGGCACGTCACGCTCCACGAGTTCCAGCGCGCCACCCGGCCCGCTCACCTGTACCGCTCTCATCTTTCGCATCGAATTTGCTCCAGTCGAAGAACAGTCATGCCAGCGCGGCTGGATGCGCGTCGGCGATTTCTTCCGACGTTCCGCATCGCAACGTAACCGGCTGGTCCGAAATGGATACTAGGTGCTGAATGATGCGTGCGCAATTGAACGGACACACGCGGGTACGACCACGCGACACCACGTATCTGTCACGGCAGTTTCACAGGAACGGGCCGCGTGAGCAGATCGACATAGAAATCGAAAAAGCGTGCGTTATCGAAACGCTTGATGATCGTCATCTTCTGCAGCCCTGCCGGCGGCGAACTCGCGTACCCCGTCGCCTTGCCGTCGTTCGCTCCGAAGCTCCTATCGACATCGACCCAGCGTTCTTCCGTCTGCGTCGCGAAGCTCGGGTCCATCAGCCAGGCGATGGTCAGCGTGTCCCAGATGTCGGTCGTGTAGTTCGGATTGGTTTCGAAGCCGTCCTTGCCGTCGAAACCATAGCCGTTCAACTGCTTGAACAGTTGCGTGATGATGGTCTGTTTGGTCGGATCGTTCGCGACGCGGTCATAGACGGTTTTATCCATCTTCACGGTGTCGGTCACGTCGAGGGGAAACACGGTCTGTTTGATGGGTAAACGCAGTACTTCGCGTGCCGCTTCGGGATCGAACCACCAGTTGAATTCGGCCGTCGCCGTGGCGTTGCCCGGCACGTCGATCGCGCCGCCCATGTAGATGATCTGCTTGATCATCGGCACGATCTCGGGATGCTGTCTTGCCGCGAGCGCGATGTTCGTCAGCGGACCGATCGCGAGTATCGTCACCTGACTCGGGTTCGCCTTCACGCTTTCGACGATGAAATCCACCGCGCTTTTGCTCTGCACATGCGTATGCGTCGCGAAGCCGTCAGGAGGCGCGACGAGTTGAGCATCCGAAGTCGGCTCCGGCGTGCTCCATGCGCCCAGATAGCCGTCGCCGCTGGGAAACTGAGCAAGCTCCTGCTGGATCTCCGAATACGGATGCGCCAGTGCGTAATTCGCGCCTGCATAAACACCGATGCGGTCTCCAACACCGAGCCGCTCCATCGACTTCAACGCGTCGGCGACACCTTGCTTGAGCCACTGGTTGCCCGACACGACTGTGATGCCGAGCACCTCGATCTTGCCTTGCGCCTGCAATTGCGCGGCCATGACGCCAAGCTGGCCGTCGTCGCCCAGCGTGTTGTAGTCGCTATCGACGATCACCTTCGGCGCGGCACGCGTGACGCCATTTCCGCCGCAGCCCGACAGCATGACCGCGCATGACATCGTGACGAAACGTCGCTTCAATAGCGTCTCCTTGTTGTCGTTTGTGTTCGTGCTGCGCGATCGAGGCCGCGTCGGAAGAAAGCTCATCATAGTGGCAAAGCCGACGCGAGCATACCCGCGAGCACGCCAAAACCCGCTTGGGCCGTGCGTTTCCCGCCGATGCCCATGCGCGTTGCATGCACACACTGAACGTTGCACCCGCAAGCAACATGAGACGCGTCACGTTCTGCTCAACGAACGCCAGATCGTCGGGTACAGTCAACATCTTCACGGAGACATTGCGTTGCAACCATAAGGAGGAAACAAGTGCAGGCAAGACACACTCTCGCGGTCATATTTGCATGCGCGGCACTCGGCGCGCTGTCCGTTCGACCGGCGCGCGCGGAATCGACGCGATGACCTCCGACGCCGCCCGTCCATCTGCCATCCCTGCGCACGGCGAAGCCCGGCAGATGGACGCGCGCGCGCCGTTCGTGATCGTGATGAATGCCGGCTCGGGCCGCAAACAGGGCGAGACCACGGCTGCGTTGATCGCGAACGCGTTCGGCAAAGCGAACCGCGAATACGAACTGATGCTCGTCGACGATCCGTCGCAACTCGGCGCCACGTCGCAACGCGCGGTCGAACTCGCGCAGGCACGCGGCGGCGCGGTGGTCGGCGCGGGCGGCGACGGCACGCTGTGCGCGGTCGCGCAGGCGGTGATCGGCAGCGGCTGCGCGTTTGGCGTGCTGCCGTGCGGCACGTTCAACTACTTCAGCCGCGACCACGGCATTCCCGCCGACCCCGCGCAAGCCGTCGATCTGTTGCTGACGGCGCGCGCGCATCCCGTGCAGGTCGGCTTCGTCAACGACCGCATGTTCCTCGTCAACGCGAGCCTCGGGCTGTATCCGAAGATGCTGGAGCATCGCGAAATCTACAAGCGGCAATTCGGGCGCAGCCGGATCGTCGCGCTGTGGTCGGCGATTGCGATGTTGTTGCGGCGGCATCGGCATCTGCGTCTGCATGTCGATCACGAAGGCACGATGCAGGAGATCCGCACGTCGACGCTGTTCGTCGCCAACAACCGGCTGCAACTCGAACAGGTCGGCGCGGCGGAAGCGCCGTTGCTGGCGCAAGGCTTGCTGGTTGCATTGGCGCCGCGCGCGATCGGCCGCATTGCGCAGATCGTGCTGTCGCTGCATGGCGCGCTGAGCCGGATGAGCGACGCGGACAACGTGATCGGCTTCGCGTTTCGCCGCTTCACGGTCACGCATCCGTCGAAGCGGCGCAGGCGTGTCAAAATCGCGATGGATGGCGAAGTCACGCGCATGCAGATGCCCCTCGAATTCCGTGTCGGCGACACGCCCCTTTATTTGCTGAAACCCGAGGCCGATGTCGCTGCCCTGAACCGCTCATGACGCTGTTGCTCCAGATCTCCGATCCGCATTTCGGCACCGAACGGCCCGACGTCGTCGAAGCCTTGCTGCAACTCGCCGCGCGCGAGCAGCCGGATCTCGCCGTGCTATCGGGCGATATCACGCAGCGCGCGCGGCGCAGCCAGTTCGCGGCGGCGCGGGCGTTCGTCGACCGGCTGTGCGCAACACCGACGCTCGTGATTCCCGGCAATCACGACATTCCCCTCTTCAACCTGTTCGCGCGCGTGCTGCATCCGTATGCGAATCATCGACGCGTATTTGGCGCCGATCTCGAACCCGTGTTCGAATCGCGCGAACTGCTGGTGATCGGGCTGAATACGACCCGCCGCGCGCGGCATACAGATGGCGAAGTCTCCACGGAACAGATCGAACGCGCCGCACAGCGACTCGAACGTGCGACGCCGCTGCAACTGCGCGTAGTGGTCACGCATCATCCCGTGGCGTCCGTCGCGGCAGAGGACACGCGCAACCTGCTGCACGGCCGCGAACACGCGATCCGCCGATGGGCGCAAGCGGGTGCCGATCTGATCCTCGGCGGACATATCCATTTGCCGTATGTGCTGCCGCTCGCGAGCCGCATGGACATCGCGCGGCCTGTATGGGCCGTGCAGGCGGGCACGGCGGTATCGACGCGCATCCGCGGGCAGATTCCGAATTCGGTCAATCTGATTCGCTACGACGCGAGCGATCCGAATGGGCGCAAGGCCGTCGTTGCCCGCTATGACTACGACGAAAACGGCAACGCATTCGTGCCTGTGCTGGAACATGCACTCGATCTCCCCAGCACGGATGAAGCGCGTTCGCCCGTTTCGGTGCGCGCGGCCGGCTCGTCATGATCGAGCTTGCGAGCATCGCGGGCCGGCATGCGCTCGAACTGATGGCGGCGACGCTGATCGTCGCGGAGTGCATTGCGTATGGTGCGTTTCGTGTGGGCCGCGCGGGCATGCTGACATTCGATGCGGGGATCGGCGTTGGCGTGGTTGTCATCGTCACTGCGGCCGCGTGCTTCGCGGCGCTCACGCATGCGCTGTTGACCGATCCCGTGTTGACCCGCTTCGACCTCGCGTTCGCGCTAGATCTCGGCGCTACCGTGCCGCGCGAAGTCAAACATGCCTTTGCTATTGCGACACATCTCGGCGATCCCAAGGTGCTAGCGGTCTGCTGCACAGCGGGCGCCATCGCGCTGCTGTCGACGCGGCACCTTCTGCTCGCCTGCACACTCGCCGCGGCTTCGGGCGGCAACGGCCTGTTGAACATGACGCTCAAGCAACTAATCCGCCGCGCGCGGCCCGACTACGACACCGCGTTCGCGTCGGTGCATAGCTGGAGTTTTCCGAGCGGCCACACGTCCGGCTCGCTCGCGACTTATGGCGCGATCGCGTATGTGCTCATGCGAACGCTGCCCGCGCGCTGGCGGCTGCCCGTGGTACTCGGCGCGGTGGCTGTCGTCGGGATGATTGCGTGGAGCCGGCTGATCATCGGCGTGCATTTCGCCAGCGATGTGCTTGCGGGCGCGATGTCGTCGACAGCATGGCTCACGGCCTGCGTGCTGGTGGCGGAGTGGCTGCGGCGACGCGCTATCGGTTGAGACGTTTGTCAACAGCGTGCTTCAGGTTCACGCCGAACCAACTTTCCCATCGCGCCGTTGCCGTGCGAACACGAACTTCAGCCACTCGCGCCCATTGACGACCAGCATGCCCACGAGCACGAGCGCCGAGCCCGCGAGAAAGGTCGGATCGAGCCGTTCATGCAGCAGCAGCGCGCCGAGCGCGACGCCGAACATCGGCGCCATGAACGACAGCACGCCGAGCCGCGACGCAAGATAGATTCTCAGCAGATAGAACCACGCAACGTAACTGAAGAAGCAGACGACGAAGGCCTGAAACCCGAGGCTCGCCCATACCAGCGTATTGCCATGAAACGTAGACTGGCCGGACAGGAGGGCAAACGGCAGCAACACGACAAAGGCCCACACCAGTTGGTAGAACAGCGTCTGCGTGGCGGGCGCTTCGCTCAGACGTGACGCGCGCACGGCGACGGTTGTCAGGCCCCACACTGCGCCCGCGCAGATCCCCAGCAAGTCGCCCAGCATCCAGTTCGGCGCCGATGGCCCCGCTCCGGCTCCCGCGCCCGGCCCGACAAAGGTAATCACAATCCCGACGAAGGCGATCGCAATGCCCGTCCACTGCGTGCGCGTCAAGCGTTCGGAAGGCAGCGCGATCTGCAGACCCACTGCCGCGAACATCGGCGCGGTGTAAAGGAACACGGCCATGTGAGAGGCCGTGGTCAGGCGCAGGCCTTCGGCAACGAACAGAAACTCGGCGGCAAACAGCACGCCGACCAGCGATCCCGGCCCGAGCGCAACGCCCTTGAGCCATTTGTCGCGCACGATCAGCCGGCCAAACACCCAGACCAGCACGGCGGCCACTCCGGAGCGCAGCGATACCTGAAGCAGTGGTGCGACATCGGCAGCGATCGATTTCATCGCCGCTTGTTGGAGTCCCCATATCAGGCACAGCATCACCATGCTTGAAACGGCGAGGCCGTCCAGAGTCTTTCTCATTGATATTTGCCAGCAGGTCTTGCGCGAAAGCGCCTTAGGCGTGGTTCGCCTGAATCGGGACAGCGCGGCGGGTCCGGCTTAATGATGTTGCGTGTGAGGCGGCTGCATGCCGTCACGACGAATCTTGTGGAGCCAGTTACCTGATCATTCCCCGCGCGCAAGGCATTCGATTGTCAATCATTTGGACTGCGTTGTCGAATCGCTGCCGGCGCGCGAAAGTCCCGTCAAGCGCTACGGAAAGATCGGCGAGGCGGGCTCCGCGCCTTCGAGATCAGCGCGCGGCACATGCTGCGCGATCAATTGCTCGATCTCATGTTCACGCGATCCGGGCACATCGGCCATGATCAGCAACTGGCCGTCGCGTATCGCATCGCGAAAACGTTCGAGCTGTGTGTTCGGCTCGTTGACGCCGATCATCGTGGCTGTCCACGCACCGAAACCAGCGCCCGCCATTGTCAGCATCACGACGGCGCCGCCCGCGATGGCCAGTTCGGCGGGCGGATAGACAAGCGCCACGAGGCCAAGCAGCGCGCCCGTCACGCCGCCGAGCGCCACGCCGCGTTCCAGCGAATGCACGACGTCGCTGCTTTGCATCAAAGAGGCTTGTGGCAATTCTTCGAGGGCGACGCTGTGATTCGCGAGCACATGGATATGCCGCCATGTGATTCGCGCGCGCAGCAGGTCGTCGACGATCGCTTTCGCGGTCAGGGTGTCGGGGGCAATGAAATAAAGGCGTCTCATATCGGCTCTCCGTCAAATGGCGGCATCCACAACGGGATGCAACGGGGCGATACCTCTAATCGTACGCCTGAATGGGCCGTTCAGCGGGCCGCAATCACACGCTATTCAGCATGCTGCAATGCGGCATCTAGCCATGTCCCGTCACGAACTTCTTCGTTGCGTGATAGCCGTGCTTCGTCGCGTCGGCAACGGCATGACCTGCCGCTTTCGCGCCGTGTCCGACCGCATGCACGCCGTTGCGAACGGCGTGCCCGGTCTCCCGGCCTGCCGTCTTGGCGTCGGTTTTGAACTGATGAGCGCCGCTCGCGAGGCTCGCGTGCGCCAGCGGGCTGACCACGGCAAGCATGGCCACGATGATTGAAATTCTGGGCGTTTTCATGTCCCTGATTTTCCCACATTGGCTGGGCGCGTACCTGAGCCAGCCCGGTAAGCATCGTGTCGAATTTGTATCGCGATGTTTCCGCATCCGTTTTCGATCAATCAGACAATCGCCTTACATCGCGCCCGCTTTCCCTCGCGCGCGCTTGCGTCTAGGCTAGAACAAGCTCGACACGCATCTCTCACCAGCGTTCTGCCGCAACGGAGCGAGGCCCACCATGCAATTGTCCGCCGTCACCGTCGTCAAGCCCGAAACGACCAACTTCATTCTCGGGCAATCCCATTTCATCAAGACCGTCGAGGATATCCACGAGACGCTCGTCGCCGCTGTACCCGGCATCAGGTTCGGACTCGCGTTCTGCGAAGCGTCCGGCAAGCGGCTCGTGCGGCGCTCCGGCACCGACGATGCGCTCGTCGAGATGGCCAGCCAGAACGCGCTGAACGTCGCGGCGGGCCACAGCTTCTTCGTGTTCCTCGGCGACGGATTTTTCCCCGTCAACGTGCTGAATGCGCTGAAGGCAGTGCCCGAGGTGTGCCGCATCTTTTGCGCGACGGCGAATCCAGTCGAGGTGCTGGTTGCGGAAACGGACCAGGGACGGGGTATCGTCGGCGTGATCGACGGATTCTCGCCGCTCGGCGTCGAAGGCGCGGAAGACGTGCAATGGCGTAAGGACCTGTTGCGCACGATCGGCTACAAACTTTGACCCGAATGGAACATCGACGCCTTGCGCCCGGTACGCTGTGGGCCGCCATCGAGCGGCAGACCGCACACGCGCTGCGCTGCGGCGCGCTGCAACCTATCGATACCGTTCAGGCCGTGATCGAAAGCGGCGTTGTTCGCTTCGTCGTGCGGCAGGTGTCGAGCCTCACGCGCAAGGAGCAGCAGCGCCGGCAAGCGCGCAAACTGCAGACGGCGAAGGGTCCTGTCGAGAATCCGTTTCTTCCGTATGAGCCCGACCTGTTCGTCGCCGATATCTCCGGAACGCATCTGGCCTTGCTCAACAAGTTCAACGTCATCGACCATCATCTGCTGATCGTCACACGCGATTTTCAGCGGCAGGAAGCGCTGCTCGATCTCGCGGACTTCGAAGCGCTGATGGCCTGCATGGCGGAATTCGATGGCATCGGCTTTTACAATGGCGGCCCCGAGGCGGGTGCCAGTCAGCCGCACAAGCATCTGCAGATCGTGCCGCTGCCGCTCGGCGATGCAGCGCCGTCCGTACCTGTCGAGCCGCTGCTAGCAGAAGCCGTCGGCGATGGGCCAGCGCTGCGCGTGCCGGGCCTGCCGTTTCGTCACGCATTCGCGCGTATCACGCTGGATCATGCGACGCCCGCCGATGCCGCAAAGGCAGCGCTTGCCTGCTACGACGCGCTGCTCGACGCGGCGGGTGTCGGCGCTATCGAGACCAACGGCGTTCCATGCCAATCGTCGCCGTACAACCTGCTCGTCACGCGCCAGTGGATGCTGCTCGTTCCCAGATCGGCGGAACACGTGGAGGGCGTGTCGGTGAACGCGTTGGGATTCGCCGGATCGCTGTTCGTGCGCGACGCGGCGCACATGGCGATGATCGAGCGGCTCGGCCCAATGACCGTGCTGCAACGCGCCGGCCTGCCCTGGCCGCAATAGGATCGCCCTATGACTGGCACATGAAACTGGTATTTCCGCCGTATTCGGGCTTCGCCTAATCTCTCCGTATCGAGAACAAACGCGCTGGCGGTTGCCGGCGACGGAGACAGGCATGACCGAGCAGTCCGCCGCATGCGATGCGCAAACCGTAATCGCCGCCGATATCGTCGTGCCCACCTCGGCTGTCGCGCTGGGCGCCACGCTCGACTACGACGCGCCGCCGCTTCCCGGCGACGCCCTTCCGCTTCTCTGGCACTGGATCTTCTTCCGCCCGACCGTCGCGCAGGCGCAGATCGGCGAAGACGGCCATCCGCGTAAAGGCGGCTTTCTTCCCGACCTTGGCTTGCCGCGCCGCATGTGGGCAGGCGGCCGCCTGCGCTTTCACGCGCCCGTGACGGTCGGCAGCGCGATCACGCGCGAATCGTCGATCCTGAACGTCAGCGAGAAGCAAGGCCGCACCGGCAAGCTCGGCTTCGTCACGGTGATCCACCGTATCTATTGCGAAGGCACGTTCGCCATCGACGAAGAACAGGACATCGTCTACCGCGAACCCGCGGCGCCGGGCACGCCCGCTCCCGCGCCGACTGCCGCGCCCGATGCCGCTCAATGGCACCGGCAGATCGTCCCCGATGAAGTGCTGATGTTCCGCTACTCGGCACTGACCTTCAACGGCCATCGCATCCACTACGACAAGCCATACGTGACGCAGGTGGAAGGCTATCCGAATCTCGTCGTGCATGGACCGCTGATCGCCACGCTGCTGATGGATCTGCTGCACAGGCAGAGCCCTGACGCGAAGGTGCTCGAATTCTCTTACAAGGCGATGCGTCCGAGCTTCATGGGCAACGTCCTTCATCTGTGCGGCCAGCCGTCGGCAGACGGCAAAACGGTCGAACTCTGGTCGAAGGACCACGAAGGCTGGCTGACCATGACGGCACGCGCGACGCTCGCCTGATTCCGCAATCCGCAACCGTATAAGAATTGATCATGATCCATACCGTCACCGATCCGTTTCAGGACATCCGCGAAGCCGTTCGCGACCTCTGCCAGCAATTCCCGGCCGAGTACTTTCGCAAGGTCGATGAAGAACGCGGCTATCCCGAAGCCTTCGTCGACGCGCTGACCAAAGCAGGCTGGCTCGCCGCACTGATCCCGCAAGAATATGGTGGCTCGGGTCTGGGGCTGACGGAAGCGTCCGTCATCATGGAAGAGATCAACCGCTCGGGCGGCAACTCGGGCGCGTGCCACGGGCAGATGTACAACATGGGCACGCTGATGCGCCACGGCTCGGCGGAGCAGAAACGGCTGTACTTGCCGAAGATCGCGAGCGGCGAACTGCGCCTGCAATCGATGGGCGTCACCGAGCCGACCACGGGCACCGACACGACGAAGATCAAGACGACGGCCGTGCGCAAGGGCGACCGCTACGTCGTCAACGGGCAGAAAGTGTGGATCTCGCGCGTCCAGCATTCCGATCTGATGATCCTGCTCGCCCGCACCACGCCGCTTGCCGATGTGACAAAGAAAAGCGAAGGCATGTCGATCTTCATCGTCGATCTGCGCGACGCGATCGGCCACGGCATGACGGTTCGTCCGATTCCGAACATGGTGAATCACGAGACCAACGAGCTGTTCTTCGACAATCTCGAGATTCCCGCTGAAAACCTGATCGGCGAAGAAGGCATGGGCTTCAAGTACATCCTCGATGGACTGAACGCCGAGCGCACGCTGATCGCAGCCGAATGCATCGGCGACGGCTACTGGTTTATCGACAAGGTCTCGCAGTACGTGAAGGACCGCGTCGTGTTCGGCCGTCCGATCGGACAGAACCAGGGCGTGCAGTTCCCGATTGCGCGCTCGTACATCAACATCGAAGCAGCGAACCTGATGCGCTTCGAGGCCGCTCGCCGCTTCGACGCGCACGAGCCGTGCGGCGCGCAGGCCAACATGGCGAAGCTGCTCGCCGCCGATGCGTCATGGGAAGCGGCCAACGCCTGCCTGCAGTTTCATGGCGGCTTCGGCTTCGCCGCTGAATACGACATCGAGCGCAAGTTCCGCGAGACGCGTCTCTATCAGGTCGCGCCCATCTCGACGAACCTGATCCTGTCGTATGTCGCCGAGCACATCCTCGGTCTGCCGCGTTCCTTCTGAGAGCGAGTCCGATCATGCGTCCGCTTCAAGGCATCAAGGTCGTTACGTTCGAACACGCGATCGCCGCGCCCTTCTGCACCCGTCAGCTCGCCGATCTCGGCGCGCGCGTCATCAAGATCGAGCGCCCCGGCACGGGCGACTTCGCGCGCGGCTACGACGAACGCGTGTCGGGCCTCGCGTCGCATTTCGTGTGGACGAATCGCTCGAAAGAAAGCATCACGCTCGATGTCAAACAGCCGCAAGCGCTCGACATCGTGCACAAACTGCTCGCCGATGCCGACGTGTTCGTGCAGAACCTCGCGCCCGGCGCGACGCAGCGCCTCGGCTTCGACTACGCGACGCTGAGCGTGAAGTATCCTCGGTTGATCGTCTGCGATATTTCAGGTTATGGACTGGATGGTCCCTTTCGCGATAAAAAGGCCTACGACCTGCTGATTCAGAGCGAATCGGGATTTCTGAGCATCACGGGTTCAGAAGGCGAGCCGGCGAAAGCGGGCTGCTCGATCGCGGACATCGCGGCCGGCATGTATGGCTACACCAACATCCTCGCCGCGCTGCTGGAACGCGCGCAGACAGGACGCGGCAAGCATATCGACGTGTCGATGCTCGAAAGCATGGTCGAGTGGATGAGCTACCCGCTCTACTACTCGATCGATGGACAGACGCCGCCGCGTCAGGCGGGCGCGTCTCACGCAACGATCTTTCCTTATGGTCCGTTCGTCGCAGGTGACGGCAAGACGGTGATGCTCGGCCTGCAAAACGAGCGCGAATGGAAGAACTTCTGCGAGACCGTGATCGAGCGTCCCGAACTGCTCACGGACGAGCGCTTCTCGTCGAACAGCGGCCGCGCGAAGCATCGCGAGGAACTCACGCGCGTCATCGTCGACGCGTTTTCCGCGTGGACAGCGGCGCAGGTGATCGAACGTCTGGAGAAGGCCAGCATCGCGAACGCGCGGATGAACGACATGCACGATGTCTGGAACCATGAACAGTTGCAGGCCCGGCAACGCTGGACGCATGTGCAAACGGCTGCGGGCGAGATCCCCGCGCTCTATCCGCCCGGCATGACCGCTGAAGATGATCCGCGCATGGACGCCGTTCCCGCGCTCGGCGCGCACACGGACGCGATCCTGCGTGAACTGGGCTTCAGCGCAGCGGAGGTGGACGCGCTGCGCGCATCCCATGCCTTGTAGCCATTCGACAACCAGACAATCCGGGCAATCACTTCAGAACAATCGCGCCCGCCTTGCCCTTGCTCTGTCCGTGGCAAGGCAACCCAACCAGGAGACAAAACCATGTCAGTCAACGCCGCCGGTCGGCTCGACCGTCTGCCCATTTGCAGTTTCCACTGGAAGATACTCGGCCTGATCGCCGGTGGCGCGTTTCTCGACGCGTTCGACATCTATCTCGCCAACGGCGCCGTCGCGGCGATGGTCAAGCAAGGCTTCACCGATCTCCGTCACGGCGCGATGTTCGTCTCGGCGACCTTCGTCGGCATGATGATCGGCGCGTATGCGGCCGGCCACATCGGCGACCGGCTCGGACGACGCTACTCGTATCAGGTGAATCTCGGCATCTTCGGCCTTGCTTCGATTGCCGCCTGCTTCGCGCCGAACATCGAATGGCTGATCGTGTTGCGCTTCATCATGGGCGTGGGACTCGGTGCCGAACTGGTGGTCGCGGCGGGCACGCTGGCCGAGTTCGTGCCGCCCGCGACGCGCGGCAAGTGGGTATCGCTGCTCGCGATCATCATCAACAGCGGACTGTTCGCGGCGCTCGCGGCGGGCTACTGGATCATCCCGAACCTCGGCTGGCGCTATATGTTCGCGATTGCGGGTATCGGCGCGTTGATCGTGTGGTTCCTGCGTCACCGGATGCCCGAATCACCGCGCTGGCTCGAATCAACGGGCCAACTCGACGAAGCCGAAGCAACGCTCGCCACAATCGAGCGTGAAGTCGAAGCCCGCGTCGGGACCTTGCCGCCCGTGCAGCGCGTGGTCAACCTGAACGTCGGCGCGGTGCCGCTGAGCGCGCTGTTCGCGCCGGGCATGCGCGGGCGCACCTTCGTTGCCGCGCTCACCGCGATTGCCGTGAACATCGGGCTGTATGGTTTCATCGCGTGGCTGCCGACCTTCTTTGTCAGCGAAGGCCTGTCGATCGTCAAGTCGCTCGGCTTCGTGATGCTGATGTCGATCGGCTCGCCCGTCGGCGGCCTGGTCGGTTATCTGATCGCGGACCGGATCGGCCGCGCGAAAGGCATCGTGCTCGCCGCGCTGGTCAGCATCGTGCTGGGGTGGATCTACGTGACGTTGCGCGAGCCTGCGCAGATCATCATCGTCGGCTTCTGTCTCGTCACGACGATCTATACGATCACGACGCTCGGGCTGTTCGGGTACATTCCCGAACTGTTTCCGACGGAAGTCCGCCTGCGCGGCACGGGCGTTGCGGGAACATGCGGACGCGCCGCGTCGATTGCGACGCCGTATCTGGCGCTGCTGCTGTATCAGCGTGTCGGCGTGTCCGGTGTCATTGCGATGGTGAGCGTGATCTTTGCCGTGCTGTGCGTCGCGATCTGCATTCTTCGCGTCGAGACGAGCCGGCACGCGCTCGAAGATGTCGCGCCAGGAACCAGCGACGCCACGTCTACCGCCCAGGACCGCGACGCGGCGCACGCGGCGGAACACGCTTAAGCGCAGATCGAAATCAGCCGGGCGTGGCTTGCTTGCGCAGCGTCACGCCCTGCCATGTTTCGCATTCGACCTGCTCCGCAATCAACTCGATGAGCGTTTGCCGCACGGCCACCGTCGCCGAATGCATCGGCACGCCGTTTGGCCAGCAGATGCTGGCAGGACGGCGAATGACGGGATCGACGATCTTGCGCATCTTCGGCATACGAGTTTGATCGAGTTGCGCGAGCGCCGATGACGGCAGAATCGTGCACGCACGGCCAGAATGGGCGATCAGCAGCATCGACGGCAACGAATCGATATCGGCGATGATGTTCAGCTCGACCTTCTCGCTCGAAAAGGTCCGCTCGATCAGAAGCCGCAAGCCATTCGACACACCGGGCGCAACCAGCTTGACGCCCGCGAGCTTCGCGAGCGGACAGGTGGTCGAACGCGGCGAGATCGCGCCGCCCGGCTCGCCGAGCAGATAGAGCGTCTCGTCGAGCACGGGCAACGCGGAAATGCCGGGCGTGTCGGACTCGCGAAACAGGATCGCGAGGTCCAGTCTGCCGTTCGCGAGCAACTCGTTGAGATAGCCGCTCATGCTTTCGAAGAACTGCAGACGGATGCCTGGGTAGCGGTCCTGGATGCGCTCGAACAGCGGCACGGCGAGCACCGATGCCATCGTGGTCGGCAAGCCGACTGCGACCGTACCCGACTCGCTGCCCGCGCCCTTCGTCACTTCCTGCTTGAGCTGTTCCATCTGCCGCAGCACGAGCCGCGCATGCCGATAGAGCGCATCGCCTTCAGCCGTCGGCGTGACGCCATGATTGCTGCGCAACAGCAGCGACACGCCGAGTTCTTCTTCGAGTCGCGCCATCTGTTGACTCAGTGAAGGCTGCGCGACAAAGAGCTTTTCCGCCGCTTTGCCAAGACTGCCGTAATCGACGATGCTGACAAAGTAGCGGAGCTGGCGAACGTCCATGAGCGGTTGAAGGTGTGAGCAGTTGTGCGATGAGCGCCGTTCGGTTTGTCGATACATGTTGGGGCGCTTGGGCTGGGAGCCCATTTTATACTGCCGCTTGCTCGATGGACGTGGGATGCGCGCTCTACACGCCGCGGCTTGCGTCGAGAATGCCTTGCGCGCGAATGATAACGGGCCGGTCGACCATCTTCCCGTCTACCGCCACAGCCGCGCCGTTCGCGCGTTCGAATGCGTCGAGCACTTTCTTCGCCCACGCTATTTCCGCCTCGCTGGGCGCGAAGCAATCGTTGATCGTCAAGACCTGTTTGGGATGAATGCAGAGCTTGCCCGCGAATCCCCAGCGCTTTGCTTTTGTCGTTTCGGCTTCGAGCAGTTGCGCATCGTCGATGGCGGGCGTCACGCCGTCGATCGGCGGTCGTATCTCCGCGACGCGCGAAATCATCACGAGCTTCGCGCGAAACGTATCCAGTTCCTCGCCATCGGATGCCATGCCCATGTCGGCGCAAAAATCGAGTGTGCCGAACATCAGTTGATGAACGAAAGGCGCCTTCGCGACTTCGAGCGCGTTCCACATGCCCTTCGCGCTTTCGATCAATGGAAAGACGGGCATCGTGCTTCGGGTCCGCGAAACGAGCGTGGAGACATCGGCTGCGCGCTCCGCTTTCGGCAAGACGATGCCCGCGACGCCGCGCAGCTTGCCGAGCGCGGCGTCCTGCTCGAACCACGGCGTGCCGACTGCGTTCACGCGGATCAGCACGGGGCGTTCCGGCGAGAGCCACTCGGCTACGGCCTGTCTGGCGCGGTCCTTGTCGCCGGGTGAGACGGCATCTTCGAGATCGACGATGACGGCGTCCGCGCCGCTGCTCAACGCCTTCTCGAAGCGCTCCGGACGCGTGCCCGGAACGAACAGAAACGAGCGATGCTGGCGATTAACAGGCTGCGACATCTCGACTCCCGACAAATGTGTTCGTCACAGTGCGCCCGTCAGTTCTGGCACGACGGTGAACAGATCGCCGACGAGACCATAATCCGCGACGCTGAAAATCGGCGCTTCTTCGTCCTTGTTGATCGCGACGATGACCTTCGAGTCTTTCATGCCAGCCAGATGCTGGATTGCGCCCGAGATGCCGACTGCGATGTAAAGCTGCGGCGCAACGATCTTGCCGGTTTGACCGACCTGATAGTCATTGGGCACGTAGCCAGCATCGACGGCTGCGCGTGATGCGCCCAACGCGGCCTGTAGTTTGTCTGCCAACGGCTCCAACACTTGCGTGTAATTCTCGCCACTTCCGAGACCGCGTCCACCCGAAACAATGATGTTCGCCGACGTCAGTTCCGGACGGTCCAGCTTCGTCACTTCACGGCTTACGAACTGCGAGATGCCGGCGTCAGCCGCTGCGTCGATCTTCTCGATGGATGCGCTGCCGCCTTCTGCTGCAACCGGATCGAAGCCAGTTGCACGCACTGTAATGACCTTGATCGGGTCTTGAGACTGGACCGTAGCGATTGCGTTGCCAGCGTAGATCGGACGGTCGAATGTATCGGCGCCGACCACAGCCGTAATTTCGCTGATCTGCGCGACGTCGAGCTGTGCGGCAATGCGCGGCGCGACGTTCTTGCCGTAGGCAGTGGCGGGCGCGAGGATGTACGAGTAATCCTTCGCGATGTTCAACACCGTCGCTTCAATATTTTCCGCTAGACCTTCGGCGAGTTGCGGCGCGTCGGCGAGCAGCACCTTCGCCACACCCGCCACCTTCGCAGCCGCATCAGCCGCGCCTTGTGCGTTGTGGCCTGCAACCAGCACATGAATGTCGCCGCTAATCTTCTGCGCGGCAGCAACCGTATTCAGCGTCGCTGCCTTTAGCGCCGCATTGTCGTGTTCAGCAATTACCAGAATCGTCATGTTCTTTCCCGTGCTTCAGAGAACTTTGGCTTCGGTCTTCAGCTTCTCGACCAGCGTCTTCACATCGGCCACCCTCACGCCAGCCGAGCGCTTCGGCGGCTCGCTGACTTTCAGGGTCTTCAGACGCGGCGTGACATCGACGCCGAGTTCCTCGGGTTTCACGATTTCCAGCGGTTTCTTCTTTGCCTTCATGATGTTCGGCAGCGTCACGTAGCGCGGCTCGTTCAGGCGCAGATCGGTCGTGATGACTGCGGGCAACGTCAGCGACAACGTTTCAGCACCACCATCGACTTCACGCGACACCGTCGCCTTGCCATCCGCGACGACAACCTTCGATGCAAACGTCGCCTGCGGCAGACCCGCCAGTGCAGCGAGCATCTGGCCCGTCTGGTTGGAGTCGTCATCAATCGCCTGCTTGCCGAGAATCACCAGCGACGGTTGTTCCTTGTCGACCAGTGCCTTCAAAAGCTTCGCGACCGCCAGCGGTTGCAAATCTTCACCCGATTCGACCAGAACCGCACGATCCGCACCAATCGCCAGCGCCGTGCGCAGCGTTTCCTGACACTGCGCGACACCGCAAGAAACAGCAACAACCTCGCTGACAACACCCACTTCCTTCAACCGCACCGCCTCTTCAACAGCGATTTCATCGAACGGATTCATCGACATCTTCACATTCGAAACATCGACGCCCGTGTTGTCCGACTTCACGCGGACCTTCACGTTGTAGTCGACCACTCTTTTGACAGGGACCAGCACTTTCATGGGCGTCTCCACTTTTATAGAAGAATCACGAGCCTGAGCTTCGTTAGCAGCCTCTATTTGAAAGCCTGCCCTGCCCCAACGCAAATACCAGATTGCTCTGCCCGTCATAGGTTTCAACGATGACGGGCACCCTCGCTGCCGATTTTTTGCAACGCCCCTACAATAGGTGTGGCCACGGCGAAGCCCCTCGCCGGTGTTGTTATACAACGCATTTACATCATGAATATTGCCCACATCAGATCGCGATTTTTCGTTGCCGTCCTGTTCTTCACGATGTTTGCCTTCGGCAATACGGTATCGGCGCAGACCGTCGATAGCTCCGATCCGCAGATACTGATCAAGTCAGTGACGCAGCAGGTGCTCGACGAAGTCCACACGCAGGCGATTGACCCATCGGATATCCCGCGCATCATGAACATCGTGAACCGGGACATCCTGCCTTATATCGACTTCGAATATACGACGCAGCTTGCCCTGGCCCGCTACTGGCGCACGGCCACGCCCACGCAACAGCAACAGCTCACGCAACAGTTCAAGATGCTGCTGATCCATCTGTATTCGGGCGCGCTCGCGCAACTCAAGCCGGATCAGAAGATCGACTATCCGCCGATGCGCGTCGCGCCGACGGACACCGACGCCGTCGTGCGCACGATCGCTTCCACCAACGCGCAGCCCGTCGAGATCGATTACCGCCTGCGCAAGACGCCGCAAGGCTGGCGCGTGTACGACCTCAACGTGATGGGCGCGTGGCTCGTGCAGACGTATCGGCAGCAGTTCGGCGAGACGATCCAGCAAAGCGGCATCGATGGGCTGCTGCGGTTTTTGACGGACCGCAATCAGCAGCTTGCGTCGGGCAAGCCGCAGTAAGCGGCGTTATCCGAAGTGGGGAATCGAAGGTCTGCGTAGCGCCCGCGCGCGCATCGTGACGCTGGAAACGCAGCACGACGCGCGCGTGGCTGGCAGACGCCAGTCGCGCATTCAGCCATTGGCCGAAGCGAACAGCGTCACGAGACGATCCAGACCGTTCACTTCCCAGTCCGGCCGCTGCCCCATTTCCTCGAACGTCTTTCCGCCGCGGTTGATCCAGCAGGTCGGAAAACCGAAGTAGCGCGCTCCCGTCGCATCCCACGCATTCGACGACACGAACAGGATTTCCCTCCGGCCGACGCCAAACGTCTGTTCCGCGAGTTCGTAAGCGCGATTGTCCGGTTTGTAGACACGCACGGGATCGACGCTCAGCAGATGGTCGAAGCTATTCCGAAGCCCTGCGTTAGTAACGACCGCATCGATCGAATGCGGCGAGCCGTTCGACAGGATGGCGAGCTTCAGGCCGCGATCCCGCAGCGCGCGCAGCGCATCCGGCACTTCCGGATAAGCCTGCAAACGCAGATACGCATCCGACAGCGAACGGCACGCACGCTCGTCGAGTTCCACCCCAAGATGCCGGATCGTGAAGCGTAACGCTTCTTCCGTCACGTGCTCGAACGGGATATAGCGGTTCATCAGGCTGCGCAGCCATGTGTATTCGAGTTGCTTCTGCCGCCATACGTTGCTGATTTCCTGGCCGCGCCCAGGGAACTGCTCGTCGCACTGGACGGAAACCGAATGAACGTCGAACAGCGTGCCGTACAGGTCGAATGCAATGGCCTTGATGTGATTCATACCGCGTTCTCCTCCAGAAAAATGTGAATCGCTGCCGCGTGCCTGACTGGTGCTCTAGTCCCGATTCTTCTCCTTGAGCCGCGCCCGATGCGCGGCCACTTTCGCTCGATTGCCGCAGACGGCCATGCTGCACCACCTGCGCGCATGGCCTCGCGTGTGATCGGCGAACAGCAGCGTGCATGCCGGGCCTTCGCACGCCTTCACCTGCGTGAAATCCTCTTCGCAGACGAGTTTCGCCAGCGCCTCGGCGATCGGCATCAGCAACGACTCCGCCGACTGCCAGCGCCGCACGGTGCGAAACGAGAACGCGGTCGTCGCGTCCGGACCGTTCGCGACGATCTCGCCATGCTGTTCGTCGCGAGCGAGCAACGCGTTTACCGGTTCGAGCCCGCGCAGATCGCTCGACGCGAGCGCATGCCCTTTCCTCTTTTTCACGTAGCCCCGAAACCACTCGCGCAGTTCGCGCGCCTTCGCCGCGACCTCGTCGAGTTCGGCGGGCGTCGCGCGCGAGCGGATCGCCGCGAGTGCATCGGGCGGCACCATGCCGGCCTGATCGAGCCAACGCAGCAGCCCTTCGCCGTCGCTGATCCAGTCGACGGGCACGTCGACGGGCGTCGCAATCGAATTCAGGAAATCGAGGCCCGGCGCGTCGGCCAAAAACATGGCCGGTATCTGGCGGTAGTCCATTGCTATGACAAATGTAAGGTGACGATGACTCCATCGTAACCACTAAAAAAGCACTTGACAAGTTACATCGCAACTTCGTAACCTATAAAACATGATATGAACGGTTACAAGAGATTGCGCGATTCTGATGCAAGGCGCGGCACAAGTCGCGTTGACCGAGTCGAGTGAAATTTATCTTTACGGAGAGAACGCCATGCCCACGATTGCCCATCGCCACGCCGACGTTGACGGTTTCAACGTGTTCTATCGGGAAGCTGGCCGCGCCGGCGCGCCGAAGCTACTACTGCTGCACGGCTTCCCGAGTTCGAGCCATATGTTCCGCGACCTGATTCCGCAGCTCGCGGACCGGTTTCACATCGTCGCGCCGGATTTGCCGGGCTTTGGCCAGTCGGACATGCCGGAGCGCGGCCAATTCGCCTACACGTTCGACAATCTCGCCAATGTGATCGACCGGTTTACGGAAGTGATCGGCTTCGACCGCTACGCGGTCTACGTTTTCGATTACGGCGCGCCGACGGGCTTCCGGCTCGCGCTGAAGCATCCCGAGCGCATCACGGCGATCATTTCGCAGAACGGCAACGCATATGTGGAAGGACTTAGCGAAGGCTGGAATCCCATTCAGGCGTACTGGAAGGAGCCGACGCAAGCGAACCGCGACGCGTTGCGGGCCATGCTGACCCGCGACACGACGATCTGGCAATACACGCACGGCGTGAGCGACACGACGCAGGTTTCGCCCGACGGCTATTCGCTCGACGACTACTACATGAACCGTCCCGGTGCCCACGAGATCCAGCTCGACCTGTTCGGCGACTATCAAAGCAACGTCGCGCTGTACCCGGCGTTCCAGCAGTACTTCCGCACGCACCAGCCGCCGTTCCTCGCGGTGTGGGGCAAGAACGATCCGTTCTTCCTGCCGCCCGGCGCCGAGGCGTTCAAGCGCGACCTGCCGAACGCGGACGTGCGCTTCTTCGATACGGGCCACTTCGCGCTCGAAACACACGCGGCTGACATCGCCGCCGCCATCACCGGCTTTCTGACTCGCTGAAACCTGAAACGACCGGCGAACGGCTGGTTCGCCTGATTACACACTGCGTCGACCGACGCGCCATCACCCTTAGGAGAACCCTCATGCGTGCAATCGTGCTCGAAAAGTTTGGCGGTATCGACAGCCTCGTCTATACGGAACTGCCGGAACCCGAACCGCTGGAAGGTCACGTCGTCATCGAAGTCAAGGCGTTCGGCGTCAACCACGCGGAAATGCATATGCGGCGCGGCGAATGGGCCGAAGCGGCGAAAGTGAGCGGAATCGAATGCGTGGGCATCGTGAAGTCGTGTCCGGGCGGCGAGTTTCCTGTCGGCGCAAAAGTCGCCGCGCTGATGGGCGGCCTCGGTCGCACGATCAACGGCAGCTACGCGGAATACACGCGGGCACCCGTTTCGAACGTCGCGCTGATCGAATCGGATCTGCCATGGGCCGAACTCGCGGCAATTCCCGAAACCTACGCGACGGCGTGGACATGCCTGTTCCGCAACCTCGAACTCAAGGCGGGGCAAACCGTTGTGATTCGTGGCGCGACTTCTTCGTTTGGACAGGCCGCCGTGAATCTCGCCGTGAATGCGGGCGCGAAGGTGATCGCGACGACGCGCAGTCCGGCGCGCTTCGACATGCTCAAAGCACTCGGTGCGGAACGCGTCGAACTGGAAGGCCCCGATCTGTCGAAGCGCATCGCAGAAGCGAAGCAGATCGACGCCGTGCTCGATCTGGTCGGCAACAGCGTGATTCTCGATTCGCTCGCGATGCTGCGCCGCGGCGGTCGCGCGTGTCTCGCTGGTTGGTTGGGCGGTCTCGCGCCGATCGCGGATTTCAATCCGTTGCTGCAAATGTCGAGCGGCGTGTACCTGACGTTCTTCGGCAGCTTTGTGTTCGGCACGCCGGGCTTTCCGCTCTCCGATGTGCCGTTGCAAGCCATCGCCGCCGATGTCGCTGCCGGCCGCCTCAAGGCCAAGCCGTCGCGCGTGTTCTCGTTCGATCAGATCCACGAAGCGCACCGTGTAATGGAAGCGAATGAAGCGGGTGGCAAGATGGTCGTCGTCCACTAAAACCTGTTGCCCCATCCAACCAGGAGAACAGACATGTCAAGCAAAGTAGCGATCGTCACGGGCGCGAGCCAGGGCATCGGCCGTTCGACGGCAATCCGATTGGCGAAGGACTTCGGGGCGGTCGTGCTGGTCGCGCGCAATCGCGAGAACCTGGACGAAACGGCGCAGGCCGTGATCCATGCGGGCGCGAAGGCGCTCGCTATCGACATCGATCTTTCGCTGCCGAATGCCGCGCAGGAAGTCGTCGATCAGGCGCTCGCGTCGTTTGGCCGGATCGACGCGTTGCTCAACATTGCAGGCGCGGTGCCGCAAATCGATGTGTTCGATATGACGGACGAACAATGGGAGCACGGGCTTGCATTGAAACTGCACGGCGCGCGGCGTCTGACGATTGCGGCGTGGCCCGCACTGAAGGCAGCGTCGGGGTCGGTCGTGCTGATGTCGGGTAACTCCGCGCTTTTTTCCGAAGGCGCCGTATGCGGCCGTCGGCACGATCAACGCGGCGATCGTCGCGTTGGCGAAGGCGTTCTCGGATCGCGGCATCGAAGACGGCGTGCAGGTCAACAGCGTGTTGCCCGGCCCGGTGATGACGGGGCGTCGCCAGTCGTATCTGGAGCATTGGGCGCCGCTGCACAATATGACTGTCGAAGAAGCGACGGCGAAGTTTCCGAAGGAAGCGGGCATTGCGCGGTACGGCGAGCCCGAGGAAATCGCCGAGTTGATGGCGTTCATCGTGTCGCCCGGCGCGCACTGGATGACGGGATCGTCGCTGCGCATGGATGGCGGAGAAGTGAAATCGATTTGAGGTCACAGCCGGCAGGCGGTGGATTCGCGTGCCGGCGTTTCGTCAAGATGCTTGCAAGAGCATCCATAAGCCTCTAATCACAACGATCACGCCAATCGCTTGCGCAATGCGATCGGGAAATGGTGCGAGACGTTCAGCTGTGATCGCCAGCGTCACGAATGCCATTGCGCGCAGATCCATCATGCCGTTGACGAGAAGCACCGACGTCAGTCCCGCGCAGCACAAGATGCAATGCACGCCGAGGCGTGTGCCTTGTTTCCATGCTTCGTTTGCGCTGCGCGTCGCCGTCAGCATGCGGCTGCACGCCAGATAACGTGACTTCCATGCGCTGAACTGCGCGATGCCTGCGAGCAGCACGACACAGCCCGCCGCGACGGGTACCGCGCGAGCCAGCGAGGGCATTTGCAACGCGAGCGACATCAGCGCGACGCCCAGCACAAACACGATCACGCCGAGAACAGCCCACACGAAAAAGTAGCCCACGCCCGCCAGCGCAGTCATCCAACGCGCACGCATCACGCCCGTTTTGCCGATGGCTTCGTGATAGCGCCACAGCACAGGCGCGAGCGACGGCAGCATCATCGCGACCATCATCACAATCCACATGCCGACGAACGTCGCCGCGACGCGTGGCCATTTCTGCCCGCACATCGGCGCCCATGTCATCGACAGCGACCAGCCGCCCGGCATCGGCAGTTCGCCCATCGACGACATCGACATGCACCCGATGACCGCCAGCACAGCCGAAGCCACGAAGACCAGCGCCGCAACACCGAAGAACGCGCGCCGTGACGCACGCGGATTCGCCACAGCCTTCAAGGTGTCCGTTCGCATGAAAACGCCAGCGAAATCCACGATCCACCTCAACGCCGTTCGTACTCGTCGTGACGCCGCCACCAGATGCCCTTCTCGTTGCGCCCTTTCGGCGCGCGGTCGAGCCACTGGTACATGCCCCACAGACCATCCACACCGCGCGCGTACGTCGAATACGCGTGATACACGACGCCGTCCTCGTGCACGAAGGTGCTGATGCCCGGCCGGTCGCGCGAATACGTGGGCACATCGGTGCCGCAACTGGCCGCGAACCGGACGACGGGTTCCGGCGCGGGCGTCATGTCCATCGCATGCCCGGCCCGCTCGAAGTTGTACTCGATGTCGCCCGTGCGCTGCTGCGCTTCCGTGAACGACACGCTGAAATCGAAGTTGAAATCGCTACCGTCCGCCGATGCCCACGGAAACTTCCATCCCATCCGCTCCTTGTAAGTCTGCAACTTCGCGAGCGGCGCGCGCGACACGGCCATCAGCGTCACATCGTGATTCGCGAGATGCACGGCCACGCCGTCGAAGCCATCCGCGATCGCCGAGCACGACGGACAGCCTGCCGTGTAGTCGGGACCGAACATGAAGTGATAGACAATCAGTTGCGAGCGTCCTCTAAAAAGATCCGACAACGTCGCGCTACCTGCGTCCGTTTCGAAACGGTACGGCTTGTCGATCTTCACCCACGGCAGCGCCTCACGCTGCCGCGCAAGTTCGTCGCTGCGCCGCGTCAACGCCTTCTCCTCTTCCAGCAGTTCGACGCGTGCTTTCAGCCATGCGTCGCGTGTGGCGACCGTATGCTTGCTCATTGTTCGTCCCTCCGTTGAATGTCCAATGCGTGCTGTCGATGAAACGTGTCGTGCTAGATTAGTGCGGGACATTCAATGGACGGGAGTGACAAGTGTGGCGTGATTCAGATGGACGCAACCCTCGCAGCCGCCGCGCGCTCGCTCGCCGCGGGTAATCCCCTCGGCGCGCTGAACCGCGTCGCGTTGCGCGACGACGCGCCTGCGCTCGCGCTGCGCGGCATTGCGATGGCGCAACTCGGCGACCTCGTGCGCGCGAAGGCGCTGATACGCAGCGCGGCGCGCGCGTTCGGTCCTAAGGAAGCCGTCGCTCGCGCGCGATGCATCGTCGCCGAAGCGGAGATTGCGCTCGCGTCGCGCGATCTCGGCTGGCCCGCGAAATCGCTCGAAGCCGCACGCCAGACGCTCGAAGCGCATGACGACCGCCTGAACGCCGCGCACGCGCGCAATCTTCAGGTGCGCCGTCTGCTGCTGATCGGGCATCTGGACGAGGCCGAACGTCTGCTGGACGGATTCGATGCCGCGCCCTTTCCACCTGCATCGAGCGCCGCGCACGAGCTGATCGTCGCGGGCATCGCGATGCGGCGTCTGCGCACGAAGACCGCGCGCGCAGCGCTGGCGAGAGCGGAGCGCGCCGCGCGCCATGCCGGTATTCCCGGTCTCGCAGCGGAAGTCGAAAGCGCAGCGCGCCTGCTGGTTACGCCCGCCGCGCGTCTGATCGCAGGCGGCGACGAACGGCTTCTGCTGCTCGAAGATGTCGAAGCATTGATGGCATCGAAAGCGCTCGTCATCGACGCTTGCCGTTACGCCGTGCGCGACGGGGACCACGTCGTGCCGCTGGCCACGCGCCCCGTGCTGTTCACGCTTGCGCGAATGCTCGCCGAGGCCTGGCCCAACGACGTGCCACGCGACACGCTGATCGAGCGTGCATTCCGCATGAAGCATGCGGACGAAACGCATCGCGCGCGACTGCGTGTCGAGATCGGACGGCTGCGCACGATGCTTGGCGCGCTCGCCGATATCGATGCAACGAAACGCGGCTTCGCGCTGACGCCGCGCCGCGCATCCGAAGTCGTCGTGCTGGCGCGGCCCGTCGAAGAAGAACACGCGTCGCTACTGGCCTTGCTCGCCGACGGCGAATCGTGGTCGAGTTCCGCGCTCGCGCTTGCGCTCGGCGCCAGTCAACGGACCGTGCAACGCGCGCTCGATACACTCGCGTCGGCGGGCAAGGTGCAGTCGTTCGGTCAGGGCCGCGCGCGCCGCTGGATGATGCCGCCCATGCCGGGTTTCGCGACAGTCTTGTTACTCCCCGCTGCGCTGCCAATCGATTAGCATGTAAGGCTCGACACTTCACCGACGAGGACGCAAGCATGAAACGCTCACCTGCTGAAATCGTGCGTGAATATGGACCTTTTCCGGGCATCGACAACGTGCATGGCGTCAGCTACGACGGCCAGCATGTGTGGTTCGCCTCGGGCGAAGCGGTCAACGCGCTCGATCCATCGAGCGGAAAAACGGTGCGTTCGATCGAGGTTCCCGCAACGGCGGGCACGGCGTTCGACGGACAGTACCTGTACCAGATCGCCGGCGACCAGATTCGCAAGGTCGATCCGCAGACGGGCGCCGTCCTCACGACGATTCCCGCGCCCGCAGGCAGCAATTCAGGGCTCGCGTGGGCGGAAGGCGCGCTGTGGGTCGGGCAGTATCAGGAACGCAAGATCCATCAGCTCGATCCGCAAACGGGCGCGATACTTCGCACGATCGAATCGAACCGTTTCGTGACGGGCGTGACGTGGGTGGATGGCGAACTGTGGCACGGTACGTGGGAAGGCGACCAGAGCGATTTGCGGCACGTCGATCCGCGCACGGGCGAAGTGCTGGAGATGCTCGATATGCCGGAAGGGGTTCGTGTGTCGGGGGTCGAGTCGGATGGTGCTGAACAGTTCTTCTGCGGCGGTGGCAACAGCGGAACACTGTGTGCTGTCCGCAGGCCGAAACGGGATGCAAAGCGCACTGATACAGAAGCACCCGTTGACGCGACGAGCGATTGACACAGTTTCCAGGAAAGCCGGCCGTCAGACAGCGCTATACTTCCGCGCTTTTACTGCTGACGCCAGGCATCAAGGAATACTTATGAGCACGCTACCCCGTTGTCCGAAATGCAATTCCGAGTTCACGTACGAAGACGGGGGCGTCTATATCTGCCCGGAATGTGCGCATGAATGGTCGGCGCAGTCAGTGATGCCGGCCGAACCAGCCGAAAAGGTCTATCGCGATTCGGCCGGAAACGTCTTGCAGGACGGCGATACCGTGACTGTCATCAAGGACCTGAAACTGAAAGGCTCGGCAGGCGTGGTCAAGATGGGCACCAAGGTAAAAAACATCCGGCTGGTGGACAGTGACCACGATATCGATTGCAAGATCGATGGCTTCGGCGCGATGAGTCTGAAGTCGGAATTCGTCAGGAAGGTGTGAGCGGCGGGCGGACAGCCCTCTGCTGCCCGCCTCACCCCGTGCGCCGATGCTCCACCGCAAACTTGATCAGCTCGGCCTGCCCTTCGATCTCGAGCTTGCGCTTCAGATTCAACCGATGCGTTTCGACGGTGCGAACTGAAAGACCGTTGCGTTGCGCGATCTGCTTGCTCGACAGCCCCTCGGCGAGCTGATCGAGAATATCGCGCTCGCGCGGCGTCAGACGTTCGATCGGATCGCGCATCGCCGACGCATGAATCAGCCGCGCGCTGAGCCCTTCGCTGAAATAGGTCTTGCCGTCGAGCACAGCGCCGATCGCGCGGATGATCTCCGCGCCCGGCGAATCCTTCAGCACGTAGCCGCTCGCGCCCGCGCGCACCGCCTGGGTCACGTATTCGACGTTGTCGTGCATCGACAGCATCAGCACGCGGATGCCCGGAAAGCGCTCATGAAACAGCGCGGCGAGCGCAATGCCGTTCATCCCTCGCATGCCCACGTCCATCAGCACGAGGTCCGGCTCGTGCGCGGCCGCGAGCGCCAGCGCTTCGTCGGCGTTACCCGCTTCGCCGACCACGGCGAAACCCGGCACGGTATCGAGCCGCGCTCGCAAGCCATCGCGCACGAGGGGATGATCGTCGACGAGGATAAGGCGCGCCGCGCCCGCTGGACTGTTCATGAAGGGTCTGCCTGCATTTCGATGTGAAGCGCTTCCCGCGCGAAAAGCGGCGCAGTCGCCGTGACGAGTGTATGGCCCGGCCGCGACACGAGCTGCAACTCGCCGTTCAGCGCCTCCAGACGCTCGCGCATGTTGCGCAAGCCAACGCCCGCGCTCGCGTCGGCCTGCACCCGTTCGACATCGAAGCCGCGGCCGTCGTCGCTGATCGACAGCGTGACGCGGCGCGCCGTGACTTCCAGCGCGACGGCAGCCTGCGTCGCGTGCGCGTGCCGGAAGATGTTCGTCAATGCTTCCTGCGCGATGCGGAACAGCGCTGTCTTCACCGTGTCGGGCAGTTGCGCGGCATGATCGTGCACGATCTGCGTAAACCCGATCGACAGATGGCTTTGCGTGCTCAGCTCGCGCGTCAGTTGTTCGAGCGCTGCTGCCAGCCCGAGATCGTCGAGCATCGAAGGACGCAGTGCATGCGAGATGCGGCGCACTTCACGCAGCGCATCGCCGAGCCGCCCGATGCCGGTGGACAGTGCCGCTTCCGCTGGCTGCACGCGCGGCTCGGTCAGCTCGAAGCGCGCGAGCGCCGACTCGAGCAGCAGCTTGACGGAGACGAGCATCTGACTGATGCCGTCATGCAGTTCGCGCGACAGCCGCGCGCGTTCGTTTTCCTGCGATTCGACCACCTGCTGCGCGAGACGCTTGAGCTTCGCGTCCGCGCTGCGGTATTCGCTGACGTTCAGCACCAACGCGCACACGGCGATCACGCACAGCCCCGCGAGCGCGATCGCGCCGATCCATAGCATGGTGTGCTCGATGTCGGAGGATGCGCGCTGGTCGATGCGCGCCAGCGTCGTGTCGACATCGTCGAGATAGATCCCCGTGCCGAGCATCCAGCCCCAGCGCGGCAGCGGCACGACATAGCCGAGCTTCGGCGCGAGCTTGCCCGTCGACGGACGATGCCACACATAGCGCACATAGCCGCCGCCCTCGGCGGCCGCCTTGATGAGCTGCTGGATGGTCAGCGAGCCCGCAGGATCACGCAAGGTCCACAGATCACGCCCGACGAGATCCGGCTCGCGCGGATGCATCAGCGAGCGGCCATGCATGTCGTAGACGAAGAAGTAGCCGTCCTGGCCAAAGTCCATTTTCTCGAGCATCGCGAGCGCGCGGTTGCGCAGGAGCGCGTCGTCGCGTGCGTTGACGCCCGCTTCGTCGTAGAGCGGCTTGATCGCGCTGGTCGCGAGATCGACGTAGTGGCGCAGTTCGATTTCCTTGCTCGCCATGTAGGCCGATTGCGTCGTGTCGTGCTGCGCGCTCGCGAGCGCGGTGGCCTGATGGCGCACGCCGAGCGCAATGCCCGCGATCGCGGCCAGAAACGGCACGAGGGCGAGCAGAAAGATCTTTGCCTTGAGTTTCATCTGTGGAAAGCCGGTCGGACTGCCTACGTAATTCTACGTAGCGCGCTTACGTAGTTGTGCGCTTGTGGCGCACGCGACGAAGACGAATACTACACGCCCAAAGCATGGCACATCTTCGACCATGCGCGGCGCTCCCCTGGCGCGTCGCAGAGGTCTCGCCAGCAGGCGCTGACGGGCATGAAAACAACTTAGCTGTGCATGGGACCAGAGTAAGGCGCTAAGGCACCAACTCTGGTCGACTCGCCGTGCATGGGACCAGAGTAAGGCGCTAAAGCGCCAACTCTGGTCGACAGGAGACACAAATGAATAGAGCATCCAGTATTCTGGTCTGGACAGCGGTCGCGCTTCTCGGCGCATTCGCGTTCGGCACCATCGCGCTTGCGCATGGCGAGAAGGTCAGCGCCCTCTGGGTCGTGATCGCCGCCGTCTGCGTCTATCTGATCGCTTATCGCTTCTACAGCCGCTTCATCGCGAATCATGTCTTGCAGCTCGACGGCCAGCGCGTGACGCCCGCCGTGCGGCACAACGACGGTCTCGACTACGTGCCGACCAACAAGTACGTGCTGTTCGGCCATCACTTCGCGGCGATCGCGGGCGCAGGCCCGCTGGTCGGCCCGGTGCTCGCCGCGCAAATGGGCTACGTGCCCGGCATGCTGTGGATTCTCGCGGGCGTCGTGTTTGCAGGCGCCGTGCAGGACTTCATCGTGCTGTTCATCTCGACGCGCCGCGACGGCCGTTCGCTCGGCGATCTCGTCAAGATGGAGCTTGGCACCGTGCCCGGCGTGATCGCGCTGTTCGGCGCGTTCCTCATCATGGTGATCATCCTTGCCGTGCTCGCGCTGATCGTCGTGAAGGCGCTGACCAATTCGCCGTGGGGCACGTTCACGGTCGCCGCGACCATCCCCATTGCGCTGTTCATGGGCGTCTACACGCGCTTCATCCGGCCGGGCCGCATCGGTGAAGTGTCGGTGATCGGCTTCGTGCTGCTGATGGCATCGATCGTGTTCGGTCAGAGCGTGCACGATAATGCCGCGCTCGCCGCATGGTTCACGTTCAGCGGCACGCAGCTCACGTGGATTCTGATCGGCTACGGCTTTGTGGCATCGGTGCTGCCTGTGTGGCTGCTGCTTGCGCCGCGCGACTATCTGTCGACGTTCCTGAAGATCGGCACGATTCTCGGTCTTGCGATCGGCATTCTCGTCGTCGCGCCGGAACTCAAGATGCCCGCGCTGACGAAGTTCGTCGACGGCACGGGGCCTGTGTGGTCGGGCAACCTGTTCCCGTTCCTGTTCATCACGATCGCTTGCGGCGCGGTATCGGGTTTCCACGCGCTGATCTCGTCGGGCACGACGCCGAAGCTGCTCGACAATGAAAAGAATGCGCGCTTCATCGGTTATGGCGCGATGCTGATGGAATCGTTCGTTGCGATCATGGCGCTGGTGGCGGCTGCTGTGATCGAGCCGGGCATCTACTTCGCGATGAACGCGCCTGCTGCCGTGCTCGGCACGACGCCCGACGCGGTCGCGCAAACCGTATCGCAATGGGGCTTCATGCTGACGCCGGACATGCTGACGCAAACAGCGCAGGCGGTCGGCGAAACGACGATCGTCGCGCGTGCAGGCGGTGCGCCGACACTTGCCGTGGGCATGGCGCAGATTCTCCATCAGGTGATTGGTGGACAGGCGATGATGGCGTTCTGGTATCACTTCGCCATTCTTTTCGAAGCGCTCTTCATCCTGACGGCTGTAGATGCAGGCACGCGTGCTGGACGCTTCATGCTGCAGGACCTGCTGGGCACGTTCCACCCTGCTCTCAAGCGCACGGAATCGCTGCCTGCGAACCTGATCGCTACTGCGCTGTGCGTTGCCGCGTGGGGTTACTTCCTGTATCAGGGCGTGATCGATCCGCTTGGCGGCATCAATACGCTGTGGCCGCTGTTCGGTATCTCGAACCAGATGCTGGCGGGGATTGCGCTGGTGCTCGGCACGGTGGTGTTGTTCAAGATGAAGCGCGAGCGTTTTGCGTGGGTTACGCTTGTGCCGACCGTGTGGTTGCTGGTCTGTACGATGACGGCGGGTTGGCAGAAGATTTTCGACGCGAATCCGAAGGTTGGGTTTCTGGCGCATGCTGCAAAGCTCGGTGCATCTGCCGATGCTGGCAAGATCGTTGCGCCGGCCAAGTCGATCGAGCAGATGCATCGGATCATGTTCAATGACTATGTCGATGCTGCGCTGGCTGGGTTGTTTATTTTTGTGGTCGTTAGTGTGGTGTTTTATGGCGTGCTCGCGGTGGTTCGTGCGCGACGCGCTGATCGGCCCACTGTGCGGGAGACGCCGTTTGAGATTCTGCCTTCCGGGCAGCGTGCAAGCGGTACGCACTAAAGGGACCGCGCCATGTTCTCAGGACTTCGGGATGATGTGCTCAACGCCGGGCGATATCTCGGGCAAGCCATGCGGTTGATGGTCGGGATGCCCGACTATGAGACTTATGTCGCGCATATGGGTGCTACGCATCCGGATCGCCCTGTTATGAGTTATGAGGAGTTTTTTCGGGAGCGGCAGGCGGCCAGGTATGCCGGTGGCGCGGGGAAGTGTTGTTGAGCCGTTTGGTTTTTTTGTCTGCGACGCTGTTGGGATGAATGCTGTTGCGATGGCTTCTGTGCAGCGGCTTCGCAGCGCGGGCGGTTTGGTTGTTCTGGCCTTTGCGCTGGCATCCGCGTTTTGTCTTCGTGGCGCGGCCAGTTTGGTTTTTTTGCCTTTGCGCTGGCATCCGCGTTTTGCCTTCGTGCTTCAAGCGTCGCCCCTGTGCGGGGCGGCACCTACTTTTCTTTGCCGCCGCAAAGAAAAGTAGGCAAAAGAAAGCGGCTAACACCGCAAATTCTTCTCCCTGCCTGAGGGCCCCCAACCGGTCCCTCACTTCACACGGCAACCTGCTTGTTCCGCGTCCGTTGCCAGCGCTCTTGCAGTACGCCTCACCCGCTTCACGCACCCGCGATACAGCATGCCGTGCCAGATGTTCCACGGCCGCCCAGGTGGCAAACTGTGTGTAGGCCGTAGCACTACACACACATCACTCCGGACCGATAGCGCATGCGTGCCACCATGTAAGAGCGCCAGGCTATACGACGCGACAACCTACACACAGTTTGCCACCTGGGCGGCACATACCATTCGCTGCCGCCTGCCCGAGTACGGGTATTCGAAGCGGGTGAGGCGTTCATTCGAAGCGTTGGCAACGTGCGCCAGCAGAGACGCTGCCGTGTGAAGCATAAGACCCGTTGGGGTCCCTCAGGCAAACAAAAGGGCTGGCGGTGTGAGCCGCTTTCTTTTGCCTACTTTTCTTTGCGGCGGCAAAGAAAAGTAGGTGCCGCCCCGCACAGGGGCGACGCTTGAAGTACGAAGGCATAGCGCGGATGCCAGCAAAAAGGCAAAACAACCAAACCGCGTGCGCAGCAAACACCGCCTCACGGATGCCAGCACAAAGCCCCCGAAAACCAAACCGCCGCGCCGCGAAAGCGCAACAGCGAACGCCAGTGCGAGCAAAAGCAAAAGCAAAAAAACCACCCAGCGTCGCAGACAAAAACCCTTCAAACCACTGCCTTCGCGCTACGCCCACGCCGGGCAGTCCCTGACGACAAAGTCCTGACCAGCTCCACATACTCCTGCTCAAGAAACGGCTCCGCATGCTCAAGCAAAAACCGCCTGAACATCACACAAGTCGGCGACAACTGCTTAGAAGCGAGATGCACGATCTGCCACGTGCGCTCAACGGGCGTCCCATTCACATCAAGCAGCGCAATCTCCCCCGTCCGCAATTCGAGCCCAAGCGTATGCAACGAGATAAGGCTCACCCCCATCCCGGCCATCACAGCCTGCTTGATAGTCTCATTACTCCCAAGCGTCACACACCGCGAAGGTGTAAAAAGATGCTGCCGAAACGTATGCTCGGCCACAGCCCGCGTCCCCGACCCAGGCTCACGCAACAGAAACGTATCCCCCGCCAGTTCCTGTAAATCAAAACGCCGCGCATCGCGCAAAGGATGCGTAACCGGCGCAATAATCACATGCGGATGATAAGCAAGCGGCTCAGCTGTCGTGCCCAACTCAGGCGGCGGCCTACCCATAATCGCGAGATCCGTCGCATTGTCCTGCAAGAGCCGCAACAACGTCTCGCGATTGCCAACCGAAAAATGCACATCCACCTTCGGATACTGCTTCGAATACTGCGCGAGCAACTTCGGCGCGAAGTAAGTCGCCGAACTCACGATGCTGACCGTGATCGACCCGCTATCTGCTTGCGCGAGCGAAATCATCGTGTCTTCGGCATCCTTGATCTCGCCGAGAATGCGGCTCGCATGATGCGACAGACGCTCGCCCGCTTCCGTCAGACTGAGGCGCCGCGCGATCCGCTCGAACAGCGGCATGCCGATCGCTTCCTCCAGCTGGCGAATCTGCATCGACACGGCCGGCTGCGTCAGATGCAGTTCTTCCGCCGCGCGCGCGAAACTCGGCAAACGGCTCGCGATCACGAAGATCTGCAGTTGCCTGAGCGTCAGCGAGCGGATCAGGTTCATGTGGCAATTTCCATGAGCGTGGCAATGGGCGGCAGGCGCGCGCCGCCACGCAGCGACATCGACAAGATTCAGCGGCTCGCGCGCGGTCCGGCAGGTGGCGCCGCCGGTGACGTCGGCGTGCCGTGCGCGGGCGGCGACAGCTTACGCAGCGAGCCTTCATAGCTCAACGACTCCGTCTTCAACGGATGGGCGAAATCGTCGTTGTCGCCAGGCACGTCGGTGCGCAGCAACGACACGCCGCCAGGCACGCCGTCGGCGAGCACGAACGTGTAGCGCTTGCTCGTGAACTTCGGAAAGCGCTGCGCGTTCGGATCGTGCAGATACGGCTGGATCACGATCTTGCGCGCCTTCACGGGCTTGCCGTCAACCTGTATCGTCGCTTCCGTGATAGCCGGCGACGCCGCGAGCGCAAGCCGCAAGCGCTGCTGGAAATAGCGCCGCTGGCCGCCCGTCGCCTGCTCCATCCCGGCGATATCGCGCTCGAGAAAATACAGGATCACAGGGTTGCACGGCAGATTGTCCGGCAACGGCACCTTGCCGCTCGCATCGCTGACCGTGACGTCGCTATTCGCGTTGCCCGCGCTCGCGACGAGTACACGGACCCTATCCGTCTGCTTCTCAGGCGGCGCGGAAACGACGAGCGAATAGTCGAGCTCCGTCTGCGACGCGACGCCCTGCAAATGCGGCGTGAGAAACAGCAACTTCTCGGCGGGTGCAATAGGCGCCGTCGCGCCACTCGCTCCGCTAGCAGCATCGGCTGCGCGCGCCGCCTGCGGCGAGGTCATCCACAACACGAGCGCCGCCATCGCGGCCGCGCCACGCATCGCAAACGCACGCCCGCCAACGCGTGCGTTCGCTCCCAAAGCGCCCGTCATTTCGGCGCATCCGACGCAACCGGCGCGCTCGCCAACGGCAAGAGCGGCACTTCATAGCTGACGAGAATCTTGTCGATCGTGTCCTGATGGGTGGCGATCCACTGGTCGATCTTGTCGTGCCACGCCTTCTCGCCGTAACGCACGCCCATCGAGATTTCATAGTCGAAACGGATGCCCGCCTGCGGCGGGAACGGCACGAGCTTCACGCGATCGCTCGCCTGCTTCGCGAAGTAGCCCGCAATCGGTCCCCAGACGAACACGACGTCGACGTTGCCCTGCGCCAGATCGTGCTGGATCATCTCGCCTGGAAACGCATTCGGGTCGCCGCTTTGCGCGCGATACGACACAGCCTGGTCGATCAGGTTGTTATTCAGCAGCCAGTCGACAGCGGGCGTCTGCGAGAAAATGCCGAGCTTCAACTTTTTCAGTTGATCGGGCGGCAACTTCAACAGATCAGTAGGCGTATTGATGTTCGCGAACTCGGGGCGCTTGATGAACACCATCGCGTATGTGGAATGCAGCCACGGCCGCGTGGTCGACGTCATGTCGTAACCATGCGGCACGCCGATGATCAAATCGCATTTGAACTGATCGCTGTTGTCCGCCTTGTCGCGCAACGTGTGACGCACGAAGCCCATGCGCTGAGGGAAGTACGTGTATTCGAGCTTGTAGCCGAAATCTTTGGCCATTGCGGCCGCGATCTTGTTCTCGAAGCCCTCGCCCTTGTCGTTCGACAATGGCATGTTGTTCGGATCGGCGCACACGCGCAGAACGTTGTCCGCGCCGTCGTTGTTCGGCAGATTCGGCGCGGGTGCGCCTTGCGCGTAGGCGGATGGCGCTCCGACGCAGGCCCAGCACAGCGCCAGCATCGCACAGACGGCATGGACGGCGGAACTTCTGCGATCGGTCATCGAGGTCTCCCGGGTTGGCGTCATGCGATGGGCGGCGCGATGCGATGCATTGCATCGCGGCACGTCACGGGCAATCGCACGACTTTATCGTCACTTCGCATCGATCGCCTGCAGATCGCCCGGTTTGATCGAGCCGTCGGAGCGGCCTTTCAGGTAGGCGAAGAGGTTCTCCCAGTTCTTCTGCATCATCTGACTCGAACTGAAATCGGGCATGCCCTTGTCGACACGTCCGCCGAACACCGTACGATGAAACTCGTTCTTGTCGAGCGTCTTGAACGCATCGATCAGCGACGGACCGACGAGGCCCTCCTGCTTCGCGCCGTGGCAGCGTTCGCAGGCGAGCGCGCGCCAGGTTTTCCATCCCAGCAGCGTATCACTGTCGACCTTGTTGCCGTCGACCACTTTGTAAGCAACCTTCTGGGCCTGGGGGGGCGCGTCCGACGACTGTCCCCAGCTATTGGTCATGACAACAGGTAAAGCGCTCAACGCCAGTAACGCACCTGCAAGCGACAGCACAACACGGCCTTTCATGCGTTCGTCTCCCTATCATTTCGATTGAAGCTGCTTTTCAGGCATAACCGGGCAGCCGCGCGGCACATCGCATCTGCAACGCGCCGCGGGCGCCACTTGTTCGGAGCCGAAGACCGCGTACGGGCGTCTCCGGCTACGTCACTGCTGCTGCGAAACTACGACTGCGAGACTGCTGCAACGCTTCAGACCGTATCAGCCGTTCCCGCCGGGAATGGCGAAGATGAACAGCGTGCCGCCGAGCGCGGTGTACTTCGCCAGCTCGCGGTAGCCGCCCACGGCGCCCAGGCCTTCCGTCGACTTCTGCAGGCCGGCTGCCATGCCGATGCCCGCCCAGCCGCCGATGCCCGAATACACGCCGACGAACTGCTTGCCCTGATACTCATACGTGAACACGTTGCCGATGATCCCCGACGGCGTCTTGAACTTCCACAGTTCCTTGCCGTCCTTGATCCGTACTGCCTTGATGTAGCCTTCCAGCGTGCCGTAGAAGGCGATGCCGCCTGCCGTCGCCAGCGCGCCCGACCACACCGAGAAACGCTCCGGCTTCGACCAGACGATCTTGCCCTTCGCCGCATCCCACGCGATGAAGTTACCCATCGCGCCCTTCTCGTTCGGACCGGGAAACATCGACAGCGTCGCGCCCACATACGGCTGGCCGGACACGTAGTCGACATCGAACGGCTCGTAGTCCATACAGACGTGGTTGGTCGGCACGAGGAACAGGTTCGACGAAGGATCGAACGCGGCCGGTTGCTGGTCCTTCGAACCCAACGCCGCCGGGCAGATGCCCTTCACGTTGTGATCGGGACCGGCTTTCTGCGTCGAATACGAGGCGTTGCGAATCGGCAGGCCGCTCTTCAGATCGACGCTATCCGCCCAGTTCACGGCCGGGTCGTACTTCTGCGCGACCAGCAGCTCGCCCGTCTCGCGGTTCAGCGTATAGCCGAAGCCGTTGCGGTCGAAGTGGACGATGGCGGGCGTCTTCTTGCCGTTGATCGAAATGTCGGAGAGGATCATTTCGTTGACGCCGTCATAGTCCCATTCGTCGTGCGGCGTCATCTGATAAACCCACTTCGCCTTGCCCGTATTCAGGTCGCGCGCGAAAATCGACATCGACCACTTGTTGTCGCCGGGACGCTGCGTCGGGTTCCACGTGCCCGGATTGCCCGTGCCGTAGTAGACAAGGTTCAGCTTTGGATCCCACGCATACCAGCCCCACGTGGTGCCGCCGCCGAGCTTCCACTGATCGCCCTTCCAGCTCTTGATCGACGAATCCGCGCCGACGGGTTGCATCTTGCCGTCGACCCACGTCATCGTCTGTTGCGGATCGAGCAGCATCTCGTTGTCGGGCCCGGTGCTGTAGGCCTTCCACGCTTCCTTGCCCGTCTTCATGTCGTACGCGATCAGACGGCCGCGCACGCCGAACTCGCCGCCGGAGATGCCCGTCAGCACCTTGTCGCCGAATACGTGCGGCGCGTTGGTGTTGGTTTCACCCGCTTTCGGATCGCCGTTCTGCGCGGTCCAGACCACTTCGCCCGTCTTCGCGTTGAGCGCGACGAGCTTGGTGTCGGCCTGTTGCAGGAAGATCTTGCCGTCGCCGTATGCGAGCCCGCGGTTCACGGTATCGCAGCACATCACGGAGATCACCGACGCGTCCTGCTTCGGCTCGTATTGCCAGATGAAGGTCTGGTCCTTCAGGTTGATTGCGATGACCTTATTGGGGAACGGCGAGTGGATATACATCGTGTCGCCGATGACGAGAGGCGAACCTTCGTGACCGCGCAGCACGCCCGTCGACATCGTCCAGGCGACCTGCAGTTTGCCGACATTACTTTCGTTGATCTGCTTGAGCGGGCTGTACCGGTGATTGGAATAATCACCTGCCTGCGCCGCCCAGTTAGATGGGTTCTTGATTAGCGAGTCCAGCTGCGGATCGGCATAAGCCAGGAACGAGTTCAGCGCCGTCGCAACCAACACCGCCAGTCCGAGAACCAGGGTGCGTACGTTCATGTCTCCTCCAGATTGGGTGATACTGGTTGAAACCGTCCAGTTACCGATGACACGCTACCGGGTCGCTCCCAGCCGCGCCGCTGGATGCAGGTAACGTCTTTGCTGCGCCGGATCCATTGCCCAGCCCATGCGTATGACGGCGGTTCGCATATTCCATGCCGGTCGCTACAACACGCATTGACACGCCGCTGCACGCCTTCGCGGCGTCAACATGTTCCGCTTCGCCGCCTGCGGCGGGACATTCTGTGTCAGATACGCAAACCAACAGGCGGCGCCCGAGGCCCGCACGCAGGCAAGGCGGCAATCGGGCTTTGCAAAGCGCACAGGGGCGCTAAGCTCTTCATATGAGCAACCATCCCGACACCAGCGGAGGTCCGTCATGGCACAAAGCGAACAGGTGTATTCCGACGAGGAAATCCAGAAGAAGCTCGAAGGCCCATTGCAGCACTGGTATCTCGAAGACGGCTGGCTGCGGCGCAAGTACCGCACGGAAGGCTGGAAAGGCACGCTGATGGTGGTCAACACCGTCGGCCATCTTGCCGAAGCAGCGTGGCATCACCCGGATCTGACGGTGTCGTATGCGTTCGTCGTCGTGAAGCTGAAGACGCATTCCGCCAAGGGCATCACCGACAAGGACTTCACGCTCGCGCGGAAGATCGAAGAGGTCATCGGGTGGCAGCCGGGCAAGGAAGGCGGCCCGCTCGAAGGCACGCCCGCCGACGATCAGCGCTTCCGCTATATCAAGTACGACGCGCCGAAGAGCTGACGGCGTTCGCGCGAAGGCGCGCGGGCTGGATCACGGGCTGATCGCACGGCGGTCGCGCGGATCGCACGGATCGCGCGCCGTGTCGCGCGTGGTACGGCTCTTGCCTGACTCCGGAACCGCGCCGCTGCGGCGGTTCCGCGCCGTTTTATTGCGGCGCCCCACGCCCATACGACTCGACAAGGAAGCTCTCGAATGCGGATGTCATCCGAACGCACGTCGACACTGCCTGCCATCTCGGCGATCACCGTTGAAGCGCCCGGCCGGCTGCACATGGGCTTTCTCGATCCCAACGGATCGCTTGGACGCGCGTTCGGCAGCGTCGGCGTCGTCATCGAAGGATGCGGCACGCGCGTCACCGCGCGGCCCGCCGACGACGCGCAGATCGAAGGCGCTACCACCGACGCGCAACGCGAGCGCATCGAGCGCTATCTCGCGCTGCTGCACGACGCCTATGGCGGGCCGCCCGTTTCCGTCGAAGTGGAACAGGCGGCGCGCGCGCATTGCGGCATCGGCTCGGGCACGCAGCTCGCGCTCGCGGTCGGCACCGCGTACGCGCGGCTGGTCGGCATCGCGGCAACGACGGCGGAACTCGCGCAACGCCTCGGACGCGGCGCGCGTTCCGGCATCGGCGTGCTCGGTTTCGATCATGGCGGGTTGCTCGTCGACGGTGGGCCGGGCCGCATGACAGCGGGCGTGGCAACGCGCGCCGCCTTGCCGCCGCTGATCGCGCGCCAGCCGTTTCCCGACGACTGGCGCATCGTGCTGATCGACGACACCACGCGCGAAGGCCTGCACGGCGAAGACGAAAAGCGCGGCCTCGCAGCGCTGCCGCCCTTCCCGCAGACTCTCGCCGCGCACGTCTGCCATCAACTGCTGATGCGCGTGCTGCCCGGCATGGCGCAAGGCGACTTCGACGCGTTCGCCGCCGGCGTCAGCGAGGTTCAGCAGTCGATCGGTGAATACTTCGCGCCCGTGCAAGGCGGCGTCTACTCCAGCCCCGCCGTCGCGGCGGCCTTGCAGGCCATCGCGGCGAACCAGACAGCGGGCGTCGGGCAAAGCTCGTGGGGCCCGACGGGCTTCGCGTTCGTGCAGAGCTCGCGCCATGCCGACGACGCGCTCGCGGCAGCCCGCGCGGCGACGCGCGAATTCCCCGGCATCGTGTGCTCGGTGACGCGCGGCCGCAATTGCGGCGCGCGCTTCTATGCCGTCCAGCAGCCGCGCTTCGGCATCGACGCGCAATGAGCCGGATGCCCGCAATCCGCCGACCGATCGAATGCCTGCGCGCCCATCAAGGGTCGCGCAAGCCCCGCTTTTGACTACGAAAGAGCCGACTCCATGTCACAAACCACTGAAAGGCCCTACATTCTGCACATGTTCACGCCGACGCCGCAGATGAGCCCGTTCGACGTCAACATGGCCGCCGACGCCGGTTATCAGATCGTCGTGCCGTATTGCGGTGTCGATGTGCGCAACGTCGTGCAACTGACCCAGGACGCGATCTTTTCGCGCGGCCCGAAAGGCGTGTCGCGCACGGGTATCTTTATCGGCGGACGCGATGTGATGCTCGCCGCCGACATGCTCGACCGCGCGCGCGAAGCGATGGTGCCGCCGTTCGAAGTCTCCGTGTTCGCCGACCCGAGCGGCGCGTACACGACTTCAGGGGCGCTCGTCGCGCTAGTCGAATGTCATCTGAAGGTGCAGCACGACGAGGAACTGAAGGACAAGCACGTGCTGATACTCGGCGGCACGGGCGCCGTGGGCCGCGTCACGGCCGCCATCGCGGCGACGCTCGGCGCGCATGTGACCATCGCGAGCCATTCCGACGCCGCGCGCGCCGAACGCGCGAGCCATGACGTCGACGAGCGGTTCGGCATCAAGACCTCGGGCGTCGGCACGGGCACGCCGCAGACACTGCACGCCGCGCTGACCCATGCGGACATCGTGTTCGCGACGGCAGCCGCGGGCGTCCAGGTGATGAGCGCCGCCGATCTCGCGCAGGCGCCGCGCCTGCTGATCGCCGCCGACGTCAACGCCGTGCCGCCCGAGGGCATCGCCGGCGTCAACGTGATGGACGACGGCAAGCCGCTCGGTGGCGCCGTGCGGCCCGATGCAATCGGCATCGGCGCACTCGCGATAGGCAACGTGAAGTATCAGGTCGAACATCGCCTGTTCACGCGGATGCGCACGGCGGGAAAGCCTGCGTATTTCGGCTTCACCGAAGCGTTCGACGAAGCGCGCGCGGTCGTCGCCGAACGCAGCTAGCGCACGAACGCACGACCTAAGCGAGGCGACGCGATGCCTTTCAGCGCAGCCGGTTCCACATCCGCGCCGTTCGTCGCAGTGGCGGGCCTGTCGGCGCGCATGCTCGCGCAATCCGCCGCGCATGGCGGTTATCAGGTGGCCGCGCTCGACCTGTTCGGCGACCGCGACACGCGCCGCTACGCGAAGCTGTGGCTCGATACGGGCGGCAGCGGTTTATCGATCGATCGGGACAAGCTCCAGGCTGCGCTCGAACGCGTCGTGCGGCTGCCCAAGCTGATCGGTTACGTGGTTGGCAGCGGGATCGAGCCGCACATCGACTGGCTGCAACAGACGGCGAAACTGCCGCGCCTGATCGGCAACGACGCCGACGCGACGGCGGCCGTGCGCGATCCGAGGCGCTTTTTCCCGTTGCTCGATGAACTGCGCATCGCGCATCCCGAGGTTGCTTTCTTGCCGCCCGAGCGGCCCGAAGGCTGGCTGCACAAAGCCGCCGATGGCTGCGGCGGCACGCATATCCGTCCAGCGGAGAGCGCCGATACACGCGACGGCTACTTTCAGCGCGTGAACGAAGGACTGCCAATGTCGGCGCTCTTTCTCGCGGCGCGGCGTGAAGCTTTCGTGGTCGGCTACGCAGAGCAGCTTTGCGTGACGAGCGGCACGCTGCCGTATCTGCACGCGGGTTCGCTCGGTCCCGTCGATCTGCCTGCGAGCATTGCGCGGCAAATCGATGACGCGGTGCGCTCCATAGCGGCGCGCGCGAATCTGAGCGGACTCAACAGCCTCGATTTCCTGCTCGACGGCGATGCGATCCGCGTGCTCGAAGTCAACGCGCGGCCGTCGTCGACGATGGCGCTGTACGAGCGCGCGTGGCGCGACGCGTGGCCGCGTGGATTGCTCGCCGCGCATATCGACGCGTGCCTGCATGACCGTCTGCCGCCCGAGCGCGCGGGCGCGCCGCAATGCCGTGTCGCACAACAGGTCGTGTTCGCGCCGACCGCCTTCACGGTGACGCGCCGCTTCAGCGATGCGCTGTTCGTCGATCCTGTCTGTCACGACATTCCGAACCCGGGCACGCGCATCGAAGCCGGCCAGCCCGTCTGCACGGTGCTCGTGACGGGCCGGATGTCGGGTGGGCGCACCGCCCTGCAACGCGAGCTGCAACACCAGACGCAACGACTTTTGCAACGCATCGAAACCAGCCCCGAACCTTGCCATGAACTCGTCGACTCACACGGCTGACCATAACGGCAACGCGCCGCCGCCCATCGCCCGTGACGCGCCCAGCGTCAACGCGCTCGCCGCGCCGCTCGTCGCGCAACTGCTCGCGGATGTCGCGCGGCTGCGCATCGCGTCGTCGCGTCACGCGTTCGGACCGACGATCGTCGACGCGGGCATCGCGACGCCCGGCTGCGTCGAGGCGGGCGTGATGATCGCGCGCATCTGCATGGGTGGCCTCGGCCGCATCGAGACGCGCATCAGCGCCGAGCAGGAGCCGCTCTGGCCCGCGATGATCGAAGTGCATACGGCGTCGCCCGTGCTCGCCTGCCTCGGCAGCCAGTACGCGGGCTGGAGTCTTTCCGCGAGCAAGGAACAGAACAACGGCAAGAAGTTCTTTTCGCTCGGCTCGGGACCGGCGCGCGCGCTGGCCGGCAAGGAGACGCTGTTCGACGAGCTAGGCTACCGCGACGCGCACGACGCTGGCATGCTGGTGATGGAAGTCGGCCAGCCGCCGCCGCAAGCGGTGCTCGAAAAGATCGTCGGCGACTGCGGCCTCGCGCCCGAGAAGCTGACCGTGATCGTCACGCCGACGCAGTCTGTCGCCGGGACGGTGCAGATCGTCGCGCGCGTGGTCGAGGTCGCGCTGCACAAGGCGCATGTGCTCGGCGTGCCGCTCGGCGAAATCGTTGAAGCGAGCGGCACGGCGCCGCTGCCGCCGCCCGCGCCCGATGGCCTCGCCGCGATGGGACGCACCAACGACGCGATCCTCTACGGCGGTCGCGTGCATCTGACGGTGACGCGCGACGCCGTTGCGCGGCGGCTGGCGGCCGAGTTGCCGTCGTCGAATTCGCGCGACTACGGGCGGCCGTTCGCCGAAATTTTCGCGTCGTTCAATCACGACTTTTATCAGATCGACGCGTCGCTGTTTGCGCCCGCCGAGGTGTGGGTCAGCAGCCTCGAAAGCGGTGCGACCTATCGCGGCGGCCGGCTCGACGGCGCGCTGCTGCATGCTCTCTGGCAAGGCGACGCGTTCGTTGCGGACGATGAACCGGCGGCGGCCGAGCCAGGCACGCCGGGCATCACCAGTCCGGGGGCGCCATGAGCGACGTATCGGCGGCAAGCGGCCTGCGCGTCGCGATCATGACCGACGAAACCGGCTGGCACACGGGACGCCTCAAGAAAGCGTTCCGCGCGCGCGGCGTCGATGCGCGCTGCGTCGATCTCGCCGCCTGCCGCATCGACACGTCGTGGTCGCCGTTTGGCCTCGCCATTCCGGGCTTCGCGCGCGACCTGCCCGATGCGGTGTTCGTGCGCGGCATCGCGGGCGGCACGTTCGAGCAGGTCACGCTGCGCCTCGGCATCCTGCACGCGCTGCGCGAGTGCGGTGTGCCCGTCTACAACGACGCGCGTGCTATCGAGCGCAGCGTCGACAAATCGATGACGAGCTTCCTGCTGCATCGCGCGGGCGTGCCGACGCCACCCGCGTGGGCGACGGAATCGGCGGCCTTCGCGCAGCGCGTGCTGATGCGCGAGGCGGCGGCCGCGCGCCGGGTCGTGATCAAGCCGCTGTTCGGCTCGCAAGGCAAGGGCTTGCGGCGGCTCGGCGCGAACGCGTCGAACGGCGCGTTGACACCGCTGCCGCCGCTGCGCAGCTATCGCGAGGTCGCGTATCTGCAGCGCTTCGTCGGCAGTGCGCGCGCGCGGCCTGGAGCGTACGACTGGCGCGTGCTCGTGATCGGCTCACGCGCGGTTGCTGCGATGCGGCGAACGGGCGGGCGCGGCTGGATACACAACGTCGCGCGCGGCGCACGCTGCGAACCGGCCGAACTGGATCCGGCGCTCGCGAGCCTCGCCGAGCGCGCGACGGCCGCGCTCGGGCTCGATTACGCGGGCGTCGACCTGATCCCCGATCTGTCGATGCCGGGCGAAACAGGCGCGCCGCTTGTGCTCGAAGTGAACGGTGTCGCGGCGTGGCGTGGACTGCAATCGGTGACGACCGTCGATATCGCCGCGGCGCTGGTCGATGATCTGCTCGATCGCAAGCTCGCGGCGAGTCGCACATCGACGCTGCTGCAGCCTGCCGTGCCGCTCCATGGGCGCTAGCGATCCCCTTTCTCGCGCGCCCGACGCGTTCCTGCGCGCGTGCCGGCTCGACGTCGAAGCGGCGAAGCCGGGCAATGTCAGCATCGCGAGCGCGGGACACGGGATGCAGGCCGCGCAGTTCATCGACAGCGCGGAGGCCGCCGCGCCTGCGCTGTTCGCGCGCGGCGCGCGCGTCGGCACGCGCATTCTCGATGCCGTGACGCGCACGCAGCAGGTCGCCGGATGCAATACGAATCTCGGCATCGTGTTGCTGGTCGCGCCGCTTGCTGCCGCGCTAGAACCCTTGAGCGACACCGCACCGCTCGACGCCACACGCTGGCAAGCATCCGTCGAAAACGTCCTCTCGCGTCTCGACGTCGACGACGCGCGCGCCGCATATCGTGCGATCGCGCTCGCCAATCCCGGTGGACTGGGCGACGCGCCGGAGCAATCGGTGCATGCGCCGCCCACCGTCGATCTGCGCGAAGCAATGTCGCTGGCCGCAGAACGCGACAGCATCGCGCGTCAATACGCGAACGGCTTCGCGGACATCTTCGGCTCGGGCCTCGATACGATCGCGCAATCGCACTGCAGCACGCCGACCGCTATCACGCTCGACGTCTTTCTCACCTTCCTCGGCGCGTGGCCCGATTCGCACATACTGCGCAAGCATGGCGTGGCCGTGGCGCAAAGTGTCACGCGAGAGGCGCGCGAACGCCACGCGCAATGGCTCGGCGCGGACACTCCCGCGCACGCCGCGCGGCTCGATGCATGGGATGCCGAACTGAAGGCGCAAGGCGTCAACCCAGGCACGAGCGCCGATCTGAGCGTCGCGACGCTGTTTGTCGCCGCCCTGCTCGACCCTCAGCGCTTCACTTGCGACACCGTCTGAGTGCATCGCGAGATCAATTGGCATGGTTCCTGTTACACGGAAACGCGGTGCGTCCCCCTCAAACAACGCGCGGTTGGTCGCCACGCGTCGCGAGTTCGTCACACGTCGACAGACCCAATTCACTGGAGGAACAGCATGGCCAAGATCAACCGCGTAATGGTAGGCGAGTCGCTTATCGGCGAGGGCAACGAAGTCGCCCACATCGATCTGATCATCGGGCCGCGAGGCTCAGCAGCCGAATCGGCTTTCTGCCACGCGCTCACCAACAACAAGGACGGCTTCACGTCGCTGCTCGCCGTCGTTGCGCCGAATCTGCTGACCAAGCCCAACACCGTGCTGTTCAACAAGGTGACCATCAAGGGCGCAAAGCAGGCCGTGCAGATGTTCGGCCCGGCGCAGCACGCGGTAGCGCTCGCCGTCGCGGATTGCGTCGAAGACGGCACGATTCCGAAGGACGAAGCCGACGACCTGTTCATCTGCGTCGGCGTCTTCATCCACTGGGAAGCCGACGACGACAAGAAGATCCAGGAGTTCAACTACAAGGCAACACGCGAGGCACTCCAGCGCGCGGTAGCGGGCGAGCCGAACGCCGCTGAAGTCGTAGCGAAGAAGGCAACGGCTGCGCACCCGTTTGCGCCGAACTAGGCGCAGCTTATGCATGGCACGCAGTGTCGCGCGCGCAACGCGCGGCGGGCCGCAAAGGTCTGCCGCGCGTTGCGCCGCGCGTGTTTAACCGATGGATGCAGAACCCTACGCTAAAGGCTTCCACATGACCTCACGTTGTCGCGCGCGCCTCGCTGTCGCGGCGTTCGCGTGCGTTGCAGTGCTTCCGCTTGCCGCGCTGGCGGCCGATCCCGCGGGCGACAAGGCCCCCGCCAGCGGCTACGACTACCCGACACAAGGCCGCGTCGAATACGTGCTCGGCTGCATGGACGACAACGGTCACGATTTCGCCAATGTCTACAAGTGCTCGTGCGTAATCGACAAGATTGCGGCCGCCCTACCGTATGACGATTACGTCGAACAGATGACGTTCGCGAAGTACGCGACACTCGGCGGCGAAGGCGGTAATGAATTCCGCGTCGACCGGGCGCGCGCGCAAACCAAGAAATATCGCGCGCTGCAGCAAGAGGCATATCAGGCGTGCGGGCTCGCGAAGGCCACGCCGTCCGCGGCGAAGTAAAGCCTGCCCTAAGCCTGCGGCCGCGCGGACGTGCCCGTCTCAGGCCGACGGGCATGCGAGATACACGCGCGTCTCACGCAAAGCGCTCGCGCTGCCGCTCGATGATCACGCCAACCGCGGCGACGTCGTCGAACTTTGCGGGTTTGCACAACTTGACGCGCACCCACTGAGCGCCGAACCTGTCGACCAACAATCGGGCAATCTGCTCGGCCAGCGCTTCGAGCAGCTGCACCTTATGTGTCGCGAGCAGCGTGTGCAGCTCGGCGCGCACGGCCGCGTAATTGATCGTGTCGTCGATCCGGTCCGTCTCGCAGGCGCGCAGGGACGGCACGCCGATTGCGAGATCCAGTTGCACGGGCTGGGGCTCGTGCAGTTCGCCGGCGTCGATGCCGATGACCGTCTGCGCGACGAAGCCCTCGATGTAGACGATATCGAGCGCGGCGGCATGCTGCGGCTGCTCCACCGGCTCCCGCGTGGGCCGCGCGCTCGACGGCAGCACGACAGTAAAATGGATGGGACTGCTTCCTGGGTTGAAACGGTCCATGTAGGGGCTCCACATTGGGGCGCGCGAGCAGCGCATCGGTTTTTTGCGGCAATCTGACGAAGCGAAGCAAAAAGCAGGCGCACTCGCACACACTCGTACGACTATTTATTGATGTATCGCGACACGAGTTGTACAGTGTTTGCTGAGTGCCCTGGAACAGATTCAAACGACATATCAGCAGTTCTGCCACGCGCGCGCGAGACGCGCGGCACATCGGGAAGCACACGGGGAAACACTTACATACAGCGCAGGCCGGGCCCATCGGCAACTGGATGGACACGAGCCCGAACGCATCGGAGACGCCCCTAATGTCATCGCTCGTTGACATCGATTCGCATGTCCGGGATGTACTGAACATCGTCAACAACCAGCCCGCATCGTGTTCGATGAGCCATTCCGTCGCGCAATCGTGGACGCGCTGTCTTGTCGAGTTCGGTCTGGACCCTGGACGTTTCGTGCTGCCGCCCGTGCTGACGCAGCACGAACTGAACTTGCGGCGCGAGGCGGCGGGCGATCTGATCGCCTGCTCGAAGCTGGAAATGACCACGCTCTACCAGCAACTCGCCGACCCCGAACTCGCGGTGATACTCGTCGATGCAAACGGTGTGATCGTTCATCAGGTTTCGTCGGTGCCGTTCGGCGAGGCCGTCGCCGCCGACGGTCTGCGACCCGGCGCCGTGTGGAGCGAGCGCGAAGCGGGCACGAACGGCATGGGCACCTGCCTGACGGAGCGCGAATGTCTCGCGATCTATCAGCATGAGCATTTCTATCCGCGCTATATGTCCCTCACCTGCTCGGCCGCGCCGATCTTCGACGAACGCGGCGCGATTGTCGGCGTGCTCGACGTGACGAGCCGCTCGCGGATGCTGCAGCAGCATTCGCTCGTGCTCGTCGGCATGTCGCGGCAGATGATCGAGAACCGGCTGATCGACTCGCGCTACCGGCGCGCCAATACCGTCCACTTCCATAGCCGCCCCGAATTCGTCGGCACGCTGCACGCAGGCAAGCTCGCTGTCGACGACGACGGCATCGTGCTCGCCGCCAATCGCAGCGCGTTGTTCCAGCTCGACCTGCGCTCGCCCGACCAGTTATGCGGCAAGCGCATCGAAGAAGCGTTCAGCGCGACGCTCGAAGACATGATCGCGCGCAGCATTCGCGGCTCGTTCCACCCGATCACCGTGTACAGCGCGCACGCCAGCAACCGCTTCTTCGTGATCGCGCAGACGCCGCGCGACGCGACGTCGTTCGGCAACGCGAACCAGGTGGCAACGAGCGCGCGCGGACAGTGGAGCGACGTATCGATCAACCGCGTTTCGCGCGCCAAAAGCCCGCGCGAAACGCGCGACGCGAAGCCGGCAGCGGCCGGGCTCGACAAGCTCGCGCATCTGGAATTCGGCGATCCGCGCATGGCCGCGCAGAGCCAGCTGGCCGCGCGCGTGATCCAGCGGAAAATCCCCATCATCCTCAGAGGCCAGACGGGCACGGGCAAGGAAGTGTTCGCCAACGCGCTGCATAGCATCAGTCCCAACGCGGCGGGCGCGTTCGTCGCGGTGAACTGCGCGTCGCTGCCGGAGACGCTGATCGAAAGCGAGCTGTTCGGCTATCGCGCGGGCGCGTTCACGGGCGCGCAGCGCGAAGGACGGCGCGGCAAGATCGTGCAGGCGAACAACGGCACGCTGTTCCTCGATGAAATCGGTGACATGCCGATGGCCTTGCAGGCGCGGCTGCTGCGCGTGATCGAAGAACGCGAAGTCACGCCGCTTGGCGCCGAAACCACGATCAAGGTCGATTTCCAGCTGATCAGCGCGAGCCACCGCAACCTGCTCGATCTCGTGCAGCGCGGCCTGTTCCGCGAAGACCTGTACTACCGGCTCAACGGCATCGAGATCAACCTGCCGCCGCTATGCGAACGCGCCGATCTGCTGCCGCTCGTGCAGCACATCCTCGAAAGCGAAGCCGAAGATCCGCCCGAACTCAGCGCCGAAGCGCGGCAGGCACTCGCGAACTACGCGTGGCCCGGCAACATCCGCCAGTTGCGGCACGTGCTGCAGATGGCCATCGCGCTGTGTGACGGACCGGAAATACGCTGCGTGCATTTGCCGGCGGAAATCGTCGATGAGACGCGTAGCGCGGGCGGCGCGCCCGCACGCGCTTCGGCGGCGGGACCGCTGGCGCAGCAGGCAAACGGAGCGGCAACACCGTTCGACGACGAGGCTGATTTATCGGCGCTCAACGCCATCCAGGTCAAGGAGCGCGAAACGGTGCTCGCGATGCTCGACGAGCATCGCTGGAACGTTAGCAACGTCGCGAAGACGCTCGGTATCAGCCGCAACACCTTGTACCGGAAGATGCACAGACTGCACATCCGGCTGTCGCACGACGCCGCACAGGCTTCCGTCGACGACGCGTGCGGCAAGTGACTCACACATGATTCGTAGATGACCTACGCATGAGCGCACCGACGCCCGCCCGCCGCCCTGGCGTTTTTCGCCCCGACGCGCGCTTCGCGTGGTGCATCACGGGCTCAGGCCATATGCTGGAAGAATCGATCGACATCGCGCTCGCGCTGCCGGGCGCCGATCTGTTTCTTTCCGCTGCCGGCGAAGAAGTGTTGCCGCTTTACGGCTGGCCGGTGCCGAAGCTGCGCGAGCATTTTCGCGTGTTGCGCGACAACAGCGCGAGCAGCGTGCCCGTCGGGATGCTGTACGAGGGCCTTTATCACACGGTCGTGATTGCGCCTGCGACCAGCAACACGGTTGCCAAATGCGCGTTCGGCATCTCCGACACGCTGCCGACCAATCTCTATGCGCAGGCGGGCAAGCAATGCGTGCCCGGCATCGTTTTCGCGTGCGACACCGAGCCGAGCGTCATCACGCAGAGCCCGCACGAATGGGTCGAAGTGCGCCCGCGCGCGATCGAGCTGGAGAATGTCGAGCGGCTTGCGCGCATCGAATACACGACCGTCGCGCGCTCGCTCGACGAACTGCGCGCGGCATTGAGCGAACGGCTATTGAACCTCGGGCTCGCATGGAACACATCGTCTTCCTGACTGGCAGGCTCGCCGAGAAAAGCGTCGTGCAGGTGCTGGAGGGCATGACGAACGCGCCGTTCACTTGGGAAGTGCGCGAGATCGGCTTGCAGGTAGCCGCGCTGATGACAGCCGATATGATCCGGCGGCGGGTGACGTTGCCGCTGCGCGCGGATCGGATGATCGTGCCGGGGCGCTGTCGCGGTGATCTTCTTGCGTTGAGTGAGCACTTTGGCTTGCCCGTCGAGCGTGGGCCAGAGGAAGCGAAGGATCTGCCGCTGCATTTCGGGCACGCCGCGCGCAAGTTCGATTTGTCGCGTTACTCGACGGAGATTTTTGCGGAGATCGTCGATGCGCCGAGACTCGATCTCGAGGGTATCGCTGCGCGGGCTAAGCATTATGCGGAGCAAGGTGCGGATGTGATTGACGTGGGCTGTCTGCCTGATACGCCGTTTCCGCATCTCGAGGATGCCGTGCGGATGCTCAAGGCTGGCGGTTATCGTGTGAGCGTCGATTCGATGGTGACGGATGAACTTCTGCGCGGCGGACGCGCGGGGGCCGATTATCTGATGAGTCTCAACGTGGACACGTTGTGGGTCGCTGATGAAGTACCGTCGACGCCAATCGTCGTTGCGCGCGAGCCGCACGATATGGCTTCTTTGCATCACGCGATCGATGCGCTCGTTGCGCGTGGTAAGCCGTTTCTGGCTGATCCTATTCTTGATCCGATTCCGTTTGGCTTTGCTGCTTCCATTGCGCGGTATGTCGCGTTGCGAGAGCAGTATCCTGATGTTGCCATCATGCTTGGTGTTGGGAATCTTACTGAGCTGACTGAAGCTGATACGAGCGGTATCAATGCGGTGCTGCTTGGTATTGCTGCTGAGTTGCGCGTCTCTGCCGTGTTGACCACTTCCGTTAGCCTGCATGCGCGGCGTGCCGTGCGTGAGGCCGACGTCGCGCGGCGTGTCATGCATGCAGCTTTTGAGGCGCAGGTGCTGCCTAAAGGGATTGATTCTGATCTGTCTGCGTTGCATTCCAAGCGGCCTTTTCCTTACGACGCCGATGAGATCGCTGCGTTTGCCGAACAGGTGCGAGATCCGAATTTTCGTGTTCAGGTCACCACGGATGGGATTCATGTTTATAACCGCGATGTGCATGTGGTTGAAGTTGATCCCTTTGCGTTGTATCCGCATCTGAAGCTCGAGAATGATGGCGGGCATGCTTTCTATATGGGTGTGCAGACTGCACGGGCTGAGATTGCCTGGCGATTGGGCAAACGGTTTGATCAGGATCAGGTTCTGGATTGGGGGTGTCAGGTTGAGCGTAGCGCTGAAGACCTGGAGGTCTGGTGTGCCCCTGGCACGACGAAGGTGAAACGTTCGAAATAGCGGTTTGGTTTTGGTTTGGTTTTGGTTTTGGTTTGCCAGACTTTGCGCTGGCATCCGCGAGACGGGGTTTGCTGCGCAAGCGGTTTGGTTGTTTTTCCTTGGCGCAGGCATCCGCGTTTTGTTAGCGTGCTTCACGCGTCGCCCCTGTGCGGGGCGGCACCTACTTTTCTTTGCCGCCGCAAAGAAAAGTAGGCAAAAGAAAGCGGCTAACACCGCCAATCCTTGTGTTTGCCTGAGGGCCCCCAAAGGGTCTTACGCTTCACACGGCAATCACGTGCCCCATGTTCGTTGCCAACGCTCTTGCGGTACGCCTCACCCGCTTTGCGCGCCCGCGTCGCCGCACGCCGTGCCAGATAGTCCACCGCCGCCCAGGTGGCAAACTGTGTGTAGGCCGTAGTACTGCACACGCCTTACTTCGGACCGATAGCGCATGCGTTCCACCCTATAAGAGCGCTACCCTGTACGACGCGACGGCCTACACACAGTTTGCCACCTGGGCAGCGCAAACCATTCGCTGCCGTTAGCCCGTGCGCGGGTGTTTGAAGCGGGTGAGGCATTCATTCGAAGCGTTGGCAACGAGCACCAACCAGGGCACTGCCGTGTGAAGCGTGGGGACGTTGAGGGCCCGTGGACAAGAACACGGGCTGGCGGTGTTAGCCGCTTTCTTTTGCCTACTTTTCTTTGCGGCGGCAAAGAAAAGTAGGTGCCGCCCCGCACAGGGGCGACGCCTGAAGCACGAAGGCATAGCGCGGATGCCAGCGCAGAGGCAAAAAAACCAAACCCAAACCCAAAGCCCGGTCACGCACGTGACTTCCTATCCCTTAACTGCAAAATCATAGGCGTAAAAATCAACTGCATAGCAAGCCCCATCTTGCCGCCAGGCACAACAATAACGTTAGGCCGCGACATAAACGAATCGTGCAGCATCGTAAGCAGATAAGGAAAGTCGATACCTTTAGGCTTAGAGAACCGAATCACTACAAAACTCTCATCAGGCTGCGGAATCTCCCGAGCAGTAAAAGGATTAGAAGTATCAACAGTGGGAACACGTTGAAAATTGACATGCGTACGCGAAAATTGCGGACAGATGTAATTCACATAATCCGGCATCCGCCGCAAAATAGTATCCACCACTGCCTCATGCGAATAACCGCGCAGCGTCTGGTCACGATGCAGCTTTTGAATCCACTCCAGATTTATGATCGGCACAACACCGACGAGCAGATCCGCATGCTGTGCGATGTCGACCTTGCTGGTCACGGCCGCACCATGAAGCCCTTCGTAAAACATCATGTCCGTGCCCGGCGAAATATCCTCCCATGGCGTAAAAGTCCCCGGGTCCTGCTTGTACACCACGGCGTCCGCTTCATCGTGCACGTAGCGCCGAAACTTCCCGCCGCCCGAGTTCCCGTAGCTCGCGAACAGCTGCTCCAGCTCTTCGAGCAAATTCGCATCGGGCCCGAAGTGGCTGAAGTTGCGCACGCCGTCCCGCTCGCTCTGCCGCAGCGCTTCGCGCATGCCGAGCCGGTCGTACCGGTGGAACGCATCGCCTTCGACAATCTGCGCATTGATCTTCTCCCTGCGAAAAATGTGCGTGAAGCTCCTCATGACGGTGGTCGTGCCCGCGCCGCTCGACCCCGTTACGGCAACGATCGGATGTCTGACTGACATGCGCAGTCTCCTTGTTACAGGTCAAGTGTCAGACCGAGGTTTCCGGAAGGAACAACGAGCGCTCACGAAAAAGCGGCGACGTGAAAGGCATGTCGATGCCAAGATCGTGCTCGCGGTGATATCGGCCAATCCGCGTCACCTCGTTCGATGAGCCCAGTATCAGCGGCATGCGCTCATGGAACGTGCGTGGCGCGCCGTCGAGCACGCGCTCGCGGCCCGTTGTCGCCATACCACCCGCCTGCTCGACCAGAAAACCAAGCGGGCTCGCATCGTAGACGGCGGACAGGCGGCCGCGCATTGCCGAGCGCGTGCGGTAGTCGCGCGGCATCAGGAACAGCCCGCCGCGCATCAGGATGCGATGCACTTCGGGCACCAGCGCGTCGCTCCAGCGCAGGCTGAAATCACGCTCGCGGCAGCCCGCGCGGCCTTCGCGGCACTCGTGCACGTAGCGGCGCACGGGCGGCTCCCAGAAGCGCTCGTTGGATGCATCGACGGCAATCTCGCCCGTCTCCTCGGGAATGCGGATCGACGGATGCGTGAGCATGAACTCGTCCGTCTGCCCATCGAGCGTGAAGCCGTGCGTGCCTTCGCCGAGGGTAATGACGAGCATCGTCGCCGGGCCGTAGATCGTGTAGCCCGCTGCCGCCTGTTCGCGGCCGGGTTGAAGGAACGGTGCACCGTAGGCTTCGCCATAGGATTCGCAGTCCAGTTCGCCGTAGGCTTCGGCTCGCGCGTCACTGCCACTCACATCGCTGCCTTGCGCCTGCACACGCATCACCGAAAAGATCGAGCCCGCCGTGCCGTTGATGTCCGCATTCCACGGGCAGTTCAGCGGGTCGAATGCAAGCTGGTACTCGGGCGTGACCGCATTGTCCACATGATCCGTACGCCCGTTACGCACTGCCGCTTCGGCCAGCTTGCGGCGTCGCGTGGAATACGCGAGCACCGCGCCGCCCGCCACCGAATCCGCCTGTGCGCGGTCGCCCAGCGTGCCGCGCGCAAGCGCCGCGCCGATCGTCTTCACCGACGCCGCGACGTCGTGCAGCACGACCTGCAAGCCGGTGGGCGGCCGCGTCGACATCAATTGGTCCGCGTCGCCGGCCAGGAACCTCGTGAGCGTAATGTTTGCGTGACGCATGATGCTCTCCTACGAAGTGGGGAATTCTGGCGCGGCGCCGGGTTCGGTCCCGGCGCCGCCTGATTCGGAGAACACGCTGCTCGCGCGGATATCGGCGGCGCTCAGCAGCGTCAGCGCGGCGGGGTCGGCGCTCGCGCCGCCGCCCAGCGCATGCGCGAACAGGCGATTGGCCTGGCGCAGACGCGCGCGGTCGAGCGCGTTGCGCACCGAGCGCGCGTTCGCGAAGTTCGGCTGACGCACGCGCCGCGCGAGGTAGTCCTCGAAAGCACGGCGCGCGTCGGCGTCGAACCGGTAATGCATCGTGTCGAGCATGCGCTCGGCGATCAGCAGCAGTTCGTCGGGTGCATAGTCGGGAAACGACAGATGGTGCGCAATCCGCGAGCGAAAGCCCGGATTGCTGCGAAAAAAGGTATCCATCCGCGCGGCGTAGCCGGCCAGAATCACGACCAGATCGTTGCGCTGATTCTCCATCGTCTGGAGCAGGATTTCGATCGACTCCTGCCCGTAATCGCGCTCGTTTTCCGGGCGATACAGGTAATACGCTTCGTCGATGAACAGCACGCCGCCCATCGCGCGCTTGAGGACTTCGCGCGTTTTCGGCGCGGTGTGGCCGATGTACTGGCCGACGAGATCATCGCGCGTCACAGAAACCAGATGATTGCGCCGGATATAGCCGAGCCGGAACAGCACGTCCGCCATGCGCAGCGCGACGGTCGTCTTGCCCGTGCCGGGATTGCCGCTGAAGCACATATGCAGCGTCGGCGCGCCGCTTTCGATGCCGAGCGCCTCACGCGCGCGGCCCACCAGCAGTTGCGCGGCGACTTCGCGGATGCGCGTCTTCACGGGTGCGAGGCCGACCAGATCGCGGTCGAGTTCGTCGAGCACATCGGCGATGCCCGATTCGCGAAAGAGCGCGAGCAGATCGACGCGCGGCGCTTGCGTTTCGTTTTGCGCCAGTGGCTCCGTTACGACGGCGTTCATGACGATGTCTCCCTGTTCGTGTTCTGGTCTGCCCTACCGGCGTGCCGCCGCTAGCGTGGCGCGGCGCGTACCGTCGTGAGCGAATAGCGCTGCACACGCGAGCGGTCTTCCTGACGTCCCAGCACGAAGGTCGGTTCCACATCCGGCCGGTTCACGATGAACGACAGCCGCATCGTCTCGAAGCCGCGCACCGAATCGAACGCATTCACCTTGATGTAGTGCTGCGGATACGCTTCGCGGCACCTCGTCACTTCCATCATCACGCCCGCCGCGTCGCGCAGATCGAACATCGGCAGGCCCCACATTTCCCAGTACGTATTGCGCGGATGCGGGTCGTCGGTGAATTCGACCGAGCACGACCAGCCCTCGCTCAGTGCGTACTGGATCTGCATGCGGATTTCGTCGTCGGTCAGGTCGGGAAGGAAAGAAAACGTTCCTTGGGTGATACGCATTGCTGGCTCCTTGTTCGGATTCGGCGTGTATCGCACTCGATTAATCAGGCGACGCTCGGCGTGACCGCGAAATCGGGTGTATCGGTCGGCGTGTAGTTAAACGTGATATCGCCCCATGTATCGAGCGCCTGCTTGAGCGGCGTGCAATGACGCGCTGCCGCTTCGAGCAGATCGGGGCCTTCGTTGCCAATGTCGCGGCCTTCGTTGCGCGCCTTGACCATCGTTTCGAGCGCGACGCGGTTTGCCGTCGCGCCCGCCTGAATCCCGGACGGATGGCCGATCGTGCCGCCGCCGAACTGCAGGATCGCGTCGTCGCCGAACAGATCGAGCAGCTGATGCATCTGCCCTGCGTGAATGCCGCCCGACGCGACGGGCATCACCTTGCGCAAGCCCGCCCACGGCTGGTCGAAATAGAGGCCGCGCGTGAGATCGACGGGGTTGTGCGATTCGCGCAGCACGTTGTAGTAGCCCTGCACCGAGAGCGGATCGCCATCGAGCTTGCCGACAGCCGTGCCCGCATGCGCATGATCGACGCCCGCCATGCGCAGCCACTTCGCAATCACGCGAAACGAAATGCCGTGATTGCGCTGCCGCGTGTACGTGCCATGCCCTGCACGGTGCAGATGCAGGATCATGTCGTTCTTGCGCGCCCAGCGTCCCATCGACGTGATGGCCGTCCAGCCGATCACCAGATCGATCATGACGATGCACGAGCCGAGTTCCTTCGCGAATTCGGCGCGCTCGTACATGTCCTCCATCGTGCCGGCCGTCACGTTCAGGTAATGGCCCTTCAGTTCGCCCGTCTCGGCTTGCGCGCGGGCCACCGCTTCCATCGCGAACAGATAGCGGTCGCGCCAGTGCATGAAGGGCTGCGAGTTGATGTTTTCGTCATCCTTCAGAAAATCGAGGCCGCCCTTGAGGCCTTCGTAGACGACGCGGCCATAGTTCTTGCCCGACAGCCCGAGCTTCGGCTTGACGGTTGCGCCGAGCAGCGGACGGCCGTATTTGTCGAGCCGTTCGCGTTCGACGACGATGCCTGTCGGCGGGCCCTGAAAGGTCTTCAGATACGCGACGGGGATGCGCATGTCTTCGAGCCGCAGCGCTTTCAAGGGCTTGAAGCCGAACACATTGCCGATGATCGAGGCCGTCAGATTCGCGACCGATCCTTCCTCGAACAGATCGAGGTCATAGGCGATGAACGCGAAGTACTGCGGTTCGCTCTCGCTGGCGTTGGGCACGGGGTCGACGCGAAACGCTTTTGCGCGGTACATGTCGCACGCGGTCAGGCGGTCGGTCCAGACCACGGTCCAGGTGGCCGTCGACGATTCGCCCGCCACGGCGGCGGCGGCTTCTTCGGGCTCGACGCCTGGCTGCGGCGTGATGCGGAACAGAGCGATGATGTCGGTGTCTTTTGGCGTGTAGTCCGGTTGCCAGTAGCCCATCTCGCGATACTTGAGGACACCCGCCGAATAGCGCGAGCGTTGTTGGGTGCTTTCGCTGCCTGCGGGCTTCACGGCTTCCTTGCTGAAATCGTTCATCGCGTTGCCTCGATGTGGATCGCGGCGCGGCTCTAGTGCTGCGCACGCCTTGGGGGTGGAAGCTGGCGTGCATCGAAAGTCGCCGGCCTTGCAGGTCAATGTAGGCTGCGGGCCGGATGAAGTGAATTCACGATTTTTTTCAGCAGGCTTAAGTGATCCGTTAACACGCGTGCATGGAGCACAAAATGCGTCCACAATGGGTTATCGGCTCGTGGAACACTTTGCTGCGGTTCCGCTACAGTAAGGCGCGTAAACGGCGCGCCCTTCCCCGTAGGGCTGTAACTGGTACGACAGTTGCATCAGCAACATGGGCCGAGGCGATTCGGTGTGATGCGTGCGCGCATGCGGGCGCCTTTTCGCAATGGGACCGCCGTTTTGTTTTCTTCATTCTCTAAAGGAGGACGAACATGCAGTGGACTACCCCTGGATATACCGACATGCGTTTCGGGTTTGAAATTACGATGTATATCGCCACTAGGTGATAGCCCGTGCGGGGCCGGTTTTGGCGTTTGTTGCCGGGCCGGCCCCGTTTGTTTTTTTGGTTTTGTGCGATGCCGCAAGCCGTTTTGGTTTTTGCTTTTGCGGCGTAGGTGTTGCTGGTCGGTGTGTTTGTCTTTTCGCTGGCATCCGCGTTATGACTTACCCCTTCAAGCGTTGCCCCTGTGCGGGGCGGCACCTACTTTTCTTTGCCGCCGCAAAGAAAAGTAGGCAAAAGAAAGCGGCTAACACCGCCAACTCTTCTTCCTGCCTGAGGGCCCCCAACCGGTCCTACGCTTCACACGGCAACATTTCTGTTCGCGTTCGTTGCCAACGCTTCGAACAGAAGCCTCACCCACTTCAGATACCCGCACAAGAGCCGGCGGCAGCGAATGGTTTGTGCCGCCCAGGTGGCAAACTGTGTGTAGGTTGTCATACCGTACAGGTGGGTGCTCTTACCAGAAGCACCAACCTTGCTACTCCGTCCGGAGTGATGCGCGTAAGGCGCGAAAGCCGACACACAGTTTGCCACCTGGGCGGCGACGGACTATCTGGCGCGGCGGGGTGCGATGCGGGTGCGTGAAGCGGGTGATGCGTACAGAGAGAGCGTTGGCAACGAACGTGAACAGGTGCGTTACCGTGTGAAGTGCGGGACCAGTTGGGGGCCCTCAGGCAGGAACTAGAATTAGCGGTGTGAGCCGCTTTCTTTTGCCTACTTTTCTTTGCGGCGGCAAAGAAAAGTAGGTGCCGCCCCGCACAGGGGCGACGCGTGAAGCACGCTAACAAATCGCGGATGCCAGCGAAAAACCAAAAGGACCAAACCGGAACACGAGTACCACCGCAAGAACAAGCAAACCACGAAACCGCCTGCCGCCAAAGGCAAAAAAACCAAATGATGATCCACGAAACCATCATCACAACATGCACGAGCGACGGTGTCGCCCACACCGCCCCGATGGGCATTCGTCACGACGAAAACGGCCTGACGATCCTGGCCCCGTTCAGGCCATCGAAAACGTTGGACAACGTGTTAGCCACCCGCGCAGCGGTAATCAACTTCACAACAGATGTCCGCATCTTCGCCGGCTGCGTAACCGGCACCCAACGCGACTGGCCGACAAGCCCGGCGACCAAAGTCCCCAGCCTCAGGCTAAAAGAATCCCTAGCCCACACCGAACTAACCCTCGACCACATCACAGAAGACGACCCCCAACGTCCAGTCCTCCACATGCGCTGCGTGCACACCGAAACCCACGCCCCATTCACGGGCTTCAACCGCGCCCAGGCGGCCGTCGTCGAAGGCGCAATCCTCGTGAGCCGGCTTTTCATGCTGCCCGCCGACAAGATCGACCGCGAAATGGCCTACCTTCAAATCGCCATCGACAAAACCGCCGGCCCCGACGAACTCATCGCATGGCAATGGATCACAGCAGCAGTAGAACGCTTCCGCACAACCGGCGACGCAGCCGACAAAAAAACCGCACCGCACTCGTCCTGACGGAGACCTCGATGACCGCATTGCTCGCAAGCGTCCGCTCCGCGGAAGAAGCGTTCGACGCAGCCGGCGCCGGCGCCGATCTCATCGATCTGAAGGAACCCCTCGAAGGCGCGCTCGGCGGCGTGTCGATCGATAACATCTGGCGCATCGCGCGCACACTGCGCTCGCGCTATCCGGTGAAACCCATCAGCGCGACAATCGGCGACCTGCCGCCCGATGCGCTCGACGCCATCGCAGCACGCGTCGATGAAGTCGGCGAGACAGGCGTGGATTTCGTCAAAGTCGGCGTCGTGCCTGGACCGTATGCGCGCGACTGCCTGACGCGCATCGCTGGCTTGCACGCCAACGTGTTGCCCGTGCTGTTGTGCGACGACGGCGTCGATGCAGAACTCGTCGAACATGCCGTCTCGCTCGGCTTCGAAGGCATCGTGTTCGATACGGCAGGCAAAACGGGCCGCACGCTGCTCGATTGCATCGACCGCGCAACGCTCGCGCGCTACATCGCGACGATTCGCGCTTCCGGCGCGATGGCCTGCATCGCCGGTTCGCTCGGCTGGACGCAACTCGACGCGATCCGCTCGCTCGCGCCCGATGTCGCTGGCTTTCGCACTGCGCTATGCGAGAACGGCCGCACCTCGCGCCTCGATCCGCGCCGCGTCGCGCAATGGGCCGACGCGCTACATCACGCTGCCCCCGTCGCGTCGACGGCCACCGCGTAAAAAGCGCGCCATCGAGCGCTCACACAGCCGATGCATTCAATAGCCGCTCGCGCACCAGCGCGACATCCGTCTTGCTGAACAGCTCGACTTCGTAATTCGCCTCTTTCACGTAGTGGACGAAGCTCGCATCGATCACGCCATTCGACGCGAGCGTCCCGAGCGGCACGTTCGCGCCGACCGGGCACGACTTCACGACCATCAGACGCTCGGCGTTCAGCGACGTCGACAGCCACGCGGCGAGGCTGTCGGAGGTCGTGTCCCAGTTGGTCATCGAGTTGGGCGTGACGCGCATCAGGCTCACAGGCATCCACACAGCAACCTTGCCCTTGCGCAGCGCGCGCCGGATCAGTTCCTCGTTGGTCGCAAGCACCAGGTCGGGTAGCACGGCCTGCATCATCAGCGCGTACTGCGTCATCGCGAGCAGGCACATGTTGTGGGCGGCGAGATCGTCGAATTGCCACTCCTGCTGATATACGCGCACGCTGTCCGCAAAATCCCCGCCGCCTGGCACGATCACCACGCGCCCGCCGCCAACCTCCCACAACTGCGTGAGCCAGTCCCGCAGCGACGGGTCGTGACTCAGGCTGCCCCCGATCTTCACCACCCACATGTCCGTTACCTCGCTCTCGTTCGACCTCACGACGGCATGCCCGACAGCCCGACCCGACGGTCCGGCCCGTCCGCGTCCGCCCTGCGCTCGCCGCGCCATCGCGAATCTGCGCTGCCCGCACCGCGCACGCATCGATGGTGCTGCGCCGCGGGTCACAGGCCCGTTGCCAGCCGCTTCACGCGGCGCGCTGCTCCCGCCTCCTCGCCGTCATCAGCCATGCGACGGCCACGCTCGGCGCGCACGTCGCGATCCATTCGGCGGCATCCGCTGGCGCGTTGCCCGCTATCTGCGTAAACGTGCCGAAATCCACGTAATCGCGCGCGTGAGCCTTCGCCAGCGCCGCCGCCAGAAAGCGCCCACAGCCCGCGCCGACGACGGGCGCACGCGCTAGCGACGGATGCGCCGCGCACACCTGCTCGAAGCTCGCGCCGATCGCGCGCAATTGCGCGTCGCGCCATGTTTGCGCGAACTCGCGCCATTCGTCTTCCGTGGCGTCACCCGCATCGCGGCCGATCGTTCTCGCGAGCCGCGCGCAGCTTGCCGCGACCGTCTTCAGCCCGTTGTCGGCGCTCGCGTGCTGGTCGTGCGGCGGCCACAGTTCGCCCGTCAGCCGGTAAATGTCGGCGCTCGTCGCGAACCATTCGTTCATCACGCCCGCTGTCTCGCCGCGAAACACGATCCGATGCGCGATGCCGCACAACGGCGTGCGGACGACGCCGTGATACGCGAGTTCGCCCGTCACGAGACGCGTTGCGTCGCTGACGCCGCGCGCCGCGACACGCGCGTCGGCAACGGGCACGATGTCCGTCGTCGTGCTGCCGATATCGATCAGCACGCAATCGCGCATGCGGGTCGCGACATGCTGCGCCGTCGCAAGCCAGTTCGCCGATGCGACGGCCCGCCATTGCGCGATGCTCTGCGCGGCATCCAGCCAGCCGGAAGCGCCTGCGAAAAACGCCGTATCGGCGCCGAGCCGCGCGGCCAGCGCATCGACGAGCGCGCGCACGCCATGCTCGCGGTCGGCGAACAGATCGACCATTTCGCCCGTCATCGTGACCGCGTGGCGCGCGGGCGCTTGGGTGAGATCGGGCCAGCGTTCAGCCGCCGAATCGATCGCGCGATGCAGATGGTCGAGCCCTTGCCACAGCGGACACGCCCACTGCGCGATATCGGTAACGACACCGTCCGCGTCGACGCGCGACACCTTCACATGCGCGCCGCCGACGTCCCAGCCGAAAACGGCAGGCCCAGCGATCGAAGACATGGACACGGACGCGCTCATGATCCCGCTCCGAATGCGGACAGCTTCGCGCCCGCTGCGCTGCCGGACGCCGAATCACGCGCGCGCGGCGCGACTTGCAGGCCGTGCGCCGCAAGCACGTCGGCAGCAAGATTGCGTCCGAGCCGCGCCGACAAGCCGGCATACGCGACGGTCGCGCGCGGATTCACCTCGATCACGACCGGGCCGCGCGCCGGATGCCACACGACATCGATACCGGCAAAACCGCGCAAGCCGGGCAGCGACGCCGCGACCTGCTGCGCGAGCGCATCGAGCGTGTGGCCTTGCGCGCTGTCGCGATCAATGCGGTCGATATCCACGCCGTCGAAGCCGACCACCTGCCCCGCATGACCCGCCACGGGCGCCGCCACGTCGATCCGCTGCCGGTTGATGCTGACGAGCGTCGCGCCCGCTTGATCGCAGATCAGCGACAGGCTCAGCGCGTCGCCGTCCACCCACGCCTGCAGCACCGTTTCACGGTCCGCCGCGAGCCGCGCCGCGTATTCGGCGCGTGCCGCGTCGGCGTCGTCGAACACGAGCGTGTCGAGCCCGCCCGCGCCGTCGTCGGGCTTGACGACCCAGCGTTGCTGCGTGTGCGGATCGACCTGCGCCGGTTCGAGCGCAGGCGTCACGGCAATACCGAGCGACGCGAGCCGCGCCGCCGTCGCGCGCTTGCTCGACGCGAGCGCGATCGCTTCCTTCGTGCAACCGATCCAGCGCGCGGGACCGACGGCGTCGGCGAGATCGAGCATCAGTCCATCGCATTCGGGCGCGACGATCCACGCGTAGTCGTGCTCGCGCGCGGCCCGCGAGACAAACTCCAGCATCGATTCGCCCGGCTTCGCGCGGCAATGCGCAACGCCTTCAGCGACATGCTCGAAGCGCGAACTCGCAAAGCTGACCTGCACGCCGTCGAGTTGCCGCAGATCGCCGACAATCGCATCGCGCATCACGCGCCCTTCGACGACCAGCGCGCTCAGATCCGCGAGACTGCTGCTGCCCGCGAGTTGCGCGTCGATGCCGCCGCCAGTGAGATACTCATAAACCCAGAGCTTCATCAAGGAACGTCTCCGCATGCAGGTGATCCCGGTTCTCGATCTGCTCGACGGCCACGCAGTGCGCGCCATACGCGGCGACCGCGCGAACTATCGGCCCATCCAGTCATCGCTGTGCGCAACGAGCGAGCCGCTACCCATCGCCCGCGCGCTCGTTGCCGCGACAGCCGCGCCTGCGCTGTACGTGGCGGATCTCGGCGCGATCATGTCGCGCGAAGCCGATCCGTCGACGCTGGCCGCGCTCGCCGTGAGCCTCGCGCATCCGCATGCGCATGTCGAGCCACACAGCCGCCCGTTCGAAATCTGGCTCGACGCGGGCTTCGCCGATTTCCCGTCGATGCTTGCCCATCTGTCGCGCATCGCCGCTGCAACCGGCTCGGCACACGCGCGCATCGTGCCCGTGTTCGGCTCCGAATCGCTGCACTCGCTCGATGCGCTGCAAAAAGCCGAAGCGGCCGGCTACGCGCCCATCCTGTCGCTCGATCATCGCGGCCGTCAGCTGATCGCGGCCCCCGAACTCGCGCAGGCGCTGCGTGCTCCCGCGTCATGGCCGTCGCGCGTGATCGTGATGACGCTCGATCAGGTTGGCGCCGACGACGGCCCCGACCTCGATACGTTCAACCTGATCCACGCGCAGGCGGGCCAGCGTTCGATCATCGGCGCAGGCGGCATCCGCCATTGTGACGATCTCGATGCAGCGGCACGCAGCGGCGCGTATGCATGGCTTATCGCATCGGCGCTTCACGACGGCAGGCTTCGCACCACAGACGCGACGCGCTCAGACGCTGCGACCTGATCCGCGAATCAATATCCATGCCACGCGATCCGCGCTGCAGCAACGGCGCGGATCGCATGCGCAGTGGGCCGCGCACTGTCCTCAAGTGACACACTGTTGCAGCGCGAAGCACATACTGTTCTGCGCGTGGCCTGTCGCGCGGCGGGACGTATTGGGCCGCTCATGAGGTGTTCACGTTCGACGCAGCGAGTCGTTTCCCCGCGGTTTGCCCGCGCGGTCACGTCGAAATGCCGGCGACCGTGCTGGCGCTAGGCCTCCACGCGGCAACAGCGAGATCGGCACGGACCTTGCTGGTCGGGGTCTTATGCACGAGTCCACGTCCCCCGTCACGCATGTCAACGCGACATCGGCCGCCGATGGGCCATTGCCATCCGTTTCGACAACCCACGACTGGACCTGCCCCTTCTGCCCGCTGTTGTGCGACGACATCGAAGCCCATCTCTCCGGCGCTCAGACGCTCGCTGCGCCCGACACGCAATGCGCGCGGCTCGCCGATGCATTGACCCGCTATGACGCCAGCGACAACGTCTGCTCGCCTGCCGTCAACGGCTCCCCTGTCTCGCTCGATATCGCACTCGACGCAGCCGCCGCCGTGCTCGCGCAGGCGCGCCGGCCGCTCTTCGGGGGCTGTGCAACGGACATCGCCGGCGCGCGCGCACTCTATGCGCTCGCTGCTGGCTGCGGCGCGATTCTCGATTCGCTGCATGGCGACGCGCTGAGCGCCTCGACGCTCGCGCTGCAGGATCGCGGCGCATTCTTCACGACCTTGTCCGAAGTGCGCTCGCGCGCCGATCTGCTGGTGGTTTTCTCATGCGAACCTGCCGCCCGGCATCCGCGCTTTTACGAGCGCATTGCGAGCGGCACGTCGATGCAGCGCGAAATCCGCTTCGTCTGTTGCGAAACCGATCCGTCCGCCAGCCAGGCTAACGACACGCGTAGTACTTCGCTACTCGCCGACGCTTCGCCGCACGACGTGCTCGCGCTCTGGTCGGCACTTGCCGAAGGCCGCAAACCCGAATCACTCAATGACGCCACGGGCATCGCGACGGCGCTCGCTTCGTTGATGGCACGCATCGTCGAAGCGCGTTACACGGCGTTCGTGATCGAGCCGGCGGCATTGCCTCACCCGCATGCAGCGCTGCTGATCGAAGCGCTGCACCGGATCGTCAAGGCGATCAACCGCACGAGCCGCGCGGGCGTCCTGACGCTCGGCGGTGCGGACGGCGTGCTGAGCGTCAACCAGACGATCACATGGCTGTCGGGCTTTCCGTTGCGCACGCGCGTGTCGAAGCCCGACCGGCCACCGGGCACGCCACCCCTCGACCACGATCCTTACCGCTATCGCACCGAACGTCTGCTCGCTGCGGGCGAAGCGGATGCGTTGCTGTGGACGGCGAGCTTCGACCCGCATCCGCTGCCGTCTACGCTCGACGCAAACACGCCTTTGATCGTGCTCGGCACGCCCGCACTCGGCTCTGCGCTCGATCCGCAAACGCGCAGCGCGAAGACGATCTTCATTCCCGTCGCAACGCCCGGCATCGACAGCGACGGTCATCTGTTTCGCGTCGATACGTCCGTCGTCGTGCCGCTGCATGCGGCGCGGCACGTTGCGCTGCCAACCGTTGCGTTCATCGCGACGCATCTTGCCGACGCGCTCGCGGCGCGCGCCGCGCAGACACGGAGCCCGGCATGAGCATCGCGCGACTCAAAGGCGGCCGCGTCTACGATCCCGCGAACGGCGTCGACGGCGAGCAGCGCGACGTCTATATCCGCGATGGCCGCATCGTCGATGCGCCCGCCGACGGCGCCGTCGATCGCGACTACGACGCGCAAGGCATGATCGTGATGGCGGGCGGCATCGACCTGCATTCGCACATCGGCGGCGGCAAGACCAACCTGTCGCGGCTGCTGTTGCCCGAAGATCATCGCGACGACGCGCCGCGCGATGCATCGTACGAAGCTGTGCAGGACGAACGGGGCCGCTATCTGCGCATGCCGTCGTGCGGCGTCTGCACGCCGGGCACGCTCGCCACCGGCTACCGTTACGCGGAAATGGGCTACACGGCGGCCTTCGAGCCCGCGATGATCGCGTCGAACGCGCGTCACGCGCATCTGGAAATGGGCGACACGCCGATCATCGATCACGGCGCCTACGTGATGCTCGGCAACGACGAACTGCTGTTGCAGATGCTCGCCGCGAAAGACGACTTCGAGCGCGTGCGCGATTACGTCGGCTGGACGATGCACGCGAGCCGCGCGCTCGGCGTGAAGGTGGTCAATCCGGGCGGCATCTCAGCGTTCAAGTTCAACCAGCGTTCGCTCGATGTCGACGAAGCGCACACGCATTACGGCATCACGCCGCGAGACGTGTTGCGCACGCTGACGCGCGCGTTGACCGAGTTGCGCGTGCCGCATCCGCTGCACGTTCACGCAAGCAACCTCGGCGTGCCGGGCAATATCGATTCGACGATCGCGACAATGGACGCCGCCGACGGCCTGCCCATCCACATCACGCACATCCAGTTTCACAGTTACGGCACGGAAGGCCCGCGCAAATTTTCGTCGGGCGCGCGCGCAATTGCCGAGGCTGTCAACGCACGGCCCAATGTGTCGATCGATGTTGGGCAGATCATCTTCGGGCAGACCGTGACCGCTTCCGGCGACACGATGATGCAGTTCAAGAACGCGCCGCTCGCACGGCCGCACAAGTGGATCGTCGGCGATATCGAATGCGATGCGGGGTGCGGCATCGTGCCGTTCCGCTATCGCGAGCAAAGCTATGTGAATGCGTTGCAATGGATCATCGGCCTCGAAATCTTCCTGCTGGTGGACGACCCGTGGCGCGTGTCGATGACGACCGATCATCCGAACGGCGGACCGTTCACGAGCTATCCGCATCTGATCCGCCTGCTGATGGACAAGCCGTTCCGCGACGCGCAGATCGACCGGTTACATCCGGAAGCGAAGGTCGCGAGCGCGCTGCCGGAACTGAAGCGCGAGTTCTCGTTGTACGACATCGCGATCATCACGCGCGCCGGCCCGGCGCGCCTGCTCGGACTTAAGGATCGCGGCCATCTCGCGCCGGGCGCCGCCGCCGACATCGCCGTGTATCGCGACGACGCGGACCGCGAGCGGATGTTCACGTCACCCGCTTATGTGTTCAAGGACGGTGAACTGGTCGCGCGCGACGGCAACCTGGTGTCGACGCCGACGGGCGGCATCCACTTCGTATCGCCCGACTACGACAGGAGCATCGAAAAGACCTTGCGCCAGTACAGCGAAGCAAACCTGGCGACGAACTTCGCGCACGCCGCGATCAGCGACGACGAAATCTGCGCATGCTGCCGCGGCGGACGGCTGTTGCCCGTCGCGTGCCTCGCGCGAGCATGAAGGCGGACGCGCGATGCAGATCAACGACACCCTGATCGACGACACCTTCGCGGAAGCCTTCCCGATGAAGGCAACGCGCCTCGTCATCACCGCTCACACGCCGCGCTGGGCGCGCGCGGCGGCCGATTCGCTGACGGGTTTTGCGACGTCGGTGATCGACTGTGGATGCGAAGCGGGCATCGAACACGAGATCGCCGCCGACGCGACGCCCGATGGACGTCCCGGCATTTCGGTGCTGATGTTTGCGGTGTCATCGAAGGAACTGGTCAAGCAGATCGCGCGGCGCGTCGGGCAATGCGTGCTGACCTGCCCGACCACGGCCGTCTACAACGGCATTGATCCCGCGACGACGCGGGCGCCGCTGTCCGATGTCGCACCGCTTGGCGGATCGCTCCGGTTCTTTGGCGATGGCTGGCAGATATCGAAAGTACTCGGCGGCATACGCTACTGGCGTGTGCCCGTGATGGACGGCGAATTCGTCTGCGAAGAATCGGTGCAGACGGTCAAGGCCGTCGGTGGCGGCAACCTGCTGCTGCTCGCGCGAGATCTGGATAGCGCGCTCGCGGGCGCCGAGGCCGCCGTCGCCGCGATGCACCGGCTCGCGAACGTGATTACGCCGTTTCCGGGCGGCGTCGTGCGCTCGGGATCGAAGATCGGCTCGAAGTACAAAGGCGCCGTCGCATCGACCAACGATGCGTTCTGCCCGACGCTTACCGGTTTGTCGCAGCGCAGCGAACTCGATGCGCAGACGGGCTGCGTGCTGGAGATCGTGATCGACGGTTTGACGGATGCAGACGTTGGCGCGGCGATGACGGCGGGCATCGAGGCGGCCTCCGCTGCCGGCAAGGGTGTGGTGCGTATTTCCGCCGGGAACTATGGCGGCAAGCTCGGGCCCTACCATTTCAAGCTGCGCGAACTGGCTGCAGGCATTGTGCAGCGCCCAAACAACAGCACCACGGACGGTGCGACATGAGCACGATCACGTTGCGCGTGAAAACCGCGCCCGGTTTTCGTGTCGATGGCTCGCCACTGTTGCCGTCTGCATTGTCGGCATTGTCGGGCCCGGAGATTGCGCATCGGATGCTGCCTGCGGGCAACGAAGCTTGCGCAATCGGCGATCTGTTCGACGTCGCAGTCGAAACAAGCTGCGACGATGCGCGTCTCGTGATCGAAGGCGACGCGAGCTGGCTGGACCGGCTTGGCGCGCAACTCGATGCAGGCAGTCTACGCATCAGCGGCACGGTGGGAGACTACGCAGGCTTGCGCATGACGGGCGGCACGCTCGACATAGCCGGTGACACAGGCCATTTCCCAGGCTGCGAAATGCGCGGCGGAACACTCGTCGTCGCGGGCAATTGCGGCGACTTCGCGGCTGGCGCGCTGCCCGGCGGCATGGAAGGCATGACGGGCGGCACGCTGATCGTAGCGGGCAACGCAGGCGCGCGTCTTGGCGACCGGATGCGGCGCGGCACGCTGTTGATAGGTGGCGACGCGGGCGACTACGCAGCCTCGCGAATCGTTGCCGGGACGATCGGCATTGCGGGCCGCGTCGGCGCACACTATGGTTACGGCATGCGGCGCGGCACGCTGTTGATGTTGCAACGACCTGAACGCATCCCGCCCACGTTCACGACGGGGGGACGCGGCTTCGACGTGTTCTGGTCGCTGTTCGCGCGAGCGCTCAAGGCCGAATGCGATGCGGCGTCTGCCGCGAGCACTGCCATAGCGCAGCGCCTCACGCCGTTTGCAGCACTCGACGCCCGCACGCCGCCGCGGCGCTACGCGGGCGATCTTGCAGTCGATGGACGCGGCGAACTGCTGGTCGTCGAATGATCGAGGGAACCGACATGAACGCGACACGCTCGACCGATATCGCGCGCAGCGCCAGAGAGAGGCCCGAGCGCTTCCCGATGGTGCTGATCGTGCTGCATTGGCTGATCGCGATCTGCATCATCGCGATGCTCGGCATCGGCCTCTATATGGTCGGACTACCGCGCGGCCTGCCGTTCAAGGCCGTGCTGATCAACTTTCACAAGTCGCTTGGCTTGACGATTTTCCTGCTGGTGCTGATGCGCATCGGAGTTGTCATGGTATCCGGCAGGCCGCCATTGCCACCGATGCGAGCGTGGCAACGCGCCGCCGCGAGCGCTACGCAGGTTCTTTTATACGCTGCAATGATCGCGATGCCGGTGACAGGCTATCTGGGCTCGTCGTTCAACACCTACGGCACGCGCTTCTGGGGACTGCTGCTGCCGAAGTGGGGCTGGGACGACAAAGGCTTGCGCCATTTCTGGTTCACCATTCATGAGATCACCGCATGGATCTTCATTGCGTTGATTGCGTTGCATGTGGCGGGCGCGCTCAAGCATCAGTTGATCGACCGCGACGGGCTGTTGCGCAGGATGTTGCCGTGATGCGCGGCGCTCATCAATTGAGGCCTGTTTCAAGGGCGTTTTTGCGAGTTCTTTCGGGAGCAAGGGGACAATGAAGGTCAAGGTGCTCGGTTCGTCGGCGGGCGGCGGCTTTCCGCAATGGAACTGCAACTGCCGCAATTGCGATGGTGTGCGCAAAGGCACGATCACGGCGCGGCGCCGCACGCAGTCGTCGATTGCGGTGAGCGTCGATGGTGTGGCGTGGCTGCTCGTGAACGCATCACCCGATATCCTCGCGCAGATCGCCGCGAACCCTGAAATGCAGCCTGCGCGCCACGCTCGCGACACAGGCATCGCGGCCGTGCTGCTGATGGACGCGCAGATCGACCACGTAACAGGCCTGCTGATGCTGCGCGAAAACAGCGCGCCGCTGCCGCTGCATGCAACGGATGCCGTCTGGCAAGACCTGTCGACGGGTTTTCCCGTCGTATCGATCCTGTCGCACTACTGCGGCGTCGAACGTCACACCATTGCGCTCGATGCGGGCCCGTTCGAGATCGCCGCGTTGCCAGGCGTGCGCATCGAGGCGCTGCCGCTGTCGAGCAAGGCGCCGCCCTACTCGCCGCATCGCGCGGCGCCGCAGCGCGGCGACAACACCGGCCTGCTGATCACGGCGCCCGGTTCCGGCAAACGCGTGTTCTATGCGCCCGGCCTCGGCGTGCTCGAACCGCACATCCGCGATGCGATGCGCAGCGCCGACCTGCTGCTCGTCGACGGCACGCTGTGGACGAGCGACGAAATGATCGAACTCGGCCTGTCGAAAAAGACGGCCGCCGACATGGGCCATCTCGCGCAAACGGGTCCAGGCGGCATGATCGAAGTGCTGGATTCGCTCGATAGGCCGAACGCGCGAAAGGTGCTAATACATATCAACAACACGAACCCGATCCTGATCGACGACGGCCCCGAACGGCGCGCGCTGGCGCAGCACGGTATCGAAGTCGCGCACGACGGGATGCTGTTCGAACTGTGAGCCGCGCACATGCAAACGCAAAAGCAGACCACTGATACGGAGACGCGATCGATGAGTTTCAAAGGCGACATCGGCCCGGCATGGACCCGAGAAGAATTCGAAGCGCAGTTGCGTGCGAAGGGACAGGCGTATCACATCCATCACCCGTTCAACGTGAAGATGAACAGCGGCGGATGCTCGCGCGAGCAGATTCGCGGCTGGGTCGCGAACCGTTTCTATTACCAGATCAACATTCCACTGAAGGATGCCGCCGTCCTGTCGAACTGCCCTGATCGCGAAACGCGCCGCCGCTGGGTGCTGCGCATTCTCGATCACGACGGCTACGGCGAGGATGAAGGCGGGATCGAAACGTGGGCGCGGCTGGGCGATGCCGTCGGGCTCTCGCGCGATGAATTGTGGTCGCTGGAACACGTGGTTCCCGGCGTGCGCTTCTCCGTCGACGCGTATGTGAACTTCGCGCGCCGCGCACCGTGGCAGGAAGCCGTGTGCTCGTCGCTCACGGAGATCTTCGCGCCGCAGATCCACAAAGACCGGCTTTCGACGTGGCCCGAGCATTACCCGTGGATCAAGCCCGAGGGGCTTGCGTATTTCCGTTCACGCATCTCGCTCGCGCAACGCGATGTCGAGCATGGCCTCGCTGTCACGCTCGATCATTTCCGCACGCGCGAGCAACAGGAACGCGCGCTCGACATTCTGCAATTCAAGCTCGACATTCTCTGGACAATGCTCGACGCGATAGAAAAGGCGTTCCCGGCATGAACACTCATGACAACGCGCAAGACACGGAAAAACGCGGCCCGAAACTGAACAGCCTGTTTCGCCTGCAATGGGAACCGGCACAGGACGCGCATGTGCTGCTGTATCCCGAAGGCATGGTGAAGCTGAACCAGAGCGCTGCGCAAATCCTGTTGCGTTGCGACGGCACGCGCGACATTCCGACGCTCGTCGCGGAGCTGGAAGCGGCGTTCAATGCGACAGGACTAACACCGGAAGTCGAAGCCTTCGTCGACCACGCGCGCTCGCGTGGCTGGCTGGAGTGACAGCATGACCGATCTCTCGACACCCACACAGGAGAACGCGCAGCAAGCCGCGCGCAGCAGCGTCGGGCCGCCGTTATGGCTGCTTGCGGAACTGACGTATCGTTGCCCGCTCCATTGCGCGTTCTGCTACAACCCCGTCGACTACACGAGCCATCGCGACGAGCTGAGCACCGCGCAATGGATCGACGTCTTGCGGCAGGGCCGCAAACTCGGTTCGGCGCAACTGGGTTTCTCCGGCGGCGAACCGCTGATGCGCGACGATCTCGAAGTACTCGTCGCCGAAGCACACGGCCTCGGCTTCTATACGAACCTCATCACGTCGGGTGTCGGCCTGACGGATGCGCGGCTCGATACGCTGAAGGCCAACGGGCTCGATCACATTCAACTGTCGTTTCAGGACTCAACCCAGGAACTCAACGACTTCCTCAGCAGCACCCGCACCTTCGACCTGAAGAACCGCGTCGCACGCTCGATCAAGGCGCATGGCTTTCCGATGGTGCTCAACTGCGTCCTGCATCGCTACAACCTGCCGCATGTCGACAAGATCATCGACATGGCGCTGGCAATGGGCGCTGAATATCTCGAGCTTGCGAACACGCAGTACTACGGCTGGGCGCACGCGAACCGCGCGCAACTGATGCCGACTGCGGAGCAATTGCAGGGAGCGGAAGCCGTCGTCGAACGTTACCGGAAGGAGATCGGCAACCGCTGCAAGATTTTCTTCGTGGTGCCCGACTACTTCGAAACACGGCCCAAGCGCTGCATGAACGGCTGGGGCTCGGTGTTTCTCGGCGTCGCGCCCGATGGCGCCGCACTGCCCTGCCATTCGGCGCGCTCTCTGCCGGGCCTCACGTTTCCGAACGTGAAGGACACGCCGCTCGAGCACATCTGGTACGACAGTGACGCCTTCAACCGCTTTCGCGGCTTTGAATGGATGAAGGAGCCTTGCCGGAGCTGCGACGAAAAGACCAACGATCTCGGCGGCTGCCGATGCCAGGCGTATCTGTTGACGCTCGACGCCGCCAACGCCGATCCCGTCTGCGACAAGTCTCCGCATCACGAGCAGGTTGTGCGCGTCGTGCGCGATGCGGCCCAACGTCCGGCGACGCTGGCGCCGAACGAACAGCCCGTCACGTTCCGCAACGACGCGAACTCGAAACGCCTCAGCGCCGACACGCGCGAGATGACAGCGCCCCCTCACACCGAGAGAACGCGACCATGACGACGCCCGCTATTTCCGTGCTTCTCGTCGACGATCACGCCGTCGTGCGCGAGGGCTACCGAAGGCTGCTAGAACTGAGCCCCGATGTGCGCGTCGCGGGCGAAGCCGCGGATGCGACGCAGGCTTATCAGCGCTTCTGCGCGTTGCAGCCGGATGTCGTCGTGATGGATCTCGCGTTGCCTGGCGCGAGCGGGATCGAAGCGATGCGGCGCATGCTCGCGAGAGAGCCGGAAGCGCGCGTGCTGATTTTCAGCGTGCACGAAGAGACGCTTTTCGTGCGGCGCGCATTCGATGCCGGCGCATGCGGCTATGTGACGAAAGCAAGTGCACCCGATGTGCTCGTCGAAGCGGTGCGCGCCGTCGCGCGGCGCGTGCGCTATCTCAGCGCCGATGTGTCGCATGCGCTCGCGCTACGAACGATGTTCAGCGAAGGGCCGCCCGGAAGGCAACTGTCCGCGCGCGAGTTCGAAGTACTGCGCCTGCTCGTGCAAGGCTTTACGCTGCCCGTGATCGCCGAAAGGCTCGGGCTGAGCCAGAAGACGATTGCCAATCATCAGTCCGCCATCCGGCAGAAGTTCGGCGCGAACAATGGCGTGCAACTCGTGCAGATCGCGCAGCGCCTCGGTTTGCAGTTCTCCGAGCTTGCCGCGCCTCATGAGTTTTTCGGTTCGGCGGGATCGATGGAAGCGTTCGGCTCAGGCAGCCCGAGCTGAGTTGGCACACGCGCGCACAGCAGAAAGCCGCGCGCCGGCTCGCTCGCAACATGAAACTCGCCGCATAGCGCTTCCACGCGTTCGCGCATGCCGATCAACCCTAGCCCGATGCGCGGCTTCGACAGATCGACGCCGGGGCCATCGTCGGCGACCGTGACGACGATCTCTTCAACCCGCTCGCGGCTGGCAGGCGCTCTCACCAGATAGATTTCGACATTCGATTCGCGCGCGAACTTCGACACGTTCGTCAGCGCTTCCTGCACGAGCCGGTAGAGCGTGATGTTGAGCGCGTCCGTGAAGCCGTCGAAGTCGCCGTCGATGGTCAGCTTGAACGACGCGTCGGGCAACCGCTCGCGCCAGCCTTCCACACAATGTTCGAGCGCGCTCGGCAGACCGAGTTCGTCGAGGCCGATGGGCCGCAGCTTGCGGATCATCCCGCCAATCTGCCGATACACGAAGCCCGCGCTTTGCAGCACGGCAAGCGCCGCGCGATGCACCTCGCCGTTTTGCGCCGACAGGTCGCGAATCCGTGCGGCATCGAGTGCAATCGCGTTCAGGTATTGCCCCAGTTCGTCGTGCAGTTCGCGCGCGAGATGACGGCGCTCGGCTTCCTGCGCCTCGATGCCCTGGCTCGCGAGCCGCCGGTTCTCGGCGAGAAGCCGCGCGGCTTCCTCTTCCGCCGCGCGGCGGCGCTGCAATTCCTTCTGCGAATCCCGATAGCGCCGCCATGAGAACCACGCCAGCCCCGCCGCGAGCACGAACAGCGTGACGGGCAGCTCATCGAGCTGATAGCGCTCGGCGCGGCGGCTCCAGCGGTACGCGAGTTCGGTGACGTCGAAGGTCGAGCACAGCGCGCCGACGATCACCGTCAACACCACGACGCACATGAAGTCGCGCCACGCGACCGAGCGCGACTCCGTGGCACGGGTGGCCGCGCTTTTACCCGCTGGGGGCCGCTGCGGCGCGCGCGAGGGCTCCGCCGCGCCCGATGCATCCGCGCGACTGTCTGCTGCTTGCCGCTTGTCCGGCCTGGGGTCTGCCGGTCTGGCTGAGGAGAGAGCTTCGGGCATGAGCGTATCGATGGAAGCGGTCACTCATTCTACTCACCGAACGGGTGCATTTCGTGTTGCTTTTTGCAGGTTTAGGAAGGCCTCCCGAAAGAATCGGGAAAGCTTCCCGGGCATGACGCGCCTTTGATATGCGACGCTTCAATCAACGGCGAATCGACACAGAGACAGGCATGCGCGGCTCGCGAAAGCGCCATCGAAACAAGGCTAAAACAAACTGCTGGAGACAACAACGATGAAACCCTCACGGCGCAAATCACGACGCGCCCGTCTGCATCCTCGCAAGCGCGCTTTCCAACTGATGTTCAGCAGCGCGCTGGCCAGTCTGTGCGCGGCAGCCTGGTCGCAGGAGGCCGCGCCGCCGCCCGCCGATACACCGCCCGCCGACGTGCAGCAGACCGCGCAGAATACGACACAGGAAGCCGAGATGCCGTCGATTCTCGTGATCGGCACCACGCCGCTGATCGGCATCGGCACCGCGATCGAACTGGTGCCCGCCAACGTGCAGACTATCCGCGGCCGCGAGATTGACCAGCAGCATCCGAACACGCTCACCGACTACTTCGCGACCAATCTGACGAGCGTCGATATCAACGACGCACAGGGCAACCCGTCGCAGATGGACATCAACTATCGCGGCTTCACGGCTTCGCCGCTGCTCGGCACGCCGCAGGGGCTGTCGGTGTTCATGGATGGCGTGCGCATCAACGAGCCGTTCGGCGACGTCGTCAACTGGGATCTGATCCCGCAGGCCGCGATCGATACGATCCAGCTGATTCCCGGCTCCAATCCGACCTTCGGCCTCAACACGCTCGGCGGCGCGATTGCGATCACGACGAAGAACGGCAGTAATTCGCCCGGGGGCGAAGCGGAGATCAGCGGCGGATCGTTTGGTCGCAAGAGCGCGCAGATCCAGCAAGGCGGCATGGTCGGCAGCAACCTCGACTACTACTTCACCGCGAACGCGACCAACGACGACGGCTGGGCCGATCACAACGGCAGCCGCTTGCGGCAGGCTTTCGGCAAGCTGCGCTATCACGATGCCGACACGACGCTGTCGATCTCCGGTGGCGGCGCGGACAATACACTCGACGGCTCGCAGACGATTCCGCGCTCGTTTCTCGACAACCGCAATCAGGCGTACACGTTTCCCGATCAGAACAACAACACGGTCGGCTATCTGACGATTGCGGGCGAGCACTATTTCACGCCCAATGTGCAGTTGAGCGGCACGCTCTACTATCGCCACTATCGCAACAAGAACGTCAGCAGCAACGTGAACGACGACTTCGATCCCGATGACCCCGACGATGCACCGCCCGCCACCAACGTGCAGTCGACGGTGTTCACCCAAAGCTACGGCGGGAGTCTGCAACTGGCGCTGTTGCAGAACCTGTTCGGCAAGCGCAATGAACTGACGCTCGGCGTCGCCGCCGATCTTGCGAATACGCACTTCACGCAGGCATCGCAAGACGCGACGTTCACCGACACACGCGCGACGATCGGCACCGGTCCGTTCGTATCGACGACGGATGCGAAGACACGCAACGAAACTTACGGCATCTATTTCACCGACACGTTCTCGTTCACCGAACAATGGGCGTTGACGTTTGCGGGCCGCTACAACTGGTCCCGCACGACGATCGGCGACGAGAGCGGCGTGCAGCCGCTACTGGATGGACGTCATGTGTTTTCGCGCTTCAACCCTGCTGTCGGCATCACTTACAATCCGACCGATGCGCTCACCGCGTACTTCACTTACAACGAAGGCATGCGCTCGCCGACATCGATCGAACTGGCGTGCGCGGACCCGGATGCGCCCTGCTCGCTGCCGAACGATTTCATTGCAGACCCGTCGCTGAAGCCCGTCATTTCGAAGACGTTCGAAATCGGCGCGCGCGGGCGCATCGGCAGCAACACGACGTGGAGCGCCGCGCTGTATCGCACGACGCTCGACGACGATATCCAGTTCATCAGCAGCAATGGCGCGGCGAGCTCGCTCGGGTTCTTCCAGAACGTCGGCAAGACGCGCCGGCAAGGCTTCGAAGTCGCGGGCCGCACGAAGTACGGCCCGGTTGGCGTGAGCGCGAGCTATAGCTATATCGACGCGACTTATCAGTCGACGTGGACCGAGAGCAGCGCGAGCAATTCGAGCGCGGACGCGGAGGGCAACATCACGGTCAAGCCAGGCGACAAAATTCCCGGCATTCCGCAGAACACGGTGAAGCTGCGCGTCGACTACACGCCATTCGCGGCGTGGAATATCGGCACCAGCCTCACGTATCGCGGCAGCATCTTCGCGCGCGGCGACGAGAACAATCAGGATGTGAATGGCACGGTTGCCGGTTATTTCCTAATCGATCTCGACACCACGTACAACGTAACGAAGCAGCTTCAGGTGTTTGCGACCGTCAAGAATCTGCTGAACAAGCACTATGCGAACTTTGCGATTCTCGGCGAGAACTTCTTCAATGGACCGAACCATACGTTCGATCCGGGCGGCGTCACCAATGAGCAGTTTCTTGGGATCGGCGCGCCGCGCGGGGTGTGGGTTGGGTTGAGGTATGCGTGGAAGTGAGCAGCAATTTCATAGGTCTGCGACGGCTTGCCTGTTCTTGTTGGACCGTCGCAGACAGTAGCATTCACCGCGACTCAATCGACCCCTGACTCGGCGGCGACGTCACGATACCCCACGCCAGCGGCAAATCGCCAATCTGCCCGACCGTCTGATAGGTCTTTGCATCGAGCACGAACACGGCATTCGAGCGCCCGCACGCCATCAGCAATTTCGACCCATCCGGCGTGAAGCTGAAATGCCAGCAGCGCTGCCCGACAGGCGCGTCGGCCACGTGCTCGTACGTCTTCGCATCGAACACCTGCAAGGTCTTGTCGCGCGCCGCGGCGACGAGCAGATGCTTGCCCTCGGGATCGAACGCGACGCCGTACGGACCCATCTTCGTATCGACCGTCTTCAGTGTCTTCAATGTCGCCGCGTCGAGCACGACGAACTTGTTGGTATTCTCCAGCGTCACCACATACTGCTTGTGGTCCGGCGACGCCTTGATGCCGCGCGGCCGCGAGCCCTTGTCCATCTTCACCGTGCGCACGAGCTTGCCCGTGCCGGTGCGATACACCGACACCGTATCGTCGCCCTCGTTGGTGACGAGCAGCTCGCGCCCATCCGGCGAAAACTCGACGCCCTCTGTCTCGTGCCCGCTCTTCACCGAGCGCACCACCTTCATCGTCTTCAGATCGACGATCGCCACTTCGGCGGGCGGGCCGTTCGCGTCGTCATCGTCGTCGTGGCCGCCGCCCTTCCCCGGCGCGCCGCCCGCCTCCGCTTCGGGCTTGCCTTCCGGTTTGCCTGCGCCCTGAGCACCCTGAGCGCCCTGATTCGCCGCCAGCGCCTGCGGCGGCGGTCCGCTCTCGCCAGGCTCGTACGTCACATACGCAAACCCGCGATGCACGCGCACGAACTCCGGGTTCTTGCCGATCTTCACGCGCGTGATCACCTTGTCCGTCGACGTATCGATCACCGACAGGTCGCCCGTCTTGTTCGCCACCAGCAGCTTGCTGCCGTCTGCCGTCAGGCTCAGGCCGCGCGGGCCGTCCTTGCCGAGCGCGATGGTCTTCTTCAGCGTCATCTGGTCGAGGTCGATCACGCCGACGCCGTTCGTCTCGCTCGTCACGTAAGCGACGGCTGCTGCCGATGCCTGGCCGATACCCGCGCCAAGCAGCACGGCGAGCGCGACGGATACCGCCATGCGTGTATGTCTGGTCGTGCACTGCATCGATGTCTCCTGCGGAGTGTTGTTCGACGGGCCCGCGTCGGATCGCGCGAACCATATTCGTTGTGCCGCAAGGGCAGATTCACCCACGCTCAAGTTAGCGCATCGCGCGTCGGGATGACAGCATGGGAGGCCGGGAGTTTTTCCCGAAATCGATGGATGCGTGCGGCTCAATGCGCGGCTTCCGGTTCTGACGCGAGCAGCCCGACGAGTGCATCGACGCCGCGACGCCACGATTGGTCCGTATTGCCGCGGATATCGACGGAACGCTGGAACACGACCTGTCCGTTCGCCGTGTCTTCGATGCGCAGATTGATGTTGAGGATCAGGTTGCTGATTTTCTGCACCCAGCACACGCCGACGCGTTGCACGCCGAGCTTTCGGCCGATTTCCAGCTCGCAGCCGTTGCAGGCGCTCAGGTCCTGGGTCTTCGTGAAGCCGTCGATCAGCGCCGCCGCCGGACGATTGTCCGCGACCTTGTACAGGCCGCGCTGGTCGACACGCGCGCGCAACTCGGTGCTTGCCATCGCGGCGCGCGCCTGTTGCGACTGGGTGACGGAGGCATCGTTGTACGCCGCGTTGTCGTCGATCACGACGCAGTCAAGCAACGCGATAGCAGGCGGCGCGGCGGCGACTGTCACCGAAACGGTACAGAGTGCGGCGGCAGCGGCGAGCAGACGACACAGCGCGCCAGCGCGCCGCAGTCCACACATATCGTTGGAACGGCAGGCGGTCAACGCGATAAGCCCTCCACGATCGAGATACACATGAAGCGGGCGCACCGACGCGCCCGCCCTCGTGGCGATCGTGAAGCAGATAACGCGCCTGAACGCTGCAGCGCGCTTGCGGCAGGTCAGGTCTCGGAAACCGAATCGGCAGTCTGCGCCGCCGCTTCCGCCGCCAGCGCCTTACCAACCTCATCCGCAAATCGCTGCAACGCTGAAAGTGGCCCGCAGACGCTGTGATACATCTGACTGCCGATCTGCGCGTCCAGCAATACCTGCATGCCGGACTTCTTAGCCATTTCGATCAGATCCACCTCGTTCTCCTTGCCGGATACGCTCTATAGCGACAACACCAGCGTACCCAGTCAATTTGACCGTCATTCCCCTGAACAGAGGCCATGAAGCGGATCAATTTACCTGTTTCGACGCCTAACCTTACCAACAGCCTCACGGCGATTTGAGCGGTGCCGACACCACAGGCCGTGACGCAAGCTGCTGCGCATCCTTCGCGGACGGCTCCGTTTTCGGCGAACGCGCCGTATCGGCGCTCATGATCGAGAACCCGAACGTGTTCACGCCGTCCTGGCTGCGCGCGAACACCACGCCGCCGTGCATGTCGGCGACCGCCTTGACGATCGCCAGCCCCAAGCCGTGATTCTCGCGGCTGTTCGTGCGCGACTGTTCCGCGCGATAGAAGCGGTCGAACGCGTGATCGAGCACGTCCCGCATGATCGGCTCGCCGGGATTCGCCACGGCGATCCACACGCGGCCCGCTTCGCGCGACACCGTCACCCGGATCATCGCGCCGGGCGTCGTATGGTGGATTGCGTTGATCAGCAGGTTCGCGAAAGCCCGGCCGAACAGCGAACGGTTGACGCGCGCCACCGCATCGCCGTGCAATTTCGCCTGCACTTGCGCCTCTTCCATCGGCATTTCGAGGAACTCGATGGTGCGCGCAATTTCCGTTGCAAGCGACACTTCGACCAGTTCCGTCGCCCGCTCGCCCTGATCGGCGCGCGCCAGAAACAGCATGTCGTTGATGATGCCGCGCATCCGCTCGAACTCTTCGAGATTCGATTGCAGCGTGCGGCGCAGATCATCGACCGAACGGTTGCGCGTCAACGCCACCTGCGTCTGCCCAATCAGGATCGTCACAGGCGTGCGCAACTCGTGCGCGACGTCGGCATTGAACGACTCGAGGCGCACATACGCCTGATCGAGCCGCTCCAGCGCACCGTTGAACGAATGAGCGAGATCGTTCAGCTCGAATGGAAGCTCGGTGGTGCGCAGCCGCTGCGAGCGGTTATCGGCGCTCACTTCGGATGCGTCCACGGTCAATCTGCGCAAGGGCGCGAGGCCGATGCGCGTGACCCAGTAGCTCAGTAGCGACGCGCCGAGCGCGCCAAGCGCCGACAGTGCCGCCAACGCAAGGCCGAATTCGCGCAACGCCTGCTCGGTTGGCGCGTAACTGGTCGCCACCTGCAACTGCACCTGCGGACGCTCGCCATTCGGCGGAATGGTCAGCGTCCGCGTCAGCAAGTCATGGTCGGTGCCGTTGTGCGTGACGCGTGCATAGTCGCCGCGCCATTGCTGCGCAATCGTGCCCGTCACAGCGTGCCCGTAATTGAACAGCGGATTCGTGCTCGAAATCGAATAGGCACTCGTGCCGTCGCGCGGCGTCATGTCCGCGAGCTTCTCTTGCGCGATGCGCCACTTGTCGCGGTTGATCGCGTGATGCACGATGATCCGCGCGACTTCCGTGCGGCTATCGAGCGAATCGCGCAGGCGCTGCTCCAGTTGCGAACGCAGCACGAGAAACAGCCCCGTGTCCACCAGCGTAAAAACAGACAGCGCGACGAGCGCGAACAGCAGCGCGAGACGTCGTGCGATGGAACGGGTCGAGCGAGTCATGATGCCTCCGCTTCCTCGCGGACTTCGAGCACGTAGCCCATGCCGCGCATGGTGTGCAGCAGCTTGGTCTGGAACGGGCCGTCGAGCTTCGCGCGCAGCCGCTTGATCGCCGTCTCGACGACGTTCGTGTGGCTGTCGAAGTTCACGTCCCAGACGAGTTCCGTGATGATCGCCTTCGACAGGATATCCCCCTGCCGGCGCGCGAGCACACTGAGCAACTGGAACTCTTTCGCGGTCAGATCGAGCCGCACGCCGCTGCGTGTCGCGCGCCTGCCGATCAGATCGACATACAGGTCACCGACGCAGATCAGCGTCGATTCCTGCACGCGCGTGCGGCGTGCGAGCGCGTGCAGCCGCTCGACCAGTTCGAGAAACGAAAAGGGCTTGGTCAGATAGTCGTCCGCGCCTTCGCGCAGGCCGCGTACGCGGTCGTTCACGTGATCGCGCGCGGTCAGCATGATGACGGGCGTGGACTTGCGCATGCGCAGCGCCTTGAGCACGCTGAGCCCGTCACGCTTGGGCAGCATCACGTCGAGCACGATGATGTCGTAGTCGAACTCGGACGCGAGATGCAGGCCCTCTTCGCCGTCCAGCGCGACGTCGACCACCCAGCCCTGCTCCGTCAGGCCACGGCGCAGATAATCGACGACCTTGAATTCATCCTCCACGATGAGCAGCTTCATGGGCGCTCCTTTTGTATTGTCCTGTTCATTATAAGTAGGCTTTTCAAAGTGTTCAGCCCGTCCTTTACAGTCTGTTTTCAGTTCGGCGCGTGCGGACTCGATGCACCGGCATCGTTCGATGCATCTTTTGCCGCATCGCCCGGCATGCGCTGCGCATCCGTTTGTTGCACGTCCCAACCACCGCCGAGCGCCTTCACGAGCGCGACGGATGTCGTCATCTGCTGGCCGTGAATCTGCACGTCCGTACGCTGGCTCGTCAGCAATGATTGCTGCGCGGTGATCACATCCAGATAGGCGACGAGTCCGCCCGAATAGCGGTCGTTGGCGAGCGACAGCAGCCGCTGCGCATCGGCCACGGCATCGTGCGACTGGGACGCGGCGCTATCCAGCACGGAAAGCCCCGTGATACCGTCCTGCACCTGCTGGAACGCCGTCAGCACAGTCTGGCGGTAATTGGCCTGCGCAGCCTTGTAGCCCTCGCTGGCGAAATCGACATTGGCCGCGCGCCGGCCCCCGTCGAACACGACCTGACTCACCGCGGTGCCTAGTGTCCACACCAGGCTCGGCGCGCTAAACAGGCTCGCGAGGTCCGTGCTTTGCCAGCCGATGCCCGGCGTCAGCGTCAGGCTCGGAAAGAATGCTGCCTTCGCGACGCCGATCTGCGCATTCGCCGCCGCCATCGCGCGTTCCGCCGATGCAATATCCGGGCGGCGCTGCAGTACGTCGCTCGGCAGGCCAAGCGGGATCGCAGGCACGGCATACTCGACCACTTTCGGCTCGATCGAGAACTGCGGGGCGGGCACCGCGACGAGCGCGGCGATCGCATGCGCGAACGCCTCGCGCTGTGTGACGAGAAGCTGCGCCTGAACGCGCGTCTGGTCGAGCAGCGACTTCTGCTGCAATACGTCGAGCCCGGAAACGGAGCCAAGGTCGTGCTCGGTCGTCACGTAGTCGAGCGCTTTCTGTTGCAACTGGACCGAGCGGTTCAATACGTCGATTTCCGCGTCGAGCTCGCGCAGTGAGAAATAGTCGGTGGCGAGATCGGTGGTGAGCACGAGCCGCGCATTCGCGAGATCGTCGCGCGACTGTTCCGCCGACGCCCGCGCGCCCTCCACTTCACGGCGGATGCGGCCGAACAGATCGACGTCGTAGTTGATCGTCGGGCCGATCTGCAAGTCGTTTTGCACCATCGACTGATTCGGCACCGTGAAGCTCGTGGCGGGCCGGTTCTTCGAAATGCGCTGGCGTGCCGCCGAGGCCGACAGATCAACTTCGGGAATCAGTTGCGCGCGCGTATTGGCGAGCGTGGCGCGCGCCTGCGCGTAATGCGCGCTGGCGGCGGCGAGCGTCTGGTTTTCCGCAAGCGCCTGCGTTTCGAGCGTATCGAGCGTCGCGTCGCCGAACGCCTTCCACCAGTCCGGCGTAAGCGGCGCATGCGAGGGCTGCGCAAGACGCCAGTAGGAATCCGTACGCCACGTGGGCGGCGCGTCCGTCATCGGCGCCTTGTAGTCGGGGCCGACTGTACACGCGCACAGCGTGGCCGCAAGGGCCAGCGTACTCGTTCGCGCGGCAAGGATAAGGGTATTCACGACGCCGCCTTGTTCTTCGCCTGCGGCTGCGATTGCGGACGCGTCACTACGACATGATCGCCGTCCTCGATCGAATCGCTCGGGTTGATGATCACGCGGTCGTTCGGCTCGACGCCGCTTTCGATTTCGAGCGTCTGCCCGAGATCCTGCGCAATCGTTATCTTGTGCAGATGCACGACGCCATCGTTATCGACCACGGCAACGCGCGGCCCTTCCGCGCGGAACAGCAACGCGTTGCCCGGGATCGACAACTGCGCGCGTGTGCCCGAAGGCAGCGCGACCTGCACGTAGGCGCCCGGCCTCAGCTTGCCGTCCGGATTGCGCAGTGTCACTTCGACCTGCAATGAACGTGTGGGCACGTCGATCGCGCCGGAAATGTGCGTGATGCGTCCATGGAACTGCTGGCCCGGCAGCTCCGCCTGCGTGACGACAACATCCTCGCCAACCTTGATGTTCTGCGCGTAGGCCTGCGGCAATTGCACGAAGACGCGCAGCGGGTCCGACTGCGCGAGCGCGAAGAGCGCGCGGCTCGTGCCGCTGCCCGCGTCGATCAGATCGCCGACATCGACATTGCGTTGCGTGACCACGCCCGCGAACGGCGCCACGATGCGCTTGAAGCTTTCGAGCTGGCGCAGCCGCTTCACGTTGGCCTCGGCGGCGGCGAGATTGGCGACATCCTGCGAGTAGGTGCTTTGCCGCTCGTCGAGCTCCTGTTGCGAGACGGCGTCGCGCTGACGCAGTTGCTGCCAGCGCTCGTACGAGCTCTTTGCGAGGCCGAGGCTCGACTGGATCTGGTCGCGCTGCGCAACGGCTTGCGCGAGTTCCTGATCGATCTCAGGCGTATCGAGTTCCGCGAGCAACTGCCCCTCTTGCACGCGTGCGCCGATATCGGCATACCAGTGCAGCAGATAACCCGTTGCGCGCGCGAAGATAGGCGACTCGACGTAGCCGCGCAATGTTCCCGGCAGGACCGTGACGCCCGCGCTGCCATCCGTCTGCTTCGGCGTCACCACATCGACGTATTGCTTCGCGTTTTGCTGCGTGGTTTGCGCGACCGAGCGGCTTTGCATGATGTTCGCCACGACGGTACGCAACGCGCCGATCGCCAGCAGAATCAGCACGATCACGACCGCGATCTTCGCGCGCCGCCATTCACGATGGCGCGGCGGCAGCGCGTGCCCGTCCTGGGTCTCCCGTGCGGGGATCGCTAGCGAAGAATGCGTTTTTTCAGTCATCTCAATCGTCCGTGTTCGGGCTGTTTCCGTGCTCGTCGTCTCGGCCATGTCGTCCATGAGCGTCACCGTGCTGTTGCTCGTCGTGCTCGCCCCGCTCGCGTATTGCCTTGCGATGCACGAGCCGGCTGTGAATGCCCGCGAACAGCAAGGGCACGAAGAAAAGCGTCGATACCGTCGCGAACAGCAGGCCGCCAATCACCGCACGCCCGAGCGGCGCATTCTGCTCGGCGCCTTCGCCGAGTCCGAGCGCCATCGGAATCATGCCGATGATCATCGCGAACGCAGTCATCAACACCGGCCTGATCCGGCTCGCGCCCGCTTCGAGCGCGGCCGTGAGCGGCGGCGCTCCCGCCGTCAGGCGTTGACGCGCGAACGAGACCATCAGAATACTGTTCGCGGTCGCGACGCCCATCGTCATGATTGCGCCCGTCAGCGCGGGTACGCTCAGATGCGTGCCCGTCAGGAACAGCATCCACACGATGCCCGCCAGCGCGGCCGGCAATGCGCTGACGATGATCAGCGGATCGATCCACGACTGGAAGTTCACGACGATCAGCAGATAGACGAGCACGATCGCCATCGCCACGCCGATGCCGAGGCCGAAGTACGACGTGCGCATGGTCTGGACCTGACCACGTATCGCGATCTGGCTGCCGCGAGGCAGCGTCGCGCGTGCCTGATCGACGATCTTTTCGACCTGCTTGTCGACGCTGCCGAGATCGCTCCCCTCGACGCTCACGAACACATCGATCACGGGGCGGATGTTGTAATGCGTGACCATCGCGAACTGGGTCTGCGGCGAGACCTGCACGAGATTACCGAGCAATTGCGTCGGCCCGGTCGACGATGCCGATACGGGCGTGCGCAACAGTTGATCCACCGACGAGATCTGATATTGCGGCGTCTGCACGGCGAGGTTGTATTCGACGCCGTTGCGCGGATTGAACCAGAATCCCGGCGACGTCTGCGTACTGCCCGACAGCGAGATCAACACGTTCTGCGCAACATTGTTCGCGTTGAGATTCAGTTGCTGCAAACGCGTGCGGTCCATCTGCAGATTGATGACCGGCTCGTCGAGCTTCTGCTGGATGTGCGCATCGACGGCGCCAGGAATCGTGCGGATCTGCTTGAGCAGCTTGCGCGCGATGTCCAGATTGCCTTCCTGATTCGCGCCGACGATCTGCACATCGACAGCGGCGGGCAAGCCGAAGTTGAGGATCTGCGTGACGATATCGGCTGGTTGAAAGAAGAACTCGGTGCCCGGAAAACGCTGCGGCAATATCGCGCGCAAACGGTCGACATAGCCGAGGCTCGGCTTGTGGTCTTCGTTGAGCGCAAGCAGGATGTCGCCGTCGAGCGTGCCGATCGTTCCGGCGTTGCTGTATGAGAGATTGATGCCGCTATAGGGCAAACCGAGGTTGTCGAGCACAGTCCCGAGTTCGTCGGGCGGAATCACCTCGCGCACCACCTTCTCGACCTGATCGGCGAGCCGGGCCGTTTCTTCGATCCGCGTGCCTGTCGGCGCGCGCATATGCAGGCGTATCTCGCCGGCGTCGACGCGTGGGAAAAAGTCTTCGCCCAACACGAATGTGAGGCCCAAGGACACCACACAGAAGCCGAGAAATAACGTACCGAACATCCGACGCCGCACCAGCAGGCTGCTGAGCACCACAATGTACGCGGCCCGCATCGTCTCGAAGCCGCGGTCGAAACGGTGATACATACGCATGAACAGATTGGGCCGTGCATTCGCGTCGCGCTTGTTCGCGTGACCCATCAGCAGCATCGCGAGCGTCGGCACCAGGGTTCGCGACAGCACGTACGACGCGAGCATCGCGAACACCACGGCTTCCGCGAGCGGCACGAACAGATAGCGCGCGACACCCGTCAGAAAGAACATCGGCACGAACACGATACAGATGCACAGCGTCGACACGAGCGCGGGAATGGCAATCTCGCCCGCGCCGTCGAGAATCGCGTCGTGCAGATTCGTGCCCATGTGCAAATGCCGCTCGATGTTCTCGATGGTGACGGTTGCATCGTCGACCAGTATCCCCACCGCGAGCGCGAGGCCCCCTAGCGTCATGATGTTGATGGTCTGCCCGAGCGCGTGAAGCGCAATCAGCGACGTCAGAATGGACAGCGGAATCGAAATGGCAATGATGCAGGTGCTGCGCCAGTTGCCGAGAAACAGCAGGATCATCGCGGCCGTCAGCGCGGCGGCGATCAAGGCTTCGCGAACCACGCCTTGAATGGCGGCTTTCACGAACACCGATTGATCGAATAGCGGCGTGACCTTGAGATCGGGCGGCAGCGCGGCCTCTGCGCTCGGCAAGAGCCCGCGCAGCGTGTTGACAATCGAGAGCGTCGACGCGCTGCCCGTCTTCAGAATCGAAATCAGCACGCCGCGCCGGCCGTTTTCTCGCACGATGTTCGTCTGCGGAGAAAAGCCGTCGCGCACATGCGCCACTTCGCGCAGATAGGTCGTCGCGCCGTTGACCGTGCGCACGGGAATGTCGTTCAGACCCGCGATGGTGGTCGGCGAGCCGTTCATGTTGACCGTGTATTCCTTCGGTCCGATCTTCGCGGTGCCTGTGGGCAGAATCAGGTTTTGCGCGTTGACGGCGTTGACGACGTCGAGCGGCGTCAGTCCCTTGGCAAGCAGCGCGCGCGTGTCGAGATCGACGGAAATAAGACGGCTCTTGCCGCCATACGGATACGGCACGGCTGCGCCCGGAATCGTCACGAGTTGCGGACGCAGGAAGTTGAGCGCCGTGTCGTTCAGATCCTGCTCGGACAGACGTGGGCTCGACAGGCCCAGCTGAATCACGGGAATGCTCGACGCGGAATAGCTGATGACGAGCGGCGGCGTCGCGCCGGGCGGCATCTGTTTCAGTTGCGCCTGCTCGACGGCGACGGTCTGCGCGATGGCTGTCTGGATGTTCGCGTTCGGTTGCAGAAACAGCTTGATGATCGCGATGCCTGCGAGCGATTGCGATTCGATGTGCTCGATGTCGTTGACGGTCGTCGTCAGGCTGCGTTCATTGACGGACGTGATGCGGTTCGCCACATCCTGGGCGGACAGGCCCGTGTAGTTCCAGATGATGCTGACGACGGGAATGTTGATTTCCGGCAGCACATCGACGGGCGTCGTGAACAGCACGAATGGCGTCGCCAGCACGATCAATATGGCCATCACGATGAACGTGTACGGCCGCTTCAATGCGAGATTGACGATCCACATACAGGTGTTGGTATCCGAAAGAAGCGCGCAAGTGTGACGTGAGGCAGCGGCGTCAGTGTCTTGCTGCGCGTCCGCGGCAACCAGGTGTAAATACTAGTGCGCGAGGCCCAACGAACTGATGGCGCCAAAATGGCAGTTTTGCCATTTTCGGCTTTGAATGCTATTTGTCCTGCATGCACGTATTACCGTCTGTTTCGCCGTGGGCGTTTTTGCGGCACGTGTCTTGCAGGCATCGCATGTAATCGGGACCGCTATACTCGTTCCACTGCTCGACAAAAAGGCCAATATGAAGCGTTTTTCGATGATTCGCGAGTTTCATCTCGCCGACTGGTTCACACTCGGCAACGCCGTGTGCGGCACGGGTGCACTGTTTTCGATGATGAGTTATATCGGCAGCGCGAACGTCATGCACGTTTACTTCGCCTGCGCACTTGTATTTGCAGCGCTGGTGTTCGACGTGCTGGATGGACGTATCGCGCGCTGGCGGCAGAAGGCTTCGCTGCTCGGGAAGGAACTGGATTCGCTAGCCGACGTGATCTCGTTCGGCGTGGCGCCCGCCATCATCGGCTATGGATGTGGCATGCGCGGCCTGTATGACCGCGTTCTGCTTGCGTATTTTGTGGCGTGCGGCGTGTCGCGGCTCGCCCGCTACAACGTGACGGCAGAGACGATGTCGGGCGGGACGGGGAAAGTGACGCACTTCGAAGGCACGCCTATTCCGACATCGTTCGCAATCGTGCTGCTGCTTGCCATCGCCGCGTGGCAAGGGGCTCTCGGTCCGCAATTATGGTTCGGCGAGTGGCGGATTGCAGGTCATGTGCTGCATCCGTTGACGCTGGTCTATGGCATTTCCGGATCGCTGATGATCAGCCGCATCCGTATTCCAAAGCCCTGATTGTCAGGCATGCAGTGCGCCGATCAATTGCCTTTGTAAACGGTTTGATCGAGCGTTTGCAGTTGTCCATCACGCTCGGACTGTATCAATTGCTGGCGCACGTCCTGGCGCGTCTCCGCGACGTTGCGGCCGCCTTGCGCCGCGCTGCCCCAATTGACGCCGCCCTGACCCGTGTCCGCTGGCGCGGCCGATTGCGCCTGGGTCTGGTCCATCGGTTGATCGGTCGGCATTTGCTGCGCGTATGCGCTCGACATGGCTGCTACGCCCGCCGTTACCACGAGACTGAGAAGAAGTTGCTTCATTTCAAGGCTCCTTGATCGCGAGAGACTGTGCAGCGAATACAGTCGTCGCAGACGGCTCTCGGTGTCTGCAACGGCTGTATTAACTCTACGCTTCAAGAGTGGCGCAATGCTGGCATAAGTATGACGAAGCTGCCAGATTCGCGCCGGTTTATGCCCGGCCTTCAAAACCCAACAGTACATTGACGGCATTGATGCCGATCTCGTCGACCATGTACCCGCCTTCCATCACGAAGAGCGTCGGCAAACCAAGGCCCGCGAGCATTTCACCGACGCGCAGATAGTCCGGCGTGCGCAAACGGAAATGGCTGATGGGATCGCCTTCGAATGTATCGACACCGAGCGAAACAACGAGCGCGTCGGGCGCATGTTGTGCGATCGCCGAACCCGCTTGCTGTAACGCAGGCTCGTACTGTTCCATTGCCGTTCCCTTCGGCAGCGGCAGATTCAGATTGAAGCCCTCGCCTTCGCCAATGCCGCGCTCGTCGGCAAAGCCCGAGAAATAGGGAAACGATACGGCCGGATCGCCGTGTATCGATACGAACAGCACGTCATTGCGGTCGTAGAAGATATCTTGTGTGCCGTTTCCGTGATGGAAATCGATATCGAGCACCGCAACGCGCTTCGCGCCTTGCGAGATGCAACGTTGCGCGGCAATAGCTGCATTGTTCAGATAGCAATAGCCGCCCATGTACTCACGGCCTGCGTGATGGCCCGGCGGGCGGCACAACGCAAAGACCGCCTTGTCGCCGCGTGCGAGCGCATCGATTCCTGTCAGCGCCGAGTTCGCGCTCGACGAGACAGCGCTCCATGTTCCCGCGTTGATGGGCGAACCGGCATCCATCGAAAAGAAGCCGAGCTTGCCGTCGATGAATTGCGGCATCGCCGTGGAGGGCAAGCCACGTACCGGCCAAACAAGTGGCAACGCCTGGCATGTGCGGCCCGTTGCGGCCCAGTCGTCCCATGCCGATGCGAGAAACTCGACGTAGCGTTCGCTATGCGCGCCGACATAGCACGATCGCTCATAGACGTTCGGCGCCAGAACATCGCCCAAGCCCGCAGCTTTGACCTGCTTCAGCACGGTCTCTGCGCGGATGGGCTTTTCGAAGGAATCGGAGACGGCGCCGTCCTTGAGTTCGACGCCTTGATGCAAGCGGTGATCGCTACTGTAGATAGTTTGCATGGTTCTGTACGCCGCAGAAAGGAACGCACAGTCTACCGTCGCGACACCGCGTTGCGAACGACGTCAGAAAAGATACAGTCCCGCGACGAAAATCACGCCCGAGAACAGCAGCGCCGTCACGCAATAGCCCATGATGTCGCGCACGCCGAGCCCGGCAATCGCCAAAGCGGGCAGCGCCCAAAAAGGCTGCGCCATGTTGGTCCACGCTTCGCCGTAGGCAATCGCCATGGCCGACTTGCCGAGGTCCGCGCCGATCGCTTTCGCAGCGGGCATCACGAACGGGCCCTGTACGACCCAGTGGCCGCCGCCGCTCGGCACCGCGAAGTTGATCACGGCCGAACTCAGGAACGTCAGCAGCGGGAACGTGTGGACGTTCGCAATTTCGATGAACCAGTTCGTGATCACGCCCGCAAGACCCGAGTGGTCCATCGTGGCCTGAATGCCCGCATAGAACGGAAACTGGATCATGATCCCCGCTGTGCCGCGCGCCGCATTGCCAATTGCGCGTGCATACGCCATCGGCGTCTTGTGCAGCAGAATGCCCGCTGCAAGGAAAACGATATTGACGGTATCGATGTCGAGGCTGAAGCCTTTCTTCATGAAGCGGATCACCAGATAGGCGGCGATCAGCAGCGCGACCAGAATAGACAGAATGCGGCTCTCTTCGATACGTTCCGCCGGCGTGGATTGCGCCGTGATCTTGCGCTCCATCACGGGTTCGTCGATGAGCAGCGCAGGATCGACCGAGACGACATCTTCGGCTCGCGGCATCATCGCGCGCACCAGCAGCGGCAATGCGACGATCAGCGCGGCAGTGATGAAGAGGTTGTATCCCGTGAAGAGCGTCTGCGACACGGGAATCAGGCCAATCACCTTTTCCATCGGATTGCCCTTGGTTGCCGCGACCAGCGGCACCGAACCGGACAAGCCGCCATGCCAGGTGAGGAAGCCCATGTACGCGGCCGCAACCAGCAGCCGATAATCGACGCCGCGCACACGCCTCGCCACTTCTCGCGCGAACATGGCGCCCAGCACGAGACCAAAGCCCCAGTTGATCGCGCATGCCACGCCGCTCACGAACGCGACCAGCATCGTGCCTTGCGCCGGCGTCTTCGCCAGGCCGCCGAGAGCCGACAGCACCCGCTTGACGGGACCCGACGTCGCCAATGCATGCCCTGTTACGAGGATCATCGCCATCTGCATCGTGAATGCGAGCAGATTCCAGAAACCGCTGCCCCACATAAAGACGAGATCGCCGGGTGACTGTGGCGTGAGGCCCAATGCCAAGGCAAAGGTAATCGCCGTCAGAAGCAGCGCGAAAATAAGAGGATCAGGCAGAAAGCGATGAACCACCTGCGTAAAGAAGCGGGCAATACCTTGAATCACGACGTCTCCGGCACTTGTTCAATTGTTCGTTGGATGCGCGCGAGATTCTGCCACAGCTATGCGTAACGAGTCGGCGAACTGCACAAGCAGCCGCCGAACGTTCGAATGGAGAGGAATGAGTGCAGATGTGTCGCTGAATTAAAGCTTTCAACGACCTTAAAGAAATGAATGGAATGTGCGTCGCCGTTAGCGGCTCGTCCCGTTCAATGCCCCAGATAAGCGGCCTTGACCATCGGATCATTACGCAACTGCATCGCCGTTCCATGCGTCGCGATACGGCCGTTTTCCAGCACGTAGCCGTAATCGGCGACATTCAACGCGGCGGCAGCGAACTGCTCGACGAGCAGCATCGTCACGCCCTGGTCTTTCAGACGCTCGATAATTCGAAACACCTCGTCGACGAGAATCGGCGCGAGCCCCATCGACGGTTCGTCGAGCAACACGAGATCCGGGTTCAGCATGATCGCGCGCGCCATCGCGAGCATCTGCTGCTCGCCGCCCGACAGCGTGCCCGCCAGTTGATTGCGGCGCTCCTTGAGGCGCGGAAACAGGTCGATCGCGCGTTCGAGATCCGCGTTGACGTCGCCGCGCGGACGCGCCCACGTCAGGCGCGGAAATGCGCCTAGCAACAGATTGTCGGTGACGGTCATCGTCGAGAACACGCGTCGGCCCTCGGGAGAATGCGCGAGACCCAGACGCGCGATACGGTGCGAATCGAGCGAATCGATGCGTTTGGCCGATGCGCCTTCGCCCATCGTGATCTCGCCTCCGCTCGGACGGATCATGCCGGAGACGGCGCGCATCGTCGTGGTCTTGCCCGCGCCGTTCGAGCCGATCAGCGTGACGACGGAAGCCTTCGGCACGTCCATCGAAATGCCGTGCAGCACCTGAACCTTGCCGTAGCCCGCATGCAGATTGCGGATCGATAACATCGCGTGTTCCCCATTCATGCCGTTGTCGTGCAATCGAAACGTGTGCTCAAGCGGCCACGCCGCCCAGATACGCCTCGATGACTTTTTCGTTTTCCTGGATCTCGGACGGCTTGCCCTCGGCGATCTTCTGCCCGAAATCGAGCACCGATACCGTGTCGCAGACCGACATCACGACGTCCATGTGATGTTCGATCAGCACCACCGTAATGCCGTGATCGCGGACCTTGCGAATGATGCGCACCAGTTCCTTGATATCGGGCGCGGTGAGCCCCGCAGCGGGTTCGTCGAGCAACAGCACTTGTGGATCGAGTGCGAGCGCGCGGGCGATTTCGAGCAGACGCTGTTTGCCGTACGGCAGGTTGCGCGCTTCTTCCGCCGCGACATTCTCGAGACCGACGAAGCGCAGCATGCCGAACGCGCGCTCGCGTGCCGCGCGTTCTTCCTGACGATAACGCGTCGTCATCAGGCCGATATCGGCGAAGTTCGAGCGGAACGTATGATGCAAACCGACCAGCACGTTTTCGAGCGCGGTCATTTCGCCGAACAACTGCACGTTCTGGAACGTGCGCGCAATGCCCGACAACGCGATCGCAGAAGACGTGCGCCCTGCAATCGATTCGCCGCGATACTCGATCGCGCCCGCCGTCGGTATATAGATGCCCGTCAGCACGTTCATCATCGTGCTCTTGCCCGAGCCGTTCGGTCCGATCAGGCCATGTATCGTGCCGCGTCGCACCTTCAGGTTTACGTTGTTCAGCGCCTTCAGCCCGCTGAACTGCATCAGCACGCCGCGCACGTCGAGAATGGTTTCGTCGCCTTTGGCTTGCACATCGAGCACGGCATCGGCGGTGATTTCCGCGGGCTTTTCGGTGTCGACGGTCACGGTGCGCACGCGGCCATGCATGAAGAACTTGCGCACGAAACCGACCACGCCGTCCTGCAGGTAGTAGACGACCAGCAGAATCATCAAACCGAAAATCGTCAAGCGCCAGTCAGTCAGCGCATCGATCCAGTACGAGAACACCGCGAGGCCAACGGTGCCCACAATCGGAATCGCGACCTTGCGCGGCGTCACGCTCTTGCGCGCAATCGAGAACAGCGCGCCTGCGACCACGACGACGGCAAGGGCCGTCGCGACCATGCGGAACATCGAGATGTCGTCGAGCAGCTTGGGCAGCAACACGATGATCGTCGAGCCGATCAGCGCGCCTGTGCGCGTCTTGCGTCCGCCCATGATGATCGCGAGCAGGAACAGGATGGTCAGCTCGAAGTTGTATGTGTTGGGCGAGATGTACTGCTCAGAATACGAATATAGACAGCCCGCGAGCCCGGCGAAGCCCGCGCTGATCACGAACGCGTAGACCTTGTGCCGGTACACCGAGACGCCCATACAGTCGGATGCAATCGGGCTGTCGCGCAGCGCCTCGAATGCGCGGCCTAAGTGCGACTTCAGCACGCGATGCACGACCACGAGCGACACGACCAACAGCGCGGCCACCACCCAATAGTATTGGGTCTCATCGAGCATATGGCCTGCGATCACGGGCTTCGTGATCTTGATGCCCATCGGCCCGTTGGTGAGGAAATCCATTTCGTTGATCAGGATCTGGATGATCGTGCCGAACGCGAGCGTGACCATCGCGAGATACGGACCCGACACGCGCAGTGCGGGCAGCGCGAGAATCGCGCCGAACGCGGCCGTCACGACGATCGCCATCGGCACGGTCACATAGAACGGCATGCCGAGCTTGATGAACAGCACACCCGCCGTATAAGCGCCGACGCCGAACAGCCCCGCGTGTCCAAGCGACACTTGCCCTGTGTAACCGACCACGATGTCGAGACCGAAGAGCAGGATCGCGTAGATCATGATCGTCTCGACCAGGTGGATGTAGTACGGGTTGCCCGACAGCACCGGGAAGACCGCTAGCGCGACGAGACCAAGCAGCGCGCCGATGAGGTTTTTCTTTTTCACGGCGGACCTCAAACTTTCTTGATCGCAGTTTTGCCGAACAGACCTGCCGGACGCAAGGCGAGCACGATCAGCAGCAGGACGAGTCCGGGCACGTCCTTATAGCCCGTCGAGATGTAGAAGCCGGTCGTGGTTTCGGCGATGCCGAGTATCACGCCGCCGACCACGATGCCGAGCCCGCTCGACAATCCGCCGATGATCGCCACCGCGAACGCCTTGAGGCCGAGCACCGCGCCCATCGTCGCGCCCGTCAGCGTGAGCGGCGCGATCAGCACGCCGGCGAAGGCCGCCGTCAGCGACGACAGCGCATACGAGAACGTGATGACGAGGCCCGTGTTGATGCCCATCAGCGCGGCGGCATCGCGATCGTTCGAGGTGGCGACGACCGCCTTGCCGAAGATGCTGCGCCGGTTGAAGAACTCGACGGCAAGCATCAGCACCAATGCGCCGCCTACGACGAGCAGTTCCATCGGCAGCACGTTTGCGCCGAACACCCTGATGGGCGCTTCGGGCAGCGGCGATGGAAAGCGCAGATCGTCGCGGCCCCAGACGTTTTCCGCGACGTTCTTGAAGATGATGCCGAGCGCAATGGTCGACATGATCCAGCCGAACTCGGACTTGATCTTGATCGCGGGCCGCACGCCGATCCGTTCGACGAACGCGCCCTGCAACAGCCCGAACACGCACACGAGGGGAATCATCAGCCAGTAGTTGACGCCCAGCGTAACAAGCGTGAGACCCACCAGCGCACCGAGCATCAGCGCATCGCCCTGGCCGAAGTTCAGCGTGCCGGATGTCGCGAACGTGAGTTGGTAGCCGAACGCGATCACGGCGTAGATCATGCCGAGCGCAATGCCGCTATAGATGAGCTGAAGAAGAATGGCCATAGTCCAATTGCCTCGATCGCAACGCCCCGTAGGTGATGCCGTGAGCCACGCAGCACAAAGCCGCCCCCGCCGGTCGGGCGGGCGCGGCTTCGCTTTTCATGCTGTACTCAGTTTGCGGATGCCTGCTTGGTGCGCAGTTGCCCGCCGCCTTTCTTGTCGTTGTCGTACGCGTAGATCACGCGGCCGCCCTTCACTTCGCCGACAACCGGCACGTTCGGGCTGATCGCCTCGTGGTCGTCGTGCGAGAACGGCTTGTCGTACACCATCACGACCCCTTCGACCTTCGTGTTGAGGCTTTCGAGCGCGGCGCGCACCTTCGGGCCGTCCGTCGTGCCTGCCTGCGTGATCGCGGCGGCGAGCAGATAGACCGAGTCATAGCCTTGCGCCGCCGACACGGGCGAATCGATCCGGTTGTTCTTCGGCTTGAATTCCTTCATATAGGCTTCGATGAAGGTCTTGCGCTTCGGCGTGTTGGGTTCCTGGATGAAGGTCTGCGGCATACGCGCGCCTTCGCCGTTCGAGCCGGCGTTGTCGATGTAGTTCGCCATCGACAGTGTCCAGCTGCCGATCAGCGGCACCTTCCAGCCAAGCTTGGCCATGCCGTTGGCGATCTGCGCGAGTTCGGGTCCGATGCCGTAGGTCAGCACGGCTTCCGCGCCCGCGTCTTTCGCCTTCAGCAACTGGGCCGTCATGTCGACGTCCTTGATGTTGAATTTCTCGACGGCGACCGCCTTCACGCCTTTAGCAGCGAGCGCCTTTTCCAGATCCTCGCGGCCGAGTTGTCCGTAGTTGGTCGAATCGGCGAGAATCGCGACCTTCTTGAAGCCGCGTTTGGTCACGGCTTCTTCGACGATCATCGGCGCCTGAATGCGGTCGGCGGCTGCATTGCGGAACACGTAGTTATCCGGCTGATCCGCGAACTGCTTCGTGACGATACTGCCCGTCGCGACATTGTTGAACACGGGGATTTTCGCTTCCTGGAAGAAGCGCTGCGATGCAAGCGCGACACCCGTATTGATGTAGCCGACCACCGCGACTACCTTTTCCTTGTTGATGAGTTCCTGCGCGATCTGCACGCCGCGTTCGTTCTTCGCTTCGTCGTCGCGTTCGACGAGCTCGATCTGCCGGCCCAGCACACCGCCCGATTTGTTGATCTCAGCCGCCGCAAGCCGCACGCCGTCGCGCATGCTGACGCCCATCGACGACGAACCGCCCGTGAAAGGACCATCCACACCGATCTTGATCGGATCGGCCGCATAGCTACCCGTTGCGACCACACACAATGCGAGAGCAGCAACAACGCTCTTCAGGCGAAGTACCATGTTCGTCTCCGTAGCATGTTTCTTTATTTTCGACGGGCGCGGGCTGTCTCCCGACACCGCCTGATTCGTAAAACGGCGTGCTTTATATCGCCTTCATACGAAACGGCAGCCTAGTATAGAAATCGTAAGCTTTTTGCCACTATGCGGAGTTACCCGTAAGGAACAACAAGTTCAGTGTGCTTACGCACGTACGCACTGTATCGGTGCAGATGCAACGAGTGTTGGTTGTACGTGCAACGGGGAATGGAAGCGCGCTTAGCCGACGGCGAACGGTCGGCTAAGAGGATCTGATGAAGGATTACGGGTCAGAGCAACGGGTCAGAGTCCCAGTGCGCTCAACCCCGGATGATCGTCGGGGCGACGGCCGAGCGTCCAGTGGAACTTGCGCTCGCCTTCCTTGATCGGCAGGTCGTTGATGCTCGCGTGACGATGGTGCATCAGGCCATCGGGGCCGAATTCCCAGTTTTCGTTGCCGTATGAGCGGAACCAGTTGCCAGCGTCATCGCGCCACTCGTAAGCGAAGCGCACCGCGATGCGATTGTCCGTAAACGCCCACAGTTCCTTGATCAGACGGTACTCGAATTCCTTGCTCCATTTGCGTTCGAGGAATGCGCGCGCTTCTTCGCGGCCTTGCACGAATTCGGCTCTGTTTCGCCACCATGTGTCGGTGGAATAGACCATCGCGACTTTTGCGGCATCGCGTGAGTTCCAGCCGTCCTCGGCTTGGCGCACTTTCTGAGTAGCGGTTTCGCGCGTGAACGGCGGCAGCGGCGGACGGACTTCGGTAGTGCTGGACATCGACTTCTCTCTCTTTGTGAATGGTGACGGTGTAGGTCATTATTCGCAAATGCGAGGTGTTGTCATGTCGGGAAGTGCGGGGTTTTTTGGATTTGCACGGCGGCTATTTCGAGGTTCGGTATGTGTGTTGCGGTGTGAGGCGTTGAATGCGATCAAGCCGACGCTTCCCCCACCGTTTGACGCAACAACTCCGCTGCGATGTCCGCGACGCGTGCCACATGCGCAGTCGCTGCGTCGCGGGCGCGTTGCGCGTCACGGGCACGAAGCGCATCGAGTATGCGGTTCATTTCCTGCACCGCCTGCCGCCCGCGATCGTCGGAAGCAATCGTCATCGCACGCAGGCGATTGATGCGCGCATTCAGCGTCTGCACGATCTCCCATGCGACCTTCTTGCCGCCACCATGGAACATCTGCTCGTAGAACATCGTCGTCAGCTCGCGCACGGTCTGATGCTCATGCCGCTCGAACGCCTGCTGAATGCTCCCGATGCAATCGGCAAGCCGCGCGAACACGGCTTCATCGGCGCGCAGCGCGCATGCCATTGCGGCATCGCCTTCCAGCAACGCGCGAATCTCGTAGATCTCGGCGGCCGTATCCGAATCGAGCAGCGCGACGATCGGCCCCTGGTTCGGAATCGAATCGACGAGTCCTTCCGTCTCCAGATGCCGCAATACTTCGCGCACCACCGTCCGGCTCACACCCAGTTCCTCGCACAACGAACGCTCGACGAGCCGCTCGCCAGGATGAAAATGCGCCTCGAGTATGGCCGTGCGCATTTTCTCCAGCGCGAGTTCGCGCAACGTCGTCGTGCGACGTTCGACTTTCAGCGAAGGCAGCGCGTCACTCATGGCTGTGCTCACGCCTGAGCAAAAAGACGTACGTCGCGCGCATCCCAATCGACGAGCGCTTGCGTGCCGATCGACAACCCGCTGTCATGCCGATGCCCCGCCGGCATGCGAATCGAAATCTCCTGCTGCCACGGCGTCGCGACCGCGTAGTGCATTGCATCGCCCAGATACGTGATGTCGCGCACGGTGACGGGCAAGCCTGTCGCGCCGCTCGCGTCGCGCAGTGACTGAATGCGCATTTGCTCGGGGCGAACCATCAGCGTGCCGTCGTCGCCTGCCGTGAGCGCCGGATTGAAACTGCCGGACGCCACTTCATGCCCATTCGGAAACACACCGTTCATGCGACCATCGCTGTGCGACGTCACACGCACCGGCAGGAAATTCGAATTGCCGATAAAGCTCGCGACGAAACGCGACGCCGGGTTCGAATAGAGTTCCTCGCCCGTGCCGACCTGTTCGATACGCCCCTTGTTGAACACGGCAATCCGGTCCGACAGACGCAGCGCCTCTTCCTGATCATGCGTCACATAGAGAATCGTGACGCCCGTCTCCTGATGGATACGGCGCAGTTCGAGCTGGATTTCCTCGCGCAGCTTTTTATCGAGCGCCGACAGCGGCTCGTCCATCAACAGCACAGGCGGATCATAGGCCAGCGCGCGTGCAATCGCGACACGCTGCTGCTGTCCGCCCGACAACTGCGCGGGCATGCGGTCGCGGCACTCGGACAGATGCACGAGCTTGAGCATCTGCTCGACCTTCGCCTTCACTTCCGCGTCGGGAAGGCGGCGCACGCGCAGCGGAAACGCAATGTTCTCGCCCACCGTCAGATGCGGAAACAGCGTATAGCGCTGGAACACCATGCCGATATTGCGTTTGTTCGGCGCGACGGACAGCAGCGGCTTGCCGTCGAGCAGCACGCGCCCTTCGCTCGGCTCCTGAAAGCCCGCGACGATATATAACGTCGTGCTCTTACCCGAGCCCGACGGCCCGAGAAACGTCATGAACTCGCCCTTGCGCACGTCGAGGGAAACCTGGTCGATAGCGACGACGTCGTCGTAAGTCTTGCGCAGGCGCTGGATTTGCAGGAATGCAGTCATGTCGTTCACCTCGGTTATCGCGCGCGGCGCAGCACGGCGCCCGCGAGCATCAATACAGCCGTCAAGCCGACCAGCAGCGAAGACGCCGCCGCAACGACGGGCGTCAAATCCTGCCGCAGCGTCGCCCAGATACGCACGGGCAGTGTCTGCAACGTGGGGCTCGCCATGAAGATCGACACCACCACTTCGTCCCACGATGCGAGGAACGAGAAGATCGCCGCAGCGAAAATGCCGAGCCGGATCGCAGGCAATGTGACGCGCAGCTTTACTTCGAGCGGCGACGCGCCGCAGATCAGCGCGGCATCTTCAAGCGCCGTGTCGAAGCTCGCGAGCGAGTTGCTGATCGAAATGATCGAGAACGGCAACGCAATGATCAGATGGCCGATCACGAAACCCGTGATCGTGCCGTTCAGGCCGATGCGCAGGAAGAACGCATACAACGCGACGGCAAGCACGACGACGGGCAACACCATCGGCGTCAGAAAGAACGCCTGCACGGCATTGCGTCCGCGAAACTTCCCGCGCACCAGCGCAAGCGACGCGAGAAAGCCGATCAATACCGAGAGCACTGTCACGATCACCGCGAGCTTCGCGCTCGTCAGCAACGAGTCGATCCAGCCGGCGTCGGTGAAAAGCTGTCGATACCATTCCAGCGTCCAGCCAGGCGGCGGAAAGATCAGCCATTGCGAATCGCCGAACGACAGCGCGACGATGAACACGATCGGCAGCAAGAGAAAGAGCGCGACGGCAGCGCCGATAGAGAGCAATGCCCAGCGCAGCGCGCCCAGGCGATCGAAATCGAGCAACATTATCGGCCTCCCAGACTTGCACGCGCACTGCCTGTGAAGCGCAGTTGCAGCGCATACAGCGAGAGCGTCACGGCGAGCAGCACGAAAGCGGCGGCGCCCGCGAGACCCCAGTTCAGCAGTTGCTGCACGAGCTGCGCGATGAGTTCTGCGAGCATCATGTACGACGCACCGCCGAGCAACGCAGGCGTGACGAAGTAACCGAGCGCCATCACGAACACCATCAACGCACCCGACGCGACGCCTGGCATCGCAAGCGGCACCAGCACGCGCCAGAACGCCTGCCACCGGCTCGCGCCGCAGATCGCCGCCGCTCGCAGCGTCGACGGATCGATGCCGCGTAATGTTGCATGCAGCGGCATCACAAGAAACGGCAACATGATGTACGTCATGCCGATGGTCACGCCGATCAGGTTGTTCACGAGCGTCAGCGGCTCGCTGATGATGCCGAGCGCCATCAGCATCCGGTTGATCGGCCCCGTCTGTTGCAGCAGCACCATCCACGCGAAGGTGCGCGCCAGCAGGTTGGTCCACATCGACAGCAGCAGGATCGCGAAGAACACCGAACTCAGCTTGCGCGGCGCAATGGCGAGCAGCCACGCAGTCGGAAAGCCGATCGCGAGCGTCGCTAGCGTCACGACCGTCGCGACCAGAAACGTGTTGCCGAACACACGCAGGTAGTCCGTCGAGCCGACCAGTTGCGCATAGTTATGCAGCCCCGGCGACGGCTCCAGCACGCTGCGCAACAGCAGCGACAGCACGGGCAGCAGAAAGAAGATCACGAGCAGCAGCAGCGCGGGTATCAGCAGGCGAACGCTGCGCCAGTCGCGCCGCCGGCGCGCGGCCGTCGCGGGCGGATGCGCGACGGTACTCAGGACATTAGGCATGGTGTCTCCCATCCACTCCGATAACGATTGCGACGCTGTCGTGCAGCACGCTTACTTGGACTGCCACGCGTACCAGCGCTTCGCAATCGCGTCGCGATTCTCGGCCCAGTACTTCATGTCGAGATTGATCTGCGAGTTCTTGTACTGGTCGGGCAGCGTCTTCGCGATTGCGGGCGACATCAGCGCGGCCGACTTCACGTTGATGGGCGCATAACCCGTATCCGTTGCGAACTTCGCCTGTGCTTGCGGGCTCGTTGCGGCAGCGAGGTACTTCATCGCTTCCGCCTTGTGCTTCGCGCACTTCGGGATCACGAGCATGTCGGCGGCCGTCAGGTTCTGGTTCCATGAAATGCCGACGGGCACGCCCGTCTGTTCGAGCGCATGCAGGCGCCCGTTCCAGAACATACCGATAGGCGCTTCGCCCGATGCGAGCAATTGCTGCGATTGCGCGCCACCGCTCCACCAGACGATGTCGCCCTTGATCGTGTCGAGCTTCTTGAATGCGCGGTCGAGGTCGAGCGGATAGAGCTTGTTCGGCGGCACGCCATCGGCGAGCAGCGCGATTTCGAGCACGCCGGGGGCCGACCATTTGTAGAGCGTGCGCTTGCCGGGGAATTTCTTCGTATCGAACAGATCGGCCCAGGTGGATGGCTGCGCGTCCTTGTACTTCGCCTTGTTATAGCCGAGCACGAACGAGTAATAGAAGCTGCCTACGGCCGCTGGCGTCGCGAAGCGCGGGTCGAGTTCATCCTTCTTCACGACGGAGTAATCGATGGGTTCGATCAGGCCCGCCTGTTGCGCCGCATACGCAAAATCGCCTTCGACATCGACGACATCCCAGTTCACGTTGCCGCTATCCACCATGGCCTTGAGCTTGCCGTAGTCGGTCGGGCCGTCCATCAGCACGTTGATGCCCGTCGCCTGCGTGAACGGCGCCGCCCAGTTCTTCTGCTGCGACGATTGCGTGGTGCCGCCCCAGCTCGTGAACACAATCGGGTCCGCGGCGAGGGCCGGCGTTGCCGCGAGCGTCGCCGCGCAAAGCGCGATCAGCGGCGCGAAATACGTGGTGCTTCTGCTGCTCATGTCTGTCTCCAGGGAATATGTCTTGTGTCGATGCGATGGGATTCGTACAGCGGGCGGCCCGTCGAAATGCGCTCTCTCAGGCTAGCGGCGAAAAACGCGCTGGCTTCATGATCTTGTTTTCCATCTCTTCCATCAGCGCCTGAATCTTCGGCGCAAAGGCCTGCCATGCGGGGTCTTCAGCGAGCGCCGCGCGGCGGCGTTCGCGTTCGTCGAGGCTCGGATAGGCCCAGATATGCACGATCTGATTCTGCGGACCGATCTCCGAAAAGAAGTAGCCAATCAGTTCGCCCAGATAGCGCTTCTGCAACGCAATGCCTTCTTCCTCGACCAGCTTCAGATAGGCAGGCACGGCACCCGTTCTGATGCGGTACGTGCGGATTTCGTAGAACATGCGGGCTCCTTAGCGCATCACGAACGGATCGGCGATCGGCTCATCCGACGTGCGAATCCAGACCGATTTTGTGCGCGTGTATTCGAGCACCGCTTCGAGCCCGCCTTCGCGTCCAAGCCCACTCAAACCATAGCCACCGAACGGCACGATCGGCGACACCGCGCGATACGTGTTGACCCACACGATGCCCGCGCGCAACGCACGCGTGAGCCGATGCGCCCGCGTCAGATCGCGTGTGAAGACGCCCGATGCAAGGCCATAGCGTGTGTCGTTCGCAAGGGCGATCGCGTCGGCTTCCGTGTCGAATGTGACGACGCTTAGAACCGGTCCGAACAGTTCTTCCATCACGCTCGGCACCTGCGCATTCGGGCAATCGACGATGGTCGGCAAGAAGTAATTGCCCTTGCCGATACCGTCCGGCTGCTTGCCGCCCGTTACGATGCGCCCGCCCGCTTCGACACTCGCGCGCAGCACGTTCTCGATATGTTCAAGTTGACGGCGCGTCGCCAGCGGTCCCATTTCGGTTGCCATGTCCTGCGGGTTGCCGATGCGGATCGTTTGCGCTTTAGCAATGAGACGTTCGAGAAGCGCATCGTGAATGCCGCGCTGCACGACGAGCCGCGAGCCCGCCACACAGCTTTGTCCCGTCGCCGCGAAGATGCCCGCGATTACGGCGTTGCATGCGCTGTCGAGATCGGCGTCGTCGAATACGAGCACGGGCGACTTTCCGCCGAGTTCCAGCGACATCGCCGCGAGGTTCTCCGCCGAATTGCGTACCACGTGACGCGCCGTTTCAGGTCCGCCCGTGAAGGCGATACGCGAGACGAGCGGATGGCTCGTCAGCGTGCGTCCGCAATCGTTGCCGAAGCCCGTCACGATGTTGACGACGCCCTTCGGAAATCCCGCTTCCTGCACGAGCCGCGCAAATTCGAGCAAAGGCGCGGGACCTTCTTCCGATGCCTTGAGGACGATCGTGCAGCCCGCCGCAAGCGCCGGTCCCACTTTGACGGCCGACAGAAACAGTTGCGAATTCCACGGCACGATGCCCGCCACGACGCCAACGGGTTCACGCCGCAGCGTCACTTCCATATCGGCTTTATCGACGGGCAGCCACGCGCCCTGAATCTTGTCGGCGACGCCCGCGTAATAGCGGTAATACTCGGCGACGTACCCAATCTGGCTGCGCGTCTCGCGAATGATCTTGCCCGTGTCCTGCGTTTCGAGTTCGGCGAGACGTGGCGCATGTTGCGCGACGAGATCGGCGAGTTTGTACAGCAGCTTGCCGCGCGCGCTCGCCGTGAGATTCGCCCACGCCGGGTCGTTCAATGCGCGATGCGCGGCGCGCACCGCGCGGTCGACATCGTCCGCGCTCGCGGCGGGCATTTGCGCCCAGACGTCGCCCGTCGATGGATCGATGCTGTCGAAATGCTCGCGCGCCTCTTCGAATGCACCGTCGATGTATTGCTGGAACCGCTGGACCATGTCAGCCACTCCGTTGTCTGTTAGCGCGTGACGTCAGCGGGTTGCAAAAGCAGGCATCACGTCGGAAATGAACAGTTCCAGCGACTTGCGCTTGCGCTCGAAGCTCATATGACTGTCGAGCCAGAAGCTGTACTGGTCGTAGCCGAGTTCCTCATAGCCCTTGAGCCGCGCGATCACCTGTTTCGGTTCGCCGATCACGAGGTTCTTACGGATCGACTCGGACGAGTATTGCGGGAACATGGCGACGTCTGCATCCGTCAACGGCTCGATAAAGCCTTGTTCGATGGGACGTTCGTTCTTGAACCACTTGCTGAAGTAGCGATAGAACGTCGCGAGATCTTCCACGCCTGCATCCACTTCCGCCGCATTCGCGCCGACGAACGTATGCATCAGCATCATCACCTGCGGACGCGGCACCTCGGGGTGCGCGGCGCACGCAGCGTTGAAACGCTCCATCAGGCTCACGACTTCGGCATCGCCCGAAGCCAGCGACGTCACCTGAACGTTGCAGCCGTTCGCCACCGCGAACGCGTGCGAGTTCGGATCGCGCGCGGCGAGCCACATGGGAGGATGCGGTTGTTGAATCGGGCGCGGCACGGGCGTCGTTTTGGGCCACGACCAGAATTCGCCTTGATGCTCGTAGTCGCCTTTGAAGAGCTTGCGCAACGCCGGCACCAGTTCGCGCATCCGCGCGCCGGCGCTCATTGCGTCCAGCCCTGGCAACAGGCGCTCATATTCGAATGAATAAGCGCCGCGTGCGATACCGAGATCGAGCCGGCCATTGCTCGCTACGTCGACCATCCCCGCTTCGCCTGCGAGACGAATCGGATGCCAGAACGGCGCGATCACCGTGCCCGTGCCCAGACGAATACGCTCCGTCTTCGCCGCGAGGTACGACAGATTGACGAACGGGTTCGGCGCGATCGTGAATTCCATCGCGTGATGCTCGCCGATCCACGCGGTCTCGAAGCCCCCGCGCTCGGCCATCTGCACGAGTTCGGTCATCTGATCGAACAGTTCGCGATGCGACGTTGTGTCGTCATATCGCTCCATGTGCAGGAATAGTGAAAACTTCATGATGTTCAGTCTCCTGTGTCGACGAGAGTTAGCGCTTTAGCGCTTACTCTCGTCCCATGCAAGGCTCTCGACGTGAGTTAGCGCTTTAGCGCTTACTCACGTCCCATGAAAAGCATTCAGTGAGCCAGCGCAAGCGTCTGCACGGTGCCCTCTTCCGTGTCGCCGACGTAGATGCCGAAGGCATCCTCGCTGCGCTCACGCACATAGCGTTCAAGCATCGAGCGCACGGCGTCGTCGTGCAATTCATCCCACGGAATCTGCGCCAACGGCACGATGCGGATCGCGCTGTCCATCCACGCTGCGCCGCTGTCGATCACGCGGCCGCGATAATAGACGTGCACACTCGGTGCCTGGCCGCTGCCCGATTCGAATACGGCGAACAGAAAGTCGAGATGCGCGTCGAGGCCGAGTTTTGCCAGCACGCCGCGCAGACTGGCAGCATCGCTTGCGGGTTCGAGTTTGTTGCCAGTCGGCAGTTGCAAACCTTTGGGCGTATCGAGCAGCACGATGCCATCGCGATGTTCGAGAATCGCGCCGACCTGCGCGCGCGGCCCGGCCGCTGCGAGTGCATCCTGCGACAGGCTGAAGTTCACGTACGCGCCCCGGCAATAACCGAGCGGCGACGAGCTGGTATGAAGAAAATCGACCACACGTCCGATCAATATGATGTGATCGCCCGCATCGACGACATCGTGCGTCGTGCAGTCAAAACACGCGGCTGCGTTGTCGACAACGGGCGCACCCGTTGCGCGCGCACTCCACGCGACTTGTGCGAACTTGTCGGCGGCCTTCGATGCGAACACGCCCGACACCGCTTTCTGGTCTTCGGCCAGCACGCTCACCGCGAACTGAGGCGCTTGCGAAAACACCTGATAACTCGATGCCGTCTTCGCGATGCAGACGAGGATCAGCGGCGGATCAAGCGACACCGACGTGAACGAATTCGCCGTGAAGCCGCGTGGCGAACCGTCGGCCTGGATCGTCGTGACGACCGTCACGCCCGTCACGAACGCGCCGAGCGCGCGGCGAAAATCGGCGATGTCGAAAGGCAGTTCGTTGACGGCATCAGTCATGGCGTTCTCCAGAGATCGATCCGTGCAGCGCGTTCGCTGCTGTCGCGGCGCGCTGCGCCGAGGCTTCCGTCAGAAACGCGAGCAGCCGTTCGTTGACGCGCGCCGGATCGGTGACGTTCATCATGTGACGTTCATTGGCGATGACTTCCGCGCGGCCGAATGGCGCGGCCTCGGCCATCGCGCTCGACATCGACGGGCTCGAATTCGGATCGAACTCGCCCGTGAGAAACAGCGCGGGTACGGCGAGTTCTGCAAGGCGGCCAACGTGCGCGTCATCCGAACTGGCGAAGAGCCGATAGGTGCGTGCATAGCCGACGGGATCGACCGACAACAACAGATCTCGCACAGCCTGCGCCGATTGCGTCAGATGCACGGGAATCGGATCGCCGAACCAGCGTGACAGCGTGGCGTCCACGCCGGCGGCGGCGGGATTCTCCGTGGGCGCATCGCCGAGCATCGCGGCACGCGTCATCACGGCCTCACGCTGTGCGGGCGTGCGGTCGTACACCGCGTTCAGTGCGACGACGCTCAGCGTGCGTTGCGGATGTGTGAGCGCAAATTCGAGTGCGACGAGCGCGCCCATCGAATGCCCGACCACATGCGCCTGTTCGATCTGCATCGCGTCGAGCAGCGTTTCGAGTTGCGATGCGTATTCGTCGAGCGTCGGCGCGGGCGTCGGCAGTGTACTGTTGCCGTGGCCGAGCATGTCGTACACGACGACCTGATACGCCGCCGTCAGCGCATCGATCTGCGGCGCCCACACGCTCTGGTTCATGCCGACGCCGTGGACCAGCACCACCGTCTCGGGCGTATCCACCGACTGCGGCGCGTAGACGCTGTAGCTCGTGCCCGCCGCCTCGCCACGCGACACGGTGCGCCCGGAGACATGCTCACGCTTCATTGGACTCGAGCTCCTTCAGGTCCTGATAGCGGTCGCCGATCCGATGATGCGGACGGCCGCCAATCGATGCGCCGAGCGCGATCACCAGTTCATCGGGCGCAGGGGCGTCGACGATCGAAAACTGCACGGTCAGATAGTGCGAACGCATGCCTTCGTCGTGCTTGTGCATCAACGGAATGGCGATTGGGCAGTTCGGGCCGCCGCGCAGATTCGTGAAGCTCAGATAGCTCTTCGCGCCGACGGCTTTCCGATAGTAGTTGCCGAAGCGCAGCGTATGGATCAGCGCGGACGCATGCTCGATCTCGCCCGACGTACCGACGATCGCCGCCTTGCCATACCCTTCGATCGCATCGCCCGAACCGGCGACGCGCAGCATTTCAGCCGTCAGCATTTCGCCGAGTTGGGGCGCCAGGCCGTGAATCTCCGGCTTCAGATCTTCGACGAAGCCGCGTCCCGCCCACGGGTTGCGCAGCACCGCCGCCGCGCCGATCAGCTTCAGCGGCCGGGCCGCAGCCTTGCCCCCTTCGATAAAGGTCTCTTCGACGTACGTGACCAGCTTGCGCACTTCCAGCTTCATATCGTTTCTCCTGACGGGGCCGAGGCCGTGAATGTTGTTTGTTGAGATTATGGTATTCCATCTTATGGTCCGCACCAAGGACCAAAGTATTATGGAATACCATGATACGAACGAAGCTGTTTTAGGCACGCTTTCGGCGTGGCATTAAGCTTGTGCGGCGCAGCAAATGGATGGAAAGGTGCAAAAAGAAAGACCGCCGGTGATGCCGGCGGCCTTGGATACAGCGGAAGCAACGAAGCGGATCAGGCGTTGTCGGTCGACTCGTCCTGCTGCGCGAGCGCGTTCAGCGCGAGTTCCGCAGTGCGCCTGATATGCGCGAACGACGCCGCCGACGCCGCGTCTCCATCGCGCCGCTCGATGGCGTCAAGCAGCTTGTTCATCTCGCGATTCGACTCGCCACCGCGACCGGGCACCGCGATAGTCAACGCACGCAACCGGTTGATACGCGCGTTAAGCGTCTTCACGACAGTCAGCGACACATGTTTCTGCGCGCCTTCGAACATCGCCTCGTAGAAGCGTTCGGTGTAATCGAGCACGCGCGGCAGGTCTTCTTTCTCGAAGGCTTCCTCGATGGTCTTGCGGATGTCGCGCAGTTGCTGCACGAGTTCGGGCGTCGACTGTTCGGCGCAGGCGCGTGCCGCGTTGGCTTCGAGCAAACCGCGCAGTTCATAGATTTCGCCGACCTGCGCCGGGTCCAGCCGCGCGACGATCGGCCCCTGCCGCGCGACGATCTCGACGAGCCCTTCCGTCTCCAGGTGCCGCAGCACTTCGCGCACCACCGTCCGGCTCACGCCCAGTTCATCGCACAGCGTCCGTTCGACGAGCCGCGCGCCCGGCCGAAAATATCCTTGCACGATCGCGCCGCGCAGCTTGTCGAGCGTAAGTTCGCGCAGCGTCTTTGCGTTGCGGTCGATTCTGAGGTCTGACATAGGCAGCAGTAGGAAATGGACGAAGGCCCAACTCGGCTCGCGAAAAGCGAACGCTGAAGCTGGAATGCCATATTATCGTCCATCTTGCCGCGCTGACGGCTGGATGAAAGGCACCGGCTATCCTCCCAGGCGACTGGAACGCCTAGATCAGGATCACGTGGTCGCTGAGCTGGACGCAATTACGCCCGCCGCGTTTCGCGTTATACAGCGCTTCGTCGGCATCTCTCGCCAGTTGCTCGATGGTCGCGTCGCTCGCGGCCATGCACGCGACACCGATACTGCATGTATAGCCGGGCAGCGTCGCGTCGTCTTTCTGCGCGACGCGCTGGCGGATACGCTCTGCGTGGTCCCTCGCCTCGTCGGGAAGCACGCGCGGCAACAGTACGGCGAACTCCTCGCCGCCCCAACGCGCGACATGCCCCGGCGCCGGCAACAGATCGGCGACGCGCTTCGCGAAGTCGATCAGGATGCGATCGCCCGTGGCGTGACCATACGTGTCATTCACCTGCTTGAAGTGATCGAGATCGATCAGCAGCAGCGACAGCAGTCCGCCCGTGCGCATCGTCTTCTCGCGTTCCTGCTGATGCGCGCTCAGAAACGCGCGACGATTCAGCAGCCCCGTCAGCGGATCCATGAACGACTGCCGTTCGAGCTGGTTACGCAATCTGTCCATCGCGACGAACAACAAGCCGACCGTCACCGTCAGCGACATCAACGCGCTCGTGATCAGATAGATCTTCTGGATGAAGTCGGGGGCAAACAGCCCGGCGCTCGCCCAGGCCGGCACGAACATCGAGATGCCGCGCGCCGCCGTAGCGACCGTCTGCACAAGTTGCATCGAGCCGACGTAGACCGCCGTGTTGCTGCCTTTGCCGAAACGCAGCATGGTCAGGCTGTTCATGCCGAACGTCGCCGTGAGGATCGCGGACATGCACAGCGTGCGCCCCGCCACGGAAGGATGCACCCACGTCATCCAGCTCATCGCGATCACGCCGATCACGAGCAGCAGCGCGACGAAGCGGCGCGAAGGATGCAGCCCGTAAAACAACTGACTGCCGATCAGCCACAGCCCTGTGCCGAGAATCAGGCCGACGTTGGCGACGACAATCGAAAGCCAGTCGCCGATGCCGCCGCGCAACGCCAGCAATATCGCCGACAACGACACGATCAGCGCACCCGAAGCCCAATGTCCGACACCGCGAATGTTCGCCGGAAACCCGCGCCCCAGAGAGAACATGACGAGCGCCATCAAGCCTGGCATGACTGACGACATCAGAATGACGGTGCGAAGATCGAAGGCTGGCATACGGCTCCGGGGCGGGCTCGCGACATGAACATCATCCGTTTCATGTGCGCTTGCGGGACAGCCTCGCAATATACCTCAGCCCGCGCAGCCGTCACTCGAGCAGCTTCAGCACGGTCTGCGGCATCGAGTTGGCCTGCGCCAGCACCGAGATGCCCGCCTGCTGCAGCACTTGTGCCTTCGACAGATTCGCCGTTTCGGTCGCGAAGTCTGCGTCGGTGATCTGCGAACGCGCGGAGCTCATGTTTGTTGCTTGCGTGTTCGTCGTCGAGATGGCAGCCTGGAACGTGTTCTGCGTTGCGCCGAGCGTTGCCTGGAAGGTGTTGACGCTCGTGAGAACGCTATCGATCGTGCTCATTGCGGCCTGAGCACCCGATGCGTTCGAAACCGACAGCCCGCTGACGCCGAGGCTGCCTGCATCCCATTTCTGCGAGCCGAAGTCGGCCGTGATCCGCTGGTTGTCGAATGCGCCGATCTGGAAGTTGATCGTACCGATGCCGCTCAGAACGGACTGGCCGTTGAACGTGGTCTGTTGCGCGACGCGCGTGATTTCCGTCAAGCGGGTCGACACTTCCGACTGCAGGTTCGCCAGCGCGTTCGAATCGAGCGAGCCGTCGCCCGCTTCCACTGCGAGCTGGCGAATACGCTGCAGGTTACTGACGATCGATTGCAGCGCGCCGTTCGTCGTCTGCACCATCGAAATGCCGTTGTTCGCATTCGCAGCCCCTTGCGTAAGTGCATTGATCGACGCCGTTTGCGTCGTCGAAATCGCGAGACCGGCCGCGTCGTCGGCTGCCGTATTCACGCGCTTGCCTGACGACAGACGGCCGATCGCCTGCGAGAGCGCGCTTTGCGAGCCCGACAGGTTGTTCTGCGCCGTCAGCGACATGATGTTGGTGTTGATGTTCAGCATTCGCTTCCTCGTTCCTCAATAACTGCCATTAAAGACCTTTTGCATCGCCAGCCTGTAAATGCATTCATTCGCGGCGCTGCCTCTTTTCTAACGGTTCGATAACGGCAAAATTAAGAGCGCAAAACCTTTCATTCATACCATTTACGCTTACTTCAACTTTCTTACCGGATATTTTTAAAGAGCATAAAAAAACCCGCATGCACGAATTGCGCATGCGGGTTTTGCATCAGATGCAATGCGTCAGAACTTGTGGCGAATACCCACAATCGCGATCTCTTGCGTGCTCGTGCCGTTATAGCCGTACGAGCCGATCGATGCTTGCGCTGCCTGCGTCGTGCCATCGGACAGACGCTGCGTGCCGTTGGCATGCTGATACGCTGCGACGGCATAGAAGTCGGTGCGCTTGGACAGGTTGTAGTCCGCGCCCAGGCTGACCTGGTGATAATGCGCCGACGTATCGCCCGATGCCGCCGTGTACGCATAGCCCACGCCAGCGATCAACGCGGGCGTTGCCTGGTACGCGACGAATGCCTTGCCGCTGTTGTACTTCTCGGTCGTCGAGAAGCTCGAGCTTGCATCGGCCTTCAGTTGCGTGTTGCTGTACGACGCGCCCAACGTCACCGAGCCGAGTACGTACTGGCCGCCCAGTTGAGCGATGCTGACCGATTTCGCGCTCACGTAGCCGTCGTTGATGTGGCTGTCGAAGATCGAGTCCGTCGTGCTGCTCGCCCAACTCGTGCGCGCGCCCGTTGCGGAGTTGTTGGTTGCGCGCAGATAGCCTGCCGCCAGCGACAGATTTCCGACCGAGTACGTCGCCGCGCCGCTATACGTATAGCCTTGTCCCGTCTGGCCAGCCACGCCGCTGAATGCATACAGGCCTTCGAACTGGAAGCCCGCGTAGTTCGGCGACACATACTTGACGGCGTTCGACACGCGCGCGCTGTTGTCGTTGTTGTCGACGTCTCCCGGCGTCGCGAACGTGGAGCCGAAATAGTTGTCGGCGGTGACGCCCTGAACCGTATCCGTGATCGGGTCGTACTGACGGCCCAGCGTGACGGTGCCCCACTTGTCGCCCTGGAAGCCCACGTAAGCCTGGCGGCCGAACAGGCGCGAACCCTGGCCCATCTTGCCCGTGCCGACATCGAAGCCGCTTTCCAGCGCGAAGATCGTCTTCAGGCCGCCGCCAAGATCTTCACTGCCCTTCAGGCCCCAGCGGTCGCCGCTGAGGTTGCCGTTGATCATGCCCGTCAGGTTGCTGTTCGAGTCGGCGTTGTGAACGTAGCCGATACCTGCATCGATCAGCCCGTAGAGCGTGACGCTGTTCTGTGCATGAGCCGCGATCGTCATCGAGCTCAACGTGAATGCAACAGCCGCAATTGCAGTTCTTTTCATCTGTTCCTCTATCACTCGTTTAAAAATGTATTGCGATCGCGAGAATACAGGTGCTTAAAAGTCGATAAATTACTTGTTGGTTATATGCAACTGATTAGCTTTCCTGCCTTTTATAAAGTAAAAAAGGCTATGTGAATACACATAGCCGAAGCCCGGAATCATTATTCATCTGCGTGGAAGGAGAGAATATGAAGCGATTTCCAGACAGGCGCCAATCTAGGTGACGCGATTTTTGAAGTCAACGCGTGAGGATCAATGACGCGTTTCCTAATCTTTCTTTCTTGCTGCGGATAAGCGAATCGATATCGCTGATGCGTGATGTTGACCGCACACGAAACGACGTTTTGGCTGCTGCAGCGTGAGGGACGTTCACGCGATGTCGCCCGTAGCATTCGCGGTTGCGTTGCGATGTCCGACAAGCCAGTCCGACGCATCTCGTTAATTCGCTCGACGCGAGCACACAAGCGCTTTGCAGCCGCCACGACTCGTAAGCCAAACCCGGCCGTTCGTTGTAGGACAACGTATAATGCAGATAAATCTCGAAAATCCCCAGGAGCGTTACATGGCCGCGTCTGCAGCACCAGGTTCGACCCCACGGCGGGCACGCGGGAGCCTTGCTGATCAGGTCGTCGCCTATGTCAACGAGCAGGTTACTTCGCACGCCCTAAAACCGGGCGATCAACTGCCGACCGAAACAACGCTGATGTCCTTGCTTGGCGTCAGCCGCACCGTCGTACGCGAAGCCATTTCGCGTCTGCAGGCCAATCGCGTGATCGAAACGCGCCACGGGATCGGCAGTTTCGTACTGGAGCCGCGCCGCGAGCCACTCGGTCTGGACATGGTGCCCGCCACCACGTTGAACGATGTGCTGTCGGTGCTGGAATTGCGCATCAGCCTCGAGACGGAATGCGCGGGGCTCGCCGCGCAGCGCGCAAGCGAACGCGATATCGCGAAGATTCGTGCGGCGCTCGATGCCATCGAAGAAACGAGCCGCGTCGGCGGTGACAGCACGGCCGCCGATCTGCGCTTTCATATTTCAATTGCGAGCTCGACGGGCAACCGCTACTTCGTCGACATTCTCACGCAGTTGGGCACGGCGCTGATTCCGCGGCATCGCGTGGATTCGGCGGGGCTCGCGCAAAGCGATCCCAACGCCTATATGGCGCGAGTGAATCTCGAACACGAAAATATTCTCGATGCGATCGCGCGCAAAGATCCCGATGGTGCGCGCGCGGCGATGCGCATGCATCTGTCGAGCAGCCGCGAACGCCTGCGCCGCGCAAGCGCCCAGGCGGAAGAAGCGGCGGCGACACGCTCGCTGTAAAGCACTACGTCGATCAAACGAAGAAAGCGGCCTGAATACATGGCCGCTTTTTCGTTACAAAGCCAATCGCGTCAGATGATCACGCGTTGACGATCTGCCCATTGCGACGACGCCAGAGTCCGAGCGGATTATCGTCGGCCAGCGCCTGCGGCAGCAGTTCAGCCGGAAAATCCTGATAACACACAGGACGCAGAAAGCGCTCGATCGACGTCGAGCCGACGGACGTCACGCGGCTGTCCGCCGTTGCCGGGAACGGCCCGCCGTGCACCATCGCGTGACACACTTCGACGCCTGTCGGGAAACCGTTGACGAGCAGACGCCCCGCCTTGCGCTCCAGAATCGGCACCAGCTTCTTCGCGAGTTGCACGTCGTCGCGATCCATTGCAATCGTCGCCGTCAGTTGTCCCGCGAAGTGCTCCGCGACCACGAGAAGTTCCTGCTCGTCCTTGCACCGCACAATGGTCGATGCGGGACCGAACACCTCGTCTTCCAGTTCGGGCTTCTTCAGAAAGACGGCTGCATCGGTGACGAACAGTGCCGCGCACGCCTGCGTCGGCCCCGTTGCTTCGAGACCCTGCGCAACGGGCTCGACGCCTTGGATGGCAGCGAGCCTCGCCTCGCCCTCCTGATACGCGGCATGAATGCCCGACGTGAGCATCGTCTGCGCGGGCTTCTGATCGAGCGCCTGCGCCGCGGCTTGCGTGAACGCGCGCAGTTCGGGACCGTCGATACCGATCACCAGCCCCGGATTCGTACAGAACTGCCCCGCGCCGAGCGCGAGCGAATCCACGAAACCACGCGCGATCGCGTCGCCACGCGCAGCCAGTGCAACGGGTAACAGAAACACGGGATTGATGCTGCTCATTTCCGCGTACACAGGAATGGGCTCGGGACGATTCGCCGCGACCTTCATCAGCGACGTGCCGCCCGCGCGCGAGCCCGTGAAGCCGACCGCCCTGATGGCCGGATGCGCGACGAGCGCCTCGCCGACCGTGCTGCCCGCGCCGACGATCATCGAGAACACGCCTTCGGGCAGGTTCATTTCGGCCGCCACGCGCTGAATGACGCGCCCGACCATCTCCGACGTACCGAGGTGAGCACGATGCGCCTTGACGACGACCGGGCATCCGGCGGCCAGCGCCGCCGCCGTGTCGCCGCCAGCCACCGAGAACGCGAGCGGAAAGTTGCTCGCGCCGAACACGGCCACCGGCCCAACGGGAATCTTCTGCATGCGTAGATCCGAGCGCGGCAACGGCTTGCGCTCGGGCAACGGCGAATCGAGCGTCGCTGTGAGCCATTGGCCCGCGCGCACTTCATTGGCGAACAGCTTCAACTGCCCCGTGGTACGTGCGCGCTCGCCTTCCAGCCGCGCCTTCGGCAGCCCGGATTCGGCGTGCGCGCGTTCGATCAACGCATCGCCGAGCGCCGTGATGCCATCCGCGATCCGCTCCAGAAACTCGGCCCGCTGTGAAAGCGGAAGATGCCGGTAGGTGTCGAAAGCGCGCGCGGCCAGCTCGCAGGCGCGCGAGACGTTCTCTACCGTGCCGCTGCCGAAAACGGGCGTGTCGATCTCCTCGCCCGTCGATGGATTGAATGCGCGCAGCGCCCTGTCTGCGCCATGAACTGCCTGCCGCCCGATCAGCATGTCACCTGTCAATTGCACGATGTCTCGTCTCCATTTGGCCGATTTAACATCGGTCATCGTACAACATACTTCGACCATGACGCAATGCGCGCTTCAGGCGGCGCGGCGCTTGCCATAAGCCTTCAGGGTTTACCATCCTTTCTCGCAGTCAACTGACAACGTATCTTGTGTTCGGACGTCCTATGACATACCATATTTCGCAAGACGCACTTCGCCGGGCAGGCAGCGCCCACCCCAGGAGATAGAGATGGCTTTGTCGTCACCGTATCAACCCTATCAACCACTACCGAATAGCTTTCGCGCCGCCGTCAAAAACGGCGAGCGCCTGATCGGCTGCTGGGCATCACTGGCCAGCCCGATTACGACCGAACTACTCGGCACCGTGGGCTTCGACTGGATCCTGCTCGACGCCGAGCACGCGCCCAATGACGAACTCACGCTGATACCACAGCTGATGGCGCTGAAAGACAGCCGCTCCGCGCCCATCGTGCGCCCGCCGTCCAACGACAACGTCATCATCAAGCGCATGCTCGACGCGGGCTTTTTCAACTTCCTGATCCCGTTCGTCGACAGCGCCGACGACGCGCGCCGCGCCGTCGCCGCGACCCGCTACCCGCCGCACGGCATTCGCGGCGTGTCGGTGGGTCAGCGCGGTAATCGGTACGGCGCGGTGACGGACTACCTGCAAGTGGTCAACGACAACATCTGCGTCATCGTGCAGATCGAGAGCCGCGCGGCCGTCGCTGCGATCGACGAGATTCTCGCGGTCGATGGCGTCGATGGCGTCTTCATCGGCCCTTCCGACCTCGCCGCCGCGCATGGCCAACTGGGCAACGCCGGTCACCCCGACGTTCAGCAGGCCATCGCGCATGTCTTCGAACGCGCGAAGGCAGCGGGCAAGCCGTCCGGCATCCTCGCGCACGTGCAGCAGGACGCCGAGCGCTATCTCGGCATGGGCGCCACACTGGTCTCCGTGTGCGCCGACATGGGCCTGTTGCGCAGCGGCGCGCTCAACGTCCGCCAGCACTTCATGCCGGCTTGAGCGGCCTGAACGCACGGACGTCACCTCACATCACACTATCGGGAGTAGCGAATGCAAACAGCAGGCTTCATCGGACTCGGCATCATGGGCAAGCCCATGGCGGCCAATCTTCGCAAGAACGGCATCGAGCTCACCGCCTTCACGCGCAGCGGCGTGCCCGACGAACTGACGCAGGCAGGCGTGACGGCATCCGCGAGCCCTGCGGATGTCGCCGCAAAAGCGGACGTGATCTTCATCATGGTGCCGGACACGCCTGACGTCGAACGCGTGCTGTTCGGCGAAAACGGCGTCGCGAGCAAGCTGCGCCAGGGGCAGATCGTGGTCGACATGAGCTCGATCTCGCCCATCGCCACGCGTGACTTCGCGGCCCGCGTGCGCGAGAAAGGTGCGGACTATCTCGATGCGCCCGTCTCGGGTGGCGAAGTCGGCGCGAAGGCCGCGTCGCTGACCATCATGGTAGGCGGCGCGCAAGCCACGTTCGACAAGGTCAAGCCGATGTTCGACATGTTGGGCAAGAACGTGTCGCTGATCGGCGAAGTGGGCGCGGGCCAGATCTGCAAGGTCGCGAACCAGGTGATCGTCGCCGCGACGATCGAGGCCGTGGGCGAAGCGCTGCTGCTCGCGTCGAAGGCCGGCGTCGATGCGGAGAAAGTGCGCAAGGCGTTGATGGGCGGCTTCGCTTCGTCGCGCATTCTCGAAGTACACGGCGAGCGCATGACGAAGCGCACGTTCGACCCGGGCTTCCGGATCGAACTGCATCAGAAAGATTTGAACCTCGCGCTATCCACAGCGCAAGCGCTCGGCGTTTCGCTGCCGGCCACGTCGACCTGTCAGGCGCTGTTCAACGCCTGCGCGGCGCACGGCGGCAAGGCATGGGACCATTCGGGCATGGTTCGCGCGCTCGAATATCTCGCCGACCACGAAATCGGACAGCAGCCGAAATGACGTTTTTCGCAATCGTCTCGAACGCGGTGGATGGCGATCTCGCCGTCTTCCGCGTCGATGGTTCGACGGGCGGCATCGAACGCATCGCACGCCATCCGGCCGGCGACACCGTGATGCCACTCGCCCTTTCCGCCGATGGCCGCGTGCTGCACGCTGCCACGCGCGGCGCGCAGCGGTGCATCGTCACGTATTCGGTCGATCCGCACACGGGCAGTCTCGCGCATCTGCGAACCGCGTCCATCGAATCGAGTCTCGCGTATCTGTCGCTGACGCCATCGGACGACTGGCTGCTCGGCGCATCGTACGGCGAGTCGTCCGTGAGCCTATATCGCGCAAGGCCATTGGACAGCGCTGAAATCAGGCCGCACCAGGTGGTCGAAGGCTTCGTGCATGCGCACGCGGTGATCACGTCGGCGGATGGCCGCTTCGCCTACGCGACGTCGCTAGGCTCCGACATGGTGTTCTGTTTTGCGATCGTCCATGACGCGAATGACGCAACGCTCGAACTCGTGCAGAAGGTGCCCGTAGAAGCGGGCTTCGGCCCGCGTCATCTGCGCTTGTCGCCCGATGAAAAAACGCTGTACGTGTCGAGCGAATTTCGCGCGACAGTCGCCGTGTTCTCGCGCGATGGCGAAACAGGCGCGCTGTCGGCACGCAGCGTATCGCCGCGCGCACCGTCGCTCGCGCATCTGAACGATGGCTGCCTGCGCACCGCGCAAATCGATCCTGCGACAGCCGCGACGCTCGTCTGGGGCGCCGATTTGCAGGTGACACCCGATGGCCGCCTTGTCTACGTCGCCGAGCGCACGTCGAGCCGTCTGATCGCCTACCGCGCGACCCGCGAAGGCTCGCTCGAATACGCGGGCTTCACCGACACGGAAGCGCAACCACGCGGCTTCAGGATCGACCCGTCGGGCCGCTTTCTCGTCGCTTGCGGCGAGAAGTCCGCGCAGGTCGTCGTGTACGCGATCGACGCCGACTCGGGCGCCCTATCCGCCGTTTCGCGCTGCGAAGGCGGACGCGGCGCGAACTGGGTCGAGATCGTCGCGCAGACGTAGCGTTTCACGTCGGACGCGGCAGCGCGAACCTCTTTCATTGAATTTCACAGGCCCATCACAGGCCACTTTTGGGACCCAACCCCAGGACCGACTCTCATGTCTACGATTACCCAAGGCGCCCCAACCGTCACCGAATTGCGCGTCGTCCCCGTCGCCGGCCGCGACAGCATGCTGATGAACCTGAGCGGCGCGCACGGCCCGTTCTTCACGCGCAACATCGTGATTCTGCGCGACAGCGCGGGCAACACAGGCGTCGGCGAAGTGCCGGGCGGTGAGAACATCCGCAAGACGATCGACGATGCGCGTCCGTTCGTGGTCGGCCAGTCGATCGGCAATCTGCAGGCCGTGCTCAACAAGGTACGCAAGCAGTTCGCGGACCGCGACGCGGGCGGCCGAGGCTTGCAGACCTTCGATCTGCGCACGACGATCCATGCCGTGACAGCGCTCGAAGCCGCCTTCCTCGACCTGCTCGGCCAGCACCTGGGCGTGCCTGTTGCAGCGCTGCTCGGCGAAGGCCAGCAACGCGACGAAGTCGAAATGCTCGGCTATCTGTTCTACATCGGCGATCGGAACAAGACGGACCTGCCGTACGCGAGCGGCGTCGAAGGACGCGACGACTGGGAACGCCTGCGCACGGAAGAAGCGCTGACGCCTGAAGCCGTCGTGCGACTTGCCGAAGCCGCGCAGGCGCGTTACGGCTTCAACGACTTCAAGCTCAAGGGCGGCGTGCTCGCGGGCGACGCCGAGATCGAGGCGGTGACGGCACTGGCCGAACGCTTCCCTGAAGCACGCGTGACGCTCGATCCGAACGGCGCGTGGTCGCTGGCCGAAGCGATCCGCCTGTGCCACGACCAGCACGACGTGCTCGCGTATGCGGAAGATCCGTGCGGCGCGGAGAACGGCTACTCGGGCCGCGAAGTGATGGCGGAATTCCGCCGCGCGACGGGCCTGCCGACAGCGACCAACATGATCGCCACCGACTGGCGCCAGATGGGCCACGCCATTCAGTTGCAATCGGTCGACATTCCCCTCGCCGACCCGCACTTCTGGACGATGCAGGGCTCGGTGCGCGTCGCGCAGATGTGCAACGACTGGGGCCTCACGTGGGGCTCGCATTCGAACAATCACTTCGACGTTTCGCTCGCGATGTTCACGCATGTCGCGGCGGCTGCGCCGGGCAAGATCACCGCGATCGACACGCACTGGATCTGGCAGGACGGCCAGTATCTGACGCGCGATCCGCTGCAGATCGTCGGCGGCAAGGTGAAGGTGCCGGCGAAGCCGGGCCTTGGCGTCGAACTCGACATGGACGCGCTCGAAAAGGCACACGCGCTGTATCAGCAGCACGGACTCGGCGCGCGCGACGATGGCGTCGCGATGCAATACCTGATTCCGAACTGGAAGTTCGACAACAAGCGCCCTTGCCTCGTGCGTTGATTCTTCTGGCACCTGGAACCATTCCGGAATGACGCGGCCTGCGTGGCCGCCAATACTTCAACACTGACTGACACACCCAAGCGAACTCACTCATGACCACGCCACAAGAACTCAAAGCGATCGTATCCGAAGGCCTTTTGTCTTTCCCCGTCACCGACTTCGACAGCAACGGCGACTTCCGTCCCGACACGTATGCCGCGCGCCTGGAATGGCTTGCACCGTACGGCGCGACTGCCCTCTTCGCGGCGGGCGGCACGGGTGAGTTCTTCTCGCTGACGAAGTCGGAATATTCGAATGTGATCCGCACCGCGACGGAAACCTGCAAGGGCAAGGTGCCGATTCTCGCGGGCGCGGGCGGCCCGACGCGTGTCGCGATCGAATACGCGCAGGAAGCCGAGCGCAATGGCGCGCAGGGCGTGCTGCTGATGCCGCACTATCTGACGGAAGCGTCGCAGGAAGGCATTGCCGCCCACGTCGAGCAGGTGTGCAAGGCGGTGAAGAACATGGGCGTGATCGTTTATAACCGCTCGAACTCGAAGCTCGGGGCGGATTCGTTGGAGAGGCTCGCGGACAAGTGTCCGAACCTGATCGGGTTCAAGGATGGTGTGGGTGATATCGAGAGCATGGTGACCATTCGCCGGCGCATGGGCGATCGGTTCTCTTATCTTGGTGGTCTGCCGACTGCTGAAGTTTATGCTGCTGCTTATAAGGCGCTGGGCGTGCCTGTGTATTCTTCGGCTGTGTTCAATTTCATTCCTAAGACGGCGATGGAGTTCTATCGCGCGATTGCTGCGGATGATCATGTCACTACTGGCAAGTTGCTTGATGAGTTCTTTTTGCCTTATCTGGCGATTCGGAATCGTCGGCAAGGTTATGCTGTGAGTATCGTTAAGGCTGGGGCTAAACTTGTCGGCCATGACGCTGGGCCCGTACGGGCGCCCCTCACCGATCTGAGTGAAGACGAGGTCGCGCAGCTTGATGTGCTTATCAAGAAGCTTGGAGCGCAGTAAGGGGGTTTTTGTCTGCGACGCTGGTGGGGGTTTTGCATTTGCGGTGTTGGCAGTGCTGGTTGGTTTGCCTGTTCTTTCGCTGGCTCCGCGCTTTGCCTTCGTGCTTCAAGCGTCGCCCCTGTGCGGGGCGGCACCTACTTTTCTTTGCCGCCGCAAAGAAAAGTAGGCAAAAGAAAGCGGCTAACACCGCTAACTCTTCTTCCTGCCTGAGGGCCCCCAACGGGTCTTACGCTTCACACGGCAATCACGTGACCCACGTTCGTTGCCAGCGCTCTAAATGAGCGCCTCACCCGCTTCACTTATCCGCGTCGCAGCATGCCGTGCCAGATATCCCACCGCCGCCCAGGTGGCAAACTGTGTGTAGGCCGTAGAGCCTCGCGCGCCTCACTCTGGATCGATAGCGCACGCGTCCCACCATGTAAGAGCGCTAACGTGTACGTCGCGACAACCTACACACAGTTTGCCACCTGGGCGGCGCAAACCATTCGCTGTCGCTCGCCCGTGTATGGGAGTTCGAAGCGGGTGAGGCGTTTATTCGAAGCGTTTGCAACGCGCGCCAATAGAGACGTTGCCGTGTGAAGCATAAGACCCGTTGGGGGCCCTCAGGCAAACACAAGGGCTGGCGGTGTTAGCCGCTTTCTTTTGCCTACTTTTCTTTGCGGCGGTGTACAGACTGGAGACATCGTTGACACATGTACAGGGACATCGCTGACACATGATGGTCAGGGTTTGGGCTCCTTCAGGTCAAGTTTTTCGACACGCTGATGGGCGAACCAGAACTCGATCACCCCGTCTTCGTCCTCGCTCGGGCGGGCTGCCACATGCAAGCCCTTGAGCGCAATCGAGAGCTTCAGTTTCTCGCCCCGGAAGCGCACCACGCCGCTTGAGTTGACCAGTAAAACTTCATCGCCGGACTCGTATTCGGGCTCCGGGAGGCGATCGGGCATCCTGCTCAGGCTGCACGCGTAGCGGGTAATCGGCGTGGCCATCCCGAGTGCCTCGTGTGGACGCTCGGTGTTGTACACCTGCCGCCAGCGATCCAGTGCCTGCTGCACGTGCTCGTGCGTGCTGAAGGCGTGCCGCTGCAGCACTTCGGCCTTCAGCGAGCGGTGAAACCGTTCGTCCTTGCCATTGGTCTGCGGGTGATACGGCCGGCTGTAGCTCACATGGATACCCAGCCGGATCAGCCAGACCGCGAGCTCGGTGAACTGTCCCGGCGCGCTGGGCGAGCCCCACGGCGCGCCGTTGTCGGTGTTGATACGCGAGGGTAGCCCGTAGCAGCGGAACGCCTGCTCGAGCGCTTCCTGCACGACCTGCGTGGTGGTGCGCGAGCAGGCGCTCAGCACGATGTTGTAGCGCGAGTGATCGTCGATGACCGTCAGCGGCGCGCAGCGCCCGCTCTCCAGGGTCGGGAAGTCGCCCTTGAAGTCCATTTGCCACAGCGAGTTCGGATGCTCGTGCTCGAAGCGTTGCCAGTGCTGGCGCTGGCGCGACGCCTGTTCGTCGATCATCCCGTGGCGCCGCAGGATCTCGGTGATGGTGGCGGGTGCGGGCACCTCGGTCTGGCCCAGATCGCGCAGGCGCTGTGCGATCTTGCGTCCGCCCCAGCCGTGCTGGCAGCGCAGGTCCAGCACCAGCGCTTCGATGTGCTCCGGTGAGCGTGTGGGGCTGTGATGCGGGCGGCGGGAGCGGTCGGCCAGTCCGTCGACGCCTTCGCTCTTATGGCGTCCAAGCCACTTGTAGCCCGTCTGACGGGTGATCTTGTATTTGCGGCACAACTCGCTGAACGGCACCGCCTGCGTGGCGGCATCGCGCACGAAGTCTTCGCGGAGATTCATGGTGTCTTTTGCATCCCAGGGCATGGTTGGAATCCGGGCGTTTGATTACCCGAAAGTGTCAGTCATGTCCCTGTACACCTGTCAGCTATGTCTCCAGTCTGTACACGGCGGCAAAGAAAAGTAGGTGCCGCCCCGCACAGGGGCAACGCTTGAAGCACGAAGGCAAAACGCGGATGCCAGCGCAAAGGCCAAAACACCAAACGGCGACGCCTGAAGCACGAAAGCAATACGCGGACGCCAGCGCAAAGGCAAAAAAACCGAACCGCTTACGCAGCAAACATGCCAGCGAAAAACAAAAAAACCAAACCGCCCACACCGCGAAGGTGCCACGCGAACTCTGACGAACCGCGAGCGCGCGGCTTGCAAAACCCACGACAACTGCTTACATCCAACACAAGCCGCGCATGGGCACCCCATGCTGTTGCATCAACCGCACGCGCCCGGCATCAGCCGCGAATCAGCCAAACAAGGCTGGCAGAAGGAAAGCGTCGCTGACAGCCAGCCCCATCCCCCCGAACGTCAAAACCTGACATCTGTTTCCCCCGCGACAAGCGGTAACGCCCAGCAACACCCCCGTAACCCGCCCTCAGGCGGACACCCGTAGCATCGTTGTCACCCCGCCCGCCGCATGCCCTCGCGCACGGGCCGTCTCTGACAACCGCTGATGAACCTTTCGCGTCCCTTTATCGAACGCCCGGTGGCGACGACGCTGCTTTCGCTTGGCATCGCGCTCGCAGGCATATTCGCTTTCGTCCGGCTTCCCGTCGCGCCGCTACCGCAAGTCGACTTCCCGACCATCTCCGTGCAGGCCAGTCTGCCCGGCGCAAGTCCGGACACCGTTGCGAACAGCGTCGCCAGTCCGCTCGAACGGCATCTCGGACAGATCGCCGACGTCACCGAAATGACCTCGCAAAGCTCCGTAGGCATGACGCGCATCACGTTGCAATTCGGTCTCGACCGCAACATCGACGGCGCGGCGCGCGACGTGCAGGCCGCGATCAACGCCGCGCGGGCCGATCTGCCTTCGAGCCTCAAGAGCAATCCGACCTATCGCAAGGTCAATCCCGCCGACGCGCCCGTCCTAATTCTCTCGCTCACGTCGCACACGTTGACGCAGGCGAAGCTCTACGATCTCGCGTCGACGATCCTCGTGCAGTCGCTGTCGCAATTGCCCGGTGTCGGCGAAGTGGATGTGAACGGCTCGGCCAATCCCGCCGTGCGCGTCGAGTTGAATCCGACCGCGCTCTATCACTACGGCATAGGCCTCGAAGACGTTCGCGCGGCGCTCGCGTCGGCGAATGCCAACAGTCCCAAAGGAATCATCGAAAGCGAAGGCAGGCGCTTCCAGCTCTATGCGAACGATCAGGCGCGCGCCGCCGCGCAATACAAGGACCTCGTGATCGCGTATCGCAACGGCGCAGCCGTGCGCCTGTCGGACGTCGCCGAAGTCGTCGATTCCGTCGAGGATCTGCGCAACCTCGGCCTCGCCGGCGACAATCAGCCGTCGGTGCTGGTGATGCTTTACCGGCAGCCCGGCGCGAACATCATCAGTACCGTCGATGGCATCCGCGCGACCGTCGCGCAACTCAAGCCCGCACTGCCCGCCGACGTCGACATTCTCGAAGCCTCGGACCGCTCGACGACGATCCGCGCCTCGCTGCGCGACACGGAAGCCACCCTGCTGATCGCCGTCGCGCTGGTGATACTCGTCGTGTTCTTCTTTCTCGGCAGCGCGCGGGCTGCGTTGATTCCAAGCGCGGCCGTGCCTGTGTCGATCGTCGGCACGTTTGCGGTCATGTATCTGCTCGGCTATTCGATCGACAATCTGTCGCTGATGGCTTTGACCGTGGCAACGGGCTTCGTCGTCGACGATGCGATCGTCGTGCTCGAAAACATCGCGCGGCATCTCGAAGCGGGCAAGTCGCGCATGCAGGCGGCACTGCTCGGCGCGCGCGAAGTCGGCTTCACCGTGCTGTCGATTTCGATCTCGCTGATTGCCGTGTTCATTCCGATCCTGCTGATGGGCGGCATCATCGGGCGGTTGTTTCGAGAGTTTGCGGTGACGCTGTCGGTTGCGATACTCGTCTCGCTCGCCGTATCGCTCACGACGACACCCATGATGTGTTCACGGCTGCTCGCGAGCACAAAGCGCGATAACGGCGGCAACGCATCGCGCGTGCAACGTCTCTCACATTTGCTTACGCAGCCGCTGGAACGCATGCGTGAAGGTTACGCGCGAACGCTCGACTGGTCGCTGCGCCATCCCTTGCTGATGATGTCGTTGCTGCTCGTCACCATCGCGCTGAACGTGTTTCTCTACATCGCGATTCCCAAGGGCTTTTTCCCGCAGGAAGACACGGGCCGGTTGATCGGCGGCATTCAGGGCGATCAGAGCGTGTCGTTTCAGGCGATGGAAACGAAGCTCAAGCAACTGATGCAAATCGTTCGCTCGGACCCTGCGGTGGCGAGCGTGGTCGGCTTCACAGGCGGACGTCAGACCAATGCGGGTTTCGTGTTCGTGTCGCTAAAGCCGCTGTCAGAACGCAACCAGACTGCCGATGAAGTGATCGCGCGGCTGCGTCCCGAGTTGAACGAAGTGGCCGGCGCGCGTCTCTATCTGCAACCCGTGCAGGACATTCGCGTCGGCGGCAGGCAGAGTAACGCGCAGTATCAGTTGACCTTGCTAGGCGACACGAGCGGCGACGTGTACAAATGGGCGCCGCGCCTGACTCAGGCGTTGCAGGCGCTGCCAGAGCTCGAAGACGTCAACTCGGACCAGCAACAAAGCGGACTCGAAGCCGATGTCGATATCGACCGTGCGACGGCCGCGCGCCTCGGCATCACGCCCGCGCAGATCGACAACACGCTGTACGACGCGTTCGGTCAACGGCTCGTCTCGACGATCTACAACCCGATGAACCAATACTATGTGGTGATGGAAGTCGCGCCGCGTTACTGGCAGCATCCGGAGACGCTGAACGATCTCTACGTCAGCACATCGGGCGGCACGCCGAGCGGCACGCAGTCGACGAATTTTGTCGCTGGTACAGTCAGCGGTCCAAGCGCCGAGAGCACGTCGCAAAGCAGTTCGAATGCCGCGCAAACATCGGGGGTCGCGCAAGCCGTCACGACACCGGGCGGCACCGCGACTCCCACGCAACCCATAGCCGCGTCCGCGACGAGCGCCGATGCAGCCAGCAGCACGAGCGCGGCATCCGACGTCGTCGTCACGCTTCCCACAGCGGGCGCAACGCCGTTCGCGCTAGCCGTTCCCGCACTAAACAGCACGAGTACGAGCGGCACGACCTCGACTACAACGAGCAGCGCCGCCACCGTCGCCGCCGACTCGGCCCGCAACCTCGCGATCAATTCGCTCGCGGCGAGCGGCCATTCCAGCGCATCGGCGGGCACGTCCGTCAGCACCGCGCAGGAAACCATGATCCCATTCAGCGCCTTCGCGCGCTTCAAACCGGGCCACACAGCGCTCGGCGTGAACCATCAGGGCAGTTTCGTCGCCACCACGATCTCCTTCAACCTGCCGCCGCATGAATCGCTCTCGACAGCGATGACAGCCATCAACCGTACGATGATCGACATCGGCATGCCCGCGTCCCTTCACGCGAGCTTCGAAGGCACGGCGCGTACCTTCCAGCAGTCGCTGTCGGACGAGCCGCTGCTGGTGGCCGCCGCGCTGCTGTCCGTGTATATCGTGCTCGGCGTGCTGTACGAAAGCTACGCGCATCCGCTGACCATTCTGTCGACGCTGCCTTCGGCAGGCGTCGGCGCGCTGCTCGCGCTAATGCTGTTTCACGTCGAGTTCACGGTGATGTCGCTGATCGGCGTCATTTTGCTGATCGGCATCGTCAAGAAGAACGCGATCATGATGGTCGACTTCGCGATCGACGCGTCGCGCTCGGGCATGTCGCCGCGCGACGCGATCTACCACGCGAGCCTGATGCGCTTCCGCCCCATCATGATGACGACCTGCGCCGCGCTGCTCGGCGCGCTGCCGCTCGCGCTAGGCAGCAGCGAAGGCGCCGATCTGCGGCGGCCGCTGGGCATTTCGATTGTCGGCGGATTGATCGTGAGCCAGATACTGACGCTGTATACGACGCCCGTCGTGTATCTGTATGTCGACCGCCTCGGCGTCTGGCTGCGCTCGCGTTTTGCGCGGCGAGCGCTTCAGTAAATACCCTGATGACGCGATCCATTCCCGCCGTTTGCTCAAATAGATAGCAGAAATAGTTGGTTTGGCCGCCAGATAGCGTTCACTAGACTGCAACTCATCTTGTCATAACAAGTTGAGCCATGTCGAAACCGGCCAGCCCCCTCGTCCCCGTTACCTCCGTTCCGCTCTACGCGCAGATTAAAGATGCGCTGCGCGTGCAGATTCTCGACGGCACCTACGCACCGCATTCGCAGATGCCGTCCGAGCACGAACTCTGCGCGATGTACGGCGTGAGCCGCATCACCGTGCGCCAGGCGCTCGGCGACCTGCAAAAAGAAGGCCTGTTGTTCAAGCTGCACGGTAAAGGCACGTTCGTATCGAAACCAAAGGCGTTTCAGAACGTGAGTTCGCTGCAGGGCTTTGCGGAAGCGATGTCGTCGATGGGCTATGAGATCGTCAACCAGCTGCGCAGCTTTCGCGTCGTCGAAGCCGATCGTAACGTAGCCGCGCGCCTTGGGCTCGAAGAAGGTGCGCCCGTCACGGAAATTCATCGCGTGCGGCTGCTCAACCGCGAGCCGGTATCGCTCGAACTGACGTGGCTTCCCGAAGCGCTCGGCACGCGTCTGGCGAATGCCGATCTCGTCACGCGCGACATCTTCCTGATCCTCGAAAACGACTGCGGCGTGCCGCTCGGCCATGCGGATGTCGCGATCGACGCGATCCTCGCCGACGACGAAATCGTCGACGCGCTGCGGGTCGAGGAAGGCAGCCCGGTGCTGCGCATCGACCGACTCACGCACGACGCGGCAGGCACGCCGATCGACTACGAACATCTGTACTTTCGCGGCGATGCGTTTCAGTACCGCTTCCGTATCGACCGGGAAAAAGCGGGCAAAAGCGCGAAGCACAACGCAACGAGGAAAGCACGATGAACACCCATGTACTCGAATACGACATCGTCGTGGTCGGCGGCGGAACGGCGGGACCGATGGCCGCTGTCAAGGCGAAGGAAGCCAATCCGAATCTGAAGGTCTTGCTGCTCGAAAAAGCTAACGTCAAGCGTAGCGGCGCGATATCGATGGGCATGGACGGCCTGAACAATGCCGTCATCCCCGGCCACGCGACACCCGAGCAATACACGCGCGAAATCACCATCGCCAACGACGGCATCGTCGATCAGGCCGCCGTCTACGCGTACGCGAAGCACAGCTTCAAGACGATCGAGGAACTCGACCGTTGGGGCGTGAAGTTCGAAAAGGACGGCACGGGCGATTACGCGGTCAAGAAAGTGCACCACATGGGCTCGTATGTGCTGCCAATGCCCGAAGGACACGACATCAAGAAAGTGCTGTACCGGCAACTGAAACGCGCGCGCATCGCGATCACGAATCGCATCGTCGCGACGCGTCTGTTGACCGACGCGCAGGGCAATGTGAACGGCGTGATGGGCTTCGATTGCCGCACGGCCGAGTTCTACGTGGTTCGCGCGAAAGCGGTGATTCTATCGTGCGGCGCGGCGGGCCGGCTCGGCTTGCCCGCCTCCGGCTACCTGATGGGCACGTACGAGAACCCGACCAACGCAGGCGACGGCTACGCGATGGCCTATCACGCGGGCGCGGCGCTGGCGAATCTCGAATGCTTCCAGATCAATCCGTTGATCAAGGACTATAACGGTCCCGCCTGCGCGTATGTGACGGGTCCGCTGGGCGGCTTCACGGCGAACGGCAAGGGTGAACGCTTCATCGAATGCGATTACTGGAGCGGGCAGATGATGTGGGAGTTCTATCAGGAACTCCAGAGCGGCAACGGCCCGGTGTTTCTCAAGCTCGATCACCTCGCCGAAGAAACCATCCAGACCATCGAGCAGATCCTGCACACGAACGAACGTCCGAGCCGTGGGCGCTTTCATGCGGGACGCGGCACCGATTACCGGCAGCAGATGGTCGAGATGCATATCTCCGAGATCGGCTTTTGCAGCGGGCACAGCGCGTCAGGCGTGTATGTCAACGAGCACGCGGAGACGACGGTGGGCGGCCTTTACGCTGCCGGCGACATGGCCGCCGTGCCGCACAACTACATGCTCGGCGCGTTCACGTATGGCTGGTTTGCAGGTCAGAGCGCAGCCGCTTTCGTTGCGGGCCGCGAACATGCGCCGCTCGATCAAGAACAGATCGATGCCGAACGCGCGCGCGTCTATGCGCCGCTCGAACTCGAGCATGGGCTTGCACCTGCGCAGGTCGAGTACAAGCTGCGCCGCATGGTCAACGATTATCTGCAGCCGCCCAAGGTGACGCGCAAGATGGAAATCGGCCTGCAACGCTTCGAGGAAATCGCCGACGACATCGCGTCGATCAAGGCCACGCATCCGCATGAACTGATGCGCGCCGCCGAAGTGCGTGCCATCCGCGATTGCGCCGAAATGGCTGCGCGCGCGTCGCTGTATCGCACGGAAAGCCGCTGGGGCCTGTATCACCACCGCGTCGATTATCCGCAGCGCAACGACGCCGACTGGTTCTGCCATACGCATCTGCGCAAGGATGCATCGGGCCGCATGACCAGCGAGAAACGCGCGGTCGAACCGTACATCGTGCCGCTCGATGAACGCGAACGCGGCTCGTACAGCAACCTGCGCATTCACGACGACAAACCCGATCCGCGCGCGAACGCCCAGGCGCTCGCCGATGTGACCGCCTGACAGGAGCACCCGCGATGTCCTTCACCCCGCACGACATTCTCCATCGAAGCGCGGCACCCGTCACGATCGACGAAAGCAAATGCATCGCCGATAAAGGCTGCACGGTATGCGTCGACGTCTGCCCGCTCGATCTGCTCGCGATCGACGTCACCAAAGGCAAGGCCTATATGCAGTTCGACGAATGCTGGTACTGCATGCCGTGCGAACAGGATTGCCCGACGGGTGCCGTGAAAGTCGATATTCCCTATCTGCTGCGCTAGCGAGACGACGCGAGCAAACAGCACTCACTGTCCTTGCATTGACACCAACGAAAGAGCCGACATCATGACCATCCGCTACGCTCTACCGCACTTCATCTCCGTTGCTTCCCTCGCCCTCGCATTCACTGCGGGCTCGGTGCATGCCGAAACGATCCGCGTCGCCATCGGCACGCAGGACACGACGATCAACTGCGCGACAGGCGGCTTGCTGATCCGCGAACTGAATCTGCTCGACAAGTATCTGCCGCATACGGGCAAATACAAGGACGTGACCTACGACGTGCAATGGAAAGATTTCACGTCCGGCGCGCCGATCACGAACGAGATGGTTGCGGGCAAGCTCGACTTCGGCGTGATGGCGGATTTTCCGGGCTCGCTGAACGGCGCGGCGTTCCTGAAGGCGGGCCGCAAGAGCGAGTTCATTACGGTGTTGTCGGGCAGCGTGGAGGGCAGCGGCAACGGCATCGTCGTGCCTGAAAATTCGCCGATCCGTTCGATCGCCGACCTCAAGGGTAAAACGATTTCCGTCCCCTTCGCATCGACGTCGCACGGCATGCTGCTGCGCGCGATCAAGGCGCAAGGCTGGAACCCCGAAACCGACGTGAGCATCATCACGCAGGCGCCGGAAGTGGCGGGCAGCGCGCTGAAGGCGAACAAGATCGACGCGCATGCGGACTTCGTGCCGTTCGCGGATCTGTTTCCTTATCGCGGCATCGCGCGCAAGATTTACGACGGCGCGCAAAGCCATGTGCCCACGTATCACGGCGCACTCGTCGATGCGGCCTATGCGCAGAAGTACCCCGAAGTGGTCGTCGCGTATCTGCGCGCCGCCATCGAGGCAAACCGTCTGATCGCGCAAGACCCCGAGAAATACAGCCTGCTAATCCAGAAGACGACGGGCATCGAAGCACCCGTCGATTATCTGTATCACGGTCCACTCGGCCTGCAGACACGCGACCTTACATGGAAGCCAGAGTACCGTCAGGCCACGGCGACCGCGATCGAAACGCTGAAGCTGCTGAAGAAAACGGACGTCGATCTGGATGTGAACACGTTCATCGACGACCGGTATATCCGCCAGGCGTTCAAGGAATCCGGACTCGACTACGACGCCGCGCTGAAGAACTACGCGAAGCAACCGCTCGTCGCCAACGACGCCGTGACAGGCAAGCCAATTCGCGACTTCAACGACGTCGCCCAGGTGTGGCTCGACAACGAAGCGAAGGTCCGCAATTACGCATCGGCGGATGAAGCGTTCGCGGCACTCGGCAAGATCGAGCAGTCGGGCGTCAAGGCGCGTGCCGTGTTCGTTCACGATCACGCAAGCGGCCTCAAGCTGTTCGCGAATCAGGCGTGGTATGTGAAGGACGCACACGGCGCGATCACCGCGTTCCTGCTGAAAGCCGGCGCTGACCAGTACGCGCAACAGGTTTCGGGCTCCGTCGTTGATTATGCCGCCGCGAAAACGGGCGCGGCGCAAGCCGTCGCGTCGCGCTGAACGCGTTTCATCGTCACGCCACATCGGGAAAACGTCTATGGCCGCCACCTTTGAACTCCGCGACAGACGCGAATCGACACGCCGACGCGCGCCCTTCTTCACGCCAACGACCAAACGTCGTGCGTGGCGCGCGGCATCGCTCGCGGTATGCGTCGCGCTCTGGCAACTGGCCGTGCACTTCAGGCTGTCGGCGGGCTTCATCACGTTCGCGAACGTGCCCGCACCTTCCGATGCCCTGCCCGCGCTGTGGTCGTTGCTGCATTCGCCGAAGCTGCCGATGCATCTGGCCGCGAGCATCTGGCGCGTGCTGGCGGGCTTCTGTGCCGCGACGGTGGTCGGCGTCGGGCTGGGTCTCGCGATTGGCCGCTACCGAGCCGTCGAAGATACCGCGCTGCCCGCGCTCGAAGTGCTGCGCCCCATTCCCGCCGTCGCGTGGATACCGCTCGCGATCCTGATGTTTCCGTCGTCGGAACTCAGCATGATGTTCATCACGTTCATCGGCGCGCTGTTTCCGATCCTGCTCAACACCGTGCATGGCGTGGAAGGCATCGATCCACGGCTCGTTGCGACGGCCCGCAGCCTCGGCACGAAACCGCTTGCGCTCTATACGGAAGTGATACTGCCGGGCGCCGCGCCTGCAATTTTCACGGGCCTCGCGATCGGCATGGGGACCGCGTGGTTCTGTCTCGTCACCGCAGAGATGATCGCGGGTCAATACGGCATCGGCTACTTCACGTGGGAGTCGTACACGTTGCAGAACTACCCGGATATCGTCGTTGGCATGGCGCTGATCGGCGCGCTCGGGATGGGCAGCAGCGTGCTCGTCAAACGTCTCGGCGTCGCGCTGACGCCGTGGTACAGACTGCAGGAGACCCGCCGATGAGCAGCGTCGCCATTGAAGCCGCCACCACGGCGGCCAGCATCAGCGTGCGCGGGCTGGCCGTCGAAGTCGGTCCGCCGCATGCACGCATCGCCACGCTCGAAGGCCTCGACGCCGATATCGCGCCCGGTCAGTTCGTCTGCGTGCTCGGCCCTTCGGGCTGCGGCAAGTCGACCTTGCTCGGCGCGATAGCGGGCCACATCGCCGCGACGCAAGGCATGATCGCCGTCGACGATGAAGCCGTCGACCGTCCGCATCCCGAGCGCGGCCTCGTGTTTCAGCAGCACACGCTGTTTCCATGGAAGCGCGTGATCGATAACGTCGCCTTCGGCCTCAAGATGAAGGGACTCGGCGCGAGCGAGCGCCGCAGGCAGGCGGCCGAACTGCTGGAACTCGTCGGGCTCGGCGGCTTCGACTCGCACTATCCGGCGCAGCTGTCGGGCGGCATGCAGCAGCGCGTCGAAATCGCGCGCGTGCTGATCAACCGGCCGCGCGTGCTGCTGATGGACGAGCCGTTCGGCGCGCTCGACGCGCAAACGCGCCGCATGATGCAGACGTTGCTGCTCGATATCTGGGCGAAGGTGCGCACCACCATCGTGTTCGTCACACACGACATCGAAGAAGCGCTGTTTCTCGCCGACCGCATCCTGATGCTGTCGCAGCGCCCGGCACGCGTGGTCGCGGATATTCCCGTGCCGCTGCCGCGCCCGCGTCGCGACGATACGACGCTCGACCCCGCCTTCATCGATATCAAGCGCCAGTGCCTTGCACTGCTGCGCGAGATGGCATGACGCCGCGCAACTTCACACTTTGATCGTCCATGACCGACTCGACCATTCTGACCTACGATCCCCAAACACTCGCGCCGGAAGCGGCGGCGTTACTGCCGCGTCTCGCGGATGCCGATGCCGTCGTGCGACGCATCGCGCTGCTCGAACTCGCCGACCTCGAAGACCCCGATGCGCTGCAACCCATCGTCGTCGCGCTGAAGCACGATGAATCCGCCGACGTGCGCAGCGAAGCGGCGCGCGTGCTCGGCGCATGGGAGCAACGGGAGATCGTCGCGGCGTTGTGCGAGGCGTTGACCGATGCGGAACGCGATGTGCGCGAAGCGGCTGCGTCGAGTCTGTCGGCGTTGAAGGACGCGTCTTCCGGCGAAGTGTTGTGCGCGTGGGTCGATCATCCCGAGCCGTTCGTGAAAGCGGCCATACTGCGCGCATTGCGCGAACTGCGTTATGCCGACGCGTTTTCAGCCGCAGTACGCGCGCTCGATCATGACGATGCAGGCGTGCGCATCGAAGCCGTCGGTGTGCTTGGCTGGCTCAAAGACTCACGCGCGCTCGTGCCGCTCGCGCGTGTCGCGACGCGTGACACCAGTGCGGAGATTCGCCGCGTGGCCGTCGGCGCATTGGGTTTCGCGCCTGCGGACGATACCGAGATAGCCGACGCGCTGCTACACACACTCGCCGATTCGGCGTGGCAAGTCCGCGAAGAAGCCGCAACGACGCTCGGCAAGCTGCGTGCACAATCCGCTCGCGACGCACTGATCGCCGCGCTCGATGACGCCTACTGGCAAGTGCGCCTGCGCGCGGCGCGCGCTTTGGGTCAACTGGGCGACCGCGCCGCCGCGCAGCCGCTAGTCGCACTGCTGTCGCATGCGATCAGCAACTTACGCAAGGAAGCGGCGCTCGCGCTCGGCGAACTGCGCGATCCATCTACACTAGCCGCGCTGGAACACGCACTCGACGACGCCGATCCCGAAGTCCGCAAGGCTGTGCGGATCGCGTTGCAGCAGATCGGGCAAACCACGCAATGAAAACGCCTAGGCACATCGAGATCGACCACGCAATGCACACGCTGACGCTGCATTGGCCCGACGGCGCGACACAGTGTGTCACGCATCGCGTGTTGCGGCAGCTTTGCCCTTGCGCCGAATGCAAGCGTCTACGCCTGCGTGGCGGTGAGCCCGTCGTCCCGGACGACATCGCCGTGCTGGACGTTCGCCCCGCCGGATACGGCGTCCAACTGCTGTTCAGCGATAGCCACGAACGTGGCATTTTCCCGTGGGAGTTTCTGGAACGCCTGCCAGCCACGCTCTGATTCACGCATGTCGAGCCATGTCTAACATGCGCACTCGATATCTTTATCTGAATTTACTATTTAAATTCTGCATAACGCAGTGATAGCCTGATTTCGACCTGCAGACGCTTAACGCGTCTGCTTTCACATCCAATCGTCCGTCGAAGCGGAACATACGGCAAGGAGCCAACGTGAGCGTCGAATTCATCGGCATGATCCAGCAGCGCAAGGTATCGGAAACGCATCTGCCCCAAGGCCCCGCGATCGATACCGACTATGTGCGCGCCTTTGCGCAGGCCCACGAGAACGCGGGCTTCGATCGCATACTCGTGCCGCACAGTTCGACGAGCCCTGACGCGACCATCACGATTGCGTATGCCGCGAGCGTCACGTCGCGCGTGCACTTCATGCTCGCGCACCGTCCGGGCTTCGTCGCGCCGACGCTGGCCGCGCGGCAACTGGCTACGCTCGATCATTTCTCCGGCGGGCGCCTCGCCGTGCACTTCATCTCTGGTGGCAGCGACGAGGATCAACGCCGCGACGGCGACTATCTCGCGCACGACGAACGCTATGCGCGCACCGACGAATATCTGCAGATCCTGCGACGTGTCTGGACTGAAAACGAACCGTTCGATCATGAAGGCCGTTTCTATCGCTTTGAAAAGGCTTTCTCCGATGTGAAGCCGAAGCAGACGCCGCATGTGCCGATCTATTTCGGTGGCGCTTCGGAGGCTGCGCTCGCCGTCGCGGGCAAGCACGCCGATGTCTACGCGCTGTGGGGCGAATCGAAACAACAGGTCGCGGAACTGATCGCGCGCGTGCGCGCCGAAGCGGCAAAGCATGGCCGCAACGTGCGCTTCTCGGTGTCGTTCCGTCCGATTCTCGCGTCGACGGAAAAGGCGGCGTGGGAACGCGCCGAGCACATCCTCGAAGAAACACGGCGTCTGCGCGTCGAACAGGGCTTTTCGCGCGGCGGCCCGCAACAGAGCGAAGGCGCGAAGCGCCTGCTGGCCGCGTCGGGCGACGGCGTGCGCGCCGACGACCGGCTGTGGACGGCAGTCGCGAAGGAAATCGGCGGACGCTCGAATTCGACGGCGCTCGTCGGCACACCGGCGCAGGTCGCCCAAACGCTCTCCGAGTATTACGAACTCGGCGTGACGACCTTCCTGGTTCGCGGCTTCGATCCGCTCGAAGATGCAATCGACTACGGGCGCGAACTGATCCCCACGACGCGCGAGTTGACCGCCCGCGTCCGCCGCGCCGCGTGACGACGGGAGCATATAAAAACATGAGCACTGCACTCCACGATACGCCCTCGCTCCCGCTTCGCCAGACGCCCGTGCGCAAGTTCTGGTTCGACGACGACGCCGCGCCGCAGCGCACGCTTGCGCAGGAACGCCGCCATCGGCAAGAGCGCCTTGCGGGCGCATTCCGTCTGTTCGCGCGCTATGGCTTCGCGCAAGGTCTCGCGGGTCACATCACCGCGCGCGATCCCGAATGGACCGATCACTTCTGGGTCAATCCGCTCGGTAAGCATTTCGGCCGAATTCGCGTGTCGGACCTGTTGCTCGTCAACCGACACGGCGAGATCGTCGTCGGCGAGGGTCCCGTGAATCAGGCGGCATTCGCGATTCACGCGGCGATTCATGAAGCGCGGCCCGACGTCGTGGCCGCTGCGCACACGCATTCGCTGTACGGCAAAGCGTGGTCCACATTGGGACGCAAGCTCGATCCGTTGACACAGGACTCGTGCTCGTTCTACGAAGACCACACGCTGTTCGACGACTTCAGGGGCGTGGTACTCGATACGGACGAAGGCGCGCGCATCGCCGACGCGCTCGGCCAGCACAAGGCGGTGATCCTGAAGAATCACGGCATTCTGACGGCCGGGCCGAGCGTCGAAGCGGCTGCATGGTGGTACATCGCACTCGACAACGCCTGCCACGCGCAACTGCTCGCCGAAGCCGCGGGCACGCCGCAACCGATCCCGCACGACATCGCCGCGTTGACGCATCAGCAGGTCGGCCGTCCGGGCGGCGCGCTGCACTCGTTCGAGAGCCTATATGAAGAGCTTGTCGAAGAAGAACGGGAGTTGCTCGACTGATGGCGATTCACAAACTGCGTCATTTTATTGGCGAAATCGCGGCGCTCGTCGATGCTGATACCGCTGAACCCGAATTGCTCGAACGTGGCGGGCATGCGTTGCGCGAGCTGATCCACGCCGACGACTGGCTGCCCGATGCCTTTGCGCAACCGTCCACCGAGCGTTATCAGCAATACCTGCTGTATGCCGACGTGCAGCAACGCTTCTCCGTGGTCAGCTTCGTCTGGGGCCCTGGACAACAGACGCCGATCCACGACCATACGGTGTGGGGTTTGATCGGCGTGCTGCGCGGCGCGGAACTCGCCGCCCCTTTTACGCGCGACAGCGACGGCACACTGCGCCAGGCCGGCGACGAAATACGCCTTGAAAAAGGCGCTGTCGAAGCGGTCTCGCCGCGAATCGGCGATATTCACCGCGTGCGCAATGCGTATGATGATCGCGTGTCCGTCAGCATTCACGTCTATGGCGCGAACATCGGCGCAGTGCTACGTTCGACGTACGCGCCGGACGGCCTCAACAAGCCGTTTATCTCCGGCTATTCGAACGAAACCATCCCGAACCTGTGGGACCTCAGCAAGGAACGTCGTCATTCATGAAGTCATATCCCCAGCGCACTTATGAAGACGTGCGCGAAGCGCTGCTCGCCAGGCGTGAAATCGCCCTGCTCGATGTGCGCGAAGAAGATCCGCATGCGCAGTGTCACCCGCTGTTCGCAGCGAATCTGTCGCTGTCACGCATCGAACTCGACGCGTGGACGCGGCTGCCGCGCCGCGACGTGTCCATTGTGCTGTTCGATGCAGGTGAAGGCTTCGCGGAGCGCGCCGCCGACAAGTTGACCTCGCTCGGTTACACGAACGTCGCGTTGCTCGCGGGCGGGCTGGACGGATGGATACACGCAGGCGGCGAAGTGTTTCGTGACGTGAACGTGCCGAGCAAGGCATTCGGCGAGTTCGTCGAAGCGCACCGGCACACGCCTTCGCTTTCGGCGGAAGCCGTCGATGCGTTGCTGAAGAACGGCGACGATATCGTCGTACTCGACGCGCGCCGCTTCGACGAATATCAGACGATGAACATTCCGGGCAGTATCAGCGTGCCCGGCGCAGAACTCGTGCTGCGCGCGCGTGCGCTCGCGCCGAAGCCGACCACACGTGTGATCGTCAATTGCGCGGGGCGTACGCGCAGCATCATCGGTACGCAATCGCTCGTCAACGCGGGGCTGCCGAATCCCGTCGCTGCGCTGCGCAACGGCACGATTGGCTGGACGCTCGCGGGCCAGCAACTCGAACATGGCAGCGACCGGCGCTTCGATTCGCAAGCGGGACTCGACGCGGCGGACATCGATGCATCGCAGCGTGCCGCACTCGCGCTCGCGCAACGCGCCGGCGTGAGCCGCACCACGCTCGACGAAGCCGCGCGCTGGGCCGCCGACTCGTCGCGCACCACCTATCGATTCGACGTGCGCACGCCCGCCGAATACGAACGCGCGCACGCACCCGGCTTTCAGGGCGCGCCGGGCGGACAGCTCGTGCAGGAGACGGACATGTTCGCGCCTGTGCGCGGCGCGCGTGTCGTGCTGTTCGACGACGACGGCGTACGCGCGAACATGACGGCTTCGTGGCTCGCGCAGATGAACATCGACACCTACGTGGTGGACGCCACATCGCCGGACGAACTGACGGCCAGCGGCCCGTGGCAAGCCGCGAAGCCGCAGCCTGCTTCGACGCAAACGCTCTCGCCCCGAGAACTCGCGGCGCTGCTCGCGGACACGGCGAGCGGTACGGTCGTGCTCGATGTGACGTCGAGCGCCAATCATGTGAAGGCGCATATACCGGGCGCTCACTGGATCGTGCGCTCGCATCTGTCGAATGCCTTCGACGATCTGCGCGCGTTGCCCGATGCGAAACGCTATGTGGTGACGTGCGGAACGAACGCGCTCGCGCCATACATCGCACCGGAAGTCGCGGCGTTGACGGGCAAGCCGGTGCATGTGCTCGACGGTGGAACGTCGGCCTGGGTACGCGCGGGGTTGCCTGTCGAAAGCGGCGATTCACATCTCGCTTCGCCGCGCATCGACCGTTATCGGCGCCCCTATGAAGGCACCGACAATGCGCGCGAAGCGATGAACGCGTATCTGGAATGGGAATACGGCTTAGTCGCGCAACTGGATCGCGACGGTACGCATGGGTTCTTCGTGATCTGATCTGCGATCGTCGGGCGTTGCCAAAAAGCTCAAGCCGCGCGCGACAAACGCGCGGCCTTGAAGCTCTTTTCGATGCTTTCCGACAGCACCGTCAACGCCGACTGCATCTTGCCGAGCGCGCGCGAGCGCACCATCCACACGGCGATTTCAGGCTTGAAATCACTAAGCTGAATCACGTCGAGTTGCGCCGCGTACGCGCTTGCATCTAGCAGCGGCAACGGCACGAGACCCAGCCCGACGCCATCGGCGACGAGACCGAGTTGAAGCTCGGTACCGAGCGTTTCCAGATTCAGCTTCAATGCATAACCCTGCGCGGCAAGCGCATGCTGTAGCCCCGCGCGAAAGCCGCAGCCATCGGGATTCAGCACCCAGCCATACGCCTGGCATTCGGCCAGCGTATGCACGCGCTTTTTCATGCTGCCCTTGCGCGCAACGACCGCCAGCTTCAACGGACCGAGCACCTCGCCTACCAGCGCTTCCGGCAGCGCACGATTGGCGGGCAGCAGCACGACAGCCGCATCCAGTTCGCCGTCTTCGACCTTTTGCAGCAGCGGATTGCCCCAACCCGTCGATACACGTGCCTGCAATTCCGGGTGCGCTTCACGTAACGCATGCAAGGCCTTGAGCATCGCGACGTCGGCGACCGTCTGCGCGACGCCAAGACGCAGTACGCCTGCAAGCGGCGCATCGTCGGTGACGAGATGCCTGAGGGCTTCGACTTCGCGCACGATCGCGCGGCATTGTTCGTAGACGGCGCGCCCCATCGGTGTGGTCTTCAACGGCTTCGTGTTGCGGTCGAGCAAGGCCACACCGAGTGCTTCCTCGAAGTTCTGGATGCGGCGCGTCACAGCGGGTTGAGTGAGCGCCAGCGCATTGGCCGCCTGATTCAGCGATTGGCTGCGCACGACAGCGACAAAGGCCTCGATCTCATCGAGTTTCATTGAGTACTTTCCACTTGATGAAGTATTGACGAATGATGTGTCGAGCTTAACGTGATTGACGTATCGCATTCAAGGCCGCACACGCATTTCGATCTCGCATATTAGCAAAGCAGAACAATGCGTTTGCCTTATAAAAACCGCCTGCGTATCGTAGGCTTTTCATACTCTCTCGCGTCCATCACGATCCATCATGCACCGTCTGATTGCCCGTCTTCTTCTCATTGCGTTCTCCGCCGCGCCGTTCGCCGCTCATGCCGACACGATCCTCAAGGTCGGCGATCAGCAATTGCAGACGCGCGGCATTCTCGAAGCATCCGGGCAGTTGAAAGACGTGCCGTACAAGATCGAATGGTTCAACTTCCCCGCTGCGCAGCCACTTGGCGAAGCGTTGAATGCGGGTGCGATCGATGTCGGCGGACTCGGCGATGCGCCATTGATCTTCGCCTACGCCGCTGGCGCGAAAGTGCGTGCCGTCGCGGTAACCCGCTCGCAACCCATCGACCTCGCGATCATCGTCCCGGATCAATCGCCTATCAAAAGCGCCGCCGATCTGAAGGGCAAGCGCATCGCGACAACGCGCGGCTCGATTGGCCATTACCTGGCAATCGCAACGCTGGAGCGTGCGGGCATCAAGCTCTCCGATGTGTCGCTGCGCTTCATGCAGCCCGCCGATGCAAAGGCGGCACTCGCGTCGGGCAATGTCGATGCGTGGTCCACATGGGACCCGTACGTCGCGCTCGCCGAACAGCGCGATCACGACCGCAGCATCGCGAATGGCGTGAATCTCTCGTCGGGACTGAGCTTCCAGGCCGCAACGGAAGACTCGATCAAGGCCAAGCGCGCGGAAATCGCCGACTTCCTGAAGCGCGTCGCGGCCGGGCAGCGCTGGGCGCTGTCGCATCCCGATGAAGTCGCCGCGATGCAATCGCGCGTCACCGGTTTGCCGCCCGAAGTGCTGAAGACCGTCTATCAGCGCGCGCAACTGCACCCTATCGCCATCGACGACCATGTGGTCGCCGAACAGCAAAAGACCGCCGATCTCTATCACCGCGCCGACGTCATCAAAACGCGACTCGACGTCGCGCCGAGTTTCGACCGTCAGTTTCCGCTGGATGCGCAGTGATCTCGCGCCGCGCATTGTCTAGCTCCATCGACACACAGAGTCCGATATGACACGCCGCCATCCCGACAGTGCACTCATCGATACCGAGCGCGACGCCGATGCCCTCGAGGCGCTCGCGGATCTCGACAGTCCGCATGCCGATGCCTGGCTCGCTGCATTGACCGATGAGTTCGCCGCAAGCGCCGCCGCGCTCGACGCAGGGCCGCATTTTCCACACGACAACCTCGCGAAGCTGCGCCGCGCCGGACTGCTTTCGTTGACGGTGCCGCGCGCGCTCGGTGGCCGCGAAGCGACGCTCGCGCAAACGTTGAAGGTGATACGTGCAATTGCGCGCGGCGAGCCTTCGACAGCGCTGATCGTCGTGATGCAATGTCTCTACCATCTGCGTTTGCAGGCGAATCCCAACTGGCCGATCGCACTCAAAGAACGCATTGCGCGCGACGCCGTCGAGCGCGGCGCGCTCATCAATTCGCTGCGCGTCGAGCCGGAACTCGGTTCGCCGTCGCGCGGCGGGCTGCCGGGTACCGTCGGCAAACAGGAAAACGACCACTGGATATTGAACGGCCGCAAGCTCTACTCGACAGGCAGCCCAGGGCTGACATGGTTTGCTGTATGGGGCCGCACGGATGAAGCGTCGCCGCGCGTCGGCACATGGCTCGTGCATCGCGACACGCCCGGCATCCGCTTCGGCGAACCGTGGAATCATCTCGGCATGCGCGCGACGGGCAGTCACGAAGTCATCTTCGACAATGTGCGCGTGCCGCTCGATCACGCTGTCGATCTGCAATTCCCCGGTCCATCAAACGGCATGGACCCTGTCACCAGTCTCTGGATGAACGTGCTGTTGCCTTCGATCTACGACGGTGTCGCGCGCGCGGCCCGCGACTGGTTCGTGCATTGGACAGCGCAACGCGTGCCGTCGAGCCTGAATGCGCCGCTGTCGAGCCTCGACAGTTTTCAGCAGACGGTAGGACGCATCGACGCATTGCTCTTCAACAATCGCGTGTTGCTCGATGCGGGCGCGGCCGGCCACGTGAGCGCAACGGAAGCGCCGACGATCAAATACCTCGTGAGCCAGCACGCAATCGAAGCCGTCGAGTTCGCGCTCGAAGCGAGCAGCAACCCGGGTTTGAGCCGCAACAACGCGCTCGAACGCCATTATCGCGACGTACTGTGCGCGCGCATTCACACGCCGCAGAACGACACGGTGCTTGGCAATCTCGGGCGCGCGGCGTTCGCGTCGCTCCAATAGCGCGACCGTGCAAACCACTTGAACGTCGTGCCAATTCGACATTTTCGAGCTTCCATTCACCTGACAATGCATTCACACACCGCCGTGCGACATCGATGCGGCGCCATGCGAATCAGACGATCAGGAGACGATCGTGAACGATCGAAGCAAACGGTTGACCCTCGTGTCGACGCGGTGCCCAACGGGCACACGCTTGAATGCATTGGAAGAATCGCCTGTTGCTGAACGGTCTGCATGCCCGTTCGATTTGCGAGGCGCATACGATTCCGCACGAACGCGCGTCAAGTACTGGAGCGCAACGGGCGCGTTCTGGGGTGGCGCATGGGGCCTGCTATGCGGCCCTACACTCTTTTATTCCGCAACGGGCACAGGCCTCGAAGCCGATATCAAACAGGCACTCGCTTCGCTGATTTGCGGCGCCGCAGGCACGATGGTCGGCGCGGCATTCGCAGGCATCGCCGCGATGCTGACGCGTCGGCGTGCGCACTCCATGCAAGCACGTGCGTTCACTTCGAGTGGATTGCGTATCGTCGACATCAACGAAGCTCGCGCCTACGGCTTGTATAGCGACCATCGCCCGATGCATACAACCACCGAAGAGCAGGAGCAATAACGCCGTTACCCGTGGCGCAATGGCTTGCGTCACGGGTAACGGCCAGATCCTGTCGGTGCCCGGATACCCGACAGGACTTGCAGGCGTCTGCTGTTATTCCTGAATGAACTGCAGCAGGTCGGCGTTGACGAGATACGCATGCGTCGTGCACATGCCATGCGGCGCGCCTTCGTAGATCTTCAGCTTGCCGTTCGGAACGAGCTTCGACGAGAGCTTGCCGGAATCGTCCAGCGGCACGATCTGATCCGCGTCGCCTTGCAGCACCAGCGTCGGCACGGTCATCTTCTTCAGGTCTTCCGTGAAGTCCGTTTCCGAGAATGCCTTGATGCAGTCGTACGCGCTCTTGATCGAGCATTGCATGCCTGCATACCAGAATGCGTCGATCGTGCCCTGCGACGGCTTCGCGCCTTCGCGATTGAAGCCATAGAACGGCAACGCCAGATCCTTGAAGAACTGCGAGCGGTTTTCGATCACGCCCTTGCGGATGTCGTCGAACACGGAAATCGGCAGGCCGCCCGGATTGGCAGGCGTTTTCAGCATCAGCGGCGGCACGGCGGAAATCAGCACGGCCTTGCACACACGTTGCGTGCCGTGCCGGCCGATATAGCGCGCGACTTCGCCGCCGCCCGTCGAGTGGCCGACCAGCACCGCATCTTTCAGATCGAGATGTTCGATCAGTTCCGCGAGATCGTCCGCGTAGCGGCTCATGTCGTTGCCGTCCCACGGCTGGCTCGAACGGCCATGCCCGCGCCGGTCATGGGCGATCACGCGATAACCCTTTTCCGCGAGATACATCATCTGCGCGTCCCACGCGTCGGCATTCAGCGGCCAGCCATGTGAGAACACGACCGGTTGTCCCGAACCCCAATCCTTATAGAAAAGCTGGGTGCCATCTTTCAATACAAACGTAGCCATTACCTGAACTCCTGGATTGATGCCAATTCAGCCGTCGCTCCCTTCGTCGATCCGACGAACGCGACACGGCGAAATACGCGCTTCGCGCTGTGCGATCTTTATCGCGGCCAGTGCATCGCGTACCAATCCAGTATCCAGGCTATCGTGAGACGGGCGTTGTGTATCGCCCCGACACTTTGGTATCTGCACGACCATTCGCGTTCGATGCATTTGGGCGCGGCTCGCGCACAGGCCGTGCGGACCTGAATCGCGGCGTGCATTTGCATAACCCGGCGCGGCAACGAAGCTCTACAGTCTGCATACATTCGATGCGCGAAACGTTGTGCATCCGTTATTCAATTCCAGCATTCATTCCCACTATCATCATGGAAAGCAACATCAAGGGTCTTGCGTCGCAGGGCGACACGGCCGCGAATCATATTGAGCACGATGACCAGCCACGCGATCATCTGCGTTTTCACTTTCCTTATGCGCATCTTTCAACCGTCTTCGGTAACGACTGGTTTGCGCTGAAGGCGGAATCGTTCGCACGCTTCTTCGGCACGCCAACGTTTCTGTTGTCCCAAACCTTGATCGTCGCTATATGGATTGGATTGAACGTGTGCGGCGTGACACGTTTCGACGTGTATCCGTTCGTTCTTTTGAATCTGGCGTTCAGCCTTCAATCGGCATATGCAGCGCCGTTGATCCTGCTCGCTCAGACGCGTCAGGCCGATCGCGACAAGGCGCATGCGGACGCCGACGCGCGTCATCGCGAAGCATTGGCGCTTGCTGCGGAACGGCGCGACAAGGCGCTTGCGCATCAAACCGAGCAAATGCAGGCGCTTCTGCGACAGAACACCGAGCTAACGGAGTTGACGCGCGATCTCACCGAACAGATCGCGCGACTCACGCAGGACGTTCACGAGAAACTCACTCGCGACAAGCACGTGAAAGCAACGTAACCTTGCGCGGCTCACGCCTCGGCAAGAACAGGCACAGGAAGCGCGATTTGCATGCTTGCGCCGTGCGTCGAGGGTGTCACGCACGAGATGGAGCCGCCATGTCCTTCGACAATCGACCGGCAGATCGACAACCCCAAACCCATTCCCTCTGTTTTCGTCGTAAAGAAAGCGCTAAAGAGTTTCGCTGCGACCTCGGGTGAAATGCCCACGCCGGAGTCTTCGACCGTAATAGAAACGCGCCTCCCTTCCTCGATGCGTGTGTGCAACCTGAGTTCGCGCGGCCGGTTTTGAATCGACGACATCGCCTGCAATCCATTGACGGCCAGATTGATCAGAACCTGCTGCAATTGCACGCGGTCGCCGTTCACCGTCAACTCGCCCGGCGACAGGTCCATCTTCACGACAGCGCCGTATCGCTTGACCTCGCGGTCCAGCAAGTCGATCGTTTCGACGACGAGACTATTGATGCCAAGCGGCGCAAACGTCGGTTCGCTCTTGCTGGCCAACGCGCGTATGCGACGGATGATCTCGCTTGAACGACGCGCATTGCTCACCATGGCTTCGAACGCGTGGCACGCTTCATCGAGATTGGGTGTTTCGCGCCGCAGCCAGCGCAGGCCCGCTTCGCCATGCGTCGTGATCGCGGCGAGCGGCTGGCTGACTTCATGTGCAATCGACGCCGCCAGCTCGCCGAGCATCGTGACGCGCGTGGCATGTGCAAGCTCGGTTGTCGAACGGTTCAGCGCGTCGTGCGTCTGGTTCAGTTCGCGCACCTGCTCCGCGAGACGCGCGGCATCCGCCTGGATGCGCAACGTCAGGGCCGTCGTCGCGATGATCGACAGACAGGCCACCGTGGCGCGTGCGAGTGCGGAGAATGACTCTTCGTCGAGATGCCCGATCAGAAAGCCGATCACCGTTGCCCAGATGCAGGCAATCGCGACGATCAGCGTGCCGCGGCGCGACAGGACGGTGGCCACCAGCATCACGACGATCGAATACAACACCATGATCGCCGCGGCAAAGTGACCGAACGAATCGACCAGAAAGACGATCAACGCCAGTCCGCCCGCGAGCGCCAGCGTCAGAGAGGGGTTCTGCTTGCCGAGAAAAGACACGCGTTCCATGTTCATGTCGAGAGCGGGGAATCGGATTGGTCAAATCGCGCTCTATGCGGGGACGGCAACGCGGCACAAGCCCACGGCGTCCTGCTTTGCAGCGCAGCTCACCCCGAATAGCGGACCGTGCTTCGAACCGCCTCTCGTTGCAGGCGTTTCGAGCATGGCTGTCCGGGCGGGGCGCGATTCTCGCGTTGTGCGTCCCGAACTCTCGTTAACACGTCTCACCGATATTTATTCCAGTGCCGGTAGTGAGACGTGCGACTTGACAGGCACTGAAAGCAGAATTGAAGCTGACGCCTGTCGATGGCCGTCAATATGACGCGCGCGCGTAGCGCAAGCTTTCGTCGAGCGGGAATTTTTATCGGATTTGCACGGTGGCGTGTAGGTCGAAGTGAACCGAATTCGACATTGCACCGTCATGAGAGGCGTCGTTGTGCTTCGCGGTTAAGACCGCAAAGCACCAACTGCGTCGAAGACAAACGGCACGTTGCGTGCCGCCAACCAGGCCCCAATCGCTCAGGCGAGCACGTCCGAGAACACGCGGGTCGCGAATCGGTTCGAGTCCGTTCCCGCATTGATCACGCCGACCGACTTCAGATCGTCGGCATACAACGCGATCTCTTTCTTGAACGCGTCGCCGATGGGATGATGATGGTCCGTGTGGCTCTTCAGCATCGCCGTCAATTGCGCGACGTCCGCGCCCGGTGCATTCGACGAGAAAATCGTCGCCGCCTCGGCAGGATGATTCGCCGTCCACTCGGTCGCTTCGAGAAGCGCCTGCGTCAACGCCTGCGCGGTCGCGCGGTCCTTGCGAATCAGCGAACCGCGCACGCCCAGCACGCAGCACACGCGGGTCGCATACTCGCCGCACAGGTTGTTCGACACTTCCTGCAAATGATCGGTCTCGCGCAGCGTCCAGATGGTCGGATCGCCGTCTGCAATTGCGTGCACTTCGCCTTTTTTCAGCGCCTCGCCGAGCAGCGGCGCGGGGTATTGCCGCCAGTGCACGTCATTGTCGGGATCGACGCCGATCTTCTTGAGCGAGATCGCAAAGAAGTTCTTCGCGGGGCTCGCCATATCGCTCACGCCGACCGTGCGCCCTTTCAGGCCTTGCAGATCGACGATGCCCGACGCTTTCGTCGCGAGCAGCCGCATGCAGCCGCCGTGGATACCCGCCGTCAGCTTCACGTCGAAGCCCTGCTCCAGTGGCTTGATCCAGCGCAGCGCCATGCCGACGCCCGCATCCGATTTGCCCGTGGCGATCGCTTCGAGCAACTGGTCGGTCGAACCGGCGAAGTTGATCAGTTCGACGTCGAGGCCATGCTTGCGAAAGAACCCCTGTTTGACGGCGACGGGCACGGGCGCGGTGCAGATTGCGCCTGCATTCCACGAGAGCTTGAGCGGCTTGAGGTTCTCGTCGGCGACGGCGCGCATGCCCGGCAGGAACGATGCGCCGCCCAGCGCGGCAGCGCCCGCCGTCCACGCGGTCTTGCGCAGCCATGCGCGGCGTGATGCGTTGGCGGGCGTTGGATGGTCAATCTTGTCGTCGGTTTTCATGTCGTTGTTGTCCCAATGCGTGATGTGGTTGTTTGCAGCGTCATGCGACGAGGCCGAGTTGCGCCAATACCTCGCGGCGCAGCGCGACGAGTTTCGGGTCGTCGCGATGACGCGGATACGGCGCGTCGTTGCGCACTTCCGCGACGATGCGCGCCGGCCGTTCGCTCAGCACGATCACGCGGTTCGCCACATACAAGGCCTCTTCGACGTCGTGCGTGACGAGCAGCACCGAGAAGCGCGCGGCCTGCCATAAGCGCACGAGTTCGCCCTGCATGCGGATGCGCGTCAGCGAATCGAGCTTGCCGAACGGCTCGTCGAGCACCAGCAGTTGCGGATCGTTGACGAGCGCGCGCGCCAGCGCCGCGCGCTGCGCCATGCCGCCTGATAGCTGATGCGGAAACGCATCGGCGAATGTTTCCAGGCCAACCAGTTCGAGCGCGGCGTCGATGCGCTTCGCCGCACTGTCGCGCGATGCGCGATCGCGTCCCGTTCGTTGCGCCTCAGGACCGAGACCGACGTTGTCGCGCACGGTACGCCACGGAAACAGCGTCGGGTCCTGAAACACCACGACGCGCGATGGGTCCGGCCCGACAATCGGCTCGCCGTTCGCATGCAGCGCGCCGTGTGCGGGCGCATCGAGCCCCGCGACCAGACGCAGTAATGTGGACTTGCCGCAGCCGCTCGGTCCGAGCAGCGCGACGAATTCGCCCGGCTCGACAGTGAGGCTGATGTCGTCGAGCACGGCGAGCGCTTCGCCGCGCAATGCAAAACGATGACTGACGTTGCGCACGTCGATGCGCGCGCCCTGCCGCGCATCTGCATGCGCGTGCGACGCTTGAGTAGCGGCTACCATTTGAGCAATCCTTTTTGCCAGGCCAACAGACGGTCGCGCACCTTGAACAGCAGCGTGATCAGCCCGGAGCACATCAGCGCCATCACGAGCAGTGCGGCATACATGTTCGAGTACGCAGCCCAGCCTTGCGCCCATTGCAGATACCAGCCAAGCCCCGCCTTCACGCCCATCATCTCGGCGACGATCAGCACGGAGAACGATGCGCCCAGCCCCATGAACAATCCGACGAACACCGACGGCAACGCGGCAGGAATCGCCACGCGCAGGATCAGGAACGAAGCGCGTGCGCCGAGCGTGCGCGCGACGTCGTAGTAAGCGGAGTTCACGCTCGCGACACCGGACCACGTGAGCACCGCAACGGGAAACGCGGTGGCGAGCGCGATCAGAAAGACGCTTGCGCTGAAGCTCGATGGAAAGAAGAAGAATGCGAGGGGCAACCACGCGGTCGCGGGCAACGGGCCGATCAGACGCAGCACAGGGTGCAGCCAGTAACCCACGGCACGCGACCAGCCGATGCTCACGCCAATCGTGAAACCCGTCAGCGCGCCGAGTGCATAGCCATAAGCCAGCAACACGAACGAATGCCCGACGCTCGCCGCGAGTCTCGGCAAATCGTCGAAATACACCGCGATCAATGCCTGAGGCGGCGCGAAGAACGGACGCGGCAACCATTCGAGCTGCGCCGTGACCAACTCCCACGTGGTAATGCCGATGGCGAGCGCGAGCAGCCAGGGTCCCGCCGCGATCCATGTGTCGATGCGTGCGCGTTTTGTGTCCGCCTGCGGCTTGACAGCGCCGTTCGTCAGCCACGCACGCGTGCCGATTGCCGCCGATAACGCCGCCAGCGCGAGCTTCAGGATCAGCAGTTCGCGCGTGTACGGCCAGTCGTCGGCCGCCGGCCACCATTGCGTTACGGCCGCGCCGCCCAGCCACGCGAGGGCCGCCAGCGCGGCGACAATCTGCCCGCGGACGTCGCGCGGCGCAGCGGCTTCGTCTGCCTGCAGACTCGCAAGATCGATTGCCTGAGTGTGTGAGGACATGTCGATACGCTCCTTGAAAAAGCGGCTTAAGCGTTGCCGATGGTCGTATCCGAAATCGCGCGCACGTCGATGCGGCGCGGCAGGATCGCATCGCGATACGCGGCGTCCGCCACCTTTTGCAGCGCCGCGATGTCGGCGTCGGAGACGAAGTGCTGTTTGAGCGACGCGCGCTTCGTGATCTGCTTCGCGGCGTCGAGCGGCGAGCGCGTGAGGGTTGCGTAGATTTGCGCGTAGGCGTCGGCATTCGCGACTGCCCAGTCGCCAGCGCGCTGATAACGCAGCAGAACATCTGCGATGGCCGCGCGCTTGCGCGTGTCGGCGAGCGCGGCGCCCGAGGCCGTGATGAAGCCCAGGCCGCTGTTGATGCCCGTGCCGTCGCGCAGAACCCGCCCGCCGCGTTGCACCGCGATGCCGTAGTACGGATCGAACGTCGCCCACACTTCGATCGAACCGGACGCGAATGCCGCGAATGCATCGACGGGCAAAATGAAGCGCACGGACACATCGTCTTTCGACAATCCCGCTTCAGCCAGCGCGCCGTACAGCTGGAATTGCGAAATGCTGCCGCGCGCCGACGAGATAAACACCGTGCGTCCCTTCAGGTCCGCGACCGTGCGGATCTTCGAATCCTGCGCAACGAGAATGCCGAGTTGCGCGCCGGAGCCGACACGCGTCGCGACGATCTTCAAGGTCGGATCGCCGACGGCAGCGGCGAGCACGGGCAGATCGCCAGCGGGCGCGAGATCGACAGCGCCCGCGCGTTGCGCTTCGAAAAGCGGCGCTGCGCCCTGGAAGTTGGCCCAGCGAAACGCGTACGGCGTGCCGTCGAGTACCTTTGCGGCTTCGGCGAGCGCACGCGTGCCGCCTGCCTGATCGCCGAGCACGATCGTGGTCGATGCTGCGTCGGCTGCTCGCGCGTCACGCGCGATCGATGCGGAAAACGCAGCGACGGCAGGCGCCGCCGCGAGCGCGCGAAGCACGCGCCGCCGCGCAGAAAAAGACGTTGGAACAGAAGCGCTCATAGGCCCTCACAGTCGATATGCAGGCAAGCGTAGCGACGAAGGACCACGGTGAGAATTATTCTATTTATATATGTTTATCTCACAGCAATATTTATGTTTTGCATCTTTTGAATGACGTGTCGAGCGTGATGAACAACACGCCTACGCTTATCGAAAAGCGTGCAATCAATAGCTGAAACATTCGCTTAGGAAGCGTCGGTTCCGTTGCTACGATGGCGAATCGATCCACTGCTTCGCCTAATTCAACACAGAAAACGGAACACACGTATGGCGTCTATCACACGACGGGCCTTCGCCCGCATCGCACTGGCTTCCCTGTTTGCGCTGACCTCGGCGCAGAGCTTCGCGCAAGCGTCCAACGCTAATGGCGCGCCTGTGTCGTTGCGCATCGGTTATCAGAAATCGTCGACGCTCATTACGCTGCTCAAGGCACGCGGCTCGCTCGAAAAAGCACTCGCGCCGCTCAACGTGCGCATCTCGTGGAACGAGTTCACGAGCGGCCTGCCGTTGACGGAGGCGCTCAATGTCGATGCCGTCGATTTCAGCGCCGACGTCGCCGACACTGTGCCGATCTTCGCGCAGGCCGCGCATGCGCGCTTCGTGTATGTCGCGCAGGAAGCGCCTTCGCCCGGCGCGCAGGCGATCATCGTCAAGAAGGACAGCCCGTTGCACGCGCTCGCCGATCTGAAGGGCAAGCGCATCGCGGTGACGAAAGCGGCGGGCAGCCACTATCTGTTGCTGGCGGCATTGAACAAAGCAGGCCTCACAGCGACCGACGTCAAGATCAGCTATCTCACGCCCGCCGATGGCCGCGCGGCATTCGAGCGCGGCAGCGTCGATGCTTGGATTACGTGGGACCCGTATGTCGCATCCGTCGACAAAAACGCCGATGTGCGCATTCTTGCGAATGGCGACGGGCTTGCTTCGTATCAGCGCTACTATCTCGCGTCGAGCACGTTCGCCGATGCGCATCCCGAAGTGGTTCAGGTCGTGTTCGATCAACTGAAGGAAGTGGGCGAATGGCTGCGCGCGCACCCCGATGACGCAGCGAAAACACTTGCGCCGATATGGGGCCTCGACGCGACCACGATCGAACGCGCGAATTCGCGGCGCAGTTATATGGTGCGGGCAGTAGCCGTGCAGAATTACAGCGAGCAGCAGATCATTGCCGATGCGTTCTACAAGAATGGTCTGTTGCCCGCGCGCGTCGAGACGAATCAGGCGCAGTTGTGGGACTTCGCGGCGAAGCGGGCGAAAGCCATCGGCAGCTAGCGCATGAACGGTTAGCGCACGAACGGCGTCAACGCGCGCAGCCAGCACACCACGGCCACCGCGCCGCCGTCGGGTTCGCCCACAGCACGCTCGCCGAGATAGCTCGCGCGTCCGACGCGCGGCATCATCGAAGCCGTCGATGCCGCGCCCTTCTCCGCCGCATCGACGGTTGCAGCCCATGCAGCAGCAAGCGATTCTCCGCGACCTGTAGCTTCCGTGAACGCATCCGCCGCAGGCCGCAGCGCATCGAGCATCGTGCGCTCGCCGGGTTGCGCGCCGCCTAGCTCGGAGATCGCTTTGACAGCCAGATCGAACGCAGCGGCCCAATCGGACGCTGCGGGTGCATTGCTCTCGCCGAGACGGCGCGATGCGCGCAGCAACGCCGTCGCGTAGAACGGCCCGGAACTGCCCGCAATCGCGCGACGCAGCGTGACGGCGAGATCCGCGAGCGCATCGGCCGCCGATGGCCATGCCGTGGCGGGAATCGCCAGCACGGCTTCGCCCGCGCGCGTCATGCTGGAGCCGAGGTCGCCGTCGCCCGCTTTCGAATCCAGTTCGGTCAGACGCGCTTCGTCGTCGATCAAGGCGCGCGCAGCGGCGTCGAACGCAAGCTGCAACGGCGTGCGTTCGACGGCAGCTTCACGCGACGATGCAACAGCATCGTCCACCGCGCCCGACGCGATACCCGTCGCGCCATCGACATTCACGCGTCCTGCGCCCGGCCATGTCGCGACCTTCGTCGGAGCGTCGAGTAGCGCAAGGCGTTCGTCGTCCACGCGCATCACCGAGATCGAGCAGCCCGGCATGTTCAGCGCGGACAGCAGCGTGCCGCACCATGCGCGCTCGATACGCAGTCCGCGCTGCTTGAGTCCATTGATCGCCGCGCGCGCGACGACGGCCAGTTCCATCGGCGTGGTCGCGCCCAGACCATTGACCAGCAACGCAACGCGCTCACCGCTCGCCAGTTGCAGATCGTCGGTGATCGCGGTGAGCAACGTGTCCGTCAGTTGATCCGCAGGCATCGGCTTCGTGCGTTGCACGCCTTTCTCGCCGTGGATGCCAAGGCCCAGTTCGATCTCGTCGTCCGCGAGACTGAAGCTCGACTGTTGCGTCGCGGGCAGCGTGCAGCCGTCGAGCGCGACGCCCATTGTGCCGATCGCATCGGCCGCACTGCGCGCAATCGCCGCCACGTCCGCGAGCGTCTTGCCCGCCGCAGCCGCCGCGCCCGCGATCTTATGCACGAACACAGTCCCCGCAATGCCGCGCCGCCGCCCGCGCTCGACGGTGTTGCGCAGCGACACGTCGTCGGCCACCACGACAACTTCGACGGGAATCCCCTCGGCGCGCGCCAGCTCGGCGGCGAGGCCGAAGTTCAGGCGATCGCCCGTGTAGTTCTTGACGACCAGCAGCGCTCCGTTCGGTCCCGCCGACGCGTGAATCGCGGCGAGCACGGCATCCGTCGACGGCGACGTGAACACCTCGCCGCACACGGCGGCTGCCAGCATGCCGTCGCCGACATAGCCCGCGTGCGCGGGCTCGTGTCCGCTGCCGCCGCCCGAAATGATCGCGACGCGCCTCGCATGCGGCTCAGGCAGATCGCGCCGCACGACGACGTTCGCGTCGCGCAGCAACGCGGTGTCGGGCGCGAGCATCTCAAGACCTTCGAGCATCTCGCGCACGACACGCGACGGATCGTTCAGCAGCTTTTTCATGGCCTTGAACAGCCCCTAATCCATTGATTTATAAGGCTTCTTTCTGTCGCTTTCTGCCCGTTCGACACATGTCGAGTCCAACGCGCGTCCAAACGGTTCCGCTTGGTATGCCTTGTGCGGGATTGCCCAGGGCACACCTACTTTACCATTGGACTCGAAACGGCAGTGACGCTGCTCGGTGTCGACACTCTTCGCGCGCGGCGTCAATTGATGTAGTTGAGGAATTTGAGATGCAGCCGCCGCGACTCGTCCGCCCATATCTCGAACAGCGCAGAGCGCTCGCATTCGGTAGCGTTGACGCGAATCGCAAAGGTTCGACGCGTGTCATCATCCATCCACAGCGAGGAGTCAAAGAACCCGACCCCTGCCGGGATGCTGAATCTGAACTTGTCGTTGTTACCCCAATGCGCAGCCACCTCAATAAACTTCTCCGGGTCATTGTGCCGCAACTGAAAACCCGTCCCATCAAGCAGCAATGACGGACCTCCGGGAGAATTCAGTTGCGGTGAGATTTTCTCGATGTAGACCTTGCAGTTTGAAAGCGTCTTGCCGCCCGCGTTCTTGATGCCGATCTTCACGGAGCTATTCACTTGACCAGCTTGAACATCAGTAATTCCGTATGGTGCGGCCTCCCCAGTAACGATCGCGATCTTGGGTTCCAAAGTTGACGCAGAGTCGTCCGCGCTCCCGTTGTCTGATGGCCGTCTGCGGAGCAAGGCAGATACGCCGAACGCCACGAGAAACACAGTTATGGCCGCCCACAACCACACTTGCCACTGCAATAGCTGTATTGGATTAAAAGCTTTTTGATAGGCAGATTCCGGCGTGCTGCCATAGAAATGCTGCCATACCAAGCCAATGGCACCGAGCGCACCTGTCGAAATAATTACCTTCGCAACGTCTTTCGCAACATCCCCGCCCCAACCCATAGCAAGCCTCTCCCCTGTTGTGTGCTCTGCCAGTCATGTTCAGTGGCAGAATGTTCACACGAAAACACCAGAAACGGGGAATCAAATGGCGTGCGATCCACAATCGGGCTGGGTAACTGCAATGCAAGTTGGGGCGGCTGCGCTATCCCCAATCATCGCGGTAGTGGGGGGCTGGATCGCGTGGCAGCAAGTACGCATAAATCGAAACAAGCTGAAGTTGGATCGGTTCGATAAGCGCTTTGCCGTGCATGAAGCCGCGATGACCTTTGCCGCATCCGTTGTTGTCAATGGCGACTTGAGCCTTACTGCGTTAGACGAATTTTTGGCCCAAACGCGTGGCGCGCGCTTCCTAGTTAGCAAAGCGGTTGCCGATTATCTGGAAGAGCTACACTTGAACGCCGTGAAGTTCAGAGCCGTGCGGCGCTCACTGGAACGGGTTTCGATCCCGGACCAAGAGCGAACCGAATATGGTGACCGCCTCACCGAAATGACAGAGTGGTTCCAAAAACAACTAGATGTGATCCCGGAGAAGTTCGCGCCCTTCCTCTCTGTCGATGACATCTGAAGGCACGCTACTGTGTTGCCCACGCCCAACTACATCTCAACTATCACCGCCACCCACTTGCCGACATTCCTTTTTCAGACGCCATTCCCGAACTGGATTGTGGTATCGGGCGGCGCATCCCCTTGGTACCTCGACGCATTGAAGGCCGGACTAGGCACGCTCTTCGGCGCCCTGGTTGCGTTCTTCTTCGCCGTGCTGCATCGCCGGATACAGGAGCGAAATTCAAACCTACAGGCAGGAAACCTAGCGCTGTTCAAACTGCGCACCATCCAGCGCCGGACCGGCGAGTTACGCCTTGGCGTGAGGCACGAAATCGCGGAGAAACGAAAGGCCTTTTCGGACACTCCGACATGGTCGCTGGTGAAACCCTTGCTGCTGACCATGGATGATATCGAGATATTTGATTTCGACAGCTTGTCCTTCCTACTCGACAGTGAATCAGGAAGAGAAGCCATCAAGCACGTGAAATACGCAGAGGAACTATTCTCCACACTCAAACTCGTATTCACGCATCATCAGGACACGGCGGTCGAATTTCAAAAGTCCACCGTTGACCTGCGACGCACGAACCGTAAAGCATCTTGGGAAGAGATCGAGGAACACGTAGGTGCAGAACTTATCGGACGGCGCACCTCCCTCTTCCTTTCACTCTTGCAACAGGTCGAACAGAATCCTAAGTTCAACCGGACCTGTTTCACGAAACTCGAAGCGGCGATGCAGGAACGCTTCCATGCGCGAGTGTGGAAACTGGACATCGACTTTGACCCAAAATCGGCGCGTGCCGAGCCCAATCTACCGCCGCTACCCGATGACTTGAAGAAGATCGTCGAAGCTTTCCCGACCTAGCGCATGAAAAGCATGTCGCGCTCTTCCTGACGGTCGGTCGATGACATTTGAAGGTGCCTCTTCAGTGTCGACGCAGTCTCAGAACGGCTCGCGCGTGCATGCGATCAAGCTGACCGAGTTCGTCATAGGACGGGTAAACACCCTTAACTTCGGCCTTCCGAGTGTCGAGCGACACGTGACGCACGTCTTGACCGTTCAGCGCTCGAAGCGCCATTGTCCGCAGCGGCAAACCGACAGCATCGCCGCTTGCGACCTTCGCGAGAGCCGCGCGCACGAACGGCAGCATGTCGCGCAAGTCCTTCGCCGCCTGCTCGCGGCTGATCGGGTTCAGTTCGATGTTCATTTGTTCGCCCACTCACTTTGTGATTTGAACACGCGTTGCGGCTGGTCGCGCGGATCGATCGCGAAAACACGTTCAGCCCGTTCCTTTTTGGGCACCTTGAGACGTTCGGCCGTGACCAGCTTAGGCGCCATGCTCATGGTCTTCGCTTTGACTGGCGCGGCCTCGGGTTCGGGCTTCTTTACAAACGGGTCTTTCTCCTTCCCCTTGTACCTGAGCGTCCCAGTCTTTTCGAGTTCGGCGCGCTCTTCGCCCGTCAGTTCGAAAGCTTCGATATCGAAGCTGTGAACAACAACGCCACACAAAGCGCGCATTGCGATGACACGCAAAACCCATGCTGGCGCGTCACACGTCGCGATCGTTTCCATTGCCTGTTTGAGCACGGTAAGTTGAACATCCTTTTCCTGTTCGAGCCGCGCAAACTCGCACGCAACCTCGAACGCTTCACGCGCATCGTTCAGGCGTTGATTTAGCCATTTTCCCCGCTGATGGTTTCGCGGCTTCTCACTCATTTCGTATCCTGTTCAAGTCTCTTCTTCAACCATCGAAGCGCGGCCATACCGAATACAACAATTCGAAGGGCAATGTATCCGGCAAGTAATGCGTACCGCGCGTTCCGTTCATTCATTCAGGCGTCGACCCTTAACGGGCGTTGCTCTCGACTCAATCGTCGAAGAGAATGCGCTTCGTGATCGTCACGCACCCGCTTGTTTCGAATTCGCTCTTTTCGATCACGTTTGGACCTGCAAACACTGACCGCGATCTTTTTGAAGGTAACCGTTTTCACAAAGCCTCCGTTATGTTCGCCGCCCGATGCTGGCGCGGCGTTCTTTCAGTTGATTAATTCGCGGCCGGTTTCCAGAACAACAGTTGCGAAAGGTCCGTCACAGGATCGTCGGCAAGACCCATGTGAACGCGCGCCGGGTTCTGAGCGGCCAGCAATTCATTCGCGCGTTTGCGCGTTGCTTCCATGCGCTCCATGTCGAGAACGACAGCGGCCGTGTCCTGAGCGCGGGCGCCAGCGTGCGGGATTTCGCCCGTCGCGCCGGAACCGCCCGCTTCGTATTCAGCGTCGCGGCTTGCGGCCTGTTCACCTTGCACGCGCGCCAGAAGTTCCGCCGCCTGATTGAGAAGTCGGCGAAGCGCTTGCGGCGCTTTTTCGAGAACTTCGGCGCACAGCTTGGCGAACTCGCTGTTCGACATTTCCGTTCCGTTCACGGTATCGAGACCTTTCTGAGCCGTCGCGATCGTGTCGATAATCGCGCTCGCCTGACCGACGAACTTCGTGACCCTGAAGCCGGTCTCTTTCGTGATCCTCGCCGGGCGACGGCTCGAACCCGCGTTCGCAGCGCGTTTGGCCTGTGCGGTCGCATGGCTCGAACCGATCGTCGAAGGGATGATTCCGGCAACGTCCAGACCGGCCGATTTGCCCGCGTACATTGCTTTAAGATGTGCTTGCGTTAGTTGAGACATAAATAGGATTCCTGTTTGATTGGGTGGCTCGATTGCCGCCCTTGATGTAAACATTTTATGTACTGTCCCGAACCGGGTCAATTGGCTTAGTCCCGATAAAATATATTCGAGACTAAGCCCTAATCAGCCCTTCTCCGCACTGGCGTAGTTCGCCATAAGATCGGCCATTGCCTTATTCAACTGGTTCTGAACTTCCTTCGCGACCGCCTGTGGATGGTCGGCTCCGTTCACCGTGATAGTGATGATCGGCATTTGACCTTGGGTCATTGAGCGCGTGTCGTTGTTCAGTTGCCTGTCGACCACGCCTTGACCGAACTTGTCGAGCATCTGGGTGCCCGCAGTCTGTTCGCGAATCTGGCGCATCAGCGCGGCTTTGGCGCCCGGTTGCATGTTCAACATCGGGTTCTTCAGGTCGTTGTTCAGCTTGAAGAGATTGTTGTTGGTGCCAGCCTTGATTTGCTGAAGCGCGAACGCCGCGTCGCCACGATTCACCCCGCCGTTCTGAATCTGAGCGAGCGGAACGCCGAGATAATCCGCAACCGCTTTCTGAACGGCCGGAATTTGCATACCGGTCTCGCGGCTTTGACCGATACCCTTTGCATTTCCACCATAAAACTTCCCGACCTTGTCGACATAGTTTGGGTCGCTGTTACCGTTATAGCCGCGCAAACCGGCGTCCATATCGCCCTTGTGGATGCGAAGCTGTTCGGCAAGGATTTTGCCGCCAACCATGATGTTCGCGGCCGGGTCCATTACGTCAGCACCACCACCCAGCTTGTTCCAATTGCCGCGCGTGACCTGCATCAAGCCGCCCGCGCCGGTCGACGAAGTCTTACCGTTCACGCCTCCCGATTCCGTCATCATGACGGCATACATAAGTTGCGGGTCGATACCATTGGCCTTCGCGCTCGCGACAATCAAATCTGCGTGCGGACTGGATTTCCAATCACCTTTGCCGCCACCCGAAAGCGTCACAGGCCCGGTTCCCGATGCGCCCTTGACGCCAGCCGCCTTTCCGATTTCGCCCGCCCAAGAAGCCCAAGCCTGTTTAAGGTTCGTGACGCCCGTATTGAACGACGATACGGAAGACCCGAACGCCATAATCGCGAACGCCATTTCGTTCTGAGTCTGAACGCCTTGACGCGCCGCTTGATCGGACTTATCCGCCGCCGCGTTCGCTGCGTCCTGCTTCTTTTTCTCTTCCTGCTTCTCTTGTTCCTTCGCGGCGGGCGTTTGCGCGCTCGTATCTTCGACTTCGATCGGGACGCCTTCGACATACCCGACGATCTTCGTTTTCTTCGCGCCTGGCTGCTTCTTACCGGCCATCTGGTCGAAGGTCATGTTCAGCCCGCCCAACAGCGTATTGAAGATCGGAATGAGTTTTTCACCCAGCGTCGTTTCCAATTGGGAAACCTGATTGTGGAACTCTTGCAAATCCTTGTTCAGCTTCGAGACATCGTCGGACCCTTGCGAATAGGCTTTGACTTCGTCTTCGCTCATGCCGATGTTTTTGACACCACCCGGACCCATTTTCGCGAACGATCGCAACCAGTCGATATCGAGACCCGTTCCGCGCGCGAGACCTTGAATATTCGCGTCAGACATTCCCGACGTTTTCGTCGCAAGCTGACCGAGAACGTCGAGCGGCGCGGTCGAAGGCGAACCCGGAACGCCCGGATTAATCCCCAGTGCCGCAAGCTTCCTGCGAAGACCGAGGTCCGTCGGATTGCGATAAGACTGGTTCGTCATGTCGAAGAGCGTACGAAGACCTTCAGACGCCTTCTCGCGGCTCACATACCCGCCGCCCTGTGCGGACAGCTTACGCGTCAGGTCTTCGGTGCGTACGCCTGACAGGCCCGTTGCAAGGCTGTCGCTTCGTTGCTGGTTCATTTGCTCGCGCAAATCCATCACGGACTTGATACCGACACCGAGCGCGGCGACAGCGGTTGAAGCAACGGCAAACGCGCCGCCCATTTTCCCAACAGCGCCCGCGACGCTATTCAAGCCGGGAATCATCTTGTCGAGTTCCGACGCGGCACCTTGCGCGAAGACCTTCAGACCCTGCCCGGCCTTCGAACCGGACTTTTCGACAGCGTCCATCTTGGAATGCAATTTTTCCAAACGAGCAATCGAGTCCTTCAGTTCTACGTTGTACTGAAGGACGAATTTGTCAAGATCGTCAGCCATAGTTTTAAACTCCGTTTGATAGTTGTGAAAGTGGTTTAGTTATGCTGACAGTTACCAGCAAAAGGTAAAGCGAAACTCGTAATCGTGAGCGTGTCGCACGGTACGCGTCAGGGCGCCGTTCGAAAGAACGGTCGCGGAACCGACATGCGGCCGGAGTTCGATCGACACGAGTTCCGTTCCGCGATTGTCCGCGTACGTATCGAACAGAAGCGGCGAAAGCTGAACGTTAATCAGGTTGCGCGCGGCTTCGCTGTCCGGATCGACGTGAAGCACAATGTCAGCCGCTTGAACAAGCCGATTGCCGCGCGGCTCGCAAACGATCGCGTCATAGAATCGAAGCTTGTCGCTGACACCTTCGACAAGGTCGAACGCGCCAATGACGAACGGTTTGCGAAAGGTCAGGCTCGACATGAACTCGACCGAGTGATCGCCGTAGATATGATTTTCGACGCGGTTCATTTTTCGGTCTTTTCGTAATCGGACAGAACTTCTTTTGCGACGGGAATCACGATGTGAACAACCAGCCGGAGCGGCGCGGCAATGCGACGTTCACTGTCCATCTTTGCGTCAGTGAAACCCAGCTTGCGCAAGTCGTCGAACACTTCGCGCTTTGACGCAATCTCTAAACCGATAAGTTCAGCGGCTTTGACCATTGACTCATAAGAGAACGTAACTTTCCGTTCTTCGCCGCCAGCGATACCGACGGGTTGCGAACACGCAATGATCTTTTTAAGAGTGTTTGTGTCCATCGCGACTCACCTGTTATTGCGGAATGAAGGTCAGGCCGTTGCCGCGACCGTGTTCGACGCGCTCACCAGCAATTGCGGCGCGGCGCGTCACTTCGTCAATACCGTCGCGCTTGATAGCTTTCATGCTCTCAAGCCGCGAGCCGTACTTTTCGCGTTTGTGCGCGGGCAAATCGGCAACGACACGCTCAAGACGGGCGGCGCAGACCATGACGAAATCGCGCGACGCAACGGCGGTCGATGCACGAAGGCGTTTCCATTCGTTGCGAATGACCGCGCCGCCCAGTGCTTCAGTCGCGGCGCCGCAAAGCGCGTCGAACTCGTGCGACAGTTCCTTTTCAAAGTGTTCAGCGACGCGCGCGAGATTTTCCGGACTGGCTTCGACACCGTGAAAACACGCACACGCCGCGCTCATACGATCAAAGCCAGCAAGCCTCGACGCTGCATACGCGGTCAAACCGTCTTGCGACACGATCGCGGGAAGGACGACAGCAACTTCGGCCGGGCCGTACTCGTGATTGTCGCCAGTGATGTACACAGAATTGATATTCATTTTGTACTCCGTACTATATGGAATGGTTTCGTGAAGTGATGAACCCGTGCTTCTCGTTCATCGTTGAAAGCGATTCTATGGACTGTCCCGTATCGGGTCAACGGCGCTAGTCCCGATTAAATTTTTTCGGAACTACAGGTCGATAACGATCGACCAAAATCGACCTTCCGATTTCTTAGGATCGCGCGATTTGCCCAACTATCAAGCTGAAACCCTTGTCCAGTATATGTTTGGATAGTTGGGTAATCTCCCGAATTTCCGTCGACAAAATAATTTTCGCGGCAGGGTTGCGCAACGTCGAGAACTGTCGAGATAATGGCGCCGCAACACGTCAACGGCTGACCGGCTGACGATACCCGAAAGACCGACCCTATAGGCGGCGCGCACTGGCTGACCGAGTGCGGACATACAAACTATCAGCACCCCGCCAGAACAGCGCGGGTTCCTTCCTCAACTTGGAAAACGGAACCCGAACCATGTTCATCCATACCCTTCTCGAAAACATTCCCTTTGCTGTCGCGGCTTGCCTGTTGGCGGACCCGATTGATAGCGCCTTTGCGTTCATCGAATTGCGCGTGTTCGCCGCCGTGCGTGGCGTGAAGGTGACGCGATGATTGTCGCCATGAACCGAAAACAGATTGAAGACAGGGAGCGGCGTAACGTCGCCGTTCATGAAGCCGGACACCTTGCGATCCTGAAGCGGTTCGGCGGTCAAGGACAGGCGGCGATATGGCCGAATGAATCTGTTAGTGAAGACGAGCGTTCATGGTTGGGGAACTGCGCGATACACATCGAGCCGGGATCGACTGAGGCGAAGGCGATTCGCGCTCTACGTGCAAAGCAAGGCCTCACGGCTCCGGCGGAAGACGACACGACCGATTGGAAATTCTACGTCGGTCTAGCGGGTGAAGCCGCAACGTGCATGATCGAAGCGGAGTGCAATGAAGACGCGGTCTATGACATTATCGACACGTTCGACGAACCTCAATACGTGTCAGCGTCTGACATGGAGTGGATCGGCAGCGCTGAGGCCGTCACGCTCACCGTCGCTGAACGCATGGTCGCAATGCTTCGCGAAGAGTGGACGAGCGTGACGGAAGAAGCTAAACGACTGGTCGAATATTGGGTGGATGAATAATTGTAACTTCCGTGATTACATTAAATTTCAAGAGTAAATCGCGACTACTTTTTTCGACCTTATCTTTCGGGTCAGAAGCTTTACAATCACCGTGCGGCTCTTCACCTTCGCCGCGAGCTTTTCCGTAGTCGCCCGCTTCAGGTATCACCCAGCTTCATCCGCAGTATGAATTTCAGACGCCAGAAAAGAAAAAGCCGGAAGGTCTTGGCGGACCGTTCCGGCGAGAAGAGTGCAATCGTCCAGGAATGCTTGTCCATTATGGCAAAGCCTCAACCTTTTGACAAGGGCTTTTCTGCATTCCTGAACGTCTTCTAGGAATGTAGAGAATGTCTGAAATCCAAGTCAAGCCGAACAGATTCGCCGATACTTCCGATGTTGAATCGGTCGAAGCGTTCGAGCAAGCTTCCCAAGAGTTCGACAAATCCGCGAACGAAGTCGCAGAACGGACCCGGGCGGCGCGTGCCGTTGCCCTTCAGGAATCGGCCAACGTGATCGCTCAGGCCGCGAAAATCGACGATATCGTCGAGCGCGCGAAGGCGATCGCTGGCGAAGTTCAGTTTGAAGATATAACCAAGAAAAGGATCGGCGACATGTTTATCGCCGTTCCGAAAGCGACCGATACGAACAAGGTTGCGGTTCTCGACTACCTGTTCAAAGACGCCGGTAAGAACAAGCCGCACTTCAACCAATTTATCGGCCGCATCGTCGACCATCGCGGCGTGATCCTTGACGATTTCTATGATGGTCTCGACTTCCTGAACGCGTTTAACGCCGTCGGCCTTCGCGAACTGAAGGTAAAGGAAATTCTCGAAGCGGTTCGCATCTATGCACTTCGTCACCGCTGGAACGACCTTACCGAACGCGTCGACTCGCTGATCCCGCAATGGGACGGTGTCGTTCGCATGCCGCATGCGCTGGTGAACATGTTCGAGTCGCGCGACACTGAACTGAACCGCGACTTCGGAATGTATTTCTGGCTCTCGCTGTACACGCGGCTTATGCATCCGGGCGAAGAGGCGCCGATAATTTTGACGCTCGTGGGTGCGCAAAATTGCGGGAAGTCATACTTCGGAAAGCTGGTTTCGAGGCTTATCACGGGCGACGCTGAAGCCGACTCGGTCCAGCTTGATTTGGGTGCGGACAAGACGAACTTTCTTCGCGAAATCACGGGAGTTTCAATTTGTGCCGCCGTTGGCGAAATGACCGGCTTTTCGAAAGCTGACCTGTCGCGCGTGAAAGATTTCGTCACGAGAACAAGCGACCGCTTTTCGTACAAGTTCGAGGGAAATCTCACCGTGCCGCGCCAGTGGATTACGGTGATGGACGCGAACAAGTACGAAGGTTTGCTTCGCGACGATACCGGGAACCGGCGCTTCTATCCGATGTTTTGCGGACAGCTTGACGACCGCAACGGAAAGCAATGCTGGCGCGAAGACTTCAAAGCGAACGTCGATAGCCTGAAGACCGACCTTTGGCAATTGCTCGCTGAAGCGCGGGCGTGGCTCGACGTCCACGGGATCGACGGCTATCGCGACATGGTTCGACAGGTGTCGAAGTCCGTCTTCGCGTTCTCTCACGAAGAAATGAAGAGCGGTCGCGGCGGCATGAAAGACGATAACGTCCGGCCGTACTTCGCCGCCGCAATGTCGACGCTTGAACCGCGAACGCTCAAAAAGCACAACAGCGGGAAAATCGTCCTGTTTTATGACCGCGACGAAATGATTAAGGCCGTTCTGAACGCCGCCGGGTCCGCTCAACTGAAGACAGATCGAAGTTTTATGCGCGACCTTGAGAAGGAGTGCGCAAGGTTCGACGGCGAGCTAACGCGAATGAACGCCAAGTCGGAAAGCGGAATCGCGCGCGGCAAGCTTCCGGGATTCGAATTCCCGTTCAATACGGCCGATGAATTCCTGACGGCGATCGACAGGGCGAACGGTGATGACGGAGAACATGACATTGAAGTCGACGAACGCGGGAACCCGATCAACGCTCAAAAGGCGAACAGCGGGCGGCGCGCTATCCAGCAATCCGGCGGGTTCTGATCGACTGCCGGACTAACGTTCTATGATCGCGGCTCGCTATTTGGCGGGCCGTTTTTGTTTGTTCTTTCGCTGCCGGTACGCTGCCGACTGCCGCACGGCAGGATGCTAAACGGTCGATTCTGCCGCCTGAATGCTGCCGCAGCAGCCGGATTCGAAAAGAGACAAAAACTCGTGTCCCGGGCGCAGCCTTATAAACAAAGGCGCCGCAGGATTTGAGACAAAAAGACAAAAGAGACAAACGCGTTCGCGACCGCTTTAAGGCCAGTTAAATTTCTACGGCCTTTATATATCTCTTGTCTCTTTGTCTCTTTGTCTCAAATAGATAAAAAGAAGGATAGAGGCTTACTGGGTAAGGCTGCCGTCGATTCGCAATTGAGACAAAAATTTGAGACAGCTTGCGGCAGGGTTCGAAACTTGTCTCAATCGTTGCCAAACCATCAAAGCGCCGTCGCGGCGATCCACCAGCAAACAGCGACGCGCGGCTATACCCGCAACATAGCGTCCGGCTCGAATCCAGCCCATAGGCGCGGCTCGAAGCCCTTCTCTCGACTATCGCATCATCCGACCCGCTGGAAACCGCTCTACGGCCTTCCTATCGCGTCGACCATCAGCAACGACGCAGCGTCGCCCTGGCCCAATACCGGACACGAACGACCGGCGAGTGTCCAACGCCACCCCAAACCCCAATAAACAAGTGGCCTCAGTCGCCTTTATCAGGCGGTTGACCACGGCGCTTTCGTTTCCTCCCGCCCTAATCCCGAATCCACGAAGCAAGGCTTGACGCGCAACACAGGACCGTGCTTACAAAGTACAATTCGGATAACTTAGTAATTGTCGACCGCAAAACCATGAAAAGCGAAATCCTCACACTCGACCCTTGCGACTTTGCCGACCCGGCGTACGCAGAACGGTTCAGCCCGGCCTTCACGCGATACGTCGAACTGAAGGTGAACGGCGTCCCGTCGGAACACGCATGTATTCAGGCGTTCAAGATGATCGCGAACCGGATCGACATGTCGAACCTAAGTTCGCTCGCACTCGCACTCGATACGAACCCGTGGGTCACCGCGCGCGTCGAACAGGGAATTCTTAACGCCGATCCCGAAGACCTTTGGCAATCGGACGGTTCCCACGCGCTACACGCGTTACTCGCAATGCTGAAACACCCGAACGTGCGCGACACCGTGAAGCTTCAGGCAATCGACCGGCTGAACCTGCTACGCGGAATCATGAAGATCGGCGAGAACGGTTCGATCCTGATCGACACTGCACTGTCGGACTTCGACAAGCTGGTGAAGAAGCAGAAGTCGACCGACAACGGAACGAAACACTGAAGGCGCGGCAATGGCGAAGATCATCAAACGTAGCAAGGCCGAACTCGATGAACTGTTCCGGCAAATCGAAGCGGAGTTCGGCGAAGGCCCGGCGTATCGACGGATCGCAATCGAACTGAAGCGCGCTGGCGTGCCGATCGGACTTGCGGACTTCTATCGTATGCATCCGGACAACGAACCGCACCATACGCGGCGCGTTCTCGACTGGACGGCGTACACGGCCATGTATCCGGCTGACGATCAATGGTCGATCGCGATCCGAAGCGTTCAGCCGTTGCGCGACTGGCCCGCGTTCCTGAAGCACGAACAAGGCCGCGACCCGCTCGCAGTGCGACAGTTGATGACGCTGATCCTGTGCTTTCAGGAAGACGGCGAAGGCTCTTGGATTCCCGGTCAGGCATACGACAACGCGCCGCCCGCATGGCGAGAACTGATTGACGCGCTGTCGGCGCGCGACATTCTCGCGATCTATGCGTTTCTGTCCGGCAATTGGCCCGCTCCGGCTGCACAAAAGCCCTGCGAACGATTCGTGACTGAACTCATGGTCGCCTATCTCGACGGCACTATCGACGAATACGACGGAGAATAGACACCATGCCTAAAGCCTTCAGCAAAAAGCCCAAGGAACAAGCCGCCACGGCCCCAGCAACGTTTTTCGACGTCTCGCCACAAGCGGAAGAGACGAAGCCCGCCACGGCCCGGAAAACGCGCGGCAAGGGCAAAGAATCGAATGCGGTCGCGGCCGACCCTGTGAACGATGGTGCTGTCGACACGGTGACGTTCGACGAACCGATCCAGCAAGCCGTAAGCGCGCCGCCCGGCTCGACTCGCGACACGAAGGGATTCTTTGACAAGCCGCAAGCGATCGCCCGGCAACGCTCGACCGCAATCGGCAAGGGTCATCTAGCACGTGCGCGCGGTATCGGAACGGCATGGATGAACGGGTTCGGCAACAATCGCGAAACGCTCGAACTGTCGACGCATCGTTCGGCCTTCACCGAACAGTTCGACGAAACTGAATCACGCGCTGAAGCTGAAGAACGGGAACGCGCAACGATGAAGCAATCGAACGACATGTCGCTTCTTCATCGCATGTTGTCCTTCGTCCTGCCCGTGAACAGAAAATGAGACCAGCGAAATTCAATCAGGCCGAACTCGAAGCCGCGATTGCTGACGCGTCAGTGAAACGTTGCGAGTATGGCGACGGCGGATACAGGAAGAGGCGCGAGCGCAACGCAAACGAGCCACACAGGGCGAATTTTTGGGGGAAGAGCGTCGCGAAAGTCGTCAGCCGCAAAGCCTTCACTAACGGCCCGGTCTGAACTCAACCGCCTAAACCCGGCAGTTGGCGCCACGCGCGGCAATGTCCCCGCCCATCGTTGGACGCGGGCGGAGATTCACCTACTTGCAAATGGTCGTCAGTACACCCTTCGCATGGTCGAACACAGTTGTACAGTTGGTGTTTTCTTGCGACCGTTGAGAAAAGACCATCATGGCCACGAGAAAGCCAACAAACAAGACAGTAGCGAAAACGATTTGTTTGATCGTTGCAAGACGCCACCAATAAGAAGCTTTCGCGTGCGCCTTCAAAAGTCCGATCAATGGTTCGCCGCGCGCTTGCGCACCTTCGATTCGTTCAAGACACCCTTTGAGCATGGCGTGGTTCCAATGAGGCTCCATGTCTTTATGAACTTTTGATACTTGGTGCATTCCCGCGCGGAAAGCGTTGATATTCTCGTAGACATAGGCCACTTCCCTCGCCAACTCAGGACCAAGCGCGCCGATCTTACCCGCGTTCTCCTCGAAGATTGGGCTGTTAGGTTTTTCGCTTTCCGGCATATTCAATTGCAATCCTCTACCTGCCATATCACTAAGTATAGGAAGCGACTTTTGCAGCAACGGAATGGCTTCACCGTGCGCTTCCAGTTCACCAGCGAGCGCACCGGCTAACGCTTGGCTATCCCGAAAGCGTTTGTAGTCTTCAGCCAGAAAGTTGTTGAAGTATCCGCCAGCGACTACGCCTAGCAGACCGACGATTGCGATACTGATATCAGCCATGTCCCCGGACCTTGTAGTTAGAAGTTTCTGGCGGGTACACCGCTTACGCGTTCCAGCCCGTCCCGAAGTGCGCGAGCGGTCGCGGTGTCATCTCCCCTAACCCACGTCTCAGGGTTCGCCCGCTCATCGGAAGGCGTGAGCGTCAATTCGGCCTTCACAGTCGCAGCGTGATACCAGCCCACCAGAACCAAACCGAGTGTGGACGCTATGTGCTCCGCTTCCCAGCGGTCCGGCTCGCGACCTTCCTGATTCAGTGCGTCGAGAATTGTGCCGATAAAGTCTTCGACAATCTTTTTCTTCCCGTACTCCGGCGCGGCTTGGAATTCATCACCGCTGGGCATTGCGCCCATGATTGCGTCACGATCCATTTTGCCCTCTTCATGTTGTTGTGCGGTACGTCGCGCACATTGTACGACGGGCTGAAACTGGATCGAGTGGGAGAGGATTTAAGTCGGCTATCGCCCGCATAGGGCTGTTACAGCGCGGCCGGTCAAGGTCGACACAGGCCGCGCGACGTGTATCAGACAATCACCCCAGCATTTCCGCCACGTCGGTCGCTCGAAGGTTCACGTACCGCTGAAGCTGGGACAGCGTCTTGTGTCCGCTGACGCGTTGCAAGACAACGGTACTCAACCCTTTCGCGGCGAGACGCGTCAGGCACGTGTGACGAAGATCGTGAAAGCGCAAATTGCGGACCTTCGACTTCTTGCACAACCAGCGAAACGAATGACAGATGGTTTGCGAGTTTGGGTATCCAAAGACAAGCCCTATTCTGTTCTCCGTCGGTCCGATTGCTTCGATTGCGCGGCTCGACAGCGGAACGTCACGCGGTATCCCGGTCTTCGTGACATGCAACCTTGCGACGCGCGCGGCTAGATCAAGGTCAGCGTACTGAAGCCGCGCTATCTCCCCCTGTCGACACGCCGTTTCGAGCGCGAACACGATCGCACGGCGCAAGGTTGAGTTCGCATTCGACAACAACACAACTTCCTCTTCAGGCTTCAGCACGCGGTCGCGATGCGGCGCATTCTTCGGACGCTTCAGTTTGATTTCCGCGACCATCGCACCGTCATGACGCGCGGCGTTGATGGTCGACTGAACCAGCGTCATCAAACGCGCAACGGTTGAAGGTGCAATGCCGCGTGCCGTCTCGTGATCGCGAAACCATACGAGCGATTGAACGTCCAGCTTGTCGAGCGGTGTCGAGCGCCAGTCGCGGTATTCATCCTTGGTCAGCCACTTCGTTATGTGCATCCGTTCGATGTAACCGCCTCTTCGCTTGTCTTCATCTTTCGCGCGCTGTCGAAGAAGATCGGCGAGAGTCAAAGTCGAACCCGGTCGCGCGGCTTCGACCTGTTCGCCCCTGTCCATCGCGGCCTCGATCGCCCTGACCCATTTCTGAGCGTCCTTGCGCTCGACGAACGACTTCGATTGCGACTTGTAACCCTTCCGCCTTACCTTCGCCTGAAAGCTAACTTCGCCGTTGCGGGCGACATACTTCGAGATTGTTCCCATTTCCGTGTCCTATACGAGTCCAACGAGAAGCGGAAAACGTCGGGACGATGGACAGGTCGACAGGCTGAAAGGCGCTTCCATCAAGGACGTGAAGCCATTCGCGCACGACACGCGACGGATCGTTCAGCAGCTTTTTCATGGCCTTGAACCTCGGTGAATTCGAATTCGGGTGACAGATAAGCGGTTGGGTCGCGAGCGGCCCGAAGGGGACACTTTAGCCTCAGCGCGCAGTCAACGCATCGGCCGAACCCTGCGCCTTGAGGAAATCGACGAATGCGCGCAAAGGCGCGGGCAAATGACGCCGCCCCGGATAGTAGAGAAACGGCCCGGAAAATGGCTGCCACCACGGTTCGAGAATCGGCTCCAGCGCGCCGCTGTCCAGATGCTGCCGCAGCATCCCTTCGAACAGGTGAATTACGCCGACGCCCGCCAGCGCGGCGCTGACGGCAAGCTCGATGGCCGCGCCCGGCCTGACCACGAGCGGCCCCGACGGATCGAGCCGCACCACGTCGCCGTCGCGCTCGAAATCCCAAGTCGGCATCGCGCCGCCGGCGAACTGCCCGCGCAGGCACGCATGATCGAGCAGGTCGCGCGGATGCTCGGGCCTGCCATATGCATCGAGGTAATCGGGCGTCGCCGCCGTCGCGAAACGCTGCACGCGCGGGCCGATGGGAATCGCGATCATGTCCTGCTCGAGCCGCTCTTCGTAGCGAATGCCCGCATCGCAACCAATCGACAGCACATCGGTAAAACCATCTTCGACTACGACCTCGACGCGAATGTCGGGATACGTTTTCAGGAATGGCGCGATGACGGACGGCAGCACGATGCGCGCGGCGCTAGACGGCACGTTGAGCTTGAGCGTGCCGCTCGGCTTGTCGCGGAACACGTTGAGGACGTCGAGCGCCGCTTCCATTTCGCTGAAGAGCGGCGTGAGCTTTTCGATCAGCCGCTGCCCCGCTTCCGTGGGCGCGACGCTGCGCGTGGTGCGGTTGAGCAGCCGCAGGCCGAGCTTCGTTTCGAGTCGGCGCACGGCGATGCTCAGGCTCGATGCGGAGACGCCGCTCATGCGCGCCGCGTCGCGGAAGCCGCCCGCGCGCGCCACCGACACGAAGGCGGCAAGGTCGTTCAGTTCCATAAAGGGCCATTGTTCAAGATTTTCAACAGCCCGTACACTTTAGATGGGTTTATTCAACAGCGCAATCCGAGCACACTGTGGCTCATCGACAACCAGGGAGCGCGCAATGCCGAACTTCAATTCCACCGACACCTTCCCGCTAGCCGGCCGTCCCGTTCGCCGCATGGGCTACGGCGCAATGCAACTGGCCGGCCCCGGTGTATTCGGGCCGCCGAAAGACCACGACGCGAGTCTCGCTGTCTTGCGCGAGGCCGTCGCCTCCGGCGTCAATCACATCGACACCAGCGACTTCTACGGCCCGCACATCACCAACCAGATCATTCGCGAGGCGCTGCACCCTTATCCTGATGACCTGACTATCGTCACCAAGCTGGGCGCCGTTCGCGGCGACGACGGTTCATGGCTTTCCGCGCGCGAGCCGGAAGACCTGCGGCGCGGCGTGCACGACAATCTTCGCAACCTCGGCCTCGACGTGCTCGATATCGTGAACATTCGCGTGATGGGAAACATCCACAGCCCGGCGGAAGGATCGATCGAGGAGCAGGTCGTCGCACTGGCGGAATTGCAGCGTGAAGGGCTCGTGAAGCACATCGGCCTGAGCAACGTGACGGCCACGCAGATTGCTGAAGCGCAGCGCATCGTGCCGATCGTCTGCGTGCAGAATCACTACAACCTCGTGCAGCGCGAAGACGATGCGCTCGTCGATCAACTGGCCGCGCAAGGTATTGCGTATGTGCCGTTCTTTCCGCTCGGCGGCTTTACGCCGATTCAATCGTCGGCGTTGTCGGACCTCGCGCGTACGTTGAACGCGACGTCGATGCAGGTCGCGCTCGCGTGGCTTTTGCATCGGTCGCCGAATATTCTGCTGATCCCCGGCACTTCATCGGTCGCACATCTGCGCGAAAACATGCAGGCCGCGCAGCTGCGCCTCAGCGATGCCGCGCTCGCCGAACTCGATTCGATTGGACGCGCGAGCGGCGGCCACTAAGCTCAGCGGGACTGTGAACGCATTGCGGGTTTCGTGGATTCGCGCGGCCTGCAACGCTGTCTTTTTTACGAGTAACTTTTATCGACCTGAATCAAGGCGTGGCGGCCTTCAGCGCGTCACGGGTCGGCTCGTCCAGTTCAGCCGAGACTCCGTACTATTTTTAGGCGTCTTCTTTAGGGTGGCAACACATGCCGGCCAAAGAACCCTGAGACACGCACTTTTATTCAGTGCGGAGTTCTTTATCATGCCTCTCACCAGCTTCTCACGATGAAGCCGCGAACGCGAACATGCCTATGTCGATGTTCGTCAGTGAGCTAGCGTCGGACATTCTTCTTACCTCGTTATGTGCGGTAACGCACAGTACCGCCTATATGCAAGACGAGACGCTTGACGTATTTCTAAAAGCGCCAAACGTCAGGCACACGAAATCATTCATTTAAAAAACATAAGTACATCAAGCAGTTGAATTGATTTCAACGTAGTCATGATGCCTGGTTTCCGTGTGCGAAAGATCGGCAAAAGAACCTTGCCTCAACTATGTTATGAGAGCACGTGAGCGCTGTATGTCAGCACGATCATTCGAATACGACCCTTCCTGATCGTCTACGGTACATCTGGCATGCCGAAAGTGCCCCCCCCCGGCCACGCCGTGCGAAATCTGCTTTCCCCGCAACCCGGGATCTGATCATGGAGAAGACTGCCGTGCAGCCGATCCACCACGTCGACAGGCTCTACGTCATTTCAGATCTCCACCTTGGGGGGCCGCCAGGATTCCAGATTTTCGGCTCGAGCAATGAGCTGGCGGGACTCATCCGGCTGCTTGCCGATCAGGATCCCGGCGATGAAGTGGCGCTCGTCATCAATGGAGATTTCGTCGATTTTCTCGCCGAAGAAAACGCGACTTATTTCGACCCACACGGCGCCATCCAGAAGCTCGAACGTATCGCCCTCAAGGACGACACGTTTCGTGCCGTCTTCGAGGCCTTTCCCTATTTTCTCGGCAAGGAACGGCGGCGGCTGATCGTCAATCTCGGCAATCACGATCTCGAACTGGCGCTGCCCTGGGTGCGCGAGCGCCTCGTGCAAATTCTGACGGGAGGACAGTCGGCGGCGCCCGGCGCGCACTCGCGCCTGTATCTGGTTTTCGACGGCGCCGGTGTGCTGTGCAGCGTCGGTGGGCGCTCGGTTCTCTGTTTGCATGGCAACGAGGTCGATCGCTGGAATCCGGCGAACTTCGAAAAGATTCGCGAAATAGCACGCGATGTGCAGATCGGCCGGGCAGTCGAGCCGTGGATTCCGAATGCTGGCAGCAAGATGGTGATCGACGTGATGAACCCGGTGAAGCGCGAGTACCCCTTCGTCGATCTGCTGAAACCGGAACAGGCGGCTGTGGCGCCGACGCTCGCGGCATGCGCGCCACAACTGGTCGGGGAGCTCGACCGGGCGAAGAAACTGGCGGCCGTCGCACTGACACGCTTATGGGCTGGCGTGCGCAAACCCGACGGAATGCTGGGCGCAACCGAGGCGGAAGACGGAGCCGCGCCATCAACGACCGACACCGCACGCGCGCCCGTCGCCGCGGCCGTGAGGTCGCAGCAGGCCGCGCTTCAGGCACACGAGCTGTTGCTTATGGCCGATGATCGCGCGCGCCGTGGCGTCACCGCCGCCGACCTCGTTGCCGGCGTCGAGGGCATCCAGCTCGACGCCTTCGGCGCGCTGGTCAAATGGTCTCGAAAGGAATCGACCAGCGAGGTCTTGCGCGAGGCGCTCGAAACCCTCGACCGTGATCGCAGCTTCGACATTGGCGAGCGCGACGACACCGCGGTGCAGCTCGATGCCGAGGTGTCTCCGGACATCGATGTCGTCATAGCCGGTCATACCCATCTGGAACGCGCGATTCGCCGCAGAAATGGACGCGGCTGTTATTTCAACAGCGGCACATGGGCGCGGTTGATCCGCATCAAGGCCGAGGTCCGTGCCGATCCGCAACAGTTCGCGCAAGTCTTCGCGGCGCTCAAGCGCGGCACCATGGCTGATCTCGACGACGCACACGATCTGGTCATCAAGTCCTGCACGGTCGTGGTTGTATGGCGAGATGCAGCGGACAGTGTCAAAGCGGAGCTTCGCCACGTAAAAACCATCGACGATAAAACAGAACTCGACGCGGACCTGCCGGCAAGCTGCATGGAGATTCGATGATGCGCAAAATTACACTCGAATTGCTGCGTCACGGGCCGCCTCATAACCAGTTGCTGTCGCCCCTTACCGAATACATCGCGCTGTGCGAAAACCATAGCGCCGTCACGTTGCACGTCCCGTTCGAACACAACCAGATGCTCTATCGGCTGCGCGCGTTGAGCTATCAGCTCGGGCCCGAAGCGCGTGAATTCCAGATGGGGGATACCGCACGGGTGCTGGGCCAGCTGCTTGGAGAGATTCCCGGCCTGACCGCCGATCTCAACCGGCAAAGAACGGGCACAAGCGACGGCGACACTGCCGAGCAGGTCACGCATTTGCGGCTGATCATTTCCGCGTCGGAACTCGCCCTGCTTCCCTTTGAACTAGCGACCGCTCCCAATGGCTTCCCCGGCGAGGGGCAAGCGCTTTCGCTGCAGACCCAGCAGCCCATCTGCATTACGCGCGAAACACGGCGGGTTGCTCAGGAATACGTTCGCTGGCCGCGCAAGCCACGTATTCTGTTCGCCTTCGCATCGCCGCCCGACATGGAAGCGGTACCTGCCGAAGCGCATCTGCTGGCGTTGCGCGAGGCGCTGACGCCATGGCTCGCGCTCTCCGATGACTACGACGACGAAAAACGCCTGAAAATCATCGGTGGCCGGCTTTCGGTATTGCCGAATGCATCTGCCGAGAGCCTCGAAGATGCCTGCGCGAAAAACGACTATACGCATGTGCACATTCTCGCGCACGGGGTTCAAACTAACACGCCCTATGACAGCCGCTTCGGTCTCGCGTTTCATTCCGACCGGCATCCTGACGGCGTGGAAGCGATTTCCGGCGACCGTCTGGCGACCATCTTGCGCACACCGCGTCATAGCCAGCCGGGCCGGTTCACACGCCCTGCCGTCGTGACGCTCGCAAGTTGTAACGCCGGCAACGTCGGCTCGGTGACGGGTGTTGGCGCAAGCATCGCCCACGCGCTGCACGAGGCCGGCGTCCCGCTCGTGATCGCGAGCCAGTATCCGCTGTCGTTCGGCGGCTCGGTGGTGTTCGTGAAGGACATGTACGAGGGCCTGCTGTGGGGAGAAGACCCGCGCAAGCTGGTTGTCGGCATGCGCAGACGGCTGCATTCGTACTTCAAGGACAAGCACGACTGGGCGAGTATCGTCGCGTACGCATCCTTGCCACCCAATTTCGACGAACAGCTGGTGGACGCACGCATCCAGCAGTCGATGGACTGCATCTCGATTGCGCTGAACATGGCCGACCGCGCGATGAGCGCTTTTCTGACCTCGGAATCGCAACTTCCGCCAACTGCCTCCAGCGTCGAGAACCACGCACCGCGCGACACGCTGGCCAGAGCACAACAGCAGGTGAGCGAGGCAAAGGCCCGCCTGAAACTGGCGATCGACGAGCATCCCGAACAGGAGGCACGCATTCTCGAACTACTGGCAAGCACCGAAAAGCGCGAAGCGCAGATGATTTACCACTCGACGCAACAAGCCAAACTCGATTCCAGTTCGAACGAGGGCATGCAACTGATCAGCAAGCTCGAAACATCGAGAAACCACTATTGGTCAAGCTACCTGAAGCAGCGTAAAGGCCCTTCGCAACTGGTTCAATTTCTTTCGCTGACGCTTCTTCTGCAATATCTTGACCGCCTGCCAATGCCACTCGATCAGCCCGAGCAGGATATGACATCGATCTGGTTGAGCGCTCACGTGCAATCGCTCAACGATGCGGATCATGGCGAGCGAAGCGATCGTGCGTGGGCCTACGGGAATCTGACGGAACTGTATCTGATCGCGAAGTACATCGATGGCCTGCCACCCGCATATTGCGGAGACCCACTCACCAACAAGGCGCTTGAAGCGGCGCGCAAACTGGTCTCGCTAGTCGGCTCGACGTCGTTCGAAGTCTTCTCGACGAGGCGCCAGATTGAGCGCTATGTCTACTGGTTCGTGCCGATGGTCGCGGGCGCATACAACATAGAAGCGCTGGCAAGGCAATTACTCAAGGTGCTGCCCGCCTGTGACGAACCGGATTGGGACTATTGACTTCGCGTAGTGGGGCAACGCATCGCTCAACCGGATTGCCTCCGATATGGGAGGATCTTCTGACACATCCTTAGTCGTTTAATGAATGTTCCTTACCGCACATAACTTCGCAGGTGACGGTCCCTCGTCACTCGGAAAATCCTCATATACGTTCTAATCTGAAGTTTCCTACGCTTTAATGAAGGTAAAGGAAATTGCAGGTCATCCATCCATCGATAAGCGATGAGAGTTCATTATGCACTCCATCTCTTATTAACAGGCCTATCCGCACACGAACCGCCTTCGCCTGCACTCTCCTGGCTTGAAAACGCAGGCCATCGAACAGGACTTCGAGGCGGTCCACTGGAAGTACGTTTCGCGAGAGCGCCCTTTCCAATGAATGGCCAGCATGTTGTCCTCTCGCGTGGAGATGCGCCGAACACGAAGCCGCCTTTAATGTGAACACGCGGTCTACTTACCTGTTTGTCGAGGGGGCAACCGATGTCTTTCTTATTCCGTGGGGCTCAGCTATGGCGCTGGACGACTTTGATCGCGCTTGCCGCGATCCTGGCCGTCACGGCTTGCACGATCCAGTTGGCACCGGCCTATGACCCGGCACTGGTCAACGGGATCCGCACCGTCAACAATGACATCATGCAACTCTACGCGTCGACCGGGATGGGGGTCGATAAATCGACCTTCCCGCAGCGCGTCGATGAATACAACAGGATCATCGGAGCCGTCGATGCACTTGCACTGGAGTCGCAAAGCCGACCGGTCCCCGATAGCGCGATCCGGGACAAAGTCGAGCAGGCGTTCGGGCAATGGGTCGCATCGAACCCTACGCCACCCACAGGGCGCGACGAAGCGTTGAGCCTCGCAGCCGCCGAATGTGCCGACGCACGCAAGGTCAAGCGCGCGCCCACCCTCACGATGCCCGCCCCGATGGCCCAGGCAGACACCCGGCAGTACGTCCCCGCCAGCGCAACGGCGCTCAAGCAGGTATCGCGGGCCATGACCTTGCTGAGGGATACCGACTGCGCACACGGATTGAACAATGGACAAGTCGCTGCGAACAAAGGCTATACACAGTACTTCGTTTCAGAAGCTCTCTTTTACGAGAACTTCTTGCAACGTTGAAATCATCACGTTCAAGGAGTGGCCATGGCACTGGATCTCACGCAAGCAGCCGACACGTTCGTGCAGAACATTTCCTCGACCGTCAAAACGGTCACAGGTAATGACGTCACGATGATCGCCGGGTTTTCAAAGGCGCAGTTGCAAGCCCTCGCGCAGCAGTCCGCACTGGTTGCGGGCATGATCGAGGCCAATGCCTTCACGGCCGCCGAGAAGATGTTCTATCTGGATGGACTCGATCAGATGGCAAGGGGTTTCGTGACTACTTTTGTCCAGATCGTCGAAGTTGAAATCGAAAAGATCTACAACGCGGTAGTGAAAGCGATCTACGACTCCATCGGGACGTTGGCAGGCGTGAAGATGCCCGTACCAGGCGCGGGCGGATGAGCGTTCGAATCCCGTCTTCCGTGCAAGAGTGAACGATCCCAGCTGGAGGCGTCATGCCGAACAGACCGCAGATTGTCCCTGCATCGCAGGTTGACAGCGAAATGGCGCCGGACTTCTCCTCAGTCCGATACCGGATGCTGGCGCAAGGTGACTCGTGGTTCTCGATCAATGGCTTGAACCTGTTTCGGGCGTCATCGTTGCTGCCACATCTGGATTTCGGACACTCTGCGATCATCGTGAACTGCGCCGACCCGGGCGATACGCTTGCCCATATGGTCGAATGGCGTCGGGACCCGTGGTTCGCGAGCTATCTGTGTGGGCCGCGCGAGCGTCCGTGGGACGCCATGCTGCTATCGGCTGGCGGCAATGACCTGATCGACGCGCTCGGTGTCCTCCCGACGGATGCTCACGGAACGCCACACAGCCCCGGCGATAGACTCATGCTGACGAAGTCCGAGCGCGCGCAGCCAGGCAAAACATACGTTTCCGAGGACGGGTGGACACTTTTTGCCCAGCATCTTCGCGCCCAGTATGCCGCGCTGGATGCCATGCGCGCCTCCAGCAAGACAAACCGCAACATGCCCATCATCACGCACACCTATGACTATCCGATGCCGCGCAATGTGGGTGCGGGCCTGCATTTCGGGCCGTGGCTGTATCCGGCGTTGCGGGCATACGAAGTGCCGCCAGATGACTGGAAAACGCTGGCGAAGGAATTCATCGACCGGCTCTTTGATCTCGTGAGCGGACTGGCCCTGCAGAATTTCCATGTCATCCGAACGCTCGGAATACTTACGCCGGCCGACGCCGATTCGCAAATCAGCAGTCCGGACTGGTTAAACGAAATTCACCCGACCTCCTCGGGATACGGGCAGATTGCCGGGCGCTTTTGCGCGGACGTGGCCGCGAGGAATATCCTGCCTTGAGAATCACGTCCGGGCGCGCACGACCTCGGGCGCCAGTCGAGCGTGAAGCATGGTTACGCGGATGCCGCCGGCAAACCATGTGATCGATGTGTAGCCCTTCGCACGTCGCGCTTTTCGGAGAATGCACCCAATGAACCGCCCACTCGACCGCCCGCTCTGTTTCGTCCTCATGCCGTTCGGGCGCAAGCCTACGCTTGGCGGCGCTGTCATCGACTTCGACGCGGTGTACTCCGAGCTGATCGCACCCGCCGTGATTCAATCCGGCCTCGAGCCGATACGTGCCGACGAGGAACTGGCGGGCGGCATCATCCACAAGCCGATGTTCGAACGATTGATCCTGTGCGATTTCGCAGTCGCCGATCTGACGACCGCGAACGCGAACGTGTTTTACGAGCTTGGCGTGCGTCATGCGGTGAAGTCAGCCAGTACGGAACTGATCGTCGCCGAGGGCGCAGGCCCGCTTCCATTCGATGTGGGACCGCTGCGCGGCATGCCGTACAAGCTGGGAGCGGACGGCAAGCCTTCCAACGCCGCTGAAGCGAGCGCGGCGCTCGCCCGCCGCTTGCAAGCGGCGCGACAACAGACGCCCGACAGCCCGGTGTTTCAGCTGGTCGACGGGTTTCCGGATATCCAGCACTTGAAGACGGATGTATTCCGCGAGCGCGTCGACTATTCGAAGCGGCTCAAAGATCGCCTCGCAATCGCTCGCCAGAAAGGCTGTAACGAGTTGCGAGCCATCGAGGCGGAACTGAGTGCAGGAACCGGCAGCCTCGCCGATGTCGAAGCAGGCGTAGTGATCGATCTGTTCCTGTCTTATCGGGCCGTCAAGGCGTGGGACGAAATGATCGCAATGGTGGGAAAAATGTCGGCGCCACTTGCCGCGACCGTGCTGGTGCAAGAACAGCTTGGACTCGCGTTGAATCGCGCAGGCAGCGACACGGAGGCGGAGGCGGTGCTGAAGGCGTTGATCGCGCAACGGGGGCCTTCGAGCGAAACGTGCGGAATCCTGGGGCGCGTGTACAAGGATCGCTGGGAACGAGCCGTCAAGGACGGCGAGCCGATGCTCGCGTCCGGTTTGCTGGTCAAAGCGATCAACGCCTATTTGAAGGGCTTCGAGTCGGATTGGCGAGACGCCTATCCGGGCATCAACGCCGTCACCCTGATGGAACTGAAGGACCCTCCCGATCCGCGCCGCAAAGCCCTGCTTCCCGTTGTCGCGTACGCCGTGCAGCGGCGCATCGCGACGGGCAAGCCAGACTACTGGGACTACGCGACGCTGCTCGAAATTGCACTGCTGCAGCAAGACGAGAGCGGTGCGGACGAAGCGCTCCAGTCGGCGCTCGCCGAAGTGCGTGAGAGCTGGGAACCGGAGACGACGTTACGCAATGTACGGCTGATTCTCGATGCGCAGCGGCGCCGGAGCGAGGCACCGGCGTGGTCGAGCGCTATCGAAGGCGAACTGGCCAGGATAGCGGGTGCCGGCCATGCCTGAATGCACGCCGCGGTTTCACGGGCGCCTGCACCATGCGTGCGACAGTGAACACCTGGCCAGGTGCGTGTCTTGATCTTCTGACGATGTGGGCCAAACTCGTTTGTACTCGTCGACTTTCAGCCTGCTGTCAGACACGCTTTTACTTCTGATGTTATCGAGGCAGACATCATGGACCTAAGCCCACATTTCACATTGGAAGAGTTCGTGGCGAGTCAGACCGCGTCGCGAGAGAACATCTCAAACGTTCCTGGTCCCGACATCATCGTCAATCTTAAGAACACTGCACAGGTATTGGAAAAGGTGCGTGCGCTTCTCGGAAAACCGATTATCGTTTCGTCGGGCTATCGTTCGCCCCAGTTGAACAAGGCCGTCAAAGGCGCCGTCGACAGCGCGCACATCTATGGTCTCGCCGTGGATTTCATCGCACCGCAATACGGCACCCCGATCGACATTTGCCGGCTATTGCAGACCTCCACGCTCGTGTTCGATCAACTTATCTTCGAACATACCTGGGTTCACCTCGGTTTGCCGAAGAGCGGTGCACCCAATCGCCGGCAATTGCTGACGGCGCATTTCGGCGGCGGGCCGACGACCTATACGGTAGGGTTCGCGTAGACCGTCGGGCATGATGCGGATGAGCCGTTAAAGGCACGTGATTGACGAACCGGCGTTTCAAGCACGGCGAACATCCGAAGAGCGTGACGTGCAAGGCATGTCGTCGAGCAACGACGGCGATATCGTGCTGCCGGAGTACGTGTAGCCCCGCGCGCCAGGATCGGCGTCGCGATCTTAAAGGTCCCAAAGATCTCTCTCGCGTCCAGGAAACCGGTAACCAGGTAACGTGTAGGTCAGCAAAATCAGAATAATCATCGCAGCACCGACGAGCTTGAAAACCTCGTTCGATCGCGGAGCGGCTGCATGCCAGCTACTCGCTCCGGCGAAGATAGAGAAAGGCCATATGTCGATCAGCAAGCCAATATAGCCGAGTAACAAAAACGGTAGTGCGACGACAAAAGGCGCGATACCGCGAAGCGCTGCGACAGCACGGTACATACCGCATGAGGCAGCCGCGAGCAGCAGCGGCACAGGAAGCAGCCAACGCAGGACGTTCCAGTCAAACCATCGATCCACAAGCGTCGGAGCATTCATCTCCGTTTTCATACTGAGGCCGACGATCATAAGCAGTTGGAGTGCAGCCAACGGCAGAACAACCTGATAGAGCTTGCGCTGCATCTCCCCTTTGCTCCTTGAGATCAGCCAGCAGCAGCCAAGAAGACCATACATCACCAGTGACACAAGGCCAGTGAGCAGCCCGATAATCGTAAGAAGCTGAAGCGCCGTCAATGGCAAAAAAGTTCTGTAGAGCTTTCGCTGCAGTTCTCCTCCGGTCTTCGCAATCAGCCAGCAGCAGCCAAGCAGCGCATACGTTATCAATAGTGCAAGGCCCGTGAACAGGCAAAAAGGTGTGAGCCAATCGAATTCATTTCCGACGAAATGTCCGTTTGCTACACGCATCCCCGATAGCCATTCGCCTAGCATGACGCCTTGAAAAAAGGTCGCGCCTGCCGATCCGACAATGAAGACCCCATTCCAAAACTGACGAGACCTTCCGACCTTTTCCCGGATCTGAAAAGCCACACCCCGGAAGATCAAGCAAAGTGCCATCGTGACTAACGGCAGGTAGAGCGCGGAAACCAAAACTGAACAGACCGTCGGAAACGCAGCGTAAAGCGACGCGCCGCCGAAAACCATCCACGTCTCGTTACCGCGCCACACTGGCGAACGACTGCTGAATAGACGCTCACGTTCGCTTTCGGACGAAAAGAACGGAAGAAGTATCCCGATGCCAAGATCAAATCCGTCGAGTACGATATACATTCCGACGCCGAAGGCAATGATTGTTGCCCAGCAAGTCGCGATATCCATCATGGAGTCCGGTTGTAGTGTCCGAAGCTCCATTGTCGCGACCGTGCGGACCGGGTATTGATCCGGTTTCCACCAAGTTGACTGGTCCGGTTTAGAAATAGCCGGGCATGATCTCTTGACTGAGCACATCAGTCCGTGCGGACATTAAATGAGGTTGAGCGTCGATCGTGTGCGGATGATAGCGGTCGCGCCTGGAAAGAATGCGCGTGACGTTTCGCCCCGCTCAAGCCCCATCGACAAGCCGCAATATGTCGGAAAGCGTAACCGGTTTGACGAGATGATGGTCGAAGCCGGCCGCCCGCCAGTCACGCCCGTCGGGGGCTTGCCCGGATTCTGAAACGGCAATGAGTACGGCACTTCCGCTGATGGGGTGTGCCCGAATAGTCCGGGCAATCTGATAACCGTCTGGAGGGGGAATGCCGATGTCAATGATCGCGACATCGAGCGTAATCTGCCCATTGACGATCAGCGCGGCGTTACCTGAGCCCGCGATATGCACCCGGTGCCCGTGCGATTCGAGCAACGCGGCAAGCGACGTGGCGTTATCGAGTTTGTCGTCCACTATCAGGATGCTTCGAGAGCGGCTGTTGTTCCCCAACGCGCCCTCTGCCTGTGACGAAGCGAGCGATGTCGATCCTATGAACTCGGGCAGACGCAGCACAAAATCTGCACCCGTCCCCGCTCCCTTCGATCGGACCGTCACCGTTCCGCCATGTAGCACGGCAAGCGCACGGACCAGAGACAGGCCTATGCCGAGACCGCCCTGCGACGCAGCAACGCTTCGTTGCGACTGGATGAATGGCTCGAAGATCGCTTCCTGTTCTTCCGGCAGGACGCCGACGCCCTGATTACCCACCCTGATCGACACCATGCCTTGCGACTGCCCGACGTCAATCTCAATCTCGCTTTCGTCTGGCGCGTACTTCGTCGCATTGGACACAAGGTTGTCGAGCATCTGGACGACCCGAGCGTCATCACCAAAAACGGCGCATGCCTCGTTCTCCAGATGTATAGAAACCTGTTGCCGCCTCGCATCGATATCGGGCCGGTTGGCCTCGACTGCCGCGGCGATGGCCGAACCCACATTGACGGATGTGCGATCGAGTGTGAGCCTTCCGTGCGCCAGACGCGAAACATCGAGCAGGTCGTCGACGAGGCGCGACAGATGTTCCACCTGTCGCCCTACCGTTTGCCATGCTGCGCGCGCTGCGGCAGGGCTCGTCTGGAATCGCGGGTCCATCAGCTCCAGGGCGTTGCGGATCGGGGCGAGCGGGTTGCGCAATTCGTGCGCGAGCGTCGCGAGGAACTGGGACTTGCGCCGGTCCGCGTCGTGAAGTGCGCGCTCGGCCCGCCAGAGGCGTAGCAGCGCTCGTACATTGGCGACAAGCTCAGGTGCTTCGACCGGCTCTGTCAGGTAGCTGTCGGCGCCGCTGTCCAGGGCGCGAATCCGGTCCGAGGCGCTCAACAGGACCGCGGAGGTCTGAAGGACCAGTACCGACCGCGTCAAGGGATTCTGTTTGATCCGCTTGCACACGTGCACGCCATCGCTGTCCGGCAGCCGCACGTCGAGCAGGACGACGGCAGGTTTGTGCGATGTAACAAACGCTAGCGCCTGCTCACCCGTCGACGCCTCGAGCACGTCGAAGCCCGCACGACGCAGCACGCGCGTTTTGGCAAGCCGAGCGGCATCATTGTCGTCGACGTTGAGGATCAGTTCCGACCAGCCGGCGAGCGGCGGGTCTGTTTCCGGTAAATTGTGCATGCACCATTGCCAGTCGTTGCCGGGGCGGCCCAGTGTCACGAGAACCGGTCAGGCTCCGGCCAAGGGTAGCACGCCAGCGAGCTGGATCAGTGCGTTATCGTCAGCGTCCTGGGCTTCCGCGCTGATTTACCTGGGCGCAGCGTCATTTCACGATCTTCTCCGCACTAGTGCGAATGTCGATGGTGAACATCCGGAAAATGCGCGTGTGAATGGGTAATGGGTAGATGCACATGAGGATGCGTGTGTGGCTCATCACCGACATAGGCAAAGTCGTGCTCGTGCTGGTGATGTTCATCATGACGATGCCGATGCGTATGCTCAAGCCACTCGTGCGTGTGTTGATGTTCGTGTCGCTCGCGGACGTGCAGCCAGATACCCAGCGCCATCAAGGCCGCGGCTATCCAGAAGGACAGGTGCGGCAGTTCGAGCAGGGCTTTGGCGAGCGGAGTCGCGGCGCCAAAGATCGCTGCCGCGGCAAGCGCGGTGAAGATCGCGCTGGATCGCGAATTCATCGAATGGGAACTGTACAAGTGCGCAACAAGCGTCTGAATAACCAGTGTAGCGCACCGTCGGTTGTGCAATCGGCCCAATGCCTTTTGTACTTTCACGCAGGATCATCCTAAACCTGCTTTAACTCATGCACCGCCCTGTTGCTTCTCCAGCTCCGAACGGCGCCACTCGGCTGGCGTCATGCCCACGTGTTGCGTGAAGGCGCGCCTGAACGCAGCCACGGATTGGTAGCCGACGCCCTCGGCGACGACTTCGGTGGAAACGCCTGGCTTTTTCAACGCGTTGGCGGCCAGCGCCATCCGGACATCCGCCAACAGCTCATTGGGCGAGCGTCCCACCTTCTCATGGAAGTGGCGAAGCAAGGTCGCGCGCGACATGCTACAGAGCCCGGACAACTCAGCCAGGGTCCACGGATAGGCCGGCTCGTTGAATATGACCGCAAGCGCAGGCGCCAGACGCGGATGCCCAGCGAGCGCCAGTAGCCCCGTCGGCGCTTCGTCAGACTCGCTGGACATGCGTAGCGCCAGCGCGAAGAGAGCCGTCGATAGCGCATTGAGCATCGCGTAGCCGCCCAGGTTGTCCGCACCCGATTCCGCTCGCATGAGCGCCATAAGAGCTTGCAGCTGGGTCAGCGTCTCGCCGTGAGAGGAACCCTCCGCGGCCGATGTCCGGATTACGAGTCGCGGCGGAAGGTACGCACGAATAAAGCGGTCATGTGGCGGCGCCAGCACGATTCGTCCGCAGAGCATATCCAGGCGCTGACCCGTGCCTTTATTTTCGCTGATGATCAGGTTCAACGCCTCGCGTTCACGTGCAGGCTTCGGCTTCGCGCCCCCACCATCGTGAAGGATATGAGCCGAGCCGTGCGTCAACATCACGATATCGCCAGCGCCCAGATTCTGCGGTTTGCCCGTGCCCGGCGTCTCCAGGATTGCCGATCCGCCGAGCACGATGTGGTACGGCATTTCCCCAGCATCCGAATCGCCGTAGACGACCTGCCACGGTGCGCCATAGGCGCATCGAAGTTCAAGCTGGCCGCGCACCGTCATCATGCCGAGCAGACGGCTGAGCCAATCAAGTGGGGGTGACATACTTACCTCGGTTGATACTTTTGAGCATGATATTGCGAATTTAAAGACTCAACAAGATCACACGACGACCATAAAGTGGAGGCTCCTAACCACCACTGAATGAGGTCAATCATGAGTCGCATCGCTATCCCCGCTGTTACGAACGCCACGGGCGCCACCGCCGAAGTCTACGCACGGGTCCGGAAAATCGCTGGCGGCAGCGTGCCGAACCTGTTCGCGGCGCTGGGTCATCTTGCGCCCGCGACATTGAACGGCGCGTTGAACGCCGAAGATGCGCTGGCATCGAGCAGTCTCAGCAAGCAGGATCTGGAAACCATCAAGCTGCTTGTCAGCGAGCAGACAGGTTGTGACTACTGTGTGGCCGCGCACGCGATGTTGGGGAAGATGACGGGCCTCTCGCCCGAAGCACTCCGCCAGATTCGCGCGGGCAAGGCGACGGGCGATGCCAGGCGCGATGCGCTCATCCACTTCGTGCTGAACCTGCAGACCACGCGCGGCACGATCAGCGACAGCGAACTGGCAGCCATTCGCGCCGCCGGTTACACCGACACGCAGCTAGCCGAAATCTCGCTGGCAATCGCGATGACCATTTTCACCAATACGTTCAATCGGATCAACGACACGGACGTCGATTTTCCGCCGGTCAAGTGACAGGTGCGTAGTCGGGCGGACACGTCACGCGAGACGTGCCGCTCGCTACGTCTTTGCTCTCATGCATCTCAGGCAGAAAGCCGGATCACTGCCACATCAGCCACATTAACTCGCAGGTGAATTGGAGGATGTCATGTCTCAAGTTGAACATTTCGATACATTGATTCTCGGCAGCGGCCAGGGCGGCAAGCTTCTGGCGTGGCATCTGGGACGAGCGGGACAACGCGTCGCCGTGGTCGAGCGGCAGTGGGTAGGCGGTTCATGCCCCGCCGTCGCTTGCCTGCCCAGCAAGAATGAAATATGGAGCGCGCGCGTTGCGCATCTGGCGCGACATGCCGCCGACTTTGGCACGACGACTGGTCCAGTCACTGTCGACATGGCGAAGGTGCGCGAACGCAAGCGCGGCATGATCGAACGCGAAGCAGCGTTTCATGTGCAGGCGTATGCGTCGAGCGGCGCGGAACTCATCATGGGTGTTGGCCGGTTCGTCGGGCTGAAGACGATCGAGGTGCAACTCAACGACGGCGGCACGCGCACGCTCAGCGGCGAGCAGGTGGTCGTCAATGTCGGCACGCACGCTGCCATTCCCGATCTGCCGGGCTTGCGAGCCGCCGAGCCGCTGACTCATATTGGCGCGCTGGACCTTGACTACGCGCCAGCACATCTGATCGTGCTCGGCGGCGGTTACATCGGTATCGAGATGGCGCAGGCTTATCGCCGCTTCGGCAGCCGCGTGACGATCATTGAGCGCGGTGCCCGGTTGATGGCTCGCGAAGACGCGGACGTTAGCGAAGAGATGCTTGGCATTCTGCGCGCGGAAGGAATCGATGTCGTGCTGAATGCGGAAACCACGAGTGTGAAAGGCCGCTCCGGCAAGCACGTTCGCATCGTGCTGCGCACCACTTCCGGGGAACAGGCGATCGACGGCAGCGACATTCTCATTGCTGCAGGACGGGTTCCGAACACGGCCGACATCGGTCTGGAGCAGGCAGGCATCGAGCTTGACGATCGCGGATACATTCGTGTGAACGAGCGGTTGCAGGCTTCGGCGGCTGGCGTGTGGGCTATCGGCGAAGTCGCGGGCAGCCCGCAGTTCACGCACGTTTCGGTGGACGACTTCAGGATCGTGCGCGACAACATGGCTGGCGGCGATCGCAAGACAAGCGACCGGTTGGTTCCGTACACGCTATTCACTGATCCGCCGCTTGCACGCGTGGGGTTGAATGAAAGCGATGCGCTCCGTCACGGTATCGCGGCTCGGGTTGCAATACTGCCGATGAGCCATGTTCTTCGAACCGAAGCGACGGATGAAACACAAGGCTTTATGAAGGTTCTCGTCGGTGCCAAGGATGACCGTATCGTGGGATTCACGATGATCGGCCCGGAAGCGGGCGAAGTGATGGCCTCGATGCAGACCGCGATGCTCGCTGAGCTTCCGTATCAGAAGCTCCGCGACGCCGTCATCTCGCACCTGACGTTCGCTGAAGGTTTGGGGCCGCTGCTGTCGAACGTGCCCGCGAGAGCAGCAGAGTAGATCTTCTGAGGCAGGTGTGGCGCGCGATTGCTGGCGCGCGCCACATTCTCAAGACACCGCTTAGTGCGAAGCACCGGCCCGCTTGAACGAAACGGCTGAAGGCCGTTGATCGCCGTTGCCCGCACCATCCGGAAGCAGGTCGCCATCATCCAGTCCCGCGTCTTCGCGCGCCGTATCCGGGTAGCGCTCGGGATAAAGATGACGATGCGCGCGCTGGGTGTCGAACGTGCCGGACCACCGCGCAACAACCACTGTCGCAAGGCTGTTGCCGATCGTATTGCAGGTGGCAATCGCCATCGACATGAACCGGTACACGCCGAAGATCACGGCAAGACCCTCGACGGGCAAGATGCCCGTCGACGTGACCGTCGCCGCGAACACGACGAACGATCCGCCCGACACCGTCGCGGCACCTTTCGACGTCAGCAGCATCAGCAACAGGATGCCGACCTGATGTTCGAACGTGATGGGAACGTTATACGCATGCGCGATAAACATGACACCCATCGACATGAAGATCGACGTGCCATCCAGATTGAACGCGTACCCTGTCGGCAGAACGAGTCCAACCGTCTGCTTCGCGCAGCCAAGGCGTTCGAGCTTGATCAGCAGCCGCGGCAATGCGCTTTCCGATGACGCCGTGCCGAGCACGATCAATATCTCGTCCTTGATGTAGCGCAGGAAGCGCCACATGCTGAAGCCGGCCAGCCTCGCAATGAGGCCCATCACCACGACGATGAACAGCGCGATCACCGCATAGAAGCTCAACACGAGTTGCGCGAGCGCGACCAGCACCGCCGTGCCGTTGCTACCGACCGCGAACGCCACCGCGCCGAACGTGCCCAGCGGTGCGAGCTTCATCACGAGATTGATGAACGAGAAGAGCACTTGCGAAATCAGGTCGAGCCCTTCGTTGATGCGTACGCGCCGGCTCTCGGGAATGGCGAGAATACCGATGCCCACCATCACGGCCAGCACGACGACCTGTAATAGTTCACCCTTTGCGAACGCGCCGATGAAGTTGTCCGGCACGAGATGCATCACGAACTCCGTGAAGCCTTGTGGCGCGGCCTTCGCGGCAATGACAGGCATCGCGCCCGGCGTGATGGCCGTCATGCCCTTGCCCGTCTGCAGCAGGTTGCCCGCCAGCAGGCCGATGGCAAGCGCAATCGTCGACACGACTTCGAAGTACACGATGGAGCGCCAGCCCACCCGCCCTGCGCTTTTCACATCGCCCGCCGATGCAATGCCGTGCACGATCGTGAGAAACACGAGCGGCGCGACGCCGGCCTTGATGAGCGCGAGAAAGACGTCGCCGAGAATCTTGAGCTGCGCGCCGAACTTCGGAAAGATCAATCCGACAGCAATGCCGAGCACGAGCGAAAGCAGAACCTGCATGCCCAGTTTCCGATACCAGGGCCGCCTGGCGGGTGCCGCCATCGATTCGTCGCGCGATGCGTTGTCGTTCGTCATGGTGTGTGCTCCTCCACAGATCGTTGATCAGATCTCGCTGGACAACGCGAGCGCGCGGTCGACCATCTGCGGTGCAAGACCAAGATAGTTCGCGGGGTCCGTCATGCGGTCGATCGCGTCGCGATCGAAATGGCGTGTCACTTCAGGCAGCGCAGCCAGCGCTTCGGCCAGCGTGCCGCCCTGCTCGTTCACCGTGCGGCAAGCGTCGTAGACGATGTCGTGCGCCTGCTGGCGGCCCGTGATCGGCGCAATCTGCATCATCACCGCCTCGGCGACGATCAGCCCCTTGCTGATGCCGAGGTTGTGCTTCATGCGTTCGGTATCGACGATCAGTCCGCCGAGCGCGAACTTCGCCTGGTGCAGCGCGCCCGAGGTCAGAATGAAGCTCTCGGGAATCGCAATCCACTCCGCGTGCCACGGGCCCGTCGCGCGCTCGAAGTCCTGGATCATCGCGTCCACCATCAATCCCGCCTGTTGCCGCACCGCTTTTGCCGCGGCAAGCATCAGTTCGCTCGAAATCGGATTGCGCTTTTGCGGCATCGTGCTGCTCGCGCCGCGTCCCTTCACGAACGGCTCATACACTTCGCCGAATTCGTTCGACGCCATGATCATGATGTCGGTGGCGATCTTGCCGAGCGAGCCCGTGACGATCGCGAGCAGGTTGACGGCTTCGGCGAAACCATCGCGCGCGACGTGCCATGTCGTGGCCGGCACGCCGAGCTTCAGTTCCTGCGCGAGTGCCTTCTGCACGTCGAGACCCTTGTCGCCGAGCGACGCGAGCGTGCCCGCCGCGCCGGCGAATTCGACTACAGCGACGCGCTTGCGCATCTCCGCGATGCGCTGCTGGTGCCGGTCGAACATCGCCAGCCAGATCGCCACCTTGTAGCCGAACGTGACGGGCAGCGCCTGTTGCAAGTGCGTACGGCCCGCCATCGGCGTATCGCGATGCTTCTTCGCAAGGTCGGCGAGGATGCCGCGCAGTTCGCGGATGTCGCCGTCGATCGAATCGAGCGCGTCGCGTACCTGCAGCGACACGGCCGTATCCATGATGTCCTGCGTCGTCGCGCCCCAATGCACATAGCGGCCCGCCTCGCCGCACATGCCGACGAGCTGATGCACGAGCGGCAGGATCGGATAGCCGACGATGTCCGTTTCCTCGCGCATATGGTCGAAGTCGATGCGCTCGATCTGCGATTCGCGTGCGATTGCTTCGGCCGCGTCGGCGGGGATCACGCCGACGCGCGCCTCGGCCTTGGCGAGCGCGACTTCGACATCGATATAGCGCTGCACCAGCGCGTGATCCGAAAACACGGCGCGCATTTTGGCGGTGCCGAACGCGTCGCGAAACAGGATCGAATCGAAGACGGTGCTGGAAGAAGGGATGGAGCGGCTGTTCATGGCGGGCTTGGCCTCGATCAAAACGGGTATGAAGGAATTGCGGGACAGAGTGACTGACGCCTCAATATGTCCGGACATATTCAAGATAATATGTTCGAACATATGATTCAAGCTATGATTTACCCCTGGATCAGCGCTGCCCGTCACCCGATATGAACAAACCCCATTACGCCGACATCGCCCGCGACCTGACGCAGGGCATCGCCAGCGGCCGCTTCCCGGTCGGCTCGTATCTGCCGACCGAGCTGGAGCTGCGCGACCAGTACAAGACCAGCCGTCACACGATCCGCGCCGCCTTGCATGAGCTTCAGCAGCTCGGCTTCGTGTCGCGCCGGAAAAACGCGGGCACGCGTGTCGAGTCGACACAGCCGAAGAACGACTTCCGCCCTTCGCTGGCGTCCGTTGAGGATCTGGTTCAGTTCGGCTCGAAACACCAGCGCGTGGTGCAGTCGACGGCGGAGATCGCGGCGGCGGGTCCGTTGGCCAAGGTCTTGCAATGCGATGAGGGCGATCGCTGGCTACGCATATCGAGTCTGCGTGTCGACGGCGATGGCAGACGGCCGCCGATCGGATGGACGGATGTGTACATCGATCCCGGTTATGCCGACATCGCCGAGGCCGCTCGCGAGGAACCGGACACGCTAATCAGCGCGCTGATCGAAGCGCGCTACGGCCGATGCGTGACGGAGATACAGCAGGACGTTCACGCCGTGAACGTCTCGCGGGAAATGGCTGAGCTGTTGCGGGTCGAGGCAGGCACTGCGGCACTGGAGATCGTGCGTCGCTATCTGGACTCGTCGGGCGTCGCGTTCGAGGTGTCGGTCAGTTTGCATCCCGCGGAACGTTTCTCCGTTTCGATGCGATTGAAGCGGTCAGCGGTTTCGGCGAAGGAAAATATCTGACTGGTCCGATGCCTGTCGATTGAGTCGTCGACGGTTCTGGCCGCTTATGCCAAATCCATCTGGCACCTGCGAATATCGTGCATTACACTCAATTCAGCTATGCGACCTTAAAGGCGTAGCCGACCCACGAAGTCATCATCGAGCGGAATTTTGTGCACCCCTTCTGCACGTGTCTGCCGACACCGAGTGAAAAAATGACCGCTTGGTGAAGCGTTTCGCCATTCATTACTTTGGCCCACGCTTAAGTCTTTCTTGCTTCCCACTCCAGAACACCTAGCCGCACTGACGGCCCATCGTTCTCTCTCACAGCTTGCTCCGCAGATGGCGGCAGCGCGGTATCACTGCGGCCATTTTCAATTTCAGTTGTTTGAATTGGGCGCCTACTGCAACCAGGCAATGGGCCCCTGCGCGCCGTGATCTCAAGCGCCTGATTCGATGACAAGGAGATGACCATGAAGATCAAGCATGCAAGCATTTTATCGGCAACAGCCGTTGCACTTCTCCTGCTCAGTGGTGCCGTGCAGGCCGGCGACCACGACGGCCACGGCGGCCTCTGCTCGAACGCAACGCTAAAGGGAGCGTTTGAGTTTATCGGTCACGGAGTGATTCTTGGATTGAAAACTGCCGATGGTGTGTTGCATCCGTACGCCACTCAGCCGATCCTCGATGACGTTGCCCTGGTGACGTTCGACGGCGCGGGCACTTTTCAACGCACCGACTTCGGCATGATCGGCGGGTTGCCGAAAGGGGGAAAGACGACATTCAATCCGAAACAGGAAGGCACCTACACGGTGAACCCCGATTGCACCGGCACCATGAAAATCGTCTATACCGCCGGCGGAGCCGTTCCCGCGGGCGTCGAGACTGATCTGAACATCGTCATTGCTGCCGACGGGACGCTCGTCGAATCCGTTGTCTACAAGGCGGTCACCGTGGCAGGCGAGAGCCTCGACCACACAATGTGTCCACCGAATTGCGAGCAAGGTGTGCAAGAGTACTTTGAGGGGAAAAAGATTCTCGTCTACGGCTTCCGTTAGTCGAGTCGCGGATGGGTTCATGCCTGGCCACGGGCGCAGGCTTTCTGCCTTTAAAGCCTGCGCCTTCTGCGAAATAGCTGCAGCCTAGAAACTGTGCTGCATGCCGACTCCATAAGTACTGCCGGAAGGATTGCCCGTCAGCTTGTCATAGGAGTAGACCGCATAAACATAGGTTCGCTTCGAAAGAATATAGTCGTACGCGAGGCTGCCCGTATTGCGTACATCGCTGCGATCGAGTGGCGCGCTGTGTTTCGTGCGAGCCCACTCGGCGAGGATCACATTCGACGGCGACAGCGGAACCGACACGCCCAGTTCATACGTATGCGAGCCCGTTTCCACGTCGTTGTTGCTGGTCATCTGCGCGGCGCCGTAGACCTTGACGAAGCTGGCGTCGTAGGCGGCACCCACCAGATACAGGTATTGTCCCGTCGACGGCGCAACTGCAACTGAACGTACGCGTTGTGCGGAGAAAACGGCCGTCACTGGTCCGTTCACATAGGTCAGGTGCAGGCCAAGATTGTCTCGCCCCTGATGTCCAGTCGCGCTGCTCACGCCATAGATCACAGTACCCGTGAGGCCGCCATAACTGGGCGACACATATTCGACAGCGTTCTGCCAGACCGTGTCGCCGATCTGCGTATTGTTGTAGCTCGCCGTGTACGACTGCACGATCAACGGCGAAAACACCACGGACGAACCAAACGGATTGACGAACTGCTGGTTGATATAGGTCGGGTTGGTCTGCTCGCCGAGTTTCACCGTGCCGAATGCGCCAGTCAGGCCCACATAGGCATTGCGCGAGAACAGACCGTCCGTCGCGTTCCGTCCATTTTGCCCCGTGTTCGGTCTAAAGAAGCCTTCGAGCGAGAAGACAACTGCATTGCCGCCGCCGATATCTTCGCGCCCGCGCATGCCCCAGAACGAGGTCGTCATCCCGCCGCCGCCCATCTGAACCGTGCTCGCGCGAGTCGTGCTGAGTTTCGAACTGTCGATATACATCCCGATCAGGCCGTACATCTGAACCCCCGGCGATGTCATCGTCGCCGCGCCCGCTGCGGCTTGCGAGGCGTCGGCATGTGCGACACCCGCCGTTGCCGCGAACCACGCTGCTGCGGCACAACGAATACAACGAACATTGAAACCCAACGCGTTTTGCTGATTGCTTTTTCTAGTTGACTTCAACTGCGTCTCCAGACGGTTTGGATTTTTCAGGCGCGAGTGGTCCCGCTGCGTGTGCTCGACGCACACGCAGACCACAAAACACTCAGGCGTTTTGTTGTTTGGCTAGCCGGTCATCCCGCGCGACGGCGCAGCATTTCGGCGTTCAGTTTGGAACGGTCGAGTTCGTGTTCCCATGCGGACACGACCAGCGTCGCGACACCGTTGCCGATCGTGTTGACGATCGCGAGCCCGGTGCCCATGAAGCGGTGAATGCCGAGAATCAGCACCATTCCCGATACAGGAATCAGCGGGAAAACCAGCAACGTCGACGTCAGCATGACGAACGCCGCGCCCGCCACACCGCTAGCGCCCTTCGACGTCAGCATCGCCACGCCAACCAGCGTCAGTTGCTGCGTCAGGCTGAGTTCGACGTTGAATGCCTGCGCGATGAAGAGCACCGCCATCGTCAGGTAGATGTTCGTGCCGTCGAGGTTGAACGAATAGCCCGCTGGAATCACGAGACCCACCACCGATTTCGAACAGCCGAGACGTTCGAGTTTTTCGAGCATCTGCGGCAACGCGGCCTCGGACGAACTCGTACCAAGCACGATCAGAATTTCTTCGCGGATATAGCCCATGAAGCGCAGGATGCTGAAACCAAGCATCCGGGAGATCGCGCCGAGCACCACCAGCACGAAGACGACGAGCGTCAGATAGAACGCACCGATCAGCTTCAGCAACGGCAGCACTGCACCGATGCCGTACGTGCCGATCGTGAAGGCAATCGAGCCGAACGCACCGATTGCCGCGACCTTCATGATGATGTGCACGATGCCGAAGAACGTATGCGCGAAGCCTTCGATCATCGTGACGAGCGGTCGTCCGCGCTCGCCTGCGGCCGCGAGCGCAGCACCGAACAGCACCGAGACCAGAAGGATTTGCAGCACATTGCCGGACGTGAACGCACCCGAAACCGTGTCGGGAATGATGTGCATCAGAAACTCGACCGTGTTCTGCTGATGCGCGGCCGTGGTGTAACCCGTCAGTGCTTTCGTATCGATCTTCGCCGGGTCCAGGTTGAAACCGCTGCCAGGATGAAACAGATGCCCTGCAACCAGACCGACCACCAGCGACAGCGTCGACACCACTTCGAAATACAGCAGCGCCTTGCCGCCCACGCGGCCGACCTTCTTCATGTCACCCATGCCCGCGATGCCCGTGACGACGGTGCAAAAGATGATCGGGCCGATCACCATCTTGATCAGCTTGATGAACGCGTCGCCGAGCGGCTTCATTTGCACTGCCAGCGACGGCATGAAATGGCCGAGCAGCACGCCGAGCAGAATCGCGACGAGCACATGGAAATACAGCGCGCGATAAAAAGGCTTCTTCGTCGCCGTTGTGCGCGACGTCATGACTGCACCGTTACTCATGACGTCGCTCCTCGACGGAGGGCTTGCCAAAACATCTGAATCATCGTGTCTCCTGACCATGGATTGTTAGCGAAAGGACGGGGCATGCTGCTTTCCCGTCTGTCTGCCATCGGATGTGGCAGTTCAACGCGTAGTGTTTAAATTGGACTCTCAGAACCCGTAAAGGCGCGCGGGGTTCGTCACCAGCAGTTTCTCGCGCAGCGCAGCGTCTGGACAGAAACGGAACAACAGATCGACCAGTTCGCCGTCGTTCGGCATGTCCTTGCTGATATTCGGATGCGGCCAGTCGGTGCCCCACAGCACGCGGTCGGGCGCAGCCTCGATCAGCGTGCGTGCAAAGGGAATCGCGTCGTCGAAAGGCCGCCGCCCCGCCGACACGCGTTCCGCGCCGCAGACCTTAACCCAGGCGAGCGGATTTCGCATGAGTTCGAGCAGTTGCCTGAACGGCTGCTGATCCAGCCCGGCTTCGGCACGCACACGCCCCATGTGGTCGATCACGAACGGCACCTTGATACGTGCAATCCTCTCCGCGTATTGCAGGATGTCCTGTGCGTCCAGATGCAGCACCACGTGCCAACCGAGCCGCTCGATACGTTCCAGCACCGAGTCGAATACGTCGAGATCGGGCGCGCCGCCCAGATGCGCGACGAAGTTGAAGCGCACTCCGCGCACGCCGTGTGCGTCCAGGTGAGCAAGCTGTTCGTCGGTCACCTTGCCGTCGACGATTGCAACACCGCGATAGCGCCCATTGCCGCGCGTAATCGCGTCGAGCATCGCTGTGTTGTCGGTGCCATGGCAACTGGCCTGCACGATCACGCCGCGGCTCGCGCCAAGAAAATCATGCAACGCGACGAGACGCTCGAACGGCGCGTCGGGAGGCGTGTAGCTGCGGTCTGGCGCATACGGAAAGACGTCGGCGGGGCCGAATACGTGGCAATGCGCGTCGCAGGCGCCAGCGGGCAACGCGTGGGCCGGTTGAACGGGATGGGGATCGGGCGGCAAACAGGATTTCATCGAACGTCGTCTCTTTGTGCAGGTTCCGCGTGCGGCACGGACTCGATTGAATGAGCAATTGGATGAGCGGATTGTGACGGCGCATGGTTCTGTCTACAATTGCCATACCCAACTAGCTGATATGTGAAATTCACATACCTTTCAATGGAACTGAAGCAGCTTGAGGCATTCGTTCAGGTCGCTGAACTTGGAAGCTTTACGCGCGCCGCAATCACGCTGGACACCAACCAGCCCGCTCTGAGCCGGCTCGTGCGGCAACTGGAGGTGGAATTGCGTCATACGCTGCTCGAACGCAATGGACGCGGCGTGACGCCGACGCCCGCCGGCCAGCGGATGCTCGCGCACGCGAAAGGCATCCTTCAGCAAGTGCAGCGTGCGTCGCAGGACCTCGACGGATTGCATGGCGCGCCCGGAGGTCATTTCGGCATCGGCATCACGCCCAGCTTCGCGAAGGTAGCAACGCACGAACTCGTCAAGAGCTTTCGGACGACGTTCCCGGGTGCAACCATTTCCGTGGCGCAGGGCCTTTCCACGTATCTGATCGAATGGCTGATGATGGGCCGGATCGACGTCGCGGTCATGTACGACACGTTCGATACGCCGTTGATCGACAAGCGAACCATCTTTACCGAAGAGCTGTTCCTGATCGGCCCGGATACGGGCGACGCAGGCGGCGATGTGCCGGTTGCGCCGCTTGCGCCTTTGACTGCCGTTCCGTTGCGGGAAATCGCGCGCTATCCGCTTGTCATCCCTGGCCGTATGCATGCGATCAGGCGGATGGTCGAATCGGCAGCAGCGGAGCAAGGCGTGCGGTTGCGGATCGAACTGGAGGTCGATGCTGTCACGTCGATTCTCGACCTTGTCACCGAGGGCATCGGGTACGCAGTGCTATCGCTGAACGCAACGACAAGCGATGCGCTCAAGCGCCGCTTTCAAGTGATGCGGATCACTGAACCGACGCTCTTCAGCCGCCTCGCGATTGCGACCAGCAGCAAGCACACGTTGTCGCAACTGGCGATCCAGGCAATTGCGATGCTTGAAGCGAAGATTCTGCCGTTGTATGGGAATGCTGTGTGATGGTTGTGTTTGCGTCCGCGATTTAGAGCGGCGTGTGGTGGTCGGTCGGTGGAAGTGTGTGGGCGCTACGTCACGGTGGAGTGGACAAGTCATCGGCCATTGCGGTCATTGGACCATCTGTTACGTCGAACGACAGCTGTCCTCCTGCCGGAGGACAGCCGCGACCCGTTGCTGCCGGTCGTGCAGTCGGAGGTGCAAGGGCCGGTATCTGAGTGGAACGGTCATTCCGTACCGCCACTCGATTTCTTTTACGTCACTTATGGCCGCCTCGCAAATAGACCGACGGACGCTCTTTCCGTCTTTCTCGCTGCTCACGGTCGTTCGGCAGCAATGATATTCGCTGCACCAAAAAATCACGCAGAGGTAGGTCGCGGGAAGGGCACGATATTCTGATTGAGGCGAAAGAGGTTGCTCGGATCGCAACGGGCTTTCAGACGCGCAAGCCTTTCATATTTGAGAGCGCCATATGCACCTGGAGCGATGGCGGTATCTCCCTGTTCGTTGACGTAATTGGCCTGTATGGACTGGTCCGATATCCTTGTGGCGGCAGCCCGCCCCCATGCTATGCACCGTTCGTCGTCCGCCGGATCATCCCACACGGGCTCGGTAATCCAATAGTATGCCGCTTGTCTCCCGGAATAGGCGGTCGCATCCTCTGGCACGTCTGCGACCGCGCCTCCGAGTTGCAACACGTAAAACTCCGAATCGGGAGTGGGAGCCGCATCAACCTCCCGGAGCATCGTATCGATCGCATTGCTCGTGATACTCCGCCAGAAACCGCCTTTGGCATAGTACCGCCGGCACCAGGCGAAGTGGTCATCGTTGCAGCTTTGTAGCTGGACGAACGGCAGGTGCGCGATGGTTCCCTGTCCTGCTTGCGCGAGCAGTCCAAACGGACCGAGCATTTGCTTCGCGTGAGCGATATCGCCCACCCAGACCGCCGTCACGCTCAAACTCGATGACGTCAAAGTGAATGCGACGGAGAACTCGCGCGGTCGAGATCGAGCCAACTCGTCGAGGGTGCCGAGCGCCTCCTTTGCGTGTCTGATCGGGTAGTTCCATTGGCCGACCATGACCGGTCCCAATGCGCAAAGCTTGAAACGGAAGCGGGTGACGATACCGAAATTTCCACCACCCCCGCGTAACCCCCAAAATAGCTCTGGGTCTGAATGGATATCGATCCAGTTCACCGCTCCGTCCGCGGTTACGAGTTCAACTCCCGCAAGGTGATCAATCGTCAGCCCAAACGCGCGGCTGAGCCGGCCCATGCCGCCACCCAGAGTCAGTCCGGCAACACCGGTATGGGAGATCACGCCCGCTGGTACCACATTACCTTTGGGAACGAGCGCCTGATCGAGATTGCCCAACAGGGCTCCGCCGCCAACGTCTACCGTCCCGGCGTTTTCATCCATGACGACCGAATTGAGCCGTGAGAGATCAAGCACGAGACCATCGTCACAGGTGGATAGGCCCGGTATGCTATGGCCGCCTCCTCGCACTGCCAGGAGGGCATTGCTCTGGGCTGCCGAGTCGATGGCCCTTCGAACATCATCGACGCTCTCCGCCTGCAATATTGCGGCGGGCCTGCGGTCGACAAGGCCATTCCACACCCGCCGCGCAGGGTCGTAGTCTGGATGGTCCCGACCGATCACCGGTCCTCGGAATCCAGACGAAACGAGCTTACTGAGCAACCTTCCATGCATGGTGTCGAAAGCTCCGTTAACTTTCTCGTTCCATGAAGATTGTGATGGGGCTCAGGATCGGCATCACCGAACGGAAGATGTTGCCTCTCTTGCAGCCAAAGGCATCGCAAAGTTCGATGGCCTCCTTCGTGAACGTCACCGTCGGCGAACGAGCGATTGCGTACCCGCGATTTCGTATGGCGTCCACGCAAGCAGTCATCAGGCCACACGCAACGCCTTTGCGACGGGCGCACCATTCCGGCCAAGAAAGCTGGAAAAAAACCCGGATTCCATAGACGAACCTAACGCCGAGGATAGCCTGTCGCCATGCGTGTCCGTGCCCCGCCCCGAAGGATGCCGTTGATTTTGATCTACGTGATCCTCCGTCTGTTTCCTATCCTTTCATATAGATCTCGATATCAAGCGGATTCCAGATCCAGGTAGCGCCAACCTGACAAGGGGGAATGTCGCATGTCCAAGAATGATAAGAGAAAGATCGAGAGTGCTGCACCTCAAAACGGGACGCCTTACTTATCGGCCGATGAGCGCGGCGCCAAAGGGCGGGCACTGCGCGATACGGCGCCGCGTGCATCGCATGCAGGATGGAACGCGCCCAAGGATCGCCGTGATCCGGTTGAACTCCTGATCGAATCCAATGAGGGCCGTATCCTGAGCCTGACCCCGATCCGCTTCGGGCGTATGGCTGCTTCGCCTTTCGCGTTTTATCGCGGTGCGGCCGTACTCATGGCAGCCGACCTTGCCGGGACACCAACGAGCGGGCTCCGGGTGCAGGCGTGCGGCGATGCGCACCTGATGAACTTCGGCGGCTTCGCGACGCCCGAACGCAACGTGATCTTCGACGTCAACGATCTCGACGAGACGCTGCCGGCCCCTTTCGAATGGGACCTCAAGCGGCTTGCGGCCAGCGTGGTCGTTGCGGCGCAACATCTGGAGCTTCCCCACAGCGACGCCGGACGCGTGGCCACCGATCTCGTGCGCGCATACCGCGAACGGATGGTCAATTTCGCCGGGATGCGGGCCCTTGATGTCTGGTACAACAAGATCGACCTGCAAAAGTATGAAGATCGAACGGGCGATCCAGCTGTCGTGGCAGCGGCGCGCAAGCGGTTGGCGGAGCGGCTCGAAGTCGAGCGGCGTAAGTCGGTGCCTGACCATCTGTATCCGAAGCTTGTCTCGGAGCAAGGAGTCAAGCCCAGGATCAAGGATGAGCCCCCCCTGATCTTCCATCCGACGGAAGAACAGGCTCCCGGTCTTGAGACAGGCTACAGGGAAGCCATCGCCTCGTATCGGGAGAGCTTGCCCGAGCACGTCCGGATACTGTTCGACCGCTTCCACTACGTCGACCTGGCCCTCAAGGTCGTCGGCGTGGGAAGCGTTGGCACGATGTGCGCCGTGGGCCTGTTCATGGCGGCGGACGACGATCCGCTGTTCCTGCAAGTGAAGGAGGCGAAGGCCTCGGTGCTCGAGCCGTACGCGGGCAAGAGCCTGCACCCCAATCATGGCCAGCGTGTCATCGTGGGTCAGCGCCTCATGCAGTCGGCGAGCGATGTGTTCCTCGGATGGACCCGAGGGGTGAACGGCCGCGAATTCTATCTCCGCCAGCTTCGCGACATGAAGTTGTCTGCGGTCATCGAGGATTGGGATACAGGCTTGTTGCGGCAATATGCGCGGATGTGCGCGCATGCCTTGGCTCGCGCGCATGCCCGCTCCGGCGATGCTGCGATGATCGCCGGGTACATGGGCTCCGGACAGACCTTCGACGACGCGGTCGGCGAGTTTGCGACGGAGTATGCGTCCCAGAACCGAAGCGACTATCGGGCCTTCCTCAGCGCAATCAGAGGGGGCCGGATCCAGGTGATGGTCGAGGAATAGACAGGAACGCTGCGGGGCCTTTCCGGGGAGATGCTTGCCTGATGCCAACTTAAGGCCAGGCGGCAAAAATCTCGACCGTCAATGACCCCCACCACACCCCCTTCAACCCTTTTTCCAACCTAGTCCACTTTCCAACTCTTCGCCGGATACTCCGGAATGCCAAGCGAGGTTCCCGCTTCCTTGAATGTCACAGTCAGTTGATCACGGATCAATTCAGCGGGATCGCCAATTGTCAGCGACGACTTCGAGCCATCCCATGTGTGGCTCCAGTCGATCTTCTGATTCATGCGCGGAATCAGCGGCAGCGGGCCGATAGTCTTGTCCGGCGGGTTCAGCACGAACGGCAGGATCTTGCCTTTTGCGCAGGTAAGCTGTGCCTTTGGCGTTATCTCATCGGTTGCCTTACCGATGACATAGTGCGTCGAAATGATCTGGAATATCTCGCGTACGTAAATCGCGTCGGATTTTTTGTCAACGCCGCCGACCAGATCCTCACGCGGATCATTGAGCAACACGAAGCTCACGCGCGCACGCATGGCGCCCTGAATCCACGCCGCGGTCTTTTCAATCGGCCACACTTCCTTGCGCTCCGTGGCTCCGACATCGACTTTCGCGCGCACGGAACTCGACAACGTCTGCTTCTGTTCTTCTTCACTCAGCGTGCGTTTTCCCGCGATTCGATACAGGATCACCGGCTTTTTCGCCTGATGCAGCAGGATTGCCGTGTTGTACGCCATGATCGCGATTTCAAGCATGCGGTCGGCGCTGATCGGCGTTGTTTCGACTTTGCCGCTTCTCTGCTGGTAGTGCGTAGCATTCTTGTGAAAGCCGGACCCAACCTCTTTTTCGATCGCAAGGGGCCGCGTGGCCGTTGTTACGCCGCGCAGCCTGGCGAGTGTGTCGTCGTCGAATGTGTTGCTCTGCAATACGGCGGCAAGCAGATTTTCCCCTGTGTTCGCAGGCTGCGGGATGGGCTTCTCTTTGCGCAGGTCGCGATTCTTGGGCTTTAGGTCTGCAAAGAGGAAAGGCTGGCGGCGTTGCCACTTGCCGCGACACAGTTCCGAGCACCACGGGTTCTGGTCCTTGCTGACGGGGACCTCTTTTGCGCAGACGACACACAACATGGCTATCTCCTCGCGAGGCGGCAGCTTTAATGCTAGGCGTTCGCGAAGAGGAAGTCGATTAAGATCGGACGAAATCATCGGTCGATGCGAGGCGCGTGAAATGGGCAACTACATTCGGCCAGCAGCCTTTTGAACTTCACGGATCTTCAACCGGCCCGATGATCTTCATTGCTTCGACAGGAAGAGCCAAACCAGTTCACCGTCGGACTCAGTTGTTTGAGGCATGACGATCTCTCGACGATCGAGAGCAGTCTGGCGCAGTTGACGATGTAGGCGGTTCCCAGCCGCCGGTAGAAGATGCCCCGCGTGGGATGCAGCGGTGTCGAACGGCATGACTGTCATCGACGTCACTGGCTTGATGAAATTGTCGAGGCTGAGAAACCGCCTCGCGCCATATGCAGCCGTTTAACCGAACTTCACCAGATTCAACGTCGGCAACGGACCACCCGGAAACTGCACGAGCCGCGCGCTAATCGCGAGAGGGCCAAGATCGATACCAAAAAAGCCGAGCCGCTCGATGAACTCGCCGATCTTTGCTTTCGCCTGCGCATCATCGCCTGAATAGAACAGCACGCGCTTGCCGCCTTCGCTTGCGGGATCATGGGCAGCGGTTCGGCCATTGCAGACGTTAGAGTGTCGGCTACCGTGAGGCAGCTGATAGGCGCTTCGCCGCCGTTCGCGCCGCCGTAATGCGCCTGCGTAACGCAGCCACGCTTCGTACTTGAATATTCCTGAATCGAGCCACCGGCTTGTTCAGCGTGCCCGTAGGCGAGAGACGGCGGGGCAGCGACATTGCGATAAGTTTTCTATCATGAGCCAGTGGGCTACGAAAACGTTGCTATCCACGCGGCCGACAAATCGGACCATCGGACGAGCGGTCGGACGCGGAGCTGGCATGCTTTTTTAGTCAGACCTCAATGTTGGCGCGAGACGATGCGGACGATCGCAATGGCCGCCGCGAGTCTGCTTGCGGTCGCAAAGCTCAAGCGATCCCGTCAAGTACCAACCGTTTGCAAAGGTCTGCCATAAGGACCTTTGAAAATCGGCGTGCCTGGGCGCATGCGGCTTGGCCGTTCGGGTTCTGGCTGGCAAGCGTAAGCAGTTCCTCGTTGAACAGGAACTGCGCATGAAATACCCCGGGTGCCTGCGACGGAGTACATGGCCCGCCCTGCCACGGCTGGCAAGGAAGTCGAGATGTCTCACGAACTCTACATCCAGTTACTTAGCGCGATGTTCCTGTTCTGGAATGGGGCGCGCATCCTGACGTACCTTCCGACCATCGGCAAACTCCTCGCGAGGGAAGCAGACGTGCGCAGCCACAGTCTGCTCAGTTGGGGTAGCTGGGCTATCAGCAATGGCACGTTCGCACTCATGCTCCTCGAAATGAGCCGGGGAATTCCAAACGGAATGTTCTGGATGAATCTGGCCAATACGCTGATGTGCGTGATCGTTTCGGTCATCATTCTCTTCAGGAGGTTCTCTCGAAAGATCACGCGAAATGAGTCGGGGGCTGGCGCCATGTCCATGCAGCCGGGGTTGCTTCATCGGCGTGCAGGTAGCCTTGCTGTCGGCGCCAATCTTGCTGTTGATCCAGTGCCGGTCGCACCGTCTACGTGGTTCGGACGCCCCGAGCTTTGGGTTGCGTGGACGAGCGCATTGGCCTTCGGGGTCGCGGGTGCCATCACGCTTGATGTCTGGCCCAACTATCATGATCAGAGCGCCTACGACGAATTCAAGGCCGGCACCGAGGTGCACGGGACAATCGAACCGGTATCGCCGACACAACAAGTGTCCTCGTCGGGTCCGGTCACGTCATCAACCGCACCTTCTGCTCGCGCAATCGCCCATACCGCACTCACCACTCCTACGCCTTCCACTTCGCCCGAGCGCCGCGCGGCACCTTCCCGGGGTTCTGCTGCACGGCGGCCAGTTGCAGGGCGGCCTGGCAAAGCGGGCAGCGGCGTGCCCCAAAAACGCGGGAATTGGGCGTCGCACTTTATGGCGAGCGTGCGGCAGGCGCTCGGGATCCCCCGATCCGCACCGCCAAAGCGACAGATGTCTTCGCCCGGTCGTAGCGCACCGCCATCGTCGGCTTCTTCTCGTGGAACTGCGGTTTCCCGCGCTGAGATCGCCCGCCACGTGCCTTCCCCTCCGTTCAATCACGGCGCTGCACCGTCCCGGGATTTCGCTGCATCGCAGTTTGCTACGGGGCGGCCTGGTCGTCCGGGCGATTTCGCGACGCAGGATCGCCCCCGTCCGGCGCGCCCCGTTCCCGTGTATGAAGCGCCGCCAACCGTCGTGTTTGAAGCGGCTCCCGTAGTCGAATACGCGGGACCGCCAGGCGTGTATCAGGAGCCTCCCGTCATGTACGCGCAAGCGCCCGATGCCTACGGTCACGGAGATGAGGGCGAGTACAGGGACCGTCGGCAATGGCACGACAATGGCTTGCACAAGGGCTGGAAACATCATCAGCACGAGGAGGACGGCGATTGATGCCTGCCGCTCCTCCGCTGTACTCAACGCACTGTGCTCTCCAATCCCGGCTGCTTTGTACCGGCGACTGCATTTTTTATGCCTGACGCCTGGCTTCCAACCTTCGTTCGGTTTCCTGAACGTCACCTGGATAGTATAAGGAGCCGGATAGCTTCATCTGGGCAATACACCCGCACCCATCCCGCTGAAGTCGGACGCTCAGCGTCGAGATATACCTTCATGGTGTCGAACGAGCGATTGAAAAACGGGATTGACTAAGGTGTGAACCGCGAATCACGCGGCAAGTCGGTGCTCATAGTATGGTCGTTCCTTGTCGTCAAGAATCGCGTACAAGGCAGCAACATCCTTTGGGTCTGGGTTCAGCCATGCGTCGATATGCTCTTCTTTGATGGGCACAATGCATCGGTCATGACCGGCCGCAGCAATTTCCTCGGGCGGCTCGTCCGTAATTGCAGCAAAAGACAGCAGGTCTGGCTCACCAGGAGCGGACCAATGCGACCACAGACATGCCACGAACATCGGTTGGCCGTCGCTCGGTCGGAATTCCAGCACCACATTCTCGTCCTTCTCACCATCCGCAAGCTGACGCCCTTCCATCTTCGCGCGGCTCACGTTCTCATAGAACACATCGACGACGAGGATGCCGTGTCGATAGCCGAAGAGAGGCTTCCAGAATCCACCCAGGTTGTCGCGACGCGCGTTGTAGGTGCCCGGATATTTGATGTCGTAGTTCGCGGGCTTTCCGGCAATGCGGCATTGATAGCGCATCGGCTTGATGACGCGCTCGCCATCTTCAACGACGAGGACGGGTGCGTAATAGCCAGGATATATGCGTGAGTCCTGAGGTTTCAGCTCTGTGCGCTTGAGGTCATCAATGCGCCTCAGCGTGGCTTCGATTTTGTCAGTCGCAATTCGTTTGCCCGCTGATGCCGCCTTGGTCACCTTCTTTTCCAGCGTGCGCTCTGCGTCTGCAAGCCGGGTACGCTGCTTGAACAGTTCCTGTTCGAGAGCGGAATTCTGGGTCTCATTGAACCAGCCAATGGCGCGCCGGATTGCATCCGTTGCGGCCTCGTCCGCCTCCAGGAATGCAACATCAAGCGCCTTTGGGACTTTAATCCTGGAAGCAGCCTCTGCCCTATCGAAATAGAGTTTCGCGAAGTCCTCGATGCTCATATGGGCACCGAACATCCGAACGTATCGACGGTAGTTCGCCTGAATTTGCGCGCTGTAGCACATCAAACTCTCCCAAAGACAAATATCCAGCCGGCAGGACGGTAATACGGCCAGTCTCCGCGTACACCCGCAACGTGCATCTGCCGTTTGGCGACGGATCGCGCAAATAGTTAAGTCCTTTTCCCGCTCCTATCGCGTAGCTCAGCTTCGGCGCTAGCACCATGATACTGGCAGAAAATCCAGGCTATACTGTATATCCATACAGTATTTATCTGACCATGGACAATGCTCGCACCCCATTACCGGAGTCAATTCACCCAGCGCTCTGGCGCGCATCGCAGCTCGCGCGCGGTCGCGTGTCAACCGTCGACACGGGGTATCCGGTCTTGTCGCACGAGCTGCCTGGCGGAGGGTGGCCTATTGGGGCGCTCACCGAAGTCCTGGCGCAAGCACTGGGTTCAGGAGAGATGCGGCTGCTCGCCCCGGCACTCGGGTCACTGAAGGCGCCAGTGGCCCTGGTTGAGCCACCGTGTGCCCCGTGTGCACAGGGTCTCGCGTATTCAGTCATTCGGGCCGAACAGGTTCTCCTGTTGCGTGCAAAGCGCTCAAACGACCAGCTATGGTCGGCGGAGCAGATTCTGAAAGCGAGTACATGCGGTGCCGTCCTGCTGTGGCAGACGCATGCCCGCGCAGATGCGCTCCTGCGATTGCTGTTGGCTGCACGTTCGAGCACGTCACTACTCTTCGTATTTCGGCCCATCCGCGAGGCATCAGATGCGTCTCTGGCCGAGCTGCGAGTTGCGGTGCGTCCCGCCGAAGAAGGCGTGAACGCGGACATCATCAAGCGCAAGGGCCCGAAATTCGAAGGCGACCTGACTGTAAATGTGCGGCCCGGGGCAGCGCTCATGAGCGCACGCGCTCGGTCGCGCCGAGCGGTCTTGCCGTTTGAAATCGAAGCTCGAGCAACCGGCGATGCATTCGCCTGACTGCGGCGATTCGTCCAAAGGAGATTTCATCATGAGAGCGGACGAGTGGGTTCGAGAGGCTGAGCGAGAGTCAAGGCTCGTCGACGCGCTGTACAAGGCGCGCTACGTCATTTCGTTGCACAACGGCATGACCGTACGGTGTGACGGTGACGAATGGGCGCTGGACTTTGGGCAGGAGCTGAAAATGATTGACGCAGCGTTAAAGACGGCGGGAATTGACACCCGGCGCCTCAGGCAGTAGATACTTGCAGATCCACCCGAACTGAGGCAATCATTGATCGTGCACGGCATGGAGGACCTTGAGAGGTCGACAGATGCAAACTGAGAAATATCGCGGATACACGCTGTGGGGCCACGCCATCTTGCAGCAAGAAGACATCCTGCGACGGGGGCGATTCGCAGGAAGCGGCACAATCATGCGCGACACTAAAGTCGTAGAGGTGTCTGGAGTGCTGGGCGCGTTCGAGACTGACGAAGAAGCTCAATCGGCAGGTCTTTCATGGTGTCGCGCGTGGATTGATAGCCATGGCTAACTCGTATCGTGGCACGTCGAACCAAATCGAACACAGTAAGCCACACGCTGGCCGCCTCGCGGGCACTCCTTGCCCGTCTGGAAGCAATTGGGCAGGGACAAAGCCTTTTCGACCGATCCAACGCCCGCGTTGCTCAACGATGTCGGACTACAGTGGCCATTCGCGGGGGCGAATGCCCTAGCGAGTTCTCGGCCATTGCCGACATTCGGCCATGCTGGGTTCTACGTCAGCAATGCGGCCGTTTGCTGACGGTGGCGAGATCGAGCAGCCGGAAGGCAGTTTCCTCTAGCGGCAAACTCATACTCCGCGACCCTTCTCGGTCATGGGATTACTGTAGTTCTGGTAACGGCTTCGGCTTACGACGGGCAATCAGCGTGATCATCAGCGTTTCACCACGGTCTGCGGCATCTGCGCAGTCCTATCGTTAACTCGTAAGAACACCGGCACGCGCCCGGAGAGCCGCAAGCAGGTGTGCACCAACTGTCGGAGAGAGAAATGATGGAACTGCTCAAGAAACTGCTCTATAGGGTACGGCTGCTGAAACCGCCCGTGCTCGTCAAGGCGATCGAAGTGTCAACGGTGAAAAACGCGGCAAGGCACAGATTCGAAGCCCTTCCGCCCGGCGAGGAAAAGAAAGCGGCTTACAGTGAATACATCGCGCACTGCGCGGAAAGTGTAGCGGCCTGGGATACGTACTTTGCCGAGTATCCGAGGGTGAAGCCGAAGTTCAGAAGCAAAGAGGAACTGCTCAAGTACGTGCTGAAACTCGTGCATATTGCCAAGGAAGAAAAACTGGCGAAGGAACACCACAAGTCCGTCGCGGTGGCGCATTACAAGGCGATGGTCGTAGCGCACAAGAAAGGCGACGTCACTGAGGATGTCGTGCTCGCGGCCAAGGCGGCGCGGGAAGCAGCCGAAGCAGCATGGCACGATGAAGTTCGCGTTTCCGAGCAGGCGTGGGAGAAGTACCACGAAATCAAGGAAGAACTCGCTGCTGCCTGACGGGAGCGGAGAGGACCGGCGCAAGCTCGCGCCGAAAACAAAAAACCCGCTCGCAGGCGGGTTTGATGGTGTGACGGTTTTTGCCGGATTTTCGCGGCCAGCGCCCACATAGCGCCCAAATTCGACGACAAACCCGGTGGCGAAAATGGCCTGAATCGCGCAACGCCTTACTGCACCTAGTTGCGGGGGTAGGATTTGAACCTACGACCTTCGAGTTATGAGTCCGACGAACTGCCGCTGAACTCCTCATCAGGGTCTCGTACGGTCGACGGCCACGATTTCGTATCCGGGGTCGGCGTGCTCGTTCGCGATTTTGTTCGCTTCCTCATACGAGAGAAAGGCCGTGGCTTCCTTAATCTCCGGCGCCATGCCGATATCGCCGTCCTCTGCGGTGCAGAGGAACTTCTCGCCAGTCTTCACGACGTAGACGGTCGTCATGTCTCCCTCCATAGCTTGCAGGGGAACTTTCAGTCTAGCAGGCCGAAAGGGTTGTTGCTGCCGATGCAAAAGTGAACCGGTTGCCGACACGCCGTGATCGGGTCACGAGTTCACCAATGCCGCCCATTCCACGAGGAGGTCGACATCAAGGCGCTTCACGCCAATCTCGGCAACCGAAAAAAAAGAGTCGGCAACAGCAACCAGTGACCCAGTGGACGCGATTGCGATAAGTTTGTTTTGCATAGCGTATCAATGACGAATCCTTGCTGGGCTCACGCCATGGCGGACGGACCCAAGGGTGGCGGGCAGGGTCCATAGCGCTTATTCCCACGCATTTGGAACCATCCATCCTATGTGAAAGTTGAGCGAATCGAATCGCTATCGAATCAGATTTCGCGAAACACCCGACAGTCGAAAGTGCAGTATCACGAGTGGTCGGAAGGGACACGCTTCAGACAGATGTATGTCTTCGATTTCAGTGGCCATCAAAATGTGACCCTGTCGCAGAGCCGATCGATAGGATATGAGCGCCAGACTTCGTGCCCAGAATATCGCGAGAGATACGCCAAAAATCACCGCGATCCGAAAGATCGTCGTTTCGAAGGCCGACTCCGGCACATTGAATAGTCCCATCACCGCAAGAACGCTTGCGTCAATTGCGATCGCGGCTAGCGAGGCGACCATCAGGTGTGCCCTGATCGATTGAATCGTTCTGGAATCCAAGTGTTGTCTTAATGGGCGTCACGAGCAGGCATAGCAGCGGCGGAATGTAAGCGAGACCACAACGTCGCGCTCCGATATGCGATGGTGTCGAGCGGGGCAATAAAATTGACGGTACCGCCGTTGCTGCCGGTCGTACGAGTGCCGAGCACGGAGAAAATGTTGGTGCGTTACCATCAAAGAAAGGACGCGGCGTGGAACAGCGTGCCGCGCGCTTCAAGAGTTCAGGCTAAGACGCGTCCCTCTTACGCCGGACCGGGTCCGGCAGCGGCCGGCAACATGACGTGCTTCAATGGTGATCGTAGACCGGCTGCGCGTCGTTCAGCGCAAGAGGCGCGCCGGCCTGTGAGGCGCCCGTCGGCACGCCGCCGACCGACGCCGCCTCGGGCGTTTGGCGTTGCGCCGCGACCTTCGCCTCGGCCGCCTGGATGTCGGAGGGATAGTACGGATCCTTCGCTGCTGGACGATAACCGGCTTGTTCGACCCGGACGAGATCGGCTTGTACCTCGGCGCGAGTCACCGGCGCGGTTGAGGTTTCGGCAAACGCGAATGTAGATGCGCTCAGCGCGCAGGCAATCAGTACGGCCTTGACCAGTGCTTTCATGATGGTTCCCCTTTGGGAGCGTAGCGGCCACATTCACCATGAACGCGACCTTGAGCCTCCCCATCGGCGTCGATGAGTAGTTCCTTCATTCTCGGCAGTGGTGCCTGTCCCGATGCTGACCCGATCATTACATGATCGTTATCTTTCCCGGCCGCCAGACGCGCATGCCGCCACTGAGCGCTAAGCGTATTCAGTGAGGCAAAAGTCTTTCCGGCGAATCTTTAGAAATTCCGGTAATGGCGGATCTGTGATTCCCTTCGCGGGAGGCGCCGCCCACGAGAGCGCGGCCGGTGGACAGAATCTGCCGAGCTGCGAATGGGCGGAAAGCAACGTAAAGCCGTCACACCGTTGCCGATAGCTGAATGTCGGCTAAGGCCGACATTTCGTCATTTTCCCTGTTGCAGATGCAACGACCGCTTATCGAGGCGGAGTCGCCGCTTGAATCGCCAAGGAATCGAATGAGCGAATGAACGCGCATGGCTGCTCTGAGACGCGACGTGTCGGCTCACCATCAACAATCGCGGTCCGCGAACGCACGAGCGAATACAACAAACCCGTTACGATGGCGCTGCGCAAGAATCGCCATCTTGCAAGGTCTGTTTCTATCGCCCTCGAGGGACAATTGATATCTGGCCGACGACTTCCATTTTTGACTTGATAACTCGACCGAAACGATCCCGCCCGTCACGTTCCTGAGCACACTCAGACGCGCACACGGCGTCCGGCAAACCATCCTCCCCACCCTCTCCTTCGTCAAACCAACACATAGCGCTATACAAAATCGTCAGGCAAAGGATAAAGACCGCTCTCGTCGGGCACATCCAGAGGCCCGTCCACAGCCCATTCGGCACACACCCGCGCGGCCGCCTGAAACACTAGCGTCGACTGCCTGTCCTGATCCTCGACATCACTGAACGATTGATCGGCGCAATGCTTCAGCCACAACGCCAACTGGCTGAACCGCTTTGCGTCGTGTTGCGCATTGATGCCAGCAATGTAGCCATTCGAGTCGAACAGATGCGAAATCTCGACGAAGTAGATCAACGCCGCCTCGGCCAGTTGATCCGCCGGCAGTGACAGCACGGCAAGACTCCCTGGCGTGCCCGCAAGTTCCCTCAGCACGACCCAGTGCACATGTCGCGCGGTCAGCTCGGAAACGAATGACCGGAACACATTCGCACTCGGGCTACCCGTGGCGGAACGAGCCTGCGCCAGAGCGGTGTCGGCGTACACCAGCGCATCCGTATCGGCCGTTGCCCGCAGTGCTTCGAGAGCAGATGCATTGCGCGCGTGCGTCAGTTCGTGCACGAGAACGCCCTGCAAGGTCACGGGCGCAAGCGTGCCATCGACACGGCGCACGATCGTTTCACGTCCGAGAATCGTCGTGTCGTTCACGACAATGAACGATTTGATCGTGCCACCGCTTGAGAACATCATCGTGACTGCCGGATTGTTCGAATCGGCCGCCTGGCTGAAGAGCGTATCGGCGCTCATTCCGCGCTGCATCGAGTCGGCGGTCCGCGTGAAGCGCTCTTTCAGATCGTCCAGGCGGCTGCGCGCGACGATCCCGAGAAGCGCTCCCGAACTCAGAAGCGCCAGCGCCGAGCGGCCGAGCATGTGTCGCCAGGAATCGAGCGGCGCATGCAGGAGCGACGCAAGCTCGAGCGCGACGAACTGTTCGAGCCGATGTTCGACGACAAACGGGCTGAATTCGGCGAAGGTCGGATCAAGTCCCGGCGGCTCGAACAGCAGGTCGGCGTCGAGAGCCCGCGTCGTTCCCGGTCCGACGACGGGATCATCAGGAACCAACCCTTTGTCCGCCTTGTAGGCCGCCACGGCGGCGCCCGTGTCCGGGCCGAACGCACCATCGGCACCCGCCGGACCCACAGGCTGTCCAAGATCGATCAGGGCCTGCTGAAGCCGCATGACCGGCAGGCCATCTTCGCCCGCCATCATGCGGTGCTCGCCAGCGAGGCACGACCGCAGCACGGGATCGCCCGTCAGGCGCGCGGAGCGCAGCGGCGACGTCTCGGTGAAGTCCGCTGGTTCCGCCAACGGGGACAGCGGAGCGAGCGCGGTCCATTCGAGCCCATTGGCCGACAGCGCCGACCGGATCGTCCCGCCGACGTCGACCGCGATCGCCATCACGCCCAGATCGATCGACACCGCCGTGACGCCGCCGAGCGGGCTGATCGCGGTATCCGAGACGATCGGCAGCAGCGGCGTCCAGTCGCCGCCAGCGATGGCGCGTGTCGCGGCACGCAGCACACGTTCGGTGTCGACGGCGATAACCACGACGCGGTTGCCAGCCAGCGCGAGGGCGAGCGGCCCGAGCGTGTCGATGGTCGCCTGCACGTCGACGACGACCGGCTCGGCGATCGTCTGCGAGGCGGGATCGATGTCGATTGCCCGCAACCAGCCCTCCGAGCCAACCGCCGCGGCAATCAACCTGCCGTCGAGCGCCAGCAGCGCCGGCCGCGCGCCGGGCTCGAACGCCACGCCGCTCGGGTCGGTAACGGCTCCGCTCCAGCCCGTCCCGACCGTCGCGAGGACGTTGCCCGTGTACCACTTGAAGCTGCCGCCGTCTTCGATCGCGACCACGTCGGCACTGCCTGCGCCGCGCGAGGCCAGTACGGGCCCCGCGACACGGCGATAGCTCGCTACGGAATCGAGGACCAGCGGCGCGCTCATGCCCGCCAGCAGCGTTTGCAGGTCGCCGACGAACACGACGAGTCGCCCTTGCGGATTGGTCGCCGCCAGCAGCAGCCGGTCCGGTGTCGGCAGCGCCACCGCGACCGCGCGCCCTTCCGCGACCAGCCCGGTTGCGACCACCGGCTTCGAAACATCGCCCTGTTGGCCCAGCGAATCCCAGAACATATGCTGGATGCCGCCCGCGCCGCCGAAGAACGCGTCGTGCCGCAGCCGTGCGAGCGGCTGCGTTTCCTCCGTCGAGATCGCAGCGGGTTGTGCGGCGACCAGTTCGAAGCGGTCGTTCGGCGGGTCTGCGGTGAGCGGCCGACCCCAGCCTGTGAAGAATGTCCAATGCCGCCGCACCATCCGGTTGTCGGCGTCGAGATGGACGATGAACAGCGCGTCCCCGCCGGACGTGGCGCCCGCCACAGGCAGCACACGCGCGAGTCCTTGCGCACGGATGATCTTGCGCAGGTCCGGCATCGCGCCGATGCGCGCGCCGAGCGGATCGTCCGGCAGCACGCCCAGCGACGCGCTCCGGAACAGCCGGCGCACGTCGGCGGGCAGAAGCGTCCCTCCCGTAGCGGCGCGCGTCATCGACTGCAGCAGCGCTGCACTCGCAGCAATAATCGCCGATGCCCCCGACGTGCCGCTGAAGCTCTGGTAAGCGTTGGGTGCGCTCGCCGCCGGCGCGCGAATCGCGGCGCCCGCCGCAAAGCAGTCGACCCGGCTGCCGAACGACGAAAACGTGCGCGCCCATTGATCGGACGGCGGGCCCGAAAACTCACCCGCGCCAACGACGATCGCACCGCTGAAGGTGAGCGAATCAGGCCGCGTGTGGGCCAGGAAGGGGAACTGGTCCAGGTCGACGCCGCCGTTGCCCGCCGGCTCGATCACCGTGATGCCACGGCCCACTGCGATGCCGATGGCCGCCTGCACGGCGGGATCGAACTCCACCAGGATGGCCGGCTCGGGTGTCGGCGTGAAGGGCAGCGCGCCCTCGATCAGCAGGATATCGCCGCTGGAGAGGTTTGCGGTTGCCACGGCGATGGCTGCGGCGCGGTTCGCTACCCCGCCGCGATCCTCCGTTACAAGGTCTACGGCCGCACCGGGCGCGATGCCGATTGTCCCGACTCCGTTGTCCGAGCCGGCCACGATGCCAACGACGCCCGTACCGTGATCGACAAGAGCCGATCCGAACACCGACAGCTTGCGCACCCGCGCGCCGATCAGTTCCTCGTGCGTCAGAAGCCAGCCGCTTTCGATGTCGGCGACACGTGCGCCGTCGCCGGACCCGCCGGCGACGTCCCACGCATAGACGGCATCGACGCCGTTCGGCGACGGCTGGATCTGCAGCGTGCGCTGCGCATCGGGGTTCGTGCCATAGGAAACAGGCAGATACGTCTTGTCGCGCACGCCGGCAAATCGCACCATCGGCAGCGCGCTCGCGGCTGTGGCGAGCGCCTGTGCTGCGGCGTCCTCGCACGGCAACGTGAACCATACGAACGGGTCGGGCGGTTCGTTGCCGGCAAGGCGCACGGCATCCACGAGGTCAGCCAGTTGCTCAACGGGCAGGCTATCGAACAAGGGCTGCAGGCTCAGGCCGGGAAAAGCCGCGAGCAGGCCCTGCCATGCAGCGTCGAAAAGAGGATCGAGCTGAGGATCGGCGAGCCCCGCCTCGGCGCCCGCGATATACGGCAACCCGAGTCCATCGATCAGTTGCACGTCAACGAAGGCCATCACCCGCCTCCCCGCTTCGATACCGAGTTCTCGGCGAAAACGTCGAACCGCAGGTGCGATGTCGGCGGCCCGGCTACGGGCGCCGCGCTGCGCTCGACCCACAGGACCGGTCGGCCGGAGGTGTCGCGCGCGAGCATCGCGCGCCGTCGCAGCATGACGCCATTGCTGGGTATCGCGCGCGAGGCGAGCATGTGCCCGCGTCCAAGGCCCGCGCCCGACGGCCCGCCGATCAGGCGTGATACGGGGCCGGGCCGGGGCCGCGGATACATCCCGGTGAGGTCGGCCAGCACGCCCTGGCGCCAGCCACCCGAGCGCCCATCTCCCGCGCCCGGATCATTCGCCGTACTGACGACCGCGCCGCCTGGCGTCGGATCGCCGATACGAATCCGCTGATACGGATGCCAGCCATCCGGCAAGGTGGTGGACGGCAAATAGCGAAATTCGCGCGTGCCCGTTCGCGTGCCCTGCGCGAGCGCGGTCGCTGTATCGGCGCTCGCGAGCACTTGCAGTCCATCCGCGCGCAACTCGACGGCCCACGCGAGGTTGGCGTCCTCATCGACGCCGATCAGCAGTTCGTCGAGCGCAGGGCCCGTCAGCGGCGCGACAGCGACCGGCCAGACGACGAGAGACGACTCGGCCAGCCCGGCTGTGTGGAACAGCGACCACGCGTCGGGGCCGCTTGCGCTGGGTGCCGACAGATTCCAGGTCTCGCCGAAGCTGTCGCGCACCGTCACGCCTTCGAGCGTCACCAACACCCCGCTCGACGGATTCTGACTGGGATCGGCGGGTGGACGGACCGGGAAGGTGAACCAGTCGTCCGCATGCGCGAGCACCGCATCGATCAGCAGCATGGTCGGGAAATGCGAGCGGTCAGGCGCGAAACCGCCGATATCGACGGCGTGGTCTTCGAGTTGCCACCACCGCGGCTGCGGCGCGCCGGGGTAATCGAGCCGGCCGGGAATCACTTCATGCGGATCGGCGGGTGCGACGGCTCGCGTCACGGTCAGTGTTCCCAGCGCGCCGTCCACGGTGAACCACTCGACATCGCCTCCCAGATGCTCACGCACTTGCAACGCCGTGCCGCCCGCCTCGAAGCGCGCGTCAAAGTGCAATTGAGATGATGACCAGCGGTCGGCCGCGGGCGACGGCACCTCCGCCCACATCGTGTGACCGGCCAGATGACCGGCGAGGAACACAGCGCGCCCGTCCACTTCCTTAGCCAGCGCTTCGTACGGGGCCGGCAGCCGGCCCATCTTCAGGCGCCCGATCACCGTCGCGTCGAGCAGCGGCGCTGCGGCACGCCCGAGCCGCACGCGGCGGCCAATCGTCCACCAGTCGCCCGGCTCTGCCTCCAGCAATGCCTCGGCTGGAATCACCGTGGGGTCGAGGTCCGGACGCGCGCGGTCGTAGCTGATGGGAATGTGCAGCGGCGCGCAGCGCACGGCCACGGGCGACGATGCATCCTCACCCTGCTGCTCGCCCAGTTGCCACTGGCGCGACAGAAACCACACAGGATCGGCGACGCGCGCACGCAGCCCCTCGTCGCTGTCCGCGCGACGCGGCTCGAGCGCAAGGTAGAACGGATCGCTCATCGTGCACGCTCCTTCACGCAGGCCAGTTGGCGAGAAACGACAACGGCGACCGCGCGCTCACGAGCGCCGTCGACATCGCGTGCGGCAACGATGCCGCGACGTTCTGCGCAGGCGTGCGCGCGTGGGCCATTTCGCGTGTTTCGAGCACCACGTCGAGCAGGCCAGCGTTGTCGAGCCGCTGTGTCAGATCGGGCGGCACCGCGACCAGCACCGCTTGCGGCGCCCGCGATTTCGGCGCATTGAAGCCGAACGCCGCCGTGGTCGTATGACGGCGGCTCGGGACCGATTCGCTCCAGCCGTCGATTGCGGCAAGCGCCACCTTGCTTCCAAAACTCGACAGCCCCGGACCATACGCGAGCACGACGGGGCCCGTCGCATGCCACGGGTCGGTAGATCCACCGGGAGCGGCGATGGCGCTGGGCCATGCAGGCTGTGCCACGTCGAGCTGACGCGCCTCCAGCGCAGCCAGCCGCGGCCGCACGGCGGCAACGATTTCGAGCCACTCCCGATCGAGGCCTGGGCGCAAGCGCAGCACGGGCAATACGGCGCGCGGCACGATCGGAATCACCGGCAGTTCCGGACGGCCGGCCAGCGTGCGCAGCGCGCGCCGCACGTCGGCGGGCGGCTGCGACGCTGCCGTCTGAAGCCGGTCGGCCAACGCCGCGACGATCGCATCGCGCCGCTCGGCCGTGCCGGGCCCGGCATCGGCGGAACTGGTCGGCAGCGTGGCGCCCAGATCGATGTTCCAGCGCGCCGCCGCGTCCGTCACGGCCTGGCTCGCCCCGGCGGCGGCGCGATCGAGCGCCGCGAGGGCGTCGTGCGCGGACTGCACGAGCGCAACGAGCTGGACGAGCCGCGCGCCGAGATCGGCGGCAATGGCCGCGCGCAGGTCGGTATCGGCCGTGTTGGGCAGACCTTCGTAGGCGCCGCCCGTGAGCGAGGCGCTCGAAGCCCCGTCGTCCGTTCCTCCGAGTATCGGAGCAAGCGCAGCATCCCACGTCGGATCGGCGACGGCGGCCGGGTCCGCATCGGGGCCGACGGGCGTGGCGGCGGCAGGCAGAAGCACCCATGCGCTGACCCTGACGGTGGTCGCCTCGCGCGGCGTGCGGATCGCACGCAACTCCGGCGGCGCGCCAAGGCCGGCGGCCGCTTCCATTGCAGCGTTGGCAAGATCGGCATGGCCGGTGACGAGCGCGTGGACGCCATCCGCCACGAGCAGGTCAGCGTAAGTGTCGAGCACCTCGTCCAGCGGCGCGAGACGCGCGGCGAGATCGGCGGGCAGCCCCGCGGCCAGCGTGCCGTCGCGCGCCGCGGCCAATACCTTCTGACCATCGCACACGCGGCGCTGCTGCTGGTCGGCGGCCAGCGGATAGGTTTCCCGCAACGTACGGACTACGTCCCAGTCGCCCGCAATCCTTTCGACCTCGAGTCCCAGCGCCTCATACGGATGCACGCCCAGCCGGACGCGCTCGGCCAGTGCGGCAGCCGCGCGCACCTTCGCACTGTCGAGATTGAGACGCCACCGGTCGATCCCTGGATGCCGGACGGCCGCGTCGCGCAGCAACGCGGCCGTCATGGCCTGCGCCGGGGACGGCGCGTGCAGCAGTCCTGCCACGGTCGGTCCGGGTGCCAGCGGGCCGTCTGGCGCAGCGTCGAACGGTGCGGGCGCATCGACCCAGCCGTACACGCCGAGGCGGAATGGCGCACGCGCCGAGATCAGCCGCTGCAGCCGACGTTCCGCCAGACCCGTGAGCCACGGATCGACGCGAAAGGCCGCGGTATCCAGCGCGGCCAGCGCGGCGCGAAACAGCGGGCGCGCCATCCTGTCCCACAGATCGGCTATCACCCCCAGGGCCTCTTGCACATCGGCAAAGCGCTGCGCCAGCACCCGGCCCGCAGGATCGTTCGCGGTCCGAAGCGTTTGGACGGCACCGTCGCTGCCCGCAAAAAGCGCGTCGCGATATGCCGCCTGGTCGTCCCAGGCGAGCGGCTGCCCGAGACTAATGGGGATGCCCTGCTGGAGCCGGCGGAAGGCATCACCGACGATCGCGCGACCGGCGATCAGCGTCTCGCGCATCAGGTGCCCGACCAGACCCAGTTCGGCACGCAAGCCGAGAAGCAGCTCCGGGTCCATCGTCGGCAGGCGCTTCAGGAGTTCGATCTTCTCCTGTTCGTCGCGCGGCGGGCCGGGAATGGCGCCGCGTCCGGGCGCGCGTCCGACGGGATGAAGCGGCGAGGGCACACCGCGCAGCGCGTCGGCGGCCGCGTCATCCCATTGATGATCGAGCGGCGGCATGCCGTGGGAAAGGCGCAGCGCTTGCAACTGGTAGAGATCGGCGGTCGCGCGCACGCCCCAGTAGCGGCTCGGCGCATGCAGACCGAGCACGCTCAAGAGGCCGCGTGAATCCTGACCGTTCACCTGCACGCGCGCCGCGCGATTCGCGCTGGCCGTCGCGCTCCGCCACGGCAGCGCCCAACTGCGGACACGGCTTTCGATCGCGGCGAGCGCGTCGCCCGGCTCATCGATCCAGTTCGCGAAAGCGGAGGTCGGCAGCAGACCATAGGGCTGCTCCCCCACCCTGAATGCCGGACGAGGACCTTCGACGGCGAGGTAGCGGATCGCCCAGCGCGCGAGTTCGATTTCCGTCTCGCCCGCGCCCGTCACATCCCGCAGATACCGTCCCCACAGCGCGGGCCAGAACCCCTGCACCGCCAGCGACCCCGGACCGTAGTAATCGAGCTCGCCGCCGAGCATCGGCAACGCAGCGGGTGCAACACGGCCCGTCAGGCCGCTCAGCACGGACTCCGTCGACATCTGGTCGGCGGCTTTCGCATGCAACAGCGGATAAACCGTTTCGGCATGCTCACCAAAGTCCGTGGTCGGCTCGCCGGCGACGGTGTTGGTCGGCGTGCCTGGCGCGAGCACCGCCATTCTGGCCGACGCGTTGTGCGCATCGACGAGTTCAGCGGCATCGGTCTCTCCGATGCCGAGCACGACCAGCGCGTCCAGCACGGGCGGCACCGCGCCCACATCGATGTCGATCCCGAGACCGACCTTGACGGCTCGCGGATACGAGAGCCACCAGGTATCCGGCAGCGTGCCGCTCGCAAGGCCACCCGCCGTGAACTGTGCGAGATCCATGTCCTCGGCGATGGCGGCGCGGTCCGGCGTGAGCGTTGCAGCCAGTTGCCGCGTGCCGTCCGCGTGGACGAACCAGACGTCGATCTCTTCGGGCAGCCCCACGGCGCCGTACACCCGGAACGACGTGTGGCCGGTTTCGCCCGTGCGATCGAGTGCGAGCTGCCCTTCGCTGTCCGTGATCACGTGCTGACGCCACAGCGCGAGCGCGCGGCCAGCGCCGACGAAGCCCGCGAACAGGCCAAACGCATCGGCTTCGGACAATGGCGCCGGCCCCGCCATGCGGCCGATCGCCTCCGCGAGCCTGTCGAGTTCGTCCGTGGCGGGCGGCGCAACGATGCGGGGCACCGAGAAATCGTCCGGGTAGACGCGCAGCCGCAGCATCCACTGCGCGACGCCATCAGTACGTTGCTCGGGCGGCACGAAGCGCGTCTCGAGCCGGAGCGGGGCAAGCACTTCGACCGTACTCATGCGCGCCTCACGCCGGATCGTGTAGAAGCCGCCCGATCATCACGCGCACGGGTATCGCAAAACGGCGGTGAGCGTAGTCGGCGGAGTGGACCTCCGAACCCGGCAAGAGCGGGTCTGGAGCATGATAGAAACGGTAGCCGGCGGGCGGCTCTTCGAGCACCACCCAGTAGTCGAGCAGTTCCTGCGGCTTGACGGGAAAGCCGAAGAAGGTGAGGTCGCGGCCGATCGTACCCGTGAAGCTCGGGTCCACGCGCTTGTTCAGATCGAGCGCAAGGTGCGGGGCCGGCGCGGTCCAGTCGTTCTCCTGCTGGTACAGGTAGACCACCGTCGACGGGTAGCGGCGAAACAGCGTCGTGCGGAAAGCGACGACGGCCTCGTCACCCGGATGATCCGGCGGCAGCAACGCTGCGCTGCCGAGCGGGTCGGCGGCCTTCCATTGGCGGATCGGCACGATGTCCAGCACGCTGCTCTTGCGCTGCCAGAACTTGCGCAGCGGCGACCAGCGTGTGACGAGCGGAACGTTGCGCCAGCGAAGCTCGGCGCTCGCCTGATGATTGGCGCCGACCAAGTACGATTCGACGAACACGGGGTTGGTCCCGAGCGCGACCACATCGCCGTCGAGCAGGTCGCCTGCCCCGGGCAGCATCCAGTCGGGCGCCCGTTCGGACACGAAGCTCCAGAGCGGAAGATCGAGTTCAGGCTCGATCTCGACGGGACCGATGTGCTCGATGCCGGGCAGCGTCGCCAGCACGCGTTCGACGGCAGGCGGACGCGCCACGGTGGGGTCGATCGCTTTGGACACGATGCCGGCGAACGCGTCGAGATCGAGCGTGCGACAGGGCTCGTGCGCCGCATGCTCGTTCATCCAGCCGTCCCACTCGAGAACCGAGGGGTCCGGCTCCGGAAACGTTCGCGTGGCGAGGAAGCGTTTCACCGCCTCGAGATCAGGCTTGCCGCCGGGCCCCGCGGCAAGCGCGCGGAGCGCCGCGGCGACGGCGCCCGGACCCGGGTGCGAACCGAGGCGCTGCAGGACGGCGTCGGCAAGGCCCATGTCGCCGCGTGCAGCCTCGACGATCGCCTGCTTGACGGCTGCATCGGGGTCGCGCCCGGTCGAGTGGATGCCGGCGGGGTCCGCTCGGTCGTCCGGGCATTCGTTGGCGGCGGCGATGACGGCCCCGAACGGCGCACGGCCATCGGCGGACAGCGCAGTGCGCGCGGGACCGGGCCGCAGCGCGCGCCGCGCCGCCGACGACAGCAACGCGCGGCTCAACTGCGGGGTGCGGCCGGCGACTTCGTCGAGTGCGGATCGGCCAGCCGTCGTCAGCAATCGACCCAGCGAAGACATCAGCACGGCGATACGCTCGGGCGAATCGGCCGGCAACCGGCGGCGCCACAGCGAACGGCTCACCTCGACACCCAGCGCCACATGACGGATGCGGCCGGCGGCAATCGCGAGGTCTCCCGCCTTCAAGGCTGCGGCGGCGCTGATCCTGTCCTGCCATTCGACCGCGTTCCATGCTCCGAGGCCGGCGGCGCCGCGCAGCCGCGGATCGTTACGGAGCTGCGCAATCCAGCCGTTATCCACGGGATCGTCAGGTCCGTTCGCATCGCCGAAGGGCGCGTCGTAGCGCGGCGAAGTCACGACGGGCCGACCGTCTGGCGTGACGATCCGGCGCGCAAGCGCCGCCGTCTCCAGGACGACATCGTTGGGCGGCGCATCGTCGGCGGGATCGGGCGGGTCGCCCGGCACGCGAGGAAGGCGCAGTGCGCCCGCCGTCTGCAGCTGGGTCGTCTTTTGCAGCGCGGCGCGGCTGGCGTAGCTCACCTGCGCGATGCCGAATGGCTTGCCGCCGGGCTTTGGGACGAGCGCGGCCTTGTGGAGCTTGCGCGCCAGATCGCGGAAGTCCCCTGCTGGTCCCGTACGAAACGACCACCAGTCATAGAGCGCACACGTCACCGGCCGGGTGCCGTCCCACGCGTCGTCGCCCGATGCAGTGAACGCGGGCACAAGGCAGGCGACATATTCCGTGTCGTCAAGATAATTGCCCGCACCGGCAGGCGTCGGCGCCAGCAGCCGCGCGACCGTCGCGTGCCCCGCCACCTCATGGACGTGCGCCCACTTCAGCGATTCGCCGAGCCGATGATTGAACTGCGCGACGAGCCCCAGCGTGACGCGGCCATCGGGACGCAGCACGATGTCGTTGGCCGATCGCTGGCCGACCACCAGCACGAGCCAGGGACGCAAGCCATTCGCGCCGGCGAGCTGCGGCGTGTAGCGCCACGGCAGGTCGACTGCCGAAAATTCCACCAGGGCGAGCTTGGTGACTTCGGCATTGCTTGCAAACGGCGCGGGAAAACGCCGCGTGATCGCGCCCGCTGCCAGCCGCTCGACGTCGCCCGGGCCGAACAGCTCGTAGCTCGCATTGGCGATGGCCCGGTTCGTCGCATCGTTGAGATCGACCAGCTTCACCTCGGCCTGGCCCCGCAGCCTGCCGCCGCCGGCGGCCGTCGCACCGGCTCGCAGCGCCTTGTCGAAGTGGGAATAGAAGTTGTTGTTCGCCATGATTCGCTACACCGTGGCGAGGTCGACGGGTGCCGCCGCATCGCTGGCGGCAAGCGCAATGCCGCCGCGATAGCGAGCAGACTGATGCGCTGCCGTGGCGCTGCCGAAGACTTCGCCGGTGTTCGACGCGCTCCATTGTTCCGCTGTCGCGGTGATGACCGGCGCGGCGTCGCTGAGGGCGGGCGGGCGCGCTGCCGCTCCCACCATCGCGGACAGCTCGCCGAGCGGCGTCAGCAGTGTCCACTCGTGTTCGCTCACGATCCGGCTGCCGACAATGACGATCTGCTCGACCTCGCGGTCCTCGGGCGTTCGGTTCGCATTGAGCAGCGGATCGGCCAACGAGAGCACGCGGCCGGCGGGCAGCACATCGAATGGAGGCCGGTTCAGTGCTTCCGCCTGCGTCAGCGTAATGTAGCTTCCGGGGCTGAAGCGCTCGGTCACGTCGCCGCTTCCGCCGTCCACCTTCACGCCTTGTGGCCCACCCAGCGGACGTCCATCGGCACGGTCGATCAGCAAGCCCAGCGGCGCGCGGTGCTGCAAGACCTGCAGCGCGCCCGTCGCCGGCACGGCCGCCAGTCCCGGCGTGCCGGGACGCGGCTTCAGCACCACCTGCGCGTCCGCGATGCTCGCGCTCTGCACGCTCTGCGGCTTGCCAAGCTCTTCAGCGATGAGCTTCAGCAGGGAGACGGGCGCGGGCAGCGCATCGGCGGGCCCGCTGCCCAACGTGAAGGTTTCGTCCCAGTCCAGAGAAAAGAGGAACACGCTGATCGAGAGCGTGCCGCGTATCACGATGGGACCCGGGCCACCGATCATGCCCGACAGCGTGACCGACGCAAAACTGAAGCCCTCCACCGACACACCGAAACCCGCCGCGATATGCGCTTCGAAATGGAACGGGCGGAACTGGACGAGTGCATCGACCTCGACGAATCCATGCGCCTCGATGCCAAGCGAGATGGAGACCTCCATCCGCCCGCCGAATTGCAAGGTATTGGTCGTGAAGGCGAAATAGCCCTCGGTGCGGATGTCGATGATGGGCACCGGGTTGTTCACCGTCATGCCGACACGCCGCAGTGCCGGAAGGCGGGCCGGCTCCGGATTGAAGCCCGGGAAGAAGCCGCCCACGCTGACCACGAAGTACGCCGAGCTGCCCCAGCTGAGCCGCATCGCGCCGTCACCGTAGACCTCGAAGATGCCAAGCACGCTGCTGTCGACCAGGCTCGCGTCCACGCTGACCAGTTGCTCCACGGGATCGACGAGGCCAAGGACATCGAGCCGCAGATTGAGCAGTACGTCGAGCCCAGGAATCGCGATGCGGCCCACGCCGAGCACGGCCACACGGCCCGCCGGCAACTCGACGATCACGCCCAGGTCCAGTCCGAGCAGGCTCCCGGCCGGACCGAAAGAGAGCCACGCAAGCTTGAGCGTCGGGCCGACCAGATGCGTGCCGGGCTGGGCGGGGAAGAACCCGTCGATCGCCGTCACGAGCGACAATGGCGACGCGGGCGGCTTCACGGCGAACAGCACATCGCCGGCGCCGCCCGTGCGCACGGCCGCGCGCAATGCCTCAGGATCGAGGCGGCGGTTGACGCCGACAATCCCACCGACGCGGTCGAGCGAGAAGCCAAAGGACAACTGGACAGGCGGCAGGAATTGCACGCCGAGGACGGCGAGGAATGACGGCTGGCCGTTGATGGTCGCGAGCACTGCGGATGCAGTCACCTGCACGGCGCCAAGCGGCAGTTCAAGCGTGCCGCCGAAGCCGCCCGCAGCGGGCAGTCTGACCAGCGATCCGCCGCCCGGTCCCCCGCCGCCGAATGGCGACGCGATGCTGGCCGCAACCTCCCCGACCTGGTAAGGGCCAATCGTGACCGGGTCCGGCGTGCCAACCAGGTCGCTAAACTCGGGGGGCTGGATAACCAGCATCGACGAGGCGACTTCGAGATGAACCGGGCCAAGGTCAACGCTGCCGTGGATGCCCTCGGTGGACAGCTTGCCCAGATCGTCGGCGAGCGCGGCGACCCCCGGGATGTCCGCGAGAGGACCGAGGAGTGCCTTTGACAGCGCGGCGCCGAAGGCGTCGCGGGCTGCCTCCCATTGGGACACAGCCATCTTCCATTCGGCGCTGGTCATCGAGCCAGCGGACCGATCGGCCAACGCCGCAAGTTCCGTCGCGGCCTGGAGGAGCGAGGCAATCCGGTTTGCCGGCTGCGTCCCTACAGCCGAAAGCTGCGTGCCCAGCTCGGCCGCATACTGGTTGATCTCGGCGCCGGGCATGGACACGTCACGCTCCGGCCGCAGCGCCGACAACGGAAACGGAAAACAGCACCGCGGGAGGAACCGGCTTCACGACGACCTCTCTCTTGTTGGCTACGCGACTGTCATTTCAAGCCCGGCGCTCTATGCGCCCGCGCGACTGTTCCCTGGAAGCGCGGAACGAACGCCCCGACAACTGACGATAGGCAACTTTTCGAGTATTGCAAGCTGAATGCAAACATCGTTCGGGCCAGGCGCGGGAACCGAACCAATCACGTCAATTGTTTTATTTCTGGGGATACCCTGAGGGCTCGTACGTGAGTTCGCGTAGCTACGGGGCGGAAGAAAGACACTCGTTCGCCCGCGCTATTTTCACGGCAGGTAATGGACAAGCGCAATAGAAATGGCGTTTCGCAACGAATGAATCAACGCGACCATCCAGAAGGCCCGGCCCTGACGCATTTGTTCGACTACGAATACATAACCCAGCACGATACCAATGGGAAACGTCGTCAGCATGTATTTCCAGCTATAGGTATGCATAGCCGCAAAGAGCGCTGCCGACAACACGATCGCTGTCCAAGGGCTGACACCTAATTTCTTGCGAAGTAACGTGATGCATCCCCACTGGTTGAATGCGGTTTCAGCCAGAGGTGCGATCAGGCAACCGAGAATCAAGGCAGAGACGATGCCGCGTGAGCCTAGACCCGGGCCGCCAATCTGCTGGTCCGGGAAGAACACATCAGCAACATAGTCGAGCGGCAGGGGCAACAACTCGGTGGCTAACAACGCCAAAGGAATCATTAGCCACGGCGGTATATTCAGTCCGAGTTCGAATAATGTATCGCCGGTAAATGACGATGACCCCGCATCTGGTGATCGCATGCTCTATCCCGTCTATTCTAGTTATTGACTGCCCAATACCTCGGCATCGCATTTTACATTGAGAAGGCCTTATAAAAATCCATAGCTGGCGAGCGTGTATTTGCGCTGCGTGCGATCAATGGTAAGTAGTCTTGGACGACTGGAGCTTCGTCAACACGCCGCTTTTGAACCGGAACCAGCCTTGCGAGCTTTGCATCACGACTTCGTCAGGTTGCCAGAACACGCGCTTGACCGTCATGCGCTTACCCGAGCGCTGCACGAGTGGCGGTTGACGGCGAAAGTCGTACAGCACCGGGCCGGAATCGGTCTGCACAAGCGCACGCGTGACAGTTTGACTGGCGTCGTCGAGGTCATCGAAATGCGTGAGCGTGTTCGCGCCGAAGCGATCGAAAATAACCTTGTCGAGCATCCCCACGTAATCGCGGTCTACACGCGAGAATTGCAGTGTGCCCGCGGGCGTGACGAACGGGCCGGACGCGTTGCTTTGCGCATGAACGCAAGTCGCGACAAGGCAGGCTGCGAGCGCAGCGAGTAATAGTCGTTTCATCTTCTTCCAGATTCTGCGGTAGCCCCGACAACAAGGCACGGTCCAATAAAGTCGAGCGGTTCATTTTTTAGTTCGGTCGCGATGAACTCGACAAACGCACGCGCTGCGAGACGGCTGGCACGCCCCATCGGAAAATAGGCATGCACGGGCAGTTCCGCCATTTTCCAATCGGGCAGCAGGTGCACGAGCGTGCCATCTTCGACTTGCGATCGACACGCCCATGATGTCGTCGACACGATTCCAAGGCCGGAAACCGCCGCTGCAAGCGCGCCCGCCGTGTCGTTGGTCGAAACATGCGGCTGCACGTCAACCGATGCGGTCTCGCCATCGCGCTCGAATTGCCATGAGGACACGTGCGCCCCGGCCGGGCCGCCTACGATGCGATGCGTGGCGATGTCCTCCGGCAACGCCGGCGTGCCGTGCCGCTCGAGATAGGCAGGCGAAGCCGCGACAACCCGATGCATCGTGCCGATCAACCTGGCCGTGCCCGCCGAGTCCGGCAGACTGCCCACGCGGATGCCGACGTCGACTGCTTCGCGAATCATGTCCTGCCACCGGTCGTCGAGCATGACCTCGACTCTGAGCGACGGGTGACGTTCTGTGAAGGCGGAAAGGCGCGGCAGCACCACGCAGATGGCCATCGTCGAAGGCATCGCAACGCGCAGCACGCCGCGCAATTCGCCCGTCTCGCGAACACTGTTCTCCGCGTCATCGATGGCCGCCAATATCGGCTCCATGCGGGCTAGAAACTCCAGACCTGCTTCCGTCGGCACCACTGCGCGCGTTGTTCGCGTCAGCAAGCGAGCGCCGAGGCCCGCTTCGAGTTCGGCGATCATTCTCGACACTTGCGATTGCGCCAGTCCGCATTCCCGCGCCGCCGCCGAAAAGCTGCCGAGCCGCGCGACGCGGGTGTAAAGCCTGAACGTAAGGACGTCCTTCAAGCTCCCTCCTTTCTCCAGCGGACAACAGGGCCGATTAACCGGTCCGGCTCGCATCAATGCACATCCAGCATAAATGTTAGCCGAATCCAGTGGCTACCGGGATTGAAGCGAAAACGCCAAATTGTCGACGTGGCCCGGCATCGATTGCCGAGCTCTGATCGGAACCACGCAAGGGCCCTGCTTCCGATGTCCCCACCGCCCTGCAACTGAAGTCTGCAGCGATTTTTACGCGCTGCGGCTTCGTATCTGGAGTAATTGATGATGACCACAGTTCTCGTGAGCGGCGCTTCTGGCGACACCGGCCGTCCGACCGTCGAGCGCCTGCTCGAGAAGGGTTTTCATGTCCGCGCGCTAGTGCGCAAGGATGACCATCGCGCACAGCAACTGCGCAATCTGGGCGCCGAGGTCGTATTCGGCGACATGATGAGCCTGCGCGATATTCGCCTCGCCATGGCCGGCGTCCAGCGCGCCTATTTCTGCTTTCCGCTCGCCGAAGGGCTGGTCGAAGCGGCAGTGATCTTCGCACAGGCCGCAAAAGAGCAGGATCTGGAACTGATCGTGAACATGTCGCATAAACAGTCCCGTCCCGCCGCGCGCAGCAAGGCGACGCAAAACCACTGGCTCTCCGAGCAGATATTCAACTGGTCCGGGGTGCCTTCGGTGCACCTGCGAGTCACGTTCTTTGCCGAGTGGCTGCTCTATATCGCGCCACAGATCCGCTATGGCCGCTATGTGATGCCGTACAACAAGGACAGCCGCTTCGCACCCATCGCCGGCAGCGACATTGCGCGCATCATTGCGGGCGTTATCGACAATTCGGCCCCTTACGTCGGAAAGGCACTGGCGCTTCACGGGCCCGTCGAATACAGCCATGAGGAACTCGCCGCCGAAGTGAGCCGCGTGCTCGGTAAAGAGCTTCCCTACGAGCATGTCACCGTATCGACGTTTCTTGAACTGTTCGGCCTCCAGCATGCCGATGCGATGCGGCGCCATTTCGAAGCCGTCACGATCGATCAGCAAGAAGGACTGCTGGCAGGCACCGACAGCACCGGTACGGAAATCATCGGCCAGCCGCTGACGACGGTTGAGCAGTTCATCAACGCGAACCTGTCGAAGTTCGTCATCGAGTACCCGCTGCAAGCGCCCGCGCACTGATCAGGTGTGGGCCGTCCGGAAGCGCGTTCAGACGCTCCGGACTCCGCTCGAACCGATTCATGCTGTTCCAGGATAGGTCATAGCTTCAAACGACGGCTACCGCATTGCGCCGCAATACGCGATATTTAGATCCAAGGAAACGAATCGCCGATTAGAAGAAAGCGATTCACCGAGTTGGTCTGTGTGATGCATGCCATTCGCGTGGGTCACGACGGTACGGCTTCGAAATCATTCAACTCTAGTTACTAAGGAATATTAACCATGTCAAAGAAAGTCTTGATTACAGGCGCCACGGGCGATACGGGTCGCGCCGCGGTTCGCCAGTCGATCGCGCTCGGTCTCAGCGTACGTGCGATGGTGCATCGTAAAGACGACCGGTCGGCGGCGCTCGAAGCGTTCGGCGCTGAAGTGGTCGTCGGCGATCTTCTGGAGATCAATACCGTTCGCGACGCCATGAAAGGGGTGGACGCGGCTTATCTGGTTTGGCCCGTGCAGCCCGGACTGATCAACGCGACCGTGAACTTCGCCCAAGCCGCCAGGGAAACAGGCGTCAAGACCGTCATCAATCTCTCGCAGCGCTCAGCCAACCGCGAGTCCACCAGCGATTCGTGCCGCGACACGTATATCGCGGAAGAAATTCTCAACTGGTCGGGTCTGCCCGTCATTCATCTTCGTCCCACTTACTTCCTCGAGTGGCTGCTCTATCCCTGGCAACTTCCGTATCTGCAACAAGGCATTCTGCGTATGCCCGTCGGCAAGGGCCGTCACTCGCCCATCGCAGCCGACGATCAAGGCCGCGCCATTGCCGCGCTGCTGAAAAATCCGGAAGGCCATATCGGCACCACGATCCCGCTTTCCGGTCCCGTCGAAATGGATCACGAGCAGATGGCAACGGAATTGTCCGAGGCGCTCGGTCGCAAGATCGTCTTTCAGGATCTGCCGATCGACGAATACTGCAGCTCGATCGAGGCGATGGGCGTACCGCCTTATATCGTCCAGCATCTGCGCGGCGCAATGGCCGACTACCACAATGGCCGGATGTCCGGCACGGATGACAACGTCGAAAAGCTGACGGGCCGCAGGTCAATGACCGTTGGCGAATTCGCCCGCCTTCACGCCGACAAGCTCAACGGCAAATGACATCCGCGGGTTCCCGCTCGCTTCTTCGAAAACGGGAACCCACCGCTATTTCCAATCGAATTCGAAAGGTCATCATCATGCAACTCTCTAACTCTGTCGTGCTTGTCACTGGCGCAAATCGTGGCATTGGGCGCGTATTTGTCGCCGAACTGCTCAAGCGAGGCGCGTCGAAGATCTATGTCGCCGCGCGTGACACCACATCGCTCAAAGCGCTTCTCAAAGATGGCGATCGACGGCTCGTGCCTCTTCCGCTCGACATCACCGACCCCGATCAGGTGGCCGCTGCCGCCGTCATTGCATCGGACGTGACGCTGTTGATCAACAACGCCGGCTACGCCGCGTTCGAAGGCGCCATCTCCGCGCCCGACATCGACCACGCCCGCCATGAGATGGAAGTCAATTATTTCGGCACGTTGGCGCTAACCCGCGCGTTCGCTCCCGTATTGGCCAGGAACGGTGGTGGCGCACTGCTCAACATGCTGTCGATGCTCTCGCTGATCAGCCTGCCCGTGGCGGCGACCTACTCGGCCTCCAAAGCGGCGAGCCTGTCGCTGACCCGCAGCGTGCGCGCTGAATTGAGCGCACAGGGTACGCAGGTGGTCGGCGTCCTCGCCGTTCAGACGGATACGGAAATGGGCGCGAAGCTGCCCGAGCCGCGCATGACGCCGCAGGAAGTCGTCACGGATGCGCTCGATGCGATCCAGGCCGGCACCAATGACGAGATCGTCGCCGGCGATCAATCTCGCGGCATTCACGCAGCCTTCACAGCCGATCCGAAGGGATTGCAGGCAAAGATGTCCATGCGGCTGCCACACGCGCGTAACCCCCGCCTAACCCGATTTCTCACGATAAACGATAGAGGTAGTCATGGACTTTTTCGAAACGCTCTCTCACCGCAACGCTGAATTCGCGGAAACCGGCTTTAACGCCGCTCTGAAGATGCTGCCGTCGCAACGCACGATGATCATCGGTTGTGTCGATCCGCGCGTCGATCCAATGGACGTGCTCAAGCTGGCGCCGGGCGAAGCGGCCATCATCCGTAACGTCGGCGGACGCGTGAACCCGGCGCTGCTCGAAACGATGGCGATCCTCGGCACGGTGTCGCGCGCGGCAGGAGAAGCAGTCGGCGACGGCTGGAAGCTGATCGTGCTTCAGCATACCGATTGCGGAATCAATGGTTGCTACCATCACGCGCCGAGGTTGCTGTCGAAGTATATGGGTGTTGCAGACGACAAGCTGGACGATCTCGCAATTACCGATCCGTACAAGGCGGTCGCGCTCGACGTAGCATCGCTGAAAGCCAACCCGAATCTTCCGGGCGGATTCACGGTGACAGGTCTCGTCTATGACGTAGAGACCGGTCATGTCGAGACAGTCGTTCCTCCCGCGCCGCTGCGGCCCGAGCAGGATCAGCGCCAGGCTCGTCCAGGTTGAACGGGCTGCCGCCTCACATTAGTTCATTGAACATCCGACAACAACGAGCCGTCGATAAACGTGCGCGCCCGCCGTTCGCCGTATGAGAAGGCGTCATCCGGCGATAAAAACTCCAGTCGCTCGGGAAGACTGGCAATGGGTGTGGATAGCACGTGGAGTGAGATTATCGACCACGACACAGAGTAACGTAGCTCTCTTCCGCTGAGCGAGACGACGTTGTTGGCCGTGACTTCAACATCGATGCTGTAGCCGCGATATGCTTCACAGGACTGGCTACTCATGGTGACTCCCTCTTCAAGGCAATCAAATGTCGATTGGCATTCGCGCCTTTTCGAAAGCGCGAAACTGCATCGCGAAGTGAGGGGGAAAAAGTTGAATCATGATATGAATAGGGTGCGGGCAGCCGGGAGCGCTCGCGAGAATATAAGGCCTTCCCCGACTCACCCGAACGCACAGTGATAATCCGATCTCTGACTTAATCCCCTTCGTTAATTCGCTTCGCAAACTACCTGTCTGATCCGCTCCCGGCGAATGCATGAGAACGCCCACGTTCTCAACGCCAGGAGCCACAGATTATTTCTTGTTTGCGCCTTCTTCGTCTCGTGCTGTTGCCTTCGGCGTAGTCTTCCAGGTGGAAAGGTTCGCCGCAGGAGACGGCTTTTTCGGCTGTTTAGGCTTCTTTGCCTCGCGATTACCGCGCAGTTGACCCTTTGCCATGATGATTCTCCCATTTTCGCCCAGCCGCGGGTGCGGCTACGTTATCCCGTCATTCTGTGCGCATTTATAGCGGCTGTCGCGATCTATTTTCTTGTGCCAGCTATTTTCTCCGGGCGTCTCGCCGCCGTGAACAGCGCTCTCCCCTGCCGGCTGCGATCCGCTTTCGTCCAATCAGCGACGCGCCCGACGCTTCCTGGGCTTTGGCGGCGTCAGCGCCGCGGTCCAGAAATTGACAGTCTCACGCTTCGCGGCGGCCGCCACGCGTCCGCGCGCGGATCCAGCCACGGCATTCGCGCCACTCAGCCACATGCTCAAGAACGGGTTCTTTTTCAGCCATGGATTTTTCATGAATACGCCTCCCGATGTCCGGGAATTCCTCGTAGTGGGATAGAGAAAACAGTAGCGCAATGGACATTCCCGCCCAGTGCGGCTCCTTCCCCGCTTCATCACGATTTAGTTTGCGTTTCCTCCGCTTTACGCGCATCGTCAATTCAGTCCCTTCGCCTTCCCACCATTTCCCGTTCCGGATCCGCGCGGCTGCACACGGCGAGGATCATTTGAGGAGCACTTATGCAATATCCCGTTTATGTATGCCGCGATGGCGACGCTGGCTTTCGCGCCAGTTTCCCTGATTTTCCCCGCGCCGAAGCACAGGGAAAATCGTTTGGCGAATTGAAGCGCAATGCGCAGAAGGTCGTCGAGTTGATGTATGACCAAAGCGAGCAACTCATACCTGCGCCGACCAACAGCACATCGGAATTGCACGAGCTCGATATGGATGACGGGGAAGGACTCTGGATGTTTATCGACATCAATCTTGCGCGGGTGACATCGAAAGCAGTAGGCGTACAGATCAGTCTGCTCGAAGATGTGCTGCGGCAAATCGATGGCGATGCAAAGGAGCGTCACATGACCCGCTCCGCGTATATCACGCTTGCCGCGATGCACGAGCTTCGCAGCCGTTATGGCGTGCAGCCGGCGACTACACCCGGTTCGCTGCGGCGCTTTACAGACGGATGACCCTACTTGCGCCAGGACAGCGCCTCACGTCCCATTGTCCGTCTGCCTAGCCCTCTTCAGGAGCGCAATGCACGGTGAACTCAACGAGCTTGGCCGGACCGAACGTATTGCTGATTGCGACGTCGGCGGCATCCCGTCCTCGGGCCATCAGTACCCGTCCAATGCGTGGCACGTTGTTGCGCGGATCAAATGTTTGCCAGCTCCCGCCCACATAAGCTTCGAACCAGGCCGCGAAATCCATCGCACTATGAGGCGGCGGCACCCCGACGTCACTGATATACCCCGTACAGTACCGCGCGGGAATATTCATCGCCCGGCAGAATGTGACCGCCAGATGTGCAAAGTCTCTGCACACCCCGCGTCGTTCGCGATAGACATGACATGCTGTCTTCGTCGATCGGGCAAACTCATAGCCGAAGTCGATATGCCGATGTACGAAATCACAGATCGCCTGCACGCGATCACGGCCGGGCTGCACCTTACCGAACAGTTCCCAGGCGACCTCGGACAACAAATCGGTCTCGCAGTAGCGGCTGCCCAGCAGAAACACCATGCATTCGTCAGGTAATTCCTCGACGGGATGCTGGTGACCCCAAAATGCCGTTTCCTCGGGCCGATCGGAGACATCGAGCAACGCGGTCGTCGACATCTCGAACCGGCCCGGCGGCGCAACGAGCCGGCTGCAGAGATTACCGAAACCATCCCGATACTGAGCAATGCCGACGGGTGGATTAACGACAAGAAGGTCGGCCGACCGCACATTCTGCACACACGAGAAGTGCGTGTTGAGCATCAGCATCATTGGCGTATGCTGCTCGCACTCGTAAATCAGTCTATAGCCTACGCGAAGCATCATTACAGCGGCCCCTCGAAGAAAAATTCAACAGCCGTCCTCGGTGACACTGACGTCGACATCCAGACCCCTGAACGACGCGGGTGCGCCCGTCCACGTTCCCCACAAAGGCAACGCCTGGTGCTGGTCCCAAGCCACGGCAACCCGGATCAGATGCTGATTTCCGATAATGCTGTTGGTCGGATCGAAATCCACCCATCCTGCGCCGGGCAGAAATATCTGCAGCCACGCGTGAGTGGAACCACCTCCTGACGTGGCGTCATGATCCGGAACAAAAACATAGCCACTGACGAACCGTGCAGCGAGTCCGAGAGAACGAACGGCATCGATCATCAGAACCGCGAAATCCCGGCAACTCCCACTACGAAAACTCAGCGTATCAGCCGGACGGTAGACGCCTTTCTCCGTGCGCCGGGCGTAAAGAAACTGCTCTTTGATCTCAGCCGTCATGTCTCTGAGCAACGCCATCGTCGAGGTGTCGCGGCCTTGCGCAATGAAAGACTGGGCCCATTTGTCGACATCCGCATCGGGATGCCGCCGGCTTCGTGCGTTGACCAGTTCTGTTGCTTCATCGTTGGTGTACGCGAATGGCCAGGTTGCGGCATACGGCTCGATCGCATACTCGGGCGCGGGCGCTTCGTAATGCTCGAGCGTCACGCTACTATCGAATACGAGTTGGGACGCCTCTTCGGCGAACGTCGCGACTGCGACTGAATTGTCGAAGACATCGTGCATCCAGTGCAGGCGCGAAGGCGTCGGCACAATACGCAATTCCGAGCTAACCAGACGCAAATCATGGCTGGACCTCGGGCGGAACATCATCCTATGTTCGCCGAAGCTCACCGGCTCGGAATAGCGATAAACGCTTTTGTGCCGCACCGTGAGGCATCGCGGTCCACTCATGTCTTTCTTCCCTATCCGTCCATCACCGAAAGACGTGCTGTTCAGCATACACTGCTTTACAAAGTCAAAACTCCTCAATTTTCCAGGTTGCGTCCTGGGCAATACGGCAGCACGTAAGGCATCGGTAAATCGCGCGCTTTGTGGAGAAATCGGTATAGATTGCGGGAATATGACTGGCGCGTTCGAATCTGCAGATGAACGAATTACGCCGCACGGTCACCAACAGTTCGCGCTTATTGAACAATAGGATTACACTCGAACTATAGTGAACGAAGGAGGCTCTCATGTTCGAAGCCACGCCTCAAAATACGTTCCGCGGCCTGCCACTGACCGCCGAACAGGACGCGGAAGTGCGACATTACATAAAAAGGAGAAAACAACGCAGCGCGCCCTGGAACACGCCCGAGCTGCACGCGATGCTCCACGACATGCTGGCACCTCCCGTCGACGAAGACGGCGCATCTGGCGCAGCTTTCACTGAAACCAGGTCTGTCACAGAACGGGCGATCGCTTCTCTCGACGAGTCAATGGAACCCGTTGAGGCGAGCGAGGAACGCAACGCTGCAATCGAGGCGGAGGGAATGAAGCGCCCAATGCAGTAAGCCGTATATGTCACAGCATCAAAATCATTCCGCAACTACTTTCTGGAATCCATATGCAAAAGCAAACCAAGGTGTATCCGGCCCCTCCTTCAAAGCAAAGCGACTACGCGAGCCAGCAGGCGGCGCGTGTCTCGGCGCAACAGAAGGCGGAAAACGAACGCGCGCAGAAGCGTCTAGAGATGGATGCCCGCCTCGATGTCAACGCGAGCAAGTGGCGATATGTCTGTAAGGGTGAATAAATGGCAAAAGCCAGTGCGGTGATCAACTTTCCCAATCCGGCCCGGATCCACGATGCGTCGAGACATTGTGTGTGCTTCTGGGGTTATGACAATGCCCGTGAGATTGTCTTCCAGGTCGATGATGTGGTGCTCGTCAAACTGAACCCCAACAAGGATTCTGACGAATCCTCGTTGCTCGCCGCATTCGACCACAACCGCGAAAAAATCCTGGAGATCGCGAGAACGGTGTACACCGGCGGCCCTCAGAACAAGTACACAATCTCCTGATCAGAGAGACTCGCCGAGTGCATGTGGAGCAATGCGACGCTCCCTAGTGTCGACGCCCGAGGTGCTTGCTGACGGAAAACTCGCTGGCAACCTCTCTGTGAACCTCGCTGACTGCGATTACGCCATTGCGTGCGTTTCGCGGTTCCCAGTCGATTCCAATGGCCTCATCGGGCATTGCGCCCCTCGGTACGAGAAACATCTGCAAGCCCTGCGTATAGCAGTCGTGATCCGGCAGGCGACGGTTGATCTCGTCCACGAATTCTTCCGGCGTGATGATGGGCTTTTCCATGTCCATGATGTGCTCCCTTGCTGTATGCCCACATTCCATTGACCTGCATATCGACGCGTGGATGCATTTGCACGTCGGATGGGTCGTGTTCAGGATAACAGCGCATTGACTGTTCGCGGTAACAAGCTGTACCCGACAAGTCACCTCGATCTACCGCTTCGCCCGCTCGATACTCAACTGATACTGGAACGCATCGCCGCGATAGCTCAGCGCTTCGAAGAGAACAGGCGCGCCATCGCGGCTGTACACGAGCCTTTCGATCCCGAGCAACGCACTTCCGGGCCCGACGCCCAGCGCGAGCGCGACCTTTTCGCTCGCCGGCATCGAACGGATCGACAGATCGGCATGGCCAATGCGCACGCCGCAATCCTGCTCGATCACATGAAAAATATCGCGGTTCTCGAGGTCCGCAACGAGCAACTGCTCCCCTACTTCTCGCGCCGCATACGTCAATTCGAACGACACGGCCAGGCCATCGAGCAAGCGCACGCGCTGAATTTCTGTCACGCGCGCTTCTGCTTCCAGTTGCAGACGGCTCGCGAGCTGGCTGTTGACGCTCACCACATGCACGCTTTCGACACGGTTCGACACGCGGTGCCCGAGCGGCATCATCGCCTCGGAAAAGCTCTGCAGCGCGCTGATGTTCTGCACGGCGCGCGCTCTCTGCACGAAGGTGCCCTGGCCGTGAATCTTTTCGATCCATCCTTCCTGACGTAATCGCTCCAGCGCCTGACGGATCGTGATCCGGCTCACGCCGTACGAATCGCACAGCGCATGCTCGATCGGCAGACGCGATCCAGGTGGATAAGTGCCGTCGAGAATGCGCGCATGCAGCGCGTCGCGAATGCGCTCGTAGAGGGGCGCGGTGGATTGTCTGTTTCTTCTCATCGATATGTGAATGGTTGCAGCGACCCATCCGCTGCTTTCTGCATCATTGTGCCAAACAGCCAAACCCTGAGCCAAATCCAGCGCCCAGATAAGCATGTCAGAAATGATCGTTTTGCGTGCGACGAGTGCAAATCTATACTCGCCTCACCATGACGTTGTTATAACAACGACGCATGGATCATCCAGCACTCAAGCCGTCCGGGGAGTCGAAACTGCATGTCTTCCATCGTGTTTCATCAGTCTCCAACAGCCGCCCCGCCGCCGCCATCGGCACGTTATAGCCATGCGGTAAAGGCCAACGGCTGGCTGCATGTGACAGGGCAACTTCCCGTCGATCCCAACGCTCCAGACAAGCCCTTGCCTGAGGGCATCGAAGCGCAGGCGAAGCTGTGTTTCCACAACATCGAACAAATCGTTCAACACGCGGGCTTTGCGCTGTCAGATACGGTTTTCGTGCGGATTTATCTGCGCGATTTCAACGCCGATTACGCCGGTTTCAACCGTGTCTATGACAGCTACTTCGACGATGCGGCGCGGCTGCCTGCGCGCACCACGATCGGCGTTGCGCAACTGGGCCGCGATGCCCGCGTCGAGATCGACGCGGTGTTGTATTCCGCGCGCTGAGCGTCGCGCCGCAAATTAACAGTGTTCGCTTATCAACCTGGGGACCATCCAATGAATACACGGTTTTTCGTTCGCCTCATCGCGCCGCTGCTCGCCAGCGCGATTCTCGGCGCGTCGCCCGCGCATGCCGCCGACAAGACGGTCACCATCGGCTATCAGACCGACATCGAGCCTTCGAAGATCGCTCAAGCCAAAGGGCTCTACGAGAAGGACAGCGGCTACCAGATCAACTGGCGCAAGTTCAACACGGGCGCCGATGTGATCGCCGCGATGGCATCGGGTGACGTGCAGGTAGGCTTCACAGGCAGCAGTCCCTTGGCCGCGGGCGTCACGCGCGGCCTGCCGATCGAGACGTTTTTCGTCGCGGCGGAAATTGGCTCCGCCGAAGCATTCGTCGTGCGCAACGGCAGCAACATCAACACGCCACAGGATCTGATCGGCAAGAAGATCGCCGTGCCGTTCGTGTCGACCACGCATTACAGCCTGCTCGCAGCACTGAAGCACTGGAACATCCCTGCGGATCGCGTGACGATCCTCAATCTCGCCCCGCCCGAAATCGCGGCGGCGTGGCAGCGCGGCGACATCGACGGCGCGTATGTGTGGGAACCGGCGCTCGGCAAGATCCAGAAGACGGGCAAGGTCTTCACGACCTCCGCCGACGTACGCAAATGGGGCGCGCCGACCTTCCTCGCCTGGGTCGCGCGCAAGGACTTCGCGCAGTCGCACCCCGACTTTCTGGTGAGCTTCGCGAAGGTGACGGGCCAGGTGAACGAGGACTATCGCAAGAACGGCGCGAACTGGACGGCAAGTTCGCCGGAAGTGACGGCGATTGCGCGTGTCAGCGGATCGGACCCTGCCGACGTGCCGCCGCTGCTGCACGGCACGACTTATCCGCTGCTCACCGAGCAGTCGGGTAGCGCGCTGCTCGGCGGAGGCACGGCGACGGCCCTCGCGGACACGTCGAAATTCCTCAAGGAGCAGAAACGCCTCGATTCCGTGCTGCCCGATTATCGTCCGACGGTCACTTCGGCCTATGTGCAGCAGGCAAGCAAACAGTAAGGCAAAGCGATGATCCGCGTTGAATCCGTCAGCGTCGACTTCGATACCGGCGTGGGACGCCGGACCGTACTGTCGAACGTCGATCTCGATCTGCGCGACGGCAGCTTCACTGTCGTGCTCGGTCCTTCGGGCTGCGGCAAGACCACCTTGCTCAACGTGATCGCGGGGTTCATCGCGCCCACTGCGGGCAAGGTCACGCTGGACAACGTCGCCGTCACCGGGCCGGGCGCGGAACGCGGCGTCGTCTCGCAGGACGACGCATTGCTGCCCTGGCAAAACGTCGGACAGAACATCGGTTTTGGTTTGCAGCTTCGAGGCGTGCCGCGCAGCGTGGTGCGCGAGAAGGTCGATTCGCTGCTCGCGCTGACGGGCCTCGCCAGCTATGCGGACTATCCGCTCTGGAAGATCTCGGGCGGCATGCGTCAGCGCGTGAACCTCGCGCGTTCGCTCGCCGTCGATCCGCGCTATCTGTTGCTCGACGAGCCGCTCGGCGCGCTCGATGCGCTTACGCGCCAACGCATGCAGGAATATCTGCTGCAACTGTGGACGCGCTACGACAAAGGCATGTTGATGATCACGCACGACATTACGGAAGCGCTTTTCATGGCGACCGATCTGGTGCTGATGAAAGGCGATCCAGGCCGTATCGAATCCGTGCGAGGGCTCGACTTCGGCCGTCGCTTCGCGGCGGGCGAAAACGCGCGGGCCATCCGTAACGACCCGGCATTCGTCCGGCTGCGCGACGAACTCGAAACCGGGTTCTTCGCCGATGAAGGAGAGACGATATGAATGCCGCCGATCACCCGGCGCGCGCCCCTTCCGCGTTGCCGAAGGCTACCGCCCGTTCCGGCGCGCCGCGCGCGACGCGGGCGCCGCGCTGGTCTTTGGCTGGCTCGCGTTGGATCAGTGCTGCGACCGTGATCGTGCTGATCGCGGCGTGGGGCATTGCGTCGCGTCTGGAACTCGTGAGCCCTGTCTTCATGCCATCGCCCGCGGCCGTGGCGAAGAAGTTCGTGACCGTGGCTATCGACGGCTCCAGCAACGCGACCCTGCTCGAGCACACGCTCGCGAGCCTGCACCGCATGCTGGCGGCGCTGTTGCTCGCGATCGTCACAGCGATTCCTGTGGGCATTCTCACGGGCATGAATCGCGTCGCACAGGCCATCGTCGATCCGTTGATCGAGTTCTATCGCCCGATTCCGCCGCTTGCCTATCTGCCCCTCATCGTGATCTGGTGCGGCATCGGCGAGCCGTCGAAGGTGCTGCTCATCTGGCTCGCGGTGTTCGCGCCGCTCGCGATCGCCACGCAGCAAGGCGTGCGCCGCGTGAAGCCTGGGCGCATTCGCGGCGCAAGGGCGCTCGGTGCGACACGCTGGCAGATTGTGCGTTACGTCGTGGTTCCTTCTGCCGCGCCCGACGTGCTGACGGGCATCCGCATCGGCCTCGGCGTCGGCTGGTCGGTGCTGGTGGCAGCGGAACTGATCGCGGCCACGCGCGGGCTCGGTTTCATGATCCAGTCCGCCGGCCAATTCCTGGAAACCGACGTGGTCATCATGGGCATCATCGTGATCGCGCTGATCGCGGCTTCGATCGAATGGGGTCTGCGACGTCTGCAAAAAGCACTCGTGCCATGGGATGGACACGCATGAGCACGTCATCCGTTCATACAGACGATATTGCGCTGCGCGCCGACGTATTCGTCGCGGGCGGCGGCCCGGCAGGCACATGGGCCGCGCTGATGGCGGCACGCAGCGGCGCGACGGTCGTACTCGCTGACAAGGGCTATTGCGGCACCTCGGGCGCCGCGGCGGCATCGAACAACAATGTCTGGTACGTGCCGGACCCCAACGAATACGAGCGTCGTTTCAAGGAACGCTTTCGCTCTGGCGGCGAACTCAGCGAACTGTCATGGACCTCGCAGGTGCTCGAAACGGCCGCGCGCCAATTGCGTCTGCTCGAAGCGCTGCGCTATCCGTTTCCGCGCAGGGACGACGGCACGCCGAACCGCGCGACGCTGCGCGGTCCGGACTACATGCGCTTCATGCGTCAGCAGATCAAACGCGCCGGCGTGACTATCCTGGACCATGCGCCGCTGCTCGGACTCGTTCACGACGAGCGTGAAGGCCGCGTGACGGGCGCCTTCGGCGAGCGTCGCGACGGCTCGCGCTGGCGCGTGAGCGCGAACGCCTGCGTGATCGCCACAGGCGGCTGCGCGTTTCTGGGCGGCGCGCTCGGCACCAACGTCTGCACGGGCGACGGTCATCTCGCTGCGGCTGAGGCGGGCGCGCTCTTCTCGGGGATGGAATTCTCCAGCCAGTACGGCCTTGCGGCGGCGTTCTCGTCGGTCACGAAGGGTTTGCCGTTCATCTGGGCAAGTTATTCGACGGGCGACGGCCGTCCGATCCATATCGACGAAGACGATGCGTTCATCCCGGTCGCGAAGGCATTGATGAACGAGCCCGTGTTCGCCGTCTTCGATCGCGCGACGCCCGACGTCGAACGTTGGCTGCGCTCGGGCCAGGCGAATGCGTTTCTCCCCTACGACCGAATGGGCATCGACCCGTTCCGCACGCGCTTCCCGGTGGGTCTGCGCCACGAAGGCACGGTGCGCGGCACGGGCGGCATCCGTCTCGTCGATACCGACGGCCGCACCGATGTACCCGGCCTTTACGCGGCTGGCGATGCGGCATCGCGCGAAGCGATCGTCGGCGCGCGCACGGGCGGCGGCTCGCCGAACGCGGCCTGGGCGATCGCGACGGGAAGCTGGTCGGGCGAGGCGGCAAGCCGCTTTGCGAAGCTGCATGGCAGCGCGTCGTCCGTCGACATCGAACCGCACCATGCGCAACTCGCGACCAGCGATCCACGCGCCGCCGCTGCGACGCTCGAACGCGAGGTGCGTCCGCCCGCTGTACAGCTGTTTCGAAGCGAGCCGCGTCTGTCAGCCGCCTTGCGCGCGATCGACGACGCACTCGCCGCCCGTTCCGGCGACGATGCGTCGCTCGCTGCAAGCCGCAGCGCCTATGCGTTGCTGTACGTGGCGAAACTGTCATACACGAGCGCGCTGGCGCGGCGCGAGACGCGAGGCCTGCACCGGCGCGACGACTTCCCGTTGCGAACGGAGGACGCCTCGCGCGTGCTGATCGGCGGCGTGAAAGTGCCCGCTGTCAGCTGGAAGCCCATCGTTCAACCTGAGATCGCCTGACAGGACCTATCGTTTTGATCGAACTTATCAGCGAATCACGCTGCACCGCGTGTGACCGTTGCGTCGATGTCTGCCCCACCAACGTCTTCGATGCGGTGAAGGGGGGCATTCCCGTCATCGCGCGCCCCGACCAGTGTCAGACGTGCTTCATGTGCGAGCTGTATTGCCCGGCCGATGCCATGTACGTGCATCCGTTCGCAGCCGGCCACGTTGCCGTCGACGAGACACAACTCGTGCAAAACGGGGCGCTCGGCGCTTACGGCCGCGCGCTCGGCTGGACAAAAGCGCGCGCTGGCGGCACCGAACGTGACGAAACGCATCGACTTTTCGAACTCGGCGTGACCTGACGCAAATACGATGCGCTGCTGTGTTCCGACTCCCTGCTCGCGTGCAAACTGAGACGCACTGTCAAGTCATGACTTGATTCGCTCCTATCATTGCACCGATCGCAAGACAGGAGACGGGAACGGGTATGAACGCAGACACCATAGACTACGAAGCGCTAACGCTGGTGATGGAAAAGCGGATTGCCACCCTCGTGAAAGCCGCGAGGAAAAAGCGGTCGCGACATGAAGCGAGCGAACGGGTATTCTTCGCCGCAGCCGCAAACGAGGCCCTGTTTGTGTGGATGCTCCTGGCAAGCCGAATGAACTCGGACCTCTATCAAGCCGATAAAGCGCGATTGACCCGAATGATCGAGGATGTCGCGCCTGATTGCGCGCAAGCCGTCGATGCACAATTTCATGCCGAAACCTTAGTGGTCGTATAAAGCCACGAAGCGTACGGCCCTCAAAGGTGCATGGCGTGGCGGTGAGTCCCTGCCCGTCAGCCGCCAATCTCACAGGGTGGCTTCGGCAACGGCTGATGGTCGGCGAATGCCGTTCCGCATCGTACGGCAAACGCCAGCGCCGATTGCCGGTTCGCAAAGTGCCCCAGGTCACCGAGCGAAGTCGCATCGCCATCCTGTTCGAGAATCGCCACGCGCGCCACGAATAAGCCGCCGCTTCTCGTCACCGAGGGTTGGACGGCCGCTCCGCAGTGGTAAAAAAGCATCATGCCTCCAGCAATCGGAACAAAGCGGGTTCTCAGGCGGGTACGCCGGCCTTGCCGAGCACGCCAAGCCAGGACTGGCCGATAAGCTCATGTGAAGCATCGGCATTGGGCGGATGGAACGCGCCGGCCCGCACGTCGCGATACAGCCGCTCCAGTTCGTTGCGCCTCGAAAGCGAACTCGCGCCCGCGATTTGCAACGCGAGGTTCACGACCCGCAGCGCGCCGTCGACAGCGTGCTGCTTCGCGGCCAGCAGCTTCGCAAGCCACGGCTCGCCTTGCGCATAGCCGCGCCACCATTGCTCGGCCGTTCGATCGAGCAACGCATCGATGCTCTCCAGCGCGATCGCCGCCTCCGCCACGCTCCATTGCGTCAGCGGCTTGTATGCGTATGTGCGGCCACCCAGCGCCTGCGATCGGCGAGTCGTCGCGGACGCCAAAGCAAGGTCGAACGCCCGCTTGGCGATTCCGTAGTACACAGCGCCGAGCCCGGGCAGCACCGCACCGAGAATGCCGTCGACGAACGGATCATCCGGGTCGCCGGCGGGCAGCACGCGGATCACATGAGCCGCGGGCACTACCGCGCCGTCGAGCCACGTATCGTCACTGCGCGTGGCGCGCAGACCGAGCGCATCCCATGTCTGCGCCGTGCGATGGCCGCCGCTGTCGCGGCGAATAAACGCATGCACGATCTTCGGATTCGCCGGATCGCTGTCGTCGCGTCCGTGCACGCCGAGCCAGTCCCACGCGGGCGCGAGCGAGGTCAAAATCTTGTGGCCGTCGAACCGGTATGCACCGCCCGGCAACGGCGTCGCCTTGACGAGCGAATCGGCAAGTCCCAGATCGTTTCCGGGCTCGCCATGACCCGCTGCAAACACCTTCCCTGCCGCTATCTCGCGCAGAATCCACTCAGCCGAACGGTCCCCTCCCCGCCACAAATGCAACGCCGCCCCCGCCCAGTACAGATGCATGTTCAGCGCGAGCGCCGTAGCGGGTGCACGGTACGCCAGCCGCACCTGCTCGCGCACCAGCTCCGGCAGCGTCAGCCCCAGCCCGCCCAGTTCGAGCGGCACGCTTGCGCGCAAAAAGCCCGCTTGCTTCAGTTCGTCGAGGTCGGCTTCGAAGAACCGGTTCTCGCGATCGTAATCCGCCGCGCGAGCGCCGATCCGTTCGAGCAGCGCATCCGACAGCAACGGAAGCGCTGCCCTGTCAGCCGTCGTGCCGGGTTCGCTTCGGACGAGTCCTTCATGTTCCAGTGTCGTGCTCATGGTGAACCTCCCCTGTCACGCGGCGTCGCTGAAGTACCGGTCATCCGGCAGGACACCCGTCGAAATGAAAATGCGATTGGTATGGTTGAACCACGATGCCGTCTCGACGGCTTCGAGGATCGCCGCCTCCGACAAACCCTGCGCGCGGAGCCGGTCGAAATCAGCGGCCTCGATGTCTCGGGGCGTGCGTGTGATTTTCAGCGCGAGGCTGGCGAGCGCTGCTTCGCGCGGCGTGAGTTCAGCAAAATGGAGATCGACGGCAACACGACGCGCCTTCGCGGGATCGCCCAGCGCTTCCCCCAGCGCATGCGTGTGATGAAGCGCGCACAACCCGCAGCCGTTGGCGGACGACACCACCACTGCAATCAACTCGCGCTCCGCAAGCGCCAGTTGCTGCCCGGACGCACTGAACAGACTGCCGAAATACTTCACGAAGCGCCGCGCCGTTTCCGGATTCAATGACAACGCGCGGATCCAGTTGTCGCCGCCCTGCTCGTCGATGAGCTTGCGAATATCGTCGGGAAGCGTGGCTTGTGCGGGCACCGCAAGACGGGATAAAGCGGGTCCACCGATGTGGTCGATCACTGCTGCCATGTTTGCACTCCTTTTCGCTCGAAGGTCGAAAGGAAAAGCTCTTGCGGACCATTATCAGCAGTGGCGCCGCGTTCTCGCCAATATCGATTCGCGATTTCGATTTCGCAGGAACTTCGATTCGGCGCTAAGGAAAGCAAATTTCCGTGATCGCTGCCTGGGCGGACGCAGAGCTTGCCCTTTCGACGTATATCAATGCGGCTTGAGGTCACGGCCCGCAAAGAACTGATCGTCAGGGACGACGTTCAATGCGATGGTCAGCCGGTTTGCATAGCTGAAGAACGCGGATATCTCCAGTATCTCGACGATGGCTTCGCGTGTGAAACCAATCTGCCTGAGACGCTGAAGATCATCATCACCGATCGCGGTCGGGTCCCGCGTCAGACGCTCTGCAATGACGGCGAGTGCTTCCTCTTTCAGCGAGAGCCGCACATGGTGAAATCCTTGCGCGATGCGTTGCGCCCGCACCGTATCGCCGAGCGCCTCGGTGTGATTGAACACGCAATAGCTGCACTGGTTCGCCGACGATGTCACCACTGCCACAAGCTCACGCTCCGCCGCCGTCAGGTGACTGCGATGCGGATCGAAGAGATGCTCGTAGAAAACGACCAGACGGTAGGCCGTGTCGGGGTTAATAGCGAGCGATGCCAGCCAGTTCGGCACGAACCCGTATTGGCGCCGGAACTTCGCATAGATTTCGGCGACATGCGGCGGCAGCCTGCTTTCATCCGGCACACCGAAACGGGAAACGGGTTCATGCGCTGTGTCTTCGGGTGATCGCTGTGCGGGCACACGCGCAGCGACATCATGGATCTCCGGCTCAACGGTCGACATGCTTTCTCTCCTCTATATCAGGTGGACGTGCATGACACGATACTGCGCACGTCGAAGATTCGTATGCCTGATTTCTCATAAGCAACTGATCGCAGATCGTTTCGAATGGCGTCATTGCATCTACTCTCTGAAACTGAAAAGCAAAGCATAAAAAAGCGTTTGTGATTGCGATGCGAATCGGCTTTTAATAGGACGCCCTCCTTTTGGAAGGCGCGTCTGTCTTTGAGCTTTTTTCTCTGTTTTGACATCGAATTGTGCGCATTAGCGCCGCAGCGGAGCGCGCTCTCTTCATCGCTATCATGGAACTCACGTGGCTGATCTAATTTCTTCTCGCAACAGCCATGTCTCTTCGACAAGAACACGCTCAGGCGTATCGAAAGCCGCGCTGTACAGGTGGCTTTCATGGCTTATTCCAGCGCTGCTCGTCGTGATCTGGGAGGCGGCCGCTCGCATCGGGGTCATCACGCCACAGGTGCTACCCGCTCCAAGCAGTGTGCTCGGAACCGCGCTGGACCTTGCCCGAAATGGTGAGCTTTTCGTTCACCTCGGCGTTTCGCTTTTGCGTGCTGTAGCCGGCTTCATCATCGGTGGGACGATTGGCATTGCGCTTGGCATCATGGTCGGCTTCTCGCCGCTGGCCCAGGCGATCTTCGACCGATCGATCCAGATGGTGCGCGCGGTGCCCTTCCTGGCGATGTTGCCGCTCGTTATCGTGTGGTTCGGCGTCGGCGAGGTCGCGAAAATTTTCCTCGTTGCGCTCGCGGTTCTGTTTCCCATCTATATCAACACGATGCTGGGCATCCGCCAGATCGATCCAAAGCTGATGGAACTCGCCAAGGTGATCGGGCTGAACTGGCCGGCCGTCGTGCGACGCATCATCTTGCCGGGCGCGATGCCGTCGATCCTCACCGGCGTGCGCTACGCGCTCGCTCATGCGTGGCTCGCACTGGTCATCGCCGAAACACTCGCGACGACAAAAGGCATCGGCTTTCTGGCCATGGACGCCCGCGAATTCCTGCAAACCAACGTGATCGTGTTGACCATAATCATTTACGCGATCATCGGCGTCGTGGCGGACGCGCTGGTGCGCGCACTCGAAGGCCGCTTCCTGTCGTGGCACGCGAATTACGCCAATGGAGTACACAAGTGACCGCGAGCATTGCTCTGTTCCCTGATTCAAACGTCTCGCCGCTCGTCGACGATCGCGCGAGCAGGTCCTCGCTGGCGGTATCGGTACGTTGCCTGCAGCGGCGCTATGGCGCGCGTGTCGTCATCGATGCGCTGGATCTCGACATTCACAAGGGCGAATTCGTCGCTCTGCTCGGCGAAAGCGGCTGCGGCAAGACCACGCTGTTGCGCGCGCTCGCCGGGCTCGACCAGCCTGACGCGGGACAGATCCGCGCGCCTGAACGCCCTTCCGTCGTGTTTCAGGAGCATCGACTGCTGCCTTGGGCCACGTTGTGGGAGAACGTCGCCCTCGGTCATGAAACGACAATTGGCCGGGCTGGCGCGTCCCATGCACTGGCCGAGGTCGGTTTGTCGGGGCGCGAGAACGACTGGCCACGCAATCTTTCGGGTGGCCAGGCGCAACGTGTAGCACTGGCGCGCGCACTCGTGCGTGATCCCGCGCTGCTACTGCTCGACGAACCATTCGCCGCACTCGACGCGTTGACCCGGATCAAGATGCACGGGCTCGTCAAGGAACTCGTTGCACGTCATCAGCCGGGTGTGCTGATCGTCACGCATGACGTCGACGAAGCGCTCACGCTCGCCGACCGGATTCTTGTTATGCGCGCGGGACGCATCGCGGCTTCCTTCCAACCAAAAAATCACACGCCGCAGGAATTGCGCTTCGTCCTGCTCGAAGAACTCGGCGTGCAAACGCACTGATCGCATTCCTGCATCACACCAAGGACCTCAAAACAATGAACGATCACTCATCTGGCCGCCGCCAGCTGTTGCGCGCGGCGGGTGGGCTGCTGGCCGGTCTCGCCGCAAGCAGCGTACTGCCCGCTCTGCCCGCTCACGCAGCCGAACCTCGCAAGCTGACACGCAACACCGACACGGTTCGTATTGGCTGGGGATACGGCAGCCTTCCCGACATCGCGAAGCAACGCGGCGTGTTCGAGAAGACACTCGCTGCCAAGGGCATCAAGGTCGAATGGGTTGGCCCGTTCCCGAACCACGCGCCTTCGCTTCAGGCCGTGGTCGGCGGCAGCGCCGACTTCGGTTTCTGGGGATCGACGACGCCCGCACTGGCCGCGATGCTGGCGGGCTCGCCTCTCGTCTTCAATGCCTTCGATGTCTATTCGCCGCGCTCCACTGCTCTCATCGTGAAGAAGTCGAGCGGTATCAATTCGGTCTCCGATCTCGTGGGCCGCAAGGTCGCCGTCAACCGTTCGGGACTCGGCGAGTTTCTGCTGATTGCCGCGCTGGAGAAGAACCGTATCGATCGTAGCAAGGTTGAGTTCGTCTACCTCAATCCGCCCGATGCAGCGCCGGCATTCGCGCAAGGCAAAGTCGACGCGTGGTCGATGTGGTCGCCCGCCGTCGATATCGCACGCTTTTCGAACGACGCAAAGGACATCTTCAACGAAGGACGGGACCTCGAATTCCTGATCGATTACAGCTCGCTGGTGACACGTCGCAAATTCACCGAAGAGAACTCGGAACTGATTCGCGCGGTGATCGACGCTTATTACGTCGAGGGCTCGTGGCAGTCGACACACTCGGTTGAAGCCGAACAGCTCGTCCAGCGGGAGGCGAAATATCCGGATCAGGTGCGCGACTATCTGGCGAGCCTCAAGCGCGTCAATCAATTCCACGAACCCGACGATGCGGCGTTCGTTGCGCAGCTTCAACGCGCCGCCGACTGGCTTGCCGAACGCAAGATCATCAACTCGCGAATCAAGGTCGCGGATTACAGCATCAAGGTTTGACGCATGTCCGATACCACTTTCGTCAATAGCGGCGAACTGAAGCTCGTCTCGCCGCTATCCACCGCCCTTGGCTTCTCGAAGATCATCGACGATATCGCGTCGAGTGCGGCGGAGCGGGAACTGACGCATCGCCTGCCGTACGACGAGATCGCCACACTCAAGGCGCATGGCTTTGGCGCGCTACGCCTGCCGGCCGGGCTCGAAGGCCAGGCTTTGACCTTGAGCGAGTTGCTCACCGTCGCCCGCGATGTTGCCGCAGCGGATTCGAACATTGCCCATGCATTTCGTAACCATCTGTGGCAAGTCGAAGCCGCGCTCAGACGGCAGGACCACCCGTTCCATGCTCATGTGCTTGCGCTGACCAGCCAGAAGAAGACCGTCGGGCTCAGTTTCACCGAAACCGATGCGCCGGCGGCCGGCGCCCGACCGAGCCGCGTGCTGAGCCGGCTCGAATGGGACGAAACGCGGCAAGTCTATTTGGGTTCCGGCGACAAGGTCTACGCGACGGGCAATCTCTATAACGACGCGTTCATCGGTCTCGCTGTCGAAAGCCGTGCGGGCAAGACCGTGCAATACGTGCTCGCCAGAAGCGACGGTGTCAGCAGCGACGACGACTGGCAGGGATTCGGACAACGCCTGACCGGCTCCGGCACCGCGAAGTTTCGCGCCGTGACCGTGCCTGCCGCGCATGTCTATCCGCAAGACCCTCCGCGACCCGACGAAGCAGCGCCTTGGGGATATACCTTCCATCAGGTGTATCTCACCAACTGCATTGCAGGCATCGCGCGACGAATTGCGTTGGACGCCGTAGAGGTTCTGCGTGCGCGCAAGCGCAACTTCTATCATGGTGAAGCCGAGCATCCCGCCGAAGAGCCTGTGCTGCAGGCGTTGCTTGGACGCATCCGTGCATACGCCGCGAGCATCGAGGCCACTGCGGACCGCGCGGTCGGCGCGCTGCAACGTGCGTGGGACACCTATGGCACGAGCGATGAGTATGCGGCGACGCTTGCCGCGACTCTCGCGGCGTCGGAGGCCAAGGTTGTGATCGACGATCTCGCGCCGCAAATTGCGAGTTGGCTGATCGATCTTGGATCGGGCTCCGTCGTCTCGCGCGTGGGTGCGCTGGACCGGCACTGGCGCAACATCAAGGTCATTGCGTCGCACAACCCGCGGCTCTACAAGGAGAGCCTGCTCGGGCAGCATCTGCTGAACGGACGTCTTCCGCCGACGGGCGCCTTCTTCTGATCGCCGCGCATGCTGCACCACGCGGCTTGCTCCTCTTTAGCCACTCAAGCGGATAGCAGGCGGCGCACGCGCGGCGCGACTTCTTCAGCGAAGCTGCGCATGTCGGCCTCGAAGGGCTGGAATTGCAGCATGAACAGTTCGATGCCGGCAAGGTGGAATTCCGCGATGCGCTTAGCGACCGTGTCGTAATCACCGACCAGCCCCGCCGCGGTGCCGCCGTTCGAACCGACGCGCGGCGACTGCGCGAAGGTCTGGATCATCACAACGTTTGGATCGATATTCGCCTTTTGCCGTTCGCGCAGCGGCTTGTCCAGTTCGGCCAGCGCAAACAGATGTTCCAGGTGGGCGTCAGCTTCTGCCTGCGTTTGCCGCGCAATCACGAACGCCGACAAGCCGAAGCGCAGCGGAGCGTGCCCTGCCCGTCGTTCGCGTGACGATACGTCGGCAATCAGACGCGCGACATCGTCGCGCGGTTGGCCGTTGATAAACCATACGTCGCCGTGCGCCGCGACCAGCTCGCGCGCGGGCTCCGACTCACCGCCGACATAGATGCGCGGACGGGCGCGAAACGGATCGGCGGGCCGAAGCTGATATTCATCGATACGGAAATTGTCGCCGTGATGGTTCAGCGTTTCGCCACGCAATAGCGCATCGACAACCTCGATCCATTCGCGACCGTATGCGTAGCGTGCATCGTGTTCAGGAAGCCGATGCCCGCGCGTTCGAGTTCCGGACGGTTCCATGCGTTGACCAGATTGATTGCGAAGCGTCCGCCGCTGATGTGCTCGATCTGTTGCGCCATTTTGGCCAGTACTACGGGATGATAGAGGTAGGGCTTGATTGCTGCGATGATCTCGATGCGGGATGTTAGCGCCGCGAGGGCGGCCGATGTGGTCCATGCTTCGAGTTGATCGAGGGATGCGTCGTGGGGGTTGATTGTATGTTGTGCCACGAGCACCGAATCGTAGCCAAGCTGCTCGGCTTCTAGCACTAACGCCTTGTTGCGCGTCCAGGAGGCGTCGTAAGGTTCGTTTGGGTCTTGCAGCGCGGCGCGGCTGCCGTGGACGAGGGCCCATACGCCGAAGCGTGGAAATGGTTTGGTTGGGGTTGGCATCGATGCTCGAGATTTGGACTTTCAAGGGGGATGGGTATGCTAACGCCCGATCGGGCTTGTGCGATCTAAGTTGTGGTCATATGGTTCTATTGGATCTGGATGATGGGCGGTGTTTGCTGCGCAAGCGGTTTGGTTTTTTACCTTTGCGCTGGCATCCGCGTTATGCCTTCGCGCTTCATGTGTCGCTGTTTGGTGTTTTGGCCTTTGCGCCGGCATCCGCGTGTTGCCTTCGTGCTTCATGTGTCGCTGTTTGGTGTTCTGGCCTTTGCGCTGGCATCCGCGTATTGCCTTCGTGCTTCACACGTCGCCCCTGTGCGGGGCGGCACCTACTTTTCTTTGCCGCCGCAAAGAAAAGTAGGCAAAAGAAAGCGGCTAACACCGCCAACATTTCTTCTTGCCTGAGGGCCCCCAAACCGTCCCACACTTCACACGGCAACGTCCTTGTTCGCGTGTGTTGCCAACGCTTCGAATGGCCGCCTCACCCACTTCAAACACCCGAACAAGAGCTAGCGGCAGCGAATGATTTGCGCCGCCCAGGTGGCAAACTGTGTGTAGGTTGTCGCGACGTATAGCTTGGCGCTCTTACAGGGTGGGACGCGTGCGCAATCGGTCCGGAGTGAGGCGTGTGTGGCGCGACGGCCTACACACAGTTTGCCACCTGGGCGGCGGTGGACTATCTGGCACGGCGTGTTGCGACACGGACGCGTGAAGCGGGTGAGGCGGCCATTCAGAGCGCTGGCAACGAACATGAGTCACGTGGTTGCCGTGTGAAGCGTGGGACCGGTTGGGGGCCCTCAGGCAAGAACTAGGACTGGCGGTGTTAGCCGCTTTCTTTTGCCTACTTTTCTTTGCGGCGGCAAAGAAAAGTAGGTGCCGCCCCGCACAGGGGCGACGCTTGAAGCACGAAGGCAATACGCGGATGCCAGTGCAAAGGCCAGAACACCAAACGGCGACGCGTGAAGCGCGAATGCAATACGCGGATGCCCGCGCAAAGGCCAAAACACCAAACAGCGACGCATGAAGTGCGAAGGCAAAACGCGGATACCAGTGCAAAACCAAAAATACCAAACGATCTGCGCCGCGAAGGCGCAAACGCAGACGCCACCGCAAAGACCAAATCAACCGAACGGCAATGGCTACGCCGAGTACCGCCTGAACCCCGCCGCCGCATGCCGCGAAGGCAAATGGTCTCCCTCCCCGAACAACCTGTTCCTCAGCGTCCCATCGCCATATTCAGTCTTATAAAGACCGCGACTCTGCAACTCAGGCACAACGAGATCAATAAAGTCCTCATAGCTCTCGGGCACCACAGTGCGGCTCAAGTTGAAACCATCAATCCCGGTCTCCTCGATCCAGGACCCCAACTCATCCGCGACCTGGGCAGCGCTGCCCACAATCGCGGGATACCGTCCGCCAAGCTCAAACATCTCCAGCAACTTCCGCCGCGTCCACCCATGCTGCTTCGCCGTCCGCGTAGCCGACTCAATGGCATTGCCAGGCGCGTAATCGACAGGCGCGTCGAGATCATATTGCGCATAGTCGATGCCAGTACTGGCAGCAAAATGCGCAAGCCCCGCTTCGCGGCTCGCATACCGCAAATAATCCGCGTACTTCTCCCGCGCCTCGCGTTCAGTTGCGCCCGCCACAACAGCCGCCCCTGCAAACACCTTAACGTCATCCGGCCGACGCCCGGCCAGCACCAGTTGCTCCCGCAACGCCTTCACCGTTTCTCGCGCAGCATTCCGGTTCGGCGGCGAAATGAACACACATTCGGCATGACGCGCGGCAAAGCGCTGGCCACGCCCGGAACTACCCGCCTGAAACAGGACTGGCGTGCGCTGCGGCGACGGCTCCGCAAGGTGATAGCCTTCAACGTTGTAGTACCGTCCCGCATGCCGAACCTCATGAACCTTCGCGGGATCGGCATACACCCGCGCGCCCTTGTCGCGCCGCACGGCATCCGCTTCCCAACTGCCTTCCCACAGCTTGTAGAGCACTTCGAGGTAGTCGTCCGCGCGCTCATAGCGTTCGTCGTGTGGAAGCTGCTCGCTCAGCCCCATCGCGCGCGCCGCGCTGTCGAGATACCCCGTGACGATATTCCAGCCGACGCGCCCCTGCGTCAGATGATCGAGCGTCGAGAAACGGCGTGCGAGCAGATACGGCTGTTCATAAGTGAGATTGACAGTCACGCCGAAGCCCAGATGTTCCGTCACGGCAGCCATCGCCGAAACAAGCAGCAAGGGATCGTTGACGGGCAACTGGATCGACTCGCGCAAAGTCACGTCGACATTACGCTGATAGACGTCGTACACACCGACGATGTCAGCAAGAAAGAGTCCATCGAACAATCCGCGCTCCAGCGTGCGAGCGAGGTCGGTCCAGTACGGCAACAGGCGGTAGTCGGTCGAGCGGTCGCGCGGATGCGTCCACAGACCGTGGTTGATATGGCCCACGCAATTCATGTTGAACGCGTTGAGCAGAATCTGTTTCCTCGCCATTACAAGGCTCCATGCCGGGGCGGCAGCTTGTCGTTGAGATAGTAATTGCCTACCGCGTGGTACTTCCAGCGCACCGGGTCATGCAGCGTATGCGTGCGGGCATTGCGCCAGAAACGGTCGAGTCCGAGACCATCGAGCGTCGCTGAAGTGCCGGCGAGTTCGAACAGGCGCGAACCCGCATCGAGCGATACCGTCGTGGTGAGCGCACGCGCCTCCGCGACGGCAATCGATGCCTGCGCCACCGAGCGTTCCGTCGGCCCGGCCTGTGCGGCATCGACAAAGCGGCCCGCGCGGCGCAGCAATGCCTCCGCCGCGCGCAAACGCACCGCGAGGTCGCCGAACTGCGCGATGGTCAGCGGGTCGTCGGCGGCACGCTCGATCTTCGCGTCGATCCACGGTCGCGAATGCTCCCGCACGAACTGCAATGCGGCCTGGAACGCGGCGCGCGCCTGACCGAGATCGATGGCTGCGTGAATGATCTGCGCGAGCGGTCCGATCGTCGTCGGGCGCTCGAACGATGCCTGAAACGGCACGACCCATTCCGGCTCGACACGCACATGACTGAACTGCACCGACCCGCTGCCCGTGACACGCTGACCGAAACCATCCCAGTCGTCGATCACCTCGACGCCGTCGGCGTCGCGTGGCACGAAAGCGAGCCACGTGATGTCGCGCCCTTTCTCTTCCGTGATCACCAGCGTGGGAATCCAGTGCGCGTACAGTGCGCCCGTGCAATAGAACTTGCGGCCGTCGATATGCCAGCCGGCCGCCGTGCGCGCGAGACGCGTGCGGCGTTTGAAATCCTTGTGGCCGGTTTCGGCGAGCGCATTGCCAAAGCGCTCGCCTGCCAGTACGCGATCGTAGAAAAAGCGCTGCTGTTCGCTGCTGCCGCCGACGCGCAGCACTTCGAGCGCGTAGTAGTGATTTTGCGGAATCTGGCCGAGTGAGCCGTCGGCCGCTGAAATCGTCGCGGTCACTTCCGCGAGCGTCCCACTGCTCACGCCCGCGCCGCCGAATTCACGCGGCACGGTGATGCCCCACAGCCCACTCGCAACGAACGCATCCAGCTCGGCCCACGGCAGCCGCCGCTCGCGGTCGCGCGCCGCCGCATCCGGTGCAAAGTCTTCAGCGAGTTGCTTCGCGACACGTATCGCGTGCTCGTCGTCGGCAATGCGGTGGGGAGTCCCCTGGCCAGGATCCACGATGTCGCGCGTCTCTTCAGAAATATCGAGGCTCATGCTTCAGTTCCACGAATGCCGCGTGGGCAGCACATGATTCAGGTGATAGTTGCCGAGCAGATGCAGCTTCCAGCGCACGGGGTCATGCAGCGTGTGCGTGCGCGCATTGCGCCAATGACGGTCGAGGTGATGTACGGCGCGGGTGGAAGCAGAACCCGCCAGTTCGAACAGCTTTTCGCTCGCTTCGAGGGCGATACGTGTTGTCAGCACCTTTGCCTCCGCTACCGCAACCGACGCCCGTGCGCTGGCCTCGGCATCGATGGGCGCGGCGGCAACTGCATCGAGCGTGTGGCCCGCCTCCAGCAACACCTCGCGAGCGGCGTGCAACTCGATCTGCAGGCGGCCGACGTCGGCGATGATGTAGGGATCGTCCGTCGCGCGCTCCAGGCCCGAATCGATCCACGGCCGCGCGCGCTCGCGCACGAATGCGAGTGCATCGGCTACAGCCGCCTCGGCGATGCCCTGATCGATGGCGGCCTGGATCAGTTGCGACGTTGGGCCGAACAGACCGGGACGGTCGGCTAGTTGCCAGATCGGCAGCACATCTTGTGGATCGACGGGGACGTTCTCGAAGGTTACCGTGCCGCTCGCCGTCGTGCGTTGGCCAAACGAACTCCAGTCGTCGATCACCGTAAGACCCTCTGCATCGCGCGGCACCCAGACCTGGACGGCACGTCCTGCATCGTCCGTCGCACGCGCCGGCACGCGATGAGCGAACAGCGCGCCAGTGGAATAGAAACGCTTGCCATCGAGACGCAGCCCGTCCTCTGTCGCGCGCAGCCGCGTCGTACCCTGCAGCACCGTGGACGCAGCGGCCGAGCGCCGTTCCGGGCCTGCATTGCCGAGCCGATGACCCGTCAGCACTTCGCCATACAGGCGCGCTTTCTGCGCCGGCGTGCCGATTTCACGCAACACGCCCAACACGCCGAAATGATTCTGCGGAATCTGGCCCAACGCGGGATCGGCTGCGCAGAGAATCACGAACACTTCGGCCAGCGTCGCGAACGATACGTCCGCGCCGCCGTATTGACCCGGCACCGTGATCGCACCCAGTCCGCTTTCGGACCATAGATCGAGTTCGGCCCAAGGCAGGATGCGCTGGCGATCGCGCTCAGCCGCACCTGTTGCGAAGACTGCCGCTAGCGCATGGGCGGCTGCGAGCGCGTCGGAATCGCCAGCAATGCGCTTCACGCGCGCGGGGTCCGGGCGCCGCGGCAATTGCGCTGCGGCCAAAGAGGATTCGACTGTAGACATGGTGGCTCATACGAACGAATAAAGCCCTATGCCCGCGACGCAACCTTCGCGGCTCGCTGCGGACAGGGCCAATCCTGTATTGGATCAGCCCAGGCGAGCCTGGCCTACTATCGAATTTGACATTGCTTATGACAGGTTCCGGTTTTCGAATGCGGACGACGAAATCGAATCTTCAGGAATAGAAAGACGGTGTGGGCAGTTCATCGTTCACCGCCCATTCGCCGAGTTCCTGCAACTTGTAGTCCACCGGATCGTGCAGCGTTTGCGTGCGCAGATTGCGCCAGAAACGGTCGAGCCGCAGTGCGCCATGCGTGGCGCGCGCGCCCGCCACTTCGAACATCCGGGTGCTCAGGTCGAGGCCGACGCGCGTGGCGGCAACCTTGGCCGTCGCGATCGCAACGGCAACGTGTCCGCGTGTCGTTTCGTCAAGTTCCGCGCCACGCGCCCAGGCCTCGTCGAACAGTTGTACCGCGCGCCCGGCCAGCAAACGGACGCTTTCCAGCCCAACCCAGAACTCGCCGTAGTGACGCAACGTATGGGGATCCTTGCTGGCTTGTTCCGCAGGTGACTTGAACCAGGGGCGCGATTCATGGCGCGTGTAGTGCTTCATCTCCGCAAAGACGCCTTCACCGATGCCAAGAAACATCTGCGTAAAAATCAATTGCGCCAACAACGGACGCAGACACGCGAACGGAGTGCTCAACGGTCCAGGCTCGAGCAGCAGTTCGCTTTCTTCAACGCGCACATTCTCGAAGAGCGCGCTGCCGCTATCCGTTTGCCGCTGCCCGAAGCTGTTCCAGTCGTGATTCAACGTGATGCCGGAACGGGAAGTTGGGATGGCCGCGATCAGCAGCTTTCGGCTGACGGCATCCAGCCCCGACGCGACCAGCATGTCGGAATCGAGCGCCCCCGAGCAAAAGCTCTTCCTGCCGGAGAATTCGTACCCATTGTCCAGGCGTTGCACTACGGTACGCGTATCCAACGGGTTCAGCGTATTGCCCCAGAACCAGTTCTTCTGCGCGGTCTGCTCGAACCAGGGTTCCCATTGATCCGGACGTCCGAACAGCCGGACGGTAGCGAGCAGCAGATGATGGAATCCGAACACATGCGCAATCGAACTGTCGACTCGCGCGAACGTCCTGACGACATCGAGCGTCTGCGTCCAGCTCGCGCCTGTTCCGCCGTACTGCCGGGGAATCGATAGCGACAGCAGGCCGCTGGCCCGGATCGCGTCGCGCTCGGCCTTGGGCGTGCCGCCTTTTTCGTCGCGCTCGACTGCGCTCGCGGCAAATTGCTGCGCAAGCGCCTGTGCCGTCTGGATCTGCGAAGCGGGATTGGATTCAACGTGTGTCGTCATGATGAGCAAGGCCGGAAAGATGACTGGCAAGTTTAAGAAAGCCACTACGGCAAGACCTACCATCGAGTGCTTGAATGCTTATGCAGATTTCTTCTTAGGACGTGCGCTGTCAATGTGAATGATGCACCACATTGTCTGCTGAAACAGAAACCCGCTTCTGCAATAGCGCCAGGACTGCTTTGATTCTGAACTTTAATTGGTTCGCAGATGCGATCGGCTTCGTTACATTGAAGCTCAAATCACATGTGACCATAAGGACAATCGATGGGATCGGTTCGGGGCTTTGCATTCTTCGCACGGGCGCGCCGCGCGCACGTTCTGCGCAACATCATGACGACAGCAGCCGCCGCGCTGGCGCTCTGCTATTTCGGCAGCACGCAGGCTGCGCCGCTTACCGAGCTGAAGCTCGACTACGCGTACTACTCGCCGGAGAGCCTCGTCATCAAACGCAATGGCTGGCTGGAACAGGAGTTCGCCGCCGATCACACGCAGGTCAAGTGGGTGCTGAGCCTGGGAAGCAACCGCGCGCTCGAGTATCTGAATAGCCGCGCCATTGATATCGGCTCGACAGCGGGTCTCGCTGCCGTGCTCGGCAAGGCAAACGGCAATCCGATCCGTGCGGTGTATGTGTTTTCCCGGCCTGAATGGACTGCCCTCGTCGTGCGCAAAGATTCGCCCATCAAGAGTCTCGCCGATCTGAAAGGCAAGAAGATTGCGGCGACCAAGGGCACCGATCCCTTCCTCTTCACGTTGCGCGCGCTGCACACCGTGGGCCTCTCGCGCGACGACGTCGAAATCGTGAATCTCCAGCATCCGGACGGCCGAACGGCGCTCGCGAACAGCCAGGTCGACGCGTGGGCCGGGCTCGACCCGCACATGGCCGCCGCGCAAATCGACGATGGCGCGCGTCTGCTTTATCGCAATGTCGATTTCAATACGTGGGGCCTGCTCAACGCACGCGAGGACTTCATCCGCGAGCATCCGGAGCAACTGGCTCGCGTATTGAAGGTCTATGAAAAAGCACGCGTGTGGATCGCCGCGCATCCCGACGATACGGCGAAGATCGTCTCGGAGGAATCGAAGGTCTCGCTCGCGGTCGCGAAGCTGCAACTCAGCCGCAACGACTTCAGCCATCCGCAGCCCGGCGCGCAACAGATCGCGGCGCTCAAGGCGGCCGCGCCGATTCTCGTCGACGAGCAGCTGGTGAAAAGCGGCACCGATCTCAATCAGGTCATCGACGCGCTGATCGATTCGAAAATCGCGCAGCCCGTCATCGCGAGCAACGGCGCGAAATGACTCGCACGCGACACGACGCATGCGAGCAGTCTGCATTAGCGCGGACTTGAATCATGGCTGCCACTGAACAGACACTCGCACTCAAGACGCGCGATTCACACGCGCGCTCACCAGGCGAACGCACATTGCGCAAGCGACCTCGTGACGCCGTGCGGTTATGGCGCTACGCAGGGTACGCGTTGCCCGTCGTCTTTCTCGCTGTGATCGAAGCGCTGGTGCGCGCGTCCGTGTTGCCGATGCATCTCGTCCCCGCTCCCAGCACGATCGCACAAACGCTGTGGGATCTCGGCGGTACACGCGTCGCGCGACACATCGGCGCGAGCGTCGCACGCGTGTATGCGGGCTTCGCGCTCGGCTCGGCGCTCGCGTTGCTGATCGGCGCGGCGATGGGACTAAGCCGCCGCGTCGATGCGCTGCTCGATCCTGCGTTTCAGGCACTGCGCGCGATTCCATCGCTCGCATGGGTGCCGATCCTGCTGCTGTGGATGGGCATCGACGAAGCGCCCAAGATCACGCTCATCGCGATTGGCGCGTTCTTTCCCGTGCAACTCAGTGTGGTCGCCGGCATTCATGGTGTTGACCGCAAGCTGATCGAATTCGGAGAGCTCAACCGGCTGACGCCGCGCGCGATGTTCACGCGCATCCTGCTGCCCGCGTCGATGCCGCAGATCTTCACGGGACTGCGCACGGGACTGAGCCTCGCGTGGATGTTCATGGTCGCCGCCGAACTGATCGCCGCGACGCGCGGCCTCGGCTATCTGCTCAGCGATGGCCGCGAAACGGGCAGACCCGATCTCGTGTTCGGCGCCATCCTGCTGCTGGCGTTGCTCGGCAAACTGAGCGACGGCACATTCAAGCTTATCGAAACGCGCGTGCTGTCCTGGCGCGATGCGCGCCACGTCTCGGGAGACGCGCCATGAGCCCGTCTACTCCGCCCTTACTGCAAGTGCGCGGCCTCGCGCGGCGCTTCGGGCAGCGCACGGTATTCGAACAGGTATCGTTCGAGCTGGCACGCGGTGAGATCGTCAGTCTGGTCGGCCCGAGCGGATGCGGAAAGAGCACGCTGCTGCGGGCGATTGCGGGCCTCGACGGGCACTCGGAAGGTTCGGTGCTGCTGGAGCAGCAATTGCAGCGCGATCCATCCGACAGGATCGGCATGATCTTTCAGGAGCCACGGCTGCTGCCCTGGCTCAGCGTGGCCGACAATATCGCGTTCGCTGCCGGGCCTCGACAGGGACACAATCCGCGCGTCGATACCTTACTTGCAGAAGTCGGTCTGTCCGGCGTGCGCGATGCGCTGCCGAAACAGCTATCGGGCGGCATGGCACAACGTGTCGCACTGGCGCGAGGACTTTTCGCGGAGCCGGATTTGTTGTTGCTCGACGAACCGTTCAGCGCCGTCGATGCCATCACACGCTCGCGCCTTCAGCGTGTCCTGCTTGCGCTCGCGCACGCGCACGGAACGACCATCCTGCTCGTCACGCACGATCTGGACGAAGCGCTTCTCCTGTCCGATCGTGTTCTATTGCTGTCGCCGCCCGGCGATGACCGCCCAAGCAACATCGCGCGCGAGATTCACGTCGACGCGCCACGGCCTCGAAATCTCCGCGATCCTGCGATGGATGCGCTGCGAGATACTTTGCTGGACGGTATCGCGTCAACCCCGATCTGATCGTGTCGAGCTGACGCGCATCCTAAACCGCGCAGCGTAAGAAGTTATCGACATATTGTTGGTGGCCTCGTCATCCCCGCCCGCTCCATACTGTCGAACGACAAACGAGAGGAGTGAATGGATGCCGCTGCTGCCAGATCATCTTGTGATTCGCGTGCATGACCTCAAAGCGACCATTGCAGATTTCGCCGAGCTGGGTTTCACTGTGCAGCGCGGCGGCACACATGCAGACGGGACAACGCATAATGCGCTGATCGGATTTGCCGACGGCAGCTACATCGAACTGATCGCATTCCTGAAAGACGCGCGGGAACATCGCTGGTGGGACGAGCAACAACGCGCTGGCGAGGGCTTTGTCGATTTCGCGCTGCTGCCCGAGTCGGTTGCCCACACGGTGGAAGCCACGTATGCGCGCGGCCTGTACTATGACGGCCCCATACCGGGTGGCCGCATCCGGCCCGACGGCACGCGGCTCGAATGGCAGATCGGCCGCCCGACGACGCGCGACCTGCCCTTCTTGTGCGGCGACCTGACGCCCCGCTTCCTGCGCGTCGCGGAAGGCGAAGCGCGCACGCATCGCAATGGCGCGACCGGACTTGCCGCCGTCAATGTCGCGGTTTCGGATCTGGAGAAGAGCATCGCGCGGTATCGCATTCTGCTTGGCGACGTGCCTGTGCATCGAGGCGCGTTGACAGGACACGATGTGCACTTCGCGACACTGCCGATCGGTCCGACCACAGTCACCTTGCTGTCGCCTGTGACACGAACGCGCGCGGATGGTGATCCAGCTTCCGGCAACACAACGGCCCTTGCCGAAGAACTACGGTCCCAACTCGCGATCCGGGGCGAAGGGGTCTTCAGCGCGGCGATTCATGTTGCCGATGCCGCGCAAGCGCGTGCGTTACCGCTTTCGCTCAGTCACGGTGCACGGCTCGAATTCATTCACGCGCCCGGCAGTTGAGCCGCTTCAGGCCGGCAGCTTGCCTTTCCTGCGCAACACGGAGACGACTTCGTCGATGCTCGCGTTCTCCAGCAGGCGGCGGCCCACTGCCCGGCGTTCGTCATTGATGGCATCGATGCTTCGCTGCATCGCGGCGGCCTTCGCCGCGATGTAGACGGCCATGCCGTAACCGAAGCGCTCGATCAAATCCTTGCAGAAAAAGTTTTGCATAGTGGTTCAGCGACGATGCTCGCACGCGTTATTGAGAATCGTTCGCAATTATACATAACCGCTCGACGCATCTGGTGCGGGCTTCGTGCTGGCGCAGCGGCCATGACGGAGAGTCCGAGGCCATGGCAGATATCTAGAACGCTTCCGCAAGAAACGGCACGAGCGCAGACAGCACCTCAGCCGGCGCGTCCTCGGGCAGCAGATGACCGCCGGGCAGCGCCCTTCCCGTCACGCGCGATGCCCATTTCGACCACACATCGATGGGCAGCGTCTTTCGTGCTCTCTGCTCCCGCTCACTCCACAGCACCAGCACCGGAGATGTCAGCTTCTTCCCTGCCTCGAAATCGGCTGTGTCGTACTGAAGGTCCTCTGCAGTCGCGGCACGATAGTCCTCGCAGATTGCATGACGCACTTCAGGCTTGCGAAACGCGGCCCGGTAAGCATCGAGTGCCAGCGGATCGATCCCGTCGAGTCCGCCTGCCATCTTCGACAGTGCCGCATCGATAAATGCGTCGGGGTCGGCGTCCAGCATGCGCTCCGGAAGATCGAAAGGTTGCGCGAGAAAGAACCAGTGCCACGCATTCAGCGCGAAGGTTTTGTCGACGCCCGCGAAGGCATCCAGCGTGGGGATGACTGTCAGCGACGCGTATGCGGCAACGCGCGCAGGATGATCGAGCGCCAGCCGGTATCCGACGCGCGCGCCACGGTCATGCCCGACGACGGCGAACCGCTCATGCCCCAGGCGATCCATCAAGCCGACGAGCGCTTGCGCAACGCGACGTTTGGTCCATCGCGGCTGATCGTTTCGCGTGCGGCTGTCGCCGTATCCCGGCAAGTCGGGCACGATGACGGTATGGGATTGTGCGAGCGTCGGCGCAATCTTTCGCCAGGCGATGTGGGTTTGCGGATAGCCGTGCAGCAGCAGAACAGGCGGGCCGGAGCCGCCTGTCACGCCACTAAACGACACGTCCTCCGTATCGACGTCGAGTCTCCGGAAGCCGGGGAAAAAACTGTTTGCGGCAGACTGAGCATTGCCGTGCGTCATGGACACCTCCTTATGCGACGCGACAGCCACTCGAACTGGACGAACACACCGACGCGCTGGACGAAGCTTATGCGATCGTCGTGTTTTTTGCAGGCTGGCGCTGTTCACGCCCACACGCTGCATGTCGTGAGTGCGTTCGCTGACCAATGATTGACGCCGATAGGCGTGCCAGCGCAAGCTCAGAAGAACAGCAACGAGCGCAGTTCGATACTGCGCCGCGCTCTTGCATCGGGTGGCGACGACGGATCATCGAATGCGGTATGCGCCGTCAGCCGCGCAACATCGTCGCCCGCGGAATCGTAGATTTTCAGCAGCAGCACTTCCTCCGGCGACATCAACGGAAAGTAGTACCAGCGGTGCCGCGGATTGAAAACGAATGCATACGTCTCGCCGATCTTGTCCGGATAGATCAGATCCGACGGCACGAGATCGGTCAGCGAGATACTGCGCGCATCGCACAATGCGAGCGGCGACGATTCGACCGTCGATCCGACAGGACGCCACAGGTTGACGATCGCCACCCTGCCTTTCAGCAGTTCTGCCGCATCATGCGGCGGCAGATGATCGCGCACGCGGCGCGGACCCGAGACGAATGTCTGATCGTTGTGAATGAATTTGACAGGCTCGCGCACGCCGCTCGCTCGCGCCGCCTGGCCGTCGCGAAGCGTGTGATCGAAGATGACGACGCGCTTCGCACCCGTCCAACGCTTGAGCAACGCTTCGGCCTCAGGGTAGTAGATGCGTTCGATCGCGGCTGGGTCCGAGAAGTCGCTGAGCGCGCTCGCGTGCTGCCGCAGTTCAAAGCCATTGCGGTCCAGCGATAAGCCACCCGGCGGCGGCGACACGCGTGCATTGACGATATTCACGCGTTGCGTCCGATACACGCCGCTGCGCTGTGGCTCGCCTGCAGGCGGCTCATAGGCATACGTGGCGGGCTTTTCTCCCGTCGCGACGAGATAGTTCAACGCGGCTTCGACAACGGCTGGCTGTTCGACGACGATATCGCTCATTGCTTACGCTCCATGCATGCGCGCGACTCAATTAGTCCGGCGCTATTTCGCCGATCACATGAAACATCTCGAACGTGTAGCCCATATTGAAGTAGCCCGCTCGCGCATAGACGGCTATACGCTCGAGGCGCTCACCCGCATCGCGCGGCGAGTGCTCTGCCTGCGGGTCGGTGAGGTCTTCAGCGGCGTGGGCGGATCGCGCCTGCAATCGCTGACGCGCAGCCTGGAAGGGATGAAATACGGCCTGACGATAAAACGATGCGAGGTTCATCGACATGATGCGTCCTCCTGCTCGTGGCAATATTCATCGAATCTAGTCAGTGGCGGCGGATTGCACAAACAAGCATTTGTGCAATGCTTTGCAACGCACCGCCGATGGATGAACTGGACCCTCAGGCGCCCGCGCGCTCAGTGACGGACGGCACGATCACATAGTCCCCGCCGTCGATATCGTAGCCGGATGGTTCACAGCGGATCGCGAGCAGCGCCAGCAGCGACGTCAGCGGAGCAATCGCGATGACCTTGATGCCGTAGGCGAGCGAGGTCAGATCATGAATATATGCAAATCGACATTACTACGATGCGCGTCGCTTCGCGCTGTGCGCCTCGCATATCGATGATTCGCTGCTTTCGATATGCGCAAACATTGTTTGGATTCGCGCATGTGGCCACTTAACGTCGTGATTCGGAATATCCCGATACAGGCACGAAACTCCGACGATCAAACGCGACACATCACCATCATGACTTCATCGAATTCACGTACAGCCGAGCATCCCATCGACAGACAATTTCTGGAACGCTGGTCGCCACGCGCCTTCGCGCAAGACACGATTCCGGAAGCCTCACTGCTGACTTTCCTCGAAGCGGCACGCTGGGCGCCTTCTTCGTATAACTCGCAGCCGTGGCGCTTTGTCTATGCAAGGCGCGATACGGAGCACTGGACCCGCTTTCTCGGCTTTCTCAATGAGTTCAACCGAGGCTGGGCGCAACATGCGGCCGCCATTCTGATCGTACTGTCGAAGCGGTCGTTCACGCCGCCAGGCGCAACCGACGAGGTCGCGCTGGCGTCGCATTCCTTCGATACGGGTGCTGCCTGGGGTTATTGCGCGCTGCAGGCCAGTTTATCCGGATGGAAGGCTCATGGTCTTGCCGGTATCGAACGCGAGCGCATCCGTGCAGAACTGGCTATTCCCGACGACTATGCCGTCGAAGCGGCGATTGCGATCGGCCGCCCCGGCGACAAGTCCTCGTTGCCTGAAGGACTGCAGAAGCGCGAGACGCCGAGCCTGCGCAATCCGCTCTCCACGTTTGCCGCGGAAGGACAGTTCGCGTTCTGATCGCAAAAGCGCTCACTGCGCAGGCGAATACAAATCCGTCACAGCGCGGGCGGCAACAGCTTGCGGTCGATAAAAGACTGAAGCGCGTCGCAGAACGCATCGCGCGTATCGACCGCCGCATTGAATCCCGCCTTGCGAAGCTTCACCGTGCTGACGAAAGCGACGGGCCCCGCCGGCGCGCCATAGGCAAACGCAAAATCGGCGTGCTGGTCGCCCTGCCCGACGAACGAGCGAAGATCGCCGCTCGCAAGTCCGTACCTGGCGACGATCTTCGCCCACACGTCCGTATTCTCACGAATGTACTGCGCGACGCTCGTTGGCTCGTCGGCTCCGGCATTCACACCGAGCGTCTTCGCCATCGCCGGCCATACGCTGCGCCATTCGAAGACATCACCGTTGGTGACATTGAAGATCTCGTTTGCCGCCTGCGGAGACTGCGCTGCCCAAACCATCACCTCGCCGACGAGATCGGCATCCGCCATTTCCCAGACGAACGACGGGCCGCCCGGAAAGCCGAATGACTCGCCCTTCTCGCGGCGGATAGCCGCGTAGACGCCGATAGCGGGAAGCACATTGAGCGCGCCGGGGGTCTTCCCCGTCACGAGTTGCGGACGTAGCACGGTATAGGTGAACCCGTGCTTTTCACCCGCCTCGCGCACGTAGTCCTGTTGATCGAAGAAAAAGTTTGCGTGATCGTCGCGCGGGTCGCTTTCGCGTGCCGGAATGGCGATAGGATGCAGGTGCACGCCATACGCCTTCGTGCCCTGCAGGATCGACACGTGCCTGAACGTCGCTTTCGATTTTCCTGAAACGAGCGGCTCGATCACATTGCGCAGCATCGCGTTGTTGGTCTCGATCTGATCGGCGTTCGACCAGCCGCTCACCAGATCATCCGCATTCTCGTAGATTGCCGCATACGCGACATGCGTAATGCCGCCGAGCGCAGATAGCGCTTCACGCGCAGCGTTCTCGTCACGCAAGTCCACGGGGATGAATTCAAATTCGCGGCCGCTCGGCAGGTCCGGCTTGCGCCGGGAAATGCCGACCACATCCCAACCCGCAGAGAGAAAGCTTTCGATAGCGGCAACACCAATCAGTCCGCTCGCGCCCGCTACCAGTACCTTGCTGCTCGTGCCCATTCCTGCTCTCCAGTTCTATCAATTCCGTTTCAGCTCAAACCTTTCGCGTTGCATATCGCGCGGCATGTTTGAGCGTTCTTTCCGACATCCGGTCGGTTGAACGAAATGTAGTTTTGAACGGGAGTCTTCAGTAGTAGCCGGCGCGGAATTCCAGTTATTCCATTGAGTGATGGGTTTGGCGGATGCGACTCGCCATTACGCCCGAGCGAGCGCCTCCTCGACGAATTCAACGAATGCCCGCGCTTTCGCCGTCACCAGCCGCCCCGATGGAAAGACGGCCCAAAGATCGACCGCGGGCAAGGTCCAGTCGGTCAATACGGCCTCGACCTCGCCCGACGCCAACTCGGGAGAAAACATCCAGCGCGACGCGATCGCGAGCCCCATTCCATTGAGGACGGCCGTGCGCATGCCTTCCGCCGCGCTCACGCGGACACGCCCTGATACCGTCACATCCACGTCGCTGTCGTTCTGGCGGAACGTCCATGTCTCGCCGCCGCCGCCCTGCGAGTAGACGATTGCCTGATGTCGATCCAACTCGGCGGGCGTCGTGGGCACACCAGCGCGCGAAAAATAGTCCGGCGTGCCGACGACGAGCCGCGGACTTCGCCCGATACGCCGCGCCGTCATCGACGAATCAGTCAGCGCCCCCATCCGCAACGCCACGTCCATGCCCTCTTCGAGCAGATCGATGATGCGATCGTCGAGCTTGAGGTCGATTTCCAGCTTGGGATGCCGGCTCAAGAAGGCGTCCAGCGACGGCAGCACATGCAGGCAAGCGAACGTCACCGCCGCGCTAACGCGCAGATTGCCGGACAGGCTATCGGAGGCGTGGCGCACGACCTGCTCCGCGTCGTCGGCCTCCTGGATCACGCGCTTCGCATGCTCGTAGAAACGCTGGCCAGCGTCCGTCATTGTCAAACCTCGCGTCGAACGCAGGATGAGCCGCACACCCAGGCGTTCTTCCAGCTGTGCAACGGATTTGGAAATGGCGGGCTGCCCCACGTTCATCCGCTTCGCGGCAGCCGAAAACGAGCCCGCCTCGGCAACGCTGACAAAAATTTCCATTGCGGCCAGTCGATCCATGCTGCGCCTCTCCCAGGTTTCGTCGAAGTCGTCAGGCCCTATTCTCTCAAGGAATGGCAGTTATCCCCGCCAGGCCTCTTCTGCGCGGCTTAACGGGCGCTCATGATCCCGTCATCTTCAACACTCATCCAGAGGATGCACGCATGAACACGCTCTTCAGCCGTACCCATGTCGGCCCTTTCGAACTCAGTCACCGCATCGTGCTCGCACCGCTCACGCGGATGCGCACCGGGCAAGGCAACGTGCCCGGCGACCTGATGGTCGAGTACTACACGCAGCGCGCCTCGGAAGGCGGCCTGCTGATTAGCGATGCGACGGCCGTCTCGCCGCTTGGCATTGCCTACGTCGACGCGCCGGGCATTTACACGGATGCGCAGGTAAAGGGCTGGAGGCGCGTGACGGATGCCGTGCACGCGAAGGGCGCGCGCATCTTCCTGCAAATGTGGCACGCGGGACGCCAGGCGCATCCCGCCAACACGGGCGGCGTCACGCCTGTTGCCCCGTCCGCGTTGCGCTCGCTCGAACATGCGGCGATTCGCGACGCAAACGGCAACGTCGCGGAAGCCGAACTGATCGTGCCGCGCGAACTGGAGATCGACGAAATTGCGGGCATTGTCGAGCAGTTCCGTCGCAGCGCCGTGCTGGCGAAGGAGGCGGGCTTCGACGGTGTCGAGCTTCACGGCGCCAATGGATATCTGTTCGAGCAGTTCCTGCTGGATGGCACGAACCATCGCACCGACGCCTATGGCGGCCCGACCGACAATCGCGCGCGATTCCTGTTCGAAACGCTCGATGCTGTCGTCGCCGTGTGGGGGCCTGGCCGCGTCGCACTGCGGCTGTCGCCGAGCGGCACGTACGGCACGATGTCGGACAGTGATCCGCATGCCACCTTCGGTTATGTCGCAGAGCGTCTGAACAGTTATGACCTCGCGTATCTGCATATCATCGAGCCGCGTATTCGCGGCATCGTCGAGCAGGAGACGAGCGAGTCGGACGTCACGTCGAAAGACATGCGCCGCTTCTACAACGGCACGATCATCGCCGCAGGCGGCTTTACGGGCGAAAGCGCCGGGCAGATCGTCGCCGACGGCCACGCAGACCTCGTCGCATTCGGGCGCATGTTTATTTCGAATCCCGATCTGCCCGAACGTCTGCGCACTGGCAAGCCGCTCACCCGCTACGACCGTTCGACCTTCTACGGCGGCGATGCGCGTGGCTATACCGACTATGCGTTTCATGCAGAAACCGAAGCCGCTTGAATCCGCTTGAATCAGGAACGACAACATCATGAATCGACTTGCAAGCAGAACAGCCGTCATCACAGGCGGCAGCAGCGGCATTGGACTTGCCACCGCGCAACGCTTCGTCGACGAGGGCGCGTATGTGTTCATCGTCGGCAGGCGGCAATTGGAACTCGACAAAGCCGTGCAGCAGATTGGCCGCAACGTGACGGCCGTGCAGGCCGACGTGACGAAGCTCGATGAACTGGATCGCCTGTTTTCCATTGTCGGAGAGCAACGCGGCAAGATCGACGTTCTGTTCGCCAATTCAGGGGCGGTCGAACATCGCACGCTCGAAGCGATTACGCCACAGCACTACGATGCAACGTTCGACGTCAACGTGCGCGGACTCATTTTCACTGTGCAGAAAGCGCTGCCGTTGATGGGCAATGGAAGCAGCATCATCCTGACCAGTTCGGTTGCAGGCGTCAAAGGCTTGCCGGCTCACGACACGTACAGCGCGGCGAAGGCAGCCGTCCGCTCGCTGGCGCGGACATGGACCGTCGAACTGAAGGGCCGCGGCATTCGGGTCAATGCCATCAGCCCAGGCGCGATCGACACGCCGATCATCGACAGCCAGGTTGCGACGGCCGCCGAAGCAGACGAACTGCGCGCCAGGTTCGCTGCCGCGACGCCATTGGGCCGCATCGGTCGGCCTGAGGAAATCGCGTCCGCGGCGCTGTTCCTTGCATCTGACGAGAGCAGCTTCGTTGCGGGTATCGACCTGTTCGTCGACGGTGGCCTCGCGCAGGTGTGAACGTGTCGCGATGTCGGGGCGAGCGATCACGCTCGCCTCCATTTGCTGATTTCTTCAAAGGGCGGAAATCAATCGCAGCCAGGAACGAGACGAACGAGCATATTCTTGATCCTCCAGGGTGTTCATGCGCTTGTGACCTTAGCGGTATATTCCAAGTCACTGGAACTCGGCTACGCACCTGGAACAAACGAATGAATATCGGCCCCTTGGCGCTTCCTGCTGGACCGCTTGCACTGTTCATCGGCGTTGCCGTAGCGCTACTCGCCAGTAGATTCTCTGGCGAGAAGCAATCCGACGTCGAGCGCGCCCTGTTTACGGCGTTACTCATTGGCCTGTTCGTCGCGCGTGCGGTGTTCGTCCTTCAATACCTGCCGAGCTATCGCGGCGACTTCCTGCAAATGCTCGATATCAGAGACGCGGGATTCGCGGCGATACCCGGCATTGCGGCGGGAATCGTCGTCGCGGTGGTTACCGCAATACGGCGATCGGCAATACGGCGCCCGTTAGCCATCGCGACAATATCGGGCTTCGTCGCGTGGGGCATCGCTGGTGCAGTGATGGAACGATCCGATCAGCCCTCGCACGTGCCGTCCATATCGTTACTCGACGAGGCCGGCATGCCGCAACCCCTTGCACGCAATAACGGCAAGCCGCTTGTCGTCAATTTGTGGGCGACATGGTGCGGACCCTGTCGAGGGGAAATGCCCGTGCTTGCCAGCGCGCAGACGAGCCATCCCGAACTCGATCTGGTTTTCGTGAATCAGGGAGAAGACCGCCACACGGTCGAGGCGTTTCTGGCAGACCTCAACTTGCACATCGATAACTCCCGCTTTGATCCGCAACTGACGCTCGCAAAAAGTGTGAATGTCACTGCTTATCCGACCACGCTCTTTTACGATGCCAATGGGCGATTGCTGGAAAAGCACTTGGGGCGCGTATCGGAGGCGACTTTCGAGGCAATGCTGGCGCGGCTTTATCCGTCGCTCGAATCCTCGCGACCTTGAGCAGATAGGGCGTGCCTTAGCGAACTGGAAGATGATCCGTTAAGGAAACACCGTGCATCCCGCTCGCCCAACACAGGATGCACAATGCCGTTCCCGTTACTGCAGAAGCTTCAGCACCTGCTGCGGCATCGAGTTCGCTTGCGCGAGCACCGAGATGCCCGCTTGCTGCAACACCTGGGCCTTCGACAGGTTGGCCGTTTCCGTCGCAAAGTCCGCGTCGGTGATCTGCGATTCGGCGGCGCTCATATTGGTCGCTTCCGTTTGCGTCGTCGAAATGGCGGCCTGGAACGTGTTCTGCGTTGCACCGAGCGTTGCCTGGAAGGTGTTCACGCTCGTCAGCACGCTATCGATCGAACTCATGGCGGCCTGCGCACCCGAAGCGGTCGCCACGCTCAAACCGCTGATGCCCAGCGAGTTCGCGTCCCAGCTCTGCGTCCCGAAGTTCGCGGTGATCTGCTGGCCGTTGAACGCGCCGATCTGGAAGTTGACCGAGCCGACACCGTTCAGCACCGCCTGACCGTTGAACGTAGTCTGTTGTGCAACGCGTGTGATTTCCGTCAGACGCGTCGACACTTCCGCCTGCAGGTTGGCGAGCGCGTTCGAGTCGAGCGAGCCGTCGCCTGCTTCCACTGCCAGCTGACGGATGCGCTGCAGGTTGTCGACGATCGATTGCAGCGCGCCGTTCGTGGTCTGCACCATCGAAATGCCGTTGTTCGCATTGGCGGCGCCCTGCGTCAACGCATTGATCGATGCCGTCTGCGACGTCGCGATTGCGAGACCCGCCGCGTCGTCAGCGGCCGTATTGATGCGCTTGCCGGACGATAGACGGTTGATCGCCTGCGAGAGCGCGTTTTGCGAACCCGACAGATTGTTCTGCGCCGTCAGCGACATGATGTTTGTATTGATGTTCAGCATTTCAACCCCTTTCGGTTCTGGAAAAATCGACATGAGCGGCGACGCAATTTATTCACTATTTCGCGCCGCCACTCGACGGGGTTTACGACGTCTCTAAATATTGCTTTAGGTTTCGCGTGGTAATTTCCGTTCTACATCCATGCGGGATTACAACGTTGCCGCAGCACGTTCGCACCAGAAGATAGCACTCCAACATACTGATAAATATGCATTTTTTCTTATAAATCCGCACTTCTTCCATTTTCATTCACAGGCATTACAAAGATAATGTCCCTGCTTTTATTGTTACGAATAATTATGCAAGCTTTATAGCTTCGTGAAAGGAATAATCGATAAAACCTCGTTTATCGCTGACGTGGTAATAACTTTTACTGGCAGTCCGGTTGCCATTACATCTGCGAATCTTTCAGGCAGAAAACCTGTCGCTTGCCGCGCGGGGTTAGCAAACTTATTTCGCAGTGAGGCAACGTAAGCTCGTTCGCACGCGCCGTTTAGCTGCGCAGATCGATGCGTCGCGCGGGACGTGCCAGCAGCAGCACGATCGTGACCACGCAAAATACGGCGCCCGCATGGAACGTCGCAGCCGCGCCTATCGTGTCCCACAACGCGCCCGCGATCACGCTGGAAACCAGCGTCACAAGTCCGCTCGCGAGATTGAACAAGCCGAACGCAGTGCCCCGCAAATGCGCAGGCGCGCTGTGCGACACCATCGTCGCGAGCAGCCCTTGCGTCATGCCCATATGCAGGCCCCACAGGGCGACGCCCACGAGCAGGATGCTCCAGTGAACCGCGTGGGCAAGCACGAGATCGGACACGCCAAGTATCACGAGCCCAGCGACCAGCAGCCTGACATGACTCGTCGAATCGGCAAGCTTGCCGAGCGGATAGGCCGATAGCGAATACACGACGTTCATCGCGACCATCACGAGCGGCACCAGCGCGACGGGCACGCCGCTGTCCAGCGCGCGCAGCACGAGGAACGCCTCGCTGAAGCGCGCGAGTGCGAACGCGGCGCCGACTGCGACGATCCACCAGTACGCGCCATCGAGTTGACGAATGCTGTCGCGCCGGATCGGATTGACGCGCTTCGCGCCCGGTTGGCGCGCGGGTTCGTCGATACCGACCGTCAGCAACGCGACAGCCAGCACTGCCGGAATGACGGCGAGCCAGAACGCAAGCCGGAAGTTATTCGCCCAGATCAGCATGATCGCGGCCGCGAGCAACGGCCCGAGAAAAGCGCCCACCGTATCGAGCGACTGCCGCAATCCGAACGCAGCCCCACGCAGCGGCGGCGGCGTGACATCGGCGACGAGTGCATCGCGCGGCGCGCCGCGAATGCCTTTGCCGATCCGGTCGATTACGCGCGCCGTCACGACGAGGCCGAGGGTCGGCGCAATCGCGAACAACGGCTTGCTCAGCGCGCCGAGTCCATAGCCCGCGACGGCGAGCCATTTGCGATTGCCGAGGTAATCGCTGAGCGCACCGGAAAACACCTTTACGATGGGCGCCGTTGCCTCGGCGATGCCCTCGATCAATCCGATCGTCGTCGCGCTCGCGCCGAGGCTCGCCAACATGAACATCGGCAGCAAGCTGTGAATGATCTCCGAAGAGATGTCCATCAACAGGCTCACGCAGCCCAACACCCAGACGCTGCCGGGTATCTGCCGAAGAGTGCTGACGCGGGACCGGCTGGACGTCGGTTTTTCCGGGGACGCAGGATGCTCGTCCATATAGCCGTCACACCTTGCGAAGAATGAAACGCCCCGCCCCTGTCATCTGATCGAGCGAGACGATCTGTCCGTCACGCTCGATGAACTCGAAGGTCGAGCCCGGCGCGGACGCTATGCGAAACACGCGATCCCGCGCAGCAATGAAGCGCTCGTCGCGCTGCCCCGGCACGCGCAGCCACAACGTGCCGTCGTCGCGCACGAACACGTCGACGCGCACACCGACGGCCGTTTCGTAGACGCCCGCAAAGCGCTGCAACACGGCGGGCGCATGAGCAAACTCCTTGCGCACGAATACGACTTCGTTCTCGACGATCTTCGTGACGAAGCGGTCGATATCGCCTTCGTGTGTCGTTTGAAAGTTGATGCGCCAGCGTGCGTCGTCTTCGGGATCCTCTACTTCAGCGTCGAAGCGGTCGTAGTGATAGTGCTGCAACTGCAAATCCTGATCGCGAAACTTCAGCCGCAGATGGTCATCCTCGAGCGCAATCGCGATCGTGCCATAGGCTTCATGCGCGAAGTCGCCCGCATAGTCTTCCAGTGGATGCGATGACTTCGTGTTGTCGATCCGGTCTTCGTAGCGGCTGCTACGCGCCTGCGACATCGCTTGCCGCGCGGGTTCGATCAGCCCGAGCAGACGCTCGTTCCAAGGCGTCAGTTCGAGGCCCAGCAAACGCTCATAGAGCTGATAGTGGACGACGTCGCGCAATGCAGCGCAATGGTCGCCGATTACGAACACGCTCACGCCGATCCGCTCTTTCGGCATGACCGAGACCTTCGAATGAAACCCGCGAATATCGCCGCCATGAGAAGCCAACAGATGCCCGCGATAGACTTCCGTTTGCCTTCCCAACCCATATGCGCCGTTCAGCGATTCCCACCAACCATATAGTTCCGGCGCCGAGTTCGGCAGCGATATCGCGGGCGCCATCGTCTCGCGCAGCAAGGTCTTCGCTATCACTTGCCGGTCTTCGGCCTTGCCGTCGTTGACGAGCAACGACAGCCAACGCGACATGTCGCCGAGCGTCGATACCATGCTGCCCGACGGCCACGGCAAATCGCTTTTCCGCTTCGTATCGAGCTTGCGCAGTTCGCGGCGGTCGCGGTACTCGGTGTAGCCGATGGCGAGATTCGGCTCGTTCAGCAACTCCGAATAGAGAAACGACGTATCGCGCATGCCCGCCGGTTCGAGAATGCGCTTGCGAACCAGCTCCGTCCATGACATGCCGCCCAGCCGCTCGATCGCATGCGCCACCGCGTAGTACATCACGTTGTTGTAGATGAACGTCTCGCGCAAGCCAGCGGTCGGCTTCATCAGATGCAGGCGGTCGAATACTTCCTTCGGCGTCGCTGCTGCGCCGTAGGTCATCATGTCGTGACGCGTGATGCCCGTGCGGTGCGCGAGAAGATCGCGCAGCGTGACGGAGCGCGTCAGTATGTCGTTACGAAACCGCAGTTCCGGTAAATGCTGGCAAAGCGGTTTGTCGAACGTGAGCTTGCCTTCGTCGACGAGCATGCCGGCAGCCAGCGCGACGAACAGCTTCGTGTTCGACGCGATGGGAAAGAGCGTCGACGCATCGAACGGCAGGCGCTTGTCATAGTCGCGAAAGCCGTATCCGCGCGTCAGCACAGGCACGTCATCGACGACGACAGCGACCCCGACGGCGGGTGCATTCCATTGCTGCAATAGAGAAGCGACGTTGTCGTCGAAGCCTTCGAGTCTCTCCAGCGGTGTCAATCGGATTCTCCTTGCGTCGAATGTTCATGAACCGGCCTTCTGCACGCATGAAGTCGCGCTCCCGCGTCAAATGCATACCGTCGAAATGCGGCCGCATCTGTGAAGCGGTTATCCGCATGGAAGCATGGCGAAAGCAAACTGTTGCCGGGCGAAAGTTGGGTCTATCCGAACACATTCGCATCCGCCGACGGTCGTTGGATAACCCGCAAGCCCGCCAGACAAGGACTTCTCCGAAATGGCACGCTCGATGCAAATGGTTGCGCCTGAACCAACGCAACAGGAGCACGCCATGTTCGCATACTTCCTCCGGATCATCTTCGAACTCTTGGACCGCGCAGAGGAACTGCTGGACCGCGCCGAGCACAGCCGCCGTGACACGTACCTCTCGTCGGCCGTCGATCTCTTCGAACTCGAACGCCGCATGCGGCTGATCGAGGCGAGAGATTAAGCCGTCACAGCAATCCGACCAGATTGCCGAGCGTCGCGGACGCGTCCCCTTCACGCCATCCCAACGCTAGACGCGCCCGCATTTTCGCGCCCTGCACATCGACGTAACGCACGCCCTTCACCTGCACCTGCGCAATCGCGGCGGGCACGATGGACACGCCGAGGCCCGCCGCCACCAGATTGATCACCGACGACACCTGCGGCGCAGGCTGCGCGAGGTGCGGACTGAAGCCCGCCTCGCCGCACGCGCGGACGATTTCATCGTGAAGCGTGACGCCCGCCGGTCCTGGCACAAGCACGAATGGTTCGTCGGCCAGCGCCGTCAACGGCAAGCGCTTCTTGGCTGCGAGCGGATGCGTTGACGGCAGCACGATTTTCATCGGCTCATCCGCAAAGCGATGCGTCTGCACGTGCTCCGGCAAAGTGGTTCCGGGCCTGAAAAACACGGCATCGATCTCGTCATCGAGCAGGCGTTGCAGCAGCGCTGGCGTATTCGCTTCTTCGAGCGTCAGATCGACGGTCGGATAGCGGCTCTTGAAACGCTGAATCAGCGCGGGCACAACGGGATTGAACGCCGCCGACCCCGTGAAGCCGATACGCAGCCGTCCCGTCTCGCCACGCGCGGCCCGCTGCGCCGCTTGCGCCGCGCGTTGCGCGCCGCCCAGCACGCGCTGCGCTTCGATCAGAAACGCTTCGCCCGCGCCCGTCAGCTCGGCGCCATGCGCGGTTCGACGGAACAGCTCGACGCCCAACTCGCGCTCAAGGCTCTTGATCTGCTGACTGAGCGGCGGCTGTCCAATGCCGAGCTTTTCAGCCGCGCGCGTGAAGTTGCGCTCACTTGCAACCTCGACGAAATATCGTAAATGACGCAGTTCCATGCTAGTGCTAAAACGTATCGGGTTAGCCAGTTTCATATATTGGACAGTATAGCTCTGGCGCAGGACAATTCCTGCGTCACAGTCGACCGCCGATCTTGTCCATGAACTCCGATCCATCCGTTGCCACGCCCGATCGCATCGAAACATCCAGCACACGTTCCAACACCACCGGCGCATCCGGCGTGCGGCCCGGCTCGGCGGACTTTCGCCGCATCAGCATCGCGCTCTTTCTTGCGGGCTTCTCCACGTTCTCGCTGCTGTATTGCGTGCAGCCGTTGCTGCCTGTTTTCGCCAGCGAATTTCATATCGGCGCGGCGCAAAGCTCGCTCGCGCTATCGCTCTCGACAGGTTTCCTCGCGTTCTCGATTCTCTGCGCAGGCGTGCTATCGGAGCGGTTCGGCAGACGCGGCCTGATCTTCGCATCGATGACGCTCGCCGCGCTCTTCAACGTCTGCGCCGCGCTCGAAGCGGACTGGCACAGCATTCTCGTGGCCCGCGCGCTGGAAGGGCTGGCGCTCGGCGGCGTGCCCGCCGTCGCGATGGCGTATCTCGCGGAGGAGATCGATCCGCGCGGGCTGGGGCTTTCGATGGGGCTCTATGTCGGCGGGACGGCGTTCGGCGGAATGATCGGGCGCGTGGGCATGAGTTACATGAGCGATCATCTGTCGTGGCGCACGGCGATGCTGACCATTGGTATTGTCGACGTGCTGGCCGCTATCGCGTTCGTGTTGCTGTTGCCAGGCTCACGCAATTTCGTGAAACGCGCGGACCTCACTGCTGTTCATCACATCGCGCTGTGGCGCAAACATCTGACGGCCGCGACATTGCCCGCCGTGTTCGCAACAGGCTGCCTCGTCATGGGCGTGTTCGTCACCGTCTACAACTACGCGGGCTTTCGGTTGATGGCGCCGCCGTTCGATCTCAGCGCGACGCAAACCGGCCTGATCTTCTGTTCGTATCTGTTCGGTATCGTCGCCGCATCCGGCGCGGGCGCGCTGGCCGATCGCTGCGGGCGCGGGCCGGTCCTGACTGCGGGCGTCATGGTGGCCGCGTTGGGACTTGCGTTGACGCTGATGCATGCGCTCGTACCTGTCGTGCTCGGCATCATCGTGCTGACTATCGGCTTCTTCATCACGCACTCGGTGGCGAGCGGCTGGGTCGGACAACTCGCCGATGGCGCAAAGGGTCACGCGACCTCGCTGTATCTGCTTGCGTACTATCTCGGTTCAAGCGTGCTCGGCTCGTGGGGCGGCTGGTTCTGGCAAAACGGCGCATGGCCGTCCGTCGCCGGATTTGGCTTTGCAATGCTCGCCGTCTGCGGCACGCTTACGTTGTACGTCGCACGCGCGAATGCGCGCAGAATTCGCGTGAACGCGCGCGCTCGCTGACTCACAGAAGGAGTCTCTTCATGATCGACCATCTCGACCATCTGGTGCTGACCTGCACCAATGCAGAAGCCACGACGAAGTTCTACACGCAGGTCATGCAGATGCAACTGGAGACATTCGGCGCCGGGCGTATCGCCTTTCGCTTCGGCAACCAGAAGATCAATCTGCATGTGCGCGGCAGCGAATTCGAGCCGAAGGCGCATTTGCCCGTGCCGGGCGCGCTGGACCTGTGCTTTATCGCATCGGTGCCGCTCGATCAGGTCGTCGCGCATCTCGCGGCATGCAACTGGCCGATTATCGAAGGGCCCGTCGAACGAACGGGCGCGACGCAGAAGATACGCTCCGTGTATGTGCGGGACCCCGATCTGAACCTGATCGAGATTTCCGAACTGATGGGCTAGCGGCCTCGAACGTCAGAAGCCGGTCGTCACCGACATCAGCAATCCGCGCGGCGCCCGCTGCGTCATATATCCGCCCCGCGACGAGTATTCCCCGTACTCGTCCGTATCACGCGCTTTAATTCTCATTTAATTCGCGTTGCCTACATTGCAGACACGAAGACTTTGAGGTCGCATCGTGAATGCCTTGAATCTCAAATCCTTGCGATGTCGCGTCGTGCACACGCGTTCGCGTTCGTCGTCTGTATCGCGCACGCGACCGCCTTATCGACGTGCAAGGTTGCGCTTGCGATGCATCCGGTCCGATGAATTTCAACGAAGGCGCAGCGCTCGTTGATCGAAAACATCTGCAATAAACAGCTTTAATCTTCACGATGGAGGATCATCATGAACACATTCACCAAAGCAGGTCTCGTTGTCATTGCGCTCGTGTTCGCGCAATCCGCAACCAGTGTCGCTTTCGCAGCGACGACGAATCTGCCGCCGCTTCAACAGCAAGGCGCGGTCACGTATCTTTCCGGTGGCGTCGGCAGCGATCAATCGGCCGCACTGAAGGATGTCATGCACAAATACCCGCTCGTACTCGAATTTGCGGGGGCGACGCATCACGGGAATGAGTACCTCGCCGACGTTCCCGTTCACATCGCCGACATGAACGGCAAGACGCTTTTGAATGCGACCTCGCACGGACCGTTCATGCTCGCATCGCTTCCGAACGGGCGCTACAAGATCACCGCGAGCCATGACGGCAAGACCCAGCAGCGTCTAGTCGACATCAAATCGTCGGGCCATGTTCGCGCGATGTTCGTATGGCCGACGCACCCGGAAGGGAGCACATCATGAGCGCGGACGCGGACATGCCCATCGACGAAGCACGCCGTCGGTGGATGATTGTGACATCGGTGGCGGGCGGCATTGCGGGCGTGGCCGTCGTCACGCCGTTCGTCGAATCGTTCAGGCCATCGGCGTCCGCGCTGGCGGCGGGCGCGCCCGTGACAGTCGATATCAGCCGGCTGCAGCCCGGCGACATGTTGACGGCGGCATGGCGCGGCAAGCCCGTCTTCATCGTCAATCGCACTGACACGATGCTCGCCGATGTGCGCGCCGCCGATCCGCTCGTCGCCGACCCGCAAACGACGCGGCCCTTCTCGATGCCGCTGCCGCCGTACTGCAACAACGAGTTTCGCTCGCGCCCGGAGCATAGCAATCTGCTCGTGGTGGTCGGCGTGTGCACGCATCTCGGCTGCACACCGAGTCCGCGTTTCCAGCCTGGCCCGCAAACGAGTCTTCCCGATGACTGGCCAGGCGGATTTCTTTGCCCATGTCACGGCTCGACGTATGACCTGGCAGGCCGCGTGTTCAAGGACAAACCCGCGCCGCAAAATCTCGACGTGCCGCGTTATCGATTCGAATCCGCTAGTCATGTCATGATCGGCGCAGACGAACAGGGCGAAGCCTGATCGCGCAGTTTTGATGTTCGTCAACGGCCCCTTTAGGATCGGCCTGCAGAAAACCGGCTTCACCAACGAAGCCGGCCACTGCCTGATCATCGTCACGATGGTGCGCGGTCATCCCCTGCTGATCATCCTGCTCGGCGATCCCAACGCGCAGGCGCACTTCCAGGACGCCGTCGATCTGCGCCGCTGGCTCGTGACGGCGCAGCGCTAGCGGACGCGTCGTGCGGCCTTTGAAGGGCCTGAACACGCACGCCGCTGTACACTTCCGGGCAACGTCGCCCCGCCGACGACTTCCCGAGCACTGCACCATGGACCGCATCGACGCAATGAAAGTGTTCGTCGCGACGCTGGACGAAGGCAGCCTGGCGGGCGCGAGCCGCCGGCTCGGCCGTTCGCCCGCCGCGGTGAGCCGCGCCATTGCCTTCCTCGAAGCGCACGTCGGCTCGCCGCTTCTGCACCGCACCACGCGCACGATCAAGCTCAGCGAGGCGGGCGAACGCTACGCGGCAGCGTGCCGGCGCATCCTGACCGATCTGGAGGAAGCCGACCTGCTGGTAGCGGGCGAGCGTTCCGCGCCGCGCGGCCTGCTGAACATCACGGCGCCCGTCGCCGCAGGCCAGGACATGCTGCGCTCGATCCTCGACGACTTCATCGACGAGTACCCGGCCGTGTCGGTGCGCCTGCATATGCTCGACCGCCCCGTCAGTCTCGTCGACGAGGGCATCGACGTCGCGCTACGCATCGCGCATCTGCCCGATTCAACCCTGATCGCGATTCCCGTCGGCGAAGTGCGGCGCGTCGTGACGGCGTCGCCGCGCTATCTGGCGAAGCATCCGCAGATCCGCGAGCCCGCGGACCTGGAACAACATCAGATCATTTCGATGACGCACTTCGGCGTCGATTCGTGGCGCTTTCCGCCCGCCGAAGGCTCGACCGTCGCGCAGGTCGTCCATTTTTCGCCGCGCCTGATCGTCAACAGTATCGACGCCGCCGTGGCATCCGCTGTCGAAGGACGAGGCGTCACGCGCATGTTCTCCTATCACATCGCGCAGCAGGTAAAGGACGGGCAGCTGCGCATCGTGCTGCGCGACAGCGAGCATGCGCCCTTGCCCGTGCATCTTCTGACGCCCCACGGCCGCCTCTCGGTGCCGAAAGTGCGTGCCTTCGTCGATTTCGCCACGCCGCGTTTGCGCCGGCATTTCAAGCAGTTACAGCGCATCACCGACGCCCATTGAACCGACCGGCGGAAGAATGTCTGCCGCATTGCGTGGATTCTCTCTGCGATCGACTCAATCTAGACTTGCTCCATCGACATCGGGCCACACGGCCCAACTGGTTAAAGGAGCGGGTGAATGGGTGCCGAACAGAAAGTGGTGATCGTTACGGGCGCGTCGCAGGGCATTGGCGCGGGGGTGGTCAAAGCGTATCGCGACCGCAATTTCCGCGTAGTCGCAACGTCGCGCTCGATCCAGCCAAGCGACGATCCTGACATTGCCACTGTGCAAGGCAACATCGCCGATGCGAAGACCGCGCAACAGGTCGTCGCCATCGCGCTGGAGCGCTTTGGCCGGATCGACACGCTGGTCAACAACGCGGGCATTTTCATCGCAAAGCCCTTCGACGCCTACACGCCCGAAGACTACGACGCCGTCATGGCGACCAACGTCAACGGCTTCTTCCATATCACGCAGCGCGTGCTGACGGAGATGAAGAAGAAACGCAGCGGCCATGTGGTGAACATCACGGCGAGCCTCGTGGATCGGCCACGCGCCGGACTGCCCGCAGCGATGGCTGCGTTGACCAAAGGCGGGCTGAATGCCGTGACGCGATCGCTGGCAATCGAATATGCGCCGCTAGGCATTCGCGTGAATGCGGTCGCGCCGGGCGTCATCAAAACACCGATGCATCCGCGCGAGCGACACGAAGCACTCGCACGTTTTCATCCGATCGGGCACCTCGGCGAAGTGACGGACATTGCGGAAGCCGTGCTTTATCTGGAATCGGCGGGCTTCGTGACAGGCGAGATTTTGCACGTCGACGGCGGCAGCAACGTCGGTTCTTGAGAGAGCGGGTATTACCGGCATGGCATCCTCGATATCTATTATTTCGGATGCCATAGTATTTTTCACATCAATGTTTTATTCGAGGAGTCGCAGCAAGCAGTAGCGACAGCAGCACGGAGATAACAATGCAGGACGCAGCTATCAGGATCACGAAGCCACCCGCCTTCAACATCACGCGCGGCACGGTGGCAGGCGCGAGCGCAAGCCTCGTCGGGATTGGCCTTGCGCGCTTCGCGTATACACCGCTTCTTCCCGCCATCATCGACGCGCACTGGTTTGCGGCATCGACGGCCGCGTATCTCGGCGCAGCGAATCTGGGCGGCTATCTGGCGGGCGCGCTGCTCGGCGGCTATCTCGCCAGGCGCGCGAATGCAACGCACGTATTGCGCGCGATGATGCTGCTGGCAACGATTGCGTTCGTCGCTTGCGCGTTTCCGTTGTCGTTTTCGTGGTTCTTCGTATGGCGCTTCGCGTCGGGCCTTTCGGGCGGCGCACTGATGGTGCTGGCCGCGCCGACTGTGCTCGCGCATGTGCCGCCGTCGCGCCGTGGCCTCGTGAGCGGCGCGATTTTCGCAGGCATCGGCCTCGGCATCGCGGCGTCCGGCACGATCGTGCCACTGTTGCTGCTTCAAGGGGTCAAGCAAACCTGGCTCGGTCTCGCCGCCATCGCCCTGCTGCTGACCCTCGCCGCATGGAACGGCTGGCCCAAGCATGACGCCCATGCGCATACGGCGCCCGCGCATCACGCGAAGCACAGGAAGCACAGCGGCTTCACGTTGCGCGCGCTGTATGCGGAGTACGCGCTCAACGCGATCGGCCTCGTTCCGCACATGCTGTTTCTCGTCGATTTCGTATCGCGCGGTCTCGGCAAGGGGCTCGATACGGGCGCGCAATACTGGGTGCTGTTCGGCCTCGGCGCGATCGCCGGTCCGTTATTGAGCGGACACCTCGCCGACCGCGCGGGCTTCGGCCCTGCGTTGCGCGTCGCGTTCGTGATCCAGATCGTCGCCGTCGTATTGCCGCTGATCGGCACGAGTCCCGCGCTGCTGATCGTGTCCAGCGTGCTGATGGGCGCGGCCGTGCCGGGTATCGTGCCGCTCGCGCTCGGCCGTGTGAACGAACTGCTCGCACATCACCCCGCTGCGCAAAAAGGCGCATGGAGCACGGCCACCACCGGCTTCGCGGTGTTGCAGGCGGGCGCTGCATACGGCATGTCGTTCCTCTTCACACAGAACGGCGGCAACTACCAGATGTTGTTCGCGATCGGCGCAGCGGCGCTCGCGCTTGCGCTGTCCGTCGACCTGTTCGCCGCGCTTCGCGGCAACCCGGAGAACAGTTAAGGCTTTCCTGCAACACTTGATCGAAGGAATCACAGCATGAACCAGCCCATGACCACCGTTGCGATGCGCACCGCGCCGGACGTCGCCTCACTTGGCTACACGGAGCGCAATCAGCAGCACTGGATGCGCAATCTGTTGGTCTGCGTATTCGGCTCTTTCACGACGCTCGTCAGCCTCAGCATGCTGCTGCCGTTTCTGCCGCTCTACGTGAAGCAACTCGGCGTCGAATCGCAGGCAGACGTGATCCAGTGGTCGGGCGTCGCGTTCGGCGCGACCTTCCTCGGCACCGCCGTCACCGCGCCGCTGTGGGGGCGTCTGGCCGACCGCTATGGCCGCAAGCCGATGCTGATTCGCGCCGCCGTCGGCATGGCCGTGGTGATGTCGCTGATCGGCATTGCGCACAACGTGTACGAGCTGGTCGGCTTGCGTCTGATCGCGGGTCTGGTGGGCGGGTACGCGTCGGCCTCGACGGTCATGGTCGGCACGCAGGCGCCGCGCGAGCGCGCTGGCTGGGCGCTCGGCCTGCTGTCGACGGGTGCGCTGGCGGGCGCGCTGGTCGGCCCGCTGATCGGCGGCTTTCTGCCGGGCTGGCTCGGCATCCGCGGCACGTTCTTCGCGGGCGGTGCGGTGATCGCCGTGGCGGCGCTGCTGACGATCTTCGTCGTCAAGGAAGACTTCCACCCCGCCACCGATTCGAAGCGCAAAGCCGCCAGCGGCGCGACAGCCACGCACTCGACTCGCACTCACTATGCGGTGATCGGCGCATTGCTCGCCACAGCGATGATGGTGCTGCTCGCCAACATGTCGATCGAGCCGGTGATTACCGTGTATGTCGGCGGCCTCGGCGTCGGGCCGGATCAACTGGCGCGCATTGCGGGTGTCGTGATGGCCTGCTCCGCGTTCGGCAGCATGCTGACGGCAGCGCGGCTCGGCGCGCTCGCGGACCGGATCGGCGGGTGGAATGTGATTATTGGTTGCCTGATCGTCACGGGCCTGCTGATGCTTCCACAAGCGTTCGTTCATCAATGGTGGCAACTCGCTGCGCTGCGCGCGCTGATGGGCATGTCGCTCGCGGGGCTGTTGCCCGCCATTGCGAAGCTCGCGCGCCATGCCGTCGATGAGAGCAAGACGGGTCAGATGCTCGGCTATCTGCAGTCCGCGCAGTTCAGCGGACAGGTGATCGGCCCGGTGATCGGCGGACAGATTGCCGTCCATTTCGGCATGCACTCCGTGTTCTTCGTCACCGGCTCGCTGCTGGTCGTGTGCGCGGGGTTCGCGCAATGGGCGCGCGGGCGGTAGTCCGGTTCGCTCTTGATGCACGCGTTTGCGATCTTGTGCGTATACTTCGTCGGTAGACTTTCGAAGCATCAGCAACTTCGCGACATCGCAGTCATACGGGAGCGACAGTCATGTTCATTGCAATGAACCGGTTCAAAGTGGCGTTGGGTTCGGAAAGCGCCTTCGAGGAAGTATGGACGACGCGGGACACGCATCTGAAGGACGTGCCCGGGTTTGTCGAGTTTCATCTGCTGAAGGGACCGCAACGCGACGACCACGTGCTGTATTCGAGTCACACTGTGTGGGCGAATCGCCCGGCGTTCGAGGCGTGGACACAGTCGGAAGCGTTTCGCGCCGCGCACCGGAATGCAGGAAGCGAGTCGCGCGCGCTCTATCTCGGGCATCCGGAGTTCGAGGGATTCGAGGTGCTCCAGACCGTGAAGTAGCGGACGGGGCGCGTCATGCACGCGGGTCCGCCCGTTTTTCAGGCGCAAAACGACAGCTACGCATTTGGCAATGGCGCGATTGCGCTGCATTGGACGATATCCGACCGTTCTCTGTGCGGTGTTTCCGTGGCGGATCGCGCGCATGGCCGCACTTTGGCTATTAGCGCGCCGTTCGTTCTCACTTTCGCCGATGCACGCACGCTCGACGCAGCCAGTTTGCGTCTCGTCGCGCCGTTGCGCGAAGAAGCACTGCCTGCCAATCCGGATGCGCTGCGCAAAGCCGAACGTGTTGCTGGCAAACGCGTGATCGCCACGCTCGGCGATAGCGAGCAACGTTTGCGTGTCGAATGGAGCGTGGAGCAGCGCGAGGGCTCGCTCTATCTTCGTCAGCATCTGTCGGTTACGGCGCTCTTGCAGGACGAACCCATCGCGTCCGTTTCGCTGTTGCATGCGCAGTCACGTCATGCAAAAAAAGCCGGCGACCTCGCAGCAGTGCCGATTGTCGACGGCAATCTCTATCTGGGCTTCGAGCTTCCCATGTCGGAAAGCGAAGTGCGCGACGGTGTCGCCTGCTTTAGCGTAAGCTGCGCACTGCCGCTCGAAAAAGGAAAAACACTCGCTTATTCGGCTGTTGCCGGGGTGTTTCGCGAAGGCCAGTTGCGTCGCGACTTCGCAGCCTATATCGAGCGCGAACGGGCGCGCCCCTACCGTCCCTTTCTGCACTACAACTCGTGGTACGACATCGGCTTTCTGACGACGTACACGCAGGATCAGGCCATCCAGCGCATTCACGCGGTCGGCCATGAACTGCACGAAAAGCGCGGCGTGCAACTCGACTCCTTCCTGTTCGACGATGGCTGGGACGACTATAGCGGCAGCTGGTCATTCAGCCCTGCGTTTCCCGATGGCTTCCTGCCTTTGAAAGACGCCGCCGCGCGATATGGCGCCGAGCCGGGCGTCTGGTTGTCGCCGTGGGGCGGCTACGGCCCGCCGCGAACGGAACGCGTGACGCGCGGCCGCGCCGCCGGATACGAGACCATCGGCGACGGATTCGCGCTCTCGGGCCCGACGTACTATCGCCGCTTCCATGAAGTCGCGATGGACCTGCTCACGCGACACGGCGTCAATCACTTCAAGCTCGATGGCACCGGAAACGCGAACAGGGTCGTGCCCGGCAGCCGCTTCAACAGCGACTGGGACGCGGCTGTCGAACTCATCGAAGCGATGCGCCGCGTCAAGCACGATGTGTTCGTCAATCTGTCGACAGGCACGCAAGCGTCGCCGTTCTGGCTGCGCTTTGTCGATTCGATCTGGCGCGACGGCGCGGATTATGGTTTTGCGGGCACAGGCAGCGATCGCGAGTGCTGGATTACGTATCGCGATGCGCAAACGTATCGCAATGTCGTGTGCCGAAGTCCGCTGTTCCCACTCAATTCACTGATGCTTCACGGCATCATTTACGCGCAGGAAAATGCTCGTCTCAATACCGATCCCGGTCATGCGTTTTCCCATGAAGTTCAATCGTACTTCGGCAGCGGCACGCAATTGCAGGAACTGTATGTCACGCCGTCGTTACTCGATGAGCGCGACTGGGACGTGCTCGCGAAGGCTGCCCGCTGGGCGCGCGCTAATGCCGACGTGCTGAGCGATTGCCACTGGATCGGCGGCGCGCCGGATCAGCTTGAAATCTACGGATGGGCCGCGTGGACGCCATCGAAGGCGATTGTCACGCTGCGCAATCCGGATGATCGCGCAAACGATTTCGTGCTCGATCTGAGAATGCATCTCGAACTGCCGGGTGGCATTGCAGGCCAGTTCTGCGCGCGCTTTCCGTTTGTCGACCGCGATGCGAACGTACCGACGCTATGGGACGCAGACGGCCCGCAAACGATTCGCCTCGATCCATTTCAGGTTCTGACGATTGAATTGTCGCCAGTAGTATCTGGCGGCCTATGAGAGGGTCGATGCCAAACTGACCGGCTTGGCGTCTAACTGATGCAGATCGAAGATCAACACCGTGTTGTCGCCAGGCTTGAGCCACGGAGCCGGGCAATAGAGCCGCATCTGCGGGCCGATATTCCAATAGCGGCCGAGATTGTGCCCGTTGATCCACACGATGCCTTTGGTCCATTCACTCATGTCGAAATAGACGTCACCGATAGCATCGATTGAAAGTGTCGCCATGAAGAAGAGTCCCGCTCTATCCGGCTTCGAACAAAGCGGACGCAAGTTCTCGACAAACGACTCATCCATTGGCAGGAGCACGACTTCCCAGCCTGTCAGAACCTCGCGCGCACCCGACGCATGATGCAGCACGACGGGATCGATAATGCCCTTTCGATCGATCATCGAATGCCCGTAATTCACGCGCCCCATGCCTTCGACAAGAATCTCCAGCACTCGGGCATCATCCGGCACTGACGAGGCACCAGGCAGCGCAACCGGCTCGCGATGCACTACTTTCAGCGGCAACGCGCGTTCTTCCGGCATACGCGTGCGCGACACACCGCCCACGTATTGATCGCCGATGAAAACGGTCGCGTAGTCGTGAACATTGGCTATATCCAGCGAACCGCTTTCATAGCGCGCAAGTCTCTTCCGATACAGCACAAAACCGAACGCCTGACCGTACATTTCGAATGGCCGCGGATGCGTTGTTTGCGCGGAAGGAAGTGCAGCAGGAAGATTGTCCCAGATGGACGCATAGCGTTGCGGCATCAACCGGCGAGTCCCGGTCGCGTCCGTCACCGGAATCGTTTCGATTGGCAAAGGCACTGGCGGCAAAGGCGTCGACAGGTATCCGGCAATGATGCTGCGGTACTGCATATAGCGTTCTGTGGCCACGCCTTGCTCGCTGACAGGCGCGGCATAGTCGTAGCTGGTGATGTCGGGCTGATACTCGCCCGAGTCCGCATCCACGTTCGCGCCCGCATAGAAGCCAAAGCTCGTCCCGCCATGAATCACATAGAGATTGAACGACAGGTTCTTGCGCATCAATTCATCGAGCGTGGCGGAAAGATCGACTGAGGTACCTTGAAATGCACGCTCGCCCCAGTGCGTGAGCCAACCTGGATACACCTCTCCTGCCATCGCCGGCACGGACGGAAACGCCTTGCGCACGGCTTCGATCTGCGCCGCGTTGCCGTTGCTCAAAGCGATTGCGCCACCGGCGACGTTTGAGTGGTTCTGCTGCAATTGAACGAGACCGTCTTCCGTATAGAACGGTCCATGTATTCCGCCACGAATCCAGAGTTGCCTTATCTCCTCCAGATACGCGGAATTGCTATCGAATGATCCAAACTCGTTCTCGATCTGAATCATCAGAATCGGACCGCCACTTTCCGTCATCCATGGTTTGACGCGCGGCAAGAGTTCATTGATGTAACGCTCGACAGCGCGCATGTAGCGCGGATCGGTGGCGCGATCCGTGCGCAGCCGGATATCCGTATGCTTCAACAGCCAGGATGGAATACCGCCGAGATCCCATTCCGCGCACACATAAGGACCAGGTCTGAATAACACCCACATGTTCTCCGCCTGGCAAAGACGGATGAATGCCCCGATGTCGCGATTGTCCGTGTAAAAGTCGAACGTACCCTCGGTTAGCTCGTGATAATTCCACATCACATACAACGCAATGGTGTTCATTCCCATTGCCTTCGCCATCTGGATGCGATGCCGCCAGTATTCAACGGGTATGCGCGCGGGGTGCAATTCACCACTTCGGATCTGGAATGGTTTGCCGTCCAGCAGAAAGCCATCGCCATTCGCAGCAAAACTGAAGACGTGCGGTCCGTCCGGCCCGGCCGTGTTTGCTTCTTGCGTGGACGCTCGCTTTTTCATGTTCGCTCTGCTCCGCAGACGGAAGACATGGCATCCCTATTTCAAAGTCGGGCATTTCGACAGGCGGTTTGACGATGTTCCCTACTCGTATTCTGCACGCGGCAGCGCAACTTCCGTGTGGTCATGACCAAGCAGCGCACACAACGCTTCGACGATCAATCCGTGATCTTCGCGGTCCGGCAAACCGGACACTGTGATCGAGCCAATTACACCCGCCCCGTGCACGGTCAGCGGAAAACCGCCGCCGTGTGTTGCGTATTCAGCATTCGACAGACCGAATGTGTCGGCGAGCGTCGAGCCCGATTCTGCCAGACGTAAACCGACCGCGTATGAACTGCACCGGAACTGCGCGACTGTGTTGCTTTTTCGGCGCACCCAGTCCGCATTGTCAGGCGTCGCGCCAGTGAGAGCGCTGTAAAAAATCACATGCCCGAAAGTACGCACGTCGATCGCAATGGGTAGCGCCCGAGCCTTTGCGAGTTCGTGCAGATGCGTTCCAATCTGCCATCCAAAATCGGCGTCGAAGCGCGGAACGATTAGCCACTTCTCCTGCAGTGCGATTTGCTGAAGATCTCTGCCTATGTTCATATCGAAGAAATCGGAGCGGGTCCGCCCCTCCAGTAGAAGTTAATGAAAGAGCCGGCTCCTCCGCCCCGGTGAACTGTCACAGTACTGCCCATTGGTTTTTCGCGAATCAGGCAGTTCGAAACTGTAGGGTGTCTTGTGATCTTTAAACGCACCTTCACTTGACCTTTGCAGCAGCAGCAAGCTTGCGCACGCCCTCTTTTGCATCCTCGTTCGAGCTCATGAAATTCGTCACGACGTCGGTGATTGCACCCGCAGTAACCGGCGACTGAAGTTCACCGAAAGCCAACGAAGGCAAGAACCCGCCGGATTGAATCGTCGCCTGCTCGTCCGCGCGTGATTTCTTGGCGCAACTATCGAACTTGTCCATGGGTACATCCAGCCTGACAGGAATGGAACCCTTGTACAGACTAAACTGCTGCTGAAAATCAACGGACATGATCGTTTTGGCAAGCGCAATCTGTCCCGGTGTCGCGTCCTTCTTGCCGTTCTGCTGATAGAACACGAACGTATCCGCCGTGTATGTGTAGGCATTCGCGGTGCCGGGCGCCGCCGCGCAGATATAGTCGACATCCGCCTTCTTGTTCGCGTTGGTGAACTCGCCCTTTGCCCAGTCGCCCATGAACTGCATGCCGCCCGAGCCGGAAATCACCATCGCCGTAGCGAGATTCCAGTCGCGGCCGTGATAGCCCTTATCGAAGTAAGTCCGGATCTTCTGGACCGTCTCGAACACCTGCACCATCTGCGGCGAAGTCAGCGTTTTCTGATCGAGATCGATGAGCGCTTTGCGATAGAAGTCCGCGCCCTGTGACAGCACGACTGCCTCCCAGATGGTCATATCCTGCCAGGGTTGACCGCCATGCGCGACAGGCGTGATGCCCGCAGCGCGAAACTTGTCGGCGAGCGCGAAGAACTCCGGCCATGTCGTGGGCGGCGTACCTCCGACTTTGTCCAGGTCCGCTTTGTTGATCCACAGCCAGTTGATGCGATGTACGGAAAAAGGTGCGGCCACATAGTGCCCGCCCGCCTTCACGTCACTGTCTATTCGCGCGGGCATGTGCGCTTTCCAATCAGTCGCGGCCTGATCGATCGTGACCAGCGACCCCTGCTCCGCCCAGTCCTGAATCAGCGGCCCCTTGATCTGCGCGGCCGACGGTGCGTTACCCGAGATAACCTGCGTCTTCAGCGCGGTCATGGCCGCCGCACCCGCGCCTCCCGCGATAGCGAAGTCTTTCCACTCGTAGCCCTGTTTGCTCATGTCGTCCTTGAGCACCCGGATTGCTTTCGATTCGCCGCCAGAGGTCCACCAGTGCAATACCGAAAGCTGTTCGGCGGCAAGTGCAGCATGTGTACCGGCGATAAGCAGCGCGGCAGCCGTCGCCACCGATGTCAGTGATCGTTTCATTGCAGTCTCCGAATTTTTCTTTATGGTTGGAGCAACGCATGCGCAATCAGAGCGACCGCGCATGCGTGCCCGTTTCAACTACAGATCAAACCCGAGTTGCGCCTTGCCAAGTGGCGTCAGGTCGTCGGGTGTCGCACGGCCGGTGAAATCGACTTCAAAGTGGTCAGTCGGGAAATCAGGCGGGCTTTCGCCTTTCAGGAAGCTCGGCAGCTGACGCTTCAGATAAGCATCGTTTTTGCCGCACGCGGGCACCGAGGCGATATACATCACGTTGCTGTAACCCGCGCCCTTATGCTCGTCTTCTACCGCATGAATGACGTCGCTGTGCCAGAACACGGTGTCGCCTGCTTCCATTTTGGGAATGGACGACAACGCCTCGAACAATGGCGCATGAAATTCCCGCTTGATCGAGAGCGCCCGACCCGGCATGGCCCCGCAAAGGTCGTCGTCGTCGACGTCGTCCTGAAGTGCGCGCAGCAGGATGTACACCATCGAATTGGCGATGGGCACGAGTTGCAGCGTGCCGTCGCCCGGTCCCTGCGGCGTCAACGCTGTCCAGCCCTGGAAGGTGCGGAACATCGAGCAGACGGCCGGTGACGCGATCTCTTCTACGTCGGGCCGGAAAGCGGCGTCGAATGCATCGTAATCACGCCAGTTGCCGGCAAACACGTGGCGGTACACCTTGCGAAAATTGCTTTCGATCCAACGCTCGACGGACCCGCCGTCGCAATGCGCCGACAAGCCGAGCGACGCTGAGCCAGGTGGCCGCCGACGCAGACGGTCGGCATAGACAGGCACATGCTCCGGATCGAAGTGAACGCGTCCGTCGCTCTCGTTTCGCCAGAGTTTGTTGAGGAATACACGTGCAGCCGTCAGCGATTCTGACTGACGGGCCAGCACTTGTGGCTTCGACCAGTACACGCCGTAGATCTGCGGCTTGCTCGAGGCCAACTGGCCAAAATATTTGTCCTCGGCGCGGTTTTCGAGGCGCTTGTCGAGATTGTTTCGCTCCACGTAATGGGCGATATCTTCGTCCCAGCTCTGCACCAGAGCGCGGGAGAAGACATTTCGAATCACACATGCGCCGCGTGCCTTGACGAGTGCGATCTGCTCGGCAGTAACACGTTGTCCGGCGATGTCGGAGAACTGAATCTCAGGAATGACGTTTTCCCCACGATCGCGCTCACTGGCAATCCGCTTCGCCTCTTCGCCGATCGCTTTCTCGACTTCGGCAAAGACCTCCCGGTAGTTCGGCAATGCCGCGCGCAGCTCCTTTTTTGCCTGCCGGATTGCGCCCGGCAAATCATCGATTTCCAGCGCCATGATCGTCTCCGTTTGCATTTCGTGTCCGGTAGCATATGACGCGCACGCAAGCCGTAGTGATACTATTCAGGCAATTCATTTGCGTTTTCGGCCATGAAACCAGCCTACGAACATGTCGAGTTCGGCGAGGACTGTTCGGTCCGGGTTTACCATCGGCGGCTCCCGCGTATTCCGTTCGAATGGCATCACCATCCGGAGTACGAGTTAACGCTGACGATGAACAGCCGTGGCAAGCGCTACATCGGTGACTCGGTCAACGACTATGAAGCCGAGGACCTCGTCCTCGTTCCGCCGGATTTGCCGCATACGTGGGCATCGAATCAATCGGTCGAAGCGTCCGCACCGCAGGTCGCCATTGTTATCTGGTTCGACGGCGATTGGGCGCGGCGTATGGCGGATTGCTGCCGTGAATATGAACCGCTGCGTAAGCTTTTACGCAGGGCCGCGTGCGGGCTGGCATTCGAGCCGCCTGCGGGTGAATGGATGCGCGGCCGTCTGGAGCAATTGCTGTCGAACGTGGCGCGCGAACGCCTGAGTGCGGCACTCGATATTCTGTGCACGCTCGCCGACGCGCCGGGCCACCCGCTCGCCTCACCGAGTGCCTTCAATCAGGCGAACACGGGCCCATCCGGGCATGAGCCCGAGCGGATCAACCGTGTCCTTTCAATGATCGACGCGCGCTTTGCCGAACCCCTGCGGCTGTCGGAACTCTGTGCGGCGGCCAGCCTGTCGGAACGCACGCTCACACGTTACTTTGTCCAGCATATTGGTGAGAGCGTCGGGCGGTATATCGCCCGGGTTCGCATTGGGCACGCGTGCCGCATGCTGGCTGACACTTCCCTGCCCGTTGCCGTTATCGCTGCCCGCTCGGGGTTTACGAACGTCGCCAATTTCAACCGGCAGTTCAAGGCAGCGAAGCAAACGACTCCCGCCGAATATCGACGGCAGTTCCTGGCTGCAGGTTCTCCCGATCAGGACGCGCCAGCTCATTTGACCGAACGCTCTCCTTCATTGCAAAGGAAGCGGAAATCAACAGGCGGCAAAAACGGCGAAGCGGGAGTTCGCTAGTCACGCACCGCGACAGTACCGGGGAGAGACCGATTTCACGCAGCATTGGCAATCTGCTCGCGCAGCCAGCGATGCGCCGGGTCGCGATGACATCGCTCATGCCATAGCATCCCCATTTCATAGCCGGGCACGTCAACAGGCGGTTTGACGATCTGCAATGCACTCATGTTCCGAACCAGTCGCTCGGGCACCATCGCGACGAGATCCGTGCTCGCCAGCACGGACAGCATGAACAGAAAGTGCGGAACAGAAAGCACCACACGCCGTGTGAGCCCCAGTTGCCCGAGTGCTTCATCCGTGACGCCGCGAAACCCGCCGCCATCCGGCGAAACAATCACATGCTCCAGTTCGCAGAACTGCGCCGGCGTCGGCCGACGTTTGAGTCGTGGATGGCCCGCGCGGCCGGCCAGCACATAACGCTCCGTGAACAGCACCCGGCGATGCATGCCCAAAGGCGACTCGTCACTGGTATGAAAGGCGAGGTCGATTTCCCCTCGTTCCGCCTGCTTCGCGATGCGCGGCGGCACCATCTCGACAACGGAAAGCCGGGTGCCCGGCGCCGCCGAGCGCAACGCCTTCAACGCGGGCAGCAGCACGGTAGATTCGCTGTAGTCCGTCGCCGCCACTCGCCACGTTTGTGTCGCCGTGGCCGGGTCGAATGCCTTCGCAGGCGACATGACGTGCTCCAGCGCATCGAGCGCTTCGCGCAACGGCTCTCGCAGCTCGTCCGCTCGCGCGGTGGGCCGCATGCCTCGCGGACCAGGCAGCAATAGCGGATCGCCAAAGATCTCGCGCAGCTTTGCCAGATGCACGCTCACCGAAGGTTGAGAGAAGTTCAGTCGCTCCGCCGCTCGCGTCACGTTATGTTCGGAGAGGAGTGCATCGAGCGTGACCAGCAGGTTCAGGTCCAACCGTCTGAGATTATTCATCGCAATACCGGGCATATTAGAAATTCATTTCCAATATACCTGAGCGCCACTTACGCTGCTTTCCGTGAATCACGGAGATCGAATCATGAATGTATTACTCGTCTATGCTCACCCCGAACCGCGCTCGCTGAATGGCGCACTGAGGGACTTTTCCATTGCGCGACTGGAGAAGAGCGGACACGCCGTGCAGGTGTCGGATCTATACGCGATGAACTGGAAGGCATCGCTCGATGCAAGCGACAGCGTGACTCCGCCCATCGGCGAACGCTTCGACCCAAGCCTCGATTCGAAGCACGCGTTTGAAAACGGCTTGCAAAGCGAGGACATCGCACTGGAACAGCAGAAGCTGTTGTGGGCCGACACGGTGATCCTGCAATTTCCACTGTGGTGGTTCTCGATGCCAGCGATCCTGAAAGGCTGGGTGGAGCGCGTGTATGCGTATGGCTTCGCGTATGGCGTCGGCGAGCATTCCGATGCGCGCTGGGGTGACCGCTATGGCGAAGGCACACTGGCAGGCAAGCGCGCAATGCTGATCGTGACGACGGGCGGCTGGGAATCGCACTATGGCCCGCGCGGCATCAACGGCCCGATCGACGATATCCTGTTCCCGATTCATCACGGGATTCTGTACTACCCGGGCTTCGACGTGCTGCCGCCGTTCGTGATCTACCAAACCGGCAAGATGGATGAAGCTCGGTACACAGCCACTTGCGATACGCTCGGGCAACGTCTGGACAATCTATGGGCGGTGCCGCCCATTCCATTTCATCCGCAGAATGCGGGGGCATACGAGATTCCCGCCCTCACGTTACGCGACGATATCGCGCCCGGCAAAGCGGGATTCGCCGCGCATCTCGGATGACGATTACGCTCGTGCATTGAGCCACGCTCAATCCCGTCAATCGGGCTCTATGCGCGATGCGTAATATTTCCGAAATACTCTGCGTTATTACATCGCCTTTCGCATCGAGAAAATATTTCTGATCCCTATTATGCTATAACCGGAATGTGAGCCAAAACTAGCGATCACTCCGATCTCGATGCGATATGGCGTTTTACTATGTCGAACCCGAAGTCGCTGGCGGCCTTGGAAAGGATACCGTGCTGGATCCTGACGTCCATCCGCCAACCGTCATCAAACTGCATTACCGGATTATCAATTGGCTGGGCGATGCGCTACTGGAGAGCTTCCCTGCGTTGATCATCACGCGCGAAGCCGCCAATGCGTTGAATGAAGCCGGCGCGAGCGGATTCGAATGCCGCGAAGTTGAAATAACGGTTAGCGACTCGTTTAAAGAAATTTATCCGGAGCGGATATTGCCGGAATTTCTATGGCTATGCGTGACGGGCACGGCGGGACGCAGCGATCTCGGCATTGCCGACGACTGGCGGCTCGTCGTCTCCGACCGCGCACTCAAGATATTGAAGACATTCGGCCTGGATAACGCCCTTGTCGAAGATTACTGACGTCGAGCATTGCTGTTCGCCAAAAACCAAAAGCCAAAGGCCCATCGATTGACGGGCCCCTGGTTGCCTTTTTTGAAGAATGACTTTGAAGCTCTAGTCAGAAGCGATATCCGACCGACACAAAGGAAACGATAGGGTCCACGTGGAGTTTCGATGTGCTCGTCACCGTGCCGACGCTCGAATGGGTCGTCAGCGTTGCGCGCGTCGATAGCCACATATACGACAGCGACACGCCCGCCGACCAGTGCTTGTCGAAGTTGTACGTGAAGCCCGCGTTGATGACGGGCGCAAACGAACTGCTCAACTTCGCCGATGTCTGCCCTTCAAGCGCGGTGCCATAAGTCGAAGAGTAAAGAAATGCGCCACTCGACATCGCCGAACTGAGCTTCACGCCGCTATACCAGACATAGGCCACGCCCGCACCGAGGTACGGACGGAAATGGCTTTGCGCATCGTTGAAGTAATACTTCAGCAATAGCGTCGGGCTCCACTCATACGCCTTGCCCAGTTCGCCGAGTCCCGCGAGCGTGCCCGTGCCCGACAGCGTGAATTTCGGCGGCACGCCGAACACGCCTTCTGCCGCGATGTGATCGGTGATGAAATACGTCGCGGTGAACCCCACGGTATCGGCGCCGTCGACACTGGCGCCCGACCCGCTCGCGGTCATCGTCGAGCCCAGCGCATTGATGCTGAACGGTTGACTCGACGACTGCGGCGCGAGATGAAACCAGCCGACATTCGCCACGAAACTACCCGCGCTCTGCGCATGCGCGGCCGAGCCCGTCAGCAACGCGGCCGCAAGGGTGATAGCCCGGTATGGCCTCATCGATCTCCTCCTTTGTTGTGTTGGTCTGGAGGCGATTCTATGCGTACGACCGTGCTAATCGATAGATCGAATCTGGTGAGTTGTCTCTGGAATCTGGTAAGGATTGGCCCCGGCTAACCCGCCAGTTCGCGATGCAGCGCCAGATACTCGAGCGAGAGCTTGTGCCGCGGATCGAGGTGAATCACAGGCTTCGCGTGCTGGTGCGATTCCTTGATCTTGATGGACGACGACAGCCTCGATTCGAGCACGGGCAAGCCTTCGCTCACCAGTTCGTCGACCAGTTGCTGCGGCAGGCTCGCGCGCGGCTGAAACTGGTTGATCACGATGCCTTCGACGTGCAGCGCATCATTGTGGTCCTGCTGGATTTCCTTCACGTTATCGAGCAGCGTATAGAGCGCGCGGCGCGAGAAGTCATCGCAGTCGAACGGAATCAGACAGCGCTCGACGGCGATCAGCGCGGAGCGCGTGTAGAAATTCAACGCGGGCGGCGTGTCGATGTAGACGGCATCGTACATGTCGAGTTCGTTGAGCGCATCGCGCAGCTTGTAGATCTTGTAGCGCGATTCGAGCTTGCCGTGCAGCGTGTCGAGATCCGCGTGCGCGGGCATGATGTCCAGATTGTCGAATGGCGTCGGATGAATGAACGACGTCACATCGACGGGCTTGAAGCTGAACGTCAACGCCGTTTCGAAGAAACCGGCCACGGTGGGATTGACTTCGCTCGCGCGCGAGCCGAGCAGATACTGGCTCGAATTGCCTTGCGCATCGAGATCGATGACAAGCGTGCGCAGCCCTTCACGCGCGCTGATCGCCGCCAGGTTGCATACGATGGTCGATTTGCCGACACCACCCTTCTGATTGAATACGACGCGCCGCATATGTCCCCTCTTGCTGTCGATCTGCCCGAAAAACCAGCAGCATACATCAGCCAGACTACCGGGCGAGGCGCGCCATAAAGCGCGTGGACGACGCGCAGGTCGTGCGACGCGATTTCATGGCCTAGAATCGTTTCAGGCGCATCGCGGCCGAACGCCCTCAGACACCGTGCCGGGCATCGGTCATGCTGGATGTGCGCCATCTATTGCGCGAACATATCAGGAGGTCACGATGAAAGCAGACGACAAGGGCGACGTGCGCGCCTTCGTGCAAACGGCCGAACAGGCGGGCGATTTCGTGTGGGTGATTGCACTGATCGATTTCGGTGCACGCGAAGTGAAACGCACGCTCGTTTCCGACGAAAAGTACTCAACCCGAGCGGCCGCGAAAGACGCAGGCGACGCCCGCCTGAAGGCCCTCACCGAGGACCGTCACGCGCACGCGTAACCGCCCTCGCCCGCTGCGGCGGGCATAGACCAGTCCACGACGAGCTGTTCGAAGCCGGCATCGGTTTCGACGGCTCGTCGTGTTGTTGATCCAGAAGAATGACAACCTGTGACGGACACGGACATGTCGATGATCAAGTTCTGCGTCCGCCTCGCGCTCGTCGCGTACGTGGTCGCGCTGATCGCGCTCTACCTGATGCAGGACCGCATGCTGCTGCCTGCGCCGCTCGACATCCCCGGCACGCCGACAGGGCATCACGGCGCCTACGACGTCGAGCCGTGGCATGTCGACGGACTCTACGCGGGCTATGTCGCAACGCCTGCCGCCGCAGCGCCGCGCGGCACGTTCGTCCTCTTTCACGGCAACGCGGAAACAGCGGAGAACAAGCTGCCCGTTGCCGAAGTCTTCGTACGCGATGGCTTTCGCGTCGTGATGGTCGAATATCCGGGGCAAGGCAACCGTCAAGGCAAGCGCACGATGTTAGCGGCGTTGGCGGCATCGCGAGACGCGCTCGTCGCAGCGCGCGCGCAATGGAGCGGACCCGTTTATCTGGTGGGCGAGTCGCTCGGCGCGGGTATGGCGGCGCAAGCCGTCAAAGGCAATGAAGCCGCGGTTGCGGGTGTCGTGCTCATTACGCCATGGGACACGCTCGCGAGTGTCGCAGGGGAAAAGTACTGGCTATTTCCCGTGCGCTGGATGCTGCACGATCCATTCGATTCTGTGGCCGCACTAGAACGCTATAACGGACCGGTTGTCGTGATCGCTGCGCAGCAAGACTCGCTGATTCCGATCGTTCACGCGCAACGGCTGGCGAGCGCGCATCCCGGCGCGCAGTTGATGGTGTTGCCCGACGCGAGTCACGACAACTGGTTTGGCGCGATGCACGATATGCAATGGCGTCAGGTGCTGAACTGGCTGCACGCGGATTGACAGCGCACTCTGGATGCGTCAGATGCTCCACGCCGCTCGCACACGCTCGCGGATATCCGTGAGACGTTCGACGGATTCGTTCGCGAACACGAAGCGCAGATAGCGTTGCGCTTGCGGGCCCCAGCCGTTCATCGGCGTCGCGGCGACTTCGCCTTTTTCGAGCAGCAGGCGTGACGCATCGGGCGGCGCGATGCCGAACTGCGTCGTGTCGATGAGCAGCGACCATCCGCCATCGGGGCGCACCACAGGCAGATCGCGCAACGCGTTCAACAGAAAATCGCGCCGCGCCTGCCATACGGCGACCGCTTGCGCGACGCCATCGTCTGCGCACGTCAGCGCCGCCGTCGCACCCGGCATGCCGATACCGACCTGGCAAACGACGTTCGACAGACTCGTCAGCCGCACGTCGTTCATGACGCGTTCGGGACCGACGATCCAGCCCACGCGCCAGCCGATCATCCGGTACTCCTTGGATACGGAGCCAACCGTGAAGGTGCGCTCGCGCATCTCCGGCAACGACGCGGGATGAATCACGTTGTGCCCGTCGAACAGGATGCGCTCCATCGCGGCGTCGTAGACGAGCCACGCATCAGTACGGCGGCAATGTTCGGCGATTGCGTGCCATTCGGTTTCGTTGGCGACGAAGCCGCTCGGCATCGACGGAGACATGATGAGGAATGCCCGCGTGCGCGGCCCCACTGCGCTCGCCAATGATTCGAGATCGAGCCGCCAGCCATCGGCGGAGGCATCGGTGGAAGGCAGGAGCCGCGCGAACTTCGGCACGCCACCTGCGAGCAGCACGCGATTGATGAGGCCCGCGTACGTCGGGTCGGTCAGCACGACTTCGTCGCCCGGTTCGAGGATCGACAACAGCACGTTGAGAATGCCCGCGAGCCCGCCCGCGGAAATGATGCACTCGCTGCCGGCGTCGTAGTCGATACCTGTCGACTGCTTCATCCGCGCGACGACAGCCTGACGCAATGCTGTCTGCCCGGTGAACGGCAGATAGCTGTTCGCGTCGTCATCGTCGACGGCTTCGTGCGTGCGGCGGATTGCTTCGGCGGGCGGCCTCAGGTCGGTGTCGAGGTTCTCCAGCCGCAGGATGTTGCGATTCTTCGGTGCGTCGGCAGCGTCGCCCATTCTGTCGACGCCGATGCCCGGGATGTTGCGCAAACGTGAGACTGTCACGGTGCTGCCCTCCTCGCATCAGGCTGAGTTCATCGCTGAATCAACGGATATGCGGGGCATCATACTATTGCGTCGGGTTGGCGTCGTGATCGACGCGATGCAGGCGCCTTACCCCCGCCTCGCCATCAACTCATTGCGAATCAGCGCATGCAGGTCTTCAGCACTCGGCTGCGTGCCCCAACTGCTCGCGCCCGCCACCGATGCAATCGCGAACCACGAATGCGGCGGGAACCATTCCTGCACCATCACACCGTCCTGTCTCAGGCACAGTTGTCCCGTAAGCTCGCTGTATTCGGCCGACATCGATTTGCCGTTCGTCTGCACCGTCACGCACGTGCCCTTCAACGACGGCTGCTCGTCGACGCTCACGATCACGTCGTCGTCAGATGGATGTTCATATGCGCCCGCCATGATCAGCAGCGTCCAGCAAGTGCGCTTCGACGCAAGCGCCCGGGCATCGTCAGGGTGATAGTTGCTTTCATCGTGCTCTCCCAGCTTCGGATCTCGGGAGACACTCTATGCAAATCGCACTGGGAAGATGTGTGCGTGTGTAAGCAAACGTGAATTCCCCGACGCGATTCACCGTGTGCGGGGAGAAAGTGTAACGTCAGCGTTCAATTGCCTTGCCATGTGTGCGCCCATTACAACACCCGCGCCAGCCGCGAACGTGCGTGCGTCGCGATCGCGCTGTCACAGCGAGGTAACAGGTTTGGGAATATCGTGTTGCCCGGAATGACGCTTCCTTCCCGTTCCTTTCCAGCGCCGACGCGCCCGCGCCGCTGCGTATTCGCGCGTCGCTTGCCTTCCAAAGCGAGAACAAAAGACATGTCGAAAAAGAACTCCCCTGATACAACGCCGGACGAACCGGACAACACACAGTCCGCCACGCAGGCCACCATCTTTTCGCGCCGTGGCTTTCTGAAGCTCGCGGGCGCGTCGGGATTCGCGACCGCCGCGAGCACGTTTGCAGGCTCCGCCAAAGCCGATCCGTCGACACCCGATGGCACGCCCGAGCAGGTCCATCTCACATGGGGCGAAGATCCCACGAATGAAGTCGTGGTGTCGTGGGCATCGATGGCGGCCGCTGCGAATCCGCACGTGCGCTTCGGCGCAGCCGGCGACAGGAAGGAAACCGTTCACGCCGTCCAACGCACCTACACGGACGGCCTGAATGGCGAAGTCGTGTTCACCTATCACGCGCGTCTGCACGGCCTGAATGCGGGAACGACGTATCAATACGAAGTCACAGCCGATAACGACAGCAACGTGGGCACGCCCTTCTCCGCGTCGTTCAAGACCGCGCCGCACGGCCGCGCGCCGTTCCGCTTCACGAGCTATGGCGATCTCGCGACGCCCAACACCGGCTGGGTGCTGTCGTCGCCGCAAAGCCGCTTCGCGGTGCAGGCCGTCGAGCGTTTCCAGCCGCTCTTTCACCTGCTCAACGGCGACCTGTGCTACGCGAACCTGAACCCGACGCAGCAGCCGGCTGTGTGGCGCGACTTCGGCAACAACAATCAGTCTTCGTCGGCGAATCGTCCGTGGATGCCGTGTCCCGGCAATCACGAAATCGAATTCAACAACGGCGCGCAAGGCTTCGATTCGTATCTCACGCGCTATACGCTGCCGCACAACGGCACGCGCTTTCCGGGCCGCTGGTATAGCTTCCGCGTGAGTTCGGTACTGTTCATTTCGCTCGACGCCGACGACGTCGTGTATCAGGACGCAGCCGCCTTCGTCGCGGGCCCGGCGCCGCTCGTGCCCGCCGCGAGCACGGGGAACCACGCGATTGCGCCAGGCACGTCGTTCTACGTGCGCGGCTACAGCAATGGCGAGCAAACGCAATGGCTGGAAAAAACGCTGCGCCATGCCGCCGACGATGACGATACCGACTGGATCATCGTGCAGATGCATCAAGACGCGCTCAGTTCGTCGAAGACAGGCAACGGTTCCGATAAGGGCATCCGCGAAGCATGGCTGCCGCTTTTCGACCGCTATGGCGTGGACCTCGTGCTATGCGGCCACGATCACGACTACGAGCGCAGCTATCCCGTGCGAGGCTGCAACCATCACGCGGGCATCGATGCAACCACGGGCGAGAAAGTCGACACGCTGCAACCGAAGCCGGTTGTTCATTCGCATGCAAGCAACGGCAACGCGTTCGACACCAGCCACGGCACGATCCATCTGATTCTCGGCGGCGGGGGCACGAGCGCGCCGCTCGACGTGTATGGTGTCGACACGGGCAACGGCAATCCGCAAGCGAAGGTGTTCACGAAACCCAACCGGCCAATCCCCGGCGCAACGGCAGGCACGTTCACGCGCGCCAACGCCGATGCACTCGAAGATGCGATCTGGTCGGCGCAGCGCGATACGGGCACGGGCTACGGCATCGCCGTGTTCGACTATGATCCGGGTTCGCACGGCGGCAAGACGACGATCACGATGAACTACTACCACGCGCCGGGCGCCGATCAGACGCCCACGGCGAACTACGAGCTGTTCGAGACGATCACGCTGTCGAAACACCGGCGGGGTTGATCGTCACGCGTTGCGCCGTGCGGACGTTGCGCGGCGCAACGCTGTCAATGCCTCGCCGCTTCAGATACCCGTACAACGGCCAGCGGCAGCGAATGGTTTGTGCCGCCCAGGTGGCAAACTGTGTGTAGGTTGTCGCACCGCACAGGTTAGTGCTCTTGCGAGAAACACCAACGTTGCTTCCCGGTCCGGAGTGATGCGTGTATGGCGCGAAAACCTACACACAGTTTGCCACCTGGGCGGCGGAGGACTGTCTGGCGCGGTGTGCTGCGACGCGGGTATGTGAAGCGGGTGAGGCATCGGTTCGAAGCGTTGGCAACGAACGCGAACAGGTGCATTAGCGTATGAAGTACGGGGCCGTTGGGGGCCCTCAGGAAACGACTAGCACTGGCGGTGTGAGCCGCTTTCTTTTGCCTACTTTTCTTTGCGGCGGCAAAGAAAAGTGGGTGCCGCCCCGCACAGGGGCGACGCTTGAAGCACGCTAACAAAACGCGGATGCCAGCGCAAAGCCAAACCAGACCCGAGCAACGCTCCCGGCCAGCCACAGCCTTCACACCCTCAACGACGCCGACAACTTCGCGAAGGTGTTCTCGTCCGTACGATCGAAGTAAAGCGGCGTCACCGAGACGCGCCCCGACGCGACCACAGCGGTTTCACTATCGGGCGCGTTCTCGCGCGGGCCACGCTGGAATCGCAGCCAGTGATACTCGAGGCCACGCGGGTCGACCTGCGGCAGCACGTCGATACCTTCCACGAGACCCACGCCCTGCTTCGTCGGCGTCAACGGACCCGCCCCCGACGCATCGACATCAGGGAAATTGACATTCAGGCAAACGGGCGAGTCGTGCTCGATGGCCAGCAACTGGCGGATCGCGCCCGGCGCGAGCGCACGCGCCGTATCCCAGCGCACGTTCTCACGGTCCCGGAAGGTCTGGCTCAATGCAATCGACGGCAGCCCGAGCAGCAGCCCCGTCATCGCCGCGCCGACGGTGCCGGAGAACATCGTCTCGACGCCGAGATTGCCGCCGCGATTGATGCCGGACAGCACGAGCGTCGGTGGCGTGTCGCGCATCAGATGACGCACGGCCATCACAACGCAATCGCCAGGCGTGCCCACCACGCCGAAGCGGCGCTCGCCCTGGCGGCTCACGCGCAGCGGCGAATGCAGGCTGATCGAGTGCGACGTGCCGCTCTGATCATGCTCGGGCGCGACGATCCATACTTCGTCGGCTAGCTCGTTGGCTACGGCTTCGAGTACGGCGAGGCCGGGGGCGTCGATGCCGTCGTCGTTGGTGAGGAGAACGCGGGGGACCTTGCTGAAGGATGCGGACATGACGTGAGATACCGGTAACGGACAGATGCCGTTACGCTACCACAAGCCGAACCGGGTGCACCGGCTCGGCTTTTCGCTTCACATCAGAAGCGATGAATCACACCAAGGCCAAACGCAAACTGACTGGCCGTCGACGAAGGCGTCGAATTGAAGCCATCGCCGATACTCGCGGTCGCGTCGATGATCTGCCCCGCGCCGTTCGTGCCGAGCGTCTTGCCGTTCGCGCGTTGATACGCTTCGAGCGCATAGAGGCCCGTACGCTTGGACAGCGAATAGTACTGGGACAGGTTGAACTGCTGATACGACGCGCTATCCGTAATGCCATTCGCGCGAGTCGCACGCGTATAGCTGTAGCCCGCGGCAAAGTCCCACGTCACAGCCGGTTTCCAGTGCAGCACGGCGCCAGCCGTGTTGAAGATCGCCGTATCGGTGAACTTCGAATTGATGCCGGGAATGTACTGAACGTTCGAGTACGTCGCCGTCACGTCCCACGCGCTGTTGAACGTATAGCCGCCGCCGACGGCAAAGCGCTGCTGCGCGCGCGCCGTCTGGTAGCCGTTCGTCAACGCGGATACGCCGATCTGCGAGCCGCCGTTCGTCGTGGTGGAATCCGCGCCCCACGCACCGCCACCCGAGGTCGAATTGTTGATCCGCGAGAAGCCGACCGCGAGACCGATCGGGCCCAGTGCGTACTGGATCGCGGTCGTCCACGTCGAGCCCTGATTCACGCTGCCCGCTACGCCGCCGAGCGAATACGAGCCGCTCACCGTCAAGCCGTACAGCTTCGGCGACGTGTACTCGAGCGTATTGTTCGCGCGATAGATCGTGTCGAGCCCGTCGATATCGCCAGGATGCGCGCCGTAGAAGCCCGTGATCCATGTCGTCGGGCTATACGGCGACAGCAACTGGTAATACGAAGCGTACTGCCGGCCCGCCGTGAACGTACCGTAGGTCGGATTCGTCACGCCGACATACGCAAGACGCCCGAACATCGCATTCGTGTACTGCTGCGCGCCCGTTGCCGAATTAAAGCCCGACTCCAGTTGAAAGATCGCTTTAGTACCGCCGCCGAGATCTTCCCCGCCTTTCAATCCGAAGCGGCTGCCCGCCCACACGCCCGGCGTCATCTTGACGACCGAGTGCCCGCCGCTCGTCGACCCAAGCGATGTCGAACTGCTTTGATAAGCCAGTCCGTTATCGACAATGCCGTACAGTGTCACGCTGCTTTGCGCAAAAGCCGGCGCGCCGCCAACGATTGCCGCCCCAATGACAACCGCCTTTACGCTGCTGGTACTCCTCTTCATTCTTGTGACCTCCATCTTCCTGGTTTTTGCTGCTGTTTGAATTCTTTAAACCGCTTCGCCGTTATGTTCTGTATTGGCTCAATTTCCGCTTCACCGTCAAAGCCAGCGGCACGGTAAAAAAGAGGTGAGACATAAATCCGCCAATCACGACATTCGGATTCGTATAGTCGGGGTGGTTATCCGAGACGACAATGATCGCGACGTGCATCACGATCCACGCAAGCACGGCGTAAAAGAGCGCGACAAAAGTCGCTTCGTATCCGCGGCGTTGAAAGTACGGCCAGATCAGTGCGAACAGCACGCCCCACGCAAGCGCAAAGACAAAGTGAATGCCCGTGCCGACGAGATACGCCCACACGCCGATCGATTCCTGCACCGCCTTGCCAAACACCAGCCCCGTCGCGTTACGCGGAATGCCCGCGAGCGGCATCAGATGCTGGATGCCGACCCACACCACGGCCTCGTAGATCCAGATGATCACCGCGCCGAGCAAACCGGCCGCCAGTCCCGCGCGAATCATCGCGGCCAGGCTCGGCCAGCCCGAAGCATTCAGCGCTGCATTGCCGCCGAGTTCTTTTCCGCTAATGCTGAAGTTGCCAGCCATCTCGTGTCTCCTCATCCCTGTTTAAACGTCGGGTGCTGCGAAAGCCGACGGCGCATCGCCATCGGCGAACTTCACGTATTGACTTCAGACATCGGCGACCGGACTCGTGATGAAGCGCAACGCAACGCGGTTCATCACGATCGCAATGGCGGCGATCACGGCGGGCACGGCGAGCACCGAGAACACGGTCGCAAAGCTGAAGCCCAGCGAGAGCAACGCACCGCCCACCAGCGAACCCAGAATCCCGCCAAGCCGGCCAAAACCCAGCATCCAGCTGACGCCCGTCGCACGGGCACGTGTCGGGTAGCAGCTCGGCGCGAGCGCGTTGAGGCCCGTTTGCGCGCCGCTCATGAAGAAACCGGCACACGCAACGAGAGCGGGCAAGGTGCCGGATTGGAGCGTGCCCATACCGAGCGCGAAGATGAACACGCCGCCCAGCAGATACGAAAAACCGATGACGGCATTGCGGTCCATCCGATCCATTGCAAAGCCGACGGCCACCGCGCCGATCGTGCCGCCCAGCTGGAACATGCCCGTGATCGCTGCGGCGCGTTCGACAGGCAGGCCCGCGTCCTTGATCAGCGTCGGCAGCCAGCCCGTCAGCAGATAGATGATCAGCAGGCCCATGAAGTACGTGACCCACAGCATCAGCGTGCTCATCGCGTAGCCATCCGCGAACAGCATGCGCACGGGCGCTTTCTCTGCAACGACAGGTTCCGGCGCGGTAAAGCGAACGTCGTCAGCAAACCGGTGTCCGCATACACGTCCCAAGGTGTGCGCAATGCGCTCCGTGACAGCCTTGCGCACAAGCATCAGACGCGCGGACTCGGGAAGCAGCCATAGCAGCAACGGCAGGCTGACAACGGGCAGAATGCCGCCGAACATGAACACCGCGCGCCAGCCGAAATGCGGAATCAGCCACGCGGCGACGAAGCCGCCCGCGCCCGAGCCGAAGTTGAAGCCGGTGAACATGATCGTCAGCAGCAGCGAACGGCTGCGCGACGGCACGTATTCGGACAGCAGCGTCGTCGAGTTCGGCATCGCGGCGCCGAGACCGAGTCCCGTCAGAAAGCGCAGGATAACGAGCGCAGTGGGTGTCTCCGCGAAAGCGCAAAGCAGGCTGAAAAACCCGAAGCAGAACACGGAGCCAATCAGTATTTTCTTTCGTCCGACGCGATCCGCCATCGGTCCGGCGACCAGCGCGCCAACCGCGAGGCCCACCATCGCGGCGCTCATCACGGGTCCGAAGGCGGCGCGGCTCACGCTCCAGTCGTGCATGATGACGGGCGCAACGAATCCCATGACGGCCGTATCGAGCCCGTCCATCGTGACGATCCAGAAGCACAGCACAAGCACGAGCCACTGGTACGCGGACATCTTGCGTGCGTCGATGAACGCCTTGATGTCGACTGATTCTGTTGGTTTCATAAATGTCTCCGAAAAAAGGTTCCCCGCCCCGGGCTTCTGTCGAACCTGGGGTCTTGTTGTATCGAAGGAGAAAAGCGACTACGGAAGAGTTAGAGGTGTCGTTCGCTATAACGCTTCAGGTACCCGGCGCGTCATAAGGAATGCTTCGCGTGTTTCGCCTCGCATGCCGGTACATGCCGGGATTTGTGTCGTCACAGTCGGCACGTTCGACGTTCCGATACCACCCATAATCCTTGCCATTTCGATGTCTTCCGTTACTTCACGCTGCGCAGCGCTCGCGCGCCAGTCGGATGGACCGCGGTCTTCGTACTTCTTGGACTTGCGGCTATCTTGGGATACAAAGATATAGAAACGGCATCCATTCCCGGTAGTGCGGGTAAACCACATGAAAGGCCAGTCAGATTCGGTAAGACAAGGCTGAACGCGATGTGCGAGCAAGTCGAACCCGGCTCGATTGCCCGACAGATCAAGCTCTGTGGTATCCCGAATCGTGAATGGCCCCGTTCGCTTCGCTACGGGCAGACGTACACGCCGATAAACAGAACAGATGGCAAGCGAATCAAGTCGCAATGCGTTGTGAAGGCGTTGTTGCGCGATCATGAGCGCCGTTATACTGACCAGCCGATGAGTAGAAACACATGAACGAGACAACCCAGCAAGCGATTGTTCAAACGCTGCGAGAAAAGATCCTCGCGGGCGAACTGGCGCCCGGCCAGCGTCTCGTCGAGGCGCAACTCGCGCAATGGCTCGGCGTATCCCGCACGCCGCTGCGCTATGCGTTGAGTGTATTGGCAAGCGAAGCGCTGCTCGAACGCTCGGGCGCACGTGGTTTCGTGGTGCGGCGCTTCAGCGTGCGCGACGTGCTGAATGCAATCGACGTGCGCGGCGTGCTCGAAGGTCTCGCTGCGCGGATGGTTGCGGAGAGTGGCGTATCGACGGCGCTGGCCGCGTCGCTGGATGCCTGTCTGCGCGAAGGCGATGAGATTTTCAATGCAGGCGCGTTGAAGCATGGCGACGACGTGCGCTATGCAGCGATGAACGGCCGCTTCCATGCGCTGATCGTCGACGCCGCGCAGAACGCCGCAGTCAGCGCCGCATTGAGCCTGAACGACAAGATTCCGTTCGTCGCGCCATCAACCATTGCGTTCGACGAATCGGCGCGAGACCGCCAGTTCGCGATGCTCATGTATGCGCACCGGCAGCATCATGCGATCGTCAATGCGCTCGTCAACGGCGAAGGCGCGCGCGTCGACGCGCTCATGAAGGAACACACGCATATATCGAAAGAAAGCCTCAATCTGTCGTTGCCCACGCTGCATCTGATCGCGGGCGCGGCATGATGGCGATTGCGGCTTTTAGTACTTTTTTGTGGCCCATTCCGTGAGCAGCAACGATCTTCTCAACATCGCGCAATTGCGCGCCTTCAAACTCGTCGCGGATACGGGCAGTGCAACGCGCGCGGCTTCCGCGCTGTTTCGCGCGCAATCGGCCGTAACGCGCTCGGTGCAGGAACTCGAAGCAGCGCTTGGCGAACCGCTGTTCGACCGCAAGCCTTCGGGCATGCTGCCGACACCCGTCGGCCGCGCCGTGCTGCATCGCTGTGAGCGGCTTTTCACGGAACTCGAAGAACTCGCGCAATGGTGCGCCGCGCGTCAGGCGCGCCGCCGTCCTGCTGCGGAAGGTTCGTTGCCCGCTTATCTGCTCAATACGCGGCGGCTGCAACTGTTCGCTGCGCTCGCGCGTCATCGGCATATGCCGAGCGCGGCAAAGGCGTTCGGCATCAGTCAGCCGGCCGTGAGCACCGCAATCCGCGTGCTCGAAAGCGGCTCGGGACTGCAACTGTTCCATCGCAATCCGCGCGGCATCCTGTTGACCGATGAAGGCGAAACGTTCCTGCTGCACGTGCGCCGCGCGCTGAACGAGTTGCGCCACGTACCCGACGATATCGCCGCGTTGCACGGCTACATTCAGGGTGCGGTGACGGTGGGCGCGCTGCCGCTCGGACGCACGCTGATCCTGCCGAAAGCGATCGCAAGCATGAGCGCGAAGCATCCCGGCGTGCGCATCATCACCGACGAAAGCGCGTACGAAACGCTGGTCGCGGGACTACGTGCGGGCGACATCGATTTCATTCTCGGCGCGCTGCGCGAGAACGATGCATCGAGCGGGCTGTTGAACGAGCGTTTGATGTCGGATGAAATGGTCGTGCTGGCGCGTCGCGCGCATCCGCTGGCGAACGCGCGCGGCCTGACGCTCGCCGACCTGCAGAACGTGCAATGGATCGTGCCGCGCAGCCACGCGCCCGCACGCGGGCTGTTCGAAGCGCAATTCAAGCGGATCAAACTCAAGCCGCCGATGCCGTCCGTCGAAACGGCCGACCTCGCGGTGATTCGCGGCCTGCTGCTCGGCACGGACATGCTCGCGGCACTGTCCGCGCAGCAATTGCACTACGAGTGTCAATCGGGTGAACTGGTCGTGCTCGACGTGAAGCTGCACAACACGCGGCGCGATATCGGCCTCACGATGCGCGGCGCGGGGACACCGTCCCCGGCCGCGCGCGCCTTGATCGACGCGATACGTCTTGCCGTCGTCGACGTCGCGCGCACGATCAGCATGGCAGAAGCGTAAGCCGCGCGATGCTCCGCGCGGCAGTTGCTGGAAGTCAGCGTCTCGCGCGCGAGAAGCGGCACCAGCTATGGTGATCGAGATTCTTCAGCAATTCCGCGCGCGATCGCTCGCGACGGTAGTGCTGCACCACCGACAGCAACGCAATCAACAGCACGGATCCTCCAAGAACAGTCACAATCCATGTTTCGTTCATTGCCATCCCCTGTGACAACTACGCCTGCAGCGTCGCACCATGTTTTCAGAGCGGGCATTGTCCGGCCTTCGGACAATTGCCTGCGTTGATGCACTGCTCGAAAACCAGTTCGCGGTATCGACCCGCATCGCGATCCGCAGGCGTACGCGGCCCAAAAGTCCGGTTCACGACGACGATCTGGTTCGTGCACCGGCATTGATAAAGCTGTTGTTTTGTCTCCACCACTTCTTCCTTGTCGGGCCCTTTCCGCTTTCTCTGGACTGCGTGGACCCTGTTTTTGTCGATACAGAATCAGTTCATATGCTGGCCGCCGTTCACGGCCAGGTTCGCGCCCGTAATGAAACCCGCATCGTCCGAGCAAAGGAACGCGACCAGCGCGGCCACTTCTTCGGGCTTGCCCAGGCGGCCGACGGGAATCTGCGGCAGGATCTTCGTATCGAGGATTTCCTGCGGGATCGCCGTGACCATCTTCGTGGCGAGATAACCAGGCGAAATCGTGTTGACGGTCACGCCCTTGCGCGCCACTTCGAGCGCGAGCGCCTTCGTGAAGCCGTGCATGCCCGCCTTCGCCGCCGCATAGTTGGTCTGCCCAACCGATCCCTTCGAGCCATTCACCGACGAGATATTGATCACCCGTCCCCAACCGCGCTCCATCATCATTTCGCACACCGGCTTCGTCATGTTGAAGACGGAATCGAGATTCGTGCGCATGACGGCGTCCCAGTTCACCTTGTCGAGCTTGCGCAGCGTCATGTCGCGCGTGATGCCCGCATTGTTCACGAGGATGTCGACGGGACCGATCTCCGCCGTGATCTTCGCCACGCCCGCGTAACACGAGTCGTAGTCGGCGACGTCGACGGAATACGCGTAGAACACGCGGCCTGAGGCTTCCATCGCGGCAAGCCATTCGTCCGAGCACGTGTTGCCGGGCGAGCACGTCACGACCACGCGATAGCCGGCATCGTGCAAACGGACACTGATAGCCTCGCCCAGACCACCCATACCGCCCGTTACCACAGCAATTCGATTAGTCATCCTTTACACCTGTCAGTCGTTCATTGCGAAGCTTCCCGATCGTCAACCGGCTGGTTCGCAGATACAGCCGTTGACTGGTCTCCCCGACTGATCCTTTATGGCGCCGCTCACTGCGGCGCGCGCGTTTCGCGAGTCACTGCGACGTCGCGTGTCGGTAGATGGTTCGGCGTATGCCTGTGCTTAGGTGATTAATCGACAACCGCTTTGTGGGGACGCGTGTCGGGCTCAGTATGCGCGGCGCGCGCGATCGCCTCTTCGGCTTGCTGTTGCGCGAGCGCTTCGGGCGTCGGCGCAGTGGAAAGCGCCGTCGCGACAGCCGACGTCATGGCGGATGCTGCCGCTTGCGTGCGGCTCTGGAATGCATCGACGGCGCAGCGCAGATGGATGTCGTTCTTTTTCGCTTGTGTTTGTCCGACTTCCTGAAGCGCTACATTGAGCTGCGAAACGATACGGCCCAGTTCCTGGCCGTAGTCCGCGAATAGCGACATGCCGTTATTGACCGCACTCCATTGGATTGCGGCCCATGCGTCCAGCGTGCGAGCGTTGCTGACCATGCTCATGGTTTTCAGCGCCTCGCCGTTCAACTGGCTAATCGTCTGCAGATTCAGCGCGACGATGGATTGCACTTCGCGAACGAAGGGATTGGCCCAAGCGTGGAGAGCGGACATGCCGGGCTCCCACGCCGAAATGACACCTACGGAATTCCGTGTGTTCATGACGCGACTCCGTTAGTCTTACTAATGAGATCCATGCCACATGCACAGCGGGGCCGCGCTGTTTCATGCGAATAGCATGTGTGTTCGCAATAAACGTTTGTTTGTGCGAAGCACAATTTGAAGCGTCATTCTAAACACATCATTTGACAATCATTAAATGGTCTTTAGTAGGTAGTTACCCTAGTTTTTAACGTTAATTTCCCAAATGTTGATACAAATCATGGCTGATTACGTTTCAGCGGCGCGCTAAAGATGCAACCAGTACATGTCGGGAATCGCACGGTCTTCATCCGACAGGAACGGATTGTCCAGACGAATGATTTTCCGACTCGCCAGATTCGTGCGTTTCAATGCGTTCTGGATATACGGATGCGTGTTAAACAGCTTCAGATACGAGCCATCACGCCAGGCGGCCGTGAAGCCTCGCGCGATCGTCGCCGCGAGCCGCTCCTGATTCGGCGACACATAGAACAGAAAATCCGAGCGATACGCGAGCAGCAAACGGTTCTCGACGGCGAGACTCGGCTCGGTCTCCTTGCGCGACTCGACCTCCGGGTACGCTTCGATCACGCCGCGCGGAAAATAGTCGACGCGCCGGCCTTCGACCATCTTGAAGATCGTTTCGTAACTCGATGTCGTCTGCACGGAGAGACCCGCGTTGCGCATGATCTCGGTATCGATCCAGCCAAGCCCTTGAACACCCGTCATCGAACGCAGATCGTCGAGTGTTTCGATCCGGTCGAAGTCGGGCTGCCTGTCCTGTCGGATCAGAAACACCCGATACCCGATCAACCCGCGATGAATCGGAATATGTACGACGTTCAGGCCGCGCTCGGCCTGCGCGTCCATGCTGGTCCAGTGCAAATTGATGGTCGTGCCGTTTGCGAGTTCGGCGAGCGCACGGCCGCGCTCCATCACGAGTTCGATCTGCCGCGCCGAATAGGACGCATTGGCCGCTTTCATCGCGAGATCGAGCGTCGCGAGCGCAAACGCGGCATGCACATCCCTGCCCGGCCGGATCTGTGGATAGATGATTTCGAAGTGCTCGCCCGGTGCGGACCGTGCTGCGAGCGAGGCGCCCGCAGCACTTGCCGCGGCGAAAAGGAAACGCCTGCGATGCATAAGTACGAGTGACCGATACGGGAACGTGCGGGTCGCACGATATCGCGCCTGCTCAGATCGTGTCACGGAGCATAGCGGCATCGACATTCGGACAAACCCGCTGACATATTGCAAACGCAATACTTACTCTAAGCCTTCAACCGCTCCGAACATGCGAAACCGGCTTTTTAGCGGCTATTCGACGATCAGTCCGTGGCGGATCGCGTAACGGATCACCTCGGCGTTGTTCGCGAGGCCGAGTTTCTGCATCAGCCGCATCTTGTGTGTACTAATCGTCTTTGCGCTGAGCGCGCAGGTGTCGGCGATTTCGTTGATGCTCTTGCCCGCCGCCAGCATCTGCAGCACCTGAAACTCGCGATCGGACAGGACTTCATGGGGCGGCATGTCGCCGCGATGTGTTTCGAAGACCATCGCATCGACGAGCTTCGGATCGATAAAGCGCCCGCCGTCTGCGAGCTTGCGGATCGCCGCGAGCAGGACATCGGGATCGCTGTCTTTCGTCAGATAACCCGTCGCGCCGGCGCGCAGCGCGCGCGACGCGACCTGCGCCTCGTCGTGGATGCTCAGCACCAGCACCGGTAACGCAGGCTGCTCGGCCCGCACGCGGCGAATCAGATCGACACCGCTGATGCCCGGCATCGTCATGTCGAGCAACAGCAGATCGACCGCGCAACTGCGCAGCTTGTCGACGACTTCGGCGCCGTGCGCCGCTTCCGCCGCGACGATCATGTCGCTCGTCGTCGCGATGATCTGCCTGAGTCCGCCGCGAACGATCGCGTGATCGTCTGCAATGAGTATCCTGATCATAGTTTGAGCCCGCCATCGAGCGGAATGTGAATCGAAACCGTCGTGCCGGCGCCCTGCGCGCTGTCGATCGACAGCGTTGCGCCGATCAGCCGCGCGCGCTCGTTCATGCCGAGCAGGCCATACGAATAGTCGCGGTGCGCCGCCTGCAGGTCGAAGCCGCAGCCGTTGTCGCGCACATGCAGTTCGAGTTTGTCCGCGGTCGAAATCAGCGACACGTGGACACGCGTCGCGTTCGCATGACGCGCCACGTTGGTCAGCGACGCCTGCACGATGCGGAACACGGCCGTTGCGTGTGCGTCCGACAGCGCGGGCTCACCGCCTTCGATGCGCAGTTCGCAGGGAATCGCGTTGCGCCGGTTGAATTCGTCGACGAGCCATTCGAGCGCCGACACGATCCCGAAGTTGAGCGCGGCGGGCCGCAAGTGGCTCGCAACATTGCGCACCATCCAGATCGTGCCTTCGACCAGTTCGCGCATGTCGTCGGCCTTTTTCAGCGATTCCGGGTCGTGCGCGAGACGCATCTTCAACAGCGAGACGTCCATCTTCAGCGCGGTCAACAACTGGCCGAGTTCGTCGTGAATCTCCATCGCGATGCGCTTTCTCTCCTCTTCGCGGATCGCTTCCATGTAGGCGGAAAGCTCGCGTTGCTGCTCGCGCGATTCGACCAGTTCCTGTTCCATCTGCTTGCGCCCGGTAATGTCGTTCAGGCCCACATAGATGGCGGGCGAGTCATCGTAGGTGGCGACGCGCGCGGTCACCATCGCCCAGAATTGCGTGCCGTCCGGACGGCGGAACCGGACCTCGGTATCGCGCAGACTCCCTTCCGTTCGCAGATGGCCGATCAGCCGCTCGCGTTCGACCGGGTCCGCGTAGAAGTCCGCGATGTTGGCGATGTTCAGGGCCATGCTCTCGCCCATGCCGAACAGCGCGCGCAGCGGCGCGTTCGTGTACAGGATGCGTCCATCCGGCATCGACGTGATGCACAACGGCACAGGGCTCGTTTCGACGATCGCGCGAAAGCGCGCCTCGCTTGCCTGCAAGCGCGCGTCCGCGCGGCGGCGTTCGTCGATCTGTGCCTGCAGGTTCGCGTTCGCGCGCGCCAGTTCTTCCGTGCGCAACGCGACGCGCCGTTCGAGATCGTCGCGTACCTGCTCGAGCGCCGCTTCCGTTTCCTTGCGCACGGCGACTTCGGCCAGCAGTTGCCGGTTCTGCGCAACGAGTTGCTTGTGCATCGCGCGCAGTTCGAGATGCACGCCGACGCGCGCGAGCATTTCGTCGACGCGCAGCGGCTTGGTCACGTAATCGACACCGCCCGAGGAAAACCCTTCCACGCGATCTTCGTTGCCCGTCAGCGAGGTCATGAAGATCACAGCGATATCGCGCGTGCGTTCATCGCGCTTGAGCCGGCGACAGGTTTCAAAGCCGTCGATGCCGGGCATCTTCACGTCGAGCAGAATCAGATCGGGCTGCGCGAACGCCGCGCGTTCGAGCGCCTCGATGCCGTCGAGCGCAACCAGCACGCGGATGCCGCGCGCCTCGAGACTGTCGACGACCACGCCGACATTGGCGGGCGTATCGTCGACGATCAGGATCGTGCCCGACGGCACGGCGGACGCAGCGAGGTGGCTCATGATGCCGTGTTCCCTTCGAGATACCGCTCCACCAGTTGCAGGATCGCCTTGGACTGCCAGGCGCGCGCCAGTTGATGCAGCCGCGCGGCAAACGCCGCGTGCGACGGATCGCTCGCCGCAATCCGCTCCGCCCATTGCACGATGCCGCTCATGTTGCCGTCGCGCGCGAGCTGATGCAGCTCGCTCATCGCGTCGGCGGGAATGTTGGCGGGAAGGGTCGCCGGCATTGGCGGCCCGGCTTGCTGCTGGACCGCCTCGCGAATCCAGTCGATGCCGAGCAGCGCCGCGATCCGCGCGAGCAGCGCATCGAAATCGACCGGCTTGTTGACGAACGCGTTCGCGCCCGCTTCGAGGCTCCTCGCGCCGTCCACGCCGAACGGCGACGCCGAGATCGCGATGATCGGCGTGTGCGCGAACGCGGGCATCGCGCGGAAGCGGCGCGTCACAGTCAGACCGTCGATGCCGGGCATCACGATGTCCGTGAGTATCAGATCGGGATATTCCGTTTGCGCGAGCGCGATGCCGTCGGCGCCACTGGCGGACTCCACGGTGTCGAAGCCGATCCGCGTCAGCAGCTCGACGATGACCGCGCGGTTGATCTGCACGTCGTCGATCACGAGCACCTTGCGGCGCGGACCTTCGTAGCCCGTGATGATCGTGGCGGCACCCATCACACCCCCGGCGCGCGCGGCGCCCGGTTCGATGAGCGCGGCCGGCAACTCGAACCAGAAGACGCTGCCGCCATCAGGTGCGCTTTCGACCTTCACTTCACCGCCCATCGCGCGCACGAATTGCCGGCTGATCGCAAGGCCAAGCCCCGTGCCGCCCGCGCGGCGTTCCGCGCCGCCTGCCTGTTCGAACGGCATGAAGATCTTCTCGTGATACTCGGCGGCAATGCCAATGCCCGTGTCGTGCACCTCGAAGCGGACCGCGTCGCTTTCGCCGCACCCGATGAACAGATGCACGCTGCCCGCGTCGGTGAACTTCACCGCGTTCGACAACAGATTGAGCAGCACCTGGCGCAAGCGGTGCTCGTCGGCGCGCACGCCGCCCGGTGCATCGTCGGCAACCGTGCATTCGAACGCGAGCTTGCGCTGCTCAGCCTTCACGCCGATGATCTCGCGAATCGTATCGACGAGGCCCGCCAGCGGCACGTCGCAAATCTCGATGCGCAGCTTGCCCGCTTCGACCTTCGCGAAATCGAGCGTTTCGTCGATCAGCGACAGTAGGTGCTCGCCGCTCTGCTGGATCACGGCGACGCCGTCGCGCTGACGCAGGCTGAGCGTAGTGTCGCGCCGGAGAATCTGCGCATAGCCGAGAATGCCGTTGAGCGGCGTGCGCAATTCATGGCTCAGATTCGCGAGGAACTCGCCTTTCGCGCGATTGGCCGCTTCCGCCATATGCCGCGCTTCACGCTCGACGGCCGCTTCGCGTTCGTCGAGATACGCGCGATGCAGCCGCATCCCCATTGCGTTGAACGCCGACACCACGCGGTCGAGTTCGTCCGGCTCGCGCGGCGGTTTGCGTTGCAGAACGAACGGGTGCTGCGGCTCGTGAAAGTCGTAGTCGCTGACGCTGCGCGCAATCGCCGCGAGGTGCCGCGTGAGAAGCCGCCACAGAATGTAAAACGTGAACAGCGCGACGAGAAACGTATTCGCGCCCTGGCTCACGAGTATCACGAGCGCCGTGCGCGTCAGGTCGTGATAGAGGTTGGCGAGCGTCGCCTCGACATACAGCGTGCCAATTTGTTCGACCTTGTCCTGCACGTGATACATGATCGGGAACTCGCGGGCGACCGTCATGCCGGACATGCGCTGGCCCACGCGCACGACCATCGCGGAGCTGACGGAAGGCAGCTCGCGCACTTCCGCCGCGCGGATATCGGCGAGCCGCAGCATGCCTTCGAGTTCGAGCTGGAGTTGCGGCTCGTCAAGGCGCCAGAGCGCTTCGCCAAGACTGTCGCGATAGCTGCGGTCGATATCGACGAGGCGGTTCTGGATCTGCTCGACGCCGCGCTGATAGTCGCGATACAACTGCACAGCCGTGAGGATCAGCGTGATCGCGCAGCTGAACGCGAGCACCGTCCCGAGCAGCCGCAGCACCACGCTGCGCCGCACATAACGGAGCCCGCTCCACCCTGCGTCGAACCTGTCGAGAGCCATATCCCCCCGCGAGTGCTGCCGTTCTGGTCGTCTTATTCTGCACTCGATGCCAAAGCCCGGTCCATCGGCCCGATCCAGCGGCCAGGCACCTGAAACGTCTGTCCTTCTACCCCGCCGGTTCCGGCAGTTCGCCAAACGCCTTCAGTCTGACCGTGCGCACCGGCCGCCCGACGAGTTCGTCGATCAGATCGGCCATTTCGCAGAGCGCCTGAAAACCGTGTGCGTCGAGCTGGTCCGCGTGATAGCGTCGCAAATCGCACATCGTTTCGCCGAGGCGTCTAAGCGCAGCGGGCGTGCTTTCAATCAAGGGCCAGCAGTGCATCAGATACGCAAGCGCCGTCACGCTGCGCGATTCGCACCATGTGTCGAATAGCTGCAGACAGAGCGAGTTGACCTGCTCCACGACATTCTCACGCTCGGACAGATAGGCAATCATGACGCGTTGGCTCGATGTTGCATTTCGATGGCTCATGATCCGCGACCACTATTTGTGTCACAGTCAGCACGCGCTGTAAAACCCGCGTGCGACATCCTGATTCGCGTGTCAGGAAATCCTTAACGCCGCGCGCGCCCGCAAGCCGGTGCCGATACGTAAAAACCCTTGTACGTCAGCGGCTCGCGTCCCACTTCCCAGGGAAATCCTGACGCTTCAAATCAGCATTTCCTGAATACACAATCCGCCGCTGCCGATTGGTCCTGCATCGCGTTAGCCCTAGCATTGGGTCATCGGGCATGGGGGAGACGCACATGTATGACGACGCTTCGAACGCACTGCCGCTGTATGTGATCGATTTGCGCGCGTGGATCAGCGACTGGTACGACCATGCGTTCAAGGTGGGACTCGTTCACCCGCCCTTTACGCTCGACGAATCGACAGCCGACCGGCTCGAAGGTTATTTCAAGGCGGGACTGACACCGGCCGAGGGCGCGATTGCGTTCTTCGGCGTCGTGCATTGAGGGCTGGCCATGAGATTCGACGAATTCGACGCGCGCCTGTCGCGGCTGCTACGGGCGCTGCCCGACGGGACCATTGCCGAACTGACGGACGGCATGATCGCGTGGTGGGGCGGTGCGCGGACCGTCTACGCGTGGATCGGCGACGGCGGACGCGACCAGCCGGGCGCGCGCGAACTCGACCTGGCCGACGACTGGGGCCAGTTTCACGACTGGCTCGCGGCATGGATCGACGAGCCGCGCTTCAGCACGCGGCCCGAGAAGCTCGGCCGCGATACCGCGCAGACGGACGCGTGACGCGCGTTCGTCACGCGCTTCACCCGCCGCGCCTGCCGCGCCTGCGTTTTCGACCTCACACGAACGGCGCTTCATCCGCCGCATGCTGCGCGGTCTTTGCGACGCGCGACTTCATAGACGCCGGATCGCGCACGATCGTCACCGCGCACGGCGCGTAAGCGAGCACCTGACGCGCGACGGAGCCGATCAGCCAGCGGTCGAACGGCGTATGCCCGCGATGCCCGACGACGAGATGATCGATGCCGTGCTGCTCCGCGTAGAGCACGATCTCTTTAGCCGGCTGGCCGATCACGAGATCGAACTCGGCGTGATCGTTCGATGACGTGAGCTTCGCCTTGATGTCGTCGAGCACTTCGTTCGCATGACGCAACTCGTAGTCGACCATTTCCTTTCTTTCGAGCTCGATCGCGCCCCAGTCCGGCGCGCGCGCGACGACGAGCACATGCAGGCGCGCATCGAAGCGCTTCGCCAGATCGACTGCGAACGCGACGGCATGCCGCGCGGACGGCGAGCCGTCATAACCTGCCAGGATGTTCTCCATGATTCGCTCCCTTCCGGTTTGAACCGGTGCGAGCCTTGATTGAGCGGCGCCTTCGCTGTTGGTCAGTTGTCGTCGCTTCGGCTCGGAAGATGCTCGTGCGGGACGGGCTCGGCCGCGTCGGCGTCGGGGACGTCGTCTTTCGCGGGCTTGGCCGGCTGGTTGCCGGATGCGTTTTGCGCGGGGTCGAGAGGTTTGACGGTCGGCTCAGCGGACGGATCGGAGGGCATGGTGTGCTCCTGCGCTGATGAATGCTGTACTTTCCATGATAGACCGCATTGCGGCGGCTGTTTGCGCGAACCACTGCCCCGACAAGATGCGCTTTGCGGCGCAGCGCAAAACGGCGCACACGGGCGTGGACATGAACGGCGTGCGCCTGTCGCAGCAGGATCGTCCTAGCCTTCGTGCCGACGAAATGCCACAGTGACGGGCGTATCCAGCCAGAGGAGCTTTCGTGTCCACGCCCGAACCGCTTTCCGCCCTTTCCAAACTTTCCACCCTTTCCACTGCTACCTTCCGGCCTTTCACGCCCGACGACATCGTCGCCGCGCACGCGCTGTCGCTCGAGGTCAAGTGGCCGCATCGCGCCGACGACTGGCGCCTGGTCGCCGATGCCGGTGGCGGCTTTGTCGCGCTGAGCGGGGATCGCATTGTCGGCACGGCGCTGTGCTGGAAGTACGGCGAGAACGGCGCGTCGCTCGGGATGGTGATCGTCTCGCCGGACCAGCAAGGTCGAGGCATCGGACGCGAGTTGATGGAGCGTCTGCTCGAAATGCTCGGCGGACGGACCACGGTGTTGCATGCAACGCCAGCCGGCCAGCCGCTGTACGAAAAGCTCGGCTTCCACGCAATCGGCACGATCAACCAGCACCAGGCCACCGACTTTCGCGTCCCGCAGATCGTGCTGCAACCGGGCGAGCAACTGCGCCCGTTGCAAGCCGCCGACACGCCCCGTCTGATCGACCTTGCTACGCGCGCGAGCGGCCTCGATCGCAGCGCGCTGCTGCCGGCGCTACTCGATGTTGCGGGCGGCGTTGCGCTGGAGCGGGATGGTGAAGCGCTGGGCTTCGCGATGCTGCGGCCGTTTGGCCGTGGACACGCGATCGGGCCGGTTGTCGTCGAGAACTCCGCAGACGAATCGACGCGCCGTGCGCAAGCGCTGATCGCGCATTGTCTTGCGGCGAACGCGGGCGCTTTCACGCGCATCGACACGGCTGGCGACAGCGGCCTTACGCCCTGGCTCGAAGAACTGGGCCTCAAATGCGTCGACACTGTCATCAAGATGTCCCGCAACGGCACGCCCTCAAGCGATCCTTCCGTCGAGCAGTTCGCTATCGTCAATCAGGCACTTGGTTAAATCATGACGCTTCTCTACAAGGCCGATCCCGAACGCGGCAAGTTATGGGCGCAGCACTTTGCGCAAAAGGCGCCTGAGATTCCTTTTCGCCTGTGGCCGGACGTCGGCGATCCGGCGGCCGTGCGTTATCTCGCCGCGTGGCAGCCACCTGACGACCCGGCGCGCACGTTGCCGAATCTCGAAGTGATCTTTTCGGTGGGGGCGGGCATCGATCAGTTCGATCTGTCGCGCGTGCCGCCGCATATTGCCGTGGTGCGCATGATCGAGCCGGGGATCGTGGAAGGCATGGTGGAGTATGTGACGCAGGCCGTGCTGACCATTCATCGCGATCTGTTCGACTATGCTTTGCAGCAGCGACAGCGGGTCTGGCGTGAGATGCCCGTGCGGGCGGCTTCGACGCGGCGCGTTGGCGTGCTGGGGCTTGGGATGTTGGGTACTGCCGTGCTAGAGCGTTTACGGGTGTTTGGGTTTCCGTGTGCAGGGTGGAGTCGTTCGGAGCATCGGCTAGAGGGTGTTGAGTGTTTTGCGGGTGTCGAGGCGCTCGATGCGTTTCTTGCTCGGACGGATGTTCTTGTCTGCCTGCTGCCGCTTACCGATGCGACGCGTGGGCTGCTCGATAAGCGTCTGTTCGGCAAGCTGCCCAAAGGGGCGTCGTTCGTTAATGTCGGGCGCGGCCCGCAGGTTAATCAGCAGGATCTGCTCGATGCGCTCGATAGCGGGCAGTTGCAGAATGCCATTCTTGATGTGACGGATCCTGAGCCATTGCCGGAGTCGCATCCGTTTTGGACGCATCCGCGGGTGAGGATTACGCCGCATATTGCTAGTGCTACTCGGCCTGAGAGCGCCGTCGACGTGGTCCTGGAGAATATTCGGCGGCGGCGCGATGGGTTGCCGATGGTCGGGGAGGTTGATCGGAGTCGAGGGTATTAGCGGTTTTTGTCTGCGACGCTGGGGTGGGGTTTTTGCCTTTGCGGCGCAGGCGGTGCCGTTTGGGCTTTTTGTTTTTTCGCTGGTATTCGCGAGGTGGTGTTTGCTGCGCGTGCCTCGCCAACGTGTTTTGGCCTTCGCGCTGGCATCCGTGTCGGCGCCTACGCGGCGCGGCCCGGTTCGCTTTTTTTGTCTTTTCGCTGGCATCCGCGCTATGCCTTCGTGCTTCAAGCGTCGCCCCTGTGCGGGGCGGCACCTACTTTTCTTTGCCGCCGCAAAGAAAAGTAGGCAAAAGAAAGCGGCTAACACCGCTAATTCTTGTTCTTGCCTGAGGGCCCCCAACCGGTCTTACGCTTCACACGGCAATCACGTGACCCATGTTCGTTGCCAACGCTTCGAATGAGCGCCTCACCCGCTTCAGGCACCCACGTTGCAGCATGCCGTGCCAGATAGTCCACGGCCGCCAAGGTGGCAAACTGTGTGTAGGTCGTAGAGCGACACACGCCTCACTTCGGACCGATAGCGCACGCGTTCCACCATGTAAGAGCCCCAAGCTATACGACGCGACAACCTACACACAGTTTGCCACCTGGGCGGCACATACCATTCGCTGCCGCTTGCCCGAGTACGGGTATCCGAAGCTGGTGAGGCGTTCATTTCGAAGCGTTGGCAACGAGCACTAACCAGGGCACTGCCGTGTGAAGCATGGGGACGTTGGGGGCCCGTGGATAAGAACACGTGCTGGCGGTGTGAGCCGCTTTCTTTTGCCTACTTTTCTTTGCGGCGGCAAAGAAAAGTAGGTGCCGCCCCGCACAGGGGCGACGCTTGAAGCACGAAGGCATAACGCGGATGCCAGCGCAAAGGCAAACACACCAACCGGCAACGTCCGCGCCGCGAACGCCCAAACCGGATGCCATCGCAAAGTCCAAAGCACCGACCGGCAACGCATACATAGCCAAGTCACAACGCGCATACCAGCGAACCCGACCCGCTTGCACCGCAAAATCAAAACCCCCACCCCAGCGTCGCAGACAGAAAAAACCCCGATACAGCACAAAATGCTGCCCCCACCCCCAAAAAAACCACATCCACGTTATTCAAAGATTTATTTGGCGAATCACGCGCCAACCCCCTCTCTGTAGTATGAAACGGTCCGCCTCCCACCCGCGAAAGCGAAGAAACGAGACCCACCCCATGCCAAACCCGTCCCTCATCGAATCCGACCGCAAACACCTGATCCACCCCGTCGTCAGCTATCGCGCACACGAAGCGCGCGGCGTCACCGTGCTGGAATCCGCGCAAGGCGTCTACCTCCGCGACATCGACGGCAATGAACTGCTCGACGCCTTCTCAGGCCTCTGGTGCGTGAACACCGGCTACGGCCATCAAAGCATCGTCGACGCAGCGACAAAACAGATGGCCCGTCTCCCCTACGCGACAGGCTACTTCCACTTCGGCTCCGAGCCCGCCATCGAACTCGCCGCCAAGCTCGTCGAACTGGCACCCGCGTCGCTGCAGCACGTGTACTTCACGCTCGGCGGGTCCGATGCCGTCGACTCCGCGCTGCGCTTCATCACGCACTACTTCAACGCGACAGGCCGCCCGTCGAAAAAGCACATCATCGCGCTGCAACGCGGCTATCACGGCTCGTCGTCGGTCGGCGCAGGCCTCACCGCGCTGCCCGCGTTCCATCGCAACTTCGATGTGCCCCTGCCCACGCAACACCACATCCCGTCGCCCTACGCGTACCGCAATGATTTCGCCGACGACGCCGCCCTGATCGCCGCCTCCGTCGCCGCGCTCGAAGCGAAAGTCGAAGCCCTCGGCGCGGACAACGTCGCCGCCTTCTTCTGCGAACCGATCCAGGGATCGGGCGGCGTGATCGTGCCGCCCGTCGGCTGGCTGAAGGCGATGCGCGAAGCCTGCCGCAAGCTCGGCATCCTGTTCGTCGCCGATGAAGTCATTACGGGCTTCGGCCGCACCGGCCCGCTGTTCGCGTGCGAAGCGGAAGGCGTCGAGCCGGACCTGATGACGGTCGCCAAGGGCCTCACGGCGGGCTATGCGCCGATGGGCGCGGTGCTGATGTCCGATGCCGTCTATCAGGGCATCGCCGACGGCGGCGACGTCGCGGCGGCGATCGGCCACGGGCACACGTACTCGGCGCACCCCGTGAGCGCCGCGATCGGCCTCGAAGTGATGCGCCTCTATCACGAAGGCGGCCTGCTCGCGAACGGCATCGCGCGTGCGCCGCGCTTCGCGCAAGGGCTCGATGCACTGCTCGCGCATCCCCTCGTCGGCGATTCGCGACATCGCGGTTTGTTGGGCGCGCTCGAACTCGTCGCCGACAAGGACACGAAACAGGGCTTCGACGCGGCGCTGAAACTGCCGGACCGCATCGCCACGGCCGCGTATGCGAACGGCCTCGTGTTCCGCGCGTTCGGCGACAACATCCTCGGTTTCGCGCCCGCGCTGTGCTACACGGAAAGCGAGTTCGACCTGCTGTTCGAGCGCCTCGAAAAGACGCTCGACGACGTGCTCGCGCAAGCCGACGTGCGCGCCGCACTGAAGGGTTCGATCGAATTTAAACGCCGCGCGGCTGCGTGATAACATCGACCGACCCTTCGACATGCGGGACCGACCGACTCACGATGAGCACCGACTGCAAGCTGGACCGAATCGATCTGCGCATCCTCTCGCAGTTGCAAAAGCGAGGGCGAATCACGAACGTCGAGCTGGCCGACGCAGTCGGGCTGTCGCCGAGTCCTTGTCTGATCCGCGTGAAGCGTCTGGAGAAGGCGGGTTACATCATCGGGTACGGCGCGCAGATCCAGCTCGAAAAGCTCGGCGACGTGCAGATCGTGTTCACCGAGGTCACGCTCGCCGACCATCGCCGGGAAGACTTCATCAAGTTCGTCAACGCAATCAGGGATGTCGACGAGATCGTCGAATGCCATCTGGCGAGCGGCGGCTACGACTATCTGCTCAAGTTCATCACGCGCAGCGTCAGTCACTATCAGAGCATCATCGAAGGGCTGCTGGAGCGCAATATCGGCATCGAAAAGTACTTCAGCTATGTGATCATCAAGACGCCATTCGTCAAGACGCACTATCCGCTCGAAACACTCTTCTCACAGAACCATCACTGAGGTGCGTCCGGCGGGGCGAGACGGCCGAACTCGTCCGACAGAAAATCGACGCACACGCGCACCTTCGCCGACGACGCCAGCCGCGCCGGATAGACCGCCCACACGTTAGCCGGCTGCGTGACGCCGGGCAGCACCTGCACGAGCACACCGGAATCCAGCAGCGCGCGCACATCCCACATCGAACGCAAGACGATGCCGCGCGCCGCAAGCGCCCATTGCACGGCGACTTCGCCGTGATTGGTCGACAGCGGCCCCGTCACCTTGACGGAAACGGTCTCGCCGCGTTCCGTCAGACGCCAGATGCCGAACGGATGGTCACGCTCCTTGATCGCGAGGCAATGATGCGTGCCGAGGTCCGCAAGCTGACGCGGCGTGCCGTGACGCTTCAGGTATTCCGGCGACGCGCACAGCACGCGATGGTTCTCCGCAAGGCGCTTCGCGATCAGATGCGGCGCGATGTCGTCGCCGATACGAATGTCGAGATCGAAGCCTTCGCCCGCCACATCGACGATGCGGTCGAACAGGTCGAGCCGCACGCTCAGTTGCGGATAGCGCTCGGTGAGCCGCGCCAGCGCCGGCGCCACGACATGGCGCCCGAAGCCGAAGCTGCTGGAGATGCGCAACGTGCCGCGCGGCACGCGGCGCGTGGTCGACACGTCTTCGACCAGCCGGTCGACGTCGTCGAGAATCTTTTCGGCCCACGCGTACACGCGCTCGCCCGCTTCCGTGATCGCGACGCGGCGCGTCGAGCGATGAAAGAGGCGCGTGCCCAGATCCGCTTCGAGCATGTTCACGCGCTTGCTGACATACGCCGCCGACACCGACAGCGCATCCGCCGCCGCGCTGAAGCTGGCTTTGCGGGCGACGGTGCAGAACACGCGCAGGTCGTCGAGGTTCGGCGATTTATTCACAGTTCGTGCATAGTGGCTTAACCGAAAGCGCGATTTTATGACGGTTAATCAGGAATAGACTAGTCGTTAGTGAACGCTGGGCCTGAATGACCCGAACCCTTTCCGACATTTTCCCGACGAGGAGACCCGTATGACCCGCAACTATCGCATCGCAGTGATTCCCGGCGACGGCATCGGCAAGGAAGTGATGCCCGAAGCGCTGCGTGCGCTCGACGCCGTCAGCAAGCGCTACGGCATCGGCATCGACTATCAGCACATCGAGTGGGCGAGCTGCGACTACTACGCGCAGCACGGCCAGATGATGCCCGACGACTGGAAGCAGCAGCTCGAAGGCGTCGATGCCGTGCTGTTCGGCGCGGTCGGCTGGCCCGACACCGTGCCCGATCACATCTCGCTGTGGGGTTCGCTGCTCAAGTTCCGCCGCGAATTCGACCAGTACATCAACCTGCGTCCCGCGCGCCTGTTCGAAGGCGTGCCGTCGCCGCTCGCGGGCCGCAAGGCGGGCGATATCGACTTCATGATCGTGCGCGAGAACACCGAGGGCGAGTACTCGTCGGTGGGCGGCACGATGTTCGAAGGCACCGAGCGCGAGTTCGTGATGCAGCAGTCGATCTTCACCCGCAAAGGCTCCGAGCGCGTATTGAAGTTCGCGTTCGATCTCGCGCAGCGCCGCGAGAAGAAGATCACCGTCGCGACCAAGAGCAACGGCATTTCGATCAGCATGCCGTGGTGGGACGCGCGCGCCGCAGAGATGGCCGCGCGCTATCCGGACGTGACGTGGGACAAGCAGCACATCGATATTCTTTGTGCACGTTTCGTGTTGAATCCGGATCGCTTCGACGTGGTGGTCGCGACCAATCTGTTCGGCGACATCCTCTCCGATCTCGGCCCGGCCTGCACGGGCACGATCGGGATTGCGCCGTCGGCGAACATGAACCCGGATCGCGTATTCCCGTCGCTGTTCGAACCCGTGCACGGTTCCGCGCCCGACATCGCGGGCAAAGGCATCGCCAATCCGATCGCGATGATCTGGTCGGCGGCGATGATGCTTGATTTCCTCGGCAACGGCGCGGGCAAAGAACGCGAAGCGCACGACGCGATCCTCGCCGCCATCGAAGCCACGCTCAAGGAAGGCCCGCATACGGGTGACCTGGGCGGCAAGGCGAATACGGCGGAAGTGGGCGCGGCTATCGCGCATCGCCTCGCCTGAATCACAGGAGTCTTTAGATGACCAAGCGATACGAGTTGAGCGAGCTGATCCGCAGCGACAATTTCATCGACGGCAAGTGGGTGGCGTCTGCTAAAGGCAAGCGCTTCGACGTGACGAACCCGGCGACGGGCGAAGTGATCGCGCAGATCGCCGACAGCGACGCCGCCGACGCGCGCGCCGCCACCGATGCCGCCGCTCGCGCCTTCCCCGCCTGGCGCGACGCCTTGCCGAAAGACCGCGCCGCCGTGCTGCACCGCTGGCATGCGCTGATGGTCGAGAACGCCGATACGCTCGGCCGCCTGATCTCGCTCGAACAGGGCAAGCCGTTCGCCGAAGGACGCGGCGAGGTGATGTACGGCGCGTCGTACGTGGCGTGGTTCGCGGACGAAGCGACGCGCATCTACGGCGACATCATTCCGCAGCAGCAGCGCGGCAAGCGCATGAGCGCGGTGAAGGAGCCTGTCGGCGTCGTCGCCGCGATCACGCCGTGGAATTTCCCGCTCGCGATGATCGCGCGCAAGATCGCGCCCGCGCTCGCGGCAGGCTGCACGGTCGTCGGCAAGCCTGCTGAAGACACGCCCCTCACGGCCCTTGCGCTCGTGATGCTCGCGCATGAGGCAGGCGTGCCGGCGGGCGTGCTGAACCTGATTGCGTCGTCGCGAGAGAACGCTGTAGGCGCAGTAGCCGACTGGCTCGCCGACAGCCGCGTGCGCAAGATCACGTTCACGGGTTCGACGCCTGTCGGCAAGTATCTGGCACGCGAATCGGCGGGGACGTTGAAGAAGCTGTCGCTGGAACTGGGCGGCAATGCGCCCTTCATCGTGTTCGACGACGCCGATCTCGATGCCGCCGTCACGGGCCTGCTGGCCGCAAAATTCCGCAACGGCGGTCAGACCTGTGTGTGCCCGAACCGCGTGTACGTGCAGTCCGGCGTGTACGAGCGTTTCGCGGACCTGCTCGCGACGCGCGTCGCCGCGCTGAAAGTCGCGCCCGCCACCGACCCCGCTGCGCAGATCGGCCCGATGATCAACGCGCGCGCAATCGACAAGATCGCGCGTCACGTCGACGACGCCGTGGCCCGCGGCGCGCGCGTGCTGACCGGCGGCAAGCGCCTGCCGGAACTCGGCCCCAACTACTACGCGCCGACCGTGCTCGCCGATGCAACGCCCGACATGAACCTGAGCTGCGAAGAGACCTTCGGCCCCGTCGCGCCGCTGTTCCGTTTCGACGACGAAGCCGAGGCGATCCGCGCTTCCAACGACACGCCGTTCGGCCTCGCATCGTACTTCTATAGCCAGGACGTGCGGCGCATCGACCGCGTCGCGCGGCAACTCGAAGCGGGCATCGTCGGCATCAACGAAGGCGCGCTCGCGAGCGAAGCCGCGCCGTTCGGCGGCGTGAAGGAATCGGGCTACGGCCGCGAAGGCTCGAAATACGGCCTCGACGATTACCTGTCGATCAAATACCTCTGCCAGGGCGGACTCGAATGAACGCGCAGGCCTATCCAATCGAAGTCGCATTCCCCGACATCGCCGTGCACGAGCACAGCGACACGGGCATCGCGTACGTGCATACCTTCGATTCGGGCGTCGCCGGTCCGCACGTGATGATCAACGCGCTCACGCACGGCAACGAGGTGTGCGGCGCGATCGTCGTCGATGCGCTGCTGCGCGCGAAGCTGCGTCCACGGCGCGGCAAGCTGACGCTCGCGTTCGCGAACGTCGATGCGTATGCGCGTTTCGATCCGTCGAAGCCGGATGCGGCGCGCTTCGTCGATCAGGACTTCAACCGCGTGTGGACGGCGCATACGCTCGACAACAGCGCGCTCGATTCGAGCGAGTTGCGCCGCGCACGCGCGATGCGGCCCGTGATCGATACCGTCGATCTGCTGCTCGACCTGCATTCGATGCATGAGAAGAGCAAGCCGTTGATCGTCGCCGGGCCGCTCGACAAGGGTATCGCGCTGTCGGAAAAGCTCGGCACGCCCGCCACGGTGATCTGCGACGAGGGCCATCCAGAAGGCCGCCGCATGCGCGACTATGAAGGCTTTGGCGATCCGCAAAGTGCGAAGAACGCGTTGCTGATCGAATGCGGACAGCATTGGGAAGCGAGCGCCGTCGCCGTTGCGCGCGATGTGACGGCGCGCTTTCTCTTGTTGTCCGGCGTGGTCGATGAAGCCGACTTGCCCGAAGGCTGGGCCCTGGCGCTGCCCGACGAAATGCTGATCGTGCGCGTGACGGAGCCTGTCGTCGCGAAGAGCCTCGACTTTCGCTTCGCCGGCGACTACACGGGCTTAGAGGTGTTTCCCGACGCTGGCAGCGTGATTGGCTGGTCGGACGGTGAAGCCGTGCCCACGCCCTACCCCGACTGCATGCTCGTGATGCCTTCGCTCAGGCAGTTGCGCGCGGGCGTGACGGTCGTGCGGCTCGGCAAGATCGAGAAGCGTATCGCAAGAACTCAATAGCTTTTGCCGTCATTCCAACCATCGTCAACGAAAACACGAGATGAAAGTCCAGCAGATCAAACAAAGCATTGCATTGCAGGGACTGGAAGCCTGGGGCACGGCCGGTCTTCCAGGCACGCCAGAAATCCAGGTATCCGGCGTGCAGAAAGTGATTCGCGGCAGCGAGGCGATCGATACGGGCATCTTCGAATGCACGCCCGGCACGTATCGGCGCTCGGTCAAGCAGGCCGAAGTGATGCACTTCCTCAGCGGCCGTGGCCGCTTCACGCCCGACGGCGAAGACACGGTTCACTTCTCGGGCGGCGACACGCTGTTCTTCGAGGCCCACACGGAAGGCACATGGGAAGTCGAAGAGACGATGCGCAAGGTCTACGTGATCTTCTGACGGCATGCGATCGGTGAGAGCCCTGGTGACGTGCACATCAAGCGTCTGACATAACACTACGTCATGGGGACTCCAACAATTCCGGCGTTGCTCCGCCGAAATTGACTCACTATATTTTCAATCAATCCCGCGTTGTTCTGCTTCCTGCGTCACGCCGGAAGCGCGACAGCACGACCTGGAAGATGTCTTTCGCTTCAACCGTGTCGAGGAAAAAGTCGTGATCAATAAAACGAAGTTGCGCCCACTAGTTATGACGCTCGCGTTGAGCATCGCGGGTATGGCGCCCGCGTTCGCGGCGGGGAAAATCACTTTCGTCTCACAAGGCGGCACGTATCAGGAAGCGCAGACCAAGGCGATCCTCGATCCTGCTGCGAAGGAGCTGGGCATCACGATCGCCCAGGACAGCATTCCCGACGCCTGGCCACAGATCAAGGCGCAAGGCGCGACGGGCAAGCCAATCTGGGACGTGGTCGATACACCGACATCGAACTGTCTGCGCGGTGGCCGCGAAGGTCTGCTGGAAAAGCTGGACTTCTCGAAGATCCCGAACGCAGCGGCCGTGCCGGAAAAATATCGCACGCCGTATTCGGTTGCGTACGAGTTCTATTCGACCGTGATCGGCTACAACAAGAAGAACCTCAAGAAAGTGCCGCAAAGCTGGAAGGATTTCTGGGACGTGAAGAACTTCCCCGGCACGCGTGCGCTGCGCAACGATCCGCAGACGGTGCTCGAAGCTGCGCTGCTCGCCGACGGCGTGCCGCGCGACAAGCTCTATCCGCTGGATGTGGATCGCGCGTTTAAGAAACTGCAGCAGATCAAGCCCGACATTACCGTGTGGTGGACGTCGGGCGGCCAGTCGGCGCAATTGCTGCACGACGGCGAAGTGGACATGACGATGATCTGGAACGGCCGCGCCAGCGCCGTGAAGAAGGATGATCCCGATGTCGACTTCACGTTCAATGACGGCATTCTGCAGAACACGCAGTTGTGTGTGCTGAAGAACGCGCCGAATCTGCCCGACGCGATCAAGTTCGTCAACGCTGCGTTGTCGCCGGATTTGCAGGCGAATCTGCCGCTCTATATCGACTACGGTCCGGGCAACCCCGCGGCGTTCAAGACGGGCAAGATCACCGCGAAGCGCGCGAGCGAACTGCCTAGCTCGCCGGATAACGCGTCGAAGCAGGCGCTGATGTCGGAAGAATGGTGGGCCTCCGACGCAGGGATTCAGGCCAAGGCGCGCTGGCTGAAGTTCATGCAATAACGTAGTCGCGCATTGCCAATCAGGCGCCCGCAGGAACATCGTTCGTTGCGGGCGTTTTTCATTTCATCGATTCTCACGCACTGCCGGCGACACGCGCCGCACAACATTCGACGTGATCGACTATCTGATTCTGGGCGGCGGCTCGGCAGGCTGCGTGCTGGCTGCGCGGCTGTCCGAAGATACGGGCAAGACCGTGTGTCTGATCGAAGCGGGCCGCGATATCTCGCAGGCGAGCATGCCCGATGCGATCCGCAGCCGCTATCCGGGCCGCGCGTATCTCGACACGCGCAACATCTGGCAGCAACTGAAAGCGCGCATGAGCGCGCCAGCGGCGCTGCGCCGCTATGAACAGGCGAAGCTGCTGGGCGGCGGCTCGGCGATCAACGCGCTGATGGCCAACCGCGGCGCACCCGCCGATTACGACGAATGGGAAGCGCTCGGCGCGCGCGGATGGAACTGGCAAGCGTGTCTGCCCTATTTCCGCAAGCTCGAAACCGATTGCGACTTCGGCGGCGAGCTGCATGGCGCGAGCGGGCCTTTGCGCATTCAGCGCACTCGCTGGCCGCGTATCTCGCCGTTCGTGCAGGCCGTGCTCGGCACGCTGCAACAGCGCGGACATGCGTTGCACGACGATCAGAACGGTCCGTGGGAAGACGGCACGTTCGTTGGCTCGATCGCCGTGAGCGCAGCGGGCGAGCGCATTCCGACTTCCGTCTGCTATCTCGACGATACCGTGCGTGCGCGCAAGAATCTGTCGATACGCACGGGTCTCGTCGTCCAGCGGATATTGTTCGACGGGCAGCGTGCAACGGGTGCGCGGGTTTTGCATGCGGACGGCACGCATGAGGATGTGCCCGCGGCGCGTGTGATCGTAAGTGCTGGCGCGATTCATAGTCCTGCGCTGCTGCTCAGAAGCGGCATCGGTCCCGCCAGCGATCTCGCCGGGCTCGGCATCGAGGTGCGCGCAGACCGCGCGGGCGTGGGGCGCAATCTGATGGAGCATCCGTCGATTGCCGTGTCGGCGTTTCTGCCGCGCGCCGCGCGTACGCCGTTTCCCGACGAGCATCATGAACAGGCGATCGTGCGGTTTTCCTCTGGGTTGCCCGATACCGTGCCTGGCGACATGCACGGCGCGATCCTGTCGCGCTCGGGCTGGCATTCGGTCGGTTATCGGCTCGGGACGATTTTCTTCTGGGTCAACAAGTCGTATTCGCGCGGGTCTTTGAAGCTCGCGTCGGCGAGTCCTTTCGATGAGCCGCTGGTCGACTTCGCGATGTTGTCGGACCTGCGCGATCTCGAACGGTTGAAGCTCGCGTTGCGCTTTGGTGCGCAGACGCTGGCAGCGCCTTCGATGGCGGCGCACCGCGATGCCATTTTTCCATCGAGCTATTCGCCACGCGTCGCGGCCGTGGCCGTGCCGGGCGTGTGGAATGCGTTTCAGCGTGGGGCGTTGAGCGCGCTGCTCGATATTGCCGGGCCGTTGCGTGGGTCGCTGATCCGGCGCGTGGTGACGCAGGGTGTTTCGATCGATGAACTGCTAGCCGATGACGCTGCGATGACTGAGTTTGTCACGCGATCGGTTGGTGGGACGTGGCATCCGTCGGGGACATGCAGGATGGGGGCGCCCGGCGATCCGTTGGCCGTGACCGACGCGGACGGCGCCGTGTATGGCGTGGAAGGACTGCATGTGTGCGATGCGTCGCTAATGCCGTCTATCCCGTGCGCGAATACCAATGTGCCGACGATTATGGTGGCGGAGAGGGTGGCGGAGATGATAAGAGCATCCGGAGGAGTCCGAGCCGGGTCCTATGCCCCAATTTGTCTCTGAGAAAAAATACAACAATTTTGTTGCAAATATCCACTTATAAATACAACATTTATGTTGTAACTTTCTCCCTTCATAACAACATAGGGAGAACATGAAATACAGCGAGTTCAGGAAGTGGCTGAAGCAGCAAGGCGCGACGTTCGAAAAGCACCGAAGCGGCGCAAGTCACTACCGGGTGACGCTCAATGGCAGGACCACCATCTTCCCCGATCACGGTGCGAAGGAAATGGGTAAAGGACGGACTGGTGGAAGCCATCAGGAAGCAACTCGGTATCAGGTGAAGCAGAGAGCCCTACGCGGGCTCTCTCACTCGCGTATCACCTCCATGTTCTTTGAAAGAATGGCAAACCACGACACACGTATGCTCAGCTACCCGATCAGCCTGACACCCGACGACAACGGAACGTTGCTCGTCACGTTTCCGGATGTTCCCGAAGCCATCACCGTCGGCGACGACGAAGAAGACGCGAAAGTGCAAGCCCTGGATGCGCTTGAGGCCGCGTTCGAAATCTACTTCGCGGAGAAGCGAAGCATCCCGATGCCTTCGAAGGCCAAACGCGGGCAATCCGTCGTCACGTTGCCGGCGCTTGTGACCGCAAAAGTGCTGCTCGCCGACGAGATGCTGCGCCAGAACGTACGAAAGGCTGAACTCGCGCGGCGGCTCAGCGTCAATCAGGTGCAGGTGGATCGACTTCTGAACTTCGGCCATTCATCGAAGATCGAGATGGTCGAATCGGCGTTTGCGGTATTGGGCAAGCGTCTTGATGTTCGGGCGGTCTAACACGCGCCGCAATTCCCGGGATGGAAGCCCCGCGTCAACGGAGCTTTCCATTCCGCCTCTTATCCCCCAAACCCCACCACCCCCTTCACCTCCAGAAACGCCTCCAGTCCCCACTCGCCATACTCGCGGCCGTTCCCCGATTGCTTGTACCCGCCGAAAGGCGACCCCGCGTCCCACGTCGGATAGTTCAGATACACGCTGCCCGCGCGCATCCTGAACCCAACCCGCCGCGCCCGCTCGATATCCGCCGATTGCACATAAGCGGCCAGCCCAAACGGCGTATCGTTGGCGATCGCAATCGCCTCTTCTTCATCGCGATACGGCATGATCGCCAGCACGGGACCGAATATCTCGTCGCGGGCAATCGTCATCGACGGGTCCACGTTCGCGAACACAGTCGGCTTCACGTAGTAGCCGCGCGTCAGCCCATCGGGACGTCCAGTGCCGCCCGCCACCAGTTGCGCGCCTTCGTCGATCCCAATACCGATCAAGCGCTGCACGCGCCCGAACTGCACGTCGCTGACCACCGGGCCCATCGTCGTATCCGCGGCATCGGCCGGTCCGACACGATGGGCATCGGCCGCGCGCCGCGCGATGTCGACCGCTTCGTCGTGCCGCGACGCGGGCACGAGCATGCGCGTCGGCGCGTTGCACGACTGGCCGCTATTGCCGAAGCACGAATTGACGCCAGCTGTCACGGCCGCTTCGAAATCGGCGTCGTCGAGCAGAATGTTCGCCGACTTGCCGCCCAGTTCCTGGTGAACGCGCTTGACGGTCGGCGCAGCGAGCTTCGCGATCTCGATGCCGGCGCGCGTCGAACCCGTGAACGACACCATGTCGACATCGGGATGACTGCACAGCGCCGCGCCCACGGTCGGCCCATCGCCGTTGACCAGGTTGAACACGCCAGCAGGCACGCCAGCCGCATCGATGATCTCGGCGAACAGCACCGCATTGAGCGGCGACACCTCGCTGGGCTTCAACACCATCGTGCAGCCCGCGGCGATCGCCGGCGCGACCTTGCAGACGATCTGATTGATCGGCCAGTTCCACGGCGTGATCAACGCCACGACACCGACAGGCTCATGATTGATCAGCGTCGTGCCCTTCTTGCGCTGCCATTCGAAGGTCTCGCACGTGCGCAGCACTTCTTCCAGATGCCGCTTGCCAAGACCCGCCTGCCAGGCATGTGAGAACTTCGCGGGCGCACCGATTTCACGCATGATCGTCTCGGCCATCTCGTCATAACGTTCGAGATACACATCGAGAATGCGCCGGATCAACGCAACGCGCTCCTCTGGCCGCGTTTGTGAGAACGACACAAACGCGCGCTTCGCCGCCGCCACCGCGCGATCGACATCCTGCGCATTGCCGAGTGCCACTTCGGCGAACGGCTCTTCGGTGCAGGGATCGATGACAGGCAGACGCGCACGGCTGGACGGCTCGACCCACGCGCCGTCGATATAAAACTTCAGTGAATTGGACATCCGGTTTCCGTAGAAAGAAATCAGGCGCGCGCGACCGCCGACGAACGGCGGCTCACGACAACGATCATCACGAGGCACAGCGTCAGCGCCGTCAGCATCGTGCTGATCGCGGCGATGGTCGGATCGATCTCGTCGCGCAACGTGACGAACATGCGCCGCGTCAGCGTCTGGTTCGAACCGCCCGAAATGAACAGCGCGACGACCGTTTCATCCAGCGCCTGAATGAACACGAAGACCGCGCCGGAGATGACACTCGCCTTGATCTGCGGCAGCGTCACCGTCATGAAGCTGCGAAAGCGGTTCATGCCGAGGCTGCGCGCGACCATTTCCTGCGTGCGGTCGAAGGTCCGCAAATCCGCGCCGACGGAGATCAGCACATACGGCAGGCCGAGCATCGTATCGGCGACGATCAGCCCGGTGAGCGTATTCACATACCCAGCCTGCGTGAACACGAAGAACACCCCCACCGCGACGATGATGATGGGGACCATCAAAGGCAGCATCAGCAGCGTGCGCAGATAGCGCATCGACCAGTGCGAGCCGTGCTGGATACCATACGCAGCCGCAATGCCGAGCGGCGTCGCGATCAGCGCGGCGCACACGGAAGCCGTCAGCGTCACGCGCGCCGCGTCGATCCATGCGGGGTTGTCGAAGAAAGAGTGATACCAGCGCAGCGAATACGCCGGCGGCGGAAACGTCATGAAGCGCGTATCGGAGAACGACAGCGGCACGACGATCACCACGGGCAGCATCAGAAACACGAGGATCAGCACGACGCCCGCACCGAGCGTCAGCCTTCCGAATGAGAGCTTGTTCATTTCGCGCCCAGGGTCTTTTCGAGTGGAATCACGCGGCTCGCCGCATAGAAGATCGCGAACACGCAGACCAGCAACACGACGCTGACCGCACTCGCCGCGCCCCAACTGTTGTAGATCTCGACATTGCGGCTCACCACCATCGACACCATGATCGACTTGCCGCCGCCCATCAGCTCAGGCGTAATGTAGAAGCCGAGGCACAGCACGAACACGAGCGTCACGCCTGCGACGACGCCGCTCATCGATAGCGGCAGGAACACGCGCCAGAACACATGCAACGGCGAGCCACCCAGGCTCGCGCCCGCCTGCGACAGATTGCCGGGGATCTTCTGCATCGCGGAGTAAAGCGGCAGCACCATGAACGGCAACAGGATGTGCACCATCGCGACAATCGTGCCGAACTGGTTATACGAAAGCTGCAACGGCCTGTCGATCAAACCCATCGACAGCAGCGCCTTGTTCACGAGCCCCGTGCGTTGCAGCAGCACGAGCCACGCATACGTGCGCACGAGCACGCTGGTCCAGAACGGCAGGATCACCATGCCGAGTATCAGCGCGCTCCATTTCGGCGGCACGGATGCCGCGAAATACGCCACGGGATATCCGAGCAGCAACGTAATGCCCGTCACGATGATGCTCAGCTTGAACGTCATCAGAAACGTGTCCAGATACGTGCCCGTGAAAACCCGCTGATAGTTGACGAGCGTGAACGCGCCGTCGTGATAGATCGACTGCCACGAAAGCCACGCCAGCGGCACCACCAGCAAGACCACGACGACGAGCAGCGCGGGCGCCATCAGCAGCAGCATCGCGCGGTCTTCGCGCTGCTGGTGACGTACCGACGGATCGATCGTAGTGGCCTGCATCACAGTCTGTTCCTGCAAAACGTGTTTGGCTGTCGTCATCATGCACCCACTGCGTCGAGAAACTGATACCACGCGGCAACGAGCCTGACGCCCGGCGCACGCAGTGAATGAAACGGCACGGGCCGCAAGCCTTCCTGCGCCAGCAACGCCAGCTCCGGCTTCTCGCCGAGCGCCAGCGCAGCAGCGTGTTGCCCGATCAGGCTCGCCATCGCGACACCCGCTCCGTTATACCCGAGACAGAATGTCGTGACGTCGTCACTGCGCCCGACATGCGGCAACGCGTTGAACGTCATGCCCACATACCCCGACCAGCCGTACTCGACACGCACGCCCGCAAGATCGGGAAAGAGCGCGGCCATCGCGCGCTGCAACGCATCGAAGCCCGTTGCCTGCTCTTCCTTGCCGAACGCATCGCGGCCGCCGAACAGCATACGGCCATCCACCTTGCGAAACCACTTCATCATGCGACGCGTTTCGGTATAGCTGCGCCCGTTGACCATCAGCTTCGCGTCGAGTTCCGCCGACAATCTTTCCGTGGCTATCATTGCGCTGCGAAACGGCACGAGTTCGCGCTGATACTGCGATGTGGCCTGCGTGAGATTCGAGTAGGCATTGGTTGCTACGATCACCTGCTTCGCGCGCACGCTGCCGCCGGGCGCGCGCAGCATCACGCCATCCTGCACACGCGTCATGTCGAGAATCGGCGTCGATTCGTAGATGGGCACGCCGCGTGCCGTCAGCGCGCGCGCAATGCCGCATACGTATTCGAGCGGCAGGATCGTGCCTGCATCGGCGCTCAGCACGCCGCCGACAAAGCCGTTCGAACCTGTTTCGTGCGTGATTTCCTCGCGCGACAGCACGCTCATCGATCCATCGCCAAGCTGCGTTCGCACCCAGTCGGCTTCCGCCCGAATCGACGCGAACGCGCGCTCGGTGTGCGCGCAACGCAGGCTGCCCGTATGTTCGAAGCGCGCGCGCTCCAGCTTGAATTCATCGACGAACTGCTCGACCACGCGCACGCCTTCATGCGCGAGCCGATGCATGCGCCTCGCGGTGTCGAGGTCGTACGCGCTTGCTATCGACGGAAACGACAGCCGGAACTTCGACGACACCACGCCGCCATTGCGCCCGCTCGCGCCCCATCCAACAGGATTCGCGTCGAACACCGCGCAATCGACACCGCGCTTTTGCAACGCATACGCGGCCGCGAGACCCGAGTACCCCGCGCCGATGATCGCCACGTCGACGATCAGATCGCGCGCAAGCGGCGCGCCCGTGCTGACGGGCGCATCCGCGACGGGCGAGCGCACGGCCATCGCCCGCCAGAGCGAGTCCGGCTGCGGATTGTGCGGTGTCGTCGGCGCGAGCATGATCAGGCGGCGCGCGCTTCGGCTTCGACGGCGTCCGCGAGTGCCGCGAGCGTCGCGAACTTGAACGTCGGCTCGGTGACGGCTTCGGGAACGGGCGTCGCGCCGAAGCCCTTCAAGCCCTGGCGACGCTCGATCCAGCAGGTCGCGTAGCCGAGCTTCGTCGCGATGCCGATGTCGTGATACTGGCTTTGCGCGGTATGCAGGATTTCGCCGAACTTGTAGCCGAATGCCGCCTGACGTCCGCGGTTGTACGCGAAGAACTGCGGATCGGGTTTCGCGACGCCTGTTTCGTCGCAGCAGACGGTGTCGTCGAACGGGTCGCCGAGCGTGTGCGCATACGCCGACAGCGCGACGCGGTCCGCGTTCGTCATCGCGACGAGGCGATAGTGCTTGCGCAGGCGCTTCAGCGCCGCGACGGAATCTTCGAATGCGGGCCAGTCGAGCACGTCGCGCTGGAATGCAGCGGCCGATTGTGCGTCGTCGGGCAAGCCGAGTTCTTTCGCGACGTACAGATAGACGTTGGCCATCTCATGGCTCGAGCGGCCCGGATAGGTTGCGCGGCCGCGCATGTACGGCTCGAAGATCGCTTCGTCGGTCAGGTCTTTCGCTTTCGCGCCGCCCAGACGCCGCATGGACGCGAGCACGCCCTTTTCGAAGTTGATCAGCGTGCCGACGACATCGAACGTCAGAACCTTGAAATCGGTGAGCTTCATTGCATCATCCCTTTGCAGTTTGCGTGAATCGCGTAAGAAGGCATGCCCGTGCACAGGCGGTGAGTGAAATCAGGCGGGCACGACGATCGTGTCCTGAGGATCGAGCGTGACGGTCATCTGCGCGCCCGGCGATGGAATGCGCCGGCGCGCTTCGTGGCTGCCGGGTTGTCGAAGGCTGATGGCCGTGCCGTCGGCGAGCGCGGCGAACACGCGCAGGCTCTCGCCCTGATACAGCACTTCGGTGACGCGGCACGACAGGCGGTTTGCGTGCGCGGCGCCCGGCGCATCCGCGACGTCGATCACGAGCTTTTCCGTCTGCACTGCGAGCAGCAGCTTGTCTCCGCGCGGCAGCGGATGCGCCGTGCGCAACACGGCGTCGCCGAGTCGCACGGCGTCATCGCCGGCGCGGCTCACGTTGAGTAATGTCGCTTCGCCAATGAAGCTCGCGACGAACGCATCGCACGGACGGTCATAGAGACGCTCCGGCGTATCGATCTGCACGAGCTTGCCGTCCTTCAGCACGGCGACGCGGTCGCTCATCGTCAGCGCCTCGCGCTGGTCATGCGTGACGTTGACGATGGTTGCGCCGAGCTTGCGATGCAGGCGGCGCAATTCGATCTGCATGGTTTCGCGCAGTTGCTTGTCGAGCGCGGAGAGCGGCTCGTCCATCAGGATCAGTTGCGGCTCGAACACCATGGCGCGCGCGAGCGCCACGCGCTGACGCTGGCCACCCGATAGCTGGTTGATGTTGCGCGACTCGTAGCCGTTCAGTTCGACCATCGCGAGCGCGTCGGCGACTTTCTTCGCCCAGCCCGATTTGGGCTCGCGGCGCGCGCGCAGCGGAAAGGCGACGTTCTCGCCGACTGTCATATGAGGAAACAGCGCGTAGTTCTGGAACACGATACCGATGTTGCGCTTGTGCGGTGGCGCAAATGTAATGTCGCGCTCGCCAACCCAGACCGTGCCGGAACTCGGCTGCACGAAGCCGCCGAGGATGCCGAGCAAGGTCGTCTTGCCCGACCCGGACGGCCCGAGCAGCGACACGAATTCACCCGGTGCGATGTCGAGCGATACGTCGTCCAGCGCAACCACCGGACCATAACGCTTCGCTGCCGACCTGATGGATACTCCCGTTTTCGCTCGTGCGTCCATGGCGTGTGTCTCGTTAGAAATGGGTGCGTTGAGAAAAATATAAGTCCCGTTCTTTTTGACAGCAATTCCCAAATTGTTGGATCGGGCATAACATCAGGTCATGCCCAATCTTCGCAAGAAACTGCCGAGCGCGAATGCGCTGTTCGTGTTCGAAGCGGCCGCCCGCTGCGGCAACTTCACGCGCGCCGCGCAGGAGCTCTATGTGAGCCAGCCTGCCGTGAGCCGCATGCTTGCGCGCATGGAGGACCATATTGGCGTGCGCCTGTTCGAGCGGGTGCGCGGCGGTATCGAGCTCACTGAAAGCGGCAGGATTCTGTATCGCGCGATCTCTGAAGGTTTCAATGGCGTTGAAAATGCAATCAGGGAAATCGAGGCCCGCGCGACGGGGGTCGAGTCGGTGACGTTATCGGTTTCCACCGGTTTCACCACGCATTGGCTGATGCCGCGTATGAGCCGGCTGAATCAGGCTTTCCCTAATATCGATTTGCGGTTTCAGCTGATATCGGGGCGGATTGGTGGACCGCTTCATGATGTCGATCTCGGGATGCGGTTTTTGCACGATGGTGAGATTGATGAGCATGCAGTGCTTGTTATGCCTGAAACGCTTTTGCCTGTTTGTAATGAGCGGTATCGGGAGACTGCGTTAAGCGATGCGGGGCGTGCGCATGGGGACACGGTTATCGTCATGGATGACGAGGAGCGCGGCTGGCATGAGCGATTCGGCGCGTTCGTCGGGCATGGGCGGCATGTTGCCGGGATGCTGAGCTTTAATGATTATGCGATTGTGGTGCAGGCGGCGCTGCTTGGGCAGGGGATCGCGCTGGGGTGGTTGAATGTGGTTTCGCATTGGCTCGCGCAAGGGGCGCTTTTGCCCGCTGAGCAGGAAGTTATTGTTACGAACAGGCGGTGCTGTTTGGTGCGGCCTGCTAATAAGCCCTTACGGCCTATTGTGGACGATGTCCGCGACTGGCTCATCGAGGAGACTCGCAATGATATGCGGATCATTGAGAAGAAGTATCCTGGGCTGGGGTTGAGGGATGCTATGAAGCAGACTGGGTTGAAGTTTGGGTAGATTTTTTGTCTGCGACGCTGGGTGGTTTTGCTTGTGTTTGTGCTGGCATCCGCGTATTGCCTTCTTGCTTCATGCGTTGCCCCGTGCGTTTGCCTTTACGCTGGCATCCGCGTTTTGTTATCGTGCTTCAAGCGTCGCCCCTGTGCGGGGCGGCACCTACTTTTCTTTGCCGCCGCAAAGAAAAGTAGGCAAAAGAAAGCGGCTAACACCGCCAACATTTCTTCTTGCCCGAGGGCCCCCAAAGGTTCTTACGCTTCACACGGCAACCACGTGACCCACGTTCGTTGCCAGCGCTCTTGCCGTGCGCCTCACCCGCTTCACGCTCCCGCGTTTCAGCATGCCTTGCCAGATAGTCCACCGCCGCCCAGGTGGCAAACTGTATGTAGGCCGTAGCACCTCACACGCTTCACTTCGGACCGATAGCGCACGCGTTCCACCCTGTAAGAGCGCCAAGCTATACGACGCGACAACCTACACACAGTTTGCCACCTGGGCGGCACATACCATTCGCTGCCGCTTGCCCAAGTACGCGTATTCGAAGCGGGTGAAGCGTTCATTCGAAGCGTTGGCAACGAGCACCAACCAGGGCACTGTCGCGTGAAGCGTGGGGACGTTGGGGGCCCGTGGATAAGAACACGGGCTGGCGGTGTTAGCCGCTTTCTTTTGCCTACTTTTCTTTGCGGCGGCAAAGAAAAGTAGGTGCTGCCCCGCACAGGGGCGACGCCTGAAGCACGAAGGCATAACGCAGATGCCAGCGAAAAGGCAAACTCACAGGGGCGACGCGTGAAGTACGAAGGCAAAACGCGGATGCCAGCACAAACCCAAAGCAAACCACCCCAACGCGAAAGCCCGCGCAAACACTAGCAAACCACCCAGCGTCGCAGACAACAAAAAAACCTTCACCCCATTCCCTTCGCATTCGACAAAAACCGACTCGGCGTCACACCACAAAACCGTTTGAAATGCCTGGCCAGATGGCTCTGATCAAAGAACCCAACTTCAGTAGCCACAACAGCCCCAGGCACGCCTGCCAGCAGCAAAGTTTGAGCGCGCCGCACACGGACTCCACACAAATACCTATAAGGCGAAAGCCCAACCTGCTGCCTGAACACAGTAGCAAACCGCGAAACACTAAGCGCTGACAGTTCAGCCAATTCAGCAAGACTCACAGTCTTATCGAAATTCGCATCAATATAAGCAAGCGCATCCCGCAGCATAAAAGAAGACGATTGACCGGCACTCATGAAGAAGCCTCAAACGAAGCAGAAGCAGGTGCAGCCTGCAAAGACATACCATTCCCAAACCGCCCAATCGAAAACGCATCCAACGCAATCGGCGTGCTGCCCGTACCGATCAGTTCGGCCAGCGTCTCACCTACCCCCGGCCCAATCTGAAACCCCGATCCGCAAAAACCAAACGCATAGAAAAGACCATCGGTCGTAGAACTCGCCCCAATCACCGGCTCAGAATCCGGCAAATAGCTTTCGACGCCGCTCCACACCCGTATCACATGCAACGCCGCGAGCGCAGGCACGAGCCGACGAAACTGCGCCATCTGCTGCACCGTGTTCTCCGGCAGCACCGAAGCGCGGCACGTCACGGCATCGGCGGGACCAGCAGGGCCGCCACCCAGCACGATATTGCCGCGCGGAATCTGCCGGAAATAGACACTCTCTTCCTTGATCGACGTATAAACACCCATCGATGCCCCGAACACATACGGAACCGGCTCCGTAACAGCCATTTGCGGCCCACGCGCGACGAGTGGCACCGGCTCGCCGAATTGCATCGACAGCGCATTCGCCCAAGCGCCCGCACAAATCAACACCTGTTCCGCGCGATACACATCGCCCGACGCGCTCTCGACACGAAAACCACCCGCCTCTTTCTCGACGCGCACAATCTCCGTGTTCTCCACGATGCGCGCCCCAAGACGCCCAGCCGCACGCCCGAACGCGGGCGCCGCAAGACGCGGATTCGCATGCCCATCGAGCGGCGATATGGACGCCGCCAATACTTCGCGGCCCAAAAACGGAAAGCGCCGAAACATCGCCGGGCCGTCCAGCACTTCGAGATCGAGACCGTACGCGCGCGCCTCGGCTGCATAGCGATGAAAGTACTCGGCGTCGTGCGCGTGATAGCAGACTCGCGTATGCCCGGACGGCAGAAACTCGACGTCTTCGCCAAGCAGCTCTTTCGAACGCCGCCACGTATCGAGCGCGCGATTGGACATCGCGAGTTGGGTCAGCGCGCGCCCCTGGCGGCGCACGCCGCCGAAGTTGACGCCGCTCGCCTGTTGCCCCGTCAATCCGCGCTCAAGCAGAATCACCGAACGCTGTCTGCGCCGCAAGAAAAACGCCGTCGACGTCCCGACGATCCCGCCACCGATCACGATCACATCGGCACGATCACTCATTCGTTGAACTCCTGTGCGCATGTGTCGGCTTCTTCTGCATCACGCGAGACCGCACACGTCGATACCAGCGCCATCGGCAGCGGCTTGACGGGCGCCTGCCCGCGCAAACGTCCGACGGCTTCGAGCGGCACGCGCGCCTCGGCTGCAATCACTTCCGCGCCGGCATGCGCGCAGAAACGCCCCTGGCAACGGCCCATGCCGACGCGCGAAAACGCCTTCGCACGGTTTGCTTCTTTGGCGCCCATCTCGCGTACCACGCGCCGCAATTCGCCCGCCGTGATCGCTTCGCAGCGACACACGATGGTCTCGTCGGGCAGCACGGCCGCGAAGCGCGCAGGCCACGGAAACGCCGCCCGCAAGCCCGCCGCAAAACGCGTATAGCGCGCGAGTTCGGCGCGCAATCCTTCAGTGCCTTCGCGCTCGATGCCCGCGTCACGCAACGCCGCCAGCGCAGCAAGCCGCCCCGCGCGTTCCGCTGCATCGGCGCCGCGCACGCGCGCGCCATCGCCCGCCAGATAGACGCCCGCAACGCTGCTGCGGCCATCCGCGTCGATATGCGGAAGCCACGTTTGCGTCGCGTGATCGAAACGGAATTCGCAGCCGGCGAGATCAGCAAGCTGCGTTTCGGCGCGCAAGTGATAGCCGAGAGCAACGGCGTCGCACTTCACGTCGAGTGTCGCGCCGTTGGCAAGTTTCACGCGCACGCCCGTCACGCCATGCTCGGGTGAACCGTCGATTGCAACGGGCGTCACGCCGCGATGAACAGGCACGCGCGCGCGGCGCAGCACACTCATCAATGCAATGCCCTTGCGCAGCGTCGTGGGTATCGCGAGCAATTGAGGCAACGCGCGCGCGCGCTGCGCTAGTGTCGATGTATCGAGCACGGCGCCCACCGTCGCACCCGCCTTCACGTATTGCGCGGCCACCAGATAAAGCAGCGGCCCCGTGCCCATCACCACGGTCCGCGCGCCCACCGCGCAGCCCTGCGATTTCAACGCGACCTGCGCGCCGCCAAGGCTGAACGTGCCCGCATGATGCCAGCCCGGCACGGGCATCAGCCGGTCGGTCGCGCCACTGCAAATGATCAGCGAATCGAATGCGAGTTCGTCATGACGCGTACCGCTGACGACATGCACCGCCTTCGCCCCGATATTCCACACGAGCGTGTCGGGCAGATAGTCGATCTGCGCACGCAATGCATCGAAGTCGCGATGCAGCGACGCGGCCCGCGCCGCCTCCGTCCCATACAGCATTTCATACGAGCGCGAGAAACCTTCCGGCTGACGCCGATAAATCTGCCCACCGTCACGACGTCCTTCATCGATAACCAAAGGACGCAGCCCCGCTTCGACGAGCGCCTGCGCGGCGCGCACGCCCGCTGGCCCCGCGCCGATCACGATCACCTTCGGTTGCTTCACGTCCCGATGCGCGGCCATACGCCCTCCCCGGCAAGCGCGATGCGCGTCACAATCGACATGCCCGGCGCAGCGGGCGTCGTGCAGGCCCGCACGCGCTCGCCTTGCGCGGTCCACACCCAGCAGTCCTGGCACGCGCCCATCAGGCAGAAGCCCGCACGGCGGCCGTCGCCGAATTCGGAATCGCGCAGCGTGTCGTGCGCGGTCAGCAGCGCGACCATCAGCGTGTCGCCTTCAGCCGCTTGGGTGACGATGCCGTCGACGGTGATGTCGAAGGTCTTGCGCCCCGTCTCCGCCACTCTCACGAAGCGCGCATTCATGCCGCCACCGTATCGGCCGTCTGCATGCGGGTCAGGTCAGCAGCCGTGTGATGGCAGCGAATCTCCGCGCCCGATGGCAGCTTCTTCATCGAAGGTGGCGTGACATTGCACTTGCCGTCGATGCGCGCCGTACACCGTGCGCGGAAACTGCACAGCTCGTGCGAATCACCGGCGGGCCCCATTTCGGGCAATGCGCCCGCTGTGAGCGCGCGCCGCGAGTCGAGCCAGCCTGGCCGCAACGCAGGCACAGAATCGATCAACAAGCCCGTGTACGGGTGATACGGCGGCGCCGACAACGCATCGCGCTGGCCCGCTTCGACGCATTGCCCGGCGTACAGCACGATCACTTCGTCGCAGATCGCGCGCACGGTCGAAATGTCGTGGCTGATGAACATGTACGACACGCCCAGTTCGCGCCGCAATTCTCCGAGCAGATCGAGGATCGCCGCGCCGACCACGGTATCGAGCGCGGACGTCACTTCGTCGCAGAGAATCAGCGCCGGGTTCGCGGCGAGCGCGCGCGCCAGGTTCACGCGCTGTTTCTGTCCGCCCGACAGACCGCCCGGCTGACGCTTCGCCACCGATGCCGGCAGCTTCACCAGATCGAGCAGTTCGAGCATGCGCTTCTGCGCGGCAGCACCGCGCAAGCCGTGATAGAAGTTCATCGGCCGCGCAAGAATGTCGGCGATCGTGCGGCTCGGATTGAGCGCCGTGTCCGCGTTCTGGAACACGATCTGCACGCGCCGGTATTGATCGAGTGTGCGTTCGGAGAGCTTTGCCGGCAGCGGCTTGCCATCGAGCAATACATCGCCGCGCGCCCGATCCACCAGTCCCGCCACCACGCGCGCAAGCGTCGTCTTTCCCGATCCCGACTCGCCGATCACGCCGAGCGTGCTGCCGCGTACGATCTTCAGGCTCACGTCGTCGAGGACGCGCACGGCGGGCACGCCGTTCGCATCGATACGTCCGTAGCCCGCGCTCAGATTGCGGATTTCGAGCAGCGGCGGCGGATCGTTCGCGATGTTCGACACAAGCTCGGGCTCCGGACGCATTGTCGCCGCGAGCAGTTGCCGAGTGTATTCATCGGCGGGCGCATCGAGCACTTGTGCCGTCGTGCCGTTCTCGCGCACTGTGCCGCCGTTGAGCACGACGATGCGGTCCGCCATCTGCGCGACCACGGCCAGATCGTGCGACACGTACACGGCTGTTGTGCCCAGTTCGCGAATCACCTTCTTGAACGCGGCGAGCACTTCGATCTGCGTGGTGACATCGAGCGCCGTGGTCGGTTCGTCGAACACGACGACGGCAGGATCGGTAATCAACGCCATGGCCGCCATCAAGCGCTGCAACTGCCCGCCCGACACCTGGTGCGGATAGCGCGCGCCGATCGTCTCCGGCGCGGGCAGCGCGAGCGCGCGGAACAGATCGACGGCCTTCGTGCGCGCGGCGGCGGGCGTCATCAGCTTGTGCAGCAGCGCGGGTTCCGTCACCTGATCCATGATCGTGCGCGCCGGATTGAAGCCTGCCGACGCACTCTGCGCAACATAAGCCACCGTGCGCGAGCGCAACGCCCGCCGGCCTTTCTCGTCGAGCGACAGCACGTCCACGCCGCCGATCTTCACCGAGCCACCCGCAATCGAGCATCCGCCGCGCGCGTGACCGAGCAGCGACAGCGCGATCGTCGTCTTGCCCGAGCCCGACTCGCCGATCAGCGCGAGCACTTCGCCTTTCTTCACGGTGAAGTCGACGCCCTTCACGATTTCGACGACAGGGTCGGGCGCCGTGCCCGCGACCACGCGCAGGCCTTTCACTTCGATCATGTTCATTTAGCGCCTCCGTGAGCACGCGCGCCATGACGACGCAGGCTGTCGATCAGCAGATTCACGCCAACCGTCAGCGTCGCAATCGCGACGGCGGGCATCAGCACGGCGGGCGCGCCTTCCGAGAGACCACCGATGTTTTCGCGCACCAGTGAGCCCCAGTCGGCGTTCGGCGGCTGCACGCCGAGGCCGAGAAAGCTCAGGCCGCTCAGCAACAGCACGATGAACACGAAGCGCAAACCAAAGTCCGCGAGCATCGGGTGAATCATGTTGGGCAGCACTTCGACGCGCGCGATGTAGAACAGCCCTTCGCCGCGCGCCTTCGCGACCTGCACGTATTCGAGCGTCATCAGATTGACGGCGAGCGAGCGCGAGATCCGAAACGCGCCGGGAATGTAGGCGAGCGCGGCGACCATGATCAGCATCGGCACCGACGAGCCGAACGCGGCGATCACGACGAGCGCGAGCACCTTGCTCGGAATCGAAATCAGCGCGTCGAACAGACGGCTGAGAATTTCATCGACCCAGCGCCCGGACACGGCCGCCACGAGGCCGAAGAACGTGCCGATGCAACTGGCGAGCAACGTCGATGCGAGCGCCAGCCCGACCGTGTATTGCGTGCCGTACAGCACGCGGCTCAGCATGTCGCGGCCCAGGTAATCGGTGCCGAGCGGATGCGCCGCGCTATACAGGCCGAAGATTTCCGTCGACGTCACCGCGCCGCCCTTGTACGGCGCAACGAGCGGCCCGAAGAACGCGACGCAGAGCCAGAACACGACGATCGCAAGACCGATCAGGCCGAGCGCCGAAGAGCGCTTCACGAAGCGGCGCAGTGGGCCGCACGTGGCGACTTGCGTTTCAACGGGCGTTTCCTGCACGGCGTCGGCGCAAAGCTTGCCGTCTTCGTCGGGCACCGCGTAGAGAACGGTCGTTGCATGAGGTGTGGCGGGTCGGTTCATCGTTGACGCAGCCTCGGGTTGGAGATGATTTGACACAGGTCGGCGATCAGTACGAGCGCGAGATACGCCGCGCAGAACACCATCACGCAGCCCTGCACGAGCGGCATGTCGCGATTCGTGACGGCGTCGACCATCAGGCTCGCAAGACCCGGATAGTTGAAGATCGACTCGACGATCACCACGCCGCCGAACAGATACGACAGGCTCAACGCAACGGCGTTGGCGATCGGGCCGATCGTGTTGGGCAGCACGTGGCGCAACACAATGCGCATCGGCGACGCGCCCTTGAGTAACGCCATCTCGACATATGAAGCATTCAACTGATCGAGCACCGCGGCGCGCGTCATGCGCGCCATCTGTGCGACGATCACGCAGCACAGTGTCATCACGGGCATCGCGTAGATACGCAGCAGCGCGCCGAACGACGTCACCTCGGACAGATACGACAGCGCCGGCAGCCAGCGCAGCTTCACCGCGAAAATCAGCACGGCGATGGTCGCGATCAGGAACTCGGGCACAGCCACCGTCGACAGCGTCAGCACGTTGAGCGCGCGGTCGAGCAGCGAGCCGCGATACATCGCCGACAGAATGCCGATGAAAAGCGCGACGGGCACCGATACCAGCGTCGTCAATCCCGCCAGCACCAGCGAGTTGGGCAGGCGCGTCGAGATCAGTTCGCTGACGGGCAGGTTGTTCGACAGCGATGTGCCGAAGTTGCCGCTCACGACATGCATGAGCCATTGAAAGTAACGCTGCAGCGCGGGCTGATCGAGGCCGAACTGATGGCGCAGGGCCGCGACCTGTTCGGGCGTCGCCGCCTGGCCGAGCGCCTGTTGCGCTGCGTCGCCCGGCAGCAGGCCCGTGATCGCGAACACGATCGCCGACACCAGCAGCAGCGTGAGCAGCGCGAGACCGAGGCGCGCGGCGATGAGTCGTTGCGCGTGGGCTTTCATCGGATATCGCCTCCTTCGTTGAAACCGCGCGCCGCCTTTCGGCGGCGCGCGCAGTGGCAAGGCATGCTCACGCTTCGAGCCAGACGTTCTCCGCGAACATGAAGCCCATCAGGCCCGCGAGCGGAATCGAGCCCAGACCCTTGAGCTTCGACGAGTGTGCGTCGAGCGAACTCTGGAACATCGGAATGCCGATGCCACCGTCATCGTGCACGAGCTGCTGCATGTCGCCGTAGATCTGCTTGCGCTTCGCGTCGTCCGGCTCGCCGCGCGCGGCGACCAGCATCTGGTCGAACTTCGGATTCTTCCAGTTCGCTTCGTTCCACGGCGCATCCGACTTGAAGAACTGCGTGAACAGCACGTCGGCGCTCGGGCGCGCGTTGATGTTGCCGTAGCCGAGCGGGTGCTTCATCCAATGGTTCGACCAGTAGCCGTCGGACGGCACGCGCACTACCTGCAGGTTCAGGCCCGCTTGCGGTGCGACCTGTTGCAGCAGCATCGCCATTTCGACGGAACCTTCGGCGGCGGGCGATGCGTAGAGCTGCACGGGCGCGTTGCCGAGCTTCGCCTTCTGGAAGTAGAACTTCGCTTTCTCCGGATCGAACGGGCGTTGCGGCAGGCCCTTCAGGTAGTACTTGTTGGTCGGGTCGATAGGCTGGTCGTTGCCGATCGATCCATAGCCGAGGAACACTGCGCGGCGAATCTGCTCGCGATCCATCAGGTGCGTCAGGCCACGGCGGAAGTCCGCGGTGCCCGTGATGCCGCCTTCGTCGCGCATGATCAGATCCGTGTACTGGCCTGTCTTCGTCTCGAGCACCGAGAAGCCGGGCGTGCCCTTGATACGCGCCGTCGAACGCGGGCTGACGGCATTGATCAGTTGCACGTCGCCGGAAAGCAGCGCGTTCACACGCGCCGATTCGTCGCCGATGCCGATCAACTCCACCTCGTCGAGATGCGGCATGCCGGGCTTCCAGTACTTCTCATTGCGCACGCCGACCGTGCGCACCCCCGGCGCAAACTCCTTGAGCTTGAACGGCCCCGTGCCGACGGCCGTCTTGAAGTCGGTCGTGCCGTCCTTGACGATCAGAAAGTGCGATGTTGCGAGAATCACAGGCAGGTCCGCGTTGGCGCCTTCGAGTGTGATCGTCACTTCGTTCGGGCCCGTCGCCTTCGCTTCCTTGATCTGGTCGGCGAGCGTCTTCGCTTTCGAGGCAACGGCCGGGTCCTTGTGACGCATCAGCGAATAGACCACGTCGTTCGGCGTGAGCGACTTGCCGTCGTGAAACTGCACGCCGCTGCGCAGCTTGACGACCCACACGGTCGCGTCCTTCGTTTCCAGCGACTCCGCGAGCGCCATTTTCGCGCCGAGGTGCGGATCGAGTTCCGTCAGGCCGTTGTAGAACATGTTAGCGCGCACGTAGTCGGTGCCGAGCGCGCCCTTCGCGGGGTCGAGCGTATCGGCCGATGACGACGACTGCGTCGCCACGCGAATCTTGCCGCCCTGCTTCGGCTTAGCCTGCTGCTGCGCGAATGCGGCGCCGCTGGACGCGAGCAGGCCTGCGCCCGTCAGCGACATCAGTCCGCCCGCCGCCATCGCGCGCAGGACCTCGCGCCGCGATGCGCCGCGCCGCGTCAACTCTTCGAGCCGGATGCCGGCATGGGCGACTGCTTCAGGCGATTTATCGATGCTCATGAAACTCTCCGCGTGAGATGGCTTGTGGGAAATCAATCGGCAGCTTCGGGCTGTCTGTATGCGTGACGTCAGAAAACAACGTCAATAGAAAACGTCTTTGATCTGGTAGTACGCGCCGACGAGCGGCAGGAACCACGGCTTGCCCGTATGTCCCGGAATCGCGGGCCAGTCGAAATCGCGCCACGGGTTCGCCGCCGCATTGCCGCCGATCACCTCGGCCATCACCTGGCCCATGTGTGTCGACATCTGCGTGCCGTGGCCGCTGTAGCCCATCGAAAAGTAGAGGCCGTCATGCTGACCGGCACGCGGCAGACGGTCCGCCGTGATATCGACGAGTCCGCCCCAGCAATAGTCGATGCGCGCGTCGGAAAAGCTCGGAAACGTCGCCGCGAGATTCGCTTGCAGGATGCGGCCGCTCTTCGCGTCGGATGGCTGCTCGGAAGCGGTGAAGCGCGCGCGTCCGCCGAACAGCAAACGTGAATCGGGCGTGACGCGGAAGTAGTTGTGCATCAGGCGGCTGGTCGTGTACGAGCGGCGCTGCGGCAGCAGGCGCGCAAGGTGTTCCGCGGGCAGCGGCTCCGTCACGACGATGAACGAGCCGACGGGCGCGAGCCTGCGTCGATACCAGCCGAACGGCCCATGCCGCGAAGGCCCCGTCGCGATCAACACCTGCTGCGCGCGCAATGTGCCGCGCGCCGAATCGATGCGATACGCGCCGCGATCCTTCGCGATCGACGTGACGGTTGCGTGCTCGAATAGCCGCGCGCCATTCCGTGTTGCCGCGTTCGCCAGCCCGGCGGCGAACTTGCCCATATGCATCTGACCGCCGCGCTTTTGCAGCAGACCGCCGAAAAAACTGTCCGAATCGACTTCGCTGCGAATCCGGTCTTGCGTGATGATCTCGACGTGGGGATCGACTTCACGCTGGATCAATTCGGCCGTCTGTTCGAGATGCGCGAGATGGTGCGGTTTCGCGGCGAGCTTCAGCTTGCCCGACGCGAGATAGTCGCAATCGATCTGCTCGTCGCGGATCAGGCGCTCGACGGTATCGACGGCGGCCGCATACGCGCGATAACAACCCTGCGCGCGCTCGACACCCAGCTGCGCGCGCAGCGCCGCATAGTCCTGCGCGACGCCCGTGTTGCACTGGCCGCCGTTGCGTCCCGATGCGCCGCCGCCGATCCGCCCGGCGTCGAGCACCACCACCGACGCCCCGCGCTTGCCGAGCGCCAACGCAGCGGACAACCCGGTGAAGCCGCCGCCGATCACGGCGACGTCGACATGGCCTTCGACAGGCCCCTCGCTCACCTGAATGCCGGCGGGCGCGGTGTCGAGCCAGTAGGAGTCGAGTTTCATCGGGTGCCTTTGCGCGGATGGCTTGCGTGGATCAGAGGCCGAGCTGCGCCGCGAGGTCGCCGATCGTGTCGACTTCGTAGTACTCGTAGTACGGCGTGCTGGGCTCGTGGCCGCGCTTGACGAACGCCTTGTGCTTGATGCCCATGTCGTGCGCCGTCATCAGGTCGTAGCGCAGGCTCGACGACACATGCAGCACGTCTTGCGGATTGCAGTTCAACTGGTCGAACATGTATTCGAAGCCCTGCATGCGCGGCTTGTACGATTGCGCCTGCTGCGCGGTGAAGACGCGATGGAACGGCGCGCCGAGCTTGTCGACGTTGCTCTGGATCTGATCGTTCGAAGCATTCGACAGGATCACGAGCTTGTACTTCTTCGCCAGACGCGACAGACCTTCCGGCACGTCCGGGTGCGGGCCCCACGTCGGCACGGCGAGGTAGAACTTTTCAGCTTCCGCTTCATTGAACTCGATGTTCATGCGCTTGCAGGCGCGGCGCACCGAGTTGACGATCACGTCGCGATACGGCTTCCATGCGCCGAGCACTTCATCGCGGCGATAACCCGCGAAGAACGCGACGAATTGCTCCAGTTCCGCGCCGTGCAGGCGGTCGGCGTACATCTCGCGAGCCATGTCGGCCATGCGGAATTTCGTCAGCGTGCCGTAGCAGTCGAACGTGATGTACTTCGGCTCGAAATCGATCATGGTGTCAGTCCTATCGTGTTGTGAACTCATGCGGAGTTCAGTGGCGAGAACAGGAAACGCATCCCTGTGGAAAATTTAAACAGTGCAAAAAGTACGGTGGTCGCTGATTCGAATGCCTCCGACGATACAAACCACGCGTTTTGAGGGGCGTCGGCAGCAGACTATGCGGCGGCTTTTCTGGCGTTATCGCGTCGTAGGTAGTTGCCCTGATTCGTCAGGCGCGAACGTCGATCAGCACGCTCTTGAAACGCAGATTCGCTTCGTACGCCTGCCGCCCGAGATCCTTGCCCAGGCCCGAGCGCTTGTAGCCGCCCGTCGGGATCATGAAATCGCTGGTACGGCCGTAGCGGTTGACCCATACCGTGCCGGCTTCGATGCCGCGCACCATGCGCAGCGCGCGGCCCAGATCCGCTGTATGCACACCCGCCGCGAGGCCGTAGTCGGGATGGGCTGCGAGTTCGAGCGCTTCGTCTTCGCTGTCGAAGGTTTGTAAGGTCAGCACGGGACCGAAGATCTCGTCGCGCACGGCGTCCGTTTGCGGCGTGACGTTGGTGAGCAGCGTCGGCGTGTAGAAGGCTCCCGGCGTGGCTGCGTCCGCGCGTTGGCCGCCGCAACGCAAGGCCGCGCCGCTCGCAATGCTGCGCTCCACGATGGCTTCGATGCGCGCAGCTTGCGGCTCGGAAATGATCGGTGGCAGCGTCATGCCTGGCGTCCATGTCGCGCCAGCCTTCAGTTCGCTGAAGATGCGCTGGATACGCTCAGCCAGTGCGTCTGCGATCGACCGTTCGACCAGCAGCCGCGAGCCCGCGACGCATACCTGTCCCGCGTTGGTTGTGATCGCGCCTGCAATGCGGCGCGCGACATCGTCGATACGCGGTGCGTCGGCGAATACGATCTGCGGACTCTTGCCGCCCAGTTCGAGCGTGACGGGCTTCGTGCCCGTTTCGGCGCAGGCGGCCATGATCGCCGCGCCCGTACGCGTCGAGCCGGTGAACGTCACCTTCGCGATGCGCGGATGACGCACGAGTGCGTCGCCTGTCGTGCGTCCGTCGCCCTGCACGATGTTGAAGATGCCGGGCGGCACGCCCGCTTCGATGGCCAGCTCGGCTAGCCGCAGCACGGAAAAGGGTGTCATCTCCGAGGGTTTCAGCACGACCGCGTTGCCCGCCGCGAGCGCGGGCGCAATCTTCCACGACGCCATCACGAGCGGGAAATTCCACGGCGCGATAGCGGCGATCACGCCATACGGTTCGGCGATGGTCATGCCGAGATGATCGTGATCGGTCGCGACAACGTCGCCGCCGATCTTGTCGGCGAACTCCGCGTAGAAGCGGATGCCTTCCGCGGTGAACGGCACGTCCCAGTTGAACGCGTCGCGAATGGGCCGCGTCGAGCCGAGCGCTTCGAGCGGCGCGAGCGTTTCTGCATCCGCGGCGACGAGGTCGGCGAAACGCCGCAGCACGCGCGCACGTTCGCGCGGCGCGATGCGCGCCCAGCCGCTCGTGCGCCATGCCGTCCATGCGTTCTGCACGGCGCGGTCGATCATGGCCGAGTCGGCGACGGGCACCGATGCGTAGACTACGCCATCCGATGGGCGTGCGACGTCGATTCGCGGGCCATGTTCATCGACATATGATCCGCCGATGAAATGTCCGCTGCGCACGTCGATCGTTGCGGGATCGAAACGGTCCATTTGCGTGAGTCCTAGATTGCCTTCGATGCTGGAAATCGTAGGCTCACGGACGCGGCATATTGCACCGACAAAAAAGCGCCCACAGCACAATTGACGCGTTATCGTCGCCTGAACCCCGCGTTTTGCGTTGCATCATCTGCCGCGCGTTTGCGACGCGCGCGGCAAAAGGATCGTCCTAGTCAGGCGCGCAATACAGTGAGAGAGTCACGGTATGTGTCTTCAGAACGAGGAGGCCGGCGTGTCCGACCCAAACAGGAACGATGTGATCGACTATCGCCCTTTCACCTCCGACGACATCGCGGCAGCGCATGCGCTATCCAGCGCCGTCCGATGGCGGCATCGTCCCGACGACTGGCGCTTCGCGGCGCGTATCGGTCAAGGCTTCGTCGCCGAAGACGCGAGCGGCGTGATCGGCACCGCGCTTGCGTGGCGCTTCGGAGGCGAGGCTGCGACGCTCGGCATGATGATCGTCGCGCCTGAGCGGCAGCGAAGCGGCGTTGGACGCAAGCTGATCGAACTGTTGATGAACGAACTCGGCACGCGCACGCTGCTGATTCATGCGAGCCCGGCTGGCCTGTCGCTGTGCGAGAAACTGGGCTTTCAGCGCATCGGCACGATCAACCAGCATCAGGGCGCGGCGTTTCAGCCGCCGCTCGTTTCACTGCCACCGGGTGAGCGGCTGCGCCCGCTCGGCGTCAACGACGCGCCGCGGCTCGTCGAACTCGCTTCGCGCGCAAGCGGACTGAACCGGCGCGATCTGCTGCCGGCACTGCTCGATATCGCGAGCGGCATCGCGCTCGATCGCGATGGCGAACTGATCGGCTTTGCACTGTTCAGGCGTTTTGGCGACGGGCATGTGATCGGTCCCGTCGTCGCGCCCGACTCGCCGGATTCCAGCCGCGCGAAGGCGCTCATCAGTCACTGGCTCGCGCTCCACGCGGGTATGTTCGTGCGGATCGATACGCCCGTCGAGTTCGGGCTTTCGTCGTGGCTCGAAGGACTTGGGCTGCCGCATGTGGATAGCATCGAGAAGATGATGTGCAATGGACCGCTTCCTGTCGATGCGCAGTTGAAGCAGTTCGCGATTACGAGCCAGGCGGTGTGGTGAAATGCGGCGGCGTAATAAAGCCCGCTACGCTCGATACGGCAATCGAGCAGAGCGGGCCTTGTGGACTCACTTCAATTCAACGCGCTTGATTTCTCCCACGATCACCAGGTAGCTGACGATCGCAACCAGCGCATTGCAGGCGACGAACACCAGCGCGCCGCTAAACGACCCCGTCGCCTTGACGATATAGCCGATGATGATCGGCGTCGTGATGGCGGCGACGTTGCCGAACATGTTGAACATGCCGCCGCTCAGACCCGCGATCTGCTTCGGCGATGTATCCGCAACGACAGCCCAGCCGAGCGCGCCCAGGCCCTTGCCGAAGAACGCAAACGCCATGATCGCAACGACGACGGCCGAAGAATCCACGTAGTTGCAGGCGATCATGCTCGTCGACAGCAACATGCCCACGACGATCGGCACCTTGCGCGCGACGGTCAGCGAGCAGCCCTTGCGGATCAGGAAGTCGGAGAAGATGCCACCGAGCACGCCGCCAACGAATCCGCACACGGCCGGCAATGCGGCGACAAAGCCCGCATTGAGAATGGACATGCCACGCTCTTTGACGAGATAGACGGGGAACCACGTCAGGAAGAAATACGTGAGCGTGGTAATGCAATACTGGCTGATGTACACGCCAAGCAGCATCCGGTTGCTGAGCAGTTGCTTGACGTACGACCCTTTCGGCGCTTCGTTCGCGCTTTGCGTCGTAGCACCGGCGAGCGTTGCGGCCTGATTCGCGGCGCGGCTCTTCTTCGGCCGGTCCATGTCGATGAGCGCGCCGCCTTCCTGGATATAGTCGAGTTCTGCGCGGCTGATGCGAGGATGGTCCTTCGGGCTGTAGACCGTCTTCATCCAGACGAGGCTCACGACGATGCCCACTGCCCCCATGAAATAGAACACATACGGCCAGCCAAAACGGTGCGTGACCCAGCCCATGATCGGCGCGAACAGCACCGTCGCGAAGTACTGCGCGGAATTGAAAATGGCCGATGCCGTGCCGCGCTCCGCAGCGGGAAACCACGAAGCGACAATGCGGCCATTGGCAGGAAATGACGGCGCTTCGGCGAGGCCCACCAGAAAGCGCAGCGCGAACAGCGTGGTGACGGCGAGTGAGACGCTCAGAAAGGTCACCGTGCCCTGCATGACCGTGAACAGCGACCAGATGAAAATGCTGGCCGCGTAGACTCGCTTCGAGCCGAAGCGGTCGAGCAGCCATCCGCCCGGCAACTGGCCGATCACATACGACCAGCCGAACGCGGAGAAGATGAAGCCCATGGCCACCGCATCCAGACCGAGGTCTTTCGACATCGACGTGCCAGCCATCGAAAGCGTTGCACGGTCTGCATAGTTGACGGCCGTGACGAAGAACAGCATCGCGACAATCCCGTAGCGGATGCGGGTTCGCCGCTCAGCGGTCACGCCTTGCACAACGTTGGCCATGTAATGTCTCCTCCTTGCGCACCAGCGTTCAGCCGGCAAGATTGCGCAACCGGCGAGTGCAACGAATGTGGGAACACATTCTCCGCCTCATAGGTTGTCTGATGACAGATTGAAGCGCTGCACCATTTTTGGCAATCCGGCGTTTACCCTGGCGATCCTTTGCGGGATTGAGCAGTGCTGCGCTGAAAGGGCCATTCCGCATTCACTTTGTTTGCCCGCGGCGACTGAGAAACGTATTCTTAGATGAATGTTGTACGACGACGTATTTCAATCAACGATTCGAGCCAGTGAAGCCATCACCACCGCCCGTACCTTAAAATCGCGCGATGGAATCAGCCAGCCCGATCATCCGCCCCTTATGCGCCAGCGACGCCGCCGCCTACGCGTCGCTGCGTCTGTGCGCGATCGACGAAGCCCCGGAGACTTTTTTGTCGACACGTGAGGAAGAAGAAAAACGAACGATCGATGAAATCGAGGCGCGCATCTGCGCGACGGCGAATCAGGTGGTATTCGGCGCTTTCGCCGGCGAGACGCTCGTGGCCGTTACGGGATTGCGGCGTTATCCGCTGCGTCCCGCGCAGCAAAAGGGCTTTCTGTGGGGGCTGTTCGTCGTGCACACGCATCGAAGGAGCGGCATCGCGCGGCGACTGATCGCGACTGCCGTCGATCAGGCGCGCGCGATGGGCCTGACCCAGATCGCGCTCAATACAGGCGTGGAGAACGTCAGCGCGATCGCGCTGTACCGGTCGACGGGCTTTGAAGCCGTGGAAGACGAGCCGTGCGAAGCAGCGATCGACGACGACACGGATCGCGAAGTCGAGATGGTTCTGCGGCTCGGTTGAGCGGGTTTTAGTGCGCGTCAGTAGTCGATGAACGAACTCAGCATTCTGTTGAACGCGGCTGGATTCGCGACGTTCATACCGTGCGAAGCGCCCGCTATCGTGCCTCTTTCCGCGAGATAGATCCAGCCTTCGAGGCTCTCGACGTTATTGCGGAACATGCGCGGACTCTTCTGGCCGTCGATCAGCAGTGTCCGGCATGTCACCTGTGACGCCGTATCGCGCGAATAGGCGGGCAGCGGATCGAGAAACTGCTTGGGCAGCGTGCTGGCGTTGTCGATCGCCATCATACGGAACGCGTCGGTGCTCTTTTTCCATGCGCCCGGCGCACTGACGGAATCGACGAACAGTTCGAGGCCGGGCTCCACGACGCCCTCCTCGATCATGCCGGCCACCTTGGCGCGCAATGCATTCATCGCCGAGGGCAACGACGCTTCGCGCATACCGTCCAGTTGCAACGGGCCGCCCGGATCGGCGAGCGTCAAGGTTTTGACCAGACGCGGATAGTCGCGCGCAAGCTGGAATGCGATGCAGCCGCCGCGCGAATGCCCCACCAGATGGACGGGTGCGAGATCCATCGCAACGATGAACTCAGCCAGCTCGCCGACGTGTTCCTGCCAGCCGAACTCGTTCTGGATGCACGCTTCGGCGGCAGGCCAATAGTGACTGAGGCTCGGCGCGATACAGCGAAACTGCGCGGACAAAGGCGCGATCTGCGCGTCCCAATAGCGGTAGTCGCAGAGTGAACCGTGTACGAACACGACGGGCTCGCCCGCGCCCCGCTCGATATAGGGAATGCAGATGCCCGATGCGACGGTCGCAAAACTCAGCTGTGGGTCGGCGAGCAATGCGGGGTCGGTTCGCATGTTCATGGCAGTCGTTACCTCGCGTGTATCGTGGTGTGTCTACTATGCAGGATTCGCCGGTGTAAGAAAAACGCGTAATTTGGATCGAAGCGATCAGGTTTTCTGATAGCGTTTGAGCCTTCGCGGCGCGGGCGTTGCATGTCGGGGTTTTGGCTTTTTTGCTGGCAGCTACGTTTTGTCTTTGTGTTTCAGGCGTTGCCGGTCGGCGTGCTCGCCTTTTGCGCTGGCATCCGCGTTACGGTGGTTGCTGCGCATGCCTTGCTGGTGTGTCTTTGCGTTTGCGCTGGCATCCGCGTTATGCCTTTGTGCTTCAAGCGTCGCCCCTGTGGGTTTGCTCTTGCGCTCGCATCCGCGTTATGCCTTCGTGCTTCAAGCGTCGCCCCTGTGGGTTTGCCCTTGCGCTCGCATCCGCGTTATGCCTTCGTACTTCAAGCGTCGCCCTGTGGGTTTGCCCTTGCGCTGGCATCCGCGTTATGCCTTCGTGCTTCAAGCGTCGCCCCTGTGCGGGGCGGCACCTACTTTTCTTTGCCGCCGCAAAGAAAAGTAGGCAAAAGAAAGCGGCTCACACCGTCAGTTCTTGTTCCTGCCTGAGGGCCCCCGAAGGTTCTTACGCTTCACGCGGCAACCACGTGACCCACGTTCGTTGCCAGCACCCTTGCGGTGCGCCTCACCCGCCTCAATCGCCCGCTCAAGGGCTGGCGGCAGCGAATGATTTCTGCCGCCCAGGTGGCAAACTGTGTGTAGGCTTTCGCGCCACAGGCGCATCACTCCGGGCTGAATAGCAAGGCTGGTGTTTCTGGTAAGAGCACTAACCTGTGCGGTGCGACAACCTACACACAGTTTGCCACCTGGGCGGCGGAGGACTGTCTGGCACGGCGTGCCGCAACGCGGGTGCGTGAAGCGGGTGAGGCGCGCAGAGAGAGCGTTGGCAACGCACGCGAACAAGGGCGTTGCCGCGTGAAGCGTAAGACCCTGTGGGGGCCCTCAGGCAATAACTAGCGCTGGCGGTGTTAGCCGCTTTCTTTTGCCTACTTTTCTTTGCGGCGGCAAAGAAAAGTAGGTGCCGCCCCGCACAGGGGCGACGCTTGAAGCACGAAGGCATATCGCGGATGCCAGCGCAAAGCCAAAAAAACCAAACCGGATGCCAGCGCAAGCTCCAATACACCGAACCGCTTGCGATTATTCACCGACCTCATACGGCAACACCTGCTCCGTCTCATCAGGACGATTACGCGCCACGACCGCGCGCGCCGCCTCCGTCATGCTGAGATTGAACGGCTGATGCGGCACGCCAGGCGGAATGAACAGAAAATCCCCTGCCTCCGTGACGATCGACTGACGCAGGCCCGGCCCATAACGCGTCTCCACGCGCCCTTCGAGCACATAGATTCCCGTTTCATAACCGCAGTGGATGTGAGGCTCGGCATGTCCGCCGGGCGGAACGACGACGAGATGCATCGACAGGCCCTGCGCGCCCGCCGTCGTTGACGAAATGCCGACGAAGTACGGCAAGCGCTGCGTCGTAGCAATTTCCCTGTCGGGACGCACGACGACGAGTTGCGCGAGTTCGCGTTGTGAATCGGCTTCCATATGCGATTCTCCCGGTTCAGTGGGACGCTCAATACAGACAGATTCTACGCCGGAGCGTTACGGGCAAAGTCACACAAGCCGCGCCTCATGAAGCGCTCACTGAACATGCCACCGGCAACGCCAGATACTTGTTGTCGGTGTATAAGAGTCGAAAAGCATCAACGACATCCGCGGAGCCAATAAACATGAACAAACGGCAGTTCCTGACCAGCGCCGCTGCCATCGGCGTCAGTATCACGCCCGCACTCGGCGCGACGAATCCGAAAACCGCTGCATGCGCTGCGGCTCCCGCGATACTCACCGTGTCGGGCGCGATCAAACGCACGAATCGCGGCGCGCTCGATCCGGCATTCGATCCATTGATGGCCAAGCAACTCGTCAAATTCACGTCGGCTTATACATTCGACTATCCATCGATAGCGAGTCTGCCCGCCGTCACCATCAAGCCGACCATCGAATACGACGCGAAGCAGCACACGTTAAGCGGCCCATTGCTTGCCAATGTACTCGAGCAGGCCGGCGCACCCAGCGCGGGCGACACGAAGATTTCCTTGCGCGCCGTCGACGGCTACGCGGTGCTGACCACGCTCGATAACATTCGCGCATGGCGCTTCATCGTCGCGACGCATATGGACGGCAAGCCGATGCCTTTGGGCGGCCTCGGTCCGCTATGGGCGATCTACGATGCCGACAAGATTCCAGAACTCACAGCAAAGCCGCTCAAGGATCGCTTCGTATTGTCTCCGTGGGGCCTTTATCAGATTCAGGTATCCGAGACATAGAGGCATGTTCATGCCGCTGCTTGCCCTGCATTGGCCAACGCGAGCGCGAGCCGCGCGCCGACCTCGGCATTGTGCTTCACCAGCGCGATATTGGTCGCGAGACTGCGTCCGCCGGTCAGCGCCTTGATGCGTGCCAGCAGGAACGGCGTCACGGCTTTTCCAGTGATGCCTTGCGCAGCGGCTTCTTCGAGCGCCTGCCGGGTCAACGTGTCGATCTCTTCGGACGGCATCGCAGCGGCTTCGGGCACGGGCGTGCTCAACACGACGCCGCCCGCGAGGCCCAAGTCCCACTTGGTGCGAATGAAACGCGCCTGCCCGGCTGCATCGTCGAGTCGGAAATCCGCGCGAAAGCCGCTGTCGCGCGCATAAAACGCGGCGAAGTTGTCCTGCTCGCAACTGAGCACCGGCACGCCATGCGTTTCCAGATATTCCAGTGTGAGCCCGATGTCGAGAATCGATTTCGCGCCTGCGCAGATCACCGCGACCGACGTCTTCGCCAGCTCCTGCAAGTCCGCTGATATGTCGAAGGTCTCCGGCGCGCCTCGATGCACACCGCCAATGCCGCCCGTCACGAACACTTCGATTCCCGCCAGCGCGGCGCATATCATCGTACCGGCCACCGTCGTCGCGCCGAGTCCACCGCTAGCCAGCACGGCCGGCAGATCGCGGCGGCTGACCTTGTGCACGTTGTCGGAGCGCGCAATCAGTTCGAGTTCGTCGTCCGACAGTCCAATACGGATGCGCCCGCCGATCAGCGCGATCGTCGCGGGCTGAGCGCCGAGATCGCGGATCACCGCCTCCACTTCGCGCGCCGTGCGTACGTTCTGCGGGTACGGCATGCCGTGCGCGATGATCGTCGACTCCAGCGCGACTATCGGGCGGCCAGCCGCCTGCGCGGCCGCCACGGGCGCGCTGAACGTCAACCACGAGCGTGCGAGCTTCGAATCCATGTCGACAGGTTCCGCAATGTGATGCGCTCAAGTATGCAGCAGAATGCGCGCGCGGAATGACAATGCAATATCGATGCGGCTCGACCGATAGCTGCGCCCTTCAATCGCCATACAGCGAGTTGACGCATATCATCATGATTCCAACCGCGCACGCCGCGCGCGAGACGGAAAAGCACAGACGTTCAAATGTAGAACGTGTCGGACGATCGAGTTCGGCCGGGAGGTGCCATGCAGCCTGCAAGCGCAATCAATCTGCTCCAGTCGAAGGAAGGTTCGCGTCTTCATGGCCCGGACCTCGCGCGTTGGCGCCGCTGGGGACCGTATCTGAGCGACCGTCAATGGGGCACCGTGCGCGAGGACTACAGCGAATACGGCACCGCATGGGACTACTTTCCGCACGACCATGCGCGTAGCCGGATGTATCGCTGGGGCGAGGACGGCATAGCCGGCTTCGGCAACGATCCGCTCGACTGGTGCGTGTCGCTCGCGCTCTGGAACGGACGCGATCCCATCATCAAGGAAAGACTCTTCGGCCTGACGAACGCGCAGGGCAATCACGGCGAAGACGTGAAGGAGCTTTACTTCTATCTGGACGGCACGCCGACGCATTCGTACATGAAGATGCTCTACAAGTATCCTCATGACGCGTTCCCGTACCAGGACCTGATCGACGAAAACGCGCGGCGCGGCGCGGACCAGTCCGAATATGAAGTGCTCGATACGGGCGCGTTCGACGACAACCGCTACTTCGACGTCTGGATCGAATATGCGAAGCACACGCATGACGATATGGTCATGCGTGTGACCGTCGAAAACCGCTCGGACCTGCCCGGCACGCTGCATGTGCTGCCGCAGTTCTGGGCGCGCAACCGGTGGGCGTGGTCGGGCAAGCCCGGCAAGCCATCGCTGACGCTAGAGCCGAATGCCGCAGAAGGCGCGCGGGTTATCGCCCGCAATCCCGCACTCGACACGATGATCGTGACGGCAGCAGCGCAGCAGCCCATCGAATGGCTCTTCTGCGAAAACGAAACCAACGTGCGTCGCATTTTCGGCATCGACGGCGAAGGGCCGTTCAAGGACGGCTTCAACGACTATCTAGTCGATGGCGACGAACGCGCGATCCGCCGAGACAAGGGCACGCGTGCCGCCGCGCACGTGTTTCTACAGCTTGGCCCGCACGAACAGTCGGTGCTGTATCTGCGCTGGCGTCCCGAATCCGCTGTCGAGACTGCGCCGCTCGACATGCCGGCGCTCTTTACACGCCGACAGGCAGAGGCCGACGAATTCTATGCGGCGCTTCAGCACGACATCGCCGACGCCGACGCGCGTCTCGTGCAACGTCAGGCGCTCGCCGGGATGCTATGGTCGAAGCAGTACTATCAGTTCGACGTGACACGCTGGCACGACGGGGATCCCGGCCAGCCGGTGCCACCGAAAGATCGCAGACGTGGCCGCAATGCGGACTGGCGACACATGTGCAATGGCGACATCGTGTCGATGCCAGACAAATGGGAGTACCCGTGGTACGCATCGTGGGACCTCGCGTTTCACGCGGTCGCGTTCGCTATTGTCGATCCCGACTTTGCGAAGAAGCAATTGCAACTGCTCGTGAAAGAGCGCTACATGCATCCGAACGGGCAACTGCCCGCTTACGAGTGGGCGTTCGGCGATGCAAATCCGCCTGTGCATGCGTGGGCAACGTGGCGTGTGTATGAACTCGACCGCGAGATAACGGGTGTCGGCGACCACGAGTTTCTCGAAGTGATGTTCCATAAGCTGCTGCTCAATTTCTCGTGGTGGGTCAACCGCAAGGACGCCGACGACCGCAACATCTTCCAGGGCGGATTTCTCGGGCTCGACAATATCGGCATCTTCGATCGCTCTTCTCCGCTGCCGACGGGCGGCCGCATCGATCAGGCGGACGGCACCGCGTGGATGGCCTCCTATGCACTCGATCTGATGCAAATCGGACTCGAACTCGCGATGACGAACACCGCGTACGTCGAAATCGCGGTGAAGTTCTTCGAGCACTTTCTGTATATCGCGGAAGCCGTCAGTTGCGGCGGCGAAGCCTGCAATACAGGACTGTGGGACGGACGCGATGAATTCTTCTATGACGTGCTGCATCTTCCGGATGGCGCGCGCGTACCGATGCGCATTCGTTCGATCGTCGGCTTGATTCCGCTGTTCGCGGTGCACGTACTCGACGAGCAGATACATGGTCATTTGCCGGGATTGCGCGAACGGCTCGCATGGTTTCTCGATCACCGGCCGAATCTGGCGAAACTCGTATCGCGCTGGACGGAATCCGGCAAAGGCAACACATCCTTGCTCTCGCTATTGCGCGGACACAGAATGAAATCGTTGCTCAAGCGCGCGCTCGATGAAAACGAATTTCTCTCTCCCTATGGCGTGCGGGCGCTTTCGCGTGTGCATCTACATGAACCGTACGTGTTCGATCATGACGGCGTGCATGTCTGCATCGAATATCAACCTGCCGAATCGGACTCGCGCGTGTTCGGCGGCAATTCGAACTGGCGCGGCCCCGTGTGGATACCCGTCAACTATCTGCTGATCGAATCGCTATACGAGTTCCATCGCTACTATGGCGACGAGTTCGGCATCGAGCATCCAACAGGATCGGGGCAGTATTCCTCGCTCAGCGAAGTCGCCGACGATCTCGCGCGACGCGTCACCACACTCTTCATGAAGAACGAGCAAGGCGTGCGGCCCGTGATGGCCGCGTATCCGATGCTGCAGGCGGACCCGCGTTCACAGGATCTGATCCTGTTCCATGAGTACTTTCACGGCGACAACGGGCGTGGTGTTGGCGCGTCGCATCAGACAGGGTGGACGGGACTCGTTGCGCTGCTGTTGCAACCGCGCATGATGAGGCTGTCCCATGTCGCGCCCGATTCGACGCCCGTTGCAACGCAAATGAAGGAAGACACGATGGCTGCGGCGATGGGGCGTTAACACGTCAGCAGTACAGATGCTGAAAGAAACAAGGTTCTTCGACACTTCGAATCAAGGAGCAATGGATGGGTACTGAATCTCCTCCAGGTGAACTGGGTACTGCAGCGCCCGCGTTTCTGCTGCCCGCTACCGACGGCCGCACCTATGCACTCGACGACGTGCGCGGTCCGAAGGGACTCGTCGTGATCTTCATGTGCAACCATTGTCCGTACGTGAGAGCCGCATTGCCGCGTATCGTGCGCGACGCGCGAGATCTCGCGGCGCTGGGTATCGGCACCGTCGCGATCAACTCGAACGACAGCATTACCTATCCAGAAGATTCGTTCGAGCGCATGGTCGCGCTATCGGCTGATTGGCAGCTGCCTTTCCCCTATCTGTTTGACGAAACGCAGCAGGTCGCGCGCGCCTACGATGCGGTCTGCACGCCGGAGTTTTACGGCTTCGATTCCGGGCTGCTGCTGCGATATCGCGGCAGGCTGGATGCGTCGCGCAAAGACCCGCTTCCCGATGCGCGCCGGGACCTGTTCGAGGCGATGCAGCAGATCGCGCAAACGGGTGCCGCACCCGACACGCAGTATCCGGCATTCGGATGTTCGATCAAGTGGAAGATAGAGTGAGCTAAGGCGCCCTCGTTTGTCTCCCATATCCGGACTTGCATAAGTTGCGCTTTGCAACTATAGTGGTTGCGAAGCGCAACTAAAGCAAAGATCATGGATATCATCGACACACCCCTCCAGTCGCGTGACTCAACCATCCTCGAACTGCGCGAGTTCTCGCGCAAGCTCGTGCGCGAACTGGGTTTCATGCGCTCCACGCTGGCGGACAGCGATCTCGCGCCGTCGGCCGTGCACGCCATTCTTGAGATCGGCGCGACGCCGGGCATTCAGGCGCGCGATCTCGCTCATCTTCTGCGGCTCGACAAGTCGAACGCGAGCAGGCAGGTTGCTAAACTGGAAACGGCCGGGTTTATCGAGCGCACCGCATCGAGCGATGATGCACGCTCCTCGGAGCTTTACCTGACCAAAGCGGGCCAGCAATTGCGCAAGAAGATCGACAAGTTTGCGACCGATCAGGTGTCGAGCGCGCTGCGCAAGCTTGCGCCGTCCGATCAGCAGTCGTTGGTGCGTGCGCTCTCGCTGTACGCAAGCGCACTAGAGCAGGACAACGATGCCAAAGAGCCGCAGCAAGCCCCTGTATCGAACCTGCAAATCATCGAGGGCTATCAGCCCGGCTGCATTGGCGACATCGCGAGTCTTCACGCGCGCTACTATTCGGAGCATTCCGGCTTTGGCGCGTACTTCGAAAAGCTCGTTGCAACAGGACTGGCCGACTTCGCCGGATTGCTGCCCCATCCCAACAGACAGCTGTGGCTCGTCTCCGACAACGGGCGAACGCTGGCATCGATCGCCATCGACGGAAACGCGGAGACCCGCGTTGCGCATTTGCGCTGGTTCATCGTCGACGATTCGCTGCGTGGCTTAGGCATCGGCAGGCAGTTGATGACGCGCGCAATGACTTTCGTCGACGAACGCTTCGACGAAACCTATTTGTGGACGTTCAAGGGCCTCGATGCCGCGCGTCATTTGTATGAAGCGTTCGGCTTCCAGCTAGCCGAGGAGGCCGAGGGCACGCAATGGGGAGAGGCTGTCGTCGAGCAGCGCTTCGTTCGGCGCAAAGCGTCTGTTCAACGGTCCCGCGCTAAAGCAGATTGAAGCGCTCGAGTTCTTTCGACAGCGCGTCGGCACTGGTGAACTTGTATGCATGCAGCCCCGCGTCGATGGCGCCCGTAACATTGGCATCGGAGTCGTCGATAAAGAGCGTCGCGTTGGCATCGACACCGAGCTGACGAACGCAGCCGAGGTACGCCTGGGCAGCGGGTTTCGCGGCACCAAATGCCGCCGACGGATAAACGTGCGCGCCGAATAGCTGCGCGACAGGTGGATTGAGATAGCCGATATAGTCGGTGACGAGCCGGCAGTTGTTGGTCAGCACGGCGATCGAATGGCGATTGGCCACTTGAGCGGCGAGCGCTAACGTTTCCGCATCCGGCGTGATCGATGCATGCCGCGCCGTCAGCCAATCGTCGCGGCTGACGGCGCAACCCAGCATGTCTCCAAGCTCGCGAAGATACGCGTCGTCGGTAATCTCACCGGCATCGGCACGCGCTTCGAGGCCCGACTCCCAAATGGCGTGGCGCACGGCTTCGGGTGACTTGCCCGTCAGCTGCGCCAGGCGTTGCGTGCGCGCCGCGCGATCGTAATGCGACAACACACCTTCCATATCGAATAGCACGAGCTTGATCGATGACGTCATGGTGCCGCCTCCGCATCAAAAGCGTCCACACGATGAACGCATCCTGCCGTGTGGCGTCGAATGCGCGACGTTCTGATTGTGCCTTGATGTGCGGGTGGCCTGGTAGTTTTCAAAAAATGCGGCGATGAACCGGGCTGCGTTAGACGAAATTCAGCGCAATGCCGCCAAGCGGACCGTAATCGACATGAAACGTATCGCCCGCGCGCGCAGGAATTGGACTCGTGAATGAGCCGCTGAGAATCACATCGTTCGCGTTCAGCATTTCGTCATAAGGGGCGATCTTGTTCGCGAGCCACGCGACGCCCGTCGCCGGATGATTGAGCACGGCGGCGGCAAGACCGCTCTCTTCGACAGCGCCATTCTTGTAGAGCAATGCGCCAACCCAACGCAGGTCGACATCCATCGGACGCACGGGACGACCGCCCATCACGATGCCCGCATTCGCCGCAAAGTCGGAAATCGTATCGAATACCTTGCGCGGCGCTTTGGTCTCGCGGTCGAACTGCTCGATGCGCGCGTCGATGATCTCGACAGCGGGCGTTACATACGCCGTCGCATCGAGCACATCGGTGAGCGTCACGCCCGGCCCTTTGAGCGGCCGCGCGAGAATGAACGCCAGTTCCACTTCGACACGCGGCGCGATGAAGCGATCGGCGCGAATGTCCTGTCCATTTTCAATGAACATGTAATCGAGAAGCGGCGCGTAGTCCGGTTCGTCGATCTGCGACGAACGCTGCATGGCGCGCGACGTCAAGCCGATCTTGCGTCCTTTGATTACGTGCCCTTCGGCAAGCTTCATCTTGACCCATTCGCGCTGGATCGCGTAACCGTCCTCGATCGTCATCTCGGGATAGGCAGCGGAAAAGTGCCGCAATTGCGTACGCGTTTTTTCGGCCTGGTCGAGTTTCCCGGCGAGTTCGCGGATAGTCGTCTGGTCTAGCATGTTGAGTTCCCGATGGTCGCGCTCAGCCCTTCATCAGCCCTTCAGCCGTGCGTGCAGATTGTTGTGTTTCCAGGTGCCCGCTTCGCTGAACTCGTTGATCTCCAGCGAAAGTGCCAGCCCGTGATGATCGAATGCATCCGCAAAATGCTGCTTGATGACATCGAATAACGCGTCGCCTGTTGCCTTCTTTGTATTCTCCGAGCGGCCCGCGCCGATCTTCAGGTTCGCGTGCAGAAACGCGGCATCCGGCCTGCCGTCCGCGATGCAGTACTGTTCGCAGCGCACCGCGCGCACGCGTATCCCACCGAGCGGATACACACGTTGATCGTTCTCGCGTTGCGCATCGAGGCATTGCGCGAGCTTCCGGCAAAGCGTTCCAATGCTGCCTTCATTCGCCAGATTGGCGCTGTATTCGAGCGTGAGATGCGGCACGTCAAATCTCCATTGATCGATCAGGCGGGCAGCGGCGTAACGGGGAAAATCGCGTTGATCTGCCCCGTTCCCGAACTGCCGAAATACGGCGTCACGACTTCGACCTTGCCTTCATAACGATCCCAGCCGAGCGCACCGAGCAGCATCGCCGTGTCGTGCATACCGCCCTCGCCCCAGCATTTTTCGTTGTAGAGCGGCAGCATGCCGCAAAACGTTTTCCAGTCTCCCTTTTCCCACAGCGACACCACATGCCGGTCGGTCTGTTCGAGAAACGGGTCCCACACCTTGTGCATGAACTGCTCGGCCGTGCCGTTGTTCGCGAAGTGATGACTCAGCGAGCCGCTCGCGAGAATCGCAACCGTACCGTCATAGCGTTCCTCGATGGCCTTGCGCACGGCCAGTCCGAAGCGCGCGCTGGTCGGCAGGTCGTGCCACATGCACCACCCTGCAATCGATATCGTCTTGAAGCGCTGGTCCGCATTCATGTAGCGCATCGGCACCAGCGTGCCGTATTCGAGTTCGAGTGAGGTTTCACTATGTGCGCGGCTTTTCACGCCCATTTCGTTCGCGACTTCGCCGATCAGCTTGCCGAGTTGCACATTGCCGGGATACGCATAGGCCATGTTGTTGATGAAATGCGGCAGCTCGTTGCTCGTATAAATCCCTTCGAATTTCGGCGCGCAGTTGATGTGGTACTCACTATTGACCAGCCAGTGCACGTCGAACACGATGATCGTATCGACGCCAAGTTCGCGGCAACGGCGGCCGATTTCATGATGTCCGTCGATTGCAGCCTGGCGGCAGCCCTTGTGTGGCCCATCCAGTTCCGACAAATACATCGAAGGCACGTGGGTCACTTTTGCGGCCAGTGCGAGCTTGCCCATCGTGTTCTCCTTTCCTATGCAAATGGCTGAATCGCGCGTCGTGCGGAAAGATCAGACGCCCCAGCGCGGAATGTGATGCGATCCGAGCGATACGCAAATGTTTTTCGGTTCGAGAAACACTTCATAACTCCATGTGCCGCCTTCACGTCCGACGCCCGATGCCTTCGTGCCGCCAAACGGCTGGCGCAAATCGCGCACGTTCTGACTATTGACGAAGCACATGCCGGCTTCGATAGCAGCCGCCACGCGATGCGCGCGGCCCGTGTTCTCGGTCCATACGTAGCTGGAAAGTCCATACGAAATATCGTTGGCGAGTCGAATCGCTTCAGCTTCGTCGTCGAATGGAATCAGGCACGCGACGGGCCCGAAAATCTCTTCCTGCGCGATACGCATGCGGTTATCGACATCGACGAACACCGTCGGGGCGACGAAGTTGCCGCGCTTCAATGCATCCGGCAAAGACGGCGCGTCGAGTCCGCCGCATGCGAGCGTCGCGCCTTCTTTCGGACCGAGTTCGATATAGCTGCGCACTTTCGCCAGATGCGCCTGGCTGATCATCGGGCCGATGATCGTCTGCTCGCTGAGCGGATCGCCAACGCTCAGGCGCTTTGCGCGTTCGATAAACCGTTCCGCGAATGTCGCGTAGATCGACTTCTGCACGAGAATGCGCGAGCCCGCCGTGCAGCGTTCGCCATTGTTCGAGAAGATCATGAACACCGCGGCGTCGAGCGCGCGTTCGAAATCGGCGTCGTCGAAAATCACGAATGGCGACTTGCCGCCCAGTTCCATCGAGAACTTCTTCAGCCCAGCTGTCTGTACGATCCGGTTGCCCGTCGCGGTAGAACCAGTAAAGGAAATCGCATGCACGTCGGGATGCGCGACGAGCGGCTCGCCCGCGTCCTTGCCATAGCCATGTACGACATTCAGCACGCCCGCAGGAATGCCCGCTTCCAGCGCGAGGTTGCCGAGCATCGACGCCGTCAGCGGCGACAGCTCGCTCATCTTCAGCACGGCCGTATTGCCGAATGCGAGACACGGCGCGACTTTCCATGTCGCCGTCATGAACGGCACATTCCACGGCGAAATCAGTGCGCACACGCCAACGGGATGAAACAGCGTGTAGTTCAGGTGCGAATCGGTCGGATACGTGTGACCGTCGACGCGCGTGCACATCTCGGCAAAGTACGTGAAGTTGTCGGCGGCACGCGGCACCAGTTGCTTGCGTGTTTGCGAAATGGTTTGCCCCGTGTCGCGTGTTTCCGTATCGGAGAGTTCCGGCACGTTCCTCGCGATCAGCTCGCCGAGCTTACGCACGAGTTTCGCGCGCTCGCTGGCGGGCTTTGCGGCCCATGCGGGAAACGCGTCTTTCGCGGCGCGCACAGCGGCGTCGATATCTTCCGCGGTGCCGCTCGCGACTTCTGCGAGTACTTCCTGCGTGGCCGGGTTCACCGTTTCGAAGTAATCGCGCGCGACCTTCGGTTTGCCGTTGATCAGATGTTCGATTCGCATGGCGGGTCCTAATGATCAGTCGCGGTTGAAGTCTGCGTCGGAAACGATCGCGTTGACGAGACGGCCCAGACCGTCTATTTCGCAGACGACTTCATCGCCCGCATTCACGTTGACGACGCCCTCGGGCGTGCCCGTCAGAATGATGTCGCCGGGCGCGAGCGTCATGAAGCTGCTGAGGTATTCGATCAGCGCGGGAATGTCCGTCACCAGATCGCGCGTGTTGCCCTTCTGGTGCAGCGTGCCGTTCACATAGGTGCGCAATTCGAGTTGCGTGACATCGGCGATATCCGCGGCATCGACGAACCAGGGGCCCAGTACCGTGCCGCCGTCGCGGTTCTTCACGCGCAGATTCGGCCGATAGTAATTCTCAAGGTAGTCGCGAATCGCGTAGTCGTTCGCGATCATGTAGCCGGCCACGTATTGCATTGCGTCGTCGCGTGTCACCTCTTTCGCCGGTCGGCCAATAACGACAGCAAGCTCGCACTCGTAGTGCATGAATGTCACATCGGAAGGACGCCGTGTGACACCGCGATGACCGATCACGCTGCCCGCGCCCTTGAGAAAAACAAGCGGCTCTTCCTGTTTCGAGAATTGCAGTTCTTTTGCATGCTCCGCGTAATTCAGTCCGAGTGCGAAGATCGTGCCGGGCTGAATGGGCGCAAGCCACACGACTTCGTCCTCGCGGCACACACGGCCATCGGCGAGACACACGCCGCGTTCGTGCGGATACGCTTCATGAATCGCGCCTGCGTAGGCAACACGGCCGCGCATCATCGTCCGTCTCCTTCTTTTGCCGTCATCGAGAAACACAGCGGCGGCCAGTCGCCGATTGCGATGCTGATTTCGTCGCCCACGTGCGCGACGGGCGCGCCGTGCGGGACGCCCAATGTCAGCACGTCGCCGGGCGCGAGCGTCATGAAGTCGGTGACGTCGGCGATCAGACGCGCGACGTTGCGAATCGATGTGGACGTGTTCGCGATGAACGGCTCTTTTCCTTCGATGCGGATCGCGACGCGCAGCGCATCGGGATTTGCCACATGCCGACGCGCGACGACAGCAGGACCGATCACACAAAAGCCATCGCGCGCGCGGAATCTCACCGAGGGGCGATAAACGCTTTCGTGAGGCACGCAAAGGTCGGCCACGATCGTATAGCCCGCGACATACGAAAACGCGTTCTCGACGCTGACACGGCATGCCGTACGCCCGATCACGACGCCGAGCGAGCCGCCTACCTGCACGCCTTGCTCGTCGTCCGGAACAACCACGCTCGCACGATGACCGGCGAATGTATTGCGCGGCTTCACGTACAGCACGGGCGCTTTCGGCGCCGCTTTATAGGGCGCTGCGTTGACTGCGTCGCCGAGTGCATCGAGCGCGGCGCGATCGTTCAGCAGCGTTCCGTAGACCGTGCCATCCGCAGGCGGCCTGCATGCCGATCCACCAGCAAGCAATACGCTCACGGTCCGCGCATCGACATCGCGTGCGAACGGCTCGGCTGCGAGATGAATCCGGTGATCGTCGAGTGCGAACATGGCTTGCCTGCATCCGTCATTCACTAATATCTTAGTAGTATTCGCGCCGAGTCGGCCGCGGTCAAGCGCATTGGCTTGTTGCGCGGGTTTTCCCTGGCACGACGCCTGCAAGTGCTTCGAGCCGCAAAAAAGAAAGCAAAAAACTGGTATGACCAGTGTTCCACCGGGTCGACAAGTCGCCTGGAACCCGGAACAATGGACACTAGGTCATATATAAGACTGGACCTCGCGTGCACGTCCACAGTGCACGCGCACGTCGGCTGACATGTACATGGGCGGCTTGCGGCCGGTCTGTCGGTGGAATTCACTTCAATCGTTTCAGGAATCGCAACATGCAGACAAAATCCGTGCTGACGGTCGCCGAGTCGACGAAAATCATCGAAGCGGCTCGCGCCGAAGCCGAACGCAACCAGTGGGCCGTCACGATCGCGGTGGTGGACGACGGCGGCCATCTGCTGTCGCTGCTGCGCCTCGACAACTGCGCGCCCGTCAGCGCCTACATCGCGACCGACAAGGCCCGCACCGCCGCGCTCGGCCGCCGCGAATCGAAGCAGTACGAGGACATGATCAACAACGGCCGCACCGCGTTCCTGAGCGCGCCGCTGTCGAGCACGCTGGAAGGCGGCGTGCCTGTTGTGGTAAACGGTCAGGTGGTCGGTGCCGTCGGTGTGTCCGGCGTCAAGGCCGATCAGGATGCGCAAGTGGCAAAGGCCGGTGCCGCGGCCGTTGCCAGCCACGCGAACGGCTGAATGTCGTGCTAAAAAAGAATAATTTGCCCAGAATTTGCCCCTCTTGGAACAGCCCATGACTCAATTGACCCAACGCGGCGGATTGCAGGTCGCCGCGAACCTCGAACAGTTCATCGAAAAGGAAGCCCTGCCTGGAACCGGTGTCGATAGCGCCGCGTTCTGGGCTGGTTTCGATGCCCTCGTGCACGATCTCGCGCCGAAGAACCGCGCGCTGCTCGCCGAACGCGACCGCCTGCAGGTCGAACTGGACACGTGGCATCGCGCGAATCCGGGCCCCGTGCGTGACCTGCGCGCGTATCGCGGCTTCCTCGAAAGCATCGGCTATATCGTGCCGACGCCTGCCGGCGTGAAAGCGACGACCGACAACGTCGACCGCGAAATCGCCGAACAGGCGGGCCCGCAGCTCGTCGTGCCGCTGTCGAACCAGCGTTACGCGCTGAACGCTGCGAACGCGCGCTGGGGCAGCCTGTACGACGCGCTGTACGGCACCGATGCAATCGACGAAACCGACGGCGCAGAACGCACCGCGAAGTTCAACCCGGTGCGCGGCGCGCGCGTGATCGCGTTCGCGCGCAAGTTCCTCGACGACGCCGCGCCGCTCGCGAACGGCTCGCACAAGGACGCGACCGGCTATCGCATCGAGAACGGCAAGCTGAGCATTGCACTGAAGAATGGCACGGCCACGCTGCAGGACGAGGCGCAATTCATCGGCTATCAGGGCGACGCGAATGCGCCGACGGCCGTGCTGCTCAAGCACAACGGCCTGCACTTCGAAATCCAGATCGACGCGAACGATTCGATCGGCAAGACCGACCCCGCAAACGTCAAGGACGTGCTGATGGAAGCGGCCGTCAGCACGATCATCGATTGCGAAGACTCGGTCGCCGCCGTCGATGCCGACGACAAAGTACTGCTCTATCGCAACTGGCTCGGCCTGATGGTCGGCGACCTGACGGAAGAAGTCACGAAGGGTGGCAAGACGTTCACGCGCCGCCTCAACGCGGACCGCGAATATCAAGGCGCGAACGGCCAGCCTGTGAAGCTGCATGGCCGCTCGCTGCTGTTCATCCGCAACGTCGGCCATCTGATGACGAACCCGGCCGTGCTCGACCGCGAAGGCAACGAGATTCCCGAAGGCATTCTCGACGGCGTCGTCACGACGCTGTGCGCGCTGCACGACCGCACGCACAAGCTCAATTCGCGCACGGGCTCGATCTACATCGTCAAGCCGAAGATGCATGGCCCGGCCGAAGTCGCGTTTGCGAGCGAGTTGTTCTCGCGGGTCGAAGATCTGCTCGGCCTCGCGCGCAACACGATCAAGATGGGCATCATGGACGAGGAGCGCCGCACCAGCGTGAACCTCGCCGCGTGTATCGGCCAGGCTTCGTCGCGCGTCGCGTTCATCAACACGGGCTTCCTCGACCGCACGGGCGACGAGATGCACAGCTCGATGGAAGCGGGCCCGATGATGCGCAAGGGCGACATGAAGTCGAGCAAGTGGATCGCCGCGTATGAGCGCAGCAACGTGCTCGTCGGCCTCGCTGCGGGCCTGCGTGGCCGCGCGCAGATCGGCAAGGGCATGTGGGCGATGCCCGACCTGATGAAGGCGATGCTCGAACAGAAGATCGGCCATCCGAAGGCAGGCGCGAACACGGCATGGGTGCCCTCGCCCACGGCCGCGACGCTGCATGCGCTGCACTATCACCAGGTCGACGTGCAGGCGGTTCAGAAGGAACTGGAGCGCACGGATTTCGCCGGCGTGCGCGATGAACTGCTGGACGGGCTGCTGACGATTCCCGTCGTCGAACGCGCGCAATGGAACGAGCAGGAGATCCGCAGCGAAGTCGAGAACAACGCGCAAGGCATTCTCGGCTACGTGGTGCGCTGGATCGATCAGGGCGTCGGTTGCTCGAAGGTGCCGGACATTCACAACGTCGGCCTGATGGAAGACCGCGCAACGCTGCGTATTTCGAGCCAGCACATTGCGAACTGGCTGCGCCACGGCGTCATCAAGGCTGAGTTCGTGCGCGAGACAATGGAGCGCATGGCGAAGGTCGTCGATCAGCAAAACGCCAACGATCCGAGCTACAAGCCGATGGCGCCGAACTTCGACGGCTCGATCGCGTTCAAGGCGGCGTGCGCGCTGGTGTTCGAAGGTCGTGCGCAGCCTAGCGGTTACACGGAACCGCTGCTGCACAAGTTCCGTTTGCAATTGAAGGCGGCGGGCAAAGCGTAACTTCACACGCTTATTCGGTGCACGAAGTTAAAACGCCGGCTGGGTCTTTCGAGACCCGGCCGGCGTTTCTGTTTTCAATGGCACAGTTCTTCTAGCCGCATACCGTTCGTCTTCGGTCCGAAACCGCCAATCGAAATCATCACGACGAGCATGCACGCCGTAATCCCGACGAATACGCCCGCTACGCCGAACTCACGCAGCAGATGCGCGATCATGAAGCCTGACATCATCGCGCCGACGCGGCTCGCGGAATAGACGATCCCATTCGCACGGCAACGGATGCGCGTCGGAAACAGTTCGGCCTGGTACGCGTGATAGCAAACGGAGATGGTTTGTCCCGCGAGGCTGATGAGCACGCCCAGCACAATCAGCGGCATCACTGTTTTCACCTGGCCGAACATCAACCCGAACACGACGACCGCAAACGCGGAGCCGACGATCAGCCATTTGCGCTGCACCTTGTCGGCGAACAGCATCGCCAGCAAAGGCCCGCAAGGCAGCGCAATCGCGATGACGAACGAATACAGCAGGCTCTTCGTCACGGTAATGCCCTGACCGATTAGCAGCGTCGGCACCCAGTTCGCGAACCCGTAATAACCGATCGCCTGGCAGAAGTTGAATATGATCAACATGATGAGGCGCGACCGGTACGGCGGCTGCCACAATTCCGCCAGAGACGCGCGTCGATGCACCGGTTGTTCGACGACGGGTAGCGGCGCGGGAAGCGCACGGCCCGTCTGCTTTATGGCCATCTCTTCCATTTTCCTGACCACGCGCTCGCCGCGCTCGACGTGTCCGTGACTTGCGAGCCAACGCGGACTCTCCGGCACAACAAGCCGGATGAACCACACGATCACCGCGCCAGCCGAGCCCAGCAGCACGACCCAGCGCCAGCCGTCGACACCCGCCAACGTAATCGGCACGAGCCAGTACGAGAGAATCGCGGCGGCAGGCGCGGCAGCGAACATCACGGCCTGATTGAACGCCATCGCGCGGCCCCGCATATGCTGGGGTACGAGTTCGGTGATATAGCTGTCGATCGTCACGATCTCGATGCCGACGCCGATGCCAGTGATGAAGCGCCACAGGATCAACCCTTCCGGCGACGTCTGACACGCCATGATCGCGGAGCCGATCGAATACCACAGCAGCGAAACCGTGAAGACCTTACGCCGCCCGAAGCGGTCCGGCAGCCAGCCGAAGCAGAACGTGCCGACGAACAGGCCCGCGAACGTCGACGCGATAAATCCCGCAATACCCTGAAGCCCGAAGAACGATTCCGTCGTGGTCTTGAGCAACCCGCTCTTCGCCATGCCCGGCGCGATATAGCCGGTGAAGATCAGATCGTAGACCTCGAAGAAGCCGCCAAGCGAGATCAGCAGCACGAGCATCCATAGATGCCGCGTGACGGGCAAACGATCCATCCTCGCCGATAACGACGCAGCGGCGCGCAAATAAGTCTGTGCATCGGAAGGCGCAAACGGAGGATTGTCTGCTGTGATAGTTCGCTGCATGAATGTCTCCTGAAGTTCACCATCGGACTTTAATTAATTTGGATACCTGATGGTTTATGATTCGTTCGTGTCTTTTGCTTCCTCGCCCGATACGCGTTCAGGCGGCCGCTCTGCCCGTCAGCCGCGCCAGAATCTCCTGCGTATGCTCGCCAACCTTCGCCAGCGCCTGACGCACGCCGGGCCGGCGGCCGCCCATCGTCAGCGGAAGCAGCACGACTTCCGTCGTGTCGCCGTCGTCGGTCTGCATCGGCACGAGACCGCCGCTTTGCTTCAGATGTGGATCGTCGAACAGTTGATCGGGACGCACGATCGGCGCGTAAGGAATGCCCGCGACTTCGAGCTTCGGCGCGAGTTCGTCGATGCGATGCTGCTTGAGGATGTCGCCAAGCCGCGCGAGCAGTTCAGGGCGCAAGGCGACGCGCATCGCGTTGTCCGCAAATTGCGGTTCATCGGCGAGATCGGGGCGACCGATCACGTCACAGAGCGTGACGAACTGCTTGTCGCTCACTGCGCCGATGAACAGTTGCTCGTCATTCGCCAGCGTGAACACGTCATACACGCTCCACGCCGATACGCGCGACGGCATCGGCGGCGGCGCTTCATGCGTCATCGCGTATTGCTGCATATGCTGGCCGGAGAGAAACACGCAGTTCTCGAACAGCGCGCTTTGCACTTCCTGTCCGCGCCCTGTGAAATCGCGCTCGCGCAGCGCGGCCAGCACGCCGATCGCGCCGAACATGCCGCCCATGATGTCGTTGACCGACGTACCCGCGCGCAACGGCCGCCCCACTGGCCCGGTCATATAAGAAAGCCCGCCCATCATCTGCACGACTTCATCCAGTGCGAGGCGCTTTTCATACGGCCCCGGCAGAAAGCCCTTGTGCGACACGTAAATCAGGCGCGGAAACTTCTTCGATAACGTGTCGTAATCGAGCCCGAGTTTCGTCATCAGGCCAGGCCGGAAATTCTCGAGCATTACGTCGCATTGACCGATCAACTCTTCAGCGGCTGCATGGCCTTCCGGCGTGTTGATATCGAGCACGACGCTCTTCTTGTTGCGATTGAAAGTGCGAAAAAAACCAATGCCCAGACCCGGCAGCTTGCGCGTCTTGTCGCCGCCCGGCGGCTCGATCTTGATGACCTCCGCGCCGAGATCCGCGAGGATCATCCCGCACGTCGGGCCCATGACCATGTGAGTGAATTCGATGACGCGCACGCCGTCGAGAGGCAGTCGGGTGGAAGTGTTCATGGCGGCTCTCAGGCAATAGCAGTGTGATTAGCAAAGGTCTTGGGCAAGCCCGCGAGCCACAGCGAGCCGTGCAGCGTTTCATCCGGCAGCCACTGCGCGACCTTTGCGCGCAACGCGAGAAGTCGTTCGATGTCGATGCCCGTTTCGATGCCCATGTCCGCGAGCATGAACGCGAGGTCTTCGCTCGACGCATTGCCGCTCGCGCCTGGCGCATGTGGACAGCCGCCGATGCCCGCAAGCGTCGCATCGAAGCGTGCCACGCCCGCCTCTAGCGCCGCATAGACATTCGCGAGGGCGAGACCGCGCGTGTCGTGGAAATGGCCGCAGCAGAAACGGTCGCCCGCGATGTGCCGCGCTTTTTCGAACAGATCGCGCACGGCGGCAGGGCTCGCATAGCCGACGGTGTCCGCGATGCTCACGAAATCCGCGCCTGCATCGAGCAGCGCCTGCATGCAGCGCAGCACGTCGGACTGATCGACGGCGCCCTGAATCGTGCAGCCGAACGCAGTGCCGATGCCGCCTTCGATCAGCGTCTTCGAACCCGCAGCGTCGCGCGCCGCTCGCATGCGCGCGACTTCGGCGATCACTTCGTCGGGCGTCTTGCGCAGATTCGCGAGGCTATGCGCGTGGCTCGCGGACAGCGGCACGAGCATCAGGTCGGCGCGTGAATCGATGGCGCGCTCGGCGCCTTTCAGATTCGGCACGAGCACCGACACGCGCAAATCCGGCAATGTCTTCGCGAACGCGACGAGTTCCGCTGTATCGGCCAGTTGCGGTAACAGACGCGCGGGCACGAACGAACCGACTTCGATTTCGCGCTGACCGGCGGCATACGCATCGGCGATCCATTCGATTTTCCGTTGCGTCGGAAGAATGGTCTGGATGCTTTGCAGCCCGTCGCGCAAGCCGACTTCGCGGATCACGACGCTCGATGGGAATGGGGGCATGGAAGGTGTCTCCAAAGTGCAGGCCGGTCGTAGTGATGCCGGCGTTGTGCTAACTTTAGACATTCCATCCGATACATAAAGCGCTATTTTGGAAGCGCCAGGTTTCCGAAACGGAAACCCACAAGGAGACGCAGCACATGCGCGACATCGACCTGAAAACCTTGCGGCTCGTGGTGGCCGTGTGCGAGCACAAGAACATGGCGCGCGCCGCGCACGACGAGCACATCGAGCCTTCCGCCGTCAGCAAGCGGATTGCGCAACTGGAAAGCGACCTCGGCGTGCCGCTCTTCACCCGCTCGCGACGCGGCGTGCAGCCCACACCTGCCGGCATCGCGCTGCTCGAACATGCGCGCAACGTGCTGTTCACGATGGACCGGATTGCGAGCGACGTCGCCGCGTTCGGCAGCGGCCTGCGCGGCAGCGTCAGCGTGTGCGCGTCGGCTTCGGCGATTGCCGAAAGCCTGCTCGACGATGTCGCGTCGTTCATGAGCATGCCGGCGCACGAGAACATCCGCGTGCATGTCGAAGAGTGGCTGTCGCACGATCTCGTGCGGCGCTTGCGCGAAGGCGCCGCGTCCGTCGGTGTGTGCTGGGACAACGTGGATCTCGAAGGGCTCGAGCATCGGCCGTATCGCGAGGACCGGCTTGCGCTGGCCGTGTATCCCGACCATCCGCTGGCGAAACGCTCGACGCTTCGCTTCGCGGAAACGCTCGGCTACGAGCACGTCGGACTGCCGCCGACGACATCCGTGCACATGATGTTGCAGCGCGCCGCGGCGCGCGCGGGCGGTACGGTGTCATACAGGGCGGTGGTATCGAATTTCGATGCCGCGTTTCGCGTGGTGGCTGCGAAGCTCGGCATCAGCGTGATTCCGCAGGTGGTCGGCGACACCTACGCGCGCATTCTGGACGTGCGCGTCATTCCATTGACTGACGAATGGGCGAAGCGGAATTTCGTGGTGTGCTTTCGCGATTTCGAATCGCTACAGCCTGCTGCGCAGCGCATGGTCGATCATCTCGTCGAGCGGGCGCAGCACACGCATGCGTCACGATGAAGCGCGAATCAGCGCGCCGTCCGCGCCGCGACGGCAGGCCTCGCCGGCGATACATCGAGCCGCCGGAACACGAGCGCCGACAGCAGCGTGATCACGCCGACGCAAACGAAGCTCAGCATGAACCCCGTCGCCGACGAACCCACGCCAGCAGAAAACAGGTTGACCAGCCCCCCGCCGATCGACACGCCCATCGCAATCGCCAGCATCTGCACCATCGAAAACAGGCTGTTGCCGCTGCCCGCATCCGCATGCGACAGGCCCTTGAGCGTCACGCTGTTCATCGCGGCGAACTGCATCGAGTTGGCCGCGCCGAACACGGCGAGCAGCGCGATTTCCAGCAGCGGCGTCGACTGTTTCGACACGAGCGCGAACGCGACGATCGTCGAGCCGACGATCACCGTATTGACGAGCAGAAACGCCGAATAGCCGAAGCGCTTGATGAGCGGCGCGATCCATTGCTTCGACACGGTGCCGGCGATGGCGGCGGGCAGCATCATCATCCCGGAGCGCAGCGGCGAATAACCGAGTTGCACCTGCATCAGCAGCGGCAGCATGAACGGCACCGCGCTCGATCCGATCCGGCACAGCAGGTTGCCGATCAAACCGACGCTGAAATTCGGTTCGCTGAATAGCGCGAGCCTGAACAGCGGCCGCTCGCTCGAACGTGCATGCGGAATGTAAGCCAACGCTGCGACGACGCCCGCCATCGCGAGACCCACCGACCATTCGACACGATAGGTGCTCATCGGCGGATCGATCGCGAGCGACAGCAGGATCATGGCGAGCGAGAGCAGGCCACAGCCGATGAAATCGAACGGCGGCGGATGGCTTGCATTATCGTGCGGCAGGAAGCGCTGCACGGCGATCAGGCCGATCGCGCCGACGGGCACGTTGACGAGGAAAATCCAGTGCCACGAAATGGCTTGCGTGAGCCAGCCGCCCAGCGTCGGCCCGACGATCGGCCCGACCTGCCCCGCAATCGAAACGAACGCGAGCGCCGAGACGTACTGCTCGCCCGGCACACTTCGCAACACGGCAAGCCGCCCGATAGGCAGCAGCATCGAACCGCCGACGCCTTGCAGCACGCGCGCGATCACGAGTTGATCCAGCGTGTGCGCCCCCGCGCAGCACACCGACCCGAGCACGAACACGAGAATCGCGGCGAAGTACACGCGGCGCGTGCCGAAGCGGTCGGCGAACCAGCCTGAGGCGGGTGTGAGAAGCGCCATCGTCAGCGAGTACGAGACGACGACGGGTTGCATCGCGAGCGGGGACGCGTGAAGGCTTTGCGCCATCGAAGGCAGCGCAGTGTTGACGATGGTCGTGTCGAGCGCCTGCATGAAGAAGGCAGCGGCGACGACCCAGAGCAACGCGGTGTGTGAGGAATCGCGGGTCATGATGAAGTTCGGAGAGGCGCGACGGGAGCCGTTAAACACAGCGTCGCAATCACAGCGCCTCGGAAACGGGCGTTTCGCCGAACCGGCGATCAGGCCGATTCGTCCAGATCCAGATGCAGCGATCATGGTATCGATTTCACCGGCAATCGGGAAGTCACCTGAAGGCATTGACTGTCATCGCGAATGCCGATGACAATGCCGCATGCTCAATCCCCTCTGGCTCAGGACGTTCGCCACCGTCACCACTTGCCGCAGCTTTACCGAGGCGGGCAAACGGCTCGACCTGAATCAGTCGAGCGTCAGTGAACATATTCGCCGCCTCGAAGAGAGCGTCGCCCGACGGCTATTCGTGCGCGACACGCATTCGCTCGCGATGACCGCCGACGGCGAAGCCCTGCTGGTGCATGCCAACGTGATCCTGCAGGCCATCAATCGCGCCGAATCGCAGTTCCGCAAACCGAGGCTGAAGGGACGCGTGCGCCTGGGCACGTCCGACGATATCGCGCTCGGCGCATTGCCGAACGTGCTGGCCGCGTTTCGCGCGGCCCATCCCGATGTGGAACTGGAGATCACCATCGGCATGACGAGCCGCCTGTATGAACTGCTCGATGCCGGTTCGATCGATCTGCTGGTCGGCAAGCGGCGCCTGGGCGAGCGGCGCGGCACGCCGCTGCTGCGCTCGCGGCTCGAATGGATTGCGCGGCCCGGTACGGTCGTCGATCTCGAACAGCCGTTGCCGCTGGTGCTGGTCGCGGAGCCGAGCGTGACGCGCGCCGTCGTGCTGAATGCGCTCGCCGAAAAAGGCTTCGGCTGGGAAGTGGTGTGTACGAGCAGCAGCCACGCGGGCTGCATCGCTGCCGCGCGCGGCGGCTTGGGGCTGACGGCGAAATCGCAGTACGTGTCCGCGCGCGGGCTCGCGCCGCCTGTGAACAGCGCGAGCTTGCCTGCCCTGCCCGACGTCGAATTCATCGCCCTGGGGGCGAAGCGGCTCAGTCAGCCGGCGGGCACGCTGCTTGAGTTGCTGCAAAGCAGCGATCTGAGCGGCGAATGGATGAGCGAATAGCGGCGCGGCGCGCTTTATTGGTTGGTCAACGCCGCTTGGCCGTCAACGCGTCGAAGTCGATCGACGTCAGCTCACCGATTCTTTCGATCGTAATGTCAGGGTCGGGATACTTCGCGATCTCCTTTGCATCGAGGGCGTAGTGGCCCTGCCGCGGGAAGATCGTCGTCAGGCGGTCGCCCCATTGCTCTTTCATCGCGGTGAGAATGCGCAGCTTGTCGTCGACCATCACATAATGGCGCGCCGGATAATGCGCGATCACGTCGTCGAGCATCAGCTCCTTGTGAATGTAGATCAGCACGCGCCCTTCTACTTCGTCCCACAGCCCCGAGCGCGAGACCTTGCGCGGCTGGAACACGACGTCGCCATCGGAGAGAATCGCCGTCTTGCCGAACTCGCTCGCATAGCGCAGCGCATCGAGCGCACCGGGGAATACGCGGTTCGCAAACGGATAATCGATCAGATAGCACGACATCAACAGAAGCTGCGTGTCGTCGTGGTGCTCGTTGCGATAGCGCTGCAATGCGCCAAGGTAGTCCGCATAGCCGAGCTCGCTGCGTAGATCCTCGAAGATCTGCCAGTAGCGCGCGCTATTTTCTTCGCCGAACTGCCGCGTCATGTGCGTGCGCAGGTCAGTCAGCACGTGATCGTTATCGAGCAGCGTGTTATCGACGTCGAACAGAAAGACAACGTCGTTGTTTGATGGTGTGTTCATTCACGTTACCTCGCCTCGGTCGTCTGTGCCCGTTGAGCACGGTGGACGGCGCAGCGCCTGGGCGCAGATGCGGCCCGCGACGCGTCGCCCTTTGCGCTAAGAGCCGCGAAGCGCGATGAAGTTCGCGACGGCCGGTATGCGCGGTCAGCGCAAAGACTAGCACTGTCGATCGACACGCGCCGTAGATGGTGCGTGGAGCCGTTGTGGGCCCGCCCTTTGCCGCGTTGGCGCTTGCATGTCTGGGGAAGCGGGTATATCGCACTCTGCCTGTAGACAGAAGCTCGCGCGGCAGTCGCTGGGGGCGCTGGTGGCGGCAGACAGTTAGTTGCGAATGAGCGGGCAACACAGTTGTCCCCGCCAACGAAGGTCCTCCACCCATGGTGAAACACGCAGCGCTCATCGTTGCCGGATCGCCGATCTTGCACTGGCTCCACAGTTGTAGACTGATCTCTTCCTGAAAGGAGACGCGCGATGGCCATGTCCGCTACGGTAAGCTACCTGCGACTCTATGCCGACCCCGCCGGCGAATCGCATTTCGAACGTGCATTCGTCGAAACGTTCACACGTAACTTTGCGCCACCCGCACCGGCTTTTAACGTTTCAGCATTCGTACCCGCCTTACGCAACGGCTTCCTGCTGGCACCGGCCGAATGGATCGGTGATCTGCATCCATCTCCGCTTCGCATGTGGGTATTCGTTCTCGACGGAGAAATGGAATTCGAGGCCTCTGATGGAGAGCACCACCGCGTCCGGCCCGGCGATGCCCTGCTTCTCGAAGACACAAGCGGTCGAGGACATCGGAGCCGTGTGATTGGCGATACGGCTGCGAAACTTGCGATCGTTGAACTTGAACCGACTCGTGAGTAGTGACAAGGCGACGCTATCGCGTGCAACCCTTATCCGCCATTGCAGGCGTATCGAGCAAGAACCCAGCCCTCTTTCCGGCCACGTGCTCGCCGGTTAGCGCGCGTTAGCTCAACCGCCGCTAACCCGCCACGAAGCGCTCTTCAGACGAATCGTCACCGATTCGGGTATCGGCGTCTGCATCGATCGAATCGCGGCCATCCGCCAGACCTTTGCTGCGCCGCCAACTGGCGGGCGGCATGCCGAATTCCCGTTTGAACGCGCGATTAAATGCGGCCTCCGATTCATACCCGACCTGCTCGGCCACTGCCGCAAGCGTCTGGTTCCCGTCCCGCAACGTCTGCGCTGCGACCTGCAAGCGCCATCGGGCGAGGTACTGCATTGGCGGCTGGCCAAGCAGTTCCGTGAAGCGCTGCGCGAGCGCCGAACGCGAGAGACCGACCTTGCGTGCGAGTTCTTCGACGGTCCAGCCATAGGCGGGTTGCGCATGCAGCATGGCGAGTGCGCGGCCAACGAAGCGATCGCCGACGCCCGCCAGCCACCCCTTGCGATCTGCCGGCAGCGACTCGATGCAACGTTGCACCGCCTTAACAAATAGCAACTCCGAAAGCCGTGCAAGCACGATCGCGCTGCCCACGCGCCAGTCGGCCGCTTCGTTGGCGGCAAGTTTCAACGACGATTCGAGCCACGCCGATTGTGGATCGTTGCGCATGTCGACCTTGAAGAGTCGAGGCAGCGCCGAAAGGACCGGATTCGTCAATGAATCGTCGCAGGCAAGAAAGCCGCAGATGATTCGCGTGTGCGCACCACCACCGCCGAAATTCAACGTCATCACTTCGCCCGGCGAGGTGCTCAGATACTTCGCCATGAGTTCGTCTGAAGGCGCGGGCTCGACGTCGAGTGAACTGCCCATCAGATGCGCTTCGCCTTGCGGTACGACGAGAAGTTCTCCTGCGTCGACACGAATCGCAGAAGCAGGATCGTCAACGAGGGCAGCCCAGCAACTGCCTTCCGTGATGAGGTGATAGGACACGATGCGTTCAGCGCGCGGCAGGAACGTGGCGCACAAATCCGACGTGACTTCCCCGACTACGCACCAGGGTGCGGTTAAGTCGGCGTTTAGATACACCGCTCCTCCGAGACGCACCACGCGAAGGACATCTGAAAAAGCATCCATAAAAGCGCCCATCAGTTTCGGCGTCCTGCGCAAAACATCTGGACGCCTGGTCATTCCTCGAACCGGCTTGCGTGCCGATACTAGCACCCATGCAATTCTGCACCAACGAACGGCGAAGCGCTCATAGAACGTCAAGAGCGCGGGCACCTCTTTATCCGGAGACAAATATGAGTCACGCGGACATCTATCGAGGCCAATGCTTTTGCGGCGCCGTGCAGTTCACGTTGAGTGGACAGCCCGCGGGAATGGGCTATTGCCATTGCGAGTCGTGCCGCCGCTGGTCGGCCAGCCCGATCAATGCATTCACGCTGTGGAACCCCAACGCACTGCGCGTCACACATGGTGCCGACGACATCAGCACGTACAGCAAGACACCGCACAGTTATCGCAAATGGTGCAGGTTGTGCGGCGGACATCTCTTCACGGAGCACCCGGGACTCGGCCTCATCGATGTCTATGCCGCGGTTGTAGACGACTTCCCGTATGCAGCGGGTGTGCACGTTCACTACCCGGAGTCCGTACTCCCCATGGATGATGGCCTGCCAAAACTGAGGGACCTGCCCAGCGAAATGGGCGGCTCGGGCATCAGCGCCGTCGAGTAACTGTCGAGTAGTCGTCGCGTCTTCCAGATCAGTTTGATTTGCCCGTTCGCCGCGCGGGCATGCTCGCACCAAGCATTCGCGGCGCCATCAGACACGCAGCACAACCATGCACTCGCGCATCGCTGCCCTGGCCCTTCAGGAGTTCTTTATGTCCGCTGTTGATTCCGCTTTCGCACCCGTTGCAGACTTCACCGCCGTCAAGCTCCGCCAGCAGGCGGCCTGGTCGACGGGCAACTATGCCGTTGTCGGCACCACGCTGCAAATCGTCGGAGAGAACCTCTGCGAAGCGCTCGATGTGCGTGCCGGCAATCGCGTGCTCGACGTTGCCGCCGGCAACGGCAACGCGACACTTGCCGCTGCGCGCCGCTATTGCGACGTCACATCGACCGACTACGTCGCCTCGCTGCTCGATTCCGGCCGTGCGCGCGCGCAAGCCGAAGGGCTCCCGGTGCAGTTCCAGCAAGCGGACGCTGAAGCGCTGCTCTACGCGGATGCCTCATTCGACATCGTGATGTCGACCTTCGGCGTGATGTTCACGCCGGACCAGGAGAAAGCGGCCGCCGAACTCGTGCGTGTTTGCAAGCCGGGTGGACGGATTGGTCTCGCGAACTGGACGCCGGAGAGTTTCATTGGGCAGCTATTCAAGACGATCGGCAAGTACATTCCACCGCCGGCAGGCGTGAAGTCGCCCGCGCTCTGGGGCACGAAGGCGCGCCTGGAAGAGCTTTTCAGCGCCAACGCCCGGAACATCATCGCGGCGAGCCGCGATTTCACGTTCCGCTACCGTTCGCCGGAACATTTCGTCGACGTGTTCCGCACGTTTTATGGGCCGATGAACAAGGCGTTTGCCGCACTCGAAGGCGAACCGCAGGCGGCGTTTCTTCGCGATCTGATGGCACTGATCGAGAGCCGTAACCGTTCGAACGACGCGACGCTCGTCCTGCCGAGCGAGTATCTCGAAGTCGTGGTGGAACGCGTGTGAATGAAATCTGACGCGGGTCGTCTGGCCGCTTCATTCAGACGCCGCTTTTCCTGTGTCAACTGACTTCGCTGCGCTCACGCGCGGCGAAGTCGTTCCACGATGCGCCTCGACACGGCACACGTGTCTGTTTCAGTCCGACTTCCATTCAAGGTTTGTCGGCCGCGCGACGACGCTTCGCCCGGTCTTAACCCGCAGAGACAGCTGAAAGGTCCGCCAGATAAGGCTTGCAGCAATGTGGCACGGACTCTGCGTGTACACGGCGTTCATGCCGCTACATCATCGATCACGTGATCGACCAGAGGACATCATGCTCATCTATCTATTCCAGTTGTTGAGAAAGGCGCTTGACCATGCTGAACATAGCCGCCGTGACGCGTACCTCGCATCCGCGGCCGACATGGTCGAACTCGAACGCCGCATGCATTCAAGCGAAATTGACTGAGGCACACGCGCCGACGTCCCGATCCAACTTTCGAACTCCCTGAATAACATGGACAGCACAGTCGCGTCGCAAGCCTTCTCATCCGCAACGTCGGTGATCGCACTGCATTGCTCTGGCTCGGGAGCGGCGCAATGGCGCAAGCTCGGCGAGGCGCTTGGCTCGCGTCACGCGTTCGCCGCGCCCGAGCATTACGGCTGCGACAGCACGGGGCCGTGGAGCGGCGAGCGCGCGTTCACGCTCGCCGACGAGGCCGCGAAGACCGTCGGCATCATCGATGCATCGCTTGGCAAGGTGCATCTCGTAGGCCACTCGTATGGCGGTGGCGTGGCGTTGCGCGCAGCCGTCGAACGGCCCGAGCGTATCGCGAGTCTGACGCTCTACGAGCCCTCGGCGTTTCATCTGCTCAAGATGATGGGCTCGTATGGAGCGCATGCGCTTGCGGAAATCGTCGCGATTTCGAAGCGCACCGCCGATGGCGTGAGCTGTGGCGACTATCGGGGTGCGGCGGCTTCATTCGTCGATTACTGGGGCGGCCGGGGCGCGTGGGAAGCACTGCGGCCTTCGGTGCAGGACGCACTCACGCGCTGGGCGCCGAAGGCGCCACTCGACTTCCGCGCACTGCTCGACGAGCGCACGCCCGCCAGCGCGTACACCGGTTTGCATATCCCGGCGCTGATCATGCGCGGACAGCACGCGCCCATTCCGACGCGCGCGATTGCCGAGCGACTGCCGATGCTGCTACCAGCGGCGCGCCTTGCAATCGTCGAAGGTGCAGGACACATGGGACCGCTCACGCACGCCGACAAGGTCAATGCGGCCATCGTGCGGCATATTGCGGAGGCTGATGCGATCGCTTGAACGCGTCAACGCTGTTGTTGCGTTTGTTGGGGTGGTTGCGCTTCTTGGGCTCAATGCCTATCTGAAGGATGCGACGTTGCGGACGCTTGCGCCTTACTCGCAGATTATCCGGCTTGGGCCGCAGCCGGCGAATCTGACTATCCCGTTGCCGTGATCTCTTGCCCTTCTTCCTGCGGGGCGCTTCTCCTTTTGTCGCTTTCTCTTTGGAGTGAACGTATCGCGATCCGCGACTACACTTGCATACATCACGCATTGCAGGAAGACTTCGATGATCGACATTCGGCCCGCTCGTTTTCCCGACGATACCGACGCCGTGCGGGCGATTTTCCGCGAATACGCGGATGGTCTCGGTATTGACCTTGGCTTTCAGGCGTTCGATCAGGAACTGGCCACGCTGCCCGGTAAGTACTCGCCGCCGCGTGGCACGATATTGCTTGCGTGGCGCGACGAACGCGTGATCGGTAGCGTTGCGCTGCGGGCTTTCGAGTTTGACATCAGCGAGATGAAGCGGCTTTATGTGCGGCCCGAAGGGCGTGGCATCAGATCGGGACACTTCTTGCGCAGGCCGTCGTGCATGCTGCGAAGGAAGCGGGGTATCGGAGGATGCGGCTCGATACGCCGCCGAGTATGAAGAGCGCGCAGCGGCTCTATGCTTCTCTTGGGTTCAGGCCGATTTCTGCTTATGTTTTTAATCCTGTTGAAGGGACGCAGTTTCTGGAGCTTGAGATTTGAACGGGTTTTGGTTTTTCGCTGGCATCCGCGATGTGGTGTTTGCTGCGCAAGCCTTTGTTGTGTGCTTGCTTTTGCGCTGGCATCCGCGTTATGCCTTCGTGCTTCAAGCGTCGCCCCTGTGCGGGGCGGCACCTACTTTTCTTTGCCGCCGCAAAGAAAAGTAGGCAAAAGAAAGCGGCTAACACCGCCAGTCCTAGTTCTTGCCTGAGGGCCCCCAAAGGGTCTTACGCTTCACACGGCAACATCTTTGTTTGCGTGCGTTGCCAACGCACTGAACAGACGCATCACCCGCTTCGAATGCCTGTGCACGGGCTAGCGGCAGCGAATGGTTTCTGCCACCCAGGTGGCAAACTGTGTGTAGGTTGTCGCGGCGTATAGCCTGGCGCTCTTACATGGTGGAACGCGTGCGCTATCGGTCCGAAGTGAGGGGTGTGGAGCACAAGGGGCCGACACACAGTTTGCCACCTGGGCGGCAGCGGAATATCTGGCACGACATGCTGCAACGCGGATACGTGAAGCGGGTGAGGCGTCAATTCAGAGCGTTGGCAACGAACATGGGTCACATGATTGCCGTGTGAAGCGGAAGACCCTTTGGGGGCCCTCAGGCAAATACAAGAACTGGCGGTGTTAGCCGCTTTCTTTTGCCTACTTTTCTTTGCGGCGGCAAAGAAAAGTAGGTGCCGCCCCGCACAGGGGCGACGCTTGAACGGCAAACACCGTAACGCGGATGCCAGCGCAACCACGAGCAAACCAAAACCAACGCCCGCGCCGCGCAGGCTCAAACGCGAACACCAGCGCAATGGCAAAACAACCAAACCGTCACACCCCTCCACCCACAGTCTTAACACTCTTCCACTGCCCCTGCTGCACCTCAAAGAGCGTATACGGCGGCTTAATCAGATCCCCATAAGGATCAAAAGTGATCTTCCCCGTGACACCCGTCAACGACACCTTAGCCAAACTCTCAACGATCTTCTCGCGATCAAGCGAATTAGCATCATGAATCGCCTTCAACATAGCGAGCGCAGCATCATACGCAAAGGGCGCATACAGCTCGACATCCTGGTTGAACCGCGCCTTGTAGCGCTTGCCGAACTCCTGCGCCGCAGGCAGCTTATCAAGCGCGGGGCCCGGCTCAAGATCCTGGGTGCGCTCACCCGAAGAACCCGCAATCTGCAAAAAGGCATTACTCTTCAACGCACCCGCGCCAAATAGCTGAGTCTGCATACCCAGCGAGCGCATCTGCTTGACCAGCATCGCGCCCTGCTCGTCCAACCCGCCAAAGAAAATCACATCGACATTCTTGCTCTTCAGCGAAGTGAGAATCGCGCGGAAATCGACGGCCTTATCGTTAGTGAATTCACGCGACACGATATTGCCGTTCGCTTCCTTCACCCCTTTCTCGAACGAATCGGCGAGACCTTGCCCGAACGCCGTGCGGTCGTCGATGATGCCAATGCGCTTCGCCTTCATCTGCTCGACGACGAAATGCCCCGCCACCACCCCGCCAATGCCGTCATGCCCCATCGTGCGGAACACGTTCTTGTAACCCTGCTTGGTCAGCTGCGGATTGGTCGAGCCCGGCGTGATCATCGCCACATTGGCGTTGTGATACACCGTCGAAGCCGGAATGCTGCACCCCGAGTTGTAGTGACCAATCACGCCGACCACGCCTTCATCAACGAGCTTCTGCGCAACCTGAATCGCCACGCGCGGATCGGCCTGATCGTCCTGCACGTCCAGCACGAACTTGACGGGCTTGCCCGCAACGGTCGGATGCTTTGCGTTTTCTTCATCGAGCGCAAGTTGCGCGCCGTATTGCAGATCCTTGCCGACCCGCGCGACGGGTCCCGTCAACGGGCCGACAAAACCTATCTTGACGATTTCCGGGTCCGCGGCAAATGCGAATGAAGCATGCGCCGCCAGAGCGCAAACCGCTAACCTGCTCAGCCATGTACGTCGATTCATGATGCGCTCCTGTCATTAGAAAATGTCGCGCTCTTTGCCTGTCGACTGACCCGATGCGCGACGCGTCGAAGTCGTCCTTGAACAAATGCGTATGCGTGGCTTCAGAACCGTGTCGGCGCGTAGCGCGACAGATCGAGCGGCGGCGCGCGCCGTGCGACGAGATCGGCCACGATGCGCCCGCTCACGCCTGCCAATGTCAGTCCGAGATGCTGATGCCCAAATGCGTAAATCACACGCTCGCTGTCGCTCGAGCGGCCCAGCACGGGCACGCCGTCGGGCAGCGTGGGCCGGAAGCCGAGCCACGAACTGTCGGGCTGCGTCAGCCCCGGCAACGCGCGCTTCGAAGAAAACGTCAGCAGGTCCAGCAACGAACGGTTGCGCACGTCGCTGAAGCCGCCCAGTTCGACCGTCCCCGCAACGCGCACGCCGTCGTCCATCGGCGTCATGTAAAAGCCGCGCTCGGCCCAACCGACAGGCCGCGAAATCAGTTGCGTCGCGCCGCGATAGCGCACGTGATAGCCGCGCTCCGTATCGAGCGGCACGCGGTCGCCGCATTGCGCCGCAAACTTCGCGGAGCGTGCGCCCGTCGCGACGACGACATGATCGAAGCGGCGTGGCGTGCCGTCGTCCGTCGTCAGCGTGACACCATCTGCCGTGGGCGCAATCGCGCTCACGCTCTTGCGTTCGAGCTCGAGGCCCCGCGCCGCGAGCAGTTCATGCAGCGACAGCAGAAAGCCCTGCGGATCGGAGAAGTGCCAGCTGTCGCGGAACAGCACGCCGCGCTCGAAGATCGGCGCAAGCGCAGGCTCCAGTTCACGCACCTCGGCGGCGGACAGCACGTCGAACGACACGCCGAGTTGCTTGCGCAGATTCAGCGAAGCGCGCGATGCATCGAACGACGCGCCGCTCGAATACAGATACAGGCACTCGCGCGGCCTCACGTACTTCGCAAGCTCCCGTTCTTCCAGCAAGGGTGCGTAGCCGTCCTGCGCCTGCGCGAGCAATGCAGCGAGCGCGCCGGCACTCGCTTCATAACGCTTGCGCGTCGAGCTGATCATGAAGCGCGCGAGCCACGGCAACAGATGCGGCAGATAACTCCAGCGCAAACGGAACGGACTCTCGCTCGACAGCAGGAAACGCGGCAGATCGCGGAACACGGATGGGTTGTTCACGGGAATGCAGCCATACGGCGCGAACGTGCCCGCGTTGCCGAACGACGCGCCCTGCGCGACGCCCGACGGATCGAACAGCGTGACGCGGTGCCCGTCGCGCATCAGCCAGCCGGCGCTCGCAAGCCCGATGAAACCCGCGCCGACAATGCCGATCTCTGCCATCAACGCTCTCCCGACAATGCGCGTGCATCGGCCGCGGCAAGATAACCCGTGCGCGTGCCGTCATCCGCGTTGCGCCGTTTTGCCGCCAGCAGCCATGCCGCCGATGCAAGCGCGAGACTCGCGATGCTCGCCATCAGTTGCGGCCGCAATACTGCGTCCATGCCCATCGCGACCAGCACGCCGACGATCGCCACCACAACCGCATACGAAAGCCACGGGAACAGCCACATCGGCAGCTCGGGCTGCTCGCCGTTGCGTTGCAGGCGTCGGCGGATGCGGATTTGCGCAAGCGCTGTCGCGAGATAGACGAACAGCATCACGGCGCCCGACGCATTCACGAGGAACAGGAACACGCCCTGCGGCGACACGATGGCGGCGATGATCGCCACATAGCCAACCACGCTGCTCAGCAGCACCGCAAGACGCGGCACGCGCGACGGCGTGAGGCGCAGCAGCGCGCGCGGCGCATCGCCACGTCCCGCGAGGCGGAACAGAATCCGCGACGACACGTACAGCCCCGAATTCAACGCGGACAACACGGCGACCAGCACAATCGCGTTCATGATGTCGGCCGAGCCCGGCACGCGCATCGTCTCCAGCGCGGCGACGAACGGCGAATGGCCCGTCACGATGCTGGTCCACGGCACGATGCACGCAATCAGGAACATCGAGCCGACATAGAACGTAATCACGCGCAGGATCACCGAGCGCGTCATCGCGGCGACGCTCTTCGCGGGATTGTCCGATTCGGCTGCTGCGATGGTCGCGATCTCCGCGCCGCCGACCGCAAAGATCACCGTCGGCACGGCCGCGAACACCGACATCGTGCCGAACGGCAAAAAGCCCTTCGCGGCCGTCAGATTGCTCCACGCGCTGTGCGTATGGCCCAGGCCGAACACCCACGACGCGCCGATCGCGATGAACACGATGATGGCCGCGACCTTGATCGACGCGAACCAGAACTCGAATTCGCCGTACGACTTCACCGACATCAGGTTGATGAAAGTCATCAACGACAGCAGCACCAGCCCGATCATCCACACGGGCGCGGGTATCCAGCGCTGCAGGATCGCCGCGCCCGCCACGGCTTCGACAGCAACGACGATCACCCAGAAGTACCAGTAGAGCCAGCCGCTCGTGAAGCCCGCCCAGTCGCCGAGACCAATGCGCGCGTATTCGGTGAACGACCCGACGCCCGGCACGGCGAGCGCCATCTCGCCGAGCATGCGCATCACGAAGAGCACGACGATGCCCGCCACCAGATACGACAGGCACGCAGCCGGCCCAACCGTGTTGAGCGTCGCGCTGCTGCCCACGAAAAGCCCCGCGCCGATGATGCCGCCGAGCGAAATCATCGTGACGTGCCGCTGACGCAATGCGACGCCAAGACGGGGCGTTGCGCTCTCTTGCGTGTCGCGGGCGTTTGTCCTGCTCTCTGCCATGCGAAATCTCCTTCCAGCTCGATCCTGCGATTCAAAGACCACACAAAACATGACCCAAAGGATCACACAACAGATTTTTGTGTGCAATTAAAAACGTCATTGTGTGGTCTAGGACTTTCCCTGGCGTTGACGGGCGTACTCCTTGCCAGGCTTGAAAACAGTGGCAGAGGTGCGTATCTGGTATAAAATCCGGCGAACTGGCACAAACAGGCAGACAAAGCCTGTTTTGTATGGAGACAGGGCGAGACGATGGCTTCCAGCAGAGACAAGGCAGCACGCAGCAATGGCGCCGCAACCGAGGTGGACCAGACAAACGGCGACCCGGTCCAGACAAAACGCGCGACCTATATCGAGGTATCGGCGTCGATCGAGGACGAGATTCGCGGTGGCGTCTATCCGCCCGGCAGCCGTCTGCCGCCGCAGCGTCAGCTCGCCACCGAGCTCGGCATCAATGTGTCGACGGTGTCGCGCGCTTATAAGGAATTGCAGCTGCGCGGCCTCGTGATCGGCAGCAAGCGGCGCGGCTCGCTCGTGACGGGCGGCGCGATGCCGCGCGTCGAAACAGCGAGTGCGCCCAATGCCGCACCGGGCGGCGCGATCGACCTGACCGTCAACCGGCCGGCGACGGGCGAGTTCCTGTCGTGTCTCGCGACGACGCTCGCCGATCTGCCGCGCGATCCGCGCTATCCATCGCTACAGGAATATCAACCGCCGCAAGGCCCCGACTGGGCGCGCGCGGCGGGCGCGAAGTGGATGGCCGGGCCCGGCTTCACGCCGTCGCAGGAGCATCTCGTCGTCACGAGCGGCGCGCAGCATGGGCTCTATGCCGTGCTCAACAGCCTGATCGGCACGGACGGTGTGATCATCGCCGACCGGCTCACGTACTACGGCCTGAAGGCGCTCGCGCCCGTGTTCCAGTTCGAGATCGTCAGCGTGCCGAGCGACCGCGACGGGCTGATCACGGATGAAGTCGAACGCATTTGCAGCCGCGTGCCCGTCAAGGCGATTTTTACGGTGCCGAATCTGCAGAACCCGACGGTGACGACGATGAGCCTGGAGCGGCGCGTGGCGCTCGTCGATATCGCGCGGCGCTACGGCGTGGCGATCATCGAAGACGACGTGTATGGTCCGCTCGTCTCGCAGCGTCTTCCTACGCTCGCAAGTCTGTGCCCGGAGCTGACGTTTCACATCGCCTCGACGTCGAAGATCCTCGCGCCGGGGCTGCGGCTAGGCTATCTGCTGAGTCCGCCCGAGCGTTCCGCGCTCGCCGCCGAAGCGGTGCGCACCACCGCCTGGATGCCCGCGCCGATGTCGATGCTGATCGCGACGATCTGGATCGAGGACGGCACCGCGCGACGCATCATGGATGCGCAACTCGCGGAGATTCGCGTGCGTCACGACCTTGCGCGGCAAATTCTGCCGCAAGAGTGGCTGGAGTCCGACCCCGCGTGCATGTTCGTGTGGCTCAAGCTGCCGCCGCCGTGGCGCGCCGACGATTTCGCCGCGAATGCGAAAGCGCGCGGCGTGGTCGTCATGCCATCGTCGGCCTTTGCGGTCGATCGCGCCGAGGTCGAGCATGGCGTGCGGATCAATCTCGCGTGCGCGTCTTCGCGCGAGCAACTGGTGAGCGCGCTGCAAACGCTCGCGCAAGCGTTGCGCGATCGCCCGCGTGCGTTGTTCGGCACGATCTGATTGCGCACCTGGCGCTACAGTTTCGCGGCCTGCTCCGGATCGCCCGATCCCGATACGATGGCGATCAGGCCGAGCAGATTGCCGATCAGGCGTCCCTGACGGTCGAGATGCGGCTCGGGTCTCAATGACTTGAGCGCGTTCATCACAAGCGCCCTGGCGACATAACGCGCCACTTCACTGCGCGACATCTCGCCCTTGCGCCGCAAATAGTTCGGGTTCACGACTTGCGAATAGCCGAACCGCTTCCCCGACACGCGTCCCGATGCCATGCCGAGATGCACGCCGCTCATTTGCGCGCATCGCACGATGGGACCACGGCTCGACAGGCGGTACGAAAAGTCTTTGTCTTCGAGCCAGCCATACAGCACGAGCCGTTCGTCGAAGCGCAAGCCGCTCATTGCGCTCATGCGACACGCCATGTTGCAGCCATAGAGAGAAATGCAAGGCGTCAGCGCATGCGGCGCACTCGCCGTTCTTTCCGCATCGGTCACGATGCGGCGGGCGTTATCCCACGTCAGCGGACAGCCTTTCGAACCATCCTGCACTGTTTTCCCCGACACACCGAGCACGGCCGGATTGGACTCGAACATCCGCACGCATTGCTCGATCCAGTCGCGGCATGGCGCGTAATCGTCGTCGAAGAAGACGACGATGTCGATATCGGCCGGGAGCGCATCGAGCGCGCGATTCCTTTGCGCAGGCAAACCGGCTGATCCGAATACACGCATTACGGGAAATGGCGCCGGGTACTTTTCACCGACGTCGGCTTCATTCGTAGCGGAAAGAATGACGACACAAGGCGTCATAGTTTGACGTGCGAGAAGTGCAAGCGCGTTGGGTATGGCATCGGGACGCCCTTTCGTCGCGATGATGACCGCGACACGTGGCGCATGCACCTCGTTCATCTCGTCGACAGTGCGCCGTTCGATCACGCCCTCCATCATTCCTCCCTGTCGTCGCAACCTGCATGGAACCGCTCGATTAACGCTAGCACGTATGATCAGCGGCAACGGCGCATGGCGAGATCACGCGAGAGGATTGTCTGAAATCCATGAGGTGTTGTCCAAGGGCGGGATCAAATGGCAATGTGCCTGACAACAACATTGATAAGCATAGCGAACCATTTAAATCTACTGATAAGTGCATTCACGTTCGCCAGTTTCTACCGGCTTGAACGATATAAAAAGTACCCCTTACACATTCGCAGAATGTGCATCTTTACAGCGTGCATTCAGTGGGAAGAAGCTACCTGACGATAGAAAGAGACGCAGCGCATCCGCGCATTTCTTTCCGCGTAGCGCACTGTGTTGAAGGGATGTGTCAGACGAAAGAGAGAAATACTTCTGAAATGGCGCCTACAGACTGCCGTTCTCGACGACCCGGCCTTCAGCGCGCCAGCGCAACATGCCGCCCGCGAGATTCGCGACATCCTCGAACCCTGCCTGGCGAAGCATCACGGTCGCCTGCGCCGAACGGCCGCCCGCGCGACAGACGGTGACAATAGGACGTTCCTTGCCGAGTTCCGCCGTGCGTTTCGCCAGGCTGCCGAGCGAAATCAGCTTCGCTTCGGGAATGCGTCCAAGCGGGCCTTCGAATTCGTCGGGCTCACGCACGTCGACGATCTGCACCGATTGCAGATGTTCTTCGAGCCATTGCGGATGAATCTCCCAAATCCCCGCGAACGTGTAGGTCAGCGGCGCCCATTCGGGTTGTGGCTTTAGCGACGGATCGCTGGCCGAGACGCCGCATTTCATGTTCGCGGGAACGGCAACGTCGATTTGCCTCGGATGCGCAAGGCCGAGATTCGTCATATAGCCCGCGAAATCGTCTTCGCAAAGCTCACCGCCCAGCCGTGGATTAAACCGCCGCTCTTCGGCCACGCTCGTCACCGTGAGGCCGCGATAATCGTGTGCCGGATACAGCAGGCAGCTTTCGGGCAACGAGAAAAGCTGCTCGTGCACCGCGCGAAACAGCGCATGTGGATTGCCGTTCTGAAAGTCCGTGCGACCTGTGCCGCGAATCAGCAGACAATCGCCCGTGAAGGCCATCGATTCGTCGTCGAGCACGAGACTGATGCAGCCATTCGTATGACCAGGCGTCGCGCGCACACGCAGTTGCCGTGCGCCGAACGCAATCGAATCGCCGTGGCTGACATAGCGGTCCGCGCCCTCCGCGCCGCTCGCCGCCGATATCGCAATCTGGCTGCCTGTGCGCTTGCTCAGCAGCCACGCGCCCGTCACATGATCCGCATGGACGTGCGTGTCGATCGTATAGAGCAGGCGCAAACCGAGTTCGTCGAGCAGAGCGGCATCGCGGCGCGTCTGCTCGAACACGGGGTCGATCAGCACGGCTTCGCGTGTGTCGCCGTCAGCGAGCAGATAGGTGTAGGTAGACGATTGCTGGTCGAACAGTTGTCGGAAGATCAGCACGCTCACGGTCTCTCAACGTGTGTCGGAAAACGTCTCTGATGCGAATAGAAATCACGCGCCGGCGCGCGCTTCAAAAGCGCGCGCGCCGGACCATCGCTTCAAGGTCTCACTTGGGTTGCTGCACGTAACGCAGATACGGCTTCAACGTCTTGAAGCCCTGCGGATACTTCGCTGTGGCAGCTTCATCGGAAACGGATGTCGGAATGATCACGTCCTCGCCCGGTTTCCAGTTCACGGGCGTGGCGACCGTGTGCTTCGCGTTCAGTTGCAGCGAGTCCAGCAAACGCAGCACTTCGTCGAAATTCCGGCCCGTACTCATCGGATAGACGAGCATTGCCTTCACCTTCTTGTCCGGCCCGATCAGGAACACCGAACGCACCGTCGCGTTGTCGACGGCCGTGCGCGGGCCGCCGCTCGCTTCCGGGTGAATCATGTCGTAGAGCTTCGCGACGTTCAGATCGGCGTCGCCGATCATCGGATAATTGATCGCGTTGCCCTGCGTCTCCTCGATGTCCTTCACCCATTTCTGGTGATCGCTTACAGGGTCGATGCTCAGTCCGATGATCTTCGTATTGCGCTTGTCGAACTCCGGCTTGAGTCCCGCCATGTAGCCCAGTTCCGTCGTGCAGACGGGTGTGAAGTCCTTCGGATGCGAGAACAGGATTGCCCAGCTATCGCCGATCCATTCGTGAAAACGAATCGTGCCTTCCGTGGTTTCCGCCGTGAAATCGGGCGCTACTTCTCCTAGTCGAATCGCCATCTTCTTTCTCCGTGGTAACAGGTTCCAACCAGTGCGTCGGATGCCGCCACCGTCGTTGACGACGGCCGGCGGGTTATCGGGAATCAGCATAGAGAGCTTCTGACGTTAGCCGCCGGCCATGATGCCGTACGACCTGGCGGGAGCGCAAGTAGTTCGCGGCGGCTCCCGATCGGCACCGACGCGAGACGAGCGTGAATGCGCAGCAGGTAACTTTTATAGCGTAGAACAAATTACACGTTTCGTGTGCAGTTTGTCAGCACGCCGGATTTTTTCGTGCCTGTCTGTACGCCGCGGCACAGACAGAAGGGGCACGCGAAGTCGTAACGCACGGCGGCAAGCGGCACGGCCCGCTCGCCGCACGCATCAGACCATTACTGCTCGACCTGCCGGTTCCAGCGCTGATCCCATTGCGCACGATGCGCATTGATCGAATCCCAATCGACGACCGTCACCTTCTTCACCAGATCGTCCAGATTGCCGAGGCTCTTCTGCATCGCGGGTGTCATCGTTGCGTGCTCGTTGGTCGGAATCTGCTTGCCCGCTGCCGCCGCTTTCGATTGAGCCGGTGCCGACAACAGGAATTGAGCGAGCTTTTGCGCAAGCTGCGGATCGGCGTTGTTCTTCACGACGCAAAGATCGACCAGCAGCAGCACCGCGCCTTCTTTCGGATTCGCGTAGCCAACGGGAATGCCCTTGTCCTGCAGATCGCCGACAGCCGTCGGCGTCAGCGGGAAGAGACCCGCTTCACCCGTCTGCACCATCTCCGAGAGCTTCGCCGAATTGGGAATGTACTCGACGACATTCGGCCCAACCGTGCTCGACCATTTGCTGAAACCGGGCTCGACGTTCTGATCGTTGCCGCCCATCAAGCGGTTGATCGCGAGAAAGCCGTGCAGGCCGAACGTGCTGCTCGACGCGGACTGAAACACCACTTTGCCCTTGTACTTCGGATTGGCGAAATCCATCCACGATGTTGGCGGCGCCCAGCCTTTCTCGGCGAACAGTTTCGTGTTGTAGCCGATACCCGTCATGCCGAGCTGCACGCCCGCGCCGATGTCATCCTTCATGCGCGCGAACGGATACAGCTCTTTCAGCACGGGCGCATCGTCGAGCTTCTGGCACACACCCATGCTGACGGCACGCGCCATCACGCCGTCATCGAGAAACGCGACGTGAATCTGCGGGCTGTTGCGATTGGCGAGCAGCTTCGCCAGCACATCGGACGAAGTGCCCGGCACCACGACCACCTTCACGTTGTTCGCCTTCTCGAAGTCGGGCAGCACCTGGCTCGTGTACGCCTTCTCCATCGGGCCGCCGTTCATGCCGATGTATATCGTTTTGGTTTGCGACCAGGCGGGCGCAGCCGCCCCGATCGCGAACACGGCGGCCAGCGCCGCGACCGTGCTTGACAGCTTCATTGTGGGTCTCCTTGTCAGGATTAAAGAACAGCGGGGATCGCGCTTCGGTTGAAGCGGCCGATCGCAAACGCATCGAGCGGCGTCGAAGTCTCGCCGTCGATCACGAGGTCGGCCAGCACTTCGCCGACACCGGGCGCAAGCAGAAAGCCGCCGCCCGAAAAACCGAATGCATGCAGCAGGCGCGGCACCTTCTGGCTCGCGCCGATCACGGGATTGCTGTCAGGCGTCTCGCCTTCGACGCCGCTCCACGTGCGGATCAGCAACGCGTCGCGCAACGCCGGCAGCAGCGCACACGCGTCCCGCATCACGGCGCGCGTGGTTTGAGTCGAAGGTTGCGCGTATTCGCCGTCGCCATGTCCGCGCCCGCCACCGATCACGCAGTTGCCCCGTTCGACCTGGCGCGCGTACACGCCACCGCCCACGACGCCCAGGTTGTGCGTGACGAAGCGCGGCAACGGCTCGGTCACCCACATGTTTGGATAGATCGGCTTCATCGGCACGGCTTCGTTGAAAAAGCCCGCGACCGTGTTCGCCCATGCGCCCGCAGTGTTGATCAGCCAGTCGGCCGTGATGCGCTCGTCGCCCGCGCGAATCTGGAAGCGCGTGCCGTCGTGCGTGATATCGGTGAGCGCGGTTTGCTCGCGCACCACGGCGCCCGCCTGTTGCGCCGCGCGCGCGAACGCGGGCGACACGAGGCGCGGATTCGCGTGACCGTCGCTCATGCACAGCGAGCCGCCCAGCGCGGCCTCGCCGAGCCACGGATAGCGCTTGCGGAACGCCGCGCCTGCCAGCAGCTCGGTTTCGAGCCCGTGTTCACGCGCCATCGCGGCCCACGTTTCGAGCACGGCAAAATCGCTGTCGCGCCGCGCCAGACGCAGATGCCCCGAGACGACGAGTTCTCCGTCGATGCCGATCAGTTCGGGCAAGCGGTCCCACACGCGCCGTGCGCGCATCGCAAGCGGCATCTGTTCGGCGGGGCGTCCCTGGCATCGCACGCCGCCGTAGTTGACGCCGCTGGCCTGCGCGCCGCAATAGCGCCGCTCGAACAGGCCCACGCGCACACCGCGCCGCGCGAGCGCCAGCGCCGCCGACGAGCCGACCAGCCCGCCGCCCGCGATCACGACCTGATAGTGGACGGCGTCACTCATCGCGTGCCTCCTCGGGAATCGCGGCGACGTCGTCGTCGAACAGCATCGGCGAAATGGGAATGGGCTTGATGGGCGCCTGACTGCGCAACCGCCCGACGCTTTCCACCGGACGCCCCGTTTCCTCGCTCAGCAACGCAATGGCCGCTTCGCCGCACATGCGCCCCTGGCAGCGGCCCATGCCGACGCGCGTCAACGCCTTGAGCCGGTTGATCTCGCTTGCTTCGCCGCCGCGAATGCAGCGCCGCAACGTGCCCGCATCGACTTCTTCGCAGCGGCAGACGGTCATGTCGTCGGGCCATTGCTTCGCTGGTTGCGAGGGTGGAGCGAAGGCCGCTTCGATACCTGCGCGAAACACGGCAATGCGCTGCAAGCGATGCTCTAGCATCGCGGCATCGAGGCCATCCGCCTGCGCAGGATGCGCAATGCCGAGATCGTCGAGCAGCGCGAGCGCCGCACGTCGGCCCGCGAGTTCAGCCGCATCCGCGCCCGCGATGCCCGCGCCATCGCCCGCGAGATAGATGCCCGGCATCGAGCTACGGCCCGCCGCGTCGCGCTCGGGCAACCAGCAGCCGTTCAATGGATCGAAGCGAAAGCGGCATCCGGCGAGATCGGCCAGTTGCGTTTCCGGGCGCAAGCCGAAGCCGAGGCCGACTGCATCGCAGGCAATCGTTTCGATGCGCTCGTTCTCATGCGATGCCTTGAAGCGAATGCCCGCCACGCCCCCTTCACCGTCGATACCAACCAGCGTCACGCCACGCTCCACTCTGACGCCACGAGCCTTGAGCCACGCCAGGTAATAGACGCCCTTGGCGAACGTCGATGGCTGACTGATGAGCTTCGGCACCGCCGCGACCTGGTTCGACCACGCGCTCGTGTCCAGCACAGCTTCGATCCGCGCGCCTGCCTTCACGTATTGATACGCAACGAGGTACAGCAACGGCCCCGTGCCCGCCAGCACGACGCGCCGCCCGATCGCGCTTCCCTGCGCCTTCAGCGCAACCTGCGCGCCGCCCAGCGTATAAACGCCGGGCAACGTCCAGCCCGGCACGGGCAACACGCGATCCGTCGCGCCGCTCGCGACGATCAACTGCGTGAACGCCACGCTCACCTCGCGGCCATTGCGGATCGTGTCCAGCCTGCGGCCTTCGCACGACCATACGAGCGTTTCCGGCCGATAGTCGATCTGCGGCAGAAGCGCGCGCATCGTCTCGTGCACGGCATCGGCCTTCTTCGACTCGAAGCCATAGAGCGTCGCCTTGCTACGGCTGAAGCCCGCATCGGCAGGCGGCTGGCGATAAATCTGTCCGCCCCAGCGCGCGTTCTCATCGAGCACGATGGGCCGGATGCCGGCCGCCACCAGCGTCTGCGCCGCGCGAATCCCCGCAGGCCCCGCGCCGACGATCACTACCTGTTGCCCGCTACTCATCGCGCACCCTTCGTCACGATCCGCATGCCTTCTTTCACCAGCGTCGAACACGCGCGAATCCGCGCGCCGTCTTCGCAGCGCACCCAGCAGTCCTGGCACGCGCCGATCATGCAAAAGCCCGCGCGCGGCTCGCCGCTGAATTCGCTGTGACGCACGTGGCGCTGCTGCATCAAAATTGCCGTCAGCACGGTATCGCCCGTCAGCGCGCCGACTTCGACGCCATCGAGAAAGAACGACACCGGCGCGCGTCCGGCTTCGGCCACGCGCAGCAACTGGCTGTTGGAACGGGACATGTGAGCGGGAGAGAAAGAAGCCATCAGTGCTGGCCAATCAGAATCCGGTTGAGACCGTAGACACGGTCGAGCAGCAGCATCGCGCCCGCCGTGATGAAGATGACGAGCGCGGAAACGGAAGCCATCATCGGATCGATCGATTCGGTGGCGTACATGTACATCCGTACCGGCAACGTGACCGTCTGCGGCGACGTGACGAAGATCGACATCGTCAACTCGTCGAAGCTGTTGATGAACGCGAGCAGCCAGCCGCCCGTGATGCCGGGCACGATCATCGGCAGCGTGATGCGGCGGAACGTGGTCCATGCATCGGCGCCGAGCGACGACGCCGCGTGCTCGATGCTGCGGTCCAGCCCGCTCACCGACGCAAGCACGAGGCGCATCACGAACGGTGTGATCACGACCATGTGCGCAAGAATCAGCCACGCGAAAGAACCCGTCACGCCGATCAGCGCGAAGAAGCGCAGCATCGCAATGCCGAGCACGAGGCCGGGAATCACCAGCGGCGACAGCAGCAACGCATTGAGAAAATTGCGCCCCGGAAAGCGCGCGCGGCCAATCGCCAGGCCCGCCGGCAATGCCACGACGAGCGACAGCGTCGCCGACGCGAAGGCCAGTTTCAGGCTGTTGAAGAAAGCCGTGATGAAGTCGGGATAGTCGAGAATCGCGCGGAACCAGCGCAACGAGAAACCGTGCGTGGGCAGCGTCAAGGTTTCGTCGGGCGTGAAGGCGACCAGCACGACGATCGCCAGTGGCGCGAGCACGAAAAGGATCACGATGGTGTGGAACGCGAGGGCAATGGGGCCGTTCTTGCGCATGATGTTTCGCCTGTCGGGTTCGCGTCAGCCCATGCTGCGCGTGTAGCGCCGCTCGAGGACGCGGTAGTAGGTGAGCATCACCACCAGGTTCGCGACCAGCAGCAGCACCGCGATCGTCGCGCCGAGCGGCCAGTTCATCGAACTCAGGAACTGGTCGTAGACTGCCGTTGCCGCCACCTTCAGGCGACGTCCGCCGAGCAGGCCGGGAATCGCGAACGCGCTCGCCGAGAGGCCGAACACCATCAGGCTACCGGACAGAATGCCGGGCACGAGTTGCGGCAACACGATGCGGCGCATCGTCGTCGCGGGCGAGGCCATTAGCGACAACGCCGCGTTCTCCGTCTGCGGATCGAGCCGTTGCAATGCAGTCCACACGGGAATCACCATGAACGGCAGCATCACGTGCACGAGCGCGATGACGATGGCAAAGGTCGTGTATTCGAGCTTGTACGGTCCGAGGCCGAACAGCGCGAACGCCTGATTCACGAGCCCGTTCGTGTTGAGCAGCATGCTCCAGCCGAATGCGCGCACCACCACCGACACCAGCAGCGGCGCGAGAATCACCAGCAGGAAGAGCGAGCGCCACGGGTCGCGCATGCGCGACAACACATACGCTTCGGGCGTGCCGATCGCGACGCACAGTACGGTCGTCAGCAAGGCAATGCCGAAGGTGCGCAGAAAGATCGTGTGGAAATACGATGAGCCGAGCACTTCGACATAGTTGTGAAAGTCGAATGCCGCGATCGGGCCGCTGGCGGGATCGAAGCGGTAGAACGTCAGCGCGAGCGTCATCGCGAGCGGCACGAGCACGAGCGTCGCGAACAGAATCAACGCGGGCGCGCTCATCAGCCAGAGCGGCACGAAGGCGCGCCACGGCGCGCGCGCCGCGCTTCGGTTCGCGCTTTGCGTGGCGGGCAATGTGCTATCCATGCGCGCGCTCCTGGCCGATCAGGCGCAGCGAATCGCTATGCCAGTCGATGCCGACTTTCGCGCCCTCCGAAAACGGCTCGTTGCCTTCGTTCTGGCAGCACACGAGCATCTCGCCGACGCGGCTGTCGAGCCGGTAAAGCCATTGGCTGCCGAGAAAGAACCGGCTCGTCACGTTGCCCGCGAGACGCCCCTGGTCGGGCGCGCAGAGCCGCAGTTTTTCCGGGCGAATGCATAGCGTGACGGCGTCGCCGACGTCGATTGCCTGACCTTGCGCGGCAAGCTGCGTCATGCTGCCCGTCTCCGCGAGATCGTGGCCGAGGTCGATACCGATCGCGTCGCCGTCGCGCGATACGACCTTGCCCGCCAGCATGTTCGCCTTGCCGATGAACTGCGAAACGAACAGATTCTCGGGCCGCTCGTACGCGCGATACGGCGTGTCGATCTGCGTGATGCGCCCCGCTTCCATCACGACCACGCGGTCGCTGATCGACAGCGCTTCGGATTGATCGTGCGTGACCATGATCGTCGTCGTGCCGATTTTGCGTTGAATCGAGCGCAGTTCGAACTGCATGTCCTCGCGCAGCTTCGCATCGAGGTTCGACATCGGCTCGTCGAGCAGCAGCACGGGCGGCGCGATCACGATCGCGCGCGCAATCGCGACACGCTGCCTTTGACCGCCCGACAATTCGCGCGGAAAGCGATGCGCGAGCGCATCGAGCCGCACCAGCGCCAAGGCTTCACGCACGCGGTCGGCGCGCTCGCCTTTATCGATGCCGCGCATTTCCAGCCCGAAGCTAACATTCTGCGCGACGCTCATATGCGGGAACAGCGCGTAGCTTTGAAAGACGATGCCGAGGCCGCGCCGGTTCGGCTTCATATGCGTGATGTCGCGGCCGTCGAGCGTGATGCGGCCGCGCGTCGTTTCGATGAAGCCCGCGATCATCTGCAGCGTGGTCGTCTTGCCGCAACCCGACGGGCCGAGCAGCGAAACGAATTCGCCTTTTTCCACCGCGAGGTTGATGCCCGTCACGGCATGGAGATCGCCGAACGTCTTCGAAACGTCAGTCAATGTGAGGAACGACATGGTCTGGCCTTTCGGTGCGCGGCACCGGCTGAATCGACTGGTGTCTGTTGAGCCGACTCTAGCTAGCCAAATTCCAGAGCGTCAATGTCAAATTCCAATGAATGATATAAAAATCATGTTTCTTCCACTAAATGGAATATTTGAACGATGACGTATGCATTCTATTCCGCTGCGTGTCGTCAGTGAAAATACTGAATTGCGCGCCCGCCTGTGCTTGCACGGGGTTTGGAGACGACAGTTTGTTTTTCAGTAAGAACATCGGCTAGTATTCCGTTCAATGGAATCCGAATCGAGATCGCCAATGAATTCTTCGAAAGAAGCCGACGCTCCCGGCACCGGCATGTTGCAGCGGGCCTTCGCGGTGATCCGCGCGCTAGGAGAAATTCAACCGGAAGGCGGCCGCGTCACGCGCATCGCGAAAGCCGTCGGCCTGACGCAGGCCACCGTGCATCGCATCCTGCATGCGCTGATTGCCGAAGGGGTCGTCGAGCAGGATCAGAGTACGAAGCTTTATCGGCTGAGCGTCGACTTTTTTGCGCTGGCCTCGCAGGCCGGCAATCCGAGCGGCATGCGCGAGCTGTGCCGCCCTGCCTTGCTGCGACTGTGCGCGAGTCTCGGCGACACGATTTTTCTGCTCGTCAAAAGCAGCTTCGATGCCGTATGCCTCGATATGTGCGAAGGCCCGTTTCCGATCCGCTCGTTCACGGGCGATATCGGCGGCCGCGTCGCGCTGGGCGTCGGGCAAGGCAGCCTCGCGATTCTCGCGTTTCTGCCCGAAGCCGAGCGCGAAGAGATCATCCGCTTCAACGTGCCGCGGCTGCGCAGCTATGGCGTGCTCGACGAAGTCTATTTGCGCACGGAAATCGAGCGCGTCCGGCAACTCGGTTACGCGGGGCGCAATAGCGGCGTGCTGGAAGGCATGGCGGGCGTGGCCGTGCCGATCATCGACCGAACGGGCTGCGCGGTGGCGGCGTTGAGCGTCGGCACGCTGTCGGCGCGACTGGGCGAGGACCGTTTGCCGATGGTCGTCGAACTCCTCAAGCGGCAAGCCGATCTGATCGGCCCGCAGGTGAATCCGTTCGATGTCGCAATGCGCCGTCCGATGCACGGCCTTACACGCGCGATGACGACGGAACCGATCGCGTGATGCGCGATTTACATACCGCCCGATAAAGGCGCGGACGCTTTCGCAAGCGGCTGCGCGGCACCCGCTTGAGACATCAGCGAAATAGCGGCTGAATCGGGCATGCCGTTGGCGTCGATGGCGCCTGCTTTCGCGAGCGCTTCGAGATCGCTGTCGACGCCTGCCTGCCCAACCGCGAACGGCGTCGTCAAAAACGCGGGCGCAGTTAGCGTGACGGCATAGTGCCGCTGCAGGTTCGTGACCACCGCCGATTGCGCATTCTGCACGGTAGTCTGGTTCGCAAGCGCCTGCTGGAACTGCGCGCTGCTGGCGAAATTCGCAATCAGACTGGACTCGCTCGTACCGAGTTGCGCGGCGAGGTAGACGAGCATCAGTTCGGTTTCGGGTGTCGTGTTGAACGTGCCGCCAGCGAAGGCCAGCGAATGCAGCGTCGTGCTGCCGGAAGTCACGGTAATCACGCACGGCAACGTCGCATTGAATGCAAGGCTGTAGCGGCCGCCGCCATCCGATAGCGTGGCTCCCGAACCTTGCGTGCAGGCCACGTTGACGTTCGCGCTCGCAAGCGCCTTGCCGGTGGCCGCCGTGCCCGCAAGTGCGAGGTTCCGCGTCGGGTTTACGCCCGTGCAACCGTCGAAGCCGACACACACACTGCCGCCGCACGCCGCAAGCGTGGCGAGTGACGCAGCACACATGGCAGCCACCGTTGGGCGAACGAAGCGGGCGATGCACAGGTTCATGGCCGTCTGCCGTCGAGGAAAGGGCGCAGATTTTTATTCTAGCGCGCCCTTTCCGGCCTGACGTTCCTTATCGGCTCGTCACGCACGCAGACGCATGCGCAACCGAACGCCGCGCTTAGATCACATTAATCGCGACATCGATATTGCCGCGCGTGGCCTTCGAGTACGGACACAGCTCATCCGCGGCGTGCACGACCGCCTCGGCGACGTCGCGCGCCACGCCCGGCATGCTCACGTTGATCCGCGCACCGAGGAAGTACGCGTTGCCCGTCATGCCGAGATCGATTTCGATATCGAGCGCGAGGTCGGACGGGAGCGCGACTTTCTTCGCCTTGGCCGCCAGCCCGATCGCGGTGATCAGACAGGCCGACCACGCGCCCGCGAACAGTTGCTCCGCGGTCGGATGCGGATCGGCGGCCTCGAACACATGCTGCGGATGCGCGTCGTTGCCCGGGGCCGACAGCCTGAGGTCGAGCCGTTCTTCGTGGCCGCGCGAAGCGCCAGCGTGCGTGCTTGCCGTCGTGTGCGTCTTGCCCGTGAACAGGACTTTTTCAATTTTGGTCATCGTGAATCCTTGGTCGAAAGTGGATATCGGTTTATATAACTTATGCGATTCAATCGCATGCGACTAATATTGATCGAAGCGCCCCACGATGTCAATCGCATACGATTTAATCGCTCACTCACTTTCGATAGTGACCGGCGTAGCGACGCAGCGGGGTCAAATGAAAACAGGTGGATACGAAACCGCAAAACCGGCCCATCGCACGCAAGAATCGAACGATGGAAGTATGCTTGGCTTACGGGTGGCCAACACTTGCACAACGCCCACGCACCATCCCGTCATGCGCCGGAGGAAGTCCGCGATGAGCAACGAGTCAACGCCGTCAGACGCAGCGCCCGCCCGTGAGCCAGCCACGGACGCGAACCTCTTCGACGGCGATCTCCTCGAAGACCCGAGCGTGCGCGATCATCCGCGGCACCAGCAGATGTTTCCCGTCCTCTCGGAAGCGGAAATCGAACGGATACGGCGCTTCGGCGCGCGGTCACGCTACACGACGGGCGCCCTGCTCTATCGCGCGGGCAGCCTTTGTCCCGGTGTGTTCGTGCTGCTGTCGGGCAAGGTGCGGATAGTCGGGCGCGACGGTCTCGGCCACGAGCGGGTTATTCATACCTACACGCAACGCGGCGAGTTCACGTCGGATGTCACGCAGCTCTCCAACAAGCCAGCCGTCGTCGACGCGCATGTGGTCGAAGATGTCGAAGCGATCCTGCTGCGGCCCGACGAACTGAGCGCGATGATGATCAGCGAAGCCGACCTCGGCGAGAAGATCATGCGCGCGCTGATCCTGCGGCGCGTTCTGGTAATCGAGCGCGGACAGGGCGTCGTGCTGGTCGGGCCATCCAGCAGCGGGCGGCTCGCCACGCTGCAGAACTTCCTGCGCCGCAACGTGTTCCCGAACATGACGCTCGACGCCGACAAGGACGCCGAAGCGATCGCGCTGCTAGAACGGCTGACACCGCAACCCGACGACTTTCCGCTCGTCCTCTGCCCGAACGGCACGGTGCTGCGCAATCCCGACGAAGGACAGCTCGCGTCGTGTCTCGGGCTGATTCCCGAATTCGATCCGGCGCATGTGTACGACGTCGCCATTGTCGGCGCGGGTCCGGCGGGACTGGCGGCAGCCGTGTATGCGGCCTCGGAAGGGTTGTCGGTGGCCGCGCTCGATTGCCGCGCGCCCGGTGGCCAGGCGGGCACCAGTTCGCGCATCGAAAACTATCTGGGCTTTCCGACGGGCATCACAGGCCAGGCGCTCGCCGGCCGCGCGTTCGTGCAGGCGCAGAAGTTCGGCGCGCACATCGGCATTCCGTGCGAGGTCCGGGCCCTGTATTGCGACAAGCAGCCGCCCGTCGTCGAACTCACCGACGCCCGGCGCATCACCGCGCGCACGGTCGTGATCGCGAGCGGCGCGGAGTATCGGCGCCCGGATGTCGAGGGGCTGGAGCGCTTCGAAGGCTCCGGCGTCTACTACTGGGCCACGCCGATCGAGGCGCGTCTGTGCCGCAAGGAGCCCGTGCTGCTGATCGGCGGCGGCAATTCGGCGGGACAGGCGGTCGTGTTTCTCGCGTCGCACGTCGAGCATGTGCATATGTTCATACGCGGCGCGAGCCTCGAACACAGCATGTCGCACTATCTGATCGAACGCATTCTGGCGCTGCCGAACGTGACGCTCCACACGCGCATCGAACTGACCGCGCTGCAAGGCGATGCGCGGCTCGAACGCGTGCACTATCGGGGCGCGGGCGGCATCGAAGGCAGCATGACGACGCATCATCTATTCGTCTTTATCGGCGCCGAGCCGAACACCGGCTGGCTCAAGACATGCGGCGTGTCGCTCGACGACAAGGACTTCGTTTTGACGGGGCCCGACATTCCCGACGCCGGGCTGCAATCGATGTCGTTGCAGACCAGCGTGCCCGGCGTCTTCGCGATCGGCGACGTGCGCTCGGGGTCGACCAAGCGGGTTGCATCCGCAGTGGGCGAAGGCGCGGCCGTGGTCGCGCAGATTCATCGTCTGCTGGCCGAGGCGCGGGCCGCGTGTTAACAGGCGCGCCACACGGCCGCGCTACTTCAACAATCCGAACACCGCGACGCCATTCGTCGTGCCGACGTACACGCGCCCATGCGCGACCATCGGCGTGATGTATTTGTTGCCCGCGCCGAACGTATCGCGCGAACCGGACTGATTGCTGTTGTACAGCTCCTGCGCAAGATTCGCGGCATTGAACGCATGCAGCGCCGCCACCGATCCATTCTCCGCCGCCCACACGATCGCGTTCTGCGCGCCGTTCGCCGAGATGCTCGGCGTCGTGCCGGGATACGGGAACTTGAACGCGCTTTGCGACGCGGGCGTGGTGGCGAGACGCGCGCCGCTGACCGGGAACGCCTTGAGGTTGTCGCCGACCGCGCCGTAGTACACGACGTTGCCGTAGAACGCCGCCGTCGTGAACACGCCGCCTATCAGTTGACCGTCGATCTCTTGCCAGATCGCATTGCTGGAGCTATTGAATTTGCCCAGGCTGTCGCGATCGACGACGTAGATCTTCGAGTCCTTGCCCGAGCCGAGCGCGAGATGCCGCGTGACACCGCTCGCATCGACGAGATCGGGCAACACGATCGCGCCGCCCGAGCCGAGGTCGGCGTCGCGCGCGGATTGCGACACGGTATCGAAGGTGGCGAAATAATCCGCGACGCCGAGATTCGGCGCGGCCCCGAGTTTGACGAACGCATTGCCGAAATTGCCATTCGATGGAAAACCTTGCGCGTTCAACGTGGTGTCGAACGTTCCGTTTGCATCGAGCAGATAGAGCGACGTCCCGTCCGACGCCATCCCGCCGCCGCCCATCCATACCGCGCCACCGCTGCCGTTCGGCGTCAGGTTCAGCGCGCCCGTCTGCGTGAGCGTATCGGCGTTGTAGGCCATGACCCAGCCGGCGTAGACGCCCTGGTCGCAGTGCGAGGTCCACGCCAGATAGACGTTACCGTTGACCAGCGTCAGCGCCTGCCGCTCCGCGTATTGCTGCGGGTCGAAGACGGTCACGCCGTTGCTGCTGTTCGCGCCGCTGCCCGGATAGCTGCCGGCTATTTCCGTGGGGCCGCCGAGCGCTTCGGCGCCCGTGGCGAGATCGATCGCATGCAGGCGCTGGTGAATCGTTCCGCCACCGTCCTTGCTCATCGCCACCGCATACATCACACCATTCGTCCCGCGTCCGCGATCGATGACGGGCGTCGCCGTAATGCCGATCTCAGGGGAAATCTGCGCGCAGTTGCGGGGATCGCTGGTCGTTTCGCCCGCGCCGAGCAGCGAACGCTGCCATAGCTGGGCGTTGCTGTCGGCGTCGAACGCATACACGCTCGCGTGTTCGGTCACGACGTACACAACGTTGTGCGCCGCACCGTTCACCGACACATTGCTGGCATACAGCGGTTGCGCGTCGACTTTACCGTCGACGGACAGAAAGCCCACCTTGCCGAAGCTCGTGGCGTTGACGTTCGCAGGTGTAAGCGTAGTTTCGGCGAGGTATTGCCCTGTGCGGGCCAGATCGTTGTGGTAGGTCAGAACGTCGGTTGCTGCTGCCATCGTGCCGCCCGAGTTGCCTGAGCCACCCGACCCGCCCGAACCGCTCGGACTGCCCGAGCCCGAGCCGCCGCTCCCGCCGTTCGTGCTCGCGTTGTTCGACGAGCCGCCCCCGCTGCACGATACGCAAATCGCCGTGACGAGGCACAGGATCGCGACATGCCGCACGCGGCCCAGATTGGAGAACGAACGGTGCCAGCGGTTCATGGACATCTCCCAGGCGGTCGAGCGACCGCGAAGATTGTCGGCCTTGCAGCGGCGAAAGTCGCATGTCGGCGGACTTCCGGCATCACCACTGAGCAATTCGCATACCGCGACGCGCTCGATTCATGCGACGGAATACGCCGCGTCGCGCGTTAAATACGCACGTACGTCACATCACGAGGCATTCGATATGTTTTCGGAACCGGCACGCCGCTCGTTGCTCGCCGCGGCATGGATCGCTCTGGCATTGACGGCGGCAAACTGCGCGCAGGCCGCCGCGAACACCACATCGTCGCGACAGAATGCGCCCGTCGCGCATGTCGCCGATCAGGCCATGCGCGTCCGTACGCCCGACGGCGACGGCGACGGCACTTTGCCACTCTACGCCGATCGCAACATCGACGCGGCAGAACCCCACGTCACACGCGTATTCATCATCGTTCACGGCACGCTGCGCAACGCCGACAAGTACTTCGCCACCGGGCAGCAAGTACTCGCAGCTGCCGGTGCGGATGCAACACGAAGCATGATCGTCGCGCCGCAGTTTCTGACGACGCGCGATCTGCGCGCGTCCCAGATGCCTGACAGCACGCTCGCGTGGTCCGAAGCCGGATGGAAAGAAGGCGCGCCCGCGCGCCGCCCCGCGCCGGTGAGTTCCTTCGCGGCGCTCGATGCGCTGCTCGAACACTTCGACGACCGGCAGCGCTATCCCGCGTTATCTTCTGTGACGGTGATCGGGCATTCGGCGGGTGCGCAGGTGGTGCAGCGTTATGCCGTGGCCGGACGCGCTGAGGAAGCGCTGGCGCGCGACGGAATCCGCGTGCGGTACGTGGTCGCGAATCCGTCGAGCTATCTGTACTTCGACGATGAACGTCCCGTGTCGCGCGGTGTTTTCCAGCATGTCGATACGCAGGCGTGTCCACGCGCTGTCGAGTGGAAGTACGGCATGGTCGACCCGCCTCCTTATGTTGCCTCGCAGGACGCGGCGCAAATCGAGGCCCGCTACGCGAAGCGCGAAGTCGTGTATCTGCTTGGAATGGATGACGTGGACCCGCGCACGCACTTTATCGACCGCTCCTGCGCGGCGATGGCACAGGGTCCGTTCCGGCTCGCGCGTGGGCTTGCTTACTTCGATTACCTGCAAAGCCGGTATCCCGTCGGGCTGAATCAGCGCGTGGTCGAAGTGCCCGGCGCGGGACACGACGCGCGACGCATGTTGACATCGGACTGCGGGATGGCGGTGCTGTTCGACGGGCGGATGCCGTCGTCATGTCCTGGCGAGAGTGACATGCCGTCGCGGTGACGCAACTCGTGCTCCTCGTGCTCCGACTGGATCACGATATGCGTCACCGTATGAGCCGCTTATCGCGCGGCTTGCGATTGCGAGAACCACGCGTCGAAGTTCAACGCGCCGAGACGCGGATTCGTACCGGGTACGAGCGTGTCGTCGTTCAGCTCCGCGCCGAAGTAGCGCGCGCCGGTATCCGCGACAACCTTGCGCGAATCGTGCGTCGCGTCCAGGAAGCGTTGCACCATGTCAGCAAGCCGCACGCGGTCCGGACCCGCGATCTCGACGACGCCGTTACGCGGCGCTTCGACGGCATAGTCCGCGACGGCCGCTCCGACGTCATCCGATGCGATCGGCTGGAAGTACGCGGGCGACAGGCGGATGGTCTGTCCGTCGCCACCCGACTGCGCGATGCCGCCGAGAAACTCGAAGAACTGCGTCGAGTGAATGATCGTATAAGGCACGCCCGATTCGCGGATCAGCTTCTCCTGCGCGATCTTGCCGCGGAAATAACCGCTTTGCGCGAGCCGGTCCGTACCGACGACCGAGAGTGCCACGTGATGCTGCACGCCCGCCGCCTTTTCCGCAGCGAACAGATTCTTGCCTGCCGTCGTGAAGAATTCGAGCACGGCTGCATCTTCGAATGAAGGCGAGTTGGCGAGATCCACCACGACGTTCGCGCCTGCCAATGCTTCGCTTAGGCCCTCGCCCGTGATCGTGTTGACGCCCGATGCAGGTGAAGCGGCAATGACCTCATGACCACGCCCGCGCAGATTCTTGACCACTTTGCTGCCGATCAGTCCCGTGCCGCCTATCACAACGATCTTCATGATTTCCTCCAAAGTCTTGCGCGGCGCACTCGCCGCCTCCGGGCTTTCGAAGCCGGCAGAACGTGTCATTGCCGGTTGCTTGCCGGACTCGCCGTGATGCGCGGCGTCCGTACAGGAAGCATCGTAGGTGTGTGCGCTTCGATGCAGTAGACCTTTGAAGGTATCCATCGTGTTGCCCTGCGGACACCAATCGACACGTCGCCGCGCTCAGTCGACCGTTGACATTGCATCCATCGTGGTCAGGCAATGCAGGTCGAGCGCTCGCGTGTGCTCCGTCATGTAATCGACGAACACGCGGATGCGCGCCGGAAGATGCTTGCGGCTCAGATAGCAGATGTAGTGGCCGCTATCGTCGGGTGCGTACTGGGTCAGACAGGTAACGAGACGCCCGTCGCCGAGCAGATCGCACACCTGATAACCGGGCAGTTGCGCGATGCCCTGTCCATCCAGCACGGACTGAAGAATCAGATCCGGGTCGTTGAACGTATGCGGCGCATGCAACTGGCGGCGCATCGGCAGGCCGTCGACCTTGAACTCCCATTCCCTGACGCGCCCCGATGCCGTACGCAGGTTGATGCAGCGATGGTCGGCCAGCTCACCGACATGACGCGGCAAGCCGTGAGCGGCCACATACGCGGGCGACGCGCAGACGATCATCTGCATGGGTATCAGTTGACGCGCGACGATCTCGCTGTCTTCCATGCGTCCGTCGCGAAACGACACGTCGATGCGATCGACGGTGAAGTCGGCGGGGCGGTCGTTGAGCAGCAGCTCCAGCGCGATATCCGGGTACTGCGCGTGAAAACCCCGCAACAATGGCGCGACGATCCTGCGCCCGAAGCCCGGCGTCGAGTAGATGCGCAACCGCCCTCGCGGCGGCCCGCTGCGCAGCTCGCGCATCTCTTCGAGCGCCTGGACGATGCGCTCGACGCCTGCCTGACAGTTCTCGAAGAAAAGTTCGCCTTCGCGCGTCAGCGACGTGCTGCGGGTCGTGCGCAGAAAGAGGCGCGTATCCAGCTGGGCCTCCAGCTTCTGCACGTTCCGGCTGACGGACGAGCGGCCGATGCCGAGGCGATCGCCCGCTCTGGCGAAACTGCCTTCGTTGGCAACGGCAAGAAAGGAAACGACGCCGGCGAAACTCGTTGCAAACGTGCTTGCAATCGGATCGTCGGCGCCCGTAACGGAGCGGCGCGGTGCGTAGTCTGACATGGAAGCGCGAAGAGTGGAGGTCCTTATCCAACTAGACGTTTCAGCGCTTCCGTTTGTGACATCGTCCGCCGATTTTCTTTTGCGGCCACGCGTGAGGCCGCTGCCGCGCGTTACTTCTCCGGCACCAGAACGGGCGCGCCCTTGTCCTTCAGCAGCAGCACGAGGAACTTCGCCGGCTTCGTCTGGCTCGCGTTGTGGCCCACGGTGTGGACATCGTTCGGGCCTTCATAGAAGGACTGTCCCGGCGTCAGCGTGACTTCCTTGCCGCCTCTGACCTGCATCACGATCGATCCTTCCAGCACGTAGATGAACCCGTGCGCATGATGCCGATGCACCGGGTCCACGGCGCCAGGCGGATATTCGACCACGATCATCAACGCTTCCTTGCCGGGATAGTCGTCGAGCGGCTTTGTCATGACGGGTGTCACGATGGCCGCCGGCGGCTCGGCGTGGGCCTGGTGGGTCAACGCGCCCGCCATGACGAGCAGGGCTGCGATAGTTCTCTTCGAGCGAAACATGATGCGCTCCTCACATGGACGCGGCCCGCACAGGCCGAGGTTGAACAAGAACGGCGCCCCGGCTCAGGCGAGGTTCGCCTTGTCGAGGCCGAATGCCTTGTCGGACGATCCCGGCACGAACTTGAACGCCACGTTCGCGCGGTTCCAGGCGTTGATGGCCATGACTTCGAACGTCAGGTCCGACAGTTCCTTTTCCGAAAACTGGCCACGCACGCGCTCGTAGATATCGTCGGGCACGCCGTGCTCGGGCAAGGTGGTCAGCACTTCCGTCCACGCGAGCGCGGCACGTTCGCGCGGCGAGAACAGCGTCGACTCGCGCCAGATCGCCACATGGTGGACGCGCAGCGCGCGCTCGCCGTGAATGGTCGCTTCCTTCACGTGCATGTCGAGGCAAAAGCCGCAACCGTTGATCTGCGATGCGCGGATGTTGACGAGATCGCGGATCGGTTCTTCGATCGCGCAGTCTTTCAGCAGGTTGCTGAACTCGATGAACTTCTTCGATAGCTCGGGCGATTGGTGAAAGTAGTTGATACGCTGAGTCATGACTTCTCCTGGCGACGATGACGGACGCATCCGTGCGGGACGGATGCTGTTCGCGGTGGTGAACCGCACGTCGCCATGGTAGGTTCGTGACGCGCGCCGCGGTAGACCTGCGGACGGGCTCACGGTGTTGCCCATCCGGCACCAATCCCGCCATCAGGCGCTGGCGGGCGGAGTCATTGCAGCGGCGCGCAGCGCGCTCAGGGTTCGCCGTATGCGGCGGCGATGCGCGCCAGCTTGTCGGGATTGCGTTGAACGTGAATGCTGACGATGCGCTCGCCGTCCGTTTCGAAAGACATCGCCGATTCGAGCTTGCCTTCGATATAGCGCAACAGCGCGCTCTGACCGTTGAGCGTCACGAGCTTGACATGAACCTCGCCCGGAAAACGCCGCAATGCCGCGTAGAAAAGCTGTGCGATGCGCCGGCCGCCCACCATCGGCTTCGGGAAGCTCGTCACCTTGCCGCCGCCGTCGCCGATCAGGGTGGCCTCTTCGGCGAGGAATGCGTTGATGGCGTGGAAGTCCGCGCTCGCGAGCGCCTGCGCAAAGCTCTGCAACAACTGGCGATGCTTCTCGCGCGGCACTGCATAGCGCGGGCGCTCGTCGCGCAGTTGCGCCTTCGCGCGGCTCACCAGCTGACGGCATGCGGACTCCGTCTTGCCGATCGCATCGGCAACCTCGTCATAGTCCGCGTCGAAGACTTCGCGCAGCAGGAACGCGGCGCGCGCTTCGGGCGTGAGCCGTTCGAGCAGCATCAGGAACGCGACGGACACGTCGTCGGCGCGCTCGGTCATCTCCTCGGGCGTCGCGGGCGAGTCGCTGATCTCAGGCTCGGGCAACCAGATGCCCGTGTAGTGCTCGCGCTGGATCTTGGCGGCACGCAGACGGTCGATCGACATGCGCGTCGTGACGGAGACGAGCCACGCTTCGGCGTTGTCGATGCTTGCGTGGTCGGCTGCGTGCCAGCGCAGCCAGACGTCCTGCACGATGTCCTCGGCTTCTGCGACGGAACTGAGCATCCGGTAGGCGATTTTCTGCAGGCGCGGGCGAATCTGGTTGAAGGCGTGGGCGTCGGCGTCCATAGAGTGTGTGTCCTGCCCCTTCGCGGCAAGCGGAAGGGGCGAGGCGTGAAAGAGCAGAGATGGCAAAGCTGGAGTTTGCCACGGATGCGCTACGAGGATGGTAGATGGGGCGCGGTTGATATGAAGAATCGGGCAGACAACTCAAGCCGCCGCGTCTTCCAGGAAGTCCGTGATCGCATCGCGGCTCGGCGTGAGGCCTCTCAGTTGAAGAAGCGCGCCCGCGTTGCCGCGATGATAGGTGCCATGCAGGCAGACATGCAGAACGATCTCGCCTCGCCGCATGCGCGCGGGCTTTCCGCTGGTGAAGACGAAATCGACAGGCTGTTCGAAGTCGTGCTCCGTCATCGCGTCCACGTATGACGCGTACCAGTCGTCGGCTTCTCTGATGCCGTCTACAAGCGCGGTGAGTTCCGGCATGTTTGCCGATCGCGGCGCCTGAAACACGTGCGGCACGCCCTGCAGATGATGCTGAAAAATCCTGTCGACCGCATGGATATGGTCGAGGATGCGAAGCATGATGAAAGCGTCTTCCTTGCTTAACTTATCGAAGTCGCGGCTCACGACATCGCAGAGTCCGCGGTCGGCCCATCGTTTGATTGCAACGAGTTGCGAGTATGACTGACACGCCATGTGACCTCTCCTTTTTCGCGTTGATCCTGGTTGGTTTCGACATTGCGATTCGAATCACAAGATGCATAATACGAGCGACTGCTCGTATTACCTACTCGCATTTGGAGCGCAGAAAATGGCGCGAAAACCACTCACAAAACCAAGAAAGCACGCGTCTCAGCAGCGATCGCGCGTGACGGTTGATGCCTTGATCGAAGCAACCGCTCGCATTCTCGTGAAGGACGGCTTCGACAAGGCCAGCACCAACCGCATCGCCGAAAAGGCGGGCGTGAGCGTCGGCTCGCTGTATCAGTACTTTCCCAGCAAAGAGGCGCTTGTCGCGGCTGTCGTGCAGCGTCACGGCGAGGAACTCATGCAGGTTGTCCGTGAGACGCTGGCTGAAGTCGCCGCGCTACCGATGGAACAGGCAGTGCGCAAGCTCGTGCTCGCCGCGATCGAGGCACACCGTATCGATCCGGAATTGCACCGCGTACTCGCCGAGCAGATTCCGCGCACGGGCGGAACGGAGGAATCGGCGCTATTAGGTGGAGAAACGTATGCACTGTTCAGAGGCTATCTCGATGCTCATCGCGACGAGTTCCGCACAATGAACCTTGGGCTTGCGACGTTCGTGTGCGTGACGTCGATCGAGGCACTAACGCATACGGCCGTCGTGCATCATGCGGATCGTCTCACTGACGAAGCGTTTGGCGCGCTCGTCGACGAGACTACACGGCTTATCGTTCGATATCTCCAATAGGTTTTCCTCTCCTCTCCGGCATATAGCGCTTCCGCCGCAGATACGTTTTCTTTAACTGCCGTTGCTTTAGAAAATGCACGGCACGCATTGAAGTGCCAGTCCGCTCTGCCTTACGACAAATTTTTTGCCATCCGTTATATTCCCGTCGACATATCGAACAGAGATCGATCGAGCGATCAATCGCTGAACTCTTTTAATGACTGGAATTGGGATGTTAAAAAGAACTGTTGCCACTGTGGCATTGAGCCTGGTCGGTTCCGTCGCGCACGCGCAAAGCAGCGTGACGCTCTATGGATTGATCGATACGGGCATCACCTATGCGAACCACGTTGCCACGTCTACCGGACACGGCTCTCTCGTCCGATATGCCGACGGCGTCGCGCAAGGCAGCCGCTGGGGCATTCGCGGAAAGGAAGATCTCGGCGGCGGCCTCTCGGCCATCTTCACACTCGAAGGCGGTTTCAATTCCGGCGATGGCACGATCTCGCAAGGCGGCGCGCTATTCGGACGACAAGCCTGGGTCGGATTGAACAAGAACGGCGTTGGCTCATTGACGTTCGGCCGGCAGTACTCGCTGTCCAGAGACTACATCCACAACTACGCGATGGGCCACGAAACGCCGGCCGGCAACTACGCTTATCACATCAACGATCTGGATCAACTGACATCGAGCCGCATCAACAACTCGGTCAAGTTCAGCAGCGCGAACTTCAACGGCCTGACGTTCGGCGTGCTCTACGGCTTTTCGAATCAGGCGGGCGCGTTCTCAGGTTCACCCACCACGACCACGGGCACCACGACGACTCAAGGTTCGTCGAGAACATTTAGCGCCGGCGTCAACTACACGCCGGGTCCGTTCGCGATCGGCGCGGCGTACACCGATATCCGCTTTCCCGGCAGCGCGACACCGGCATTCACGGCGAACATCGCGAACATCAATACGGGGCCGCTGCGCGATCTGCGCACCTTCGGCATCGGCAGCAGCTATCTGATTGGGCGCGGCAAGGTATGGGGCAACTGGACGCATACGCAACTCACGCAGATCGCGTCACATGAATCGACAGTGAACAACTATGAAGTGGGCGGAAAGTATGCGTTCACGAACGCAGTCAGCGGCGGGCTCGGTTACACGTTCTCCGACCTGAGCGGCGAGTTCAGCGGCAAATGGCATCAGCTGAACAGCTTCGTCGACTATGCACTGTCGAAACGAACCGATGTCTATGCACTTGCCATCTATCAGAAGGCATCGGGCAGCAACGTCGTCAACGGCCACGAGGTGCCCGTTCAGGCGGAGATCGGTGCGAGTTCGAGCTTTATCGGCAATTCGGGAACGGGCGCCAATTCGCAGCTTGCCGTGCGCGTTGGCTTGCGGCATCTGTTCTGACGCCCGCTCACTACGTCACACGGATCAGAACGCGTGACGCAGGCCAACCGTCACGGCAACCTGCGTATCCGTCGACGACGGCGACAGCGTGTTGATCATCGCGTGCGAGAGCACCGAACCCGTCGGTGCGCCATGCACGCTCTGATAGACGCCTTCAAGGTAGAAGTCGGTGCGCTTGCTGAGCGCATAGTCCGTTTGCAGCATCGCCGTATTCCATCCCGGCGACGAGCCGTTGTACGCGCCGTGCGTGTACGTGTATGCGCCCGAGACGCTCAACGCCGGTGTCAGCGCGTATTTCGCGTTCACCTCGTAGTTATCGAGTCGCAACGAACCGGCCAGCGTTCCCGCCGACGAATCGTTTGCACCGAGATAGGTGCCCGTGCCGAACGAGAACACGCCCGCCGCGTTGTCGATCTGCGAATGACTCCACACGAGACCGACCGTCGCCGGGCCAAACGTGTAATTGCCGCCAACCGACCAGATGCGTTGCCGTTCCGCGATGAAGTTCGCGCTCGTATCCGACGAGGTGGTCGCGCCGCTGCCGTTGCCCGCATTGTTGAACTGCAGGTATCCCGCGGCGAGATTCACGGGGCCCATCGCATACGACACGCCGAAGCCATACGAGCGATTGTTCGCGAAGTCGCCTGCCTTGTTGCTGAAGCTATACATCGTTTCGAGCGTGACGCCGCTCCACGTCGGACTGGTGTACTTGACCGAGTTGTTGATGACGACGGAGTTCGCAGCGAGGTTGTCGTTCTCGAACGGATGCGCGGCCATACTGCCGCCCCACGTGTTGAACTCGGCTGTCAGCGGCCCGACGAGGTCGTTCATTGCGTCGAACTGCCGGCCGAACGTCAAGGTGCCGTACGGATCGCTTTGCAGGCCGACCCACGCCTGCGAACCGAAGGCACTGCCCGAAAATGCCTGCGCGCCGTTGTTCAGCAAGAAACCCTGCTCGAGCTTGAACACGGCATGCAAGCCGCCGCCGAGATCTTCCGAACCCTTGAGCCCGAAGACCGTATTCTGCGTCGAGCTGCTCACCATCTGCCAGTTGCTGTGGCCCTGCTGGTTATTGGTGTACACCAGACCGGTGTCGATAAGACCATAGAGCGTCACGCTGCTTTGCGCATGCGCGGAAGCGGTAAAAACACCGAATGTTGCGAGGGCGAGTAAAGATTTCTTCATGTTGGTTTGGCTCCGTGATGTAGCTGTGAAGAGTTTTTGGCGCGCGATCATAAAAGAACGGGCGATGGTTTGGCAACCTCGCACGCGCCAGACTCAGCAGCGTCTTCATCATAGGAGTGTCAAAAATATCCGGCGCTGAACGGCGCAGTCGTGCAACGCAAAAGCAACGCATGCCGATGCCGGATTACTTTCAGACAGATAAAAGTGCTTTTGTGATTGGCTGACAAGAAGAGCACAGACGCGTGCTCAAAGGCGAAAAAAGCGTACTGCAAGCTAACCACGCATTGCACGTGATTAGCATGGACTGGCTATCCGTTCTTCGGCGCGGTAGAAATGTTTCGTCTGCGACGACCATCGGCGGCGCGTTCGAGCAACAGCCGGTCCATTGCCGACAGCAGATCCGTAGGGTCCAGCGGCTTGCGCAAAAAGCCGTCGTAATAGACGAACGCGGGCGGGCTCGGCTCGCCCGATACGAGAATGAACACGATCTCCGCCAGGTTCTGCTCGTGGCGCACGTGATGGCACAGCACGCTGCCCGACATCACCGGCATTCGCCAGTCCGCGACGACGACATCCACATCGCGCTCGCGCAGCATATCCAGCGCGACGCGCCCATCTTCGGCGAGACAGGTCGCATAGCCATGCGCTTCGCACACGCCCTGCCATGCGTCCAGCGTTTCAACGTCATCATCTACAAGCAGCACTGTTGGCATATCTGGCCTCGCTCATGACCATTCGATGCACAGCGCTCGCGTCCGCTTCGTGACGTTCGAGCGCGCCTGGATACATTGCTGTCGAAGGAAACCGAAAGCCGGCGCCGCGTTCCGTTTCGAACCCGATGATGCACCGGCCCGACGATGCAATCCGCTTGACTTAAACGGGGAACGGATTGCGTTCCGCGAATCCTTCCTGATGCCAGTACGGGTACGCCGGCCGAACCTTGCTCGCTTCATCGAGCTTCGCGACCTGCTCTTGCGTGAGATTCCAGCCCACCGCACCGAGGTTCTGACGCAATTGCTCCTCGTTGCGCGCGCCGATCAGTACCGTCGAAACAGTGGGCCGTTGCAGCAGCCAGTTCAACGCGATCTGCGGAATCGTCTTGCCCGTTTCTTCGGCGATCGCATCCAGTGCATCCACAACGCGATACAGGTATTCCTCGGGCACGGGCGGGCCCATGTCGGCTGTCTTGTGCAAGCGGCTCTGGTCCGGCAGCGGCTGGCCTCGACGGATCTTGCCCGTCAGACGGCCCCAGCCCAGCGGACTCCATACGACCGCACCCACGCCCTGGTCGATGCCGAGCGGCATCAGTTCCCATTCGTAGTCGCGTCCGATCAGCGAGTAATAGGTCTGGTTCGCCACGTATCGCGGATAACCATAACGGTCCGCGACATCGAGCGACTTCTGCAGATGCCACCCTGAGAAATTCGACACGCCCGTGTAGCGGATCTTGCCCGCGCGCACGAGATCGTTCAACGTGGAGAGCGTTTCTTCCACGGGCGTCTTCGCGTCGAAGCCATGCAGCTGGAATAGATCGATATAGTCGGTTTGCAGACGCTTGAGCGCCGCATCGACTGCCTGGATCAGGTGGAAACGCGACGAGCCCACGGCATTCGGATCGTTTTCATCGAAGCGAAACGTGGCCTTCGTCGAGATGATGGTCTTGTCGCGACGCCCTTTCAATGCCTCGCCGAGAATCGATTCCGATGAACCGTTCGAATAGATGTCGGCGGTGTCGAACATCGTGACGCCGGCGTCGAGACAGACATCGATGAGCTTGCGTGCTTCGGCGACATCCGTCGCGCCCCACGCCTGAAAGAATTCGCCTTTGCCGCCGAATGTGCCAGTGCCGAAGCTGAGTACGGGCACCTTGAATCCAGACGCGCCCAGGTGACGATATTCCATGTTGGCCTCATTGATGAATCGGTTGAATGATGCGAACCGCTCGCAAGCTTCGATGCGAGCGCAATGATCAGGTCCATAGACTACCCCATCGGCCCGTCGCGTGCAGGCGTGTTGGCCGACGTCATTCAATTGAAAGAAGAAGCACGCGAATATCCAGAATGAATACTCGCATGCAAATGAGATGAGCAAGCGGAGCGCCTGACCAGAATCACAAAAAGCAAACGGGGCGCGCATCTCACTGCGCGCCCCGCTTCTCACCACTGCCTCAACCGTTGACGGTCTCGACCTCGCTACGCACCAGCTTGCTCTTGCTGCGCAATTCTTCCGTCGTTTCGCCGCCGCCATCGGGCAGCCAGCCCGGGGGCTGGATCACGTGATTGATCGCGATCCACACGCTCTTCGCCGTCACGACATCGCGAATCAGCGTGGCCCAATGCTCGAACTCGACGACGAACGGATTGCGCGACGTGGTCGGCGTGACGAGACCGTAGCGGCAGGGTTCTTCGGCGCGTTCTTCGACATAGGTGCCGAACAGACGGTCGAAGATGATCAGCACACCGCCGTAGTTCGCATCGAGGTACTCGACGTTCGACGCGTGATGCACACGGTGCGCGGACGGCGTATTGAACACGTATTCGAGCCAGCCGAGCTTCGGCACCCACGTCGTATGCAGCCAGAACTGGTACAGCAGGTTCATGTAGAGCGTCAGCAGCACGACTTCAGGGCGCACGCCGAGGAACACGAGCGGCGTGAAGAACATGGCCGAGCCCGTCAGCTTGCCTGTCACGCCGAGCCGATAGGCAGTGGAAAGCGTCAGCTGGTTCGGCGAGTGATGCACGGCATGCGTCGCCCAGAAGAAGCGCATACGGTGCGATGCGCGGTGATACCAGTAGTAGCAGAACTCCTGCCCGATGAAGAGCGCGAACACCATCAGCGCGCTATTGATCGACACAGTGAACAGGCGATGGTCCCACGCGAGCGCGAAAACCGGCGTCGCGAGCGAGAGCGGCAACAACGCGAGCAGCTTGCGTCCGACCAGGTCGAACAGCGAAATCCAGACTTCGTACCACGCGAACGGAGTCGCGGTGCTGCGGTTTTTTCTGCTGAGCACGACTGCTTCGATCAACGACACGAATACGATGACGGCCGAAGCGTAAAGAGGGAGTTTTCCGAAGTGTTCCATGACGATGCCATAACGGTTGTGGCGGGAGGTATCGTCTGCGGTGGGTCTTGGATCAGTCAGTGCATCGCATCCGATATGCGAACTGTAGTGATGGCCGTCGTTACAGGCTATGCGGAAGTTATTTCACCCTATGTCACGGCGCGCGACGCCTTGTGGGACGGGGCTTTCGGGGGTTTTTTCGAGGCGCGGAAAATGGCCACGGAAGGTGAAAAATTGCAGCGACCGCAGTGTTGCGAACGGTCGTGCTACTCAAAGGCAAATCGCTGCAATCACAACGATTCGCCGAAGCCTCAGCCCGCCATCGTCGCGCGAACCGTGTATTCGCCTTCCGGCACGGCGACCGCGAGCCGTTCCAGCGACGTGTAGAAATCGGCGGGCAGTGGTTCGACGGGATAGCCGCGTTTCTCCCACGCATCCAGGCCGCCCTTCAACGCGTGCGCGTGCCGAATGCCCTTGCGATGCAGCTGCTCGATGATGCGCCGCGCCGTCGCCTCGCTCGGACAGACGCAATACACGACGATGGGATGCGCGAGCAGCACGGCGTCCAGCTTGTCCGGCGAGTCGAGATCGAGCGGATAGGCGCCCGCGATCCGGTAAGCCTCTTTCTCGCGCACGCTGCGCGGTCTTGCATCGAAGACCAGCGGCGGCGCGTCCGAGCGCATCATCGTGTCGAGCTGGTCGGGGCTGATACGCCGCTTCGCGAGCAAGCGCCGGAATTGCACGCGCCGAACCCAGCGATACAGCAGCACCGTCACGCAGATCGCGGCGAACGCGTCGAAGATCGTGCCGCCGTTTTGCCGCACCAGCAGCATCGTCTGCACGATCTGGTCATGCAGCGCCGCGCCGCCGAGCAGATACGCGCCCGTCCACAGCGACGCGCCGACTGCATCCCAGAACAGAAACACGCTGGTCGCAATCGCCGTCGTACCGAGCAGCGGCGCGGAAATCAGGCCGAGGCCGGGCAGGAACTTGGCAAGCGTGAGAATCGGCGCGCCGTGCCGCTCGAAGACGCCGCGCGCCGTGCGCAGCGTCGTATCGAGCGACAGCGAAAAGCGCACCAACCCATTCAGCAGCCGCCGGCCGCGCACGCGTCCGACGAAGAACCACATCGAATCGGCGAGCAGCGTCGCGCCGACGGCCGCGCAAAACACGCCCGCGTACGACACCTGCCCCATCGCCGCCATGGTCCCGGCGAGCATCAGCATCGGCGCGGCCGGCACGGGCACGCCGAGTTGCGTGACCAGCACGCTGAGAAACACGGCCCACGGGCCGAGCGAAGCGGGGATAGCGGTGGGGAAATGCCACACGACAGCGGTCCTTTAAAGCATGGTGCGGGCGGCGTTCTCGCTGAACGGCGCCCGTCGAAACGGCGTTGCGCGTCGCAGATGCTGAAGGCGGAAACGAACCCGGCCAGCAAGCGACGCCCGGCGATTCTAGACGGGATTGCGCGAGGACGTGTTCCTGCCGTACAACGCGCCGCCTGTCCTTCCATGCAAAAAGTAACGGATTTCACGGTCAATTCCGTGAAATCGCTTGCCGATCCCGTGTCAGTCCGGGTCGGGCACCGTCATGCCGAGCAGCGCGGAGCTGACCGACTTGCCGTGCGCATCGAGCGCGAGCGAGCGCGTGACGCCGCCGCCGAGCGCATCGCGCAGCACGAAATTGAACGCCGCGAGGCGCGGCAATTCATGGCGCGTCACTTCGCCGTGCACGAAATCGGCGAGCCACGCCTTCACCTGCGCGGCGCTCAGATGGGCGCGCAGATGTTCGTAATGACGCGGGTCGTGACAGATCACCGACACATTCAGCGTGTTGCCCTTGTCGCCCGTGCGCGAATGCGCGAGTTCGCGTAGTTGCATGTCAAGCCTCCACGAAAGCGAATGCCGGGTTCACGTCGTCGCGTGGCAACAGCACGGATTGCACTGCGAGCACCTCGCGTGTCGATTTCGTGACGCCGCCCCCGCCCGCCGGTCCGTTCGTATAAAGCGTTTCGACTTCGTTGCCGATGCGCAGCGCTTCCTCAGCCGTCGCCGTGCGTCCGGCGACGCGCACGCGCACTTCGTACGGCTCGCCGCGCTCGTCGGCGGCTGTCTCGCCGTAGAGAGAATCGACGCCGATCAGATCGAAGCGCAGTTCGCTCGCGGCCACGCCCGTCAGCGCCAGCCGTTCGCGCACGATGTCGAGCGCGAGCCGCGCGCGCGCGACGGCGCCCGGCCCGCCGTACGAAATCTGCCCTTCGCCGATATAGCCGTCCGCATAAGCAACCGACACCTTCAGCGTGTCCGTGCGCGCCGTGCCCTTGCCGCCCGTCACGCGCACCCGGTCCACCGCTTCTTCCGCGACTTCGACTTGCGTGAAATCGGCGACCACGTCCGGTTGCAGATAGCGAGCCGGGTCGTGAATCTCGTAGATCAGTTGCTCCTTGCAGGTCGCCGCGTTGACGCGGCCGCCCGCGTGCGGCACTTTCGTAATGGTAACCGCCCCGTCCGCCGTGACTTCGCCGATCGGGAAACCGAGCCGCGCGAGCTTTGGCACGTCCTTGTAACCAGGATCGGCGAAATAGCCGCCCGTGATCTGCCCCGCGCATTCGAGCAGATGCCCGACGACAGTCGCCTGGCCGAGCGTCGTCCAGTCGTCCATGCGCCAGCCGAACGCGTGGATCAGCGGCGCCGTGAACAAGGACGGATCGGCGACGCGCCCGGTCAGCACGATATCGGCGCCCGCATCGAGCGCGGCGACGATGGGCGCCGCGCCGAGATAAGCATTCGCCGACACGATGCGCTCGCGATACGCCGCGACGTCATCGCCCGATTCCTCGAAGCGGAACCGGCCTTGCAGCACGACGTCGAGCACGTCGTCGCCGCTCACGGCCGCGATCTTCAGGCCGCCCAGACCGAGCGACTGCGCGATCTGCGCCGTCTTGCGCGCAGCCGCGTGTGGATTGGCCGCGCCCATGTTCGAGATGATCCGCACGCCGTTGCGCGCGGCAACGGGCAGCACGGCGCGCATGCGCGCTTCGAGCAGCGGATCGTAGCCGAGTTGCGGATCTTTGCGTTTCGCCTCCTGCGCGATCGCGATGGTCCGCTCAGCCAGGCACTCGAATACGAGAAAGTCGAGCTGGCCGTGCTCCGCGAGTTCGACGGCGGGCTCGATACGGTCGCCCGAGTAACCTGCGCCGGCTCCGAGCCTGACACGTCGTTCGTGCTGATTTGCTGTCATTGCCGCACCACCCTCTGCTAAAACTCACAACGAAAAAATACCCAGCACGACGCACGCAATCGTCATCACGATCGACGCGCCGAACAGCAGCGGGAACGTGAACTTCTGATGCTCGGCGAGTTCGATCCCGCACAGGCCGACCACGAGGAACGTCGCGGGCGTCAACGGGCTGACAGGAAAGCCCGTCGTCATCTGGCCGAGCAGCGCCGCCTGGCCGACCTGCACGGACGGCACGCCGAGCTGCCCCGCCACTTCGGCGATCACGGGCAGCACGCCGAAGTAGAACGAATCGGGGTCGAACAGCATGCTGAGCGGCATCGAAAGCAGACCGAGCACGACGGGAATGTGACCCGCCATGCCGGGCGGCACGAAGCCGACGGCCGACTGCGCCATGGCCTTCAGCATGCCGCTGCCCTGCATGACCCCGGTGAACACGCCTGCCGCGAGCAGAATGCCCGCCATCATCAGCGCGGCGCGCGCGTGGGCATCGATGCGCTTGCGTTGCATGTCGACGTTCGGATAGTTGACCATCAGCGCGATGCACAGGCCGACCATGAACATGATCGCGGGCGGAATCTTCTCGCCCATCACGACCATCGTGCCGAGCACGATCACCGTCAGCACGATGTTGAACCAGAAGTTCTGCGGGCGGCGCAGCGCCTGCTCCTCGGGCGTGAGTTCGCGTTGAGGCATCGGAATCGCGCCAGCCGCGCCCGACACGCCGAGCCGTTTTTCTTCGCGCCGCCCCAGCCAGTACGCCGTGCCGAATACGAATACGAGGCCGATCGCCTGCACGGGAATCAACGGATTGAACAGCGCCGAGACGGGCAGATGCAGTGACGCGGACGCGCGGATCATCGGCCCCGTCCACGGCAGGAAGTTGATGCCCGCCGCCAGCGACACGGCCGCCGCCAGCACACGCTTGTCCATCTGCAGGCGCTCGTAGAGCGGCAGCATCGCCGGAATCGTGACGAGAAAGCAGACGGCGCCCGAGCCATCCAGATGGATCAGCAGCGCGAGCAGCGTCGTGCCCATCACGATGCGCGTCGGCCGCGTGCCGACCGCCCGCAGAATCCGGTCGATGATGGGATCGAGCGTGCCAGCGTCGGTGATCGTGCCGAAGTACAGGATCGCGAACACGAACATGCCGACCACGGGCGCCAGGTTCTTCAACCCGTCGACGACGAACTTGCTGGTCTGCAGCCCGAAGCCGCCGATCAGCGACGCCGCAATGGGCACGATGATCAGCGCGACGAGCGGCGACATGCGCTTCGAGAGAATGGCGCCGAGCAATACGGCGATAGTGACGAGCCCCAGTAAAGGCAGCATGTGCGTGTCTCCAAGTCTTGTCTTTTAATGGCTTCGAGCGTAAGTTCAGCGCAGCAATAACACAATTGAAATGATTTGATCGCAGCAATCACAAACCGTTATGGATCTGAATCTCCGCGACATCCGCGCATTCGTCACGGTCGCTAACGCGGGCAATTTCACGCGCGCCGCCGTCCGGCTGCATCTGTCACAGCCGGCGCTCACCGTGCAGATACGGCGGCTCGAAGAGACCGTCGGCGCGCGGCTGTTCGACCGCAATAGCCGCTCGGTCGCGCTCACGCAGACGGGCCGCGAGCTGCTGCCGCTCCTGCAGCGCTCGCTCGACGACATGGAACGCGTGCTGCGCGACGCCCGCGCGCTCGGCGAGGGATCGAGCGGCACCGTGCGCCTCGCCTGTCTGCCGACGTTCGCGGCGAGCGCACTGCCCGATCTGATCCAGATGTTCAGAAAGCGCGTGCCGCAGGCGCAGTTCCAGATTCGCGACGTCGTCGCGAGCACGGTGAATGCGCTCGTGCGCAATGAAGAGGCCGATATCGGGCTGACGGGCGGCGATACCTTCGACGCAGCGCTCGAAGTGCTCGTCGAAGGCGCCGACCGGCTCGTGGTGGTGTGCCCGAAAGACCACGCGCTGGCCCGCAAGCGCCGGGTGTCGGTCAGCGATGTCGCCGCATCGCCGCTCGTGCTGACGGCGCAAGGCACGAGCGTTCGCAGCGTCGTCGATGCGGCGCTCGAGCAGGCCGGCTGCGCGCCCGACATCGCCTGCGAGCCGACCTACATGATGACGGCCGTCGCGATGGTGCGCGGCGGGCTCGGCGTGACGATCCTGCCGGCGACGGCCCGCGAGGTGCTGGCCGAACGGGATCTGGTCGCAAGGCCCATCGACGATCCTTCGTTCGTGCGGCCCATCGCGCTGATCAAAAAGCGTGGCCGCACCTTGCCCCGCGTCGCCGAAGACTTCGTGGCACTGATCGCGAAACGCATGAAGTGATCGCCGGAAAAATCCGAACACTTGACATGCGTGCGTCACATGACTGCGTGAGTCGATTGGACGCATTGTGGAATCGCAACCTTACCGGGAAATCGCTATTGCCCGTTTTATGCATCTCCGCCTAATCTTGAGTTCGGCAAGCGGTAGTACCCTGCATCGCAAGCGGCGTCGACGAACGCCGCGTTCGGCATTCATTCCGAGGCGTTACGCATCACATGTCAGCGTACAAGTTCAAGCTCCTGATCGTCGACGACGACGTCGCGACCGTGCGCATCATGAGCGATATGCTTTCCGACTACGGCGAGCGGCGCTTTGCGCTGTCGGGCGAAATGGGCTTGTTGCTTGCGCGGCAATCCACGCCCGACCTGATTCTGCTCGACGCGAGCATGCCCGGCATGACAGGCTTCGACTTCTGCGAAATCCTGAAGGCCGACAGCGAACTCGCGAAAATCCCGGTGATCTTCGTCACGAGCCACGACGCGCCCGCGCTCGAAATCGACGCGTTCCGGCTCGGCGCAGCCGATTACGTGACGAAGCCGCTGAACGCAACCCAATTGCGCGCGCGCGTCGAGACGCAACTGCGCAGGCGGCTCAAAATCCTGAACCAGTCGGAGAGCTTTCGCGCCGGCCTGTTCCTGCCGCCCACGCTCGGCGCGTTGCCGGACAACATTCTGGTCGTCGACAGCGATCCGGGCCGGTTGAACCGCCTGCAGGACCTGCTGCACGATCTGGGTCGCTGCACGTCGGCGACGACGGGCGCGCAAGGTCTCGAACGCGCGCTGCACAGCCTGCCGACCGTGATCCTCGTGGACGCCGCATTGCCGGACACGAGCGGCTTACAGCTATGCGCGGCGTTGAAGAAAGAGCCGCGGCTCGAAGGCGTGCCCGTGCTGTTGATGACGGACGGCGCGGCCAGTGACAAGGCCGACTATGAACGCGCGCTGCTGAACGGCGTCGCCGACAGCGTGCTGAATCACGCGCAACCCACCGTGCTCAAGGCGCGCGTGAAGCATGCGATGGCGTCGGTGCATGCGGACCAGAGACGGATCGGCGCGATGCGCGAATACTGGCTCGCCGTGGAGAAAGCCGCACGGCGCGTTGAACGCAAGGACGGCGAAGGGACGGTGCCTGATTGAGCGGAACGGCGGCGAAGGCGCTCTCGCGCTTTTGCCGTCGTTCCACGCTTCACGGCACGCTGCGAGCGCTCGCTCAGAACCCCGCTGCGAGACCGTCGCGCCGGCTGTCGCTCGCAGCGACATAGCCACGATCCGGCTCGTTGCGGTCAAGCTTCCAGATGAACTGGCCAGAGCCGAAATCCATATACGGATCGTCAATCGACTTGATCGTGTGGCCGAGGCCTTCCAACTCGCGCGCGGTGCTCGGGTCGAGCGTGTGCTCGATATCGATCGAGAAGTCGCGGTTGACCTTCCAGCGCGGCGCGTCGCACGCGGCCTGCGGTTGCTGGCCGTAGTCGAGCATCCGCACGACAGTCTGCAAATGGCCTTGCGGCTGCATGTCGCCGCCCATCACGCCGAAGCTCATCACCGCTTCTTGCTGGCCATCCACCTGCTGCGTGAGGAACGCCGGGATGATCGTGTGGAACGGCCGCTTGCCGCCTTCGACGACGTTCGGCGACTTCGGGTCCATCGAAAAGCCACAGCCACGGTTTTGCAGCGAAATGCCCATGCCAGGCACGACGCAGCCGGAGCCAAAACCCATGTAGTTCGACTGGATGAAGCTGACCATCATGCCGCGCTCGTCCGCCGCCGACATATAGATCGTGCCGCCCGACTTCGGCATGCCGAAGTCGAACTGCGTCGCGCGCTTCGGGTCGATCAGCTTCGCGCGGGATTTCAGGTAGGCGTCGTCGAGCATCTGCTCGGGCGTCACTTCCATCGAACGCGGATCGGCGACATAGCGGTACACATCCGCGAAGGCGAGCTTCATCGCTTCGATCTGCAAGTGCTGCGATTCGATCCCGTCGAGCTTCAGCGACGCCACGTCGAACTGTTCGAGGATGCCGAGCGCGATCAACGCGGCGATGCCCTGCCCGTTCGGCGGAATCTCGTGCACCGTGTAGCCGCGATACGCCTTGCCGATCGGCTCGACCCACTCGGGCTGATAGTTGCGCAGGTCGTCGAATGTCATCGCGCCGCCGTATTCGCGCGCAAACGCCGCGATACGCTCGGCGATTTCGCCTTCGTAATAAGCGCGCGGGCCTTTTTCCGCGAGCAGGCGCAGGGTCTTCGCGTGGCCCGGCATCCGGATCAGTTCACTGACCTCGGGCGCGCGGCCGTGCGGCATGAAGGCATCGGCGAAGCCCGGCTGGTTCTTCAACTCGGGCACGGCGGCCGCCCACTTGCGCGCGACGACGCTCGCCACCGCGTGGCCACGCTCGGCGATCTCGATGGCGGGCTCCATCAGGTCCGCGAACGGCAGCGAGCCGAACTTCTTGTGCAGCGCTTCCCAGCCTGCGATCGCGCCCGGCACCGTCACCGTGTCCCAGCCGCGCACCGGCTGCGTGGCGACGCCGTTGTTCTCGCCGTATTTGCGCTTGAAGTAATCGACATTCCACGCGGCGGGCGCGACGCCCGACGCGTTCAGCCCATGCAGCTTTTTGCCGTCCCACACGAGCGCGAACGCATCGCTGCCCAGGCCGTTCGACACCGGCTCGACGACGGTGATCGCCGCAGCCGCCGCGATCGCGGCATCGACGGCATTGCCGCCTTTCCACAGCATGCGCAAGCCGGCTTGCGCGGCAAGCGGCTGCGAAGTCGACACGATGTTGCGCGCAAACACGGGCATGCGCAGCGTGGGATACGGGTTCTGCCAGTTGAAGCTTGTCATGTTGTCACTCTTAGGGTTTTGCCAGTTCAACCGCAGCGCCGTCTTGAGCCACGCCGCTGCGTAAAGAATCAGAGACTCGAATCAGGACTCGCGCGGATCGAGCGCGTCGCGCAGACCGTCGCCGAGCAGGTTGAAGCCGAGCACAGCCAGGAAGATCGCGATGCCGGGAAAGATTGACATCCACGGCGCCTGGCTGACGAAGTCCTTCGCGGTGTTGAGCATCGATCCCCACGACGGCGAGGGCGGCAATTGCCCCAGCCCGAGGAACGACAGGCTCGCTTCGGCGATGATCGCGCTCGCCACCGTGAGGCTCGCCTGCACGATGATGGGCGGCAGCACGTTCGGCAGAATGTAACGCAGAATGATGCGCGCGTGATCGAGACCGATCGCGCGCGCGCCTTCCACGTACTCTTCGGCCTTCACGCTGATCGCCTGGCCGCGCGTGAGGCGGATGAAGCGCGGCATCGCCGAAATCCCGATCGCGGCCATCGCGTTCGTCAGGCTCGGCCCGAGAAACGCGCTCAACGCAATCGCGAGAATCAGGAAGGGAATGGACAGCAGCGCGTCGGCGATGCGCGAGATCACGCCGTCGACGAGCTTGCCGAAGTAGCCCGCGAGAAGCCCAAGCGGCACGCCCAGCACGACTGCTATACCGACCGAAACCACGCCCGCCAGCAGCGACGCGCGCGCGCCATACAGCAGGCGGCTCAACACGTCGCGGCCAAGTTCGTCGGTGCCGAACCAGTGCGCCGCCGACGGCGCCTGGCGCACGGTCATGAAGCTCGCCTGCACCGGGTCGTACTGCGTGAGCCACGGCGCGAACACGGCCATCACGACGATCAGCGCGACGAGGATTGCGCCGAACACGGCCGCCTTGTTGCGCATGAAGCGCACGAGCCCGCGGCGCTTGCGGCGCGGCAGCGTTGCCGCTGCGGAACGTGCATCGATTGAAGTAGCCATCAACTGCGCCTCAGTCGGGGATTGAGCAGGATATACAGCACGTCGGCGCACAGATTCACGACGATGAACGCCAGCGCCGTGACGAGCACGACACCTTGCACGACGGGGTAATCGCGATTGAACACGGCATCAACGACCAGCTTGCCGAAGCCGGGAATCGTGAACACCTGCTCCGTCAGCACGGCACCCGCGAGCAGTTCGCCGAACAGCAGCGCGAGCACGGTGACGATGGGGATCAACGCATTGCGAAACGCGTGCTTGACGACCACGGCGCCACGCAACAGGCCCTTCGCGCGTGCGGTGCGGATGTAGTCCGTACGCAGCACGCCGAGCATCGCGCTGCGCGTGTGGCGCATCAGTTGCGCGCCGAGCGCCGCGCCCAATACGAACGCGGGCATCAGCATCGTCTTGATGCTGAGCCAGAAGTCCTCGCCCGGCGACACATAGCCCGACGACGGCAGCAGATGCCAGCGCACCGAGACAATGAAAATCAGCATGATGCCGAGCCAGAAATTCGGTATCGACATGCCCGACAGCGCGAAAATGTTCGCCGCGTAATCGAGCGGCCCGCCGCGGCTCGCCGCCGAAATCACGCCGGCCGGGATGCCGATGCCGATTGCGAGGATCATCGCCATTACCGCGAGTTGGAGCGTGACGGGCAGCTTCTGCGCGATCAGCGAGCGCACGGGCACGTCCGTGCGCAGCGACGAACCCAGGTCGCCGTGCGCGACGTCACGCACCCACAGCGCGTACTGCGTCGGCACGGGCTGATCGAGGTGATACTTGACGCGCAGTGTCGCGATGACCTGCGCGTCCTGATCTTCGCCCGCCATCGCCAGCACCGGGTCGCCCGGCAACAGCTTTTGCAGGCCGAAGATCAACACCGACACCAGGATCAGCGTCGGCACGGCCACCAGCATGCGATTCGCGATGATCCGCAGCATGACGCTCAGCCCTTCACCGACACGCCGCGCAGGCGCACCAGACCGTCGGCGGAAGGCGTGAAGCCCTGCACCTTCTTCGACAGCACGAACGGCCACGGTTGCGCGTACAGATAGACGATCGGGTCGTCGTCGGCGAGGATCTTGCCGGCGGCGTCGTAGTCCGTCTTGCGCTCGGCCGAGGTGAGCCGAGTGCGCGCGTTATCGAGCAGCGAGTCGACCTGCTGGTTGCAGTAATGCGCGTAGTTCAGGTTGCCCGCGCAGGTATTGAACTGATGCAGGTTGCCGTCCGGGTCGACGCGGCCCGACCAGCCCGTGTACATCGCCTCGAAATCGCCGCTGTGTCCGGCGTTCAGCTCGGTCGCGTAATCGCTCGGGCGCAGCTTCAGCGTGATGCCGGACTCGCTCAGCATGGCCTGAAGCATCTGCGTGATCTGGCTCGCGACCGTGTTGTTCGGATACGCGAACTCGACGGTCGGATGCTCTTGCCCTGCCGCTTTCAGCAACGCCTTCGCCTTGGCGACGTCGCGCTTCGTGGTCGGCAGCGACGCGTTGTAGTACGGGCTCGACTTCGGAATGCCCTGGTTGGCCGGCGAGAAAATGCCCGCGCCGATCACCTGATCGATGGCCTCGCGATCAATCGACAGCTCGAACGCCTGGCGCACGCGTTTGTCCTTCAGCGGATTGTTGCCGCGCGGCCCGTTGTTGATGTTGAAGGTCACGTAGTAGAAGCCGAGGCCCGTGACCGGCTTGAACTGCACGTTCGCGTCGCCCTTTACGGATGCGACATCGGAAGGTGCGAGACGCTCCAGCATGTCGAGCGAGCCCGAACGCAGGTTCGCCAGACGCACGGTGCTGTCGGGAATCGGCTGGAACACGACGCGTTGGATCGGGTACTTGTCCGCGTCCCAGTAGCCCGTGAACTTCTCCAGCACGACGCGATCGTTCTGCACGCGCTGCACAAATTTGTACGGACCCGAGCACACAGGATGCGAGCCGACGCCAGCGGCATCGGCGAGCGTCTTCGGCGCGAGCATCATGCCGGCGCGGTCGGACAGGGTTGCTAGCAGCGCCGCGTCCGGCTGCTTCAGCACGATCTTCACGGTGCTGTCGTCCACGACATCGACGTGATCGATCGACGACAGCTCGCTCTTGCGGTTGCTGGTCGGCAGACTGCTATAGCGGTCGAGATTCGCCTTCACGGCGGCCGCATTGAACGGCTCGTCGTTCTGGAACTTCACGCCCTGCCGCAGCTTGAAGGTCAGGGTCTTGCCGTCGGGACTCGTCGTCCACGACGTGGCGAGCATCGGCACGATCTTCAGGTCGGGCGACACGTCGACGAGCGAATTGCACAGCGATGCGAACACGATACGGTCGACGAACTGCACGCTGCGCGCCGGATCGAGCGAGCCGATATCGTCCTGCAAGCCAATGCGGATGGTGCTCTGGGCCATCGCGGCGGAGGCGCCCATTGCGAGCGCGGCGGCAATCAACATTCTTCGCATGCGTTATGTCCTTGTTGCAGTTCGGGTTGCCATCAGAGGTTGTGCTATGGGTTCGCGTTCGCTGTCAGCGCTGCCTGCTTCTCGCGGTAGATCGCAAGGCGCTCGTTCAGCTTCGTGCTGACGCTCGCGGCGAGCGGCGCGCCGCCGCCCGCGTTCTGCACGTCGCGCCAGAAATGACAGGCGACCTGCCGCCCGCCCGGTAGCGTTTCGGCAAGCGGACGCTCCTGCGAACAGCGCGGCTTCGCATGCGGACAGCGCGTATGAAAACGGCAGCCCGGCGGCGGCGCGGTCGGGCTCGGCAGATCGCCTTGCAAGGCGGGCTTCGTGCGCCGCTCATGCGGGCTGCTGGCGGGAATCGCGCGCAACAGCGCCTGCGTGTACGGATGCAGCGGCGCGTCGAACAGTTCGTCGACCTGCGCCAGTTCGACGATTTCGCCCAGATACATCACGGCGACGCGGTCGCTCATGTGCCGGATCACGGCGAGATCGTGCGCGACCATGACAAGCGTGAGGCCGAGTTCCGCCTTCAGCGATTCGAGCAGATTGATAACCTGCGCCTGCACGGACACATCGAGCGCCGAAACCGGCTCGTCGCCGACAATCAGCTTCGGCTCGCCCGCCAGCGCGCGCGCAATGCCGATGCGCTGCCGCTGCCCGCCGGAAAACTCATGCGGATAGCGCTCCGCATACGCGGGCTGCAGGCCGACTTTGGTCAACAGTTGCGCGACGCGCTCGCGGCGCTCAGACGCATTGCGAACGAGACCATGAAACGCCACCGGCTCGCCGATGATCTGCCCGATCGTCATGCCAGGATTCAGCGACGCGAACGGGTCCTGAAAAATGATCTGCATCTCGCGGCGCAAGCGGCGCAGCTTCGCGCCTTGCCAGTGCGTGATGTCTTCGCCCTGATAGAGCACGCGGCCCTGCGTCGCGTCGATCAGGCGCAGCAGCAGACGGCCGAGCGTCGACTTGCCGCATCCCGATTCGCCGACGATCGCAAACGTCTCGCCCGTCTGCACGGCGAACGACACTTCGTTGACGGCATGCACGGTCGGCGTGCGCGCGAACATCTGCCGCTCGCCGCCGAAGCGTTTGGTCAGCGCGCTCGCTTCGAGGATGGGTGTCGCGATGTGCTTCGGGCTCGTCATGTCAGCTCCTTCTGCTGCACCGGCTCGACGAGCTGCTCGACAGGCGCGAGCCAGCATGCGACGCGATGCTCGCCCGAAAGCGTCCGGTCGGGCGGCGCGGCGTCGATGCAGCGCTGCTCCGCGAACGGACAGCGCGGCGCGAAGCGGCAGCCGCGCGGCATCTGCTCGGGCGACGGCACCGAGCCGCGAATTGTCGCGAGCGACCCTTCGCGCTTGCCGACGGACGGAATCGCGCCCATCAGGCCGATCGTGTACGGATGCTGCGGATCGTCGAACAGATCGGCGACCGTGCCGTACTCGACGATCCTGCCCGCATACATCACAGCGACGTGATCCGCGACTTCGGCGACCACGCCGAGGTCGTGCGTGATCAGCAGCATCGCCGTGCCCGTCTCCGCCTGGAGCGTGCGCACGAGCGACAGCACCTGCGCCTGGATGGTCACGTCGAGCGCGGTGGTCGGCTCGTCGGCGATCAGAAGACGCGGGCTGTTGGCAAGCGCCATCGCGATCATCACGCGCTGGCGCATGCCGCCCGACAGTTGATGGGGGAAAGTGTCGAGCCGCGTTTCGGGGGCGGGAATATGGACGAGGCGCAGCATCTTCAGTGCTTCTTCGCGCGCCTCTGCACGGCTGACGCCGCGATGCCGCCGGATGCTCTCGCCAATCTGCTCGCCGATCGTATAGGCGGGATTGAGCGAGGTCATCGGCTCCTGGAAGATCATCGACATCCGGTTGCCGCGAATGTCGGCCAGCTCGCGCTCGGACAGCGCGAACAGATCCATGCCTTCGAAATGCGCAGTGCCCGCGACGCGCCGCGCGGGCGGACTGGCGAGCAATCCCATCAGCGCCAGCGACGTGACGCTCTTGCCGCAGCCTGACTCTCCGACCATGCACAGCGTTTCGCCAGCATGAACGGGAAAAGAGACGTTATCGACGACATTGGGCACATCGGGCGCGTTCGAAAACTTCAACGAGAAGCCGCGTACATCGAGAACGGGTTGGCGTTCAGCACCGGTCATGCCTGGGTACTCCGCATCGTGTTGCTCGTCCTTGCAGATCGTCATCGAACGATCATACTGGCGCCCCTCGTACAAAAAATATTAAACTTTCTTTTCGATACTTAAGTTTTTCTCATGAGTCGATCGTGCGATCGACCGTGAATCCCAGATCCGGAACCGCCCATGCCGACGCTTCGCATGTTGAAGACCTTCAAGGCCGTTGCCCGCACCGGCTCGTTCTCGGCCGCCGCCGACAAAGTCGCGCTGACGCAGGCCGCCGTCAGCCTGCAGATGCGCGGGCTCGAAGAGGCGTTGGGGCGGCAGTTGTTCGATCGCCGAGGGCGGCAGATTACGTTGACGCAGCACGGTCAGGCGATCTGGCCAAAGGTCGAGCAGATTCTCGATCTGCTCGCCGAACTGGAGGGCAAACCGGCTGACGCGATGGAAGGGCCTGTCACGATCGGCGCGGTGGTGTCGGTGATTGGTGCGCTATCGCTGGCCGTCGCGCGGCTGAAGGCAGCTCATCCTCGGCTCGACGTGCGGCTGCTGTCGGCGCGCTCGGACGAACTGGCAAACATGGTGGAAGTGGGCGAAGTAGACGTCGCCGCCGTAGTCGCGCGCGCGGACGAAAGGCTGCCCGACACGCTCAAATGGACCAAGCTCTATACGGAGCCGATGATGCTGGTGGTAAGCCGCGACGTCGCCGACAACGACCCGCAGCGCATCCTGCGCAGCCACGGCTTTCTGCGTTTCGACCGGCGCGTGCGCACCGGCCAGGTCGTCGAACAGGCGCTGGAGAAAGCGGGCTTGATGGTCAACGAGTATCTCGAACTCAATTCGATCGAAACGATCGTCGCGCTGGTGCGCGAGAAAGTCGGTGTCGCGGTGCTGCCGCTGCTGATACGCGGTAACTGGCTGAACGACCCGCTCTTGCGCGTGATCCCGATTTCCAGCCCGCCGACGCTGCGCACGGTCGGCATGGTGCAGCGCGCGTCGGATGACCGCAAGGCGCTGATGCGCGAGATCGTCGATACGCTGCAAGCGATGCCGCGCGAAAGAGCGTGACGCGCAGCTAAAAGGCGGAACGCCTAACCTTCCATCATCCGCATCGGCGAAGCGACGCGGCCGCGGCCTGCGTGTTTCGCTTCATAGAGCTGGCGGTCGGCGGCATCGATAAGCTCGGCGGGCTGCGAGTCATCAGTCGGGAGCAGCGTCGCGACACCCGCCGAGATCGTGACCGTCTCCGCGCAGCCCGAATCGAGATGCTCGAGCTTGAGCGCGCGCACGGCCTCTTCCATGCGCATCGCGAGACGTGTCGCCGCTTCGAGTGGCGTGTTCGGCAACAGGCAGGCGAACTCCTCGCCGCCATAACGGCCGACGGTGTCGTAAGGGCGGCGTAGCGTTTCCGTCAGCCGTTTGGCGACGGTTTGCAGACAGCGGTCGCCCGCCTGATGCCCGTAACGATCGTTGTAACGCTTGAAGTAATCGACGTCGACCATCACCAGCGACAGCGGCGCCGATTCGCGCAGGCAGTGCCGCCAGCTCGCGTCGAAATCCTCTTCGAACTTGCGCCGGTTGCCGACGCCCGTCAGGCCGTCGACGAGCGCGATCGAGCGCAGCACGTCACCCTGCATTTTCAACGACAGATGCGCGCGCACCCGCGCGCGCACGATGGCCGGCTTGACCGGTTTCGTGATGAAGTCGACGGCACCGAGCGACAGGCCATACTCCTCATCGGCTTCGTTGGTCTGCGCGGTGACGAAGATGATGGGAATCGTGTGCGTCAGCGGATCGGCCTTCAGGCGACGACATACTTCGTGGCCGTCCATGCCGTCCATCACGACGTCGAGCAGGATCAGGTCGGGCATCACCTTGTGGCACAGCTCAATGGTCTGCGCGCCACTCGTCGCCATGAACACGTCGCAATCGTCCTTGAAGAGCGCATGCAGCGCGCGAACGTTGATGGGCTGATCGTCCGCAATGAGCACCTTCGGACGCCGCGTAAACGTGTGAGCCCAGTCTCCGGGGATGTGTTCTAGCATGTCAGGTTATCCAGCATCTCACGGGTGCTTGCGGCAGCCGTGACGAAATCGAGCGCTTCGATCTCGGCGAGCAGCCGGTCGAAGCGCGGCTGCAACGCCGACGGCACATGCGGCGCGAGCGTTTCGGCGAGATCGAGCGCTTCCAGATTGGACGACTCCAGCCGTTCGAGCAAACGGCCAAGCCGCTCGCGATATTCGTCCGTCTGCAGCTGCGCGGCGCCCGCCGCTTGCGCGCTTTGCTTGCTGCCGAACACGACACGCAACCGCGCAACGCTATCGAGCAGCAGACGTTCGAGACTATCCACGTCAACGTGTGAGACGGATGCCGCTGCTTGGCCCTCGTCCGCGTCGTCCGCTTCGATCACGCGATGTTCGAGCGCCGCCGCGGTATCGGCGAGCGCCGTGGCGCCCATCGTTCCCGCGCTGCCCTTGATCGCATGCAGCAGCGCCGCGCTGCGTCCCGTGCCGCCCTGCTCCGCTTCGTCGCGCAAGCCGTCGAGATGCCGCTCCATTTCGCTCACGAACACGCCGAGCGCCTTGCGGATCAGGTCTTCACTGCCGCCAAAACGCCCGACGATCGATTCCTTTCGTTCGAGCAATTCGCTCGCCACGGGTTCATCGACGGCGTGTGAGTTCGCCGTAGACTCCGGCGCCGCACTTGCTCGCGTATGGGCCAGCAATGCGTTGACCAGTTGCGCGACGTCGATCGGCTTGCCGACATGGTCGTTCATGCCCGCCGCGAGACACGCGTCGCGGTCCGCGCGGGTCGCGTTCGCGGTCATCGCGATGATCGGCAGCGACGCGAAGCGGCCGTGCGAGCGAATCAGCCGCGTCGCTTCGAGACCGTCGACATCCGGCATCTGCATGTCCATCAACACCGCGTCGAACACGCGCGTGCCCGTCAGCACCTTCTCGACGCCTTCGAGCCCGCTTTCGGCAAGCGCTACCTGCGCGCCCTCGCGGCTCAACAAGCCTTCGGCCACTTCGCGATTCAGCGGATTGTCTTCGACGACCAGCAGCGTGAGGCCAGCCAGCCGTCCGGCGCCCGCAGGCGCTTGCGCCGAGGTCCGTTTCGTGTGGGGCGCCTTCTGGCCCGTCAGCACGCGCTGCACGGTCTGCGCAAGCTGCTTCGGCGTGACGGGCTTCGTGACGAAGGCATCGAACGGCATGTCGTCGGATTCCTGCGCGGCGGCGAGCACTTCCTGGCCATAGGCGGTGATCATCACGATAGCGGGCGTGCTGCGGCCGGCGCGCGCTTCGTCGATCCGCCGCGCCGCCGCTAGACCGTCGAGATCGGGCATGCGCCAATCGAGCAGGATCACGTCGTAGCCTTCGTTCTCGCGCTCAGCGGCGCTCGTCAGCTTGACGGCCGAAATGCCGCCCGGCACCACGTCTGCTTCCCAGCCAAGCGCGCGCGCCGTGCGCGACAGCACTTCGCGTGCGATGCCGTTATCGTCGGCGACGAGCACGCGCAAGCGCCGGTCGCGCGGCTGATAAAGATCGAAGTGGTCCACGGGCACAACGTCGCTGACGCCGAGATTGATGTCGAACCAGAAGCGGCTGCCCTTGCCGAATTCGCTCGCTACTTCGAGCTTGCCACCCATCAGTTCGACGAGCCGCTGGCTGATCGCCAGGCCAAGCCCGGTGCCGCCGAAACGGCGCGTGGTCGATACTTCGGCCTGGCTGAAGCCTTCAAAAATCTGCGTGAGCTGCGTCTCGCTGATGCCGATGCCGCTGTCCGTCACCGCGATACGCACGCGCACGCCGCTATCGAGCCGCGACAGCAGCGTGAAGCTGACGACCACCTGGCCTTTGATCGTGAACTTGAGCGCGTTGCCCGCGAGATTCACGAGCACCTGTTGCAGCCGCAAGCTGTCGCCGATCACGACGGGCGGCAGATCGGGGCTGATATCGAACAGGACTTCGACTTCCTTGTCGTACTGGTTGCCCGACAGCACGACGCCGAGATCCTGCATCAGCGGCTCGATTTCGAACGTATGCGTGTCGAGCTGGAGCTTGCCGGCTTCGATCTTCGAGTAATCGAGAATATCGTTCAGCAAGCCGAGCAGCGACTTCGCCGCCGTCTCGGCCTTGACGACGTAGCCGCCCTGCCGCTCGTTGAGTCCCGTCGATTGCACGAGATCGAGCATGCCGAGCACCGCGTTCAGCGGTGTGCGTATTTCGTGGCTCATGTTCGCGAGGAACGCCGACTTCGCCGCATTTGCCACGTCGGCCTGATGCTTGGCGTCGCGCAGCCGAAGCTCGATATTGCGAGGCTCGGTGACGTCGTGATTCACGCCCGTCATGCCGACCGGTTTGCCCGATACGTCGCGCTGAACCGTGAAGGTGGTCTGGATATGGCGGATTTCGCCGTCGGGCAGCACGATCCGGTAAAGCGGCAGATGAATGTGCTTCGCCGTGATCTCGCCGGCAAACGCGGCTTCCAGTTTTTCGACGGCAGCCGCGCGGTCCTCTTCGTACACGCGCGACAGCCAGTGCTCGAAACGCAAGCCTTCGGCAGGTGTCGACGCGTAGCCGAAAATCTCGAACATGCGGGTGTTCCAGCGCAACGCGTCGCTCGCAAACTCCCATGACCAGATACCCAGCTCGGCGATATCCGCGGCCAGCAGCAACTGGTCGCGGGCTTCCGATAGTTCGGCGCGCTCGCGAATCTGCTCGGACATATCCGTAATCACGCAGACGAAGCGCCGCTCGCCGCCCGTCACCATTGTCCCCGTCGACACATGGATGGGGAACTCGCTGCCGTCCTTGCGCAAGCCGGCCAGCTCGCATTCGCTGGCGATCTCGCGCGCGTCCTTGTCGACGTTCTCGGCGAACTGCGACGCATAGCGGGTGAACAGCTCGTTGACCGTGGCCGACACGAGCACGCGTACATCCTTGCCGGCGATCTCGCGCTCCGCATAACCGAAGGCCTTCTCGCCCGCCGGGTTGAGCGTCAGGATCACGCCCGAGCGGTCGAGCGTGATGATGGGATTGACGGCTGTGTCGAGAATCGCGCGCGTCGTTTCGAGGCTCGCGGCCAGCTTGCGCTCGATGCGCGTGCGCGCGTTTGCGTTGCGCACCAGCCGCCAGCCGAATACGGCGAGCATCAGCACGAGCACGGTCGTGCCCGCCGCATGCCATAACGTGTCCGACCACCATGGCGCGAGGATCTCGTCCTGCGCGAGCGCGGCGGCGACGAAGAGCGGGTACTGGCTCAGATTGCGCACGCTGTTCAGGCGCGTCACGCCGTCCTGCGCGGACTTCGACACGAAGCGGCCCGCTTCGCCCGACTGCTGATGCACCTTGAATAGCATCGTGTCGACGACGTTCTTGCCGATGAAGCGCGTTTCAAACGGACGGCGCACGACCATGATGCCGCTGTCCGCGACGAGCGCGACGGCGCCGTATCGGCCGATATCGAGGCTGTCGTAGAAGCGCGTGAAGAACTCGATGTCGATGGTCGCGAGCGCGACGCCGGCGAACTGGCCGTCCGGACCGTCGATGCGGCGCGACACGGGGACGATCCATTTCCCCGTCGAACGGCTTTTCACGGGCATGCCGATGTGCGGGCCACGGTCGGCGTGCGTGCGGTGATAGACGAAATATTCGCGGTCGGCGTTGTTGAAGGTCGTGACGAGCGTGGGCTGCGAGTTCGCGAGCCATTTGCCGTCGCGGTCGTAGAGATACAGGCCGTTGAGTTGAGGCAGCTCCGCCACGCTCTGCATGAACAGGCGATGCAGCCGGTCGAGCGCGGCCGTGCTCACGCCGTCATGCTCGACGCGCTCCACGACGCCGACCAGCGTGGTGTCGGCCTGCTTGATGGTGTCGTCGGCGTGCTGCGCCATGGCGCGCGCGAGGTTCGCGGCCGCGACGGACATTTCCTCCATCTGGTCCTGACGCGACGTGACGCTGCGCCATACGTCACTGCCGATCAGCAGCGCGCATACGACGACGAGGAACAAGGTCACCCGGATGGGAAGCGAGATCCGACTAAAAACACGACTGGCCAAGCGAAGTCTCCGACATGCTTACCGCATCATTTGAAGGTGGCCTACCGGCAATTCTTGCCTGTATTGGCGTAGCAATCGCTGAAAAACGCGCAAAACGACGGCTACGCACGCAAGGACAGTGCCTTGGTGCCTGATGTCGAGACTACCTTGACTTTCCGGTTAACGACAATGGTCGGTGGTTCTTTAAGACGGTGGGGTTGGTAATTCTGATACCAATCGTAAGGTGAAACGCGCAATTCGGCCCTAATGCGCGCAACACCTACACTAGACAAGGCAAGTGCCGTTCTATTTTTTAAGCCCGCAACGGGAAACAGATTCCGGCGATGACGATGGATATCGAACTGTGGCTGGGCGGCCTTGGGCTCGAGCAATACATACAGGCCTTTGCCGACAACGACATCGACGCGGCGATGCTGTCCGGGCTCACTGACGCGGATCTGAAGGAACTCGGCGTTCGCTCGCTCGGGCATCGCAAGCGGCTGCTGGCGGCGATTGCGCAGATGCCGGCTTCGGGAGCCGATGCGCCGCCCGTGGCCCAGCCTGCCCTCGATAGACCTGTCGCGCCCGCTGTCAGCACGCCAGTGGAAGAGCGCAGACAGGTCACCGTGCTCTTCGCCGACCTGTGCGGCTTCACCGCGCTCTCGCAAACACTCGATCCCGAAGAACTGCGTGAACTGATCGGTCGCTTCACCGGGCTGGTCGACGGCATCGTGCTCGCGTACGGCGGCACCATCGACAAGCACATCGGCGATGCCGTGATGGCGCTTTTCGGCGCGCCACGGGCGCACGAAACCGATCCGCTGCGCGCGGCCCGCGCCGCGCTCGATATTCACGACGCGCTCGACCAGCTGAACGCGACAAGCGCCCGGAGCTTACAGGCGCATATCGGCATCGCAAGCGGCGAGGTGGTTGCGGGCGCAGTCAGCCGTGCCGATGCGCAGGACTACACGGTGCATGGCGACGCGGTGAATCTTGCCGCGCGGCTGGTCTCGGCGGCGGGCGCGCGACAGACGTTGTTGTCCGACGGTGTGCGGCGCGCGCTCGGCGACAGCGCGGTCTGCGAGCAGATGGGCGAGATGCACTTCAAGGGCATAGACGTGCCCGCGCGCGCGTGGCGCCTCTCCTGCGTGGTGCGCGAACCCGCGCGTGCGAGCCGCAGCCGGTTCGTCGGGCGCAAGGCGGAATTGGAGCAGTTTCGTGGCATCGTGCGCGCGTGCGTCGAACAGCGAGCCGGACACGTCGTCTATGTGCGCGGCGATGCGGGCATCGGCAAGACGCGGCTCGTCGATGAGATGCGCGTGTTTGCTCACACGCATTGCTTCGCAGTGCATCGGGGGCTCGTGCTCGACTTCGGCGTCGGCAAGGGGCAGGACCCGGTGCGCGCGATCATGGACAGCCTGCTAGGCCTGTCGCCCGCGGCGGATACCGAAGAGCGTAAGGCCGTGGCCGCGCGCCTTGTCGGCAATGGCGTCATCCAGCCCGAGCAGTGCGTCTTTCTCGACGATCTACTCGATCTGCCGCAATCGGGCGAATGGCGCACGCTCTACGACGCAATGGATCACGGCGCGCGCAAGCGCGGTAAGCAGACAGTCGTCGCGGCGCTGACGGCTGACGCATGCCGGCGCGGCGCGAGCATGATTGTCGTCGAAGACCTGCATTGGGCCGATACCGAGGTGTTGGGCTATCTGTCTGCGTTCGCGTCTGGTATTGGAGGCGGCACGGGACTGCTGGTGATGACCTCGCGTATCGATGGCGATCCGCTCGATGCCGCGTGGCGCGCCCGGATGCGCGACACGCCGCTCGCGACGATCGATCTCGGTCCGCTGCGCCGCGACGAAGCGCTGACGCTCGCGGGCAATTTCATCGACGCGACGCAGCGCGTGGCGCTTGCCTGCATCGAACGCGCGGACGGCAATCCGCTATTTCTCGAACAGCTTCTGCACAACGCCGAAGAAGGCAGCGGCGACGCTGTGCCGGCGTCAATCCAGAGTCTCGTGCTCGCGCGCATGGACCGGCTCGAAGCGCGCGACCGCGTTGCGTTCCAGGCGGCATCGGTGATCGGGCAGCGCTTCGGGCTCGCGCTGCTCAGACGGCTGATCGATGAGCCGGACTACGACTGCGGCACGCTGGTCGCCAATGCACTCGTGCTGCCTGAAGGCGATGACTTTCTATTCGCGCACGCGCTGATTCAGGAGAGCGCGTACTCGACGCTTCTGCGGGCGCGGCGGCGCGAGTTGCATCGTCGCGCCGCCGACTGGTTCGCAGACAGCGACGCCGTGCTGCACGCACAGCACCTGGATCGCGCCGAAGACGAGCGCGCGCCGCAGGCTTGCCTCGATGCGGCGCACGCGCAGCGGACCGCGCATTTCACGGAATCCGCGCTGCTTCTGATCGAGCGAGGGCTTCGGATCGCGCAGTCGCCGCACGACACGCATGCGCTGACGTGCTTCAAGGGCGAGTTGCAGTGCGATCTGGGCGACATTCCTGCGTCGATGGCCACGTATCGCTCGGCTGTCGATGCAGCACCCGATGATGCCAGCCGTTGTGTCGCGCAACTTGGACTCGCGGAAGGCTTGCGGGTCAGCGAGGGCTTGAGCGAAGCGCTCGCTTTGCTCGACGCCGCGCAGCAGATAGCGGAACGCGAAGACAGCGTGAGCGAACTTGCGCGCCTGCATCATCTGCGCGGCAATATCCTGTTCCCGCTCGGACGGATTGACGACTGCCGGATCGAACACGAACGCGGGCTCGCTTACGCACAGCGGCTCGGCTTGCCCGAAGCGGAGGCGCGCGCGCTGGGTGGTCTCGCCGATGCCGCCTATGCGCAGGGGCGGATGCGCACGGCATTCGAACACTTCAGCCGTTGCGTCGCGTTGAGCCGCGAACATGGTTTCGGTCGCATCGAAGTGGCCAACCGGTCGATGCAAGGCTTTAGCCGCATCTATCTGAACGAGGCGCGCGAGGCCTGTGTCGATGCCATCGCTGCGTCGCGCGAGGCGGCGCTTGTTGGGCAGCCGCGCGCGCAGTTGCTATGCGAAACGCTGGGCGTGTTCGCGTGCTACGAAACGGGCGACATGCGCGCGGCGCAGGTTCATCTCGAACAGGAAATGCGGTTGATCCGGCAACTCGGCGCGCGCCGCTTCGAGGCGCAGAACCTCGAGATGCAAGCGCGTGTGTTGCTAGAAAGCGGTAAGCGCGAGGAGGCGGCGCGCGTTTTGAGAGAGTCGTTGGCGCTGTGCCGTGAAGTTGGCATGCAGTTCAGCGCGCCGAAGGCATTGAGTGCGCTGAGCTGCGCTGTCGACGACGACGCCGAGCGGGCGCGCATGCTTGCCGAGGGGGCCGATCTACTGCGGCGCGGTGCGGTTGGTCACAATCATTTGTGGTTCTACCGCGATGCGATCGACGCGATGCTGTCGGTGCGCGATCCAGCGGGTGCGCTGCGGTATATCGAGGCGCTGGAGCAGTACACGCGTGCCGAACCATTGCCGTGGGCGCAACTGTTCGCGGCCCGCGGGCGAGTGCTCGCTGCTGCGCTTGATGATTCCGTCGATGAAGGCTTTTTGCCAGAACTTCAGGGTGTGCGCGCGGCGCTGGCGGCGGCGGGGTTCGATGGGGCGCGGCGTGCGGTGGATGCGGCGCTGGCAGTGATTCAGACTTCGCGAAAGGGTGATCGGTGACGAGCTATAACGGTCGCGCACTCGGAAGGATTTTGATTGCGTGTGCTCGGTATGGTCGCGATCACCTACGTTATCGCGGCAAACGTCTCTGGACGGGGATTTTGAGTGAAGGAGGATGTTCGGGGAGGCTGGTTGGCCTTAGCGGTCATTAAGCTGGTCGCCGGCGAAGGGCAGTTGTTGGTGGCTCTGCGGTCGTTGACCCGTCTGTTGCGTCAAACGACAGCTGTCCTCCTGTCGGAGGACAGCACCCGACCCACTGCCGCCGTTCGACCCGACGTCGCTCCACAGTCGGCTTTCGAGCTACAACCGCCATTCGCGCTGGCGTCGCGGCCCCTGGTTGTCGGCCTTTGCGGACATTGAAGTGGGCCGGGTACTACGTCAGCAATATGGCGGGTTGCTGACGCTACCTGAATCGAGCATCTGGGGCGTGACCTGCCCGCTGCTGAATCTCTTAAAGTCCGGCAAGGACGGCCGATGAGGCAGCCTATTTACCAACTCGAAATGGTCATTTCCTGCATTGCTGCGTCGTGAACTGCGGGACATGCGTCGAGTCATATGGCTGGAAATTCCCTCGCCTTATATCAATTACATCGACTCCATATTGATTATTTACAAATACGTAATTCTGATCGTCACTAAAAGCGACATCGTATACGCCGCCGCCATATGTCACCCTGTGGATGAGGCTTACGGTCGGCTTCACCGAGTAAATTGACACTCGCGTTATCTTTGGCGAACGAGCGTCAATTTCGGTCGGCAAGCCAAATGCGATCAAAATCGAGTCATCGGGACTAAATAAACCACCGTCCACAGCATGATCGGTTTTTACCACCCCCAGATATCGTCCCGCTTGCTGGATCACCAACCCGCCGCCCGCACCAATGCGTGCTGAATAGACTCCGTCGCATGAGCTAACGACATGCGCTTCAACATTAACGGAAATAAGTATCGAAAAAATGAAAAGAGTGCTTTTTCTCACGATCGATCTCCAGATTCCTGATACGAGTCTTGCGCTTCAAGCCTATGCAACGGGATCTATTCACGTCGTATGAGTCGACGTTTTGGTTGCTGCCCCGGGTCTCCGGGCATGGTGCAACCCGGGGAGCGGTTGACGACGCGCCACTGGCCCGGCGTGCTGGTGGTGTTTCCCGTCATGTCGAGGCCAAACTCACGAACGTTGCCATGTTGATCATCGGGCTATGCACGCATGGGAATTTCAGCATTTAGTAGGAGCAGCCACCAATTGCCACTCAGAACGGCGACTGCTTTTGCACTGTAGTCCATAAGGGGCGATATCCAGCCAAGGTCTTGCTCACCGTGAGCTTGGCTGTAGTGCCCAGGCCCAACCTCGAGATTGTGCGAGTCTTCTTGGGCAGCGCGGCCCGGACCATCAGGGGTCCGTTATCTTGGCCCACGCCACATGGCAATCGAACGACAACACATCTACACGGGTCGCATCGGCAAACCAACTGATTACTGGAACCTCGAAATAGAAGCGAAGCGGAGGCCATCCGAAGCCCGAGGTGAAGGAGTCGCGACGGTAGCAACGCATGTCCCCGGGACAGCAAAATGGGAGAACGCAGCGGCATGCTTGAGCAGGCCACGCTGCGCCTCTGGCGTGCTTTCCTTACGACGACGCAGCCCATCGCTGCACTCGCGTATCTCTGGCTGCAGGCGGCGGTGATGAGCGGTTCGGCGCTCCCCGCCGCCGGTGTAGCTGTGGGTGCCGTGCTGACAGAGTCTCACTTCGGCCTCGCATGGTCAGTCGGATTCCTCGGCGCACTGGTCGCGGCATCGAGTTGTTATTTCGGGCGGCGCGGCTTCCCGCTGTTCGTCGTGGGCCTTCTCGCCTATGCGGCGGGCAAGGCTGCGTCCAGCCATGCGGCGGACTCGGGCGATTTCTCGCTGAGAGAGACCATCCACGTCGTGCACCTGGTCGACTGGCCTCTGGGCGGGTGGTGGCGTGATCGTCGCGGCGATCCCTGCTGTACCGGCTCTCACGCGTGGAGGGCAGTTCGCCCGGCCAAAAGGCTGCCTTATGCTCCGCGTTGTCTCAACTAGCGACGGTCGCACTTGCGGTTGTCCTCGTCACCGGTTTCTATAATGCAATGCAGGACACCGCACACGCGAGCGCGCCACTCTTTGGAACGGCCTGGGGCCGGTTGCTCGCCACGAAGCTTGCATGCGTAGCCCTTGCGACCTCATTGGGTGGCTGGAACCGGCTGGTGGTTCTGCCCGATCTGCACGCTCGTGCTGAACGACTCGACCCGGCTTATCCTGCTGTGCAGCGCCGCTTCGACAGTCTTCTTTTGACTGAAGCGCTTGCCATGCTAGCTATCCTCGCGCTGGCTCCAGTGTTGGGCCATATGGCGCCGACGGGTGGCTAGCATGTGGAAAATTTTGGCTCGCGATATTGATGCGGCGAATGATAGTCACGCCTGACACGGTCACATACTTCCCGCCACCGAATTTTTTTGTCAATGCAGAATTGGAGATCATGTCATGCGCCGTACCTTCCACCACTTCGCCATCGCGCTGCCGCTGGCCGCAGTCTCGCTTACCGCTTGCCACCCGCATCTTGCTGCCGCGGCCAATGAGGCATCGGCAGCTCTGTGCCCGGCGACGCTTACTTCATCGTTGGTGGCGAGATTCTGGGGGCCGCTGCTTGCGCGCTGATCAGTCATCCGAATGTTCGCGCGAATGCGCGGACCAACCGTGGCAAATGGCCGGGCTCTGCCTCATGCAAGCGGATATACGCGGACTGAAACTCGCAAAGCCACAACCGGGCAGCACGCGCCAAGTTGCCGCCCTTCCACTGGACACGCGTCAACCTCCGAATGCCACCCCGGAGCGATCGGTCGGCGGCGTGCCGGCGCCATTAGCGTACGGTGCCGCTGGACGAAATGCCGGAGAAGGGACCTTCGACGAAAGTGCGATGCATGGATTCGGCGCTGACAGTCGTCTAAGGCTTGACTGAACCAGGGAGCGTTCGAGCAACCTCAGACGACCTGAGCGCGGCCTCGTGGCGCCCCATGCCAAACATGCTGAGTGCGGCGACGAAGGTGGGTATCGCAACCAGCACGAACATGATGGGCAGGCCCAGATGCATGGCTAGCAGCACTCCGCCAACCATTGAGCCCACGATCGAACCCACCCTGCCAATGCCGAGCGCCCAACTCACGCCGGAGACGCGGCTGGAGGTTGGATAGTAGGCCGCCGCCAGCGCATTGGCGCCGGTCTGCGAGCCTCCGGTTCCAAGACCAGCCCCAAAGACTGCGAACACCAGCATCGGCAACGACGAAGCGACGCCGATGAGCAGGATAAACACTGCGGCAACAAGGTAGAAGCTTGTGAGTATCAGACAGGGATTGTGCCTGTCCATCAGGCGGCCGATCAGCACGGCGCCGACCGTGCTGCCCAAGGGCAGCGCTGCGGCGATCAGCGCAGTCATATCCAGAGGGACGCCTGTGTTGTTAATGACCGTGGGCAGCCAGCTAGTGAGCAGGTAATACACCAGCAGACTCATGAAGAAGGTGAGCCAGAGGCAGACGGTGCCGACCATCACGCCGCTGCCGAAAAGGTTGCGGACGGGAGAACCCGTGACCTTGTTCTCGGGGACTGTGAACACCGTATGTTCGAGCACTTCCTGTGGCGCTATGCGCCGGAGCGTGCGGGCCACTTGCTCCTGTTTCCGGCCGGACAACGCCAGGTACCGGACAGACTCAGGCAGAAGCCATAACAGGACCGGCACCAGTACCAATGGCATGGCCCCGCCGAATAACAGCACGCCCTGCCAGCCATGCAGGGGAATGATCTGCGAGGCGACCACGCCACCCAATGACCCGCCTAACGTGAAGCCGCAGAACATACTCGTCACCAATAGCGAGCGCTGTTTCTCGGGACCGAATTCGGATGTCATCGTAATGGCCGTAGGCATGGCTCCGCCAAGACCCAAGCCGGTCAGGAATCGCAATAGTATGAGTTCGCGCAGAGAAGTCGCGTAGGCGGACCACAGGCACATGACACCGAAAAACGCCACTGAAAAGCAGAGTATGGGCTTGCGCCCAAACCTGTCGGCAAGTGGTCCGAACAGGAGCGCGCCTACCATCAGGCCAAACAGGCCGCCGCCGAACACAGGCGCCAACTGAAGCGCGTTCAATGCCCATTGCTTCCTGATGGCAGGTGCAATGAATCCGGCGCTTGCCGTATCGAAACCATCGAACGCGACTGTCAGGAAACACAGCGCGACGATCAGCAACTGATAGGGCGACAGCTTGTGCGAGTTGATGAACTCCTGAACATCGACCGTTCTGATCGTTGCCATGGCGTCCTCCCTGTAGCCGCTAAATCCAGGCCGTTTCTTTGACAAGGGTGCTGGCAGGAAGCTTGTCCCCGCGTGTTCTCCTGGCTCCGCCTCCGGTAGCCTTGAAGGTTACTCTCGCGCGATCAGCGATGGACCTGATCGCGCGTCAGGATTGAAACTCTGGAATATCGGGTTTGGCGCCCCACATGCAAAAGCCGGTGGAATCGAACGGGAACCGGCGGGGACAGTAACTCGCTTCCTCATCCGGACTGATCAGACGAACGCCTGTCGAGTATTCGTAAGTCATTCCGTCAGGCCCCTCGAAGTAGAGAAAGATGGCGCCCGACGTCGGATGCCGCCCTGGTCCGAACCGAATGGGTATGCCCTGTTCACGCAGGGTGTACCAGGCGCGCATGAGATCGTCGATGCTTGCAACCTGGTGATTGATATGTTGGATGCCGGCGAACGGGGACGGAAAGAGGGCGATCCGGTGATGTACCTCGTCGATTCTCAGCAGCGGTGCAGGTCCGATCCAGTCGCTCACACGCGCATTGCACAGTTTCGTCCAGAAGATCTCGTCACGTCCGGGATCGCTGGTGCGCAGGCCGACGTGGCTGAAGCCAGTGATTCCGGCGTCGCGTGACGGAAAATAGCGACGGCCGCTATGCAAGGCGCCGAACACCAATTCAATCTGGTTGCCCGATGGATCCTTGAAACTGATGAAGGCGCGTACGCGACGTTGATCGCACTCGTTGCGACTGCCTGCGTGTACGCGGAAGCTGTTCTGCTCTAACACCGCGCCCGCTTGTTCGAGCGCCTCGTTCGTGACGACATCGAATGCAATCGTCTGGTCATTCGGATCCCCCTCGAAGTAGACCAGCGTGTGATCGCGCTCATCCGAGCGCAGGTAGGCCCACCCACCCTCGCGGCGCACCAGCTGTAATCCAAGGATATCGGCGGCATACTTCGCCGCGGCGCCGATGTCACGTGTACCGAGCCGAACATACCGGAGTTCGTGCAAATTGATCATGAACGGGACCCTGCGGTTTGCCTATCTCCAAGGATAGGCGGCATCCCCCCCTGTGCGTGCCCAATTTTCGTGGCTGCTCGCCTTGGGCCTGCTTCAGGCTGGAGATTGAAAGAGCGCTGGCCGGGGTTTCATGCCGCCCCCTCCCGGAGGATATGCGGAAGCTCGCACTATCGTCTCGGGTCTACGTAGCGCTTATCGAAGGATTTTGGGTCGAAACAAATGCGAGCGGAACCGCCTTTCATCCGCGAATGTCCGCCGCCTAAGGCGGATGAGACGTTCGAGCGTCCGCCCCGGTACACCGGCCAATGCCTCAAGTTGGCCGCAAGCATCAGTTCGACAACCGCTCTCTAGAGCCGACGTTGGAGTCATCAACGGCAGCTTCCTGGCAGGTCGGGTGAATGCGTATTGCCGGCCATGAAGCGTCGTTCCCTCACACCGTCGCTCAGACGTTCAGGCGTCTGCCCCGCTCAGGAGCCGGTCATTCAATTCGCCGCCGCCATGGGATCGTTCCCGTGACTACCAGAATCAGATAGCCGCACCGCGCACCGCCGCCGCCGCCACCGCGAACGAGACGTGGCGGCGGATCCGGTTACGGCGACTGCACCTGTACGGGAGCCCCAGGCTTGCCCGACCCTTGCGGGGCGACCACGAGGTAGCGGCGCTTATCAGCGGCATAGCCCATTCCTGGTGTGATCAGTTGGCGAATCTGCCCGAGAGCATTGACGATCGCCGAGCCGGCCGGATTGGACATGAAATTCGCGAGCACTTGCAGGTCACCCGTGCCATCGGGGTTATCGGCAAGACCTAGAACGTAGGGCTGCTTCGGTTGCAGACCAGTGACAGCGGCCTGGAGAACCTGCACTAGGCCCTGATCGAACAACGCGACAGTCGTAGGTGCACTGGCGGCATCCGCCGTCTTGCCCGCCCCCACCGGCACCAGTGCAAGATGGACGCTCTGACCAGCCAGGCCCAGCGTTTGCAGGTTCTGCGTAGCATCACCTTCCGACACCGCATTCGGCACATAGGTGACAGCCTGCGGTGCCTGGCCGATGGGCACAGTCGCGATGACCGTGTTGCTCCGTGTGTCGATCGCAGTCATCGCATCGGCGTTCTCCAGCCCGACATAGATGCGGCTGCCGTCCCCCGACGGCCAGAGCCCATGCGGCAAGTTGCCGACAGGTATCGTCGCGACCTGCGAAAAGTTGTCAGTTCGAAACACCTTGATCACATTCAGGCCCCCAACGGAGACGTACGCGAACGTGCCCTTGTCGTTATGCACGATGTTCACGTGATTCGTGATTGGGCCTGTGTCGAGTGTCCTGATCAGCGCGAATGGCGGCCTTGCATCGAACACCTGGACCTTGCCGGTGTCCTTAAGCGTGAACCAGACCTGCTTGCCGTCGGGCGTCGCCGCCAGGTCGGGACAAAAGGGGCTGGCCTGCTGGACCATGCCGACGATCTTGTGGTCGGCCACGGACACCACCTCAATCTCCGGGTTGAAGGACGAACAGATATAACCATATTTCCCGTCCGGTGAGAATATCTGCATACCGGGGCCAGCCGGGACAGTAATGCGTGTTTTCTCCTCGTACGTTTTTCCGTCGAGTACCGCGACGTAGTTTTCACCACGCACCGTCACCCAGACCTCCTTTCCATCGGGCGTGAAGAAAGCCTCGTGAGGCGAGCGGCCGACGTAGGTGACATGCTTGACGGCGTTAGTCTGCGTGTCGATGAATGAAACCGAGTTCGATCCGATTGAGACAACCGCAATTGTGTGATGGTCCGGCGAGAAACCCATGCCGTGCACAAGTAACTGACCTTTGTACAGCGGACTGAAATTGCCCGGCGAGGGATCGCCGAGGCGAATCAGGCCGAGCAGTTTGTTGTCGGCCGGGTCGATCACCGACACCGTGTTCGAAAACTGCTCGGCGGCGTAAACGCGATCGTGGTGGCTTACGGGAATGTCAGGATCGGACTGCGATCCAGGGGCCTGCCCAGCCCATGCGAACTGCGCTGCCGCCAGCATGGCTGCAGACAACGCGATGGTGATTCTCGATGGGCGTTTCATTGCCGCTCCTTCTGCATAGGGTTTGACATGTTCATTTGCATGCCGTGGTCGGACGTTCGATGAACAGGGGCGGCAGGCATAGAAGCTGGCTTTTGCTGGTCCGGAGCGGGGGCAGGCGGTGGCAATGGTTGTCCGAGTGCGACGCGCATGGCGACGATTTCCTGTTGTTGCTCGACGACGATCTCTTGCGCGATGCGGCGCAACTGTTCGTTGTGACCGTAACGCAGTTCGGCCTGCGCCATGTCGATGGCACCTTGATGGTGAGGCACCATCATTGCGACAAAATCGCGATCGACGTCGCCTGTCGGTCTCGTCGACATGCCGTCCATCATTCTTGTCATGGCGGTATTGTTCTCCGCCAGGAAGGGGGCTTCGTTAGACGTACCTTCGCTCTGTAAGCCGGCAGCGAAGGCAGGTGAGTCGCAAAGCGCCGAGATCGCCAGGACGATGACGGCGCTCAGGATCGTCCGCACGGTACGGGGACTTGGGGTACGCACGATGGATCTCCCGTTGTGATGAACAGGTGTCTCATTGGAGTGAACCTGTCAGATGCGAAGGTATTCCGTATCTCACACAGGTTTCGCGCAGATGAGGGTTCGCAGCCCGACTAGGCGCCGCGGCATCGCCTGTCGAGTGCCGTCAAACGTTTCCAGTGAACTATCGCGCCAAGGTCATCGGATCGTGAAGGAATGGTAGTGCGCGAGGAGGAGGATCGGAAGATGACATCGCGTGGCCCGCTCTGGTTGTGAACCGGAGCGAAGCAAGGTTCGAAGATCTTCAGAAGCGGCCCTTGGTTCCGCAACGGTCCCAACGTCCGATACGGGTCAAATTCACCCATTGATCGATGCATGGAGTTGCCATTCGAAGTTGACACGCAATGAATGGCCGGCCTGAGTCGTTGAGCGGCCTTCGCCGCGCCGATAGACGAACGTCAGCTAAGGCCGAATCGTGCGCATAGCTATTCCGGCAGGCTCCGGAGTCTTCCCGCCGATGCCGATGCAGTTGCAAGAGCAAGCCATGCGCACACGCTCCGGAAAACCGCTCTAAAGAATTCTATCCAACGCCTTGGCGAGCCTGGCGACCGCGCCTTCAACATCATGCAGTTTATCCAGGCCAAACAATCCCACGCGGAAGGTCTTGAAATCTTCACCCTCATCGCATTGAAGAGGAACGCCAGGCGCGATCTGGAAGCCCGCATCGGCGAATTTCTTCCCCGATCGTATGCCGTCATCATCCGTGTAGCTGACCACAACACCCGGAGCCTGAAAACCTTCGGCCGCCACGCTTTTGAAACCTGCGCCAGTCAAGAGTGAGCGAACGCGCTTACCGAGTTCAAGCTGCTCCGCTCTCACTTTGTCGAAGCCGTATGCCTCGGTCTCCTTCATGACATCACGCAGTATCGCGAGACTGTCCGTGGGCATCGTGGCGTGGTACGCGAACCCACCGTTCTCGTAGGCCTCCATGATCTGCAGCCATTTGCGAAGATCGCAAGCGAAACTGGTGCTAGTCGTTGAGTCGATTCTTTCGCGAGCGAGTGGGCTGAGCATGACCAACGCGCAGCAAGGTGACGCGCTCCATCCCTTTTGCGGCGCGCTGATCAGGACATCGACGCCACTGGCCTGCATGTCCACCCAGACCGTGCCGGAGGCGATGCAATCCAGTACGAACATGCCGCCGACGGCATGAACCGCGTCAGACACCGCGCGCAAATAGGCATCAGGCAGCATCATCCCGGATGCGGTTTCGACATGCGGCGCAAAGACCAGATCCGGCTTGTTTTCCTTGATCGCAGCGACCACTTCGTCGATCGGAGCCGGCGCATATGCGGCCTGCCTTCCTTGTTCGACCGGACGCGCCTTCAACACCATCGATTCAGACGGAATGCTGCCCATGTCGAAAATCTGCGACCAGCGGAAACTGAACCAGCCATTGCGGATAACCAGACACTTCTTGTTTGTCGCGAACTGCCGGGCAACGGCTTCCATGCCGAAAGTCCCGCTGCCCGGGACGACAACAGCCGACTTCGCGTTGTAGACTTTTTTCAGTGCGTCGGAAATATCGCGCATGACTCCTTGAAAGAGCTGCGACATATGATTGATTGAACGGTCGGTGTAAACGACCGAATATTCGAGGAGCCCCTCGCGGTCGACATCGGGAAGTAGACCTGGCACATTCGCCTCCGGTAATAATCGAATAAACGAATCGAAAACAGATTCTAACGAAAGCCACCTGCAACACCATCGGCCGAGACGCCCCCGTTACCCTTACAGCAGGTGTTGGCAGGGACCAGCCGCCGAGTCACGCCGGTTGGGAATGCTGCGTGGCAACAACCGGCACGATCGTTTACCTTCGCCCAAGCGTGGTTTCAAAATGAAACTCTCCTATTGCTTGTGGGAGTGTGCCATGAAGACCGAACAATCCAGTGAGGCGTGGAACACTTTAGTCGGTTCGAGTAAGGCAGCTGTGCCGTCCGCAACTTTTCGACGCAACCTGTCCGTCAGCATGCGGCCCGCGCGTCATTGTGATGGCGGCCTGATTAAATCACCCGCCTCAACCTCATGACGGAGACTCATATGCAATACCTGTTGATGATCTATTCGGAAGAAGGCCGCTGGAACCAGATGACAGACAGCGAGCGGCAGCAAGGCGTCGCCGCGTATCAGGCGTACACCGAATCGTTGAAAAAAGCGGAAGTGCTGGCGGGCGCAAACCGGCTACAGCACACGAACGCAGCCACCACGGTGCGACTCGTCGACGGCAAGCCGCAGGTTCTTGACGGACCCTTCTCCGATTCGAAAGAGCAGCTCGGCGGCTACTACCTGATCGACGTGCCGAACCTGGACGCGGCGATCGCGTGGGCGTCACGTTGTCCCGGCGCGGGGTACGGCACCATGGAAGTACGCCCGGTCTGGACGGCCCCCTACGATGCACCGTCCGCTGCATGAGTCCGTCCGGCGGCGACCGTGACGCTGACGGCGCGGCGCGTTCGATTGCCGAGGCGGTCGCTCGCCGCGGTTACGGCAAGCTCGTCGCGCTGCTGGCGATGCGCACGCGCGACGTCGCCGCAGCCGAGGACGCACTGGCCGACGCGTTCGAGGCCGCGCTCGCCGATTGGCCGGAGCGCGGCTGCCCCGCGAATCCCGAAGCGTGGCTGATGACGGTCGCGCGCCGCCGTGCAATCGACGGCGCGCGCCATCGCCGCGTCGGCGACGAAGTGGTGAACCAGCTCGCGATTCTCGCCGACGAGATCGACGAGCGTGAAGCAGGCGCGTTGCCCGACCGGCGGCTTACGCTGCTGTTCGCCTGCACGCACCCTGCCCTCGAGGCTGCGATTCGCACGCCGCTGATGCTGCAGGTGGTTCTCGGGCTCGAAGCGAAGACGATTGCGTCCGCGTTCCTGATGTCGCCTGCGGCGATGAGCAAGCGCCTCGTCCGGGCAAAGAACAAGATCCGTGAAGCAGGCATTCCGTTCAGCGTGCCCGAGCGCGAGGAGTTGCCCGGCCGCCTCGATGCGGTGCTGGAAGCGGTCTATGCGGTGTATGCGGAAGGGTGGACCGACCCGGTTGGCGGCGATACCGAGAGGCGCGATCTCACCGGTGAGGCGCTGTTTCTTGCGCAACTGCTTGTCGAACTGCTGCCCGAGGAGCCAGAGACACTGGGGCTGCTCGCGCTGATGCTGTATGCACAAGCGCGTTGCGACGCGCGACGCGATGCGGCCGGAGATTACGTCCCGCTGTCGGCTCAGGATCCGGCGACATGGAACGCGCCGATGATCGACGCAGCCGACGCACTGCTGCGTCGCGCAAACGCGTTCAACGCGATTGGACGTTTTCAGCTCGAGGCCGCGCTGCAGTCGGCACACGTGCACCGCTGCCGCACGCACTGCTCGAACTGGGACGAGATCGTACAACTTTATGATGCGCTGCTCACGATTGCAGCATCGCCGGTGGTCGCGGTGAACCGCGCGCTCGCGCTGGCGGAACGGGACGGCGCGCCGGCGGCGCTCGACGCGCTCGAGCCGTATGCAGACGATCCGCGGCTGGCCGACTACCAGCCGTACTGGGCCGCGCGCGCCGATCTGCTGGCGCGTGCCGGCGCGACGGCCGAAGCGCTCTGCGCGTACGATCTCGCGATCGGGCTCGCGCGCGATCCGGCCGTGCGCCGGTTCCTGCAGCGCAAGCGTTTCGAGCTGCCATCGGCGAGCAGTTAGCCTGGCCTTGCGTCTGCCTTGCGAGGTCATATACTGGCTGAGTCTGCCTGCTGTCCGTGGACCGAGCTTCACCTCATCTGCTCTGTTTGGACGAAGCCATGCTCACCATCGATGACATCCGGGCGATTCCACTCTTCTCGACACTCTCCGACAACGAGCTGGACCATCTCGCGCACACGTCCGCAGACCTGCATCTGTGCGCGGGTGAATTCGCGGTCCATGAAGGTGGAGAGCGAGCGCTGTACGCCGTCCTGGCCGGCAAGATGGAAGTCATCAAAACGTTCGACGGCATCGAGCGCACACTGGGCTGGCGACTGCCCGGAACCATCTTTGGCGAAGTGCCGCTCGCGTTGAGTTCCCCGTTCCCAGGCGCCTATCGGGCCTCGGAGCCCTCGCGTGTCATGCGCGTTGACGCTCAGCGCTACTACACACTCGCTGCTGCGTCGCCGGAAGTTGCGTTGAAGATGGGCGCCCTCGCCCGCGAGCGCATCGGCGGACTGCAGGGCCTCTCCGCCGAACCGCCCAAGCCTCGCGTGACGCTTGTCGGCAATCGCTGGGACACTGCTTGTACCGCGTTGCGCCAGTTCCTGGCCCGCAACCAGATCAGCTGCGACTGGATGACGCCCGATGCGCCTGAACTGCCAGCGCGCTGGCCTGGCACTCGCCCGCCAGAGGAGGATTGCCCGGCGTTGCGGCTGGTCGACGGGACGGTGCTTTGCCGGCCGGCGACACGCCAGCTCGCCGAATTACTGGGTCTGCAGACGCAGCCTCGCCTTGCCGCATACGACACGTTGATCATCGGTGGTGGCCCCGCAGGTCTTGCTGCGGCAGTCTATGGTGCGTCGGAAGGCTTGCGCACTGTGGTGGTGGAGCGCGAAGCGCCAGGCGGGCAAGCCGGGACTTCCTCGCGCATCGAGAATTACCTCGGCTTTCCAAACGGTGTGTCGGGCGACGAACTCGCGAGCCGTGCCTTGCAGCAGGCAAGGCGGCTGGGTGCCGAGATTCTGGTGACGCGATCTGTCGATCGAATCGATGTCGACGGGCGTAACGTTCACCTCGACGGAGGCGACGTCATCCATGCGCGAACGATCATTCTCGCGACTGGCGTCACGTGGCGCCGCCTCGCGATCGATGGCTTCGACCGGTTTATCGGTAAAGGAATTTACTACGGCGCGTCACGCAGCGAAGCGAACGCGACTCATGGACTCGACGTCTATCTGATCGGCGGTGGAAACTCGGCCGGCCAGGCCGCTTTGTACTTTGCCAATCATGCACGCATGGTGACGCTGATCTTGCGAGGCGATTCACTTGAGAAGAGCATGTCTCGCTATCTGATCGAGCAACTTCGCAGCAAGTCAAACGTGGCAGTGCAACAGCGTTCGGAAGTTGTCGGCGCATACGGCGATACCCATCTGACATCGATCGACATACGCGAAGGGCCGAGCGCCGAGGTAAGCCGGCACGACTGCGGTGGATTGTTCGTGTTCATTGGCGCCGATGCAGAAACCGGGTGGTTGCCGACGGAGATCGCTCGTGACGCACGCGGATATGTTCTCACCGGGGACGACGTCGTTAAGGCGGGACACTGGTCTTGTAGCCGTGATCCCTACCTGCTCGAATCGAGTGTTCCTGGCGTGTTTGCCTGTGGGGATGTGAGGTTGAGCCCTGTCAAGCGTGTCGCTTCAGCCGTCGGCGAGGGCAGCATGGCAATCGCGTTCGCTCACAAATATCTGCAGCACGACGCTAGCTAGCAGGCGTATGTGTGCCTGGCACAGTGGGTTTCGATTGATTCTGAACGTCCGCTTCGATGCGTCGGATAGATGGTTTTGGGCCTGTTGCCGCTGACAGCGCTCATGTGGCCAAGCGCCGTCCACCACACGTAAAGGTCGACAACCTCGTCGCCGATATCCTCGACTCTGACTGGGACAGCGACGTCACAGTAGTCATCGACAATGTCAAAACGAAGGGCGCACTACTGATAGCGAGTAACGACCCATGTCCATTCCGGTTATCTGGTGCGGCAGCGTTGCACTCTGTTTTGCATAACTGATTGAAGCCTGCTTCCGATCGCTGGAATCCGAATATTGGTACGTCGTCTTTTCTTGAGCTAGTTGTGACCTGACGTCGTCATTCATCGCCGGCGGCGTCGACTGAGCGAACGAAGATACAGCCGGGACCAAAATAGATGCAGCGACGATGAGCTGAACGAGTTTCATAATTTTTCTCCAGGGAGTGTTTCGCGCGCAGCCTTTTGCGGGCTCGGAGAAAGCAGTGTAGATCGGCGACCGCTTAGATGTGAGCACAAACAGGGCAATTCATTGTTGTCGGTTTATGCCTGATCATGGCCTTGCGGCGAAAGCTCGCCGAGGCAAGTCCAAGTGTGTTTCCGGCTAGGGACGCGGCACCGCTCATCGCCAGCCACAGCGGAAAAGAGTCGGCGCACAAGGCGATATGAATCACCTCGGTCTGTTCTGCGGGTCGATCGCTTCGGGGTGCTCTGTTGGTCACGGCGGCGTCGGGCGCGGCGCGCGATGCACGCCTCAGTCAGCGTGTCGCCACGCGTATCAGCCCTGCCGCCGGAACCGGCTTCGCCCGCGCATCTGCCTGGTCAACGGCGACGCGCCACTTCGGAAACGTCGCGGAGCCGTCGACTTTCCACGACTCGCCCATCTCGTCGACATACATCGCGTTCGCGCTTCGCCCGGCCGCCGACGCACGCCGCAGCGCGCCCGGCGCGGCGCGTTCGAACGACCGGCTGCCCTGTTCGTTGAACACTGTCGCAAGCGGCCGCCGCGCCTGGCCCGATCGGCTGAGCGGCGCGGTTAGCGGTCCTGCGGGCGCGCGCAACACCGCGCCGGCGGGCTCGCGGCCGGCGAGGATCGCGCCGAGCAGCGCGGACGGACCGCTCGAAGCTGATGCTTCGTTGGCCGTCTCGCTGGCGCGCTTCGCGTTCGGCGCACTCGGTGAATCGAGTGCGAGCGGCTCGCTCGCGCCGTCGATCTGCACGACGAGGATGACGTGCCAGTCGTCCGGCGTGTTGTTGTAGCGCGGCGCGAGCGACACGAGACGCAGCCGCCCGATGTCGAAACCCGCGTCGCGCAGCAGCAGATATTTGGCGACGGCGAAATCCTTGCACACGCCGCTTTCGGCAAAGAACCGTGCCGGCGCGTAGTAGCTGCCGTCGGTTCCGTCGCGGTAGCGGACCTCGTTGACGAGCGCGTCGGCGAGCAGCACGGCTGACGCATCGCCGGCCTTCGCGCGCTCTGCCCGCACCTGCGCAACGAGACGGCCCCAGCCGGCGGGTGCGCGCGTCAGGTGGCTGCGCAGCGCTTCGCGCAGGCGCTGCACGCGGCCAATCGCATCCGACGATGGTTCGAGCTGCTTGTCGGCAAGCGGCAGGAGGAACATCAGGTCGCCGACTTGCGCGAGTTCCGGGCGGATCTTGCGGTTGGCTTCCCACCACGTCCCGGTGCGCAGGCGCTCGATACCCGCTTTCAGTGCGTGAGGCGTGGCCGAATCGCTGGGACCCGCGTCACTCGTGCCGGATACAAAGCGTTGCGTTGCGGCCGGCAGGTTCGTGGCGCCCGCGACGGCGGGCAAAAGCACCGCGGCCGCTAACGAGCACTGGATAAAGCAGAGGAGCAGTCGAGCGAGCGGCATGTGAAACTCCCGGAAGCCACACCGGGCGCCGATGCGCCCGGTGTTTCGAAGCCTCCCGATGCCGTCTACGCTATTTGACGCAAGGCAACGCTGGCTTGAAACCAACATTGCATGCAACGTGCCAATTCGTCGTATCGCTCTACGCCATTGATTAAACACGGAATTGTCTTTGCGAGGCTGGGTGCTGCAAATGCCTCATGACGCCCACCGCCCAACAGGCACGCGATATCCGTTGGCGCTACCCGCACACTTTGACGTCGGAGGCCGTGTCCCCCTTCCATCGCTCCTTCGGCCCGCAGGTCAGTTAACGAAGACGCGGGTTCCCTGGCGCCACGTAGCCGCCTGATATGCGCCCGTTCTCCAATGACGGCAATGGCCGATCATTTGCCGTTCAAGGTCCAGCATCCGCTCGCACAGCCATAGCCATAGCCATAGCCATAGCCATAGCCATAGCCATCAGATAGCGTCGGATATCGACGACACGTCAGGGAACCATCTGCATATCGCCCGGAGCTTGCGGCGGCAGCTTGATAGAAAGGACCTTGAATTCGCCGCTGGTCGGCTCGGCCCCCGCATGTACCGTCCCCTTCGGGATAATGATCAGGTCGCCAGGGTGAATCTGACGCTGTTCGTTACCCAGCCAGAAAGTGCCGCTCCCCGAAATCACGTACTGGATTTCGTCGGAACCTCGATGCGTATGCTTGGGTACGTTACCGCTCTGCACTGCGATGCTCCCGCTCGGCGTAACTACCAGGCCCTTCGAGCGCAAGGTACCCATGTTCGGAATCTGTGGGCCGAGATCGGCATCGGTCATGGCCACCAGGTCGATGATCTGCGCCGTTAGCGGCACGTTTGACGCCTGGGCTCGCGCCGGCGTGCCAAGATGGGATACAAACATGCCGGCAACAAAGGCGGCGGGTAACGCCGCGAGATAGAGGTATTGACGCATGTTCTCGTCCTTTTAGATTAAGGGGGGACCATCGGCGTGCAGTGCTCTGACGTGTTTTGTCTTAGTTGGATTGTCGCGCTATCGGGGAGGCGGTTCAAAACCAGGGCAACACCGTAGTACGCCACCGCGTTGCCGCAAACGGAGCCTACCTGTCGGGCGCTGTGGCTTTGCGGGCCGTCGGCCGTGCGGATGGCGTGCGTGGCGCCGGGCGACTGGCTGCGGGGGCCCCTCCGCGCGTTACAGGCGAGCCGGCACCGGCATCCAGACGAAAGAACGCAATCGCCTGATTAAGCTGCCGCCCCTGGTCTTCGAGTGATCGGGAGGCCGCCGCCGCTTCCTCTACCAGCGCGGCATTCTGCTGCGTGACTTCGTCCATCTGCGTGATGGCCTGATTGACCTGTTCGATACCCCGGCTTTGTTCGGTCGACGCAGCGGCGATTTCCCCCATGATGTCGGTCACCCGGGCGACGGCCTGTGTGACCTGCGACATCGTCTTTCCCGCCTCGTTCGCGAGCACCGAACCGTCCTGGATTTTCTGCACGGAAGCGTTGATCAGATCCTTGATTTCTTTCGCCGCGCTGGACGAGCGCTGCGCGAGGCTGCGCACTTCGCTTGCGACCACCGCGAACCCGCGGCCCTGTTCACCCGCCCGCGCCGCTTCCACGGCCGCGTTCAGCGCCAGGATATTGGTCTGGAAGGCAATCCCTTCGATGATCCCGGTGATATCCGCGATCTTGGTGGAGCTCGCGCTGATCTCGCCCATCGTGCCGGCGACCTGTCCGACCACCGCATTGCCCTTGAGCGCCACTTCGGATGCATTGGCGGAGAGCGAGCTCGCCTGCTGCGCGTTCTCAGCGTTCTGCCTCACCGTCGAGGTCAGCTCTTCCATGCTCGAGGCGGTTTCCTGCAGTGACGCAGCCTGCTGTTCGGTCCGGGACGAAAGATCGACGTTGCCCGAAGCGATCTGGCTGGAGCCAGTCGCGATACTGTCTGCCGCGGTGCGGACCTGAGCGATCAGACTGACGAGACTTGCCTGCATGTCACCCATCGAGGCGAGCACGCTCCCGGAATGCGCGCTCTTCGCCCCCGCGACCGGGCTCAGATCGCCCGCCGCGATGCGTTGCGTGACCGCACCCAGTTCGGCCGGCTCGGCACCCAGGGCGCGCAGCAAGCCCCGCGTGATGACGAGGCCCGCCACGATTGCCATCGCGACGGCGGCGAGGCAAATCACCATCAGCAGGTTCCGCTGCGTCGCATAACGATCCTCCGACTCGCGAACCAGATCATCGGCACGACTACGCGTGTACTCCGCGTAGTCGTTCGATGCCTTGACCAGCGCGGCGAGCAGCGGCCGGCAGTCGTCGTTGATCTTCTTGACCGCTTCGTCGCGCCTGTTCGCAACGGCGAGGCCAACGATCGCGTTGGCAACGGGTGTATACGCGGCCTCGATCCGGTTGATTTCGCCCACGAGGCTGCGGGCTTTTTCAGTCGCATCGGACGCGGACGCAACCATCCCGTTGAGCTTCGCGAGGTTCGACTGCACCTCTATCTGGGCCTGCGCTTCGGCGGCCTTTTCCACCTCGAAATCGCCCGGCGTGGTGACCAGCGCCATGTTGCGCGCTGCAATCGCGCGCCGGTCAACCGCGGTTCGAACCTGCGCAGCCATATTGGCGCGGGCGTTGACGCCCGACAGAAAACTTGCGAACCGGTCGTTGGCGTCGTTCAGCGATTTCAGCGATATGCCCGACACGATCAAGACGACGGCGGCAAGAACGCCGAAAGCCCCCGTGAGCTTTGCCTTTACCGACAGAGTGTTGAGATTCATATTTGGACCTTAGTTGTCGCCTGTTGTGCGCGAGCAGGGGTTCGAGCCATTGGGTGTCGTGGAAGACGCGGCCCGGATAGCGCAGGACAACAAACTTCGCGCCTATGCATCTCGCATTACGGCGCGGTTGGGCGTTACTGTAGGGTGAGAAACCCTGCGGCGGGCGACGCAAAGGTTTGCGTGTAATTTAATTTTTATAGGGCCAAGCCGGCATTACTCACTAGATGACTCGTGGCGCTGGAGCACTGTGGAGATTGCCCGCGGCCAGAATCTACAATTGCGGCGAACGTTGGCTGGATCCGGCTCGGGCAGATCGACCGGCGTGGCGACGTCTCTCTGCGTACGCTGCTCGCTCAGGATGCCCGAAGAACGTTCAAGTCGGCGGTGCGTGCCGACCCGGCGCACACGCCGGCAACGACGGATATCTCCGAGCAAAACCGAGATCTGGCGCTGCGCTTACCGGCCACACGCCGCAGCAGTTCGATGGGGCCCGTGCGGCCGCCAATGCACCAGATACTGCGCGAGTACTATCGGCCATGAGGCGCCGTTCATCTAGACCGTCACATGGACATTCATGCGACTGCTCCGCTTTCTGAGCGGCCGTTTCGATTACAACGACGCGTGTCGCGTCGACGAACCTGGCTTCGATAAAATCACTCGCTCGGGCGGCGCCACCACCGTCACGCTTTCACCACCGCAACGCGTGGTTCATAGAGTTTTGAGCACAACGCTCGCCAGCTTGCGCAGTTCGTCGAACTGCGTAACGAGTTCGAGGCACAGAATAAAGGCCAGCATCGCTGAAGGCCCCGGGCAGCGTTCGATCCATCGCACCGCCGGAGTCGCGTAGTGCACGCGGATCGCATCTCGCGTCATGACATAGGTAATTCCGATTCCCACAGCAGCGCCCACCAGCAAATCGGTTGGGTAGTGAAAGCCGAGATAGGCGCGCGGAACGCAAATGAACAGCACGGTATAGAGAATCGCCAGCGCACCGACTCCGCGCCACACGAGGAAGATGCCGGTGGCGACCGCCATCCATAGCATCGCGTGATCGCTTGGGAAGGAACTCCAACTTGTCAGCAGTGCTTCCTTGATATCGCTACCTGCAAACTGCAGATGCAGTTCGGCGCTATAGATGGGGCGCACTCGGAACGGCAACCAGTGGGTGAGCAGCCTTCCGACGAAGAGCGCCACGAGGCCACTGAGAAGCGTCGCGAGAACCATTTCTCGCCGCCATTCGCGGCGCTCGTTCTGCTGAAACCACATCCACCACAGGACGGGAATCAGTACGAGGCCTTTGAAGGTGTAAAGGTCGGCGATGGTTTCTATGGATCGGGTCGCGAAATGACTGAAGTGTATGTTGGACAGATATGTCTCGATAGACGAATCAAAGCTATTCATTAATTGTCAGAAACTACTTCAGTTATTCACATCGACGTTAGCATAGCCCACTGGATGTGCCGCATCTTTGGTGCTTACTTTCACTGACAACTTTTACTGCGCAATTTCATCGCCAACTTTCACTGACGGCTTACGGTGCGAGTATCTTCTTCAGGCTGCGGATGCCGACGAACACCGCGCCGGCCACGTCCATCGGAAAATCTCGGGTGGCTATGGCGACACCCGCTCGATACTCGTCGATCAGTGCGTCGATAGCCGCAGCGGAAATGCCGTCCACTGTCGCTGGGTGACGCAATCGAGCTTCGGCCAAGAATCCGCCGACGACCTCATCCCTCGAATGTCCGGTGCACTCCGAGACGCGCCGCACAGTTTGCAGGATGATGACTGCCTGCATCGGGTCACCGCCTTCTGCCGTTCGTCGTGCAGTGACTACTGCCGTAGGAACGGCCGCAGTACGCCCATACGAGAAGGCTGCTTTTGCTACTGTGCGGGTGGCTGACCCGAGGAAAGTATCGTCCTCAGCTTTGTGCCGCCGATGGATTCGCAATTGGAAGGCTTCGGATCAGTCCATTGCACCGCGACGCCACGGACGACGGGCCGGACCATACGCCAAGGCCAGAAGCCGAAGCGCTGTGATCCGTTGTACTCGACAATTGCGTCCGCTCCTCGTAGTTGGGCGTACTCCGCCATCTTCGGGAGAATGTCCTGAACGCTACCGTACGAGCCCTTGCCGATCTTGATGTTCTTGATGACCTTGTATTTCTGACTGGCGGGCGGGAGGCGTGCGAAGAAACAGAATTCACCAAGGTCGCTGTGAAGATCGCTCGTCGAGGCTTCGTGGCTTTTGGAGATGTCCACTTCAGCGTCGGGCGTGGCATCCGATGCCGGTTCCGCTGAATGTGCGGTATTCGCGGCGAGGCCGATAACGAACAATGATGCGATCAACGGAACTACGAATTGCCGTGCAGGGTTCATGAGTGGTCTCAACGATTCGCGCCGGGTTAGCGTTTTATTGTGGAGACGGGATAGTAAGCGACTGTAAGCCTGCCGACCACTATGAAGTGTTGTGCGTTCGCATCGGTTGCGCGAGGCGGCTTGCTTGTGATTAAGCTGGCAGGCGCACACCGCCGCGCGAGCAGCGAAAATGACCGGGAAGCAGATAGCTCAAGAACCGCGTATCGTATCCCGCATCTCAAACCTGAATCGATTCCATGTACGCTACTCGCCATGACCGCGCACGCGCAGTCACGATTGCCGCCACCTTTCTTATGCTCACACTGACAGGCTGCACGTCCTCGTCGCTGGATTCGCAAAACTCATCGCGTGATTCGCAATCGCAAGGTTCCGGCGCCACGTCGCTCGATGCCGCCATCAGTGGATCGCAGCGTAGCAGTCAGGCGCGTGCGCGCGACGTCTACCGTCATCCGAAAGAAACGCTGCAGTTCTTTGACCTCGGTCCAACGCAGGCGGTGTTGGAGATCGCCCCGGGAGGAGGATGGTATTCAGACATACTTGCGCCCTACTTGCGCAACGCGGGGCAGCTTTACGAGGCGCAATATCTCAGCACATCCGCCGATCTCGCCGCTGAAGACAGTGCGACCGATGCTGCTTATCGGCGCAAGCTCGCCAACGCTCCATCGGTTTACGGGAACGTCGTCGTCGGCACATTGCACGCAGGCCAGTTCAACGGCTTCGACGCGAATGAGAGATTCGATCGTGTCCTTACCTTTCGAAACATCCATAACTGGATCAAGGACGGGCAATTCGATGTGAACCTGCGCGCGTTCAACGGCGCGTTGAAGCATGGCGGCGAACTTGGCGTTGAGGAGCACCGCGCAGGGCCAGGAGCGACTGTGCAACAAATGATCGATTCCGGTTACGTGACTGAAGCGTTCGTCATCGAGCACGCACAAGCAGCCGGCTTCGTTCTGGTTGCGCGCAGCGAGATCAACGCGAATCCGAAAGATACAAAGGACTATCCGCACGGCGTGTGGTCGCTGCCGCCCAGTTATCAAGGCGGTGACGTCGACAGGTCACGCTTTGCTGCAATCGGGGAATCGGATCGCATGACGCTCAAGTTCGTCAAGCCTTAGCGATCGTATGCGTCATGCCAGCGGGAGAAAGGGTTAAGCAAGGTCGCGACAAGCGCTCACGCAACTCTTCCCCTTTCGGGCACTTTCTGCGGGCACGTTATCGCGGCTGACGACATGCGCGAATTGAAGCGGGTCCTGCGCGAGCGCGTTACGCAGGAACACGGGGCGCACGTCGATGCTTGCCAGTTCGTGCCGGTTGAACCACGCGAATTCGAGCTTGCGGCCCTGCTCGTTGCCTGCGTGGCGCATGGAGAAATCGAGGATGCGGGCGTCGGGCGGTACTTCGGTGGCGAAGTACAGGCCGACTTCGTGATGTGTGCGACCACCGCCCGTGAAGAAGTTTTCGACGATCCAGAGCAAGCGCCCCACTTTCACCTGGATATCCAGTTCCTCGCGCATCTCGCGCGCGACGGCCGTGGCCGCGTCCTCGCCGGCCTCGACACGGCCGCCTGGCAACGACCAGTATTCGTCGCCTTCCAGCATGTGCAGGAGGACGTGGTCGCGTGTCGTGATGACGGCGACGGCGCGGAAGTTGAAGCGGTGGCCGTCGGTGTCGAAGGAGATCATGGGCTTGTATGCATGCGCGGGCGTTGAGGATGCGCTATTTCGCCGGAAATGGCGGCGATGTGCAAGCTCGGGGCGTATGCGTTGCCAGGGGCTGGCTGAGTCGGTCGAGGCAGTGGCGATGGCACATCGGGGATCAGGGACAGAAGATATTGCGACGCTCGGCGACATCTCCCCATGGGATGAAGTCGCCAAAGCGCGAGCTCAGTACCTGTGAGCGCGTTTGCCAAGTAGTGCGTCAAGACGATTGGAAATTTCCCTGGCTTTTACGTGAAGCTCTTCGTCGGTTCAGCTCAGCTCTGCGGCATCGGTGTGGCTGCGCGTTTGCCTGCTTCAAGTGCCGCCTTCGGCAACGGCGGCGGCCCGTTGTCCTTCGCCAGGTTCGCCGCGCCCGGTGAACGGCTCACGAAGATGCGCGAAGGTAGTACAAAACCCTTGAGTGCAAGCAGTTCGAGCGGACCCTTGCCCACGTCGGTGCGCATCATGTAGCCCAGCGCGTGCGTGTCGCTGCCCAGCGCGGGCTTGCCGGGCTCCTGCGCGATGAGCGTGTCGATGTCGTAGGCGGCGTCGCTCGCGGACTTCGCAGCCGTGGGCCTGATTTCCCGCACGAAGGGCGAGGCCTGCCAGGTCAGCATGTACGTCGCGCTATCGACGGGTTCGACGCGCGCGCGTTCGAGCATCCGCACAAATGCCCAGCGTCCGTCGAACTCCAGACTGCGGTTCGTGCCCGCCTTCTCCGTCTGCCATTCGAGGCGCGTGCCCGTTCTCTGGGGATCGTTCGACGGCCAGTTCATCGGTTGCCAGGTTTCCTGCTGGTTGAAGTAGTGCAGCTTCTGGCCATCGACGGTGAGCAGCGTATCCGTGATACCCGGCGACGGCACCGGTTTGAAGTCGACGCGATACTGCGGCTCGCCCTGCGCGAGCAGGTGCCCTGCGATGCGTTGCAGCGTGTTGATAGCGGTAAGGAACGAAGGATCGAAGACAAGCGAGGACGTTGCCGTGGTGACGGGTATCCATTGATCGCCCTGCAACTCCAGCACGCCTGCGAGCTGGCTCGCGAGAAACGCGGAAATCAGGCCGCCTTGCGGTCGCAGGAAGCGCGCGAGTTCGGGCAGCGAGGCGTCGTTGGCGGTGCTGGCGAAGGGATAGCGTCCCGCGAACGAGCGGTTCCATGCCGAGACGATGCTCTGCTGCCAGGCTTCGTTCAGGCTCGCCTGGGCGGGCTGGAGCACGGTCTGCAAGGCTTGCGCGACAGAGCGCACGAACAGCGCGTCGCCCGTCCCCGCCCATTGCGCGCCGAGGCTCGCGGCGATCAGGCGGGCGTAGGACTGCGTGTCGGCGAGTTCCGAGCCCTTGCCCTGGAAGAGGGTTTGTGCGACCTGTCTCGCCTGGGCGTCGGCGTCGGCGCTGTCGCCGATCTGTTGCAGGCGTAAGCGCAAGGTCGTGACGCGTTCGAGATAGCGTTGCAGGCTCAGGTCGCTGTAGCTGGCTGCCGTTTTGCTGCTTGCTGACGGCACGTCGCTGCCGTTGGCCTGTGCGACGAGGCGCAGCACAGGGCCGAAGGACGGTCCGAGCGGTCCCGCGGGATCGGGCCGGACTGCCTGCGGTTCATCGGCTTTGCTGCCGCCGAAAATGGTCTGCGCCTTCGTGACGAGCGTGTCGGACAACGAGGTTTTCTGGGCGCCTGCGCCGCCCTGATACTCGAGCGACTTCATCAGCGCGATCAGTGGCGATTGGCGCGCGTCGACCATCGCCTTGAGCTGGCCGATGGCGGCGGGCATCGACGGTGCGTTCTCCCACTGGATCGTGTTCATGAAGGCCTGCCAGTGTTCGGCGTAGTCGGCGAAGTAGTGGCTGGTGAGTGCGGCCTTCAGGGCCTCAGGTGATGAGGCGGTCTGCGTTTGCTGTGCGCTGTTTGTTGTGTTTGCGCCGGCGAGCACCCAGTCGCTGGCGGTGCCGTTGTGTTTTGCGGCATCGTCGATGGCCTGCGCGATCGTGCCTTCCCATGCTTCACGCGTGAATACGCCGGGGACCGAGGCTGAGGTGCGGAACAGGCCGCGTGTGTCGGTGCCTGCTGTCAGAGAGGCCAGGGTCTGGTCCGGATACTTCCTGCCGACGGACGCGACGATGTCCTGATAGATCGTGTCTTCGGAGTTCTTTACGCCGATCACGGCGAGCAGTGTCTGACGTGAGCCGCTGATGAGGTCGTCGCGAGCGTCGATGCGCCATTCAGGATGCTGCTTCAGATGATCCGCGTAGAAGCCGAGCAGGCGCTGCGAGAGGTCGAGCTTCTCGCCTGGCGGCAGGTCGGCGGCGATGTTCCAGTAGTGCGGCAGCGATGGCGTCATGAAGGACGGATCGGCGTGTGCGGGCTCCGACATCATCAGGTAGGTCTTCAACGCCTTGTGACCGTCCTGCGCAAGCTGGCTCGTCTGGTTATCGAGCTGGGTGGTCTGCATCTGGTTCAGATCGACCAGTTGCGCTTCGAGGTTCTGCTGTACGGGTGCGATCAGCGTGTCGCGGGCGGCGCGCGAGTAGGGCTTCCAGACGGCTGAGAGTGTTTGTGCGTCGTGGTTCAGGCCGAAGCGGGTTTGAAGCGGCGTGTGGTGCTGGATGCGGTCTTCGTACAGTGAGATGCGTTGCTGGAGCCCGAGCAGGTTGCGCAGACGCGCGGCGGAGTCCTGTGCGGCGTTCAGGTTACGCACGGCTTCGCTGGTGAGGACGACGTCGTGGGCGTTGGTGGCGGCGGAGAGGAGCAGGCCCGTGGTCCATAGCGCGACTGCGCCAAAGGCGATCGTCGAGAAGACAGTGACGGGGTGCAGGCCGATGCGGTGGCCGCCTGTGCGGAGGGCGTCGGTGGCGAGGTGGTGCCAGAGGGCGGCGTCCAGTTCTTTGTTACCCACCGGCGGATGCGTGGTGAAGAACACCCCGCGCACTCCCACTGCGCGACACAGGCGCGAATTGACGCCTGCGATCCAGTTCGACAGCGCCGCGATGCGGCTGTCGAGATAGTCGGACATAAGGCCTGTATAGCGGTCGCTGTCGTCGCGGCCGATCTGCGCGATGCCGAGGTTGGTCAGGCGTATGTTCAAACCGCCAAGTGCTGTGCCGATAGCGTGCGCATCGGCCGCGTTAGGTAACTCGCATCCGATAACTGGCGTCGTGTTCAGCGCTCTGGCCGAGAGTTCAGCCTGATCTAGCACGTACACGGGCGCGGACCACTGCAGCGTATTCATGATGCACACGAGATTCATAGCCCACCCCGTTGTGCTGCGCGCGGTTTCAGGCAGCGGCGTGGCTCCATCGAGTGCAAGCACCATTGCATCGATTGGGCGGGCACGACGCAGCCGACGAATCTGGCGCAGCCACAATTCATCGGGCTGGCCATCTGTTCCCGCTCCGCCCCATAGCAGCACGACATCGTCCGTGATGAGCCAGCCTCTTTCGGCCACTCCGGGCAGCAACCGGCGAACGGTGGGGGCGTCGCCGGTGACAAGTAGCCAGGTATGGGTGTATGCCCAACGGAACCGCCGCGACTGCTGAAGTTGGAACCGCAGATCCTTTGCCCATCCCACAGCGCGTGTGGCACTCTGCTCTGCCTCTTGAGTGACCTTGTCCGCCGGCACGGGTGGCTCGATCCCCTGCTTCCTTGACGCTTGCTGCACGGTGAGCTGGATCTGTCGGCGTCGCGGCAGGACATACGCGAGTGCGCCCGCGATCAGCACAGTCGTCCAGACGATAATTTGTCGGTATCGCGTAAACCAGGCAGCCAGATCCTTCACGTCAACAGTGAACAGGATCACGCCGGCAAGGATGGCGATGATCGCTCCGGCGACCAGACACCGGCCCAAGATGTGTTTCTTCAATGTCAAGTTTGTATTTCCTCTCGCGGCGAGTGAGGCTGTGCTGACGCGATCATGCACAGGTTCAAAGGCTCATTCTCCGACTCACGCCAGGCGACAAGATGTGGCCCGGTTCCCTGTGTAGCCTCCAGTGCGGTCGCAAGCGCGATCCAGCTGCTCGCGGGCCCTGGTTTGCCCACGACGCTGTCAAGCTGCCGCTCGATCACTGGTATCTTGGGATCGGGCGTCAGCGCAGAAGTGATAGCGACCGACTCGTCATCGCACCTGGTGAACCAGACGTGCGTGGCGGTATCCGGCTGTAGTTGCATGTCGACAACCTGAGCCAGATCTCCTTCGAGCGTATCGCTTGCGACGATCATCGGCCTGAAGATGTAACCCGCCTGCGTGGCAGCCTGATCAATCAGAAGAGCTGCGGCGCTCTCACTGAAGTTGTGCTCCTTCTGACCGTTCGGCCAGATCTGTACGGCGATGATGAGGTGCGGCGCGGCATCGTTGAGATCGACCTGCTTCGCGAGCCACTGTGCGCAGCCCACTGCCCGCTCGACCACGACGGTGAAGTTGCAATTTGGCGCGATCTTGCCGAAAGTGGTTCTGGTGGCCTCTTTCCACGCGTTTGCAAATGCGAGTGATGCATCGTCAAGCAGAAGCTTGATGGACATCGCCGGTCTGTCCGCGAGCGTTGCCTGTAGCCCTCTGGCGATGCGGTCTAGCAGTTCCTGGCGTCGCGGTGCCTCGGTCTTGCCTTTCGTCCATGAGAAGGCTTTCGCGCGCCCTGTGTTCACGGGAAGATCGGCATCGGCATCGCTCAGTTGCGCCGTGGGAGTCGGGATCGGAAGGACCGCCAGTGCCGTGATGACATGAACTCGACGACGGCACCACTCTCGCCATAGCAACGTGATCCGCTCTTGCTCACGCTCGGCCTCTTCGGCAATCGTCTGCTCGCGCTCCCAACGATCGAGCCGGATACCGTACGCAAGGACGCAAGTGACTAGCGGGATACCGACGAGCAGCGCCCAGAATTGGAGGCCCTGAGTTGGCCCGCCATGCGGCCATAGCAGCAGTACGCCGCCGGCCATTCCAATGGCTATTGCCGTGAGCGCCGACAACCACAGACCCAAGGAGATCGGCTTAGGTCGCTCGATTTTTTTGAATGTTGGGATCGGCCAGGGCATGAAGCGATAAATTCAAAATCTACACGTTTAGTGATGCTGAAAAAGTGACACAGTTCGCAAAAAAATTCCATCACAGCCTTATTTAATCAAATTGTCGAATGCATGAGGCTCTCTTAGATTGAGTCATTCCGTACTATTCATTCGCGTTCGTCACTTTTCAATGACGGTCCAACACTGCGTCACTAGGAGCGTAAAATTCTCCATCATCTGGATTTTTGGTGATATGCCATAGCAGATGACCGTTTTTAATTGCAATTCGCGCTTTTCCATTTTTTGCGCCGAAAAACGAGGAGAAATGGACTGTTGCCGACTGCCCCGTGCGATCAATGATCCCATCGATGTTTGGGTTTCTCTCATCATCACAATCCGTCCTGTTGCCGTTTTGGGCGACAGCGCAATATTTCCCTTTGAGAACATTTCCATTCGCGTTAAGCTCAATCGAGAACGTTCTAGTACTCGGAGCGACGCTCCAATTCCAGTTACCTTCAAATGAATGGGCATATGCACGCTCATTGCCACCAATAGCAATAAGAATACATCCCAAATAAAAAGCATTCATTTTCAAAACTCTTACTCTCTGCAGCTCAAGCGCTAGCCGGCCTATTCGCCCATCCATTCAACAGCTTTTATTTTTCGAACTTCGCCCACGCTGGACTATCAGGAGCATTTCCTCGCTCGCTGACAGTTTCCAAACCTGGTTCTAGACGAATCTTACGAACATCCAAGCGCACTACGCTCATCGCATCTCAACTGCTTAATGATTTTCGACATATTATCGATCACTTGTGACTGGCATTTAATCTGCGCCACCTCATTTCCATTCTCAGAAACAACTACACCATAGCGTGGAATTGGCCCTTCAGCAGAGTCGTAATCTCTAAACACCGAATACTCGTAGCCCGCTGTTACGAAGCCGATCCTTGTGTAATCAACGTTTGATCGGAAGTAGTGATTGAAGAAAAATCCATCTTCGCCCCCTTGTTTCCCATAATATGAAAGCTCGATTCTTCCTGGCCTACCGTATCGGTAAGAGATCAAACGAGTGCGCTTATCTAGACATAATTCGATGGTTTTCAACCTCTCGGTAGAACATGAGAAAACCACCGATTCCGCCGGCGTACATTGGAAAGTCGAGGCTCGGGCTGCGCCGTAAATCGTGGTAGCCAACAAAACAAGAAAACGAGTTGCGCTTTTCGCTGATTTCATGTCTCACCAAGATCCCAATAGATTCGTTGCATCACCGCGCCCTTTTTCATTAACGTGTGCCTGTCTTTTCTAGCTTTCTGATCGGCACTCCCGCGTTCGCGGTCGCTGCAATGGGGACGAATTTCTTCTCGCCGCGAACAGCTGCCTGGTTCAGAAATAACATTTCTTCTGCACTGTCACGAGATTACCACTGGATTCAATTCATATATTCGGTACGATATCCGATGAATTTATGCCCATCAAAGTCAAAGCAAAAAATTCCATTCGTTGTCGCTCGATATACAAGGATGGAACCATCAATGCACACCCTGTTACTTCCGCCGGAGAATGTCAATCGCGGCTTCCTTATTATTTGAGAAGTCCTCGTATCGATTCGACCGGAAAAATAATCGAATGGCACGGGATAGACAATTCCGGTTAGCGAATCAATCACAACAATACTGTTTCCATAGCTATCAGATGATCGCCATTCTTTTATTTCCAGAAGAATATAATGACCATTAAAATTGACCGAACGGTTGGAGATGGCTTGCTTTATTTCATCAATATGTCGGTCATCACAAAAATTGACTGGGGAGTATAGAAAAGAACATTTGCCATACGCATAGCCAATTTCAATATGATCGAGCTCATGATTTGATATAGTTACCAGATATTTGGCATCAGAATTATTCGAATACATGAAGAATGAAATAGTCAATGCAATGATGCGAAAAATGTATTTCATGATCACCCTCGACCAAAGAGCAATGCGAACAGCGAGCATCATTTAGGTATGCACTCTGAGGTACACGCAATCGCTGAGGGTCATGTTGTCAATTCAATTGGAAATACAATAGCGCCGAACCACTCAACGGAGCAATCGGATCTTACTGGAGCCTCTCACAAAGATTGATCGTTTTAGTTATTGATTTAATCTTTTTTCCGTCATTGGCCAGAGAGAAAATCCTTTCGCGACACTCTTCTTTGAGTGCCCCACTCTGTTCGATATGATACTGCGCTACGAGCATTGCGCTGTCGGCCCGACTTATGAGATCAGTTATATAAACTCGGCCATCAGTGGTCTTCAGAGGGTGCCCGGCCTGGTTTGAAAACATATCGAGGATATCTGAATCAGAACCGCTTGCAAGGTCTGAAAAAGTGTAATATCGACAACTGGCTCCGCAACTATGAATCCCAATGTGATATTTCCCCGCGAAATTTATCACCGGAGCAGACACCATTTTTCCCATGTCATCGCGCCAATCGTCACCTATTTTCTTATAATAGGTTGGCAACTTTAATTCTCCCTGGTATATCTTAGCAGGATAGTCTGAAAATTTTGGCAAAACCATGCTATCAACGGCATAGGCCAAAGTGTATCCAGTAGTTGCGAAAAACATCACTGCTCGAAATATATTTTTCATCACAGCCTCATTTAATCAGATCATCGAGCCCACCGACAGGCACGGCCAAATCGCTCTTCCCAGATAGTTCATCATTTAGATATTCGGAAAATTTCGCATTTACTGTATTCATACCGACACCGCCTTGACCATAATCATTCCCCGGCAAACTCGCCCACTCAAGGTTAGATCTATCTTCAATAACGGCCCTCTGAATTTCTCCTTTCTTTATATCTTCCAATGCGTGACGCTTGTACTTCAAAAGAATAACGCAATACCTGTCCTGCGAAACCGGCGTGAAATCGGAAATCCTGTATTGCCTCCGATACGCCACGAATGCGGAATCGTCCCAGTTATATCCCATCACCTGGTATGCACCGGCAGCAGTAGATCGCAAGGTCTTACCTTTACTATTTGTTCGAGTTATAAGTATTCGAGGGTGATCGCTGAAATCACGACTATAGTCTTTGATAAATGATTGCCCACCGAACAGACGCTCGTAGCCGATCGGAGTTTCCGTACCCTCTCCAACTCGAATCATTCGTAAGAACGCGCGGACCCTTGCTTCCTCGATGGTCAAAGCGGCGCCGGCAGCCCCTGTGAAATTTCCAATCAACCCAATCGGATGGATGTGCCACACATCCGGACCATCCGGAAAGCCCTTCACAGCCTTCGCTGCATCCCACCATTGCAGCTTTCTAATACGCTCAAGCTCCGCCTGCCAGACGTATTTGCCGTCACCCATCAGCTTGGATAACCCGTCCCACTTACCCATATCGCCGCCCCATTCACTCTCATAGCGGACGATCAGATGCGAGACTGCCTCGGCGAGCCAAGGGACCGTCAAGGCGCTCTTCAAATCGGCGGGTGTTACGTTCCCGTTGCCGTCCCCTTGCCGCTTAGCCGCCTTTTCCAGCTTCCCGATCAACGGCCCGGCATTCACTGTTGCCGCAACAACACTGAACTCCTCCTCCTCGCCATCAAGCAACTGCTTGGCCTCGAAGAGGTTGCGCCTGTACATGTCCAGCAGCGGAATGCTAGTCGTATCAACCGTATCGAAGCCCGGCCACGCCCACGGGCTTTCCCACTGCGTACCGGGATGATCCTTCTCGCACACCCAGCCCAGGATCGTCGAACCGTCAGCGTTGCCCGCGGCGATCGACCACCACTGCGCGCCGCCTTTGTCCCGATCATCTGCCGCTTTGCCGTTGTCGGCCGACTGCTCAAGCTGCGCGCGAGAGAGTACCTGTTGGTATCCGACGGCTGGTCCCTGCGCGCCGGCAAGTTGTAGCGGGAAATCCGACCAGCTATGGACGACCGCCCCGGCTACCTTGCCTGCATACTGCCGCTCGACCCAAAGAGGATTACCCACGGGCGTCTTGCTTTCCTGTGGGGCGCGACCGCGCACGCGCCCGACCGACTGAGGCCCAGACCTGATCGGCTGCACCTTGGCCCAGCATCCCTTGCCTGGATCGCCCTTCGCCAGTTCCAGTTTGAGACCCGCCAACTGAGCGTTGCTCTGCGGATCGGGACATTTGACGAGCTTCGCGCCCTGCCGGATCACGAGCAACGTTCTCCCGCTCTCGGGCAATTTCTTCGCCCGATCCTGACTCTTGCTGATGAAATTCTCGATCTGAGATCCGCTGAATACCTCGACGTGAAGCAGCGATCGCTTCGGTGTCGGCGGCATCACCTGCGAATGGCTGGAGTTCTGGTACTCGCCCAGATAGCCCACTACGTCGCCTGCTTTGACCGGATACGGCTTGTCGAGCACGACTACCGTATCCAGCGGCTTGGGGTCGACGACCGCATCAAGTACGTCGAGATTGACCCAGCCCGTCGCAGCGCGCGGATCAGGTGTCGCGCCAGCGACGGCGGCAACAGGCGACCCCTTGAGAATTTTCGCGATTTGCGCCCAGCCGGCCACGGCACTTCCTACAGTGCTTAGTTCGCCATCTCGCGGCAGCAGGCCAATCACGGTTCCATCAGCCCGGTCCAGAATGCGGACGCCCTGGACACTCTGCGATGCGTCTACGGCACCGGCAGCATCAGCTAGTGGCAACGCATATCGGACCTTGGTATCAGCATACGGACCGAGTGCACCTAGGCTGTCGGGCGAAGGCCCAGTCGCAATGCTTCCCAGTTGTGCGCCGTCGCCGGGAGCGGGGGCATTCGTACCCGCTGAAGCCAGATCGAACCGGAACGGCGTATTGCGCTGGGGAGGTTGTGCCTGCCGATCCCCCGCCTTGCCGCCGACACGGAAACGTCGGTCGCCTTGCCAGAACGGGAGCGGGTGGATAGACAGCGCAGATGAACTGCCGTCATCTGCCTGCGCCGCCTGATAACCTGCCCAATCAAGCTGGTGCATGTATAAGCTGTAGAACTCCAGCACCTCGTCGGCAGGCGGTTGGTAAGTCTGCGTGCTGCTGGCGGTAGTCGCAGATGCACTCGATGCGGGTGAAGCCGTCGTTGATGACGCGCCTGATGTCTCTGGCTCCGGCGGCAGCACGAGCTTGTGACGCATCAGCACAAACCCCGTCGAATACAGCGCATGGCGAGGAGGCGTGGTCGGATAGGTCAGCTCAGGATATGCAGCGTCCAGCCGATAGGCCACGACTTCACCATCGGCGATCGCCTGAACACCCTTACCCTGCCTTAATGCGCCGCCGGTGCCAGCGTCGAAATGTATGCCGCCATGAAACATGCCGTTTGCCCCGAGCGGATAGAATCCGCCATCACCACTGGCCAGTGCCGTGAGCCATGTCTGGGGATTCGCCGGATTGCCATTGATAGGCGCAAACGGGAAGCTCCAGTTCAGGGGTTGCCACTGCGGCGGCTGCGTTGCAGGCGCGGCCGGTTTGGCGGGATGAGTCGAATGATTCAGATGCCTAACCATTTGATCTTGTCCGTGTCGCCGTCAGTTGGAGTAATGGTCCGCGCGACTCTGGGGAATGGAGCCGGCACCTTGAGCCAGTGTCGGATTCTCGTTCATCGATTGCGCTCCTTTTTTCTGGACCGTGATGACCTTCAGAAACAGGTCGAGCGGACCGCCCAAAGTGATGCTTCCGTCCTTGAGCTGGACAAACGCACCGCCGCATTCGAGGATGAGTTCCTTCTTCGCGCTGATACGTACCGTGCCGTTGACACTCGCCACGCTCACATCCTTGTCAGCCAGTAATGACATCGCATCGCTTTGAGCCTGCACTTCGATCGGACCTTTCGATGCGATCAGTTTTATTCCGAGTTTCTGCGCGAACATTGATACGAGTTCGCCCGCCGCCACGGTGAAGCGTTTCACCACGCTGATATCTGCGCTTTTCCCGGCGACCGCGTTGATGTTGTCCTTTGCGCAGACCTGAACACCACTGCCCGAGACGATGCCCACGGATGCGGGCGCGCTCGCAAGCACCCCCGGCTTTTTCAGGCCATTGAGTTCGTCATTGACCTGATGCTGCGCGTCAATGTCGGCGGGAACCGCCTTCGCGCTGCGCGCCGAATCCGCCAGTGCCCTTGCAAGCTCCAGCGCGGTTTCAAGCTGCGCGATGGTCTCCTGCATATCCAGTTGCTGCCCACCCGCCGCAGGCCGGTCATAGGCCGTGATGAACTGCCCTTTCCCTGCGCGCATTGCGCCGTAGCCCGACGTGCGCAGTTCAAAGCCTTCGCCCCGCTGTTCAAGCTTCTGGTTGACCAGATGGCCGAGGTTCAGTTGCGACTTGCCCGAATGCTCGGTCGACAGCTTGATGCCTTCCTGACCTTCCCAGTCTTCCATGCGCAGCTTGTTGTTGCTCTGCGTGCGGATCACGTTGCGCGAGAGCCAACGCCGGTCGCTCGTGACGTGGTCCACGGCCTGGCTGTGGTGATGGAAGGCCGCGATATACGGCTTGTCGGGATCGCCATCCCTGAACTCGATCACGGCCTCCGTGCCGTCCAGCGCCGGAAAGTGGAAGCCCGTCTGCAACGCCCCCGCGAACGGTTTCGCGAGACGCAGCGGCACACTCTCGCCGCCCGCGGGCCATGGTGCAAAATCCGTGTCGAAGCGCACCGTGTAGTAACCGGCGGAAGTCAGATAGGCGTATTTGTATTGATCGGGCGACGTCACCCGGGCCGAGAGCGAACCGGGAATCTTCGCCCACGCCGACTCCTCCAGCTTCAGCCGGAAACGCCGGTCGGACGGAATCGCCTGCCAGGTGTTCGTGTAGGCCGTATCGCGCGCGCCACGATGCGTGACCGCGATCACGACCTGACCATCGGGCGCGTCGGACAACGCCTCGTCGACGCGCAGGATACGCGCCGGCTGCAGCGCCAGCACATTGCTTTCGCCCTCGTAGACGACCTGCCATGCTATCGCCGCTTCGTGACGAAGTTGCGCCTCCCACTTCGCGCTCGCCTGATCGAGGTGATGCGTGCCGTAGATGTACGGCTGGCCGTAGGTGGTGGGATCCTGAGGCGCGACGTTTGCCTCGTCCCTGAAGCGTTCCCACGCCTGTTCGGGGTTATAGTCGGCCACCAGGAACGACTGCGGCACGGTCCGCGCGTGAGTCTCCAGCGCGAACACCGACTCGATCGCCGCTTCAAGTCCCGCATTCTCCCGGTATGGGACATCGAGCTGCGGTTCATAGATGTAGTGGTCGATGTCGTCTCCAAGCACGATCTGGTCGCCGTGCTCGGTCTCGACCGTGTAGCAGTAGATGCCCGCCTTTTGCATCAGCATCTGGACGAAAGCGAGATCGTTCATCCGGTACTGGAAGCGGAACAGGTGCTGCGGATACGCCCGACGCAACCGGAAGGCGAACTGATGACCCTTCAGCCCATGACGTCGCAACACGGCCTCGATGATCTGGGGCGTGGTCTGATGCTGATAGATCTGGCTCGTGGTGACCGCACCGAGCCGGGCGAAGTGGGACCTGACGATGACTTCGTAGCGGATGAAGTCCTTCGTCGCCTTGAGTGTCGAGAGCGACGCGATGAAGCCGGAGAAGCGGCGTGGCGTGCCGAGGGCGGGATCGATCAGGAATGCCGCGCCCCGGTTCAGATAGTCCTCGCGTGCAAGCTTGCCCGGATGTGTGAGCTGGATACGGACCTCGGTGGGCGCCCCCATGCGTTCAGTGGCTTCGAACGAGACTACGGAAAGTTCCGCCGCACTCGCCGCGCCCGGTACGTCAAGAAAATATGCCTGACGCCCTGTGACCGCCATCAGATCGGCTGCATACGCTCTGCTTTCCTCGAACAGGCTCGCCATCGTTTCCTCTCCGTCGTAACCCAGTGCCACGAAACTGTCTCGTGTGTGACGACACCGCATCCGTTCTAGAAGCAACGCGGCCGCTTTGGGTCAAGAGGTTAAGACGTGCCCGATTTATTGAAAAGCGTAGTTATCCTACTATTTGTTCATTTGTTGCTTTTCGTCAACCTTTGCAAACCTTGACAATTTCCATTCGTAGTACGTGCTACATGGTTTTCCAGAACCAATCACCGATGCGAAAATCAGGAGAAACTGGATGACGAGATTGATCGCACTCGAAGGAAACCTGACCACCACGGGAGGTCGAGTGCTGGATGGTGACGCGACGATGCTCGATGATGGACAGCCGCTCGCGCGCCACATGGGGCTCGCGTCCTGCCCACGCTGCGGACAGAACGGCCCGATCTATGGCACCGCACTGAAATGGGGGATGGGAGCCTCGCGTGGCGTACGCGATGGCGACATCGTGATGTGCCGCTGTCCGCGCGGCACGAACCGCGTCATCGCGCGCTCGTCGATTTACGACGGCGGATAAGATGTCGGATATCAAGCCTGCGCAGCGCTAATGCCGAATAGATCACGCTCGGTTTTACGCTCACCCGTTTCTCGCACCGCGAATTCCCCAAACGTGAGCCCCATCGGCCGCACCCGCATATGCTCATCCAGCCTTCGCCACGGCAAATCCGCCGGATCAGCGGCCATCGGCCCAGGCGCTTTCGCCACCAGAACCGCACGCGCGCCCGCCTGAAAATCCGCGCGAAAATGCACCGAACTCTTCACGACAAGCACCTTCATCCGCTCAGGCTCAACACCTCCAACGCGAAAGAAGTTGCGCTCGAAAATCTGCATCTTGATCGTGCTGACCACGATCCGCACACCGTCGATACGCAAACACGCAACCGGCCCGAGGTCACCCTGCATGCCGTTCATCATCGGACCGTCGAAACGAAAACGCCCATCCGACAGATGCTCGACTTCGAAAACACCTTGTAGCGGCGCGTCGCCCGGCACACCCGAGCGGCCCGCCAGCGCGAGTTCGATGCGCGCGCCGACGCCCGCGCGATGCGCCGCTGCCGCCGCCTGCGCGTCCCATATCACACCAACGGCCGCGTCCTGCACGCGATGACGCAGCAACGCGCGCACCATGCCCATCGTGTTCGAATCGCCGCCGACGCCCGGGTTGTCCTGCGTATCGGCGATGATCACGGGCTTGTCCGCATGTTGCGCGAGACGTGACGCTTCATTCACCGCTTCGTCGGGTGACAGGAAGCGCACTTCCCATTGCGCTTCATCGGCGAGCATGCGCGCGTGAAGCTCATCGATAGCCTTCACTAGCGCGTCTTCGTCATAGCCGTAACCCCAGATCACCGGCCCGCATTCAGGAAAATCCGCAGCGGGAAACCCCGGCGCAAACGACAGCGATGCGACCGTTCCCGCTTCGAGCGAAGCCAGCATGTCGTACACGCCAAGCGCGGGCTCGACGAGCGTACACATCGCATTCACCGGAATCAGAAACGGAATGCGCCGCGACACGCGTTTCAAAGGGCGTCGATCTTGCGTCAGCCTTTCGAGCAACGCGGCGGCGCGCTCGCCCGTTTCGGCCATATCGACATGCGGATAGGTTCGATACGCGACGATCGCATCCGCGAGTTGCAGCATCCTGTCCGTCACGTTCGCGTGAAGATCGAGCGACACGACGAGCGGCATTTCATCACCGACCACGCCTCGAACGCGTGCGAGCAGTTCGCCTTCGCCATCGTCGATATGCTCGGCGACCATCGCGCCATGCAGATCGAGATAGATCGCGTCGAAGCCGCCCGCGCGCACGGTATCGACGATCTCGCCGGCAATGCGCTCGTATGCATCTTCCGTCACATACGCCGACGCGCTCGCGCCCGCCCAGATGACGGGGATCAGTTCGTGGCCCGCCGCCTCCACGGCCTTGATGAAGCCGCCAATCGGCACGTTCACATCGCGCAGATTCAGCACGCCGGCGCCGCGCGTCAAAGGCGGAAAGCCTTCGCCTTGAACGAAGCTCTGGTACGACGCCTTGGTCGGCGCAAAGGTGTTGGTCTCGTGCTGAAAACCGGCGATCAGGATCTTCATGATTCGTTCGTCCTCTTGTTCAGCGAACTCAGTTCGATTCAGGGCTAAGCGTCAACTCCGGCGCTTCATGAGCCGATTTGCGCGTCGACCGGTTGGCGAGAATCAGCAAGCCTGCAATCACCGGCATGCACGCCATGAAGATCAACGCGAGTTGCGAATTGCCCGTCGCCGTGCGCGCCCAGCCGATCGCCGCCGGGCCCCAGAAGCCGCCCGACAATCCGATCGTATTGATCAGCGCGATGCCGCCAGCAGCAGCCGGTCCCTTGATGTATTCGGCAGGCATCGCCCAGAACACCGTGTAGGCCATCCACATCATCGCCGTCGCAGCCGTCAGCAGCGCGAGTGTCGCGAACAGATGCCCTTGCGTGAAAATCGAAGCGACCAGCAACAACGCGCCCGTCAGCGCGGGCAACGCGCAGTGATAACGCCGTTCGCCCGTGCGATCCGAACTCCGCCCCGCGACATACATGCCGATCCCCGCCGCGACATACGGAATCGCGACATACCAGCCAAGACGCAGCGTATCGCTCACGCCCTGTTCCTTGATCAGCGTCGGCAGCCAGAAGCTGATCGCGTAGATCGGGAAGATGATCGAGAAGTACGCGAACGCCAGCAGATAGACGCGCGGATCGCGCGCCACGGCCTTGAACGAATGGTTGTGCGCGTGCGCCGCGCCCGTTTCGCTTTCGAGCAACTGTTTCTCGTCGGCGCTCAGCCAGCGCGCGTCGGCGGGACGGTTCGACAGCACGAACAGCGTGACCACGCCAAGCACGATGCAGGGCAGGCCCTCGACGAGAAACATCCATTGCCAGCCTGCCAGCCCGTGAACACCCGAGAGCGCCGTAATCAGCCACGCGGACAACGGCCCGCCGACGATCCCGCCCAGCGGCCCGGCCAGAAACACGATCGCGATGGCGCGCGCCATGCGCGTCGGGCCGTACCAGCACGACAGGTAATAGATCATGCCCGGCGCGAAGCCCGCTTCGAAAATGCCGAGCAGAAAGCGCATGCCGTAGAACATCGGCACGTTGCGCACGAACAGCATGCACGCCGATGTAATGCCCCACAGCACGAGAATGCGGCTGAAGGTCTTGCGCGCGCCGATTTTCGGTAGCAACAGGTTGCTCGGCAATTCGAACAGCACATAGCCAAGAAAGAAAATGCCCGCGCCGACGCCATACGCTGCATCGGAGAAACCGAGGTCGCTCTGCATCTGGAACTTGGCGAAGCCGACGTTCACGCGGTCCAGATACGCAAACATGTAGCAAGCAAGAAGAAATGGCAGCAACCGCCAGTTGAGCCGGTTGTAGAGGGCGCGAACCGCGTCGCTCTCCCGCAGGGTCTGTATTGCTGTCATGTTCGTCTCCGGTATGTCGGGTTTGAATCCCGTGCTTGCGTTCCAGCATGTTGTCGGGGTAAAAATGCGCGAGCAAGAGCAACTAAGTTCACACTTCGTTGCCTGCAAGGCAACAGCAGTCAACCCAACGCTCTGGAGACGTCCGACATGCGCGAAATCAACCAGCAACGGCTGCGCTACTTTCACGAAGTGCTGTCGCACGGCACCATCCGCGGCGCGGCGGACAGCCTGAACACGTCGCCTTCCGTGATTACGCGCCAGATCAGGCTGCTCGAAGAGGAACTCGATACGACGCTGTTCGAGCGCGAGGCGCGCGGCGTCAAGCCGACCGAGGCAGCCACGCATCTGCTCGAATTCTGGCGCGGCTACCGCTCGCAGCAGGAAAAGCTTGAAGACCAGCTGCATTTGCTGAAAGGGCTTCAGCAAGGCCAGGTGCAATTGGCTGTCAGCGAGGGCTATGTCGATCCGCTGATCGAGGAAGTGATCGCGCCGTTCTGCGCGAAGTATCCGAAGCTGGATATCAATATCGAAAGTCTCGCCGTCGACGATCTGCTCAACCAGGTCGCCGAGAGCCGCGCGCATATCGGGCTTGCGTACAATCCGCCGCCGCATCCGCGCATCGAGTACCGCGCGAGTTCGGCGCAGCCCGTCGTGCTGCTGGTGCGGCGCGATCATCCGCTCGCGTTGCGCGGCACGCCCGCCAGCGTGAAGGACCTGCTCGAATGGCCGCTCGCGCTGATGCCGGCCACCTTCGGCATCGGCCACGCCGCGAAAATGTTGGAGTTCGCGGAGAACATCAAAATCCGCGCGACGCTCACCAGCAATTCGCTGACCGCACTCAAGCGCTTCGTCGCGCATGGCGACGGCGTGACGCTGATCGGCGAGTTCGCTGCGTATCGCGAACTGGTGGCGGAAGAACTTGCCATCGTGCCGATCGATCATCCGTTGTTTCAGGGCGCGAAGGCGCGCTTGCTCGTGAAATCGGGTCGGCCTCTCGCGGCTGCGGCGAATGAACTGCTCGAATGGATCTTGCGCAGAATGTCGATGTTCGCGCCCGGCAATGAATCGACGGATGGTTGACGACACGCGGCCTGAATGTTGTCACCTCAACCTTTCATGCGCCACGCTCCCGTAATGCCGCAGTAGAACCGTCGTCGGCCATTCGTCATATTTGAAACTTAATTGCAGAACGGATACCTCTTTGTCGATAAGAAAACGTGTTCGTCTCTCGCATAACAACGGTCAATGACGTTTCTCAATACTCTCAAGATTGGTCCGCGTCTCGGCGCGGGCTTTGGAATTGTGCTGCTTCTGCTGTGCGCGGTCGGCGGCGTTGGCTTGCTTCAGTCGTCGCGCATCTATGACGGCACGCGTCGCATCGGCAGTGACTGGCTTCCCAGCGTCGAAACGCTCGGCACGATGCGCAGCCATGCCGACGATGTGCGCCGCCTGTCGCTGCGTGAACTGCTGAGCACCGACGCGAACCAGATTCGCGCCACGCGCGCTCAACACGCGGATGCCGTGAATGCTTTCGCGCAGTCGCTGAACGCTTATTCGACGCTGATCTCGTCGCCTGAAGAACAGCAGCTTGACGACAACATCAAATCGTCGTGGGCCAGCTATCTCGAAGTCGACGAGAAGATCGAAAAGCTGATCGACGCCGGCGAAGCGAGCGCAGCCGAAGCGCGGCAACTCGCGGCAGGCGACGCGTCCACGCGCTTCACAACGACACTCGATCAGATCGACAGCGACATCAAGCTGAATCACCAGGGCTCGGTCGAAGAAGTCGCGAAAGCGGAAGACGCGTTCCACAGTGCGCGCATCTGGACAGTCGTGATGTCGGCGCTCGCGTTGCTCGCGGGCGCGTTCATCGCTGTCGTCACCACGCGCTCGATCGTCGGGCCGCTGCGCCGTTCCGTCGACGTGGCCGAGACCGTCGCGCGCGGCGATCTGACTGCGGCGATTCACGTCGAGGGCGCGGACGAACTGAGCCAGTTGCTCGGCGCGCTCCGTCACATGAACGAACGTCTGCAGGATACGGTGAGCCGCGTGCGTTCGAGCAGCGAAAGCATCGCGACAGGCTCGTCGCAGATCGCCGCGGGCAACACCGATTTGAGCCAGCGCACGGAAGAACAGGCCGCATCGCTCGAAGAAACGGCCGCGAGCATGGAAGAACTGACGGCGACCGTCAAGCAGAACGCGGAGAACGCGACCCAGGGCAACGCGCTGGCGGCGCGCGCGTCGGAAACGGCGGCACGCGGCGGCGAGGTCGTGAGCCGCGTGGTCGATACGATGCACGGCATCTCGAGCAGTTCGCAGCAGGTGGCGCAGATCATCTCGGTGATCGAAGGGATCGCGTTCCAGACCAACATCCTCGCGCTGAACGCGGCCGTCGAAGCGGCGCGCGCAGGCGAACAGGGACGCGGCTTCGCGGTCGTCGCAGGCGAGGTCCGCACGCTCGCGCAGCGCAGCGCGGCGGCGGCGAAGGAGATCAAGGATCTGATCGGCGAATCGGTGAGCCGCGTGAACAGCGGCACCGCGCTCGTCGACGAGGCGGGCCGCACGATGGGTGAAATCGTGCAGTCGGTGCGCCAGGTGTCGGATCTGATGGGCGAGATCAGCGCGGCGTCGGGCGAGCAGCATCGCGGCATCGAGCAGGTCAATGTCGCGATCTCGCAGATGGACGAGGTGACGCAGCAGAATGCGGCGCTCGTCGAGCAGGCTTCGGCGGCGACGCAGTCAATGGCGTCGCAGGCGGCGACGCTGCGTGAACTGGTGTCGGTGTTCAGGCTGCCGGGCGGGCAGCAAGCGAATGCGATGAGCGCTGCGTCTGCTCCTGCGAAGGCTGTCGCGCGTGCCGCCGTGACCGTGCCCAGGAAAACGATGACCGCGGCTTCTGCAAAACCGCTCGCCGCTCAGTTGCCGAATGCCGAAAAAACGGCCGCGAGCCGCGCCGAAGCCGATTGGCAGACGTTCTGAATCGCCGCGCATCCCGTTGCTTTACGTGATGCGCCGTTTGATCTTCACTTGTGCGTGACGGGCAACAGCTTCATCCCAGCGGGCCGCTCTTGCGCCGCATTCGCCGTCACGCTTGCCACAACATGCGCCGGCATAGTCGTCGCTGCCGCGCTCGCGCGGCTCGCCAGCATCGCGCACACGCGGCTCGCGCCGATTGAACCCGCGACCGCGAACACCACCGGGAACAGCATGTCGTGCCCAAGGTGCGTGAACTCGGCGACGAGCACGATCGCCGTAATCGGCATGTTCATCGACGAAGCGAGAAACGCCGCTGCGCCGACAAGCGCAAACGCGCCGGTCGGCACGCTCGCGCCAATCAGATTCCACGCGCCGCCGAGCACGATGGCAAGCAATGCGCCCACCGTCAGCCCCGGCGTCAGCAGACCGCCATGCGCGCCGACGCGCAGGCTGCTCGCGCTCACGGCAACCTTCAATGCGAGCAACGCCGCCGCGAGCCCAATGCCCAACTGACCGTCGAAGCCGAGTTGCGCGGTGCCCTTGCCGTTGCCGAGCAATTGCGGGAAGTGCACGGCAAGCAAACCGATCACGGCGAAGTTCAGCACGTTGAGCGGAATCATCAGCCAGCCAGCGCTCGGCGCTGCATTGCGCGCGCGATCCATGAAGCGCGAGAACGCATAGGCGGCGATGCCGAACACAGGCCCTGCCGCCACCGACCACGCAACCAGACTGCCGCTCAGCGCGAACGACGGAATCGCGTATTGCGACTCGTCGCCAAGCCCCATCCACGCGACCACGGCGGCGATCACCGACGTCACGAGCGCGATCGCGACCGTGGTCGCATCGAACGTGACGAGCAGCACTTCGAGCACGAATACCGCGCCGCCGAGCGGCACGTTGTACACAGCGGCGAGGCCGGCGCCAGCGCCGCAGGCGATCATCACACGCGTTTCGTTCGTTGACAGGCCCGCGACGCGCGCCAGCCAACCTGCCACCAGCGAGCCGACTTCGCGCGGCGCGACCTCGCGGCCCAACGGCGAGCCGAGCGCGACCGTCACGATCTGCAGCAGCGCATGCGCGAGCGTGCTGAGCATCGGCATGCGCGCGTCGGGCGATTTCACCGCCTGCTTGATGCTGACGAGCGGACGGCCGAAACGGCGCACGGCCCACCAGCCGAATCCCGCGATCAGACCGCAAACCGCCATGACGATCACGCGCCGTTCGGGCGATGCGCCATCGACGCCTTGCAGAAAGCTTTCGCCACCGACGATCGCATTCAGGCTGTAGCCGTACGCGATGTGCTGGACGGCGTGCAGCAGCAGCGCGAGCAGCATGCCGCCGAGGCCAGCGCCGACGCCCGTCAGTACGGTGACGACGGCGAGGCGGACCAGTGATTTGCGGTCGAGGGTGATGGGAGACGGCATGACGGCGTTGTGCGATGGGACGGGGAAGCCCCTACTTTAGGGTTTTCCCGTAAATTCATCAAACGACTTTATCTACTTAATTGATGATTCGCACGACTTTGTGAAAAGCACTGTCGGAAACGATGGCCCTGCTGAAGGGGCGCGGCAAGTCACTCCCGGTGGCGAACCAAACCTCGCGCACCACACCTGCCGACGGAATTGAATTAACCGGTTTGTCAGCGGGTCTTGAAGTAGCCGGCGCAAAGAATGCACTCGGCGTCATGACGTCGTTCCGTCATTTTCAAATTGTTTGCATCACTAATCATTGAATTGGGAAAACCTGATCACCACGCTTAAAAATGAACTGCAAATAAATCACCGAACCTCGGGATCACCCAACTCCGTAGCGGCATCCGACGACGCGCTCCATCTCACATCGAATAAGAACGAAAGCAATAGAAATGCAAATGTATGTAATAGGTCGGTAAGGAATGTTTCTCAATTACGCAATATGGGAATGATTCAATCCCGTTGCTTCACCTCCATCTTGAAGTGAGCTTGCAATTCCACCTAAAAAAACCCAGCAACTCCACGCATAACGGAGCGCTGAACGGCAATCTGGAGCCCCCGAGAAATGTTTTACAGGACAATACTACCCAGCGCGATAGCTGTAGCGGCGCTGTTGACCATCGCCGCGTGCGGCAGTTCGCACAACAACACGACGGCGTCGACCCCGCCCGTCGTTTCCGCGCAAGATGCCCTGGCGACCACCACGCCGATCAAACACCTCGTTGTGATCTTCGGCGAGAACGTCTCCTTCGACCATTATTTCGCAACCTATCCGACCGCAAAGAACTTGACGGGCGAGCCGGCGTTCACCGCTGCGACCGGCACGCAAACGGATATCGCCACGCTCGCCGCCGCAGGGCTGACGGGCGCGGCTAACCCGAACGCGCAGGCGACCTCGCCCAACATCGTCGCCGCCACGGTCAACGGCCAGACGACTGCGCCGCCGACGCTGGGCGCCGCGCTGACCACGACCACTGCGCAACCGTTTCGCCTCGACCGTTCCCAGGCGAACACGAAGAGCCAGAACCACAGCTATGGGCCTGAACAGCTCGCCGATGACAATCTGAAGATGGACGCGTTCCCGCTCTTCACGTCGGCCAGCTCGATCGTTGCAGGCAGCACAGGCCAGTTTGGTTCATCGGCGCAGGTGCTCGGCTACTTCGACGGCAACACGGTGACCGCGTACTGGAACCTCGCACAGAATTTCGCGATGAACGACAACGCGTGGACCGACACGTTTGGTCCGTCGACGCCGGGTGCCATCGAAGTGATCTCGGGCCAGAATCAGGGCGTGACGTTAACGCCTAATCCGAAAAACCCGTCCGTCACGACAAGCAATAATGCGATTCCTGACGGACAGGGAGGCGTCACGATGATCGGCGACCTGGATCCGACCACCGACACCTGCACGGCCGCCGCACAAACCGCCAGTTCCGGCCCGACGGGCATGATGAACGGCAAGAACATCGGCGATCTGCTCAACGCTGCGAACGTCACGTGGGGCGGCTTCATGGGCGGCTTCAACCTGCAGACCGTCAACGCGAACGGTACGACGGGCTGCTTGCGCTCGACGTGGTCGGACGTGCTTGGCAGCGCGCCGGCTGACTATGTCCAGCACCACGCCTGGTTCCAGTACTACGCCTCGACGGCCAATCCGACGCACCAGCGTCCGACCTCGACGGCGATGATCGGCTCGACCGAGCCGACGCTCGACAATACGGCCACGCCGGTTCACCACCAGTACGACTCCGATGACTTCTTCGCGGCTGTGCAGGCGGGTAACTTCCCGTCGGTCAGCTTCCTGAAGGCACCGGCAATCGGCGACGGCCATCCGGGCAATTCAGACCCGCTCGACGAGCAGGCATTCGTCGTGAAGGTCACGAACTTCCTGCAGCAGCAACCTGACTGGAAGAACACGCTCGTCGTGATCGCCTACGACGACTCCGACGGCTGGTACGACCACGTTACGCCGGCAATCACCAGCTCGTCGTTCGATACCACGCTCGTCACCCACGTCGGGGCGGCAACCTTTACGGGCGCCGACCAGTTGTCGGGCCAGGGCCAGTGCACCAGCACGGGGGCGACGCAGCCGCTCGGCATCAACGGTGGCGTCGTCAACGGCCGTTGTGGTCCGGGTACACGGACGCCGTTCCTCGTGGTTTCGCCGTGGGCAAAGCAGAACTTTGTTGACCACACGCAGATCACGCAGGCGTCGGTCGTCAAGTTCATCGAAGACAACTGGCTCAGCGGCAAGCGGCTCGGCGCGGGTTCGTTCGACGCAACGGCCGGCGATATCCGCAGCATGTTGAACCTGGCTGGCGCGGGCAACAACCCGGCCGTCTTCCTCGACCCGACCGTTGGTACGAAGCTCGCAGCTGCGCCGGCGACCAACTAACCCGACGCGCGTCCCGCCCGTTTCACGCATCGCCGGCTAAGGCCGGTGAAATTGGCAGCGGGACGCCAGATAACTCGAAGTGGGTCGAGCCAGCGCGGCAACGTGCTGGCTCGACGTCTTTTCCGGATTATTTTTGCCATCATCGCCATGAGCTCTCCAAACCCCGCATTGCCGCCCTCACTGCCTGCCGGCGATCCCTCGCGCCCAGCGAGCGCCAAACGACAGCTTCTGCGAGCACTCGGCTGGGCCGTTGCCGCCGTTGCGGCCGGCTGCGCCGCCTTTATCGCCTATGCGGCAATCTATCCGGAGCGGATGCCTCTTGCGATCGGCGCCATCGTCGAAGACATCACCGGCGCGAATCCGCAGCCGGTTGCGCTACACGTGCCACCGAGCCAGCCGTTGAGCGCGGTAGCTCTACTTGGCCAGCAGATTTTCAATGACCCGTCGCTCTCAGCGTCGGGCAAGCAATCGTGCGCGTCGTGCCACAGCGCGGAGCATGCCTACGGGCCACCGAATGACCTGTCCGTACAGCTCGGCGGTCCGCATATGACCGACGCGGGCTACCGGCCGCCGCCGTCGCTCGCGTACCTCTACCGCCAGGCGCCGTTCTCGATTGGCCCCGATCAAAACGACATGGACGCCGCGCCCGTCACGCTCGATCAACTGGCCACGGCAGCAAGCGGCACGCAACGCGCGGTGAAAACGGCAGGCGTCGCGCCCGCGGCACCCGCACTCGTCCCGCAGGGCGGCCTGTTCTGGGACGGCCGCGCGAGCACGCTGCAGGATCAGGCGAGCGGCCCGATGCTGAATCCCGTCGAAATGGCCAACAAGAGCACCGGCGAGGTCGTACACAAGCTGCTGAATGCGAAGTATCTCGACCAGTTCAAGCAGCTGTTTGGCGACCGGATCATTAACCAGCCCGATCTGCTCTTCGACGAAGCGATGTTCGCAGTGGGACGCTACCAGTTCGAAGACCCATCCTTCCATCGCTTCACGAGCAAGTACGACTACTGGCTCCAGGGCAAGGCACGTCTGACACAAGCGGAGATGCGCGGCTTGCGCCTGTTCAACGATCCTGACAAGGCAAACTGCGCGGGATGCCATCTGAGCAAGCCGACGGCCGACCATTTGCCGCCGCTATTCACCGACACGCAATACGAGGCACTGGGCGTGCCGCGCAATCGTGACCTGTCCATCAACAAGGACCAGAATTTCTACGATATGGGCGTATGCGGTCCTTTCCGTGACGACGCAGCTACGCTAACGCAATACTGTGGGATGTTTTTGACGCCGACCTTGCGCAACGTCGCCACGCGACACGCGTTTTTCCACAACGGCGTCTACCACGACCTGAAGCACGTGATGGACTTCTATAACCTGCGCAATACGAGTCCCGAAAAGATCTATCCGCTCGACGCAGCAGGCAAGCCGGAAAAGTACGACGATCTTCCCGCGAAGTACCACGCGAATATCGACGTCGCCGACGCGCCGTTTGACCGCAAACTGGGCGAAAAACCTGCGATGACCGACGATGACATCCAGGACATCATTGCGTTCATGAACACGCTAACTGACGGTTACAAGCCTTAATACTCGCATCGCTCGCGAGGGCGACGTCGCGCGTATCTGCATGCTTCATAACAAGTTTGCAGGTGCGCGCGACCTAAGCAGAACGCTACTTCAAGAATATGTATCGCGCGAAATACGGCGAACTGCCCGCCTGATGCTCGCGAACACAAGGCTCAGAAGGTGACACGCCGCCTGCTGTGTCGAGCCGCTGCACAAATCTCACGCCAGACAAACTGCCTTCCGCGGTGCTGTGAGTTTCGAGCAGCAGTTGTGGGATGCTGCTCGGATTCGTACTCGGTGCCTGAGCCACCATGCGACCAACGATCCGGCTGCCATCGCCCGCCTGCCAGGATGGACCCGCACCATGTTGGATCGACGCTTGACCTGCGCCATCATAAAGCGTGGCTTCCGGATGCTGGAACACCCAGCCCAGACGATGAGCACTGTCGAACTCGCAGGAATACATCTGCACGCCTGTTGCCGTCGTAACGGCAAACGGCTGGGCGCCGGAAGGCACCAGCGAAGGTGGCGTTGCATCGGCGGCATTCGCCGCTAAGGGTGACATCAGAACGACGCAACCTAGCGCGGCCCGGTACACGATCTGCTGCACGCCGGTGCACATTGCGCGGATGACGTTGCTGGAGTACGAGCGGAAAGGAAACATGATTGCGATCCGGTTGGAGGAATATCGGTGACGTTTTTGTGATTTTCCTTACCAGAACACCTGGGCGTGGAAGCTTATTCCGTCGAAATCGCGCGTCGGTACGCCGGCGCAATCGGCTTCATACATCACGCGGCAACACAAGCTCCGCTTCAAGTCCACCCGCCGTGCGATTGCGCAACGTCAGCGTCCCGCCATGCGTCGCTGCAATGCTCTGCGCGATCGTCAATCCAAGCCCGGTGCCACTACTCGCACCCGTTCCATCCGTGCGCGCCGCATTCCCCCGAAAATATGGCTCGAACACACGCGCCAGCATCGTTTCATCGGGAATACCGGGGCCGTTGTCACAGATCGCGACACGCACCGCGCGCCCATCATCGACAACATGAATAGAAGCCTCGCCGCCATAGCGAATCGCGTTATCGAGCAGATTCTGCAAACAGCGCTTCAGATTGCGCGGATAACCCGCGACAGGCCGCGCCGCCCGCCCTTCCACCGTGACCGCATGCCCCGCCTCACGCGCATCTTCAGCCAGCCCTTCGAGCATCGAATCGAGATCGATCTCATGCCGCGCTTCCGTCACTTCGATGCCTTGCACGGCATCGAGCGTCGCGCGCACCATCGCCTCCATGTCGTCGAGATCGCCGCGCAGACGCTCGCGCCATTGCGCGTCGGGCAACATCTCCACGCGCAGACGCAGTCTCGTCAGCGGCGAGCGCAAATCGTGCGACACGGCAGTCAAAAACCGCGCTCGCCCGGCAAAGCTCTCCGTCAGTTGACGCTGCATCGAATTGAACGACATCGCCGCGCTGCGCACTTCGAGCGGACCGCTGACGGGCAGCGGCGGCCGATAGATATTGCGGCCGAGCGCATCGGCAGCTCGAGCGAGATCGCGTAGCGGCTGAACCGCAAAGCGCACGGCGACGAACGCCAGCACGCAGATCGCCACGAAGCGAAGCAGATAGATCCTGACGAGATAATCGAACACCAGCGACCCCGGCTCGCTCAACATGCCCGCCTGCCCTTCATTGGCCTGCACGTCGAGCCACCTGCCGTCGGGCAGCTTCATCTGCACGTGAAAGTCGCCCGTCGGCATGCGCGAATCGAAGAGACTCAGGATGCCCTTGTGCTTGTGTTCTTCGTCACGCAGTTCGGCATCGATCAGACGCACGTCGATCGGCTCGCCGAGACGTCTGCGAATCACACCCGTAATCAGATCGCTGACCGTGCGCTTCGCAAGCGAGGTTTGCTGCACGGGCTGCGGCGTGTCGGTCCATTGCAGACGGTAACGTGCATCCGACAGTTGCGTCACGATCGCATCGCGCGCGGCTGCATCGGGCGCGTGCTGCAGCAGCCGGACGGTATCCGCGAGACGGCTCGCGAACAGGCGCGCGGGAATTTCGAGCGTGCGGTTGTCGTGCGTTTCGAACCAGATCGTGCTGGTAAGCAATTGGCCGGCGAACATGCCGACGGCGAGAATCATCACGAGCCGCCCAAACAGCGAATCGGGCCACGCACGCAGTTTCATCGTGCGGCCGCTCATGCTTCGAACGCGACGTCGGCGACGAGCATGTAGCCCTCGTTGCGCACCGTGCGGATCAAGGCGGCGCTGCGCGCAGCGTCTTTCAGCTGATGCCGCAGACGGCTGATGCAAACGTCGATCGAACGGTCGAGCGGTGTGTGCTCCTTGCCGAACACATGGTCGAGCAGGAAATCGCGCGACAGCGGCCGGTTCGGATGATCGAGCAGCGTGCGCAGCGTCCGGTAATCGGAGCCGCCGAGCGACACGACAACGCCTTCGGGCGACAGCATCTGCTTCATCCGCGTATCGAGCTTCCAGCCCGCGAAGCTGACGAACGCGGCGGCATCGGCGGAAAGTGCGCCCGCCGGCGTGCTGCGCGCGCGGCGCAACACCGACTTGATCTTCGCGACCAGCTCGCGCGGATCGAATGGCTTGGGCAGGTAATCGTCGGCACCCATTTCGAGGCCGAGTATGCGGTCGAGCAATCCGCCGCGCGCGCTCAGGATCACGATCGGCATGCCGCGCTCGCGGCGCAGCTCGCGTGTGAGTTCGAGTCCGTCCTCGCCGTCGAGCATCAGGTCGAGCACGACGAGATCGATCTGCGACGCCTGGATGATCTGCTTCATCTGCGCGCCGTTGGTGGCCGTCGTCGCCTGATAGCCCATGCTGCGCAGATAGTCGCCGAGCAGCTGGCGAATGTTCGGGTCGTCATCGACGACAAGTATGTGGTCCATCAAAAGCTCTTCTTCTCTTCTACTCAGCCCGCATTGTCCGTATTGCAACCGGAAAAAATCGGCTCAACACATTCCATTACAAAAGTGCGCCGTTCCAACACATCGCCATTACATCTCGTGGCTAAAGTGGCGCCGGTAAATGCAAATAATTCTCATCCAGTAACTATATCATGTCGATTTCCGTGCTTTCTTCGGCCTGCGGGCGGGCCGTTTCGACGGCGGCGCGCGCCGCCTCCTCCGTGGCCGCCTCAGTCGCTTTCGCTTTCGCGGCTGGCTTTACGCTGACGGCCAGCGCACCGGCGCTCGCCGCGCAACCGGCGAGCGCCGCAGCGCCCGTGAACGCGGCCGCGCCCGCAACCCTCACCGATCTCGCCGGCCGTACGATCCGTGTGCCCGTCGCCGAACCGCAGCGCATCCTGCTCGGCGAAAGCCGCCTGCTATCGGCCGTCGCGCTGCTCGAAGGCCAGAAGCCGCTCGCGCGCATCGTAGGCTGGCAAGGCGATCTGCCGTTGATGGACCCGCAGACCTTCAACGCCTACGCGCAGAAATTCCCCGACATCAAAACGATTCCGCTGATCGGCAAAGCGACGGAAGACAGCATCAGCGATGAAAAAGCCCTGAGCCTCAAGCCCGATCTGGCGATTTTCAGCATCGCCGGACACGGCCCGAGCCGCTACAACGCGCTCGTGAAGCAACTGGAAGCGACGGGCACGACGGTCGTATTCGTCGACTTCCGCCTGCATCCGATGCAGAACACGCTGCCAAGCATCAAGCTGCTCGGCGCGGTGCTGCATCGCGATCAGCAGGCGAATGCGTACATCCAGTTCTATCAGCAGCATCTGGCGCGCGTGCAGAACGTCGTGAACCGTGTGCCCGAAGCGCAGCGTCCGAAGGTATTCGTCGATCTGCTCGCGGGCGTCTGGGATGCGGGCTGCTGCCACACGGCGGGCAACGGCAACTTCGGCGAGTTCGTGCAGGCAGCGGGCGGACGCAATATCGCGCAAGGTCTCGTGCCGGGCGTGCTCGGCGACATCAGCATGGAACAGGTGATCGCCGCGCAGCCGGACGTCTACATCGCGACGGGCAGCCGCACGAAACCGGGCCTCGCGTCGCTGCGCGTCGGCGCGATGACGAGCGAGCACGATGCGCGCGCGAGCCTCGCGCAACTGATCGCGCGTCCCGGCTTCGACACGATCAAGGCGATCCACGACGGCAACGCGCACGGCATCTCGCACAACTATTACGACTCACCGTACAACATTCTCGCGATCGAAGCGTTTGCGAAGTGGTTCTATCCAGCGCAGTTCAAGGATCTCGACGTACACGCGACGCAGGCTGAACTGTACAAGCGCTTCCTCGCCGTGCCGCCGCAAGGCGCCGAGTGGGTCGACGCGCCGCTCGCGCAGTCCACGGCCGAAGCCTCGCACTAACGGCCGCAGAAATGTCCGATTCCGTCTCCCTGATTCGTTCCGCGCGCGCGCAGCAAAGCGCCGCGGACGCCAGCCTGCAGCGGTATCTGCGCATCACGCGTCTGCGCGTGCTGTGGCTGTGCGCGGTCGCGTTGCTGATCGTCGGCTCGCTGCTGCTCGATCTGCGCTCGGGCCCGTCCGGTCTGCCCGTTTCGACGCTGCTGCGTGCGGTGTTTCACCATGCATCGGCCGATGCCGCGACGAACGTCATCGTCTGGCAGATCCGCATGCCGTACGCGGTGATGGCGCTCCTGGTAGGCGCGTCGCTCGGTCTGTCGGGTGCGGAAATGCAGACCGTCCTCAACAATCCGCTCGCGAGCCCCTACACGCTCGGCGTATCGGCGGCGGCGGCGTTCGGCGCGTCGCTCGCAATCGTGCTCGACATCACGCTGCCCGGCATCGCGCAAAGCTGGCTCGTGTCGGCCAACGCGTTCCTGTTCGCGTTCATGTCGGCGTTGATGCTCGATGGTATCGCGCGCTGGCGCGGCATGACGACGTCCGGCGTCGTGCTGCTGGGCATCGCGCTGGTGTTCGCGTTCCATGCGCTCGTCTCGCTGATGCAGTTCATCGCTTCCGCCGACGCACTGCAAGGCCTCGTGTTCTGGACGCTCGGATCGCTCGCGCGTGCCGACTGGCCGAAGATCGCGGTGCTCGCCGTCGCACTCGCGGTCGCGTTGCCGCTCTCGATGCGCAACGCGTGGACGCTCACCGCATTGCGACTCGGCGAAGATCGCGCCGCGAGCTTCGGCATCGACGTACGTCGCCTGCGGCTCGGCACGCTGCTGCGCGTGTCGGTGCTGTCGGCGCTCGCGGTGTCGTTCGTCGGCACGATCGGCTTCGTCGGACTGATCGCGCCGCATATCGCGCGCACGCTGTTCGGCGAGGACCACCGCTTCTATCTGCCCGGCAGCATGCTGGTCGGCGCGTTGATGCTGTCGCTTGCGTCGATTGCATCGAAGCTCATCGTGCCAGGCGTGCTGATTCCCGTCGGCATCGTGACGGCGCTGGTCGGCATTCCCCTCTTTCTCGCGATCGTCGTGCGCTCGCAGGGAGCCACGCAATGAACGGCCTGTCGATTCACGGCCTCAGCGTGCAATACGGCAAGCGCACGGTGCTCAAGTCGCTCGATGCCGGCCCGCTGCCGCGCGGCCAGATCACCGCGCTGCTCGGTCCGAACGGCAGCGGCAAGTCGACGCTGCTGCGCGCGCTCGCGGGCCTTACGCGCGCGCATGCCGGTCAACTGACGCTCGACGGCGCGCCGCTCGAACTGTCCGCAGCGAGCGCGCGCTCGCATAGCGTCGTCTACTTGCCACAGTCGTTGCCCGCAGGCGTGAAGCTGCAAGTGCTCGAGTCCGTGCTGGTCGCGTGTTGCGCGACGCGCGGCGCATTCCGCGCCCACGGCGCCCGCACCGACGACCTCGCGAATGCGCGGGCCGTGCTCGAACGCCTTGGCATCGATGCGCTCGCATCGCGCTCGCTGGACGAGTTGTCGGGCGGCCAAAGACAACTCGTCGGCATCGCGCAGGCGCTGGTACGCGAGCCGCAAGTGCTGCTGCTCGACGAGCCGTTGTCGGCACTTGACCTGAACTATCAGTTCCACGTGATGCGCGTGCTGCGTGACATCACGCGGGAACGAGGCATCGTCACTGTCGTCGTTCTGCACGACATCAACACCGCCATGCGCGCCTGCCATCAGGCGATGCTGCTTCACGCAGGTCGCATCGCGGGCTTCGGACCGAGCGCCGATGTCGTCACGCAAGCGAGCCTTGCAGAAGTATTCGGAGTCACCGCGCGAATCGAGCCTTGTTCGCGCGGCCAGCATCAAGTCCTGATCGACGGTCTGTCGGTTCAGGACGGCATCGCCAGCCGCTAGACATTCGTCGAGCGTCCCAGCCAGCCACCTCACCACGCCGCATTCGTTTCAACGCACGACGCCCGCCTCCCGGTGGGCGCCGCGCTGCGGCGTGGGTCGTCACATCGTTCAAATCAAACAATAGGGGAAAAAGATGAAAAGGACACTCGTGATGGTCGCGATCGCGGCGAGCTACGCGTGCAATGCGCAGGCCCAAAACACGGCCACGCTGTATGGCGTGATCGACGCGGGCCTGTCGTACACGAACAACCAGAAAGGCAGCAGCGCGTGGCAAGCGGGCAGCGGCGACGTGACGGGCAGCCACTGGGGCATGCTCGCGCGCGAAGACCTGGGCGGCGGCACGAAGGCGATCTTCCAGCTCGAAAGCGGCTTCAGCGTGATGAACGGCACCTCGCGCCAGGGCGGCCGTCTGTTCGGTTATCAGGCTTATACGGGACTGTCGAATGACCGGTTCGGCACCTTTACGCTGGGACGTCAGTACGATTCCGTCGTCGACTACCTCGCGCCGCTCAGCTTCACGGGTCATCATCCGGGCGGCAACAATCTGTCCGCGCATCCGTACGACAACGACAATCTGAACAACTCGTTCCGCGTGAACAACTCGGTGAAGTTCGCTAGCAACAGCTATGCTGGCGTGAAGTTCGGCGCGTTGTATGGCTTCTCGAATGAAGCGGGCGGATTCGATGACAACCGGCTATACAGCTTCGGCACCTCGTACGATGCAGGCCCGCTGCGTCTTGGCGCAGGCTACTTCCAGGCGAACAACGGCGGCAGCAGCAACACCAGCGGCGCATTGACGCTGACCGACCGCACGTTTATCGCAGCGCGTCAGCGCACATATGGCGCGGGCGGAAACTACTCGATCGGCGCGGCGACGTTTGGCGCGGTCTGGACGCGCACGCAACTCGGCGGGCTCGCGACGATCAACGGCGCGAATAGCCTCGGCCTCGTTGCGAATGGCGAAGGTATGAGCTTCAGCAATTACGAACTGAACGCGAGCTACTCGCTCACGCCGACGATTGCGCTGAACGGCGAATACACGTACACGTCAGGCTCGATGTCGAACGCGACAGGCCAGCATCATCCGAAGTGGCAGGAAGTCTCAGTGCAAACCGATTACTTTCTCTCGAAGCGAACCGATCTTTACGTGCAGGCAAGCTATCAGCATATCTCCAGCGACGGCTCCGGCCTGACTGCCGCTATCAGCGGGCAAAGTCCGTCATCGACCGATCAGCAGGTTGTCGTTGCTGTTGGGATGCGGCATCGGTTCTAAAACTGTTAAAGCCACCGCGTTCACATGAACCGGCGGCTTTAACGCAGCAATCAGAACTTGTGCCGGATGCCGACGCGCACGGTGCTCTGCCGGTCGCTGGTGGAGGGCGTGAGATTGTTGATGGCCGCAACGGCCGCCGTACCCGTCGAGTCCGTGCCCGATGCTTTCTGATAAACGCCGATCAGATACACGTCGGTGCGCTTCGACAAGAAGTAATCCGCTCCTATCGCGCCTTGATAGTAGCGCGCGCCAGGGTTCGTCCCTGTCGACGCATCGACGCTGCCGCCGTGCGTATAGTCGAATGCCGCGCCGAGCAGGAATGCAGGCGTCACCTGGTACTTGAAGTTCACTTCCGCGTTATTGAACGTCGCGTTGCCGCGATAGCCGCGCGGATTCGGACCGGATTCGACCGTGTCGCCGAGATTCCTGAACTGCGTATTCGAATACGTTGCGCCGAACGTCGCCGCGCCGAACGCATAGGCCGCGCCCGCTGCAATCACCTGATACGTTCGCGCCGAAGCATAGCCGCTATACACCGGCGACGAAACGAAGTTCGTGCTTGCTGTCGCTGCCGTGCTCGCACCGTTGTCGCCGAAGAATCCGACATTCGGATTACGCGCATTCAGATAGCCGACTCCAAGCGAAAGCGGACCGTTCGCATAGCCGGCACCAAGCGACCACACCTGATTGCGCGACGCCTCACCCGCCACGCCGCCCAGGCTATACACGCCGCCGAACGTGAGGCCCGCGTAATTGGCGCTCGTGTACTTGAGCGCATTGTTCACGCGATACGCGTTGTTGATATTGTCGAGATCGCCCGGATGCGCGGCAATATAGCCGCCCCATTGATCGCCTGCTTCAAAGGGGCCGACATAATCGACAACAGAATCGTATTGGCGTCCAACCAGCACTGAGCCATACGCGCTCGACAGCCCCACATACGCCTGGCGTCCGAACATCAGCCCTTGCGTGCTACCGCGATTCTTCTGCCCCAGCGATCCGCTATTCAGATCGAAACCGTTTTCCAGCACGAAGAGCGCGGCGAGCCCGCCGCCGAGATCTTCCTTGCCGCGCAAACCCCAGCGGCTCGCCTGCATCACGCCGCTCGACACGTTGTACAGATTGTGGCCCCCTGAATTCGAGGTCCAGTTGAAACCATCATCGACGATACCGTACATCGTCACCGAACTCTGCGCGTACGCCGCGCCAGCGAATGCACACTCGACCAACGTCAATGCGGCCAATGCGGCTGCCAATTTGACTCTCATAGATTCGTCATCCCGTTCATCCCGACTGCTTCGATTGAATGACGCAGCGAATGATGACTGCGCCGCGGCTGTTACGCGGACCGCAATCTAAGTTCGCCTTTATGCGTGGTCAAATCAGTCAAATAGAACAGGTGCGATAAGCGTGTTTTATTTGCGGCTGCACGCACGCCGACAAAGGCACGAGCGACATGAATGCCATTTATGTCGCGCATTTTTGGCTTGAATTTGACGGTCTTTTCGCACGCTCCTATTGTTCGCCCATGTTTGTCTGATTCGCCAGGTCGCCCTGCCCGTCCCCATCATCGGGAAGCGGAAACTTCAACGTCTTGCTCAGCCCAATGCCATGAATCCTCACGCGACAGCCACGCTTTCCTCTTCCTCTCCCGTACGCAAGACAAGCACCGTCCGCCGCGCGGTGACGACGGCCGTGCTCGGCCAGATACTCGAGTGGTACGACTTCTTTCTCTACGGAACCGCGGCCGCGCTGGTATTCGGCAAGCTGTTCTTTCCCGTCGGCAGCGATCCGTTGACGGGCACGATCGCGGCATTCGGCGGATTCACGGTCGGCTTCATCGCACGGCCGGTCGGCGGTGTGCTGTGCGGCCATATCGGCGACCGCTACGGACGCAAGACGGTGATGATGCTCACGCTCCTGACGATGGGCGTCGCAACCATGTGTATGGGACTGCTGCCGACGTATCAACAGATCGGCATTGCAGCGCCCATCGGTCTCGTGCTGCTGCGCGTTCTTCAGGGGCTCGCAGCGGGCGGCGAATGGAGCGGCAGCATTCTGCTGATTCACGAAAGCGCGCCCGCATCGAGGCGCGGCGCACTGTCCGCCTGGAGCCCGAGCGGCGCGGCATTCGGCTTCGTGCTGTCGACAGCTGCGTTCCTGCTCGCGCAGACGCTGTCGCCCGACGACTTCCTCAGCTGGGGTTGGCGCGTGCCGTTCCTGTGCAGCGTGGTGCTCGTCGTGCTCGGCCTCTGGATGCGCCGCTCGGTCGAAGAAAGCGCCGAATTCGTCGCAGTGAAGGCGACACACCGCGAAAGCCGCATGCCGATCGTCGAAGTATTGCGCCGTTGCCCGCGTCAGGTGCTCACCGTGTTCGGTCTGCGCTTCGGCGAAGGCGGCGCGTCGTACATCTTCTTCGCGTTCTCGATTGCGTATGGTCAGTTTCTCGGCCTCAAGTCGACATGGATTCTCGGCGGGCTCACGCTGTCGATGCTGCTGATGATTCCCGTGTCGCTTCTGATGGGACATCTCACCGACAAGATCGGGCGCAAGCCGGTCTATCTCGTGGGTGCCATTGCAATGGTGCTGGTCGCGTATCCGTATTTCACGCTGCTCGCCTCCGGCGTGCTGTGGAAAGTGATTGCCGCGCTGATTCTCGCCAACAGCATCACGCTCGGCATTCTCGAAGGCGCGCAGCCCGCTTTCATCAGCGAACTGCTGCCCGTTCACCTGCGCTTCTCGGGACTCGGCATTGGACGCGAAATTTCGTCGGTGCTCGGCGGCGGCCTTTCTCCGATGATCGCAACCGCGCTGCTCGCTCACTATCGCAGCGCCACACCCGTCGCGATCTATCTCGTCGCACTTGCGCTGGTCACGGTGATCGCGACCTTGATCGCACCCGAAACCTTCCCACGCGCCGCACGGCTGCAGGCAAGACAGAGCGTCGAGCCCGTCACCGCCTGATCGATTGCTCCATTCAACTCAACACGTATTCATCATGCAAAGCCTCCATAGCATTTCGACGTACGCCCACGAGCCGCGCTTCATCGACCAGGGCGAGCCGTATCCCGAGTATGCCGGTCCCATTTCGCTCGATGTTCTGATCGAAGAAATCGAACGCCGCCGCGACGAGTTCGATCAGCTCTCCCATGTGCCGCGCGACATGATCGCGAAGATGAAACGCGCGGGCATCTACCGTGCAAGCACGCCGCGCCGTTTCGGCGGAGACGCACTGCCGCCGCCGCAGTTTCTCGCGATCCTCGAACGCATTGCGATCGCGGATGGCTCGACAGCATGGGTCGCCGCGTTCGGATCGGCGAATACGTACCTCGCGTCGCTGCCCGTCGAAACGCAACAGCAGATCTACGCGAAGGGACCGGACCAGGTTTTTGCGGGCGGTCTCTATCCGCTGCAACCTGCGTTTCAAGTGCCGGGCGGCTACAAGGTCAGCGGCCAGTGGCGGTTCGCGAGCGGCTGCAAAGGCGCGGACTGGATTGGCGTCGGCATTGGCGGCACACCCGCGAGTTCGGGCGATGCGGGCGCGGGCAAGCCCTTCACCGCCGTGTTTCCCGCGAGCGAGGTCGAGATCGTCGACAACTGGAACGTGGTCGGCATGCAGGGCACGGGCAGTCACGATCTGCGCTTGCGCGACAAGTTCGTCGATGCGCAATGGACCTTCGTGCGCGGCGGTAACGCGCTGATCGACGAGCCACTGTACCGCTACCCAGCCGTCGCGTATCAGGCGCAGGTGCATGCGGCCGTGAACGTCGGCCTGGCGCGCGCCGCGCTCGATCTCCTGACCGATATGTCCGGCGCGACAAAAACGACGACGGGCGCGCCGCGTCTCGCGGACCGGGGCTACTACCGCTCGGGTCTCTCGAAAGCGGAAGCGCAGTGGCGCAGCGCGCGTGCGTTCTTCTACGAGTCCTCGCAAGCCGCGTGGGACACGATTCTTGCCGGCAATCCCGTCACGCCGGACCAGGCGAATCTGATGCGCCTGAGCGCGACGCATGCGGCCCACGTATGCGCCGAAGTGGTGATGCAGGCCTATCAGATGGCGGGTATCGCCGCGATTTATCGCGAGAGCCGATTGCAGCGTCTGGTGCGCGACTCGATCGTCGTGACGCAGCATGCATTTCTCGGCGAGGGCACGTATGACGCGTCGGGCGCGCTGTTCGTCGGCATTCCGCCCGTCACGCCGTATCCGTGATGCAACGCGCGAACGAACACGAGGAGCAAGCGATGACGAACGAAGAGATGAAGCGGCGCTTTCGCGACGCGATGGCGTGCCTGCCCGCAGCCGTCAATGTCATTACGACCGACGGCCCAAGCGGACGCTGCGGTCTCACCGCGAGCGCCGTCTGCTCGGTGACCGACGAGCCGCCGACGATGCTCGTCTGTATCAACCAGGCCAGCTATATGCACGACGTGCTGCGCGAGAACCGCGACGTGTGCATCAACGTGCTTGCCGGCGAGTATCAGGACCTCGCGCGCGACTTCGCGGGCATGACATCGTGCCCGATGGACGAGCGCTTCGCACGCCACGCCTGGAAGCCAGGCCGCTCGGCCGTGCCCGTGCTTTCGCACGCCATTGCGAACCTCGAAGGCACGATCGTCGAACTCAAGAGCGTCGGGTCGCACTCGGTGATGTTCGTACGGATCGACGATATCTCGGTCAGTTCCGATGGCGATGGACTGATCTATTTCGCGCGGCAGTTTCATCGTCTCGTGCGGCCGGTTGCGGGCGCAGCGTCCGCTTCCACTCAATGCGCGAGGTAAGCGTGGAAGTCTGCTTCTTTCTGATTGGCGAAAGCAGTCACGCGCGCGGCGTGTTCGATCGAGCGAATATCTCCCGCTTGCAGTCGGCCGCGCATGACGTGGCGGGTTTGCGGCGCTTCGTGTCGCATCTTCCTGCCGTGCGCGACGAGCGCACAGCATTGGCACCGTTCTGCGTCACGCAATGGTATTTCGACGATCTCGAATGGCTCGAAGCCGCGCTGCAACCGGGCGGCGCAATACAGGCCGCCGCCGACAGCATCGCCGCAAGCATGGATGATTGCACGCTGTTCCAGCAGGCAATGGCCGTGCGCAAGTTCTCGACGCCGCATCCAATCGATGCACGAGAAGAACGTTGCACCTACCTCGTCAGCTATGAAGGTGAAGCGGACGACTTCAACGCATGGCTCACGCACTATCTGACGCATCATCCTCCGTTGATGACGCAACTGCCCGGCATTCGCGAACTGGAGATCTATACGCGCATCGACTATCGTTCGGCGTTGAAGCACGCGCGTGCGACGGCCATGCAACGCAACAAGGTCGTATTCGATGACGTCGCTTCACTCGACGCTGCGCTCGCGTCGCCCGTGCGTGCGCGAATGAAAGCGGACTTCGATTCGTTTCCGCCGTATAGCGGGACCACGCCACATTACCCGATGCACAGCATTTACGGTAATCTGACGCGCGAGTGAAAGCGCCGAACGCGGGCATGCGGGTTCGGTCCAACAGCGAGGCGCGTCCGACCGCATGCGGGTCGCGCGCCGCCACGGCCGGGTTCCGAACGACATGACAAAGACGCCCCCAGGCATCACGGACTTGAATCTTCTGCGCGTGTTTCTGGCCATCGCAGATCTGCGCAGCCTCACGGCGGCGGGCGCGCGGCTTGGGCTCACGCAACCTGCCGTCAGTCACGCGTTGCGCCGCTTGCGCACGCTGTTCGACGATCCCCTGTTCGTTCGCACGCCGACGGGCATGGTCCCCACCGACGCGGCTGTCCGCCTGCACGCGCCGCTCGCGCAGGCGTTCGGCATCATCAACGTCGCGGTTCAGCAACTAGCGAAGTTCGATCCCGCGACGGCACATCGCGTGTTCCGCGTGTCGATGTCGGACATGTCAGAGTTCTATTTTCTGCCGCCGCTGCTCGCGATGATCGACAGCACGGCGCCAGGCATACGCATCGAGGTCGCTAACTTCTCCGTGGATGCCGTGAGCGTCGCGATGCGAAGCGGCGAGATCGATCTCGCGCTCGGTTATGTGCCGGGACTGGACGCTGCCTGCATCAGCACGACACTGTTCGTCGACGAGCACGTGTGCGTGGTGCGCGCGGGGCATCCGCTGCGCAAGCGCAATCCGACCAAGGACGACCTTGCCGCGCTGCGTTACGTCTATGCGAGCACGAACGCAACCGGTCACCGGATGGTCGAGCAATGGCTGGAGGAATTGAATCTGCGCCGCGATATCGTGCTGCGGTTGCCGCATTTCGTGGTTGCGCCGGAGATCGTCCAGAACACCGACCTCGCTGTCATCTTTCCGAAAAGCATTGCGCAGCGGTTCAATCGAAACAAGGCATTCCGAATCCTGCCGTTGCCTTTTTCATTGCCACCGATTGAAATTCAGGTACATACGCACATGCAGTTTTCCGCCGACCCCGGCATTGCATGGTTGCGCGATGCGATCTGCGGCATGTTCTCGACTCAAGGTTCGAGATAGCCCTTCACGAGTTCGTGAATCTCAGCGAGGGTGTCGACGGCCGCATTCAGATCGAGTTCGCTGTTCGCTTGTGCCAACGCCATGACGTCCGTGAACGCTTCATCCTGTTCCTCGGCCATCATGCATAACTGGAACGGCGTGCACGCCCCGATGCTCTCCGGCTCATTCATGATTCTCTCCCCGCGCGATGGCGTGACGATGCGCTTTACTCATGCTCGGCTCGCGAGATGACCTGATCGGAATCGAGCACACAATCGGCAAGTTCCATCAGATTGCTCGCGAACGTGGAGGGTTTCCATTGCTCGACGCTCAGCCGCGCGCGGGCAGATAAGCGTTCGCGCAGCACATCGTCCAATGCCAGTGTTCGCATGCGCGCCGCGAGCATCTCCGCGTTGCCCGGCTCAACGACATAGCCGTTCGTCTCGTTCACAACAAGCTCACGCGCCACGCCGCAGGTATGCGTAACGATCGCCGTGCGCGACGCCGCGAATGCTTCGTTGATGCAGAGTCCCCATTGATCGAACTCGCTGGCGAGCACCACGAAATCGGCAAGGCCGTAAATCGCAGGCATTTCGCCGTTGGGCAGTGCATCGAGAAAGCGCACGCTCTTTTCGAGTTCGAGTCGCGATACGAGTGTTCTCAACATGGGCTCGTCTTGTCCCTGCCCGATCAGAACCAGCTCGATTGCATGGTCCGCGAGATGGGAACGCGCAAACGCATTGATGACGACATCGACGTTCTTGCGCGCCACGAAGCGGCTGACGCAGAGCACATAGCGCTGCGGCAAGCCACGCACACGACGAACGTCGTCGGCAGCAGCATGCGCAGCCGCTGCACGGCGCGAAAACTGGTCGACATCGATCACATCGAAACCGACTCGCGAACGCCAGCGCGGAATGCCGAGAGACTCCGCGTAGTCGCGATGCCTTTCTCCCGCGACCAGCGCGGCATCGAAGCGCCGCACCAGCCGGCGCTTCAGCCATTCCTTGACGCTGCTGCGCGGGCCGTCGTCGGCCTTCGAATCCGACATGTAGATCAGGCCAAACGGTCTCGTGAACCTTCTGACGAAACAGAGCCACAACGAGTACGGTGTGTCATAGCCCAACGTGACGACGACATCCGGCTCGATTTGCCGGATGATCGCAGTAAGACGCGCGAAGACATTCAGCCAGCGTCCGCCAGTATCGCTGACATCATTCTCCAGGGTGGTGACGCACTCGTGACGTTGCTCGAAAAACGACGCGCGCCGGGTTTGCGGAAACGAATAGAAACCCGACCGCCCGAATACTTCGACCAGAGAGACTTCGTCGCCACGCCTCCTCGCAAGCCGCATCAGCGCTTCATAGCGCGGCACGTGGTAGTCACCGAGGTGACCGATAACGAACAGCATCCGCATGACGTCCTCAAAACACCACTATTGGCAGAAACGCACGACGCGCGAACCCGTCGGGATGCCGTTATCGAATTGTTCTTCATTGCTCAGGCTACTGACGAACGCTGCGTCAGCGGCCACTTACTTTATTACGGGTGCGAGCTTACGTTTGTATGGATTGCCACTGACAACTGCAATCTGTCTATTAAAGGCTGTTCGCCGCACTACAATCCGCGTTCGAACCGGGAGAACTACGCTCTATTAAAGGACGGCTCACAAATATAGACTGGTTTTCGTGCTTATCCGGAAGCGGCCACTTTAATATTTTTTCGCGAAAAAGGACGATTATCTTTCAAACAGTAAGAAAACGACTGGTGTAATAGCAAGCGTCAACAAGCCGAGGCTACTTCATCAGTTCGACTACGGCTCTCGGGGACAACACCAAGAAAAAAAGGACGATCGCAATCATATGAACACGTCGTCATTCGGGCTTTTTCGATTGTCCCGCTATGTCCTGTTTCTTCCTTGCATGTGCTTCATTCTCATCGGGACGGCACGCGCGTCATCCGCCGATTGCAGTGCGGGCACGCTCGTGACAGTTGTCGCACACCTCGATGACGATCTGCTGTTCGTTGAGCCCGCAATCAGCGAGCGACTGCGCGCGGGATGGTGCGTCACCACCGTTCATCTGATTGGCGGCGCCAATGGAGCGAATTTCGCCTACGTGCAAAAGCGTGAGGAAGCCTCGCGACTGGCTTATGCGCGTCTTGCCGGAGTCGGGAATACGTGGGACGAAGCGACAGTGCAAATTGCGGGAAAGCCGGTGTCCCAGCTCACATTGAAAGCGCAACCGCGCGTGCGGCTTCTCGAACTCAGGCTTCCCGGCGGCGCGGTCCGCGGCGGCCGCGTGCCGCTTGCCCTGCTTTGGGATCAGGGCGCAACGCTCACAACCTTTCCGATGGGACATGCAGAACTGCCGGCAACGCGTTACACACGCGATTCGCTTTCCGTCGTCCTCAAAACGATACTGCAGGACGCGACGCGAATCGCCACGCTGAACCCTGACACAGTGCCCTTCATCGAGCATCCCGACCATATCTACGCCGCCCGCATGACGCGCCATGTCGCGCAAACGTTAGGGCGCGCTATTCCCATTGCCTTCTACACAACGTATCCGACAGGAACCTGGCCCGCGACGCTGTTCGGCGAAGAAGCGCAACGCAAGCGCGACATAGCGGCCAGCTACTTCTCGATCGACGGTGGCGATATCGCGCATGTGTTCGGCGAGTACCAATGGGACGGCAACTGGGTTTTGCGCAACTATTTGCGCGACGACACCACGCTTCATACAAAGCCGGATTTCGTCGCCATTCCCTCTGTGCTCTTTAATACCGGTTCCAGTCAATGCCTGACTTCGCGAGGCAATGCGCGCAGCCCTGAACTCGCGGATTGCGATGAGTCGGCCAGCCAGCAATGGAAATGGGAACCGCGCGCTGCGTACGCGGGCAACCAGCACAATGCGGCACTCGTCTCCGTCTCGACGGGGCAATGCGTCGCCGAACACGACGGCAGACTCGCGGAAGAACCATGTGAAGAATGGAATGTGTCGCAACGCTGGACACCGTGGGACTTTGGTCTGATATTCACGCCCTCGCGTCGCTGCCTTGGCGCAGAGAACAACCGCCTTCATATCAGGGGATGCGCGTCCATGACGACGCGCTACCGCTGGTCCACAATGCGTCCGTCATGGTCGACGGACTTGCGTCTCACGGGCGCAATGTACGGCGACGTGACGGGCGACGGTACGCTCTCGGCCGTCTACGTGCAAAGACGTTCCGACGGCCCCGGCTTCGACGTCTATGTTCAGACTTCAATCTTGGGCAAACCTGAAGAGCCCGAGAACTGGTACGCGAATGCCGTGCGCTTCGATAGCCGCGCGACGATGCCGACATGCGGTGCCGATACGTTGTGTTTCGACAGCGCGCGCTTTCTGACTGGCGACTTCGATGGCGACGGCCGGGCAGATCTCATGGTCGTCACGCCGAGAAACGGCGGCTCTGCCTTCTGGTTGTTGCACAGCAATGGCAATCACTTTTCCGCACCCGTTCTCTGGTTTCAGAGCGACAAAAGCCTTCCCGCGGAACGCGTGCAGCAGTACCTTGCCTTTTCGACCAAAGAAACATCGCGCGAAAAGATCCTTGTTGCAGTGCAAAGATCAGACAAAGCTGTCGATCTATGGACGATCAGCGCCGATCAAGCCGGGCAGATCCAGCAGACAAAAGTCAAAGGTACGAACTATTTGAAGTCCAACGTGCAACTGCTCACCGTAGGCAGCACTCGCAAAGACACGGCAACGTTCATCGCCATCCAATCTGCCGACGATTACCGTCGCCTGGCCGTCACGGCACTCAGCGTCGAGAAGGAGCGCTGGAGCTTTGGCGTAACATCTCTTCTGCCGTCTCAATTCCAGCGCGACACCACCCGCTTTACGCTCGACGCCAGCGCCGACGCAACGATTGTGATGACCGTGCCGCATTTCCAGGAGCCCGGCGGCGTGGATGTATGGAAGTGGAACGTACAGCATCGCGAGACCGCACCCGTTTTACTCGCCTATCTGCGCGATCTCCGGTGGCAGGACGCCGCGCCTGCCCTGCTTCGCGATAACAACCGCACTGCACTCGTCTTCTACGAACGAACGGACGCCGTACTCGCCAACACGCTCTTCTCGGCGGGCACTGCCGCCCTGTCGCGATACGCGTTCGACGGAAACAATTTCCAAAGTATTCCGATGGAAGGTTTTCCGTTGTCAGCCGTTTACTCGGAAACGCTCTGGCTCGATCGCCTGGTTCAATAGAGACATTGCAGTCGCACTCGGATGAGGACTGCTCTCATCATCATTTGCTCGACGAAAATGGAAAAGTTCTCTGAACGAGTACCCGTGTCCAGCAACACCTAGTGCTTGACCGAATCGCAATGTGTCGATTGGCTATGGTATATGCACATATGTCGATTGCGACATTGACGATTGACACAGGCAACCGTACGCTGCAGAAAAGACGAGAGACACGGCTCTCCAAGATCACGCCCCATTCGAGACGGTGAAAAGTGCGGATACTACAGGTCGTCTATGCGCCACGTTTGTCTGGTGCGGAGATTCTGGCAAAGGGTCTCGCGATCCAGCACAGGGAGAGTGGCCACGAAGTCTGCATCGCGTCGATGCAGCCGCAAATGGCGGATTTCGATCATAGCCGCAGCGAACTCGCGGCAGCCGACGTACTGTGCGACTTTCCCGCTTCTCCGCAAGGACGTATTGGGCGTCTCATGCATCTATGGCGCTGTATACGGCAATTCCGACCGGACGTGATCATTGCCCACGCGACGCTAGCCGCACTCTATGTGCGTCTTCTTCCCAATGCCGCGCCCGTCGTGTATGTAATGCACTCGGGCTCCAATGACTTCGCGAACCCGAAACTAAGGTGGGCGGAGCGCGTGCTTTCGCATCGCGCGAAGGCCGTGGTCGGCGTCTCGTCGCAGAATACGCTCGACTATCTGCGCGAAGTTGGGCCACATCCACTCGTAACGGTGATTCCCAACGGCGTGGATCTGCCGCGCTTTCAAACTGCAACTTCCGCTTTTGTCGATTGCGGCGCTTCACAGCAGATCGTTCAACTGGGCCGCTACGTCGTCGACAAAGGGCAACTGGAAACCATTCACGCGTTTGAAATCGTGCTGCAACAGGAGCCTGACGCGCGGCTGGTGTTGTATGGCGTCGTCGAAGATCCCGCTTATCACGATATGGCCATGAAACTCGTGCAACGTTTGAACCTGGATGACCGGGTGACGCTGTGCGGTCCCGCGTCGAATGTCGCGGCGATTCTGCAGACCTCGCAAGTCTTTGCGATGCCGTCACTCAGAGAGGCACATAGCATCGGCTTTCTCGAAGCACTGGCGTCGGGTATTCCCGTTGTCGCGAGCCGCATTGCGGCATTCGAATTTGCCCGCGATTTTCCGGGCGTATCGCTCGTCGACACGAAAGATCCTTCCACCTATGCGCGCGCATTGCTGCACGCGTTGCGTGTGCCCCGCGCGTATCGCGCGCTGGACGGCTATACGTTGCACGACACGGCAGAGAACTACCTGAAGATCGCGCAAGCCATTTACAAAGCGAGAGGCATTGCCACGGAGTCGTCGATATCGGCGCTGGAGAGCAACGAATCATCGATGTGAGCGTGGGAACAAGATCTCTCCTTCAAATGTTTTGCTATTAGATACACGCCCCACGGAACCGACATGAGCCTCACATCCAACCAGCAGGACAGCTTCGGCAGCGCGCTCCATATGCTGGTGAGCCAGCAACGCAACACGCTGCGGACCCTACTCGCGCTCTCGGACACAACGCGCCACCACGACGCCGCGTCCGCCCGCGCGGCACTGGCCGAGATCTTTCACGCCGCCGCGCAATGCCATTCGACCTATCAGGCGATGCTCGTCGAGATCATGGCGACGCAGAAGGAAGGCTGTGTTTCGCGCGAAAACTGAAAAGACGTTAGCCAACCGTCAGCGAGTGATCTGCAGATTGCGCGCAAGAGTGTGAATGCGCGATTGACTGTCAATGGGGGAGCACGGCTGTTCTTCGAAAATACATCGCGTTGCGTGCGCTCGCCCACATTCGCTGATCAATTTATCGAGGCAGCATAACCTGTTAGCGAGCGCACTGGAGCCTTCCTCGCATAGGTATCGCGCGGAATGCTTCCCGTATCGGAGTCGGTCCTCGAGGTTCTGGTCCTGTTCATTCAGGTTGGGGAAGAAATGATGTCGACACGTCCGGCTCCAAGACCCGAAACGCAAGCTTCCGACGGCACGGACGTCATTCCCCGGCGACTGCGGCGCGTCGCTGTCGTGCTGTTCGACGGCTTCGACCTGCTGAGCGCCAGTGTCATCGCCAATGCACTCGAAGCCGCGAGTGAGTTGTCGGCGCGCGGTCCCATCCAGTGGCTCTATCAGATCACCACGCTTTCCGACCACGACGGGTATATCGCCAGTTCCGCCGCGTTGCTCGTTAGCGCGGAAGCATTCGATACGCACGCCGGCGACGAATTCGATGCGATCTTTGCGATTGTCGGCGCCGACGCGTGCATCGACTCGCGCTCAGTGCCGCTGATTGCATGGATGAACCGCGCGCGCTCGAAGGCGGCCGACGTGCGGATCGTCGGCGCGCCGCTCCCCGGTCTCGATGGTCACACGTGCAGCGAATCGAATGAACAGGAGCGCGATTCGCAAGCGAGCGCGGCGCGCCATTCCGGGGAATGCAAGACGAGATCGCAAAGCCTTCACGACGCGCTCACAGGCGCGCTGAAGCTGATTCGCCGCGACATGGGCGACGGCATGGCGCGCCGCGTGGCCGAACGTCTGTCGATCTGCTCGCACGACGTGCTCAACGCGATCTTCGAGGACGTGGTTGGCAACACGCCGGCGGAGAAGGTGCGCGTGGCCGCGCACTGGTTGCAGGACAACTGCCGCCGCCAGGTCACGATAGAAGACGCGGCACAGGTCGCCGCGATGAGCGAACGCAGCCTCCTGCGTCACTTCAGAAGCGAACTCGGCATGACGCCATCCGACTATCTGATGCATGCGCGGCTCCAGGTCGTCTGCAATCTGCTGATCGAAACCGACCTGCCCGTCGACAAGGTAGCGAAGCGCGCCGGCCTGACCAGCGGCGACCATCTAGCGCGCAGCTTCCGGCGGCATATGAAAACGTCGCCGACCGAGTATCGTGCGCAGCGCAGGCTCCAATGCTGAATCGCGCGCTATCCCCTGCCCCGTAGCGAATTCGCCAGGATACAACACCTGTTTGTTGCCGCTTTTTTACCGGGCGCACGCTGCGGTATGCTGGCGGCTTTTCGACTTTTCGAATCACGATGTCAGACGAATACGAAGTGCACGGCCTACATGATCATGCGATCGAGCATGCAGGCGGCCACGGTGGCGACAGCAACGCTTCGCGCCTCGCTGTCATGACGGCCATCCTGGCGAGCGTCGGCGCGATTGCCGCGTATCAGAGCGGAGCCAACGAAAACCAGGCGCTCGTCTTTAAGAATGAGGCCTCGATACTCAAGACGGAAGCCGCGAACCAGTGGGCCTACTATCAGGCCAAGGGCGAAAAGCAGAATCTCGCCGAGCTGGGCGCCGCGCTGACCGATCCGGCGTCACCTACGCACGCGAAGTTCGTCACCGACACGCAGCGCTACAAGACCGAGAAGGAACCGATTCGACAGCAGGCGGAGACGCTCGAAAAGCAGGTGACCGAGGACAATGAAGTGAGCGAGTCGTTGCAGCATCAGCATCACCGCTGGGCGCAGGCGACAACGCTAATTCAGGTCTCCATCGCGCTCGCCGCGATCACGCTGCTCACGAAAAAGCGCTGGCTGCAAAAGCTCACGATCGGCATGGCCGTCGTGGCAGTTGGTCTTTTTGCCACCGCGTTGATGGGCTGGTAAGCACGCGGCTCATTGAATCGCGTTGAGCTTGCGCCACAGCGTGGTCTTGCTGATACCGAGTGCCTTGCACGCGGCGTCGCGGTCGCCTCCGCACGCAACCAGCATCGCGCGTATTTCGTCCGCCTGGACATGACGGCTGCGCTCGCGCAACGTCAACGCATCCTTCTTTTGCGACACCGAGGACGCGACCAGTTCGGGCGCGACGACATCGAGCATCTCGCGCGTGAACACGTCAGCGGTGTCGCCTTCCGCGTCGGCCAGTTCGACGGCGATCCGCTCGATCACGTTCTGCAACTCGCGCACATTGCCGGGCCACGCATAAAGGCGCAACGGCTCGCCGATCTGCGCGAGCACGCGCGTCGCGGCCTGCAAATCAGGGACGCGCGCCACCAGCCTCGGCTCGCGCGCGGCGGCCTGCAACAGGAGTTCGGCGGCAAGCGGCAATACGTCCGTCGTACGCTCGCGCAACGGCGGCAGTGCAATGCTCAGAATGTTCAACCGATAGTAGAGATCGGCGCGGAACGTCCCAGCCTCGACACCCTCCGTCAGTGCGCGGTGCGTCGCGGCGACGACGCGTATGTCGACACGCGTCGGTTCCGTCGAACCGAGCCGCACCACTTCGCGTTCCTGCAACACGCGTAGCAGCCTGCTTTGCAGCGGCAACGGCATCTCGGCGATTTCATCGAGAAACAGCGTGCCGCGGTGCGCGGCCTCGATCAAACCCGCCTTGCCGCCCTTGCGCGCGCCCGTGAACGCGCCTTCCTCATATCCGAACAGCTCGCTTTCCAGCAAGGCCTCCGGAAACGCGCCGCAATTGATCGCGACGAAGGCGAAGTCGCGCCGCGCGCTCAGCCGATGCATGCTCTGCGCGACCATTTCCTTGCCGGTGCCGCTTTCGCCGAGGATCAGCACGGTCGCGTCAGATTTTGCGTAGCGCCGCACCAGCGTGCGCACGCGCTCGATCGATGGACATTCGCCGACCAGATCGTCGAGCCGGTAGCGCGCGGTGAACTGCTGCCCGCGCTGCCGCGAACGCAGCGTGCGGTCGAGCCGTTCGACGGCACGCGATTCCTGGAACGTCAGCACCGTGCCCGCCGCGTGACCCGCGCCCGCCAGCGGCCCGCGATGCACGAGATAGCTCGTGCCGCGCACGGACACCAGCGTATCGCCGTCGGCATCGGGCAGCGCGCTGGCGAGATCCGGCGCGAGCTTCTGCAACGGCACGCCCGCGGCCCTCGCGGCGTCGATGCCGAGCACGTCCGCAAGCCGTTGATTGATCGCTTCGACGCGTCCCTGCGCGTCGAGCGCGACGACGCCATCGCGCAGGTGCTGCAACAGGTTATCGAGGCGCTGACGCCGCACGCCCTCGGCGCGCGTAGCCTGCGCGACTTCGAGAGCGGTATCGAATGCGCTGCGCACCGACGTGCGCGAGTACAGAAACACAGCGCCCATGCCCGCGCGCTCCGCGAGATCGGTCACGTGCCCAGGCCCGACCACGGCATCGACGCCACGTTCGTGCAGCTCTCGCACGCAGTTCTCCGCGTCTTCCGTCGAGCGGTATGACGCGAAGATCACGTCGATGCCGTAAGCGGCCGTGAAGCGCTTCACCTCGTCGTGCGTTTCGCCGTGCGTGACGAGCGCCACCGAATCGCCGTCGCGCCGCGCGCGGGCGAGCGCCTGCATCACGTCGAAGCCCGTCGGCGTGATTGCGACGACGGGCACGTTGACGCGCCCTTTCAGATACGCGGCATTCGAGCCGCCTGCGACGATCACGTCGGGACGCTCGGCGCCCGCGGCGTCGATTTCCTGCATGGCGTCGTCGAAGCCGCGCGCGACGACGCGCAGTTCCGCACGGCCCGCGTACTCGCTGGCGATATCGACGAACAGGTCGCGCAAGCGGCTGATGCCCATCGCCCAGATGCGCGGGCGTGGGTTCGAGACGGTGGAAGGCGTGCTCATCGAAGCGATCCGGTTCAAAAGCGGCGGGACTCTCCATTATGCGCGCCAAATTTCATAACAGAAACCGCCGATTTCATTTTTGAAATTTCTACGAACGTCCGTGCGGATGTGTGCCTCGCAAAATCAGAGACTTAGCGATGCGACGCTGCATGGCACGCCACTTGCAGATAAAGCCGTACAAACAACGGAGCCTCACAGTGAACTCAGCCAAACAACCCACCAGCGCCGGCGCGGCATTCCGCCTGGCTGTTGCAGAAGGACAACCGCTGCAGGTCGTCGGCGCGATCAACGCGTACGTCGCAAAGATGGCCGAAGCCGTCGGCTTCAAGGCGCTGTATCTGTCGGGCGGCGGCGTCGCCGCAAACTCACTTGGCGTACCCGACCTCGGCATCAGCACGATGGACGACGTATTGACGGACGCCCGCCGCATCACCGACGCCACCAACCTGCCGCTGCTCGTCGATATCGACACGGGCTGGGGCGGCGCTTTCAATATCGGACGCACGGTCCGCTCGTTCATCAAGGCGGGCGTCGCGGCCGTTCATCTCGAAGACCAGGTCGGCCAGAAGCGCTGCGGGCATCGCCCGAACAAGGAAGTCGTCGCGACGGAAGAGATGGTGGATCGCGTGAAAGCCGCTGTCGATGCGCGCACCGACGACCAGTTCGTCATCATGGCCCGCACCGACGCGGCCGCCGCCGAAGGCATCGATGCAGCGATCGAGCGGGCCGTCGCGTATGTCGAAGCAGGCGCGGACATGATCTTCCCCGAAGCGATGAAAACGCTCGACGACTACCGCCGCTTCAAGGCCGCTGTGAAGGTGCCGATTCTCGCGAACCTGACCGAGTTCGGCGCAACGCCGTTCTTCACGACGACGGAACTGCGCGAAGCGAACGTCGACATTGCGCTGTACTGCTGCGGCGCGTATCGCGCGATGAACGCGGCAGCGCTCAACTTCTACGAGACCGTGCTGCGCGACGGCACGCAAAAGGCCGCCGTCCCGACGATGCAAACGCGCGACGATCTCTACAAATACCTTGGCTATCACGCGTACGAGGACAAGCTCGACGCGCTGTTCGCCGCACACAAGTAATGGCACCTGGAGGAAGACACATGAGCGAAGCAGACAACGGCGCAACGAGCGCGGGCGCATTCAAGCCGAAGAAATCCGTGGCCCTGTCGGGCGTGACGGCGGGCAACACTGCGCTGTGCACGGTCGGCAAGACGGGTAACGACCTGCACTACCGCGGCTACGACATTCTCGATCTCGCGGGCGCCTGCGAATTCGAGGAGATCGCGCATCTGCTCGTGCACGGCAAGCTGCCCAACGTCGCCGAACTCGCCGCTTACAAGAAGAAGCTCAAAGCGCTGCGCGGCCTGCCCGCGAACGTGAAGGCCGCGCTCGAATGGATTCCCGCCGCCGCGCATCCGATGGACGTGATGCGTACAGGCGTGTCCGTGTTGGGCACCGTGCTGCCGGAAAAAGACGATCACAACCTGCCGGGCGCCCGCGATATCGCCGACAAGCTGATGGCCTCGCTCGGCTCGATGCTGCTGTACTGGTACCACTACTCGCACAACGGCAAGCGGATCGAAGTCGAAACCGACGACGATTCGATCGGCGGCCACTTCCTGCATCTGCTGCATGGCGTGGAGCCGCCGAAGTCATGGGTCGATGCGATGCATGTGTCGCTGAATCTCTACGCTGAACATGAATTCAATGCGTCGACGTTCACGGGCCGCGTGATCGCGGGCACGGGCTCGGACATGTATTCGGCCATCACGGGCGCGATCGGCGCGCTGCGCGGGCCGAAGCACGGCGGCGCCAACGAGGTCGCATTCGAGATCCAGTCGCGCTACCAGACGCCGGATGAGGCAGAAGCCGACATCCGCCGCCGCGTCGAGAACAAGGAAGTCGTGATCGGCTTCGGCCATCCTGTGTACACGATCTCCGATCCGCGCAACAAGGTGATCAAGGAAGTGGCGAAGAAGCTGTCGAAAGAAGCGTCGAACACGAAGCTGTTCGATATCGCCGAGCGGCTTGAAAGCGTGATGTGGGACGTCAAGAAGATGTTCCCGAATCTCGACTGGTTCAGCGCGGTGTCGTATCACATGATGGGCGTGCCGACGGCAATGTTCACGCCGCTCTTCGTGATCTCGCGCACGTCCGGCTGGGCCGCGCACATCATCGAGCAGCGCGTCGACAACAAGATCATTCGACCCAGCGCAAATTACACGGGTCCGGACGATCTCGCGTTCGTGCCGCTTTCGAAGCGCGCCTGAACGAGCAACTCGACTCCTGGAAGTGCGGTGCGAGAGCCGCAATCCTGTTCGGCCTTGGTTCGGCATACCCGCGAGCCAAGGCTGCTTTTTATGCGCTTTTTATGTTTGCGCCGCTACACCCGGCACCCGCTGAAGCGCTACACTTCGCAAGAAACACGTGGACGGCAAGCCGGCCACCACACGGAGCCATGTGTGCCGAAGCCGCGACACGGCATCGCACGCCGGCTCACGATCAATATCGCATGTGTCCCTACGCCATGAATACTGCACACCGCAAACCGCTGCCCGGCACTTCGCTGGATTATTTCGACACGCGCGCCGCGATCGACGCGATCCAGCCGGGTGCTTATGACAAGCTGCCGTACACGTCGCGCGTGCACGCCGAGAACCTCGTGCGCCGCTGCGATCCCGCGACGCTGACCGATTCGCTGCGGCAATTGATCGACCGCAAGCGCGATCTGGATTTTCCGTGGTTTCCGGCGCGCGTCGTGTGTCATGACATTCTCGGTCAGACAGCACTCGTCGATCTCGCCGGACTGCGCGATGCGATCGCCGATCAGGGCGGCGACCCGGCCAAGGTGAACCCCGTTGTACCCGTTCAGTTGATCGTCGATCACTCGCTCGCTGTCGAATGCGGCGGCTTCGACCCGGATGCGTTCGCGAAGAACCGCGCAATCGAAGACCGGCGCAACGAAGACCGCTTCGACTTCATCAACTGGACCAAGAAGGCATTCAAAAACGTCGAAGTGATTCCGCCGGGCAACGGCATCATGCACCAGATCAATCTGGAGCGGATGTCGCCTGTCATTCATGCTGCGGATGGCGTCGCATATCCCGACACGCTCGTCGGCACGGACAGTCATACGCCGCACGTCGATGCGCTTGGCGTGATTGCCGTGGGCGTCGGCGGTCTGGAAGCGGAGAACGTGATGTTGGGCCGGGCTTCGTGGATGCGCCTGCCGGATATCGTCGGCGTCGAGCTGTCGGGCAAACGTCAGCCGGGCATCACCGCAACCGATATCGTGCTCGCGTTGACGGAATTCCTGCGTAAAGAAAAAGTAGTCGGCGCGTATCTGGAGTTTCGCGGAGAAGGTGCGTCGAGCCTTACGCTCGGCGACCGCGCGACGATCTCAAACATGGCGCCCGAATACGGCGCGACGGCCGCGATGTTCTTCATCGACGAACAGACCATCGACTACCTGCGCCTCACGGGCCGCGACGATGCGCAAGTGAAGCTGGTCGAAACGTATGCGAAAGCGGCTGGCCTGTGGGCCGATTCGCTTAAGAACGCCGAATATGAGCGCGTGCTCAGGTTCGATCTGTCGACGGTCGTGCGCAACATGGCGGGTCCGTCGAATCCGCACAAACGCCTGCCGACGTCCGATCTCGCCGAACGCGGCATTGCCGGCAAATGGGAAGAAGTGCCGGGACAGATGCCCGATGGCGCGGTCATCATCGCGGCAATCACGAGCTGCACGAACACGAGCAATCCGCGCAACGTGATCGCAGCGGCTTTGATCGCGCGCAATGCGAACGCTCGCGGTTTGACGCGCAAGCCGTGGGTGAAGTCGTCGCTGGCGCCGGGATCGAAGGCCGTCGAGCTGTATTTGCAGGAAGCAAACCTGCTGCCCGATCTGGAGAAGCTCGGCTTCGGCATCGTCGCGTTTGCGTGCACGACGTGCAACGGCATGTCGGGCGCGCTCGATCCGAAGATCCAGCAAGAGATCATCGATCGCGATCTGTACGCGACGGCCGTGCTGTCGGGCAACCGCAACTTCGATGGCCGGATCCATCCGTATGCGAAGCAGGCGTTTCTCGCGTCGCCGCCGCTCGTCGTCGCGTATGCGATTGCGGGGACGATCCGCTTCGATATCGAGCGCGATGTGCTCGGCACCGACAAGGACGGCAAGCCGGTTTATCTGAAGGACATCTGGCCGAGCGATGAAGAGATCGACGAGATCGTCAGGCAGAGCGTGAAGCCGGAGCAGTTCCGCAAGGTCTACGAGCCGATGTTCGCCGTGACGGCCGCCAGCGGCGAGCCGATCAGCCCGCTCTACGACTGGCGCGCGCAAAGCACGTACATTCGTCGTCCGCCGTATTGGGAAGGCGCGCTGGCTGGCGAGCGCACGTTGCAGGGCATGCGCCCGCTTGCCGTGCTCGGCGACAACATCACGACGGACCACCTGTCGCCGTCGAACGCGATTCTCGCGAACAGCGCAGCGGGCGAATACCTCACGAAAATGGGCTTGCCCGAAGAGGACTTCAACTCTTACGCGACACATCGCGGCGATCACCTCACCGCGCAACGCGCGACGTTCGCCAATCCAACGCTGGCCAATGAAATGGCTGTCGTGGATGGACAGGTGAAGAAGGGGTCGCTGGCGCGCATCGAGCCCGAAGGCAAGGTCACGCGCATGTGGGAAGCCATCGAAACCTACATGGACCGCAAGCAGCCGCTCATCATCATCGCGGGCGCGGACTATGGCCAGGGCTCGTCACGCGACTGGGCGGCGAAAGGCGTGCGGCTCGCGGGTGTCGAGGCGATCGTGGCGGAAGGCTTCGAGCGCATTCACCGCACGAACCTGATCGGCATGGGCGTGCTGCCGCTGGAGTTCAAGCCGGGCGTGAACCGGCTCGCGCTGGGTATCGACGGGACGGAGACGTACGACGTGATCGGCGAGCGCAAGCCGCGCGCGGATTTGACGCTCGTGATTCATCGCAAGGACGGCGAGCGCGTTGAAGTTCCCGTCACGTGTCGTCTCGATACCGCGGAAGAAGTGTCGATTTACGAAGCGGGCGGCGTGCTGCAGCGCTTTGCGCAAGACTTCCTGGAGTCGTCGAAGGCAGCGGCCTGAGACAGATCGTCATCAGATTCAACAGGATCAAAACATATGGCACACGCACCTCAGATCAAGATTCCCGCCACGTATATGCGCGGCGGCACCAGCAAAGGCGTGTTCTTTCGCCTGAAGGATTTGCCCGAAGCGGCGCAAGTGCCGGGCGCCGCGCGCGATGCGTTGCTGCTGCGCGTGATCGGCAGCCCTGATCCTTATGGCAAGCAGATCGACGGCATGGGCGGCGCGACGTCTAGCACCAGCAAGACGGTGATCATCGCGAAGAGCAGCAGGCCGGATCATGATGTGGATTATCTGTTCGGGCAGGTGTCGATCGATAAGCCGTTTGTCGACTGGAGTGGGAATTGCGGGAATCTGTCGGCGGCGGTGGGGCCGTTTGCGATTTCGGGTGGACTTGTCGATCCTGAACGTGTGCCGGATAACGGCGTTGCTGTCGTGCGCATCTGGCAGGCGAATATCGGCAAGACGATCATTGCGCATGTGCCGATTACTAAGGGCTCCGTGCAGGAGACGGGGGACTTCGAGCTCGATGGCGTGACTTTTCCTGCTGCGGAAGTGCGGCTCGAGTTTCTGGACCCTGCTGCGGAAGAGGAAGGCGCGGGAGGCGCGATGTTCCCGACGGGTAATGTCGTCGATGATCTGGAGGTGCCCGGCGTCGGCACGCTCAAGGCGACGATGATCAATGCGGGTATTCCTACGATTTTCGTTGATGCCGATGCTATCGGCTACACGGGTACGGAACTGCAGGACGCGATCAATAGCGATGACGCGGCGCTGAAGAAGTTTGAGACCATTCGTGCGCATGGGGCGCTGCGGATGGGGCTGATCAAGAGTCTTGATGAGATCGCGACGCGGCAGCATACGCCTAAGGTGGCGTTTGTGGCCCGGCCTTCTGGTTATGTCGCTTCGAGCGGCAAGGTTGTTGCTGCTGATGATGTCGATTTGCTCGTGCGCGCTATGTCGATGGGGAAGCTTCATCACGCGATGATGGGGACGGCGGCTGTGGCTATTGGCACGGCGGCGGCTATTCCTGGCACGCTGGTGAATCTTGCCGCTGGCGGTGGCGAGCGCGAAGCTGTGCGCTTCGGGCATCCTTCGGGGACTTTGCGGGTTGGTGCGCTGGCAACGCTCGAAGACGGCGAGTGGGCCGTTAAGAAGGCCGTTATGAGCCGGAGTGCGCGGGTTTTGATGGAAGGGTGGGTTCGAGTGCCGGGGTGATTTGTCTGCGACGCTAAGCCGGGGTTTGCGCTGGCATCCGCGATGCGGGGTTTGCTGCGCATGCGGTTTGTTTTTTGCCTCTGTGCTGGCATCCGCGTTTTACCTTCGTGGCGCGGGCGGTTTGGTTTGCTTGTGTTTGCGCTGGCATCCGCGTGACGGTGTTTGCCGTTCATGCGTCGCCCCTGTGCGGGGCGGCACCTACTTTTCTTTGCCGCCGCAAAGAAAAGTAGGCAAAAGAAAGCGGCTCACACCGCTAACTCTTCTTCCTGCCTGAGGGCCCCCAAAGGTTCTTACGCTTCACACGGCATTCACGTGACTCTTGTTAGTTGCCAACGCTTTGAATGAACGCCTCACCCACTTCACACCCCCGTACACGTGCTAGTGGCAACGAATGGTATGTGCCGCCCAGGTGGGAAACAGTGTGTAGGTTGTCGCGTCGTATAGGGTGGCGCTCTTACGGGGTGGGACGCGTGCGCTATCGGTCTGGAGTGAGGTGCGCGCAAGTACTACGGCCTACACACAGTTTGCCACCTGGGCGGCGGTGGACTATCTGGCACGGCATGCCGGATTGCGGGCGCGTGAAGCGGGTGCGGCGCAGCGCGAGAGCGTTGGCAACGAAAGCGAACAGGAAGGTTGCCGTGTGAAGCGGAAGACCCGTTGGGGGCCCTCAGGCAGGGAGAAATGTTGGCGGTGTGAGCCGCTTTCTTTTGCCTACTTTTCTTTGCGGCGGCAAAGAAAAGTAGGTGCCGCCCCGCACAGGGGCAACGCTTGAAGCACGAAGACATAGCGCGGATGCCAGCGAAAACCCGAAGCAAACCAACAAGCCGTCGCAGACAAAAATACCTACCGCCCCGCACAGGGCCAACGCGTGCACAGCGAAGACCGTAACGCGGATGCCAGCGCAAAGGCAAACACACCGGCCAACGCATGAACGGCAAACACCACACCGCGGACGCCAGCGCAAAGACAACCACCCCGCCCAGCGCCGCTAACGCCCTACACGTTCACTTCCCCCATCGCAGCACCAGCGGATCAAGCCTGCGCGCGATATCGATCAGTTCGGCACGCGTATCGGGATGCATCGGCGGCAGCGGATGACGCGGGGCCTCGCATGCGATCACGCCACCCTCTTTCATCAGCGCCTTCGCCGCGAGCAGACCCGTCTGACGGTTCTCGTGATTGATCAGCGGCAACCAGCGCTGATAGTGCGCAAACGCTTCATCGCGCTTGCCTTCGCGGAACGCTTCGAGAATCGGACGAATGCCGTCGGGATAGCCGCCGCCCGTCATCGAGCCCGTCGCGCCCGCGTTGAGATCCGCGAACAGCGTGATCGCTTCTTCTCCATCCCACGGACCTTCCACCGCGTCGCCGCCGAGGCGGATCAACTCGCGCAGCTTCGCAGCCGCGCCCGGCGTCTCGATCTTGAAGTACGACACCTGTTCGAGCTCACGCGCCATCCGCGCAAGAAATGCCGCCGACAGCACGGTGCCGCTCGCGGGCGCGTCCTGAATCATGATGGGAATGTCGATGCCGTCCGACAGCCGCGCATAGAACTCATAGATCTGCGTCTCGGGCACGCGGAACGTCGCGCCGTGATACGGCGGCATCACCATCACCATCGACGCACCCTGCTCCTGCGCACGGCGGCTGCGCTCGATGCACACGGCGCTGCTGTAGTGGCTCGTCGTCACGATGACGGGCACGCGGCCCGCAACATGTTCGAGCATCACGCGCGTGAGCGTCTCGCGTTCGTCGTCGGAGAGCGCGAACTGTTCGGAGAAGTTCGCGAGAATGCACAGGCCGTCCGAGCCCGCGTCGATCATGAAATCGACGACGCGTTTCTGGCTCTCCAGATCGAGCGCGCCCGTTTCGGTGAACGTGGTCGGCACCACAGGGAAGATGCCGCGATAACGTGGAGTGCGTTGTGAGGTCATGACTTGGGCTCCGCTAGAAAATGTTTTGAACGGGTCACATGCGCATCAGCGCGCATGCGCCTTCGGTTCGGGCAACGACGCCCGCACGACGAACGTAATCACGACGGCGAACAGCAGCGTCGCGGACAGGAAGTACAGGCCGGACGCGAGGCTGCCCGTCGCATCCTTGATCAGACCGATGCCGTATGGCCCGACGTAGCCGCCCAGGTTCGCGAGCGAATTGATCGTCGCGATGCCGACGGCTGCGCGCGCGCCCGACAAAAACTGGCCGGGCAGCGCCCACACTACCGCCTGGATCGAATACAGCGAGAACGCCGTCAGGCAGATGAACAGGAATTGCAGCGCGGGCGTGTGCGTCCATGCGCTCAATGCCATCGTAATCGCTGCGGCGCCGGACACGACGACGATGTGCCAGTACCGTTCACGCTTGCGATCCGAATGACGCGGCACGACACACAGCCCCACCACCGCGAACAGATACGGCACGGCGGACAACAGACCTGTCACGGCATCGGTGACGCCGAACGCCTTGATGATCGTCGGCAGCCACAACGACAAACCGTAGATGCTCAGCGGAAACGGCAGAAACAGCAGCGCGAGCAGCAGCACGCGTTTGTCCTTCAGCGCCGCAAGCGGATTGCCGTGCGACTGCAACCCATACGACGCGCTATCGGCGGCGAGTTCGCGTTCGATCCACGCGCGGTCCGACGCCGCGAGCCACTTCGCGTTCGCGGGCGACTCGGGCAGCACGCGCAAAGTCGGCACGCACAGCAGCACGGCGGGCAAGCCGCTCAGCACGAACAGCGTCTGCCAGTTCGACAGGCCGAACACGCCATGCGTCGACAGCACGAAGCCCGCGACGGGTCCCGTCAGAATCCCCGCAAGCGGTTGCGCAAGCACCAGCAAGCCGATGATGCGCGCGCGATGCCGCATCGGAAACCACTTCGTGAGGAAGTACAGAATGCCCGGATACAGGCCCGCTTCCGCCGCGCCGAGCAGAAAGCGCAGCACGTAGAAGCTCGCCGGACCGCTCACGAGCGACATCAGCATCGTGATGACGCCCCACGTGAACAGAATCCGCGCGAACCATACACGCGCGCCGAAGCGTTCGAGCGCGAGGTTGCTCGGCACTTCGCACAGAAAATAGCCGATGAAGAACAGCCCCGCGCCGAGGCCATAGGACGCGTCGCTGATGCCGACAGCCGCGTTCATGTGCAGCTTCGCGAAGCCGACCACGGAGCGGTCGATATAAGCGACGACGTAAATCAGCGCGAGAAACGGAATCAGCCGGCGAACCAGCAGACTCATGATCCGCTGTTCGTCGGCGAGCGCCGCGCCCGTTCCCGCATCGACTGCGGGCGCGGCCTGCTGCGCGCTGGCGTAGGGTGTAGTCATTGCTATGTCTCCTGTCGACCAGAGTTGGAGCTTTAGCTCCTTACTCTGGTCCCATGCAAAGCTGTCGACCAGAGTTGGAGCTTTAGCTCCTTACTCAGGTCCCATGCAAAGCTATGTCGTTATGTTCTGCGTCGAGGTATTGCGTGCTCAACCGGGCGTTCGCTCGTGCCGCCCCGCGAACCGCCGATGCACACCAAGCGGGTTCGCATCGCGCAACGCTTTAGGCAACAGCGCGGCAGGCAAGTTCTGATAGCAGACAGGCCGCATGTAACGCTCGATCGCCGCCGTGCCGACGGACGTACTGCGTCCATCGGAAGTCGCGGGGAACGGGCCGCCGTGGACCATCGCGTCGCAGACTTCGACGCCCGTCGGAAAGCCGTTCGCAAGAATGCGGCCCGCCTTGCGTTCGAGAATCGGCAGCAGCGCTTGTGCGGCGGGTTGATCGGCATCATCGAGATGCAGCGTGATCGTCAGTTGCCCTTCGATACGATTCAACACGGTGCGCAACTCATCGGCGTCGGCACATTCGACCAGCACGCTGCACGGGCCGAACACTTCGTCAGCCAGCGTGTGATCCGCGAGCAGGCTCTTCGCACTCACGCGGAACAACACCGCTTGCGCGCGCCGGCTGCCTGCTTCGGGCGCCTTGCCACGCGCGAGCGTCGTCACAGCGGGATTCGCAGCAAACCGTTCGATACCTGCGTCGTACGCCCGCAGAATGCCGCCTGTCAGCATGACGCCCGCTTGCACTCCATCAATGCTCTGCGCGGCGGTTGCAGCGAAACGCTCGAAGCCTTCGCCTGCGATGCCGAGCATCAAGCCGGGATTCGTACAGAACTGACCGCAACCCAGCGTCACCGATGCAACGAAATCGCGAGCCAGCGTCTCGGCGCGCGAGGTCAGCGCTGCGGGCATCAGCAGGTTCGGGTTCACGCTGCTCATTTCCGCGTAGACGGGGATCGGCTCCGCGCGCGCGTTCGAAATCGCCATCAGCGCGCGTCCGCCTGCACGCGAACCCGTGAAGCCCACGGCCTTGATCGACGGATGCGCGACCAGCGCCGCGCCGACTTCATGGCCCGCGTCGAACAGCATCGAGAACACGCCTTCGGGCAGTTCCGCATGACGCACGGCGTCCTGAATCGCGCGGCCCACGAGTTCAGACGTGCCCGGATGCGCCGGATGCGCCTTCACGACGACAGGGCAACCCGCTGCGAGCGCCGCCGCCGTATCGCCACCCGCGACCGAAAACGCGAGCGGAAAATTGCTCGCGCCGAACACGGCAACGGGACCAACACCGATGCGCTGAAAGCGCAGATCGGTGCGCGGCGGTTGGCGTTCGGGCAACGCGGGTTCGATGCGCGCATCGAGCGCGTCTCCGCTGCGCACGAGCGTTGCGAACATGCGCAACTGGTTCGCCGTGCGCGCGCGCTCGCCTTCGAGACGCGCTTTCGGCAAACCCGATTCGCTCATCGCGCGTTCGATCAGCGCATCGCCGAGTGCTTCGATGCGCGCGGCGATATCGTCGAGAAAACGCGCGCGGCGTTCGGCGGGCAGCGTACGGTAGGCGTCGAATGCGCTTTCGGCCAGCGCACACGCCTGATCGACATCGCCCGATTTCGCGCTGTAGTACGTCGGCGCTTGCAGCGCTTGTTCCGTTGCGGCATCGACGGCATGAAACTCAGCGCCTTGTCCACGCCGCGCGTTTGCGCCAATCAGCAGTTCACCTGTCAGGTTCATTCGTTCTCTCCTCAATGCGAATGGCGCGGCACGTCTGCGCCCCGGCAGCCGACGAGGAAGTCCAGATCGCAACCCTCGTCCGCCTGCAATACGTGATCGATATACAGCCGCTGATAACCGCCGCCGGCGGGCATCTCGGGCGGCGTGTGGCTTTCGAGGCGGCGCGCCAGTTCTTCGTCGCTGATATCGATGCGCAACGTGCCCGCATCGCAATCCAGCTCGATCCAGTCGCCGTCCTGCACCGCGGAAAGCGGGCCGCCATCTGCCGCTTCCGGCGTCACGTGCAATACGACCGTGCCGTATGCCGTGCCGCTCATCCGCGCATCCGAGATGCGCACCATGTCCTTCACGCCCTGGCGCAACAGCTTCGGCGGCAAACCCATGTTGCCGACTTCGGCCATGCCCGGATAACCCTTCGGTCCACAGTTCTTCAGCACGAGCACGGAGTTCGCGTCGACGTCGAGTGTTTCATCGACGATGCGTGCCTTGTAGTGCTCGAAGTTCTCGAACACGACGGCGCGGCCGCGATGCTTGAGCAGTTCAGGCGTCGCCGCCGAAGGCTTCAACACTGCGCCGCGCGGCGCGAGATTGCCACGCAGCACGCGGATGCCGCCGTCCTTCACGAGCGGCTGGTCGAGCGGACGGATCACTTCGTCGTTGTAGATGGGTGCATCCATCACGTTGTGCCATAACGCCTTGCCGTTCGCCGTCAGCGCGCCCGGATGCGGCAGAAGATCCGCTTCGCCGAGTCGACGCAGCACAGCAGGCAGACCGCCCGCGTAATAGAACTCTTCCATCAGGAAGCGGCCCGAAGGCATCAGGTCGACGATGGTCGGCGTGTTACGGCCGATGCGCACCCAGTCGTCCAGATCGAGCTGCACGCCGATACGCCCTGCAATCGCCTTCAGGTGAATCACCGCATTTGTCGAGCCGCCAATCGCCGCATTCACGCGGATCGCGTTCAGGAACGCTTCGCGCGTGAGGATCTTCGACAGCGTGAGCCCTTCGTGCGCCATCTCGACGATGCGCATACCCGACATGTGCGCGAGCACATAGCGGCGCGAGTCGACAGCGGGAATGGCCGCGTTGTGCGGCAGCGATGTGCCGAGCGCTTCCGCCATGCACGCCATCGTCGAGGCCGTGCCCATCGTGTTGCAGGTGCCCGCCGAGCGCGACATGCCCGCTTCCGCCGACAGGAACTTGTGCAAATCGATCTCGCCGGCCTTCAGCGATTCGTGCAACTGCCACACGGCCGTGCCCGAACCGATGTCCTTGCCGTCGAGCTTGCCGTTCAGCATCGGGCCGCCCGTGACGACGATCGCGGGCACGTCGCAACTCGCCGCGCCCATCAGCAGCGCGGGCGTGGTCTTGTCGCAACCGGTCAGCAGCACGACGGCGTCGATGGGATTGCCGCGAATCGCCTCTTCGACATCCATCGCCGCGAGATTGCGCGTGAGCATCGCGGTGGGGCGCAGATTCGATTCGCCACTGGAAAACACGGGGAATTCGACGGGAAAGCCGCCTGCTTCGTAGATGCCGCGCTTCACGTGCTCGGCGATCTTGCGGAAATGCGCATTACACGGCGTGAGTTCCGACCACGTGTTGCAGATACCGATGACGGGCCGGCCATCGAATTCGTGATCGGGGATGCCCTGATTCTTCATCCAGCTTCGATACATGAAGCCGTTCTTGTCGGCCGTGCCGAACCATTGGGCCGAGCGCAGCTTCGTTTTCTTATCCGACATGCTGACTTCCTGAAGGCAACTGCTGATGTTTGCGCAACCGTTTGAGAAGGGACGAATGGTGGTTGCGGATCATGGGGAAAAAGAGAAGTCTACGAAGCGGTCTGATATCTTTCTAATGAAAATTGGCGTCGAACTGATATCGCTTTAATTATTGGTATTAACCCTTATGCTCGATTCGAACCCCTGGTATGTCCGTACGCGGCTGAAGACGCGGCAACTGCTGCTGCTCGTCGCGCTCGACGAGGAAGGCAATATCCACCGCGCCGCCGACGCGCTGAGCATGTCGCAGCCCGCTGCGTCGAAGCTGCTGCGCGAACTGGAAGAAATGCTGGATGCGCCGCTGTTCGAGCGGATGCCGCGGGGCATGCGGCCGACGCTGTACGGCGAGGTGATGATTCGCCACGCGCGTTCCGTGGTCGGCAGCCTCGATCAGGCGCGCGAGGAAGTGCTCGCGCTGAAGTCCGGGCAACTCGGGCGCGTGGCCGTCGGCACGATCACGTCGCCCGCCGTCAGCCTGCTTCCCGCCGCGATTGCGCAGGTCAAGCAGCATCATCCCGGCTTGAGCGTGAGCGTCGAGATCGACAGCAGCAACGTGCTGCTCGAAAGCCTCGCGCAGGACAAGCTCGACCTCGTGATCGGCCGGCTGTCCGTTGAACATGACAAGCTGCATCTGCGCTACGAACCTCTCGCTGAAGAACAGGCACTCGCCGTCGCCCGTTCGGGTCATCCGTTGCTGGCGGCGCAATCGCTGACATTGGCGGATGTCGTCGACGCGTCGTGGGTCGTGCCGCCCGCGCAAAGCGTGCTGCGCCATCGCTTCGAGCTGATGTTCCAGCGTCAAAGCCTCGCGCCGCCGTCCAACGTGGTCGAAAGCGCGGAACTGCTGTTCGTGACGAGCCTGCTGTCGCAAAGCGACATGCTCGCCGTGCTCGCCGCCGAGGTCGCGCATTACTACGCGGCGCACGGCCTGCTGTCGATCCTGCCGCTCGACATGCCGCTGCGGATGGACGACTTCGGCATCATCACGCGCACCGGGCAGTTGCTGTCGCCCGCTTCGACGCAAGTGGTGCGCGCGTTGAAGCAGGTGGCCGGCGAGCTTTATGGTGCGATTACGTGACGCTCAATACGTGGCGCGGCCGCCGGACAGATCGAACACCGCGCTCCGCGACCGCATAGCCGATGCCTTGCGCGCCGCCCGTGACGACGGCGGCACGCTGCGCGAAGTCGTACTGGTTCATCAGCGCGCTCCTCTTATGCGGCGACGGTGCGTTGCTGCTGCTCGCCGAGTCCTTCGATGCCGAGGCGCATCGTCTGCCCTGCGCGCAGATAGACGGGCTCGGGCTTGTGCCCCATGCCAACGCCCGGCGGCGTGCCCGTCGAGATCACATCGCCCGGTTGCAGGCTCATGAAGCGGCTCAGGTAAGAGACGATCTGCGCGACGTTGAAGATCATCGTGCTCGTGTTGCCGTTCTGATAACGCTTGCCGTCCACTTCGAGCCAGAGGGCGAGGCACTGCGGATCGGGGACTTCGTCAGCGGTGACGAGCCACGGGCCGATCGGGCCGAACGTGTCGCAGCCCTTGCCCTTGTCCCAGGTGCCGCCGCGCTCGATCTGATATTCGCGCTCTGAGACATCGTTGACGATGCAATAGCCCGCGACGTGGCTGAGCGCGTCGGCTTCGTCGATATACGCGCCGCCCTTGCCGATCACGACGCCCAGTTCGACTTCCCAGTCGGTCTTTTGCGAGCCGCGCGGAATGCGCACGTCGTCATTCGGACCGACGACAGCCGACGTCCACTTGCCGAACACCACAGGCTCGCTCGGTACGGGCAGATTCGATTCCGCCGCGTGGTCCGCGTAGTTCAGCCCGATGCAGATGAACTTGCCGATGCGACCCACGCAGGCGCCGATGCGCGCTTCAGCGGAAACGATGGGGAGCGACTCGATATCGATCTGGCGCAGGCGTTCGAGCGATTCGGGCAACAGCGTCGAGCCCGCGATATCGTCGATCACGCCGGACAGGTCGCGGATTGCGCCGTTGCGGTCGAGAATGCCGGGCTTTTCGTGACCTGGGGCGCCATATCGCAGCAATTTCATGTGATTCCTCGTTTCCAGTTGACTGAGCTACATTGCGTCTGCCGCACAATGTAGGGAAACGGGACCGGGTTGAATAATGAAAGCTGCTGCGGGGGCGATAACTCCTGGTTATCCTGGGGTGATCCTTTATCGAGTGCGGACTGTGAAAAACTCAAAGATTGTTCCTTCACAATAAAGAGGAAAAAAAACCGACAATAAACCCCGAAAACCTCAAAAGCTCCAGCCAAAAAAGAACAAAAACTGAAAGCTGGTTGAAATAACACTATCCAGCCTAGCGTCGGTGCGCCGAGAAACTATCTCGCGTCTGTACGAACAATTAAGTCTAATTCCGAAAGCTACAAAAATCACATGTCGGGCAAACTTCTGGCATAGAGCGTGACTACCCCGAACAGCGGCGCGGTCTTCGACCATTTGCGGCCATGAATTTTCATAATATTCGGCTCGCGTGCGGGTTGTCACTTTGAGCCAGTCGCAGCGTTGAACGGTGAGGCTTTACGGGAACATTGATCGGTGTCGAACCCGCCATAACGATATACGATTGCGCCATTGAAAATCCGCAACTTCCGAGTTGAGATTTCGCGGATCGTCTCCTACAGCGCGGCATCTATATGGAGGAAATCGCGTCACCGCGAAGGCCTCGGAACTCTGAACTTTAGCTATCGTGGGGTTCACTCCGCTCAAGAACGTTTCCAACGACGGTCCGAAAATCGGCCAGAGCAGCCGCTGGCGCGACCATCGGCCAACGGCGGCTATGGTGTGCTCTACTGGCGTCCGGCCCGCGATTAGTTTGAACGGCAGCTTTGTGCCGGTCCGGAGGTCAGGAAGCGTTGAGAGTTGTTCGGCTCGTGCCGGCAAGCGTCGAATGAACCTCAACGAACCCGGAAGTTTACGATGGGAGCACGGTGCCTGGAAGACTACGCATGTCGTTCCTTGTGGCCCGGTGATGACGAAGGAAGCACCAAAGTCGAGACCTTGCCATCGTTTTCGATTTCCACAAAGCCGATTCTGCTGTACCAGTCATAGGCAGCTCGGTTGCATACGAAGACATTCAAGTACAGCGGTTTTTGTAAGTAACTGGAGAACGACATCACCTTGGCAATCGCTGTACTGCCAATCGACTTGTATTGCATCTCCGGCACGATACAAAGCATCCTCAGCCATACGAGATCGGGTTCGACGTCCCAGTGCACAAACCCGCATTGGTTGTCTTCCCATGTAACTATTTGACAAGAGCCTTGGCGAAGGCTTTTGGCAAACCCAGCATGTTGCAAGTCGTCGTCCCAGCCATACGCTGAGGTAACGAAACCTTTCATAGTTCGCCGATACGTGTCAAATAGCCATTCCGAGTCTTCAGGTACGGCCTGCCGATAATCCAGATTCATCACAACCGCCGATCGCGATAAGCAGGTCTTCGCCAGAATATCGGATATAAAGGATTGGCATCAATCGGTAGGGTCAGCGAATGTCGACGGATGCATAATGCCGTTCACCGGACGGCTGGGTTCACGATCTGCGCTGGCCTGCCAGGGCTCGCGACGAACCGATGAAATGGACTCAGAGCCGTCAGGTTGCTCTGCTGCTAGCGGACATTGATTGAGACAGCCGCGGACACTGATGTAGTCGTCGCTACAGACCTTGATTCGCTGCTGCCGACACAGAACTCGCTCTGCGGAGACGGGGGCCGCGGCTTCGCTCGAAGACGCCTGGTCCACCATCTACCGACTCAACACCACTCTGAGAGACTCGCCCGTGTCGTCACGCCCCCTTTGAAAGGTGATCCTGACGGCCCACTATGCGGTATGTTGCTGCTGGAGCTGCGATGTCCGCTGCTGCGCGGATTGTGCCTCACCTCGTCAGACGGGTAGCCGCACCGACCGATTGGGGCTCTGTGGAGGTCGTCGCATCGATCATGGGCCCTCCACTTGATAGCCCTTCGCCGGGCTGCCGGCTTTCCCGCATTGCGGGCTGATTTTGATGTTGCAGAAGAATCCGGAAGATGAGTCCGTGCGTGATCAGCAGTAGGGGTACAACCAGAGTCGGAATGAAGTAGGTCGCGCCCAACTGTCCCGCCACGAGCCCGGCATCATTGGCCTGATAGAACGCGTTCAGGAGATCTGCCAGGCCCCAACAGTTGAAGATCCAGGCGACCACAATGCCGGCCGCGCGTGGCAACAATACCAGTGATAGCGACGCGAGTGTCGCCGCAGCGAGGTCCCCGTAGGCGGCGGAATACGCGAAGGCAGACGGCAGTTCGGGCGACACGACGCCTGGGACGAGGAATGCCAACCCAATGAAGCGGAAGCTGTGCAGGATGAGAAGAGGCCGCAGCGCTTCGACTGGTCGCAGGAGACGGAGTTTTGGCCAGACGTATCGCCTGGTGACGATTCCCCACGTGCTGAAGCTGAATGCGATGCTAACGAAAAAACAGAGCTGGGGCAGCATGAGACTCTCCTTTGGTACGAATTCCCGCGATCGCTCGTGAGGAACTTAAGCGCGCAGCGTGCGTAGCTCTGTGGTCACAGCGCCTCGCTCCGCGTGAGCCATGGCATGCTCGCGCAGCCAGACCTCGGACTCAGAAGCAAACTGCGGTTCTGACGGAAACGGACGGCGTAGTTCACGGTCGTAGCGCTCGAGATCGAAACCGGCGCTGAGCGGGGCGAACACGAACTGCGCGAACTGGCGAAGCCAATTGCCAGGCGTCCGCCGGTTGCCTGGAAGCGCCGCGTAGCGACGCGCGATCGTCTCGAAGTCCTCGGCTGGCTGACCAGTCAAATCGAGCACGTCCGTGGTCGGAGCGCCCAGCTCAAAAGCCCCGCGTTTGTGATCGTCAATGTAGTAGCGAACGCCGCTGATCAGGTCGATCGGCAAGCCGCCCATCCGGGCAGCCTTCATGAATAGCCAGATCGGCATCGGCACGACCTTGACCGATCGCCCGACGGCCCGGCCGATCGCCTTGGCCATGTCCCCCGCGCCAAGGAGTTCCGGTCCAGTGGGGCGGTAGCGCTTCCCGGCGTGGCGCGCAGGATCCATCAGGGCCGCGACGGCGACTCGCGCGATATCCTCGTTGGACGGTGGCGCGTTACGGCTATCGCCATAGATCCAGGGAAATACTCCGAGGTGCGCAGCAAATCCAGTCAGTGCGAGGTAGGCGTCAGCGAAGAAGCCCGGCCTCACAATCGTATGCGCGACTCCCGGCGTCATCGAGAACAGCCGATCGACGAGCCAAAGCTGCCGGGTCATGAGGGCGGGATGCGAGGGACTCGACAGCCACTGGGTCAGGCTAACGATGTGTTCGAGCCCGGATTCCCTGGCGGCGACGGCGAACGCGACCGCGCCCTGAATCATGTAGGGATCGAAAGGCGGACAAAAGTAGGCGCGCTGAACGTCTTTCAGCGCGTCGGCGACGCGCTCGACGTCACTCATGTCGACGACCGCTATCTCGGCCCCCTGCGTTTTCAGTCGCACGCTGCGGCCATCTTCCCGGCGCACCATGGCGCGTACGGGATAGCCGGCCTTCAGCAGTTCGGCAACGACGACGCTGCCGGTCTTCCCGGTCGCGCCGGTTACGAGGATCCTTGGCTTGAGCACGATCGCCTCCGAGCAGTCGTGGTACTCATAAGTACCAGATGGTTGCTCCAGTATGGTACTCTGCGGTACCGAATGTCAAGATAGACAATGATGACCAAGGTATCGCTGTCAAAGGACCGCCAGGAAGGCCGCGACGAAACTGAGGTGCGCGCGCGTATTCTCGATGCAGCCTTTGCGTCGTTCATGACGAGTGGCTACGCGGCGACCAGCACGCTTGAGATCGCCACGCGCGCGCGGGTTTCGAAACGAGAACTTTATGCGCTGGTGGGCAACAAGAAGGAAATGCTAATCGCATGCATCAGCGCGCGCGCCACGAGACTGCAGGTACCCGCTGACTTGCCTGTGCCGCACGACCGCGAGACACTCGCGAACGTATTGACTTCCCTCGGGACGCAGCTCGTCCGCGAGATCACCGATCCAACGGTCATCGCGGTCTTCCGACTGGCAATCGCCGAGGCGGTCCACGCGCCCGAGGTGGCGCAAGCGCTCGACTCGACAGGGCGAGAGACAAGTCGTGCCGCCTTGCGTCAAATCATGGCCCGGGCTCAGGCGTCCGGACTTCTGAATGGCCGTCCTGCCGACCTTGCCGAACAGTACGGCGGGTTGCTGTGGGGTAATTTGATGGTTAGCCTGTTGCTTGGCGTCGCCGAGCGGCCGAACTCACGCGAAGTCGCGGCACGTGCCCGCAACGCCACAGCTGTCTTTCTTCAACTTCATCCGCTCCCGTAGCGCTGCGATGCCCCGCCAATACATCTAATGCGTGGATGATCCATCCGATGCCACGCCATCTGGCAATTCCGGGAACGGCTCCCGGGTGACCGCTATCGAGAAACCCGCGAGGCGAGCTTGAGTGACAGTTCTGGCCGACGACTGCTGGGCGTTAAGGTTTATTCGATGCCTGCCATCGGCCGCAGGAATGTGCCTGCCTCCGCGCATGTCAACAGGCGTCGATAAACCCTGAACGAAACCCGCCCGATACTCAAAGCACGGATGTCGGCCTTAGCCGACGTTCAGCGACAGGTGTCGGTGCGTCGACTGCGGGTTGATTTGCCGCCATTCACCAACCGGCGTCGGCGAATGGCAGCTCTCACCTCCGTCGAGCGGGTCCCCATGATGCGGAACGGACGCCTGAATGTCTGAGCGACGGTGCGAGCGATTGACGCTTGGCCGTATCCGGAAGTTCGATGTCGAACCCCCGTGGTTGAGACAGGCGTCCCCTCGAATATCCAATGCCGACCCTTTCGGAGACTGCGACCCTCCGACTGGCACCGGCGGATTCACATAGTGGCTGCAGGTTCTGCTCGCTACCAAGTGCCGGTTCGCCCTCTTTTCTGCACGACTGAGAAAACTAAAGAGGCTCTACACGGCTTTGTTCCGGTTCGCGCGATCCAATACGCACGCTCACCACAACACACGGTTCGAAAAGCAGGCCGAACGTGATGCTGATTTTCCACGAAACGCAAATGCCACAGAAGGCGCAAGTGATGTAGATTAGGATCTCGTTACGACCCACCACTGTATCTTCGAATCGGTCGCCATCGGAGTTAGTTCTGAAGTTGCACAGGAGCCGGCGTGAACACGAAGCATAGCAAGAAGGGGCATCTCGAAGCCGCGGCGTCACACCACGAGCAGGCCGCGCGACATCACCGCGAGGCTTCCCGGCATTTCGAGGAAGGTCGAGACTTTGCTCACGCCGCACATCAGGCGATGATGGCCCATGGCCACACGTTGCATGCGATCGATCACGCACACGACGCTGGTGCGCACAGCACCAATACGCCGTCGATAACGCCTCCATCGACCGGCTCAGGCGTAAGTGCCGCGGACGTGGCAAAACATCATGCGGCGGCCGTGGAGCTTCACACGCAGGCGGCGCAGCATATGCGCCACGCTGTCAATCTCTTCGATCAGGATCGTAGCGCGGTCTCCCACGACGCACAGCTAGCACTCTCCCTCGCACTGCGCGCTTTGTCCCATGGCAACGAAGCAGCCAGACTCTTTGTCAAGCTCGCTGTCAATGGTGCTTCGTGAGTTAAGGTTGGTTGAATTCAAGCCGGTCATCCCGTACGGTGAAGTATTCGGAGTGGTGCGGTATCCGTTTACACCGCCTATTGAGCGCACCGAACGCTGAAACGCTTTCTGCACGGCATGCACGCCGTAAAGCACCAGGTTGTCGCGCGGATCTACGGTCGTGGGCCTGCCGTAAAGATCCGCGCATTGATTGGTATGGAGCAATCCAGCGTGCCACTCTCGACTAGACCTTTCGCTCCAGCAGGTCTGTTGCGAAAGACTTTGCGTGCGCTACGGCCTCGTGCGCGTCGAGGAATACTCCGAGCTGCTCCCAGCGTTCCTCGACCCCATATGTTCCTTTCATACCGAGTGCCCTCTGAACGAGCAATCGCGCTGCGTACCTGCCGTCCTCCAATGGTCGAGCTGTCGCTATTACCTTGTGCGGAAGGTCGGATCTTTCTAGCTGGACCAACTCGACAGGACCGCCAGGTACACCGATATCTTTCAACTCGTTCCTGACTTTGCAGTCCGGGCAGTAGAAGCACCACCCCTCGTCCTCGTGATTGGATCTGACCTGCCCGCGAGCCAGCACGGCACGACATTCAACGTTTTCGCAGATGAACGGCATAGCAGTTTCCGGAGTTGTTTGAAAGAAATCCTAGCATGTCCGCCGACGGCCAACCATCGACATTGTTGCCTGCCTGAGGCTAAGGAAAACCCTCAAACGCGAGCCGGTGAGGTCGCGTCAGCCTGCCGCATAGTCGCCATGATCAGGTATAGACCACCGCCGATCGCCCCAGCAGGTGATCCAGGTCGAACCGATGGCCATCAGTGCCCTGAATGGGCCCCGCGCGCCGTCGACGCCGGCCTCCCTGGTTTGGTTGAGCACCCGCTCCTCGGAATGCCGTGGCTGAACGCAGGATGTACCGCCTACCCCTCTGCGTTCCGCAAGACAGCAATTGAAGGGAAATGCATAGTACATGCAGGATTCTTTGCATTGTGATCGTCACCATGGCGACCAATGGGTGCATGGCTGCGGACGCGGCAAGTACGTGCGCTCCAGCATTGCCCGAAGTCGATGCACAACATGACTTTAAGATCCGGCCCGACTATAGCCTTCTCATCTGGACCGTTCGCCGCCTTTCTGCTGCGTTGAACCGTGCAGCGAAGGGCCTCGACCTCCGCTGCACAGCGCAGTATCACTCGCGAGACCGGCCGACGTGATGCTAAGTGCGGTGCCTGTGCCCGTGGCCGGCACACACAACACCGTGTCGCGGGATCCCCCGTGATGCAATGCATGTATAGACCCGACGCCTTTTGCAAGCTTGGGGATGATGCCGAGCCCGGTTGCAGGCCGACCGAACCGGGCGTTGTCGGCAGCGGTAATAAAGTCTCACGTCATCGCGAGCTCAAAGCCACCGCCAAGCGCAGAGCGCAAAGCCCGCGATAGCAGCAATTGCACGCTTGCGCACCGGACATATCGTTTCTCAATTGCGCATGATGAAGTGCGCGCTTTCCGACCTCAGCGAAGTCAAGGTTCGCTATCGCGGCGATATCTGCGCCTGCAGCGAACGACTCACTGCCAAACACTACAATGCAGCCGATGCAATCGCCCGCATCGTATGCAAGCAGTGCTGCGCCGGGTTCATCCACCAGCACGTCATTGAGCGCATTCGGCTGTTGCGGCCGATGCAAGGTGATGACACGGGCTCGAAGAACACCATCGCCAGGTTCGTGGTAAGGATCTTGTCGTAGTGCGTTGAGGAACCCCTTGATTCTGTCAAGGCCCTGAAGCGCTCGCCACGGGTCACGCACCCATGACGTCCGGCGGATGCTTCGCCACATAACGCCCCGGATCGTCGCCGAGCATGCCGTCGGTCCAGTAGCTGCGCTTGTTCTTCGACGCCGGATTGATCACGCCCGCTATATGTCCACTCGCACCGAGCACGAACTGCGTCTCGCCGCGCACGAGTTGCGTCGAACAATACGCGCCCTTCCACGGGACGATGTGATCCTCCTGCGTGCCGAAGATGTAGCTCGGCATGTCGATGTGCCCAAGGCCCACCGGCGTGCCGCACACGATGAGCCGTCCCGCCTTGCACAGGTTGTTCCCGAGATACATGTTGCGCAGATACCAGCCGTACATCGGTCCGGGCACGTTGGTGCCATTGGCGTCCAGTAGAGCAGATCGAACGCCTGCGGTGCGCCGCCCTTCAGATAGTTGTTCACGACGCGACATCGTCGTGGCGACCGCGCCGTCTACACGCAGATGCGGCGCCCGCGTGAAACCATACCACCCGCTGTCAGCCAGCGCCTGTTGTCGCACCCAATGCCGACATTGGGGCAGGTTGGGCTCTACGTCAGCAACATGGCGGATTGCTGACGGTGGCAGCATCGACCAGCCGGAGGGCAGCCTCCGGCATCAGCGAACTCACGCTCCCGAACCCATACCAGCCGCTGACACCGTGAGGGATCAACGACCGCTTAGGCCGATCAGCCGACGGACTCCGCCCTTTCCCTCGCACGCGCGGCGCCCGACCTAGGAGGATTGCAGTGATAAGGCGCGGGTTATCACGGCAACGGACACGCGGGGTGGCGGATCCGCCTTGGAGTCAACGGGTGGCCCCTTAGAACCTTCCGATGACGGCTGCGGCTACGGCACCAGCCGAGCTACGGAGCCTGTCTGTTAGTTCCTGAAGTAATCTGCCGATTCGTCGAATGTGCTTTCGGTCGGCTCTCGGGCGTGTCGTGCGGTTTTCAATGGGCGGGATAGCGATCGTCAATGCTGACTCTTGGGGGCGTTCCCGAGCCGATCGAGGCATCGTCACCAAAGCTAGTCAGCGGAAAACGACAGCCGAGAAACGCCGCCGTTCAATGCAGGCAGCAAACTGCAGGCGTGCGTGTGGCTTTCCTTGCCACGGCCATGACAAGGCCCATGCAGCAGCAAACGGCTTCCTTTCCGGACCATGTGAGTTTGTAGCCGGGACCGCCGCAGCGCGCGCGCAAGTCTGACGGAGCCTTGTTTGTCGATGCACGAGAACATCAATGATTGGAAACATGCGTAATGAGCACGTCCCTGACTAAGGCACTCGCAGCGGCCCGGCAACGCGGAAGAGATCGCGCGATTGCTGTGTTCAACCAGCCGGATAACCTCCGACTCGAGGACGCGGCCGCTTATGCATACATCGAACCGGCGATTATCGATGCAGCCAGGGAGCGCGGCGAAGTCTACGCGCTCGTATCTCCAACGCGTCCGCGCGAGCTCCGATATCCCCGCTGGCAATTTGACGCACCGGCTGGCCGTCTCGCTGCGGCTCTTCGGCCGTTTGTCCATGCCCGCAAGAACTGTTTTGTCATTCATCATTTCATGCTGCACGTGCAGACTACCGCGTCAGGTCCCACTTCGATGCAGATCATTCTCGACACCAACGCGAACATTGATGCGTTGATTCAGCTGGCAATAGGTTACATGCATGCTGATCAGGGAGCGTCTTGAGCCGATTCATCTTGACGAACGCTTTACGATGCGGACGCATGACGCACACTCGATGGCCATGCAGAGTTTCGTCCCGACCTTGGCTTTCTATAGAGATAACTCTCGATAGTAGCGGTAATGAAGGCCTTCGTGCGCAGACGTATTCGGCTGCGCCGCAAGAAATCGAACAAGCGCAGGGATTTGGTTGGACCTTTTTTGCAGGAGGACACCCTTAGAGCGGAGCGGCTCGCAGGAAGCGGCACCATCACGTGTGACATCAAGGTCTCGGACGTGGATGGAATCTCGGAAGCTTTCGAACCGGAGAGTAAGCTGAATGCGTTGGAATCGCATGCTGTCACGCTTGGATAGACGATCATGAACAGTGCACCCGAGCATAGTTCTACTGCCTACCGAGAAAACCATCCTAGGTGACTTCGTCGATGTACATGATAACAATTAACGATATTTCGACTGCGCATTATTGCGTTAATGGAATTATGTTCATTGACGCAAGAATTTGATGTTCTGCGGCTCCGACAGCGGGGGCGAGCGGGCAGCCGCAATGTATTCGCTCATCGGCAGTTGCAAACTCAATGGTGTCGTTCCACGCGCTTATCTGACCTACGTGCTTACTCACATCGCCGAGCACAAGACCAATCATATCGACGAACTGTTGCCATGGAACCTCGCAGACCGGCTGCGCAAGTCAGCCGACCCATCAATCGGTGCGCCGTAAGGACGGCAATCACGGGAGATCCAGATACATCCTGTCCATGATTAGAGATCGCGGACAGGATCTCCCCCGATCTCTCCGTTAGACCCGTCATCATCGACGCGCGCGCGAAAGTCAGCTACGGTCGTCGCGAAGTGCTTACCAATCATGGCCTGCTTCCTGAAACAGCTAAACGGCGAACAGTGGACGGGGACGCGCCCTCACCTGCCGGACGCGCGCGAGGTCCGTGGTACGTCAGACAGCATTCAGAGGGATCTTGAGGTACCGCACTCCGTTTGCCTCTGGCGGCGGAAACTCACCGGCGCGGACATTGACCTGCACCGCCGGCAGGATCAGCGTGGGCATCGCCAGGGTCGCATCGCGTGCCTGGCGCATGGCGACAAACTGCTCTTCGCTTACGCCGTCGTGCACGTGGATATTGCGTTCCCGCTGTTCGCGCACCGTGGTTTCCCATGCAGGCCCGCGTCCTTCGGGCGGATAGTCATGGCACATGAATAGCCGCACGTCGGCTGGCAGGGCCAGCAGCTTGCGGATAGAGCGATACAGTTCATGCGCATCACCGCCTGGAAAGTCGCACCGCGCGGTGCCGACGTCGGGCATGAAAAGCGTGTCCCCGACAAACACGGCGTCCCCGATCTGGTACGCCATGTCGGCAGGCGTGTGCCCGGGCACATGCATCGCCCTGCCCGTCAGACCATTGATGGCAAACATCTCGCCATCCTCGAAAAGGTGGTCGAACTGCGATCCGTCCAGACGGAACGCCGGCTCGAGGTTGAAGAGCGTCTTGAAGACACCCTGCACACGCCGGATGTGCTGGCCGATCGCAATGCGCCCGCCCAGTTCGCGCTTGAGATACGCAGCAGCAGAAAGATGGTCGGCGTGTGCATGTGTTTCCAGTATCCATTCGACGCGCAGCGCACGCTCACGTATGAAATCGATCACCTTGCCGGCACTGGCGGTGGAGGTCCGTCCAGCCTTGGGATCGTAGTCCAGCACCGGGTCGATGATGGCGCATCCGGCATGACCCTCTGCAAACACCACGTAAGTCACGGTCCAGGTGGCGGGGTCAAAGAAAGGATGAATGGTCGGTGGCATGGCTATCTCCGGGGAATGAAATCATTCTATTCACATACAATATATCGTACAATATATTATGTTGAAATAGATTGAATCTCGACCATGAAAAGAACTCGTCTAACCATCGACCTCGCCACGATGCAGGCCGGCGCCGCAAATGCGTGCGCCCTGCTCAAGGTGCTCGCCAATCCCGACCGCCTGCTGCTGATGTGCCAGCTTTCCCAAGGCGAGATGTCGGTCGGTGAGCTCGAGGAACAACTTGGCATCCATCAGCCCACGCTGTCACAGCAACTGGGCGTATTGCGCGAAAACGACCTCGTAGTCACTCGCAGGGAAGGCAAGAACATCTTTTATTCGGTGGCGAGTCCGCACGCGCTCGCCGTGATGGCCGTACTTTATGAACAGTTCTGCCCGAAGTAGTAAGGAAGCGAATCATGCTGGTCGACCTTGGTCATTTCACACCGTGCCTCTCGTTGACAGGCGGGCTCGTGATCGGTATCGCGGCTGCCGTGCTGATACTGTTCAACGGGCGCGTCGCCGGCATCAGCAGCATCCTCGGCGGCCTGCTGGCCTGGCCGCGCGATGACGTCAACTGGCGTCTCGCGTTTCTGGCGGGGCTCGTCGGCGCACCGGTCATCGCAGGACTGCTGGGCAAACCTGCACAGGCAGAGATCGAGGCGAGCTGGGGCGCGATCCTTGCGGCCGGGTTTCTTGTCGGCATGGGTACCCGCTATGCCAGCGGCTGCACCAGCGGCCACGGAGTATGTGGTCTCTCCCGAGGGTCTGTGCGCTCGCTCATCGCCACCGCAACCTTCATGGCCGCAGGATTTCTGACCGTCTTTGTACAACGTCACCTGATCGGAGGCTGATATGGCAGCCCTCAAGACAACGCTCATTGCGCCGGTTACGGCATTGCTCGCCGGTCTTCTTTTCGGGGTTGGCCTGATGGTGTCAGGCATGGCAAACCCGGCGAAGGTGCTGGGTTTCCTCGATCTGGCCGGCCGGTGGGACCCGTCACTCGCCTTTGTGATGGCTGGCGCCATTGCGGTCGGCTCACTTGCATTTTTCGCGGCCAGACGCCGTGACAGGTCATATCTTGGGTTGCCGATGCAACTTCCCGTCAGAACGGCCATCACGCTAAGGCTGGTTCTGGGTAGCGCCGCCTTCGGTATCGGCTGGGGACTGGCCGGTTTCTGCCCGGGTCCCGCGCTCGTTGCGCTGGGCGCTGGCTACCCCAAGGCCGTCGGTTTCGTGGCGGCAATGGTTGCCGGCATGGCCGTCTTCGAACTGATCGAGCGGACGAAAGCCACGACACAACGCGCGTGAGCGCAATCTGCGCTACCCGCGAAAGACTCGCAGTTGAATAAGCAGAGGTTATCACGGCAATCACTTTCACGATGAGGAGTCATCGGACCGGTGTCGACCCGTTGCTGACGGTCGATATCCTAGAATCTATGCGGCCCGTTTTGAAGTGTAGCGGCCATTCACCGGGTCACCTTGCCGACGAGATCTCGCCATAGCCGACGCTCGGCGACAGGCGGCGCACTCTTGAAACTGGGCGAGTGGAAAAGCGGCAGGACCCACCTAGAGGAAGCAATGAAAGCGATCGAATCAGCCCGCAACGAATATCATCGGGCCGACACCGCTAGGTCGCCCCCTGCTTTGACGATGCGCTCCAGTCGATCGTGCAACGGATCGAGGAACGCAGTGGCTTCATGGAATCCCCCTATCTGCACACCGCGTCCGGAGGCAGCGTTCACGCGCACCGGTGGGATATTCGATAGAGCTACGCGGTTTTCTGATGGGACAGCGAGTCGGCAGCGGCCAAACATGTATCACGAGCCGAGCTCGGTAACACGCCCTTGGCTCAGGCAAACGCCCTGGTTGCAGCATGATACGCGCGCCGACAGGATCAGTAGGAAGACCGACACTTGGGGGCGAATCATCCATGCATCGGGCGACCTAAGCGCGAAATGGTCATGAAAAGGCGGCCCCGTTTCTTATCAACGTGACTTGCCAAGGCTTTAAATTGCAGCCTATTCTACCTATCTTACTGATGCGAGTGCAAAACCTTGCCATGCTCAACCTCAGGGTTCGGAACGACTAGATGTGCAGTAATCAGCGTGTACCAGGAGCGGAACGCGTCGCGCCGTATCGCGGCGCTACCACGTCAGTATCGTTGTCAATGGATGAGGAGTATGTCATGCCGAATACCATATTCAACACTGCAGGCGACGCGCTGAAGAGCCTCAAGGACAACAAGTTCACTTACACCAAGTGGGACAAGACGGCTGGAAAAGCGGTCACCGCGACTCCGCTGGCACAGCACAGGACCTATCTGGAAGACTTTGGCAAGATCGCTCACTTTCTCTGCGATACGGAGAACTTCAAGCGCGAACTGAACGCGGTGTCGGTCGACATGTGGAACGCATATCGTGCCTTTAACCCACAAATGCGCAACAAGTTTACGCGCGCGATGGGCGTGGTGGCGCGCAGCATGAATTTCCGTTTCGAGAATCGCTTTACTGCCAACACGGCACCCAACGCGCCAATCGGCATCATGCTCATCGGGGGTGACCCGCAACTCGGCTATATGCTACGCAATAAGCTTTTCTGGAAGGACAGCATGGATTTGCGTCATGGCGAGCATGCTCATAGCCTTCAGTGGCTGGCCATCGCCAAGTGGGGGGGCACCGTGACTGCCGCTGCAGACCTGTATGCGCTGACGGCCGACTATCGCGCTCCGTCCAAGGACGACCGCGCGCCTGATCGTTCGATGATCCTTTGGCAATGGCTGACCGACTGCTTCCCCTCCGACATGAAAAGGCTTGCTACCTCCAGTTTCCTTAACAACGAAACCCTGGAATCCCAGTCTTTCCGTGCGCCGCAGGTCGTCATGGATCATCTGATGACTACCGGCTCTGGGCCGATCGATGGTCACTTCCTTTCCAACTATCTGTACTACCGCTACAAGAACCGCAACTGGCTGACGACGAAAACCACCACCACCTGGACCAAGACCGGCCCAGAAGTACGCACGGAGACCACCAAGCTGCACACCGGTGATCCCAAAACCCATCGTGCCGACGGACGCGCTACCAGGGGCTGGAACCCAAGTCCGTCCGTGCCGAACGCGCGCTTTATCCGGGATGAGGTTAACCACACGGCGCAAGCCGCACGCGTTGTCAACGCGGAGAATCAGATCGCGGTGCAGTTCCACGGTCAGGCCGGGCATCTCACCTACTTTTACATCGATTAAGGATCGCTTCACGCTACCTGTTCACAATGCGCGTTGACGCATTTGCTTTTGTTCGCGCCTCCTGAGTCACCATTGCGATTGCTTGACGCCCAGCCCCGGCCTCGAAGCCTGTCCCGTCGCTCGCTTCGAGTTAGAAACTTGCACGTTCCTCGATTGGCCTTGAACCGTTCCGCGCGACCGCCATCTTTGCGGATCCGGGGCAAACCACGCAGAGGCATGACCAAATCTCAAGTTATCTTCGACGTCGGGTGCGCACCAAAATTCCGTCATTAGATAACGCTAATCAAACGTCGCTTCATGGCCGAAAGCACCGGTTCAATGAGAGTGTCGTAGATCTGCCGCGGAAATGTTCAACGAGAGCTCTCGGGCGACTTCGTGAATGAGTACGGTCAACCCATTGCGGCCATTGAAAATTCTAGAAAGCAGACTGCTGTCTATCTACTTTGCGGAGATCCGTCGAGGAGCGGCAGGCCGTACTGACTGTTGCTCACGCGTGGCGGGCCTTCGGGCTTTTTTTTCCTTTGCGTGAGACTGAGCCCTGGCTGACATCCTTTGGCAAGCGCCGAGGATTGCCAAGGAGTTTGACCAGCCGTGTCTGTTTAGGTCCCGAAAAATGTTTTTTCGGACTCCGTCTCTTTCATAAAAATGAAGGATTTAACTTTTCCTTCAAAACATTCTCAATGTGTCGGCTTTTCAGACAGCATGTGTCTGATTCCTTTACATCGACACAGTCCGTCTCACTCCCAAACGCCTGTTCGCGCGGGCGGACCTGTATTTTTCCTTTTTCCAGCCGATAACCTGCTCATGACTGCCGTGTCGTGAAGCCGCCAAGTCAAGAACATCCGCAGGGCAGACGAATAGACCAAAATCCTACAAGTTCATTACCGTGTTTGTTCATAAACTTCTCACGCGGGTGACCGCCACTGCGGGCGGCCACCCGTTCATCGTCGGTGCACTGGGAACGCTGCTGGCTACCGGCTTGCTAGGTGTCAGTCTTCTGACACTGCTAGCCGCAAGGGGGACGGCAATCCAGCATGCCCATGGGACCTCCCGGAACGTCGCCGCTGCCATATCGGACAATATCTCGCATACCCTTGAATCGTCCGATCAGTCTCTCCAGACGCTCATAGCGACGCTACGCGAACCGACAATTCAAAATATGGAAGTCAATGTTCGACATAAGGTTCTTTTCAACCGGGCCGCAATTTCTCGCTACGTGACTGGAATAGGTTTGACGGACCAGTACGGAAACCTGATAGACGGTTGTTGCTCGAGCACCCATCACTGGAATTTTAGCGATAGAGACTATTTCCGGGTTCACCGGCAATCCCCAAAGGTCGGCCTCTATATATCGGCCGTCTATCGGGCGCGTTCCAGGGGCGAAGCGGTGTCCATCGCCCTGACCAGAAGGATTGACCGTCTGGACGGATCGTTCGACGGCGTGGCGATCGTCGCGATTGACGTCGCGTACTTTGGACAGTTGCTTGAGAATCTTGATGTGGGTCCCCACGGCGTCACAGCTATCATACGCACCGATGGCACGCTGGTTGCCAGAAATCCGCCATTAAAATCATCCCACCCTGTCGATTTCAGCCAATCGGCCACATTTCGACGCATGGCTGGCCAGGATTCCGGGTTCTATGCGGGGCGCTCATCGGCCGACGGTGAATTACGACTGTACACATTTCAGCGCGTGCCCGGCACGCCTTTGATCGCAGTGGTCGCTCCAGCGCTTGATGACGTCCTCACTTCATGGAAGCAGTTGTCGTGGATAGTTGGAATTTCAGCGTCCGCGATCGGCGTGGGCTTTTGCAGCGTGGTCTGGCTTCTTGCGTTCGCGCTAAGGGACCGCGTTGCTGCTGAGGGTCGCCTCACGGAACTCACGCAAATTGATCCACTCACAGGTCTCAGGAACCGACGCGCGCTTGACGACTGTCTCGCTAGCGAGTGGGCGAGACTACAACGCAACGACAGTTGCCTGTCAGTTTTGTACGTCGATGCCGATCATTTCAAGCAATATAACGACAGACACGGTCACGCTGAGGGCGACCGCGCGTTGAGGCACCTTGCTGAGTGCATTACAAAGCATGTGCGGCGCCGCAGCGATTGCGCGGCTCGATATGGCGGCGAAGAATTCGTCGTAGTGCTTCCTGACACGAATGCCCCACATGCTAAACGTGTCGCCGAAGCGATACGCGCGGAAGTTGAGAATGCGCTCTCTGAATGTCCACCGTTCACCGTAAGTATTGGATGTGCCAGCGGTACACGAGCCAGTCATGTGTCTCTCGGTGAGTTGACGAATGCGGCGGACCTCGCGCTCTATGAAGCAAAGCGCGCCGGAAGAAATTGCGTTGTCGGGAAGGCTATATCGTCAAAGGGAATGGACGACGGGACATGAACTTGCATGCGCCTTTTCGGGAGGACCGGTAAGCGTCTCGCAAAGCTTGCAATTACCCAGTTCTCTTTAGGGCGAGTTCACATCGGAGTTGAATGTCGATGAGGTGGTGTGGTGCAAATTCGGGCGCGAAACGCTACTCGACGCACGGTTCCGCGCTGAATATTACCGGGCGCGTCTGATCTTCCTTGAGGAAGTCACCAGAAAAGGTATTGAGGCAGTGTTCGACGAGCGCAAGAGACAACAAGACGTATCACAACCATCACGTGCGGGACCCAGCCTTACTGCCGCGCAATTGGCGCTCACACAAGTACGAAGGGATTTGCCCGGCAAATCCCCGCGTTATGTGATTGGGACGACCCATCATATCTATGCAGCAACCGTCGCGCAAGCACTCTGCCATCACGTTGCTCTCCTTGACAGCAGCAGCCAGCATATCGAGCCCGGCCGGTCCAATGTCACTCGGCGCCGGCTAGCGTATCAGACGCTGTTACGCCTTAGACTCCGGAGCGCCGGAGGCTTGCGGATCCTCGGCTGCCTCCTGCACATTGTCACTCTTCTTTTCGACAAGTGATTCCATCGCGCCGGCACCTTCGAAGCCGGCGACGGCAGCCGCCGCCTTTGTCAACAGACCTGCATCCGGATCAACCTTCTCGAGCGCTTCGACAGCCGCTACCGCACCCGCGATTTCGCCTACCTTATCCAAGATTCCCATTTCCTCACTCCCTAAAAAACTCATTGAACATCGACCGTTGAACATCCCTAGGGCCGCGACATCCCATACGATGTCACGCACGGTTTCCCGTTCCGCACGTCCGGCGGCAACCTCACCCACATCGCTGAAAAAGAAGCCGCAGCCACCGGCTGCGACTCGAACATGCCACTTGCGGTACGGTCATCGCAGCTTCATTCTCGGACGTTGCCCCGCATGCATCAACGCCGAAGTGGTGGATTTAACCATCCTTAACATCTGGCGACATCGTCCCGCTGCAAATTCATCAGCCAGGATTGGAGCAATCTGCGTGCGCATGTTTCAGCACAGTCGAAACTCAGCAAACCGGCATTCTTTCAACTAGCCGACTATACTGAAAGCAGTCGTTCCGGTTCAGGCGGCAGGCTCCAGACGGAACGCAGTGGCAATTGAGTCTGGCCGCAGGGGATTGCCATGTTCACGCATCTACTCGTGCCGACGGACGGCTCGGCACTCTCGGAATCCGCTATCCTGCTGGCAGTGACACTCGCCGGCGAAAACAAGGCGAAAATGACGGCACTTCACGTCATACCGGAGTTCCACGTTTTTGCGTACGGCCCGGAAATGCTTGCAGATACTGAGGAACGATTTCTTCAGGTCGCCCACCAGCACGCGGATGACTACCTCGGAGCTGTGATGAAAGAAGCGAGCCTCGCTGGCGTCGAATGCGAGACCGTAACGGCGACGCGAGCACATCCGTATGAAGCTATTATCAGCGTTGCAATTCAGCAGAAATGCGATCTCATCGTGATGGCCTCTCACGGTCGTCGCGGGGTACGGGCACTGCTGCTCGGCAGCGAGACGCAGAAGGTACTCACGCACAGCGACATTCCCGTGCTCGTGGTCCGGTCGTCTGTGACTCCCGAGGCGGCCAGTGGAAAGGAACACGGTACGCCCAGAGACCTAGGGCAGTAGACAAACGAGACGTTCATCATTGCACGCGCTGCTATCCCGGCTTGCATTCCCACGACGGCGCAGACCGGCAGGAAACGCAGAGATGATTGAGCCGGGCGCCGACCGTCTCGGCGCTCAGTCCACGCGACCGCAACGAATTGCCCAGATGGCGGCGATGGCAAGAAAAATCAGGCATGAGCTCCGCTGGGTCAGTACGCTTGACCACGCCAGTGTGGGACTGGTTGTCGCTTCGGCATGGCCTGCCAGATACAGGAGACTGCCTGAGGGCAACTGCATCTGCTTTTCCACGAACCACCATCTCAGCGTGAGGACTATCGACGCCAGTCCGCTGCCCACGAGAACGGCACCCAGCAGAGGGTCATGAAGCGCTGACACCCCGCCCGATTCAAGGCAGCGGCCAATGTGCCACACGACCGCGCCCACAACTGCGATCGAGAGAATGACAAACCAGCCCGGAAACCTCAAGCCGACTGCCACCAGGAATCCCACAAGCGTGACAAGCTGCGGCCACGTGCCGCGCACCAATGCCAGGCAGACTGCTCCTAACCCGTTCACTATTTCTCTCCCGCAATGCCTACGGCACGAATGCGTCCGGCCTCGAGCGTAGTGCCGTGAGAATGCCTCTTAACAGATCGATCGGTGGTGGCGGACAGCCCGGAATAGCAACGTCCACCGGAAGCAGGCCAGAAAGCGGCCCACACACGGCATAGCTGTTCCTGAAGATGCCGCCCGTGCACGCGCAGTCGCCTGCAGCAACCACGAGCTTCGGATGGGGTGTCGCGTCCCATGCCCGTCGGACCGCTTCCTTCATGTTCAGCGTGAGCGGACCGGTGACCAGGAGCATGTCAGCATGCCGGGGACTTGCGACGAATTTGATGCCGAGACCCTCGATGTTGTAGTAAGGGTTATTCAGCGCGTGAATCTCCAGCTCGCATCCATTGCATGAGCCCGCGTCGATCTGGCGAATGCACAGCGCGCGACCGAGCACGTCGAGAATCTCCTGCTGGATCTGCTGGTGTTGCGTGGTTATCCACGCGTCGTTCGTGTCCGGGACGGACCCGGCCGGAATGTCTGTGCGTGCGATCTGTTTGAGAAGTTGCCACATTACAGGTCGTGTCCCGCGTAGTTCAGGTTGAACGATTTGTTGATCAACGGGAAATCGGGAACGATATTGCCGATGATCGCGTGCTCCAGCGCCGGCCAGTTCTGCCACGATGGGTCATGGCAATGACACCGGGAAATGGTCCCGTTTTCACCCGTCTCGATTGCCACGAACACATCACCGCGCCAACCTTCGACCCAGCCGACACCGCAGGATGGCGACTGGCCGGTTTCTACTGGCGCGACGACGCCGCCGTCAGGCAGACCGTCGAGAAACGCGCCAATCAGCCGCAGCGACTCGTAGACCTCGTTGAACCGCACAGCGACGCGAGCAGCCACGTCGCCCCGGTTGTCGCACGCCATTTGAGGCTGGACTTCGTGATACGGCGCGTAAGGATGATCGACGCGAACATCGATGCCAAGACCACTCGCCCGCGCCGCCAGGCCGCACACACTGAAATGCGTGGCCACGTTCGCCGAGAGCTTGCCTGCACCTGCAAAACGATCCTGCAGTCCCGACTGCTCCTCGTAAATGCGCTGCATCACGCAGACCGCGTCTTCGGTTCGCTCGCACTGGTCAGCGACAATCTCGATGAACTCCGCAGCCATATCGCGCGCCACCCCGCCGGGCACGATCTGGTCCATCAGATAGCGATGTCCGAATACCCGGTCGTTCAGACGCAGCCAGTCTTCCTTCAGCCTGGAGAACTGCGCGAGCCCATAGGCGAAGCCGGCATCGTTGCCAAGCGCGCCGAGATCGCCCAGATGATTGGCGATACGCTCACGTTCGAGCAACAGGGCGCGCAGCCACTGCGCGCGCGGCGGAACAAAGACGTTCAGTGCGCGTTCGACGGCCATGCAATAGGCCCACGAAAAGGCGACCGTCGTGTCGCCTGCAATCCGTCCCGCCAGACGATGTCCGAGCACCACCGGCGTCTGTCCGAACAGCCGCTCGATACCCCGATGCGTATAACCGAGCCGCTCTTCCAGTCGCAACACCTTCTCACCGACGACGGAGAAGCGAAAGTGCCCCGGCTCGATGATGCCCGCGTGAATCGGTCCCACCGCGATCTCATGAACACCGTCTCCAGCGACCTGTATGAATGGGTAATCCGCTTCCTGTGATTCGAAGCGCTCGTTTCCGGACGACAGACTCTGAAGCGGAAAATAGTCGAATGGCCAGTTGCCGTGATTCAGCCACGGTCGCGTATCCGCCGCGCCCGTCGCGTGCAGCCCGAGCAGGTCGTAGACGGCACGCTGCATGCGCGACGCACACGGAAAGATGTTCGACAGGTCCGGATAGCTGGCCACTCCTTCCTTGCCCATCGCGACAGGCAACCGCACCCACAACAGGCCATCCTGCATCGCATAGGCTGCCGACACCACGAACGTGCCCGCAGCCGCTTCAGCACCCCACAACGAGATCAGCCGTCCGCGCTCCTCTCGTGCTGTGCTGGCGATGCGGACCCATGTCGCGGCGTCGGTATGTGCCAGAAAGGCGGACGCCCTGCCCGCAGACGCCGACAGCTGAACGAGGTCAGAAAGCCCGAGCGCGTCGATCCGCATGCGTCACCCCGCGATCATCGCCGCCGCCTGCCGGTACCACGTGGCAAGGTACGGTGGAATGTAAAGCCCCAGCATCAGACCAAAGCCGAGGTGAACGAATATCGGCAGGACTGCCGGCGGATGCTCAAGCACGGTCGCCGTCGTCTCGCCAAATACCATGTGCTGCACGCGCGCGAAGATGGTTGCGAACGCCACGGCAAGCGCGATGAGGAGCACAGGTGTCGCCCACGGCAGTTCGTTGATGGCCGTAGTCAGGATCAGAAATTCGCTTGCGAAGACGCCGAACGGCGGCATGCCAAGAATGGCCAGCGCGCCCAGCATCATGCCCCACCCAACGGTCGGGCTCACGCGCAGCAATCCGCGAATGTCGTCGATCGTCTGTGTTCGCGCCTTCTGGGCAGCATGGCCGACCGCAAAGAAGATCGCCGACTTGACGAGCGAATGCACGGTCATATGCAGCAGGCCGGCGAATGTCGCAGTCGGCCCGCCCAGTCCGAAGGCGAACGTCATCAGGCCCATGTGCTCGATCGACGAATACGAGAACAGGCGTTTCACGTCTTTCTGCCGCAACAGCGAAAAGGTGGCGACCAGCACCGACACCAGTCCGAACCCGATCAGCAGGCGCCCCGGCAGACCATTCTGCAAAGCCCCGTCGGCGAGCACCTTGCAGCGCAGTACCGCATACAGCGCCACATTGAGCAGCAGGCCGGAGAGCACGGCGGAAATGGGCGTAGGCCCCTCGGCGTGCGCGTCCGGCAACCAGTTGTGCATCGGCACGAGGCCGACCTTCGTGCCATAGCCGATCAGCAGGAAGACAAACGCAAGCGACATGATGGTGGGATCGAGCGCGCCCTTGACCGCGCTCAGGCTGGTCCAGAGCAACGCATCGCCGCCGCTGAGCTGCCGGCTTGCCGCGAGATAAAGCAGGATCGTGCCGAACAGCGCCTGCGCAATGCCGACCCCGCACAGGATGAAGTATTTCCACGCCGCTTCGAGACTAGCCGCCGTGCGATACACGCTCACGAGCAGCACCGTCGCGAGCGTCGCGGCTTCCATCGCGACCCACAGGATGCCGACGTTATTGGTGAGCAGCGCGAGCAGCATCGCGAACACGAACAGCTGGTACATGCTGTGATAGAGCCGCATGCGCGTCGCCGTCATCTTGCCGCGCCCCTGTTCGATCCGCATATACGGCCGCGAGAAAATCGACGTGGTCCAGCCGACGAATGCCGTCAGTGCAACGAGGAAGACGTTAAGCGGATCGACGAAAAAGAGCTTCCCGAGTGCAAAGGCTGGACCGTGGGCAACGGTTTGCGCGGCCAGCAGCATCGCCGCGATGAAAGTCAAAAAACTGAACGCGATATTCAGGCCCGGCGCCGACGCATGTTGCCCCACTAGCGCAAGGCATGCTCCCGCACACAGAGGAATGCCGAAAACCAGCACCAGAATCCAGGCGTCAGTCATCTTTGAGCTTTTCCAGGTGGTGGATATCCAGGCTGTCGAACTGCTCGCGAATCTGGAACATGAATACGCCGAGAATCAGGATGCCGACCAGCACGTCGAGCCCGATGCCGAGTTCGACGATCATGGGCATGCCGTTGGTCGCCGCCGCGGCCGCGAAGAAAAGACCGTTCTCCATCGAAAGGAAGCCGATCACCTGCGGTATCGCCTTGGAGCGAGTGATCATCATCATGAACGACAGCAGCACGCAGGCGAGCGCGATGCCGAGCGTGCCACGCGCAACCGAAGATGCGAGCTGGCTGACCGGCGTCGCTACGTTGAACGCCACGATAACGAGCACGATTCCGATGAGCAGCGTCGTCGGTATGTTGAGTAGCGTCTCGACATCGGTTTTCACGTTGAGGCGCTGCACCAGCCGGTACAGAATCCAGGGGATGAGCCCGACCTTGAGGACGAGAGTCAGCATCCCCGAGATGTACAGATGGACGTCATCGGTGACAAAGCCCAGAACGAGGTTGGCCAATACAAGCGCGATGCCCTGCAGCGTGTAGAGGTGAATCAGCGTCAGAATCCGGCGCTGGCTGAGCATCGCGAACGACACCATCAGCAGGACAGCGGCCAGCAGGTTGATGATCTGCGTCGAAAGACTGTGGAGACCGTGCATTCATGCCCCCAGCAGAAAGTGGACGAGCATGCCGATCACCGCGAGCAGAAAGGCCGTGGCGAGAAACTCCGGCACCCGGAAGATGCGCATCTTCGCGTTGGTCGTCTCCATCACGGCGAGCGCCGCGCCGCCCACCAGCAGCTTGACGAATAGCGCCGGGATTGCGAGCAGCAGTGCGACAGGATTCCCGGCTTCCGCGATGCCCCACGGCACGAAGAGCGCCAGTCCGATGCACGAGTAGGCAAACAGCTTGAGACTCGCCGCCCACTCCATCAACGCAAGATGCCGGCCTGAGTACTCGAGGATCAACGCCTCGTGGATCATCGTCAGTTCGAGATGCGTGGTGGGATTGTCGACGGGCAGGCGTGCGTTCTCGGCGAGCGACACCATCGTGAAGGCAATGCCCGCGAACGCGAGGCTCGGATAGATCGCAAGTTCCTGATGGCTCAGCGTGCCCACGATATGCGTCAGCAGCGTGGAGTGCGTGATCAGCGACGCGGAAAAAAGCACCATCAACAGCGCCGGTTCGGCAAGGAACCCCACCAGCATTTCGCGACGTGCACCCAGCGTGCCGAATGCCGTGCCGATATCCATTGCAGCAAGTGAAATCGTCACGCGTGCCAGCGCGAACAGCCCGACGAGTGCAATGGCGTCGGCGGCGGGCGACAACGGCAGGTCCGTCGAGAGCGTCGGCACAATGCCGCACGCAAGCGTCATGCAGCCCCAGATCACGTACGGCGCGCTGCGAAATACGGGGCTTGCGTGATGCGCGACGACCGATTCCTTGTTGAACAGCTTGTGCAGCATCCGGTACTGCTGCCAGATGGACGGCGCGCGACGATTCTGCAGCCAGGCGCGGCACATGTTGATCCAGCCAGTCAGCAGCGGTGCCGCCGCGAGCGCCAGCAGGATTTCGAACAGTTGCGAGAAGAGACCCGAGATCGTGATCATCGTCTTACCAGAATCAGCAGGGCGATGAGCACAAGAAAGCTGTACATCAGATAGACGGCGATGCGGCCCGCCTGGAGCAGGCCGGCGAGCGCCGCAATACGCCTGACAGTGCGTTCGATAGGCTCGTAAATCATCGCCCACGTGCGGTCCATTACAGCGACGCGATACGTGGGATGCGCGTCGAAGGGTGACGGAAGCTGCCGTTCGATCCTGAACACCGGCGCGAAGATTTCGCGGATCGGCTGGCCGAACCCTTCGGCCGTATCCTGCATGCGCGCATTCACGAACGGATGGCCGCACGCCCAGGGAATCGCGCGACGCAGCCGCCCATGATAGAACCGGCGCACCAGTATCCAGGCCAGCCCGCAACAGCCGACAAAGAACAGCAGAAAGACCAATGGCATGTAACTCGCGCGCCCGATATTCGTGGGCGCCAACAGCAACCAGCCATTCCGGGCGACTGCCGGCCCGATGCCCGCGCCGATCAGCGCCTGCGTCACACGATCGAGCACGGCCACGAACTGCACCGGCAGCAAGCCGAGCAGCACGCACATCGCTGCGAGCCAGACGAAGCCGACGCGCTCCCATGGGCTTGCGTCGCGCGCGTTGCTCAGCTTTGGCTCGCGTGGCTGCCCAAGGAAGATGATCCCGAAGAACTTCACCATCGTGTAGCCGGCGAGCGCGGCAACGAGTGCGATCAACGCTGCAACCAGCGGAATGATCATGTTCAGGAATGAATTCGGCAGGTCGGGCGTGAACAGGAAACTCTGCAGCAAGAGCCATTCGGACACGAACCCGCTCAAGGGCGGCAGACCGGCACTCGAAAGCGCGCCCAGCAACGCGACCCACGCGGTCCATGGCATGAAACGGATCAGGCCACCGAGGCGGCCGAGATTGCGTTCACCTGTTGCATGCAGGACGGAGCCCGTCGATATGAACAGCAGGCTCTTGAACGCGGCATGGCTTGCGATCTGGTAGAGCAACGCGGTAAGCGATAAAGCGGCGAGCGCCGGCATGTCGAACGCCCGGAACAGGACCGCGAGTCCCATGCTGACGAACATCAGACCGATATTATCGATCGACGAGTACGCGAGCAGCCTTTTCATGTCGGTCTGGATCGCGCTGAATACAACGCCGAACAGCGCGGTGAAAAGGCCGAGTGCCAGCATCACGACACCCCACCACGCGATCTGCAGGTGCAGGAGGTCGAAGACCGTCCTCAGCATGCCGTAAAGCCCTGCCTTCAGGACAAAGCCGCTCATCAATGCCGACACAGGCGATGGTGCTGCCGGATGCGCCTCGGGCAACCAGACGTGCAATGGGAAGATGCCCGCCTTCGCACCGAAGCCGAGTAGCGCCAGCGCGAACGCGACAGATGCCCAGAACATGCCCAGATGCTGTTGCCGCATGCCGGCAAACGTATAGTCGCCGGTACCCGCCTGCAGCAGCCCGAAACACAGCAGCAGCGCAAGCGCTCCCACATGCGAAATCAGGAAGTACAGGTAGCCGGCCCGACGGATCTCGGCAATACGATGGTTGCTCATGACGAGGAACGTTGCCGCCAGCGTCATCGTTTCCCACGCGACCATGAAGCAGTAGGCGTCGTTCGCCACGAGAACGAACGCGAGGCCCGCGAGGCACACGTGATATTCGAAGCAGAGCAACCCGGGGGGCGTGCCTTCACCTTTGCGGAAATAGCCAGCGGAAAAGGCACCGACGCCTGCGCTAACCATCCCGAGCACCGCCAGGAAGTACGCCGATAGACCGTCAAGCCTGACGTGAAACGGCAGCCCCGGCAGTCCCAGCGGCAGGATCGCCTCCTGAGGGGCGGAAAACACGCCTGCAATGCCCAGCGCGCAGAGCAGCAACCCGAACAATGCGCCTGCCGGGAACAGCCCGTGTGCGACGACTCGCGTGCGATGCAGACTGGTGAGCCCCAGCACGCCGACGACGAGCCAACCTGCGATCACGGCAAGCACGAACGGAAGGATGGTGAAAGAGGCCATCGTGCGTCGCTCTTTGCTGTATGCCTATTCGCGGCCCGCAGCCGCACCGGATGCGAAGCGATCAACGACTTGCGTAGCACGTCCTTCAGGACAGGCGACGCCTGAGCGCCTGCCTGTCTGACCGCACGTTTGACGAAGCTGTCCGTCTGCCGCAAATCCGCGCCGCATGGGATGTCTCCTCTCGAGGCCGGAACCTGGAAGCACAGGCCCGGCGTCAGGAACATACAGTTATCAGATTATGATAATGTCGTTATCATCCTATCAGCTTTGTCCGCAGGATTCCATACGGCAGCGATGACGCCCCTCGCTTCGCGGCGGCGCCGTGTTTTCACGCCTGCACAATGGCAATCCGTCATTCAGACCCGAGACCAGCGCGAAATTCCGACGCGGTGGAATTCACGCCCACACAAGGCCGCATACACATCGTGTGACGGCAGGAGTCTTGCTCGCATGCCCGCGCACTTCTTTCGAACATTGACCGGAAAAGACCGGAGTACCGAGGCGAACAGGCGCCTCGGGTTTTCCCTTGCGTTTGTCGCAGGCGCGGCGAACGCGGGTGGATATCTGGCCGTGAAGCAGTACACATCGCACATGAGCGGCATTGTTTCCGCGATCGCGGACGAGGCGGTGCTTGGTGATGCCGCGCTGGTGCTTGCCGGTATCGGTTCGCTGATTTCGTTTCTGCTGGGCGCCGCCTGCTCGGCGGTGCTCGTCAATTGGGGGCGCCGTCAGCACCTGCATAGTCAATATGCTTCCCCACTGATGCTCGAAGCCGCCTTGCTTCTGTGCTTCGGGTTGGTCGGCAGTCACCTGGCGTTGCGGGACACCCTGTTCGTTCCGGCAACCGTCGTGCTGCTCTGCTTCATCATGGGGTTACAGAACGCCATGATCACCAAACTGTCAGGCGCTGAAATCCGCACCACGCACATGACGGGCATCGTCACCGACATCGGCATCGAACTCGGCAAGCTCTTTTACTGGAATGCGTCGAACGATGATCCTGCGTCGAAACCCGTTCTCGCCAACCGGGAGCGACTCAAGGTGCACTCCGGCATGCTCGCGAGTTTCTTTGCAGGCGGCGTGACAGGCGCCCTCGGTTTCAAGCATGTCGGCTACGCGTCGACCATTCCGCTCGCGGGCGTGCTGATGGCACTGGCGATCATTCCACTGCTTGACGATCTGCGGGAGCGGCCCTGGCGGCCCGCGCGCGAGCCGCAATGATCCCGGTGACGAGCCGACACGATCGCGCCTCATGCTCCGTGCCGTGCCGGTACAGAACGCGCAGTCGCGTCATCCGTGCCGGTCAAACGCACACATGTTATGATAATGTCATTATCATTTGAGTTGCATTTCAGTCTGACGGAGCGCTGACAGGAGGCTGGATTGGGGAAGCCTTGAAGCGGTGCGCTGCACAGACGTGCGAAGCGCGTCCAAAAGACCGGCAAGGAAAGAACGTGATTGACCCTGGTGCTGCTCTGCTGTCGTACGACCACGCATGCCGACTTGTTCGGGACATGAAGGGCGATCACGGTCTGGTCGTGGTCGGCGTGGGCACGGCCGGGGAACGCGGATTTCAGATGCTCCATCGGTTTGCGGAGATATCCGACAGTCTCGAAGCCCATGGAATCAACATCGTTTTTGTCTATCCGAAGGCATCGGCGCGCCATGTGTTCGACGCTATCTCGATCCGTGGCGCCCGCTATCGCGGAAAGACATGCCTCTTTCTCGACGGCGATGGCCGGCTTTTTCGCAAACCACTACCGCCTAGGGCCGTCCGCGCGGTCTATCTCGACGCCAGCATGCGACCGGTGGAAACCACCAGCGTGATGCTGGACAGCGAGACATGGGCCGAAGAGTTGCGCAGCTTTCTTGCGGACATTGTCGGACGGCGTCTGCACTAGATCGAATACGGATCGACCTTGTTGAACCTGCGCGAAGGAACGGAGAGATGCAGTGGTAGATGCTTTGATTCGGGTGACGGCCCGATGGGGAGTCGATGAGACGGTAGCTGCGGAATTCGCGGCAACAGCGGCCACGTTTGCGAGCGATGTTATCTGCACGGCAAATGGCCGCCATGTGAATGGCAAAGATGCCATGTCGGTCATGTCGCTGCGGGCCCGGCGGGACACGCCCGTTCGCATTCTTGTGGCAGGTCCTGACGAGCGGGATGCACTGCACGCCCTTTCGGCCATACTCAGTGCGTCAAAGTGCGGGGCGTTGCAATACATGCAGCCGCGCCCGCAATGCACACCTGCCATTGCCGAACGATGACCCGGAGCGGCCGGCCCAGCCGCAATCCAGGACACGAGCGACCTGTGGTTGTACGTGCGGGCGGTTTCGTCGCGCTGCAGTTCGATGAAACCGGCGTGCAGAGTTGCATGCTTGCGCATGAGCCCTACGCGCTTGCGTTGGGATATACGCGAACCATGGTGGGCTTTTTGTTGTTCCAGCCGAATCCGCGCCGCATTTCGATCGTCGGCCTGGGCGGGGGCTCACTGGCGAAGTATTGCTATCGCTATGTGCCGGACGCCGTCATCACCGCTGTCGAAATCAATCCCGACGTGCTCGCGCTTCGTTCGCTATTCCAGATACCGGCCGACGACGAGCGGTTCGCGGTGATCTGTGCGGATGGCGCCCACTATGTCGATTCGTCTGACCATCGCCCCGACGTGCTGCTTGTCGATGGTTTCAACGCCGAGGGTGTGCCGCCGCAACTGTGCAGCACAGCGTTCTATACGGCCTGCCGGCGACAGTTGCCGGATAACGGATTGCTGGTAGCCAATCTGATCAGCAGCGATTCCGGGTTCCGCCGCTGCGTCTGCTCAATCAGGGCCGTCTTCGACGATGCAGTCGTCGTGGTGCCGGCGGAGGACAGTCCCGAGAATGTCATCGTCTTTGCGTGGAAGGCGCCGGCCGCATCCCTCCCCCTGGACGAGTCGCTTGCACTAGCGCGCGTCCTCGAAACCATGCACCCGTTGAATCTACGCGAAACGGCGATAAGGATCGAATACGGCAAAAGGATTGACTGGGAAGAACGCACTGCCTGCCCAAGAACCTGACCAGACACGCTCCCCTGCGGGATCGAGTTCACCCCGCTTCTCCCATCGCGAACCACGCCATTACAAGGATGAGACATGACCGAGCCTACTGACCTCCAGCCTGTCACCTTGAGCCATGCAGCGATCTGGGCGCTCGAGCGCCTTTCGCAACCACGCTACGGGCGCGACACGCCGGCCCTGAGCTGGTCCGTCACTCACGAACTGATTCGTGCCGGGTTTGTTGCCGTCTCCGAAAACGGTCGGGGGGCCACGACGCTCACCGAGGCGGGACGCAGTTTTCTGCTTGGCCGGACGCAAATCTGACGCTCTTGTTGCTGCTGGCGGCCGCCAGGACTGCCACCTGGACGCACGCGCCCGCCTGTCGATTGAGCGCCGTGCCATCAATTACTGTAGCGAAAGCGAACAATCCATTATAATTTGATTAACATGTTCCAACCTTCGCTGCCACCATGGAATCGAAAAGCGCCCGACTGACAGTCCTGATTGACCCCGTAAAAAAAGAAGCGTTCGAGAAACTCTGCGCCGCACAGGACCTGACACCGTCTCAGGTTGTGCGGCAGCTTATCAGAGACTACCTCGAGCAACACGGCGTGACCTGGAAAACGCGGAGCACCATCGGCTCACGTACGCGGCGATGACAGTTCTTAGGCACGACGCGTAACGAAGACCGCGCCCTGACGTCTTCCACAATCCGTGTTATCCACAGCGAACTGGCAACCAGCCTGTGCGTAGATACTGAAATTCGGCGAAAGCAGCGCGTGACTCCGCCGGCAAGTTCCATCCGGGTTGCTCCTTCGCGCAGAGGAATCTGCTCGCTCCCAAACTGCGTGTTCGGCCGCCACCCAATCGTGCCATAGATTGACGCGGCCATAGGGCTGCCATACCCGGTCGCTGCCGGTTTCGATGGTCCACTGCCGCACAATCCAATCCGTCCCGTCGTCCCCGAAGTCGACCCGAAATCGACCTGCCCGAGTCCATCGTTTTTCACGTCGAAGCTTGTATGGCGCCAGATCACCTGCGGTTGAGGTTTCTAGCATGAAGCGCGGACCAAACGGCAATGGCACGGCAGGACGGACGGTTTTTGTTCGCCGTGCGAGTTTCTCGCCTTGAGGCGTTCAAGCCGCGATTTCTGTGATTTCCATAAGCGGCAGCGTACATAGTTTCCTGTCCTTTTCTTATACGCTGTGGGCTCAAACGAATGTTCGTTGGGGCGATTGCCACGGCACAAAGGCCGTGGCAATCGAGCGCATGCCTTCCGACGAGCTTGCTGCACGCAAAAAATTCTACTCGTTACATCACCAATGTTTAGCGACCAATAGAGACTGGAGGAGAGGACGATGGAAAGCTTATCTTATCCGATTCCGTACCAAGTTTTTGGCGTCTCTCGACCATCGGATTCCAGTCTGTTTATTGACTATGTCGCGGGGAGCATAGAGCAACGTCGCGCGAACATCATAAGTCTCATTTTGCATGGAACAGACGCGGCGTTGAAGGGATGGTGCGTGTTTGGACACCCTTCAGAGTGCGACGTTTTTGAGATCGAGTGTCTTCCAGATCAGGTGTCTGCGGAAGAAGCAGTTCGATTTTGGCGAGCATATTTCGCATCTTTGGGCGAAGAAATCGTTTCGGCGAAGCACATATGTGACGATGCTAAACCTAATTGATCTCCGATCTTGTGACGTTGTTCTGTTCGCGTCGCCCGATTCAGAATCCACGCTCGGAAGTGGTCTGAGTTGTATTGCTATTCGTGGCTCGGAGCCTTCCGGCCGGCAAGGAGCGGGGGGAGCGTCTGATGCGCGACAATGGTATCCGGGCCCGACACAAACACCGTTATCGCGTCTCGACGGACTCGAGGCAAAAGCTGCCGGTCACGGAGAATCTGCCGGCGCGCGCGCTCCCCGATACAAAACTCAACCCGAATTGTTCTTCTGGATACCTTACTGTTGGCTGTTGATCTTCGGCGAAAGCAGATCCTGCAGGCCGATTGCGAAGTACATCTCGCGGCGCATCCGGTCCGCCACCACCTTGACCACTTCAGCGCCGTCCTGGGACGAATCGACGTGCACGCGGAACGGCCGTTTCCGAACGGCAGGTTCACGACGTTGATGATCTCGCGCGCGACTTGTACCGGATCGGCATCCGATGGCTCCAGGCTCGTGAGACCCTTCAGTGCCTGCTCGGTAACGCCTGCATAGGGGCCGTTTTCATATTCGGCCGCGACATCAGCATCGGCCGGTTCGCCCGAATGCGCGAAGTGATTGGTACCCTTGGTGAAGGCGCCTGGCACCATGCTCGTGCTCTCGATGCCCCAGCGCGCCAGTTCGGTCGAGTACGACACAGCCAGCGCATCCATCGCGGCCTTGGCGGCAAAATACGGCACAAGGAACGGCGGCGTGCCGCCGCGCGTGGACGACGAGCCCACCCACGCCGCCCTTCTCCCGCGTGCCGAAGCGCGGCGCTTCGCGACGCGCCGCAGATGCGCGATGAGCGGCACAATCTATGCGCCGGTTGTGAGCGTCAGTTCAACCCGAAGCGGTCCTCTGACACTTCCTGGCGACAACGGCAGGTCTCGAAGCAAATTCAGTCATTCGCTCGTGCAGACTTTACTGGGGCGAGGCAGGAGGACCCATCCAATACTGTTGTTGCCACATCATGTTGTTCATCATTTCCTGCTGCATCCGAAGGTACTGGTCAGTCATGTACTGCCGCTTCCGAAGTTGTTCGGGCGTCAACTGTGAGTAATAGCCTCCCATGTGCCCCCAGCCGCCACCGCAACAGCCGGGACCGGCTCCCCCCATCACGCCTGGGCCCATCCTCCCATATCCCATCATTCCGGGGCCCCACATGCCGTGCATGGTGCTCATCGCGCTTTGCATTGTCGCCCAGTGCTGCTGCAGGAGTTTCTGACGTTCCTGAGGGTCTTGAGTGCTGCGAATCTGGTCCATTTGCGTCTGCATGATTTTCATCTGCTCCTGAAGCTGAGCCAGACTCTTGTCGAATGCAGCGGTATCCGAACTTTGAGACTTGGAACTGCTTTGTGCGGTAGTTGTGTCTTTGGATGCGGCAAGGAGCATCGGCGACGTCAGTGCAGAGCAAAGCGCGATTGCGAGTAAAAGTTTTCTCATGCGGCCTCCGAGCGTGTAGGGTGTGCGGATTACAAGTAGCTATCGTCGATTTCAAGCCTACTCGCCGGTCCGCAACCGCCTTTGACGTGCATCAATGGCCTCTTGCGCTACGATCAGGGTTTATACCGTGGAAGCGGAGGACTACATGGGGTGTGTGCAGTCAGGCACGGGCGCAGACGGATGAAGAGCGCAAGACGTTGCGCGTCGCCCTGGCGCTGAATCTTGCGATGTTTGTCATCGGCACGACGGCGGGCCTTTTGGCCCAATCAAGCGGGTTACTGGCTGATGCCCTTGACATGCTGGCGGACGCAACTGCCTACGCTATAGGGCTGCTGGCGGTTACACGAAGCCCGGTTTTCAAGCACCGCTCCGCCCGACTGAGCGGGGTCCTGTTGCTCTTGCTCGGCACAGGCATCCTTCTCGACGTTGGAAGACGGGCGCTCGGCGGCGCCGAGCCTGTAGGTAGTGTCATGATGGTCTTCGCATTACTGTCGCTGGCGGTCAACGTGACTGTCTTGCGGAGGCTGTCGCGATACTGTACCGGGGAGGTTCATCCTCGCGCCACGTATCTTTTCACTCGGGCTGACGTCGTTGCCAACCTGGGCGTTTGCGTGTCCGGGGCTATCGTTGGAATCACTGGGTCTCGCTGGGCCGATCTCGTTGCCGGGTTGCTCATCGGAGCCTATGTGGTGCGTGAGGCCGCGGAAATTTTGCGGGACTCGCGAGACGAAAGCAAAGCCACGACCGCCTAGTGGGTATGAATGGCAAAAAGCCCCACCGCCTTTCGGAGACTACCAGTCACTGAAGGGAATGCCCGCTTAGCAATGCAGCGTCGACGCCAGAAAGACTGAACGACGGTGGGAGAGAATGACGCTTCGTGGCCGAAGCCGGTCCGATGCCGAATCCATCGGTAGTCCTCAATCGAGGCTTTGCACGTCTGCTGCGTCAGCGGAGTCTATACCCGCGGGGAACGGGACCCTTGCACAACTGCCCCAGTAATCGACGAACGAAACTGTGGCGCCGCTGTAATCGCCAGTAATCAAGCTTTCGGCACATCTGCTGCAGAGGATTTTTGCGAGCACCGCAACTCCACGAGCACCCACCTCCTGCAGGATCTGGAAAATCGATGCTTCATTCAGTGCAAGGTTGGCAACCCAGTTCGCCTCATGCGCTTCCAGATGTGCGACATCAACCGGGTCATCGATACACAGTTCTGTACCGTCGCACTGCTCAGATCCGACGAGCGCATGGCATGGGTCAGGCACCGTGCCGGACCGCCGCCATTGCCCGGCAATTGCACACGATGATTTCAGTGGGATCACTGGTGCCCGCTTCGTCGTCGAGGCTTCGCGCATGATCCAACCAATGAGTCCCCGGACCTGCGTTCGCAAAGCGGCCACGTCAAATCGGACGGGAGTCGTTTTTTCCATTTACTTGAGCCCATCGTCTTTCGATTGCCGGTCAGTCCATGATCGGCGCAAGCGCCTCGCTAATCCGTAGCGCTTGCGCAGGTGTGGTCATTGCGTTGAGCATTGCGCCGAACCTCGGAATCTGAACACCCGAGACGATGTATTGGAAGCGATACGCAGCAAGGACGGTTTCCATCACGGATTCGATTTCGACGGGCGTCTTCGGTCGACTGCAAAGTCCAATGAAGTAGCGCGTATCGGCCGCTGCCTGAGCTTGCAAAATTTCATCTACAGCGCGGACCAGCGCGATCAGGTCGTCAACGGCCACATCGAGGTCTTGCGAAGAGAGTTTCGCGTTCTCACGCACCCATTCCAGTTCATCCAGAATCGCGTGCTGTGATTCCTCTTTCCAGTGGAACAAGAACACCTCCTTGAAGAGCGGTGAAAGCTCGCTATCCGGTTCGATGCTGGCGCGATAGTGCGCCTGCGTGAAGAGTTCAATGAGGCAGGTCAGCGCGAGCACGGCCCATGTCGACTTGGCCAGTACAAACGATGCGACCTCATCAGGTTGCGGGTCGAACGTGTACCCTGCGGGCATTCCCATGCCGATCATTGTCTCAATGCGGCGAAACAGCTCTTGATGCTTCAGTTCTTCGTCGGTGAACCGAACGAGCGCCTCGAGTGCGATCTGGTCGCCAAGCCAGTGGTCGCGGCTAACATCGAGTACCTTGGCGCCGATGAAGCGCTCAACAAGCCCGAAGATGTTGGCATACGAACGCCCTTGAATCTGCGACAGCAGGCGGCATTCGATGGCGTTCAGAAACGACAGCCGATCGACGAACGACAGGCCGTCAGGCAGAAACTTTTTCGTGAAGTCGAACTCTCGACCGCGAACTACATCGCGATCGATGTCCCAGCGAATGCGCTTCGAGACTTCCACGCACTTTGCGTAGCGAGCGGAGTCGACGTACGGCTGCAAGACTGGCTGCTGAACAACGGCATCCGTAAGGTGGATTTCGTCTTGCGCGGGATCAGTATCGGTCGTAGCAACGGCATTCACTGCTGACATGGACTTACTCCAGAGAATGGGGATGGTTCTACAGCGTAAAAGCAGTCGAGATATCTCGAACGGGTCTATGAAATTGCCTGGCTCTTCTTGAGCAGGCGCATACAACGCGGATGTCCCGCATCGAATCGCGAAAGCATCACGCCTGCATGGACTTCATTCCTCCGATCAGACGAGCTGCGTTTGGTGGTCTTCAGGCACGGTGCTAGTATCACCACAGCATCAACGACATTGAATGGCCGGGCGTCCAGCTTTCTTGTGCGCGGCTCCAACATTGCGCGATCGCTACTATGGACGCTCTCTCCGATGTATTGCGCGTCATCCAGCTGACGGGAGCGGTTCATCTCGACGGCTGCTTCTCTGCGCCCTGGTGCGTCATAGCTCACGCCGATTCCGCCCTTTGTTCAGCGTATTTGCCGCCTTCCAAGCGCGTTGTTTCGTTCCATCTGGTGACAGAAGGAGCGTGCTGGGCGATGCTGCCAGGCGATTCGGCTGGTGCGCTGCATGTCCAGGCAGGCGATGTCATCGTGGTGCCGCAAGGCGAAACTCACGTGTTAGGCAGTTCTACGGATCTCTCACCGGAATTCCTGGGGCCGTTGCTGGCCACGCAGATAGAGACGAGGCCAGGTGAAGTGATGGAACTTGCCTACGGTGGCGGAGGTGCGGTCACACGTTTGGTGTGCGGCTTTCTCGCTACGCACGACAACTCACGCAATCCTTTACTTTCGGCACTGCCGCGGCTGTTCAAGGTCGACATGCGCGGATCCAGCGCGTCGTGGCTCGAATCGTCGCTGCGCTTTGCAACCCAGGAGGCTGCCTCAGCGCAAGCCGGCAGCGCCACGGTCCTGGCCAAGCTTGCCGAGCTCTTGTTCGTCGAAGCGGTGCGCCGCTACGTCGCCACGATGCCTGACGATCGCAAGGGCTGGTTGGCGGGACTGCGCGATCGCTTCGTCGCGCGGGCGCTTGCGCTGATACATGCGCGACCGGTAGACCCATGGACCGTGGAAGCGCTCGCCCGCGAAGTGGGCATCTCGCGTTCCGGGCTGGCACTGCGTTTCACGGAATTGGTCGGCCTCCCGCCGATGCAGTACCTGTCGCTGTGGCGTTTGCAGCTCGCTGCAAATCAGCTTCGCCTCACTGATTCGTCGCTAGCGTCAGTTGCCGAGACTGTCGGTTACGAATCAGAAGCCTCGTTCAATCGCGCGTTCAAGCGAGAGTTCGGCGAGCCGCCAGCCACATGGCGCAGGAACAACGCTGCCAGTGCAGCGGTTGGGGGTAATGAAAGCGCGAGCGTCACCGCATCGGAGGGCTGAGTTCGACCCGTTGCCGTCGTCCGACCCCGAGCGGCCAAAGCGGCTGCTTACGGCGGTATAACGGCCAGTCGGCGTCGCACCACTTCGTTGACCTGCATAACGGATTGCGGCGCAACACGCGGCACTTTGGGGCCAATAAACGCAATGCCGCTAACTCTAGTTATCATCGGTGCGGCTTCCGGATTTTGCAGTCACCGCCGTCCCGTTCGTCTTCTGTGAAAATCCCGCCCGCGGCGGTCGCGCCCGCCTAAGCTTGATTCATATAGTCCGCCGAGCCCGCGAAGGCCAGGCAGTGCCTAGGAGGTGACATCATGTCCAGCCGGAGACGATCATTCCTGCCGGTGGCCATCGCGGTCAACCTCACAGTGGCGGAGCTTCTGGTCGGCACCGGCGGACGGAAGTGTGCAACCGTGCTCCCGACATTGCTGATTGGCTTGATGCATTGTCGTTGTCCTTGCGGTTAGATCAGAACAGTTCGCCTAGGCTGGCATCGATCAGGCAGTCGCCAACCCCGACCGAACGACCGTCGAGCGTGTTCCTTTAAACCAGTACGTCTTGCCCTTCTCATGACCTCGCCGCCGCAAAGGCGGCGGGGGCATCGCGCCGACCTGGGCAACGACGATCAAGCGCGCTGCGCCAACGCGATCTTCCCGTCGACGAGACGATTGATTCGCCAGGGGTTGCCCGTTTTCAACGACTCGGGCAGCAGCGCCTCCGGCATGTCCTGATAGCTCACCGGCCGCAGAAAGCGGCGGATCGCGAGGCTGCCGACCGAAGTCGAACGACCGTCGGCGGTGGACGGATAAGGACCGCCGTGGACCATCGCATGCGCGACTTCGACGCCCGTACCAAAGCCATTGACGAGCACGCGGCCCACGCGTCGCTCCAGTGACGGAAGGAACGAACGCGCCGCTGCGTAATCGGCTTCATCGATCTGCAACGCCGCCGTCAGCTGTCCTTCCAGCGACTCGATCAGTTCACGCATCGTGTGCAGATCTGGGCAACGCACGATCAATGACGCCGCGCCGAAAATCTCTTCCTGTAATTCCGTTTGCTCACGAAACGCGGCGGCGCTTGTCACAAAGAGCGCGCCTTGTCCCTTGTTCGCGCCGGTCGCAGGCTGCGCGCGCGCCACCGTCTGCACCTGCGGATGTTCGGCGAACTTCGACACCGCCGTTTCAAACGCCCGATGAATGCCGGGCGTGAGCATCGTTGCGGCCGGCGCCCGTCTCAGCGCCTCCGAAGCCGCGGCCACGAAGCGATCGAGTGCGGGATCTTCCACCGCGAGAATCAAACCCGGGTTCGTGCAGAACTGCCCGGCACCGAGCGTCAACGATTGCACGAAGGCCTGAGCGATCGCTTCGCCGCGCTGCTCAAGCGCATGCGGAAACAGCAACACCGGATTGATGCTGCTCATTTCCGCATAGACCGGCACCGGCTCGGGACGCGCGGCGGCGACTGCCATCAACTCCGTTCCCGCATGGCGTGAGCCGGTGAATCCGACCGCCTTGATGCGGGGATCGCGAACCAGCCCCTGGCCGATTTCACGGCCGCTTCCGAACAGCAGCGAGAAGGTCCCCTCAGGCATTTCGCAGTCCTTCACCGCCTTCTGCACGGCCATGCCGACCAGTTCCGACGTGCCGGGATGCGCGGCATGGGCCTTGACGATCACCGGGCACCCAGCGGCCAGTGCGGAAGCGGTGTCGCCCCCTGCCACCGAGAACGCCAGCGGAAAATTGCTGGCACCGAACACCGCGATGGGGCCGAGCCCGATGTGCCGCAAACGCAGATCGACGCGCGGTGCCGGTTTGCGCTCGGGCTGAGCCGGATCGATGCGCGCTTCGAGAAAGTCGCCTGCTCGCACGACACCCGCGAACATCCGCAACTGGCCCACCGTTCGCGCGCGTTCACCTTCGATTCGCGCGCGCGGCAAGCCCGACTCCGCGACGCAGCGCTCGATCAACGCATCGCCTGCTGCGAGGATGTTGGCCGCGATCGTCTCCAGAAAATCCGCGCGGGCTTCGAGCGTGGTTTCGCGGAAGATATCGAAAGCGGCCCATGCCAATGCACACGCTGCATCGACGTCTTCGAGCGTCGCGCCACCGAAGCCCGGTTCCAATCGTTCGCCGCTCGCCGCGTCGATGGCATACGACACGCCGTTCGTTCCGCGTCGCACGCTCTGGCCAATCAACAAGTTCCCTGCGATGTTCATTTTCATTTCCTTGATGGGATAAGTCGACGCCCTGTCCCGGGCGTCGTTATTCACTCGACTGTACTCGCGTCGCTGCAATTTCGACCTCGCAGCACCTTCACGGAATGATTTCAAACCGGCTGGCAAGCGTCAACGCTTTGGACATGACAGCTCGTTATAGCGCTATAAGAAGCTCTCAATTTAAAGGCTATTGGATGATTTCTATACTGACTTTCTGCTTAATTTGGAAAGTACTCGTTCATGTTTTATGAAATGCGAACCTATACGGTTCAACCAGGAAAGCTGAAGGAATATCTTCAGAACTTCGAAGCGGAAGGCTTGCCCATCATTTCGCGTCACGCGAAGCTGATCGGCTGGTGGTACACGGAAGTCGGCACATTGAATCAGGTCGTGCACATCTGGGCATGGGAAAGCCTCGACGAGCGCGTTAAGCGCCGTGCTGCGCTGCTCGAAGATCCGAACTGGATGAACAGGTTCATCGCAAAGGCCACGCCGCTGCTCATCGATCAGGAATCCCGCATCATGCTGGCCGCCTCCTTCTCGCCGATCCGCTAGGCAAGCATCCGTCAGGCAACAACTCAAAGGCAAGCCACTTCGTGCTTGCTTCAACAACCAAGGAGACAATCATGTGTGTGCCGAACCCCAAAGGCAATCCAGACGTCAAGCAACTGCTCGAAGGCTTGCCCAGAAACTGGGGCAAGTGGGGACCCGACGACGAGGTCGGCGCGCTGAACTATCTTCAATCGGCGGAGATTCTGCGCGGCATCGCCGCGGTGCGACAGGGCAAGACATTCACGCTGCAAGTCGATATCGGTCATGCTAAAGGCGAGCCGCTATTTCCCGGCCGGCGCCCTTCGATGCGCATGAACGTGCTCGATAAAGGCCATTTTCTGGCAGGCAAGGCACACTTCGACGGTAACGTCGAATATGCCGACGATGTGATCTTCATGCATGTTCAAGGATCGACGCAATGCGACGCACTCGGCCACGTCTGGTACGACGACACCCTCTGGAACGGCTATGACGCGATGAGTACGGTCGGTGGCCTGGCGCGCGCCAGCATTCTGCCGATCGCCGAGCGCGGCATTGCCGGTCGCGCCGTGCTGATCGATATGGCGCGTCACCGCAACAAGCCCGTGCTCGACAAGGGCGAAACGTTCGACCATCGGGATCTGCTCGATGCCGCGCGCGCGCAGGGCGTGACCATCGAGCCGCGGGACATCCTGCTGATCCGCACCGGCTGGATCGGCTCGTTCTACGAGCGCGACGCGGATGAGTTCTATCAGGACTATATGGAGCCGGGCTTGACGTTCAGCCGTGAACTCGTCGAGTGGTTTCGGGAGATGGAAATTCCTTGTCTCGTGACGGATACGATGGGCAACGAAGTCACTGTCGATCCCGTGTCGGGCGTTATGATTCCGCTGCATAACGCGCTGATGCGCAACCTGGGCGTCGTATTTACCGAGGTCGTGCTGCTCGACGAACTCGCAGGCGACTGCGAACGCGACGGTCAATGGCAATTCCTCTATACGGCTGCACCGCTGAAGATCGTTGGCGGCACGGGTGCTCCCGTCAATCCTCTCGTCATCAAATAAGCACGCGTAGCGCGCATGCCTCGGTTGTCAGGCATGCACGCTACGTCAGCCGCAGTCCGTGCCTCAGAAGGTGCCCGGATAGGCGCCGCCGTCCAGCAGCACATTCTGACCCGTCAGATATCCGGCCTGCGCGCTGCACAAGAAGGCGCAGAACGCCCCGAACTCCTCAGGCGTTCCGAAGCGCCCAGCCGGAACGATCTGGCGCTTCGCGTCCAGCGCCGTGTCGTAGCTCTGTCCATGCGCATCGGCCGCTGCTCGCGTCGACTGACGCAAACGGTCGGTTTCGAACAGCCCCGGCAGCAGATTGTTGATGGTCACATTGGCCTGCGCAATACGCTTTTGCCGCGCCAGTCCCGCGACAAAACCCGTCAGCCCCGAACGCGCACCGTTCGATAGTCCCAGCACGTCGATCGGCGCCTTCACCGCGCCCGAAGTGATATTGATGATGCGGCCGAAGCCCCGCTCGGCCATCCCGTCCACGGTTGCCTTGATCAACTCGATCGGCGTCAGCATGTTCGCATCGACTGCGGCGATCCAGTCCTCTCGCGACCAGTTGCGAAAATCGCCCGGCGGCGGGCCGCCCGCGTTGTTCACGAGAATGTCGATGTGAGGCGCCGCCGCCAGTGCAGCGGCGCGCCCTTCGCTCGTCGTGATGTCACCGGGCACGGTCTTGACCGTGACGGCGGGATTGAGCAGACGCAGCGCGTGTGCGGTCGCCTCGAGCGCGTCACTGCCGCGTGCCGTGATGACGACGTTTACACCCTCCGCGACCAGCGCTTGTGCGCAACCTTTTCCCAGACCCTTGCTTGCCGCGCACACCAGCGCCCACCGACCTTTGATGTTCAGATCCATCCAGCTTGCTCCTTGATTTAAACGATTGCCGTCTCAGCGCGATCCTGCGACTCGCCCAGGCTGCCGCGCGACAGCAGATCATGACGACGCTGAAAAAGATTGTGCCGGCCGATTTCGCCGATCGTTCGCACGCCCGACAAGGCCATGCTGACGTCGAGTTCGCTTTGCAGTATCTGCAGCATTCGCGTGACGCCGGCCTCGCCCATTGCGCCGAGTGCGTACATGAATGCACGTCCGACCATGGTGCCTTTCGCGCCCAGCGCGAGCGCCTTCATTACGTCCTGCCCGCTGCGAATGCCGCCATCCACCCATATTTCGATCTTGTCGCCGACAGCCTCGACGATCGCCGGCAACGCTTCGATGCTGGGCGGCGCGCCATCCAGTTGCCGCCCGCCGTGATTGCTCACGACGATGGCATCGGCGCCGATCGATGCGGCCATGCGCGCGTCCTCGACGCTCAGGATGCCCTTCAGCACGAGCTTGCGATCCCAGCCGCGCCGGATGGCGACGAGATCGTCCCAGCCGAGCGTCGGGTCGAATTGTTGCGCCACCCACTTGCTGATCGCGATGACGTCGTCGCCGCCCTTGATGTAGCCCGCCAGATTGCCGAACGTTTTGGCGCCGCGCAGCGCACGCATCATCCAGCCTGGCTTCGACGCGAAATCGAGCAGGTTGGAAGCCGTGAGACGCGGCGGAACAGTCATGCCGTTCTTCAGGTCCTTGTGCCGCTGGCCGTTGATCTGCAGATCCAGCGTGACGACGAGCGCCGAACAGCCAGCCAGCTTCGCGCGCTCGATCAGCGACGCATTGAAGCCGCGGTCGCGCATCACGTAGAGCTGAAACCAGAACGGTGCGGCGGTATGACGCGCGACATCTTCGATCGAGCAGATGCTGACCGTCGACAAGGTGAACGGCACGCCGAAGCGCTTTGCGGCAAGCGCGCCGAGCATCTCGCCGTTCGCCCACTGCATGCCGGCGAGGCCGGTTGGCGCGATGGCAACGGGCATGGTCACTGGCTGACCGATCATCGTGCTGGCTGTGCTCCGACCTTCGACATTCACGGCCACTCGCTGCTGCAGCTTCAGGTCGTCGAACGCGCGGCTGTTCTCGCGGTACGTCGATTCCGAATAGGAGCCGCTATCGACATAATCGTAAAACGCCTTCGGCACGCGCTTCTTCGCCATCAGACGCAAATCCTCAACACACGTAATGACTGACATTCGATCCCTGCACCTTGACTGTCTATCGGTTTGAAACTGCCGTGATGTGGCTGCCGCGCTCGCTGCCGTTCAGTCGGCCGCCTGCACGGTTGCAAGCACGGCACCCTCTTCGTGCTCTTGCGTGACGCTCACGGGCCTGCGCACCATGACCATGTAAGCAACGGCGGAAAGCAGCGCGACGGCGGCGCTCACGATCAGCGCGTTCACGAACGAATGCGTGCGGTCCACCACAAGGCCGGTGACGATCGGCGCAGCCGATCCCGCCAGGAAGCCGCCGAAGTTCTGGATGCCGCCGAGCGACGCCACGGCGTGACGGGGCGCGGCGACACTCACGAGCGACCATGCGCCGCCGGATGCCATGTTGAGGAAGAACATCGCCACCGAGATGTACACGATGGCCATCGAGGCGGAAGGCGTCAATGCAGCTGGGACGGTGGCCGCCGCCGCGCCGACGAGCCCCACGCAGATCGGCCACTTGCGACTCGTGATCGGAGCCATGCCTTTGCTGTAGAGCCAGTCGGCGATATAGCCGCTTCCCACCATGCCGAGCGTGCCGACCAGGTACGGAATCGCCACGACCCAGCCCGCGCGCGCGATGCTCATGCCGCGTTCGTGCTCCAGATACGCGGGCAGCCAGGTCAGATACAGCCACACCATGTAGATGACGCCCATGAAGCCGATCAGCATGCCCCACGTCGTGCGTTGCGCGAAAAGATTGCGCCACTGCGCGCCGTTCAGCGGTGCTGCGTTGGGTTCTTCCTGCGCACCTTCGGCGAGATGGGCCTGCTCGTCGGGTGTCAGCTCCACTTCACTGCGGTTGCGATACACCGCGTACCAGCCTAGCGCCACCAATATGCCGAACACACCCGTGACGATGAACATCTCGCGCCAGCTGAGAGTCAACATGAGCGCAGTGAGGATCGGCGGCGCAATCGCGGGGCCGATCGTCGAAGAGGCCACGAAAATCCCCGTTGGAGCGCCGCGATCACGCAGCGCGAACCATTCGCCGATCACCTTCGCGCCGGCAGGAAACTGCGGCGCTTCGCCGATGCCAAGGCACACCCGTGCGAGGAAAAACTGCTGGATGCCATGTACGAAGCCAGTGCACAGCTGCGCGACCGACCAGAGCAACATGCCTGCGCCGAGCATCAGCCGTGCGCCCAGACGATCCAGCAGGACGCCGACCGGCAACTGCGCGAATGCATAGGACATCGAAAACGCGGAAAGCAACAGACCCATTTGCGACGCGCTAAGCCCCATTTCGCCGCTAATGGTGCTGTTGGCTACCGATAGCGCGCTACGGTCGAGATAGTTGACGCAGCCCGCCAGCGTCAAAAAGAAAATGGAAATGCGCTGGATACGACGCAGCTTTTTGCTCGCCTGCATGTTGAGTGTCTCCGGTTGATTTGTTGGAGTGCCGTCTGCGCGGCACTGAGTCAGTCAGATGCGATGCATCAGAGCGATGCTTCCAGCATGGCGCGGTAATCGCCATCGGACGCTTCGCGGGGATTGGTCTTGTGGCTGTGGTCCTTGAGTGCGCCCCTGATGATGTCGGGGAACATCGCGGGCGTGACGCCCAGTTGCGCGAGGCCGGTCGGCAAGCCGAGCCGCTGCGTCATGGTCCGCACTGACGGCGCCACCTCCGCGCCGTTGCCAAGCCCCATAGCGGTTGCCATGCGGTTGAGCTTGTCCTCGTCGCGCACGGATGGCGCGTGCTGATTGAATTCGAGCACCGCGGGCAGAAAGATCGCGTTGAGCGTGCCGTGATGCAGGCGCGGATTGATGCCACCAAGCGAATGACTCAAGCTGTGCACGCAGCCCAGGCCTTTCTGGAATGCGAGCGCGCCTTGCATCGATGCGCTCATCATGTTCAGTCGCGCCACACGGTCGCCCGGTTCACGCGTCGCGCGCTCGATGTGACGCCATGCGCGCCACAGTCCGTCTAGCGCGATGCCGTCGGCGGGTGGATTGAACGCGCTCGCGAGGAAGGTCTCGATGCAATGTGCGATCGCGTCCATGCCGGTCGCCGCCGTCAACGCGGGCGGCAAGCCCAGCGTCAGATCCGGATCGCAGATCGCCACGCGCGGTACCACGAACGGCGAGATCACGCCGACCTTGCGGCCGTCGTCGAGAATCAGAATGGCGCCACGCCCCACTTCGCTGCCGGTGCCCGCTGTCGTGGGCACGGCAATCACGGGCGCGGTTTTCGTGGTGATGTTCGTCGCGCCGCCTTCGATCACGGCGAATCGTTGCAGCGGCCCTTCGTGAGTCGCGCAAACGGCAACACCCTTGGCCAGATCGATCGCCGAACCGCCGCCCACGGCGACGATGCCGTCGCAGTCGCCCGCGCGATAGGCCGCCACCGCGTCGCGCACCGCAGCCTCGTTGGGGTTCGGCGGCGTGCCGTCATAGATCGGGACGGGCGCCGTGCCAGCGAGCGCGTCGAGCACGGTATCGATGATGCCTGCTGCCCGGATACCTCTGTCCGTGACGATCAACGGCCGCCTGATACCCACTCGCTCGCATTCGCTGCTAAGCAAACGGATCGCACCGTAGTCGAACTGAATCTGCGTGACGTAGTTGATGAGAGACATGGGAATGAGCGTCAGTTATAGTGGCTGTGGCGCCTCGGCGCCGGACTCCAACGGCCCATAACCGGGCCGTCGCGTTGATGCTGGCGCTTTTTAGACGCCGTGTGTGGGCCAGTATAAGGAGGCGCCCATTTCTCAGTAATTGAGAAGATTTGATACAGATATAACTTTCCCTCAACCTTCATGACACCGCCGCTCAACTCCATCATTTCCCGCCTGCATCTGAAGCAACTGCGACTCCTGATCGCCCTCGGGGATCACGGGTCGTTGCTGAAGGCGGCGCAGCAGGTCGCGCTCACGCAGCCGGGCGCCAGCAAGGCCTTGCAGGAAATCGAAACGACATTCGGGACACCGCTGTTCAATCGCACGAACCGGGGACTCGAGCCCAACGAAGCGGGACGCTGCGTGATTCGCTACGCACGCCTGATCCACACCGATCTGTCGCACATGCGTGAAGAGATCGTCGGGATCATGCGCGGCCAGGGCGGCCGTGTGGCGGTCGGTGTGATCATGGGCGCCGTGCCGCTGCTCACCGATGCGATTACTTCGCTGATCGCGCGAAACCCCGAAATCTCAGTCGAAATCGTCGAAGACACGAGCGCAACATTGCTCAGCCAGATCGACGAAGGCCGGCTGGATCTGGCGATCTGTCGCACGACGATCAGTCAGACGCCGCAGCACTACGAAACCACGCGGCTGCAGGAGGAAACGCTCGCAGTCGTGGCCAATGTGCAGCATCCGCTGCGGCGCGCGAAGAAGGTCAGGCTTCAGGACGTCGCGGAATACCGCTGGGTGGTGTATCGCGCGAACATGCCGATGCGGCTATTGCTGGAGCGCGAGTTTCGCGAAGCCGATATTCGCTTCCCCATGCATCTGCTCGAAACGACGTCTGCATTCGCCACGCTCGCGCTGCTGCAGAGCAATCCGTCGTTCGTCGCACTGGTGTCGATCGACGTCGCGCAGTTTTTCGCCAGTCACGAGATGACGTGCATCCTTCCGCTGCATCTTGCTTCGCGTAGCGAGCCTTATGAACTCGTCACCCGAAAAGGCGCGCAGCTCTCGCCCGGCGCGCGACAGCTGATCGAGGAGCTGAACGCCAAACATGGCGGTGAAGCGTAATGCCGTCGGGTGCCGTGCGTCCCGCGTGATCACGGGCCCGGATGCCTGATAGTGCGTCATCGGGCCCGAATCCACGCAAGTTACGCGATGCCTTTGTCCGCGAACGATGCCGCCAGCGCGCGCAGACCGTCGCGATAGATACCTTCGAAAAGCCTCGATGCTTCGTCGTCGCTCACACCGGTCGGCGTGAACTCACCGCTCCAGTCGACCAGCGATGCACCCGCCTCTTCGCTCTCACGCACCTGCAGCGTCGAGCGATAGCCCGTGACGGGAAACGGCGCTTCGAGAATCGAATAGGTATAGCTACGCGCGCGGTTGTCGAAGGCTTCCAGACGCTCGACGATCACATCGCCGGCCGGCGTAGCAAGATGCCGCACACGTCCGCCTTCCCTCAATTCGCTCGACGGAATGTAGGGCAGCCAGTCCGGCAGCGAGTCGAAGCCGCCGATCAGTTGCCACACCTTGTCGGGCGAAACGGGAATGCGGATCGACGCATTGGCTTGGGCCATGTCAGTCTCCTTAAGCCTTGACGGGCAGTGGTGCATTGGCGGCGACCAGACCTTGCTCGCGCAACTCGCGCCAGAAGTCTGCGGGAATCGCTTCCTTGACGGCAGCGTGGTCTTCCGCGATGCGCTCCGGCTTGCTCGCGCCGGGGATCACTGCGGCGACAACCGGATGGGCCAGCACGAACTGCAGCGCGGCGGCCTTGACGCTCACGTTGTGACGCGCGGCGATCGCCTTGATACGCTCGACCTTCGCGAGAATCTCAGGCGACGCCTTCTGGTATTCGAAGTGTGCGCCGCCCGCGAGCACGCCCGAGCTATACGGACCGCCGACGACAATCTCCACGTTTTTCGCGGCAGCGGCCGGCAGCAGCCGCTGCAATGCACGCTCGTGATCGAGCAACGAATAGCGGCCTGCGAGCAGGAAGCCATCCGGTTTCACTTCCGAGAGATCGAGCAGCAGTTCGCACGGCTCGACGCGGTTGACACCCAGCCCCCACGCCTTGATCACGCCTTCGTCGCGCAGACGGTTCAGCACACGGAACGCGCCCTTGCGTGCCGATTCGAACATGGCGAGCCATTCGTCGCCGTAGAAGTCCTGCGCGACGTCGTGTACCCAGACGATGTCCAGACGATCCGTCTTCAGGCGCGTCAGGCTGTCTTCGATCGAGCGCAGCGTCGCGTCGGCCGAGTAGTCGTTGACGATCTTGTTCGGACGGCCAAAGGCGAACACATCCCCTTTCTCGCCGAGATCGCGCGCGCTGACGTCCTCGATTTCGTCGAGAATCACGCGGCCTACTTTTGTGCTCAGCACGTAGTCGTCGCGCCTGCAGGCGGAGAGCGCATCGCCAAGCCGGATTTCCGAGAGGCCGGCGCCGTACAGCGGGGCCGTGTCGAAATAACGCACGCCTTGATCCCACGCTGCCTTGACGGTTGCCAGCGCTTCTTCCTCGGGGATGTTGCGAAACATGTTGCCCAGCGGCGCAGCGCCAAAACCCAGCTGCGTGCCGGCCGGCAGTTTGTCCTTGATGCTCATGACTTGCTCCTTTGATTGAGTCGGTAGCGCAAAGTCTAGGGTGACAAGTTAAGTCTGTCTAAGACATAATTTGACAAACTTGAGTCCGGAGAGGTCTTATATGCTAGATATCCGTCAACTGCATTATTTCGTCGCGGTCGCCGAAGAGGAGCACGTCGGGCGCGCCGCCGAGAAGCTGCATATCTCGCAGTCGCCGTTGAGCCGCCAGATCGCCCAGCTCGAGGAAAATCTCGGTCTTACACTATTCGAACGTTCGCAGCAGCGGATCCGGCTGACTACCGATGGGCGCACCTTTCTTGCGGAAACGCAGGCGTTCCTCACGCACGCAAAACGGCTGGAATCGTTGGCGCGGCGTCTTGGGCGCGGCGACGAAGGAGGGCTGTGCATCGGCTATCTGGAGAACGCGATGCACTCTGGCGTGCTGCCTCGCGCGCTGCGGCAACTGCGCGCGCAGAAGCCCGACGTGCACATCGCCCTTTACAGCTACCGGTCGGCCGATCAGCTAACCGGCTTGCGTCAGCGCAGCCTCGATATCGCGCTCGTTTGCGAGCCGCTATCGTCCGACGACCCGGACCTCGAATCAGCGCTGGTGCTCGACGATCCCATGCTGCTCGCGATTCCCGAGGACCATCCGCTGGCGAACGCGTCGCGCTTCACACCGGACGACCTGGCGACGCAGAAGTGGATTGCTGTGATGTACGAAGAAGGCGCGCTGCGCCACGATAATTTCATTGCAGCATGCGCGAAAGCCGGGTTCACACCCGATATCGCGATGGAAGCCACCGAGCCGCTGGCTGCACTCGGTCTCGTCGCGGCGGGCCTCGGCGTCACGATGATCCAGCAAAGCCTGCGGCGCCATGCGCCCGCTGGCGTGGTGCTGCATGAACTGTCGTGGTTCAGTTATCGGACGGCGCTATGGGCGGCGTGGCATCGGGTCAACCTGAGACCACTGGTAGAGCATTTCCGCACGACGCTGCTACATTCAAGCGCGGTGCCGCCGATGTCTTCAAATACATAAGCGGCACAGCGACGACTTGCGCAGTGACGCATGACCCCGCGAAGGCATTTCGCTCGCCCGACCGAACGTCCGCTGCGTGATGGGGAATGGCCGTTCGAATGACCGTGTAACGTCGATGGCGAACGGCGGCAACTGGCCGTTTGCCGTCGACTCCCTTCCCAGCGAGCTTTTCCGGCTCCCTGAGAGCACATCTGGGTGCTAATGATCGACTGCGAAGAGCCGCCAATCCCCAGGAACGCCCTTCAGGGAATAAACGCCTCGATCCTGGAACTGCAACGCGGATCCGGCGACGAGATCCTTCACCGTTGCCGATACCAGCACTTCTCCAGTTTGCGCGAGACCGGCGATGCGTGCTCCGATATGCACCGCTATCCCGCCAAGGCCGTTGCCGATCACTTCGCATTCGCCGGTGTGCACGCCGGCCCTTACCTCGATACCAAGCGACTGTACATCTCTGGAGATCGCGCAGGCACACCGCACCGCGCGCGCGGGTCCGTCGAAAGACGCTAGAAAGCCGTCTCCCGTCGTCGCGATTTCCCGCCCGCGAAAACGCTCAAGTTCGCGTCGCACAACGTTGTGATGGCATTCGAGCAGATCGCTCCAACGCTGATCTCCAAGGCTGACGGCTTTATCCGTCGATCCGACGATGTCCGTGAAGAGAACCGTAGCCAGTACGCGATCATATTCCGAACTGTGCCTGACTCCCGTCAGGAACTCCTCGATTTCCTCGAGAATCGCGTCGCTGTTGTCTCCCCACGGGATATGGTCTATTCCGTTCAACTCGACGAGCTTCGCACCGGGTATGAGATCGGCCATATATCGGGTCGCGTCGGGACTAACCACGCGATCGTGACTGTTGTGCAGGATCAGCGTCGGCACTCGAATGCTCGGCAGGACATGTCTGATGTCGATGTCCGCATTCATGCGGAGCAATGCCTTGGCGGCGGCCGGGCTTGCACTGGCGCGCAATCGGCGCGCCCACCACTGGCGAAAGTGTTCGTCCCGCGCCATGCTTGGCGCGTGCGCATCGATCTTGACCGGCCCACCCCATTCCCGGTCTACTTCGTCGAGCGCACACTGTATCTGCTCGTCGGTTTGCCCCCATGGATAATCGGGTGCCCACCTACGGCGCGGAAACGCGCCCGCCATGACCAGAGCCGAAGTTCGCGAAGGATAAGTGGCGGCAAAGAGTGCGCACATGGTGGCGCCCTCCGAGTAGCCGAATAGCGCCGCAACGCCGGTTCCGACTGCACGCATCACGGCCCATACGTCGTCCATACGCACTTCGAGACTCGGCAGATCCACGACGCGATCAGACAGACCGGTTCCTCGCTTGTCGAAGAGGATGACACGCGAAAATGAAGCGAGCCTGGTCAGGAATCTTGCGAACGCCGCCTCTTCCCAGCAGAAGTCGACGTTGGAAACCCAGCCAGGCACGACGACGATGTCGGGAGGTCCCGCTCCGATCACCTGATAGGCAACATTGACATCGCCGCTTCGGGCATATCGCGTCTCTGGCTGCATCGCGAGCATCCGGTTGCAAAGAAGGATTCCGAGACATCCGCCGGCACAGTTGCGTTGCGCCCGATGCAAGCCGGCCTCTGAGTCCGTTTCATGGCCATGACGAACGAGCGCACGCGCTGTAGGAATTCTATGTTTTCGGAATGATCGGTACCAGGTTCATTTTTACCGGTCCGAAGATATTGCCCCAGCGATCACTCGAAACACGCGCTGCTTCAGGGCGCAGCCACGTCCTGCCGTTCCACCCTGAGCACCGGATATCAGATCCCGAGATAGAAACGACGGATCTCGCGATCATCGAAAAACTCCCGGCTGGCGCCCTCGCGAACGATATGGCCGTGCTCCAGCAGATAAATGCGATCGACGATGCGCTGTGCCGACGATGCATCCTGCTCTACTAGCAAAACCGAAGTCTCATCGCGCCTGATGTCGTCTATGGCGCGAAAAATGGTCGATTTCAGTTGTGGCGCCAGCCCCGCCGAGGGCTCGTCCAGCATCAACAGCTTCGGCTTGCCCATCAGCGCCCGCCCGATTGCAACCATCTGCTGCTCTCCCCCTGACAGAGTCCCCGCACGCTGCGATCTGCGTGCTCGCAAAGTCGGAAAGAGTCCGAACACGCGTTCCAGGTCGCATTCGATCTCGTCGCAGTTTTTCCGTAAGTACGCGCCGAGCCGCAGGTTCTTTTCAGCGCTCAATTCGCGGAACAGATGTCTGCCCTCGGGACAATGACAGATGCCCGCCGCGACGATCCTGTGAGGCGGCATGCCATCGATGCGCCGCTCCTCGAAGTGCACCGTGCCGGCGCTGGACAACACTCCCGAGATCGCCCGCAATAGCGTCGTTTTACCGGCGCCGTTCGAGCCCAGCACGCCGACGACTTCATGCAGCCCGACGCGCAGCGAAACGCGGTCTATGGCAACCGCGTTTCCGTACCTCACTTCAAGATTCCGTATCTCGAGCAGCGGCATGGCCGTTCTCCCGCGTTCCGATATACGCGGCCACGACCGATGGCTCACGCATTACCGCGTCGGGTTCGCCGTCGGCGATGACTTTCCCCGAGTCCATGACCAGCAGGCGCTCGGCCAACAGCATCAGATCGCGAAGCCGGTGCTCGATCATCAACACCGTGATTCCTTCGTGTCTGTTCAATTGCCTGATCAACGCCGACAATGTTTCCGCCTCATGCGCTCCCAGACCTGAAAAGGGTTCGTCCAACAGCAGCAGGAGAGGCTTCGTTCCGAGCGCGCGGGCGATTTCCAGCCGTCGCAAATCACCCTGTGACAATGCATGAACAGGCAGCGCCGCCTTATCCCTCAGGCCGACTCCTTCGAGAAGATGCAGCGCACGCACATGCGTTGTCTTGAAATCGCGAACTCTGGGCGCGAGGCACCCGACCATGACGTTCTGGACGACGCTCATCCCGGCAAAAGGGCGGCACAACTGAAAAGTCCGTGCGCATCCGAGGTTCACGATACGGTCCGCGCCCTTGCCCGTCAACAGCGTGTCTCCAAGACGCACTTCACCGCGGTCGGCTGGCAGAAAGCCGGTCAGCAGATCGAACAGCGTTGTCTTGCCCGCGCCATTCGGTCCAACAATGCCGGTGATTTTCCCGGCGGAAATGCTGAGCGAAATGTTCCTGATCGCATAAACGCCCCCGAAGTGCTTCGATAGTCCGGTCGCTTGCAGGAGCGCGCTCACTCACTGCCTCCGCTCAGAGCCTGCCAAAGCGGCGCCACCAGTCCGTGCGGCCTGAAAAACAGCATCAGAACCAGCACGGTGCTGTAGATGAGCAACCTCCACTCTCCCGCACCGCGCAACAGTTCCGTCAGCACCGTAAGCAAGATTGCTCCAATGGCTACGCCGTATATTGAGCCGATCCCTCCCACGTAGGCCATCGTGATCACCGAGACCGACACGAACACCGAAAGCAGTTGCGGCCCCACCTGCAACTGATGGTGCGCATAAAGCGCCCCGCCCAGGCCTGCGGGCGCCGCGCCGATGGCGAACGCCACGACCTTGTACAGCGTCGTGTTGTGGCCGCTCGCGCGGCAAGCCAGCTCATCTCCGCCGATCGCACGAAGAATCAGGCCCCATGGCGACGCCGATATCGCGAGTAGAATCGCAACAATCGCCACGAGGCTGAACAAACACAGGTAGTAAAGTTCGAGAGGCGACTTGAGCAGGGGCGCGATCCCCTGAAGGCCATCCTCGCCGCCCGTCCGCTCCCAGAAGATCAGCGTGAGACGCTGCATGATCGCGGCCGCCGCGAGCGTCGCCAATGCGAAATAAGGTCCGCTCAAACGCAACGTCGGTATGCCGACGACCAGGCTGAACACCACTGCGACACATGCCGCAGCCGGCAGGCTCCACCACGGGTTCGCCATCCAGATCGTGTTCAGAAATGCTGCCGTGTAGGCACCGGCGCCAATGAACAGCGCATGACCAAAATTCTCACGGCCAGTGAGTCCGGACATGAAGTCCCAGCTTGCCGCCCAGATGCCGTAGATCACTCCGAGCGTGAGCACGCCGACGAAATACCTTCCGCGCACGACCAGTGGCAGCACGATCATGACCGCTATGAAGCCAGTGGCGCCAGCCAGGTTTGCGTAAACTTTCGACATGGATTTCCTCAGCGTGTCCGTATGCCGAAGAGGCCAGCGGGCCGGAGAACGAGGGTCATGAACACTGCGACGAGAGAGACGAGCTCGGTCCACGAGGCGGAGATTTCGTAGGCAACGATGGTCTCGGCGTAGCCCAGCAACAAGGCCGCCGCAATGCTGCCACGAACCGAACCAAGGCCGCCGACGATCACAATCGACAAGGCCTTGATCATCGGCATGAGCCCCATGCCGGGCTGGACCGTCAGAAACGGTGCAGTCAGCACGCCTGCGGTCGCCGCAAGCGCCGCCGATATGCCCGTCACGAGCGCATAGACGCGATCAACAGGAATACCCACGTATTGAGCAGCTTCCCTATCCTGCGAAAGGGCAAGGATCGCCGAACCCTGGCGCGTTTGATGCACGAACACCCATAAGCACGCCAGCACGCACCAGTTCACGGCAACGGTGAGAAGTCGCTGTCCACTGACATCGACTCCGCCGACGATCACACTGGCGGCGATAAACGACGGCACATTGCGATACTCCGAACCGAATCCGACGAAAAGCACTTGCTCCACGACCAGCGCCATAGCGAGCGTCATCATTGGAACCGCTAGCCCCACTCCTCGCAACGGACGGATCAACATGCGTTCCATGGCGACGCCGAGAGCCGTGACGATGAGCACGGCGAGCGCCGCGGCAACGGTCAGAGAGAGCTTGAACGATGTCGTCATCAGATATGTGCCGTACGCGCCTAGCGCATAGAACGATCCGTGCGCCAGATTCAGGGTCCGCGCGACACCGAACATCAAGGTGAATCCCACCGCCAGCATCGCGTATACGGAACTGGTCACTGCGCCGTAGATAAGGATTTCGTTCACGGCAGCCGAACCCTACCGTCTCATCCATGGCGGCACAATCAGGTTTCCCGTCTGCAAGGCTTTGGGCCAGACGATGACGCGCGCACCATTGTCCTGCCATTGCGCGAACCGTACGCTCACGTAGTCGGGACCTGCCCGGACATCATGTGCGTCATCGAATGCTATTCGGCCCGCGACTCCCACGTAGTCCGTTCTCTCCAGCTGTGGAATCAGTACGTCCGGACTCGTGCCGTGCGCGCGCTGTACCGCAGCCGCATAGATGAAGGTTGCGTCGTACGCGCCCGGGGCAGTGTAGACAGGCGCGCGCCCATAGCGCTTCACGAAAGCATCCCAGAACGCGATGGTCTTCGGCGTCACGGGCGCGCGGACAGCCGACGCAGTCGTGAATTCGCCGATTGCCTTGCCGCCGACGCGCTGAAAGAAGTCGGCATCCTGAGCCTTCGTGTCGATTCCGCCCATCAGCACAGGCACACGGGCGTCATACCACTGCTTGACGAACGTATCGCTCGATGCGTGAGAGAGCAGCACCAGCATGAGTTGCGCGCCGCTCTCACGGGCTTTCGAAAAGAGCGGCGAGAAGTCGCTGGTTTGCGGGTCGAACAACTCGATCATCTGCACATTCAGGCCGGCGTCCGTGATGCCCTTCTTCAAGGTAGGCACGATTTCCTGAGCCCATTTTGCGTTCTCCCCGACGATCGCCACGCGGGTGTACTTCAGGTTTCCGGCAACATCGGTCGACACGAAAGCGACGAGCCCTTCCGCCAGATGCGTGGAGTTGACCGGGCTCACGCGAAAGAAGTATTTGAAGCTCGGGTAATCGCTTTTGACTTTCGCGGTAATAGAAGGCGAAGCCGCTCCGACGCCGAGATAGATCGTTTCCGACTGGGCGACGTGCGGCATTTCCGCCAGCACGACTCCGCTCGCGTAACCGCCGATCAGTACATCGACTCTCTCGTCGGCGGTGAGTTTTCGTACCGCACTGATGCCCTGCTCGGGATTTTCCGTCTCGTCGGCCACCACCATTTCGAGTTGGCGTCCCATCACGCCGCCATTGGCATTGATTTCCTCGATGGCCATGCGTACCGCGTCGACGGTGTCGCGACCGACCCGAAGCTGGATCGCCGCCGGCACGCCGATCCGGATGGCCTTCGAGGTCTGGGCGCTGACGGACCCGATTGCCATCAGACCCGCAAGGAAGATCGCAAGGAGAATGATCGATGACCGAACCGATTGCACGGGTCGCTTGAACATGAAAGGCTCCATCGGCGGCTGCCTGTCGAAGGCCGCGAGGCGGTCCGAGATGCAGTACCCCAAACGCGGCAATCGACCGTTGCGCCGCCGGTTTCTCTCAACCTCGCAAGCGTCAACCTGGACGCGACCAGCGCCGCACGCAGATCGATCGAGACATCAATAGCGCGCGGGTATCGCGGCGACCCAGGGTCACCGGCCAGGATGAACTCACCTCCGAAGACCGTCGGCCAGAGAGCGAAAAAATGCGGTCGTCGCGTCCTCCGTAGGTAAGCTTCCCGTCATGTCTACCTTAGTCATGACGCAGCCATCGTTCAAGCTATTCGCTCGGGAGTTGCGAATTACTATTTGCGAACCGTTGACGAAGGCGCTGCGCGATTGCTTCGCGCGCTAGCGAGCTTGTGATGTGTCGATAACTTGTTAGCACGTGTTTGCTTCACTTCGCTGTGCGCTCAGTCGGAGTCTCCATATACGGATGAGTGAGACCGGGATCTTCCTCGCACGTGTGCCGCAGCCATCCGGGCAAGCTCGAAGACCGAGCCATTGGCTTGCCTATCGCACACAGGTCAAACTCGAAAACTTGCGATGGAAGATGCGAATCGCTGGACGCAAATCCGCGCCTAAGATCGTCTATACGGCACCTTCAGAGATTCAATGGTCAGCCAGAGGCGCGTGTCTAACAGATGTATGCAGCGTTTTCCCCCGTATCACTACCTTACGGGACGTCTCCGATCGGACCCTGAACAGCCTTTCAGACTGGAGCAACATCAGGCTGCTTCCGGGGGGAACGGCTACCCGCCGTATCTCCCAAAGTTTACGTGCGCATGTTAAACAGCCATTGGCAAAAAACTGACGCATACAAAACGCTTGCAGCATCCTATATAGTTGATAGGTCAACTTGATAGTGACGCTAAACAGCTTTGCTCATGTCTACTGGTTTCAATCTGACTCCCGCTCACATCGAGCAAGCCCTTGCAAAGATCGATCGGGATGGCATTCCGCAAAGGCGCAATTCTAAAGTTTACGATCTGTTGATCGACAACAAGAAGTATCCGCTTAAGATCGTTGTCGATATTGCTCACGATATTGCTGGTCTTCCGAGACCCCAAGGTGAGGGTTTCAACTCGATCGTGTCGAAGGAGTTTTTCGAGGCTAATGGCTACACTGTCTTGACAGACAAGAAGCAAGCTCATGAGGAGTTCCGGAAGTCGCGACTTGCTGAACCGGGCAAGACGTGCCCGGAGTGCGGCCATCCTTTTCAAGACGGCATCGACGCACACTGGCGCAAGAACCATGCAAACATAATGTCCTATGAAGAAGCGTGGCCGCTGATTCAGGCTGGCACCTACCATGAGGAAAAGCAACGCCGGGAGGCAGATCGAGAGGCAGACCTGAAGGATCTCGAAGCGGTTGTGAAGGACCTCGATGCCATTGATAAGGACCCGGATCTCAGTCCAACGGAGCGCGAGGTCAAGGGCAAGGCACGAGTAGGCCAGAGCGCCTATCGCAAGCAGATGCTTGAACTGTGGGGAGGCAAATGCGCCGTGACCGGCTGCGATCTGCAGTCTATGCTGATCGCGAGCCACGCTAAGGCATGGGCCGCCAGCAGCTCTAAAGAGAAGCTGGATCCGCACAATGGCGTGCCGCTTGTTCCTACTCTTGATCGGCTGTTCGACAACCACTTGATTTCCTTCCACCCAGAGACTGGTGACATGCTCCTCGCACGTGAGATCGACACTCGCGAACGTCGTATGCAGTTGGGTATATCTACAGTGGAGAAAAGTCTGCGCAAGGCGCCGAACAAGCAACAAGCGGCTTATCTCAGGCATCACTTTGAAGCATTTATGAAGAAGCAACGCGACAAGGCGGTTGCTTGAACCGAGGTTCGTGGATGACCGGTATTGGCCGATCCCGGCAGTTCGAAGCTCGCCGATGATCGAGCGGCGCCGAGCCGCCCCCCAACTTCCGTAGCCGACCCACAAGACGCAGGGCCTCTCGAGAGTACCTGTCTGCACTCGAAACCATTTCCGCCATTGGCATTTTCAAACCGATGCGGCCAGGCGATCTGTTCAGAGCTTGAGCCAATCTGACGATTCGTTTCGATTTCCGGTATGTATCGAAGCCGACCGTAGGTGCGTCTATTCCAGTCCGCCAGGCCGCTTGTGCAAACTCGGAAAATCCGCCTGATTACAATTGGCCGCCGACGGCGGGACGACCTATTCTGAAAAAAACAGTGCCGAGGCCAAGTCCATGCTGGCAAACCGTTGCGTGACAGGCTTTCTTGTGTCGCTGGTCACTCTGGCGGCTGGATGTCACGGCAGTGGCAGCAACGGTGTCACCTCTGCCCCGCCTGCCGGGCTGGCGGAGCGCGATTCTTCGGTGGTGTACGCGCAAGGTATTGCAATCGTCCCAAATATGCTGAGCAACAGCGGCGGAGCGATCACGCAATGCAGCGTGTCTCCACCGTTGTCTGCGGGCCTCGTCCTGGATCCGCAGACGTGCGCGATCTCCGGCACGCCCACCGCCGTAAGCAATGACACGGTTTACACCGTCACCGGCAGCAATGCGTCGGGGAGTGCCTCCACCCGGGTCGAAATCGAGGTCAAAGACGCTCCTATTGCGCCAGACGGCCTGGACTACCTGGACCGGTCGGTCATTTACCCGACCAACGCTCCGATCACGCCCAACACGCCGATCAGCACAGGTGGCGAGATCACGCAATACAGCGTGTCACCGGCACTGCCGGCGGGCCTCGCCATTGATCCGCAGACCGGCATCATTACTGGCATCCCCACGACAGTGACCGCACCGGCGGTCTATACGGTGACGGGCGCCAACAGCGTGGACAGCGTCCAGGCCCTGCTGACCATCGAAGTGGCTGCGGTGGCCGTGCCACCGGTCGGCCTCGTCTATGTGGATCCGCTACCCGAATACATCGTCGGCGTGCCGATTGTGTACGACGAGCCCGTGTACTCCGGTGGCGAAGTCACCCAGTTTTCGATATCCCCTTCGTTGCCGGCGGGATTGAGCCTCAACACGCAGACAGGGGAAATCAGTGGCACGCCAACCGCTGAACTGGCCCAGACGACGTTTTTCGTTACCGCCAGCAATAGTGCTGGCAGCGTCACCACGCAGTTCACCATCACGGTGGCTGCAGCCCAGGTCGGTGGGTGGCTACCTGCCGATGCCATGAATCAGGCGCGCGCCCGGCATACGGCCACGCTATTGCCCGACGGGCGAGTCCTTGTGGCGGGGGGAAACAGGAAGCAGGCGCTGTCCTCCGCCGAGTTCTTTGACCCGTCCACGAACAGTTGGAAACGGACCGACAGCCTTGCGCGAAGCCGGCAAGCGCACTCCGCCACGCTTCTGCCTGACGGCAGGGTCCTGGTGGCGGGGGGATTCGGCACCGGTGGAGGCAACGCGCTGACCTCGGCGGAACTGTTTGACCCGGTCGCGGGTCGATGGTCGCAGACCGGCAGCATGGGCCAGCAGCGTGACAGCCACACCGCCACGCTGCTGCGAGATGGTCGCGTGCTGGTGGCTGGCGGCGAGGGTCAGGGCGGTAGTCAGGGTGCGCTGTCTTCCGCCGAACTCTACGATCCGGTCACGGGCACCTGGTCGCCGACCGGCAGCCTCGGCCAGGCGCGCGAGCAACACACTGCCACCCTGCTGCCGGACGGCAGGGTCCTGGTAGTCGGCGGACACGGTATCGGCAGCGCCGCACTGGCCACGGCCGAACTATATGACCCCGCCACGGGAACCTGGTCTCCGACCGGCAGCATGAGCCAGGCCCGCAACGCCTATGCCGCCGCGCAACTCACCGACGGCAGGGTGCTCGCAGTCGGGGGATCCGATGGTACGAACGCGCTCGCAACCGCTGAACTCTACGATCCGGCGACGGGGACGTGGTCAATGACAGGCAGCTTGCGACAGGCACGTGACTTCCATACCACCACGCTCCTGACCAGCGGGCGTGTGCTGGTGGCTGGCGGCACCGACGGCAGGGATCTGTTCGCCAGCGAGTTGTACGATCCTGCGACAGGGAACTGGTCTCAAGTCGGGAGTCTTGAGCAAATGCGCGAGCAGCACACGGCAACGTTGCTGTCAGACGGGAGGGTTCTCATAGCAGGTGGAGTTGGACGCGGAATCTTGTCCTACACCGAATTGTTTCACTAGATTGGCGGCGCTAATGTCGATACGAGATCTCAGTGAACTCGAATCGACTGACCGAAACTGGCCGACCGCTGCCTGATGCGGTCGGCTCTAACCGACCCGAAGCAAACGGTCAACCCATTAAAGATGCGACGGCAGATCTCAGAGCGGAACAGCCGTCCAGCTAGCGAATCCTTTTCGATCTAGCAGCAGACGTCGCCGATCTTAAGTTCCGACGAGTGTGAGAATCAGGCAGATGACTGCGGGCGCGAGTTGCGTCGTCATCGTTCAGCTGGCCGACAGTGCGAGCGGCAGTGCGATACTCGCCATGCAATCCGCCGATGCCCTGCATGACTGAGGGCCTCTGCGGCCGGACTCGCGCAGATCAATGCGGTCGGCAATCTCGCGGGCTCCGTGAGCACGTATCTGATCGACGCGATTCGCGAGCGGACGGTCAGCTTCGCCATCGCGCTGACGCCGGTGATGGCGCTTCAAAGCGTCGGCGTCCTGTTGCTGCCCGTCTCGAGCCGCCTTTCAATCGCGGCGCGGCACGCCTGAGCGCGCGTTTCCGTTACAGTGGCGGCAAGAACGCTTCCGTGAATTCACATCATGACGAGCTACTTTCGCTACGATCTGCATTCGCTACGGCTTTTCATCGTCGTCGCGGAACTGGGCAGTCTGACACGCGCCGCCGACCGCACGAGCATGACGCTGTCGGCGATGAGCAAGCGCGTCGCCGATCTCGAGCGTAGCACCGGTTGCACGTTACTACTGCGCCAGCCGCGCGGCGTGGAACTGACCGCCGCCGGCAAAGGGCTGCTCGCGCACGCGCGGCAAGTGGTCGAGCGCGTCAACCGCATGGCCAACGAGATGAGCGACTATGCCGTCGGCGTCCTCGGACATGTACGCATGTGGGCGAACACATCGGCGATCGTGCAGTTCCTGCCGCGCGACGTGCGCGTTTTTCTCGTCGATAACCCAAGTGTCAAAATCTCGTTGGAAGAGCGTCTGAGCGGCGATATCGTCGCAGCCGTCACGAACGGCGACGCGGACATCGGCATCTTCGCGGACAACGTGCCCGCGCCTAACATCGACAAGGCAGTGTATCGGCAGGACAGGCTCGTACTGTTGGCGCCGAACGATCACCCGCTCGCATCGCACGAACAGATTGCGTTCATCGATACGCTCGATTACGAATACGTCGGTCTCAACGAAGGTAGTTCCCTGCTCGCGCGCCTTCTCGATGCCGCGTTCAGCGCCGAACGCACGCTCAAGGTCCGCATCCAGGTCAGCAGCTTCGACGGCATCTGCAGGATGATCGAGCAAGGGCTCGGAATCGGCGTGTTGCCCGAAGCGGCGGTGCGTACCGAGATTCTCGCGGCGGGCTTGCGTCCTGTACGACTTGTCGACGATTGGGCGGACCGCACGCTCTGGATCGGCACCCGTTCGCGCGCAGCACTCTCGCCGGAAGCAGCTCGTCTTTTCGACTTCATGTCCGCGCAATCGCAAGCCTGACAATGCCTTTGACGCCTTTCCAAAACGGAAAGGGTCCTTGAAAATTCGTTGATTTTCAGCGCAACCGGTATGTCGCACAGTGAAGCATCGTTAAACGACGCATCACAGGAGACAACCGTGACGAAGCCGCTCACAGGCATACGCGTGCTCGAAATGGGACAGCTGATCGCCGGTCCCTTCGCTGGAAAAATGCTCGCCGAGTTCGGCGCGCAAGTCATCAAGATCGAACCGCCCGGCACGGGCGATCCGCTGCGCAAATGGCGCCTCCTTCACGAAGGCACGTCGGTGTGGTGGGCGGCGCAGTCGCGCAACAAAGAATCGTTGACGCTCGATCTTCGCTCGCCCGAAGGGCAGGACGTCGCACGCAAACTCATCGCCGGGAGCGACGTGCTCATCGAAAACTTCCGCCCCGGCACGCTAGAAGCGTGGGGGCTCGGCTGGGACGAACTGCACTCGCTCAATCCCGGTCTCGTGATGCTGCGCGTCTCCGGCTATGGGCAGACAGGACCGTATCGCGACCGACCGGGCTTCGGTGTCGTCGCCGAAGCGATGGGCGGCTTGCGGCACCTGAGCGGCGAGCCGGACCGCACGCCGGTGCGCGTGGGCGTGTCCATCGGCGATTCGCTGTCCGCGCTGCACGGCGTGATTGGCATTCTGCTCGCGCTGCGTCACCGCGATCAGAACGGCGGCGACGGACAGATGATCGATGTCGCGCTGTACGAATCTGTCTTCAACATGATGGAAAGCCTGCTGCCCGAATTCTCCGCGTTCGGCGCGGTGCGTCAGCCCGCGGGCAGCAGTTTGCCGGGCATTGCGCCGTCGAACGCGTATCGCTGCGCGGACGGCAAGTACGCACTCATCGCGGGCAACGGCGACAGCATCTTCCGTCGCCTGATGGACCTGATCGGCCGCGGCGATCTCGCCAATGACCCCGCGCTCGCCCAGAACGACGGCCGCGTGAAGCACGTCGAGCGCATTGATGCGGCCATCGCCGAGTGGGCGAATCGTCAATCGCTCGACAATGTGCTCGCCGCGCTCAACGAAGCCCGCATTCCCGCCGGCAAGATCTACGACGTCGCGGATATCGCGAGCGACCCCCACTATCACGCACGCGGCATGATCCTCCAAGCACAGCTTGACGACGGCACGCCGGTGCAAGTGCCGGGCATCGTGCCGAAGCTGAGCGCAACGCCCGGCACGATCGACACACAAGCGCCGACACTCGGGCAGCACACAGATGGGGTGCTCAAACGCATCGGCATCGATTCCGAGACCCGCGACGCATGGCGTGCGCGCGGCATTATCTGAGAGGACAGCGCCATGACTGGCAAACGTGTCTATATCCAGGAAGTTGCGACCCGCGACGGCTTCCAGAACGAAGCGCAATTCGTCGATACCGACGCAAAGATTGCGCTGATTGACGACTTAAGCACGTGCGGCTACGCGAAGATCGAAGTGACGTCGTTCACGTCGCCCAAGGCGATTCCTGCACTGTGCGATGCCGAAGCGGTGATGCACCGCATCGCGCGGCGCGAAGGAACCGTCTATACGGTGCTCGTGCCGAATGTCCGCGGCGCGGAACGCGCGCTGTCCTGCGGCGTCGATGAAGTCAATCTCGTGATGTCGGTGAGCGAAAGCCACAATCGCACAAACCTGCGCATGAGCCGTGAGCAGTCGTTCGCGCAATTGCGCGATGTGATCGGTGTCGTGAAGCAGACGAAGGTCGCCATCAACGTATCGCTCTCCACCGCGATGGGCTGCCCGATGGAAGGCGACATCGCACAAGAAGACGTGCTCGGCTGGACGCAACGCTTCGCCGATCTCGGCGTGCATGGCGTCACGCTCTGCGATACGACCGGCATGGCGTATCCATCGCAAGTCGGCGCGCTGTGCGCTGCTACGCGCGAGCGTTTTCCCGCGCTCGAAGTGACGCTGCACTTCCACAACACACGCGGCATGGCGCTCGCCAACACGCTGGCCGCGCTCGATGTGGGCGTCGATCGTTTCGATGCATCGCTCGGCGGGCTCGGCGGCTGTCCTTATGCCCCGGGCGCGACGGGGAACGTCTGCACGGAAGAGCTGGTGCACATGCTCGAGCTCGACGGCTATGACACGGGGGTCGATCTGTCCGCGTTGCTGTCGGCGTCGGCGTTGCTGCCGGGTTTGATCGGACACGATGTGCCGAGCCAGTTGCTCAAGGCGGGCCGCCGTCTCGATCTCCACGCGATGCCGTGCGCCGCCTGCGACGGTCAGCCGGAACAACGCGCCTTCGTGCAAGAGAACTGAAACATCCACATTCTCGAAAGGTGAGCGGCAGATAAGCCGACCCGAATCCGAACACTGCAGGAGACACGTCATGAGCATTGCAACGGAAGCGTCCATCGAGACGCAAGCCACGCCCCGCCCGCGTAAGCGGTGGTTTCAGCATCTGTACATCCAGGTCTTGATCGCGGTGATCCTGGGCATTCTGCTGGGACACTTCTATCCCTCTGTCGGCGAAGCGATGAAGCCGCTGGGAGACAACTTCCTGAAGCTCATCAAGCTGATGATCGCGCCGCTGATTTTCTGCACAGTGGTGCATGGCATCGCGAGCATGAATGACATCAAGGCGGTTGGGCGTGTCGGCATCAAGTCGCTGATCTACTTCGAGGCGATGACGACCCTGGCGCTCGCCATCGGCCTCATTGCAGTGAACATCATGAAGCCCGGCAGTGGCATGCATATCGATCCGCGGACACTCGACGTGTCGTCCATCGCTGCCTATACGAAGGCCGCTCACGACCAGAGCGTCGTCGGGTTCCTGTCTCACATCATCCCGACGACGGTCTTCGGCGCGTTCGCGGAAGGCGACATTCTGCAAGTGCTGTTCATCTCGATCGTCTTCGCCTTTGCGCTTCAAATGCTCGGCGAACGAGGCAAGCCATTGCTGTCCGTCATCGACGCCGGCGCGAACACCTTCTTCAACATGGTCCGCATCGTCATGTATGTGTCGCCGATCGGTGCGTTCGGCGCGATCGCATTCACGATAGGCAAATACGGCGTTGTTTCGCTGAGTTCGTACGGCCAGCTTCTTCTGACCTACTACCTGACCGGACTCGTCTTCGTGTTCGTCGTCCTCGGTGCGGTATGCCGGCTAGCAGGATTTAGCCTGATCGCCTTTCTGCGCTACATCCGCGAAGAGTTGCTGCTCGTGCTCGGCACGTCTTCTTCAGAGTCGGCGCTGCCTCGGCTCATGGCGAAGCTCGAAAAGCTCGGCTGCGAGAAGTCCGTCGTGGGCCTGGTCGTACCCGCCGGATATTCCTTCAACCTCGACGGCAGCTGCATCAACATGACCGTCCTCGCCATATTCATCGCGCAAGCGACGGATAGCACACTCAGTATCGGCCACCAGATTACGCTGCTGCTGGTCCTGCTGCTCACGTCCAAGGGCGCCGCGAGTGTCAGCGGCGGTGCGTTCATCGTTCTGGCCGCGACGCTCAGTTCCGTGCCGGGCATCCCCGTCGCTGGCCTGGTACTTGTGCTCGGTATCTATCGATTCATCTCGGAAGGTGGCGCGCTGATCAACGTCATCGGCAATGGCATCGCGACGATCGTAGTCGCCAGATGGGAAATGGCTCTCGATCGCGAAACATTCAAGAGCCAGCTTGCCCTTGGGCCGCATGATGACTAGTTGTAGCATCATTTTAATCAGCTCTGCTCCTCTTTCACGAGTTCGCCACACGGAGCGCTTCCTCCCCATCCATTTACGCAATCGATAGAAATGGCTTCCACATCCTTGCCTCTCCGCATCGTGTTTCTCGACCGATCGACTATCCCACCGAACATCCGCATGAAGGACTTGCCGTTCAGTCACGGGCTACAAGTCTTCGAGACCACGAAGCCCGAAGAAGTGCTCGACCGGATTCGCGATGCCGACATCGTCATCACCAACAAAGTCAAGCTCGGCGGCGACGTGATCGCTCAAGCGAAGAAACTGAAGTTGATCGCGATCGCTGCAACCGGCTCCGACAACGTGGATACGAATGCCTGCGATGAGGCGGGCATATCCGTTTGCAACGTTCGCAACTACGCTGTGCACACGGTCCCCGAGCACACGTTCGCCCTGATCTTTGCACTTCGACGAAGTCTGACTGCTTATCATGCGGCAGTGCAAGCAGGCCGCTGGCAGGAATCCGGTCAATTTTGCTTCTTTGACTATCCCGTCAAAGATCTTGCTGGTTCGACGCTTGGTGTCATCGGTGACCGTGCATTGGGGAAGGCGACTGCGGATATCGGCAGAGCACTGGGTCTCAGGGTGCTTTTCTCGGCATTCAAGGGGCGCAACGACATGGGCATGCTTTACACGCCCTTCGAGAAAGTGCTCGAAGAGTCCGACATCATCTCACTCCATTGCCCGTTCAACGAACAGACCCGTGACCTCATCGGCGATGCCGAGTTCGCCAAGATGAAGCAGCGCCCTCTTCTCATTAACACGGCGCGTGGTGGACTCGTGAATGAACGGGCATTGGTTCATGCTTTGAAGGGCGGCCTGATTTCCGGTGCCGGATTCGATGTCGTCACTCGGGAACCGCTGCCGGAGGATAATCCGTTGAATGAAATCCTGGGTCATCCAGCATTCATTCTCACGCCTCACGTCGCCTGGGCAAGCGAGCAGGCAATTCAAACGCTCGCCGACCAGCTCATGGACAACATAACCGCCTACGTCCAGGGAAAGCCGCGAAACATCATTAACGCACCGAGCAGCAATCGAATGGCTGTCTGAGCGAGAGATGAAATGCGGTCGTTTGTATTAGCGCTCGACTGGCCACCTTGCGCGGCCAGCGAGGAGCGAGGCCTCCTAAATGACCGGTTCGCGCTTCGAACCGCTTCTCAAGCGGCACCTTTTCCGCAGTGATCAACGGCGGCAAGTGGCCCGACCTGCGCCGCTAGCACAACTGACATGATAAGGCGCGGGACGTCCCGTTCCCGCCTCTTTATTGCCCGACGCCGTAGTGGGGGCCTACCTATTGCTGCTCTTGCCACCGACACCGACCTTGCCGCGCCCGACCTTGAGATGAGGCGCCAAGGGGCGCAGCCTCTTTCTGGAGCCGGCAGTCAACGTACCGTGCTCCGCAAGGTAGCGGGTCGTCCTGTGCGGCGTGGACTGATAGGCGGGATGGCCCGGATCGATGCGCTTGATAGCTGACATAACTGGAACCTCCTCAGAGGATTCTATGCCGAAGCGGTACGGCGGTTATGCCACCCTCCTGTACATGCTGTAGTCAAACCCGCGACCCGGCGGCCAGCTCATTGGACATGCGCCTCGCGATCGACCGGGTTTTGGGAACATGTTCGATGGCATTCCTAGCCTGGTAGGTTCGGGTTTCTATCCTTCGTAGCATGAAGGCGACGTGGATTGTCGAGGGACAAAGGTCCGCTATCCTGATTGGACCTGACTGGAGTGTCCGCCTGAGCGCACTGGTGAACGCCCGCTTCTGGCCGAACCCGGAAATACGAGTTCGCTTCGAACACCGCGATCCCAGGTTGAAGGCCGAACTTCCGTAGACGTCCCTCAAAGGTCAGTCGTCATCAAGCGCTTGCGATGGCCGCTTGCGAAGTACAACCGCCCCTCAATCAGCCTGGTTGGTCGTCGAGTCGACGCATATCGCCAGCAGTCAAACAGACACGACAAGGCTTCCTCACTTCCTAGGATTTGCCGTCGGTATAACTCTCTCTCGGTGGGTAAACGCCGGCGAGGCGGGCGATCAGGATCGCGACGAACAAGCTGCCGGTGATCTGTTCCACCATGCACATGCCCCGTGCCGGGCGCGTGAGTGGCGTGATGTCGCCGAAGCCTGTGCTCGTGAGGACGGTTACGTTGAAGTAAAGCGCGTCGGCATAAACGAGCCGACCCGGCTGCCCGACGATCATGTACGACTGCGGATAGAAGAATCCGATGATTGCATAGATGTACGCCCAGAGGTCACCGATCAACAGATACGCCGCCGCAGCGCCAAACAGCTTATCCGCCGTCATGATCCTGGGCTGGAAAACGTAGCGGAGAAGATACGCAACAGTGATGAAGTAGAGTGAGGCGCTGAACATCCAGGATATAGCAAGGCTCGTCTCGTCGTCGTGCCACAGGCCGAGGTACTGGAACCACATGGCCGGAATGGCAAGTAACAGCACGATCACGAACGGCAGGGTCGTACGGCCGACTGCTGCCACGGTCGCTATTACGAGGAACATATTTACGACGTTCAGGATGAGGCGGCCGCTATCGCTCGGGGGGACAAACGAAACGGCGCCGATGAGCGTGAGCAGCACGACAAACAGCCAGAAACAGCGCTGGTAGAAAATGCGAGACAGCGTATCGCGCGTGGTACGGAAGGCCATGGTGATCTCTCCCCTGGTTCGCGTATGTCGCGGCCAGACAGGCCGGGCCGCGTGTGACGGGAGTATAAAGGGGTAACACACCTGCCGCTCTCGCCCACACTGGCAGAAGTCGACCCAGGGTGTGTGGAAACGTGAGCAGAACCGTAACAAGAGATGCGAGGCTCTTATACCGGCTGGCGCGTTCAACTGGCGTGCGGTCAATCCGACAGCGACGAACCGTGGCAAGGCACTGAGGTCGGGTAAGCGAGTATTAGGGGGCGTTTTAGACCTACTGGGTACTCACGCACCCGCAAGTCGCATTGCGCGCATAGTTTTCCTGAACCCCAGAATTCTCAGCACTCGCATGAGATTGTAGGCAAGCACGTTCAGACTCATCTCGGTGCCCACGTTGGCCAGCCTGCGTGTCAGGAAGTGCGTATAGCCCATCCAGTGCTTGAACGTCCCGAAGACATGTTCGACGGTCCGCCTGCGCACTGTCATCGCATCCGGTGTCTTGTCGAGTCGGCTTTGGACTGCGTCCTGGCGACGGTCCCAAGCACCACTGCGATAAAGATGAACGCCGTGACGTAGAAAGTCAGGATCAGCTTGAAGAGCGGTATCAACGATGCAATACCGTACTTCCCTACGGTGAACGATATCGCACCGAATGCTCCGGCAGGCGCAGCTTTCGTAATGATCTTGACGAAAGAGAAGAACACTGCAGACAGCTTCTCAATCATGGCCGTCACGCCGCTTGCCTGCTCCCCCGCCGCAGAGATCGCAATGCCGAACATGACGGATACGAAAAGAATGGGCAGCGTGTCGCCCTTGGCAAACGCATCGAAGAACGACACGGGAATGATCCCGAACAGAAAGCCGGTCAGCCCGTCGAGATGTTCCGACTGGCTGACGAAGCCTGCTATCGCCCGTGTGTCCAGCGACGCAACAGACACATTGAACCCGTCGCCAGGATGGAGCACATGGCCGGCCAGCAAGCCAATCACCAAAGCAATGGATGACACGACCTCGAAGTAGACCAGCGCCTTTCCACCGACGCGTCCCACCTTTTTCAGATCGCTCATGCTGCTGATGCCCGCCACCACCGTACAGAAGATCACCGGTCCGATGATCATGCGAATGAGCCTGATGAATGCGTCACCGAGCGGTTTCATTGCGGTCGCGTACTGCGGGTACAGATGACCGAGCAGGATGCCAGCGGCGATCGCCAGCAGCACCTGCACGTACAGAACTTTGTAGAAAGGTTGTCTCATGATGTTTATTTCCGTTAGCTCGTAGTCTTCTGTCGTGCCTGATCCAGTGCCAGCGTGATGTCCGTTGCCCGGATAGGCAGGTGGCGCATCCGCACGCCCACAGCGGCATAAATCGCGTTGCCGATAGCCGGTGCGACTACGGTAGTGGGAGGTTCGCCAGGTCCGACGGGCGCCTCCGTGCTGTCCACGAAGGCGATGTTCATATTCGGAACGTCCGCCATGCTCAGCGGCGCATAGACGCTGCCGGAGCCCGTTTTCAAACGGAAACCTGTTGCCACTACCTTAGAAGACGTCGATGCCTCAAACCATGTCGAATAGGCACGGTTTTCAGGTCATCGGGGAAACCCATAAAAAAGGACCGGATACAACGCATCCAGTCCTTTCACAAACTTGCTCGACAACTGAGATCAGTTCGTGCGCGCTTTCAGTTTCGCCACCAGGACATCACCGAATTCCGGTGCCGACATCGGCTGCTGACCCGTGATCAGTTCGTGATCGACGACCACGTTGCTGTGCCAGTTCGCGACCGTATCGACATGCGCGCCCGTTTCTGCGAGTGCATTCACCGGGTAGAACTGAACATTGCCACCGAGACCGTTCGGGCCTTCGAGTTGCTGCTCTTCACCCGTTGAGAATACGGTCATGCGATAGCCGGCATACGGCCAGCCTGCAGCGAGCGAATTCGCCTTGCCATCATTGGCGATCATCGATGCGACGAAGGCATCCGGGTCCTTCAGCGTGGACAGCAGCACGATGGGTCCGTGGCAGATGATTCCAGTCGGACGGCCGCTGTCATGAAAGCTGACCAGGATCTGGCTGAGGTTGCGATCCTTCAGCAGATCCACCATCGGGGCGTGGCCACCCGGAATGAAGAGCCCAACATAACCGCCTGTTCCCGCGGCGACCACCGAAGCGAGCGTCCTGGGATGCTTCAGCTGCGCGATGCCTTGCGCATACTTCAATGCGTCAGCGCGCGCTGCATCATCGCCGTCAAAAAACATCTTGTTGTTCGAATTGGCGTCCATGACGGGCATGTCGCCCTTCGGGTTCGCGATGACCGGCTCGTAGCCTGCCTCGACAAGCTTGCGATACGGCACGACGAACTCGTTCAGGTAGTAGCCGGTCTCGTAGTGCTTGCCATCGCGCAGGTCGAGCTCATGCGCGCTCGACATCACAACGAGAACCTTGCCGCGTGACTTTGCCGACGCGCCCACCGGCAATGCAAAGGCAGTGGCCATCGCGAGCGCAGCGGCGCCGAATTTAAAGAGATTCATGATCAGGCTCTTTCGCAATATGGGTTGGCGGACTTACTGGGCGGTGGTGGCGTTCGACGTGTAGCGCGGCGCGGCCTTGGCGTTCGCGAACCGGGGAGCCAGCGCGCGACGGTCGGCCTCCCACTTCGTCCAGTCGTCGCCATCGTGCAGCGTCGGGATGGTCACGAGTTCCCCCTGATCGAGGCCCGCGAGCGCGGCGTCCACCAGATCGTCGGCTGTCATCGTGCTTGCGGCTTCCTTTTGCTTCGCATAGCCAGCGACTTCCCAGAACTCGGTTGCCGTCGCTGCCGGCAGCACGGTCTGCACACGCACGCCCTTGCCTGCGAGGTCGCGCTGCAGCGCATGACCGAAGCTCAGCACATACGATTTCGAGGCGCTGTACACACCGTTCAGCAGTTCGACTGCAATGCCGACCACCGAACTGATGTTGATGATCGTGCCCGAGCCTTTGGCGACGAATGCAGGCGCAGCCGCGTAGGTGAGACGCGTCAGTGCTGTGATGTTCAGGTTGATCATCGATTCCATGGAGTCGACGTGACCATCGAGAACCGATGCGACCGAGCCGACGCCCGCGTTGTTCACCAGCATCGTGATGCGCGGGTCTTCACGAAGCAGGGTCTCGATTTGCGCGAGTGCAGCCTTGTCGTTGAGATCGGCGGCAATTGTTTCGATCGAGCGGCCCGTCTCGTTTGTGAGGCGCTCTGCGAGAGCACTCAGCCGGGTCTGGTTGCGAGCCACAAGAATGAGGTCGAAGCCGCGCCTGGCGAGACGGTCAGCGTAGATGGCGCCAATGCCAGCCGACGCGCCGGTGATCAGCGCGAAACCATTCGTAGAGGAAGTCATTTTCAGTCCTTTGAGTAGGTGGTTGAACCAACAGAGCGTCGGTTCATGGAGCGAATTCTGACCTCGGCCGCCCGCGACCTCAATGCCATATATGCAAGGATTTCGGTCACGCTTTCACCCACAATACCGTCCGTTATGTGCTACCTTCAACGAATCAGGCCATGACTCGCGAGGCATCAATGCATACCGTCGGACTCGTCGTCTATCCCAACTTCCAGTCGCTCGCGCTCGCGGTGGCGAGCGTCTTCGAATACGCCAATCTGCTGCGCGGCGAGGCAGCTTACGAATTCAGCATCGTGTCCGAGCACGGTGGACCTATCGCCTCGTCCCAGGGGTTTTCGGTTCATAGCGAACCACTTGCCAAAGAGGGCTACGACACCCTCATCGTGGCGGGCGACAACGAATGCCGCCTTCCTTCGGCTGCGCTGGTGGATTACCTTCGGGAAGCGCCGCGCCAATCACGGCGAATTGCGTCGATCTGTACGGGTGCTTTTGTTCTGGCTGCTGCAGGCCTGCTGGAAGGAAAGCGCGCAACGACACACTGGTTCCACGCGCGTGACTTCCAGAAGCAGTATCCGAACGTACAACTCGAAGAAGATCGCATCTTCGTCGTGGATGGACAGATCTGGACGTCGGCCGGCATGAGCGCCGGCGTGGATCTCGCGCTTGCGATCGTCGAAAACGACTTCGGGCTGGACACCTCGCGCATGGTTGCGCGCAAGCTGGTGCTTTATCAGCGCCGCGGTGGCGGTCAGTCGCAGTTTTCGGCGCTGCTGGAGATGGGCGCGCGCTCAGACCGTGTTCAGATGGCACTTGCCTACGCGAGCGAAAACCTGGCGAGCGATTTGTCGGTCGAGCGGCTGGCCGAAGCGGCACGGCTCAGTCCGCGTCAGTTCAGCCGCGTGTTTCGTGAGGAAACGGGTCAATCGCCCGCGAAGGCAGTCGAGCGGCTTCGCGTTGAAGCCGCTCGTCTGATGATGGAGACGACGCGTCACCCGATCGAGATCGTCGCGAGAGAGACTGGCTTTGGTGACCGGGAGCGGATGCGTCAAGCGTTCCTGCGTGCATTCGGTCAGCCACCGCAAACCATACAGCGGGCGTCGGGTGTCACGCCCCTTGCGCTTTAAGCGTAGTTCGCCTTACTGCTCGCCCGGCGTCCATTCCGGGCTATAGCCGCCCAACGCCGGGTGATACATTTCATCCCCGGAATGCTGGGTGAATTCGACATTGAGCCGGTCTTCACGCAGGCCAAGAATTTCGATACAGTGCGCGCACAGCGCTTTGGCCACATCCATACGCAGTTCGGGCGTCCTGCCCTTTCTGATGTCCAGCATCATGACCGCGACCGGGGTGGGCTCTTCACCGGCCTCGGGAATCCGCCAGACACCGCCATCTCCCAGTTCTCGAATCGCGACGCTGATACGCCTGATGTCAACCGACATCATCCGCGCGTAGGTCTCGCTCATCTTCAGCGCCAGGAGCCGCTTGTCCTTCACCGAATAGTGGTCGGTTACGTCGAGTTGCAGGTAGGGCATGGTCGTCACACTCCTTGAAAGCCCCATTTTTTCACTGGACATGGAGCCTCTCCAATGTCAGATGCGCAAGGTTTCCGGACACGCGAGTGATCGCGTTGCTCAGTGAGGATCAATTTGTAGACGCGGCGGGACCGTTTGCGCGCGCTTTCGTATGCGGCCATTATTCATCCGACGCGACATGATCGGCGAGCTTGCGCAACGCAGCGGCCGATTTTCACCCGAGTACCCCCCCGCTCGTTCACCTCGGTCCAGTGCATGAACGCTTGACGAACCCGCGCTGCGTCCATGCGCGCTAACGCGTCACGTTTGGCCCGCCCATCCCGCTCATCAGGCCCCAATTCGACCAGGCCGACAGCGGAATAATCGGTGGTCGAATGGCAACGACCCGTTGTTGCCCTTCGGCACATTGCACTGATCCCCGAGGAGTGGACGCCTGCGGACGTTGGTCCGACATCGTCGACAAAACAGTCGGCGATCGTTCCGGTGATCACGTCTACCGCGCTGAACGTGATCGTTGTCGCCGACGCTGGCATTACGACACAGACACTCCGAACGGGATGCGCTCGTTGGCCCCGGCCCTATGGTGACGCGATCAGGCAATGCGTATGTGCCGAGCGGGCGTCCGGATCCCATGTCAGCACATGTCGAAACAGTGCCTGGTACGGCTCGACAGATGAGAGTGCGTATCTCTTTCAAATGTTACAAAAAATCCCCGCAACGTCCTTCGTCACGACCTAAAGTCCATTCCACGCATCAGACAAATGACGGACTTGGCAGAGAGGCCGGTCATCGCGAGGCGAAGCTTCTGGTGCGTGAGAAAACCGTTTGATATCTGGTAGTGCAGTCTTGACCGACGCGCTGGCGGTGATCAGCGCTCGCGGTCTGTGGCGGTTGAAGCGGTAGCGAATCTGGCGAGCGAACAATGGTGGACACAATACGCGCCGACGATGCCATCGATGAAACCATCGGCGAAGATGCAATGCCACTCCACTTCTTTCGCAACTGCCAGCAGGCTACTGTGGGCTGTTACAGGCCGCAATGGAAAGGAGCCTTCCATGCGTTGCGACAAGCACCGTGTACTCTTGAGCGGCATTCCGCTCGCTGTTGTCCTCGCCACAATCATTCCGACTAGTCAGGCTGCGCCCGTCCTGGTCTCCGGTCCCAGCCCCTTTGCCGCTTGCACCATAGGCGGCCCGGGCACGAACTACGTGAACGCCGAAGTCGAACCCTGGATCGCTACGAACCCAAACAATCCGTCGAACTTGATCGGCGTATGGCAACAGGACCGATGGAACAACGGCGGCGCTCACGGCCTGGTTGCCCGCCCGTCATCCGATGGCGGTTTGACGTGGGGCACGCCGGTTGCACTGCCTTTTAGTGCGTGCGCAGGCGGAACTGACTACGAACGCGCGTCCGATCCGTGGGTGTCGATCGGCCCCGATGGAACAGCGTACGCTGTATCGATCTCCTTCAATCAATCCAACAACAGCAATGCCGTGCTGGCTTCCGTTTCGAAGGATGGTGGCCTGACGTGGGCGAAGCCAAGCATCATCATCGCGAACAACGAACCGACCTTGCAATTCTTCAACGACAAGGAATCGGTGACGGCCAATCCAACCAAGGCAGGCGTAGCCTATGCTGTATGGGACCGGCTGGAATTGCCAAACGGCAATCCCTACGCCAACAGGCATACGGCCGCGTTCCGGGGACCATCGATGTTCTCGAAGACAGCCGACGGCGGCATGACATGGAGTCAGCCATCCGTGATCGTGGCGGTGCCTTCGCGGCAGCAGACGATCGGTAACCAGATCGTCGTCAACTCGCAGAGCGGAACGCTCTACGACTTCTTCAACCTGATTTCTCCGCCGTTCTCCAAAGCGGCCGGGAAGGTGGCGTTCATCAAATCAACTGACGACGGCGCAACGTGGACGAAGCCGAAGATCATCTCTGGTTTGCAGACCGTATCGGTGTTTGATCCGAACACCGGCGAACCGGTGCGTTCAGGAGACATTATTCCCGAGCCCGCAATCGATCCAAAGACCGGGCAACTCTATGTCGTCTGGCAGGATTCCCGCTTCAATGGCGGGCACTATGATGAGATCGCGCTATCCACTTCCAAAGACGGCGGCAGCACATGGAGCGCTCCGATCCGGGTCAATACACCCACGGGAAGACCGGCATTCAACCCGAACATTAGCGTCAATTCGTCAGGGACCGTTGCCGTGACGTACTACGATTTCCGCAATCTGGCGGATGGCAACACCACGACACTACCGACGGATATCTGGCAAACGACATCGGCGGACAACGGAACGACGTTCGCCAATGAAACTCATCTGGCGGGAGTCTTCGACCTCAAGACCGCGCCGGACGCCGAGGGCTTCTTCGTTGGAGACTATCAAGGGTTGGTCGCGATCGGTTCGACGTTCGTGCCGTTTTTCGTGCAAACAAACTCAGGCAATTTGGGCAATCGCACAGACGTGTTTGCTCAGCCTTAGCCATAACAGTATGTGTGGGAGCTGCGGCGCGCTGCGCGCCGCAGCTGTGAGCCGCGTTCCCGATGCAGGACACCCCACGACACACCTTTTTGTGCTCGCCTTATTACCTGGTTGCGACCTGGAACCGCCCGACAAACAGCGTAGTACGAAACCGCTCGCCCGGTAGAGGGCGCCGGCCCGCGGTAGTGACATCGGAGAGACGTCTGAAACGTTTCCATCGCTTCATTCGATTCGCTTTCGCTTGGCGGAACTGTTAATAATGCTAATCATATCGTCGCACCGCATACGTCGGCGAGTCACTGAACCAGACGCGGCGGTGTGATCGCTCCATAGTTCGGCCCCACGCCGCCAGAGTTAACCGCCTGACATTTATCCGGCTGATTGCTCATCTGCACGAGTATGTAAGGCTTCGATCCGTTATCCGCCTTGAGAATACGCACACATGCAAATGCCACGACTGGCTGGTAGCCCGTCGCGACGTTATTGACGACTGGCACCGTTTCGTATTCGCAGGAATGGTCCCCGTTAGCACTACAATTGTCGACGGACGTGTAGAGCGTGTTCTTTTCACCAGGCTGGACGTAGGTTCCAGGCTGTGATCCGATGCCAAGCGAATCCGTATTCTGGCCCGCGATCAGTCCTCTCACGAACGGGACATCGTTTTGCTGAGTAGTCAGCGTCGTCCACTGCCCCGCTTCGCAGCCATTCGCCTGATACGCCGATGAAATCTGGAAGACGTACGGCGCATTGGGCGTCTGATTCACCGTCTGTCCGCTGATGGGTGCGGTGCTCGTGGCCAGCTTCGGCGAGTTGGTCGACGAATTCCAGTAGCTGTCGTAGAGGCATTTGGAAACTGCGACCGGAAAAAGACCACCGGGACCAACGTAACCGGGCCTCGACACGGCAGCTGTCGCCGTCGCAGTGGCCGACAGCGACGACACCCCCAGGATGCTCGCCAGATAGACAGGTATGCTGCCGTTCGCATTAGCAGTGCTCTTCGTCATCGTCACCCGAATGGCGGGCAAGTCGTTCACGCCAGGCGTAAAGGGCACTCCCTGCAGCGTGCCCGGCTTACCCGTCACGTTCCAGTAGCCTGAGCCGACCTGCGTGACCTTGATCACTGCTCCCTGAACCTTGTTCGACGTTGCAGCCGTGGCAAAGCCGGATGCCTTTTGTGTCGCAGTATTCCAGTCAGGTTCGACTGCCGTGGTGTTACCGCACTGCGCACGCTGATAAAGACACGGTGCGCCCGCAAGGGCTGCAGCGTCCGCTGCATTCTGCAATTCGTTTCGCGCGACCAGCAGATTGCCAATATCGATCGCCAGCGCCGCGAACCCCAGCAGCGACACCAGACTCACTGCCGTAATCACGGCAACCGAGCCTCGCTGCTTCGCTCTGCTCATCCCGTAGTACATGATGGCCGCCTCACTCATTGTTCATGATCGTGGTGGCCGTCATCACGATCGGCCCCGTGAACACCGACAGCATGGCGCCCAGGCCCAATCCTGCGTACTGGTACGAGACGGTAACCGTGAGCGGAGTCCCGAAGGTACCGCCCACACCGGAAGGAACACTGACCGTTGGTGTGTTGCTCGCGCCGAACGTAATCAGATAGTTCTGACAATAGGCGAGGACCACGTTTGTGACGTCCTGTTTGCTCGGCTTCGGAGTGCGCAGCACGACACCCGCGCGTGCGCCTTCACGACTTGCATTCGTGATCATTGCCTTGTCGTACAGCGCTACGCCGAACTCGACGATGCTGAAGATGACCAGCAGCAGAAGCGGCAACACGATCGCAAATTCCACCGCCGCTACGCCGCGCTGCGCCTTGAGATTCGTCCGGCGCCGTCTGCTCGCTCCAGACACATCTTCGCAAACGTCACCATGTCGAATCCCTTCGACGACGTTTCCCCGCAGGCACGAACGCCAGATCGCGATAGACGCCCCGTGATCAAACGCAGGATCTCGCTTCATGATATTCCCCCGTGGTCGCTTCATTTTGTTGCCCGGCAAGGGCGGGCTTCGTCACATGCGTCCGGGTACTGTTCAAAGCTCGCCGGCGCGAAGTACCCGTGATTTTGCAAATGACATGCCATGGTCGAGCGGGCCTTGCAAATCTTGATGATGATCGACTGTCATTGCAGATCCGGCACGCAGAAGTACCGAGGATGTTTCACGCCCGACACGCCTGAGGGACGAGAGAGACGCACGCGTGCGGCGTTTCGATGCTTAAAGGCTCGATACGCAGAGATGCTGGTAGATGCCCAAACCGTATCGGGCTTGAAACAGCGCGGTGAATCGCGGGGGATAACAGGATCCGGACGGCTTAAGCAATCCTTAAGGAGCCACGGCGATAACCACTCTCAGATGGGCACGGTCACGCACATCCATTCTTCAGAAACGTGGCTTCGGACGAAAGACTGTTCAGTCGATCTGGCGCTGCAGGGACGACGGAAGTGTCGCTTCGGGTGACAGACGCGATGCATGACCACGTTCCCTACGCGACACAATGGGCCGAGAATACAAGTCATTCACAACGGCATCGTACATCGAAGACCCGTCACCGTATAGCGTAACGAGCTTCTCGCAAAAACGCGCGCTAATCGAACGCGCGCTTACGCGCGTGCATCGAGTACTTCAATGCGCAAGACACAGTTCATCCAAGCCGCCGCTCGTTAGCAATTTCCCTTCTTCGCCTGACCGGGCGGGCAATAGCCATTGCCCTGCCCTCCCTGGGGCTTGCCTTGCGGTACGACGGCTGCATGAGGTTCATCCGGCACATACACCGCACAGCCAGACAGTCCAGCCACTGATGCCGTCAACAGGATCATGATTATTTTCATTTCACGCGTCGGGGAAGACGTCGCGGTCCTCCCGACCTCCCAGCTCAGAAGTTGAAATTGATGCCAGACTGGCTATCCGCCGATACATTGGCATCCCTCGATTGAGTCGCGCCACTCGCGCAGTCGGCTTCGACCGTATAGCTCCCAGCAGCACCGACTGCCTGCGACAGCGTGGTCGGAAGGAATCCTGGAGTGTCCTCGTCATCATTGCGGCCGCTGGCATTGCGAGCGCATACGCGCCTACTTCGAGATTGGCGTTCATCGATGCCAACTCGGACGAACAAGGTGCCTGCAGTGCCTTCGTCGCTTTATCAGCTCGAATGGCTGATGGCAACGCGCTGGCTGTGGTGAAGATTCGTGCTGACCCGTGCATGCGAGCGTGAATGTGAGTGCTCTGCATGATCCGCGTGTACACCGGTACGGCTCGTTTGCGCGGCGGATCGATCTGCCTGCGTGCCCGATCGATCCGCCGCGCGGGCAAGGCCGGCATCGCGATCGGCTGAATTAAAGCCGTTGGTATTACTTAGCCCCTTGCTGCTCATGTGACCAGCGGACATGCCACCCGCGTTGCCGCCCAGCCCGCCGTGTCCGGCGCCGCCGCTGCTTCCTCCTCCATTACCGCCTCCACCGCCATTGCCACCCGCTCCCGCAAAAGCCGACATGGACGCAAGTACCACGAGGCCAGCGGCAATCCATTGCACTGTTTTCATCTTCGCTTTCCCATGTTCTGCCCGAATGGTTCGATTGTACGAACGGCGCGCACCTGTGACTCCGGGCAGTTGTAATCAACTGTAAATGACTTGGTCGCGTAGTCACGGATCGGGCGCAATCCGCTTTGAAGTCGGTAGACGCTGAACTGAAGAGGGACGTCGGATAACTGCCTCGTATTTCGCCAACAGCTGCGTGCGTCGATAGTTTCATCGCGGTTATCGGGACTCGGCCGGTCTCCAGCTGCCGATCATTTCTGCCGCATCAGCCCTATCGCGCTGAATTAATCGCTCGCTAAGAGCAAGGACAAACCCATCGAGATCTCCGGTTCCGTAATTCGCTACAAAAGCAGACAATGTTTCTCCGATTGCCTGCATCAAGGAGGATCGAGTAAGGGTACTCGCGATCACCGACGATCCACGGGCTAATTCGAGCGTGTATCTGGTCTCAATCAGAGAGCGAGTAGATTTGAGCCGACTGCTTTTCGCCACTCGCCTGTTTGCGCTTCTCTCAATCATTTCGTTGTAGCAGCAACTACTAATTCGACGCAAAGTACTAGATGATCACGTGAATCTCCTCGTCCGCCCCTCCAAAAAAGAGGCCGACGCGCAGCATCGGCCTTAAAGTGCCGAATTGCGAGGGCACAGCCTTCGGCGACGCAAACGATGTCACGTTCTTTCTCGCGTCTCACTCGGAGTTTTCCCTATCATGAGAACGGCAGGCCGCCGCCACTTTAAATAATGCAACGTTGATGAATGTTACTAAATGATCTCTGGAAACGTGAGACAAAGTTCTCGTCGCTATCCGCCAGATAATTTGTCAGTCGCATTCGAACCGGCGACAGCGCGATGTATCAAGGACGCAGAAGCAGATGACTACCCCCTCCTCCTTCTATTGAGCCAAGGTCCCGAAAAATTCATCTGCAGTCGAAATATGCCTCTGCGCCGATTCGCCGCCGCATTCAAGCGCACAAGCCACTCAAAGCACCGTCGAACAAAGGTGAAGCTGACGCACTCACCAGAACCTTCAGCAGTGAAGTGAGTATTGTCAACCTGTGCTTGAGCGGTGAACACTTTCATCATCTTTGATTTGCGGCATGACGTCACGCTGGTTGTTGCAATGCGAAGCAACGCTAATGGCAACGGCCGGGTGCGCAGTGGCGTGGGCCGTCACCTGGAATGTAAGTGCGGCAACCGACCTGAAGGAGGATGTCGTGAGTGAAACGTTTATGGCGTACCTGATGGGTCCGGCCGTGATGTTGATGGTCGGCGTGGTGCTATGGCTTGCCACCCGCCATCACGGGAACGCACGCGAAGGACGATCAAGCCGATGGCTTGATACTCATTACGTCGACCTGATGCATCATCGACATTGAGGGTTCGATCGGCGGATGGCAACGAAAGACCAGTCCCCCCACATCAATTCGACGGCGCACTGACTTCCGAATCCGGGCGGTCCTTCATTCATATGGATCGACATGTCAGTGCATGCGTGAAAGAGTACGAAGCAGGGAATCCCCTTCCTGGGTCACGCGAGGCAGCACGCCCCCTCCTGCCAGCTGCTCCATTGCGACCAGCTGACGGTCGAGTAACGCGTCGAGTTCCGTCCGGTCAGCAATCTGGTCGGCGGAGTCCTTGACTAGCATCAAGGTCGCAAATTCGTGAGCGCTAAGCATGCCTGCCTCCTGATAGATCGACTAGGTGCGGTAGGGATCGCGCCGGTTAAGGCGTTCGCTTTTGGCGACGCATGGCCGGTGGCGCGTCTGGCTGCGATATGCGGTGGGAGTTGATAGTAAAAGGAAGATCCGGGACGCGGCAATTCGGGTCGTCCCGCATATTGGACATCTTCGGAGCAAGACCTGCCGCTATGCGGCGCATAGCGTGCTTTCGCATGATGGCGACTGCGTGACTGCACACGGGACTGGTCTCCACTATCGATAACACGACCGGCTCGCGTCAGCTTCGCCCTTCTGGTGTGCCTCCTGGCAATCCCGGGCACATCTTCTCTGCTGTTCGGCGACATTTACATAACTTCGGCGCCGAGGCATGCACCGTGAAGTTTCGCTCGGGCTGCCGCCTGATCAATCTGCTTTCGGACGACCACAGCCGGCCTGGCGCCGACGGTCGCCATGCGGTGGTGCTCGAACCTTATGGCTATCGGTGGTATCGGGTCGGCGGTCTCGACTATCTTTTGACGCGTTCGGAAATATAGAAATGCCGCGTGAGCAGGTCGACCAAATTATTTAGGCTTCTTTGCGAAATATTCTGCGATTTGTTCTCACGCACATTTCTCATCTTTTGTTCATTCATGTGTTGACTCTCTAACTGCGGCATGTCGGTTGCTTTGAAACAGCTTGCACCGTCGGATAAAGAACCTTGTGGCTCACTACGCCTCGAGAACGGTGGATGTTTCTGAACAGCACTCGCCACAACCGTGTATTCCAAGGGAGGAAGATCATGAAAAAGATTGTCGCGGCTCTCGCATCCGTATTGCTCGTTTCCACGGCGTTCGCACAAACTGCGACGCCATCGGAAGCCGGCAAAGCGCAATTGAAGGCAAACAGCGAAAAAAGCGAAGCGCAGGCTACTGCGAACAAGAAGAAGGCCGAAGCTCAGAGCGACGCCGACAAGGCTCAGGCGTCCGCGAACGAAGACAAGGCTTCAGCTCAGGCAGACGCCGACAAGAAGGCGGCGAAGATGGAAAAGGCAACGACGCCAAGGGAAGCGTCTGATGCGCGCGCAGATGCAACCCGGGCGCAGGCCAAGGCCGACAAAAAGAAGCACGATGCGCAGGCCAAAGCGGATCGTAAAAAGCACGACGCAGCCAATGATGCGAACGTTGCTCAGGCAAAGGCTGACAAGGATAAAGTCGAGGCGCAGAACGACGCGAACCAGAAAGCCGCCGATCAACGGGTCGACGCCGCCAAGAAGCAATAAAGAGCAATAGAGCCCTTCTAGGGGGCGGGCGAAAGTGCTCGCCCCCTACGCCAGACGCCTTGAACGCGATGTGGACCGAATCAACGATCAACGCAATGTGAAGGCAGCAGCGTCAATGGCCCGTGACGCGTTCCCACCCATGCCGGACGGCAGCCTTGAAACGTTCCCACCCGCTTTCAGGGTAACGCGACTCCCAATCCTCGCGAGCGCTCGACTCAACCCGTTGCCAGTCCTGCTCGCGATATCGCTCGTCCTGTCCGAGCGTGGCGCCATGTGTGTAGGCGCGCCGATACTCGTCATAGGAGCTACCTGCATCCGCGTAGTGAGCGTCGAAGTCTTTTCGAAACTCATCGTCATAGGGGTCTTCTAACGGAGTGCCCATGATGGGATCGCCCACCAGACCTGTCGTGCGCGACCGTTCCGCGTGTACCGCGCTCGTGGTGCTATCCGACGTGTGGGTTACGCTGCCTTTGAGCTGTGCGGATACATCTGAAGATGTGCGAGCTAGCCCGACATCGGGTACCGCCGAAACCTGTCGCTGCGTCTGTTGCATTGAAGGTAGTGTCTCCGGCTCCGCCGAACGCGTCGTCACCTGCTGCATCCCGCTGACTGTTGCCGGGTAGGCAGTGTCTCGCGGTTCCTCTTTCCAGGTGCCATCGCCGGTAGCCGGCGGCACGACATGAGCTGACGAGGTGTCGCGCAGCGAGGCGGGTGCTTCACTCTCTCCCGTCGCGAATGCCATTCTGCGTTCCGTTGTTTCCGTTGTATCACCTCCCTCCCGCAGCATTGGTGTTGCTTCGGCGCTCGCGGCTCCGCTCGGTTCGCTGGTTGACGATCGCAGTTGTGCGGCAGGTTCGCCCGCCGTCGCGCTACCGCGATGCAGCGAGTCCATTGCGATGTCTGCCTTGCCGGACCCATTCCGCCAAGCGTTCACCCGCTCTTCAATGTCGGCTGCACCCATGCGGCGCATGACATTGCGAGCCAGATCGACCTGCATTTCGGATACATCCGCACTGACAATCGTCCCACCGCGGCGAATGAATTCCCTATAGTCCTCCGCTTCCGGCGGGTACTCGCCACTCTCGAAGAGCCGTGCGAATAATTGCTCAAGTTGATCAAATACCGGCGTCTGATGGCGCAATCCGCCACTGCCCGGTGTATAAACACGCGGCCCTTTCTCGACTGGCGTACTGACCGACGTCGAGTAGAGGGAAATATCGGCCTGAGCCACGCCGGCCTCGCAGAGCGCCCGTTGCGCCGAACACGCATCGACATAGCTGTCGTACACGCCTATCACGGTTTGTCTCATGTGTGCCTCCCTACCAATTTCGGAGCGGCCTTCCTTCACCGCTGTACGCTCCGAAGACGCAACGCATGTGCCCGCAGGGCGTTGCAGGCACGATGAACTTCGTCAAGCGCAGGCGCGACGCTTGCCGCGCGCGCCTTTGCGATACCCAGGGCACATCCGGTGGTGCATCGCGTTTGGGCCGGGTAGGATAAAGTACGGCCCTACGGTGTGCAGGAACAGCTTTTGCCGATTAAGCATGCGATCAGTGTTTCCCTGACTGAGCATCTGGATTCGTTCGTGAAGTCCGAACTGGCCGCGGGCCGCTATCGCACCGCCAGCGAGGTAGTTCGAGCTGGGCTACGCCTGCTCGAAGAACAGACTACCCAACGCCGCGCGCCGGCGGCGCCGTCCGGGTTGACCGATCGGCAACCCATCACCGGCAGCACTCGCTCCGCACGCCGGTCCGGATCGGAGGAACAGTAATGTCATCCGGTGATTTCCCGATCGTCGGCATGACCGGGCGTATCGCGCGTACCCAGATGTTCACAAACCTTTTGATGAGCGTGCCCTCGTGAATGTACTCGTGTCGCCCCATCCCACCTGAGCCAATTTTCGATTCCGGCGAGGAGACATTTGCATTCGCGACTCCTCGTCCGCTCGTGAACGCCTGTCACCGGTTTGCACATCACATAGGCACGCGGACTACCCTGGAGTAACGCCAAGTTCACGGTTCGGAGACGCCGGCATGCGACTTTCAGACTTTATCTTGCGAGACCTGGAGCCGATTGCGAAGCAGTGGGAGGCATTCGCGGCCACCCTTCTACCGGCGGCGGGACATATGGAACCACTGGAACTGCGCGAGCATGTGAAAGAGATGCTGCGGGATGTGGCAATGGACCTGCGTACCTCACAAACCCGCGAAGCCCAACGCGAAAAATCCATGGGACGAGGTACCGGTCTGATCGATCCGGAAGAAGAAACAGCTGCGCAAAAGCATGGCGTCCTGCGCGCACTGGCAGGCTTTAGCGTCAACCAGCTCGCAGCCGAATATCGCGCCCTGCGCGCCAGTGTGCTTCGTCTGTGGATGGACAACTGCAAATCTGAAGCGCCCGATCTGGGCGATGTCATACGTTTCAATGAAGCGATCGATCATGCGCTTGCCGAATCGGTCACCTCGTTCAACGCGCAGATCGAGCAGAACCGCAACCTGCTGCTTGGCATGCTGGGGCACGACATGCGTAGCCCTCTGCAGGCGATTCAGGTCACAGCATCTTATCTGGCGGTACTCAATGCGGGCGAGCAGGTATCGAAGGCCGCTGGCCGCCTGATACGTAGCGGCGCCCGGATGCAGGCGTTACTTAACGACCTCACCGAATTTAACCGGACCCAACTAGGCCTGGGCATCAACGTCATACCGGCGAATATCAATCTGGCGGATGTGCTTGCGGACGAGGTGGATGAGTTGCGCGCCATTCATCCCGACAGGCAGATTGATCTGGAGGTCAATGGCGACTCGCAGGGAGACTGGGATGGTCCGCGTCTGCAGCAGTTGCTCGGCAATCTTGTTCTGAATGCTATCAAGTATGGCGCACCGGACGCGCCTGTACGTGTGACGGTGACTGGCGACGCAACGCATGTCCGTATCGATGTCAGTAACCGCGGAGCCGCGATCGGGACCGCGACGCTGGCCCGCATCTTCGATCCCCTGATGCGCGGACCGGATCGTCAGAGTGATGACGAGCGGATCGGTAGCCTTGGATTAGGGTTGTATATCGCAACCGAAATCGCCAAGGCCCATCAAGGGGCGATCGAAACGCGGTCCGACGATACGGAAACGACCTTTTCTGTGTCGCTGCCACGCGGGCGCGCGGAAGCGTAAAAAGGAGCTGACAGTTCGTCGCTGCGAAGCGTTATGCCGCGCGGAAAACCGCCCTTCCTCTGCTATGTCCAGAAGGCGATGTGTGATGAAGCTGGACGATGACATGCGTCGAGACCAGTGGAGTGCGCCGCGTCACAGACACAGCTGGCGATCATCCAAACTACCTCTTTGGCTCTGCGGAGCGCCCTACGTCGTTCGTGGGGCGCGGCCGCGACGGCTGGGAAGCTTCCAGCGTTCACGCCATCGGCCAATCTAAGCGCCGGAGAAAAACTGCCTACCGAATACCATTCATGTGAAGAAGTTGGCGATTTAGCAGCACGTTCGAGCGTTTGCTACATCACGCAAAGGCTGTTGTTATCCGGTTACAAACCCGGAAACGGACTCACGCTGAATACCCCTGCCAAACGCCGGCAAGCGTCGACTGGACTGTGTATGCCGATGCTATTTCCACGATCTCACAATTCAATTGGGGGTTCGGCTTAACAGGCACAGCGAATGTTTTACCTGCATCGTGTTGTCGCCAACTGCGGAGTCATCCAGCAAGCTGGACTCCGGCCACCCGTCCGGATCGGCCAGGAAGTTGGCGAGCGTCTCCATAGCTCAAAGGCTTACGATAGAAAACGTACACCGCTCCCATTGCCTTGCGGAACCAGGGGTCGAACACGCAGAACGGTCCCGCGGCTCATTTCGATGAGCACTCCCGCGAGGGGACGGCACATGAACGTAGTAAATGGAAGGATCAGACGGAACGATCCGAAGCGGGTTGTAATGTTCAGACATGCCGAGCTTGCGCATTCGGGTGCAGTTAGCCCGGATGCAGACATCAAGGCCGCACGGCCTGCGCGGGGCAGACGCCTTGCGCTTTGGGTTGCGTCGGCAAGCGCATTGGCGGTTGTGGTCACGTGTATCGTCGCGTATGGCGATCGGTTCGACCATGAGCAGGCGCCCGGCATCGTCGGACCCACGTCGCCAGCGCAAAGCACGTCTTGGTCCGGTCATGTCGCGCTACCGTCATCGCCTCCCGCTCGAGGCAACGCGGTTGCCAGTGTTGAGCTCGCCCCGCCTGTGTCTTCCGCTCCGTCCGATCATCGTGCTGGATCTACTCCGGATTCTGCTGCGCCGCAGTCGGTTACACGAGGGCATGCCGAAACACGCGATGCCGCCACACAGAATCGCCGCCATTCGGCGCCGCGCGTGAGAGCAATCGCGCGGCATGCGCCCGAGATCACACGCTCCACTTCGCCGACGCTACAGGCGTCTTCGTCCGGTCATGCCGCGACATCATCGTCACCTCGTGCCCGGGAAACTGCAATTGGCAGTGTTGGGCTCGCCCCGCCCGTGCCTTCCGCTTCGTTCGATCACCGCAGCGCACCTTCTCCGAATTCTGCTTCATCGCAACTGGCTGAAGGACACCTTGCAGGTGGTCATGGCGTCGGTTCGGGTGCGGGCGGTTCGGGTGCGGGCGGTTCGGGTGCAGGCGGTTCCGGTACAGGCGGTTTGGGTGCAGGCAGTTCGGGTGCAGGCGGTTCCGGTACAGGCGGTTTGGGTGCAGGCAGTTCGGGTGCAGGCAGTTCGGGTGTAGGCAGTTCGGGTGTAGGCAGTTCGGGTGCAGGCGGTCACGGTGCGGGCGGGCCGGGCGCAGGCAGTTCGGGTGCAGGCGGTCACGGCGCAGGCGGTTCGGGCGCAGGCGGTGCGGGTGCAGGCGGTGCAGGCGCAGGCGGTGCGGGCGCAGGCGGTGCAGGCGCAGGCGGCGCGGGTGCAGGCGGCGCGGGTGCAGGCGGCGCGGGTGCAGGCGGCGCGGGCGCAGGCGGCGCGGGTGCAGGCGGCGCGGGTGCAGGTGGCGCGGGTGCAGGCGGCGCGGGTGCAGGCGGTCACGGCGCAGGTGGTGCAGGCGCCGGTGGTGCAGGCGCGGGCGGTGCGGGCGCGGGCGGCGCGGGTGCAGGCGGTCACGGCGCAGGTGGTGCAGGCGCCGGTGGTGCAGGCGCGGGCGGTGCGGGCGCGGGCGGTGCAGGCGCGGGCGGTTCGGGTGCCGGCGGTCACGGCGGAGGCGGTTCGGGCGCAGGCGGGAACGGCGGGGGCGGTCACGGCGGGGGCGGGTCAAGGTAATTGGCCGCCTTCTGAATAAAAAAATGAGTCTCCGGCCTGACAAAAGCAAGCGACTGGCGCGCTCGCGGCACGCGATTTTCGGCAGCCTGTCGAGTGGCCGTAAGTGGCCCGGACACGGTCCCACGCCGGGCCGCGGACACGATACCTCCAGGCGTGCAACGCACGCCCAACGCGATCACGTCAATGACGAAGAGACGACATGCAAAGCATCAGAACGATGCGTCTCGCCGGCAACAAGCAAATGCCGATTCAGAATGGCTGTGGCCTGCATGGCCCCCGTTCATCGAGCGGCTTCCCGTTTGTTTGCGTCGTCGAACGACGATTACTGAAGGTCGCGACGAACTCGCACGCTGAATTCCTTTACGGGCGGATGGACCCGTTATCCGACGATCGCAGTGCCGCCTGCTCCGCTCAAACGCTCAACGCAGACAGCCGCTCGATAATCTCATCGAACGAAGGCCGCATCTCGACGCGCTCGCCGAAACAGTCTTCGATCAGCCCATCGAACCCAGCGGCGAGGTCATCGGCCTCTCCGGCCAAACGTTGCGCGAGTTCTTCGAGCAGGCAGCCGAACGCGCGCACCTCAATCCGCTCGAGCGCCAGCGCCCGTGCGCGATCATCGATATCGTGGCACGATGCCGCGCCGAAGTCGCCGAGCAATACGTGCCCTGCGCCGTCATGCAGGATGTTGTGCGCGTAGAGATCGCCATGCATGATCCCGCGCCGATGCAGATGCTGCGCCGCCGATGCGATCCCGCCCGCGATATGCAACGCAACCGGCTTGTCGAACCGTACGTCGTCCACGTAGACGTCTCGTGTACAGGAGTCGAGGCTCGGAGGCCCGGCGAGATTGCCGAACGACGGATGGATCAACTTCATCACGAGGCCGTGCTCGTCGAGCGGATGCCCCGAGATCTTGCCGAGCACCGGGATGAGATTCGGGTGCTGACCGGCTTGCAGACATGCGGCCATTTCGAGCTCCGGCAAACCGTCGCTCGTTATCGCGCCCTTGAACAGCTTGACGGCGACCGCCTCGACCGGATGCCCGTCGCTCAGGAGACGCGTCGCGCGATGCGTCACGCCGGATGCACCCTCCCCGAGCGTTTGTCCAAGCGCGAGCGTATGCCAGTCGATTTCCGGCACCGGCGCATCGGCCAGCGCCACCTGCTCGCGCGCTGCGTTCAGCGGATTGCCTGCGTAGGCGAGCCACGCGAGCCGCGGCAGGCGCAAGAGCCAGTCGGGCAAGGCGTCGAGCCGGTTCGCCGAAACGCGCAGCAGTTCGAGGCGGCTGCAAGCGGCCATCGTCTCGGGCAGCGACCGCAACCGGTTGCCGGCAAGCATCAGCTTCTGCAAATTCGGACGCTCGCCGATTTCCGCGGGCAGCGTTTCGATATCGTTATCGGTCAGGATAAGCCAGCGCAACCGGGGCGGCAGCGCGCGCCCCGAAACGTGCTGGATGCGATTCGCCTTGAAGCCGACCATGCTCAGCGATTCGCAATCACCGAGCACGGCCGGCAACTCGGTGAACGGGTTATTCGAGGCGAACAGGACGCGCAGTTGGCGCAGCTTCGGCAAATCATCCGGCAGCGATGTGAGCGCATTGCCCGACAGGTCGAGCACCTCCAGGGTGTCGGCGAGGTCGAAGATCTCGCGTGGCATTTCGGTCAACCCGCAGGCGAGCTTGATCTGTCGCGCACCGGCGAGTTGCCCGTCACGCAAGTCTTCAGGGGTAACAGTCTTCACACGTAGATTGAATCGGAGAATGGCAAGGAAGTCGCAAGCGCCGGAGCGCAATGCGGCCGGTTCAGCATCGGTTGGTCGTCGCTCTTTATCTGGCCTCTATTCTATCGGGCGAACCGCACGATCAAGCATCCGCGCTCCGCCAGCGAGTGGCCGGTTGTGGTCGCACGCGGTCCATCAAACTCTTCGTGTCGCCGCTCATTAAAGCAACTAGCCCCCGGCCCGCTTCGCGCTGTGACCGTCCTTTCTGAGCGCTTCGATGATCCGCTCGCAATGGTCACCCTGTACTTCAATCACGCCATCCTTGACCGTTCCACCAGAACCGCAGGCCGCGCGCAACTGCTTGCCTAGCAACGCCAAGGCAAGAGGATCGAGCGCCAGTCCTTTAACGATTGTCACGCTTTTCCCGCCACGGCCCTTGGTCACGCGAGTCACTCGTACCACGCCATCACCTACCGGCTGTGTCCTGGCAACCGCCTTGCAGACACATTCCGCGAGCACCTGTCTGCATTCGGGACACATCCGCCCGCCATCGGTGGAATAGACAAGGCCGCCTTTTGAACCACTCTTCATGATTGGCTTACTCAAAGACTAATCGGGACAAGTTTAGCAGGGGCGCATCCCACTGGGCGGGCCAAACAATGCGACGGGAGCGTGCGCCTTCGATTGGATTGCCGGCGCCATCCGAGTACCAAACTCCGTGAGATATCGCAGCCCCGCTGCATGAGCGACGGCCAGATTTCCAGAAGAAAGGGGAAATCGAATCGCGCTATTTAGATAAGTTTTTCTATATCAACAACACGATTTTGCAGAAAAACTCGTCGTGCGCAATTTGCAAACTCAATCCTCTAGAAATGCTATTCAATTATTATCTTCCGCATTGACGATAGGGTTCCTAAATTAGTTCGGATAGCCATACAAATCTCCCGGAACCGCTTCTTCAGAGACCCGACACCCGATGCGAGCTCACGCTCGGCGGCGCCACTCACGGACAGTCCTACTATCTCGTCGGAGACCCAGGAGGCTGCTCCGTAAGCAGCGGCCACGGTCACGAGAAGAGCAAGCGCATCCTGACCAATCGAGCGCGGATTGGCCGAGAAACGACGCCCGTCCTGGAAGGAGAATTTCGCTACAATCTGGCCAGCCCGCAGCCACATGACTCGAATGAGCGACGACAGGTCGCGTCGACATTGCTGAACGCCCTCTTCCTGACACAGACGCGCGATGGACATCAAGCACCTGCAATTATTATCCGACATCGTCGAGGCGGGCAGTCTCAGCAAGGTCTGCGCGTCCCGGGGCATGGCGCAGTCCGCCCTCAGCAAGCTGATCGCCTCGCTGGAAAGCGAATTTGGCGCGAGGCTCTTCTATCGCACCGGGCGAGGCGTGGTTTTGACGGAATTCGGGCAGTCCATCATGCCGCGGGTGAAATCGCTGCTTGGCGAGTTCGAGCAACTGAGGAGCGAGATCAGCGACCGCGCAGACGTGCCCAGCGGGCCGGTCAGGCTGGCTCTGCAGGCATCGATCACGCAGCACATCGTCGGCCCGCTGTTCCGGCAAGTGCGGGCCGACTTTCCGAAGATCGAATTACGATTGATGGAGGGATTCGCCGGCAATATCGAAGAGGCGCTGGCGAGCGGCCGCACCGATATAGGCGTGTTCTCGCGGTATGGTGACCGTCTCCACAAGACGGACGAGCCGCTCGCCACCGACGAACTGTACCTGATCGCCCCCGCCGGCGATCCGAACGTCGCGAAGCCGAGCTGCCGGTTCGCCCATGCCGCTGCCCTGCCGCTCGTGCTGCCCGGCGCGCCGGACGGCTTTCACATGATGTTGCTCGACGAAGCGAAGAAAGCAGGCGTGCCCCTGAATACCCAGATCGAGGTCGACTCGCTCACGGCAATGCGCGAGGTCGTCGCCAATGGCGCCGCCTACACGATCCTGACCCGGCAAGCCGTGGAAGTCGAGATGCAGCTCGGGCGGATCGGAGTCAGCCGCATCGTCGATCCAGTACTGACGCGCACGCTGGTGCTCGCCACCAGCACCCAGCGGCCCCTGACCCACGCTAGCCGGACAGTCATCAACCTGATCCGGAAGCTGACACAGGCCAGCGCGCCCGCCGCACAGCAGACAGCGACGGCAACCAAGCCAGCGAAGGCAACGACGGCAGGCACTGCTTCCGCGGGTACCCGCCGGCGCGCCACCCGGTCATGAGGCGCAGGCCTGCGCGCTCCCGCGCTTCCCCAACAGGTCGAGCGCCACGTCGACGATCATGTCCTCCTGGCCGCCCACCATACGACGCTTGCCGAGTTCGACCAGGATGTCGACGGCTTTGATTCCATACTTCGCCGCGGCGGCCTCGGAATGCCGGAGGAAACTCGAATAGACGCCGGCATAGCCCAGCGCCAGCGTTTCCCTATCGACCCGCACGGGCCGGTCCTGCAGCGGCCGGACGAGGTCGTCGGCCGCATCCATCAGCCTGAACAGGTCGCAGCCGTGGTGCCAGCCCAGGCGGTCGGCGGCGGCAATGAAGACTTCCAGCGGGGCGTTGCCCGCCCCCGCGCCCATCCCGGCCAGGCTTGCATCGACCCGGTCGCAGCCCTCCTCCACCGCGACGATCGAGTTCGCCACGCCGAGCGATAGATTGTGGTGCGCGTGGATGCCGACCTCCGTCTTCGCGTCCAGCACGTCCCTGAATGCGCGGATCCGATCACGGACGTCCTCCATGCCCAGCGCCCCGCCGGAGTCGACCACATAGACGCAGGTCGCCCCGTAGCGCTCCATCAGCCTGGCCTGCTCGGCCAGCTTCGCCGGCGTGGTCATGTGGCTCATCATCAGGAAGCCCGCGGCATCCATGCCTAGCCCGCGCGCGGTCTCGATGTGCTGTTTCGCGACGTCCGCCTCCGTGCAGTGCGTGGCGACCCGGACCACACGGGCACCTGCGGCGTAGGCTTCCTTCAGATCGTGGACCGTGCCGATGCCGGGCAGCAGCAAGGTGGCGATCCTGGCCTCCTTCACGACGTCGGCAACGGCCTCGATCCATTCGAGGTCAGTGTGCGCGCCGAAACCGTAGTTGAAGCTCGACCCTTGCAGGCCGTCGCCGTGCGCGACTTCGATCGAGTCGACGCCAGCCTCGTCCAGCGCGCGGGCGATGGTCCTGACATGCTCCACGCTGTATTGATGACGGATCGCATGGCTGCCGTCGCGCAGCGTGACATCGGATACGTAGATCTTCTTGCTCATGTTCGGCTCCTTCAAATGGCAGTCGCGGCGCTTTCGACCATGCTTGCGGCGATCCCCCCGGCAATCCGCCCGGCGATCTGCTCGGCCGTCGACAGGGCCGCGCTGGTCATGATGTCCAGGTTCCCGGCGTAAGCCGGCAGGTAATGCGCCGCCCCTTCGACTTCCAGCAGCACGGTCGTCTTCAGACCGCTCACGCGTCCGATTCCCGGCACGTTCAGGTCGTGCACACGGTCGAACTGGACCTCCTGTTTGAGCCGGTAGCCCGGCACATAACGCTGCACGGCCGCCACCATGTCCGCCACGGACGCGGCCACCCGCGCTTCGTCCGTGTCTTCGCTCAGGCAGTAGACAGTGTCTCGCATCATCAGCGGCGGTTCGGCCGGGTTGAGCACGATGATCGCCTTGCCGCGTTCGGCACCGCCTACCGTCTGGATTGCGCGGGAAGTGGTCTCGGTGAACTCGTCGATGTTCGCGCGCGTGCCCGGCCCCGCCGAGCGGCTGGAGATACTGGCGACGATCTCCGCGTAACGGACTTTCGCCACGCGTGACACGGCCGCCACGATGGGAATGGTGGCCTGCCCGCCGCAAGTGACCATGTTGACGTTCGGTGCGTCGAGGCAACTGTCGCCGTTGACCACCGGCACGCAATACGGGCCGATGGCCGCCGGCGTCAGGTCCACCATCCGAACCGCGGGCTTGCGCTCGCGCAGAAAGCGCTCGTTGGCGATGTGAGCGGCGGCGCTGGTGGCGTCGAAGACGAGCTCGATGTCGCTGAATGCCGGCAGCCGCGCCAGTCCTTCGACACCCTCATGGGTCGTCGCCACGCCCAGCCGAGCAGCGCGTGCCAGCCCTTCCGATTGCGGGTCGATGCCGACCATGGCCGCCAGTTCCACGTGGCGGCCATGCCGCAGGATCTTGATCATCAGGTCGGTGCCGATATTGCCGCTGCCGATGATGGCAGCCTTGATCTTTCTCGTTGACATTCAATGCTCCCGTTCAATGAGCGGCGAAGGCCGTCCGGACAACGCCCAGGCCCGCGATGGTGGTTTCGATGAGGTCGCCCGGCGCGACGCTGACCATTGGGCCGAGGGCGCCCGTCATGATGACGTCGCCCGCGCGCAGCGGCCGGCCGACCTCGGCCATCTTGCGGGCCAGCCACAGCGCGGCGTTCAGCGGATGGCCGAGGCAGGCCGCGCCGACGCCGAGCGAGACGACCTCGCCGCGACGCTCCATCAGCATCCCGCAGGTGCGCAAGTCCACCTCCGACAACTTGCGCGGCTGGGTGCCGAGCGTATATAGACCTGACGAAGCATTGTCGGCGACTGTATCCAGCAAACCGATGTCCCAGTCCCTGATCCGGCTGCCGACGATCTCGACGGCAGGCAACACGTAAGCGATGGCCGACACCAGTCGCGACAGCGTCACCGGTTCGCTGTCCAGGTCGCGCTCCAGCACCACGGCCAGTTCGGCCTCGACCTTCGGCTGCAGCACGCGCCCGGGCGCCACCTCCTCGTCGGGGGCAAGTTCCACGTCGGCGAACAGCATGCCGAAGTCCGGCGCATCGACGCCGAGTTGTTGCTGCACGGACTTCGAGGTCAGGCCGATCTTGCGGCCCGTCAGGCGCCGTCCGCTCTCGAGCGCGTGCTGCGTGTTGATGTCCTGGACGGCATAGGCGCCTGCGACGCCCATTGCGGCCAGCGCGTCCCGTACGGGTGGGATGGGCTGCCGCTCCCGGACGGCATCGCGAAGCGATGTCGCCAGTCGCTGCAGGACGGCAGTATTCATGGTCATGGGTGGCTCCTCAAAGCGGCGGGTTCAGGTTGTCGGCGCTCGCGAAGACGAGCGTCCAGGGCTTCATGACGATCCCCGTGAACAGCGACGCCTTGGCGAACGGGTCGTCGGCGGCGAGCTTCGTGGCCTCGCTCTCATTGGCGACCTCGTAGACGAACAGCGCGCCGCTGCCATCGGCGAACGGGCCGGCGACGACCAGCCGCCCCTGTTGCAACAGGTCCTGCAGGTAGGCCCGATGGGCGGGCCGGAATTGGGCGAGCCGCTCGGGCTCGTTGGCGTACTCGATAAAGGCTGCAAATTTCATGTCAGTGCTCAATGACTCAGTGAGGAAGGAATCCGATGGAGATCCACGGCACGGCGGCAATCACCAGCGTCCCGACGATCAGGGAGATCAGGTAGCGCCAGATGTGGCGCGCGCCCTCGCTTGGCTTCGTGCGGCTGATGGCGCAGGCGGCGTAGTAGCCGACCCCGAACGGCGGCGCGAACAGGCCGATGCCCATCGCGAGGACGACGATCATCGAGTAGTGCACGTCGTGGATGCCGAGTTGCCGGGCGATCGGGAACAGCAGCGGACCGAACAGCACGATGGCGGGAATCCCTTCCAGCACGCTTCCAAGCAGGACGAAGGCCACGATCGAGACCGCGATGAACGCGGCGGCCCCGCCCGGCAGCTTCGCCATCGCAGCCGCCAGATCGCTGGCGAAGCCGGACTGCGTCAGCGACCAGGCCATGCCCGTAGCGGTCCCGATGATCAGCAGGATCGCGCCGGACAGCGCCGCGGTGTCCACCAGCGCCGGCCAGATCCGCCGCACGTCGAACTTCCGGTACACCAGCAGCCCGACAGCGATTGCGTAGACGATGCCGATGGTGGACACCTCCGTCGCCGTCGCGATGCCCTCCATCACCGCGGTGCGAATGACGAATGGCAGCGCCAGTGCGGGCAGCGCTACCAGCAGGCTCTTGCCGACCGCGCTCCAGCTTGCGCGCGGACTGCATGCGGCGCCCGCCTTGCGCGCCCGCCACCACACCACTGCGCCGAGCATCAGCGCCAGCACGACGCCCGGCAACAGGCCGGCCGTGAACAGGTCGGCAATCGAGATGCCGGTGACCGAGCCGATGGTGATCAACACGAGGCTCGGCGGAACGGTCTCGGTCTGCGCGCCGGTGGCCGCTAACAGCGCGAGCATGTCGCCCTCGTCCGCGCCGCGCTTCTTCATCTCCGGGAACAGCGCTGGGGCGATCGCCGCCATGTCCGCCGCCTTCGCGCCGGAGATGCCCGACACGAGGTACATCGCGCCGATCAGCACGTAGGACAGTCCACCCCGAATATGTCCGAGCAGGTTGGCCAGGAACTGCACCATGGCCCGCGCCATCGAGGTCATCTCGATCAGCATCCCGAGGAAGACGAACAGCGGCACCGCTAGCAGGATCAGGTGCGACATGCCTTCGTCCATCCGGCCGACGACAACGATAGTCGGCGTCGATGTAGTGAGCGACAGGTAACCGAACGTTGCGAGTCCGAACGAAAATGCGATGGGCACGCCGGCAAACACCAACAGGCCGACGATGCCCACGAAGAACAACAGCAGATTGCCATTGCCCAGGCCTTGCAACATTGGCTGCAGGCAGACCAGCGTGCCCACGACGGCGCCGCTCGCGGCAAGCGCGACCAGCACCGTGCGCGGTCTGGCCGTGGTCAGCAGCCGCACCACGCTCATTAGCAGGATCAGCACGATCCCGACGGGTAGCGCGGCGGCACGCCAGGCGTTGGAGATGTCCAGGGCCGGCAGCGTGACCAGCGCCTCCTCGCTGGCAAACTCGTACGCTGGCGCGGCCACGAGTGCGAGCCATGCCAGCGCGGCAACCGTCGCCACGAGTTCGAACACGCTGCGCCATTGCGGCCCCGCCTTGTCGACCAACGCGGTCATGCGCATATGGCTGCCGCGCCGGAAGGCTACCGCCGAACCGAGCATGATGAGCCAGATGAACAGCAGCGACGCCAGTTCGTCGACCCACACCAGCGGCGTGTGCAGTACGTATCGGCTCAGGACGCCGCCGAACAGCACCCCGACCTCGGCAACCACCAGCAACGCGGACGGCACCTCCGCCAACGCGCCCAGCACCTTGTCCGCAAGCTGCAGCGCCCGGGCCGGCGTGCCGCCTCGAACCTCATCCACGGGGCAGTCGATGCCCCTCGGAGCCACTTCGACGATAGGGTTAGACATGACGCCCCCTTACTTTTGCGGCAATCCGAGGACGTTGGCCTCGATCTCGGGATCGGTGAAGCGCGCGAGGCGCTCCGGGTACACCGTGACGGTGATCTCGCACGAGCCCGTCCCGACCGTCAATCCAAGCAGGTGGCCGCCGGCCGCTCCGAAGCTGCCGTCCGTCACCGTGCCGTGCGCGTGGATGGACGGCTTGCCTTCCTTCCACGCGATGGAACCGGTCATGTTGGCCATCTCGACGTTGTGATACGTCTTCGGGTCGAACTGCTTGCGGTTGAAGTCGTAGAAGCCGAACGTCGCCTCCGACATGAAGCCGATGCCGACGAAACTCGCGCCTGGAATCTTCTCGTCCCGCGCCAGTTGCTCGAGGTTTTGCAGCACGTTGTCGCCGTGCCGCAGCACCATCAGGTAGCCGGTCGGGGTCTTCATGAACTTTCCTTTGAGCTCGGGCGTCTGCGCCCCGCCGTACGTCGCGATGCAGGAAAGGGTGAGGCCAAGTGTCAGGACCGATACCGCGCGCTTCACAAAATTCATGATGTCTCCTGGAATTCGAGTGCGAGCGCAGCCGTGGCAGTGGCGCAATGCCACCGGCCATCGGTACGCCGTATGGGGAATTGGGTCGTGACTACGCGAGCCGGCCCGCGTATTTCTCCAGCAGCGCCCAGCTCCCGGCCGGGAACTTCTGCTGCCAGCCCGCGTAGAAGCCGGCCTTGCTCAGGTAATCGCGGAAGACCTGCACGTCAGGCTGGTTGAAGACCATTCCGCGGCCCTTCAGCTCGTCTCGCAGGCGACTGTTCAGCGCCGCCACCGCCTGACGTTGCTTCACGGCGTACGCGTCGAACGTGGTGGCAGCGAGTTGCCGCAGGTCCTCGGGCAGCGCGTTCCACGTGCGCAGGTTGGCGACGAGCCAGAAGCCGTCCCAAACGTGCGAAGTGAGCGAGCAGTACTTCTGGACCTCGTACAGCTTCTGCGTCTGCAGGATGGTCAGCGGGTTCTCTTGCCCGTCAACGACTCTCGTCTGCAGCGCCGTGTACGTTTCCGCCATGTTGATGCCGGCAGGCGCGGCGCCGAAGGCCTTGAACATCGTGGTGAGCGCCGGACTGAGCGGCACGCGGATCTTGAAGCCGTTGAGGTCTTGTGGCGTGTTGATCTGTCGGCTGCTACTGGTGACCTGGCGGAAGCCGTGGTCCCAGATTTTCGGCAGCGGCATTAGATTGACCTTCGCGAATTCGCCACGGATATGCGCGCCCAGCTCGCCGTCCATGGCCTTCCACACCTGGTCGTAGCCCGGAAAAGCGAAGCCGATTCCGCTGATGGAGGCCACCGGTACCAGCGTGCCCCAGATCAGGCCTGCCGTGCTGACGAAGTCGATCGCGCCGGCGCGGACCTGCGAGATCATGTCAGTGTCGTTGCCCAACTGGCTGTTTGGGAACACACGGATATTCAGGCGCCCGTTCGAGGCGCGGGCAATCTCCGCCGCCGCGGCGGTGAGATTGACGGTGGTCGGATGCGTTGCGTCGAGCGCAATGCCGAGCTTGTAGTTGTAGACCTGCCCTGCCGCGCGCGCCGGCGTACCCGTCAACAGGCCGGAAGCGGCGGACGCCGCCGCCATCGCAAAACCCTGCTTGAGCGCCAGCCGGCGCCCGCTGTTGAACCCGCTCATCACTTGTCTCCTTCAACCCGAGTCGGCGCTTGCGCGCTTTACTCCGGTCCCATGCAACATGGGTTGCTGGGGTCTGATTTATAGTGTGCTGCGGCAGGGCGGCGGTGGCCTCACCGGCCACCCTGGCCTTTTATGCGGCTTATGAGGCTTATGCGGTTTGGGCCGCCCGGGCTTCCCGGCTGCTCAGGTACTTCGAGAAGCTCCGCGCGCCGTCCCAGTCCTGAATCAGCGTCAGCCGGCGCTTCAGGAACAGCCCGTCGGCCACGCGTTCGGCGAACGCCTCGAAGGTTTCGGTCGGATCGTCGATCTCGAAAACGAAATAGACCTTGGCTTCCTCGTTGGACAACCACGGCCCGGCCAGCAGCTTCAGGTCACCCGGCAGGTTGTGCGGGCGCACGCCGTTGCGCAGGTTGCCGAGAAAATCGACGACGCCCTGCATGGTCTTCGGGGACATGTCGCGCAGCCAGACTTCATTGAAAAACTTAGGCATCTTTCTTCCCTCCGGTAGCTTCAGACCGACACGCGGTCGGTGTAGGCCTTCATCTGGTTCCAGTCCGACAGCAGCGTGAGCTTGCGGCTGGCGAACAGTCCGCTGACCACGCGCTCGGCGTAGGCGTCGAACATGGTCGAGGGATCGTCGATCTCGAAGATGAACATCACTTTCGCTTCCTCGGCGGACAGCCACGGGCCGGCGACCATACGCAGGTCGGGCGGCAGATTGTCGGGCTTCGCGCCGATGCTCAGGTTGCCGAAGAATGTCACCGCCTCTTCGATCACCTCGGGTTTGATATCGCCAAGCCAGACTTCGTTGAGAAACAGGGGCATTGATGTCTCCAGGTCGATGTTCGGGCCGCAGGAGCTGCGGCGCGATGACCCAAGCATATGAAATGGCCCTTCCGCGTCATATCCTCAAAGTGAGATATCAGACTTTCCGTGGTGAGGTAGCCATGGCGCACAAACTCGAAGATCAATTACGGGTCAACCTGCTCTGCCACCTGGTCATTGGCCAGCTGATTGCACGCGCGAGAACGGGCGACTGGCTCCGGACCGATCATTTCGTCGAATCGAAAAGGTTGCGGGCGCAGGTGAGTGGCGTTTCTCCTGACTGGCTTGAAAGTGCGCGACTCGCGCCGTGTCGGTGCAGCTTGCAACTTCGATATGGGCAATCGAACTGCTGCATGACGTAGACAAACTCTCAGGGCTCTTTACCGACAACTGCCGGGTTGATTAAGACTCCCGATCGTGCTCGGCATATACGACGTTTGCGCATCCCGGCTGGAGACATGGCGGTACGAGTCATAGCCGGCACGCTTACGATCGGCCAGGTACCGGCGACATTTCCGCGCCAGCCCCCAACGAACGGGGGCGGCCAGGCTGCCACAGGCGTCACGGCCCGTTCTCGACACTCCCGTACCTGGAGTTGAACGCACTTTTCTGATCGCTGTCGGCCGAGCGGCAAACGAGATCTCGCCAAGCAGCTGGGGCTGTGGTGCAAATAAAAGTTAGAGAGGAATCGCGGCTCGTTGATGGGTTGCTTCAAGATGCAGAAAGTACGGCATTCCAGACAACGGGAGCAGCGGTATCTTTGAGAGGCAGTTTGGTGAGGTCGAACTGACCTTTGCGAATGCGATGCATCAGTTCGATGCCGGAAATCGTAACTGCGCCGCTCCTGAAGCATTTGAGGCCCAGCATCGCGTTGATCCTGGACGTTGAACCGCGAGCTTGAACTGTCCGCACTCTCATTTGCACCAGAGCCTTCAGCATCAGCAAAGGGGCGCCCGGTGGCAAACAGGGCGGTTGTCATGCCGCGGGTGCACAGCAGAGGAGAAACCGATGACGCGATTCTGACGAGTCGTGGGCATGTGACCGTAACTGGGCCAGTTGCGGTCAGCCAACGCCGCCGCTCCAATCGTTTTCAGTCGGCCGCTCAAGCTCGAAACCTACACCTCCCGCCTGCTGCGCCCATACAGCAGCAGCATCGCCGCGATCACCACGCCGTAGATGATCTGACGTCCGGCCTCCGGCATCTGTGCGACCGAGAGGATCGACTGCAGCAGCGTGATGAGGATCGCGCCAGCCACGGTGCCGAGATACGAACCCCGGCCACCCAGAATCGACGTGCCGCCGAGCACGACCGCCGCGATCGCCGGCAACAGGTAAGCATCGCCCATCGACTGCGCCGCCTTCGACGCATAACCCGCGAGCAGCACGCCGCCGAACGCCGCGAACGCGCTGCACACGGCGAACGCGGCCACCGTGACGAGCCGCGTATCGATGCCGGAAAGATATGCCGCGCGCTCAGCGTTGCCGATCGCGTACAGCGTGCGGCCGAAGGTCGTGCGCGACAGCAGGAACATCGTGGCGCCGCCGATCAGCACCCAGAGCGCGACGGCATTCGGTACGCCCGGTACGAGCCAGCCCGCCGCGAGCCATCGCATCACATGTGGCGCGGAATCCTGTGGCGACGATCCCCCCGTGTAGACGATCATGATGCCCTGCGCGACCGCATTGGTTGCGAGCGTCGCGATCATCGACGGGATGCGCAGCAACGCGACAAGGATGCCGTTGACGATGCCGATCAGCACGCCGCAACCGATCCCGACTGGAATGGCGAGGATGCCTCCAAGTTCGCCGTGCCCCGCGACGGCGCACGCCATCATTGCGCCGACCGTGATCGTCCACGGCAGCGACAGGTCGATGTGGCCGAGCAGTATCACCATCATCAGGCCGGTCGCGATGATGCCAAGGAACGCGCCGACCTTCAGCTGCAGCAGGATGTATTCCGGTGACAAGAAGTTCCGCGAAAACATCCCGCCGACCAGCAGCAGCGCGATGATGCACGCGAATGCGATAACGATCGGCCGGTCGATTTTGCGCGTGAGCCTCGACATGAACGCGGTCCAGCCGGTGGCGGAAACCTCGCTCATTGGAACCACTCCAGACGGTTGCGCACCCTGAACAGCCCGCACGCGCCGATCGCGACAGCGAGCAGCAGAATCACACCCTGGAACAGCGGCTGCCACAGCGCATCGACGTTGAACACGAACAGCAGGTCGCCGATAGAGCGGAATGCGAATGCGCCGAAGATCGCGCCGATCGCGCTGCCCTTGCCGCCGAGCAGTGACACGCCGCCGATGACCACGGCGGCGATCGAAAACAGCGTATATGAGTTGGCGCTTCCGAGGCTCGCGTCTCCCGTGTCGGTGAAGAACGTCAGAAAGAGGCCGCCGATCGCGGCGAGCAGGCCGGCCAGCGTATAGCTCGCGAACTTCGCGCGCAGGATCGGCATGCCGGACAGGAAGGCCGCGGATTCGGACGAGCCGGTCGCGTACGCAGCGCGCCCGACCACCGAACGTTTGAAAGGAATCCAGATGATCACCACAGCTGCTAGCAGAATCAGCAGACTCGCGGGCACGACGCCGGCGACCTTGCCGGTCAGTGCGTCGGCGAGGTCCTCGTTGATCGATCCGCCTGGAACCGGGCGCAGCAGCAGCGCCAGTCCGTAATATACGGCGCCCGTCGCGATCGTCGTCACGATCGGCTGCAGACGGCCGTAAATGATGATTACGCCGTTGAGCGCGCCGCACAACGCGCCGGCCGCGAGCACACCGGCGATGCCGAGCGTGCTGTGCAGCGCGTCACCTGTGATGATCCACGATCCAACGCAATTCGTCAGCACGAGCGTCATGCCGATCGACAGGTCGATGCCGGCCGTCAGCACGACGAGCGCCTGACCCATCGACACCAGCGCGAGCAGTACCGCCTTGTTCGCTGCCGTCTGAAACACGTTCGCCGACAACGTCGACGGATAGTTGAAAAGGTAGATCGCGAACATCAGTACGAACAGGCCGAACGCGAACGTCGTCCCGCGATTTTCCGCATACCAGTAACGCAGCCCGCTCATAGCGCAATTCCCGTGGAAGGCGAAATCTGTCCGACGGGCAGGTCCAGTGCACTTGCTATCAGGTTTTGCTCGGTGATCTCCGACCCGACAAGTTCCTTCTTGATCCTGCCTTCGTATAGCACGAGCACGCGGTCGCAGCAGCCGATCAGCTCGTCATAGTCGGTCGAATAGAAAACGATCGCGGCGCCTTCGTCGGCGAGACGCCTCAGCAGCTGATAGATCTCCTGCTTGGTGCCGACGTCGATGCCGCGCGTCGGGTCGCTGAGGAGCAAGATTCTCGGCTGCCGGATCAGCCACTTCGCGATCACCACCTTCTGCTGGTTGCCGCCCGACAGCGAGCCCACGGCCGCGTCGACGCTGAACGACTTGATCGCGAGGAGCTCCATCACCCCGTCGACGAACGACTGCTGGCGGTCGCGATCGATCACGCCTGCCGTGGACATCCGATCGAGTGCGGCAAACGACAGATTCTCGCGCACCGACATCGGCAGCATCAGGCCTTCCGTCTTGCGGTCCTCCGGAATCAACGCCATGCCGATTCCGTTGGCGCGCGCGACCACGGGGCTCGCGATCGACACGGCCTTGCCGTCGATCTCGATCTTGCCCGTGCAACCGCGCAACACGCCGAACAACGCGAGCAGCAGTTCGCGCTGCCCTTGCCCGTCGAGGCCGCCCAGCCCGAGAATTTCACCGGGCTTCAACGAAAAGCTGACGCCCTGCAGCGTGTCGTTCCACGCGAGATCACGACAGGCGAGAACCGTTTCGGCGGCGGGACGGCGCTCGGCCTTGTCCGCGGGTTTGTCTGCGGGTTTGCCTGGGAACGCATGCTCGTACTTCCGGCCGATCATCATTTCGACCACCTCATTGTCGGAGCGCGTGCCCGCCTCGAAGCTCATCACATGACGACCGTTCCGGTAGACCGTGCATTCGTCCGCGAGCGCCTTTATCTCGTGCATCCGGTGCGAGATGAACAGCAGCGCGAGTCCCTCGTCGCGCAGGCGCTTGAGCACCTCAAAGACGCGCGCCACGTCGGCCGCGGTCAGTGCCGACGTAGCCTCGTCGAGGATCAGGATGCGCGGCTCACGCGCAAGCCCCTTTGCAAGCTCGACCATCTGCTGACGCGACAGCGGCAGGTCCCGGACTTTCGCGAGCGGATTGATGTCGGCCGCGCCCGCGCGGGCGAGCGCGGCCTCGGCCTGGCGGCGCTGCGCCCGGCGGTCGATCATGCCGAAGCGTCGCGGCGGGTTCGAAGCGAAGATGTTGTCCGCGACGCTCAGGTCAGGGATCAGCGACAGCTCCTGATACACGCAGACGATGCCGGCCGCGTTCGCCTCGGCGGGCGACGCGAACGAGACTTGACGACCATCGAGGTGCATCGTTCCCTCGTCCGGCTGCACGACGCCGGACATCACCTTCAGCAGCGTGGACTTGCCCGCGCCGTTCTCGCCGAGGATTGCATGGATGCGTCCCCTGCGCACAGCGAGGTCCGCGCGTTCCAGCGCGACGGCGCCTCCGTAGCTTTTCGACACGCCAGACGCCTCAAAGAACGGCTGCTCCTCGTCCTGCCGCATGCTTCGTCTCCCGTCACGTCGCTAACCATCAGCCAATCACTGGTTGCCCTGGTTCTGCTTCATGATTTCCTGCGCGGAAAAGTTGATGCCGCAAGTCGGAAACGAATTGCCGACGAAGAAGTTGTCGGACTCATCGGGGAAGTAGTTGACGCCCGCCTTCAGCGCCGAATCGTCGGTGACGTCGAGCGGCAGCTTGATCGAGACCGGGACCGTCTGGCCGCCGAGCGCAGCGAGTGCCGTTTTTATCGCCACCGCCACCTGCGCGGGACCGGTGCCCGCTGACGTGCACTTCAGGCCTTGGCTCCCATACTGCGCGCAGAACTTGCGAAAGCCGTTCTCCGTTTCGCCGCCAAACGGCACGAACGGATGTTTCGCATCGATCATTGCGCGCACGACACCCGTGTCGCCACCCTGCGCCGAAATTCCATCGAAGTGGCCCTGCACGGCAATCGCGTCGGCGGCGGCCTTCTGCGCGACGCCGTCGTCCCACTTGCCATAGACCTCGACGATGTTCCACTTCTTGCCGGTCGCCTTCAATGTGCTCTGGAAACCCTTGTGCCGGTCAGTGTCGACCGATGTGCCTGCCACCCCGCGGACCTCGAGCACCTTGCCTCCGTTCGACAGATGGCTCGCGAGCCACTTGGCCCACAGCACGCCAAGTCCGTACTGATCGACGTCGACGTTGATCGCATCCTCGCTGTCGAGCGTATTGTCGAACGCGACCAGCACGACGCCGGCTTTCTTGGCGCGGCGGATCGCGGGTCCGAATGAAGAGGGGTTCTGCGCGTTAACGATGATCGCGTCATAGCCGGCATCGATGAAGTTGTTGACGGCCGAGATCTGCGCCGGTACGTCTTCGCCGGTCGAGACGACCTTGAATTCCTTGAGCTTGGAGGCGACGTCCGGTAACGCCGCATAGGCTTTGGCGGTCTTGATCATCTGGATGCGCCAGGTGTTTGCGATATAGCCGTTCACGAGCGCGACCCGATAGGGCCCGTTCTTCTTCGGATACTTAACGAACTTCGTATCGCTCTTCCACGGAACCATGCACGTGGGATCGCTTGACGGCCCGGAAACGATCGACGCCTGCGCGAAAGCCGCGCTTGCGCACAGCGCCAATGACGCGGCCGCCGCCGCGCGAATCACCTGGATTCCTGAAAGCATGTTGCCTCCGTTTCGTTGGATTTAACTTACCGACTGCCGGCGCACAAGGCTCGTAGTGGATTGCCGAAACGGTGTGCGTGATGTAGGGAATCTTGCGAATATGCTAGAGCGGAACTGGATCGGACTCGTCGAATCAGCGGAATGGCCTATTCAAAGGCGCCTCTCGAAGCGAAACGAGCGGCATGCGCGAACACCGCCCCATCTGACAGAATGGATTGTTACTGGCATACCAATCTGCGCGCGATAGTGGTTTACCAGCGAGCCCGGTGCCCGGCTCGAACGGGCTGAAACCCACGCCGTTTCTATGCTTGATCGACAAAGACCGGAGCTGCCGTAGACAGACGGCGTGACACGGGAATTGGTGTACCATTTTTCTGACCTTCAGCCACCGCCCGGCGGCTTCGACGATTTCGAGAATTCTGGATGTCCGATCTTTCGCACACGCTAACCGGCCGCGCCGACGCGGACGCTGGCGACCGTTCCTATGTCGGGCTGGCGAAGCAGATCTACGACCTGATCGCGGCTGACGATGTCGGACCTCGCGCCCGCCTGCCTTCCGAGCGAACGCTAGCCGAGCGTTTCGGCGTGAGCCGCACGCAGGTGAGGGAGGCGATCATCGCGCTGGAAGTCCAGGGCGTAGTCGAGGTGCGTGTAGGGTCGGGCATCTATGTGGCCAAAGCACCGGAGGCGCGGTCCGTCACGTTCGAACTGCCGCGCGGGCTAGGCCCGATTGAGACGCTGCGCGCACGGGCGGTGATCGAAAGCGGGATCGCGGCGCTCGCCGCGACCGAACGCAAGGATTCGGACCTCGACCAGATCTTCGCCGCGTTGCGCGCGATGCGCGAGAACATGGACGACAAGGCTGCGAATGAGGCCGCTGACCGCGAGTTCCATCTGGCGATTGCACGGGCAACAGGAAACGAAGTGCTCCGGCTCGTGGTGGCCGCGATGTGGGACAACTCCCGCGCCGACCCGTTGTGGAAAAAGATTGAGGAGCACTTCCATACGCCCGCGTTGCGGGAAGCTTCGCAGGAAGACCATCAACGTATCTTTTCGGCCATCATGGCGCGCGACGCGGCCGCTGCGCGCATGGAGATGCACGCGCATCTCGCGCGCGTGATCGGCGAGTTCACGCAGGCCTGGCGTTAGCACAACTTTCGCTATTCGCCGTTCTCGCGCAGGCTTACGCGGATGAGATTGGCGATGGCTGGGCGGTGATTTTCGGCGGTGGCGCCGGTGACCGGTCGGTCGCCCCGAGCGGCACTTGCAGTTCGAGGCGACGAGCCCAAGGGATGATGCATTGTCCTCGCGGCATGTGCAGCAAGGTGGCTCCGGCCGGCTACCGACTAAGGCTTCATCTGGCAAGGGCGGTACCTCTAGCCGTGCCCGGAGGTGGCGACGGGGGCACCGGATTGCGCTGAGTTGGAGCGCATCGTGCCGCCCTCTCTTCTCTGACGGCAGCCATAGACCGAGTCCAGAATCCGAAGCAATCCTAGGCATCCCGAAAACACTCACCTGTAGTCAGTAGCCATCCGTCGTCTATAAGGGGGGACATCCCCCAACTTTTGAGTCCGTCGAGCGGAATTGTGTTGCGGGAAGATCATTTCAGTGCCTGTTTTAAGGCTTTTTCTTGACACATAGCACACAGGACGTCATAGAATGCCTGTGCTTGCCGCATGAACTGCGGCGAGCACCTCCTAATTCGAAAGTGAGTCATCCACGACTATGGCAAAGACTGCAACGAAGACGGCAACCAAGACCGCAACGAAGGCTGCTCCCAAGGCTGCTCCGAAAGCTGCCAAACCGGCTACCAAGGCTGCACCGGCAAAGGCTGCAAACGGGACGGCGAAAAAGCTGGTCGCTGGCGCACCCGTGAAAGAGACGTTCACGAAGGCGTCGCTCGCCAATCACGTTGCACAGGCGGCTAACGTTGAGCCGAAGGCTGCGAAAGCGATTCTCGCCGCGCTGGAAGACACCATCCTCGGCTCGGTTCACAAGAAGGGTGCCGGCGAATTCACGCTGTCGGGTCTTCTGAAGATCACGGTTCAGCAAGTGCCCGCGAAGAAGAAGCGCTTCGGCAAGGATCCGTTCACGGGCGAAGAACGCTGGTTCGACGCGAAACCGGCGACGGTTCGCATCAAGGCGCGCGCTTTGAAGAAGCTCAAGGACGCGGCAGCATAAATGCAATGGCTTTGATCTGCTGCCTCACAAGCAGCAACCTGTGCGGGCGCCGATTCGGCGCCCGTGTTCATTTCAGCCCTCGCATGCCTCGCTATGCACGGTGGCGGCCCTTCACGTTCGCTACGTTTGGCTCCCTTAGAATCTCACCTATCCGTTCCGACCCAACTGTCCATCTGCTAACCAGCTGGTGTGAGCAAGGCGCTTTCCGTTGGGAAGCGAATCCAGAAAAATTGGTTCTGTCAGTTACTTGCTGGCGGACGCTCACCGGGTTCTGCAGAGCGGAGCTCCGCCGTCTCCGTCACAGGCTCGCCGCACTGGTTGCAGAAAGGGAAAAAGGCGAAGTTACGGCCGCCGCAGGCGCAGACTTTGAAAAGATTCAGCCCGCAATGGATGCAGTACGAGGCCTGCTCGCCGCCAAGATGCCACGGCTTGTCGCACGACGGGCACAGCTTCTTCTGGAATGTACTGAGCGCCTTTTCGTAGTCGACGCCACGTGCGCGTTCGGTTCGACTCTGTTCCAGATCGGCGCGCTTTCGCTCGACATATTTCTGGAACGCACGGAGCATGTAGATACCAGCGAACACGACGAGCGCGATACCCACCAGCACGCGTACATATCCCCCGAAACTGGGCAGGTACGGGACAAGCTCGACGAAGAACGCCGTCAGCGCGAAGAGGCCAAAGCCGTACACGAACGGCCAGTATCGCCTTTTGCGAAAGCGGATGAAAAGCCATACGGCAACGACGAGAAGCGGGAGCGTCAACGCAAGGCGCCACCCGAACACGATGAGCTCGTAACGACGGCTTGCCGCCTCGTAGCGCTTGTCGGCGGCCTGCCTTGCGGCCGCGATCTCGATGCGCAACTGGTTCAGGTGCGCGTCGATCTGGCGGGCCTGATCGGCGAGCGCATTCTGCTGGCTTTGCCAGCCCGCGACACTCGCCTGAAGTTCGTCGAGCTTCTGTGTCCGTGCAAGCAATTCCGGATCATTGCGGCTATCCCCCGTGGCCTGTCTGGTCGCAATCCAGTTCCTGAAACTCTCACGCGCCTCCACGTACAGCTTGCCTGCGCGGTCGTGAGCAATGCGAGCGTTCTCCATCTTGTCATTCAGTGCGTCCCGCTGAAGCTGCAAATCACGCATCTGCACATCGAGCTGTGAGGTCGCTGCTTCGCTGAACTGCGCGGCATTCGGTGGCCCGCCACGCGGCGCATAAATTAGATCGCGGATCACGAGCGAGCCCAACATGTTCAGGAAGATCGCGAAGGCGATCGCGATGATCCAGGAAGCGATTTTCAGAAGACGTGCCGGCCGCGAATATGCCTGGCTGTTGCCCGTGTTGATCTCTTTTCTCATAAGAGGTGACCCTTACGTCTGTTGCGGAACCCCGACGTCGCGCGCCCGGACTGCTGGAAGCGCGAGGATGATGCCGTCCTGCCACGAAAGAACGGCAGAGCTGCCCTCGTACGGAGCCCCCCTCCTTACCAGAACCGCCCAGCCCTCACCCTCCTCGAAGACAGTCACCCAGTCAACAGGATTCCTTGTATCGCGAAGTCCCGGGGCATCCACCCGTCCGATATCGGGCGGGCGGACTTTGTGGCGCCATGAGTCCAGTTTCACTTATTCGGTGCCAAATAGAATCGCCATTCTGTCCTCTTCGGTAGCGTGGGGCATAGGACGGATTTCGTAGTAAATCGAGCAGAGTTCGACCAGATCCTTTACCTTCATGTCGTCATGGTGTGAGTTGATCCATCGAACGAGCCGGTGTCGGACGAAATCTTGCGTCAGGTTTACCTAGTTTTTTATTTTATTGTTATCGAACAAAAGAAGCCCAATCCACCGATGAGACGAATCGCTACGGAAAACACACGAAGTCTCTTTGCTCCACGTCAGGCCTTGTGAGTCGACAGCAAAATGCTGGTCTCGCTATTCGCAATCCCGTCAATCATGCGAATCGCCCCCAGCACGCGATCGAAATTCTCCAGCGAGTCCGCATGCAGTTCGGCGATCAGATCCCAGCGCCCGTTAGTGCTGTGAATCGTCGCTACGTTCGGATGCCCGCGCAGCACCTTGATCACTTCAGCGGCGCGATTGCCGTGCACGGCAATCGACATCAGCGCGCGGATCCGATGCTTCTCCGCCGCCTGCTTGAGACGCACCGTATAGCCCACGATCACACCATTCTTTTCCAGCCGGGCCAGCCGGTTTTGTACCGTTGCGCGCGCGACTCTTAGTTCCTTCGCGAGCGTGACGACAGAGGCACGAGCGTCGTCGCGCAACAGGGCGATGAGTTGGCGATCGACGTCGTCGAGATTGATCATGTCAGTACCTTTGGTGCGATGAGCAGGCTTCGAGCATACGGCTGCTGCGCCATGTGCAACATCCGCAATCGAACAGAATGCCAGCATGAGCTATCAGAATGCCGGAAACATTAGCAATTTTGACAAGTTTGCCATCTTTCTGTTGGCTTCACGGGCGGAAATAATGTCTCTATCGGGCGGCGCATCCAGGCCGCAAGATCATCACCGGAGACAAAACCATGACCCGCTTCCTCGACGTTCCCGCCACCAGCCGCCTCGTTGCGAGCGTCGGCGTGCCGCGCTTTATCGACGAACTCGTCAGCACCTTGCGTGCCGACTTTCTTCGATGGGCGGAATTCGACAAATCGCCGCGCGTCGCGTGCCATTCGCGCGATGGTGTGATCGAACTGATGCCCGTCGCCGATGCGAAGCTGTTCGCCTTCAAGTACGTCAACGGCCATCCCGTCAACGCGCAACGCGGCATTCACACGGTGATGGCATTCGGTGCGCTCGCCGATGTAGATACTGGTTACCCTTTGTTGCTTGCCGAACTCACGCTGACCACCGCGCTGCGTACCGCGGCGACCTCGGTGCTCGCGGCCAAAGTGCTCGCGCGTCCCGACTCGAAAACGATGGCGCTGATCGGCAACGGCGCGCAAAGCGAATTCCAGGCGATCGCCTTTCACACGCAACTCGGCATCGACGAAATCCGTGTGTTCGATGTCGATTCGCACGCAACCGACAAGCTCGTTCGCAATCTGTCCGCCTGGCCTGCGCTGCGGGTCGTGCGCGCAACATCGACTGCCGAAGCCGTGCGCGGCGCCGATATCGTCACGACCGTGACCGCCGACAAGGCCTACGCGACGATTCTCATGCCGGACATGATCGAGCCCGGCATGCATCTGAACGCAGTGGGCGGCGATTGCCCCGGCAAGACCGAACTGCATGCCGACGTGCTGCGCATGGGCCGTGTGGTCGTCGAGTACGAACCGCAAACGCGTATCGAAGGCGATATCCAGCAGATGCCCGCCGACTTTCCCGTCGTCGAACTCTGGCGCGTGCTGAAGGGCGAGGCCGCAGGGCGTGAAAGCGCATCGCAGGTCACGATTTTCGATTCCGTCGGCTTCGCGCTCGAAGACTATTCCGCGCTGCGCTATCTGTACGCGCTCGCGATGCAGTACGCCGCTGGCACAGAGATTTCTCTGATTCCCCCCGCCACAGATCCGAAGAACCTCTTTGCGTTGATCGGCACCCAGAGCGCGCCTGCGCCGCAACAACCCGAGATCGAACTGGTGCATTGAATCACCATCGTTTCATTGCTCAACCGTCTTCTGCGTGCACACATGAACCGCTTGTCGATACAGGCCCCGTCGGCCGTCGTAATGGTACGACCGCATCGCTTCACACCCAATCCCGAAACCGCCGGCGACAACGCCTTTCAGCGCGCGCCCGTCTGGCATGACCATACCGATGCGCGCGCTCTGGCCGACGCCGCGCGCGACGAAGTGACGGCCGCCGCGCAACGCCTGTCCGACGCGGGCGTCCGCGTGCATGTATTCGATGACCCCGGGGACAACGGCACGCCCGACTCCGTCTTCCCCAACAACTGGTTCTCGACGCATCCGGGCGGCCATGTCGCGCTATATCCGATGTACAGCCGCAACCGCCGACGCGAGCGACGCACGGATGTGATCGAGATGCTCAAGGCGGAGTATCGGGTGCAGGACGTCGTCGACTATTCGGGCCTCGAACACGACGATATTTTTCTGGAAGGCACGGGCGCGATGGTGCTCGATCACGTTACACGCATCGCGTACACGGCGCGGTCGCGGCGCGCGGACCCCGTCGCGCTCGAACGCTTCTGCATGCATTTCAACTTCGAGCCGATGTGTTTCGATACGGCTGATTCGAATGGGCAACCGGTCTATCACACGAACGTGATGATGAGCGTCGCGACGGACTTCGCGCTCGTTGGCTTCGACGTGATTAGCGATGCGGCCCGGCGCGAGCACATTCATCGGTGTCTCGCGGAAACGGGACGCACGGTGATCGCGCTCGACAATGAGCAGCTTGGTCATTTCGCTGGCAACGCGCTGGAACTGACAGGCCGCGACGGCCGCGTGCTCGCGCTCTCCCGGCGTGCACTCGGCTGTCTCACGCAGCGGCAGCGCAGGCTGATCGAGCGGTCCGCGCAGCTGTTGCCGCTCGACGTACCGACTATCGAACTGGCGGGTGGCTCAGTGCGTTGCATGCTCGCCGGGATTCACCTGGCGCGTCGCGGCTGAAGTTCGCTTTAAAACTGGCACCTTTCGAACGAGTCTTCGATCACCCGGCTTACCGACCCAACCGCTCCCGAAGAAATCCGATGAAGTGCTGTGTTTTCGCGGGCAGCAGGCGGGTTTCCGTGATTGCGTAGACTGGCGTGGCGATGCCGTCCCATTCGGGCATGATGTGGCGCAGCTTCCCGCCGGCCAGTTCATCTGCGACGATTTCTTCGGGCAGCAGCACGATGCCCATATCGAGCGTCGCCAGCCGCCGGATCATGCCGACGCTGTTGAGCGTGAACCGTCCTCCCACAGGCACCGTGACGCTCCGTCTTCCGTTGTTCAATGTCCACGCGCCCGCTCTCAGGATGCCCAGGCACTCGTGTCGTTCCAGATCGACGGGCTTGCGCGGCTCGCCAGCCTGTTCGAGATAACCCGTCGATGCGTATAGCCTGGGCCGAAGCGACGCCAATGGCCGCGCGATGAGCTGCGAATCCGCGGGCTCGCCGATGCGAATCGCTACGTCGAAGGGTTCGCTGACCAGATCGACTTGCCGTGGCGTCAAGTCGAAGTCGAAGGTGATGCCGGGGTAGAGGCCGGCGAATTCGGCGATCAATGGCGCGAGGTACGTCACGGCGAAGTCGACTGGCAACGACGCGCGAAGCACGCCGCTGGGGTTCGCAAGCATGTCGCCGAGCTGCTCGTGCGCGAGGCGTGCTTCGTCGACGATGCGTTTGCAGCGCTCGAAATAGAGCTGCCCGGCTTCCGTCAGCTCGATCCTGCGTGTGGTCCGGTGCAGAAGACGCAATCCGATCGCCTTCTCCAACGTCGCGATGCGCCGGGACAACGTCGAGTTCGGCATATCCAGCACCTGCGCAGCGTGACGAAAGCCTTTGGCTTTGACGACCTCGACGAACAGCGCCATGTCATTGAGTAGCTCCACGTCTACTGCTCCATCAATGGATCAATGTTCTGCAAATTACCATATTTATCCCGAGGGTGAAGCAGGCGATGATCTCTATGCCTGACGAGTGCACTACCCGGTTCATGGCTGTGCCGGCAGCGCTCGTCGCTCGAACGGACATGCAAGTCGCGCGTGAGTGACCTGCAGTCAGCCGTCTTTCATTCAAGCCAATCAAGGATTACGTCATGAACTCATTGTTCGATTCCGTCCGCGTCGGTCGACACGTGCTGCGCAACCGCCTGGTCATGGCGCCGATGACACGTTCGCGCGCGCAGTTCGACGGAACGCCAGGAGAACTGGCCGCCGAGTATTACGCGCAGCGCGCAGACATCGGGCTGATCGTCACCGAGGGCACCCAGCCTTCGGACGATGGACAGGGGTACCTGACTACGCCCGGCATTTATACGGATGCCCATGTCGCTGGCTGGAAAGAGGTGACGTCGGCCGTCCGTGAAAAAGGCGGACATCTCTTCATCCAGCTCATGCATGCCGGGCGCATGTCGCATCCCGACAATACGCCGCATCATCGTCAGGGCGTCGCGCCCTCCGCGATCTCGCCGGGCACGGGTATGTTCACGCCCACGGGCACGCAGGAGATACCCGTACCACGCGCGCTGAGCACGAACGAAATCCGTCAGACCGTCCAGGATTTCCGTCACGCCGCGCGCCGTGCGATCGAGGCCGGCGCCGATGGCGTCGAAATCCACGGCGCGAACGCTTATCTGGTTCAGCAGTTCTTCGCGCCGAGCGCAAATATGCGCACCGACGACTACGGCGGCTCGATCGAAAATCGCGCCCGCTTCGCCATCGAAGTGGCCACGGCGATCGCCAGTGAAATCGGCGCGGAGCGTACCGCCATCCGACTGTCGCCCGGAACGACGATGTGGGGCATCGACGAAGGCGCCGAGGGCCCGGATCTGTACCGCTTCCTGGTCGCCGAACTCGACAAGCTGGGGTTGGCTTACGTCCACATCATGCATCAGGGCAACGAGGTGCTGCTCTCCGACATCCGCAAGTTATGGACACGGGCTCTCATCCTGAACCGGCCCGGCCGTCCGCTTGAACGGGTCGGAAGCGATCTGGCTTCAGGGCTGGCCGATTTGGAGTCATACGGTCAGATGGTGTTAGCGAATCCCGATTTCGTCGCACGGTTGACGGCTAATTCAACGATGAATGAAGCGAACCGGACGACGTTCTTCGGTGGGGACGCGCGGGGATACACGGATTACCCGCACTTGCACGACCCTGCCGACGCCTGGCGTTACCCGCTGTGTTGAAGCCGTCGGACGCTGACGGGTCAGTCACTTCGGCCGTCGCCGGGATATTGCTCGTCGGCGGCCTGCACTGCTCATCGCTTCAGAATATCCACCAACAGCTGGCGAAACCACTGATTCCCCTCGTCTCCGTCGTATAGCTCGTGCCAGTGAATGGTCGATTCGAAATGCGGCAACTCGATGGGTAGCGGATAAATCGCGAACTGGCCCGAGTCGTTGAAGAACTCGGCCACGCCGCGTGGCAGCGTCACCATCCAGTCCGTGCGCCGCAAAATCTCCGGCGTGACGTTGAAGTGGGACACGCGCAGCGCGATGCGGCGATACAGTCCGCCCAGCCGTAACGACTCCTCGATCAACAGGTGGCTTCGGTCCAGCGATGCCACCGCGACATGCGACATCTTCTGAAACTGCTCAGCCGATATCCGCTTCGCAGGTAATCCGGGACGCTTGCGCGTCATGCACGCGTACTCCTCGTTGAACAATAGCGCATGCTCCGTCGCCGCCTTCAGCGAGGGAAGATTGCCGATTGCGAAATCGAGCCGCCCGAGTCGCATCTGCTCCTCCACCTCGGTCAGAAGCACGGCTTCCGCCGCAATCCGCACGCCCGGCGCCACCTGCTGCAGTCTTTCGCAAATGGACGGCAGAAAGACCTGCTCACCCACATCCGACATCGACACGCGAAATTCGCGCGTGCTCGTCGATGCGTCGAAAGGCTCGCCGTGACGCAACGCCTCCCGCGCGGCGGCGAGCGCCCGCCCGACGGGATCCTTGAGCCGCTGCGCAACGGAAGTCGGCAACATGCCCTCCGGCGTGCGCACAAATAGCGGGTCGTCGAAGATCGCGCGCAGACGTCCCAACGCGTAGCTGGTCGCCGGCTGCGAAAGACCAAGACGCTTGCCTGCCTGCGTCAGGCTGCGCTCTTCGAGCACCGCCTGAAACACGCGAAGCAGGTTCAGATCGACCTTATTGAAATCCGCCATATTTATGCAGCCCATATTATTTATGAATTTGACGGATAGTATAGGCAAACCTAGACTCGATCGCACCCACAAAGAATCACGAGGTCTCGGATCGTATGAATACGCTGGTCGAACCGCTGTCGATCGCAGAACTGCACGCAGAATCGTATCGCACGCTGCCTGCCTTGTTGAAGAATCGCGCTGCACGAAATGGCGACTCGCCGCTTTTCTCAGACCGCTCGACGACCTGGACCGCACGCGACGCGATCGACGTCGCGGCGAGTCGCGCCGACGCGCTAGCCGCGTATGGAATTCAGAAAGGCGATCGCGTTGCGATCCTCTGCGGTAATCGAATCGAGTTCATGGAAATCGTGCTGGGCTGCGCGTGGCTCGGCGCCGTTGCGGTTCCAATCAACACGGCGTCGCGAGGCATACAGCTGCGGCACATCCTGAAGAACTCCGGTGCCCGTCTGCTGGTTGCGGAATCGGGTCTGGTCGACAACGTCGTGGCGCTGCACTCAGGCGACCTGGCGCTCGAAACGATCTGGGTCATTGGCGAACAGGAACACACTTCTGCGGACTCGCCTTTTGCCCAGGTCGCGTTGCCTGCGCGCGGCGAACCGGTCGAAGCGGCGACGCTGGCTGACGGCGATCCATTCGTCATCCTGTACACGTCCGGCACGTCAGGTCTATCGAAAGGCGTGGTGTGTCCGCATGCGCAGTTCTACTGGTGGGGCACGCATACAGGCGGCGATCTGGAAGTGCGGCCCGGCGATGTGCTCTACACCTGTCTGCCCCTCTTTCACACAAATGCGCTGAACAGCTTCTTCCAGGCGTTGATGCACGATGCAGAACTCATCGTCGAGCGACGCTTCTCCGCGAGCGGCTTCTTCGATTCGCTAATCGCGACGCGCGCGACTGTCACGTATGTGCTCGGTGCAATGGTCCCGATTCTGCTGTCGCGTGCGCCTTCGTCGAAGGAACGCGAACATTGCGTTCGCGTCGCGCTCGCGCCCGGCGTCCCTCCGCAGTTTCAGGAAACATTCACACAACGTTGCGGCATGGGTCTCATCGACGGGTATGGCTCCACTGAAACCAACTCGGTCATCGGCGGCAAGCTGGACACGCGACGTCAGGGATACATGGGCAAACTCGCGGCGGGCTTCGATGCACGTGTCGTCGATGCAAACGATCAGCCTGTAGCGGACGGCGAAGCAGGCGAGCTTATCCTGCGCGCCGATCAACCCTATGCCTTTGCAAGCGGCTATTTCGGCATGCCGGAAAAAACGGTTGAAGCATGGCGAAATCTCTGGTTCCACACAGGCGATCGTGTCGTGCGCAGCAAGGACGGGTACTTCCGCTTTGTCGACCGCCTGAAAGATGCGATCCGCCGACGCGGCGAGAACATTTCGTCATTCGAAGTCGAACAGGTATTGCTCAGCCATCCTGCCGTCGAACTGGCCGCTGTCTTTGCCGTGCAGTCTTCGCTTGCCGAAGATGAAGTGATGGCCGCCATCGTTCTGCGCGAGGGTTGCACGCTGGGTCCGCTGGAACTCATCCAGTATTGCGAGCCGCGCCTGCCCTATTTCGCGGTGCCGCGCTATCTGGACTTCAGGTCCGATCTGCCCAGGACCGAGAACGGCAAGATCATGAAGTACAAGTTGCGCGAAACAGGCATGACGTCGACAACGTGGGACCTCGAAGAATCGGGATACAGACTGAAGCGTTCATAACGACGCATTGCGTCGCTCGAATATCTTGCCCATCCGGCTATCGGACGACTCTCCCCGACTCTCCCTGAAGGCGGGCAAATGCAATTCCATCGTCACCTTTCAGTGCACCCGGTGCACATCACGGAGTAACAGATGGCAAGTATGCAAACCCTTTCTGCGACGGCCAGTCCTCCCGACGGCACACCCGCCGGAATGACGGGCAACGTCGACCAGAAGTCGCTTCGGAGAATCGTGCTTGCCTCGGTCGCGGGCAACGCGCTCGAATGGTACGACTTCTTTCTCTATAGCACGGCGGCTGCGCTCGTGTTCGGCGAGTTGTTCTTTCCCAAGGGAACCGATCCGCTCGTCGGCACGCTCGGCGCCTTCGCCGGGTTTGCCGTCGGCTTTGCAGCGCGACCGCTCGGAGGCATTGTATTTGGGCATATCGGCGACCGCTTTGGCCGCAAGGGCGCGCTGGTATGGACACTGTCCATCATGGGCGGCGCGACCTTCCTGATCGGCGCGCTGCCGACCTACGCGCAAGTCGGCGTGTGGGCGCCTGGGTTGCTATTGGCGCTGCGCATTCTGCAGGGCATCGCTGCCGGCGGCGAATGGGGCGGCGGCGTGCTGATGATCAGCGAGTCCGCACCGCCGGAAAAGCGCGGTTTCTACGCGTCGCTGAGCCAGATCGGCGTGGGCGGCGGCTTCGTATTGTCCGCGGCGATATTCTTCATCGTGCAGATGCTGCCGAAAGACGCCTTCATGAGTTGGGGCTGGCGCGTCCCGTTCCTCCTGTCGATCCTGATCTTCAGTGTTGGCGTCTATATCCGCTCCAAGTTGCCGGAAAGCGCCGAGTTCGCCAATGCACAGGCTGCTGGAAAGAAAGCGCACATGCCTGTGCTCGACGTGATCCGCAAGCATCCTCGCGAAATCCTGGTGGCGATGGGCCTGCGTGTCGCGGAGAACGGTGGCTCGTACATCATGCTCGCCTTCGCACTCGCCTATGGCAAATTCATCGGCGTATCGAGTCAGGTGATGCTGGCTGCCGTGATCGTCTCGATGAGCGTCGAACTCTTCACGATGCTTCTGTGGGGTCGCCTGTCGGACCGGATCGGCCGCAAGCCCGTGTATCTGATCGGCGCATTAGGATTGGTCGCCATTGCCTTCCCCTTCTTCTGGCTGCTCGACAGCAAGGTGCCCGCGCTCATCTGGCTTGCGTTCCTGCTCGGCAATGCGGTCTGCCACGGCGCGATGATCGGCACGCAACCGAGCCTGATGGGCGAACTGTTCAGCACCGAAGTGCGCTACTCAGGTATGGCGCTGGGACATGAAGTGGCGTCGGTGTTCGCAGGCGGTCTGGCGCCGATGCTTGCGACCGCGCTGCTCGCGCATTATCACGCTGCATGGCCCGTCGCCCTGATGATGATGACGATGGGGCTGATCACGGTCATTGCACTCGTCTACACGCGCGAAACCGTCGCCAGCCGGGCGTGAGGAACATCGACATGTCATCGAACGGTTTCGATCGGGTCCTCATCGCGGCCGGCGTCGAAGTGCCTTACCGTCGTCAGCCGACACACGGCTCGACGGGCGAGCTGTTGGCGCAGGCGTTCGGTTTGCTGCTGGCTCAGTCCGGGTTTTCGGCAAAGGATATTGATGGTCTCGGCGTCGCTTCGTTCACACTCGGTCCCGATCACGCGATCGATCTCGCGTGGCGGCTCGGGCTGAGTCCGCGCTGGTGCATGGACGACTGCCACGGCGGCGCGAGCGGCATCAATCTGTTGCAGCATGCGGTCCGCGCAATCCAGCATGGCGACGCGAACGTCATCGCACTTGTGTCCGGCGATCAGTTTCAGGCAAGCGATTTCACGCATCTCGTCGAGAACTACAACCTCACGACCCGCACGTGGCTGCGCCCCTTGCAAAATGGCGGACCGAATAGCGTGTTCGCGATGCTCACACAGCGTCATGCAAAGCGTCACGGTTTGACGCGCGCCGACTATGGTGCGATGTGCGTCGCGCAGCGCGAGTGGGCGGCCATGAACCCGAATGCCGTCTATCGCGCGCCGATGTCCATCGACGACTACCTCGCAGCGCCGCTGGTTGCCGATCCGCTTGGGCGGTTCGACTGCGTGCCCGTGGTGAATGGCGCGAACGCCATCCTGCTCACTCGCGACGACCTCGCACACAATGCGACGAACGTGCGCGTGCGCGCGCTGAAGTGCCTGTACAACGCCGACCATCAGGCGGGCGATGGACTGGAGACATCGCTCAAACATGTCGCGGCTGATCTTTGGCGGCAGGCGGGCATTGGCCCCGAAGACATCGACCTTGCATCCGTCTATGACGACTACCCCGTCATGACCATCGCGCAACTCTGCGATCTCGGCTTTGCCCCCGACGGCGACATCCGTGCGCTTATCAGGCGCATTGCCTCACACGCTTTGCCCGTCAACACGTCCGGCGGTCAACTGTCGGTCGGCCAGGCGGGAGCCGCAGGCGGCATGCACGGTCTGGTGGAAGCCATCACGCAACTACAGGGCAAGGCGGGCGAACGGCAGGTCGACAACGCGAAGCTCGCCGTCGTGAGTGGATACGGCATGGTCGAGTATCGCTTCGGCATGTGTGCGAATGCTGTGGTTCTCGAAAGAACCTGAGGAAGCCATCGATGAATCTCGACATCACGCAATGCGCGCAATGCGGATTGAAGCTTTTCCCGGCGCGGTACTTCTGTCCTGCGTGTGGCTGCAACGCGTGGACGCGATGCGTCGCCGGGTCCGGCACGGTCATGGAATCGACCGTGGTCCGGCATCGTGCGGGCGAGCAGGAAGCGCACGCCGTGCATCTTGCGACTGTACGGACGAGCGAAGGCCCCGTGGTCATTGCGCGTCTGGACGGGCCCGTCCCCGACGGAACATCCGTGCGGTTGGAAATCGACGACATGCATCGCATCATCGCTCGCGCCTTGTAATCACGCCATCTTTTCCCGGAGATCAGCATGCCTCTTGATAACTGCGTAGCGTTCGTGACGGGTGCGAACCGCGGCGTGGGCGAGTGCTTCGTCCACATGCTCCTGAACAGCGGTGCGAAGAAAGTCTATGCCGGTGCGCGCAATATCGATGCGCTGCGCTTTGCGGACGACCGGATCGTGCCCGTTGAACTCGACATCACGGACGAGTCGCAGGTCAAGCAGGCCGCGGCGCTCGCGAGCGATACGACCTTGCTCATCAACAATGCGGGACTCAATTGCGTCGAGCCCGCTCTCGCCGCCAGCGATATGAACGCGGCGCGCACCGAAATGGAAGTGAACTACTTCGGCACGCTGAACATGATTCGCGCGTTCGCGCCTGCGTTCCCTGCCGGCAGCGCCATCGTCAATCTGCATTCGATTCTCGCACGGGTCACGCTTCCCTCCATGGCTTCGCTGTGCGCATCCAAGGCGGCATCGCTGCGTATGACGGAAGGCGTTCGCGCTGAACTGAAGCCGCGAGGCATCAGAGTCATATCGGTGCTGCCGGGGGCGATCGACACGGATATGAGCCGCGATTTTCCGCCGCCCAAACTCCCGGCGATCGAAGTCGTCAAGGCCGCCCTGTCAGCGCTCGATGACGACACGAACGAAGTCTACGTCGGTGCGATGGCACAGGAAATCGCAGCAGGTCTCGCGCGCGACCGGCACGCGATCCAGTCGAGTCTCGCCGGCACTATCTGAGCGACACATGCATATAGACAACCCTGAATCAACGGAGAGAAATGTGAGCGGTCAGTTTATCGATGTCACGTCCGAAGATGGCAAACAGTTTTCGGCCTACCTTGCCATGCCTCAAAAAGGCTCGGGCCCAGGATTGATCCTCCTGCAGGAGATCTTCGGCATCAACGCCTACATGAAGACCATGGCGGACCGGTTCGCCGAGGAAGGCTATGTCGTGCTGGTGCCCGACCTGTTCTGGCGCATGAAGCCGGGCGTCAATCTTGCCTACGACGGAAAAGACCTGGATGAGGCGCTGAACTACAACGAAAGGCTGGATCTCGACCTTGCCGTACAGGACATTGCAGCGACGATGAAAGCGCTACGCGCCCTGCCGCAGCAGATCGGGAAAACGGGTGCCATCGGTTATTGTCTGGGTGGCAAGCTGGCGATGCTCGCCGCAGCGCGAACCGATATCGATTGCGCCGTCAGCTACTACGGCGTGGGTCTCGATGCTTTCATCGACGAAATTCCGTCGATCAAATGCCCGATGGCATTCCACTTCGCCGCCGACGATAGCCTGTGCCCGCCTGCCACCCGCGAGGCCATTCAGTCGGCCATGTCGGGCAATCCTGCAATCGATCAATACGTGTACCCCGATTGTGAACACGCTTTCGCCACACCCGAGCGCGCGTCGTATGATAAACCTGCCGCCACCATGGCGTATTCGCGGACCCTCGCGCTGCTTCGCAAGGTGCTCGGCCCCGTCCACAACCTGAACGATTTGTGGGACCGGCACTGCTATTACGAGTTCGCCACGCGCGACGTCGATGCGATCATGCCGACCATGGTCGCCCAGCCCTACGTGAACCATGTCCCCACGATGACGGGCGGCGTCGGCCACGACCAGCTCAAGCGTTTCTACAAGTATCACTTCGTCAATGCGAACCCGGACGACACGCGTCTGATTCCGCTGTCGAGAACGATCGGCACCGACCGCATCGTCGACGAGTTTGTCTTCTGCGCGACGCATGATCGCGAGATCGACTGGTTGCTTCCAGGGCTTGCACCCACGGGCAAGTACTTCGAAATACCGATGCTCGCAGTAGTGTGCTTTCGCGGCGACAAACTTTATAACGAGCATATCTACTGGGACCAGGCATCCGTGCTCGTGCAGATCGGCGTGCTCGATCCGGCCGGGCTGCCCGTGGCGGGCATCGCGACGGCAAGGAAGATGCTCGATGAACGTCTGCCCAGCAACGAATTGATGTCCAAATGGGCTTCGAGCGAAGGCAAGACTATCTGAAGCGGTCCGCAATGATGACGCAATAAAAAGAACGATTCCTCCAACTTCATGGTGACCTCGTGAAAAGATTCTTTGCATTAACATTAGGAATGCTATGCGTATGCAGCGTTGCACGTGCACAGAGTAGCGTCACACTGTATGGCATCATCGACGACGGCCTGACCTGGTCGAGCAATCAGGGCGGCCATAGCGCATGGCAGATGCAGGGCAGCATTTCACAAGGCAACCGCTGGGGTATGCGGGGACTCGAGGACCTGGGTGGCGACTGGTCCGCGCTTTTCAGACTGGAGAACGGCTTCAACGTCAATACAGGAGCGCTGAGTCAAGGCGGCCGGCTCTTCGGCCGGCTCGCTTACGTCGGTCTGTCCAACACGCGTTACGGCACGGTAACGCTCGGTCGCCAGGGTGAAGCGATCGGAGACTACATCGGGCAACTTTCCGCGAACGGCACGCTGCCTGGCGGCATCCTGTTCCCGCATCCGGGCGATCTCGACAACAACGGTATCGATTTTCACCTGAACAACGCGGTCAAGTATGCGTCGCCGACCATTGCCGGACTCACGGGCGTGGCGATCTACAGCTTCGGCGGCGTGGCGGGTGACTTTGCCCGCACGAGCGCGAAGTCGTTCGCGTTGCAGTACGCGTACGGCGGACTCCAGCTCGTCGGCGCCTATACATCGATTGATCACCCGGCCCAGGCCGTTCCTGAAGGTCTATGGACCGCATCTAACACCGTCGACGGCAACTACGGCCTTGCGGCCGGCAGCTATAAGGTGCTCGGCGTGGGTGCCGGCTACACGTTCGGAGCGGCGCGCATCAGCGCCGACTGGACGCATACGCAGTTCGGTGACCTCGATCCGACGCTCGGCGCGAAGATCGGCGGTCACGTGACGTTCAACATCGGCGAAATTGTCGGCAGTTATATGATCACGCCGGCGTTGCAGCTGGGTATCGCGTACAGCTATACGGCCGGCAGCGTCTCGCAGACGGGGCAAGCGCCGCGCTATCAGGAGGCTGATGCGAGCGTGGACTACTTCCTCTCGAAACGCACCGACGTTTATGCCAGCGCGACTTATATGCACGCCAGCGGCGGCGCAGTGGCGAATCTGGCGCCGGTGCTCGCCGCATCCAGTTCGCCGAACCAGGTGGCGTTGCGGATCGGCATGCGCGAGAGGTTCTGAGTCCGGGGCGATCGGCGAGCATTTCGCGCCGGACGGCTTCGAGCCGGTATCGTTTCAGATAGGCGATGGGCGCCTGCCCGACATGCTGCCTGAACCCGGCAAACAATTCTGGCGGGCAACGCGCGCTGCCCGCTCCTCGTCTTCAAACGGAATGTCATCCCGCGCATGCTCGTGACTGAACTCGCGCGCTCGCAGCAGATAGACAGATGTTCCGGAATCAGGCCAGTCTTGCCCTGCCATTCCGGCGCCGGATTCATTACGACGACTTCATGCGAATAGTGTTCGATGCGCGCCGCGCAGGCTTCGAGCCGCTCGGCTTCGCACAGATCGCGTGCGTTCGTGACGCCGTAGTAGAGCTGCGCGGGCTGCCCGCCCCCTCCCCTCGGCAAGCTCCTCCAGCATGCCCCGAAAGGCAGAAAGGTCTGTGCCGCCGGCGAGCACGACGAGCGGGCGCTCCACCTGCCGCCGATAAAACGCACCGTAGTCCTTGCACGCAACGCTCGCGCATAGAGTTGCTCAGCGTGGCGTCTGGCAACAGGCGGATGAGGAACTGCAACTGCTTGCCATCCGGATTTGCGATCTCGCTCTCGTGACAGGCATAGTTTCTCGAAGATCAATTCCATTTCGCGCTCGAACAGCTTCGGCTCCGCAAACATCTCGCGGGCGATCCTGTAGACGCACTCGGCGGAACAATAGTCGATGCAGCCGCCGACGAACGCCTTCCGTTGAGCCGCATCGCGACGCGTGCTTACGATGCTTTCCGATGCAGGCATTTCAGATCCTCAGTGGCGTGTTGTTTGATTGCGGATCATTGAATACCCGCCGGAATGCGACCTCTATCCGACCACTTTACGTTTGCTATCCGCTTCCTTCGGCGAAGGCGTGACGGGATGCATACCGCAGCAGTCGGATTCGGTCGCCAGCCCGAAACGTCCCGTTGCGCCGACGCATGGCGCTTCAATAAATGACCCCGCGTGCATCCAGCGCGTTCACGCCGACGCGCCGGCGGCAAGCCGCGCGCGACGACGCCGGTCGAGCGCGAAGACCGCACCGAATGAGATTGCATTTGCCACCAGCAGATACCACGCGGGCGCCATCGGGTTGGGCGTGATCGTCGCGAGCCAGGCCACAACCAGTTGCGCCGTGCCGCCGAAAAGCGTCGTTGGTACGCTGTAGCAGATCGACACACAGGTACTGCGGATCGCCTGAGGAAAGATTTCAGGAATCACGCACAAGTGGAACGGCGACATCAGTACGCGCAACAAGGTCAGAAAGCCGACCATGCCGAGAAATACGCCACCCGTGCCCGCGTGCAACACCCAGGTGAACATCGGCACCACCGCGAGAATCGACAGGAATTGCGGCACGATCAGCAATCGGCTTCGCGGAAACCGGTCGAAATACACCCCAGCTGCGAGCGATGCCACGATGCCTACGCCGCCCGTCACGAAGCCGACCAGCATCGACGTCGAAGTCGGCAGATGCAGTACCCGGATGCCATACGTCGTCATGTAGTGGCCAACCACGTACACGGTGATCGTCGGGCCGATCAGCACGCAGCAGGCGAGCACCAGCTCGGTCATGTGCGTGTCGACGATGCCGCGCAGCAGTTCCCGGTTGCTCGTCACCGCATGCGTGACATCCAGCGTCTCATGCAGACGTCTGCGGATGTAAATGCCCAGCGGCGCGATCAGCAGCCCGAGCATGAACGGAATGCGCCAGCCCCACGCTGCCAGCGCATCGGCCGACAGCAGCGACGACACCGTATAGCCGACCAGGCCGCCCATCAGCGCCGCAATGCCTTGCGTCGCCAGTTGCCAACTTGTATAGAGGCCGCGCCGGCCCGCAGCCGCGGTTTCCAGCAGATAGGAAGTCGCGGGGCCCGCCTCGCCTCCCGCCGAGAGTCCTTGCAGCAACCGTCCGACGACCACCAGCAACGGTGCGAAGATACCGATGTGCGCGTAAGTCGGCGTGAACGCGATGATCGCGGTGCCAAGCGCCATCATGCCGAAGGTCAACGTGAGCGCCGCCTTGCGGCCGCGCCGGTCCGCATAGGCGCCGATGATCACACCGCCGACCGGCCGCGCAACGAAGCCGACGCCGAACACGGCAACAGAAGCGATGATCTGCGTCGCAGGCGAGAAAGATGGAAAGAACGCGCGGCCGATGAATACCGAGAAAAAAGCGTAGACAGTGAAATCATAAAACTCGAGCGCATTGCCGGCGACAACGGCCACGACGTCACGCATGGATGGCGAAGCGCCAGCCTCGGATCGCCCCACGGGCGCCCCCTCGGTAGCAGCGGAAAGTTGCGACACAAACTGTCTCCTGTTGATATCGAATTGCCGACGACCCCTGCCGTCCGCTTGGAAAAATAGTGCTGTTGGGCGTTGATAGTGTCAACGCGATGTCAAAATTCCCCGCACAGATCAGGCAGTGGCGTAACTCTTGCATACCGGCACGCAACTGCGACAACCATCCCATCTCATCCGCTTCGGCAGACTGAGAGAACGCGTGCTTCTTCACTTGCGCTTCATGCCGTCGATTCAATCGGCGCTCGCCGCCACCGGCTGCCTGCGATGCGCAAGGAAATGGATGAAGGCGAGAGACACGCCCGATAACGAGGCTCCCGCGTCACGCGCGCTGCGCAACCGAAAGTGAACAGCGCTACCGGAACAGAGCTTCCACTCGTCATCGCAACGCAATACGCTAAATAAAGGGAAGTCGACGCCCTGCCCTTTTCTCATATCGCACGTGCCTTGAGCACATGCAACACGCGAGGAGCCGTAGTGAAACATATTGCAAACGTGGCCGAACAGGTCGAGTCGAAGAAGAACGACTACATCGCGCTGGCCGACGACATCTGGTCCCTCGCCGAAATGCGTTACGCCGAATTTGAATCGGCAGAGCGGCACGCATCGGCGATCGAGGCGGCGGGCTTCAAGGTCACGCGTGGCGTCGCCGGCATGCCGACTGCCTTCGTCGCAGAGGCGGGCACCGGCGGCCCTGTCATCGGATTTCTGGGCGAATATGACGCGCTTGCAGGCCTGAACCAGGAGGCAGGTGCCACAGTATGCAGACCGGCCGCAGGCGCCCCGAACAGCAATGGGCATGGGTGCGGGCACCATCTGCTTGGCACGGCATCGCATCTGGCCGCCGTCGTGGCGCGCGATTACTTCGCAGCGAACGGCATCGAAGCCACCGTACGCTTCTATGGTTGCCCCGCGGAAGAAGCCGCAGCCGGGAAGACCTTCATGGCCCGCGCCGGCCTGTTCGACGATCTGGATGTTGCGCTGTGCTGGCACCCGTCGGTAGCCAACTCCGTTTTCATGAACGCGACGCTGGCCAACGTCCAGGCGTATTTCCGCTTTCACGGCAAAGCATCGCATGCGGCGCTCGCGCCGCACCTCGGGCGCAGCGCACTCGATGCGGCCGAGCTGATGAACATCGGCGTCAACTACCTGCGCGAGCACATGCCCGACCAAGCACGTGTTCATTTTGCATACGTGAATTCCGGCGGTATATCGACGAATGTCGTCCCGGCACTCGCGGAGACGCTCTATACGATCCGCGCGAGAACGAGCCCCGAAGCGATCGACCTGTTCGAGCGCGTCAAGCAGATCGCCGAAGGTGCCGCGCTGATGACGGGTACGCGCGTCGAGATGCTGTTCGATAAAGCCTGCTCGAACGTACTGCACAACGACACCCTCGACGCCGTGCTCGACCGGAACATGCAGGCTATCGGCAGCATGCAGGTGACAGCGGACGAGGTCGCCTTCGCTGCCGACATACAGAAGACCATCAACCCCGACGACCTTGCGAACGCGTCCCGGCATTTCGCGGCGGCGCTGCGCGATCCGCGCCCTATCATCCCCGAGATTCTGGCGTATCGCGCCGATGTTGAGCGGCCCGTTACGGGATCCACAGACGTCGGCGACGTGAGCTGGGCAGCTCCGACAACGCAGTGCCTGACGGCTTGCTATGCGTGGGGCACGGGCTTTCATTCATGGCAAATGGTGTCGCAAGGCAAGGTTTCGCTGGCGCACAAAGGCATGCTGCTTGCCGCCAAAACGCTCGCGGCGACTGCGATCGATCTCGCAGGACAACCCGAAACGTTGCGCGCCGCCCGTGACGAACTCCATCGCAAGCGCGGCATGAAGCCGTATCAATGCCCAATACCCGCTGACGTAACGCCGCCGCCTGCACGCGCTGCGGGCCCATCGGCGCGTTCGCCGCAACACGTGCCCGCATGAGGTTGCGCTCGCATTTGCATTGACAGTGCGGTGCGGGCGCTTTCCATCGGGTGCTGACGGGCAAGCGGCCTCGCCTCACGCATGTGCGTACGGCGAGGTCTGTCCGTCGCGTCAGAAGCGTTTGCGGATACCGATCGCAATCACGCTTTGATCGTCACCCGGCTGGCTCAACGATCCGTTCGCCAGCGTAGCGATCGCATGCTTCTGGTTGATGACATAGCCGAGGCGGGCATAGAGCGCCGTCACTTTCGACAGGTTGTAGTCGTAGCCGAGCCCTAGCGCCCACGAATTGGCCGCGGCCTTGCCCGCGACGTTTCTATAGACCACAGAGAACTTGACGTCGTTGGTCCCCTGGGGCGCGTTCACGCCAATCATATGTGTCGTGGCTATGAAGTAGCCTGGGTAATCCGGCACCGTCATGTTGAACTCATACGACAATCGCACACCGCTAAAGTTGTACATCGCGCCGGCACCGAGCCATTTGTTCTTCACCGAAGGCAAACTTGCTGTCGGGTCCGTATGGATGACGTCATAGAACACGCCGAGATATAGCGGTCCGTTCAGATATTCGAGTTGCGCGCCCTCGAAGTACGCTTCAGGATAGCCGGGCGTCGTGACGCCTCGCGGTGCGCCCATCACTTCAAACTGGAACCCGCCGATAATCGGCGTCATGTACGCGACTGCATTGCTGATCCGGTAGTCGCCGATTGTCGTCTGCTGCGCCGAGGTCGGAACTGAGCGCCGCGAGCGACCCATACGGGGAAAACGCACCGACGCCATAGAACGGGTCGAGCGCCAGAGAAAGTTCGGTCGGATATTGGCGGCCCAACTTGAGACGGCCCCAGTCGTTCGATACAAGCGCGACATTCGCCTCCCGGCTGAAGAACGTGCTTTCGTTCTGCGCTGTGGTACCGCCTGCCGTGCCATTCGTCAGCTTGATCGCCGACTCCAGATTGAAACGCAATGACAGGCCGCCGCCAAGCTGCTCGACACCGAAAAAACCGAATCGCGATGTCGCGCCCGCGCCGCTTTCCATTCCGAGTACATTGTTGCTGCCCGCGTGGCTGTATTGCAGGCCCGCATCGGCCACGCCATACAGGACACTTCCGCTTGTCCCGACGAATCCGTCGGGCACGAGAATCTGAAACGAGTCACCCGCCCATGCGTTCGATGCATAGATCAGTTCCGCGATGGCGATGGCGATGACGGTCTTCCCGCACGTTGTCATTTTTTTATGCACTCCAAACCATTTGAAAGATTAGTGTTTATTCAAAGCAGGTTACTTGCAGACGATCAGAGCCCGCTTACGAAAGACGTATGCATTGCAAAGTGCTTCGCGCCGCCAGAGAATGTGGGAAAGTTCTCGTTGTCGGCCCGCATGCGCGCACGCACAGGCGAATCGAGCGCACGCATCAGCGCGTCGATCGACGGGAAGGTGAGCTGGTTGCGCTGCATGTATGCGGCCCGTTCGAAAGGCATCGCATCGCACCAGTCGAGCCGTGTGAAGACCTGGACCTGCATCACGCCGGGATAATCGAGCATGATCTGCGGATGGTGACGGACGTAGTAGCCGAGCCACGCATTGAAGTCCTCCGCTTGCCCCGGGTAATGCACGAGGTAGCTGCATGCGTGTTCGCCGTCCACGTCTCGCGGAATATTTCGCAGCGGCAGGAAGGTCCGCGTGAGCATTGCCTGCTGGGTCATTTGCTCACCCGCGATATGTCGCCATAGCGAGGAGCGCACGAGCGTGTGCAGTCGGCCACGTGGCATGAGCTGAGACTCGAGCGCCTCGATCGATTCGAATACGAATCTCATCGCGGCCCGCGGCGCCGCGCCATCGCGATGGTAGGTTTCGACGGCGGCCGGTCGGTGCAATTCGGCAAAACGCAGAGACGGTATGAGCGCAAGCTCCGTGCGCAACTCGGCAAAGGCGTCCGCCCCCGCCGGCGATGTGTGGTCGCAAGCGGTCAGGAAGTAGGAAATCATGGTGACGTCAGACCTTCTCTTTTTCGAATGAGGAAAGGCTCGCCGCTCTCGCGGGCGGCGCCTGCACATCGGGAGGAATCGGGCTGACGTATGGACGCCCGCCCTTTTGAACTGCGAATTCGGCCTTCGCGGCCTCGATATGCGCCGGGTCGACGCACAACTGGACGGCCGCGTCGGCCATGACTTTGGCTGCGTGCACCAAACCCTTGTGCGCCGCCGGCAACTTGCCCTGCGCGACCAGCTGCCACGTGTGCATGTTGGTGCCGATCGCGTAGCAGGCGCCGAGGTACTGCGTAGTCGGCACGATCCAGCTCACGTCGCCGACATCGCTCGAGCCCGTCAGCGTGCCCGGCTCGTCGTCGAGCGACAGCGCGCGCAGGCTCAGGCCAAGTTCGCCCGGATCGCCGCGATACGACTCGATGCATTCGCGCAGATCCGCCTCGGTCATCCGCTGCGTCAGTTCGCTTGCGAACGCCTGGTCGACTGCGTCAAACGGGGGTGGCCCCAGCATCTCCAATGTGTCCATCATCAACCGCTCGATCACGCCGTTACGCAAAACATTCGAGCACGCGCGATCGAATTCGATGCTCACCTGTGTGTCAGTCATCAATGCGGCGGCGCGTCCGATCTGCTCGACCCGTGCCGCCAGTTGCCGCGCATCCGCGAGTTCCGGCGACCGGACGACGTACAGCACTTCGGCGTTGGCCTGCACCACGTTCGGTGCGTATCCGCCTGCATCGGTGATCGCGTAGTGCACGCGCGCATCAGATGGCATGTGCTCGCGCATGAAGTTCACGCCGACGTTCATCAGTTCGACTGCATCGAGTGCGCTGCGCCCAAGATGTGGCGACGCGGCCGCATGTGACGCAATGCCCGAGAACCGGAACGCCATCTGGATCACGGCGAGGGACTTGTACTTGAACACGCCCGAATAAGGACCTGGATGCCAGGTCAACGCGGCGTCGAGATCGTCGAACGCTTTCTCGCGCGCCATATAGGTCTTGCCCGCGCCGCCTTCTTCAGCAGGGCAACCGTAATAGCGCACCGTGCCCGCAATATCGTGGCGCGCGAGATAGTCGCGTGCGGCGATCGCCGCCAGCATCGCGCCAGCGCCGAGCAGATGATGACCGCATCCGTGGCCGTTCCCGCCGTCGCATGCGGCCACGGGCTCGACGGCGCCTGCCACCTGGCTCATCTCCGCGAGGGCATCGTATTCCCCCAGAAATCCGATGACGGGTCCGCCAGCGCCCCACTGCGCGCTGAAGGCGGTCGGGATGCCGCCTACGTTGCGCGTCACGCGAAATCCTTCGCGTTCCAGTACGGCGATCTGTGCGTCGACCGACTGGAACTCCTGCCACCGCGTTTCGGCGAACGCCCAGATCTCGTCCGACAACCTGATCGACGCATCCTTCTTCGCATCGACGAGACGCGCTACTTCGGCGACCCGTTTATCCGACAACTGACTCACGATTGAACTCCTGCATACTGCGAGGGAAACGCACCGCGCAAGGTCCCACGCGGCGCTTGATCAGCGACGAGGCTGACGATTGGCGGCTCGACGTCGGGCGGTATCGGGCAGCGATACGCGGCATCCGCCGTCTGCTCCTGCAGCGCGTGCTTCGCCGCCGCGAGCGTGGCGGGATCGTGATAGAGCGCCGTCGCGGTGACGGCAAGCACCTTCGCGGTGTGCGTCATCCCCTTGTGGGCAAGCGACGACTTGCCCTGCGCGACCAGTTGCCATGAATGGAACGGCGTGCCGAGCGCGAAGCATGGAACAAGACAACGGGCCGTCGGCACGACCCAACTGATGTCGCCTACATCGGTGGATGCGGCCAGCACGGGCGGCATCCGCTCCGCCGGCAACACTGCATCGTGGAGTTCGCCTTTCAACTGCTCAGCGCCGAAGATGACGAGGCTTGCACGCGCTTCTTCCCGCGAGATCGCCTTCTGCATCTGACGCGCAAAAGCACGGTCGTCATCGTCGAAAGGCACGGGTCCCAGTGCCTGCATGCGTGCATGCATCAGATCCGAGAGCACCGGGTTCGGACGCATATTCGACATCGCCTTCTCCACACGCGCGCTGATCGTCGTCTCGGTCATCATCGCAGCGCCCTCTGCGATCTGCAGCAAACGCGCGTGAATGGACCGCACGACGTCGAGTTCGGGCGCGCGTATCTGGTAGACCACCTCGGCGCGAGCCTGCACGACGTTGGGCGCCCGGCCGCCCGTATCGTGAATCGCGTAATGCAGTCGAGCATCGGACGGCACATGCTCGCGCAGATAGTTGGCTGCCACGTTCATCAGCGCCACTGCGTCGAGCGCACTGCGTCCGAGATGCGGCGCGGCGGCCGCATGAGCTGCACGCCCGGAAAACGTGAAGCGCACATGCAGTGTAGCCAGCGTCGACATCGCGTCGATCGCATAGATGCTGGCCGGGTGCCACGTCAATGCAGCGTCGACATCGTCGAACACACCGGCACGTGTCATGAAAGTCTTGCCCGCGCCGCCCTCTTCAGCGGGACAACCGTAATAGCGGATGCGTCCCGCGATGCCTGCGTCGCGCAGATGATCGCGCACCGCCAGCGCGGCAAGAAGCGCGGCTCCGCCCAGCAGATTGTGACCACAACCGTGACCGTTGCCTCCACTCGCGGCGGGCATCCGGTTCGGCACGCCCGCGGCTTGACTCAGCTGAGGCAACGCATCGTATTCGCCTAGCAGACCGACGACCGGCCCGCCTTCGCCCCATTCGGCGACGAAGGCCGTTGGAATGCCCGCAATGCCACGGGTCACCCGAAACCCGTGGCGCGTCAGCTCCCTGATCTGAAGGTCAGCGGAAACGTGTTCAGCGTAGGCCGTTTCCGCAAGGTCCCAAAGCCTGTCGCTAAGATGTGTACACAACGCGCGGTGAGGCTCGATGCGAGCGATCACGTCCCGTTCTGCTTCGTTCAGGTTCGACATAAATCTGCGTGATTGAAGGGTATTCCCGTGCAGCGCACGATGACGCGCTGCGATTTCGAAGATCAATGGCCGGCGCAGTGTGGCCATCCTGATTCGCGGACGAAGCGGCTACCGCGCTGCTCGGTTGAACGCGTATGTCGCGCCGCACGACAGAGTGCAGTCCGTGAATAGATGCACGCTGCGGGCTCAGTCGAGTGGGAGCCAGTGAACTGTCATCCGCCTGAGAAATGGTTATGTTTATTCTTCGACGGGTCAAACCGCAAAAAAAAGACGCGCGAAAAACGCGCGTCAAATTCTCATGGTCTGGCTTTTGCTTCGCGTCGCCACCGGTACGCGACGCTCATTGGCTCAGCACGCACTCGACCGCATGGAAGATGCGTTTGCTCATCGGGTCCGATGCATTCGCCTGTTCGATAATGGTGTCTTTCAGGCTTCGAATGAATACCTTGGCCGCCGCGCTCAACGGGGTGCCACGCCGGTACATCAGGTTTACTTCCACCTCGGGGATAGTCTCCGTCACTGGCAACACGCACAGCCCTTCCTTGGCCACCAGCAGCTCTGCGAGCGGCCACGGCATGATCGAAAGCACATCGGTGTTCGTGATGAGGCCGATCATCATTGTCGAAGAATGGGCGACGTGTACGCGCGGCTTGTAGCGTCGAAAGAACTCTCCAAACGGACCATCGCCTTCAGCGTCGTTTTCCGTGAAATCGCGATTCAGTACCCAGCTTGCGCCCTTGAGTTGCGATAACGTGCGGCATTTGGCCAGCGGATGCCCTGCACGGCCGACGACCGCGTAGCTCGCAAGAAAAAGCGGCACTTGCTGAAACTCGTCGCGGCCTGAAGGCGGGCAGGCGCGATTCACCGATAGATCAAGTGTGCCGTCACGCAGCTTCGGCACCGCGACGCTCAACAGGCTCTCGTAGAAAACGAGCCTTGTGTCGGGCATTTCCTGCTCGAAGCGCTTCATGATGCCGCCGAGCAGCCCGATGGCAACCCAGGTCGGAAGGGCAACCGTCAGCCGCTCTCTGCCCGCTCCGGAGAAGCGATCCATCTCGTCTTGCGCCCGCCGCAACTGCTCGATCATCAGACGGGCGTGCGTGAGCAGAGCCTGACCCGCGTCAGTCAGAATGATTCCGGACGCTTCACGAACGATCAGCGGCACGCCCGCTTGCGCTTCGAGTTCGCGCATCGCCTTCGTGACAGCCGCCGGGGAAAGTTCGAGCGCCTTCGCTGCGTTGCGGATGCTTCCGGTATCGGAAATCGCGACGAGTGTACGCAGTTGGTGAATCTTCATCAGGTCGGTTTCTCCACATCCGCTTCGCAACCAAAAGTTAACGGGGATACTTCCATTGATCCCCGTCGCAGACCGTCGGGCGTGATGCACCTGCAAACGGTACAGTTCGCTATTTGCCGATGAACGGCACTGCGCCGCCGATCAACTCAAATGGCAACATTGTGACGGTAATTCAGACGGGCGCGTCAATAAAGCGGAAAGCGCATCTCGCGGGATGCGCCGCATGACAAGACGATCGAAAGACTCGAGCGCAGTCCGGCCCGAGAACATGGTGATGTGCCCGCTACGCCGGAAGCCGGTAAGCGGGCATGGTGCAGGCTGGCGCTTTCGCGAGGATGTGAAGATATCGGGTGAGCGGCGCTCCGCAAGCGCTAACGCTCACGCGCGACATCAAAAGACGTGCGGGACGCCGATCCGCAGCGGGGCCAGCGGCTCGACGCCGCTCGCCGCGTGCAGGTTTACGGTTCGACCGGGCGCTTTGGTGGATAAAGCGTTTCTGCCCACATCGGATGATGGATATTGCTGCCCTCGAATGGCGGAAACTTCTCGAAGTCCGCGCGCATTTGATGTCTGACGGGCGAATTCATTGCGCGCGTGATCGCTTCGGCACTATCGAACATCAGCTTGTTGCGCTGCATGTAATGCACACGCTTCCACGGCATCGCGTCGACCCAATCCACGCGCGTGAAGATCTCGATTTCGCGCACGCCTTCGAAGTGCTTCATGATCTGCGGATGATGCGACAGATAGTAGTCAAGCCATTCGTCGAAGTTCTCAGCGCGACCCGGATAGTGAACGAGAAACTGACAAGGCAGCGCGCCCACCGGCACCTGTGCGTGCGGATCGAGCACGGGGAAAGGCCGCCTCGCCATGACCTGCTGCTCGACCGTACATGCATCGAGGCTTGGGTACGCGTCGCTCGCGAGTCGTTGCAGGTGTCCGCCGGGACAGATCGCCGACTCCAGATCCGCCAGTCTTTCGAAATCGAGTTGCATGGCGAAGAGCGGCGACGGGCCGTCGTCGGTGTAATAGTCCTTCGCCGCGGATGGTGTATATAGCCGCGCGCGACTCAATGCTGGCGTCTTGTCGACGCACGCGCGGACACGTTGCCAGTCCTCGTCGCTGATGCGCGCACTCGGGTCAGGATGGTGGAACGTGACGAGATAGGAGAATTGCATGTTCGGCTCGATGATTCGATCGATTGGGTTGATGACGCAAGCGGCCAGTTCATTTCAAAGCTCGAGCAACGCTTCCTGCACAGAATCACTCTCCACTTTCGCGCCAAGGCAGGAAGCGAGTATCAGCATCAACGCGATACGCAATTTCTGCGGCGAGAGATCGCCACCCGCGAGTATTCCATCGGCTGCGAGAAAACGCTGCTTCGGCACCACGCCACGCGGAGAGCGCGTTGCCTGCACGACTACCACGCCCGCCTCCACCGCGTCGCGCAGCGCCCCGCGCTCTCCGGCGGCGGGACGTCCCGGTGCAAGGCCCGCGGAAACGATGCCGCGTGCACCCGCCGCGACGAACGCCTCGATTGCCGCGCCGTCCGCACCCGCATATGACATGGCGATATCGACCCGCGGCAATTCAATCGGCGGCGAAGCATCGAGAACGCACGCAAAACGCGCGACGTGCCGAAGCGACCGCTCGTCGCACACGATGCGCCTGCGCCAGACCACCGTGGCATCCGCGTCGATCCGGCCTAGCGGGCCATACGGCGGAGCCTCGAATGCCGCGAGTTCGAAACTCGCCGCCTTGGTGACGTCGCGCGCTGCAAAGAACAGGCCACTCATCGCGACGAGCACACCCGCACCCCGCGATTCTGGCGCGGCGGCAACGGCAACGGCGCCGCGCAGATTGGCCGCGGCATCACTGCCGTCCGTGTTCGCGGGACGCTGTGCGCCCGTCAACACGACGGGCTGATCGAGATCGAGCACGAGGTCGAGAAACCACGCCGTCTCTTCGAGCGTCGCCGTACCGTGGGTGATCACGAAACCCGTCACCGCAGGATCGTTTTGCGCCGTATCGCGGATCAACCTGGCCAGTTCGAGCCAATCCTGCGGACGCAGCGACACGCTGCCCAGACTCCGAAACGGGACAGGCACGATCTCCGCATGCGGCGCAAGTTCACCCAGACGTTGCAGCAGATCGTCGATCGGATGAATGACGCCGCTGTCCGCGTACTCGATCCAGTCGAACCGATGCCTGCCATGCATCGCAAACGTGCCGCCCGTGCCTATCACCGCAATGCGCGGACGGCTGCGAGGCGCGTTTCCGCGCTCGACCGTCTTCGACGCCATTCGCTCCTGCACCTGATCGTCGCTCATGCCTGCATCCTCACGAAGAGCACATCTCCTTCGATCTTCGTCTCGTGACGCCGTGTGTCGCGGGAGATGGGCGCGGAAAGCGCGCGGCCCGTTCGCACATCCACCAGCCCGGCATGCAGCGGACATTCGATTTCGTGCCCTTCGAATTCTCCATCGCTGAGCAACGCCGCGCCATGCGTGCAGATGTCGTCCAGCGCGTGAATCTCGTCGTCGACACGAAACAGTCCGATCTTGACGCCTTCAAGGTCGATGCCACGACACGCGCGCGCGCCGAAGACTTCGTCGAGCGGGCCGATCGCAAACCAACCATTGTCGCCGCACACATACTGCCGCGCATCGGCGGACATAATCTGGATCACCGCATTCATAGCGCCACCCGTTGCTGAAGATCGACAGGCTCATGCATCTTCACTGCACCGATAATGTCGGTGAGCTTGGCCACGCCATGCCGCTTGCACCACTCGGTCAGATCGTCGATCAAACGCGGCATCGCCGTTGGGGAAACGAAATTGGCGGTGCCGACCTGCACCGCGCTGCAGCCCGCCAGCAGAAACTCGAGCGCGTCCGCAGCGGTCGCAATGCCTCCGCATCCGATGACGGGAATCTTCACGGTCTGCACGCACTGGTAAGCGATCCGTAGCATGATCGGCCGCGTGGCCGCGCCCGTCAGCCCACCCATGACATTCGCCACGCGAGGGCGGAAAGTCTCGACATCGATGGCCATCGCGAGGATCGCGTTGCTGACGACCAGGGCATCCGCACCCGCGTCTTCGGCAGCAAGCGCGACTTCGACGACGTTGCCCGCATTCGGCGTCATCTTCGGCCAGACAGGCAACGAGGTCGCCGACTTCATCGCCTTGACGACCTGCCAGGTGGCGTCGGGGTCCATGCCGAACGCCTGACCGTTCTTCTTCAGGTTCGGGCACGACACATTCGCCTCGATCGCAGCGACGCCCGGCACACTGATTTTTGCGGCGAGCCTGCCGAACTCTTCGATCGTGTTCGCCGAGATGCTGGCGACAAGTGGCGGACTGTACCTCCGGTAGTACGGCACCGTCTGTTCGATATAGTAGTCGCTGCCCTTGCTGGGAATGCCGATCGAAAAGAGTGTCGCGTCGCGAAACTCCGCAACGCGCGGCGGCGGAACGCCTTCGCGCACGTCATGGGTGATCGTCTTCGTAACGATCGCACCCAGGCAGTTGAGGTCGAATATCTGCGACGTGCCTTCGGCGAACGTGCCCGACGCCGGCATGACGGGATTGGCCAGCGCAAGCGAGCCGATATTGACGCTGAGGTCTACCATGATGTCGTTTCCTGAAGATCGAAGACGGGGCCTTCCCAGCACACGCGGCGGTAGCTGAGCTCTTCGGAACCCGGCTCTTTGCGAAATGGCCGCACGCATGCGTAGCAGGCGCCGTAGCCGCAACCCATGCGCTGCTCTAGCGCGACCTGCCCGGGGATGTTCAATTGCGAAGCCACGCGTTGCAGCATGACGAGCAGCCGGTTCGAACCGCATGTGGCGGCGTAGGTGATGCGCCTGCGCTCGTAGACCCGCCGGATGATGCTTTCGACCTGAACGACGTCGCTGGTCTGCTCGTCATCGGTGACTGTGATGACATCCGCGCCTGTCGCTTGCAGAAAGTCTGCCGACATCATCAACGCCTGGCTGCGCGCACTGAGAATTGCCGTCACGCGGGCACCCGCTGAGATCGCCTGCTGAGCGAGCGGCGCCATCGTCGCGAGGCCGACGCCACGGCCAAGCAGCAGCACGTGCGCGGGCTCCGACGATGCGGGAAGCTCGAACCCTTTCCCGAGCGGCCCCAATGCATCGAGCGTATCGCCTGGCTGAAGCTGCGCGAGGCCGCGTGTTCCCGCGCCTTGCACCTTGTAGAGAAATTCGATGCGGCCGTCTTCTGCATTCACGCAGTAGATGCTCATCGGCCGGCGAAGGTACGGTGAGTCGTCGTTAGACGCGGGACACGCGAGATGAAAGAACTGTCCAGCGCACGCCGTCAGCGCAAGCCCGGGCGCCGTCAGCACGAGATGCTTGTACTCCGCATTGACCCATGCGTTCGAGCGCACTTCGCACTGGTTCTCCGCAATCGTCGGCGCAGTCCGGCATGTCTGGCCCGTATCCGCGTTCGCGCGGTCCGGACACAACGCGATCACGCGCGCACGCGACGGGTCGGTTATCGCACTGTCTCGCGGCGCATTCGGGTCTGTCGAAAGTGTGTTCATCAGCATTCCATCCATCAAACGGTTTGGGTGATTTCGCTCGATCCGGATTTGCGCAGCGCAGTCAACGAAGCGAAATCGCTCGCCAACGGCAGCATCCGGTCGTCAGGCTCCATCATGTGAAGCTGTGTGAAACGCATGTCACTGATCAGCCACTCGCCGGAGGGCGTGCGCTCGTACTGCTCCTCGGTGACGGCGCCGAGCAGTACGGCATGCGCGTCGTCGTCACGCAACGCGAGTTGCCAAAGCCGCCAACTGCCCGTGGCATGAAGTGCATCTGTCACATCGAGTGTTTCGCTGACGTAGTAGTGCATTGCAAAGCGCCACGGCGAGCGCTGAAACCAGTCGTAAAGCCGCTCGCGCCCGACCAGATCGCTGCCGAACCCCGCGCCGCCGCGCCAAACGGCGCGTTCCGTAAAGCACTCTGCCTGGCGCAAGGCGATTTCACGCATCACGTGCTCTGACTGGCGCTGATAGTCGCGCGTGTATTTCGCATCCGCGAGCGCGGCATAGCGCGCCTTCAGCGAGCGGATCGCGTCGATCGCTTCGAGTCGTGCGACACGCGTTTCAAGCGAATGAAGCGTCGAATGAGGGTCCGACATCAAACGAGCTCCTTCAATGGGACCGACGTGTCGCCCAGCCTGCCTGCATCGACACGCCTGCGCCCGCTTACGAGACGTTCCAGATGCCGCCGTTCACGGCTCTGGTTGATCGTCACGCCCGCGGCGACGCAGCCGTTGCGCAGCGAAATGACCGTCGCATCCGCCGATGCAAGCGACCCGCGCACAACCGTTTCATCGCCGGGTTCATGGACGCCCGTGACCTGGATCGTGTGGCCGAGCTGATCGGTCCACATCCATTGGATCTCCGAATAGGGCTCCGTTCTCCCCGTGATGATCCCGGCCACTGCACGCGCCTGATTCTCAGCGTTGCGCCACGTTTCCTGCCTGATGTGACGGCTGGAACCCGTGTCCAACGTGCACGCCGCGTCACCTGCCGCATAGAGCCACGGCGCAGAGGGGCTGCGGCAAAACGCGTCCACCAGCACGCCGTGCTCGTCCGAGAGCCCAGATCCATGCAGGAACGCGGGATTGCAATCGACGCCGATCGCAATCAGCACGCAGTCGGCTCCGATGCTCAACGGCACGCCATCTTGCGTTGCGTCGATGCGCAGCGCGAACGTATCGCCGTCGATAGCACCGGCACGTGCGATGTCTGTAACGTTGACGCGTGTTCGCAAGTCGACACCCTTCGCGACATGCTCATGTGCAAGCCATCCGGCCACCTGCGAAGGCAGGCAGCGCGCCATGATGCCGTCACCCGCCTCCAGCACCGTCACCGGCACGCCGAGAGCAATTGCCGACGACGCCACCTCCATACCAATCACGCCTGCGCCGATGATCGCGAGCTTGCGGCAGCCTTGCAGCGACGAGCGCAACGTCAGACAATCGTCGAGCGTCCGCAGTGCGTGGACGCCTTCAATAGGCTGCCTGACGAAGCGCGGACGCCTCGCGATGCCGCCTGTGGCGACCACCATCAGGTCGAAGTCCACCGTGACGCCGTTGTCGAGTTGCAGCCGTCGAGCATCGACATCGAGCGACTGCGCGCTCGCGTGAATGCGTGCGATGCCGGCTTGCAGCAACGACTCTGTGGTCCAGTACGCAGCCGGCGACAACGCGATGCTCTCTTGCGTCTTCGTGCCGAGCAGCAGTTCTTTCGACAGCGCGGGACGCTCATACGGTGCATGCGGCTCGTCGCCGATCAGCGTCACTGGCCCGGTATGGCCGAAGGCCTTGAGATGCTGGGCGACGCGGCCGCCCGCATGACCCGCGCCGACGATCGCGACATGTGGGGAACTCATGCGTGGTCCTCCTCGCTTTGTGCGGGACTGCACGTCACGCGATACAGCACGCAATGAGGCGTGACGCACCGATAGCTGCGTGCCTCGCGCGGCGGAATCAGGATCGCTTCGCCTGCCGAGAGAACGTAGTGCTCATCCGCCGCGACGATGTCGACCCGCCCTTCGAGCACGGCTGCGAGTTCTTCGCCAAGCAGGTTCGCTTCGAACCCGACTGACTCATCGCAGGTCATGAGTTGAGTCGACGCTGACAGTGCCACGCCGTCGGCTACATTTCGCTGGCCTGTCGTCGAAGACGATGCGCTGTCCGCCTGAACGGCGGGCAATAGCGTGCAATGTGCAATGCGGGAATTCGTCGGGATCGCGGCGCTCACGATGCACGCTCCCGATCGGCGAGCGGGTAATACGGCGGCTCGTCTTCACTGCGATATTCGGCACGCGGTGGCGTCACCACGTTCAGACGCATGCTCATGCCCGCGCCTTCATACGTGTTGACGCCGTAGTGACTCAAACCGGCGGGAATGATCATGCCCTCGCCCCTATTCAGGCGCCGCTCGAACGCTTCGCCATCGGCGTGCACCTCGAAGATCGAACAGCCGCCGCTCACCTGCAACGATGCCTCTTCGCCGTGGCTATGCGCCTTTGCCGGCAGGCTGCGACCCGCCGCTTCGACAAACTTGATGACAGCGACACTCATCGTCTCGCCGATCATCGTCTTCATATAGAGGCCGTCGGCGACGACCTCCTTGAGTCCGTGATCGATTCCAAAAATGCGGCATTTAGGCATGGTCGAATCCTTGAACTGGGTTTGCCTGTCGAGCGTCAGACGACCGGGCGCATCGAAAAGGTTTCGTCGGCCACGAAGCGAAACGGGTCATAGCCGTCGATCACAGCCGCTTGCTGATAGAACTCGACGGCAGGCGCGACCTCGGCTAGCGAAAGCAACAGATACATCAGCGTCTTCGCATCGCCGGGCAGCGTGTCGAGCGTGTACTGATTGAGCCACGCGACGATCTCGTCGACCCTCGCAAGCATGGCGTCCTTGAACTCGACGATCGCGGGCATGCCGGCCGTATGGCGCCGCGTCGTGCGCGCCGTTTCGGTTTCGAGCGCCCACGTGTCGACAAACCGGTTCAGTTCGGCAAACGCGGCGGGCAGCGCCGCGCGCGTGGGCGCATCCGTTGCGGTGGCATCGGCGCGCCTCGCGATAACAATGACTTTCTCTTCCATGATCCTCACTCCGCAGTCGCTTCGGCTTGCGCCAGCAAACGTTCGATGACGTGATAGCTGTGACGCACCAGCAGTTCGTTGTCTTGCAGCACCATGAACTTCTTCACGCCTGTTTCGGCAGCGCGCTGCGTGCGTTCGAGCGTGCTGAGGTCTTCGAGCAGCACATCGCGCAACGCCACCTTCATGTATTCGAGGAAGAAGCGGCCGCCGGGCGTCGTCATTTCCGGGTAGTACACCCGCGCTTCGAAAAGCGTCTTGTTGTGTGCGATCGGGCGGAAGTTGTACGCCTGGCAGTAGTTGGGGCGCAGCGACAGATAGAAGTCCGGAAACACCACGTTGATGTCGAACAGCCAGTTCGCGCTCTTCGTCCAGTTGACGCCCTTCGGCAGTGCGTCGAGTGGAAATTCATGGCGCGCGCTGCCGATACCGGCGCGCAGCGCGGCCGCCGCAACCGGGCGCTTCGATCCTGCGTCCGACAAGGCTTCCGCTGCAGCGGCGCCGCCTGACGTCACGGCCTTCGGGTTGCCGTAAACCGATTTCTGATTGCCCGCGAGCGAGAGGCGTCGATGGAACTCGCCGCACAACGCGTCGAGCGGCGGCATGCTGCCGCCTGCCGACTTGTCGATCGCATCGGCAATCGAATTGCCGTGAACGTACGCGACGTGATACGCCTCCTGAAACGCATCGAGCGCGAGCTTCCAGTTGCAATCGACGACGGTTTCCCACGCGAAGCCGACCGTCATCTTGTCGAACGGATACCCTTCGACGTCGCCGTACATCGGCCTCAGAAAGTCGGCAAGCGACATCTTCGGTTCAGGCTCCATATTGACGAAGATGAATCCCTGCCAGACGTCGCATGCGACGCGCGTAAGCGCATAGTCTTTGAAATCCAGACCGAAAAAGCACTTTTCGTCAGGCACGCCTGTCAGGTTGCCGTCGAGGTCATAGGCCCAGCCATGAAACTTGCAGAAGAATTTGCGCGTATGCCCCGTTCTGTCATACGCAATCTGATTCAGGCGGTGCGAACAGACGTTGTGCATCGCGCGGATTTCGCCGCGCTTGTTGCGCACGACGATGATCTCGGTGTCGCAGGCATCCAGCCTTCTGACGAAATAGTCACCCGCCTCGGGTATCTCCTCGACGCGGCCCACATGCAACCACGTCTTCTTGAAGATGTGCGCCTTCTCGCGCTCGTAGTACTCGGGCGAAATATAGGGTTCGACGGGGATCAGTCCAGCGCCAAGTTCTGCGTAACGCGCGGTCAACGTGCCGTCCGGGGCGGGAATCGCATTCATGTATTGCGTCCTTCGTGGGGTGAAAGCCGAATGGCTGAATAATGAATGTCATTCTGTTTTCAGTAGAAACGGCTGTCAAGCCCTTCCGTGAAAACTTTTTGAACCGGCGTGCCGTGGCGACGCGTCGCGCGCGCGGCGATTGCTAGAATGGCGGGTCAATTGGTTGTTTCACTTACCCGAGGAGGCGCGGTGCCGCAGGTAAAAAAAGCAGAAATCCGGGAGGCGATCCTGGCGTCTGCCTTCTCTGCGTTCAGCAGCAAAGGCTATTCGGCGACGACGATGACCGAGATCGCGCGGCAGGCGGGGACCACCGTCGCGAATCTCTATGTGTACTTCGATTCCAAACTGATCATCCTCTATGAGATCTATCAGCCGTGGCTGACGCAGCAGTTGCAGGCGCTGCGCGCCGAAGTGGCGCTGCTGTCGAACCCCCGAAAAAAGATTCGTCGCATCATTACGGGTATCTGGGCGGACATCCCCGCCGCCGATCATTCGTTCGCCAATTCGCTGATCGATGCGCTGGCGACGGCACCCGCGGAGATGCGAAAGCCGGTCAATCTGCTCGAACCGGTCGAAGCATTCCTGACCCAGTTGCTGCTCGAGTCCCTTCCGCCGGAGCGTGCCGACGTCGTACACGGCGACCTGCTTGCGCACCTGATCTGGATGGCGTTCGATGGCTTCGTGATCAATCACCGCATCGGCGACGACCGTGATATCGACAAGGTCTCGACGATGATGGCCGACCTGCTGCTAGGCGAACGATCTGCCGATACACGCTGACGAATACGCTCCCTGCTGCTATCGACGAAACTGAATTGAAGCGGAATTTTGAAAATGCTTTGACAGCGCAGAAAAAAGAATGTCATTCTGTATTTAGGCCGTGACGCTAGCCACGCCGTGCCCGAGAATCCGACTGTCGGATGCGTGAGCCGCTTCGCCCACGCTCGACCGTTGCATCGATGATGCGGTTGCCGCACGCCGGCGTGGCGGCATCGTGTTCCTTGTTGCAGCAGGCAGTTGGTGGCTCGATTACTGTTTGACATACTAATCAGCAGAGGTGTCTCGCATGGCCGCGCTCTCCGACGGTTCGCAACAGCGTTTCTTCGATCCTCCAGCCAGAACGACTTACCTGGTACTCGTGCTCTGCTTTCTCACGATCGTGGCTGAAGGGTACGACATCGGCGTCATGGGAACGATTGTTCCCTCGTTGCTCGCCGATCCCGCCTGGAAGCTAACGCCGATGCAGATCGGCGCGATGGGCAGTGCCGCGCTGTTCGGCACACTGTTCGGTTCGTACATCATCAGCGTGATCAGTGATCTCGTCGGACGGAAGCTGCTTCTGATCAGTTGCGTCGTACTGTTCTCGCTCTCGATGCTGGGCGCGGCGTGGGCGCCTTCGCCGTCCTTTTTCTCGGTGAGCCGCTTCATCGGGGGTCTTGGACTGGGCGGGGTGATTTCGGCAGCGGCGGCATTGACCGTCGAATATTCGCCGACTGAAAAACGCAACCTCAACTTTGCATTGATGTACTCCGGTTACTCGATCGGCGCCTTGCTTTCAGCCGTCATTGGCATTGCGTTCCTGTCATCACATGGTTGGCGGTTCGTCGTCGCACTCGGCGCGAGCCCGCTGCTCGCCGTGCCGTTTCTCATCAAGCTGCTACCTGAGTCGCTCGACTTTCTGCTGGCCCGCGGCGACGACGCTCGCGCACAACGATTGGCAAGCCGTCTCGGCATAAAGTTGTCTGCCCCTCGCCGCCATACGGACACTGCGGCGTCCAAACCGTCGCTCGGCGCCGTGTTCAGCGAAGTGTTTTCACAGCAGAACTTCTGGACCACGATCTGCCTGTGGGTCGCGCAGGTGGCGGCCGTCCTCGTCATCTACGGGCTCGGAACGTGGTTGCCTCAACTGATGCGCAAACTTGGCTACGACCTCGGCTCGAGCCTCTCATTCCTCGCCGTGTTCATGCTGTCGTCAGCGCTTGGCGGGATTCTGATCGGCCGTATCAGCGACCGGCTCGGCGCGCGCAAGACCATCGTCGGCGGCTATCTGATTGGCGCGCTCGCGGTTGCAGGGCTGACTATGAAAGGCAGCCTCGTGATGAACTATTTGCTGGTCGCACTCGCCGGCTTCGGTAGCATTGGCGTCGCGATGGTTCAGCTGGGCTTCATCGCGAACTACTATCGTGCCCACGCGCGCGCGAGCGCGACAGGCTGGGCCGTCGGCATCGGACGTTTCGGCGCGATGGCCGGTCCGATGGTGGGCGCCTACCTCGCAACGCTGAACGTCGACGTAAAGTGGAATTTCTACGCGTTCGCAGCCTCGGCGCTCGTCGCAGCAACGGCCATTGCGCTGACACGCAACTCACGGTCGAGCGATGCGTTCGTCGAAACTGCGGGCGTTCCCCTCGAAAGTTGACGTGCTCATCCGTAACTGTGTCGCGGCAGCCGCAATGCCGGTTCGCCGCGGCGTCACGTGCTGACTGAGGAGCAGAGCAATGAGCATCGGCTTCGGAGAATTGGCCCGGATCGGCCACCTTTACCCGTCAGGCGGCCTGTGCGATTTCGAGATCCAGTTGATGGCGCCGCCAGGTGTGCAGTTTCTCACCACGCGCCTGCCCTTTCGGGACACCTCAATCGAATCCGACAAAACCATCGTCGATGATCTCGAAGCCCACGCCGCGCTACTCGCCGACGCCAAGGTCGATCTGATTGCGCTCAACTGCACGGCGGCAGGTGTCGTGAACGGTCCGGACAGCATCAACGCGCGGATCGAGGCTGCCACTGGTATCGCTGCCGTGACCACCATCGAGGCCGTGCTCGCTGCATGCAACGCGCTTTCCGTCAGGACGATCGGGCTGCTGACGCCCTATCGTGAGCAGGTGGTGATGAAAGAGATCGAATTCTTCGCCGGGCGAGGCATCGAGATCAACGAGCACCTGAGCATCCCGTGTAACACGCCCTTCGAGCAAGGAATGATCGCGCCCGGGGCGTGGGTGGAACTGGCGAGGCAGCTACGTGGACGGTTCGATGCGCTGCTTGTCAGTTGCGCGGGGATTCGGGTGAGTCCTGTGATCGAAGAGATCGAGCGCATGCTCGATGTACCCGTGGTGACGAGCAATGCCGCTTTGCTGTGGTATTGCCTTTCGAAGCTTCGGATTTCCGAACGGCCGCAGGGATATGGATCACTATTGGCGAGCATGACTATCTGCCGCCAATAACGTCGGTGGAAACTGACCTTCATGCGTATCGGGAAGAAAGGGCCATTCCGCGCTCAGCGGCGCAAATCTGTCTACCATCAGATCAAGCAGTGGCGGGAAGAACGGTAATGCCTTACCACTTTGCATCCGCAACACGTCCAGCAACGTAAAAAGGGAATTGAATCCGCGTTCACGACCGTCCAGGAGATCCGATGCCCTCGCGACCATTGCCCGGCGACGGGCTACTGGATGCGCATCGCGCTGATACACTACGTGCACGAAAGCGTACCGAGTACAGCCAGCCCGGGTGGAACATGTCCTCAAGGCAACCGAAGGAAATGCGTGACGCGACGCGTACGCCCACGTCTTCGGACACCGTGGGGCGCGACGATCTGGATCGCATGCTATCGGCTGTTGCGTTGCGTGACCGGGCTGCGTTTGAAACGCTCTATCGTCGTACATCGCCAAAGATATTCGCCATTTGCATCAAGGTACTGCGTGACCGGTCCGAAGCCGAGGACACGCTTCAGGACGTGTACGTCACAGCCTGGAACCAGGCAGCCACATTCAATCCGCAGCTATCCAGCGCTCTCACCTGGCTCGGGACGATCGCGCGCAATCGCGCAATCGATCGCATCAGGCGCCGCCGCACGGTCTCGCTCGACGAAACAACCGTCGAAGAGATCGTCGATGAATCACCCACTCCCGCTGCCCTTGCTCAACTCAGTCAGGAGCGCCAGCGGCTCGAGTTGTGTCTGCAAGCGCTGCCCGACATCCAGAGAAACGCGATCAGGGAGGCATTCTTCACGGGTTTGTCGTACGCCGAACTGGCCGCGCGAATGAGTGTTCCGCTGGGCACCATGAAGAGCTGGATCCGCCGCAGTCTGATGCAGCTGAAGACGTGTCTTGAACGATGAATACGCCCGCCTCTTCCGACGAAAAAGACCTTCGCTGCGCGGAGTACGTACTAGGCGTGCTCAGCGACGAGGAGCGCCGCGAAATCGAGCTCGCGATGCAGCAGGAAGCGGGCATGGCCGAATCGCTCGCGCGTTGGCAAGCGCGCCTGATGCCTTTGAACGAAGACGTGGCGGAGGTGATGCCGCCTTCACATGTGTGGGACCGTTTGCAAGCGCAGTTGGGCTGGACGCAGAACGGGCGCCGCGCGGGTCTATGGAACAGCCTGTCGTTCTGGCGCTGGACGGGATTGACGTCGGTCGTTGCAGCTTGCGCCCTCGCCATCGTCCTGACACGCACCGTGTTGCACGAAGCCGAGGCCCCGCCCGCAGGCGCGCAATATCTGGTTGCGACGCTCGAACGGCAAGGCGCGGGCGCAGCCTGGACGGCAACGGTGGATGCGCAACATGCACAGATCGTCGTCGTTCCGCCTCGCGACTTTGCGATTGCCGCCAACCATTCCACGCAGATGTGGATGATTCCGCCCGGCTCGAAACCCGTCTCCCTGGGCGTCATCGATCCGCAGCATCCGACGATCGTGCACGTCGCGCGGGATCAGCTTCAGCAACTCGGCGCACAGACCACGCTTGCGGTGTCTCTTGAACCGCAAGGGGGATCGCTAACCGGGCAACCCACCGGGCCCGTACTTGCAGCGGGGCGCGTCGAGGGAATCTGAATGTTCGAACGCGGGTGATACCAGCAGCATTCGCTTAAACCCTACAATAAGCTTGCGAACCAGTCTGGGTGCACGTAGAGTAACCGCTCGACAAACCAGCACATGAGGTGGCGGATGTTCAAGTTCCTGGCGTTATGCGTGGCAATGGGCGTTTCCGGCACGGCGCTCGCTAAAGCCGATTGCCCGGTGTATCCGAAGAGCGAGTGGATGAAGGAATCGGATGCGCGCGCGCAGCTCGAAGCGCAAGGCTACAAGATCAAGAAGTTCAAGGTCGACGGCAACTGCTACGAAATCTACGGACACAACAAAGAGGGCAAGAAGGTCGAGATCTACTACGACACCAAGACGCTTGCCGTCGTGAAGTCCGAGATCGAATGACGCCCGGCGCGCGCGATGCCCGTCAAAACCTGGGACATAGGTGTGCGGTTCACACACTGGACCGTCGCCGGCATCGTCGTGTGGAATCTGTTCGGGCCGACTGACCAGGCGCATCGAGTACTTGGATATATCGCTGCCGGTCTGGTTGCCTGTCGCTTCGTGTGGGGATTTCTCGGCACGCCCTACGCACGATTCTCCGCCTGGTGGCCGACGCCTGCGCATCTGAAAGACTACGTGCGCTCGTTGGCCGCCGGCAAGCCGCTGCATCATCTGTCGCACAATCCGCTCGGCGGCCTGATGGCAATCGCACTCTGGCTGCTGATTCTGGCACTGGCGCTAAGCGGCTGGCTGATGCGCCTCGACGCATTCTGGGGCGAAGACTGGCCGCATGACCTTCACACGGTTCTTTCTATTGCACTAGAAGTCTGCGTGTGCGTACACATCCTCGCGGCCATCATCATGAGCATCTGGACACGCGACAATCTGATCGGCTCGATGCTGACCGGCTTCAAGCGCGATCCCGCCGACAAGCGCTGATAGTCGTGCGCGCAGCCCGAATACCCGTCCTTAGAACATCTTGCGAAGACCGACTGCCACGCCCAACTGGTTGGTTCGGCCAATGGTATTGGTCGGCACACCGGCGGAATTGACTCCGCCTGGATAGTCGGCTGCGAAGGCACCCGTGCCGCGCGCCCAGTCCGTGATCGCGTAGATTTCCGACTGCCTCGAGAAAGAGTATTCAGCGAGAATCGTAGCCGACTGGTTCACCCCCGTACCGAGCGAACCGTCGAGCCGTTCAGCATTGCGCGCGTGCCCGTAGTAGTAGGCGAACGTGAATAGCAGTGGCGCGGTGGCTTTCCAGTTCGCACCGACATAAATGGTGTCGTCGATGCGGTTGGGGCTGGCACCCTTCAATGTCGGCGAGCCAGCTTGCTGCATGTTGACGTCGGTCAAACCTGTCTGGTCCTGGCCGTGAAGCCAGCCGGCCAGCAGGCGAACGTCGTGAGTGACCTGCCAGGCGCCGCTGACGTGCAGGAAGTTCGTCTTGCCACCATTGATTGCACTGCCGACACTGGTGCCGACCGCGGAGCCCGTCGCGGAGGTCGGTACCGACACCTGCTGGAAGCCTGCGTTGAGCATGGCTGGGCCATATGTGTACGTCAGTTCCACGGCGTAGATGGCGCCGAGACCGAGCGCGCCTGGCTGGTTGCCGAAACCATAAAGCGCATCGATCGCCAGGTTATAGAACGTGCCTTTGTACTTGACCGCGTTATTGATTTCCAGGTAATTGCCGATGTTGTTATAGGGCCAACTGTTTTGCCAATAATTGCCAACGGTCAACGGGTCGAAAATATCGCCCAGGGTGTCGTAAGCGGGCGCGTATTGCCTGCCGAAAGTCAGTGCGCCCCACTTGTCGTTCGACAGGCCCACGTAAGCCTGTCGACTGAACAATGTGCCGGGAACGTGGAGTGTCCCATTGAAGGCTTCGAAGCCGTTTTCGAGGTGGAAGACTGCGGACCATCCGCCGCCCAGATCCTCGCTGCCTTTCAAGCCCCACCGGCTGTGTGTTTCCGGACCCGAGGTCATGACGACCTGGTCGTCGCCGCCCGGGCCGGTGTTCGTCTGATAGCGGATAGCTTCATCGACGATGCCGTATAGCGTGACCGAGCTTTGAGCGAATGCCAGCGGAGTCGCGGCAGCGAAAAGTGCGCCAATGGCACTGGAGATAACGATCTTTTTCATCAGCGATCCACAGTAATTAGTGAGCCAGCTGGATCAATTTCGTGAACAGGGAGCATAGCCTGTCAATTCGTTGCAGCAAAGCGATCTGCCAAAGAGGTGTTGTTTATTTGCCGTACTGCATGGATGCGTGTGAATCGTCTGGCGATTCACTATGTCGAAGCGGCGTTGCCTTTTATTGCTGGTGCAAGAGCGCTTTCTTTGGAAATCGGTTTGAGTGATTGTCGATCGACGTGCGATTCGTTCGTCGTATAGATGGATCGATCAGGTCCGTCGACCTGGAGAACATCATGCGCAAGCTCGTTGTTTCCGTTTTCATCAGTCTGGATGGCGTAGTGCAATCCCCCGGCGGGCCGGACGAAGATCGCAGCGGCGATTTCCGACTTGGCGGCTGGATAGTTCCCTATGCCGACGAAGCCATTGGCCAGAACTTGCAGGATCTGCTCTCGCAGCCGTTCGAGTTGCTACTGGGACGTCGCACCTACGACATATTCGCGTCGTATTGGCCACATGTACCGGCCGGTTCTCACAGCCGCGCCATCGCCGACCTGTTCAACAGCGTACCCAAACATGTCGCCACGCATCAGTCCGGCGCACTCGACTGGCAGAACAGTCATACGCTGAAGGGCGACCTTGCCGACGCGATACGCGCGCTCAAACGTCAGGATGGCGCCAATCTATTGACCTTCGGCAGCGGCGACATGCTGCGCCAACTGCTCGCAGTCGGCCTGGTGGATGAGCTTCGGCTTGTGATATACCCCATCATGCTTGGGCGCGGCAAGCGCTTGTTCGGCGACAACGCACTAGCGTCTGCCTTCACTCTGGCGCACTCGATGAGCACGCCTGGCGGCGTGTTGATTACCCGCTACTTGCGCGATGGCGAGGTACGTACAGGAACATTCGACTAAGTGGAGCAACCCTGCATATAGCGAGAGCGGTTTGGTCTCCCGCAGCAAGCCTGAGACCAATCGAGACATGGTCGGCTACTTGCGCGGGTCGCCATTCACGCTGCTGGGACTAGCGCGTATCGCGCGCGGGCCGGTGCGCGATTCATGGTCGTGCGTTTCCAGTCGGCTCACGGCTTTCCCTGCTAAAGCGACGGACCGCCTGCGGCGGTTGCCCAAGAGTCCGCAGGAACGCCCGCCTCATCCGCTCCCGATCCGAGAAGCCGACTTCGTCCGCGATCACATCCAGCGATAAACGTCCCTTCTCCAACAATAGCCTCGCGGCTTCCACGCGCAAATGTTCAACGGCTTTGGCAGGGGATTGCCCCGTTTCAGCAGTAAAAGCCCGGCTGAACTGGCGCGGGCTCAGGCCCGCGACATCGGCTAATTCCTCGACGGTCAACGCATTGCGCAGATTGGCGTTCGCATAGTCGATTGCCTTCTGGATCCGGTCGGATTTGGGCTCGAGGTCGAGCAATGTGGAGAACTGCGATTGCCCGCCCGCGCGGCGATGATAGACCACAAGCTTGCGGGCAACGGCGCGTGACACGTCCTGGCCATGATCCTTCTCGATCATCGCCAGTGCCATGTCGATCGTGGCAGTCATGCCTGCCGACGTCCAGATCGGTCCGTCGACGATGAAAATCTGATCTTCTTCGACGGCAATGGATGGATAACGACGCTGCAGATCGTGTGCGAAGCGCCAATGTGTCGTCGCTCGACGGCCATCGAGCACCCCTGCACCGGCCAGGATAAACGCGCCTGTGCAGGGTGCCGCGATGCGTCTCGATGTTTTCAAGGCGCGCCTGACGAACGCAGTCAATTCAGCCGAGACAATGTCAATCTCGACACCAGAGCCAAACATGACGGTGTCGAAGGCGGCGTCGCTGAAGGGCTGCGTTTCGACACGAATACCTGCCGAGGACACTACGAGTCCGCCCTCTTCAGACAGGAGCGTCACTTCGTATGCCGGCTCTCCGATCACTACGTTCGCCAGTTCAAAGGCGGTCACTGCCGCGAAGCCCATCAGATAGAAATTTGGGAATACAACGAAGCCGATCGTGTGCATAGCTTGCCCGCGTCATGTCCTGAATCGCTTGTATATATGACATTTGAGACACGGTCAACGGCGATTATTCTCTACCCATACCGTGGCGGCGCAAAAAACGGCCGGGCCGATGCCGCGATCGCGCGCCAGACAGATTGCGACGCGCAACTTCAGGCTGAACCTCAAACCGCTTATCGCAAGAACCTTTCGTATGGATCGTCGACTACTGATACTGGCCCTGGGCATGTTCGCCATGGGCACCGACAACTTCGTCGTCGCGGGTATTCTTCCCGGCGTCGCTGCGTCGCTGCATACATCCGTCAGCCTCGCGGGGCTGATGGTCACCTTTTACGCACTGACCTACGCGGTGGCTGCTCCCGTCATGGCGGCTCTGGCGGGCGGCTGGCCGCGCAAGCTCCTGCTGGTTTCCGCGCTAGGCATTTTCGTCGCCGGCAACATGGTCAGCGCGGTCGCCGTGGACTTGCACTGGGTTTTGTTCAGCCGCGCGCTGTCGGGATTCGGCGCCGCTCTGTTCTCGCCGACTGCATTGGGCGTTGCGTCCGCGCTCGCACCGCCGGAGAAACGCGGCCGTGCGTTAGCTGCCGTAACGGCGGGATTGACCGGGGCGACAGCGCTCGGCTCACCGATCGGCACGTTTATCGGTGGATTCGGCAGTTGGAGAACGACCCTCTGGTTCGTCACGCTGCTCGGGATGGTGGCGATGATCGGCGTCTGGACGATGCTGCCATCCGTTCCCCGCCCTGCACCCGTCAGGTTGCGAGAACGTCTTGCACCCGTGCGCGATGTGCGGATCGCGCTCACCTTGCTCACTTCGTTGTTCGCCTTCGGCGGGTTCCTGATGGTCTACACGTATGCGGGCGTGGTGCTGCAGCGTGTCACGCACGGCGACGAACGGATTCTTGCCGGGATGTTCCTGCTGTGGGGCGTGGCGGCGACGGCCGGGAACCTGCTGGCCGGCCGTCTCGTGGACCGATTCGAGAGCCGCAACATTATCAACGCGATGCTTTGGGTTGCCGTCATCAATTTTTGCGCGTTGCCGTGGACATCCGCACATGCATTCAGCGCCGCGGTGTCGCTCGTGATCTGGGGCATATGCGGATGGGGGCTGATCGTCCCGCAACAACATCGGCTGGTGCACCTCAAGCCGGGCGTGGCGCCGCTGCTGCTGGCCCTCAACAATACCGCGACATACATCGGGCTCGCGTGCTCCGGCGTGCTTGGCGGTGCCGTGCTGCAGTCGATCGGCGGGCAGTACCTGAGCCTCGTTGCGGCTGCGTTGATTGCGATCGCTTTCGTGCTTGCAGAAGCCGCGCATCGTTGCATGCAGAGGTCGTCCATACAGCAGCGCGCGACGATCAATCGCGAGACCGAGCCTGTCTGAATGATCATCCATTTCTCGTTTAAACATCAGTGATCCGAACGATTTATGAATACACGATCCTTCATTGGCACAGCCTGCGCCGCTATTGCCATCTTTTCCTGCTTTTCGGCTTCCGCACAAGGTACTGGGGAAACAGTCACGCCGAATTTCAACCGGGCCATACCGAACGTCCCCGGCAAGTCGCTCGTCGCTGTCGTCGTCGACTATGCGCCGGGGGGAGCTTCTCCGCCCCACGTACACGCTCCATCGGCGTTTATCTACGGCTACGTCGTCTCGGGCTCGATCGAGTCGCAAGTGAACGATGCGCCCGCTCGCGTTTATCACGCAGGCGAGAGCTTCTATGAACTGCCCGGCGCTCGTCATCGCATCAGCCGCAATGGCAGCAAGACACAGCCCGCAAAGCTGCTTGCCGTGTTCATCGTCGATAGTGACGATCACACCTTGACCACACCCGTTAAACATGGAGAGTGAGATGAAACGTCTCGACTACACCCAGATTGCACCCGCAGGCATCAAGGCCCTTGGAGGCGTGTATGGATACGTCACGCAAAGCGGCCTCTCGCCAATACTGGTCGATCTCGTCTACCTGCGAGTTTCACAAATCAATAACTGCGCGTATTGCCTGGATATGCACACGCGCGATCTGCTCAAAAGAGGCCAGAAGGTCGAGAAGCTCACACTGGTGCAGGCATGGGCGGAAGCTGGCACGCTATTCGATGAGCGCGAACGTACGGCCTTGGCGTGGGCAGAAACAGTGACGCGCGTGGCGGACACCGGCGTTCCCGATGATGCATACCAGGCCGCGCGGAAGGTATTCGACGAGCGAGAAATCGTGGATCTGACGATCGCGATAGGGTTGATGAACGCGTATAACCGGATGGCAATCAGCTTTCGGAATCCACCGCAGGCGGCGCTGTAATATCGGCAATACAGAAAGCGTGGTCATGATTCGCGATCGCGGCGTTCATCGATATGGTCTAAAGACACAACTCGGACCGCTGTTACGCAGCACTGGCGCGAGATGACCCCGCACCGATACTCGATTCCCTGACAACGAGTTCAGGCACCGCAAAGTATTGCACTGGCGGCTTTTCGTCTTCAGAGGTTTCGCTCAGTCGAGCCAGCAGCGTCTCGCTAGCAATGGTGCCGAGCTTATCCGCGCCTGCGAACAGCGTCGTCAAAGGCGGATTGGTGTGCTCGGCCGCGACGACATTGTCACAACCCACAACTGCCAGAGCCTTGCCCGCGCGCTTGCCCATTCTGTCGAGTTCGTGCAGCACGCCGATTGCGACCTGATCGTTGTAGCAAACCACGGCCGTCGGCCGCGGCTTCATGTCGAAGATCGCGCGGACCGCATTGCGCCCACCCTCCGGCGTCAAAGGGACATCGATGATCCAGTGGTCATCGACAGGCAGTGAGTGCTCCGCCATCGCCGACAGATAGCCCTGCCTGCGTTGATTGGCAACTGCATAGCCCTTCCGGTTGCCAGCGAAAGCGATGCGCGTATGTCCCTGCCCGATCAGATGCTCGGTAGCTAATGCGAATCCGTAGCTGTTGTCGACACCAATGGTATCGACGTCGGGCCCCATCGGACGCATGACCAGTACAAGTGGAATTCCCCACGACTGAATTTCGGCGGGCAACTCATCCGGCGTCCCAAGTGCGGGAGACATGATCAGTCCAGCGACATTCTGCTCGCGCATGGACCGCAGAACCCTCGTCTGCGTTTCGAGGCTTTCGGCAGTGTGGGCCATCAGCGTCGTATATCCGGCTTGAGCCAACACCCGCTCGATCGCCACCAGCAATTCGACGAAAAACGGATTGGTCAGATCGTTGATCACCATGCCGATCGTCGTGCTGCGCCTTCCGCGCAGGATGGCCGCCCCGCGGTTGTAGACATAGCCGAGCGCGCGAGCCGCCTCGCGCACCTTGTCGGCCGTTTCGGCCTTGATACGCGGACTTTCCTGCAAAACGAGCGACACCGTCGATTTCGATACGCCAGCCGCAGCGGCAATGTCCTGAATGGTCGGTCCAGATTTCATGTTGCTTTGCACAATTGGAACGTTCCAAAAAGTGTTTGACATCGTGAAATCAGTCTACTACAGTTTGTTGGAACGATCCAACGAACGCTAATTGGAACGTTCCAATGGAGAGAGACATGACAGAAAGAATCCGCTGGGCGCTGATCGGCGCCAGCACCATCGCCGACGAATGGATGGTCAACGCCATCCGCTCGCAGCCTGACGGCGAGATCGCCACCGTGGTGAGCGGCAGCGCGGAGCGTGCACGCGAGTTTGCTGAAAAGCACGCCATACCTTCGCACTCGGCAGACCTCGACGCCGTACTCGCCGACCCGTCTATCACGGCCGTCTACATCAGCAGCACCAACGAGAAACATCTGCCGCAAGTGCTCGCGGCGGCGAAAGCCGGCAAGCACGTGCTGTGCGAAAAGCCCCTCGCGCTGGCGGAAGACGAAGCGGCGCAAATGATCGAAGCGTGCGCCTCCCACGGCGTGAAGCTCGGCACGAACCATCATCTGCGTTGCGCGGCGACGCACCGGAAGATGCGCGAACTCATTCGCGCCGGCGCAATCGGCACGCCCCTCTTCGTACGCGTCTTCCATGCGGTCTCGCTGCCGCCACATCTGCGCGGCTGGCGTATCGAACGGCCCGATGCGGGCGGCGGCGTGATTCTCGACATCTCCGTTCACGACATCGACACGCTGCGCTTCCTGCTCGACGACGAACCCGTCGAAGTCAGCGCCATGACGTCGTCGGGAACGATGTCGACGACGGGACTCGCGGACGGCGTGATGGCGATCGTGCGCTTCAAAAACGGCGTGCTCGCGCAACTCCACGATGCGTTCACCGTGCCCTACGCGCCCACGGGGCTCGAAATTCACGGCACGGAGGGTTCGCTGTTCGCGAAGGACGTGATGACGCAGCGCCCGGTCGGCGAGATCACGTTGCGCTCGGCAGAAGGCACGCGAGACATCGAAGTCGAACCTCGCGACCTGTATTGCACGGCCGTCGCGCAATTCCATCGCTCGATTACGGAAGGACAGCACCCTGCCGCGACGGGTATCGATGGTTATCGCTCGCTCGTCGCCGCGCTGTCGCTCGTGAAATCCGCCGAAGCAGGCGGCCACGTGACGGTGCCATCCCGTTTCGCTGAATAAAAATTTGAGGAGATTGACTGTGCGTTCCAGCAAGGTTGTTTCATTGGCCCACGCGGCGAGCCTGATCAACGATGACGATGTCGTCACCGTCAGTTCGTCGAGCGGCCTGGGTTGTCCCGATGCAATGCTCGCTGCTATCGGCGCCCGCTTCGAGGCGGAAAACCATCCGCGCAATCTGACGATGCTGCACCCGATCGCCGCTGGCGATATGTACGGCATCAAGGGCATCGATCACATCGCGAAGAAAGGGCTGATTCATACGGTCATCGCCGGGTCGTTTCCGAGCGGTCCATCGAGCCTGCCGATGCCCGACATCTGGCATCTCATCACCGACAACGACATCCGCGCGTACAACCTGCCGAGCGGCGTGATGTTCGACATGCATCGCGAGGTCGCGGCGAAACGTCCAGGCGTGTTGACCAAGGTCGGCCTCGATACCTATGTCGATCCTGAACGCCAGGGCGGCGCGATGAACGCGCAGGCCGCCGAACATCCCATCGTCGAAAAGGTCACGTTCGCGGGCGACGAGTGGCTGCACTACAAAAACTTCGTGCCGCGCGTTGCAATCGTGCGCGCAACGACAGCGGATGAACGCGGCAACCTGTCGTTCGAACACGAAGGCGCGCTGCTGGGCGGACGCGATCAGGCGCTAGCCGTGCGCAATAACGGCGGCATCGTCATCGCGCAAGTGAAGCGTGTCGTGAAGGTCGGTTCGCTGCATACGCAGCAGGTACACATTCCGTGCAATCTCGTCGATTACGTGGTCGTTGACGCCGAGCAGAAGCAGACGACACAGATCGAATACGACCCGGAAATCAGCGGCGAAATCAAACTGCCCGAAAGCGCATTCGCGTTTGCCGAATGGCACGCGGACAAGGTCATCGCACGCCGGGCGGCAATGGAACTCGCGCAGAACGATGCGGTGAATCTGGGCTTCGGCATCTCTGCAAACGTACCGCGCATTCTGCTCGAAGAAGGCTACCGCGACGACGTGACATGGGTCATCGAACAAGGCGCTGTCGGCGGCGTGCCCTTGCTCGGTTTCGCCTTCGGATGCTCGGGCAATGCCGACGCCATCATGCCTTCGCCTTCGCAATTCGTGTACTTCCAGGGCGGCGGCTTCGATGTATCGCTGCTGTCGTTCCTGCAAGTGGACCGCTTCGGCAATGTGAACGTGTCGAAGCTGCCGAGCAAGCCTTATCTCACTGCCGGATGCGGCGGCTTCATCGACATCACGACGCATGCGAAGCGTGTGGTCTTTAGCGGCTATTTCACGGCGGGCGCAAAGATCGAAGTCGGCGATGGACGTCTGAAGATCGTCAAGGAAGGCAAGAAGAAGTTCATCGCCGATGTGGACCACGTGACCTTCAGCGGACGTATGGGACGACAGCGGAATCAGCAAGCGTTGTATGTCACGGAACGCTGCGTGATCCAACTCAGCGACAAGGGTCTCGAAGTGATCGAGATCGCGCCCGGCATCGATCTGCAAAAGGATGTACTCGACCAGTGCGATATCGAGTTGGCCGTCTCCCCTGCCCTGAAGACGATGGATGCATCCATTTTCACGGACGCTCCGTTCGGTCTGAAGCTGAAGGAGGCGCGTCATGGCTGACCAGCAACTGATCCAGATCGAGAAGACGAACGCCGTTGCTGTCGTCACCCTCAATCGGCCGGACAAGCTCAACGCGCTGACACCGGAAATGCTCGATCAACTCGAAGCCGGAGCGGCACAGCTTGAATCGGATGCGAGCGTGCGCGCCGTCGTGCTGACAGGCGCGGGTGAACGTGCCTTCTGTGTCGGCGCCGACATCAACCAGTGGTCGGCACTCGCGCCGCTCGACATGTGGCGCGTATGGGTCTCACGCGGTCATCGTATTTTCGACCGCTGGGCAGCGCTGCGTCTGCCCGTCGTCGCGGCGATCAACGGCCCCGCATTCGGCGGCGGCCTCGAACTGGCCGCAGTCGCCGATGTGCGCGTCGCGGACCCGGCTGCCACGTTCGCACTGCCCGAAGCGAGTATCGCGACCTGCCCCGGCTGGTCCGGCACGCAACGGCTGGTTTCGCTGATTGGTCCGAGCCATGTGAAGTCGCTTGCGCTCACGGCGAAGCGGATCGACGCGCAACGCGCATACGGCATCGGACTGGTCGACGAAATCTCCACGCCGAAAGAGTCCGTTGCGGCAGCCATCGCCATCGCTGAAAAGATCGCGACGCTCGCACCCGTCTCCGTGCAACTGACGAAGCAACTGATCAACGCCGCCTCGGGATTCGGGACCGGCGCAACCCTGGAAGCCATGGCGGGCGCTCTGTCCGCGTCGACGCACGACGCCCGCGAAGGCATGGCCAGTTTCCGCGAACGGCGCCCGGCGCAATACGAGGGTCAATGACATGACGTACGACACCGCAATTCCCGCTGCAACCGCGCTTTTGACAAACGCTAAGGCGCCCGTGCACGAAGCCTTCAACGGCCGCATGTACATCGACGGCGCATGGACCGAATCCACGGACAAGCAGCGCTTCGAGCGCCGCAGCCCTGCGCATGGACACGTTGTCAGTTCGTTTCCGGAAGCGACACCGGCAGACGTCGAGCGAGCCATCAACGCCGCCGACCTCGCCTTCCGTCACGGTCCATGGTCGAAGCTCAAAGGCGCGGAACGCGCACGGATTCTTCTCGCGATCGCTGACGGCATCAAGGCACGCGTCGACAGGATGTCGCTGCTCGAATCGCTCGAAACAGGCAAGCCGCTTGCGCAGGCACGCGGCGAAGTGTCCGGCTGCATCGATCTCTGGCAATACGCGGCAAGCCTTGCCCGCACGACCAGCGGCGATGCCTACGACACCCTCGGCGAAGACATGCTCGGCATCGTGCTGCGCCAGCCGATCGGCGTTGTCGGACTCATCACGCCGTGGAATTTTCCGCTGTGGATCCTCTCGCAGAAGCTGCCGTTCGCACTCGCGGCGGGTTGCACCTGCGTAGTCAAGCCGAGCGAACTGACGTCGAGCACGACCGTCATGCTGATGGAGATTCTCGAACAGGCCGGCGTGCCGGCGGGCGTCGTCAACGTCGTGACGGGCAAAGGTCCGTCCGTCGGGCAGCCGCTCGCGGAACACGATGCCATCGATATGCTGTCCTTCACCGGTTCGACGCGCGTCGGCAGCCTGCTCGGCGGACTCGCATCGAAGAAGCTGAAAAAGGTCGCGCTCGAACTCGGCGGCAAGAATCCGCAGATCGTTTTCCCCGATTGCGACTGGGATGCGATGGTCGATGCCGTCGTGTTCGGCGTGTACTTCAACGCGGGTGAATGCTGCAACAGCGGTAGCCGCGTGCTCGTGCACGAATCGATTGCGGAGCGCTTTGCGCAAGCAGTCGTCGAGCGCGCACGGCAAGTGCCTGTTGGCGATCCTCTGCATCCTGAATGCAAGATCGGCGCGATCGTCAGCGAGAACCAGTTGGTCGAGATTCTCGGCAACATCGACAAGGGCGTTGCGGCAGGCGCGCGCCTGCGCCTGGGCGGCAAACGCTATGACGCGAACGGCCTCTATCTGGAGCCGACCGTCATCAGCGATGTCACGCCCGACATGAGCATCGCCCGCGAAGAAATCTTCGGCCCCGTGCTCACGATCATCCCCTTCTCCGACACGCAGAACGCGATCGACATCGCGAACGACACCGCCTACGGACTCTCCGCCGCCGTCTGGAGCAACGACATCAACACTTGCCTGACCGTTGCGCGCGGCGTCGATGCGGGCACCGTTTGGGTCAACACCTTCCTCGACGGTTACCCAGAACTGCCGTTCGGCGGCTTCAAGTCGAGCGGCGTGGGACGCGAACTCGGCAAGCAGGCCGTCGAGGACTACACCGAGACAAAGACGATTCAGCTTCACATCGGAGAGCGCAAGAACTGGTGGCTGCCGCGTCCAGCCGCCTGATCACGAATCCATCCAGATCGCGCCACGGCATGCCCGCCGTGGTGTCCACAAGAAAGCCCGCCAAGAGAGCGTCATCAAGGAGACAAAGATGTACAAGAAACGCATTGCTGCAATTGCAGTCGGCCTCGTTGCCTGCCACGCGCTGTCCGCTGGCGCGGCCGATACGAAAACCGTGGAAGTCATGCACTGGTGGACTTCCGGCGGCGAAGCCAAGGCCCTTTCCGTACTGAAAGACGGCCTCAAAACCAAGGGCTATGCATGGAAGGACAGCCCGATCGCGGGCGGCGGCGGTGAAGCCGCACGCACGGTGCTGAAGGCGCGCGTCGCGTCCGGCAATCCGCCCGATGCGATCCAGATGCTCGGCTTCACGATCCCTGAATACGCGCAAGAGGATTATCTGCAGAACCTCGATCCTGTCGCGTCGAAGGAAGGCTGGGACAAGCTCGTGCCCGGTCCAATCCAGAAATTTTCGAAAGTCGATGGTCACTGGGTTGCCGCACCTGTCGATGTGCACCGCACGAACTGGATCTGGGCGAACAAGAAGATCTTCGATCAACTGAAGCTCACGCCGCCGAAGACTTTCGAAGAACTCGTCGCGGACGCCGACAAGATCCGCAAGGCCGGCTACATTCCGCTGGCGCACGGCGGCCAGGCATGGCAGGAAGCGACGATCTTCGATAGCGCGGTGATGTCGGCGGGCGGCCCGAAGTTCTATCAGCAGGCGCTGGTCAAGCTGGACCCCAGCGCGCTCGGCTCCAAGACGATGGAAAAGGCCTTCGACCAGATGCGCGCATTGCGCGGCATGGTCGACCCGAACTTCCCGGGCCGTGACTGGAATCTCGCCACATCGATGGTCATCAACGGTAAGGCTGCCATGCAGATCATGGGCGACTGGGCCAAGGGCGAGTTTGCGTCGGCAGGCAAGCAGCCGAATGTCGACTACCTCTGCTTCAACTATCCCGGAACGGATGGCGCATTCATCTTCAACACCGACCAGTTCGCGGGCTTCAAGAAGGGCGACGCGAGTCTCCCCGGCGAGTACGCGTTTGCGTCGACCATCATGGACAAGGGCGTCCAGGCGAAATTCAACCAGATCAAAGGCTCGATTCCTGCGCGTCTCGATGTGCCTCAGGACGGCTTCGACGAATGCGGCAAGAAGTCGATGAACGACATGCGCGCCGCCCTCAAGACGGACTCGATGGTCGGCAGCTTCGCGCACGGACACGCGATGCCCGATGGTCCGAAGAACGCCGTGTATGACGTCGTCACGCACTTCTTCAATTCGAATCAGTCGTCTGCGGATGCCGTGAAAGCGCTCGTCGCGGCAGTGAAGAACTCGCAGTAAGCCAAATGGTCCTCGTGCGGATGCGGCACCCAACGCCGCTGTCCGCGAGGCCCGTCATCTCCGACGGTAGGTGTTGCCATGCTATTGCACAATCGCGCCCATGCGGCGACCACGCTTGATGATCTGAACAACAGCTCGGGACAAAGCCCGACACGAAAGCGATCGACGTTTCGAAACCGCTTCGAAGCGGTTCTGCCCAAGATCGTCCTTAGCCCGACATTGATCATCACGTTGATCTTCGTCTATGGCTTTATCGCGTGGACGACGGTGCTCTCGTTCACCCGCTCACGCGCCTTTGCGAACTTCCACTGGGCCGGTCTGCTTCAGTATGGCCGCGTCTGGGAGCATCCGCGCTGGCATGTGGCGATCGTCAACCTCGGCATCTACGCATCGCTCTATGTCGTGCTGTGCATGGCGATCGGTCTCGGCCTCGCCATTCTGCTCGATCAACGGATTCGCGCTGAAGGCGGATTGCGGGCGCTCTTTCTTTATCCCATGGCGCTCTCGTTCATCGTCACGGGCACCGCATGGAAATGGATTCTCAATCCGGGACTGGGCCTCACCAAGCTGTTCCATGACTGGGGTTGGACGAGCTTCCAGTTCGACTGGATCATCAACGACGACATGGCGATCTATACCGTCGTCATCGCCGCTGTCTGGCAGGCGTCGGGCTTCGTGATGGCGATGTTTCTGGCCGGCCTGCGCGGCATCGACCAGGAACAGATCAAGGCCGCGTCGATCGACGGTGCGCGCATGCCTTCGATCTATCGGCGAGTCATCATTCCGCAGCTCCGGCCCGTCTTCGTATCCGCGTTCGTGATTCTCGTGCACCTTGCGGTCAAGAGCTATGAGCTTGTCATCGCATTGACGGGCGCCGGTCCCGGCTACTCGACAGAACTGCCGTCCACCTTCATGTACTCGTTCACCTTCACCCGCAACGAACTCGGCATGGGTGCGGCCAGCGCCGTGATGATGCTGTGTACGGTGGCGGCCATCATGGTGCCCTACCTCTACTCCGAAATGAGACCTCGCCGGAAGAGCGGCGGCCATTGAACTCAACCGATACCCCCTAGCAACCTTTTGCATGGGGCCAGAGTAAGGCTCTAAAGAACCAACTCTGGCCAACAGGAGACAACGATGGCTACCAAGACATGGGACTCACCACAGATGGTGGTGGGCAAGCATAACTACGTCTCGCGGATCGTGATTTATTCGATGCTGGCGATTGCGGCCGTGGTCTATCTCGTACCGCTGCTCGTGATGCTGCTAACGTCGTTCAAGCCGCTGCCCGAGGTGTATTCCGGCAATATCCTCGCGCTGCCGCATCAGTGGACGCTTGAAGCGTGGGAAAAAGCCTGGGGCTCGGCATGCGTGGGACTGGAATGCTCCGGTGTAAAAGGCTTCTTCTGGAATTCCTTCCGGATGGTCTTCTCTGCCGTAGCGATCTCCACGTTACTCGGTGCATTGAACGGCTACGTGCTGACCAAATGGCGCTTCAAAGGCGACAACACGCTGTTTGGCCTGATCCTGTTCGGATGCTTCATCCCGTTCCAGATCGTACTGATTCCGATGGCTTCGTTCCTCGGCAAGGTCGGCCTCGCGCAATCGATCAGCGGCCTCGTGTTCGTGCATGTCGTTTATGGCCTGTGCTTCACGACGCTGTACTTCCGCAACTACTACATCGCGTTTCCCGATGAACTTGTGAAAGCGGCGATGATCGACGGTGCACGCTTCTTTCGCATCTTTTTCCGCATCCTGCTTCCCAACTCGGTGCCCATCATCACCGTCACCGTGATCTGGCAATTCACGAACATCTGGAACGACTTCCTGTTCGGCGCTTCATTCACGACAGGCAGTTCCGCGCCCATCACCGTCGCGCTGAACAACATCGTCAATACATCGACGGGCGTCAAGGAATACAACGTCAACATGGCCACGGCCATGATCGCCGCGCTGCCGACACTGCTCGTCTATGTGATCGGTGGTCGCTACTTCGTACGCGGTCTGATGGCCGGCTCGGTCAAGGGGTAAATCATGTCTTCTCTGCACGTATCCAACGTTCGCAAAGCCTACGGCTCCACCGAAATCCTCAAGGAGATCAACATCGATGTCGAAGATGGCGATTTTCTCGTTCTCGTCGGACCCTCGGGCTGCGGGAAATCGACGCTCCTTTCTCTGATCGCCGGACTCGACACGCTCTCAGGTGGCGAGATTCGTATCGGCAACGACAAGGTGAACGATCTGCATCCGAGCGAGCGCGACATCGCGATGGTGTTTCAGAGCTATGCGCTGTATCCGAACATGTCCGTCGGGCAGAACATCAGCTTCGGTCTGGAGATGCGCAAGGTATCGAAGCCCGAACGCGAGAAAGCAGTGAAAGATGCCGCCCGTCTGCTGCAGATCGAGCACCTGCTCGACCGGCGTCCGGGCCAGCTGTCGGGTGGTCAGCGTCAGCGTGTCGCGATGGGACGCGCGCTGGTGCGTCATCCGAAGATCTTCCTGTTCGATGAGCCGCTGTCGAATCTCGATGCAAAACTTCGCGTCGATATGCGCACCGAGATCAAGAAGCTGCATCAGCGTTTGGGCGCGACCATCGTCTACGTCACGCACGACCAGATCGAAGCGATGACGCTGGCGACGCGCATCGCCGTGATGAAGGGCGGCGCACTGCAACAGCTCGGCACGCCCGCCGAGGTCTATAACACACCCGCCAACACGTTCGTCGCGACGTTCATGGGCTCGCCGTCGATGAACCTGATTCCGGCGCGCATCGAGCGCGCGAACGGCGCACTGCATCTGCTGGTGGGTGAAGGCCAGAAGGCGATCGATCTTGTGTTGCCGCCGCAACCGGCCGCCGTCGAGCGCTACATCGGCAAGAAGGTGATTGCGGGTCTGCGCCCTGAGGCGATCGGCGTGGAAAACGAGCGCGCCACGTCGGCACTGCGCACCGTGCCCGTCACGATCAATGTGCTCGAACCGACAGGCCCCGACACGCTCGCCGTGCTCGATCTCGGCGGCATGGAAGTCTCCGCGCGACTCGGCGCCGACATGCCGCACGCGTCCGGCGAACGATGCGAGCTGCGCGTCGATCTGTCGAAGCTCGTGCTGTTCGACGCCGACACGGAAGTCCGCATTCACTGAGCGCCCAGCACAACGACGGATGGTGCAGCCATGAGCAAGATAGCTGGAAAGTGTTCAACCGCGCTGGTGACGGGCGCGCGACGCGGCATCGGCCGGTCGATCTGCGTCGCGCTCGCGCGGCGCGGCTTCGACATCGTGCTGACGGATGTCGTGAACGACGAGGACGCCGCGACGACCTGTGCGCTCGTACGCGACGAAAGCCAGGAGGCGCTCTTCATTCAGAGCGATCTCAGCGACGTCGGCTCGCATGAAAGCGTCGTCGAGGAAGCCGTGCGCTTCAAGGGAGGTATCGAATGTCTCGTCAACAACGCGGGCATCGGTTCGCCGAGCCGCGGCGATCTGCTCGACGTATCGCCGCAAGCATTCGATGCCGTGCTCGGCGTCAATCTGCGCGGCACGTTCTTTATGACGCAGGCCGTCGCTCGCCACATGTGTGCGACATCGTCGACGGCCGCCCGGTCGATCGTGACGGTTTCGTCGGTATCGGCGGACATGGCATCGCCCGAGCGCGCCGAGTACTGCCTGTCCAAATCCGCGTTGCCGATGATGACGCGCCTCTTTGCATTGCGGCTCGCGGGCGCGAATGTCGGCGTGTTCGAAGTGCGGCCCGGCATTATCCGCACGCCGATGACGTCCGGCGTCGCGGAGAAATACGAGGCGCGTTTCCGCGAGGGCCTGGTTCCCGCCGGCCGCTGGGGCGAAAGCGACGAGGTGGGCCAGGCAGTCGCGACGCTTGCAGGCGGCCTGCTGCCCTTCGCAACAGGCAGCGTGATCAACGTGGATGGCGGCCTGTCCATCCCTGCATTCTGAGCCGACTGACATGAAAACGACGACATATGACTACGTGATCGTGGGCGGCGGCTCGGCCGGCTGTGTATTGGCCAATCGCCTGAGCGCCGATCCCTCGATCAAGGTCCTGCTGCTCGAAGCAGGCGGTTCCGATCGCCACCCGTTCTTCTCGATGCCTGCCGGCTTCGCGAAGATGACGCGCGGCATCGGTTCGTGGGGCTGGTTCACCGTGCCACAGAAGCATCTGAACAATCGCGTGCTGCGCTTCACGCAAGCGAAGGTGATCGGCGGCGGTTCTTCGATCAATGCGCAGATCTATACGCGCGGCGTTCCTGCTGATTACGACGATTGGGAACAGAAAGCGGGCGCGACGGGTTGGTCTTATCGCGATGTGCTGCCCTACTTCAAGAAGTCCGAGAACAACCAGCGCTTCGCGAATGAGTATCACAGCTATGGCGGCCCGCTCGGCGTATCGAATCCGATCAGCCCGCTGCCGATCTGCGAAGCGTTTTTTCAGGCTGGACAGGAACTCGGCATTCCGTTCAATCCCGACTTCAATGGTGCGAGCCAGGAAGGTCTCGGTTATTACCAGTTGACGCAACTGGATGCGCGGCGGTCATCAACGGCAGCAGGCTTTATCCGACCGGTGCTCGGGCGTGCGAATCTGACGGTCTCGATGCAGGCGCGAACGCTGCGCGTGATCGTCGAGGGAAACCGCGCGACAGGCGTCGAATACGTGACGGGCGATAGCCGCGATCCGCAGATCGTGCGCGCGTCGCGTGAAGTGATCGTGTCGTCGGGCGCGATCGGTTCGCCGAAACTGTTGATGCAGTCGGGCATCGGTCCCGCCGGGCACCTGGAGTCTGTCGGCATTAAACCTGTCCACGATCTTCGCGGCGTCGGCTCCAATCTGCAGGATCACCTCGACCTCTTCGTCATCGCCGAATGCACAGGCGATCACACCTACGACAAGTACAACAAGCTGCACAACGCCGCATGGGCTGGACTGCAGTACCTGTTGCTGAAGAAAGGCCCGGTTGCATCGAGTCTCTTTGAAACGGGCGGCTTCTGGTATGCGGATCGCGACGCGCGCGACCGCTCGCCCGACATCCAGTTTCATCTCGGCCTCGGGTCCGGTATCGAAGCGGGCATGGCCAAGCTGAACAATGCGGGCGTTACGCTCAACACCGCGTACCTTCGCCCGCGCTCGCGCGGCACGGTTCGTCTCGCCAGCGCGGACCCCGCTGCCGCGCCGCTGCTCGACCCGAACTACTGGGCCGATCCATACGATCGCGACATGGCGATCAAGGGCTTGCGGCTCGCGCGCGACATCCTGCGCGCCCCAGCGATGAAGCGCTACGTGCAAAGCGAAGTTCTGCCGGGAGCGCACGTGAATACCGATCAGGAACTGTTCGACTATGCATGCGCAAATGCAAAAACCGACCACCACCCGGTCGGCACCTGCCGCATGGGCCGCCCCGACGATCCCGATAGCGTCGTCACACCGGACCTGCGTCTTATCGGACTGGATGGCCTCAGAGTCGTCGACGCATCCGTCATGCCCTATCTGCCTTCGTGCAACACAAATGCACCGACGATCATGGTCGCCGAAAAAGCCGCCGACATGATCATTCAATCCCAGACATCGAGAGGTTTCCGTGAACATCAATCTGCCAACGCCGGAAGGTTCAATCAGCCCGTACACGATGCAGCACCGGGAAGACCAGGTTCCGCCGTCCACCGCGCCGACGTTTAGCCGCGTCGCGTATGCGGCGGCGCACGTCGTCGTCGATCCATCGTGTGCGTACGAGCCTTGGGGCGATACGCCGCGTGTTGACTGGGACGCTACGCTTGCATTTCGCAGCTACCTGTACGGCCTGGGATTCAAGGTGGCCGAAGCGATGGATACCGCGCAACGCGGCATGGGTATCGGCTGGCCAACAGCCGCTGAACTGATCCGACGCAGCATCGCGCACGCGCGCAGCATTCCCGGCGCGGACCTGGCGTGCGGAGCGGGCACCGATCATCTCGACGGCACGCGCAGCCATGCGCTTGCCGACATTGTCGGCGCCTACAAGGACCAGTTCGAAGTGATCGAATCAGCGGGCGGCCGGCCGATCATGATGGCGAGCCGTGCCCTGTGCGCAGCAGCGCAGTCCGCCGACGACTACAAGCATGTCTACGATGCCGTGATCTCCGCGTCACGCAACAAGGTCGTGCTGCATTGGCTGGGCGACGCGTTCGATGCTTCGCTCTCCGGCTACTGGGGCAGCCGCGACGTCGCGACAGCGATGGCGACTGTGCTCGACATCATCCGGCTTCATCAGGACAAGATCGAAGGCATCAAGATCTCGCTGCTCAACGCGGAATATGAGCGTCAACTCAGATCGCAGTTGCCCGAGGGCGTCGTGATGTTCACAGGTGACGACTACAACTACGGCGAACTCATCGCGGGCGACAGCACCGGCCATTCGCACGCGCTACTCGGCATCTTCGACCCGATCGCGCCTGTCGCATCGCGCGCATTGGTGAAGCTCGCCGCCGGGGATACCGATTCATATCGCCAGCTTATCGATCCGACGGTTGCGCTATCGCGCGAACTCTTCGCTGCGCCCACGCAGTATTACAAGGCTGGCGTCGTTTTTCTCGCGTGGCTCAACGGGCATCAACGGCACTTCTCGATGGCAGGCGGGATGCAGTCGGCGCGATCCGTCGCGCACTACGCAGAGGTGTTCAGGAAGGCGGACGTCGCGGGCGTTTTGACTCGCCCCGAACTGGCTCGCCGTCGCATGAGCGAGTTTCTGAGCTTAGCTGCGGGTATCGATAACTGAAAACCGGTACGCGCATCGCGAGCCCGATTGGAGACGAAGCATGACAGCACGGGCAACGTCTGCAGTTTCAGCGTCGTCGGTGAACAATGCCCGCTATCGATACACGGGCATCGCGGTCAGCGAGGAGTTCACTGCCGTCGCAGCCGGCGGAATCGCGCCTTTTATAGCGGCTGCGTTGCTTGCGTGGGCACAAGGTGCGTACTGGCCGATTGCTACCTACATCGCGGTGCTGGCGGGGATCAGCTTTGTCGCTACATTCTTCTCACCGGAGACTCGCGGGATCAGTCGTCGACAATGATGCGTGAATGCCGAGCGGTCGAGTTCCGTCCCGGATGAGCCGCTCGCTGGAATGCGAGCGGCGTCTCCTTGTGACAACCCGGATGGAAGCGCCGCCTGTTTCTCGCGCACGCTTCTCTTTGTCCTACTGCCCGCCTTCCCGAATCGTCAGAGCATTCTTCACAGACGTGACGCCGGAAACACCCTTCGCTATCGACGTTGCCTTATCGATCTGGGACGGATCGGTCACGCCCCCAGCGAGCGTCACTGCGCCGCCCTTCACGAGAACATTGATCCCCGTCGTATCGACACCGCCCTTCGAAAGCGCCTTGGCCACTTTTTTACTCAATGCCCGGTTCGCCTTCCTGATGGAGGATTTCGATGCGCCTTGCGTCGTTGTCGTCGTTGCGCTGGCGGCTTCACTTCCCTGAGCCCAGGCATTGACGGAAGCAACGACGATCAATGCAGCGCCAGCCAGCTTGAGTGTTTTGATTGCGTTCATTAGTTTCCCCTGTTTAAGTAACTCAACGAAAGATGTTGCCGACTACCTTAAGGCTTCACATTCTCTTGCTTCGCGCCCGTAGCGGCAGCAAACCGGCTTTGTGCCGCGACGAGTTGGTCATCCGTGGTCGCCACCAGCCATAGACGTGCGTGCTCCATGATCTGGCGGTTGTGGTCCTTCAACGGGCCCATCGCCGCTGCGGCCTTCCAGACCACCGGGCCGATGCGGCTCTTGCGGCCCGAGGGCGCGCCCACCAGCAGGCAATAAGGCCCCAACGGAAGCGATACAAACGGTAGTGCCGGACTTGAACGCACGCGCCAATCGATGAATGGCGTCTCGCTGATCAGCAGCGGCGAGGGCAAGCCGTAAAGCACACTGAAATCGTACAGCGACAGTTGCTCCCGCACCCCCGTGTAAATACGCCGGATGTCATCGACAACCGCCGCACGGATCTCGTCCTCGAACATCGGCTCCTGCGCATAGCGGGCCGTTGCCTCGCGAGCCTCCGCCTGATAGGCGCTGAAGAGGCCGAGTTCCACACAGTCCTGCACGGCGCGTTGAATCTCCGCTACAGAACCCGCCTCATCTGGCGTGCCCAGCTGCGCAGCCCGCAAGAAGCGGGCAAGCCCCGCTTCCTGGATTGCAGGACCCTCTGCGACTACAGCATCTTCACCGTCCTTGTCGAGCGGTACATAAATATACTTCTCAGCAGCGAAACGTGATTTCTTGCCTTCATCGAACTTGATTTCGCCATCGACGTAATCCAGATAGCGCGTCCCGACTCGACCATGCTCCCAAATCCAGTTCTTCAAAAACGGGCGTAGCGGATGCAGTTTCTCTTGATCGGCCATTGAAACCTCCTGGTGCCCCAGTATAGTTCCAATTCGCCGGTTGAAAACCCGGCAAATCACATTCGACGTTCAGCCTGGCGCCGCGCGATGCCGCGCGAGAAACCGGTCCAGTTGCCCCGCGAAGGTCTTGCTGTCGCGCGGACTGAAGGGCGCTGGACCGCCCGTATCGACGCCCGTGCTGCGCAGTTGATCCATCACGGCACGCATCGTCAGGCGTTCCTCGATATTCTCGCGGCTGAACCAGCCTCCACGCGGGTCGAGCACGAAGGCGCCCTTGTCGAGCGCAGCGGCGGCCAGCGGGATGTCCGCGGTAATCACCAGATCGCCGGCCACGGCCAGTTCAACGATGCGCATATCGGCTGCGTCCGCGCCCGCCGGTACTTGCAGTGACTTGATATACGGCGAAGGCGGCGTCTGCAGATACCGGTTTGCCACGAGCGTCACACACACTTCGGCGCGACGCGCGGCCCGAAACAGCATGTCCTTGATGACAACCGGGCAGGCGTCTGCGTCAACCAGCACTTGCATCTTGTTGCTCCCAATCACTGCATCGCTTCCGTCTGAACTTTTTCGAGCTCCGCATGCGCCTCGTCGACCTTGTGTTGCCGCTCGGCGATTTTCTTCGCGCTCTTGCCATCGGCCTTTGCTTGCTGCAACTCGCGCTGGCGCTCCGACAGTTTTTTCTCCGCCGCAGCCACCTTGCGTTGTGCATCGCTGCGCAGCACCGCATCGGTGCAGTTCGCGTTCAGTTGAGCGAGCGCGGTTTCGAGCCCATCGACCCGTTTCGCATTGCCGTGCGCTTGCGCATAGCTGATTTCTCTCTCTATCGAAGTGCGCTTTGCATCGCATCCGCCTGTCTGAGCCGTACAAACCATCGGATAAGCTGCCATGCCGAGCAGTAGCGCCTTGATCGCCCTATTCATCGGAAGCCTCATTCGTAGCGTTTTGTTCGTTCATCGACCTTGCGATCAGACGCGAACAATACTACTTCAAAACATGAAGGCCACTCGACAAAGCGCACGTGCTGACGAAAGCGCGCCAGAAAAATGAGCAAGATTGCTGCTATCCGCACGCCCCCTGGGCGCGCCGCAACGAAGGCGAATAGCTGAACATGCCGATACACACGTCCGTCAGAAACTCCGCATCGCGCGGCAGCATGATCGAATCGCGTTCCAGCAGCCAGTCTCGCAGCACGCCGCCAAGGAACGCATGCACGACGCTCGATGCACGCTCGGTATCGAGATCGAACGGCAGTTGTCCCCTCGCGATTGCATTACGCAAGCCGCGCTCGAGATACATCCTTCCGTTACGCGCCGCGTCGTGTTGCCGCTCGATCACCAGCACCATGTCTTTTGTATTCTCGCACTTCGTGAACAACACTTCGAACACGCGGCGGCTGTGCGGCTCGACCACGGCCTTACCGAGGAAATACACCAGCAGTTGCCTGATCCTGCCGAGCGGGTCCGGCTCGGCGGCATCCGTGGTCGCTGCAACGAGCATTTCCATCGGCAGCATCACGCGGTTCGTCATCGCGACGAACAGATCGCTCTTGTTGCGGAAGTGTCCGTATATCGCGCCACGCGTACACCCCGCGCGCATCGCGATGTCCTCCAGCGACGTGCGGGACACGCCATGCTCCGCGAACAGCCGCTCGGCTGCATCGAGAATCTGGTCGCGCGTTTCCCGCGCCTGTTGTCGTGTTCGCCTCATCGGTCGTTGTACCGGTTCGAGACTGGCCAGGAAGCGCGGCGCGCGGCAAGTGTTCGTTCGTCAAGCCGGCGCCCCCGTCCCTGGCGTACCGCCGGGCGGCGGTCCGTCGGGCGGCGCACCGTCCTTCGGCGTTCCATCTCCGTGCCCACCAGACGCAGCACCATCGCCGCCGTGATGCGGCATCTTGTGCGACACCTCGTCGAGCTTGTCGCCGAGCAGCCGGCGCACGACCACATAGAACACGGGAATCAGCAGCAGACCGAGAAACGTTGCAAACAGCATCCCGCCGATCACGCCCGTGCCGATCTCGTGACGTGAAGAGGCGCCCGCCCCCGACGAGATCACGAGCGGGAATACGCCGAGAATGAACGCCATCGACGTCATCAGGATCGGACGCAGCCGCAATCGGGCCGCCGTCAGCACCGCGTCGCGCAGTGTCATGCCGCGCAGCTGTCCCTCCACCGCGAACTCGACGATCAGGATCGCGTTCTTCGCCGCGAGACCGATCACCGTCACAAGCCCGATCTTGAAGTAGATGTCGTTCGGCACGCTGAAGGTCAGGCAGAACGCGAGCATGCCGAGCATGCCAAGCGGCACCACCAGCAGCACCGACGCGGGTATCGACCAGCTCTCGTACAGCGCGGCGAGACACAGAAACACCACCACGATCGACAGCGCCATCAGCGTGGTCGCCGACGAGCCCGACAGCAGCTCCTGATACGACTGCCCGGTCCAGTCACCCGCGAAGCCGCGCGGCAACTGATGGTTGATGATGTCGTTGAGCGTATCGATCGCCTGCCCCGTCGAGTAACCGGGCGCGGAGTTGCCGACAATCTCGATTGCCGAATAGCCGTTGTAGCGCGGCAGCACCGTCGGCCCAAAAGCCCATTTGGCATTCACGACGCTGGCGAGCGGCACCATGTTGTATGGCGCGATCGACGTATTGGCGGGCGACGGATCGACGGGTGTGACGAACCCGTTCGAGCCGACGGCCGTGCCTGTGCTTCCCGTCGTGCCCGAACTGCTCTTGCTGGAAGACGCCTGACTCGACGACCCGCCGGCCGCGAAAACACTCGGCGTGTAGAGGTGCTGAAGCGCGTCGAGCGACATCCGGAACGGCGCATCCGCCTGGATATAGACGCGCTTCACGCGGCCGCCGTACGTAAACTGGTCGATGTAGAACGGCGCGAGTTCCATCTCGAGCGTCTGATAGACATCCGTCAGCGACAGGCCCATCGCCTGCGCCTGCGTGCGATCCACCGCGATGTCCAGTTGCGGCGAGTTCGGCAGCGAGTTCGGCCGGATGCCGAACAGCACGGGACTTTTCGCCGCACTCGTGAGCAGCGTGCGCTCCGCCTCGCCAAGTTCGGCACGCGATTGCCCCGAGCGCGCCTGCAGATACATGTCGATGCCGCCGAACTGGCTCAGGCCGCGAATGGTCGGCAGGTTCACTGCGAAAATCTGCGCGTCGGGGATCGACGACAGAATACGGTTGATCTGCGGGATCATCTGCATTGCCGTTTCGGAGCGGTCCTTCCAGTCAGATAGCTTGATGAACGACATGCCGACGTTTTCGCTCGTACCGACAAAGCTGAAACCCTCGGGCTGGAAGATGCCGACGATGTCCTTGCCGAGCGGGCTTTTGGCGAGCTTGTCGCGCAACTCGGCCATCACGTGATCGGTGCGTTGCAAGGTCGAACCGGATGGCAGGTTGACGAGTGCCAGCACGAAGCCCTGATCTTCGTCGGGCACGAAGCTGGTCGGCAGCTTCGTGTACAGGAAGCCCGTCAGCACGAGCACGAGCGCAAACGCCACCATCCAGCGCGGCGCATGATGCACGGCCTTGCCCACATGGCTGAGATAGTGTTTTGTCGTCCAGTCGAAGGTCCGGTCGAACCATCGATAAAACGCGTTCTTCTTCGCCTGGTGTTCGGTCCTGAGAATGGCGGCGCACAGCGAAGGCGTGAACGACATCGCCAGAAACGCGGAGAATCCCATCGACACCGCAATCGTCAGCGCGAACTGCGCGTAAATGATGCCCGTTGCGCCAGGCTGCAGCGCGGACGGTACGAACACCGCCGTCAGCACCACCGTGATCGCGATGATGGCGCCCGTGATCTGCTTCATCGCCTTGCGGGTCGCCTCACGTGGCTCCATATGTTCTTCGCTCATGATGCGCTCGACGTTCTCGATCACGACGATCGCATCGTCCACCACGATGCCGATTGCGAGCACCATGCCGAACAGCGTCAACTGGTTGAGCGTGTAATGCAGCGCGGAAAGACCGATGAAGGTGCCGAGCAATGCGACGGGAATCACGAGCGTCGGAATGATCGTCGCGCGCAAGTTCTGCAGGAAAATCAACATCACGAAAAACACCAGCAGGATGGCCTCGATGAGCGTGCGGATCACGTCCGTGATCGATGCGGTGATAAAAGGCGTGGTGTCGTACGGCACGCTCCATGTGACGCCTTCTGGCAGATCGCGGGCGAGTGTATCCATCGTCGCCTTCACTGCTTTCTCGACCTTCAGCGCATTCGCGCCCGGCAACAGGAACACGGCAAGGCCGCCGGCCGGCTTGCCGTTGTACACGGGCGCCTGCCCGTAAGTCTGCGAGCCGAATGAGATGCGTGCCACATCGCTCAGTTTGACTGTGGTGCCGTTGCTGTTCGATACGACGATGATGTCGCGGAACTGCTGGAGCGACGAAAAGAGACTGTCGCCGGAGACGGTTGCCGTGAACACCTGGCCCTTCACGGCAGGATCGGCGCCGAGCGAACCGGCCGCGAATTGCGCGTTCTGTCCGCTCACGGCGTTGAGCACCTGCGTGGTCGACAGGCCATAGCTCTGCAGCTTGTCGGGATCGAGCCAGATCCGCACCGCGTACTCCGAGCCGAGCAGCGTCGTGTTGCCGACGCCCGTCACCCGCCCGATGACAGGCTGGATCTGCGACGCGAGAATGTCGGAGAGCCGTCCCGCATCGATCGACGCATTGTCCGACTGCAGCGCGATGAATAGCAGAATGTCCGGGCTGGACTTCGCCACGATCACGCCCTGTTGTGTCACCTGCGAAGGCAACAACGGCTGTGCGAGCGTGACCTTGTTCTGCACCTGCACCTGCGCAATGTCCGGGTCGGTGCCCGTCGCGAACGTGAGGATGATCTGCGTCTGGCCGTTCGAGCTCGACGTCGAGCTGAAGTACAGCAGATTGTCGATGCCCGTGAGCTGCTGCTCGATCACCTGCGTCACGGTCGATTCCATCGTCTGCGCGCTCGCGCCCGGGTATTGCGCCGTGACGGTCACTTGCGGCGGCGCGATGTCCGGATACGAATCGATCCCCATGCCGCGCACGGCGATGATGCCGAACAGGCAAATCAGGATCGCGATGACCCACGCGAAAACGGGGCGGTCGATAAAGAAACTCGGCATGAGCGGTCTCCTACTTCGCCATGCCGGCCGAAGCCGCTGCGGCCGATGATGCCGCCGCGCCCGGAGAAGAAGCCGCCGCGCCCGATGAACCCGGCGACGCGGCAGCCGGCGGCTGCCACGCAACGGTCTTGACGGGCGCTCCTTCATGCGCAAACTGCACGCCCGTCACGATGACCTCGTCGCCGTCGTTCAGGCCGTGCGTCACGATCCAGTTGTTGCCGAGACTATTCACCGTCTCGACGTCCCTGCGCGCCACCTTGCCGTCTCCGCCGACCAGCAGCATATAGCCGCCCGTCGTATCGCGCAGCAAGGCCTGCTGCGGGACCAGGAACACATCGTTCTGCCGGCCGAAATCGACCGTCAGCGAGACGAACATGCCGGGCAGAAGACGCCGCTGCGGATTCGCGACCAGCGCGCGCAGATTGACGGCGCCCGTCGATGCGTTCACCGTCACGTCGGAGAAATCGAGCGTGCCTGCGCTGCCGTATGCCGCGCCATTGGGCAACGCGATACGCACCGAGACCTGGTTCTGCTGCGACAGGTCGACGGTGCCGCCCGTTTGCGATTGCTGCAGCGTCGCGAGATCGGCCGAGCTGATGGTGAAGTTCACGTACATCGGGTCGATCTGCTGGATCGTCGTCAACAATGTACCGTTGCCGCCCGAGTCGGTCGTGCTGCTGCCGACTACCGCGCCCGCCGTCACCTGCTGCTGGCCGGCGATGCCGCCGATCGGCGCCGTCACGCGTGTGTAATCGAGCGAGATGCGCGCGCTCTGCACCGTCGCCTCGTCGGCCTTCACCTTGGCCGCCGCGCTGCGTTCGGCGGCGTCGGAGTTGTCGACGGTTTGCTGCGAGATCGAACCGACGGGCAGCAGCTTGCGGTTGCGCTCGGCGGTGATGTGATCGTTGATGTAGGTCGCGCGGTCCTGCGCCAGGATCGCGAGATCGTTGTCGAGCTGCGCGCGATAGAACGTCGGATCGATTTCGAATAGCAGTTGTCCCGCGCGCACCTGCGAGCCTTCCGCGTAATTGCGCTTGAGCAGCACGCCTGAGACGCGCGCCGTGACGTTCGCGCTGTAGTAAGGCGAAAGCCGCCCGACGAAGCGGCGTTCGAGCGGCACCGACTGCGCTTGCACCTTCACTGTCGAGACCTGCGGCGGCGGTGGCGGCGGCGCCTTTTTCGAGCACGCGGCGAGCACGATCAGACACAGACATAACAACGACACGCGTTCCAAACGTGACTTCATGAGAACTCCGTTGTTGCGTGACACTGGCACGCGCGGGCTGCATGTCTGCACGCCGGTGCTCCCGTGTCGGGTGAATCGTGTTGAACTGCGTGCGCGTCAATGTGTCAGTCGGGTCAAACGTGTTCAGTCCGCGGAACTGGTAGATTGCTGCGCGACAGGTCGTACAGCGCTTCCCGAAGCCGGCGATGCCACCTCGGCGTCATCGCGCTGCCAGCCGCCGCCGAGATTTTTCACGAGCAGCACGTGATTCTGCGCGAGCAAGGCCTGCGTATCGCGCAGACTCTGTTGCGCCTGGATCAATGTCAGCCGCTGATTCAACACGTTTTGCTGGCTGACTGCGCCGGCATTGAACTGCGCCTCTTCGCTCGCGAACAATCGCACGTTGCTGTCGAGCACACGTGCGAACGCACTTTCCTGCGCCCGCAAATGATTCATCGACGACAGGCTGTCTTCCACGCTCTGGAATGCCGTGAGCACCGTATTGCGGTAGTTGGCCACGTCTTCGTCATACGTGGCGCGCGCCTGGTGCACAGCAGCCGTGCGCGCGCCGCCGTCGAAAATGGTTTGCGCCAGATCCGGCCCGAGCGTCCAGAAGCGGTTCGGCACCGTGAACAGATGGGCGAGCGTGCTGTGCGCGAAACCGCCTTCAGCCGAAAGCGTCAAGGTCGGAAAGAACGCGGCTTCGGCCACGCCGATGCTCGCATTCGCGGCTGCCGCCGTGCGCTCGGCGCTGACCACGTCGTAACGCCGCTCGAGCAGTTGCGATGGCAGCGACGTCGGCACGGCGGGCGCCATGAAGTGGTAGTCGGGATCGGGCGGAATACTGAACGACTCAGGCGGCACGCCCGCCAGCACGGCGAGCGCGTGCTCATCATGTTCGCGGTTGATTTCCGTCGTCTGCAGATCGGCGATCACCGTCTCCAGATCTTCTTGCGCGACCAGCACGTCGTCGTTGGAGGCGCCGCCCTGGGCGTAGGCCGTCTGCACGATCGCGAGGATGCGCCCGTAAGCGTCCAGCTGTTCCTTCAGCGCGCGGATGTCATAGTCAGCTTGCCGCAGCTGGAAGTAATCGGTCGCGACGCTGGCCGCAATGGAAATGCGCTCGCCGGCAAGTTGCGCGTCCGACGCTTGCGCGTTGGCCTTCGCTTCCTCGATCTGACGTCGTATCTGGCCCCACAGGTCCAGTTCCCAGGTCACGGCCCCGAGCGCCACCACGCTGTTGCCCGCCCCGCCCACCGCCGACGTCGACGTCGATGCCCCGGACCCACGGCTCGCGCTCAGCCCGGCGACGTTGCCGCCGGAGCGCGCGCCGGACAGACCGGCCGTCACGGTCGGAAACAGGCCCGCGCGGTTGGCCTCGACTGTCGCGAGCGCGAGACGATAGGCGGCCTCCGCCGCGGCGATCGACTGATTCGCCCGCAACGCCTGATCGACGAGGTCGTTGAGCTTGTCGTCGCCGTACATCCGCCACCACGTACTGTCGATCGCGGCTTGCGGGTTCGCATCGGCGCGCTGCCAGTCGACGCCTTCCTTGAATCCTTCGGGAATCTGCGCTTCGGGCCTGCGATAGTCCGGGCCCATCATGCAAGCGCCCAGCGACATGACGACGACGAGCACGACGCCGCCCAGCGCCGCGAATCGCCATTGCGTTCTTGCACACCCTGCGCGCACAACACTCGACGCACGCGAAGCTGTTTTCATGCATGTGCCTCCATTGACTGGATCGGCATTCCGACAAACGCGATTTACTTCGTATGACTAATTTAATTGAATGAAAAACGAAAATGTTTTGAAAGCTTTGTTTCACCGAGTCAAGCACCCTGCGGTGAAAATCCTGACCGCCTGCTTCGCAATCAATTGACGTCTCGCTGCGCTCGGGCGCCGCGCGCCCATGAGCAGCATTCTGGCGCGCACACCGCCTAGCACCAGATGCACGAACTGCTCGGTGGCGAGTTCGACGTCGTCGAATTCGAGCTCACCGTTTTCCACCGCTGCGCGCAGATAGCCTTCGAGCGGTTCGATGCCGATCAGCCGTCCACGCTCCTGATAAAGCCCGGCCGAGAGCGCGGGAAAGCGGCGTGTCTCGACCAACAGCACCCAGTAAAGCTGGGTCATTTCATCGCGAGTGCCGATGTCGAGCAGGTGCAGCGCCGCTCTTTCGAGCACGTCGACCGGTTCGCCGCCGCTCGTGACGATGTGCCGGAGTTGCTCCTGCCAGGTCCGCCCCAGCGTTTCCAGAATCGCGCTAAACAACTGCTCTTTGCTGCCGAAATGACAATAAAGCGTCTTCTTCGCCACGCCCGCATCGCGAGCGATGTCGTCAAGACTGGTCTCCCGGAAGCCAACCGTCAGGAAGCGTTTTTTGGCGCTCGCAACCACTGCGCGAAGCCGAGCCTTCGACTCGCATCGCGTCAAGCGTCCACCCGGCCCGTGCTTGCGATCTGGATTCATGGCGTCCGAAAACGTGCCGCATGGAAACTCCACTGGCGAGTTTCCGCTACGTGTCTTCATTATGGGGACGTGCCATGCGCACGCGCCGACGACCACAGCCTCACGCAGTATAGTCAATGAAATCCGCTTGGGGCATTCGACAAATAACTATTGTTGTTCGTGCAATTGAATCATTAATCGCCACTTCTGGCGACATAGGTGCACGGAAATCATTCATTTGATCGACTGCAATTGGATAGGCAGCTTTCGCATTGTCATTAAAAGGGCATGGAGATGAATACGACCTATGAGCTTTACGGCGCGCCGACGGGGAACTGCATTCGCGCCGCCATCGCGCTTGAAGAAGCGGGCTTGCCGTACACCGTCCAATCCGTCGATCTTGCGAACGGCGAGCATCGAAGCGCCGCGTATCTTGCGCTGAACCCCGCGGGAAAAGTACCCGTGCTGGTTGAAAGCCAGGAGAACGGGCCGCCGGTCGTGATCACGCAATCGAACGCGATCATTCTTTACGCGGCAGAGAGGGCGTCGGGTCGCCTGTTACCCGACGACTCCCTTGCACGAGCCGTCGTTTATGAGCGATTTTTCTTTTTCGTCACCGACGTGATAGCCGTCAGTCACGCTGCTTTTTTTCTTCGTAGCGCGGGTGTTCCGGCGGGGCAAGCGCTGCTTGTCGAACGGATGTTCGCGGCGCTCGAATCGGCAGAGCGGTATGTCAGTGACGAACCGTATATGGCAGGAAAGACATTTTCGATCGCGGACATCGCGGCCTTCACGATCACTCAGTCGGTCATGTCACAACTGCCCTGGGCTCAACTGCCCAATCTGCGCCGCTGGTATGAACAGGTCGAAGCGAGGCCCGCGCTCGCGCGCGGCCTCAAGGTGTTCGATCCGGGTTGAACTACGCGAAGCCGCTAGTTCAGCGACACGCCATCGAACCGATGACTGCCGAGCGGCGAGAACACCAGTCCGCTAACACGTTTCGACGCGGGCAGTGAAATGATCGAATGCGCGACAGGCGTATAAGGCACCTGTTGCTTGAAGATGACCTGTGCCTGCTCGTAAAGACGCGTGCGCTCATTGGTGTTCGACGTTTCGCGCGCCTTCTCGATCAGCCCGTTGAATGCCGGGTCGCACCACTTCGATACATTGCTGCCACCCACTGCAGCGCAGCCGAGCAAGGTGCCGAGCCAGTTGTCGGGGTCGCCATTGTCGCCGGACCAGCCATACAGGATTGCGTCATGTTCGCCGCCCTGCTTCGCGCGCCGGTTGTACTCGCCCCATTCGTAGCTGACGATCTTCGCGCGCACGCCGATTTTCGCCCAGTCCTGCTGGATCAGTTGCGCCATCAGGTGTGCGTTGGGATTGTAGGGGCGCTGCACGGGCATCGCCCACAATGTGAGATCGAAGCCATCAGGAAAGCCTGCCTGCGCGAGCAACGCCTTGGCCTTTGCCGGATCATGAGGCGCGTCTTTGAGTTGCTTGTCGTAAGACCATTGCGCCGGCGGCATCGGGTTGGTCGCCACCGTGGCGTTGCCGGAGAACACCGCCTGGATGATCGCGGGCTTGTCGATGGCCATGTCGAGCGCGCGGCGAACGTCGAGCTTGTTCAAAGGCGCGTGCTGCGTGTTGTACGCGACGAAACCCACGTTGAAGCCGACGCCCGAAACAAGCGTCAGTGAAGGGTTTCGCTTGACCACGTCGAGATCCGCGGGTCGCGGGAATACCGACACCTGGCATTCACCATTCGCCAGCTTCTGGATGCGCGCCGCCGGATCCGGCGTGATCGAAAACACCAGATGCGCGAGCTTGACGTCGTCGGGCCGCCAGTAATCGGGATTCGCGTCGTAGCGGATCACCGCATCCTTCTGATAGGAGCGGAACGCAAACGGCCCGGTTCCGACCGGCAACTGGTTGATGTCGGCTTCACGGTGAGCGTCCGTCAGCTTCGCGGCATATTCGGCGGAAAGAATCGACGCGAAGCTCATCGCGAGATTGCGTACGAAGATCACGTCGGGTTCTTTCAGCCGGAAGCGCACCGTGGTGTCGTCAACGCGTTCGATACTCTCGATGTTCTTCTCGAAACCGAGATCGCTGAAATACGGGAAACTCGTCGGATACGCTTTACGGAAAGGATCGTCGGCGTGCAGCATCCGGTTGAACGTGAACAGCACGTCGTCGGCATTGAACTCGCGCGTCGGCTTGAACCATGCCGTTGTCTGGAACTTCACGCCTTTGCGCAAGTGAAACGTGTACGTGCGCTGATCGGCGGATACATCCCAACTCGTCGCCAGTGCAGGTTCGAGATCGAGCGTGCCGCGCCTGAACTGCACGAGTTCGTTGTACACGGTGTTGGTGCTCGCGTCGAAATCCGTGCTCGTCGTATGCTGGCCCGGATCGAAACCGGCGGGACTGCCCTCCGAGCAGAAGACGAGCGTGCCCGATGGTGCGGCCTGAGCGGCAGCGGAGAACACGGTAAGGCCCAGCACGAATGAAATGCGGGAAAGGATGCGCCGGACATGCGCAGGGTCAAGAAGGGTTCGGGAATTCATCACGATTGGGATAGTTGCGGGTCAAATGCGGAACACGAACACAGAGAAAGCTCGCGTTACCCAGAAGTGCGGCGAAACTCGCGGCGATTGTCTCCGCGCGTCGCATCGAACCGCCAACAACTAATCTGCACATGGTTATATGCGGCGCTGCTTAATCAGCAGCGCGCAACCGAACGCATCAGAACTTCGGCAGTCCAGGTGGATTGCTTTCCGAGCGGCCCAACGCTTCCGACTGAATGCCCCAACGCATAAGAGACCTCGTATAGCTGCCATCGGCGATCAGACCGTTCGTCGCGACGGTGAGCGCATCGACGAGACCGCTGCCTTTACGTGTCGCAATTGCCACGTCGGTGCGCGCGGATCTTGTGGCGTGGTGTCAACGACGATCGTGCTCATGAATCATCGACAGCGATGTCGATCTGTGTTCAGGAGCTCATACGATAGCGCCAGGTTCCGACAGCGCTACACAAGCAATTTCTATATGAATATCGTGCGATGCAAATGAATCAAATCGCCACAATTAATGATGCAACGACAGGTGAATGCGCCAATTCCACAGCGGGATTGACGTTTCAACACACGCTTTAGAAAAGCGGATCAAGTGAAAGAGCGATCTTCATCCGCCAGATGGAAGAGGCAATCTCCCCGCTTCACGAGAGCGGGTACGCGTTTGCAGACCACCTCTCCGTCGCTCGCGAAGTGACAGGTCACTGGCTCCTTGAGCGGTGTATCGGGGAAATGGATGCGCGCTGCCGGCTGACCGGCGCTAACGCGCTGTCCCAGTTCAACGAGCGGTTCATATATGCCGCTGTCATAGGCATAAACGTAGTGCCGCGCACCCGCCACGCGCAGAAAGCGCGTTGCCGCAGGTGGCGCGTCAGGAACGAGTGGACCGCGCAGCACGCCGATGTGCGCCAGGAAATGCAGCAAGCCCTGCCTTGCTTCAATCAGCAATGGCGGATTGACAGAGCCACCGCCGCCGATTTCCGCCGTGATCGAGAGTGCCCCCTGACGGCGTGCCGCCGATGCAGCATGCACAGGATTTTCCGCATGCAGAAACGCGTTCGGCAATCCAAAAGCCTGCAATGCCTGCGTCAATTGACGCCGTTCATCTTCGTCGCGTGGATCGATCGCGAGCATGTTGTTGCCGTGGTAAAGCAGCGAGCTACCGCCGGAATGCAGATCCAACAGGAAGTCCGCGCGCGCCAGCAACTCATGCTCGATGTAATGCGCGATGACCTGCGTCGGTGAGCCGGACGGATCGCCCGGAAAGGCGCGATTCAGGTTTCCGTCATCGAGTGGAGACGTGCGCAATCCCGCTTCCGCCGCAGGCGCGTTGGCCATCGGCAGCAGGATCAGTTGACCCGACACGTCGGCTGCGTCGATCTGCCGGATCAGTTCGGATACGAGAATCTGCCCTTCGTATTCGTCGCCGTGATTGCCCGCCATGACTAGCACGACAGGTCCGTTCCCGTTCCGTATCGATGCGACTGGAATCGGCAGCCAGCCGTATGCCGAACGGTGCACGGAATGTGGCAGGCGCAGATAGCCGGCATGCTTGCCTTGCGCATCGAAATCGACTTCGCTGCGAATGGGATTGCCTGGAATTCGGGTCGAGTTCATTGCATCGCCAGGTGAAATGAATCATGTTGCTACCAATCGATATGGCGAAGCATATACCTGAAGCAAACAAAGCCCGTTCAATGGAAACTGGAAATAGATGTCAGCATTTGTTCTTTCCAAAGAACGCGTGCAACTCAAAGCTCGAACCGATCCCGCGTCGTCACATAATCGCTCGCACCGAAACGGCCAACGGGAAAGTAATGCTGCAACCTGACGCGCCAGGCGTCACGATCGATCAGTTCGTCGCGCGCGTGCAGCACCAGTACCTTGCCGATGAATATATGGCGGCTCGCCGTTTCAAGCGTCTCCCAAAGCTCGCATTCGAAGGCAACAGGCGCCTGCGCGATGCGCGGTGGCTTGACGCGCGTCGACGCCAGCGCGGTGAAACCCACTTCGTCCAGTTCGCTGACATCCGGCGAAAAGCGCTCGCCGCAGCGATGCATCTGCTGCGCAATCGCCTCATCGGCAAGATGCACGACGAACTCCTTTTCGCGCGGAATGTTCACCGCCGTGTCCTTCAACGTGCCGTCCGTCAGCCGGTTGATGCTGATCATTACGATGGGCGGCTCCTCGCCCAGCATGTTGAACATGGAGAACGGCGCGGCGTTCACCGTGCCGTCTACGCCGAGCGTGGTCACGAGCGCGATGGGCCGCGGCACGATCAGGCTCGCCATCAGTTTGTAGCGCTGGTACTCGGTGATCGCTTCGAAGTCGATTTCCATGTCACTCCATCGCGGTTTGTCGATCGGGTTCGATGCCAAGCAGTTGCGCAAGCCGCTTCTTGCCAGGCATGCGCGACGTTTCGATGCGCGCCTCCAGACTCCGGAGATGCGCCGTCATATGCGCAATTGCGCCCGCGGCATCGCGAGCTTCCAGGCAATCGAGGATAGCGGTGTGCTCGTCGTGCTCGCACGGCGCGTTGCCGACCGGCTCGTAAGCACCGACGATCAGCGAGCAGCGCGAAATCAGTTCAGTGAGATAGCGCTCGAGCGTCGCGTTGCCCGCCAGCGCGGCGATGCGCAGATGAAATTCGCTGGCAAGGCGCGCCCATGACGGCTGATCGAAGCGATGCATCGCCTCGTGCTCGTCGGCAAGCTGCTTGCGCAGCGCGCCGATATCGTCGACGCTCGCGCGTTGCGCCGCGAGTTCGACCAGCGCGCGTTCCACCGCGCAGCGGGCCTCGAAAATCTCGCGTGTTTCTTCGCGCGTCGGCTGCGCAATGACGGCGCCCTTGTTCGGACGCAACACGACGATGCCGTCGTGCGCCAGTTTCTCCAGCGCGCGCCGCACCACTGCGCGCCCGACGCCGAACAGCTCGCACAGTTCCGGCTCGGGCAGCTTGGTGCCCGGCGTGAGCCTGTGATTCAAGACGCCTTCGAAGATCGTTTGATAAATGCGAGCGTCCGCGTCCGCCCGCTCGCGCTTATCGGGCCTCATGCCCGCCTGCACCGCACTCATGCGGCTTGCGCCGCGACGGGCACGGCTTCTTCTGCGTGGCGCGCGATGGCGCCGGGCGTCGTGAGCCAGATGTCGTCTCGCGCACTGGCGATATGCGCGAGCGCGCGCCGCAAGTGCCGCAACCGGTATGGCTGCCCGACTATGTACGGATGCAGCGCAATACCCATCACGAGCGGCTGCGCAGTGCGCGCACGCTGCGTTTGCTCGAGCATCTCATCGAACTGGTCGACGATCATGTCGGCGAAATCGCGCATGTCCATTTGGCGCGCCATGATCATCGGCAGATCGTTCAACTCTTGTGGATACGGAATCGACCACAGCGGCCCGCCCTTCGTTTGCATACGCACAGGCCGGTCGTCGTGACACCAGTTGAGCGTATAGCGATACCCCGTCTCGGCGAGCAGGTCCGGCGTGCGATGCGATTCGGAGATCCATGGCGACAGCCATCCCGTCGGCTCCGCGCCGGATTGTTCGATCATGCGTGCGCGGCAATGCGCCAGCAGCGCGCGTTCGCCGTCCTCGTCCAGATCGCTCTGGCGCTGCGCGTTCGTGTGACCGTGAGCAATCAGCTCGTCGCCGCGCGCGGCACAGGCTTCGATGAGCGCCGGACAGTGATCGTAAAGCGACGTGTTGATGAGCGTGCCCGCCGGCATGTCGAGCGAATCGAACAATTCGATGCAGCGCCACGCGCCGACGCGATTGCCGTACTCGCGCCAGCTGTAGTTCAGGACGTCGGGCTGCGGAGACAGCGGCCCCAACGCCGCACCCAGGCCCTCGCCGAACGCGAAGTGCTCCAGGTTGAAGCCGAGATAGACCGCAAGCCGAGCGCCGTTCGGCCAGTGGTAGGCATCGCCCTCATGAATCGGCTGATAGCCGAAGCGGCCATGTGTTGTCAGTGAATCGAATGAACCGGACGGCTCGCGCTTGAAGTCGTTCATTGTCGGGTGTGAATGATCCGGTTTGGTTAGGTTGTGCCCCAATCCGAACGAAACCTGCACTGCGATTGCACACGCAACCAATCCGCAAGTGCTGACGATCGAGGTCCGCAATCGTGTGCAATATGCGCGCCAACCTGTCGACACGCGTTGTCAGCGGGCGTTGCGGCACTCGTGCGAGTACGTGCTGGCGGCGGATGAAATCGCGAATGGCATATGACTTGCAGAAGCTCCCGGCTGCATGCGTCGTGCGCCGTATTCCATTCGCGTCATCTGACAGGACAAACCTTCATGGTTCAGCCGGCATCAACCGTGGTTCATGCAAGCCCCGCCGACATCGAGCTCGTGCACGTTTCGAAGCGTTATGCCGATTCGCTCGCCGTCGATGCGATCGACCTGCGCATTCCCGGCGGCGCTTACTGCTGCCTGCTTGGCCCGTCGGGCTGCGGCAAGACGTCGACGCTGCGCATGATCGCGGGTCACGAGTCGGTCTCCGAAGGCGACGTGCTGATCGGTGGGCGCAACGTGACACATGAGCAGCCTGCCGCGCGCGGCACCGCGATGGTGTTCCAGAGCTATGCGCTATTCCCGCATCTGTCCGCGCTCGATAACGTCGCGTTCAGCCTGAAGATGCGCGGCGTCGCCAAAGAGGCGCGGCGAAAACGCGCGGGCGAACTACTCGAACTCGTCGCGATGTCGGCCTACGCGAACCGCAGGCCCGCCCAGCTCTCAGGCGGCCAGCAGCAGCGCGTCGCGCTCGCGCGCGCATTGCTCAACGAACCGCGCTGCCTCTTGCTCGACGAACCGCTGTCCGCGCTCGATCCGTTCCTGCGCGTGCAGATGCGCGCCGAACTGAAGCGCTGGCAAAAGGAACTCGGCATCACCTTCGTCCACGTCACCCATTCGCAGGAAGAAGCGATGGCACTCGCCGATCTCGTGGTGGTGATGAGTCACGGTCATATCGAACAGATGGGTACGCCGTTCGAAGTATTCAACCGGCCGCGCACGGAATTCGTCGCGCGCTTTCTCGGTGGCCATAACGTGCTTGGCGCGAAGGGCGGGCTCTTCACCGTGCGCGCCGACCGCTTGCGCATCGCGCCGCAAGGCGTCACGCCGGGCACGAGCGCGGGAGAAAGCGGCTTGAGCCGGATCGGCGGCCTCGCTTGCACGGTGCGTGAAGCCGAATACCAGGGCACGCATTTGCGCATCACGCTCGATCCGCAAGACGGCTCGCCCGCGCTCGTATCGCTGATGAGCGACGCCGACTACGATCCGCAACGTCTCGGGCCGAATGCGCGCGTGACGGTCTGGTGGGACGAGCAGAACGCCCATCCGCTCGCAGCCTAGCAAGTGCACTGACAACGACAACGCAACGACAATTTCTTTAGAGGAGAGAAGCAATGAACGACGACAAGGTGGCCGCAAACGTACAACAGGCTGGAGACGAGACCGTAGGTAAAGGTTTATCGCGCCGCACGTTCATCAAGGGCGCCGTCGCGGCTGCGGGCATCGCCGGTTTCCCGTACGTGCATGCACAAGAGAAGATCACGCTGCGTTACCTCGGCACCGCCGTCAACCAGAGCGCGGACATTGCGAAGAAGTTCAAGGAAGACACGGGAATCGAGATTCAATACATTCCCGTGACGACCGATGACGTCACCAAACGCATCATCACGCAACCCAACTCTTTCGATATCGTCGACACGGAGTACTTCTCGCTCAAGAAGCTCATCCCGGCGGGCACGCTCGCGGGCATGGACGCCAAGCGCATCAAGCTCGCCGACAAGATCACGCCCGTGCTGACGAAGGGCGAAGTGGACGGCAAGAAGATCGGCGATCAAGGCACGGCGCCGAAAAAAGTGATGTTCCTCAAAGGCGCACGCTCAACCGAATTCTCCGCGACGCCGACCGAGTGGATGACGCTGATCCCCACCACGTACAACGCCGACACACTCGGCATTCGCCCCGACCTGATTGCGCGGCCCGTGACGACATGGGCGGACCTGCTCAATCCGCAATTCAAGGGGAAAGCGGCGCTGCTCAACATTCCCGCTATCGGCATCATGGATGCGGCGATGGCAATCGAAGCGATGGGCCGCGTGAAATACGGCGATAAAGGCAACATGACCAAGGCCGAGATCGATCAGACCATCAAGATCCTGATCGAAGCGAAGCGCGCCGGCCAGTTCCGCGCGTTCTGGCGTGACTTCAACGAGAGCGTGAACCTGATGGCTTCGGGCGAAGTCGTGATCCAGTCGATGTGGTCGCCCGCTGTCACGAAGGTCCGCACGATGGGCATTGCCTGCAAGTTCCAACCGTTGAAGGAAGGTTATCGCTCATGGGCGTCCGGCTTCGGCTTTCCGCGCTCGCTGCAAGGCAAAAAGCTCGATGCCGCGTATGAATTCGTCAACTGGTTTCAGGACGGCTGGGCAGGCGCTTACCTGATGCGCCAGGGCTATTACCCCGGCGTCACGGAAACGGCGAGGACGCATATGCAGGGCTACGAATGGGACTACTGGATGGAAGGCAAGCCTGCGGCGCAGGACATCAAGGCGCCCGACGGTCAGTTGCTCGAAAAGACGGGTGCCGTGCGCGACGGCGGTTCGTACAACCAGCGCATGGGTGCAATCGCATGCTGGAACGCCGTGATGGACGAGAACATCTACATGGTGCAGAAGTGGAACGAATTCATCGCGGCATGACAATGCACAAGAACACGCGCGGAGTGTGAAGATGGCCTCGGTCGAGTATCTCCAGCAGGCGAAGCCAACGGCCGTGCGCCATCGGCGTGTGAGCGCATGGCTGCAAGCCACGCCGCTCACAGTCACGTTCGCGCTGTTTTTTATCGTGCCGCTCGTGATCACGTTGATCGTCAGCTTCTGGGACTTCAACGAGTATCAGATCATCCCAGCGTTCACGCTGAAGAACTACGCGGCGATCTTTGACGGCTGCACGTCGCTCACGGACGTTTGCGTCACGTTCAAGACGTATTGGTCCACGCTGAAATTCTGCGCGATGGTCTGGGCGGTGACGCTCGTGCTCGGTTTCACGATCGCGTATTTTCTTGCGTTCCATGTGCGCACGACGGCGATGCAGACTGTGCTGTTTCTCATCTGCACGATTCCGTTCTGGACGTCCAACGTGATCCGCATGATCTCGTGGATTCCGCTGCTCGGTCGCAACGGGCTCGTCAATCAGGCGCTCATGTCCGCGCATCTGGTGGACCAGCCGCTCGAATGGTTGCTGTATTCGAACTTTTCCGTCGTGCTGGCTTTCGTGCATCTCTATACGTTCTTCATGATCGTGCCGATCTTCAACGCGATGATGCGCATCGACCGCTCGCTGCTCGAAGCCGCGCGCGACGGCGGTGCGAGCGGCAGGCAGGTGATCCGCGACGTCGTGTTGCCCTTGTCCAAGACGGGCATTGTGATCGGCTCGATCTTCGTCGTCACTATCGTGATGGGCGATTTCCTCACGGTGGGCGTGATGGGCGGACAGCAGATCGCATCGGTCGGCAAGATCATCCAGGTGCAAACGGGCTATCTGCAGTTTCCCGCCGCTGCCGCCAACGCAATCATTTTGCTCGCGGTGGTGCTCATGATCGTGTGGGCGCTGACGCGTGCCGTCGACATCAGAAAGGAACTCTGACATGAGTGTTTCGCTCAGGCATCGCGAGCGCCGGCCCGCGAGCTTCTACTGGCTCGCGCTGCTCTTCGGCCTCTTTGTGCTGTTTCTGTATGGTCCCGTCATCACGATTTTTATTCTGTCGTTCCAGGGTCCGGAAGGCGGTCTGACTTTTCCGATGCGCGGCGTCTCGCTGCACTGGTTCGAGGTCTTGCGCAACGGAGTGGGTGATATCGATATATGGGCTGCGTTCGGGCGCTCCGTCAAACTCGCTATTGCTGTCACGGTGCTGACGGTGCTGTTCTCGGTGAGCGCGGGCCTCGCGTTCAGGCGGCGTTTTCGTGGCGATACGGCCGTGTTCTACGTATCGGTCGCGAGTCTCATCATGCCGTCGATCATCGTATCGCTCGGCATCGGCTTGACCTTCCGTCTGCTCGACACGCTCATCAAGTATCTGGCCAACGCGTGGGGCTTTCAGTCGTTCGCGGATAGCTGGACCACGTCGATGGGCCTCTACACGTCCGCGCTCGGCGCACATCTCACGTGGACCTTGCCGTTCGGCCTGCTCGTGATGTTCGCCGTCTTCAACCGCTTCAATCCCGCCTTCGAAGAAGCGGCCCGCGATCTGGGCGCCTCACCTTGGCAGTCGTTCCGCAATGTCGTGCTGCCCATCATCGGGCCTTCCGTGATCGGCGTCGCAATGTTCGGCTTTACGCTTTCGTGGGATGAGATTGCGCGCACGTCGCAGGCGATCGGCGATCAGAACACGCTGCCGCTCGAATTGCAGGGTTTGACGACCTCAGTGACCACGCCTGTCATCTACGCGCTCGGCACGATGACGACGTTGATCTCGCTTGCGGTGATGGTGGGCGGAATGCTCATCGCGAGATCGCTCGCGCGGAAGCGGGCGACTGCGGGTTGATGCACGCATAGCGCCGCGCGGCGTTGCGCGGCGCCTTATCGGCAAATTCAGAAGTGCGCCGCCAATTCCGGCACACGCGCTCCCGTCAAAAACGCGCGCACGAGTTCGTGCGCCTGTGCCTTGTGCGCGGCCTGCCATGCAGGCGCGAGCATTTCAGTGTCGAACATCCGTGAGAGCGTGTACGCATTGGACTTGTGAAAATACGCGAGGCTCACGAGCGTCACGTACATATGCAGCGGATCGATCCCCTCGCGCAACTCGCCAGCGGCCTCGCCGCGTTCGATCAACGTGCGCAGTTTGTCGAGCACGGGCGACGACATCGCGGGAATGACCTTCGATCGTTTCAGGTAGCGCGCCCGATTCAGGTTCTCCCACGAAAGCAGACACAGCAACTCGGGGTGCGCTGAAAAGTGCCCTTCGGTGAAATCGTAAAGCTGCAAGATGCCTGTTGCGGGGTCGACGGTCTTCTCATCCAGCTCGACGGCCAGTTCCGCTTCGCGCAGCTTCGCCAGCACATGCTCCAGCACTTCGACATACAGCATTTCCTTGCCGCCGAAGTAGTGGTAAATCATGCGGATATTGACCTTCGAGCGACTCGCAATCCCTTCCACCCGCGCGCCGCTGAAGCCCTTGTCAGCGAACTCCTTGATGGCGATCCGGAAAATGCGCTCGCGCGTCTTTGCTGCAAGTTGCTGGCGACGCGTGGGCTCGTCCTTCGCCGTTCGGGCGGGTGCGCTTGGTGCAGAGGCGTTGCGTGGCATGGTGTCGATGAATGATTGAAGAATGACCCGGCGATTCGTTATGGTACTCCGCCGCGCCCCCGGTGCTCTCGCGCTCAACGCCTGAACGGCTGGGTTAGCGCAGGCGGCGCGGATTGCCGGCCAATCAGTCCCGCGACGGCGACGAGCGCGAGCAGATACGGCAGCATGATGAGCAATGCCGTCGGCACATGCAGGCCGAACATCGGCAGTTGAAACTGCATCGCCGTCGCTGCGCCGAACAGCAGGCACGCGAGCGCCGTGCGGCCGACCTTCCAGTTGCCGAAGATGATCGCGGCAATGGCCAGGTAGCCTGCGCCGTTGGTCATGCCTTCCGTAAACGTGTGAATGTCGCCGATCGAGATGAAGCATCCCGCCGCCGCCGACATCACGCCCGAGAACACCACCGCGCCGTAGCGAATCCGCGCGACGCCGAGACCCGACTGATCGACCGCGCGAGGCGCGACACCCGTCGCGTGCAGCGCGACGCCCAACGCGGTGTAGCGCATCATCACGTAGGTTCCGATCAGCACCGCGAGCCCCGCATACAGCAGCCACACTTGCCCGAATATCGGTTCGCCGATGACAGGCAGCGTGCCGAGCACGGGCGGCGACCAGTGCGCAAGGCCCGGAATCACCGCGCTCGAACGCTCGCCGAAGATTTCGCGGTAAGCGAGCGTCGTGCCGCCGAGCGCCAGAATGTTGATGCCGATGCCCGTCACGATCTGATTCGCGCGCATTGTCACGCTCAGGAATGCCTGCAGCAGCGCGAGGGGAATCACGCCGAGCATGCCGCACAGCAAACCGATCGACGGATTGCCCGTCAGCCATGAAAACGTCGCGCCGAGAAACGCGCCCGTCAGCATCATGCCTTCGACGCTCATGTTGAGCACGCCCGCGCGCTCGCTCACGAGTTCGCCCGTGGACGCGAGCATCATCGGCGCGGCGAGGCGGATCGACGCGCCCGCAAAGACTGCGAGAAGTTCGAGATTCATTGGCGTGCATCTCCCTTATCGAGCCACATCGCGCCGCCCGCGAGCGCGATGGTGACGATACCTTGCACGATCAGCACGAGCGCGGAAGGCACCTGCGCGACCATTTCCATGTTGATGCCACCCGAGCGCAGAAAGCCGAACAGCAGCGCCGCCGCGAATACGCCTGTGATCGAGCCGCGCGCGAGCAGGCCGACCACCAGACCGTCGAATCCATAGCCCGACGAGAAGCCCGCTTTCAGCGAGTATTGATCGCCTTGCAGCATCAACGCGCCGGCGAGCCCGCTGAACGCGCCCGCAAGCGCCAGCCCGCCGACGATTGACGATGTGATCGGCAAGCCCGCGCGCCTCGCGGCGACCGCGTTGAGGCCCGCCGCGCGCAGCGATAGACCGAAGCGCGTGCGCGTGAGTAGGAAGGCGGAACCGATCGCCAGCGCGATCGTGACGGGCAGCCCGATATTGAGGTTCATGCCGCTCGCGGCGAAAATCGCCGGGAGCTTGGTCAGATCGGGAATTTCGAGCGATTCGGGCAAGGTCGCGCCGTTCGTCATCGGCTGGCGCAGCAGCGCTTCGCTTTGCACGCACCAGTAAAGAAGCCACACGGCGATGAACGACAGCAACAACGTGCTGATCACTTCGTTGGTGCCGGCTTTCGCTTTCAGCACGCCAGGTACGCCGCCCCACAGCGCGCCCGCGGCGGCGGCGCCGAGCATCGGCACGATGAACGACAGGCCGAACGGCAAATGCGCGCATCCGCCGTACAGACTCAGCGCGGTCGCGACGATGCCGCCGATCGCGAGCTGCCCTTCGCCGCCCACGTTGGTGAGCTTCGCGCGATTCGCGATCACGAAGCCGGTGCCGACGAGCGCGAATGCGAGGCTGCGATTGATCGACGCACCGATTGCATACGGCGAGCCCCATGCGCCGTCGGCGAAGGCCGCGAGCGCGTCGCCGATGGGTACGCCCATCAGCGCGATCAACGCGAGCGCCGCCAGCATCGCGAATACGACAGCCCCGGCGATCACGCACGCGACGCGCACATGCGGCAGACGCGCGCGCCAGCCTTGCGCGTCAAGCGTCGAGCCGAACAGGGTTTGCACCTTCATCTGCGGATTCATGCAGGTTCTCCCGAGCCCGCCATCCACGCGCCGATGCGGCCGCGATTGCTCGCCTCGGGCGTACAGGTGCCCATGACGCGCCCGCGATACAGCACGACGATGCGATCGGCGACGCTCATCAGTTCGTCGAGTTCGGAGGAAATCAGCAACACGCCCACGCCGCGATCGCGCGCGGCGCGGATGTGTGAATACACGGCGGCGACCGCGCCTACGTCGAGGCCGCGCGTCGGCTGCGCGGCGAGCAGGAACAGCAGCGGATCGAGCGTCAGTTCGCGCGCGAGCACGGCCTTCTGCTGATTGCCGCCCGAAAGCCCGCCGAATAGCGCGTCAGGGCCGCTTGCGCGTACGTCGAAGCGCTGCATCAGGTCGAGCGCGTCGGCGCGCATTGCACGGCGGCGCAGAAAGCCAGCACGCGTGTAGCGGTCGAGATGATTGAGCAGCAGATTGTCGGCGACGCTCATGCCCGTGACGCAACCCACCGCGTGTCGATCTTCCGGCACGATGCCTACGCCTGCTTGCGTCAGTTCGCGCGGCGTCGCGTTCGTCATGTCGCGCCCCGCGATAAAAAAGCGTCCCGCCGACGCGCTCGTCATGCCCGCGAGCACCGCGCCGAGTTCGCTTTGTCCATTGCCTTCGACACCCGCAATGCCGACGATCTCGCCACGATTCACGACTAGCGTGCAATCTTCGAGGCGCGTGACGCCTTCGGCATCGCGTGCGCTCAGGCCGTCGATCTGCAATACCTCTTCGGCGAGCGGGCGCGAGTACGGCGAGCGCGCGCTAACGAGTGACAGACGGTTCGTCAGATCGGCGTCGTCCTCATCACCGTCTTTACCCGGGCGATGAATCATCGCATGCACGAGCCTGTCGATTTCGCTCGAAGGCGCCGCCGAACGTGCCACCACGCGCCCCGATTGCAGCACCGTCGCATGCGTGGCGATCCGGCAAATCTCCTTCAGCTTGTGCGTGACGAGGACCACCGCGCAGCCGCGCGCAGCGACGCGCTCGCAGGTGTCGAGCAACGCGTCGATCTCGGCGGGCAACAGCACGGCCGTCGGCTCGTCGAGCAGCAGGAGACGCGGCTCGCGCATCAGGCATTTGACGATCTCAACACGCTGCCGCTCGCCGACCGACAGGTCCGCCACCTTCGCATCGAGCGCCAGTTCCAGCCCGACACTCGCCAGCACTTCACGCAATCGCGCCGCTTCGCGCTGCCGGTTGAGCCAGCCTCGCGCCTGCCCGAGCAGAAGATTGTCGAGCACGCTGGCGTCGTCGACGAGGCTGAAGTGCTGATGCACCATCGCGATACCGTGCGCCAACGCCTCACGCGGATTACGCGGACGATACGGCGCACCGTTCACCTGCATCGCGCCCGCATCCGGCTGATGAACGCCGAAGATCACGTTGCACAGCGTCGATTTGCCCGCGCCGTTCTCGCCGATCAGGCAGTGCACATCGCCCGGCATCAGATCGAGCGACACGCCTTCGAGCGCCGTGAACGCGCCAAAATGCTTGCCGATGTTCGTCAGCGAAAGAATCGGCTCGGCACGCGCGACGGGAGACGCGAGCGTGCTCATCCTTCGGATACCTTGATCTTGCCGCTCAGGATATCGTCTTCGATCTGCTTGAGCTTCGCGTCCATCGCGGGCGTCGATTTGCAGATCACCATGCTCGACGCCTTCGGTCCCATCGCGAGGCCGAAGGCCTTATAGCCCGGCTGCCATTGGCCTTTCTCGAGTTGCTCGATCGCGTACTGCGCCTGGTAGCCGACACCCGTGATGCTGTACGCCACATACAGCGGGTCGGTGCCGCAACGGTCCGTATAGCTGCCGATGACGTGCGTGTTCTTTTCCTTCGCCGCCTGCTCCAGTCCGCGCAGCCCGAGGTTCAGGATGTGATAGTGGACGTCGGCACCTTGCGCGATCGCGGCAGCCGTCGCTTCGCGTGCCTTGGCGACGTTGTCGAAGTCGCCCGTATAGCTCTCGAAGTACTTCACCTTCGGGTTGATATAGCGCGCGCCGTTGCCGAATTCCTTGCCCGCGTTGACGATGGACGGAATCTCCATGCCGCCCACGTAGCTCACCGCCCCACTCTTCGACATCATCGCAGCGGCCGCGCCCGCGACGAATGCGATCTCGGCCTGCTTCACGTCGTACCCGGCGACGTTGGGCGGCATGTTCTCGCCCTTGTTGCCGCCGACAACCGAGAACTTCACATTGGGAAAGCGCTTGGCGATCTTCAGCACAGCCGCTTGCGTCTGTCCGCCGATGCCGATCACCAGCTGATTCTTCGACGCGAGATTGGTGAGCGCCTGCTCCATGTCCGCGTAGTTGATGTTCTCGATGATCTGCGTCTTCAGCTTCGGGCCGAATTCCTTCTGCGCGGCGACCACCCCGTCGTAGCCCGATTCCATCCAGCCCTTGTCCGTCTTCGAGCCAGGAATCAGCACGCCGACGCGCATCGCGTCATCGGCGGCGTGCGCGGCGGGAATGAAGAACGACGGCGCGGCGAGTGCGACGATTCCCGCCACGACGAGCGCGCGAGCCACGAGCCGACGGCGCAGTTTTCCGTTCGATGCCTGTTGCGAACCGATCATCATTGGCACTCCTTTTGCGTTGGATTTGGGTAAGTAGGTTATTCATGACTGAAATGCACGTTGCAACTTCGATGCCAATGCGCGTTCGATCCCGCCGGAACGCTCCCGCGTTTCCGATTCGGCGGGCGACATTGGCGACGTGCAGATCGCCGTTTCAGGAACCCTCGGACATCACACGCTCAACGCTCTGGAGAACCCCGTGAACGACAACTCGAACCCAGACCTGGCAACGCCTGGCGGCGCGCTCGGCGCTTTCGCGCAGACGCGCTGGACGGCCACCGGAACGCTCGTCGACATGGCCGCGCCGACGCCTGCGCCGCGCATCGCCATCCTCGATTCCGAGCCGCAAAACGTGCGCTTCGACATCGAAAAATCGGCGCTTGTGATCATCGACATGCAGAACGACTTCTGCACCAAAGGCGGGTGGGTGGACCACATTGGGGGCGATTACAGTGCGGACCGCGAGCCGATTGCACCACTGCAGCGCCTGCTGCCCGTGGTGCGCGAAAGCGGCGTTCCTGTCATCTGGGTGAACTGGGGCAACCGGCCGGATCTCGCGAACATGCCGCCCAATCAGATCCATCTGTACAAGCCGAAAGGCACGGGCATCGGTCTCGGCGAGCCGTTGCCGGAGCATGGCGCGCGCGTGCTGGAGAAAGATTCGTGGGCCGCCGCCGTGGTCGACGAACTGAAGATCGAGCGGCAGGATATCTGCGTGGACAAGTACCGCATCAGCGGCTTCTGGGACACGCCGCTCGACAGCATCCTGCGTAACGTCGGCACGCGCACGGTGTTCTTCGCGGGCGTCAACACCGATCAGTGCGTGCTGCACACGCTCACCGACGCAAACTTTCTCGGCTACGGCTGCGTGATGCTGACCGATTGCTGCGCGACATCGTCGCCCACGTACTGCACGGAAGCGAGCATCTGGAATGTGAAGAAGTGCTTCGGCTTTGTCGCGGATTCGCTGCAATTCGCTGCCGCGCTGAAGGGAGCCGCAGTATGAGCGCGTTCATTCCAGGCCCGCGCCTCCGGGTCAGCGCGACCGCGCGCGGTGCCCTTGATGGCTTGCGCTTCGCGGTCAAGGATCTGATCGACGTGGCGGGCACGACGACGGGCGGCGGCAACCCCGATTGGCTCGCAACTCACAGTCCCGCCGCGCGGCATGCGCCTTGTGTCGCCAGATTGCTCGACGCGGGCGCATCCGTGGACGGCAAAACGATTACAGATGAACTCGCCTACAGTCTGGAAGGCGTGAACGCTCACTACGGAACGCCGCTCAATCCGCGCTGGCCGTTTGCGCTGCCGGGCGGATCGTCGAGCGGTTCGGCGTCCGCCGTGGCGAGCGGCGAAGTGGACTTCGCGCTCGGCACCGATACGGGCGGCTCGGTGCGCGTGCCCGCCGCGTTCTGCGGACTGTGGGGAATTCGTCCGACTCACGATGCTGTATCGCTGGAAGGCGTCCTGCCGTTTGCGCCCTGCTTCGATACCGTCGGCTGGTTTGCGCCCACGGGCGCGATGCTCGCGCGCGTCGCCGACGTGTTGCTGGATGACGTGCCTGCCGTCGATGCGCCCTCGGCCCTCGTGCGCTGCAAGGAAGCATTCGATGCACGTGCAACGAACGAACCCGGCGACGCGCAGCGCCTGCGCGAATTGTTCGCTACACAACATGAGATCGAAGTCATCGCGGATGACCGTGCGCGCTGGCTGCATGTATATCAGCAGTTGCAGGACGATGCGATCGGTGCGTCGCTGGGTGCGTGGATCGATGCGACCAAGCCACACTTCGGCGCGGATATCGCCGCACGCTTCGCGCGCCTGAAAATGCACGACGCAGCCGAAGTGGAACGCTGCCACGTCATGCGCGCGGCGTTTGCGCAGCGCATCGACGGCATAGTGGGCGACACGCTGATCGTGCTGCCGACCACGCCGCGTTCGTTGTTGAGCAAGCACGAAACACCCGAACGTACTGATGCGTTCTATCGCGACGCGCTGACCATGAATGCGATTGCCGCGTTCGGCGGCTTGCCGCAAGTCACCGTGCCCGTCGCGAACGAAAGCGAGCGGCCGCTCGCACTGTCGATCATCGGCCCGCGCGGCAGCGATCGTGCGTTGATCGCGCGGGCACGCCAACTCTTCCCCACTCTTCTGTGAACCCGACACCCATGTCAACTTCCCTCGAGATCACGCTCGACGCCTATGTCGACGCCGCGCTCGCCCTGCATTTCCCGGGGCTTCCGGCGGAAGTCGCCGCGCGCGTGAAAGCGCAATTCGCGCGCGTCGCACAGCTTGCCGGGCCCGTGCTGGCCTATCCCGTCGATATAAACGACGAACCCGCGACGGTGTATCGCGCATGACGACATTCAGCACTATTTCAGGCAGCGCGCTGTCCATCGCGCGCGCGTATGCCGAGGGCGCCTTCAGCGCGCGTGAATTGATCGAGGCGACGCTCGCCCGGATCGACGCACACGACGCGCAGATCAACGCATTCACCGCCGTCACGCGCGAACGTGCGCTTGCCGAAGCCGACGCGCTCGATGCACGTCGCGAAAGCGGTCAGACATTGCCACCGCTGGCGGGAGTCCCGTTTGCGGCGAAGAATCTGTTCGATATAGCGGGCGTTACGACGATCGCCGGGTCGCGCGTGCTTGCCGACGCGCCGCCCGCCACGGCCGATGCAACGCTCGTGCGACGCCTTTGCGATCAAGGCGCAATCATGGTCGGCGCGCTCAACATGGACGAGTTCGCGTATGGCTTCACGACCGAAAACCATCACGCGGGACCGTGCCGCAATCCGCACGATTTGACGCGCACCGCGGGCGGGTCGTCGGGCGGCAGCGCGGCGGCTGTTGCGGCAGGCTTCGTGCCCATCACGCTCGGCACCGATACCAACGGCTCCGTGCGCGTGCCTGCTTCGCTGTGCGGCGTGTTCGGCGTGAAGCCGACTTATGGACGCCTGTCGGGGCACGGCACCTGGCCGTTCGTCGCAAGCCTCGATCATATGGGCGCTTTCGCGCGTAGCGTGGACGATCTCGCCGCCGTCTACGACGCGTTGCAATGCACGGATCCGTTCGATCCCTCATGCGCGCAGCGTGGCTTCGAATCCGCGAATGCGCGGCCGGGTGTGTTGCGCGTGGCGCGGCTCGGTGGTTATTTCGACGAACACGCAAATGACGATGCACGTGAAGCCTCGCACGTTGCCGCTGAAGCGTTGTCGGCGACGCATACCGTTGAATATCCCGATGCCGATGCGGCGCGCGGCGCGGCGTTTCTGATTACGGCGGCCGAGGGCGGTCAACTGCATATGGCGAATCTGCACGCGCGCTATGACGAGCGTGAACCCTTGTCGCGTGATCGGCTGATTGCGGGTGCGTTGCTGCCCGCTGCGTGGATCGTGCAGGCGCAACGCGTGCGGGCTGCGTTGCGGCGTCGCGTTTTGGAACTGTTCTCGCATTACGATGTGCTGATTGCGCCGGCTACGCCTGTCGTGGCGCCCCACATTGGCGATGAGTTCATGGACGTCAATGGTGAGCGACTTGCTGTGCGGCCTAATCTAGGTTTGTTGACGCAGCCGGTTTCCTGTCTCGGACTGCCCGTCGTCGTCGCGCCGATGCGTACGCGGAATGGCCTGCCGATCGGGGTTCAGTTGATCGCGCCGCCGTGGCGTGAGGAGCTTGCGTTTGAAGCGGCGCGGCGGCTTGAAGCTGCGGAGGTCGCGTATTGTCCGCCGCCGGCGTTCGATGCAGGGGCACAGTGATGATCGAGATCAATCGGCCCGATGTACTCGCTGAAGTCAACGCGGCATTCGATGCTTATGAACGGGCGCTCGTGAGCAATGATGTCGCTGTGCTCGATGCGCTCTTTTTTGATTCACCGCATACGCTGCGGTATGGCGCGACGGAAAATCTTTATGGGTATGACGCGATCCGTGCGTTTCGCGCTGCGCGGCCCGGTAAGGGACTTGAGCGCACGGTGACGGCGCGTGTCGTTACCACTTATGGCGATGCGTTCGCCGTCGCTAATATCGAGTTTCGGCGCGATAACGAGCCGCGTGTCGGCAGGCAAAGTCAGACGTGGGTGAAGATGCCCGAAGGCTGGCGCGTGGTGAGCGCGCATGTGAGTTGGATGGGCGTGGACCCAGGTTCGTGATGCTTTTGTCTTTTCGCTGGCATCGGCGTAGCGGCGTTTGCTGAGCATGCCGGACATTGGATGCAAAAAAGCCCGCTCGGGGCGGGCTTACGATTGATGGCGGGGAAGCGTTACCTCGGCAGCTCATCGGGTCTCGGGTTGCAGAGCTTCGTTACGCCCCCTCGATGCGCGTTGGAATGGTCGGTCATGCCTGACACGGAGCAGCCGTAGCGCATTCGCAGTAACGAGAATAGTGGCACCTGTATCCGCGAGAATGGCCATCCACAGACTGGTAACGCCGAGCAGCGTCGTACACAGGAAAATCGCTTTCAGACCGAGCGCGAGCCCGATGTTCTGCCAGATGTTGGCGAGTGTGGATTTCGACAATGCAATGAGATCGGCAACGCCATCACACGGTTATGCAGTAGCGCAGCGTCCGCAGTTTCCAGCGCGACATCGGCTCCGCCGCCCATCGCGACACCGACAGACGCTGCGGCCAATGCCGGAGCGTCGTTGATGCCGTCCCCGATCATCGCGACCAGGCCTTTTTTCCTGATTGCTTCAATCTCGGCAAGCTTGGCGTCAGGCAGTAGTTCTGCTCTGACTTGCACGCCCAGGGTCGCCCCGATGGCGTCCGCCGTTCTTTGATTGTCGCCCGTCAGCATGATCGTTCCAATGCCCATGCGTTGTAGTGTGGCGATCGCTTCTGCGGCATCTCTACGTGGCTCGTCACGCAACGCGATAAGCCCCTCGACCCGCTTGCCGGACAGCACCACTACGACTGTCTTGCCCTGCCGCTGAAGCGCCTCCAGTTGCTGCGCGATATGCGCGTCGAGCACCGTTTGCTTTTTCGCATAGAGCGGCGAACCAACCGACACGAAGCCGCCCTTCAGGCGCGCGGTGACCGACTCGCCCGGCTTCGTCAACGCAGCGCCGAAACTGGCTGGCAGTTCAAGACCGCGGCCACTCGCCGCTTCCACGATGGCCCTGCCAAGCGGATGGCTCGCCTTGCGTTCGACCGCGGCCGCCTTTGCGAGAACATCGTCTCGCGTCCCTTCGACTGGGACAATGTCTGTCACCCGTGGACTGCCCCGCGTGAGCGTTCCAGTCTTGTCGAACGCGACCGTTTTAATCTTGCCGAGCGTTTCGAGGGCTGCGCCGCCCTTGACCAGCAGCCCGCGTCTCGCCCCTGAAGCAAGGCCCGACGCGATGGCGGCAGGCGTCGAGATCACCAGCGCGCAGGGGCAGGCAATCAGCAGCGTCGCCAGACCACGATAGAGCCACGTGGCCCAGTCCGCATGGAAAACGAGAGGCGGCACGATGACCACCAGCAGCGCAACCACCATCGCGGCTGGCGTGTATCGCCGGCTGAAGCGGTCGATCAGCCGTGCCATCGGCGCTTTCGATTCCTGCGCCTCCTCGACCAGATGAACGATGCGGGAAATCGTGTTGTCGACAGCCATACTGGTGACGCTGATACGCAGCTCACCATTCGTACTGATGCTCCCGGCGAAAACGACCGCTCCCGTTTCCTTGACCACTGGAACCGACTCACCGGTGACGGGCGCTTCATTGACTTCCGCGACGCCGTCCATCACCCTGCCGTCGGAGGGAATACGATCGCCGGGTCGCACGACGACGACGTCGCCGATTTCCAGCGTGTCGGCCGGCACCCGCTCAAGAATATTTGAGCGTTCGCGCAACGCATCGCGCGGCACCAGTGAGATCAGCGCCTCGATGCCGGCTCGGGCTCTTCCCGCCGCCACTGTTTCCAGCAGTTCACCGATTGCGAACAGAAGAATGACAACCGCTGCCTCCTGCGCCGCGCCAATAAGCATGGCGCCGAGCGCGGCGACGGACATCAGCGTCTCGATGCTGAACGGCGTGCCCGAGATTGCCCCGGCGTACGCGCGCTTCGCGAAAGGCACGATGCTGATGAGCGCCGCGACGGAATACGCCCATTGCCCGAAGGCAGGCTCAACATGCGCTACCACAAACGCGAGCGCAAACATCGCTGCGATAGTTAGCGTGAGGCGAGGCTTACGTTCCCGCCACCATGATGAGCGAGGCTCAGCAACAGGACTAGCGGAGGCCGCGGTTCTGCGCGAGACCCCACCGACGGGCGTAAAGCCCAGCGCGCGGATTTTGTCCTCGATGGCGGTCGACGAGGTCCGATCTCCGTCGAATGTCAGCGACAGACTTTGCTGACCGTAGCTGACGTTGATGTCGCTCACGCCCGGCAATCGTTTCATCGCGTTTTCTATCTTGACGGCGCAGGCCGCACAGTCCATTCCCTCAATGCGCAGCTTGAGTGAGTCGGGAGCGTTCACAGTGTTTCGACCTCGACCAGTGTCTTCGTGAGGTCTACGATAGACCCTATAGTCACTACAGGGTCAAGAAATGGATAGCCCAACATTGACGATTGGCCAATTAGCCAAAGCAACGGGCACGAAAGTGGAAACCATCCGCTTTTATGAAAAGACCGGCTTGTTGCCCGCGCCTGCGCGGACCGAGGGGAATTACCGCGCGTACGCAGTCGATCACCTGAACCGTTTGAGCTTCATCCGACGTGCACGCGATCTGGGTTTTCCGCTGGAGCAGGTGCGCGAGCTTCTCGCCCTGGCGGATGACCGAACCCGCTCATGTTCCGCGATCGATGCCATCGCGTCCGAACACAGGCGTGAAGTGGAGCGCAAAATCCGGGATCTACGGAAGCTGAAGGCAGAGCTCGACAACCTGATCGATCAGTGCAGTTGTGGAACCGTCGACGAGTGCCGGATTATCGAAGCGCTTTCGCCTGCGACCTAGTGGCTGTTCCGTCATCTCACGCAAAAGCGGGCACGAAGTCTGATCACCGACGCTATCAGGGAATGATTTCGTGACGTCCAGGCAGTAGGAAACCCGGCCCGATCGCGATTGAACGACCTCGGCTATAATCCCAGCCATGAAATTTCTCCGGACATTGCTCCTCCTGCTGCTTTGCGCTGTGCTGCCCATCAGTGGGCTGGCGGCGAGCGGCTTGACGGGTGAATGTCCGATGCAGATGAGCATGGGTTCCGACGAAGGCAGCGCGATGTCGTCGGACATGCCCGGCTGCGAGATGATGCAATCGTCTCAGCCGGGAAAAGCCAAAGGGTTCTTCTGCAAGGCAACGGCGCAATGCCAGCTTGGCAGCCTGTATCACCCGGCCTCGCGCATCGAAGTCACCCGCCCTGCGGGACCGTCCACCCCCGTCGTCTTCCACTACGCGCAGTCGCTCATCGTCCGTGAACCGGGCGGTCTCTGGCGACCTCCTCGCGCCATCTAATCCCTTGCTGACAGGTTCGCCGCATTAGCGGCGATGTCGTCCTGCGTCCAGGACGTGGATTCCCTATGGGAGTCCGCCGTTGGGGTTAGACCATGCCTTTGACCATTGACACGCCGTCACGTCGGCGTGCACCACTGCGCGCGCATTCACTTTTTACCGCGCTGATTCTCACGAGCGTCGCTGCGTACGCTCAGGAAACACCCGTCACGCTCGATGCAGCGCTTCGGGCCGCCACGGACCACTCGACCACCATGGGGGCGGCACAGGCCTCCGTGCGCGCGAGTTCGGAAGCGGCCGTCCGGGCCGGCCAGTTGCCTGACCCGACACTCAAGGCCGGCGTCGATAACCTGCCGGTGACCGGGCAGCAGAAATACACAATCGGCCAGGACTTCATGACGATGCGTCGTATCGGCATCGAGCAGGAATGGGTGTCGGGCGACAAGCGCCGACTCCGCTCCGAACTGGCGAACGACCTGGTGGACCGCGAACGGGCCGGCTACCTTGGCCAACTCGCGAACACCCGCCAGCAAACGGCCATAGCGTGGCTCAGCGCGGTCTACGCGAAGAAGGCCGTTTCGCTGCAACGGCAGCTCGTTGACCATATGACCCACGAACTGGATGCGACGAAAGCGTCTTATCGTGGAGCGAAAGCGACCGCCGCCGATGTGACCCAGGCCCAGGCGATGCTCGCGCAGACACAGGACCAGTTGCTCAAGACGCAGCAGACATTGCAGACCGCGCTCATCGGCCTGTCCCGCTGGACGGCAACGCCCGTTTCGGACGTGACGGGCGAACCGCCGGCGCCGCAGTCCTATGTGTCATCGCTGCCGCCGGAGGAGCTGCGTGAGGTGCAGCCAGCGCTCGTCGCGGCCTCTCGGGACATTGCCGTCGCCGATGCCGATACCGCCGTCGCGAACAGTAACCGCAGCCCCAACTGGACGTGGGAAGTCGCCTACCAGCAACGCGGTGGCGCGTATTCGAACATGGTGTCGGTTGGCGTCAGCATTCCGCTGCCCATCAATCGCAAGAATCGCCAGGACCGGGATGCGAGCGAGAAGGCGGAACTCGCCACCCGGGCGCGGTTGATGTACGAAGACGCGCAACGTCAGGTGGAAGCGGACATCCGCACACAGTCCACCATCCTCGCTAGCGGTCGCGAACGCATTACCAGTCTCTCCCACTCCCTGCTTCCGGCTGCCGGCCAGCGCGTGCAACTTGCGGCTGCCGCGTACAGGGCAGGCGCCGGCTCGCTCGCCGATAACTTTGCTGCCCGGCGTGCGCAACTCGAGGCGGAACTTCAGGTGCTGGACCTGCAACGCGATGTATCGCAAACCTGGGCACAGCTCGAATACCAGGTCGTGCCGGCGTCGATGTCCGTGGGTCAGTAAAGGAGAACAACATGCAAAAGAAACAACTGGCACGTGCGGCCCTGATGATGTTTGCGGCGGCCCTGCTCGCTACCGGCTACGTTGCCGGCACGCGTCGTCCGGCGTCAGAGGGAGCAGGCGCGACCGGCACCGCCACGTCCAGCGGCAACGTCGACCCGAAGACGGGTCGCAAGGTACTGTATTGGCACGACCCGATGGTCCCGGCCCAGCACTTCGACAAGCCGGGCAAGTCTCCCTTCATGGAGATGCAGCTGGAGCCGGTCTACGCTGACGAAGGAGGCGGATCGACAGGCATTCGCATCGACCCGGGCCTCCAGCAGAATCTGGGGATCCGCTACGCGACCGTTCGCCGCCAGGAGACGTCGGAAAGCTTCGACGCCGTCGGCACCACCCAGTTCGACGAGTCCCAGGCGGACGTCGTGCAGTCACGCGTAACGGGATACATCGACCATTTGTACGCCAGTGCTCCTATGCAGCGAATACGCAAGGGAGCGCCGATGGCGTCCCTGTTCGTACCCGACTGGCTCGCACCGCAGGAAGAATATCTGTCGCTCAGGCGCGGCGGCATGGACATTGGCCTGCTGGAAGCGTCGCGCGCGCGGATGCGTGCGCTGTCGATTCCAGACGGCGTAATCGCGGCCCTCGACCGGACCGGAAAGGTTCAGACACATGTCGTTCTGTCGTCGCCAGAAACGGGCGTCGTGAGCGAACTGAACGTGCGAGACGGCGCACAGGTTACGCCTGGCCAGACGCTTGCCAAGGTAGCCGGTCTCTCGAAGCTCTGGCTCATCGTTGAAATTCCCGAGTCACTTGCGTTGAGTGTTCAACCCGGCATGAGCGTCGATGCCACGTTCTCCGGCAACCCGGCGCAACACTTCAACGGGCAGATCCGCGAAATCCTGCCGGGCATTAGCGCCAGCAGCCGCACACTGCAGGCGCGCCTCGAAATCGACAACACCGCGCTGAAGCTCACGCCCGGTATGTTGATGCGTGTGCGCGTCGGCGGACAAAAGACCGTCTCGCGTCTGCTCGTTCCGTCCGAGGCAGTCATCACGACGGGCAAGCGCTCTGTCGTCATCGCGAGAAACAAGGATGGCCGCCTGCAGCCCGTTACGGTCACTGTTGGCAACGATGTCGGCAACGAGACCGAGGTGTTGAGCGGATTGAGCGACGGCGAACAGGTCGTCGCCTCTGGCCAGTTCCTGATTGATTCGGAAGCCAGCCTGAAATCGGTCCTGCCACGACTGGAAGGTGGCGCAGGGGTGAGTTCAGGCGCGTCAGCGCCGGCATCCGCTTCGGCGGCGGCGCAAACGTACGAGACTACCGGCAAGGTCGAAAAGGTCACACCGCAAGACATCACGTTCTCGCATCAGCCAGTTCCGGCCCTGAACTGGCCTGCAATGACGATGTCTTTCAGCAAGCCGGCGCCCACTGCATTTCCGGATGTGAAGGCAGGCCAGACGGTGCATTTCGTCTTCAGCCAGTCCGGTGATGGCTACCAGTTGCAGAAGGTCGAACACGCCGGAGGTGCCCAATGATTGCGCGCCTCATCCGCTGGTCCATTCACAACCGGTTCCTGGTCCTGCTCGCGACGATGCTCGTGACGGCGTGGGGCATCTATTCTGTGACCCAGACGCCGCTCGATGCGCTGCCCGACCTGTCCGATACGCAGGTCATCATCAAGGCTTCATACCCGGGCAAGGCGCCGCAGGTCATCGAGGATCAGGTGACCTATCCGCTCACCACGACGTTGCTCGGCGTGCCGGGTGCAAAAGCCATCCGCGCCTATTCGGCGTTCGGCGACGCGTTCGTCTATGTGCTGTTCGACGACAAGACCGACCAGTATTGGGCACGCTCGCGCGTGCTCGAGTACCTGAATCAGGTGCAAGGTCGCCTGCCGCCGGGGGCGACCGTTTCGCTTGGCCCGGATGCAACCGGCGTGGGCTGGGTGTACGAGTACGCTCTCGTCGACAGGACCGCGAGGCATGACCTTGGGCAACTGCGCGCGCTAAACGACTGGTTCCTGAAGTTCGAGCTGAAGTCGGTGCCGGACGTGTCCGAAGTGGCGTCAATAGGCGGCATGGTGCGCCAGTACCAGGTGGTGCTCGACCCTGACAAGCTGCGTGCATACGGCATCACGCAGACTATGGTGGCCGACGCGCTGCGCAAGGCCAACCAGGAATCAGGTGGCTCCGTCGTCGAACTCGCCGAGTCTGAATACGTGGTGCGCTCTTCAGGCTACCTTCATTCACTGGATGACTTCCGCCACGTCGTGCTGCGCACGAACGATGCGGGGACGCCCGTGCTGCTCGGCGATGTGGCGCGCATCCAGATTGGACCCGAGACGCGCCGTGGCATTGCTGAACTGAATGGTCAGGGTGAGGTCGCGGGCGGCGTCATCGTCATGCGTTCGGGCAAGAACGCGCTGACGACCATCGAGGCGGTGAAAGCAAAGCTCGCTGACCTGAAGCGTTCGCTGCCGCCCGGCGTCGAGGTCGTCACGACCTACGACCGCTCGCAACTCATCGACCGCGCGGTGGACAACCTCAAGGACAAACTCATCGAGGAGTTCATTGTGGTCGCGCTGGTCTGCGCGGTCTTCCTGTTTCATCTGCGCAGCGCGTTCGTGGCCATCCTGTCGCTGCCGCTCGGTGTGCTCGCTGCCTTCATCGTGATGCGCTATCAGGGCATCAATGCGAACCTGATGTCGCTCGGCGGCATTGCGATTGCTATTGGCGCGATGATCGACGCGGCCATCGTGATGATAGAGAACGCGCACAAGCACCTGGAGGCGTTCGAGCACGAGCATCTGGACACATCGATTACTGCCGCGCAGCGCTGGGAACTGATTGCAACATCGGCTGCCGAGGTCGGGCCCGCGCTGTTCTTCTCGCTGCTCATCATCACGCTGTCCTTTATTCCCGTGTTTTCGCTGGAAGGACAGGAAGGCAAGCTCGTCTCGCCGCTGGCGTACACGAAGACGTACACAATTGCGGCCGCAGCCGGGCTGTCCGTGACGCTCGTGCCCGTCCTGATGGGCTACCTCATCCGGGGCCGCATTCCGCATGAAAATGTCAACCCCATCAACCGCGTACTGATTCGACTGTACAGACCGCTGCTCGAGGCAACGCTTCGACACCCATGGCTTGCGATCGGTGTCGCCGTGGTCGCACTGGCTGCGACCGTAATCCCGGTTTCGCGTCTTGGTGGAGAGTTCCTGCCGCCACTCGATGAGGGCGACCTGCTGTACATGCCGACCGCGCTGCCGAGCATTTCGGCCGAGAAAGCGAGTGAACTGCTGCAGCAGACCGACCGGCTCATCAAGACCGTGCCGGAGGTGGCGACCGTGTTCGGCAAATCGGGACGCGCCGACACCGCCACCGATCCCGCGCCGGGTCTCGAGATGTTCGAGACGACGATTCAGTTCAAGCCCCGTAACGAGTGGCGACCCGGCATGACGCCGGAAAAACTTGTCGATGAACTGGACCGGACGGTGAAGGTGCCGGGTCTGTCGAATGTATGGGTTCCGCCTATCCGCAACCGTATCGACATGCTGTCGACGGGTATCAAGACGCCCGTCGGCGTCAAGATTTCGGGCCCCGACCTGACGCAAATCGACCGGGTCGCGGCGCAGGTCGAAGCGGCGGTGAAGAATGTGCCGGGGGTCACCTCTGCGCTCGCCGAGCGGTTGAATGGCGGCCGGTACATCGACGTCGATATCGACCGGCTTGCGGCCGCGCGCTATGGCCTTTCGGTGGCGGACATCCAGTCGGTCGTCTCGTCGGCGGTGGGTGGTGAAAACGTCGGCGAGGTCATTGCCGGCCGTGAGCGCTTCCCCATCAACATCCGCTATCCGCGCGAGGTCCGGGACTCGCTTGAGAAGTTGCGGCAACTGCCCGTCATCACGGACCGGGGCGCGCAAATCCAGCTCGGCGATGTTGCGCATATCGCCATTGCCGACGGGCCGCCGTCGATTCGCAGCGAGAATGCGCGGCTTTCCGGCTTCGTTTACGTCGACATCCGCAATACGGACCTGCAGTCGGCCGTGAAAGCGATGCAGCGTGCTGTCGCGGAGAAGGTTGTGTTGCCGCCAGGGTACGCAATTGCGTGGTCAGGTCAGTTCGAGTACCTGGAGCGCGCGGCGGCGAAGTTGCGCACGGTCATTCCGGTGACGCTCGTCGTCATCTTCGTGCTGCTGTTCCTGACTTTCAACTCGGCGGCCGATGCGTTGCTGTTGATGTCGACGGTGCCGTTTGCGCTGGTCGGCGGCTTCTGGCTTATCTGGGTGCTGGGGCATGCGGTATCGGTTGCCACGTCGGTCGGCTTCATCGCCCTCGCGGGCGTCGCGGCCGAATTCGGTGTCGTGATGCTGCTGTACCTGAAAGGCGCACTTAACCGCAGGCTGGAAGATGGCGAACAGTTCACCGAGGCTTTGCTACTCGATGCGATTCGCGAGGGCGCGGTGCTACGTGTCCGGCCCAAGGCAATGACGGTCGCGGTGGTGCTTGCGGGTCTCATCCCCATCATGATTGGACATGGCGCCGGGTCGGAGGTGATGCAGCGCATTGCCGCGCCGATGGTGGGCGGCATGGTCACCGCACCGCTGCTGTCGATGTTTGTTATCCCCGCCGCCTGGTATCTGTTGCAGCGCCGTCGCGCGAGACATGTGAGCCATGAGCGGTTCCTCAACGTAGTCCCTTCCGGCACGACAGTGCCCTCTACCGAAACTGGAGAAACTCGATGAAAAAACGGATTGTTGCGTCTGCTGTGCTTGCAGCTGTTTTTGTTGCTCCGGCCTTTGCCGGTGACGATATGGCCGGCATGAAGATGTCCGCGCCGTCGGCCTCGAAGATGTCGCCGAAGACGGCACTCACCGATGCGGAGGTCAAGAAGGTGGACCCGGAGACTGGCATGGTGACGCTGAAGCACGGAGCGCTGGAAAATGTTGGCATGCCGCCGATGACGATGGCGTTCAAGGCGAAGGACGCTGCGATGGTCAAGCAAGTGCACGAGGGCGATAAGGTCAAGGTTCGGGTCGAAAGCGTCAATGGTAGGTTGACCATCGTGAAGATGGAGAAGCGGTCTTGAGGTGGTGAAGGGTTGGTAGTAGTGGGTGCTGCGCACGCTGTTTGGGTTTTCTGTTCTTGTGCTGGCATCCGCGTTATGCCTTCGTGCTTCAGGCGTCGCCCCTGTGCGGGGCGGCACCTACTTTTCTTTGCCGCCGCAAAGAAAAGTAGGCAAAAGAAAGCGGCTAACACCGCTAATTCTTGTTCTTGCCTGAGGGCCCCCAAAGGTTCTTACGCTTCACACGGCAACCACGTGACCCACGTTCGTTGCCAGCGCTCTTGCGGTGCGCCTCACCCGCTTCACGCTCCCGTACTACAGCACGCCGTGCCGGCTATTCCACTGCCGCCCAGGTGGCAAACTGTGTGTAGGCCCCTTGTGCTCCTCACGCCTCACTTCGGACCGATAGCGCACCCGTTCCACCCTGTAAGAGCGCCAGGCTATACGACGCGACAACCTACACACAGTTTGCCACCTGGGCGGCACATACCATCTGCTGCCGCTAGCCCTTGTGCGGGTATTTGAAGTAGGTGAGGCGTTTATTCGAAGCGTTGGCAATGCACGCGAACAAATACGCTGCCGTGTGATGCGTTGGGACGTTGGGGGCCCGTGGGTAATAACAGGAATTGGCGGTGTGAGCCGCTTTCTATTGCCTACTTTTCTTTGCGGCGGCAAAGAAAAGTAGGTGCCGCCCCGCACAGGGGCGACGCTTGAAGCACGAAGGCAAATCGCGGATGCCAGCGCAAAGGCCAAACACGGATGCCAGCACAAAGACCAAAACACCAATCCGCCCGCGCCGCGAAAAAACACCATCCCAGACTTCAGATAGTTTTTCTATCCCACCCCCAAAGATCTTCTCATTTGTCGCCAAGCGCGCCAGCGCCGATAGTTCAGTCACCGAGACGCGAACAGATTTCAGATCTCAGGTCTCTCAAACCGAACACCGAACTGGAGCACATCATGAAGCTTGCAAACAAGATCGCATTGGTAACGGGCGGCACGTCGGGAATTGGCCTGGAAGCAGCCAAACTCTTCCGCAACGAAGGCGCCAAGGTCATCATTATCGGTTCAAATGCACAACGCCTGAAAGAAGCAGAACAAGCCCTCGGCGAAGGGATCACAGCACTCCGCGCCGACCTCCGAGACCCATCGCAAATCGACCGCGCCATCGCAGAAGTAGTCGAAACACACGGCCGCATCGACGTGGTGTACGCGAACGCTGGCGCAGGCAAGGCCGCACCCCTCGAAGCCGTGACGCGTGAACAGATCGACGAGCAGTTCGGGCTGAATTTCAATGGCCTCTTCTTCACGATTCAAAAGGCAGCGCCCTATCTGAGCAATGGCGCCAGCATCGTCGTGACGACATCGTTTCTCAACGCCGTCGGCACACCGGGTCTCTCGATTCTGTCCGCAACGAAGGCCGCTGTACGCTCGCTGGTTCGCTCACTAGGCGCGGAACTCGCGCCGCGTGGAATTCGCATCAACGCCGTCAGCCCCGGTCCGATCGACACGCCTTTCGCAACCAAGCTGGGTATCCCGGATGCCGACTTGCAAAAGACGGGGGAGGCGCTCACCGCAGCAGTGCCGCTCAAGCGCTTCGGCACGGTGGCCGAAGTCGCAAAGGCAGCGCTTTTCCTCGCGAGCGACGACTCGTCGTTTGTCACGGGAACGGAAGTGGTCGTCGACGGTGGTCTGTCGCAAATCTAGATTGTCAGTTGAGACGCCGGCGGAACCGTATTGCGATTTCGCCGGCGACGATTGCCAGTGCCTCATTTGACCGCTGCCGGGCTCGCCGCCAAAATCGGCAAGACGCCAATCTTCTGTCTCTGAAAATGCGAGCTCCGAACAATCTGAATGCCCTGCGCGCCTTCGAAGCGGTTGCGCGTCACTTGAGCTATCCGGCGGCAGCCGCTGAGTTGAACGTGACGCCTGCCGCCGTCGGTCAGCTGATTCGTGCATTGGAAAGTTATCTCGACGTCGAGCTGTTTCATCGGTCGACATCGGGTCCGTCGCGCCTGACCTTGACCGACGCCGCGCGGTCCGCGCTGCCTGATCTGCAAGGCGGCTTCGATCTGCTCTCGACGGCAGTCGAGCGACTCAGGGCGAGCAAGTCGCGCATCATCTTCACCGTGACCGTCCCGCCTGCTTTCGCGGACAAATGGCTGCTGTGGCGCCTCGAGTCGTTCCAGAAGCAGCATCCGTACTACGACCTTCGAATCGACACGAGCCGGCATCTGGTTGATTTCACCGCCGACCGGGTTGACACGGGCATCCGCTACGGCGCTGGAGCGTGGCCGAATCTGGTCTCGATGTTTCTGCTCCGAGACGAGTTTTTCCCGGTGTGCAGTCCCGCGCTCCTGAAAGGAAGACACGCTTTGAAGGACCCTGGAGACCTTCGACATCATTGATCCATGACATCTCGATGACCAGCTTTGGCGTGTTTCCGACATGGCGTTCGTGGCTCCAGAAAGCCGGATATGGAAAGACCGTCGATTGCGATCGCGGGTTGCAGCTCAATGATTCGGCTGCAGCGATCCAGACGGCCATCTCGGGAAATGGCGTTGCACTCGGCAGAACCACGCTCGTCGAACGAGACCTCGCCGAGGGACGACTGGTGCGGCCTTTCCACGAGATTCAAGGCTGCGAACTTGCCTACTATCTGGTGTTCCGAAAGGAAAGCGAAAACTCAGCGCCCGTCGTGGCGTTCAGAGAATGGCTACTGGCTGAAATTGGATCGCGGTGAATGAGCGTCGGCAACGAACTAGCTCAAATGCTCAGCGAGGATCTCCCTGACACCCGATACAAACGACGGCTCGCCGCAACGTGGCGGTACCAGGCTGAACTCGGCTTCCGGCAATTGCGGCAACTGCATGTGGTGTTCGAAAGGCGCAGCCGTCGATGGAATCGCAGAAGCATTCAGACAAGCGACGCCGAGTCCCGCCGCCAGCGCCAAATGCAATCCACCGATATTCGTCGCCGAATGCGCAATCGAATACGCAATGCGATGCTCATCCAGCATCCGTATGACAAATCGCTGCAACGAACAGGTTTCGGGCAACACAATCAGGGGAAGCGGAACGCCGTCCGGTAAAACAAAAGACTTGTCCGCAACCCAGTGCATAGGCTCGCAGCCCAGCATTCGGCGCTCGCCCGGCGCGACATCCAAAGAATATTCATCGTGCAGCACCCTCATCGACAACCCAATATCGAAAGTGCCCGTATGCGTCTGCTCCTCTATCAACGCGCTGTTTCGAAGCGCCACACGAAGCCGCAACTGCGGAAATTGCGCGCCTATCCGCTCGAAAATACCCGGCAAGGCATGAGGGCGAAAATAGTCGGTGACTGCGAGTCGCAACTCTCTGCTTGATTCTGCGTCGTGCAGGTCTCGCAAGGCGGCATCGCTGAGTGCCAGAATCTTGCGCGCATGCACGACCAATCGTTCGCCAGCGGGTGTGAGGCTCGCACCCATCTTTCCGCGGACCATCAGTGACAGACCGCATACCTGTTCGAGTTTTCGCAACCGCTCGCCAACCGCAGAGTGAGACCGGTACAAGCGAGACGCTGCCGCTGACAGACTGCCGGAGTCTGCGACGACAACAAGCGTGTTGAGAAGATCCAGATCCAAAGCGCGAGGCATCTATCCACCAAAAGGCACACGTCGTCGCGAATGGACGCGGCTATCCGCGCTGAGGAAAGGCCTGCATCAGTGATGCGCAGCGCGCAGAGGTGGCATGCAATGGGAGAGCCGCACGCAATCCGTACGCGACGATTGATCCCGCAAGAATATCACTATGATAATCATAGTGCAACACGGCGCGATGAAGGTAGCCGGAACCTCGACGGCCCCGGCCTACCGGAATGCACGCAGTGATCGTTCTGTTCCGGCGACTTCACCGCAAACGCTCAGCCCGGCAACTTGCTAGCCGGCCTGCTCGCGGACGATGAATTCGGCGTACCAGTCAGGCCAGTTTTCATCGTGCTGACCGGTCGTTTTCTCGTGTTCGCCGTGCGCGGCGGCAGCGCGGCGAAGCGCGCCCGCAAGTTCCTTGGACGAACCGAATGTCGTGTCGCCCGCCTCCACCCGGCCGGGGAGCCGTGACGTCACTTCCTGGAAAACCCAGCCATTTCCGTCGGGGTCGCTGAACGATGCGAACGAACCATAGGTGGCGCGCGACGGATGCGGGCCGCTCAAACGCCCTTCTTCACCAGCATGATGGAATACGCCGCCGACATCGTGGAAGACTTCGCTCACCTCGACGCCCCGCTCCACAAGCTCCGCGTGCGCGGCCTCCACGTCCGACACGATGAGGTGAAGTCCCTGCACTGAGCCGGGTTCTTCCGTCGTCACACCCTTGCCAAACAGGACCGAGCAATGCGAGCCTGGCGGCGTGAAGTGCACGACCCGAAACTGATCGTCTTTCACGAGATCGATGTCGAGCCTCCAACCCAACTGCGTGTAAAACTGCTTCGCGCGGTCGACGTCCGCCACGGGAATGACGACAACCTCCAGTTTCATGTCGACCGTTCTCTGTCCATTGCTCATGTCTAGCTCCTCACGATTGGCCAATCCAAGGGGGCAAATGCAAACAGGCAAGCTACAGCGGGGGAAGCAGACGGCCGGATCGAGTGGACGGGATAGCGGTCGGGTGCTGGCTCAGGGCTGCAGCGGCTTGCGCACCTGATTGGCAAGCAGCGCCAGCACCGATTGACCGACCGAATCTTCGTACAAGCGGGATCGCCACGGATCGCTGCGCCTCATTCAAAGTCTGTGAAAGACATCCAGATTCGTCAAGAGAATTTCCGGTGAAAACCCTCTGTTGTTATGCAACACATTCACGCCTCCGCAGCTTAAACATATCGTCATTAGCACAATCGTGCAGACAAGCGCCTTCCCGCCTCTCGCCGCGGCGCAGACGGAACCCGCCTTCCATCGACAGCTGGGGCGCAACGAGTCTACAGCCAGCCCGTTTCAAATCCGCATGATGTGAGCGGCTCGCAACCGTGCTCCGTGAGCACGACCTGCTGTTCGAGTTTCACACCCTCGCTGCCGCCATCCGCGCCGATATAGCTCTCGACGCAGAGCGTCATGCCGGCTTCGAACTGGCCGTCGTAGCCACCGCCGTCCCAATCGACCTGATGCGCAATGGACGGATATTCGTCCACCATGCCGATGCCGTGCGCAATGCAGCTATATCGGTTCTTCAGATACGCATCGGGGATCTTCCACGCTTTCTCGGAGAACTCACGGAATGTCATCCCCGCACGCAGCAGACTCATGTTGAAATGAACCTGCGAATAAGCGGTTTCATAGAGTTTGCGCTGCTCGTCCGACGGTCGAGTGTGGCCGACTGTCCACGTCCGGGAGATATCCGCGCAGTAGCCATTCGGCCCGACCATATCGGTGTCGAACGCCAGCAATTCCCCATGCTGCAGCACACGCGCAGAGCATTCCTGCATCCACGGATTGGTCCGGTCACCCGAAGACAGAAGGCGCGTTTCGATCCACTCGCCTCCGTGGCGGATATTTTCATAGTGAAGATGCGCCCAAAGATCCTGCTCGGTAATGCCCGGCCGAAGCTCGTGATGCATGCGCTCGATGCCCTTCTCGCACGCACGGATCGACTCGCGCATCAGCACCTGTTCATCCAGCGACTTGATGCTCCGCGCCAGCTCCATCATCGCTTGCCCGTCCAGCAGCGTCACGCCGCTTTCGACAAGGCAAGCCGCACCGAATGGATCGAGCCGGTCGACCGCAAGACGCGATTCGTTCGGCGCATGTGTGCGCAACACATCGATGATTTCCGCGCTCCAAACCTTCGCACGGCGTTCCGCATCGTGCCCCGCGTTGAAGAAGGTCCAGCCGATTGCATGACGCAACTCGACGTTCAGGCTCAGCCCTTTCCACACATGCTCACAGCTATGAAACTCCCAACCGATGACGCGGCCATCGGCGAATACCATCACATACCGCGACGGGTTTCGCCCCGTCCATATCTGCATGTTCGACGTATCCGTGGCGTAGCGGATATTCACCGGGTCATAGAGCAATATCGCGGGACAGTTGGCCTTTCTTAGCTGCTCCTGCACGCGCGCCAGGCGGTACGCCCTGACATCGTGCAGCGTGTGGTTCGTTCTCGTCGAATCGACAAGCGCGTCGATGACCTCGCATTCAGCCATGCGCTCGCTCCAAACGTGTCAAAGTTCCAGCACCAGATCGGACGTCGGACGGCTGCAACATAAAAGCCTGAAGCCCTTGACGACTTCCCGGTCACGAATCCCGCCGTTGTGTTGCATATCGACGCTACCTTCAAGCAGCTTCGTCTTGCAGGTTCCGCATACGCCCTGGCTGCACGACGATGGGATCGGCACGCCGGCCTTTTTCGCTGCGGCGAGCACCGTTTCCGTCGCGGTCATCGTGAACGACCTCGCCGAGCGGGACAGCTTGACCGTGTACGTTTCCTGGCTCACAGCGCTCTCGGACGGACGTGACGCCGGCGCCTGCACGACGACATCGGACGCGATGTCGAAACTTTCCTGGTGGTAGCGCGCCGGATCGTGACCGCCTTCGCGGAGAATCTCCCTCGCCGCGTCCATATAGCCTGCCGGCCCGCAAGTGAACACCTCGCGCTCGGTGTAATCGGGAATCCACTTTGCAAGAAGCGCGAGACTGAGCCTGCCTGTCTCCCCCGTCCAGTCGAGTTCATCGCCGACGCCTTCGCATACGAAGAACAGCCGAAGACGCGGCGACAGCTTCGCGAGCCTGCGCAACTCGTCGCGAAAGACGATATCGGCGGGCGTTCTCGCGCTGTGCACGAACGCGATATCGCGGTCGAGGCCAAGGTCGATGCTGGCGCGCGTCATCGACATCAACGGCGTCACACCCGAACCCGCCGACAGATACAGTGACTTCACCGCGCAAGTACTCGTCGGCGTGAAGGTGCCGGAAGGCCCGTACGCCTGCAACTGGTTCCCCGGCTTCATATTGTCGTGAAGCCAGTTGGACATGACGCCGCCCGGAACCCGCTTGACCGTAATGGACAGCAGCCAGGGACGCGTCGGCGGCGACGAGATCGTGTAGCAGCGCTCGACGGGTTGCCCCTTCACATTCGCCGACACCGTCAGGAATTGCCCGGGCTCGAAGCGCACGGGCAAACCGTCGCCCGCGCGGAACTCGAAGCTCTTCACATCATGCGTTTCGTCCACCACGCGGCAGCACGTCAGCACCTGCCGCTCGTTGCTCGGCCAGAGCCTGCCGCCGGACTCCCACGTGCTGGCATCAGTGAACCGGTCCGCTGCATCGGGCGCCGGGTCGAATACCCTTTCGACAGAATTCATGACAGTGACCTCGCTCAGATGCCGTGCGCGCTCAAACGCGCTGCATACCAGCGCGAGAACTGGTCCACGTAGGTTTCGGTGAACGGCGAGAACGTGCCCGGCGTGTAGGCCGGATCCTGCGTGCCCTCATGCGTGATTTCGACGAGGTGCTTGTCTTGCGTGTTGGTCGCGACCCACACTTCGGTCAGGTCCGACACCTTGTAATCGACGCCTTCCACTGCATCGGCATGAACGAGCCATTTCGACCGCACCAGCGTCTTGTCCGGCGCTAGCGGAATGATGTAGCTGATCACCGCGTGGTCGCTCATCACATGGGTCCATGAGTTGTGCGTCCAGAGGTGCATATCGCCGAGATCGCGGCGCTGCAGATTGCCTAACAGCCTGGTACTCGCCACTTTGGTGCTGAGCGTTTGCGATTCGCCGTTGCCCGCAATGACCAGTTGCTGCGTTCTGAACTGGGTGACGGCATCCTCGTCGAGCCGCTCGAAGGCGGCACTGATAAAACCGTCCCGCTCCCAGCTTGCCTGACACGCCGCGTTGCGCGATTTGTATTCGTCCAGCGCGCGCAGCGATTCTTCCGTCAGATTGTCCGGGCAAAAGCCGAAGTCTTCAGGAAGAAACGAGGCCGTCAGTTCGGGATGCGTGGCCGCGCAGTGATAACACTCGCGGTTGTTTTCCATCACGAGTTTCCAGTTGCCTTCTTCGATGATCTCCTGCTCGAAAGCAATCTTCGTATTCCGCAGGTCATACGGAGCGAAACGCGGCACCATGGTTTGTTCGAGTTTCGCGATGTCTTCGGGCGGCTCCGCGGTGAGGCACACGAAGATATGCGTGCCGACAATTTTCGTATGCACCGGGATCAGGCTGCGACACGTGGCATCGAAATCCTTGCCCATATGCGATGCGTGGCGCAGGCTGCCTTCGAGGTCATAGGTCCACTGGTGGTAAGGACAGACCAGCATGCCCACCGTCGACTTCCCCGCCTCCTTCAGGCGCGCGCCGCGATGGCGACAGACGTTCCGGTAGGTGCGGACGTTTTCATCGTCATCCCGCACGATCATGATCGACGCCTTGCCGATATCGACGACGGAAACGTCGCCCGGTTCGGGAACGTCCGCTGTCACGCCGACGAGAATCCAGTGCCTGTGAAAAAAGACCTCGACGTCCGTCTCGAACACGTCCTGACGGCCGAACAACTCGCCAGGCATGCCGTGACCGGACTGACGGCTGCGGATCAATTCGCCATGGGTTTTGAATGACACTTCGGACATCGTCTTCTCCAACGTTCGGGGGATGTGGGAACGTCGAACGTTCCCGCGATGAACCCAGTATTGGATTGACGAAAAAGAGCGTCAATGCGCTTTATTTTCGGTCTGGTATTACTTTGGATTATGCGAGCGAATCCTGCCGCAGCCAGTCGATCAGGCCGTCCGTGGCGGCCGTGATGGTGCGCCCATGCGGCACCACGATGAAGTACGCGTCATTCGGCTTGAGCGACGCGACGGGCAGCCTCACCAGTTCGCCGGTTTCGACGAGATCGTGAACGAGCCGTCCCCAGCCAAGCGCGATGCCTTCGCCATAACGCGCGGCCTGGATCGCGTCCGTGTAGAGGCTGCAGCGCAGCGCGAAGTTCAGACGCAGCGGCCTGAGGCCCACGGCGTTGAACCACGCTTCCCATCCCATCCAGCCTTCCGACGTCGAATCCGACTCGATCAGCGCCGCGTTCGCGACGTCCTGCAGCGATTGCGGCATGCCGCGCGACTCCACCCACTTCGGCGAGCACACAGGAAAGACTTCCTCGTCGAACAGCAAGGTTGCCGTGCCGTCGCTCCATCGTCCGTTGCCGAAGCGCACCGCGACATCGATCTCCTTGTGCCGCAGGTCCGCCGTGAACATCTGCGTGGAAAGGCGAAGCTGAAGATTCGGCTGCGCTTTCTTGAGCGAGGCGAGACGCGGCAACAGACGAAAGTGCGAGAACGCCGACGTCGCCGCCAGCACCAGTTCCTGCTGCACAGGGCCGCTGGAAAGCCGGTCGAACACGCCGGCAATTTTCTGCATCGACTCGGCGACGACAAGGTACAGCGCCTCGCCTTCTTCCGTAAGCTCGATGGAGCGGTGCAGGCGGTGAAAGAGCCGCACGCCGAGCGTGTCTTCGAGGAATTTGACCTGCCGGCTGACGGCCGCCTGCGTGACGCCGAGTTCGTTCGCCGCGACAGTAAAGCTGCTCAGGCGCGCGACCGATTCGAACTCGACGAGGGCCGTCATCGACGGAATGAGGCGCCGGTATCCTTTAGTCCCTGCAATAGCCGGTTTCATTTCGGCTCTCTGGTCAAATAGCTGAACTCATTCGGCGCTTATCGTCGTCACGGGTACCCATTTGCCGTTCTTCACCTGATACAGCGTCGACGTCGGATGCTTGAGGTCGCCGTATGCATCGAACTCGATCTTCCCGGTGATCCCATCGTATTGCGTCGTGCGCAGCGTGGGCATGAACACCTCGGGCTTTGCGGAGTTCGCCTGTTTCATCGCGTTGATCGCCACCCATGCGCAGTCATAGGCGAATGGCGCATAAGTCAACGTGTCCGCGCCGAAGCGCTTCTTGAACTTTTCCGCGAACGCCTTGCCTTGCGGCAGCGACTCGACAGGCCGCCCGTACTCCCACGCCATCGCGCCTTCGGCCGCACTGCCCGCGACACTGAGGAAGATGCTATCGGCAATGCCGCCGCTGCCGACGAACTGCGCGCGCATGCCGAGCTGTCTCATGCGCTTGGTCAGCAACGCGGCCTGATTGTCGAGTCCGGCGAAGTACAGCAGATCGGCATTGGCCGCCTTGATGGTCGTGAGTTGCGCGTTGAATTCGACGGCCTTCTCTTGCGTGTATTCCGACGCGACGATCTGGCCGCCCGCCGCCACCGCGGCCTTCTTGAATTCGTCCGCGGCGCCCTGGCCGAATGCCGTGCGGTCGTCCATCACGGCGATCCGTTGCGCCTTGGTGACGGTGACTGCGTACTTACCGGCATTGCCGGAGTTTTGCGCATCGGTGGCGATGATGCGGAACACGTTCTTCAGGCCTTGTCGCGTGATCGCGGGATTGGTCGCGGCGGGGTCGATCAATGGGATGCCCGCCTTGGCGAATATCGGCGATGCGGGTAATGCGACACCCGAGTTGTAATAACCGACCACGGCCACCACGCCGTCGTCGACAAGTTTCTGCGCCACCTGCACGCCGACGCGCGGGTCGCCCTGGTCATCCACGGAGGCCATCTCGAAGCGCACCTCCTGTCCGCCCAGCTTGATGTGCTGGGTGTTGGCTTCTTCGATGGCAAGCCGGACACCGTTTTCGATGTCCTTCCCGTTGGCCGCTCCGACACCCGTCAACGGCGCGGACACGCCTATCTTGACGACCTGCTGTGCAACGCACGGGTGACTTGCAAGCGTCATCGCGACGGCAGTCAGCGAGGCGAGAAGAATTCTTCGTGAAGTATTGACCATCGGTTCACCTCCGTTTGCGGGCACATGAGGCGCAAGACCCACTGAGGTTGCTTCCTGCTCAGTCTTGCGCGCGAGAAACGATCGTCGAGCCGGTATGCGCGACCACCAGCACCGTGCAGCCGCCTTCTGACGACGTGCTATGCCGCGAACCCGCCGCGTAGCACACCGTCTGGCCGGGAAGGAAATCGGTGCCGTCGTCGTCCGTGAACACGCCGTCAAGAATCATGATCAGCTCGGTTGAATCGTGCTGATGCTCGAAAGAGCGCGCGCCCGGTTGCAAACGCATCCAGTAGCTGCTCCACGCGCCGCGTTCGTCCTCGGCCACGGGAATCCAGAAGAAACCGGGCAGCACCGTGTCGCCGATCTTCATCGCGCGCCAGTCGCGCTCGTCGATCGAATACGAACGGCGGGCGTCCTTGACGTTCAGGCCGAAGAGAACCAGTTCATCACGCAGTTGCGCAGTCGTCATGTGGAGTTGTTCCTTTTGCCGGGTTGTACGTGCTCACCGCACCTGTCAGCTTGCGGCCAACGCGGGTGAGTGGCTTTGCGGCCTCGCCACGCGATACGCGTTTGGCGATTCGCCAAATTCTTTTCTGAACTCACGGCCAAGATGCGAAGCGTCGGAAAAGCCACACGACGCGGCGATATCGGCAACCGTGCGGTCCGAACTCGTCAGCAGCCACGACGCCATGCGTATGCGAATCTGCCGTCCATACGCATGCGGCGACTTGCCCGTTTCGGCCGCGAACAGCCGCTCCAGTTGCCTGACCGACATGTCCAGCCGTCGGGCCAGTTCCGCGAGACTCAACGGCTGCCCGATATGCTGCTCCATCAACAGGATCGCGCGCCGCACCTTCGGGTGTGTTGCCGGTTCGAGCCCCGGCGGATGCGGCTGCGGCGCGTTTCCTTTTTGCGCATCGTCGACCAGCATGATGCGTAGTGCCTTCTGTACGATCGTCGCCTCGACATGCCGCAGCAGGATCGCGGCAGCGACATCGATCGATGCGCGCCCGCCCGAACAGGTAATACGCCGCCCGTCGATCACGAACAACCGGTCCGCAACCAGATTGCGCTCGTCGACGCCGGGAAAGCGTTCGACGAAATCCCAGTAGTGGAACCAGCTCACGCAGAGGCGATAGCCGTCCATCACTTCGGCTCGCATCAGCGCGAACACGCCCGTGCATATGCCGACCAATGTCGCGGAGGTTTTCGCGGCGTCCCGGATGAACTGCAGCGTGGCCTTGCTAGCGGACGGCCCCGAATGCAACAGGCCGCCGACCACCACCACGTAATCGAATGCGCCCGCTTCGTCGAACGTGATCCACGGTGCGACCTGGATGCCGCAACTCGCCCTGACGGGCACCAGCGATTCCCCAACGATGGTCCACGAACAGCGCACGGGCCGGCTCATGTCGCCTTCATCGCTTGCCAGCCGGAGCAGATCGACGAAACCCGAAAACGCCGTCAACGTGAAATTCGGCAGCAACACGATCCCGAAGCGCAAGGGTCGGGACGTTCTGCTTTCGGTGTGAAGGGTGTCGCTCAACATGGCACTGCCTGCGTCGACGTTTTGTGAATCGTGGCCGCTCACGCGGCCTGAACGGATATCGGCCAATCTATTTCGCTGCTTCGGTTTCGACGCTTCGCCATTCGCGCATCATCGCGCCGACTTCTTCCCCGAGCCATTCGCGGAACTGCACATATTCGGGCCGCAGCTTCGCGTTCTTGTGCGTGATCACATAGTGATGACGGTCGTGGAATTCGAGCGCGTCCTGCACCGGACGCAACAGCCGGCCCTGCTCGACCTGACGATGCACGAGATGATGCCAGCCGAGCAGCGTACCCTCGCCCGCCTCGGCCTGCGCAACCAGCAGCCGGTAGTCATTGCTCTCCAGGTGCTCGTTGTCGACCAGCCGGTCCGAACCGTCGCCTTGCTGGAACCAGTTGCGCCACACGCGCCAGTCGACATGCTCGCAAACCTGAGCGCGCCCCAGCAGCGACAGATTCAAGGTGGGATACGACAACAGATCCAGCGGCTTCAGCGATCTGCCGTGAAAATGCCGTTCATGAAACGACGGGCTGCACACGGGATACACCACGTCGTGAAAGAGCGGCTCGATTTCGTACTCCGGCTCGCGCGGCGGATTCTTCGTGATGATGACGTCGGGTTCCATGAGGTCGTCCAGCTCCATGAAATGCTCGGTGACCATCACGTGCAAACGGATTTCCGGAAAACGCTTGCGAAACGACGGCAGCCTGAACGACAGCCACAGCGCCGAGAAAGTGTGCGAAACGCACACCGTCAGTGCATGCCGGTCGGTGCGGCGCACGGCTTCGGCCGCTTCGGCGATGTTCATGATCGACAGATAGGACGCGTTGTACAGAATGCGCCCGGCATCCGTCAGCGCGATATGTCTGCCCGTCCGCTCGAACAGCGCTACCTCCAGCGAGTCCTCCAGTTCCTTGATCTGCCGGCTGATGGCGGCTTGCGTGACGCACAGCACTTCGGCGGCTTGCGTGAAGCTCTCGTATCGGGCAGCCGTGACGAAGCATCTCAGCGCCCGCAGAGAAGGCATCTGCGCGAGCAGCCGGTCGGCGAACAACTGTTTCTTTTGCATGGCTTTCACCTGTGAAGCGGATGCGCAATGCGGCGACGGCGCGTCGAGCAGACAGCTCCCGCGAAAAATAGTGTGCGATTCTTCCTGGCAACTGGCAATGGCGGGCAACCCGAGGATGCAGCCGCATCCGCCGCGCCCGCAATAGCCTGCAGTCGCCTGCGTCTAACGATTATCCGCTGCTGCCGCGCTCACTGCGCATTCGCGCGCCAGCCGCTAGGCGCGGCCCCTGATACGCCGCAGCACGCCGTCGAGCGCTTCGCCGTAGTAAGCGTATGCCCCACGGCGGGAAAGCTCGGTATGTACCTGTTCGTTGATGCCGCCCGGTGTCATGCAATGCATGACCATTGCTGAAAACGGTTGCTCCGTCCGGGTCGTGTCGTGGGCGAGTCCCACACAGTAGCCGGACAAAAATGCCCGCGCGTCGGCGTAGTCGATGCCCTGCTTGGCAAGCCACGACGCCTGGGTTTCGAGCACCGCGTAGAAGCTCGCCATCGTCGCTGTCACGGCGGACAGCGCATCGAACTTGTCTTCGCTGTCGACTTCGATGGCTTCACCGAGCGCCGCGAAGATCGCTTTGGCGACCTCGTCGGCGGGGCAGATCGCGGTGCTGCCCTTACCCTCGGCGACGGCGGGCAGCGGCACGGCGCGCGCGATCTTGCCGCTCGTGCGGACAAGGCCGCGCAACTGATCGAGAGAAATGCCTGCCATGAAGCTGATGACGTGATGACGCGCGTCGAATTCAAGTTCGCCCAGCACCTCGGCCGCGATTTGCGGCACAACCGCAAGACAGGCGACATCCGAGTTATCCAGCACTTCCTGGTTGCTTGCGCAAACGTGGATGCGCCCGTCGAGCGCGGCAAGTTCCGCCGCCGTTCGCGCGTTGCGCGGCGACAGCGATATCCGCTCGAACGGCACGCCGAATCTGAGCATGCCTGTCACGACCGCTTGTGTGATCGTGCCCGTTCCGATGAATCCAGCTCGCATTTGGCCTCGCGTGTGTGTGATGCGGACCCAGCCTGCATGGCTGGGTCATCAGTTGTGTCGAACCGGTTTAGTCGAGCTTCAGCCAGGTGGTCTTCAACTCGCAGTACTGGTCGTGTGCATAGACGGACTTGTCGCGGCCGCCGAAGCCCGATTGCTTGAACCCGCCGAACGGCGTCGACAGGTCGCCCTCGCCGAAGCAGTTCACCGTCACCGTGCCCGCACGAATCCGCGCCGCGATCTTATGCGCGTGGTTCACGTTGTCGGTCCACAGCGAGGCAGCGAGGCCGTAGCAGGTGTCGTTGGCAATCTGCACAGCTTCGTCGATATCCGCATATTCGATGAAGCACACCACAGGGCCGAACACTTCGTCGCGCGCGATGCTCATTTGCGGCGTCACGTTGTCGAAGATCGTCGGCTCGACGAACCAGCCGCCCGAGTCGGTACGCGTAGCCTTGCCGCCGCATACGACGCGCGCGCCTTCCGCCTTCGCTTTTTCAATGTGTGCGAGCACCTTCTCGCAATGCTTCTGCTCGATCAGAGAGCCGAGTTTGACGTCGGGGTCGAGTGGATCGCCCGTTTTCCATCCTTCCAGAACCGCTTGCATTTTCTCCAGCAAGCTCGCCTTCAGCGACGACGGAACCAGAATGCGCGAGCCTGCGCTGCAGTTCTCGCCCATGTTCCAGAACGCGGCGGCGACGGCCTGCTCGGCGACGGCATCGAGATTCGCGACGTCGGGCAGCACGACCTGCGGGTTCTTGCCGCCGCATTCGAGCACGACGCGCTTCAGGTTCGTATCCGCCGAGTAATGCAGAAACCGCTTGCCCGTTTCCGTCGAACCGGTGAACGCCACCAGATCGACGTCCGCGTGGCGGCCCAACGCCTGACCCGCGCTTTCGCCGAGGCCGGTCACGACGCTCAACACGCCTGCGGGCACGCCCGCTTCCAGCGCGAGATCGGCGATGCGCAGCGTGGACAGCGAGGTCTGCTCCGCAGGCTTCACGATCACGCTATTGCCGACCGACAGCGCCGGGCCGATTTTCCACGCGAGCATGAGCGCCGGAAAATTCCACGGCAGCACCGCGCCCACGACGCCGATCGGTTCGCGCGTGATCATGCTGACGACGCTCGCGCCCGACGGCGACAGCGCGTCGTATCGCTTGTCCGTGACTTCCGCGTGCCAGCGGATGCACGCCGCCGACTCGGGAATGTCCAGTCCCAGGCATTCGCTGATCGGCTTGCCTGCCTCGAGTGCTTCTAACAGCGCCAGTTCTTCCGCGTTGTCGTCGATCAGTTGCGCGAGCCGCAGCAGCACCGCTTTACGTTGCGCGGGCGCGGCCTTCGACCACACGCCGGATTCGAATGCCTCCCGCGCCGCCGCGACCGCGCGGTCGATATCTTTCGCATCGCACTTTGCGATGTCGGCCAGCACTTTACCCGTCGAAGGATTGAGCGTCGCAAACGTCTCATTCGATGCCGCGTTTGCGCGTTGTCCCGCGATAAAGGCTCTACCGTCGAGCGACAAGGCTTGCGCTTTCTGCTTCCATTCCTGATACGTCGTCATGTCCTGTCCTCACAGATTTAAAGCTCGGCCCCGGCCGAAAATTCCTTGACCCAGATCGCCGCCGACACCGCGACGTCCGCAATGGGACGCACGGGCAGCGAACGCGGATGCGGCTGATTCAGAAGCTGACGTACGAGATCGCTGGACTGACCGAGCGCGTATTCGGCGATCAGCTTGCCTGACGCCGACCCTCGGCTTAAGCCCAGGCCATTGCACCCGACCGCTTCGAACACGCCATCGGCCCTGCGCCCGAACAACGCACCGTTGTTCGCCGACAGGCACAACGGACCGCCCCACGTGTATTCGAGTTCGACGTCCTTCAACATCGGAAAGCGCCGGTCGAATGACCGTTGATGCAGGCTCTTCGCTTTCGCCAGATCGGCCGGTGATACTTCGAGGTTCGGCCGGAACGCAAAGTGATTGCGAACGCAGATGCGGTCCGTAATCAGACGACGCACGGTCGAGCCCATCGGATCGGCGGGAATCAGCGCCCATGAGCGCGTGCCGCCGAGCCGCCGGACTTCTTCCGGCTTCATCACGCGTGTCATCGACGCGAACGTGTACACGGGCAGCAGGCCGTTCGGATGTCCGCCGAAGGTCGCCGCATAGGCGTTGGTGCAGAGAATCACGCGCTTCGCGACGATCTTGCCTCCCGCGAAGGTCAACACCTTCGAAAGCCCCTGGTCTTCTATCCGCGTCGCCGCGCTGAGTTCGAACACCTGCACGTTCTCGGGCAAGCTCGCAGCGAGACCGCGCATCAGCGCCGCGGGCTGTACCGTGCTGCACCCAGGCGTAAAGAGCGCGCCCTCGTAGAAGTCCGTGCCCGTCACCTTCGCGATGGCGGCTTCGTCGAGCCATTCGAATGCTTCGTCGATGCGTTCGAGACCTTCGGCGAAATGCGCAAGCGCTGTATGTCCCTTCCGGTTCACCGAAGCGTGAAATTTCCCGTCGTCGCGCCAGTCGCACTCGATGTTGTGCGCCTTCACGACCGAGCGCACATAGTCGATGCCGTGACGCTGGAAGCGGACGTCCGCCTTGTCCGCTTCCACGCTGCGCGAATAGCTCTCGCTGCTGATGTCATGCGGCAGATCGACGAAGAAGCCGGAATTGCGCCCGGCCGTCGTGCGCCCGATGCGATCCGCCTCGACCAGCGCAATCGACGCATCGGGCGCAAGCTCGGCCAGGCGCCGGGCCGCGCACAAGCCCGTAATACCGCCGCCGACCACGACCCAGTCGTAGCTGCGCTCAGACGACACCGCGACCGCAGGCGCGGGCGGCGGCAGGCTTTCCCACCATCCGTTCACACCATCGGGAGCGGGAAACCGCGCGAATTCCAGTTTCGAGGTCATGCACGTTACTGAGCGTTAGGCAACAACGGGCGTACGAGCTTGGCGAAGCCGCTGCGTTCGTTTTCATCGAGCGTGCCGAGCGGCGCGCGTGCGACGCCGACGGGCGTGCCTGCCAGCTCGCAGCCGTATCGGACGTATTGAATGAACTTGCCGCTGCGTTCCAGCAGCTCCAGCACGGGCAGCAACTGCGCCATCAGTTTGCGGCCGGTTGCGAAGTCGCCTTGCTTCACGCAGGCATCGAAGAGCGCGGTGTGCGCTTCGGGCAGGAAGTTGGACGCACCGCCCACCCAGCTCTTTGCGCCCCAGACGAAGAATTCGAGCGCCTGGTCGTCCATCCCGCAGCTCAGCACCAGTCGCTCCTTGAAGTGCGTCGCGAGATGATGCAAATGCGAAATATCGCCCGTGCTCTCCTTCATCGCGATGAAGTTGGGACGCTCCAGCAGTTTCGACAGCACGTCGTCGCTGATGTCCGTTCCCGTGCGCGCCGGAAAGTTGTACAGCATGACGGGCATGTCGAGGCTGTCGTCCACCTTCAGCAGATGGCTCAGCAGTTCGTCCTGAGTCGGCTGCGCATAGTACGGCGCGGCAAGCAGCAGCGCGTTCAGACCCGCGCGCTTCGCTTCCTGGCCGAGGCGGATCACTTCTTTCGTCGTCGTCGCGTTGATGCCGGCCGTCAGCCAGGTCTTGCCACCCGCCGCTTCGGCGACGGTATTGAACGTCTGCACGCGTTCGTCGAAACTCAACGCGTAGTATTCGCCCGTCGTTCCGCCGACGCTGAGGCCCGAGACACGGCCCGCGAGATTCGCGGCGTGCTTGCCGAGCAATGTGTGATCAATTTCGCCATCCGCCTTGAACGGGGTGACGAGCGGTGTGTGTACGCCCTCGAAGCTCATTTCGATTCTCTCTTGAGTAGTTAATCAGCGAATCGCTTTACACAAGCGCTTCGGCATGCGAGTAAATGGGGAACTGGCTGCACAGGTCTCTCACGCGACTACGGACAGCGCGCTCGACCTGTTCATCGCCTGCCGGTTCGTGTTCCAGCGCAGACAACACTTCCAGAATCATCTGGCCGATCTGCTCGAATTGCGCAGTGCCAAAACCGCGCGTCGTGCCTGCCGGTGTGCCGAGGCGAATGCCCGACGTGACTGTTGGGTTCTCCGTGTCGAACGGAATGCCGTTCTTGTTGCAGGTGATGCCGGCCCGCTCGAGCGCCTTCTCGGCCTGCGTACCCGTCAGACCCTTCGGGCGCAGATCGACAAGCAGCAAATGGTTGTCGGTGCCGTCCGTCACGAGGCTGAGACCGCCCGACTTGAGCACATCGCCGAGTGCCTGGGCGTTGCGCAGCACCTGGTCGATATACGCGGTGAACTCCGGCCGAAGCGCTTCGCCGAACGCGACCGCTTTGCCCGCGATGACATGCATCAGCGGCCCGCCCTGCAAGCCGGGGAAAACGGCCGAATTGATCTTCTTCGCGATGTCGCCGTTGTTGGTCAGGATGAAGCCGCCACGCGGACCGCGCAGCGTCTTGTGCGTCGTGGACGTCACGACATCCGCGAACCGAACCGGGTTCTCGTGCCGCCCCGCTGCGACGATACCGGCGATGTGCGCCATGTCGACCATCAACAGCGCGCCCACGCTATCGGCGATTTCGCGGAATGCGGCGAAGTCCAGCGCGCGCGGATACGCCGAATAGCCCGCGATGATGAGCTTCGGCCGATGCTCTTCAGCCAGCCGGCGTACCTCCTCATAGTCGATGCGATACGTTTGCGGATTCACGCCGTACTGGACCGCGTTGAACCACTTGCCGGACAGCGCGGGACGCGCGCCGTGCGTCAGGTGGCCGCCCGCATCGAGCGACATGCCCATCACCGTGTCGCCCGGCTTGACGAGCGCGAGCATCACCGCGCCGTTCGCCTGCGCGCCCGAGTGCGGTTGCACGTTGGCGAACTCGGCTTCGAACAGCGCCTTCACGCGGTCGATGGCGAGCGCCTCGATGCGGTCCACATGCTCGCAGCCGCCGTAGTAACGCTTCGACGGATAGCCTTCCGCGTACTTGTTGGTCAGCACGGTGCCTTGCGCTTCCATCACCGCCGCCGAGACGATGTTCTCGGAAGCAATCAGTTCGATCTGCGTTTGCTGGCGGCGCAACTCCAGCGCAATCTCCGATGCGATGACAGGGTCGCGGCTCTGGAGCGGTTCTGCAAAAAAGCGCGAGTTCTCGTTCACGTGGTTACTCCGGGAAAAATCGTGAAGCATGTAGTGCAAGACGGCAACAACCGGTTGATGCCATACGGGGTGCTGTGCGGCTTATTGCTGCAACCAGGCCTTCAGCTTTTCCGGATGGGCATCGACGAATTTCTTCGCCGCCGTCGCGTAGTCGTTCGTGCTGTTGCCTTCGAATTCAATCGCTTCGACGTCGGCGAGGCTCAGCTTGAAGTGTTTGAAGAACACGTCAGCACGGGGGAATTTCGTTGCGAACTGCTTCGATGCGAACGCGTGCACCTGCTCTTCGCCGCCCAACGTGCCTTTCGGGTCCTTCAGGTAGCGCATCTGCCATTTCTGGAACAGCCAGTGCGGGCTCCAGACCGTGGCGACGATCCATTGCTTCGACTGATAGGCGCGCGACACGCCCGCGAGCATGCCCGCCTCGCTCGACGATTGCAGGTTGTAGCCGTTCAGGTCGTACGCCTTGAGGGCCTTTTCGGATGCCTGCATCAGACCGCCGCCGGGTTCGATACCTTGAATGGTGCCGTTCAGCTTGCTCTTCACGTCCGGCTTTTCGAGGTCGGAAATCGTTGCAACCTGCGACTCGGGAATGTAGGCGGGGACCGCCCAACCGTTCTTGCCGCCCGTATAGATTACGCCGACGTCGTCCATGTCGTTCTTGTACTTCGCGTAGTAGGCGCCATGCGTCACTGGCAGCCATCCGCCGACCATGATGTCGAGATCGCCCCGCGCCACGCCCTGATACTGGATGCCGATATCCGCCTGCACGAACTGGACGGGCTGCTTGAGACTGGTCTCGAGCGCGTACTTGGCCACGTTGGCGACGGCCAGCACGTCCGCCCAGTTGGTCACGGCAATCTTGATCGGCTCGGCCGCCACAGCGTGGCCAGCGCTTATCGCAACCATCGTCGATACAGTCAGTTTCGCAACCAGAGATTTGAACAGATTGGTCTTCATACAGTACTCCTACGCGATTATGAAAATTTTAGAAAAATGAAAAAACTTAGCGATGTGGTGTGTTGTTGCTTTACTGCGAGACGACGGTGTGCGCTGGCGTCAGGTGCGCACCGCCGCATTCGTGCCGGGCTTTGCGGTTCGTACGGTGCGCTTCGCCTTCTTTGCCTTCACGCCGAAGCTCTCCGTGAGGCGGTCGAGTACGATGGCAAGCAGCACGACGCCCAGCCCGCCCTCGAAGCCGATCCCGATATCGAGCCGCTGGATGCCGCTCAACACGTACTCGCCGAGACCGCCCGCGCCGATCATCGATGCGACCACGACCATCGAGAGCGCCATCATGATGGTCTGATTCACGCCGGCCATGATCGACGGCAGCGCATTCGGCAACTGGATTTTCCAGAGCAGTTGCGAATCCGTGCTGCCAAACGAGCGTCCCGCTTCCAGCAGTTCTTCGCGCACCTGGCGAATGCCCAGTGTGGTGAGGCGTACGACGGGCGGCATCGAGAACACGATGGTGGCAATCACGGCGGGCACCCGGCCCAACCCGAACAGGATGACGGCGGGGATCAGATAGACGAATGCCGGCATCGTCTGCATGAAATCGAGCAGCGAGCGCAGCACCATTTCGACGCGTTTGTTGCGCGCGCCCCAGATGCCCAGCGGCACACCAATCACGAGACTGAAGACCGTCGCCGCCATCACCAGCGCCAACGTTGACACCGTCTGCGCCCAGAGTCCCATGTAGTGGATCGCCAGCAGCGCAATGCCGACGAAGACCGAGAACACGACGCCCCGGCGCCACAATGCAAATGCGACGAGAAGCACGAGCATCGCGACGAACGGAACGGCAGCGAGTCCATCTTCCAGCAACTTGATGACTGCGCCCAATGCGGCAGAGAAAGCGTCGAAGCCGCCGCGGAAATGCTGAAAGAGAAAGTTGACAGCGTTTTCCGCAAACTTCCCGATGACTGACGAGTTCATGCTGCTCTCCGTTCCATGACCTGCTTGAGAATCGTCCGGCAGGACACGACGCCTGCGAGCCTGCCGGCTGTATCGGTGACGGGTACGTCGTGTTGCTGGCTCAAGGCGATCGTGGCCAGTTGATGCAGATCCGTATCCAGCGCAACAGCGTTCACGTCGTTCACGAACGCTTCCCGGATCGAATGGGCACCCGTCTTGTGCAGCGAAGCCGGCGTGACGCAGCCCTGATATCGACCCGCTTCGTCGCACACGTAGCCGCATTCGACGCCGCTATCGATAAGCTGATTCAGGTAGCGCTCCGAAGGCGCGGCGACGTCGCAGGAAATCAGCCCGCGCTCGACCGTCGTCATCAGGCTTGAAGCTTTCAGAAAGCGCGAAACATCGACATTGCGGAAGAAGTCGCGCACGTAGGCATCGGCGGGCGACTGGATCAGTTCGGCAGGCGTGCCGACCTGAATGAGGCAGCCATCTTTCATGATGCCGATACGGCCGCCGATCTTGATCGCTTCTTCGATGTCGTGCGAAATGAACACGATGGTGCGCTGCTCTTCTTTCTGAAGCCGCAGCAGCTCGCTTTGCATTTCGAAGCGGATCAGCGGATCGAGCGCCGAGAAGGCTTCGTCCATCAACAGCACGGAAGGATTCACCGCAAGGGCGCGAGCGAGGCCGACCCGTTGCTGCATGCCACCGGAGAGTTCGCCCGGCAGCAGCTTTTCATACGAACCGAGACCGACCCGCGTCAGCGCGGTGCGCGCAATGTCGTATCGCTCGGCCCTCTTGAGACCCGCGACTTCGAGTCCATAGGCGATGTTGTCGAGCACCGTGCGGTTCGGCAGCAGCGCGAACGACTGGAACACCATCGCCATCTTCTTGCGGCGCACATCGCGCAGTTCCGGCGTCGACATGGGTGCAATGTCGCGGCCTTCGAGGATGACCTGGCCGGAGGTCGGCTCGATCAGCCGGTTGAGCAGACGCACCAGCGTCGACTTGCCCGAACCGGACAGGCCCATGACGACGAAAATTTCTCCCGCCTTGACGCTGAGGCTTACGTCGTTGACGGCAACCATGTTGCCCGTCTGCTCGAAAATTTCATTCCGGCCGAGACCTTGCCTGATCAGTTCAGCGGCACGCTCGGGCTTCGGTCCGAAGATCTTCGACAGGTTCTTGACCGTGAGAATATCGGTCCCGGAGATAGCGACAGGTTTCACCGCTGCGGAAGTATCTTCCGCTCCGAAGGCACCCGGATGGATCATACTGTCCGGCGCGAATGTCAGGTTTGGCGTCATTCTGTCATCCCAACTGGCGAGTTCAGGAAATCGGCGCCGCGCATTGCGTTTGCTTGATATGCGGCAGCACTCGATTGCGAACCCGGGTTTCTCCGCGCAATATGCCGCCTCTCTTCTGACGGGCAGAAGATTTGTGCGTCACATCCGGCGAACCGCGGGCTTAATGCATGAAGTGCAGCGTATCAAGCCAATTTGCTTCATCCAGCTACATTTTCTGCGCTCTTTCCCATACCTCAGGTAATGCAAGGTTTTCGTGCATTGGGTGCAAGAGCGTGCATTCGACGTTGGAATGACTCGCGCTTCGAGATGGGGCGGGGGTTTGCGGGCGAATGACGCGCCCGGCGGCGGGGGATGGGGCGCGAGGGACCCGTGCTGTTCTAGCGGCTTTGTAGGGAATGTACCAGGGCGGGGTAGTTATATAGCGGAATTGCCCCGTGGGACAAGGCTCTCTGCCGGCCGGAAGCATGAAGCTTGCAAATCACTTCCGGCCGGCCCGTGACGCACGCGGCGCCCGTGTCGCGACTCAGCGAGCCGGACCATCCTCGATGAATGCCGGCGGATCGCTCGCCGGGAACGAGTCGTCGAGCGCTTCGTCGAGGCGCGCTTCGGAGTGCTCCTCGGCCTGCCTTCGCGCTTCGGCGCGGCTTCCGGGCTTTGGTCTTGCCGCTGCTTCCGGCTGCCTTCGGTGCATCTTTCGCGGTGACGTCTTTCGACGCAGCCGGCGAGGCAGTCTTAGAACGCGGCCGGCACCGCTCCAGCCGGGTGGAAGTCGCGTTCGAGCTTCTCGCTTTTATAGCGTTGGAAAGCTTGCTCGTCGCCCTTCAGCAGACAAGCACATGCATTGGCGTCTCGATAGAGAAAAACATCGACATCGCCTCGTTTTATCTTCATGATGCGCCCGGACGGCAAGCTGTCTACTCCGAGTTCTTTTAGTTCGTTAGCCGGAACCGTCTTGAAGCCCGCCGTTGATAGCAGGTTTTCCTTCGCGCTCGCGCTCTCGCCAACACTCGTGCATGCGCCAAGCAGCAATGCAGCTATTAAGACCGCACCACGTATGATCGACGTTCTCATCAGAAAACCTCTTGAACTGCTATCGCATCTGCCAATTGCAAGCATCGAGATCACGCGTGACGTGATCCTCGGCACAGTAGAACGAGATCGATACAGCCGCCGTGGTCTTGACCACAACTTCCACGAGCGACAGATAGAAGAAAGTGCGCGACAGCGTGTACAAATCAGGCAGCGTCACGCCGATCACGACGATGCTAACCACGCAGAAGAATGCACACGCTGCAAGCGCAATGAACGAGCCGCACATCGCGGCCAGCGCAATGCCCGCGATGATCAGCTTCGTGAATAGGATGATGGCAATGTGGATCTTACCCATCGGGTAAAGCAGATCCCAATACGTTTCGACAAGCGACCACAACAACATCGCTGCAATGGACGCTCTGCATGCGATGCCGGGCGTGGCATGCGAAGGTTGCGTAGCTTCGTCGCGCTCAAGCTCCGCGACCAAGGCATATTGTTCGGCGCGCATGGCGACCTCCTTCCAGACACAGCGAGTGAATCGATTTCACCGAGTATCCAAGGATGGTCGTGCGCGCAAGCTCGCGTTCTCTACGGAAATTGCCGATATGAACGGCGTCGTGCGCGTCAGATCGTGCTCTATTTGTTCGCGGGCTCGGGACGCCGCAATTCCTCACGTCCATCGTCATCGCGCGCGGGGTAACGATGCTGGCCATACCGAAGGATGTACACGCTGATCGCGAGCACGGCGATACCTAACGTGGTGAGCAGAACGTGCTGGTCAGCCGTGTCGCCAGCGCGGAGTATCAGATCCCGCGCAAGCGACGCCATCGCGATGTACAGCGGAAAGCGAACAGGCATTTGCCCGAGACGCAGATAGCGCGCGTCCATCGCCAGCACTTCCAGATACAGAAACATCAGCAACAGATCGGTCAGCGAAACTTGCCCGGCCATCAACACTCGCCACGCTTCGATCGCCATCGCATACGCTGTCGCAAGACCAATCAGGATCAGGCCCGCAAGTTCGACGACGTTGATGAAACGATCGAATCTGCGCCGTATGTTCTCGGTCAGATTCTGTTCAGGACAATCTTTCATATCGACAATCTCGCCATCTCAGCATGCAATGGCACAGAGCTTATCGCGTCCAACTAGTCCGAATGACGTACACATCCATCGCTTCATGTGAAGCACAGAAAGCGTGTCACGACCGAAGATTTTCCGTCCAGGTATTTTGCGCGACGGTGAGATTCGGCAACTGCTCACGCAAGAACTGAATCCACGTCTTCAGCCTGGTATTGAACGAGTGTCGCGGCGGATAAATCGCAACGTACTGAACCTGTTGCGAGCTGTACTCGGGTAACAGATGAACGAGCTTTCCAGCGCGCAAATGCGGCAGCGCATCCGCGATCGGCAGAATGCCCACACCCATCCCGCGACACAATGCCACTGCCATCGCATCGGCCAGATTGACGGAGAATACGATCCTTCCCGGCACGGCCGATTCTTCGCCATCCGGTCCGTCGAAATGCCACTCACTTTGTGGCGCAAGCGGCGACCGCAATTCGAGGCATGCATGCTGGTGCAGCTGGGCGAGCGAGGCCGGCGAACCGTGACGCTCCACATACTCCGGCGACGCACAAAGAATGCTGTGCGCGCTGCCGACACGTTGCGACAACAAGCCGCACTCTGCAAGCTCCGCCCCCTGGACCAGCGAGACGTCATACCCTTCCTCGATCAGATCGGGCACTCGCTGAGCCAGCGTGAGTTCGATCTGCACATTCGGAAAGCGTTCGCGATAACGTGAGATGACGGGAACGACATAGTGCTGCCCAAAGCCTGTGACGGAATGGATCTTCAACTTTCCGGACGGGTTGGGCAGACCGCTTTCTGCTTCTGTTTCCGCCTCGTCGACGCTAGCAAGAATGTGGACGCACTGCTGCAGGTATCGCTGGCCTGCTTCCGTCGGCGAGATGCGGCGTGTCGTGCGATTCAGCAAGCGGGTGCTGAGGCGCAACTCGAGATCGCTCACGGCTCTCGATGCATTCCCGACTGTCGTTCCGACATCGCGTGCCGCCGCCGTGAAACTCCCTGTTTCGACGACGCGCATGAACATACGCATGTTTTCGAAAGTATCCATCGTGACGCTCTTCAATGTTCATCTGCGTCGGATTCTTGCATGAAGCACTCGCGATATTGCGCGATATTTCAGCAAGATTGCCTTGTCCATCGAGAGGTAATGCGCTGACCGGATTCCACGACATTCGGCAAAGCAGATTTCAAGGCGAGCGTGTTTATCCCCGCGCGCTGGGCGCCTAGACTGAACCTCAGATTCGCGAACAAACGCTTCGCGATGTTACTGGCCCAGCCACGAGGTAGAGATCATGAAGAACTTGTTGAAGGCTGCTGCACTGGTCGCAGCGATTGCAATGCCGCTGACGTCTTTCGCGCAGACCACCCAACCCGTCACACGCGCACAGGTAAAAGCCGAACTGGTGCAGTTGGAAAATGCGGGCTACCACCCATGGGACTTCAGCGACACGGACTACCCCGACAAGATCCAGGCTGCCGAAGCGAAAGTCGCCGCGCAAAACCAGCAAGCACAAAACAGCGGATATGGACCGTCCACGACTGGAGACTCGCAGTCGGGCCATCGCTCAACGGACACACTGACTCCGTCTTCCAGCCCAACCTATGACCACCACTGAAGGCATCGCCGGCTGATCCATCTTCGTGACGGATTAGCCGGCAACATCGAACGCCATAATTCGCCCTCCAGCGTCGCAATCACTGCGACTGCTTCGACATCACAAACCCAAACAGCTCTTCGCTCAACAGCGCGCCTTCTTCGGATAGCGCCGCATAGCCGCGCCCATCGTCTGCGACTTCAAACCTAACCAGATCCGCCGACTCAAGATCGGTCAACGCCCTGCGCAACGTGCTCATCGGCAACGCGCTACGCTTCGATAACTTCGCAAGCGACCAGGGTTCCTCGCGCTCCTCATTAAATGCAGTCCACAGCTGTTCGAGCACATCGATAAACACCGCGTCGAATTCGATGCTTGCGGGTACGGCTTCGCTATCCAATTCCATCTCCATCACAGTTCACAAAGACGGCGCGATTGTAGTCACGAACGCGCGGTTCGCACTTTCTCCGAAGCACTGCATTGCGCAGAAGAACGAAGCGTGCATTTACGAAAGAAGGCGCGCTATCCGGTCTTATTTCGCAGTGAAGACGGCAGTACAGCCGTGCTTTTCCAACTGTACTCTTCAGCACCCCGTCAATGTGTGCGCTCCGGTCAACTGTATTTGAATCTATTCTTCCCTCCAGTCGGATGCGTGAATGAAGAACCTGTTTCCAGGCTTCAGCGCAGCACAGTCAACGGGAGCCGAACTCATGGACAAACCGAAGCAGCAGGGCCGTATCGAGCCATATCATCACCCCGCAGCGGGCTGGGGCGCACTCAAGTACGTCGCCATCAATCTGATCAAGGAGCGGGTGGCAGGCGGAAGCTACCGCACGCTCTTCAAGCAGAACCAACCCGATGGTTTCGATTGCCCGGGTTGTGCATGGCCCGATCGCGAGCACGCATCCACCTTCGAGTTCTGCGAGAACGGCGTGAAGGCCGTTGCCGCCGAAGCGACGACCAAGCGCGTCACGCGCGACTTCTTCGCGGCGAACACGACAGAAGCGCTGATGAAGCAGACCGACTACGAGCTTGAGCAGCATGGCCGGTTGACCGAGCCGATGGTGTACGACCCGATGACCGACACGTACAAGCCGATCGAGTGGAACAACGCATTCGCACTGATCGCCGGGCATCTGAACAAGCTGGCGTCGCCGCACGAGGCCGCGTTCTACACGTCGGGCCGTGCCAGCAACGAAGCCGCGTACGTGTATCAACTGTTCGTGCGGATGTTTGGCACCAACAATTTCCCCGACTGCTCGAACATGTGCCACGAAGCAACGAGCCGAGGCCTCCCCGGCACCGTCGGCGTCGACAAAGGGACCGTGACGCTCGAAGACTTCGAGCACGCTGACACGATCATCATCTTCGGCCAGAACCCGGCGACGAATCACCCGCGCATGCTCGGCGAGCTGCGCGAAGCCGCGCGTCGCGGCGCGACCATCGTGTCCGTCAATCCGCTGCGCGAGCGCGGACTGGAACGCTTCGCGAGCCCGCAGCACCCCGTCGAAATGCTGACGATGGGCAGCACAAAAATCGCATCGCTGTTCATCCAGCCGAAACTCGGCGGCGACTTCGCGCTGATCAAAGGCGTCGCAAAGCATATTCTGGAACTGGACGACATTGCCGTCGAAAACGGCACGGAACGCGTGCTCGATCTCGACTTCATCGCGCGTCATACGCTCGGCTTCGAAGCATTCGCCGAAGACCTGCGCAATGAAGACTGGTCGCTGCTCGAACGCGAATCGGGTGTCGCGCGCGAAGATATCGAAGCGCTCGGCCGTATCTATGCGAACGGCAAGCGCACCATCGCGACATGGGGCATGGGCCTTACCCAGCACAAGCATTCGCATCAGACGGTTCACATCCTGTCGAACCTGATGATGATGAAGGGCAATATCGGCCGGCTCGGTGCGGGTCTTTGCCCGGTGCGCGGACATTCGAACGTGCAAGGCAACCGCACGGTTGGTATCGAAGAACGACCAACGGCTGAGTTCCTCGACCGCCTTGCGCAGGTCTACAGTTTCGAGCCTCCTCGCGGGCAAGGACTGGACGTGGTCGAAACCGTGGAGGGCATGCTCGAAGGTCATGTGAAGGTTTTCATCGGACTGGGCGGCAATTTCGCCATGGCGACGCCCGACACGTACCGCACATGGGACGGGCTGCGTGCCTGCGATCTGACGGTTCACATCACGACCAAGCTCAACCGCAGCCATCTCGTGCACGGCAAGCACGCCCTCATTCTGCCGACGATGGGCCGCACGGAAATCGACGTCCGCAACGGCGTCTCGCAAGGCGTGACGGTCGAAGACTCGATGAGCATGGTGCACATCTCGTATGGCATGAATACGCCCGCTTCGAAGCATTTGATGTCCGAGACGGCCATCGTCGCGAACATCGCGCATGCAACGCTCGGCGACAGCAAGGTCAACTGGCTCGCATTTGCCGACGACTATTCGCTGATCCGCGACGACATCGCCAAGGTGTTCGACGACTTCGCCAACTACAACGAACGCATCAGGCATCCGGGCGGCTTCCATCTGCGCGTCGCATCGCGCGAACTCGAATGGGAGACGTCGACGGGTAAGGCGAACTTCGTCGTCCATGCCGTTCAGGAAGACACGCCTATCAAGCGCGCGCAAAAGATTCACGGCGAACGTCTGATGACGCTGATGACCACGCGCTCGCACGATCAGTACAACACCACCGTCTACGCGCTCGACGATCGTTATCGCGGTGTGTTCGGCCAACGCCGCGTGGTCTTCATCAATCCCGCCGATATCGAAATGCTGGGATTCAAGAATGGCGACTGGGTCGACATGACGACGGTCTGGGATGACGGCATCGAACGCCGTGCGAATTCGTTCCGCCTCGTCGAATACGACATTCCGCGCGGCTGTATTGGGGCTTACTACCCGGAGACCAATCCGCTCGTGCCGCTGCATAGCGTGGGCGACGTCTGCAATACGCCGACCTCGAAGTCGATTCCGGTGTTGCTGCATCACTCCGCCGAACCGGCCGTCGCGCATCCGTTCTGAGCCGTCAGCGTCACTTTTGTATCGCGCCGGGCGCGGCGTCCCCTTCGCGCCCGGCGTCAACCTGGAAAATGGTATCCGTCATGTCTCTGGAAGCCCTACACCTCGCACGCGGCCAGTTCGCGATGACCGCGATCTTTCACATACTGTGGCCGATTCTCACGATCAGCCTCTCCGCGTTCCTGCTCGTAGTGGAAACGCTGTGGGTCAAGACGAATGAAGTCGTCTGGTACCGGCACGCGCGCTTCTGGAGCAAGCTGCTTTTGCTGAACTTCGCCGTCGGCGTGGTCAGCGGCATTCCGATGGAGTTCCAGTTCGGCACCAACTGGGGCCCGTTCTCGAACTTCACGGGGCAATTCTTCGGCAACATCCTCGGCTTCGAAGGCGCGATGGCGTTCATGCTCGAAGCGGGCTTCGTCGGCATCATGATGCTCGGATGGGGCCGCGTGCCGAAGGGCGTGCATCTGTTCGCGACGGCGATGGTCGCGCTCGGCTCGACGCTGTCCGCGTTCTGGATCATGGTCGCAAACTCGTGGATGCAAACGCCCGCCGGTGTGGCCGTGGAGAACGGCAAACTGGTTGTGACGAGCTATATGAAGGCCATTTTCAATCCGGACATGATCTGGGGCGTCAGCCACATGTGGTTCGCGGCGCTCGAAACGGGTCTCGTCGTGGTGGCGGGCATCTCCGCGTACTACCTGTTCAAGCGCCGCAACCCGGAGTTTTTCGTCCGCTCGTTCAAGGTCGCGCTGCTTTTGCTCGCGTTCATCGCCCCCGTGCAGATCTGGCTTGGCGATTCGAGCGGCGTCGACGTGTTCGAAACGCAGCCTGCAAAGGGTGCGGCCATTGAAGGCCACTGGGAAACTAATGCACCGGGCACGGGCGCCTCATGGTCTCTGCTCGCATGGCCCGACAAGGCGAAGCAGGGCAACGACTGGTCGCTCGAAGTACCGGGCATGCTGAGTGTGCTCGGCACGCACAGTCTGCACGGCCAGGTTAAAGGCCTGAAGGATATTCCCGTTGCCGACCAGCCGCCGATGCTGCCGCTGCTGTATTACGCATTCCGCGCAATGGCGGGCATTGGCTTCCTGTTCATGGTGCTCGCATTCTGGACGATCTATGTGTTCCGCAAGACGCGCGGCAATATGCAGGCGCTGCTCGATCAGAAGAAGCTGTTCCTCGCGTGGGTGCTTGCCATTCCGCTGCCGTATATCGCGGTGGAATGCGGCTGGATCGTGCGCGAAGTCGGTCGCCAGCCGTGGGTCGTGTATGGACTGTTGCGCACCGAGCACGCCGCGTCCGCGATCTCGCCGACGGCGATCAGCGGCAGCATGCTGATGTTCGCGGCGTTCTATGTGGTGCTGATCACGTCGTTCTTCGTCTTCGCGCGACGCTGGCTCAAGAACGGCCCCGACCTGACGCTGACGCCGCCCGCCGAACCCGCGCCGCGCACGACGCAACAGGCAATCGAATACTGATCTCTTATCGACAGGCTGAAAAATGAACGCCGTGACAACACAGGAATTACTCAGTAACGCATGGTTCGGCATCATCGGACTCATGCTCGTCTTCTACGTGGTGACGGACGGCTTCGACCTTGGCGTCGGCATCCTCACGCTGTTCCGGCGCGACGAATCGGACCGCGACGTCATGATCCAGTCGATCGGTCACGTATGGGATGCCAACGAAACGTGGCTGGTCGCACTCGGCGGCGCGCTGTTCGGCGCGTTCCCGGCGGCGTACTCGCTGCTGCTCACCCAGCTCTACGTGCCCGTGATGCTGCTGATCGCGAGCCTCATCATGCGCGGGGCGTCGATCGAGTTCCGCCATGCGGCCCATCGCAGCAAGCGGGTCTGGGATGCCGTGTTCGGCATTGGCAGCCTGCTCACCGCGATCTGCCAGGGCATCGTGCTCGGCAAGGTGTTGACGGGATTGGTCCCGGGCGTCGACAGCGCCGCCTTCATCGCGATCACAGCGATCGGCGTGGTGTCCGGCTACTCGCTGCTCGGTGCGACGTGGCTCATCAAGAAGACGACGGGCGCCATCGAGGACGCTTCGCGCCGTTACGCAACCTACGCGGTCTTCACAACGGTGATCGCCGCCATCGTGGTGTCGCTGGGCACCGTGAAGATCACCACTGTTGGGGTGACGCGCTGGGACGACGTCGGCGTTTTCCATGTACTGCTCGCGCTTGCCGTGCTGGCCGCCGCCGCGTTCGTGTATATCCTCTACGCGATCCGGATGCGCGGCGAACATAGCCCGTTCATTGCGTCGATGGTGTTGTTCGTCGTGTCGTTCGCGGGTCTCGCGATCAGCCTGTTCCCGTACATCGTGCCCGGACAACTGTCGATTGCATCTGCTGCATCGGACGGCACGACGCTCGTGTTCATGCTGTTCGGCATCGGCATCGTGTTCCCGGTCATGATCGGCTACAACCTGTTCCAGTACCACCTGTTCCGCGGCAAGGTCGTGCCCATCAAGCACTGATTCTCACGCCCGCCACGCAACGCCGGTGCCGCACTCGACGCGCGCACCGGCGTATGCGTCAGACGCGCGGCTTAAAGCCGCATACCTTTGTGTGATTTCATCGCACTATGCATCTTTGTAGACTGGCGGGAACAGTGTCACGCATTGCAACGGAATTGAGAATATGGACCTGACGGAGTGCGACGGTACGGTGCAGCAGCGTGTGACCCGCGTGCGCGACAGCGCCGTCAGCGTGGCGGACGATCTCGTCGTGCAGGAAATGCCCGTTTCCCTCGTGTACAACGGCATTTCGCACGCCGTGATGATGTGCACGCCATGCGACCTCGAAGCGTTCGCCGTGGGGTTTTCGTTGACGGAAGGACTTGTCGATCGCGCCGCCGATATCTTCGACGTGGCAGTAGAACGTCATGCGGACAGCGTCGTGATTGACATGACGGTCGCCAGGGAAGCGCTCGCACGAATCAAGCAGACGCGGCGCACGCTAGCTGGCCGGACCGGCTGCGGTGTATGCGGGATCGAAAGCATCGATCTGCTCGACCTTCAACCGCAGCCTGTCCGCGATTCGAGCGCCGCGCGCGAAGTGAGTGCGGCGGCGATCGGGCGCGCCGCGAGAGAGTTTCCCGAATGGCAGAACCTGATGCGTAGCACGGGCGGTGCGCACGCTGCTGGATGGTGCTCGCTGAACGGCGCCGTACTGGCTGTGATGGAAGACGTCGGCCGGCACAATGCGTTGGACAAGCTGATCGGCACGCTCGCAGGGCGTGACGTCGATCTGACACGCGGCTTCGTCTTCATGTCCAGCAGGGCGAGCTACGAACTCGTGCGCAAAGCGGCGAGACTGGATATTCCGATGATCGCGACGATTTCCGCGCCCACGTCGCTTGCGATACGCATCGCTCATGAAGCGCAGATGCGTCTCGTGAGCTTTTGCCGTAGGGACGGATTCGTCGAATATTGCGCAACGTCTGCGTTGAAACCGGCATGAGGTCCGATGCAATGAGCCAAAGTCCCGACACATGCATCGCTGAAAAACCAGATTTGCTCGCTGACTTCGATTCGGCGCAGCAGTCGCTACTCGCCAGTACCTTTTCTCTCGATCTATGCGAGCAGGTATCGGTCGAAGAATGCGCGGGGCGTGTGCTGCTCGACGACGTGATCGTCGTTCACGATATGCCGCATGCCGACAACAGCGCGATGGACGGCTACGCGATTCGTTACGCGGACTTTGCCGCGAGTACTGCATTTCCTGTTCAGGACCGTCATTACGCCGGCGCGATGCCGCCGCCGCTACAGCCGGGCAAAGCAACGCGGCTCTTCACAGGCAGCCTGCTTCCTGAAGGCGCTGACACCGTCGTGATGCAGGAGCACGTATCCGTAGACGGCGAACGCATCGAGATCAACAGGCCCGTGCGTGCAGGACAACACGTGCGGCGTCGCGGGGAATTCGCACGGCGCGGCGATACGCTGATCGCCAAAGGCACGGTGCTGAATGCGGCACACGTCGGATTGCTCGCAATGCAGGGAATCGACTGGGTCCGCGTGCAGCGCAAGCTGCGCGTCGGCGTTCTGACGACGGGCGATGAACTTGTGCGCGTCGGCGAGCCGATGCGGCCCGAGCAGAGCTATGACAGCAACGGACCGATGCTGTCGGCACTGGTGCGCGGCATGGGCGCGTCCGTCAGTTCGCGGCTTCACGCAAAGGACGAGTTCGCGCAAACGCGCGGCGCCATTGCCCATCTGCTTGCACATTCCGATGTCGTCATCAGCGCGGGCGGCATTTCGACGGGCGAGAAAGACCTGTTGCGATCCGTGCTCGATTCGCTTGGGGGCGAGCTAGAGGTTTGCAAAGTACGCATGAAACCCGGCAAGCCTTTTTCCGTCGGCACCGTGGCGGGCAAGAAACTGGTGTGCCTGCCGGGCAATCCGGGCGCGGCGTATGTCGTGTTTGCGTTGTTGGTCAGCCCGATGCTGCGACAACTCCAGGGGCGACGCGCTGCGCTGCGTCGCACGCAGATGCTTCCGTTTAGCGGCCACACACGCGTTGCCGGCCACCGCGACGAGTTCCTACGAGTCGAGTTGCGCGTCGCGCCCGACGGCACACCACAACTGCATCCGTTCGATCAGCAAAGCCCGGGATCGCTCAACACGCTGGCCGCAGCGACGGGCCTTGCGCGCATCCGGGCGGGCGGCACCGTGAACGACGGCGAGCTTGTCGAGTACTACGACTTCGGGACGTGGCTCGCGTAACCAGCCGCGCGCCCCTCTCCCGCCGCGATGTTCATGACCGGCAACGTGCGATTACACAAGCCGATTCGCACGTAGGGCCGCACCATCGAGCCATTGCCCGTGCCACGCCCGTACCGATCACTCAAAATCGAAATCCGAGTCTTATGGACATGATTCAAAACATGCGCGTATTCACGCGCGTTGTCGAAAGCGGCAGCTTCACGGCTGCCGCCCTGACCTTCGATGCGGCGCCCAGCGCCATGTCGCGTGCAGTCACCGAACTGGAAACGCACCTGCGCGTCCGTCTGCTGACGCGTTCCACGCGCAGTCTCGCGCTCACGCCTGCCGGGCAGGTGTATCTGGAGCGCTGCAAGCGGATTCTCTCCGACATCGCGAGCGCCGAAGAAGCCGTGAGCGAAGCGCATCAACGTCCCGCCGGGACACTGCGCATCGTCAGCTACGCGAGCATTGGCCAGCACTACATTCTTCCCGCGATCTCGAAGTATCGCTCGATCTATCCCGACGTGCGCGTGGAGTTGACGCTGACGCAAAGCACGCCTGCGCTGTACGCAATGGGCGCGGACGTCGCTATTTTTCCGGCGTCGTCGCTGTCCGACTCGGAGATGATTTCGCACACGCTCGGTTCTACGCGCAACGTGCTGTGCGCTTCGCCGGAATATGTTCGCGCGCGCGGGTTGCCGAATGCGCCCTCCGAACTCGCGATGCACGATTGCCTGACGCTCAGCATGCCGGGATTTCCAACCTGCGAATGGATGTTCGAGAAGTCCGGCGACACGGAAGTCGTGCACGTCGACAGCCTTTTGCAGGCCAATATCGCGGAGTCGCTGATCGTCGCGATACGCAACGGCATGGGAATCGGCGCACTGCCTTCCTATGCGGCCGTTCCCGCGTTGAAAGACGGTAGCCTCGTGCGCGTGCTGCCGCAGTACTCGCTGCAGAAGATGAACATCTATGTGCTGTATCCCGCAGGCAAATTCGTCGATGCGCGCACGAAGACGTGGGTATCCTTCGTTCGCGATTACGTCTCCGAGCTGATCACACGCGATGAGGCCGCGCTACAGCAGCCCGTTATCGAAAGTCTCTGCTCGACCTGATTGGCCGTCACGTTTCTGCTTCAGCCGAAGTGAAACGGCGCTTCCGTATCGACGAGCGTGCTGCGCATGAAACGCAGACACGCTCGCATACGCCGCACCTGCTGGATCTTCTGCGTCGCGCCATATAGTTCGTCGATCATGCGGCACGTCACGCTGATTTGCGCGTCGATCGCCGCAATGCATTGCGCGAGATTCGACTGCGACGGATCGTCGAACAGCCGTGCGAGACCGTTCATGGTCTTGTCCGTCAACGCCTGCCAGTCGGGACGTATGATCGAAACGAAATGCGCTTCCCGGTTGCCCGTTCTCAGATCGATCGCGGCATGGCCGATTTCGAGCACGGCCAGCATCCATAGCAATGCGTCGTCGTAGCCCTTCGGATGTTGCGGCGAAAGCGCCCGAAGTTGCGCCGTCATGTCGTGCGTGCTCGACTGGAAGACTTCGTTCAGGCCTTCGAGAGACTCCGTGCACGTCAGCCGAACCTGTCCGCGCAGATCACGTGTCAATGCCGCAAGCCGCCACGGAATTTCGACGGGGAACACCACAGCGAAGGCGAGCGCACAGGCCAGCATCGAGATCGTAATTGCAAGCCCATTGTTCAATAACTGCTGCGGCATGTAGTGGATCACGTTATCGGGCCCAGCCAGCACGCAAAAGAAGATGCAGAAGCTCACGCCGCAGCCCGTCAGCTTCGGACGCGTGGCGAGAAATGCGCCAAAGCCCAGCACCGGCGCGAGGACGAAGCACAGCAGCGGAAAACCCGTGATGTTCGGATACAGAAAGCCAAGCGCGACATAGCCCATCGCAGTGGCCATGACGGCGCCGCCTGCCATCTGCATGCAGAACTTTGCAGGCGTCGGAGAATTCGAGCTGAGTGCCGCAGTCGCCGCCGCGCCAATGATCGCGTATCCGCCGCTCGGCCAATCACTCGACAGCCAGAAAGCGCCAATCGTTCCGAGTATCACGGCCGTCGTGACGAACGTGAGCAGGACCACGTAGCGGTTCGTCTTGACCACGTACTTCACTTCGGCATCTTCGAGCGCATGCCGCTGGTAGGCAAGCGACACATAGGTTTGCGCATACCGCACATAGCCCGATGCAAAGGCGTCGAGCAATTCGATCGCCGTATCGAAGTCGAGTTGCTCTTCGTCATTCAGCAGTTCGCCGGTGTCGTTCAATGCCGCGCGCGCCTGACTCGATAGCGTATTGCGAAACGCCGCGGCATTGGCCGCTTTTTCACCGACGTAGACATCGTCCACCAGCGCAGGATCGTGATGCACGGCAATCGCGTGCGCCAGTTCCTCACAAAACGGCCTGAGGACGTCGACGATGCGATGCCGGTCCGACGCGCCGATTCGCGTCATGAAACGATGCAACGCGTGCAGCCGCGTGCAGAGATCCATGAAGTCGCTATTGAGCCGCGCGAGCCGTTTCGTTCTTGCGCGGATATCGGGGTCTTCGAACGAGGCGAAGGCGCGCGTCGTTTCGAAGCCCACCACGCTATCGACGAATTCGCCGTATTGGGTCCGAAAAACGGCCGCGTCGATCTCTTCGCTCAGCGACCGCGCGGCAAAGCTCGAGAAATTGGCGAAGCGTTCGCGCCGCATATGCTTGAGCCGCGTACCCGACCATTGCGGAAACACAATCGCGCTGACAAGGCCCGAGCACAGAATGCCGAGAAGCACTTCGGCCGCGCGATTCAGCGCGGCGATAAAGAGGCCATCGGGATTGAGCACAGTCGGAATGCCGATCAGCGCAGCCGTGTATCCGGCGAGCACGAACGCATACCACTGGAAACTCCTGTAGCGCAGCGCGGCAGCCGTGCACAGCGCGACCCACAGGCTCATGCCGGCGACGTACAACGACGCCTGCTGCGGAAACAGCGCACCGAGCGCGACGGCGGCGATGGCGCCCGCCGCCGTACCGAGCACGCGGTAGAAGCTCTTCGACAACACCATGCCGCTGAGCGGCTGCATCAGCACGAAGACGGTTGCCATCGCGGTTCGCGGCGCGGGGATCTCCAGCTTCATGGCGATGCCCATCGCGAGGAACGCGGCCGTCAATGTCTTCGCCAGATGCAGCCAGATCAAGCCGTTCGTCGCGGCCCAATGCGACACGTGCATGCGGATCGATCTGAGCCAGGCGCGTTCGACTCGCGAGACCGTCATTTCCATGGAAAAGCCTTTGTTCGATGTTGCCTGGGATGCTCGCCTTGCAGCGACTAAAAAAATACCCAAGCCGCAGGGGCTTGGGCGAATCCATCAGGGTCGATGGAGAGAGTCGACACTATCTTGAACGTTCGATTCCGCCCCCGCTGCCCTGCGCGAACGGAATTTTCGATAACGCCCGCTACCTGCGGGTTTCAACTGTCCCCTGTGGGACTCGGTGCAACTGTGCATCCTGTGTGCCGCGCACGCCGGTATTGTGTGGACATGAGGTAGCCCCTTTCATCCGGCTGCCCGCTACACATCGCGACGTCATATGGAACACGACACATACACTGAAGAAACCCTGCTGAATCTGCTGCGCGTGATCGCGCAAGCAACAGATCCCAAAGGCAAGCTCGTCACCACGAAAGCCATTGCCGAGCAAACGGGTTTGCCGCTCGAACTCGCCACCCGATTCATCTTCGGCCTCGCCGACGCAGAAGCCGTCGAACTGGAATCATGCGGAAGACGGGACACGTCGGTACGCATCACGCGTTTCGGGCAGGAGATTCTCCAGATGGAATCCTGATGTCACAAAGTCGCGCCGTGTAATGAAAGCGGCCGCGTCTTGTCGTCGCTCTTGACGACGACGGTGCAGGTCGTTCCCGCTGCAAGTTCGACTCCATCGGGCACCGAATCGATCTTGATCCGCACGGGCACGCGCTGCGCCAGTCGCACCCAGTTGAACACGGGATCGACGTTCGCGATCAGTTCCTTGCTCTCCGGGTTGTCCTGATCGTAGATGCCGCGCGCAAGGCTCTCTACATGCCCTTGCAGCACGCCGCCGCTCAGCAGCCGCATTTCGGCCTTGTCGCCGACTTTCACGTGCGGCAGCTTGGTTTCTTCGAAGTACCCGTACACCCAGAACGAATGCGCGTCGACCACGGCGAGCTTCGCCGTCGAGATGGTCGCGTAGTCGCCTTGCCATGTCGTCAGGTTCGTCACGTAGCCGTCGACGGGAGACACGACCCGGGTTCTCGACAGATTGAGCTTCGCGGCATCGAGTGCGGCGACGGCTTCTTCGTAAGCGGCCTGTGCGGCGTCTGCCGTGTGCTGCGAGTCTTCCTTCGTTTCCGTCGATACCACTTCGTTATCGAGCGCCGCGCGTCGTTGCGCGTTGTCGCGCCTTAGCGCCAGTTCCGCCTTGCGGGCGGCCACCGTGGCTTCTGCCTGCTGAACGGTAATCTCGTAGTGCGACGGATCGATCTGCATCAGCAGGTCGCCTTTCCTGACGTACTGATTGTCATGTACCGGCAAGCCGACGATGATGCCCGACACGTCAGGCGCAACGGTCACGATCTCGGCATGCACGCGCCCGTCGCGCGTCCACGGTGCGTACATGTAGTGCACCCATAGCGTGCGTCCCACCACGGCAGCGATCAGAACGAACAGCGTCGTCGCGAGCGCCCCTACGATTTGCTTGCCTTTCATTTCGTCCTCTTGTTCTCGTCACCGGTACACAAACAGACTCAGGCCGCCGCAGACCATCACGAGCAGACTCGCGCGAAAGAGCGCCGGATGCCACACGAACTTGTAAATCGACACATAGGCGAGCGCGCGATCGAGCAGCCACGTCAAACCCGCGCCGCCGACGCAGATCAGGATCAGGCTCGGCATATAGGTGTCGAAGAATGCAATTTCACGCGGCATGGCGGGTTCTCCGTGTGGAGCTTGAATGGAGTTCGAAGCGCGTCATTGGCTCAGTCCAGGCGCAGCGGGCTTTTCGCCCAGTCCAAATGGATGAAGACTCGCCTTCGGCGCGGTCTGATCGGACGACGGGCCGTCTGAAGGTTGCGCCAGCCCGCCGCCCAACGCGACCACGAGCGACGCCCGATTGTCGAGGCGTGCCGCCTGAACCTTCGCGACGCTTTCCTGCGCGTTCAACAATTGCGTCTGCGCGATCAGCACGTTGACGTAATCGGTCAGACCGCGCGTGAAGCCCTTTTTCGCGAGGTCATAGTTCTTCTGCGCAATCGAAACGGAACGCTCCGCATCGTCCTGTTGCGTCTGTAGCGAACGCATGTGCACGACTTCGTCGGAAATTTCCTTGAGCGCGTTGACGATAGTCTGGTTGTATCCGTCGACAGCTTCGTCGTAGCTCGCCGAAGCCGCCCCCAATTGCGAGCGCAAGCGGCCGCCATTGAAGATCGGCAGCGATAGTGCCGGGCCCGCTGTCCAACTGCCGCTCATCGATTTGAAGAACTGGAATAGCGGACCGGCCGCAGCATAACCGCCCACCGATGCGAGCAGATTGATGTCCGGATAGAACTCGGCTTTCGCCACGTCGATGCCGCGCGCCTGCGCCGCTACCGTCCATCTCGCTGCAACGACGTCGGGACGATGCCCGATCAGGTCGGCGGGGAGCGTCGAGGGCAGACCGATTGGCGTGTTCATCGACAGGTTCGGGCGCGTCAACGCGTCGCCTGCGCCCGGCCCTTTTCCCGCCAGCGCGGCAAGCCGGTTCTTGTTCAACGCAATCGATTCTTCGACGGCATCCACGCGCCGCTCGTAGTCGGGAATAGGCGTCTGCGCCTGCGTGACTTCGAGTTCCGTGCCGAGCCCGCCGTTGAAACGCCGCACCGCAATGTCCGCGATCTTCTTCTGTTGATCGAGCGTGGCATTGGCGATATCGAGCAACTGATAGTTCAGCGACAGGTCGACATACGTCCGCACGACATTCGCTTCGAGTTCGAGCTGCGCCGCTCGTTCATCCGCCGCCGTCGCGTGCGCGAAGTCGAGCGCCTTGAGCGTGTTGTTCTGGTCCTTGCCCCACACATCGAGGTGATACGAAAACTGCAGCGCGGCCGTGTTGTCCCAGGTGGTCGCATCCGCGAGCGGCCCTGGACCATAGAACACGTTGTCGGGCCAGCCGTGACGCTGCACGGACATCGTGCCGTTCACCTGCGGCGCCATCGCCGAACGGGCAATGCCCGTCATCGATTGCGCTTCGCGAATGCGCGCCTGTGCCGCCGCCAACGACGGACTGCCGCTCACGGCCATCGCAATCCATGCATTCAGCTGCGGATCGCCATACGCGGTCCACCAGTCCGATGCGGGCCATTGCGCGTCGGTATCGGCCGCACGTATCGCATTGCCCGCGTCGAGCGACGCGGGATCCAGATGCTTTGCCTGAGCGTGGATGCCACCTGTGCTCGCGCATCCGACTAATGTCAACGAAGCGCCGAGAACCGTAGCGATGGCCACTCGTTTCCATATTGGCGCCAACACAGTTCAACCTCTCCAAAGAAACCCGACGAATGGCGTTTATGTTTTTGCCAGGTCAGACACGAAACACGATACGGGCTATCGCGCCTGATCACTTTCGGAATCCTTCCGTGCGCATTCGAAATGCACGCTGACAGTAAGGACAACGCCGTGCCCGTCGATCGAAGGCGAAAGTCTAAGAGCGCGCGCAAACACGAATAAGGGGGCGATCCGGTAAGGAGATTTGCTCGATTTCGTCGATATCGACCGGCCCACATGCGCAGATTCGACAACGCGTCATGTCGATTTGCGGATTACTCACGAATCCGGCAAGTAAGCGTTCCCACCAGAGGCCTTATTCTCTTCGGCTTCGCCTTATAGACTGGTTTCAACGTTGACGCACATCCGTTCAACGAATTTTCGATCCCTAAACTGTTTCTGGAGGTACCAGCCATGAAAACCAAACTTGTCGCCGCCGCCCTTCTCGCCGCTACCGCTTTCGTATCGGCTCCTGTCTTCGCAAGCGGCTTCGGTCCGGCTCCTTACTACAACCCGATCGCTGGCGCGCCTGCTTCGGAACGTGGCCCGGCTGCCACGACGGCGCAAGGTGGTGATACAGGCGCAACGTCGTACGGCGGTGTTGCTTCGGGCACGTCGCAAACCGGCTCGGGTGGTCTGTTCCACAAGCACAACACGGGCGCTAATTCGTGTGTCGGCCCCGTCAGCTACTGCAACATCTACTTCGGCAGCTGATCGTCCATGCGCGGTCTCGCGTTGGACATGAATTTCCCTTTACATCAGCGGTTCGCTTCTCTTTGAAGCTGCCGCTGACCTGCATCCTTTATCTTCTCTTCGCCATTGCACTGATTAACGCTGATCAACGCGTTCAGCGAATCGCCAGATCCCGTTCCTCGCCTTCCTCTTTGCGTTGAAGCGCCGCGTATCGCGACGCCAGTTTGCCGAGCGTGACGACTGCGCCTTCGATTTCGGGCGTCCATGCATAGCTATAGTTCAGGCGAAACGCGTCGCCGAAATTCCCCGACCTCGAAAACATGCAGCCCGGTCCGATCGTGATGCCGTTGTCGAGCGCGCTTTTGTATAGACGCATCGAATCGGTCGAACGCGGCAGCTCTACCCATAGCAGATAGCCGCCTGCCGGGTTCGTCATCTTCGTGCCTTCAGGAAAGAATCGTTCGACAGCGCTGCGCATCAGACTGGCATGCTGCATCAGCGTGCGCCTGACGCGTCGCAAATGATGGTCGTAACTGTCGTTCTCCAGAAACTCGGCAATCGCGAGTTGCGCGCTGGAAGGCGTGGTGAGCGTATTGAGCAATTTCAGCCGCTCGATGTTCGCGCGATAGCGTCCCGCCAGTACCCAGCCGATACGCAATGCAGGCGTCAAGCTCTTCGAGAACGACGCACACTGCAATACCAGTCCCTGCGTGTCGTAGCTTTTCAAGGTGCCCGGCGGTGCATCGCCGAAATATAGCTCGTTATAGACGGCATTCTCGATCACCGGGACATGATGTCGATTCGTCAGTTCGACGAGTTCACGCTTGCGCTCGTCGGGCATCTGATAGCCGAGCGGATTGTGAAAGTTCGGCATCAGCAGGCATGCATCGACCTGCTTCGATTCAATCAGCTTTGCAAGCGCGCTCACGTCGATGCCCGTTTTCTGATCGGTCGGCACTTCGACCACGCGCATGCCCATTCGCTCGATGGTGTGCGATATCGCGTAGAACGTGGGCGACTCGACGGCAATGGCGTCGCCGGGCCGCGCCACCGCCTGAAGGCAGAGATTGATTGCTTCCGTCGCGCCGAGCGTGACGACGATCTCATCGGGATCGACGGCTGCGCCGTTCTCCAGATAACGGCGCGCGATCTGCCGGATCAGTTCGGGCTTGCCGGGCGGCAATTCGGACGGCACGCCCCAGAACGTCTGTTGACGCGCAATCGCATGCGCGTAGCGGTTGATCCGCTGCAGCGGAAACAGCGCGGTATCGGGATACGGCGAGCCAAGCGGCACAGCGCCATCGACGCCAATCGACTGCAGCGTGGACAGCACCAGACCGCTGATATCGATCTGCGAAGGTTCCGCGCTCGCATCCGGGGTGGCGGCCTGAAGCGGCGCTGGCTTTGTCCCCGCGACGCTGCGGGCGCGCACGAAGTAGCCGGATTGCGGCCGGCTCTCGATCATCCCGCGGCTTTCGAGCAACAGGTACGCCCGAATCACCGTCGTAATGCTCAAGTGATGATTCAGGCTGGTCTGGCGGACGGAAGGAATGCGATCACCGGGCAGCAGCACGCCACGCTGGATCTGATCGCCGATAGAGTCGGCCAGCTTTTCATATAGCTTCACAGTCTGTCATCCAGCAAAATGCACGTCCAGCGGCAGGATGAATTGCATCGTCGTGCCTTCTCCTTCCTGCGATTCGGCCCAGATGCGCCCGCCATGCGCTTCGACAATCGAGCGGCAGATCGACAACCCGATGCCCATGCCTTCCTTCCTCGTCGTGAAGAACGGGCTGAACAGACGCCGGCTGTTCTCTTCGCTGATGCCCGTGCCCGAGTCTTCGACGCGCAATTGCGCATGCCCGTCGTCGACCTTGTGCGTGACGATCTTCAGCCGGCGCGCGCGGTTCTTCACCGCCGACATCGCCTGCACCGCGTTCATCATCAGGTTGATGACGACCTGCTGGATCTGTACACGGTCGACGGACACGCGCAGAACATGCTGCAGATTGCCTGTCTCGACTTCGATGGCGTGCGCTTCCAGTTCACGCCGCAACAGTTCGATCGCCTCTCGCGCCAGCGCATTCAGATCGAGCGGCATAGGACTCGGATCGCGTTTCTGCGCCATCGCGCGTATCTGCCGGATGATGTCGGTGGCGCGCTTCGCGTCGCGCGTCATGTGGCCGATCGACAGCCCGACCTCGTCGAGATCCGGGCGCGGCCGGTTGAGCCAGCGCGCCGCCGCGTCGCCTGCCGTGACGATCGCCGCGAGCGGCTGCGTGACCTCGTGCGCGATCGACGCCGCCATCTCGCCCAGCATCGTCACGCGCGTGACATGCGCGAGTTCGGCCGTCGAGCGGTCCAATGCTTCCTGCGCGGTCACGCGGTCCGTTACGTCCATCAACGCGCCGACATACTCGACCTTTCCGGAAGCGGGCGCCGACAGATGCGCGACGTAATGGACATGCTTGACCGAGCCATCCGTCAGCAGCAACCGGAACTCGCTGTCGATGTGCGACTCGCCTTCCAGCGCCCGTTCGTGCGTGCGCTTCACGACGTCGATATCGTCGGGATGAGTACGCGCGGCGATCAGCTCGATGGTGGGCGTCACGTGACGGGGTATATCGAAGATGCGATACGTCTCGTCCGACCACCACATGTCGCACTCCGGCACGCGCGTGGCGATGCTGCCCGTGCAGCTCAAACGCTGCGCGTCCGACAGGAACGCCTCGCTGCGTTCGAGCGCCTGTTGCGTCTGCTTGTGCTCTTCGATATCGGTATTCACGCCGTACCAGCGCACGATTTCCCCATTCGCGTCGCGCAGCGGCTCCGCGCCAATGTGCATCCAGCGGTACACGCCATCCTTGCGCCTGATGCGCGCGGTCGTTTCGAGCGCGCTGCCCGTGGCGACGGCTTCGGCCCACGCGGCCTGCATCGCGGGAAGGTCATCGGAATGCACGATCGACTGCCAGATATCGCGAATGTCGTCGGCAAGCTCCACGCCGTACTCGTTCCAGCGACGGTTCATGTAATCGGGGCAGCCGTCGCGCGACGAACTCCAGACCATGCCGGGAATCGCGTCGATCGTCGCGCGCAGTTCGTCCTGCTGGCGCTGCAACTCCGCTTCCATCTGTTTGCGCGCGGTAACGTCGTTGCTGGTGGCGAGGATCGCGAGCGGCTTGCCCCTGTCGTCGCGCCACAGCGTGCAGCGGCTGGAGATGTAAACCGTCGCGCCGTCGTTTCGTATGCGCTCCAGCTCGCCGTGCCAGCCGCCGTGAAGCAAGGTCTCGCGGCGAATCTCGTCGATGGGCATCGTCGACGCCTTCGTTTGCGTGAGTTCGTGCAGCGGCTGGCCCATCGCCTGCTGCGCCGTCCAGCCGTACAGCCGCTCCGCGCCCTGGTTCCAGAACGTAACGCGGTCGTCCATGTCGTAGACGATGATCGCGTCGTGCGTGAGGTCGAGCATTTCGAGCTGCTTGCGCAGCATGTCGTTGCTCGCCTGGTTTCGCAGCGCCAGCATCGACGTGGTCGCGATGGCGAGCAGACTGACCACGCAGCGAGCCACCGAGCCATCCGAGTAGTGCCCGTCGTGAGACAGCATGAATCCCAGCAGCGTCAACGCGACGCAACCCCATGCGACGTTGGCCGTCGCCGCGCGCGAGCCTGCCGAGGCGACCAGCAACACCACCGTCGCATACAGCACGGCGACGGCGATATCGATCATCGTGAACGCGTCGATGACGAACACGGCCGCTGCAATCGCAGCGGCCGCCGGATAGAGCGCGCGCGTGCCCCGGACGCGGCCTGCAGACAGGATAGGCAACGCATCCAAGATCATCGCGCTCCCGCCGGCGGTTGCGCCGCAGAGGCGCGGGATGCGTGCGTTCGCACCGATTCGAGGCAGCGTGTCACATCGGTCACGTCAACGGGCTTGCTGAGCATGCAGACGGCGCCCGCGTCGAAAGCCAGCCTGCGGGTTTTCTCCGACGCGAACGCGGAGATGAAAATGATCGGCGTCAGCACGCCGCGTCCTACGAGCTGCCGGTACATGTCGATGCCGGAAATGCCCGGCATCTGCACATCTGAAATGATGCAGGTCACGTCGCCGAGGTTGCCCGACGCCATGAACTGCTCCGCCGACGCATAGAGCCGGGCCTTCCAGCCAAGAGACCGAACGAGGCTGGAGGTCGCGACGCGCACGGACTCATCGTCGTCGATGATGGAGACAATCGGGTTGTTGCACACGGCACGGGCCCTTCAACAATGAAGCGCCGCGCGCTCGATGGCCCGTCAACGGTTGATGGCCTGCAGCGCGCGACTGGATAGATCGTCGCTGTCGTGATCGACAGCCTGCATGGAACCGATTATCGGAGCCGGGGGACGCGTGGATCCCTCGTTCCACCCGGTATTTCTCTATTCGCACGGCACGCAACGCACGCGCAGCAATCTTTTCAGTCAGCCTGCGAGGCGTGGCGGAAGCGGGCTTTCGTCGAATTGCGACATAATCGAATGCCGAACCGCACGGAGGATGAGATGGACTATGTGAAACTGGGCCGCACCGGACTCGATATCTCCCCGCTCTGCCTGGGTTGCATGACGTACGGCGTACCCGAGCGAGGCCCGCACCCGTGGACGCTGAACGAGGACGCAAGCCGCCCGCTGATCCGCCTGGCGCTGGACGCGGGCATCAATTTCTTCGACACCGCGAACACGTATTCGGACGGCACGTCGGAAGAAATTGTCGGCCGCGCGTTGAAGGAATTCGCGCGCCGCGACGAAATCGTGCTCGCGACCAAAGTGTTCTTTCCGATGGGCAACCGCGCCGACGCGAAGAAGCCGAATGGATCGGGCCTGTCGCGCAAGGCGATTTTCCAGTCCATCGACGCGAGCCTGTCGCGTCTTGGCACCGATTACGTCGACCTGTATCAGATCCACCGCTGGGATTACGCCACGCCGATCGAAGAAACGCTGGAGGCGCTGCACGACGTTGTGAAGGCGGGTAAGGCGCGCTATATCGGCGCGTCGTCGATGTTCGCGTGGCAGTTCGCGAAGGCGCTGCACGTGGCGGAGCGAAATGGCTGGACGCGTTTCGTGACGATGCAGAACCACCTGAACCTGCTGTATCGCGAGGAAGAGCGCGAGATGCTGCCGCTGTGCGCGGACGAAGGGATCGGCGTGATTCCGTGGAGCCCGCTCGCGCGCGGCCGTCTGACGCGCGACTGGGACGAGACCACCGAACGCCAGCAATCCGACTCGTTCGGCAACAGCCTTTACGACAAGACGGCGGACGCGGATCGTCGCGTGATCGAAGCGGTCGCGAAGATCGCGCAGGCGCGCGGCATTCCGCGTGCGCAGGTGGCATTGGCGTGGGTGATCGGCAAGGCGGGCGTGAGCGCGCCGATCATCGGCGCGTCGAAGGCGCAGCATCTGGATGATGCGATTGCGGCGCTCGGTGTGAAGCTCACTGCGGATGAACTGGCGTCGCTCGAAGCGCCGTATGTGCCGCACGACGTGGTGGGCTTTCAGTAGGCGTCTTCTCGCTCGCGGAACGGCGGCGTGCGCCGCTGCTTCGCGAGCGAGTTCGATGCATGCTTACCAGTGGTAGTTCATGCCCGCGAACACCTGGCGTCTGGCGCCAGCGTGGCGCGCGTGATCTCGCTAAGTCGCGGGGGCCTGGATCATTTTCCAGCCGTTGCCGGCGGGGTCGCGGAAACCCGCATCGACGCTGCCGAAGCGTTCTACCGGCTCCTGGATGAATTCGACGCCCCGCGCTTTCAGTTGCGCATAGCTCGCGCGACAGTCCGCCACCGAGAGTACGAGGGGCGGCATGGCGCCCTTTGCGACCATCGCGCGCAAAGTCTGAGCCGTGGCCTCGTCATGCACGGGCGGGCCAGGCGTGAACAGGCCGAGTTGAAACGAAGGCTGTTCCGGATGCTGCACCGTGAGCCACCGATACGCGCCGTTGCGCACGTCCGTGTGGACGCGAAATCCCAGCTTGTCGACATAGAACGCGAGTGCTTCGTCCTGATCGTCGACATACAGGCCCACTACATTGATTCCCTGGTTCATCACGACACCTCCTCGATTGGTTGCCGAAATGTACCTTTGGCCTTGCGGCGACGCTTCTCCAAAACTGCTGTGGTGAGGTCCGGCCGCTGCGCGGCCTTCAGAATGCACGCCGGCACGCGGGCAAGCTGATACCCGTTGGCGCGCGCCTCGACGCGCATCGCGCTGGGGCTTCGGCCCGTCACGTCGCGAAACGTGCGGCCAAACGTGCCGAGGCTCTCCCAGCCGGTGGCGAAGGCAATTTCCGTGATGGCGAGCTCAGTGTCGCGCAGCAGCGTCGTGGCCTGTTCGATGCGCCGTGTCAGCAGGTATCGGTGCGGCGGAACGCCGAAGGCGCGTTTGAAACAGCGAGCGAAATGGGCCGTGGAAACACCGCTGATCCCGGCGAGGCGCTCGATGGGCCAGGCCTCGTGCGAGGCTGCGTCCATGTGGTCTTTGGCGCGTAGCAGGCGGCGCAGCAAAGCCGGATCTTGCAATGGATCATCGACCGGTTCGGCCGACGAGTGCGCGTCGTGGTCGTGGCAAGCTGGCATGGGTTCGGGAACGGGGAACGAAAGGCTAGTTTAGGCCGAACGCCAGCACCCGCAAAGCGGCGCTTGCTTCGTGCGATGCCGCTGCCGTTCGCGTCGACGCGCCTGTCATCGCTTCGAATCGAAGACTATCCAATCAAGGCAGCACGTCGCTGTTACTTTGGAAAGAGAGGTCGGCATGTTCAAGAGTCGAGTGACAGGAACGGGGCAACAGGCATCGCTGCCCGCAACGCATACCGGCACGAAAGACGATAAAGCGGCGCGCGACAATCAGACTCGACGGTCCGCGCCGCCGTCGCAATTCAGTCCGTTGCTCGCACGCAGAGGCAGTACCAGTTCGATCTCGTCCGAGGGTTCATCGTCGAGCGATGCCGAATCGTCCGGCGACGAGTCCGATTCCGGCAGTTCGGCATCCTTTCGCCGCACGAGCTTCTCAACATCGGATTCGCGCGCAAGCTCGCCGAAAGGGCGCTATTTCGATAGCCAGACGTCATTGACCGACTTCGTCAGCGACGACTTCGGCGACAGGCATCTCGCTTCGACTGACGATGAGGCGAAGGCCAAAGCGAAACAGCGACTTGCCGAAAACCCCCGTTTGACGAATAGCACGGTTGCGGTTCTTTCCGACAAAGACAAAGCCACCCTGCGCGACGAGTTGAAGTTTCGCAACCAAACCGGCCACTTCGATACGCTGCCGTCAGGCAAGATCGAAGGCGTGGATCATCGGCTCGTTGCCACCGACCACAATCCGCCCAGCAAGCCCGGCAAGCCGGTCAAGAGCGGGCCGGTCGAGAACTTCGCGTATCGAACCAATCATCCTTATCGCTTTTACAACATGAAGAAAGGCGACAGTGAACCTGTGGAAGACAGTGGCCATCTGCTCTACAACGTGACCGAAAATGGGCATACGCGTATCGCTTCGCATCTGACGGGAATCGATCCCGTCAATCTCGACGAGAACGGCGTTGCCACGAAGAAGCCCGGTTACGAGCAGTACTCGACTACGCTCAAGCGGATGGATGACGAGGAGTAGGCGGACGGGCGAAAGATAGCGCGCCGCCCATCACAGCATCGGCAGCAGCAACCGGATGTGCTCCGCAAACGCCGCCGTCAACAGCGACGGACGCGCCCTCGCGAACTTCAGCGAAACACCGATGGCAGGCAATGCCGGAAGCCCGGCATCCGCATTGAGCACGCTCAGATCCGCGGGAACCGCCGTCTGCGTCATGACGGCGAACGCCTGCCCCGAGCGAACCAGCGCAGTGAGACCCGCAAGACTGCTGCTCGCATACGCGATGCGGTAAGCCCTGCCCGTGCGTTGCAGCGCTTCGCGGGCGGCGATGTGATCGAGCGTGTCCGGGTCGGAGAGCGCCAGCGGCAACGGATCGAAATCCGCCGAATCCAGCCCCGGATAACCAATCCAGACGAGTTGCTCGCGTCGAATGATGTCGTCGTGCGCACCGCCTTCGGGCAATGAAATCATCGCGAGGTCCACCTCGCGCTTTTCCAGTCGTTCCAGCAATCGTGGCGTAGGCCCGCACACTACTTCGACCAGCGCATGCGGATGCTGGCTCGAAAACTGCCGCAACAACGGCGGCAAAAACACAGCGGCGTAATCGTCCGGACAACCGAAGCGGATCGTTCCCGACAGCCCCTTGCCGGACAGATCGGCCATCGCCTCGTCATGCAGCCGCAAGATGCGTTGCGCGTGAATCAGCAGACGCTCGCCGGGATTCGTCAACACCACGCCCCGGCCGGTGCGCTGAAAGAGCGGCTGATCGACGATTTCCTCGAGCCGCTTCATCTGCTGGCTCAACGCGGACTGCGTCCGTCCGACGCGGCTGGCCGCGCGGCTGAGCGCCCGCACCTCGGCTATCACGGCAAACGACCGCAACAGATCGATCTCAAGAGAAAGACTCAAGGTATTAGATCCTCTTCTATCTCACATTAGAACTATTCGATTCTATAAAACCAGAGAGCCGCCTAGACTGCAAGCTATTCCCACCATCGGCGAGGAGAAGCACGGTGTCCAACAACAACGACGCAGCCTTCTGGCACAACGCCAGACAGCATCTGATCCGCTACGGCGGCACGTTCGAACCGATGATCATCGAGCGCGCGCAGGGCAGTTTCGTCTACGACGCGGATGGTCGCGCGATCCTCGATTTCACGTCGGGACAGATGAGCGCGGTGTTGGGGCACAGCCACCCCGAGATCGTGTCGGTGATAAGCGAGTACGCCGGCAAGCTGGACCACCTGTTCAGCGGCATGCTCTCGCGCCCGGTCGTCGATCTGGCGACCCGGCTGGCCGACATCACACCCGACGGACTCGACCGCGCGCTATTGCTCAGCACGGGCGCGGAATCGAACGAAGCGGCCATTCGCATGGCGAAGCTCGTCACCGGGAAATATGAAATTGTCGGCTTTGCGCAGTCCTGGCACGGCATGACGGGCGCCGCCGCGTCCGCCACCTATAGCGCGGGCCGCAAGGGTGTCGGTCCCGCTGCCGTCGGCTCGTTCGCAATCCCCGCGCCGTTTCTCTACCGGCCGCGCTTCGAGCGCGACGGCCATTACGACTACCTCGCTGAACTCGACTACGCGTTCGATCTCATCGATCGTCAGTCGAGTGGCAACCTCGCGGCCTTTATCGCCGAGCCGATCCTCAGTTCGGGCGGCATCATCGAGCTTCCCGAAGGCTACATGGCGGCGCTCAAGCGCAAATGCGAAGAGCGCGGCATGCTGCTGATCCTCGACGAGGCGCAAACGGGCGTCGGCCGCACGGGCACGATGTTCGCCTGCCAGCGCGACGGCGTCACGCCGGACATCCTCACGCTGTCGAAGACGCTCGGCGCCGGTTTGCCGCTCGCGGCGATCGTGACGTCCGCGCAAATCGAAGAGCGCGCGCACGAACTCGGCTACCTGTTCTACACGACGCACGTCTCCGATCCGCTGCCTGCTGCAGTCGGTCTGCGCGTGCTTGACGTGGTTCAGCGCGAAGGACTGGTCGCGCGGGCCAATGTTATTGGGGACCGGCTCAGACGCGGGCTGCTGGATCTGATGGAGCGCTTCGAGTGCATCGGCGATGTGCGCGGACGCGGCTTGCTGCTGGGCATGGAAATCGTCAAGGACCGCCGCACAAAAGAACCCGCCGATGGACTCGGCGCGAAGATCACGCGCGAGTGCATGAATCTGGGGCTCAGCATGAACATCGTGCAGTTGCCCGGCATGGGCGGCGTGTTCCGGATCGCGCCGCCGTTGACGGTGGCCGAGGAAGAGATCGATCTGGGTCTGGAGTTGCTGGGAGAGGCGATTCGGCGGTCGACGTAGTTCGTCGAGCACGGACAACGCGCGTCACGCCACGCCGCCCACCCGAAACACCGCGACCTGCCGCGTCAGGTCGCGTGACTGCTCGTCGAGCAACTGAGCGGCCGCGCTGGCCTGCTCGACGAGCGCCGCGTTCTGCTGGGTAATCGAGTCCATCATGCCGAGCGCCGCATCCACCTGCTCGATCCCGGTGCGTTGTTCTTCGGCGTCGGCGGCGATGCCGCTCATCATTTCCCTGACACGACCGGCTGCGTCGAGCACGGCCCGGATCGACTGTTCAGCGTCGGCGACGAGCGTCGAGCCGTCCGCCGCCGCGCCCACTGAATCCGCCACCAGCACACCGATTTCTCTCGCAGCCGTCGACGCATGCTGCGCAAGCGAACGCACTTCAGACGCGACGACCGCGAAACCTCGTCCGTGTACGCCCGCTCTTGCTGCTTCCACCGCGGCGTTCAACGCGAGTATGTTGGTCTGAAACGCAATGCCCTCGATGATCCCGGTGATATCGGCGATCTTGCGCGAACTCGCCTGGATCCGCGCCATTGTGCTGCTCACCTGATCGACGGCGACATTGCCTTCGTTCGCCGCGTTCGCCACTTCGTCGGCGATCGCGTAGGCGTCACGCGCGCGCACCGCGTTCTGCCGCACCGTGTCGGTGAGGCCGCTCATGCTTGCCGCCGTCTGTTCGAGCGAGGCGGCCTGCTCTTCCGTACGCGACGATAGATCGAGCGTGCCCGCCGCAATTTCGCCGACCGCCGTGCCAATCGATTCGCAGCTATCGCGTACTGCCGTCACGGTGTGCGATAGCCGGACCTGCATCTGCCGCAGACCGTCGAGCAACTGTCCCATTTCATCGGCGCGATGACGTGGAATAGCGCGGCTGAGATCGCCTGCGGCGATCGCGTCGAAGTGCGTCAGCGCGTCGCCGAGCGGCGCCATGATCGCGCGGCGCAGCGAGCGCCAGCTGAATGCCGCCGCCGCGATGCCGAATGCGATCATCGCCGTCGACGCGACGACGAACAGCCTGAAATAGCGCTCCGCATCGTCGTAGCTGCGCTTTGCGTTCGCGAAGAGCGCGCGCTTCAGTACGTCGTTGGCGGCGCTCATGTCGTTGAACAGCCCGCTCAGCTGCAACGTGCCGATGCGTTCGGCACTCGTGCGGTCACCTGCTTTCAGTGCATCGACGAAGGCGCGCATCGCACGGTGCAGCGCTTCGCGGCGCTGGCCCGCTGCTTCGATCAATGCAGCCTCGCCCGCTTCGTGCACTCCGGCTACGAAGCTGCGCCATTCCTCATCCGATTGCACGAAGAAGCCGTCGGCATGGCGAATCTGTTCCGTGGCACGCGCGGTGTCCGCCTGGGCCATCGCGCCGCCGAGCACGAGCCGCGTGCGCGCGATCAGCAATTCGGCATTGCCGATATGCATGGCCGCTGTCAACTTGTTCTCGTAGGTGTCGCGGTTGGCACGGTTCGCGCGCCACGCGCCCGTCAGCCCGAGCACGCCGATGGCCGTCATCAACAAGGCCAGCAGTGCCATCGTCAACACGATGCGCTGTTGCAGCGACATCGTCTTGCGGCGCGCTTCGGGTGCTTCGGCGAAAGAGGACGTGAGCGCGGCGGCATCGGCGGTGAGAGTGGATAGCATCGTATGAACCCTTGACTGAGCGATCACGCGATCGACTGGGCTGCATCGCGTCGCCGGTTCCAACCCAGCCACACCGACAGCAACGCGATGAACACGAAAACACCCGACACGTTCAGGAAGAGCTGCGCCACAGGCAAATGCATCGCCAGCAACACGCCGCCAAGCACCGAACCGACCACCGACCCAAGCTTGCCGACACCGATAGCAGAGCCCACACCCGCTGAACGCAGCATCGTCGGATAGAGCATGCCCGCCACGGCATAGAGCGCGAACTGGCAGCCGATCACGCACACGCCGCTCATGAACGACGCGCCATATAGCCAGAGCGCGGGCATCGGCATGCCAAGCGATATGCACACGGGAAGACCCACCATCGCGAGCAAGAGGATCACCGCGACTCCGTAACGGTCCACGCAGCGACTCAACGCGAGCGCGCCGACCGTGCCGCCCACCGGGAACATCATCGCGGCTTTCGCAGCCTGCGCCGCTGGCAGTGCGCTCATACTGAAGAGAATCGGCAGCCAGTTCTGCAGAAAATGCAGCGCGAGCGAGTTCAGTACGAACAGCACCCACAGCAAGGGCGTCACGCGGGCGAGGCCGTTGCTGAACAACGCAAGCGGCGTCGCGCGCACACGCTTTTCATCGTCGACGACGTAGCGCACGTCCGCGCCGCTTCGTTCGATACGCGGGTCGAGCCGGCCCACGATGCGCGAGATGTGCCGCACCGCGCGGCCATTGAGTATCAGAAAGCGAACCGATTCGGGCAACAACCAGACCGACGCGACGGCGACCACGACAGCCGCCACGCCGCCGACTTCGAAAAGCACGGGCCAGCCGTAACGCGGCAGCAGCCACGATGCAATCGCCCCGCCGCCGCCCGCGCCAATCGAAAAGCCCGAGAACATCAGCGTGATCCACGTCGCGCGGCGTGCCTTCGGCGCGTACTCGGACACGAGCGCGACCGTATTCGGCACGACGCCGCCCATGCCGATGCCCGCGAAGAATCGAAGCACGGTCAACTGATCCAGCGACGTCGCGTCACTGCATGCATACGTCAAGATGCCGAACCACAGCGAGCCATAAATGATCGTGAGCCGACGTCCAATGCGATCGCCGATAAAACCGAGCAGCAACGAACCGACGAGCACGCCAGACAGGCCGACGCCGAACACATGGCCGAATTCAGCGGCATTCACGTGCCACGCGCGAATCAAGGTCGGCGCCGCATACGCCGCGGCCACCTGATCGTAGCCGTCGATCAGCACGATCAGGAAACACCATGCGATCAGGCACAACGAGAAGCCGCGCAGTTTTTGCCGTTCGATCAGCGCGGTCACGTCGATGGTGCGAGTGGTCTGCGAGACGGTATTCATCGCTGCTTTATCCAGGGAGATCGCATCAGGCCAGGAAGACGAGCGGGGACGGCCGGACGCCGGCTCGCCGAAGCGAGCCTGACATCAGGCATCGACAAGTCTAGAAAAAACGAGCGCGTTGCTAGGCGCGCGCGGCGATCAGGAATCGCCCAACGCGGAGCGCATCTTGATGGCAGAGTTGTCCTTGCCGTGCTCTTCGCCGAACCGCGCCCTGTACAGCACAGCCAGCACCGTCGAAAAGATGGTCGCGACGAGGAACAGGCCGGACGCCGCGTAGAACATCTGCGCGAACGGCAGATGCATCGACAGCAGAATGCCGCCTATCACGGGACCGGACACCGAGCCGATCTTGCCAACCGAGATCGCGCTGCCCACGCCCGCCGAGCGGAACGACGTCGGATAGATCATGCCCGCGACCGCGTACAACCCGTACTGTGCGCCGACTACGCAGAAGCCGGTCGCGAACACCGCGAACATCAGCCACGCTTCGGACATGCCGTGCCCCAGCAGCGCAACGACGGGGCAACCAATCGCCGGCAGCGAAATGATGGCCAGCACGCCATGACGATCGACGAAGCGGCACAGAATCAGCCCGCCGAGCACGCCGCCCACCGAGAACATCGTCGTGATGAGGCCCGCGCTTTGCGGATTGATGCCGACGCCTTCCATCAGGATCGGCAACCAGTTCTGCAAGAAATACAGCGCCATCGAATTGACGATGAAGACGATCCACAAAAGCGGCGTAATGCCGCGCAGGCCGTCCGAGAAGATCAGCTTGAGCACGAAGCGCTTCTTTTCCTGCACTTCGCCGGGCACGAATTGCGCGTCCGCGGGCAACGCGATATCGGGACGCAGACGCGCGACCAGCTTGCGCACCGTTTCGATGCCGCGCTCACGCACGACCAGCAGCTTCGCCGATTCCGGCAGCATGACGATCAGCAGCAGCGCAACCGCGAGCGAGCCGACGCCGCCCACGACGAACATCACGGGCCAGCCATAGCGATGAATCAACGCGGACGAAACCAGACCGCCCGAGCCCGCACCGATCGAGAAACCGGAGAACATCAGCGTGACCCACGTCGCGCGCAAACGCTTCGGTGCATATTCGGCCACCAGCGCAACCGAGTTAGGCACCACGCCGCCCATGCCGAGCCCCGCGATGAATCGCAGCAGCATCAACTCCGGCAACGACGTCGCCCACACGGACACCAGCGTCAGCAGCCCGAAGAACAGACTGCCCGAGACGATGGCCCGCTTGCGGCCGAAACGGTCGCCGAAATAGCCGAAGATGAACGAGCCGATCAGCGTGCCGAACAGACCCGCGCCGAATACAGGACCGAAGCCGCCACGCGCGACGTGCCACTCCTTGATGATCGCGGGCGCCGCAAACGAAACCGCCGTCTGGTCGTAGCCGTCCATCAGCATGATCAGGAAACACCAGAACAGCAGGCCAACGGCGAAACGTCCTGTCTTTTGCTCTTCGATGAGAGTCGATATGTTGAATGTGCGGTCTGCTTGCATGTGCGTTCCAATGTGCCTGATCGGCCGGCAACGCGTTTGCTGCGCGCCGCCGCCCCGTGCTGCTTGCCTTTGGCGCCGCCGCCGGGAGCCTCAATATACGGCCCGCCGGCAAGCGACAGAATCAAAAAATCTCGATGATCAGATCGAAAAAGGTGAAGAAAGCCCTACCCCGTTGCCCTTCCCCGCTCCACAGCCGTCCTCACGCCATATCGCCTCCAGCCACACGCATCAGAACATGTGATTGATACCGATGCGTCCAACCGTCTGCGCGCTCGAACTCGACGGCTGATAGCCGAACTGCTCGGCCTTCGCGCCCGTGCCCGACGCGCGCTGCAAGCCGGCGCCCGCGTAAATCTGCGTGCTCTTGGACAGGTAATGGGTCAGAAACAGGTTGTACTGGTTGTACGTCAGCCCTTCGAACATCGAGCGGTTGTACGAGATCCCCAGCACGTAGAAGCGCTTGCCGCCGCTCAGATCGATGTTCACGCCGACCTGGTAGTTACGCTCCGTCACCGAGCCCTGCGGATCTTCGAGCTTCACGTCGGTAAACGTTGCGTGCGGGATAAAATCGCCGACCGAGACCGAGCCGCCGACGGCAATCGTGCTGTACCGTTCCGCGTTGAACTGCACGCCCTGCTTCAGGGTCTGGCCGAGCACCGACGTCACGCCGAACGTGCCGAACAGGTCGGCGGTGCGGTTGTGCGACATCGTATACGCCGCGCCCAGTTTCACGGTGCCATTCTGGTAGCGCGCGCCGATGCTGTACTGGCGCCCGTCGCTGAAGTTGGTCTGATTGCCGAAGCTGTTCATCACGCCCGCCTGAAAGCCGCGGAAATCGATCGTCTCGTACTTCACCGAATTGTCGAGCGCGCGGGTGTTCGCGAGTCCGTCCAGATTGCCGACCGTGTAGAACGACGAGATGCCGGGCACCGAGTTGTTCAGTCCGCCCACGTATTCGTATACGTAGTCGGGAATGTGGCCGAGACTCAGCGAGCCGAACCGGTCGTTCGAAATGCCCACGTACGCGTCGCGATTGAAGAAGCTCGTCGGATTGATCTGCGCGCCCGTGTTGGTCAGGAAGCCCGATTCGAGCCGCGCGAACACCGTGTTGCCGCCGCCGATATCCTCCTTGATCAAAAAGCCGAACCGATCCGGCGTGCGCTTGCCCGCCGATTCCTGATACAGATGCGCGCCGTGCGAGTTCGTAACGAGATCGACGCCGACGTCGATGCTCCCGTACAGCGTCACCGATGACTGCGCGAACGCAGGGCAACTCAGCGCGACCGCACAACCGCCTACCAGCAGACTCGTCGTTTTCAACCAGTGTCTCCAATGTCTTTATTGTCGCCAGCCGGCTGCGTGCCGGCTGATCCCCATCTGGCGCGTGCAGCGAATCCGTACCCGGATGCCCGTGGTCTGCCATATGTTGCCGAGAGTGTATCCAACGTATTTACGGCTTTGAATCGCGAATTATTTATCAACCAATCGAACAAAACGAACAAAGCTTTTAATGGATCGGTAAAAACACCAGGAGCGGGGATTAAATCGCCTTTTACGCTTCTTTTAGCAGAAACCGGGTGCTAACATCCGCCGCGTCACGCGAACCAGGATTGGCATTCGGGAGAATCTTATGGATATGAGAGGCATGCCGCCACGGCGCATGGTGGTCGGCATCAGTGGCGCGTCTGGCGTCATTTACGGTGTGCGGCTGCTGCAACTGCTGCGCAAGCTCGACATCGAAACGCACCTCGTGATGAGCCGCTCCGCGCAGGTCACGCTCGCGCACGAGTCGGACTACAACGTCGCCGACATCCGCGCGATGGCGAGCGTCTGCCATTCGAACACCGACATCGGCGCGTCCATTTCGAGCGGCTCGTTTCCCGTGATGGGCATGATCGTCGCGCCCTGCTCCATCAAGACCTTGTCGGAGATCGCGACAGGCATGACGGCAGGCCTGCTCTCGCGCGCCGCCGACGTCGCGCTGAAGGAGCGCCGCCGTCTCGTGCTAATGGTGCGCGAAACGCCACTGCACCTCGGCCACCTGCGCAGCATGACGGCCGTGACGGAAGCGGGCGCGATCGTCTATCCGCCCGTGCCCGCCTTCTACGCGAACCCGGAATCGCTGACCGACATGGTCGATCACACGCTCGGCCGCGTGCTCGATCTGTTCGGACTCGACACCGCGACGGTGCAGCGCTGGGGTATGTGAGCGCGCAACGACCCGCTTTCTTCCGCCGATAAAGGGTTTATCCCAGGCGTCTGCGAATTATCAAATTTCATTGATGATCCATTCGGATTAATTTGCTTCTTTCGCGTGATTCGCTGATTTAAAGTGATTTCCGATTTCACCGGGTTAGTCACTCACAAATATTATCGATTGATTGATAAGCAACGTCGATAAAAAGCGCCCATTACGAAAGAGGTCGAATCGTCGAATGAAGATAGTTATTGCAGGCGCCGGTATCGGCGGATTGACGGCCGCGGCCGCGCTATTGAAAAAAGGTTTCGATGTCACGGTGTTCGAACAGGCACAGGCGCTCAAGGAAATCGGCGCGGGCGTACAGCTGAGTCCGAATGCGACGCGCGTGCTGTTTCGGCTTGGCGTCGGCGATGCGCTCGAAGGTCTTGCATGCGAGCCGCTCGGCAAGCGCGTTCGGCTCTGGAACACCGGGCAGACCTGGCGCCTCTTCGACCTCGGCGCGGAATCCCGCGAGACGTACGGCTTCCCCTATTTCACGCTGCATCGCGCCGACCTGCATGAAAAACTCGCCGACGTCGTGCGCGCGCTCAAGCCCGACGCGATCCGGCTCAATCACAAGGTGGAAGGGTTTTCGCAGCATAACGGCAAGGTCGTCGTGCAGGCAGTCAGCGGCGAAACCTGCGAAGGCGATCTGCTGATCGGCGCGGACGGCGTGCATTCGCGCGTGCGTCGCGCCTTGTTCGGTCCCGACGAACCGGTATTTTCCGGCGTGATGGCGTGGCGCGGCGTGATCGACGCGTCGAAGCTCCCCGAACATTTGCGCGAGTCGTACGGCGCGAACTGGGTCGGGCCGGGCGCACACGTGATTCACTATCCGCTGCGCGGCAGCAAGCTGATCAACTTTGTCGGCGCAATCGAAAAATCCGGCTGGCAGGTTGAATCGTGGTCCGAGCGCGGCACGCTCGACGAATGCCTCGCCGATTTCGACGGCTGGCACGAAGACGTGCGCACGCTGATCTCGGCCATCGACATTCCGTACAAGTGGGCGCTGATGGTGCGCGAGCCAATGGCGCGCTGGAGCCACGGCCACGCAACGCTGCTCGGCGATGCCTGTCATCCGACCCTGCCGTTTCTCGCGCAAGGCGCGGGCATGGCGATCGAAGACGGTTACCTGCTAGCACGCTGCCTCGAACGTTACGCCGACGATGTGCCTCTCGCGCTGCAACGCTATGAAGCACTGCGGCTCGACCGCACGGCGCGCGTGGTGCGCGGCTCCGCGGCGAATGCGACGCGCTTTCACAATCCGCAGCTTGCGCACGCGGAAGGCGCAGCCGCCTATGTGGATCGCGAATGGAGCGAGGAGCGTGTGAAAGAGCGCTACAACTGGCTGTTCGAATACGACGTCGATAGCGTCGAAGTCTGATACGGCACACGCCGAATCCAGCGACAGCCTGTACGAACCGCATTACAAGGAGACACCGTGTCCAACTCCAGACCGGCGCCCGTGCTCGGCCTGCATCATTTTGCGTGGCGCTGCCGCGACGCCGAAGAAACGCGCCACTTCTACGAAGACATACTCGGCCTGCAGCTCGTCCATGTGATCCGCCTCGACCGCGTGCCGAGCACGGGCGAGTACTGCCCATACGTGCACGTGTTCTTCGAAATGGCCGACGGATCGAACATCGCGTTCTTCGATCTCGGCGATGCGACGGCTGCCTTGCCTTCGCCGAACACGCCGTCGTGGGTCAATCACATCGCGCTGCGGCTCGAAACGCTCGAGCAGCTCGAAGCGATGAAAGCGCGCCTGATCGAACACGGCATCGACGTGCTCGGCGTCACCGATCATCATTTCGTGCGCTCCATTTATTTCTTCGATCCGAACGGACTGCGCGTTGAACTGACCGTCCCGGTTGCGCCCGTCGAAGAGCTGGCAGGCTATAAAATGCGAGCTCGGCCGGCGCTCGACGCCTGGACCGCTGAAAAAGATAAAGCAGTATCGGAGACACGCCCCGCATGAGTGCACTGAATATCACGCACGATCCGGCGCGGCGAAGCTGGATCGAATCGGCGAATGCCGGCGACACGGATTTCCCCATACAGAATCTGCCGTTCGGCGCGTTCGTGCGCGGCGGCGAAACGCGCACGGGCGTGGCGATTGGCGACCGCGTCGTCGATCTGCGCGCGCTGCACGATCTGGCCCTGCTCGACGGCGATGCGGCGATCGCCTGCGCGTCGGCCTGTGACAGCACGCTGAACGCGCTGATGGCACTCGACGCGCGCCATGTGAGCGCGCTGCGCGCCGCGCTGTCGGATCTGCTGAAACACGATGCGCCCGCGCGCTCGCGCCTCGCATCGTCGATCGACGCGGTGCTGCCGCTCGTGGCCGACGTCGAATTGACGCTGCCGTGCGCGATCGGCGACTACACGGACTTTCTGACCTCGCTGCATCACACCGAACGCCACGGCCGCTACAAAGGTCTCGCCGATCCGCTGCCCGCCGCTTTCAAATCGCTTCCGATTGCCTATCATGGCCGCGCTTCGTCGTTGCGCGTGAGCGGCGGCGACGTGCGGCGTCCGTATGGCCAGTTCCGCGACACGGACGGCAACGTACGTTTCGGCCCCGCGCCGATGCTCGATTTCGAACTGGAACTCGCGGCCGTCATCGGTCGTGGCAATGCATTGACGCGCCCCATTCCGATCGACGACGCGCGCAATCATGTATTCGGCTATTGCCTGCTCAACGACTGGTCGGCCAAGAGCATTCAGTGGTTCGAACAGGTGCTGGGTCCGTTCCTCGGTAAGAGCTTCCATTCCAGCGTATCGCCGTGGCTCGTCACGGAAGAAGCGCTCGCGCCATTCCGCAAGGCCGCGCCTTCGCGCGCGGCGGGCGACGCCGCGATCCTGCCGCATCTTCGCGGCGCGCACGATCAGCAAAACGGCGGCCTGAATCTGGACCTGTACGCGCATCTGTCCACCGCCGCGATGCGCAGCGATCGCATGCCTGCCATGCAGATCACACACACGCATCCCGACAATCTGTACTGGACCTTTGCGCAGATGATTGCGCATCACACGAGCAACGGCTGCAATCTGCGCACGGGCGATCTGCTCGGCAGCGGCACGATTTCGGGCGCCAGCGACGCATCGCGCGCGTGCCTGACGGAACTCAGCGAAGCGGGCAAGAAGCCGCTCGCGCTGCCGAACGGCGAATCGCGCATCTCACTCGAAGACGGCGACGAGATTGTGTTGAGCGCGCGCGCCAGCGCGCCGGGTGCCGTATCGATCGGCTTCGGCGAATGCCGCGGGCGTATCGCTGCCGCGTTGCCGTATCCACACGCCGAGGAGCACTGAATCATGACGACGCTCAACGGCTTCCAGCAGTTCGGACACGGCCCGCACAAGGTGATCGCGCTGAACGGCTGGTTCGGCAGCTCGGCCGACTGGCATGCGCTCACGCCCGCGCTCGATCCCGAACGCTTCTCCTACGCGTTCTTCGATTATCGCGGCTACGGGCTTTCGCGTGATATCGATGGCGCGTTCACGTTCGATGAAGTCGCGCGCGACGTGCTCGCGCTTGCGGATCATCTCGACTGGCAGCGCTTCAGCCTGATCGGCCATTCGATGGGCGGCATGGCGATGCAGCGCGTGCTGCTCGCCGCGCCCGAACGGATCGTCAAAATGGCGGGCGTGTCCGCCGTGCCCGCGTGCGGCTCGCGCATGGACGAAACGCGCGTCGCGATGTTTTCCGCCTGCATCGACGACGTGACGAAGCGTGCAGGCATCATTCACTTTTCGACAGGCAGCCGGCTCGCCTCGCCATGGAGCACGCATCTCGCACAACTGTCGCTGCGCGACTCGCGGCGCGAAGCGTTCGCGGGCTATCTGCCGCAATGGGCCACAGGCGACTTCGCCGCGCAGATCGACGGCAATCGGACGCCCGTGAAGCTCTTCGTCGGCGAGCACGATCCGACCATCACGGCAGACCTGATGACGCGCACATGGCTCGCGTGGTATCCGAACGCCACGCTGGAAACGCTGCGCAACGCGGGACATTACGCGATGTACGAAGTGCCCGTCGCGCTGGCCACTGCGCTGGAGAACTGGCTCTCGGAGCCGTAACAGGCCATAGCGGTCAACACAGAAGTCCGGCATGCGCGAAGACAACGCGCCTGCCGCAGGAGACAACATGTACGAGACGACTTATCTGCGCGCAGCGTCGCTTGCCGAAGCGGTCGCCTGGTTGCGCGAGCATGACGAAGCGCGGCCACTGTCGGGCGGCATGACGCTGATCCCGACGCTCAAGCAACGCCTCGCGGCGCCTTCGCATCTGATCGATCTCACGCGAATCGGCGAACTGCGCGGCATCGAAGTACGCGGCGACACGCTGCATGTCGGCGCGCTGATGAAGCATGCGGAAGTTGCCGCATCCGATACCGTTCGCGAAGCGATTCCCGCGCTCGCGCATCTGGCCAGCGTGATCGCCGATCCGCAGGTGCGCAACCGCGGCACGATGGGCGGATCGGTCGCGAACAACGATCCCGCAGCGGACTATCCGTCCGCCGTGCTGGCACTGAACGCGCACGTCATCACCTCGTCTCAGCGGCGCATTCCCGCCGACGACTATTTCATCGACACGTTCGAAACCGCGCTCGAAGCCGACGAACTCGTCACCGCGATCGAATTCGCCATTCCGCGCCGCGCCGCCTATGCGAAGTACCGGCATCCCGCGTCGGGTTACGCGGTGACGGGTGTGTTCATCGCGCAGTACGACGATGCCGTGCGTGTGGCCGTGACGGGCGCGGGCGCGTCGGTGTTCCGCTGGTTCGATGCGGAGGCCGCGTTGCAGCAGGACTTGTCGGAAGCCGCGCTCGCATCGCTGTGGATCGACCGCGATACGTTGCCCGACGACGCGAACGCGTCGGCATCGTACCGCGCGCATCTGATCGAAACCTATACCCGCCGCGCGTTGCAGGCGCTGCTCGCGTCGTAACGACGCCGCTCAATTCAGGAGAACAGGATGGAATTCACCGGATCGCAAACCATCGCGGCATCGCGCGAACAGGTATGGCAAGGACTCAACGACGCGACCGTGCTGCAGGAATGCATTCCCGGCTGCGAAGCATTCACGGCGGAAAACGAAGACGAGTACAAGGCCGTCGTGGTCGCCTCCGTCGGGCCCGTGAAAGCGCGCTTCAAGGGCACGCTCGAACTGTCCGAACGCGATGCGCCGAATGGCTACCGGATTGTCGGCCAGGGCGAAGGTGGCATTGCGGGCTTCGGCAAGATGACGGCGACCGTCACGCTCGCCGATGCCGAAGACGGCACGCTGCTCACTTACGTGGCCGAAGCGCAGGTCGGCGGCAAGCTCGCGCAGATCGGCTCGCGGCTCGTCACGTCGGTGGCGAACAAGCTGGCCGCCGAGTTCTTCAGGCGCTTCAACGCGACGCTCAGCGCAGCGAACGAACCCGCCGCCGAATGAGCACGCTGCATGAACGGGAAAGACAGGTGAATCATGGTTGAAGTCCAACTCCAGGTGAACGGCACGGACGTCTCGCACGACGTGCCCGACAACACGCTGCTCGTCGAATTTCTGCGCGAGCATGTGCGGCTGACGGGCACGCATGTCGGCTGCGATACGAGCCAATGCGGCGCGTGCACCGTTCATCTCGACGGCAACGCCGTCAAGTCCTGCACCGTGCTCGCCGCTCAGGCGAGCGGCGGACAGGTGGTGACCGTCGAAGGTCTGAGCGCGCAATGCGGCGGCAAGCTGCATCCCGTGCAGAACGCGTTCGTGCAGTGCCACGGCCTGCAGTGCGGCTTCTGCACGCCCGGCATGATCATGGCCAGCGCGTTCTATCTGCGCAAGGAACCGGCGCTCGACGTGGCGAGCATCAGTCACGCGCTGGAAGGCAACATCTGCCGATGCACGGGCTACGTGAACATCATCGAAGCAGTGCGTCACGCAGCGCGCGAGATGTACCCCGATGCGCCGTTCGCGAAGACGGAGGAACACGCGTCATGATCGGCAAACCGATACCTCGCGTCGAAGACCAGCGCTTCGTGACGGGCAACGGCCAGTACACCGACGACATTCGCGTCGATGGCCAGTTGCACGCGGCCTTTCTGCGCTCGCCTCACGCGCATGCTGGATTGCGCTCGGTCGACATCAGCGCCGCGCAGGAAGCGCCCGGCGTGATCGCCGTGCTGGTCGGCCAGGACTATCTCGACGATGGCTTTCAGGGCGTCGATCATGTGCCGAATCCCGTCGATGCCGTGGACGCCACGAAGAAAGCCTTCCTCACGTCGCTGACGGGCTCGATCTTCAATCAGTTTCATATCCCGCTGCCCGTGGACCGCGTGCGCTACGTCGGCGAAGCAATCGCGATGGTGATCGCCGAAACGCCGTTGCAGGCGCGCAATGCGTCGGAACTGATCGAAGTCGATTACGACGTGCTCGATGCCGTCATCAACGGCGCCGACGCGATGCAACCCGACGCGCCGCAACTGTGGGACGGCGCGCCCGGCAACCTGTGCTTTCAGACGCAGATCGGCGACCGCGAAGCCGCGCGCAAGATTCTCGCGGATGCCGATCACGTGATCCGCCGCGAGTTTCATCACAGCCGGCTCGTCAATTGCCAGATGGAACCACGCAGCGCGATCGGCATGCACGACGCGGCCAACGACGTCTACACGCTGATCTCCGGCAGCCAGGGCGCGGTGCGCCAGCAACTGGTCCTCGCTGCCGCGCTGAAGGTGCCGCCTGCGCGGATGCGTGTCGTCTGCCCCGATACGGGCGGCGGCTTCGGGCCGCGCTCGTTCGTCTACGTCGAGCAACTGGCTGTCGTGTGGGCAGCGCGCCGCGTGGGACGTCCCGTCAAATGGACGAGCGACCGCAGCGAAGCCTTCCTGTCCGACTACCAGGGGCGCGACGCGATCATCCGCTCCGCAATCGGCTTTTCAAAAGACGGCCGCATTCTCGCCATCGACAACGAGTGGATCGGCAACGTCGGCGCGCATACGGTGTCCTACGTGCCGATGTCGAACGGCACGCGCATCATGACGACCGTCTACGACGTGCCCGTGGCCGCCGTGCACGTCAGTGCCGTCATGACCAACACGGTGCCGACTGCGCCGTATCGCGGCGCGGGCCGGCCCGAAGCGACGCATGTGATCGAACGCATGCTCGATCTCGCTGCCGCCGAACTCGGCATCGACCGCGCGGAAATTCGCCGCCGCAATCTCGTCACGCACGACAAGCTGCCGTACCGCAGCCCGATGGGTCTCACGTACGACAGCGGCGAATTCGAGCGCAACATGGCGCGTGCAATGACGCTCGCGCAGTGGGACAGCTTCGAGGAGCGCCGCGCGCAATCGCGCGCGAATGGCCGCTTGCGCGGCATCGGGCTTGCGAACTACATCGAGTCGCCAGTCGGCGCACCGCGCGAGCGCATCGAGCTGACGGTGCGCGCGGACGGCAGCGTCGATATCGTGTCGGGCACGCAGTCGACGGGCCAGGGCCACGAAACGACGTTCGCGCAGGTCATCGCGCATCATCTGGGCGTGCCGATGGAAGCCGTGAAGCTGCGCACGGGCGACACGGCATTCGTGAGCGTCGGCGGCGGTAGCCACTCGGACCGCACGATGCGCCTCGGCGGCATGCTGCTCGTCGACACCGCGCAGCAGATCATCGCGACGGGCAAACAGGTCGCCGCCGCGCTGTTCGGCGTGGACGCTTCCGGCATCGAGTACGCGGATGCGTCGTTCACCGCGTCCGCTTCGGGCAAGCGGATCAGTCTCGCGGAAGTCGCGCATCAGGTCTCGAAGGACGGCGTGCCCGGCGATCCGTCGATGAAAAAGCTCTACGCACACGCTGAAGTCAACACGCGTGTGCCCGCGCATCCGACGGGCGCCGCGATCTGCGAACTCGAAGTGGACCCCGATACGGGCATGGTGGAGCTTGTGAACTACACATCCGTCGACGACGTGGGGCAGCCGATCAATCCGCTGATCGTCGAAGGCCAGGTGCATGGCGGGCTCGCGCAAGGCATCGGCCAGGCACTCTCGGAAGGCTTCTACGTGGATCGCGAGACGGGGCAGGTGCTGACGGGTTCGTACATGGATTACGGCATGCCGCGCGCCGGCGTGATTCCGCCGCTCAACGTCGAACTGACGGAAGACCCGACGCATGGCAATCCGCTGCGCGTGAAAGGCGGCGGCGAAAGCGGCATCACGCCTGCCACGGCGACGATTTTCAACGCGCTGGCCGATGCGCTGCGCGAGTACGGCAACGACGAACTCGCGATGCCCGCCACGCCAAAAGTAGTCTGGGAATACATTCATCGCGCTCAAGGAGGCGCACATGTCAACTGAATCCGTCGCAATCCGCCGCAAGGGCGCGCTGCTCGACATCGTGCTCGACCGGCCTGAGAACGGCAACCTGATCGATCAGCCGATGAGCGATGCGATCATCGCCGCCGTCACCACGATCGATGACGATACGAAGCTCGTACGCATTGTCAGCAGCGGCAAGGACTTCTGCAAAGGCCGCCAGTCGCCGATGCCGCCTCAAGGCGCCAAGCCGTCGGCGGAAACGTTGCGGCGCGTGGTCGCCGCGCCGCCGCTCGCGCTTTACGATGCGTTGAAGGCCGTGCGCGTGCCCGTGCTTTCCGTGGTGCGAGGTGAAGCGATCGGGGTCGGCTGCGCGCTGGCAGGCGTGTGCGACGTCGCGCTCGCCGCCGACGACGCGATCTTCCAGATCCCCGAAATGGAGCGAGACATTCCGCCGACGCTCGTCATGTCCGCATTGATCGGGCGCGTTCCCGTGAAGACGGTTGCGCACATGGTGCTGAGCCGCGTGCGGCTGTCGGCGCAGGAAGCGCTCGTTGCAGGTCTCGTGAGCCGCGTCGTGCCCGTTGCGTCGCTCGACGACGAAGCCGATGCGCTCACCGATACGCTGCTCGGCTGCAGCGCCGTCACGCTGCGCGCCGTCAAGCAGTTCCTGCATCTCGCGCCCGATATGCCCGCCGCGGGTTCGAGCGGCTTCGCTGCGCATCTCGCGGCCACTGCGCTGTCAGCACGCTTCTGAGGGCGCGCACCGCGTAGCGCCCTGCACATAAGGACACGACATTGAGACCCAAGACAGCCATTCCTTCGACCGCGCAAGGCGCGGAACTGCCTGACCTCGAACACTTCCGTCTGCGGCGCTTTCTCGCGTCGCTCGACGACACGGAACTCGAACGACGCGACGAGCCTGTCGATCTCGCCGATATCGCCCGCATCATGGAAGGCAACCCGCGCGCGGTATGGTTCCAGCAGCCGGCGGGCGGCACGGTGTCGCTCGCGGGCAGCGTTGCGGCAAGCCGTACGCGCCTCGCCAAAGCCTTCGACACCACGCCCGCACATCTGCTCGAAGTCGTGCGCGACCGTCTGCGCAGCAAAGGCAAGCTCGTCGAAGTGCGCCGCGAAGAAGCGCCCGTGCAACAGGTCGTGCTGACGGGCGACGAGTGCGACTTCACTGCCCTGCCCGTGCATCTGCAACACGATCTGGACGGCGCGCCGTATATCTCCGCATCGATCGACTTCGCGGTCGATCCCGACACGGGCTGGACCAACGTCGGCATTCGCCGCCTGATGCTGCGCGGCCGGCGCACGGCGGGCGTCGATCTCGTCGCGCCGTCCGATCTGCGCGCCACCGCCATTGCCCATGCGAAGCGCGGCGAGCGGCTGCCGATCGCGTTCGCCGTCGGCACGCATCCTATCGACCACGTCGGCGCGACGATGCGCATTCCCACCGACGAACTCGAACTCGTCGCCGCATTGCGCGGCGCGCCGATGGGCGTCGTCAAATGCGTGACGAACGATCTGCTCGTGCCCGCCGACGCGGAGTTCATCCTCGAAGGCTATCTGGACGAACGCGGGCACGCGGAGCCGGAAGGGCCGTATGGCGAATTCCTCGGCTACTACGGCGGCATCAAGACGAACCCGGTGTTTCATCTGACGGCCATCACGCATCGCAAGGATGCCGTGTTCCAGACGTGCACGATCGGCGGCCGCACGATGGCGCGCACCGATACCGCTCAACTCGCCGCGCTGCGCACGGAAGTGACCGTCTGGCGCGCGCTCGAAACGGCAGTGCGCGAGATCAAGGGCGTGTATGCGAGCCCCGCGACGGGTGGCATGTTCAACGTACGCGTCGCGATTCAACAGCGCGTGCCCGGCGAAGCGCGTAACGCGATCGCCGCCGTGTTCGCGTCGCTCGCGAACGTCAAGCATGTGTTCGTCGTCGATCCCGACATCGACATCTTCTCCGACGAGCAGATGGACTGGGCGCTCGCGACGCGCTTTCAGGCCGACCGCGATCTCGTGATGCACAGCGGCATGCGCGCGATGCCGCTCGATCCTTCGCTCGACGGCGCGACGGTGACGGCAAAAGTGGGCTTTGATCTCACGCTGCCGCTGCTGCGTCCCGGCGAGGAGCGCGATCTCGAACACCGCGTGCCGACGCCCCCGGCGTTCACGGGCGCGCGCTTCGACTCGCTCGAAGCCGCCCTCGCAGATGGCCCGAAGCGCTTTACCGAGCTGATGTCCGCAACGGGCACGCGCGACGGCCGCGAAATTGTGCGCTGGCTCGAAGATACGGGCGCCACGCGGACGATCGTCCGTGATGACGAAGGCCGGTACGCATTCGCGTAAAAAACGCCGTGCCCGCCCGCGCTTTCGCTTGAAACACGCGCGGTTGCAACGTTTGCGCGGCATGATCCGCCGCCGCGTCACGGCGGCAGCGTGCCCGCGATCGGGTCTTGTCCCGGTCGCGGACACGCCTGCACGGCGATAGAATCCGGGCAGCCCTACCGTGCCCTGCCTCAAGGATCGCCGTCGATGAACCTGTCCCTCAAACAACTCAAAGTCTTTCTCGGCGTCGCGAACGCATCGAGCTTCACGAAGACCGCGCAGAGCATGCATTTGAGTCAGGCCGCGCTGAGCGCGATCATTCGCGAACTCGAAACGCAGCTCAACTGCCGCCTGTTCGAGCGCACCACGCGCACCGTCGCGCTGACGGAAGCGGGCCGCCTGTTCTACCCGACCGCGATGAAGATCGTCGAGACGCTCGAAAAATCCGTGATCGAGCTGAACGAGTTGGGCCGGCAAAAACAGGCCTCGTTGCTGCTGGGCTGCACGCCGATGATCGCCGCGAGCCTGATGCCGCAAGTGCTCGCGCGTTTTGCGGAGACCAACCCCGACGCGCAGATCGAACTCGTCGACCGTCCGCCGGGCGAACTGCTGAAGATGGTCGAGGAAGGCGATCTCGATGCGGCGTTCGGGATTTTCTTTTCGCAGCTTTCCGGCATCGATCGCGTGCCGATCTTTCCGACGCGGCTCGTCGTGGTCTCGTCGACGATGGAAAGCGCGCATGGCATCGGCAAGGTGCCGCGCGACGGCGTGCAATGGCGCGCGCTCGAAGGGCTCCCGCTCATCACGCTGCCGAAGGACAACCCGTTGCAGCGTCTGATCGAGGCATCGCTGTCGAAAGAAGAGGTGACGACAGGCCGCCGGACGGTGATCGGGCATCTGCAGACGGCGATTGCGATGGCTCACGAAGGACTCGGCGTCGCGATCATGCCGTCGTTCTGCGAACACATTTGCCGGCACTACCAGGTGCGCATCGACGTGATCCGCCCGGAAGTGGAGTTTTCGTTTTACCGGATCACGCGCAGCGGACGCGACACGCTCGCGGCGCTCGATCAGTTCACGGAGATGTTTGCCGCCGCCGCGCAACTGAGTCCATTCGATACGGCGGCTAACGCGAAGTAATTCGCTTCGGAGCGTGCGCTAGGCGAAGCACGCGAGTTCCGGATCGAGGATGGACGACGCCATGCCCTGTGCGCTCTTTGCCGCGCCGACCTGCAACGACGGTGGCATGATCACACCGTTCTTCACGGCCGTGACTTCGGCGAGGATCGACACGGCGATCTCAGGGGGCGTTCTGCTGCCGATATAAATCCCAACCGGCCCATGCAGCCGCGCGAGTTCCGTCTCGGTGAGATCGAATTCCTTGAGCCTTTCGCGACGCGCCGCGTTATTGCGCCGTGAGCCTAATGCGCCGACGTAAAACGCAGGCGTCTTCAACGCTTCCATCAGCGCAAGATCATCGAGCTTTGGGTCATGTGTGAGCGCGATCACGGCGCAGCGCTCATCGAGCTTCATTTCGAGCACGGTATCGTCGGGCATCGTACGAATGATTTTCGTGCCGGGCACATCCCACTCGTCCGTATATTCTTCGCGCGGATCGCACACCGTCACCTGATAATCGAGCCCCACCGCGATATTGCACAGATAGCGCGACAGTTGTCCCGCGCCGATCACCAGCATCCGGTAACGCGGGCCGTGTATCGTCAACAAATACTTGCCGTTGAAGTCGACACCATCGGTCGCTTGTGCGGGACTCAAACGCGCGATACCCGTTTCCATATCGAGTGCGCGCGCAACGAGCCGTCCGTCTTCAACGGCATCGCACAGTTCAGCGATGCCGCTTGCCTTCGTCAAAGGCTCCAGCACGAGCTGGATCGTGCCGCCGCATGGCAAACCGAAGCGATGCGCCTCTTCCGCCTTGATGCCGTATTTAACGACTTCCGGCTTCGTCTGCTCGATTCCGCGCCGACGCACGCGGTCGATCAGATCGTCTTCGATACAGCCGCCCGACACCGAGCCGACCACCACACCATCTTCGCGCACGACGAGCATCGCGCCTTCAGGACGCGGCGACGAACCCCACGTCTTCACTACCGTCACAAGCAGCACGCGATGCCCCTGTTCGAGCCAGCGCGCGCTGGACTTCAACACTTCGAGATTGACACTGTCCACTATCGACACCTGATCGCTACGAGTCTCCGACATGCAGTCTATGCGCCGTACCCGGCAGCGTGAATCGGCAAATCTGGATCACGTCATCGAAAATGCCGAAGAATCGCCGCCCTCCCGTTCGAGCCATGCGCAAAACGTGATGACCAGTTCATCCGTCAACTTCGCATCCGGAACGTACGTGCAATAGCTGCGCGACGGCAGACGCGGACGATCGAACGGCATGACGAGCCGGCCCGCTGCGAGATCGTCGGCGACCAGCGCAGTCGGGCCCATCGCAATGCCGATGCCATCGACAGCAGCCTGCAGCGCGAGATAGAAGTGATCGAACGTGAGGTTGGCAGCGGGTACGAGTGCGGGCATCTCTACCTTCGCCAGCCAGTTCGGCCAGACTCGCGGCAGACTCGACGTGTGCAACAACGTGTGCCGGCGAAAATCGTCGAACGTCCGAAGGGGAATGCGTTCAAGCAGAGCCGGACTGCAGACGGGAATCCTTTCCTCGGAAAGAAACGGCCGCATCGTGTATCCGTAGAACGTGTCCGGCCCGCCCCGGATGATCACGTCGTAAGTCTCTTTCAGGTTTTCCAGCGGCTCGTTCGAGGTCTCCACCATCACGTCGATCCCCGGATGCGCGTCGCGAAAGCGCGCGAGTCGCGGCACCAGCCAGCGCAATGTGAAGGTCGCCACGGCATTGACGGTCAACGTTCGCGAAACCCTTCCCGCTACGCCGTATCTCGCGGTGGCCTGCGCGAGCTGCTCGAATACCGGGCCAATCTCATCGAGGTAAGCCCTCGCGGCCGGCGTAAGCTCGACGCGCCGGTTGTGCCGCTCGAACAGCGGCGCGCCGAGCCACTCTTCGAGCAGACGCACCTGCTGGCTCACTGCGCCATGAGTGACGTGCAATTCGGCCGCGGCTTCCTTGAAGCTGCCCAACCTTCCGGCAGCCTCGAAAGCACGCAACGCATTGAGCGGGGGCAAGACTCGCTTCATTCGGGTTAGTTTATTTAACGCGAATGGCCAATTTATCTGGTTTGCCCGGTCGTCACAAGATAGATATTCTCGTGTCAGATACAGGAGAGTCGAAACCATGTCCACAGGCGTCATGCTGCTGGTGCTTTTCGCCGCGTTGCTTCACGCAAGCTGGAATGCCGTCGTGAAGTCCAGCCCGGACAAGTTTCTCGACATCGTATTCGTGACGTCCAGTGCGGCCGCCTTTTGCCTGGTTTCGCTGCCGTTCCTGCCGTTGCCTGCTGCGAGCAGTTGGCCCTACATCGCGGTATCGGGCGTGATTCACATCTTTTATTTCGTGCTGATCGGCGCGGCGTATCGCAGCGGCGACATGAGCCATGCGTATCCGTTGATGCGCGGCGCGCCGCCACTGCTCGTTGCGCTGGCAAGCGGTCCGGTCATCGGCGAGCGGCTCACGATGGGCGAATGGAGCGGCATCCTGCTCATCTGCGCGGGCATATTGGGCCTGTTGCTCGTAACGCCGGCGGGCGGCAGCACCGCGCGCACCAGCCGTTTCGCGCTCATGAATGCCCTTACCGTCGCGGCCTATACGCTCGTCGACGGAACGGGCGTGCGCATGTCCGGGCATCCTGCGTCGTACACGATGTGGATGTTCGCGCTTACCGCACCGCCTATTCTCGTGTGGGCAGTCGCGCGTCGCGGCGAAGCCGCCCGGCGACATCTGCGCGCCCGCTGGCATCTTATGTTGATCGGGGGCGCCTGCACGCTTGCCGCCTATGCGCTCGTGCTATGGGCGATGACGCGCGCGCCGATTGCGATGGTTGCCGCTTTGCGAGAATCGGCGATTCTCTTCGGCACCGCGATCTCCGTCTTCTTTCTCAAGGAGCGCAGCGGCTATGGCCGCTCGATTGCCGCCGTCGTCATCCTGTCCGGCGTGGTGACGCTCAAGCTGACTTGAAATAGCGCGGAGGATCGTTCTCCGCCGACGTCCAGATCGACTACTCTTCTCTGGCGAGATCGTGCCTGCGGACTTGCCTTTTGTCATTGGTCTAACGGTTGAGGATTGGCCCGGCACATCACCCGCGAAAGAAATCTTTGCACACACAACTGCATCCGGACGTCCCATCTACGCAGGGGGAGCGCCATCATGCACATCGCAAGTCTGATATTGCCGATCTTCGCGATCATCCTGACGGGCTGGCTCGCCCGCGTAGGGGGCTATCTGCCGCACACGGTCGCCGGGCCGCTGATGCAGTTCGCCTATTACGTCGGGATGCCGGCGCTCGTCTTCCTGACCGTCGCCAAAGAGCCGCTTGAATCGCTTCTGGAGTGGCGCTTCCTCGCCGCGTTCGGCGCAGGCTCGCTGATCTGCTTCGCCACCGCGCTCATCGTCGCGCGCACTGTGCTGCACGCGAGTCTCGGGAAAAGTGCCATGCTCGGCGCGATCGTTTCGATGACGAACACGGGCTTCGTCGCGCTGCCCATCCTCAGAGCGCTGCAAGGTCAGCATGGCGTGCTCGCTGCAGCCGTCGCGACGGTGTTTGTCGGCGCAATCATGTTTCCCGCCCTCGTCGTGCTGCTCGAAGTCGATCAGCAGACCGGTTCGCGCAAGATACGCGGCGGCGCGCTCGCGAAGCAGATCGGCACGAACCCGGTGATTCTTGCCACGATCCTCGGCTTGCTGTGGTCGGTCGGCGGGCTCACGTTGCCCGCGCCCGCCGCCACCTACCTCGGTATCCTCGGCGAAGCGCTGACGCCATGCGCGCTGTTCGCCATCGGCCTCGACCTGTCGATCGACGAGCTGCGCGGCCATCTGAGCCGCTACGCGTTGCTCGCGGCACTCAAACTGATTGCAATGCCGCTCGTCGTGTATGGCCTTTGCGTCGCGGTCGGGCTGGACAGAACGACGACCCTTGCGGCCGTCATCTGCGCTGCCGTGCCCACGGCCAAGAGCGCCTACGTGCTTGCGGTCGAGTACGACGTCGAGAAGACATCGACGGGCGCCGCCATTTCGACGACGACGCTGTTTTCCATCGTGACGCTGCTGGCGTGGCTCTACTTACTTTAGGCGCCGCGACTATGCGGCCAGTGACTCGAGCGCCCGCGTGACCTGGCCGGCCGTTGCATAGCCCGAAGTGAGCCGGCCAATCTTCCCATCGACTTCAACGAACAATGACGGAAAGCCTTGCACGCCCAGGCGGCGCGTCAGAGCGAAATCGCGCTGCGCGGCATCGATAGCCTCGTCCGAACTGAACACTTCGAAGAACGCACTGGCCGTAACAGCGATGCCTTGCTCCGCGATCGCCTTCGCACCGATTTCCGAGAGCACATTGCCATCCGTCGTATCGAGCCCGTCGACGTAAAACGCGCGTTGAAACGCACGGAACACCTTCAGCAGATCGACGCCGGGCGCAACCATCCGCGCCGCCACGACAGCCCGGCAAACCGGCTCCGTATCGTAGACAAAGTCCTTGCGCGCCATCAGCGCTTCACGGTTGAACTCCGCGCCGCTCATCTGCTCGACGCGCGCCCAGTGTGTCAGCCTGAACTGTTTCGCTGCATCATCGAGCACCTGGGTCGATCCCGCCGCCATGCCGCCCACGACAACCTGCACTTCGAGATCCGGCATGCTTTGCGCGATCGCGCTCATTTCCTTGCCGAAGCCATAGCACCACGAGCACATCGGATCGCCGACAAATATCAGTTTCATACGCTGTTCCATCCTCATCTGATCAGGCGCGGCCCGGCGGGCCACGCGTATCAGTCGGCTACGCATCGCCGACGCACGGGCCGACTATACGTTCGACGCACGAAGACATGAACGGCGTACGACTCACATCACTCTTTACACGGTGTAAGTACGCGGGCTCAGAAAAACGAAATGTCGTACCCGAAGCGCGATGCGGCGCTCACGATATGCCGCCCCATGAGTTCGCGCGCAGCAGCGCCATCCTTGTCGATGAACGCCTGAATCAGCGTCTCGTGCTCCGCGCGCGCCGTATTGGGGATCTTGCCGAACATCGGCCCTTGCCTCGCGAAGTTCGCCGCGATCAGCGGACGCATTGGTTCGAGCACGATGCGGATCATTGCGGCGAGATAGTCGTTGCCCGAAGCAGCCGCCACCGCGCGATGGAAGTCGAGGTCCGCGTTGACGGTGTCCGATGTCGGCGCGCCTTCGTAGCGCATCCGTTCGACGGCTGCCTGAATCGGCTTGAGCCTGCGCGGCGTCATATGTACGGCTGCGAGTGCGGCGGCCTGGCTCTCCAGCACGGCCCGCACTTCGAACATGTTGCGGATCGTGTCGTCGCCTTCCAGCAGTTGTGAACTCACCGGCTGTAGCGGTTCGGACGGCTGGCGCGCCGCCGCGACGAACGCGCCGACTCCCTGGCGCGACTCGATCAGGCCTTGCGCGCGCAGGCTCGCAATCGCCTCCCGAACCACATTGCGGCTGACGCCGAAGTTCTCGGAAAGAAAGTGCTCGGTAGGCAGACGGTCGCCGGGCTTCAGCCGCCCGGACGCGATCTCGTCGCTCAGCGAGCGTGTGATGTGCTCCGCGAGATGGGGCCGCCGTTCGACGCGCCGCACGTTGAGTTCGCTCATGGTCGTGTAGGGGCTGTTGCTTGTCTTCTTATTCTACATCCTGACGCAAATGCAGCCCTTCCCCGTGTGCAGCGCTTTACCCATCAGCACGCGTAAAGCCCTGTCATCACGCCCTATGTTGCACGCCGCGCTCAAGTGATTTGCACAAAAGGAACAACCTGTTCACTTGAAGGACAACAGGATGTCTCATACCATGCAAAACATACGGCGGGCTTTCGTCGGTCCGCTACGCAACCCGAACGAGGTACGTCCAGATGAAAATTGCCAGCATCGAAACCATTCCCCTGCGCATTCCCTTTACGACGGGCGGACCGTCGGCGGGCGGCGTGTGGGGCCCCAAAGACCTGCAAGTGGTCGACTCGCTCGTCGTCAAGGTCACCACGGACGACGGCACCGTCGGCTGGGGCGAAACCTTCGGTTTCACGGCGATCCCCGCCGTGAAGCTCGTCATCGACGGCATGCTTGCGCCTGAGCTGATTGGCCGCGACGTCGCGCTGCGCGAGAAGTCGATGTTCGAGTTGCAGAAGAAATTCCACGTATTCGGCCGCAGCGGTGCGTTTATCTACGGCCTGTCGGCAATCGATATCGCGCTGTGGGACATCGCGGGCAAGGTCGCGAACCAGCCGGTTCATCAGCTTCTCGGTGGTGCCGAGGCGACGTCGCTGGCGTGTTACGCGAGCCTGATCCGTTACGCCGACCCGGAACTGGTCGCGCGCAACGTGCGGCGCGCGGTGGAAAGCGGCTACCGGCATCTGAAGCTCCATGAAGTCACCGTCGAAACCGTGCGCGCCGCGCGCGAAGCGGCGGGCCCCGACATAGAAATCACGCTCGACGTCAATTGCCCGTGGACGGTTCGCGAAGCGCTCGACATGACCGAGCAATTCCGCCCGTTCAATCTGCGGTGGATCGAAGAGCCCGTGTGGCCGCCCGAAAACTACGCGGGTCTCGCCACGGTGCGCAAGCAAGGCGGCATTCCTGTCGCGGCGGGCGAAAACGCGTCGACGCTGATGGACTTTCAGCATCTGCTCGAAGCCGGTTCCGTCGACTTCATTCAGCCCAGCCCCGCGAAGATGGGCGGCATCACGGAACTGCAAAAGGTCTTTGCACTGGCGAACGCGCACAACGTGACCGTCATGGTTCACACGTTCTACGACGGCCCCGGCCTGCTCGCGAGCGTGCACGCCAGCGCGGCGCTCGGCGGCCCGAAGTCGCTGATCGAATGGCGCTACTTCGATCTCGAAGCGCAGCTCTATGGCGACGCCATCATTCCGCGCAATGGCCGCATCGACGTGCCGCAAGGCCCCGGCCTCGGCATCGAGCCGAACCCCGATGTGATTCGCGACTATCGCATCAACCTTTAAACGAACACCGCTACGGCATCGCATAACAAAACTTGGAGTCAGGAGATGTTAGACAGGATTGTTGGACCACTTTTACCCGTTGCGTTTGTGATCGTGCTCGGCTTTATCGCCGGCAAGCGCAAACGTCTGAATCATTCGGACAGTCTGCTGATCAGCCGGCTCGTGCTCGGCTGGATTTTCCCGGCGTTGCTGCTGGTCGGCATGGCGAGCACGCCGCGCTCGCAGCTGTTCGACTTCAAACTGATTCTTGCGACGTTCATCGGCATCATGGGGATGTACACCATCGCGCTGCTGCTCGGCTGGTGGCGCTATCGCGAACTGAAGGCGGCGACGCTCAAAGGCTTCGTCAACGGCTATCCTGATGCCGCGTTCATGGGCATTCCAATCCTGCAGGCGATGTTCGGTCCCGGCAGCATTTATTCGGTGCTCATTCTCAATCTGATCGCAAGCCTCGTGATGATTCCGTTGACGACCATGCTGCTGACCGTCGCAAGCGGAGAAGGAAGCGGCACGCAGGCGTTTCTGGCGAGTATCAAGAGCGCGGTGCGCCGTCCGTTGATGTGGGCGCCGGCGCTTGGCATCGTCTGCTCGCTGCTGCAGATCAAGTTTCCGCCCGTGCTCGCCGAAGCCTTCAACCTGCTCGGCAAGGCAACGCCAGGCGTTTCTCTGCTTTGCCTCGGGCTGATCATGTCGTCGGTCAAGCTGAAGCTGTCGAGCGAAGTCTGGGCCAACCTCGGGCTCAAGCTGTTCATTCACCCTCTGTTGATGTTCGCAGCGACTGTCCTGCTCGGCGTGCATGGTCTCTACGCGCAACAGATGATCCTGCTTTGCGCACTGCCGTCAGCGACCATTCCCGCGATGTTCGCCAACGAGGCGGGCGCCTATCAGAGCGAAGCCGCGACGTCGATTCTCATCAGCACGGTGCTGTCGATCGTCACGTTCTCGGCGGCTATTTATCTCGTCGATGGTGGCCTCGCCGCTGCATAACGACAGGTAGCGAAGCGCCCGCTTCGCTACCACATCACATCACGCGCAATGCGATCAGTGCGGCAGCCGGTTCGCCACTTTGGCGACACCCGCAGCCGCACACACTTCATCCTTGTCCCCGCCTGGCGCCCCGCCGATTCCCAGCGCGCCCACCATCTCGCCGCCCGCCTTGAACGCCACAGCACCTGGCAGCGCGATCACGTTGTGAACCGTTGCGAGTTGCGGTGCGTAAGGACTCGTTTTGACCAGTTCGAAGAATCCGCTCGAACGGTCGAAGCCGAATTCCGGCCCAAGCGTGACGACCGTAAATGCTTTTCTGAAACTCGATTCGCCCGTGTGCACCGTCGCGTGATCGCCGCGTATGACGACTTGCGGCACACCGTCCATATCGACCACCGTCGCAGTCACCCAGTACTGCTTCTGTTCACACACTCGAATCGCTTCTTGCGCTGCCTCGACGGCAAGACCGGTCGGCAACGTGTAGTGATATCCGGGCTGAGGCTGCTGTTGCGCATGCACCGGCATACACGTGATCGACAGGCCGCAAAATAACGCGAACGACAAAGGGAATTTCATATCAACCTCCAACACGGATCAGAAGAACACAACGGAAGCGGCCGACGACCGTCGCGCAAGCGAGCACACCTCGGCTGCGCCGACTGCGAAGCCGCGCCCCGGTTCGTCGGCATCATCGAAAGCCTTGCGTTTCACACCAAGATTCTTGCGCTCAATGCAGCCGTCGAGCGGTCGCGCCTGAGCGCGCGCCCGTCAACTGTCCCTCCATGTGACGCATCGAATAGACACAGTCTCATTCTTTTCCAACCTCTTCAAATGCCTTTCAGGCTTTATTTCAACGGAGTGCAAACTTATATTGACCCGTTTACGGCATTTGTAGGCGTGAATTTTAAGAAAGATATAAAACTGTCTTTTGAACAGATGGAAATAGATGTTGGCACAACGAGCGCGAACAGCGTAAAGCGCGACGCGCCACGAATCAGTTCGAACTCGTCTGCCGTTGATCGATGCCAAGCGCCTCTGCTTTTCGAACGAGGTCGGGAAGCGAGCGCGATGCCATTTTCTTCATCACTTGCCCGCGATGAATCTTCACGGTGATTTCGCTCAGATGAAGCTCATAGGCAATCTGCTTGTTCAACATGCCGGCCACCACGAACTTCATCACCTCGCGCTCGCGTTGCGTCAGCGATTCATACGACTCTTGCAGCGTCGCCAATGCGTGTTCCGACTCGCGGCGCTCGGCGTCGCGCTTGAGCGCGTGAGCGATCGCGTCGAGCATGTCCTGATCGCGGAATGGCTTGGCGAAGAAATCCAGCGCGCCCGCCTTCATCGCCTTGACCGTCATCTCGATGTCGCCGTGCGCCGTGATGAACAGGATCGGCATGCGCACGCCGCAGCGATGCGCTTCCTGCTGGAACGCAAGACCGCTCTCGCCTCGCAATCGGACATCGAGAATCAGGCAACTGGGTGCGTCGTACTTGGGAAACGCGAGGAAATCCTTGGGTGACTCGAATGTCTCCACATGCAGACCCACCGAGCGCACCAGCCCATTCAATACAAACCGGATCGATTCATCGTCGTCGATGACATACACGACTGACGGCTTGCCTTCGCCATTTTTTGTGATCGAAGTCGAACTCGGTCCTGGGACCATTTCGCCTCCTTATTAACGAGTGAGGAATCTTTTTCGCAGACCGCGGATTGTCTGATGCAGATACAGCAACACACTACATTGTTGTCCCAAACGACGACGAGCGCAAAGCAAAGTCGCGCGTGGATTGCTGTGTGAAAGGCTAAAGTGAGGCGGGCGTCAAACAAGAGACGATTGGATGCTATCGCGTTGCGCGCGGCGATTGCAGCAGCAACGGCACGCAACGCTAAACCTATATTTCGCTTATTGGTTTTTGGCTGCAAGAAATCCACGTATCAGCTCGGCAATTTCATCGGGCTTTTCGTCGAGTGCGAAATGTCCGGCATCCAGAACGTGAATCTCGGCCTTTGGAAGATCGCGCCGATATGCGTCCGTTTCTGCCGGCAGGAACGACGGATCGTAACGGCCCCACACGACGAGCGTTCTCGGCTGCGTCTTTTGCAGCCACGCTTGCCAGCGCGGATAGGACGCTACATTGGTTCGATAGTCGTAGAAGAGATCGCTTTGAATTTCTCGCTGTCCGGGCCGGCTGAGGAACGCGTATTCATCCGTCCATAGATCGGGATCGTACGACTCGACGTTCGGACTGGTGCCGATGTGGCGCTGCTTCGCCGCCTGCAATGACATCAGGTTTTGCTCGACGGCTGCCTGGTTCGCCTGACGGTCGGCCCAGAACGCGCGGCGAGTCTTCCATAGCGGGCCAAGCCCGTCTTCATGCGCGACGGCATTCTGGATGATCAGCGCGTTCACGCGTTCGGGGTGCGCCATCGCAACGCGAAATCCAACCGGTCCGCCGTAGTCCTGCATATAGATCACATACGACTTGAGTCCGAGCGTCTCGACGAATCGGTTCGTCACAGCCGCGATATGGTCGAACGTGTATGAAAAGCTAGTGGGCGCGGGCGCATCGCTATGCCCGAAGCCGGGAAAGTCGGGCGCGACCAGATGATACCGATCGCCAAGTCGTTTCAACAACGGCTCGAACATGCGTGACGAAGAAGGAAAGCCGTGCAGGAGAAGAACGGTGGGCGCATCGCGTGGACCTGCCTCGCGATAAAAGATAGACACGCCATCCACGTTTGCGACCCGGTACGACACGCGGCTGTCGTGCCATGTCTGGCCCGAGGCCGGCGCACTGCTGATCGCGGCCGTCAGCAATATGCCGAACAACGAGCGGATTCGAACCTTTCCCATCATGAGCGGCTCCAGGTTGAATGTAGCGAGGGCTTCAAAAAGCAAACACGAGATCAAGGCAGCGGCCCAGCCTCGGACCGCGCGACATCGAGAAACGCACGCATGGCGTTCGACAGATAAGCGTCGCGCCGCCGAACGAAGAGCGTCTCCATGCGCGCCGTGTCAGACTGAAGCGCGTGGACCGCGACGTGATTCTTCTGCTCCGCGTTCGACACGAGCCCTCGCGGCAACAACGTAATGCCGATGCCCGCCGCGACGCACGAGAGGATCGCGTCGATCGAGCCGAATGCGAGCGCCGCGACCGACAGTATTCCCATTTCGGCGAGCAGCAAATCGAGCCGCTCGCGATACGAGCAGCCCTGACTGAATACGATCGTCTTCAGATTTCCAACGCTTCCCACTTCGTTCAACGAGCGCATCGCCGCCGGTGTCACGAGCACGAGCTCTTCGCGGAAGACCGTCTCGACATCGAGGCCGGGATCGTCTTGCGGACCTGCAACGAATGCGCCATCCAGACGGCACTCGGCTACAGCGTCGGTCAGCCCATCGCTCGTGCCTGTCGTCAACGACAATCCGACTTGCGGATACAGGCTCGCGAAGTGGCTCAACGCACGGCTTAGCTGCAGTGCACCCGTGGTCCATAACGCGCCAATTGCGAGCGCGCCGCACGGCGGACCATCGTCGAGTGCGGCAAGGCGCGCGTCCGCGACCAGCCGGGCCGCTCGCGCCGCGTAGGGCAGCATCCGCTGCCCGGCCGGCGTCATCCTCACGCCGCGCACATGCCGCTCGAACAGCGCGACGCCCACCTCGCCTTCGAGGGACCGGATTCGTCCCGTGACATTCGACTGCACCGTATGCAACTCCAGCGCTGCGCGGCTCATGCTTCCGAGGCGAGCGACAGCGTCGAATACCTTCAGATCCGCCACGTCCATGATGTGCACCCCGATGAATCGCCATCGAGCGTAAGGGCTCGCGTCGACGTCTTTCGTGTTAGCTCACGTCCCCGATCCAACAGGAATAGCCTAACGAGGGCGCAACGGGCGCACCAGCCTACTATTGCTTGCACTTTGACCCACCATCGCATGACGTGCTCATACCGTCGTATGTAGCGGTCAGGCACGATCCGCGCATGGGTCGTGCATCCGATGCTCAGCTAGCGGCATCGCCGGATGGAAGCGTGAAATGGAAGCGCGCGCCGCCGTGCACCGAACCGTTATCGGCGGCGATACGCCCGCCGTGCGCTTCGATGATCGTGCGGCAGATCGGCAAGCCCATTCCCATGCCGTTTTCCTTGGTCGTGTAAAAGCTCTGGAACAGCCGGTTGAGGTCCTCCGGCGCGATGCCGGGTCCGCTGTCTTCCGTCGCGCAGTAGACGGTCGCGTCCTCGCGCGTCGCCGTGCGGATCGTGATCTTGCGCTCGGAGCTGCCCGCCTGCTCCATCGCCTGCATCGAGTTGACGAGCAGATTGACGACTACCTGCTGCAACTGAATGCGATCGGCGAATACCATCGGCAGGACGGCGGCACGCTGGCGCAACACGATGACGCCGCGCGACTGCACTTCATGCTGCAGAAAAATGAGGGCTTCGTCGATCAGTTCGTCGAGTTGCGCGACCGCGCGCTTCGGCCCGCGCCGAAGCGCCATGCCCCGGATGCGATCGACGATGTCCACCGCGCGCCGCGCATCGGCGCCGATCCGCACGTTGATCTGCCGCGCCTCCGCGACGTCGGGCACGGCACGATCGAGCCAGCGGTTGCCGATCGCGCTGTTCATCGCGATAGCGGAAAGCGGCTGGTTCAATTCGTGAGCGACGGAAGCTGTCAACTCGCCCAGCATCGAAATGCGCGCGGCGTGCGCGAAGTCGGCCTGGAGCCGTTGCAGCATGTCCTGCGCGCGCACGCGCTCGGTCAGATCGACGAGACTGATGAGCGCGATGCCCAGATCTTCGGCCGAACTCGGACGCGCGATCGTAAAGAGAACGTCGATAACCCGCCCGTCCAGCGTGGGCAGCTTGGTCGTTTCCTGAAAAATCGCCTTGCCGCCATAGCGGCTTTCGAGCGCCCGCCGAAACGTTCCGGGGCTTTCCCGCCAGACCCACGGCAGCGGACCGAGCAACGCGCTCCTGTCCTTCGCGCCGAACATCTGTGCCGCGTGGTGATTGACCTCTTCGACGATCAGCATTTCCATCGCACGATCCAGCCAGCCCGGATGGTCGTCGATATACGTGGACAGATCGTCGACGCCTTGCGCGCGCAGCTCCGTGAGCAGCGCCATCAAGGGCTGCGCCTCGATCTGCCAGAGTCCCACGGGCATGTCGAAGAACAGGCTGCGATAACGATGCTCGCTGCGTTCGAGCGCCGCATGCGCCCGCTTGCGCACTGTGATGTCCTTTAGCGCGCCGAGCACGCGCAAGCTGCTCTCCGCGTCGACCACGACGCGCGCCACCACTTGCAGATACCGGATCGACCCGTCGGGCATCAGCAGCCGGTGTTCGACGTCGAACGGCTGGCGGTCGTGCGTCGCGCGGTCGAAGGCGAGGCGCACGAACGTGATGTCGTCGGGATGCACGCGGCCAAACATCATGTCGACGGTCGGCGTCGCGGCGGCGTCGAAGCCGAAGATCCGGAAGCTCTCTTTCGACCAGATCAGCTCGCCGCTCGACACATGCCAGTCAAAGCTGCCCGTGTGGCTCAGCTGTTGCGCGTCGGCCAGCAGCGCTTCCGCATCCTGCAGATCGGCATAGAGACGCGCCGTTTCGAGCGACAGCGCGGCCTGCGACGCCAGCAGCCGCAGCATCGCCGTGCGAGCGGGCGTGAATGCGTCGGAGGTCAGGTTGTTTTCGAGGTAGAGCACGCCGATCAGCCTCGTCTGCTTGACGAGCGGCAGGCACAGAATCGAGCGGCAGTCATGACGGCGCACGTACTCGTCCGACGAAAACGGACTGCGCGCCGATGCATCGTCGAGCAGCACGCTGTCTCCCGTGCGGATCACGTAGCGCAGCACCGATTCGGGAAGCTCGCTGCCCGTCGCGCGAATTTTCGGCAGGCGCACGTCCACGCCGTCATGCACCGTCAAGGCTTCCGCTTCGATTCGCAACTCGTTGCCGCGCTTGAAGATCAACAGGCCGCGATTCGCGCCCGCGTGCTCGAGTGCGAGCACCATCAGCGTGTGGATCAGCTCGTTCAGGTCGATGCCGCTGAAGATCGCGCGCGACACGTTGACCACGGTCGCGAGATCCAGTTGTTCGTTCGACGTCGCGATCGTGCCTTCGAGACTCGCCGGGTCATGCCGCAACTGAGCGTACGTTCGTGCCAGTTGATGAACCTTGCCTTTCGCGCCCCAGCGTTCGTAGCAGGAACGCGCATTGAACAGATAGGTGTCGGCGATGGTTTCGAGGCCGCGCGCCGCATGAAACTGCGCGGCCAGTTCATGGGCGAGCGCCTGATACTGGATGAAGCCGTGCTCCCGCGCCGCGCGTATCGCTTCCTCGTAGAAATGCATCGCATCGGAATCGCGCCCTTCGATGCGCGCAATTTCCGCGGCGAGCAGCGCATGACGGTGACGGAAATTCTCGGGACAGTGCGTGGTCCACGATTCGAACTTCGCCAGTTTTTCCGCGAGCCGGTCGCGCCACGCGTGTTGCTCGTCCGCGCTGGCAGCGGGATAACGCGCCGCCAGTGTCAGTGCGTCGAAGAAGTGAAACGTCGGCTCGATGGGCAGCGCCATCGCTGCGCCCAGCATCGGCGCCGCTTCGCTCGCGGCCTTCGACGCATCGTCGTAGCGGCCGTCGTGAAACGCGAGAATCAGCTTCATGATGTGATAGAAGACGATCCCGCAGCCAAAATTCGCTTTCTCGATCGCGCTGAAACAGGCTGCGTCGTCGAAGATCGCGTCGCCCAGCTTGAGCGGGTCAGTCGTGACGCCGCGCAGGCTGGCGACGAATTGCTGTTCAAGCCGGATCGTTTCGAGCACGGCGTCGTTGTGACTTTGCCGCGCGAACGCGGCGTGCTTCTCCGACAGCGGTTGAACCTCGTCGAGCACGGCGCCTTTCTCGATGGTTTGCCATACCGTCGTGAATGCGAGGTATCCGGCGAACACCAGGTCGCCCACTTCGAGGCACGCGACGCTCGCGCGCTCCAGGATCGGCAGATCGGTCACGATATGCCTCCGCCAGAAGTTGATATGGTTGCCATGCAGGTGCAACAGCTTTCCGTAGAAGCGCCGGTTGTCGAACTTCTCGTTCAGGCGTAGCGACATGTCGGAAAACTGCACGGCAGAGGGAATGTCGCCGATGCTCGACACCAGCATCAGCGCGTAATTGCCGTACGCAAAACTCGAGTTGTCGGTATTGCCGCGCTGCAGCGACAGGATGACGGCCTTGAGCGTGATGAGCGGATAGTACGCAGGCCGTGCGATAAAGGCGCACGGCATCGCTTCGACCAGAAGATCGACCACCGCGCGTATGGCCGGGTCTTGCGCGACGGGCGCATCGACGAGTTCGCTGATCGCCCGTCCCGCGAGATACGACGGAATCTGCCGCAACGCGTCAGCGACGGCGGGCGCGACATCGTGCTCGGCGTCGGGAAGCAGCACGCCGAAATCGCGCAGCGCAAGCCGCGCGACAGCGAAGCTCTCGTCGAATCGCCCGGCCACCTGGTAGGCCGACATGCGCAGGCCGAAGACCTTCGCGCGATCCAGATTCGAGCGCGCGCGTTCCAGCAGCATGTCGAACAGCGCATCGGCATCGCTGAAATCGCCGGCGAGGTATTCGCATTCGGAGTAGGCCAGATACAAATCGAACGTGCTTTCGTAGCGTTGCGCCCAGGCATCTTGCGATAGCAGCGCGACGCCTTGCGCCAGATAGCGTCGCGCTGATGCATACGCGGTCGATCGCATCGCGCGCCTGCCCGCAATCAGGTTCAGCGCGACAGTGCGCTCGCGCTCTTCGCCCGTCTCGATCAACGCGGCGCCGCGATTGAGCTGATTGACGATATCGAAGATCGATTCTTCGAGCGCTTCGGGCGCCGTCCGCGACGCGAGCGCCCGGCCGATCCGCACATGCGTCGCCGCGCGCTTCTCTATCGGAATGAGCGCGTAGGCCGCCTCCTGCACGCGGTCGTGCGCGAACACGTAAGAGCCGTCAAGACGAAAGATGAGGCCCGCTCGCACGGCCAGCCATAGCTTGGCGTGTATCGACGCCTCCGGCTCGCCGTGCACGTGCGTCAGCGTCGCAAAGTCAGCGGCGTTGCCGAGGCTCGCAAGCTGCCCTAATGCTTCGCGTGTCGCATCGGGCAGACGCGTCAGCTTTGCCGCCATCAGGTCCGCGACGTTCTCGGTGAAGCCCTTCGCGCGGATACGCGGCAAGTCCCAGGTCCAACGCGAAGCGTCGTGGTCGAAGGCAAGCAGCGATTCGTCGGCTAGCGTGGTCAGGAACTGGATCGCGAAGAACGGATTGCCGCCCGTCTTCTCGTGCACCAGTTGCGCGAGCGGGTCCGCCATCGCACCCGGGCAGTGCAACGCATCGGCGACGAGCTGCGCGACGCTGTCGGGCGCGAGCGGCGCAAGCTCGATCCGATGGACGTTGCCGCCAGCACGAGCGATCGCACCAAGCGTGCGCGCAAGCGGGTGCGCCGCGTCGACTTCGTTGTCGCGATAGGCGCCGACCAGCAGCACGTGCTTCACATCCGGGTGCGTGACGAGATGTTCGAGCAGATCGAGGGTCGCAGTATCGAGCCATTGCAGATCGTCGATAAAGAGCGCGAGCGGATGCTCGGGCCGCGCGAACACACCGAGAAAGCGGCGAAACACGATCTGAAAGCGGTTCTGCGTCTCTTGCGGCGGTAGCGCCGGAACGGGCGGCTGCTCGCCGATGATGAGCGCGAGCTCCGGGATCAGATTGACGATCACCTGGCCGTTCGGCGCGAGCGCATCCAGCAGCGCGCGCCGCCACGGTTCGATCTCCGCGTCGCTCTTGCTCAGCAGATCGCGCACGAGCGACTGAAAGGCCTGTGCGAGCGGCACATACGGAATATCCCGCTTGTACTGATCGAACTTGCCGGACGCGAACAGACCGCGCGGCGGCACCAGGACCTTGTGCAATTCGTTGACGACCGACGACTTGCCGATGCCGGAATAGCCGGAGATCAGCACGAGCCCGCTCGGGCCGCCCGCGACGATCCCGTTGAACGCCGCCACGATCTCGTCGATCTGCGCCTCGCGCCCATACAGCGTTTCGGGGATCAGCAGCCGGTCGGACGCGTCGCGCGTGCCGAGCGCGAACGGCGCGATCTCCTCGTCCGTTTCGCAAGCGGCGAGGCACGCACGAAGATCCGCCTCGACGCCAGCCGCCGTTTGATAGCGGTTTTCCGCCGTCTTCGCGAGCAGCTTGAGCACGATCTGCGCGACAGGCGCCGGAAGGTCGCTCACGCGCTCTTCCGGCGGCACAGGCCTGCGTGCGATATGGCAATGAATCCACTCCATCGCATCGGCAGCCGCGAAAGGCAGCGCGCCCGTGAGCATCTCGTAGAGCGTGACGCCGAGCGAGTACAGGTCGCTGCGTGCATCGATCGAGCGGTTCATGCGGCCCGTCTGCTCCGGCGCCATGTAGGCAAACGTGCCCGCGATGATTTCAGGCGAGGCTGGCGGCTGATGCTCGAGCAGCAGTTGCGACGCTATGCCGAAGCCGGTGAGCCGAACGCTGTCGTCGCCGTCGACGAGCACGTTTGCAGGCTTGATGTCCTTGTGAATGAGGCCGCGTCCATGCACCTGGCCGATTGCATGCGCGAGATTGGCGGCGATGCGCAGGCATCGCGCGAGTTCGAGCGGCTGGCCGAGCAGGCGCACCAGCGGGTCGCCGCCGTCGTCGTCGAGAAGGAGCATCGGCGGCACTCTGCCGAGATCGAGCGCGACCGGCTGCGCGGCCCAGCGTGTATCGAGCAGCGAGGCCAGTTCGTATTCGTGTTCGAGGCGCGTGACGCTTTGCGATGCCGGGCGCGTGGCGATCTGCGCGAGCAGCGAGACAGGGGTGTCGGGCCGTGAGGCGCGACACAACGATAGATCGCCGTCGTCGTGGAGCAGCTCCAGCTGAAACCCAGTGAAGTCCATGACGAAGCCCCCGGTTTCGCCTCACGTAACGAATCGGGAATAGCCTAACATGCAAGAATGCGATCGCGCCCCGAAGGGCCGCGTTGCTGGAAACGACGGTTGCGGCCACAACGGGCGCGCGCAACCGTCGTCGGAGAAACGCGTTGTCTTGCGGGATTAGCGCCCCAGCGTGCCCGTGTAATAGCCGAGCCGCGCTTCCACATCGTGGTTCTTCTGCAGCCCGAGCTGCATCAGTTGCGCGATCCGTTCCTGCGCCTGCGGACGGCCAACCGACGCGATGAAAGCGTCCCATTCGGGCGCGACGTCCTTGTCTGGCGGCAAGGTCACGGCATTCACCTGACGCTTGATCGCGACGAGCGCCTCTCTATCGAACGACGCGATTCTCGATGCTAGCCCGTCCACGAATGCGTCGAGTTCGCTGTCCGCGAATGCACGGTTCACGTAGCCATAGCGCTCCGCCAGTTCGCCGTCGATATCGTTGCCGCTCAACAGCACTTCCAGCGCGCGCCCGCGCCCGATCAGACGCGACAGGCGATTCATCGGCCCGCCGCCCGGCACCAGTGCGGCGCCGACTTCCCACTGCGAAAGCAGCGCTTTTTCGCGGCTTGCAAAGCGCATGTCGCTGGCGAGCGCCAGTTCGCTGCCGACGCCCGTCGCGCGCCCTCTGATCGACGCGATCGATACGACGGGCGCCCGTCCCAGCCGCGAGAGCATATCCGGCAACGGCGGCATACCTGTCGGCCCCGGCGGCATGCTCGTGGTCTCCTGCAACGGGGGAACGAAGTCGTAATGCGTGAGGAAGAAATCCGGCACCGCGCTTTCGAACACCACCACCTTGACTTCGGGATCGGTTTCGAGCGCCGTCACGACGGCATTCAACTGCGGCATCGAGTCCGGTCCGAAGATGTTGAAAGGCGGGTTGTCGATGATCACGCGCCAGTAGGCCTGGCTGCGACGTTCAATCCGAAACTGCTGATTCGAACTGTCGTTGGTCATATCAATCTCCATCCTTCAGGCTGAAGCGGCCCTTCTTTCGGGGCAGCCAGGTTCAAGGGCGAAACGCGCGTTATTTCGAATGCAGCTGATCGAGCACTTTGAGCAGATCGCGCGCACCGGCCGTGGACGAAGCGGGATTCTGCCCCGTGATGAGGCGGCCATCGATAATCGAGAAGCTCTGCCAGTCGTCGACCTTCTCGAACAATCCGCCCAGCCGCTTCAGTTCGTCTTCGACGAGAAACGGCACGACCTTCGTGAGTTGCACGGCTTCTTCTTCCGAATTGGTGAACCCGGTCACGCGCTTGCCCTTGACGAGCGGCTCACCATTCACCTTCACATGTCGTAGCACGCCCGGCGCATGACACACGAGCGCGACGGGCTTGCCGGCGTTGTAGAAGTTCTCGATCAGCGCAACGGATAGCGGGTCTTCCGCCAGATCCCACATCGGGCCGTGTCCGCCCGGATAGAACACCGCGTCGTAGTCGTCCGCTTTGACCGTGCTGAGTTTCACCGTGTTGGCGAGCACCTTTTGCGCGGCGGGATCGTTCTTGAAACGCTCTGTCAGCTCTGTTTTGCCTTCTGGCGTGTCGCTCTTCGGATCGAGCGGCGGCTGTCCACCCTTAGGTGAGCTGACGGTTATCGTCACGCCAGCATCGAGAAACGTGAAATAGGGAGCCGCGAATTCCTCTAACCAGAAACCTGTCTTCTTCCCGGTGTTACCGAGTTGATCATGGGACGTCAACACCATCAGGATTTTCATTGTCGCACTCGCATGATGAAAGAATGATGTAGCTACCGATTGAACGGGGCGATCCACGTAAAGTGGCAAGTGCAATATAGCCCTTGCCGGTAGCGCCGACAAACGAAGGGCCGTGCGCTAATACCAAAGTATAGGTGTCGATACGTATGTGCTATCGACTCGATGGACCACTTGCGGTTTCATCATTCCAGGTGCCGCATCCACCCCGCCGACAGACCGTTCGCCTTTGCGACCCTCCCGCTTTCCAAACTGATGCGGATCATTCGAGAAGCAGTTGTCTACTCGTGAGAAACGAACATGAAGGCCAGTAGCATCGACGTCAATCTGTCGACCCGGGAAATCCAGGTACGTGGGACAGCCATCCCGTTGGGCAGCCGCGCATTCGATATTCTTACCGTGCTGATGGCAGCGCACGGCCAGGTCGTGTCGCTCGAAGATATTCTTCGTAAGGTGTGGCCCGACACGGTCGTCGAGGAGTCGAACATACGCGTGCACGTTTGCGCTTTGCGCAAGGCATTGGGCGAAGACCGGCGCCTGATTCAGAACATACCGGGACGCGGCTACCGGTTGACGCCTAAATGGGACATGCCGGCTGCGAGGGCCGGCATGTCGATGGCGGGCGAAGAGCGATAGTTGGTCATTTCCGCCAGCGTGACCGCGACAGGCGCGGCACTATCCGAACTGGTTGCATCTGCAAGCGAACTGCGTTGCGGCGCAGTTCGTGCAGCGGCCAGAGCGCTAAAGCGTCAGAACGATTCGCCGGCCATTTCTTCCGTCTTGCGCCATAACGCCTCGGCATTCGCAGCGTCGAGCGCGTATTGGCGTACGCCTTCGCTGACGGGCGTAATGACGACGTCGTCGGCGACGACTTCGCTCACGTGGCAGTTCTCGCAGTATCGGCCGCCGACCTCATCCGCCGATGCAACCACGGCCGCCCACACCGAAGTCGCGGCGCCCTGCGGAACGGTCTTGAACTGGAACGGCGCCTTTCCTTCGGACGCAAGCTGACTGTTGATTGTTTCCAGCAGCCCGGCCATTTGCCCTTCGTCCATGTGACGGGCGAGTTCCGTCTGAATGCCGCCCGGATGGACCGCTGCCGCGCGCACGCCGCGTGCCTGATGCCGCTGGTCGAAGGCGACCGCGAACAGGATGTTCGCCGTTTTCGCGCGTCCGTACGCAACGAAGGGATCGTAGGGCGTGCGTTCGAAGTTCGGATCGTCGAGATCGACGTTCGCGAAACGGTGCCCCGACGATGCCAGTATGACCACGCGCCCACCCGATCGCAAAAGCGGAGCGAGGCGATTCACGAGCACGAAGTGGCCGATATGGTTCGTGCCGAACTGGGTTTCGAATCCATCCGCTGTTTTGCCGAAGGGCGTCGCCATCACGCCCGCATTCGCGATGATCACGTCGAACCGTTTGCCTTCGTCCAGCAGTTTGTCAGTGCATGCGCGCACGCTCTCAAGACTCGCGAGATCGAGCGAGACCAGATCGATGCTGCCTTCACCCGAGGCCGCGTCGCTGCGCGCTGCGGCGATTGCGCCCGCCGCCTTGTCGAGGTCGCGCGCAGCGCCAACGACGTTCGCGCCATGCGCGGCCAGCGAACGCGCCGTCTCCACGCCGAGTCCGGCAGACACGCCCGTGACGAGAATCCGCTTGCCGCGTAGATCGATGCCCGCAAGCACGTCGTCTGTCGTCGATGTCGCACCCAATTTTTCAGCCATTTCCGCCTCTCTGTTCGCAGTAAGGTTGACGTTTTGCGTCATGAGGGATAAAACGGAGTCCCTCTCCGTTTTTACAGGATAAGCGGAGACAGTCTCCGCTTGCAAGCACTAAAAGGTACGACAAAGGGTTAAATGAATCACTCGACGCCAAAGGAACGGAAGCCGCGCGCCGATGCGCTGCGTAATCGCGAGCGTATTCTCGAAGAGGCGAAGAAGGCGTTCACGCGCGAAGGCGCCGATATCAGTCTCGAAGACCTCGCCCGTCAGGCGGGCGTCGGGCCTGGCACGCTGTACCGGCACTTTCCTACCCGCGACGCGCTACTGGAGAGCGTCTACCGCGCCGAGGTCGAGAAGCTCGCGAAAGAAGAGCGCAGGCTGAGCGAGACGATGCCGCCCATCGATGCGCTGAAAGCGTGGATGCTGCTGTTCGTCGACTACATTGCGACGAAGAAGATCATCGCGCCCGCGCTGAATTCGCTGGTGGGCGGCCCGTCGAAAGTGTTCGAATCGTCGGGCGCGCAGATCGTGGACGCGATTCATTCGCTCGTCACGCGCGCGATAGAAAGCGGCGATATTCGCGCCGATCTCGATCCGCTCGACCTGTTTCGCGCGCTCGTCGGGGTGTCGAACGTCGCGTCGGCGCCGGACTGGCAACAAAGCGCGCGTAGGCTGGTGGATATCCTGCTGATCGGGTCGCGGCCGGGCGCGTGAGTCGCGCCTGGCGCAAATGACGTCGAAAATGTCATTTGCGGCAATAGCTCGAACGCGGTTTTCTGATTACATTGGTCCTGTCCGAACTCGGACGACATCCGATCAATCTTTGCAGCTGGAGCAACCATGAGCAGCACAGCGCCTCGTTCGACAACAGCCAACCTCGACCGCCCGATCTGGACGGCGCTCACGACGCGCCAGGCGCATCTCGGACTAGGCGATGCACTCGCGCGCCGCTATCACCCTGACGTGGCGCCTTTCGCGGCATTGTCGTCGGACACGCCCGCCGCTTTTGAGTCGCTGCGTCAGCTTCTGCAACCCAACGAACAGGTTGCGCTGCTGTCGCTGGAGCCTCTCGCTGGAATCGAAACGCTTCAGGTCGTTCATGCCGGCACGATCCATCAGATGGTCGCTGCGGGTGACGCAGCCGAAACCGCAGACGATCTGGACGTGATCCGTCTGGCCAACGTCGACGCGAAAGAGATGCTCGACCTCGCGCAAAAAACCAAACCGGGTCCGTTCGGGACACGAACTCACGAGATGGGCCATTACATCGGCGTTCGCGATCAGGGGCGGCTGGTTGCGATGGCGGGCGAACGGATGTGCCTCGACGGATATGTCGAAATCAGCGCCGTCTGCGTGGATGACGACTGGCGCGGCAAAGGCCTCGCAGGCCGGCTGATCAACATCTTGCGCAGAGAAATCACGCAGCGCGGAGAGACACCTTTTCTACACGTGTTCAGTCACAACACGACAGCGATCCGCCTGTATGAAAAGCTCGGCTTCGAGTTGCGCCGCGAGTTCGTTCTCAACCGGATCGGCCATGCGATGCAGGCGTGAATACCGCTCGTCACATTTGATTCACAAAAGTCCGCACGCTCGCAAACCGCGCTTTCCGCTCTCCGCAACCGTCAAGTTCTCATTCATGTGACCGTTAACAAGGCCGCAGCAACGTCCTGCGGCCTTTGCTCTCGCGCTCGGCTGCGGGGGGACAACATCGTGGCTCACTGTGAAAACGAAAACTATGAAATTGAAGAATCTGCCCGTGCGGACGGGCTTTATCGCGGTTCTCTCGCTGTTTGGCATGCTGGTTCTGGTCACCGCGTTGCTCGGGATCTATTCGCTCACGAAGAACAACGGCTTATCGGAGCGGATCAGCACTCTCAACGCCGAAACGGTCGATCTCAAAGACGTCTACATCAACAACCTGAAAGCCCGTAGTGCGTTGAGCCGGGCTTTCATCGCGCTGTCCACGAACCCCGCTGACAAGGACGCCGCCGTCGCCGCAGCACGCACTTATTACGACCTCGCGAAGAAGTCGTTTACCGCGTTCGAAACCATCACGAAGGAAACAGCCGCTCAACAGGACGCGGCAAAACGGGTCGCCGACACGTTCACTGCGCACGCCAACGCAATCGATCTGCTGTTCACGGCAATCGGCTCGGGCGATGTCGCCGCGTATGCTGCAACGAACGAAGGGCCAATGACGCAGACGAGCGCGGCATTCGGCAAGTCGGCGGATGCGTTCTTCAAAGTGGCCGAGGATGAAACGGCGCAACTGAAGGATGAGAAGGCGCGCGCCAAATCGGTGTTGATGGGCGTCGCAATCGGCTTGCTGGTGTTGTCTTGCGCGTTGATTCTGCTCGTTTACTACACGCTCGAGCACACCGTCGTGCTGCCGCTCAAAGAAGCAATGAGCGTCCTCCAGCACGTGGCGCGCGGCGACCTGACCGTGCAGATCCGTCACGAATCGACGAACGAGATCGGCCAGCTGTTCGACTCGATGAAGGAAATGAAGCGCAGTCTCGCCGGGATCGTGCACGCGGTACACGGCGGCACGGACACCATCGCGACGGGCGTGCATCAGATGGCAAGCGGCAACACCGATCTGTCGCAGCGCACCGAAGAACAGGCGGCGGCATTGCAAGAGACGGCGTCGTCGATGGAACAGTTGACGAGCACGGTGCGCCAGAACGCCGACAACGCGAAGCAGGCCACGCAACTCGTGATGAGCACGGCGATGATCACCGAGCAAGGCAACCGCGCCGCGCAGGAAGTCGTGGCGACGATGCAAGGGCTGTCCGATCTGTCGGGCCGGATCGCCGACATCACGAATGTGATCGAAGGCATCGCGTTTCAGACCAACATTCTTTCGCTGAACGCGGCAGTGGAAGCCGCCCGCGCCGGCGACGAAGGCCGCGGCTTCGCGGTGGTGGCGAGCGAGGTCCGCTCGCTCGCGCAGCGTAGCGCGAGTGCCGCGAAGGAAATCAAGGAGCGCATCACCGATTCGCTCGGCCGCGTCGAAGCGGGCGCGCAGCAGGTCGACAAGGCCAGCCAGGTGATGGCCGACATCCTGACCTCCGTGAACCGGGTCAGCGATCTGATGGGCGAGATCGCAGCGGCATCGGAAGAACAATCGGAAGGCATCGAGCAGGTGAACCGCGCGATCACGCAAATGGATCAGGTCACGCAACAGAATGCCGCGCTCGTAGAGCAGGCGTCGGCGGCTGCGCTCGCGCTCGAAGAACAGACGGTTGCGTTGAAGAGCACGGTGTCGGTGTTCCGCGTCGAGCGCGCGTTGGCTCACGTGTGAAGTGATTCGAGACGTTTTCGCGGGCCGTGGCTGACAATCGTTTGACACCACGATTCATCCGCAAGCCACCCGAAAGCACGCGCCGTCAAATCGGCGCGTCGCACGTTAAACGAGCGCCGCGTTGTCTTGACATCCAACGCGCATAAGACGAATAATGAAGCGTTCGTTTAACGAAACCATGTTCGACTAACGAACACCAGCAACGCAAGACGAATCACACGCAAAGCGCGGACGCGCCACCCATCTGTTGCGTCCAGGCCTGAGCTTCACCCCGGAATTCCTGCCCCAACAACCACCTGACATTCAGGTGACGTCAAGCTTTCCAGCGGTGCATGCGTCACGCACTCACACGCCGCGTGTCGATTCCGTCCGCGCCGCCCACAGGCGGACCGACGCCACACCGAGCGAGAAACATGAAGCGAGACACCTCCCCCACCGCCGCCTTCCAGCCCGCCGCGCCGCGCGGCATCGTCGAAGGCCTTGTCTATGTTTTCGAGCGGGTCATGCCTGACCCGTTCGTGCTGTCCATCTGCCTGACGTTCGTCGTGGCCGTGCTGGCGCTGCTGATCGCGCCGACAGGCAACGTGCCGACGCTGCTCGACTCGTGGTACACGGGCACCTTCGGCATTCTGGCTTTCGCGCTGCAGATGATCCTGATTCTCGCGACGGGCTACGCGATCGCCGAGGCGCCCATCGTCCAGCGCGGCTTGCGCGCGCTGGCGGCCCACGCGCAGACACCCGCGCGCGCTGCGCTGCTGGTGTTCCCTGTCGTCGCGATCGCCGCGTGGCTCAACTGGGGACTCGGCCTGATCGTCGGCGCGCTGCTGTCGCGCGAAATCGCCCGGCGCGTCCATGTCGATTTCGCGTGGCTCGTCGCCGGCAGCTATTCGGCGTGGTCGATCTGCAATAGCGGGCTGTCCAGTTCGATCGCGCTGTCGCAGGCTTCGCATGGCAACGCGCTCAATCTCGTCGAGAAGGCGACCGGCCATGTCGTGCCGCTGACCGAGACCATCTTCGCTCCGTTCGTGTTTATCCCGACGGTGCTGGTCGTCGTCGTGATGACGGCGATCTTCATCAAGATGCATCCGAAATCGGACAACGTGGTCGCGTTCAGTGATGCGGGCGATACGAGCGACGACGCATCCAGCGCCGACCCACACGCACGCAGCAGCGACGGCCCGGCAACCTTCGCATCGCGCCTCGAACAGTCGATGCTCGGCACGCTGCTTCTGCTCGTACTCGGCGTCGGCTACCTCGCGATGGAATGGCGCGAGAACAAGTTCGACCTCGACATCAACACGACGATCCTGATCTTCCTGCTGATCGGCCTCGCGCTGCAGCGCACGCCGATCGCCTATGCGAACGCGATCCGGCGCGCCGCGCGGCAGACGGGTTCGATGCTGCTGCAATACCCGGTCTATGGCGGCATCATGGGCATCATGAAGGGCACCGGGCTTGCATCGATGATCGCCAAAGCCTTCGTGACGATCGCCACGCCCGCAACGCTGCCTGTCTGGAGCTATCTGAGCTCGCTGATCATCACGTTGCTGGTGCCGAGCGCGGGCGGTCACTGGGCCGTGCAGGGTCCGTTCGTTCTGCCCGCGGCGATCAGCCTGCACGCGTCGGTGCCGCGCACCGCGATGGGCGTGGCAATGGCCGAGAACGTATCGAACATGCTGCAGCCGTTCTGGGCCGTGCCGATCGTCGCGATTGCCGGCATCCGCATTCAGCGCGTGATGGGCTATACGGCCGTCACGTTCGCCGTGTCGCTCGTGATCTACGCGGCGGCACTCTGGCTCGTGCACTGAGGCCGTCGAGCCTCCGTCACACCGCAACCTCTTGCGAGACTTCGCCGAGGTTGCGGACCAGCTGACGATATTCGTCGCCACGCGCCGCCATCTCCGCTTCGCTGATCGATCCGCGTCGGCTCAACGGTCCCACGTTATATGTGATGAGCGGCTTGCCGTAGTGCATGCCCGCGAGATGCGCGGATTGCTCGAACGGCATCAGCAGCGCATCGACGATCTGCGTGCCGTGCTGCTCGACGAGTTCCGGCTTCAGATATGGCCGCAGCACGTCGTCGGCCCACACGTGGTCGTTCGTCTCCGGAAAATAGCGTTCACGGATACGGCCGATGGTGACGGCCAGTTGCAACGTACGCCCATCCAGCACCAGCGATTTCTCCGGCGCGCTGCCGAACAGCGTGTCGTTGATCACATCGTCCAGCCATTTCTTCAGCAGCGGCGGGCTGCTATACCAGTACAACGGAAATTGCAGCACGATATGGCCGTGCTCGCGGATCAACTGCTGTTCGCGCGCGGCGTCGATGTTGAAGTCGGGATACAGCTTGTACAGCTCGCGGACCGTGACGTCCGGCTCTTGCGCGATCGCATCACGCAGTGCCTTGTTGCCACGCGAGTTCTCGATGTCGGGATGGGCGATGATGACGAGGGTTTTCATGTCGGCTCCTGCAGACAGACGCTAATCGATTCGCTTCCAGGCTGGCGGTGACGCGCGCCTCGAAGCACTTGCGACGACTATACTGAGTGGCCCCTACGCGATAAACCGGGCACAGTCCAATTCACCTTACGAGTAACTCAAAAGATGGACCGCATCGATGCGCTGCGCCTGCTGATCGATGTCGCCGAGATCGGCAGCTTTTCTGCCGTGGCGAGACAGCGAACCGTGGCGACGTCTTCCGTGACGCTGGCGGTGAATCAGCTGGAGCAGGAAGTCGGCGCCACGCTGATCACCCGCACGACGCGTCGGCTCGTCTTCACGCACGAGGGTCTGGCGCTGCTGGAAAGCGCGCGGCGCATCATCGCGGAATGGGATTCGACGCTCGCGAGCCTCAAGCAAGACGGGCCGCTCGCAGGTCCCATTCGCGTGACGGCCACCAACGACTTCGGCCGCGTTCAGTTACGGCCCCTGCTCGACCGCTTCCAGGCGCTTCACCCGGGCATACACATGAGCCTGTTGCTGAGCGACAGCACCGTCGATCTGATCGACGAGCATATCGATCTGGCGCTGCGCAACGGCCCGCTCGCGGATTCGAATCTGCACGCGCGTCTGCTGGTGCGCGGCGAGCGCGTGGTCTGCGCATCGCCGGACTATTGGCGTGTTCATGGCAAGCCCACGTTGCCCGGCGATCTGGCGAATCACAATTGTCTGATTCTGGCGCGGCCCGGCGCGCCGCTCGCCGCGTGGCGTTTTCGCGTGGCGGGCAAGCAGATCAACGTGAAGGTCTCGGGCGACCGTCAGGCCAGCGACGGCGGCGTGCTGCGCGAGTGGGCGGTGGCGGGTCTGGGCGTGATCATCAAGAACCGCTGGGACATCCGCATGGAGCTAGCCGAGGGAACCCTCGAAACCGCGCTGGACGATTGCATCGCGGAGCAGGTCGATCTGTACGCGGTCTATCCGGCCGCAGCGCCTCACCGTCGCGTGACCGCGCTGATTCAGTTTCTATCGGAAGAACTGGCGCGTCCGTGATCGCTTGAATTGCGAATCGGGCCGCCGATCAAGCCGCTGCCGAGCGCGCGTCGGCACGCGCCTCTTCGAGCCGGTTGCCGCCCAGCGATTTCGCGCGATACAACGCCTGGTCTGCGGCGGCGAGCAGATCGCCCAGGGTGGTGCCATCGCTGCCGGCTTGCGCCGCGCCGATGCTGACGGTGGCCTGGATGCCCGCGCCGCTGGCATTGAGCGTGATGGTCTCGCCGAACGATTCGACGAGCGCTTCGCCCGCCGCTTTCGCATGCGACAAATCGTGACCGGGCAACAGGGCCGCGAACTCCTCGCCGCCGATGCGCGCCAGCAGCACGTCGGCGCCCAGCACGCTGCGGGCAATGTCGGCGAACGATGTCAGCACGCGGTCGCCCGTCTCGTGGCCGTAGCGATCGTTGATCTTCTTGAAGTGGTCGAGGTCGATGGCGAGCAGCGAAACGGGCCGCGTCGCGCCGCCGTCACGGATCATGCGCGCGCCCTGCTCAAAGAACCATCGACGATTGCCAAGGCCCGTCAAAAAATCCGTCTGCGATTGCTGCAGCAGTTGCCCGTGCGATTCGTCGCGCACCAACCGCAGCAAGGTCATGGGGAGAACGACGGAATACAGCACGCCCTCATACATCGTGATCTTGCTCGCGGTCATCAGGAAGTCGAACCCGAACTTCGCGACGAGCCAGGGCAGGATCAACGCCCTGAATGCGTACAAGACGGCATGCGCGCCCGACACCAGCATCGCGATCTGCTGCCCCTGCAGGCGCTTCCTGCAGTCGCCGCGCGCCAGTTCGAACGCCGTCATGCCGGAGGCAACCGAGATCGGAATCGCGCTCGGATACATCCACATCACGTCCTGCCATTTCGCGCCGGCAATGACCCACGCAAGCGCAAGCAGCACGAGCACGGCGAGCGAAAGGCGCACATGCTTGCGGCCGTTCAGCGCGGCCACGCCATGCAGAACCAGCAGATAACCGCTAACAATGACGAGATTGCTCAGCGCGGAGCCGAGCGCGCCGGGAAGCTCGCGACGCCAGGAAGCCGCCGCGCAGCCGATGGCCAGCGTGGCGAATCCCGCTGCCAATATTCCCAGTTCCCTGCTGCGCTTCGGGTGAACGCGTCGCTCCCAGAGCGTCATCAACGCACTGGCGAGGAGAGTCCCGATTAGAAGGAGATAAAGCGTATTAAGATCGACATGCATCGCTGACGTAAGGGCACTACGCCGGTACATGGCGGCGGCAGTGGCATTTTACGCTGAAAATAAGGCTACATCATGATCGTCAGGCAGGGCTTCATTACCGTTGTCAACGTGGGCATGCGCCATGCTGTGTGATGCATACCGTCCGGCAACGGACGCCATCGGGCGTCCGCGATTTATGTCACCCTATGACCGATCCGATCGATCCCGAGCGCAACGCCACGCAGTCCGCAGCCGACGCGGTCTCTGATCCTGCCTCAGATCCTGATCGCGATCCCGCCGATGCATCCGGCATCGACGATGCAGCCAGCCCGGCAACGCGACGCCGCGCGCCCCGGCCTCGCCGCATTCCGACCAGGCGCGCCGCGCCCGCGCCGGACGCATTCACACCCGCCGCCTACGCGCCCGACCCCGACAAGGCACAGGAGCCGTTCGACGTCCGCACCCAGCACTGGTTCGACGCGCACGAATGGCAGCCATTCGATTTTCAGCGTGAAGTCTGGCGCGAGATTGCGGCGGGTTCGAGTGGACTGCTGCACGCGACGACGGGCGCGGGCAAGACATGGGCCGTCTGGTTCGGCGCGATGGGCGCATTCGGCGATCACATGCCGCGCGCGCTCGCGGACCCGCTTACGGTGCTGTGGATCACGCCGATGCGCGCGCTCGCCGCCGACACTGCTCGTGCCTTGCAAAGCGCCGCACGCGAACTCGCCGTGCCGTGGACGATCGGCCTGCGCACGGGCGACACCAGTTCGACGGAGCGCGCCCGCCAGAGCCGACGCATGCCGAGCGCGCTCGTCACGACGCCCGAAAGCCTGTCGCTGATGCTCACGCGCAGCGATGCCCACGAAGCACTGAAGCATGTGCGCCTCGTCGTCGTCGATGAATGGCATGAACTGCTCGGCAACAAACGCGGCACGCAGACGCAACTTGCGATCGCGCATCTCGCGCGCTGGCGCGCGGATCTTCAGGTATGGGGACTGTCGGCGACGCTCGGCAATCTCCCGTTTGCCGCCGACGTGCTGCTTGCGCCCGTTCGCACGCCTCGCGTGTCGGTGAGCGGCATGCAGCCGAAGACGCTCATCATCGACACGCTGATTCCCGCGACGATCGAACGCTTTCCGTGGGGCGGCCATCTCGGCACGCGTCAGGTCGGGCCCGTCGCCGAGGGCATCGACGAAGCACGCACCTCGCTCGTGTTCACGAATACGCGCTCGCAGGCTGAAATCTGGTATCAGGCGCTGCTCGATTTGCGTCCCGACTGGGCCGGGCTGATTGCGCTTCATCACGGCTCGCTTGCACAGGAAGTGCGCGAATGGGTCGAGGATGGCCTGAAGACGGGCAAGCTAAAGGCCGTCGTCTGCACATCGAGTCTCGATCTCGGCGTCGACTTTCTGCCCGTCGAGCGCGTGTTCCAGATCGGCTCGCCCAAAGGCGTCGCGCGGCTGATGCAACGCGCGGGACGCTCGGGACATGCGCCGGGCCGCGCGTCGCGCATCACGATCGTGCCGACGCACGCGCTCGAACTCGTCGAAGCCGCGGCGGCGCGGCGTGCCGTCGAAGCGCGGCGCATCGAAGGCCGCGAGACGCCGCGCAAGCCGTTCGACGTGCTGGTCCAGCATCTCGTCACGGTCGCGATCGGCGGCGGCTTCAAGGCGCCCGAACTGTTCGACGAGGTTCGCACGACATTCGCGTATCGCGAGCTGACTCAACAGGAATTCGACTGGGCGCTTGCGTTCGTGGAGCGCGGCGGACCGTCGCTGCGCGCGTATCCGGACTTTCACCGCGTCGTGCGCGACGATGACGGCGTGTATCGCGTGCTGCGCGACGATCTGATCCGACGGCATCGCAGCAACGTCGGCACGATCGTCGCCAACGCGACGCTGCACGTCGCGTGGCTCACGGGCGGACGGATCGGATCGATGGAGGAATCGTTCATCTCGCGCCTGAAGCCCGGCGACGTGTTCACGTTCGGCGGCCGCGCGCTCGAACTGGTGCGCGTGCGCGACATGACGGCCTATGTGCGGCGAGCGACTTCATCGCGAGGCGCGATGCCGCAATGGGCGGGCAGCAAGATGCCACTCTCTTCCGAACTCGCGGACGCGACCCTCGAGATGCTCGCCGAAGCCAATCGCGGCGTGTATGTCGAGCCGGAGATGATCGCGATCCGGCCGTTGCTGGCGTTGCAGGCGAACTGGTCAGCATTGCCGGAAACGGGACTGTTGGTCGCCGAAATACTGCGGACACGCGAAGGCCATCACTTCTTCTGTTATCCGTTTGCGGGGCGCGTCGCGCATATCGGCCTCGCGTCGCTGCTCGGCTGGCGCGCAGCGCGCGACCGGCCGGGCACGTTCTCGATTTCCGCCAACGACTACGGCTTCGAACTGTTGTCGTCGCAACCGTTCGACTGGGCGACGCTGATTGCCGAAGGTCTGTTTTCTTCCACGCGCCTTGCCGACGACATCATGGACAGCCTCAACGCCTCCGAGCTCGCGATGCGCCGCTTCCGCGAAATCGCGCGCGTTGCGGGTCTCGTCTATCAGGCGCATCCGGGACAGCAGAAGAGCGCGCGGCAGTTGCAGGCGTCGAGTGGTCTGTTTTACGAGGTATTTCGCAAGCACGATAACGACAATCTGCTGCTGACGCAGGCCGACGCTGAAGTGAAGTTGCAGGAACTCGATCTCGACCGCATCCGGCGTGCGCTCGACGCGATGCGCGCGAGCCAGCTTGCGCTGACGCACCCGAAGAAGCCGACGCCGTTCGCGTTTCCGCTGATCGTCGGGCGTATCCGCGAAAAGGTCAGCACCGAAAAGCTCGCGGACCGCATCGAGCGGATGCTGGCCGAACTCGACAAGGCAGCGCGCTGATGACGTTCGAAACCGTGACCGTCGATGTAGGTGGTTATCCGCTGCAATTGTCCGCGCAGCGCGCCGCTTTCGATCCGCAACTGAAGAGCCTGTTCATCGCCGATGCGCATTTCGGCAAGGATGCCGTGTTTCGCGCGCATGGCGTGCCCGTGCCGGCCGGCGCGACGGCGGACGATCTCGCGCGGCTCGATGCGCTGATCGCTGCGCACGCGCCCGAGTCGATCGTGTTTCTCGGCGATCTGCTGCATGGGCGCGAATCGCTCGGCAGCGCGACGATGCAGGCGCTCGGTGAATGGCGCGCGCGGCATGCGTCGATGCGTGTCGTGATGGTCGAAGGGAATCACGATCGGAGTGCCGGACTGCTGCCGCCGTCGCTCGGTGTCGAGACGGTGCTCGAACCGTGGCGGCATGGGCCGTGGGCGTTGTGTCATTACCCGCAGGTGATCGACGGCGCGTACGTGCTCGCGGGTCACGAGCATCCCGTCTATGTGATCGCGAGCCGCGCGGATTCCGTGCGCGTGCCCTGCTTCCGCTTTGCCGCGCGATGCGGTGTGCTGCCCGCGTTCGGCGCGTTCACAGGCGGTTTCGTCGTGAACCAGTCCGCCAACGACGCGGCGATCTATGCGGTCGCGCAGAACCGGGTGATTGCGGTGCGCGAGCGTCGATAGAGGCGTCCCGTATTCGCAGGGCTCCGACCGCTTCGTATCGCGCGACATGCATGCGCGTGCTGACGGCTTCACTCGCCGCTCCGAGCCAGACTGTGCGGACGTTCAATGTCCGGATCGTCACGGGAGGTCGTTTCATCATGCCCAAAGTCAACGGCAGTTCGCCGTCCCATATCGCCGCAACGTCCACTGCCGGCCCGAGACAGCCGACGCCGTCAACGGCAGGTGTCAAGCGTCGTGCCTCCAGCCCGTTGCCCGGCATGCCGCCGTCCGCGAGGCAGAAGAAGACCGCGTCGACGAACGATGCGCCCGCCGACTGGCATACGGAAGCGACCCGGTTCGGTATCTCCGGAAACGGCATTGCAAAGGCATCGGGCGGCAAAGGCAAGTCACTCGCAACGCACGGCGAGGCAACGCTGCACGACCCGTCGGCCTCACCCATCGGCGCGCTTGGCGCAGCAAAGCCGGGCGACCTGATCAAGAAAACAGACGCGCCGAATGCCGGCGATCACTCTCCGTCGATTTCATCCGTCAACCGCACGCAATCTGACGAGGCGAAAGTGCTCGGCCGCGGCGCCACGGCGGTTGCCGGCGCGTTCAACGTCCGTGAAACCGACGTGCCGACCTTGCAGTTCAGCAACGACAAATTCCAGATCGACAAGGACAACCATAACAAGCCGAGAGACTCCGCCGCGCACAGCGCATTCACGTCGTTGCGCGAGATGCACGGCGTCGGCGAGAAAAGCGCGCACGCGAACATGGACTCGCTACTCGATGCGACGGCGCGCGCCTACTCTCCGTACAACGCACACGGCGAGCCGGCAAAAGGCGGCGTCGCGCTACCGAAGACCAACGTTCATTCGGAAAGCGCGCGCGGAGCGACTTTGCACAAGTCGTCCCAAGGCGTCGATCCGATGGTCGGCCAACAGATGATGAACATGTGGTATCGCCAGAACATGGACGGAAAGCCGATGCTCGACGAACTCATCAGAAACCGTCAGACGAACGCCGCGAACAACACCACCGACGATCCGATGGACACGACGTCATGAGCGCGCGCCATCACGCATGTCCGCGAAACGTCGCGCAGATCCTGAACGCATCCTCCGATAGCGGGATCTCTTTCGCGCGGCAATAGCGTGTAGTCAGCTTCAACAGTTCCTTGATGTCCCGTCCGCTCGATTGCGGCCACGCGTTGGTGAGCGCTTCGATCAACTCACCGCCGAGGTCGGCACCCAGTTGCGCGGCCAGCAGTGTCCACAAGCGGATCGCGTCGGCTCTCGGCGGCGTCGCGTAGTGAATCTTCGCGATGCAGCGCGACAGGATGGCGTCGTCGACATCGTCGATCCGGTTGGTCGTCATGAACAGCAAGCCGTTGAAATACTCGAGCGTGCGAAGGAACTCAGCGACGATCGCATTGTGTTCGAGATCGTTGTCGCGACGTCGGATGTAGACGTCGGCTTCGTCGAGCAGCAGGATCGCGTCCCAGCGCGTCGCGCGCTGCAGGATGCCCGACAGCGCCGCACCCACCGACGCAGCAGTCGTCCCAAGCTGCCCCGAATGCACGCGATACAACGGCTTGCCGACCACTTCCGAATAGACCTCCGCGGTCAGCGTCTTGCCCAAGCCAGGCGCGCCCTGACAAAGAATCGTCGTGCCGCCCGATTTGCCCGGCACGAAGTCCTGTACGAACACATTCGTCTTCGACGTCAGAATGTCGATCAGATCGCGGTGATTGGACGGCAGGACCAGCTTTTCGCGCAGTTCCGGCTGATAGCGGTATACCGCCATATGCTGGACATGCACCCAGATATCGCGGTGCCATTCCATGTGAAACAGGCACACGTAGCAATGCAGCGGCACCTTGTCGAAGCCGCTGTCGATGTTCGCGTCGCGCCAGAACTCGGCGTCGGCTGTCATCAGGAAGCGGCGCTCCAGCGTCTCTTCGTCGTTCACGCACTTTGCGCTCACGCCTTCGGGAATGCGGATCAACTCGGCGCCGGCTTTTTCATCGATCGTATACGCAGCCTTCGACACCACGAACTGCGCACCGAAACGCGGCTGAAATTCGAGGAAACGCTGCGCGTGCCGTTCGTATTCGAGCTTGAATTCGGCGCATTCCTTGTAGAAGCCGAACTCGGCGAGCAGTTCGGGAATCGTGCGGTTCACGATGTCGTGCCGGTTGATCACCAGCGACGTCGTCATGCCGGCGTGCCGCATGTGATGCTCTGTGCGCTCGGAGTTCGCGGACTGCATCGTATTCGCCAGCATGTCGACGACGACGTACGGCATGCCCTGCTCGGGCTCGACCACGCGCATGCGGCGCACTAGCCACGGCAGCAACGTGCCGTCCTTCGCGCGGCTGTAGAGCCAGCCGTCGATCGCGTCGCGCGACAGATACGCAACCAGGCCCGGCACGAGTTGATCGAGGCCCGGGATGATGCGCGCTTGCGGCGCATTGAAGATGTTGTCGAGCGCGAGCATCTGGAACATTAGCGCGCGTTCGTTGTTCGCCTTGCTCAGCGAATACAGCGTATTCAGCGATCTCGAATCGAACAGCGCGCTCGATACAACCATGCTGCCGTGACATGCGCCGTGCTGATTGAGCTGTCTTGCGAGCGGCGATTCCGATTCGATCATCGCAAGCAGCGGATGCACCAGTGATTCTGGTATTTCAAAGTCCATAGACGCACTCGTATCTGAGGGTGGCGGCGACGCGGGTGACGGCAGCGCGCCAGCTAGCTGAGAAAGAACTCGATCGCCATGCTTGTGATGGCAGGCTGGATCGCATGCAGTCCGTTGAATTCGATGTATTGCACGTCATAGCCTACGGCTTTCAGCTTGGCTGCGTTCGCGCGGCCGCTGGTCTCGATGGGCAGTTGTTCGTCGGCCAGGCCATGCGCGATGAAAACCTTGGGCGCGCCTTCCTGTGTGAAGACCGACATGAAGCCGCCAGAGAACGCAATCACATGACTCGCGATATCGCCGTTCGTGATGCCGATCGACAGTGCGTAGCTTGCGCCGTCCGAGAAGCCGGCGAAGGCGAGGCGGTTATGGTCGATCTGGTAGCGGGACGTCACTTCGACCAGCGCGCGTTCGAGCCGCTCCAGGTCCGGGCCGCTGCCGCCGATCACGATGTCCCAGGTTGCGTACATCGAATGCGGCGCGAGGACGAGAAACTTGTCGCGCTCGGCGTGCTCTTCGATGAAGGGGAGAACCTTCTCTGGAAAACCGCCTGCGCCATGGAACATCACGAATAGAGGCACGGGCTCGCGCGTGTCGAGGTCGGACGGGACGAACAGGATGGCGTCGCGGTCACCAGCGATGCCGAGCCGGTTGCGGCCCGGCGGTAACGGGGCTTTGGCCGCGTCGGCGGGAATGAACGACAGGCGGCCAAGCAGCGACGGATCGAACATGGTGGGACCTGTATTGAGCGCGTGGCGCGCACGGATGAGTATTCCTGCCAGTTGCGGCTATGAGCCGGGTAGGCGGTTAAGGCGCTGGTGATGATGCGAGCGGCAGCGACTGTTGTGTGTTGATATGTAATATATCATGAAGCGTGGGTGTGGGGATGGGGAGTTTGGGAACCACGCTGGTGATGACGGACAAGCGAAACCTGACCCGGAACAAACAAATCTGACGTGACGAATTTAGACAAATAAGGCTGATCCCATGGGCATAGCACTATGCTAGCGGACACTTACAAATGGTTCTGACCTAGACGCAACTCCTTGTTTTAAATTGGCCTTGTCAACCATCGCTGCACCGACGATTGCAAAGGTCGAGCGTTGAAAAATCTACCGCACCCGAACGGTCGAAGCGATGTTTTCAGCCGATCACCGTCGCTTCGGCTCCGCAGGCATCGCGGAACAAAGGAATCTGATCCCGATGGGTACACAAACAAACAATTCTGTTCTCGATGCCCGCAAGCCCGATTGAGTGCCGCAATCCGTGAGGCGGCCATCCATGCGAGCGAAGTCCACGCACTGAGAGTTCCTCTTCCGGTTGGAAGGGAACGAATCCAGCTGACGGCAAGCTTGATGTCCGATACTTTGCATCCCAGTAACGCAGCAATCGATGAGAGTGTGTCGAGGGACGGGTTCCGTCCGAGTTCTAGCAGGGAGATATATTGACTCGAGAGCCCCGATGCGATCGTGTGCATATATGCGGCGGCATTTGATCGGCATTCGCGGAACCATCGACTTTGGAGAAAGGCATAATTCGAGGCGCGTCGGAGAAATGGGACTCGTCAGCGCTCCGCAATGACAGTCGAGCGTGATTTATCACCACATGGCCAGGAAAGTATGCAGGAGCACCCGACGCAGAATTGCCACAGGCGTTTCTCTCATGCTTCGGTCCGATCCGGCAGCACTTCGCGTTGCCCATACATCAGATAAACGCGGCACGTCATCGCGCCATAATAAAAGAACGCCTCGCCACATGGCATGACTGGGCTGTCTCAATCGTAGCCGAATGAGTTATCTGATAAGGATAACTGCTCTTTAGACAAACACGTAGCCTACGCTCGTCAACTTGACAGTGCCGTCCCAAGCTATTTTCAGTTAGCCGTCGATGCGGACCAACCCGCTGTTGCCCGCTCGTCGCGAATGGCCGGTGTGGCCGAACTGAGACGGTCGTGACAGGCAGAAAGTGTTTAATCGGGCAGTGGCAATTACCCGGGAGTAACATCATCCCGGGAGGCAACACGAGAAACTACGAGTGGATCACCATGCGAAAACTCACCCCCGCCGGCCAGCAATTGATCGAAGAAGTAGCGCAGCGACATGGGTTCGGCACGGATGCCGTGATGAGCATGCTGGAGTCTGTAATTCGCGGTAACGGCAGCATGGCCCAGTTCGATCACGCTGAATTTGGTGGCTCCGGCCAGTGGATGCAGGGGGGAATGACCATGGTCTCCGACATGTTCAACCACTACCTGAAGGGCCGGGTCGACGGGCTCTGTTCTGAGCTTTCCCGCCTGGTGGCAAACCAGCCCGACCTGATTCGCAGCGGCAGCTTCCAGTCGCAGAACCAGGGTACCCACCAGCAGGGCAACCACGGCGGCGGCCAGCAACAACAGCAGAGCGCTGGCTACGGTGGCAGCAACCAGCAGCAGACTGCAGCCGGACCAGTCGGACCGGTGAGTCTGTTCGTTCCGCCTGCGCCCGGCACCTCGGGCGACTGGTGGCCCGCCGATCTGGGGCGGCCCAACACAACCGGGGCGCAGAACGACGTCCGCTATGCCTACTTCGCACCGCCCCGGCGCCTGGCGATCGAAGTGAACGGCAAGGTGACGGTCTACGATACGCTCGATCACCAGATCAGCGGCTTCTCGCAGCAGCAGTCCCGCGGCGCGTCCCTCACATTCGCGAGCCAGCACGGCCTGGTTGCTGTCGCCAGCCTGCCGGTTGTTTCGTTGGGCGAGGTTCCGCAGCCGGTGTCGCCGCTGATGCAGGAGGAGCCCGTCAGCACTCAGTCGGTCGCCCGCGAGGCAGACGTGTTCGCCACCATAGAGAAGCTCGCCGCACTGCACGCGAAGGGGATTCTCAGCGATGAGGAGTTCGCCGCCAAGAAGGCGGAGCTACTGAGCCGTTTGTGAGCGTCCCGTCATCGCGCAGCGCAACGGGGCACGATTTCGATAGGTAGCGAATGGCGGCTGACCTGTGATGGGCGCGAGTTTTTGACGTCTGCAGCCCCGAATGCCTTTGAAGACGCCTGAAGCGCGACTTGTACGCTGGAAACATCCATGGGCTTTCGTGGAGACAACCCGAGTGCCAGCCACGGTACAGTGGCCACCAAAGGCAACAGCAGTTGGCCGAAGCGCGCCCCAACGTCCAGCCAGCTGGTTTCATACAGCCGCATGTGGGGGGATTCCTGGCCTGAGGGGGGAACATGGACCAGTCAAGGCATGCGCTGCTTGAATATCACGAACGCAGCAAGCACCGCGTCAACTTCTACGCGCCTGGTCCCGGGACGCTCGACTGGACAACCCAGCCGGATCCGTTCCGGGTGTTTCACGGCACACCGCGCGTAGGTCTGCCGTTAGCCGCGGACACACTGGCTACACGCTACAACGCGTTGCGCTGTGGTGCCCTGCCGCCCGCGCGCGCATTCGATCTAACCAGTCTGGCAATCCTGTTCGAACTCTCGCTCGGCCTGTCGGCGTGGAAATCCTATGGCGCCCAGCGGTGGGCACTGCGCTGCAACCCTTCGAGCGGAAACCTGCATCCGACCGAGAGCTATCTTCTGTGTCCGGCTCTGCCCGGCTTGTCCGCCGGGGTCTACCACTACCTGAGCCGGGACCATGCGCTTGAACATCGCGCCGCAGTGGACGATCTGCGATGGACGGAGGCGTTTTCGGACAGCGGTGTCCTGGTCGGCATAAGCTCGATCCACTGGCGCGAAGCGTGGAAATACGGTATGCGAGCCTGGCGCTACTGCCAGCACGATTGCGGCCATGTCATCGCTGCGCTGAGTTACGCAGCGACTGCGCTCGGCTGGCAGACGCGGCTGGTGGAGGCGGCTGCCGATGATGAATTGTCCGACTTGCTTGGATCGGACCGTAGCAAAGATTTCGTGGACGCCGAAGCAGAGGCGCCGGACGTTTTGCTCTGGATCGGCAATCCTGAATGGCGGCCTGATCTTGAGCGCATGCTGACCGCTTTGGATAAGGCACGGTGGTACGGACGCGCGAATCAGCTGAGCTCGGGACACGTAAAGTGGCCGGATATCGATTCGATCCATCGCGCCACGCACAAGGCCCGGACTCCCGAACCGACTTCGCCGAATCCGGAACTGCGTCCGTCGCCCGCGAAGCCCGCCCTTGATCTCCGCTTTGCCCAGATCGCCCGGCAGCGTCGCAGCGCGGTGAATTTCGATGGTACGACGCGTATCGCCAGCGCAGCTTTTTTCAGCATGCTGGGGTGCCTGTTGCCACGTCGCGACACGCCGCCGTGGAATGCGCTGATATCTCCTGCGGCAGTGCACGCGGCGCTATTTGTACACCGCGTCGACGGCCTGGAGCCGGGTCTGTATATGCTCGTGAGAAATCCCGGAGCGCTGCCGGCTCTCAGGCAGTCTCTGCGTCCAGAATGGCTGTGGAAGAAGACCGGGCCGGACTATCTGCCGCTCTATTTTCTACTGCCTTACGATTTGCGCGCCGTGGCAAAGTTGATCTGCTGCCACCAGGATATCGCCGCCGACGCCTGCTTTGCGCTGGGAATGATTGCGAGATTCGAAATCGCCCTGAAGCAACCATGGCGTTATCGCCACCTCTTCTGGGAATGCGGCATTCTCGGCCAGGTTCTGTATCTCGAAGCCGAAGCCGCCGGAGTGCGTGCCACGGGGGTTGGTTGCTTTTTTGACGACGAAATGCACACACTGCTCGGAGTGAAGGATCACGCCTGGCAGAGCTTGTATCACTTCACAGTCGGTGGCGCGGTGGACGATCCACGCCTCTCTGCATTCCCGCCGTATGAGGTTCAGCCCTGAAGCGAGCGTCCCACGTTCCGCCCCTGGCGAGACGGCATTCGCCAGGATCAACCGGCGACTGAATGTTTCTTACGCGATCCTCATCTTTTTTATTAACGCCAACCCGGTCCCGCAGTGACCGCCGCAGGTCGCCCTCAACGGCAGTTCGCTACCCCGCATATGAATCTGCAGATCGCACGGCTTGGCGGCCGCCCATACGGTCCGTTCGGCTTAACGTTCTCGGCAATCGCAGGCGGCAGTATCACGATTGGTTCCTTCCATATTCGTCAGCATCCCCATACATCGGTTCCCCCGTCTCCGTACGGATTCACCGGCGACATAGAAAGGCGCGGATGTACTAGAAAATAGCTTGCCGTAGAGACTTGCGACTTTCCACGCGACCTATGCTTTGACAGTGTGACTTCGTCAGAACGATCGAGACATCCACACCATCGCCGAAGTTTGCTGACGGAGATGAAAAATTGCTATTGCGTCGGCGCGAAACTTGAAGATATGCGAAATCATCGATACCCAGCTTTTTGGGCTTGAGGGCCACAGCGTTTTCCTTGACAGGGATAAATCCCGCGAAGGTTGCGGCCGACTTGCCATCTTGACGGGTGAACCTATCCAGCACGGGAGGAGATCGTGAAACGTGATATGAATCTGGCACATGCGATACTGATTGCTCTTGAGAAAGGCAAGTCCCCGCACCTCAGCGAATTCGACATTGAGAGCGCGCTCAAGAATACGTTCGATGTTTCGAACCGAGGCGTGTGGTACCACCTGAACCTGCTGGCCGACGCAAACCTCGTGTGCTCGATGGGGACCGATTGGCGGCTAAGCTGGGATGGCCACGAGTATTTGAAGTCCGCGGGCCCGAGTGCCTTTGAGGACACTTAGAGGTCTGGCCTGCGCGCCAGGGAAATCTCGTCGGTTCTCGCGGAGACAATACGGATCTGAAGGCCAAAGATGACAATGCATCGGACTCGCCCGATGCGTGAAGAACCAAAATCGAATGACGACGACCTGGCGTTTCCATCGGGCCGGATAGGCGTTCAGGAATCACTGTACATCCTGCAGGAAAGGTATACAGTGGTCTTTGTTGCAGCGCGGCATTAACAATGCCGCGTCACTCCGACCTGCAGATCATTAGCGACACACTCGCCTCCGAAATCCCTTGGACGTACGTGCCGGGTCGATCAGGAGCATTCATTGAACACCACTGCTGTTGAGCAATCCGCCGACTTTGGCCTGCGTACTTTGCCGGGAATTTTCGGCTTGCAGAACGAAGCATTTGAGCGACTGCAAAAACTGACTCATCTCAATCTCGCAGCACTAAAGGCGATGCTGGAAGAAGGACAAGCCGCGCTGTCGCCGCAGCAGTCAGGACTGCCGCCCGCCTTTGGTGCGGTCGCCTTGTCTCAGCGATTTGTCGAGCACACTTTGTCGTATTCCACGCATGTCCGTGAAATCGATTCACAGTTCATGGCCGCAGTGACACGCGCGGGCGAGGACCTGCGTAACCAGTACAACACCCTCTGGCCGCAGGTTGCAGCCAACTTTGGCCAGATCTCCCCTTTTGGCTCTGACGCGGCCACTACCGCGATGCAGTCTGCAATCGGCGGGATGATGCGAGCCCAGGGAATGATGCAGGAAACCATCAGCCAGGCGGCCGGCACCCGGACGCCGGGCACCCCGGTACCTGACATCGCGTAAGCAATAGCGTTGCGCGGCTCAAGCGCAACACCAAAACGACGTCCTGCACAAGCAGGTCGTTGGGCGGTCTCACCGCCTGATGAAGAAGCCGGCAAGACGCCGGCGTCTTTTTATTCGGTCACGATTTGGCTTGCTTTGCCACGACGGATGACACCGCTCGCGCTCGACGGACGCCAGGCACCAGACCGGACTTGCGATATGTCGTGTCGCATCGTCCCCGCTGTGGGGCGATGCCGACCGCCTGTTGGCGGAATCCGTTTTTATTACTATAGGAGTGCATAGTGATTGATGACCAGGTGAATGCGGAAGAACTGGCGGAAAGCAGAAGACTGAGAGAAGCCGCGGAGAATGCGACGGATGACGGCATGCGGGTGGGCCCGGAAGACAAAGAGCGAGACGCGGAAGGGAACCAATACGGATCGCAGAAGCAATGGGTTCGGCTCGCAAGGAAGCGGCTTTATGCGGTCTTCAATGCCAGTGATTCATAAAAAAACATTGCTCCGCTTAAAAATGGGCGGAGCTGGAACGATTGTGACAGACATGCATCTTGCGTGGTGCGCATCAGGTGTGAAGCCGATTCCGCGAAGCGCCCTTGCTATCCATCACGTGTACTGACGCAGGCACACCGAGAATTCTCTGAGCGGATTGATACCGCTATGCTCGGCGCGACGACACCATTCCTGTAGCTGTGATCGCAATTGCTCGCGCGACCTGTTCGACCGCTCCCAGATTGCCAACAGGCCATCGTGCAGGTCCAGGTAGATACGCAGCGTCTGGCTACCGTCGTACATCTCAGCCAATCGCTGCTGACGTCGATGGCTGTGTGCGCCGGCGCAGGCGCCGCCAAACCATTTTTTTACTCCCCGTTTGAGCAGAAAGCGTTCACATAGACCAATGTGTCTCATATGATCGAGTTCCTGCCGGTACGCGCGTTCGACCGTCCGGGCATAGCGCGCCATCACCTCATAGCGGTTGCGGAGGATGGCTTGAACCGTATCGTCATCGAGCACCGTCTTGCTCTTGACCAGGTGCGGCGTCGGCGCCACTTTCTTCACCTTTGCCATTCCCAGCGAAGAAAGGATGCAGATGTACATCCATCCAATATCGAATTCGAACCATTTATTCGAGAATCTGGCAGACGTTGCATAGGTGTGGTGGTTGTTGTGAAATTCCTCGCCGCCTATCAGGATGCCCAATGGAACTACGTTCGTACTCGCATCGGGCGAAGCGAAGTTGCGGTAGCCCAGAAAATGTCCAACGCCGTTAACCACACCGCCTGCCCAGAACGGGATCCAGATCATCTGGACGGCCCAGACCGAGACACCGACGAAGCCGAACAACGCTACGTCGATCACCATGAGCAAACTGATGCCGAGATTCGGATACTTCGAATAGACGTTGCGCTCCATCCAGTCGTTCGGCGTGCCGTGGCCGAATTTCCGTAGCGTTTCTTCGTTCTTCGCTTCGGCGCGGTACAGTTCTGCGCCGCCCAGCAATACCGTCCAGATGCCACGGACTTGAGGGCTGTGTGGATCCTCATCGGTCTCGCACCTCGCGTGGTGCTTGCGGTGGACGGCAGCCCACGTTCCCGTCACCATGCCTGTTGTCATCCACAACCAGAAACGGAAGAAATGGCTGGCAACCGGATGCAACTCAAGCGCCCGGTGTGCCTGGCAACGGTGCAGGTAGACCGTCACGCTGACGATCGTGACGTGCGTCAGCAGCAGAGTCGTGAGCAGGATTTGCCACCACAGCAGCGAAAGCAGGCCGTGTGAGAAAAACGTCAATGAGGAAGTAAGCAAATGGACCTTCTGTTTGAAGCAACATTGACAGCGGACACCCGCTCCCGCGGATTGAACTGTCCGGGAACGCAATGGCTCGACAACGACACCTATGGAGAATGTGCGCGCACCTGTGCCGGACGTCGGTACGGTGCCGTACCTGCCTGTGAGCGCCGCAGCCCGCGACGAGACGGACGCCGTACGGGATGACCGGTGCTTTCGCCAGCTTCAACGCCTTGAGGCGAATGTTGCACGCGCGGCTTCGCCGCTGCATCTAAACCCACGACTGGGTTTTGAATGGAGATCCGCTAAAGAGCCGCCGCTTTACGTGGCCGGCTCACGCGAGTTGACCTCGACATCGACTGCCAAACGCAGTGAAATGGACAGCCTGTGTACGCCAGCATCGAGCGGTACACGCACACCTTCAGCACCGCAATCGACGCTCCTGCCGTCAAGAACGGCATGCATCGTGCGGGCCTCTGAGGTGGACTCCACGCGGATCTCATAGCGCGTCGAGCGTATGTTGACCGTTGCTTCAAAGCCCGGCCACGCGTCGGGAATACACGGGTCAACCACCAGAAAATCCCCTTCCCTGCGAATCCCCAGAATGCCTTCGACGCCCGCCCGGTACATCCATCCCGCCGACCCCGTATACCAGGTCCAACCGCCGCGCCCAACATGAGGCGCCACGGAATAGACATCGGCCGCGACGACGTAGGGCTCGACCTTGTAGCGCTCAACCTCGGTTGGCGTGCGCGCATGATTGACGGGATTCAAAAGCGAAAACAGCTCTGTGGCCCTGTTACCGTCGCCCAGTTTCACAAATGCGAGAATTGCCCACATGGCGGCATGACTATATTGGCCGCCGTTCTCGCGCAGCCCCGGCGGATAGCCCCTGATATAACCCGGGTCCTGCGACGTTTTATCGAATGGTGGCGTGAACAGCAACGCGATTCCGTCCTCGGGCCGGATAAGATGTTTCTCCAGCGAAGCCATCGCCTGTGCGGCGCGTATCGGATCCGCCGCCTCTGACAAGACAGCCCACGACTGGGTAATCGAATCGATCCTGCACTCTACGTCGCTATTCGAGCCGAGCCAGCTGCCGTCGTCGAACGTCGCACGACGGTACCACTCGCCGTCCCAGGCCTCACGCTCAAGCGCATCGCGCACCGACGTCGCATGGCCGCGCCAGCGCGCGACACGCTGCGCATCGCGCGATTCGGCCAACGGTGCGAACAGCTCGATCGTGCGCAGGAACAGCCAGCCGAGCCACACACTCTCTCCCTTGCCGTTTGCGCCGACGCGGTTCATCCCGTCATTCCAGTCCCCCGTGCCGATTAGCGGTAAGCCATGTTCCCCCGTCAATTCGATGCACTGATCGAGACCGCGCGCACAATGCTCAAACAGCGATGCGGATTTTTCCGCGATCATGGGCTGGAAGAATGCATCGTGTTCGTCGGGTTGCAGCAGCGGCCCGTCGAGGAACGGCACGATCTCGTCGAGAACCGCGTCATCGCTCGTGCAGCCGATGTACGTCGCGACCGCGTATGCGAGCCACACGCGATCATCGGAGACCCGGGTGCGCACTCCCTGCCCGGAATGCGGCAGCCACCAATGCTGGACGTCTCCCTCGCCGAATTGCCTCGACGCGGCGCGCAGCAGGTGCCGCCGCGTTTCGTCGGGCCGCACGTGCGTCAGCGCCATAGTGTCCTGCAACTGATCACGGAACCCGTAAGCGCCGCTCGCCTGATAGAAGGCCGCGCGTGCCTCGACACGGCACGCAAGCGTCTGGTACAACAGCCAGCCGTTCAGCATCAGATCCATGGCCCGGTCGGGCGTCTTCACCTGAACGGCGCCGAGCACGCTGCGCCAGTGGTGTGTCACCTCGGCGAGTACGGCATCGAGATTCGCACTGCGATAGCGTTCGATCAGTGCCCGTGCATCATCGACGGATGCGCATTGGCCGACGAATGCAACCATCTCAATGACCTCGCCCGCGTCCAGATCGACGAAAGTCTGCAAAGCCGCGCACGGATCGAGCCCCGCGCCCATCGCGCCGGATAACGGGACATGGCCGGTCAGCGCCGCGGGCGCGGCGGCTTCGCCGTTACGCCCGAGGAATTCGGTGCGATCAGCTGTCCACGCTGTTTGCCGGCCGCCGAGGTCGGCGAACGCGACGCGCGTGCCGAACGCAATATTCCATGGATTGCGGGCGAGTATCGCGCCCGTAACCGGGTCGATCTCCGTCACGATGAACGGCGCCGACGCGCCTCGCGACGTGCCGAGCACCCATTCGGTCCACGCCGTCACAGAGAGCCGGCGTGCGACGCCCGACAGATTGCGCAACGTCAGACGGGAAATCTTCAGCGGGTCGGCAAGCGGTACGTACTGCAGCAGCTCGATTGCGATACCGTTCGCGCTGTGTTCGAAACGGCTGTAGCCGTGGCCATGACGCGCGACGTATATTCCGCCGTCGCGGATCGGCAGCGCGGTGGGCGTCCAGATATCGCCCGTCGCTTCATCCCGCACGTAAAGGGCTTCAGTGGCGGGGTCTTCGACGGGATCGTTCGACCATGATGTGAGCTGGTTCTCACGACTGCTTTCAGCCCACGTATAGCCGCTGCCTTCCGCCGCGACCTGAAAGCCGAAACGGGGATTGGCAATCACGTTGATCCACGGCGCAGGCGTGGCGGCGCCCGCCCCCAGCACGATCACGTATTCAGAACCGTTTTTATCGAAGCCGCCCAGGCCGTTGAAAAATTCCAGTCCGGCTGTCACTGAAGGCGGCACGTCAGACTGATCCGGAGGCGCTGGCCACAGCGACAGAAGCGACGGCTTCCTCCGGCGCGGTGACGACGGCTGCCCTACCGTTTTCAACAGCGTCCCGACCTGTGCGGCAATCGACCCTCGGCGTGCGATCAGCGCCACGCGCGCGACCGATTGCAGGAGCGTCCTCGACTCCACGCTCATCAGATCCGCACGCAACGTATAGATCGCCCCCTGCGCGAGTTCATCGTCGAAACGCGGACGTGACTGGCTGCTGCGCACGGCCGTTTCGATCGCCTCCTGCAATGCCTGAATGTATGACGAGGCCCGCTCGTTGACGATCACGAGGTCGACGGCCAGCCGCTTCATCCGCCAGTATTCGTGCGCCTTCAACAACTGCCGGACCTGCGCGATATCTTCGAGGTCGCCGATACGGAGCAGCACGATCGGCAAGTCGCCCGAAATCCCCAGCGGCCACAAGCCCGCCTGCGTGCCGCCTCCGCGAACGATTGCGTCCGGCTGTGCCCTGAAGCGCGCGTCGGCATAGACAATCGGCGCGGCGAGCCGCTGGAAGTCCGCCGCCTGCTCCGCCTCGATGCCCAGATAACGCAATTGCACCTGAGCCTGCGTCCAAGCGAGCGTCTTGGCACGGTCGAATGCATTGCGGTCGTGGTGCTGATCGATGAGATCGAGCAACTGCGCGCGTGAGGTGGCCACCATCGTCCAGAACGTGACACGCGCAATCTTGCCCGGCGGCACCAGCAGACGATACCGAAGCGCAAAGACAGGATCGAGCACCGTTCCCGTCGTATTGGAGAGCGCCTGATCGTCAACTATCGAGGTAGCCGTGCGCGTATTGCGCCCCCTGCCCAGAAAGCGCATGCGATCCGTTTCGTATTGCGGTTCGGCGACTATCTCACCCTCGACAACCGCGAAATGAGCGGCCCAGATCTGCGGATCGTCATGTGAACGCGGACGACGCGTCGCCACCAGCGCCCCGAATTCGGCAAGATGCTCGGTCTGCACGAACATGCGCGAAAAAGCGGGATGCGCGATATCTGCAGCCTGCGCGCCCAATGCGAGTTCGGCATACGAAGTCAGCTCGATATCCCGAACGCTGCGCCCGCTGTTTGCGAGCGAGACACGACGGACTTCGCCGTCCGCCTCACCCGATACGAGGACATCCATGCTGGTCGTGAGAGATCCGTCGTCACGGGTAAACTCAGCGCGATCTTCACCGAACACGACGCCGCTCGTTTCGGGTTCGCCAGCGAGCGGCCGTGCACTGGCGGACCACACCCGTCCACTGGACATGTCGCGCAGGAAAATGAACGTCCCCCAGTTGTCACGCGTCGCGTCTTCGCGCCAGCGCGTGATAGCCACGTCACGCCAGCGGCTGTAGCCGGCGCCTGTCGCCGTCAGCATCACGGCGTACCTTCCATTCGACAGCAGATGTGTAATCGGCGCTCCGCCAGCGGACGCGGGCTCCATGACGCGACGTACCGTCGACGGCGCGGTCCCTGCTTCGGCGGCCGACGTGCTCACCTCTTCGGCACGCGGATGCGCCACCGCGACGTTGCGCGGCATGCGCTCCTGCAATAGCAGTTCGCTCGCCTGGATCATCGGTTCACGATGAAAGCGTGTACGCATCACCCCATCGAGCAAGGTGTTTGCAATTGCAACGATCGTCATGCCCTGGTGATGAGCCATGAAGCCGCGGACAAGCGCGAAGCTCTGCCCTTCGGCCAGACGCGCGCGGGTGAAATCGAGCGCTTCGTAGTACCCGTAGCGGCCCAGTGCGCCCAGCGCGGCGAGTCGCACGTAGTTTTCGCGGGCGGCCTGCGGCGCAACCATCGTCGCCAGTCCCGTTGCGTAGGGTGCGATTACCCGGTTTTCGGACAGTCCGCGTTTGAGGCCGAGGCCAGGCACGCCAAAGCTCGAGTACTGGTAAGTGAATTCGATGTCGCGAGCTTCGTAAGCAGATTCCGAGACGCCCCATGGAATGCCAAGCGATCGTCCATACGATCTCTGCCGCTCCACCACCAGCCGGTTCGTCTGTTCCAGCAGACTGCCGACGGGTTCGCGCGCCACCAGCGACGGCATCAGGTACTCGAACATCGACCCCGACCATGAAATCAGCGCGGATGCATTGCCGATTGGTGTGGCCGAACGCCCGAGGCGGAACCAGTGACGCGTGGTCACATCGCCCTTCGCGATTGCAAACAGACTGGCAAGCCTGGCTTCGGACGCGAGCAGATCGTAGCAATTCGCGTCGAGGCTGTTATCCGACTGCGAGTAACCAATCGACAACAGCTTACGTTCCGGATCGAGCAGAAATGTGAAGTCCATACCGAGCGCAAGTGCACGCGAGGCGTCGGCTAGCGAGGTCAACCGTGCTTGCAGAAGATACGGCACAGTGGCGAGTTGCCGCACGTCGCGGCTGTGTTCGAAAATGCTTCGCCGCAAGGCTTCGATCCAGAACGTCAGGTCTGCACTACTATCGTCGCCATCGGCGGGCACGATGGCGCGCGTCGCCTCCGCTGCCTTTTTCGCCAGCCGCGCCAGCGACCCCGAAAGCGCGCGATACGTCTGCGGACCGCGCAGTTGTGCATGGATTTCTTCGAGGGTCGCGGCAAGCTGTCTGCCACGCTCTCCGTTGGCAGCAGGCAGCGCGGCCACAGCCTCGAGCGCCAGTTGCAGGTTATCGAGTATCCCGGATCGGACAGAGGGTGCGAGCGCTGTTTGCACCCATTCTTCGCACGCGTTGGCGAGTACGATCAAATGCCCGGCGAGATTGCCGCTATCGACCGATGAAACGTACGCAGGGGCCAACGCCCGCAGGTCCTGTGTGCCATACCAGTTATAGAAATGGCCCTTGAAGCGCGGGAGCTTTTCAAGCGAAGCAAACGCGGCCTCCAGTCGTTCGACGGTTTCAATCGTCCCCGCCCAGCCGAAATCGCGCGCGGCGACTGCCGACAGCAAATACAACCCTAGATTGGTTGGCGAAGTGCGGTGCGCGACGACGGGCTTCGGATCTTCCTGGAAATTGTCCGGCGGCAGCATGTTTTCTGCGGGCGTGACAAAGGTTTCGAAGAAACGCCACGTGCGGCGCGCGATCAGGCGCAAATCGCGGGCGTCTGAGTCCGACATCGCGAGACGCTGCCCGACCGTCGGCGAGCGGCTTGCCCACATCGCAAGCGCTGGCGCGGCCAGCCATAACAACGTGAACGGCAAAACGAGCGGCCACCGCGAGGGCGAGAATGCAAGCGTACCGATAGACAGCGCAAGCCCAAGCGCGGTGCCGCCCGCCATCTGCCGATAAAAGCCGTGCAGATCAAGACGAGGGCTGCCCTTGGACTGCGCCGCCGTCGTCCATTCGAGTAACCGTCGATGCGTGACGTACAGCCGCACAAGCGTCCGGACGATCGCATCGCCCATGCGCCACGCGTGGTCGACAAGGAACGCGACCGAAAGAAAGGTTTGCCATGTCGCGAGCCGCAGGTCGCCGCCCAGCACGTCGAGGTGATTACGCAGCCGGATACCGGTATGCCTCGGCACGATCGCCAATAGGGGCGGCAAGAAAGCGGGAATGGCGAGCGTGGCGAACATCAGCAACGCGCCCGCTATGCCGGCGCGAATCGGCATCAACCAGCACAGGCCGAGCGTGGCAACCATGAGCGGTGCCAGCAGCGAGCGCCGCAGATTGTCGAGCATCTTGAAGCGACCGACCACCGGCATGGCAAGGCGGTCATGGCCTCGATGCCCAACGATCCACGGCAGCAACTGCCAGTCGCCACGGGTCCACCGATGTTGACGTTTGGCCGTAACGTCATAACGCGACGGCACTTCCTCCACAACCTCGATATCCGATGCCAGCCCGGAGCGCGCGAAAACCCCCTCGAACAGATCGTGACTGAGCAGCGTATTTTCAGGCACGCGGCCATGCAATGCTGCTTCGAATGCATCCACGTCGTAGATGCCTTTCCCTGTAAAGGAACCCTCGCCGAACAGGTCCTGATAGACGTCGGAGACGGCTGCCGCATACGGGTCCATCCCGCCGGGACCGGAGAAGACACGCTGATACAGTGAACCTTCCTCGCCGACGGGCAGCGAAGGCGTGACGCGAGGCTGAAGAATCGCATAGCCGTTGACGACGCGTTGTTCGACGGCACTGAAGGTTGGCCGGTTCAGCGGATGCGCCATCTTGCCTATCATCCGCAACGCGGCGTCTCGGGGCAGACGCGTATCGGCATCGAGCGTGATGACGTAGCGCACGTCGGATGGTACTTGCGGTGGGCGCCCGGCAATAGGGACGAAAGTTGTATCCGTCGCGCCACGCAACAACCGGTTGAGTTCGTGCAGCTTGCCGCGCTTGCGCTCCCAGCCCATCCATTTGTTCTCGCTCCTGTTGAATACGCGGCGGCGGTGCAGCAGCAGAAAACGGTTGCCACCTGGAGCTGGCTCATAACGGCGGTTCAATGCTTCGATCGCGTCTGCAGCAACGGCGAGCAAATGCGCATCACCGTCTCGCACTTCCTGGTCGGCATCGATGCCGTCAACCAGTAGCGCGAATGACAAATCTCCACCGGCTCCCGCGAGGTGATGCACTTCGAGGCGTTCGATCTGCTCGCGCAGGTCGGCTTCATTGCTCAGGAGCGAGGGCACCGCGACCAACGTCCGCAGCCCCGACGGCACACCTGCGGTCAGTTCGAGTCCCGGTAACATGACCGCGCCGAAACTCCACGTCACCGCGCGGTTGACAAGCGCGGTTGCGATCTCGGTGAAGGGCAGGAATGCACACAGGGCAAACAACACGACTAGCCACGCGTCGAGATGGCGCGGCGACTGACTCCAGAGCACCCACGACGCCAGCGCGAGCAACGTCGCGGCCAACGTCAGGATCATGCCGACATAGCCACCCATGCCGAGGCCGACATTGAACCGGGTAATGCGCAGCCGCAGGGGCGCGTGGAATCCGATTGCCTGCTCCAACGTTCGCCGACCTTCCGCAATCAGGTGGTAGCCGGGGTCGCTGGCACGTCCTGTGTGCCCGGCATCGCCCGCCTCCGCCACCGCTGCTTGCGCCGAGTGAAGCGCGAGATCGACGATTTCGAGTTCGGTGGCGGCCGAGCCGCGCGCCAGTTGCTCGATCGCACTGCGGTACAGATTGCGCGTCGGGAAGTCCATCGCGCCGAAGGAACTTCCTGCGCGCAGTCGTGCATCGACGAGACTTACACTCTCGAACAGTTCTGTCCAGTCGATATCAGACATCAGGCGCATGCTGGTGATCACATTGCGCACGGTGACATTCGACGCACCCTGCCGCTGCTGTGCATGCTGCACGACTTCATCGACCGACACACCCTGAAGCCTGAGCCGCTCCTCCAGCCACCCAAGCGCGGGCATCGTGCGCGGATCCTGATCGCGCAACCGTTTGGCGAGCTGTGCGGCGAACAGCTCCGATAACATCCCCGAGGAGCGCGTAGAGATATCCGCTTCCAGCGCCGTGCGGGCATTTCCCGTTTGCAGCAGGCGGCTGGTGAGCGCATCGGCGTCATCGCGTGCGCGCCGACCTGCCGTAATCTGATCAGCGAGTCGCCGCAGGTTCTCGATCAGGACGACGCGCAGTGTGATGGCCACCGCCCACAGTTCGCCGATCGTGAGTGGCTGAACACGCTGGTATGCGTCGATGAAACGTCGCAGCACACGCGGGTCGAAGTGGCTGTCTGTATGCGCAACGAACGCCCATGCCAAACCGAATACGCGTGGATAGCCGGCGAACGGCCCCGCAGCCAGCTTAGGCAACTGACGATAGTAACCAGGCGGCAGGTCGTCGCGAATCTCACGGATCTGCTGCTCGACAACGTGATAGTTGTCGAGCAGCCATTCAGCAGCGGGCACCACGCTCCCGCCATGTTCCAACTCTGCGGCGCTCGCACGGTAGGCCGCGAGCAGGACGGCAGCGTTGTCGTTGAGGCGGGTGTGCAACGATCGCACGGCAGGTGGCCTGTTCGTCACCGACTGTGCGGCGGCGAGGCTCTGCGCATGCTGCTCGAGGCGTTCGACGCTGAACAGTTCGTCGCGCACGGGCGACGTGTCCGTCCACGGCGGCGAGCAGGATCGAAATCGTGCGACATACTGAAGGAACGTGTTCACGGGGGTACTTCCTGCAACATCGGTGAATGCGACGCACTGGGGGGATTCCCGTCGGCGCGATACCTTTGAAGGGCAAACCGCATACCACGGTGACGTGGTCACATGGCTCACCCAGTCGACACAAGGTCGCTTTTATCCGTTTCAACGGGATCAAGCCCGACGTGTGTCAACGGAAGTCGTGCTTCCTCGCGTGCATGCATACACACAAACGGCCCAACGGAGAGCCGGACGCGTCATTCATTTGCCGGACCCGTTTTGCGTCGGTTCGCAAGCCGCGACGGCAGTACATCAGGAATGTGTCAATACGCGCGGAAAGCTTCGATTTATTGATCTTCCCGTCATCGGTACTGACACCGCACGTCTGGCCGACGTACACGCCGAATAAACAGGCGTTCCTGTGTAGCTGCATGATCTCCTGCGCCGTACTCCCGACTACCTGTAACACGAACGGCTTGCGTCAGCCAGACAGTTTTGATATGCCTCATGGCAATCCTGGGTGCACCTTCTCTGTTGGTCGGCTACGATATCAGTCCCGTTCCCTCGCCCCATGGGAGTGCATTGGCATCGCGCCAACGTTGAATTACAAATGCTGCTCTGAACGGATACACAGCGTTGATCAACACCCGCAAATACGTTCGAAGAATGCAACGCCAGGACAACGACCATTGAGCCAACGACCTGGATGCGCATACGTCGCTCCCCGCTCAGGATTAACCGATGCCTGACTCTCGAGCACTTCAGCCTGCGGATTGTTGCGCCGTCTCCGCAAGTTCGCGCAATCTGCAAAGGCCTTTGTCATCGCCTGCTGGACGAAAGCCAACTCTTCGGCAATCGAGACGCAAGACGCCTGTGGACACGGTGCGCGCGACTGAGCCCGACGTCGGTACGGTGCCGTACGGGCATGCACCTGCGTCGACGTGCGACGCATGAAGAAGCCGGTCATGAGGACCACGGCGTCACCCACATTGAACCGTGTCCGCCCCTTTTGCCCGAGAATCCCCAGAAACACGGCACGATGCAGCGTTTGACGCGCCCGAATATAATCTGAACGAGCGCGCCTGCGCCGCCGCAGGTTGCGGAGAGCGCGGCTGCGACACCGTCGCGGGGGTTTCCGCAGGAGGTCGAGGAGTGGTACATGGCAAACGTGGATCCTGCAAGGAAAAATCATCTGCTCGCCGTTTTGCAAGAAACGGAGTGGGCACGGCTGTCATCTCATCTGGTGCGCGTCGATATGCCCTTGGGGCAGGTCGTATACGAATCCGGTGATCGCCTCGATCACCTCTATTTCCCGACGACTTCGATCGTCTCATTGCTCTACGTAATGGAAGACGGCGCGTCTGCGGAAATTGCGATCGTCGGCAATGAGGGGCTCATTGGTATTGCACTATTCATGGGTGGCGAGACAACGCCGAGCCGGGCGATCGTGCAAAGCGCCGGCGAGGCGTACCGGCTTGATGCGCGGATTCTGAAAGAAGAGTTCCGCCGTGCCGGCCCGGTTCAGCGGCTGCTGCTGCGTTACACCCAGGCGCTCATCACCCAGATGGCACAGACAGCCGTGTGCAACCGTCATCATTCGATCGATCAGCAACTCTGTCGCTGGCTTCTGCTCAGCATAGATCGCCTGCCGTCCAACGAACTGAAGATGACCCAGGAACTGATCGCCAATATGCTGGGCGTGCGGCGTTCCGGTGTCACTGAAGCGGCGTTGAAACTGCAGGATGCGGGGCTGATCCGCTACAGCCACGGGCATATTGAAGTTCTGGATCGCCCCCGACTGGAAGCACGCGTATGTGAGTGCTACAGCGTGGTGAGACGCGAATTCGACCGCCTGTTACCCGATCTGAAAGCCATATAGAAATTACGCCGTGTCGGCCCGCAAAACGCTCCCTGGATCTCGATGATCACCGTGAGCCCCCGCGTATCTGCTGCGTGGGAGAAGGTCGACGGCCCTTGATAGACAAGTGCTCTCATTGCCGATATCTCCATCTGGCGCAACATGGCGTGTTTTATGGCGCCGCAGAGGTGGCTGCGCCAGTTTGTTTGAGTCGCAATGCCGCCCTTTCCTCCGACCAGTACCCCGCCTTGCCGTAGAACGCGTACAGCTGCGTTTCGAAATCGCGCTCTAGCGGAATCCTGTTGTCGTAGTCCGGGCTATCCTTGATGGCGTCGCGTGTCAGCTGTGTCGAAACAGTCGACTCGAGCCAGTCGATCAGGAAGATCCACTCAGTTGCCAGCAACACTTCCCTTGACGCCCACCAGCTTTGCGTATCGACGGTGAGATAGCGAATAGTCCAGGCCTCATCGTCGAAAACGAATCCCGACACGTACCCGATATCGCCATCGGCCGCCGCGACGTGGTAACCATCCACCGCGTCCGTGCTATGCAGATGGCTGTCGCCTGCCGGCTTGTCGCCGAACAACGCGAGTTGCGCGAGCGTCTCCGGTGACACAGCCGATAGCACCGCACGGCTGAACGCCGGATAGCTACCCGCGCCCCACACGTCTACGCCGCCCCAATACACGGGGTAACCGTAATAGCGGAGATACTCGGCTTCGTCTTGACGCGAGACGGGTTTGTCAGTGTCGACAGGAGGACTGTCGCTCACCTGCTGCCGCGTGAGATCGACGTGGACGCTCAACGCCCCCGGATCCATGCGGATGACCGAGTAAGGCGAAATCAGCACGCGCCGCCCGTCGATCCAGTCTCCCGTTTTGACAACCAGGTAGCGAATACCCCACGCATCGTGATCGAAATAGACCTCTTCGACACTGCCTATTTCGCCATCGCTCGCGGCCACCCTACATCCCTTCAGACTCTCGATACTTCGCAACATGATTCGATGCTCCTGCTACGTGTGGGACGGCATTAATGAATGCCTTCGCCATTCCGAACGAAGGATGAATATCCGCTGCGACGACATTGCTCGTTACAGCGTCTTGAGTCGGGTCACCTTCGTACCGTCCACCGTCGCGCCGGCCATCAAGCCGCCATTCGTCAGTACAAATGCGTTGATCTGGCCGGTTGCCGTGCCCGTGTCGACATTGCCGTTCGCGCCGACCTTCAATACCGCCACCGATGCATCAGCCCCCGCTGACCAACCTTCGCTGCTGCGAAACCGATCGAGTGCGTCCGCGGTCATGAACAGAAAGACGATCGCCTTCGATTGCGCGCCGGCTTGCAGGCCGACCGAAGCACTCGCGGTGCTGTAGTACCCCACCGATTTTCCACCGAGACGCAGTGCGCCTTCGCCATACTGTCCGCCCAATCCGATACCGGCATTGATAACCGTCGGAAACACGAGCAAACCATTCGACTTGCCGACCAGTTCGCGGGCGCCGGGAACCACGTTATCGAGCCGGGTGAGCGTAGAGTCGACGCCTGCGTCGATGGTACGGCGTTTGTCCTTCTGGTCGCCCATGGTGTCGGACCCGGCAGGCGTCGTCGTACAGCTGGATAGCGACAGGCTGACCGCGATCATCGATCCCGGCACACCCCAGAGAAATGTTCGTCGTTGCATACCCGTCTCCTTAGTTAACGGATGCGTCCGACGCTACGCGAGAGCCGGTGCCGAAGCGGTACGGCAGCGTACAGACACGCCGCTGCACACTCGATAAGCTCGAGCTTGACGGTGAAGTAACGGCTGGCCGCCCGGTGTAGTCGTGATAGCTCTACTCGTGATAGTTCTCATGGGATAAATCTAGAGCCCAACTTTCCGCTGCCAGTTCACCCAATCAGTTCACCCAATCGTGACGGACACGGCAAATCCAAAGGGAAAATATGACCTATTCAATGTGGGGCATTCTGACCGGAATGACGATGATGTTTGCCGTCTCGCTTTACAGGTATCAGCAAAGCCTGGCACGAAGGGCGAAAATCCGCTGGTTGAACGAACATCACATGATCGACAGATTGTGCGCGAAGCTCGGCTTGTAGCCACCGGCTCGCAACAGACCGGGACGGCCTCGTCAGATTGCCCCGCATCTGCAGAAGGAGCACCCGCGTTTCGCCATATTTTCCCCGGTTCCCTACGCGATCGTCTTGAGCGGCGCAGGCAACACGCCCGCTACATACGGGGGGAAGGCCGCTCGCGCAACACCGCACTGCGCAGGCGAGAACAGAGGTACAGTGCACCCATACCCGGCGTGCGCGCTGCTGCGGTGGAAGTCGGTACGGTGCCGGACGGATTCCACGACCGCCAGCGCGTAACATAAGGTGAAGGTGCACGCACTGAGTGCGGATCAAAACGGTCCCGGCCAGCGGCGCTGCAGTACAGCGCATTTTAAAGGCCTATGTCGGTGATGCCGCGACCCGTGCCGACGACGCGCTCGAACTCGCCTTGCAATTCGGCAAGGACATCGTCGATGGCGAGGTCCAGGCCGTTCCGATCTAACGCCACTAGGATCGATGTGTCACATCATCAGTTTGAAGACGATCTCGCTCACCTCGAACGCATAATCCCGCAACTCGCCGCTGACGGCCCGTTTGGACTCGCCTATTGGCGTGGCCGTATTGCGGCGCTGGAAGCAGTTCAGGCATCGCTTCCAAACGGTGCGCGGCGCGTGACGCGTCTACTGATTGCGTTCAAGCGGATCGAAAAACGATCCACTTGACAGTCACGGCATCCTCCGCTGGCATCGCACGGAACCTTCGTTGCTACAGCGCTCCCGCTCGCGGGCGCCACGGGACGCGCCAGCAGAAGCATCGCCATGATGAACCATCATGGTGGCCCGTAGTACCCGTTGCGTCGCGATTCGACTACTTTCGACTACTCCTTCCCACCACCGTTGATCCCGCTTCCACTTCGCCAAACCTGCTTTCCTCGTTCGGAGAGTTCACCGCAACTATGCTCCGCGTCGGCCTCAGTCCCATCTATCGCCATTTCGCCTCCAGCCTGTTCCTGCGCCTTTTGCTTCTGCTTGTGCCTCGCGGCCATGGCTTCATCGTGCGACCTGCCTGCGTAATCCTGGGTCATCTCGCCCACTCCTTCAAAAGAACATCTTTGCAATCCACCAATCCGCCAATCCGCCCAGCGGGTGTCATTTCTCAACCGACGGTTCCAGATGCTTGCGTAGCCTGTCCAATACATGATGCTCATCCAGCCAACGGATCTCCCGCTTCCGCATAACACTGCGCCTGTACCGCCACAGCGCCACGCCTAACATCAGCGCCACTACGGCAGCGATGCCCAACATCGCGTAGGTCATATCATCCTTTTCAATCCGTTCCCGATTGACACCAAGCGATGGAATACGCGGTAGAGACACTCGCGTGCCCCATCGCTTTCAAGAGCTGGATGTTGTGTCATTCAGTGCCTATGGCGCATCCAGTCCCGCATCGGATGCGTATCTAGCCAACGGGCAACCGGTTCGTTTTTGTGTTCCCGCCTGTATCGTCCCGCTAAAAATATCGCGACGAACATCACCACCGCGAGCCCCACTACAAAACTGATCATTGACTGACTCATGGCATCTCCTTTTAGGTCGGAACCATAGTTATATTTTAGGTGACCATAGAAATTTCATGAGACATCTTCATTCGCTGATCCATGGCTTTCGTGCCCGGCTTTCGCGCAGCTGGATACTGGAGCACAGACGCGACGCTACTCAGCGTGACCATGGAAAAACGACGTCAAACGTGTCGTCCGCTGACGGAGTCAATTCGACAAGAATCCCGAAGCCGCGACACGCGATCGTTCGGCGTATGGATGCCTCCGTCCGACGGGCCAGCCGTGCATGTCATCTGTTCACGAAACCGCGTTGGGAAACCGGTACGCAGGACAATTGTCCTTCGTACCGGGCCGCAAGTTCGTGTACGACAGCCAGCGTGATCAACGCGGAGCGCGTCATATGACGTTCTCTTGCTGCCAGATCGACTTGCTGCAGCAGACTGACCTGGATGCCAATGGCTTGCGACGCATGCGACTCCGACGCACTGCACGTCGCAGCCGGTATGCGTTGCTCGCTACCGTCATACATTGATTCGACGGCCTGCTTCGCATCGATCTTTAGTTCGTCCATCGACTTGCCATGCGCAACGGCACGAGGGGAATCGGGAAAATTGCCGCGAAAGCTGGTGTCGCCTTCGCGGTGTACATAAAGCGGATACTGCATGACATTCTCCACTCGAGCTTCGGACTGACTCGAACCCGATGCGTCAGAGCCCGCTCGCCTGAACCTTGCCGTCGACGATGTCCTTCCCGTATTGCATCGCGAGGTCGATGGCATCGCCCGCGGTGGTTGGACTTGCTGTAGCGAACAACGTCACATAGCGCCGGGCCTTGGCCTCGCTGGGCTGAATGGTGTCGATCCGCACGACGGATGAGAACTGACGCGGACCTTTGGCATACGGGTCACGATGCAGCGGGAATTCCTGATGCGAGTACGCACGTAGCTCGTACCCTCTGTATTCGATGGTGGGAATGGTCATGATGACGCGCTCCGTGAGTGGTGCTGACCGTCATTGAATTGTGTCTGTCCGGATGCGCAAAAAGGGGCGGCCAGAGGTACATCTGAACCAGTTCACAATGCGCTTAATGGCGGCGCAAAGCAAACTAAATCGTGCGGATGCAAAAATAGAGGCCGGCGACTCGCCAGCCTCCCATCGGACGGCGAGACCGTCCAGCGATCTGCTTATTCACGGCGTGGTTCTCGTGCTTGCATACGCAGGAACGCTGGGCCGACCGGACGGAAACGAGATCGGGACAGTGACGTCGATCGTGCCGCGTGAAATCAATTGCGGCATATCGCTCTCCGGCGTGAAGACGCTCACGCCGACCTACGGCTGGTCCAACAGGACGTCTGCATTCCTACTTTTTTCCATCCAGAATCATCGGAAGTCGCGGTTCTTTGAACAGGCAGGTCAATTTACTTCAGTTGATACTCGCCAATAACGGCGCAGGTAGCTGGTCGAATTTCCACGCTGTGAAAAATCATGTACGCACTATTTTTTCGAAACTCCGCGTTCTAGCGAAGGTAAGGAAATTTTTGTTCCTGGATACACACTGAGACGATGCAAAAAAGCTCTGAGCCGCGATTCCCAATTGACGGGCCTTCCAAACCGATCTGGTCAATGACACTGCTCGCCTAATGCATCGTATTCGAGAATTCGACTAATCAATGGCACGTTTAGTGACCCATGCTGGGATTCAAAACTTTTCGCTGTGCGCGGATCCTTCTGGGCGGCATCGAATTAATGCACATGATCGGCAAAGGACAGATGAAGTGTGCTCGAGGTTATCATCCGTCCGCTGCCGATCAATTCTATGAACTGGCAACGGAAGCAGTACTTTGTATATCGATTCGACTTTACTGCGCGAGCCTTACTGCGACAAAACCTCCGGCGCGCCGCTCATCGCCCCGCCGCGAGTGCTCCAGTTGCGGCACAAGCTGCCTCGGACGGTTCGCTGGACACCGCCTGCATCATCTGCCGCATCTCGATGGCGGCCGGAATCGACGCAAAGGTGCCGTGCCGCTCGACGGCCAGCGCAGCAGCCCGTTGCGCGCAGCCGATTGCCGGCAGCAACGGCGCAGCCTGCGAAAGCATCGCCGCCAGCACGCCGCAAAACACATCACCGGCACCCGACGTGTCGACCGCCACCACCGGCAACGCCGGCAGATGCACCGCCTGGTCGGCACGCACCAGCAATGCGCCGCGTGCGCCAAGGGTGACGACCACCCATTCAGGCCCCCGCGCCAGCAGCCAGCGCGCCGCTTGCTCGGGCTCGTCAATGCCGGAGATGTCTCGAATCTCGCCCTCGTTGGCGATCACCCCCGTGCAACGCTCGAGCGCCGACGTATCCGGCCAGCACCACGGCGCCGCGTTGACAATGACCACCGCGCCCCTTTCGCGTGCATGTTCGATCACACTGAGCGTGCAGTCGAGCGACAGATTGCCTTGCATCAGCAACGTATCGCCTGCGTCGATGTCAGCAATCTGCGCGACCACCTGCGGTGTATCGAGCGCACGCGTGCAGCCAGCGGCCGTCACGATGGAATTTTCGCCGCTGCGGCTGACGATGACGACCGACATGTCTGTCGCGACACCGCAGCTGACCATGCGCAACGCATGCATCTGTTCGGCTTCGAGCCGCTTGCGGATGCCCGCTCCCTCCGCATCGTTGCCGATGGCTGCGTGAAACACCACTGCCGCCCCTTTGCGATGCGCGGCCACCGCCTGGTTCAGACCCTTGCCGCCCGGCGCACGCTGCACGGCCACCGCCAGCAACGATTCGCCCGCGCGCGGCGCGCGCTCCACCAGAAAGGTAAGATCCGCCACCGCGTTGCCGACCACGAACAGCCGCTTCATAAGCGTGCCTTCACGGCTTCCTTCATGAACACGTCGACCCGCTCGCGGTCGACCGGATTCCACCACACGCCATCGCGTTTCAGAAAGCTGGCGATGATCACCGCATCGGCGACGGTAAACAGCTCGCCGACGTTCGACGGATTCACACCCGAGCCGATCATCACCGGCAGCGAGGTGCCCTTTGCAATAGCCTGCAGTTCATCCATCGTGGCGGAATCGCCGGTACGCTGACCGGTCACGATCGCGGCATCCGCATCGAAAAATTCGACGTCACGCGCGAGTTCAGCGAGCGAGCGGTCCGCCGTGATCGCGTGCGCGCCATGTTTAACGTGCACGTCCGCGACGATCTTGATGTTCTGCGCGCACAAACGGGCGCGATAGCGCGTGGCCAGTGCCGCCGGCCCTTCGATAAAGCCTTCGTTAGCCACGTAGGCATTGGCCCACTGGTTCACCCGCACGAACGACGCGCCGGCGGCTTTGGCCACAGCGAGCGCCTGGATGGCGCCGTTGGCCAGCACGTTAATGCCGATCGGCAGCCCGACTGCGCGCCGCACCGCGTCGGCAATCACGGCCATCGCCGCGGCGGTTTCGGGCCCGAGGTCCTCGGGTTTGGCGAACGGAATGTCGCCGTGGTTCTCGACGATGATGCCGTCCAGGCCGCCCTGTGCATAGGCTTTTGCTTCATTGACCGCATAGTCGACGAGCTCCGCGATCGGCTGGCCTTCATAGTGCGGCGCGCCGGGCAGCGGCAAACAGTGGATCACGCCGATCACTGCCTTACGTCTGCCGAACAGGCCTTCGATCGCGTTGGGTTTTTGCTTGAAAACGGGTTGTGTGCTCATTTGATCGTATCCGCAATAGTCGTCAGACTTCGTAACAGGCACTGTGAAAATCGATTTCCAGGGCGAGCACCTTCGCAAAGATCGCGCTGCTGCGCTCGAAATCGAACTGCTCCGCGCTCCAGCCGTTCACCTGTGCTTTCAGCCATTGCACCTGGGCATTGAACGTAGCTTCCGCGTGCAGTGCGACCCAGTCGCGTATGTAGCCGTTGTCGTGCGGCGTCCGGTTCGCGCGCGTGCACCAGGTGCCATACATCCATTCCGCCGTCAGCATCGCGACGATCACGTCCTCGTACCGGCCTTGCTGCGCGATTTCGAGCATGCCGGTATCGAATGCAGTGACACCGGCAGGCAGCCGCGCATCGCTGCGTGGCGCCGGCAACGCGAGCGCTGCGAAGGTACGATCGAAATATGGCACCTGCTCGGTGGACAATGCGTTCAGCACGCCGATCAGCCAGTGTTTCTGCGCGATCGCTGGCGCCTTGATCAGCGCATGGCCGAATATCCCGATGGCGGTTTCGACGAAGCGCCCTTCATAGGCCAAGTAACGGTTGAACGTGTCTGCCGGCAAACGGTTGCGCTCGATGTCGACCACAAACCGGTGCTCCTGCATGGCCTGCCACGGGCCGGCATTGGCCGCGAGCAGACGTTCCGTGTGAGTCGTTGAATGTTGCGTAGTCATCTAAAAGAAGCCCTCGCTATTTCTTTGACGATTTGTAGCGGCCGAACATCCGGGTGTTCAACCAGATCGCGCCGAGAATGATCACGCCGGTGATGATCTGCGTGAAGAACGGGGAGATGTGCATCAGAATCAGCCCGTTGCCGATCACCGCGATGGTTAGTGAGCCAAGGATCGTGCCGGTGATGGTGGCGCGGCCGCCCATCAGCGACGTGCCGCCCAGCACAACCGCCGCGATCACATCCAGCTCGAAGCCCACCGCCGCATTCGACGAGCCCGAGCCGAGCCGCGACGCGAGAATCAACCCGGCCGCCGCGGAGGCGAGACCGGTCAGCAGGAACACCGAACTCTTGATGCGCAGCGTCGGCATGCCGGCGCGCCGTGCAGCTTCGGCATTCGCGCCGACCGCTACCACGCGTCGGCCATAGCGACCGCGGTTCAGATACACGTAGCCGAGCACGCATACGATCACCGCGATCAATGCCGGCACCGGTACGTCGAACAGCATGCCGGTGCCGATGAAGTCGAAGCCCGTGCCCGATTCGATTGGCACTGAAAAGCCCTTGGTCGAATAGAGCGCAATGCCGCGCAGCGTCGACATGGTGGCCAGCGTCACGATGAAGGACGGTATGGCCTGGCTGGCCGAAATCCATCCTTGCAGCCAGCCGATAGCGCCGCCGAGCGCGAGGATCGCGAGCATCGCAGCAGGCCACGGCACGCCATGCTGGATCAGGATCGCGACCAGCGCGTTGGTCAGCGCGGCCATCGAGCCGACCGACAGATCAATGCCGCCGGTCGTGATGACGAAGGTCATCGCAATCGCCACCACCAGAATCGGCGCTAGCTGACGCAACACGTTTAGCGCATTGCCCGTGGTCAGAAACGTGTTGCTGCCGAGCGCAAACACCACGCAACATCCGACAAAAAAACCGGCAATCGACAGCACCTGCGCGTGATTGGCAAAGTAGTCGCGCGAGCGCGAGCCGAATTCGCGCTCGGTATAAGGCGTGGTGCTCATCCGTGTCTCCTTCCGACAATCAGCTGAACCAGTTCTTCCAGGCTGGTCTCGTCGAGCTGCCGCTCGGCAACCTTGGTGCCTTCGTACATCACGGCGATCCGGTCGCAGACCCGGAACAGATCCTGCAGCCGGTGCGTAATCAGCACGACGGCCACTCCCTGCGCCTTGACGCGATTGATCAGGTCGAGCACCGCATCGACTTCTGCGACGGCGAGCGCCGACGTGGGTTCGTCCATGATCAGCACGCGCGGCGAAAACGACGCGGCGCGCGCGATCGCGATCGACTGCCGTTGCCCGCCCGACAACTGCTCAACGGTGTTGCTCAGGTTCGGAATGCGAATCTTGAGCCGGTCGAGCAGCGTGCGCGCTTCGGCCAGCATGCGCTTGTGCTGCAGCATGCCGCCCTTGCACAGTTCGCGCCCGAGATACAGGTTGCCGACCACATCGACGGTGTCGCACAGGCTCAGATCCTGATAGACCATTTCGATGTGACGGGCCCGCGCGTCGGCCGGTCCAGTGAAGCGCACTTCGTTGCCTTCAATGTGAATCGTGCCGGCGTCGGGCAAATAGGTGCCTGCCATCACCTTGGTCAACGTCGATTTGCCGGCCGCGTTGTCGCCGATCAGGCCGACGCATTCGCCGGCGTAAAGATCGAGATCGATGCCGCGCAACGCGGGAAACGAGCCGAACGATTTGCGAATGCCCTTCATCGCGAGAATCGGCACGCGCGGCCTGGCGGCTGCGGCGGTCGGGGATGGCTTCATAGTGATGAGCGCCTGCATGGTCATTTCGCCGCAAAGAGGTTGCGATACGCGCCGACGTTCGCCTTCGTCACGTAGGTCACCGGCGTCATCACCACCTGCTGCACCGGCTTGCCGCTGTGCGCGTTATCGATCTGCGCGATCGCCGCGCGGCCCATCGCGGGGGGATCCTGCTGCAGCACGCCGAGCACCACGCCGCGGTCGATGCCGCGAATCACTTCCGGCGCGAGGTCCCAGCCGATCACCTTCACCTTGTCGGCGCGCCCTTGCGCCTGCACCGCGGCGATCGCACCCAGCATGGCCGGCTCGCCGGTCGCGTAGATGGCGTCGAGGTCGGGGTTGGCGGTCAGCAGGTTTTCGGCTGCCGAAAGCGCGATATCCTGAGTGTTCTGGCCGTCGACCACACCGGCCACCGTCACCTTTCCGCTCGCCGCGATCACGTCCTGGAAGATCTTCTGGCGCGTGTTCTGGATCACCGAACTCAGCGCGCCAACGATGCCGATATGCGCGCTGCCTTGCGGGTTCTTTGCGACGTAGTCCAGGTAGCGCGCCGCCAGCTCCTTCGAGCCGACCGTATTGTCCACGGCGACCTGCGCCTTCTGCGGGCCCGGCGGCAGCACAGCGTCGAGTCCCACCACCGGAATCCCCGCGGCAGTTGCGTTGCGGATCGCACCGCGCACCGCGTTCACGTCGATCGCATCGACCACGATACCGTCCACTTTCTGCTGTACGTAGTCGTCGATCGCGTTGACCTGCGCTGAAGACACGTCATTGGCGTTGAACACGACTAGCTTGACGCCGCGCTTCTTCGCCTCCTCCTCGGCGCCGGCGCGCATCTGGTTGAAGAAAGCCGCCTGCTGGTTGATCACGATCAGCGCGTAAGTCGGCGTGCCGGCTGCAGGCGCAGGCGCGCTAAAGCCCGCGAGGCCCATTAGCGCAACGGAACAGCTAAACGCAAAACGTAGTGCCTTGTTCATAACTCCTCCAGAGTACGGGCAGCAATCAGACGGATGCCGGCGGAGCCACGGAAGCCCGTTTCACGAGCTCCACCGGAAGACGGACTTCGGTTTCTGCGGGGTCGCCGTGCGATGCGGCGAGCATCAGTTCCACGGCACGCGCGCCCAGCTCCGCGATCGGTTGGCGGATCGCGGTCAACGGCGGATCGAACAGATGCAAAGGGCCTGCGTCGTCGAACACGATCAGCGACAGACGTTCGGGCACCGCCACGCCGGCGCGATGCAGCGCGTCGAGCAGGCCGATCATGATTTCGCCGCTCGATACGAATACGGCGGTCGGCGGTCGCCCGAGACTCAACAGCGCGCGCGCCGCGTCCTCGCCGTGCGCGGCGGCATAAGCCCCGTACATTTCGAACGTGACTTCGGCGTCCGCCTGCGCGGCCGCATCGCGCAAGCCGGCAAAGCGGTCGCGCGTGCTCGCAAGTTCCGACGGGCCGCCGATGAATGCAATGCGCCGATGGCCGTGTTCGACGAAGTGCTCGCCGGCCAGCCAGCCGCCGCGATAGTTGTCGTACAGCACCTTCGCGCTGTGCACGCCCGGAATGTCTTCGTCGATCAGCACGAGGCCGCGCGTGTCGTTCAGCGCCTGGACCAGTTCGGGGGTGTGGTAATGCGCGCTGACGAACAGCAGGCCGCTCACCTGGTTGCGCCGCATCCGCGCCACGTGCTGCAATTCGCGGCTCGCATTGTTCGACGTCGCGTTCAGCAGCACGCCTAAGCCCTTCGCTTCGGCTGCCTCCTCGACGGCGGCAGCGAGCAGCGCGAAGAACGGGTTGGCGATGGTCGGTATGACGAGGCCGATCGTGTCCGAACGCCCGCGCCCGAGACTGCGCGCATGTGGGTTCGGCACGTAGCCGAGCTGGCGGATCGCCGTGTCGACGCGTTGCGCGGTGTCGGGCGGCAGCACGAGGTCCGCGTTCAGGTAGCGCGACACGGTGGTCATCGAAACGCCCGCTGTGCGTGCCACGTCCTTCAAACCCGGTATGAAACGGCGTTGCGTCACGCGTACCTCACAGGAAAATTCATCAGATGGCTGGTTGCTGCGCTTCGGACTTGTAAAGCGCTTTACTTGATTGAATGCAACCATATTTCGATTGTCAAGCGCCTTGCCAAAATTTTTCCGCATGCGAAATGCAGCCTGACCTGCTCAGTGATTCGTGTGGAAAATACCTATAAACAAGCACCAAAATGGTGTTCAGGTGTTCACCGTGTGTGCTCATACATTTCCAACCGTCTTTTTTTGATTTCGTTGACAGCCAGGCTTGAATCGACATAATTTCTAGTAAAGCGCTTTACTTTGATGCGCGTTAATTAACTTTGGCCCACCTGCCAGGACTGCCCGGCGGCAACATGGGCACACGCGAGGCACACGATGACAGTGTCCGAATCTACCCGGCTCCAGCCGACCGTCGGCGTCGACAGCGGCTACGTGATGACCGTCCTGGGACGGGTGCCCGTCAGCGAGATGGGCATCACGCTGATGCACGAGCACATCCTGATCGATGCGTCGAACAAATGGGTGCCGCCCGCATGTTGCGCGGCAGGCCATATCGGCGAACAGAAAGTCCACATCGGGATACTCGGCGCGTTGCGCATGAATCCGCTAATGAACCGCGACAACTGCCGGCTTGTCGACGTCGATCTTGCCGTCGAAGAGTTGCTTAAATTTCGCGAGCTGGGCGGCGCGACCGTGGTCGACCCGACCAATATCGGGATCGGGCGCGACCCGGCGGCACTGCAGCAGATCGCGCGCCGCACCGGCCTGCATATTGTGATGTCGACGGGCTTTTACCTCGAACCCTCGCATCCGGCCTATGTACGGGAGCGTTCAGTCGAAGAACTCGCCGAACTGTTGATGTTCGAGGTGGGCGCGCTCGAACGCAAACCGGAGGTGGCCGCCGGCCTGATCGGCGAAATCGGCGTGTCCGCGGCATTTACCGCCGAGGAAGAAAAGTCGCTGCGCGCCGCCGCGCGCGCGAGCGCCGCGACCCGCGTGCCGTTGTCGGTGCATCTTCCGGGCTGGGTGCGGCATGGTCACCGGGTGCTCGACATTGTCGAAGCGGAAGGCGCCGATGTGCAGCACACGGTGCTGTGTCATATGAATCCAAGCCTCTACGACGTCGCTTACCAGCACTCGCTGGCACAGCGCGGCGCGTGGCTCGAATACGACATGATCGGCATGGACTACTACTACGCGGACGAACAGGCACAGTCGCCTTCGGATGAGGAAAACGCGCGGGCGATTCGCGCGCTGATCGACGCCGGTTATGTGGACCGCGTGCTGCTTTCGCAGGACGTATTTCTGAAGATGATGCTCACCCGCTACGGCGGCTTTGGTTACGGGTACATTCTCGAGCACTTCGTGCCGCGCCTGAAACGGCATGGCGTGACCGACGCGCAGATCGAAACGCTGCTGGCGGCCAATCCAGCGCGCGTGTTCTGGAGCCGCGCGAACGCCAGCTAACGATCACCCTACGCAAGGAAATCACATGAAGAAGAAAGTGCTGCTCGCCGGCGAATCGTGGACCTCCACCGCCACCCATGCCAAGGGCTTCGACCAATTCGCGTCGATCACGCATCACAGCGGCGCGGATGCGTTTCTGAAACTGTTCGAGCATGGCGATTATGCGGTCACCCATATGCCGAGCCACGAAGCGCAAACGCACTTTCCTGCGACGCTAATCGACCTCAACGCGTGGGACGCGATCATCCTTTCCGACATCGGTGCAAATACCTTGCTGCTGCACCCCGACACCTGGATCAGAAGCGTACGCACGCCGAACCGGCTCAAGCTCTTGCGCGATTACGTCAGCGGCGGCGGCGGGCTGATGATGATCGGCGGGTATCTGAGTTTTCAGGGCATCAACGGTAGCGCCCGCTTTCGCAATACGCCCGTGGAAGACGTGCTTCCGGTGCGCTGCCTGCCATACGACGATCGCGTAGAGGTGCCTGAAGGTTTCACGCCGCATGTGGCCGCCGCGCATCCGGTAGTCGAAGGTCTGGGCACAGACTGGCCTCATCTGCTCGGCTATAACGAAGTCGAATTGAAGCCCGATGCGCAACTGATCGCGACAGTACCCGGCACCGGGCATCCGCTGCTTGTCGCCGGACACTTCGGCGCGGGCCGCACGCTCGCATGGACTAGCGACATGTCGGTGCACTGGCTCCCGCCCGAGTTTTCGGCATGGCCGGGCTACGAGCGGCTATGGCGCAATTGCCTGAACTGGTTGACGCAACCGGCCAGCCGATAACTTGCGCAACCGCTACCGCGTTGCGCGCCATTGATTGATCACGTGGTTCATGCTTGCGACGATACGCTACACAACACGACGTCACCGTCGCGGCGGGCTAGCGCACGCTACGCTCATGACGCGACTTCGAACCCGCTGTCAGCGCCCATCACGCTCAGAAATCGACTCGTCAAAGGATGCCTCGGATGCGTGAGCACATCGTGCGCAGGTCCCTCTTCGACGACCATGCCGCCGCTCATAAAGACGACGCGATCGGCAACCTGATCGGCGAAACGCAATTGATGGGTGGAGATGATCATGGTCAGGCCGTCTTCGATCGCGAGCCGCTGGATCACGTCTAACACCTCGCCGACGAGCTCCGGGTCGAGGGCGGACGTCGGTTCATCGAGCAGCAGTACGCGGGGATTGGGAGCCAGCGCACGGGCGATCGCAACACGCTGTTGCTGCCCGCCAGAAAGATGGCGCGGCAATGCGTGGGCGCGATGACCGAGGCCGACGCGTTCAAGCAGCTCATGTGCGCGGCGCTCCGCGTCGGCGGGCCCCATGCCATGCACCCACCGCAAAGGCCCCGCGATGTTCTCGCACGCGCTCAGGTGACTGAACAGATTGAACTGCTGAAACACCATGCCGACGCCGATGCTCGCGCGCTCGTTCGCGATGTCGTGCTGCGTCATTGGCCGGCCGTCGGCGCGAAAGCCAACGCGCCTTCCGTCAATGCGAATTTCGCCCGCGTCCCAGTGTTCGAGGTGGTTGATGCAACGGAGCAGCGTGCTCTTGCCTGAGCCGCTCGGCCCGAGCACCACGACGACTTCACCGAAGCGAACAGTCAGGTCGAATCCATCAAGCACTGGCTGCTTGCCGTACTGTTTGCGCAGGGCGCTCACCTTCACCGCTGCGCCCTGCCGAGCAAGTTCCGCGTAGCGCTTTGCATGATCTGCCCGGCTGTACGCCGGTCTGCGTGTGGGCGGATCGCTCTCGCGAAGCGGGTCGGCAGTGAACGGCTCGGGCCGAGGCGCCGCTCGCGCGCCTGGCGCTGCCTCCTCCGTCACGGCGGCACGGCGCCACGGCAACAACCGCGCGAAACCCCCGGACGCGGGACGATCGAGATCGAGCGCGGCTTCCGCGATCAACTGGATCACGGCAACCGCCCCTGTCAAAATCAGGTACATCAGCCCGGATGCGAAGAAGATCGAGAAGAAGTCGAACGTCGATGACGCGAGCTGCGTGCTGCGCAACGTCAGCTCATCGACGGCGATCACCGAGGCCAGCGATGAGTTCTTCAACGCGCTGACCGATTCGTTGCCAAGCGCCGGCACGATTGCGCGGATTGCCTGCGGTGCGATCACGCGGCGCATCAGGACGGACGGCGTCATGCCAAGCGCCTGTCCTGCGAGCAGTTGGCCGCGTTCGACGCCGAGCACGCCAGCCCGCAGGATCTCGGCGATGAACGGTCCCTCGTTTGCTGCGAGCGCGAGACCGGCGGCGCCTATTGCGCTCAGCTTCAGCCCGATATGTGGCAACGCGTCATACGCGAACACGAGTTGCAGGATGAGCGGCGTACCGCGGAAGATCACCGTGTAGCCGCGCGCGAGCGCCGCTAACGGGCCGACCCTGCTTAGTTGCATCGCCACGAGCACCAGCCCTACGACGACACCGCCCGCGAGCCCGAGGGCCGTCACCGCGATCGTGAAGCCGATGCCGCGCAGCAGATACGGCATGCCGAGATAATGCAGAAACAGTTCCATCAGTTCGACACGATCAGTTTGGGTGTTTCGAGATTTTCAGCGCCAAGCGACCACTTCTTCAGCAGCTCAGCCTCGATGCCCGCCTTCTGGATCGCGACGAGCGCCGCCATCACGGCCGCGCGAAATTCAGGCTTGTCCTTCGGTACGCCGATGCCGACCGAGTACGGCAGCGTCACCGCGCTCGCCTTCTCGAGTTTGTCCGGATACGCCTTCACCGCCTGGTCCACCGTGTTCACGTCGTTGATGTACGTATCGGCTCGGCCCGACAGGATCGCCTGAATGCAGTTCGCGTTGTTGTCGTACAGTTGTATCGCGGCCTCCTGCCTGTTGGCCGCCTTGCAGGCCGGAGCGAGATTCTGGATCAGCGGCACTTCGACATAGCCGGTATTTTCCGCTGCAGTGGTACCGCACATGGTCGGGTTGATGCCCGTGATCTTCTTCGGATTACCCTTTGCGACGAGGACGCCGTCGAACACCTTCGAGTAGGTGATAAAGTCCGCCGCCTTCGCGCGCTCTTCAGTCGCATAGATGTCGGAGATCACGATGTCAGCCTGACCGCTTTGCAGCGTCGTCAATAGCGCGGCGAACGTCACCGGCTTGTACGTCATCGTGAAGCCGAGGCAGTTGCCGATCGTCTCGCCGAGGTCGATATCGAAGCCGATGTATTTGCTCGGGTCGCTCGGATCCAGCGCTTCATAACCAGGTGTGTGCGGATTGATCGCGTTGACAAGTGACTTTCCCTTGAATTGCGGATACCTGGCTTGAAGCGCCTTGCACTCGGTGGGCGTAGCCGGTGCGGCAGCCTTTGCGTGACCCGATATCAACAGTGCCAGCAAACAGACGGCGCCGATGACGAACTCATGCCAGCGACGAAAGGCAACACCTTTGTCGAGCAAGCTATGTCCGTGTTCGATGAGATTGGTATGCATCCGGAAGACTCCCTCAGCGGCAGATGTCAATGGCCTACCCCATGTAAGCCTTGTTGCATCGCATCAGCGCAAGCGTAGGTGGAGGAAATTTCGCGGACTTGTCCCGGTGCGCACAAATCCTTGTACGGGGATGAAGGGGAATTCTGACTACCGGGGCGATGGCGGATCGCGCGGCATTATTAGAACGAGGACGTGGGGCATCCGGAAATTGACCGGATGCGTTTCGGCTTGGACATGACAAGACCCTCGTAAGCTGAGTGACACGGAAACGGATTCGTCCACACACAAGCTTTTGTACGCAGTCAACCAAGTCTGTCTATTCTGTCGCCCGTACGATCGGTCATCAGTCGCGTCGATCAATTGGACACTCTTACGGAGCTTTAGAAAGCATGCTTTACGACTTGCCTGCCATTCAGAAAAATGTTCATTGGGGATATTTCGATGCGGCGCTAGCGCCCGCGTTGATTGTCGAGAGCGGCGACTTTATTCGCGCCGAAGCGATCACGCATCATGCAGGCGACGCGCCCGACCTCATGATGGATGACAAGGTGCGTGCGCTCTACGACACGATTCCCGAGTCCGATCGCGCGCCCGGCGTGCATCTGATGACGGGCCCGATCTTCGTGAACGACGCCAGGCCCGGCGATCTGCTCGAAGTGCGCTATCTGCAAATGACCCCGCGCTTCAACTATGGCTCGAATCTCGCGGCGCACTGGGGCCATCTGTTCACCGATTTCGAGAAAGAGCGCGTCACGATCTACGAACTCGATCAGGCTTCAAACACGGCTCACGCGCTCTATGCGTATGACTATCCCGGTAAATATCTCGTGCCGGGCAAGCGTTCGGAGATTCGCGACTGCTGCCGCGAACTCGCGCTCGATGGCGTTCGCGTGCCCGTGCGCCCTCATCTGGGCACAGCAGGCGTCGCGCCCGATGTGGCGGGCCGTGTGAGCACCGTGCCGCCGGGCGCGCATGGCGGCAATATCGATAACTGGCGCATCGGCGCGGGTTCAACCATGTATTACCCGGTCGCCGTGGACGGCGGGTTGTTCTCGATTGGCGACCCGCATGTATCGCAAGGCGATGGCGAGATCAGCGGCACCGCGATCGAGGCATCGCTCAATGTCATGTTCCAGATCGTGCTGCGGCGCGACTTCGCATTTCCCTCGCCGCTGCTAGAAACGCCGGACTTCTGGATCGTTCATGGCTTCGATGAAGATCTCAACATCGCGACGAAAAACGCTTCACGCGATATGTTGTTGTTGCTCACCGAGCAGCAAGGCCTCTCGCGTGACGACGCGTATTCGCTGATGAGCGTCGCCGCGGATTTCTCCGTGACCCAGGTCGTCGATGGCCGTCAGGGCATTCACTGCAAGATCCCCCGCAGCATTTTTCCTCCTAAGAAAAAGCCTCGCGTGTGAGTAGTGCGTGCGCGCGCGGTAACGGTGCATCCACGCACCGTTACCGCGCGCTGCGGCGCTAGCGGCGTCATTATCAATGGCACGGACATTGCCTTTGAATCATTCGACTGACGTTCGTCAGGGTCCGGGAGCCTGGGTTGGACTTACTGCGTTTCACCACCGAGTCGTATGCCGAGGTAGATCGCCTGCGCGCCTGGAGCGAGGCGCTCGACCGGCTTGGCTTGCGCTGCGGCACGCCTCTCGCTGCCGGGCGCCCGTTGCATGGAACCATTACGTCGCGCAGGTCGACAAGTGGCTTTGAGCTGATCGCGCTGGCCGCATTCGCGCAAACCATCGAGTTCAAGGTCGACGGCGCCGACAGTCTCGTGATCGTGCTGCATCTCGACGGCGGCGTGACGCTCGTCGCCGACGGCGTGCGTGCGCGGGTTGCAACTGGCGATATTATTTACGCGTCGTCGCGCGAGGAAGCCCATCTGGCGTTCACATCCGACTTCCGCGCGTTCGCGATCCGCGTGCCCCGCTCCGCCATCAATGCACGCCTTCTTACGCCGTTCTCGCTGCGTGCCGGGCGTTTGCCAGGCGAGGCCGGCATCGGTCACGTGTTCTCCGGCTTTCTGCGCTCGATTGCTGAAAGCGTGGAGACGCTCACGCTCGACGAGTTGCGCCCCCTCGAACTCGCGCTCGCGGAATTCCTGGTCGCGAGTCTCGCCGCTCACGACAAGGAAGGCAGTTTCAGCGGACTCACGCCGTCTCAGGCCGCGATTTTCTCGCGAGTGTGTCGGACCATCGAGGGCAATCTCGCCGACCCCGATCTCGGGCTGACATCGATAGCCAAAGATGAGCGCGTCTCGCCGCGCTATCTGCAGAAGCTGTTCGAAGCGGTTGGACAGAATTTCTCGATCTACTTGCGCTCGCGCAGGCTGGAACGCTGCCGTGCGGAGTTGGTGAATCCGCTGTATGAAAAGGTTTCGATTGCCGATGTCTGTTTCCGCTGGGGTTTCAACGATCCCGCGTATTTCAGCCGGGTGTTCCGCGAGCAATATGGCGCGTCGCCGCGCACCTTTCGACATGAAGCGGGTCTCGAATTAGCGCGCCATCTGGTGCGGCGAATCTCGCGCGGCTTGCCTGTCAATGCCGGGAGTTTGATCGTACATGCGCAACTTGCCGAGCAGGGTGCGGCTCATGAAGTTGCAGATGAGGCCGACTCTGCCGAGCAGCTTGAAGCGCCTGCGGCACCAGCACAGCGGGAGTCCGGCAAGCCGCGTCATCATCTGCTGCGTGCAACGGCCAACACGATCCACTGGGGATACTTCAGTCACGATCTTAAGCCCGTGCTCGAAGTGAACAGTGGCGACACGGTAACCATCGAAACGCTCACGCAACACGCGGCGGACGACTGGGAGCGCATGGTGCAAGGCGATCCTGGCGCCGAAAGTGTGTTCCATTGGACTGCTGGGCGCAAGAACGTCAACCGCCGCGGCGCAGGGCCCATGGACGCGTCCATCTACGGACGTGGTGCGGGAGAAGGCATCGGCGTGCATATCTGCACAGGTCCGATCGCCGTGCGCGGCGCGGAACCGGGTGATGTGCTGGAAGTGCGTATCGTCGATATCCATCCGCGTGGTTGTGCCAATCCGAAATTCGCCGGCCGCGCGTTCGGCAGCAATGCCGCTGCGTGGTGGGGCTTTCACTATCGCGAGTTATTGACCGAGCCGAAACCGCGCGAGGTCGTCACCATCTATGAAATTGACGCCGCCGCCGCCACCGCCGGCGAAACCGCCTACGCTCGCGCGGTCTATAACTTCCGCTGGACACCTCAACGCGATCCCTTTGGCGTGATGCATCCGACGATCGATTATCCCGGCGTGCCGGTCGATCATTCGACGGTCGTCGAGAATCACGACATCCTGAAGAACGTCAAAATCCCGGTGCGCCCGCACTTCGGCGTGGTCACCGTCGCACCGCAGCAGGACGGTCTGATAGATTCGATTCCACCGTCCACCTTCGGCGGCAATCTCGACAACTGGCGCGTAACGCGCGGCGCGAGCGTCTTCCTGCCAATCGGGGTACCCGGCGCGCTGCTCTCCGTTGGCGACCCGCATGCATCGCAAGGAGACTCGGAACTGTGCGGCACTGCGATCGAGTGTTCTCTTACTGGTGACTTCCAACTCGTGCTTCATAAGAAAGATACGCTAAGCGACCAGCCGTTTGCAGACCTCACCTACCCACTGGTCGAAACCGCCGACGAATGGGTTCTTCACGGCTTCAGTTATCCAAACTATCTCGCCGAGTTTGGCACGAATGCGCAAAGCGCGGTGTATGAAAAATCGACCCTCGACCTCGCGATGCGCGACGCGTTCATCAAAACGCGGCGCTTCCTGATGACGACCAAAGGCCTGTCCGAAGATGAGGCGATCTCGCTGATCTCCGTCGCGGTCGACTTCGGCGTGACACAGGTGGTGGACGGCAACTGGGGTGTTCACGCGATCATCCGGAAGGCGCTGTTCAACTCGTGAAGTAGCGCGGGTCACCTTCGATGCGCGTGCAGACAAGAGTTTGTTCGCAACAAGCTCGATGCGGCTATTTTGGCATCCATAACATGGGTTCTGACGTAACCACCGGCGTACGCGCCGCTCGACAGGACTCTTTGGACCATGGATTCTCCCGCACATCGCGTGCTGCCCGGCCACGGGCGCTTTCCATATTTACCGATCAACGGTCGCCCTGTTTATCGCTGGCCTGACGGTTCGCGGCTCGCGGTCTATATCGGCTTCAACATCGAGCACTTTGCGTTCGGCGCAGGACTGGGGCCAACTATCGGTCCGGTGATGCCCGAACCCGATGTTCTGAATCACGCGTGGCGAGAGTACGCATTGCGTGTGGGCGCATGGCGCTGTCTCGATCTTTTCGATGAACTCGCGCTGCCGACCGCCGCCATCATCAACACGGCGCTCTACGATCACTGCCCGGAGCTGGTCGCCGCTTTCGCTCAGCGCGGCGATGAACTGGTCGCGCACGGTCATACGAATTCGGAACGGCAAGGAACGCTTACCGAAGACGACGAACGCGCGCTGATCACTGCATGCCGGGAGCGGATTGCGGCGGAGAGCGCGCAACAGCCAGCGGGCTGGTTGTCGCCGTGGCTCTCGGAAAGTCATGTCACCAGCGATCTGGTAGCCGAAGCGGGCTATCAGTACACGCTCAACTGGTGTCACGACGATCAGCCCACGCGCCTGCACACGCGCAACGGTCAGCCGCTGTGGGCGATTCCGTATCCGGAAGAAGTTAACGATATCCCGATGATCCTTGCACGCCAGATGGATGCGAAGTCGTTCGCCGATATGGTGATCGATCACTTCGAGGAAATGCTGCGGCAATCCGCGCGTCAGCCGCTGGTGATGGGCATTGCCTTGCATGCATACCTGATGGGTCAGCCACATCGTTTGTGTCACTTGCGGCGGGCACTCGAACATATTGCGCGCGCGCGCGACGAGGGCCTCGCCTGCATCACTACGCCGGGTTCGATCGCAAGCCACATGGACTTCCTCGGCCGTTAGATCACTTCATCCTCGCTTCGCTGTATCACCTCTTTCGCATTTATATCGTTCAACCTGAATAGGATTCGCCATGTTCACGTCAAAGGCAATCAAGCTGCTGCTATGTGCAGTCACCGGCCTCCTCCTCGCGCAAGGCGCGTCGGCGCAATCGTGCGAACCGTCCAAGGTGGCGCAGAAATACCCCTCGCTCGCAGGCAAGACGATCAAGATCGGCGTCGACCCAGAGTCGCCGCCGTACGCATTTCGTGACGGCAAGGATTTCAACAAGATCATCGGCGCCGATGCCGACATGGCCCGCGCCGTGTTCGCCTGCGCTGGCGTGAAGACCGAATTCTTCACCGCCGGCTGGCCTGGCTTGCTGCCCGCACTGCGTGCCGGACAGATCGATGTGATGTGGGACTTGTTGTACTACACGCCGGAGCGCGCAAAGGAGACAAGCTTCGTCACCTATATGCAGGCCGGTACGGGCGGTCTGGTCGCAGCCGGCAACCCCAAGAAGATCGATGACATCTCCAAGCTTTGCGGCCTGACGGTCACGGCAGGCATCGGCACTGTCGAACTGTCGATGGCGCAAGCGCAAGCCGCCAAATGCAAAGCGGAAAACAAGCCCGACGTAACCATCATGACATCCGCCGATATCGCGTCAGGCGCGCGCCTGGTTGCAAGCCATCGCGCCGACGTCATGATGTACGACCTGGCGCTCGTCGACGGACTCGCGAAACAGAACCCACAGCTCTACACGCGCGGCTTCATGGTGACGAGCGGCATGAAGATCGGCGTGGGCGTGAAGAAAGGCAACGCCGATATGATCGCCGCCGTATCCGATGGACTCAAGATCATGCAGGCCAATCAGACCCAGAAGAAGACCTTTCAGCAGTACGGCGTAGATCCGTCGCTGGAAACGCCGACCACGCTACTTACTCAATAAAGGCTGCCTGCCCGGCACACCACGTCGTGTGCCGGCAGCGTCATCGATCAGGTTCGGAAATGAAGGCATTGCGTATCAAACACAAGATCGTCGGCGCCCTCGGTATGGCGGCCATGTTCGTATTGCAGCCGGCGATGGCCGCCGGTCTCGATAGCGTTCAGATGCTCGACGGTTTCAAAGAGCTGGCAGGTTACGTCGGCTCGCCGTTCCTGCTCGGCGGCGCGTGGATCGCGGTGAAGATCACGCTGATAGCGATGTCGATCGGGCTGGTGCTCGGGCTCGGTCTTGCGCTGATGCGGCTGTCGCGGTTCAAGGCCCTGGACTCAGCGGCGTGGAGTTATATCTGGTTCGTGCGCGGCACGCCGCAGCTGCTGCAACTCGTATTCATCTTCGACGCGTTGCCGCTGATCGGTTTGCGTTTCGATGAAGTCACGACTGCGGTTATCGGCTTCGCCTTGAACGAAGCAGCGTTCAGCGCTGAGCTGTTTCGTGCCGGGATCCTGTCGGTAAACCGTTCGCAATCGACCGCGGCCGCCGCACTCGGCATGGGACCGTTGCTGACGTTGCGCCGCATTATCCTGCCGCAATCGATGCGCGCGGTGATCCCCGGTCTCGCCAACGACACCATCGGCATGTTGAAGCTGACGTCGATCGCGTCGGTGATCTTCGTCAACGAGCTCACGTTTCGCTCGCAACAGGTTGTCGGGCAGAACTTCAAGTTCTTTACCGTGTTCGGCGCGGCGGCGGTGATTTATCTGATCCTGACGAGCGGGATCTCATTGCTTCAGGTGTGGCTCGAACGCATCTTCGATCACGAGCGCGACCGAAAGCTCACGTTCTCGTGGTTCGGACTGCGCGCATCGACGAGTGATGTGAAACCTCTCGACGCGCCGATTGTTTTGCCCGTCGCCACCAAAGCGCCAGAGACGAACGATCACGCATGGATCGGCACCCTGCTGCCTGCCGAAAGCCGCACGTCACGGCGGTGCGATGAACCGTTTGTCGTGTGCAAGAACGTCTGGAAATCATATGGCAAACGCGAGATTTTGCGCGGCGTCGACCTGTCAATCGCGCATGGCGAAGTGGTCGTAATACTCGGCCCGAGCGGTTCCGGCAAAAGCACGCTGCTCAAGCTCATCAACCATCTCGAACCGCTTGACTGGGGAACGATCAAGGTCGATTCGCAGTATGTGGGCTATCGCGAAGTGCCGGGTGGCGGCGGCACGGTGCGGCCCCTGCACAATCTCGCACGCGCACGCGCCGAAGCACGCGTGGGCATGGTGTTCCAGCATTTCAATCTGTTTAGTCATTTGAGTTCGCTGGACAACATCGTTGAAGCACAGCGTCAGGTCTATGACGTGCCGCGCGCGGAGGCGGAAGCGCTCGGGCGCGAGCTGTTGAAGAGCGTGGGCCTGGCCGAACACGCGGATTTTCTGCCGCACCGGTTATCGGGCGGACAGCAACAGCGCGTGGCGATTGCACGTGCGCTCGCGATCAAGCCCAAGTTGATGCTCTTCGACGAACCTACTTCGGCGCTCGATCCAGAACTGGTCGGCGACGTGCTTGGCGTGATGCGCGGGCTTGCCGATGCCGGCATGACGATGATCGTGGTCACGCACGAAATCCGCTTTGCCCGCGATGTCGCTGACCGCGTCGTCTTCATGGATGGCGGCGAAGTGATCGAGCAAGGTACGCCGCAGCAGGTCATCGACAACCCGACTGAAGAGCGCACCCGAAAATTCCTTAACGTCGTTGCCAATTAAATATGAGGCTCAAGTGACGGACTTCGAAACTTTCAATCTTGGCCGCGTCGCGCTGCAATCCGGTGCGACGCTGCCTGACATGCGGCTCAGCTACAAGACCTATGGCCGGCTAAATGCAGCGCGAGACAACGCGATTGTCTATCCGACCTTCTATAGCGGCAGCCATGTCGACAATGAGTGGCTGATTGGCGAGCACATGGGGCTCGATCCGCGGGAGTATTTCATCATTGTGCCGAACATGTTTGGCAACGGCGTATCGAGTTCGCCGAGCAACTATCCGCCGCCGTATGATCGTGGCCGCTTCCCGCATGTGACGCTATACGACAACGTCGCGATGCAGTATCGCCTTGTGACCGAGAAGTTTGGCATCGAGTCTCTCAGGCTCGTCACCGGCTGGTCAATGGGCGCGATGCAGGCCTTCCATTGGGCCGCGATGTATCCGGAGATGGTCGAGCGCATTCTGCCGTTTTGCGGGGCGGCTCGGTGCTCGCGGCACAACTTTGTGTTTATCGAAGGGCTTAAGGCGCCATTGCTGTTGGACCCAGATTTCAGGAACGGTTTCTACGATGCACCGCCGACGCGTGGAATGCGCGCTGCTGCCCGTGTGTTTGCCGGCTGGGGATTTTCGCAGGCGTTTCTGCGTCAACGGCTCGACATGGAAGCGATGGGGTATGGGTCGCTCGAGGACTTTATTACTCAGTTCTGGGAGGGTGATTTCTTGAAGAAGGACGCCAACAATATTCTGTCGATGATGTGGAGCTGGCAGAACGGCGATATTTCCGCGAACTCACTTTACAAGGGAGATTTCGATCGGGCGTTGGGCAGTATCACTGCAAAGGCCATTGTGATGCCCGGGCGCACGGATCTGTATTTCCCGCCGGAAGATAGTGAATATGAGGTTTCGAAGATGCCTAATGCGCAGTTGCGGCCCATCGAGTCGGTGTGGGGACATTTTGCGGGCGGTCCTGCAGCCAATGCTGTCGATGTTAAGTTCATCGATAGTGCGGTGAGGGAGGTTCTGGCTATGTAGTGGTCGGACACTTTTCGCGTTTCGCCGGATAAAGCGCGGCTCACGCAACCCTCTTTAGATCGTGCCACGGCATGCCTGACATATCGCTTACGCCACGCAGTGCGCATCGACGCGCAAAGCTCAGCGGCGCGACAATATGCTGGTTAGAATATCTGGCAATCAGGCGCCGGCGCGTTGCTGCTTTGTTTCTTCCTTTGCAGCAATGCCGGCACGACACAAGGAGACAAGCAATGTGGTTTGTCGGAAAAAGCGAGCTTCTCGCGCTGATCGAACGCAACTGCCTCGAAGAGGTGATGCCGGCCTTCAGCGATCACCGCAGCCTGCGCAAGAACGCACTGATCTATCGCCCTGAGGAGCAAAGCGAGTACGTGTACCTGCTGAAGGTCGGTCACGTGCGGCTCTATCGGCTCACCGAGGAAGGCCAGGAAATCACGCTGTCATTTATCAAGGCCGGCATGATCTTCGGCGACGGCGACGTGCTGAACGAAGCGAGCTACTCACACTATGCGGAGACACTCGCCGCAAGCCGCATTTGCTATATCCGTAAGGCAGACTTCAAAGACCTGCTCAAGCGCTACCACGTGATCAACCAGTTCGTGTTGCGCAGCCATCACCAGCGCTGGCAGGAAGCGCAAAAGCTGATCGAGAATCTGTCGCTGCACGACGTGCGCAAGCGCCTCGTCAATATTCTCGCGATGTTCGCCAACCAGATCGGCGCACCGTTCGTGCATGGCGGCGCGAGCGGCGCGGTGCTGATAGACCTGTCGATCGCGCAGGACAAGTTGGCGGAATTTATCGGCACGTCGCGCGAATCGGTGAACCGCCACTTCAGCGATCTGAAAGCCGAAGGCCTCGTCGATACACACGAACGCAAGGTCGTGCTGACACCCGCGTTCGTCGCGCAATTTCTGCCGGGGATGCCAGCGGCGCTCGCCGCCGCGGGCACCGCGCAGCCTGTAGCCAGCAGCGTGCAGCCGGCCCATCATGCGTACAAGGCGCCGGTGGTGCGTGCTTAGTGCGTGCTTAGTGCGTGCTTAGTGCGCGTCTGACAGCGCGGCCTTGACCGTCGCCACGCCGCTTTGCGGGCTGGACAGGACCGGCACGCGCGTCTGGCCGAGCGACGGCACAAGCCGCGCCATCGACACCTGCGCGAGCACCACCACGTCCACTTCGTCGGCAAGTGCGACGATGGTGTGCTTGAGCACTTCGTCGTGACGCGCTGCGTCGCCGGCCAGGAGCGCGGCGAACGCTTCTTCGGCGACGCGCTCGACCACACTGATCTCGCGGCCCGCTTCGGCGGCTTTCTTGCGGATCAGCCGCACGGTCGGCTCAAGTGTGGTTTTCACGGTGGCCACCACACCGATCCGCGTGCCGAGCCGGCTCGCTTCCTGCGCCATGGTTTCGTCAATCTTGATGATCGGCGTACGGATCATGCCGCGCAACGTATCGACCGCTTCGCCGACCGACGAGCACGCGTTCAGGATAAAGTCCGCGCCCATCGACTGCGCGTTCGACATATACGAGTACAGCCGGCCCGTGACTTCGGGCGTCAGGTGTCCGGCGCTGCGTACGTCGTTCAGCAGGCTGTCGTCGACAATATTGATCATCCGCACATCCGGCAGTTGCGCGGCGAATTGATCCTTGAGCGGCTGAACCGTCACCGGACCGGTATGCACTACGACTATCGTGGCCATCTAGATTGAAGCTCCGTGTTGAATAAAACAGACCGTTGCGGCGGGACTTTATGCGGTTGCCGCCGCCATTACTCGCTCCTGGGTTGCGTCTGCGCGCTCGAACGTACCGTTCAGCCGCCCTTCGCGCACCACCAGAATGCGATCGCTGATCGCCAGCACTTCCTGCAGGTCCGACGAGATCGCGATGATCGCAATGCCCTGCGCGGCAAGCCGCCCGAGCAGCGCATGCACTTCCGCTTTCGCGCCGATATCGATACCGCGGGTCGGCTCGTCGACGATCAGCACGCGCGGATTGCGTGCAACCCACTTCGCGAGCACAACTTTCTGCTGATTGCCGCCGCTCAGGTTGATCACTTTCTGTTCGATGGTTGGCGTTTTGACGCCAAGCGTGCGTACGAATTCGCGGCAGCGTTCGTCTTCGGCCATGCGTCGCACGAACTGAAACGGCGAGTAGGTTTCGAGGTGCGTCAGGCTGAAATTCTCGCGCACGCTCATGCCGGCTACCAGGCCCTGCCCCTTGCGGTCTTCGGTGACGAAGCCGATGCCGTTGGCGATCGCATCGTGCGGACTGTCGATCGCCACGCGTTTGCCGGCAATCAGCACGTCGCCGCTCTTCGGCCGCATCCCGAAGATCATCTCCATGATCTCGGTGCGCCCCGAGCCGACCAGCCCCGCAATACCGAGAATCTCGCCGCGATGCACAGTGAAGCTGATGTCGCGAATGCGCGCCGGCACGCTGTTGTGTGCGCGAAGCTCCAGATTGCGCACTTCGAGCACGACCTCGCGTGTCGCATGCGACGCGGACACCGCATACAGTTCGTTCAGGTCGCGATCGACCATCTTGCGCACCAGCCACTCGCGGGTAACCTCCGTCATCGGCGCACTGCCGACGGTTGCGCCGTCGCGCAGCACCGTTACGCGGTCAGCCAGTTCGAACAGCTCTTCGAGCCGATGCGAAATATAGACAATGCCGATGTTCTGCATCCGCAGCCGCTTGATCAGGTCTAGCAGAATGCGCGTTTCGTGATGGCTCAACGACGCAGTCGGCTCGTCCATGATGATGATCTTCGAATCGCATGAGATCGCCTTCGCGATTTCGACCATCTGTTTCTGCCCGACGCTCAGGCGGCTCACCTGTTCGCGCGGATCGACGCGCATGCCGATCGTTTCGAGCAGGGTACGCGCCGCGTCGTTCATCCGCGCACGGTCGATCATGCCGAAACGCGTCAGCGGCTCCCGCGCGAGAAAGATGTTCTCGGCGATGCTCAGGTTTTCGACGACCGACAGTTCCTGATAAATGATGCCGATGCCCAACGCGCGCGCATGATTACCGTCGCGCAATGTCACCGGCTCGCCTTCGATGCGGATTTCGCCTCCGGCATCAGGTTCGAGCACGCCGGTGAGAATCTTCATCAACGTGCTCTTGCCCGCGCCGTTTTCACCCGCCAGCGCCAGCACTTCGCCGCGCGCGATCTCAAGCGTTACGCGGTTCAACGCGCGCACACCGGGAAACGTCTTCGAGATGTCGCGAACTTCGAGAAACGGCGTCATCGGCGGTCCTTGGCTGGTTGCATGGCGGGTTGTGCTTGCCGCGTGATCAGCTCGCGCGGCTACCTGGCGCAGTTCCTTGGTGCGGTTACTTGGTATAGCTGCCGAGATTGTTCTTTGTCACCACGGTCACGCCGGTGTCGATATCGCTCGCTTGCTTCTCGCTGCCCTGGATCTGCGAAACCAGATGCTCGACAGCCAGCTTGCCCATCGTCACGGGGCGCTGCACCATGATCGCCTGGATCGAGCCATCGCGGACGCCCTTCACGGTGTCAGGCAGATCGTCGAACGCGATCACTTCGAGCTTCCCCTTCATCGCGCCGAACTCTTTGGTGTTCAACACCTTTGCAACCGCCGGCCCGCCGACCTGGCTGACACCGAAGATGCCCTTCAATTGCGGATGCGCACGCAGCGTCGTCTCGACCACGGAAACGCCGCGCGCCAGATCGTCGTCAGTGCCCTGCGTTTCGACGACCTTGATACCCGGATATTTGGCGAGGCCCTTCTTGATGCCAGCGATGCGTTCGTTCAGATTCACCGCGCCCAGTTGCCCGGTGACGATCGCGACATCGCCCTGACCGTTCAATGCCTTGCCCATCGTCTCGGCCATCGTCTCGCCAGCCGATTCGTTGCTGGTGCCGATATACATCGAGCGGCCGCTATTAGGCGAATCCGAATCGTAGGTCAGCACCTTGATGCCGCTCTTTTCCGCGCGCTTCATCACGCTTTCGACCGACTTCGGCTCGTTCACCGAGATCGCAATACCGTCGACGTGCTTCGAAATCAGGTCTTCGATGATCTGCACCTGCGTCGAACCCTGGGTGTTCTGCGGCACCACCCATTGGTAATTGACCGAGAGCTTGTCCGCAGCAGTTTTCGCGCCGTTATTGCAATCGTCGAAGAACGGCACGGCGACTTTCGGAATCACCGCGACGGAAATGTCCTTCGCGTCTTTCGCGTGAGCGGTACCGGCCGGGAGCGCACAGAGTGCCGCTACGGCCGACACCGCGAGCAATGCGCTCAGGCTGCGCGTACGGGCCGCGAGAGTCAGGGTTCGTTGCATGATGTCGTCTCCAGAATGCGTCGGTTTTTAGGAATTTGAGAAAGTCACAAGACAGCCTGGCGCATGCGCCAGACCTCGCCTGCGGCCTTAGCGCCCTTTAGAGCGCAGCCGCCAGATATCGATGCTTACCGCAATCAGGATCACGCAGCCGGTGATGGTTTGCTGCGCATAGGTGTCGATATTGAGCAGCACCACGCCATTGGTGATGATGCCGGCCAGCGCCGCGCCGATAATCGCGCCTTCGACGCTGCCTACACCACCCGACAGGCTCGCGCCGCCGATCGCGGCGGCCGCGATCACGTCGAGTTCCGCGCCGAAGCCCGCGGCCGGCTCGGCCGAAACGAATCGCGAAAACGCGAGCACGCCTGCCAGCGCCGCTATCGCGCCAGACAGCGCATAGACGGTGAATTTCACGCGCGCTGTGCGTACGCCGCTCAGCCGGGCGGCAGTTTCGTTACCGCCCGTCGCATACACATGACGGCCGAAGCGCGTGCGCCGCATCACGATCGAAAAACACACCGCAAGCACCGCCATCACTACGACCGGGAACGGGATAAAGCCGAGATAGCCTTGACCGAGGAACGTAAAGCTCTCAGGGACATCCGGCGTGAGCGGGACCCCTTTAGTGATGATGTACATCAGGCCGCGACCGATCGACAGCGTGCCGAGCGTCGCGATAAACGGCGGTAACTGGACACGCGTGACAAGAAAGCCATTGAACGCGCCGACTACAACGCCAGTTGCGAGTCCCGCCGCAACGGCAACCATTGCGCCGAGACCGTGCTGGAACGACAGCGCGGTCACCAGCGACGACAGTCCCATCACCGAGCCGACCGACAGATCGATGCCGCCGGTAATGATCACCAGCATCATCCCGACTGCCATGATCGCCGTCAGCGAAAACGAGCGGAACACGCCCATCAGATTGTTGGTCGTCAGGAAGTATGGCGAGAATAGACTGATCAGTGCGCCGACCAGAATCAACACTGCGAAGATGTTGAATTCGCGCACCCTGACGCAAGCGCGCAGCAGCGCGAGCGGCATCGGCAAAGCGGGCACGTCGGTTTTCGAAGAAAGGGCTCTCAACGGATAGTCTCCTCGGTGTCGCGCACGGACATCGCAGCGGGCCCACTACAATGTGAGCGCTCGACATCGTGGACGATCATAGGTTGAGAGCGCGCCGCAAAACTGTGACGGGCGTCATACAAACCTATTGGGGTTGTCCCGGGATCCGTGATTGCTGCAGTGCGATTGACGTGTGACTGCAATGCGCGTGCAATCTGGCTGCAAGACAGGAACAGGCGAAAGAACCGCCGAAAAGTGCTGTGACAACCCGCAAATCGCGCATCGAACCCGCACGGCGATGCCGACTATGACGTCCGTCACAGAAACGTGCCCCACAAATTCATTAAGCTATCGGCAAGGTCCGCCGGCTAGACACGCGACACACATCCGGCCCCTCTGACATTCTTTCAAGGAGCAAACCGCATGACGAAGCGAGTGATTGTGACCGGCGGCAGCGGACTCGCCGGTAAATGGGTAGTCGAGAATCTGGTTGAGCACGGCTATGAAGTGCTAAACCTCGACCGCGTGCCGATGCCCAAGCGCACCGCGCGCACGCTGATCACCGATATCACCGATGCAGGCCAGGTGTTCAACGCGCTCGCGGCGAGCACCGCGCCGACCGAATTCGTGCCCGACCTCGAGCCGAAGCCGATCGATGCGATCGTCCATTTCGCGGCAATTCCGCGCATCATGGTCACCACCGACAACGAGGTGTTCCGCATCAACGTGATGGGCACCTACAATATTCTGGATGCTGCGTCGAAGCTTGGCATCCGCAAGGTGATCGTTGCATCGAGCGAAACCACTTATGGCGTGGTGTTCGCTCACCGGCACCGCAATCCGCAGTACTTCCCGCTCGACGAGCAGTATCCGGTCGACCCAATGGATAGTTACGCGACGTCGAAGGTCATCAACGAGGTGACCGCGAAGGCGTTTCATGCACGCACCGGCGCCGACCTGTACTGCTTCCGGATCGGCAACGTGCTGGATCCGGAAGACTATGCGAAGTTCACGCAGTGGAATAAGGACCCGTCGCTGCGCAAGCGCATCGCATGGAGTTATATTGACGGCCGCGATCTCGCTGAAGCGGCGCGCCTTGGTATAGAGAAAGACGGCCTCGGCTTCGAGGTGATAAATATCGCCGCCGACGACGTATCTTCCGATCTGCCGACCGCGGAACTTTTGAAGCGGTTCTATCCGGAAGTGCCGGTGAAGAAGCAGCTCGGTGAGTTCGAGACGCTGCTGAGTAACGAGAAGCTCAAGCGCCTGCTCGGCTGGAAGCAGAAGTACTACTGGCGCGATCAGGCGAAGTAAGAGCCACGTCAATTCACTTATCTCAGCTGCTTCACCCGCTTCGCAGCTAGATTGTTTCTGCCGCGCGCGCCGTGAAATTTTGCGGCGCACGCCCACGCTGCGGAGCATCGAGCCAGTTGCAAACGTCTATCGCAGAGGTCCGCAACGGGTTGTGTCGCGATGTGATGCGGCAGCGAAGTGGCTAAGCGTTGCGACGCTACCCAAATACCGAGGTAATCAAGACTCCTTATGGACTGGGATTGAATAGTGAATTGCGCGGCGAATTCCAATCGTGCTCTTCGCCGCGCGTATGAGATGTCGCTGTGAGAAGGGATTCTCGGGGCGTCGACGCTATAGTGTGTCGCGCGTTGCCCGGCGGAATCGCCCGGCCGTTAAAGACGCGCTTTAAAATTTCTCGCGCATGCCGATCCGCACCAGCGCCTGGCGATTTGAACTGGACGGCGTGACTGTGTTGATCGCCGCGACTGCCGGTTTTCCCAGCGAATTGGTGCCGTTCGCGAGCTCATAAGCGGCGCTCGCGTAGACGTCGAAGCGTTTCGACAGGAAGTAGTCGGCAATCATGCTGAACTGGCTATAGTGCTGCGCGCCATGCCCACCGACGCCCGCACCGTTGGTGAACTGGTATGCACCCGCCAGCATCAATGCCGGCGACACAAAGTAGCGGCCGTTGAGTTCGAACGTATTGAACGCCGCGGTGCCGTCGCGGAAATGCATCGGGTTCGGGCCGCCGTCCGAACCGAGTCCATTGAAGCGGTAGTTGGTGTAGTTCACGTTCACAGCCGCATCGCCGACGTCATAACCGGCGCCGATGCCCGTGATCTTCAATGAATTGGCCGATGCATAGCCGCTGAAGACCGGCGCCGAGAACAGCAGCACGCCAAGCGTGGTCGGAGTGCCGTCCCACATCGTCGTGTTCGGACGATTGTAGTTGCCGTATGCGGCGGCGGCCTTGAACGGGCCGTGCGCGTACCGTACGCCGACGCTGTAGGTGCTGTTCGTCGAGATCGAACCTGGCTGGCCGCCGAGGCTGCCCATCACGGTGGCCGCGAAACCGGCGAGGTCCGGCGTCGTGTACGACACGGAGTTGTTGATCCGGTAGGAACCGACCAGATCGTCGACGTCGCCGGGGTGGCCAGTCACCGAGCCGATCGTCGATTGCGCGCTGCCGAACGGTCCGACGTAGTTCGTGATCGAGTCGTACATGCGGCCCGCCTTAAGCGTACCGAACCGGTCGCTCGCCAGGCCCACAAACGCCTGGCGGCCGAACAGCCGGCTGTTCTGCGACAACGTGCCATTGTTGGGATTAAAGCCGTTTTCGAGCGTGAAGATGGCCCTCAACCCGCCGCCGAGATCTTCGCTGCCTTGTAGACCCCAACGGCTCAGCGCCGGGCCTCCGTCCAGCATCTGCACATTTTGCTTGCCGCCCTGATTGCTCGTCACGCTCAATGTCGTATCGACAATGCCGTACAGCGTGACCGAACTCTGTGCGGCACACACGGCGGGAATGCCGAACGCGGCGACGCCGCACATGATGATCGATTTCATTGGATAGTCTCCAGTCTGATTGTTGTTGCGCTGCGTTTTCAAATAGGTCGAGAGCGCGGGATGAGAAAGTCGTTGCGGCGAGAAGTGCAATGCGAGAAGCGAGAAATACGGACGGCCGTCTCCGGCGCTCGTCGTAAGCGTTGCGCCGGCCTGGCGTTAGCGCCCGGCGCCGCCAAACGGCCCATACACCTCGCGCGGATTCGTCACCAGAATCTGCTTGAGCGTGTCGGCGTCGTCGATCCATTCGCTGAGCAGATCGACGAGGTCGCCGTCGTTGGGCATGCCTCGGCCGCTCATGTTGACGTGCGGCCAGTCGCTGCCCCACAGCAGGCGATGCGGTGCATGCGCAACCAGCGCGCGGGCGAGCGGCGTGACCGGTGCGTACGGATAATCGCCGGGCGTGCAGCGCATGGGGCCGGACAGCTTGACCCAGATGCGGCCGGTGTCGATCATCTTCAGCAACGCCTTGAACGCGGGCTGGTCGACGCCGCCGTCAGCCGGAATGCAGGCGAAGTGATCGAGCACGACGGGCACGGGCAGATCGTGCAGCGCCTGCGATTTCTCCAGCAGATCGTCGGGGCCCGGATAGAACTGCACGTGCCAGCCGAACTCCGCGATCAGCGCGGCGATGCGCGGCGACAGCCGCGGCAGTGCGCCTTTGTGACTGGTGCCGACGAAACGGGCACCCCGCACGCCGAGCCGGTCGAGCCGTTCGACATGTGCGGCATCGGCGTCGTCCGGCAGCAGCGCGACGCCCCGAAAGCGCTCACCGAAACGTTCCAGCACGTGTTCGAGGTGCTGGCTGTTCTGGCCGTAGCCGCCGCCGCTCACGACTACCGCACCGGCGAGGCCAAGGGTGTCCTGCTGAGCGATCTGCGTTTCCGGCAGCGCGTCGGCGGCGATGTACTTGCTGTCCGGATGAAACGGATATTGCGCCGCGGGGCCGAACAGATGAATGTGCGTATCGATCGAGCCGGGCGGCAGCCGCAGCCTCGGTGTCTTTGGATGCGGGTCGGGCGGTTGGGTCAGTGACGGCGGCATGTTCGCGGCTCTCCTGGTGGACTCAATTGGCGGTGATATTGGCGCGCTGGACGACCGTGGCCCATTGCTTGAGCTCGAACGAGATCTGGCTCTGAAACGCTGCGGGCGTGCTGCCGACCGGCTCGACGCCGTACACGGCAAATTGCTTGAGCAGCGCCGGACGCTTCAATGACTGCACGATGGCCTGATTGACCGTGTCGACGACCGCCGCAGGCGTGCCCTTCGGCGCGAGGATGCCCATCCAAAGCGTGCCTTCGTAGCCGGCCACGCCGCATTCGGCCATCGTCGGAACATTCGGCAGCAGCGGCGAGCGTTGGGCGCTGGCGAGCGCGAGCGGCTTCAGGCGGCCGGCGTTGAGCTGCGGCAGTGACGTGACGATGGTGTCCATCTTGATCGCCACCTGGCCGCCCAGCAGATCGTTCATCGCGGGCGCCGCGCCCTTATAGGGGATGTGCGTGACCTTAATGCCGAGCTTTTGCAGCAGCAACTCCATCGTTACGTGAGGCAAGGTGCCGATGCCGGCGGAGCCGTAGTTGAGCTGGCCCGGATGGGCCTTCGCATACGCGACAAAACCCTTGAAGTCCGAATACGGCTGCTTCGAATTCGCGATCAGCAGTTCGGGAATCTGCGCGGCGAGCGAGATCGGCGCGAAGTCCTTCTCGGTATCGAACGGCAGGTTGTGGAGGATCGCGGGATTGATCGTATGGTTGGGTGTCGCGAACAGCAGCGTCAGGCCATCGGGCTTCGAGCGCGCCACGCGTTGCGTGGCGATGGTGCCGCCCGCGCCCGGCGCGTTCTCGACTATCACGTGGGTTTTCAGTTCGGCACCCATCTGCACGGCCAGCAGGCGCGCGACGGAATCGACCGTACCGCCCGCCGAAAACGGCACGATGAGCGTGATGGGGCGATCGGGATACGCGCTGTGCGCCGCGGGCGCCACGCAGCCGGCCAGAGCCGCCAGCGCAATGCACACACGCCGCCGCAGATGAGGGGTGATCTTCATGACCGTCTCCGTTGGGGGATTCTGTGGATCCCGATTCATTAGTAGAGCGAGACGATAATGCGTGCGGGCTTGCCGGACAAATGATTGATTTTCACGGTCCCATGAATTGCTTGAGGTGAAGCGGCAACGCGTCGCGACGGTGAAAAAAACGAATCTCCCCAGCAAAACAATTCATTTGATACGGTAGAGGCCCCTTATTTAGACTATCTGCCGACCGACTGTTCGGGCAGGTTCGTGCAGTTCACCTGCCCGGCACACAGAAGCGGCCAACCTTGGAGACAGAAAGATGATTTTTCAACACGCCGGATCGCCGCTGCGCATTGCGCGCCGCCTGCTGGCTTCGCTTGTTCTTGCCACCGGCGCGACCGGCTTGTGCGCCGCGCCAGCGGCCGCGCAGTCGAAATATCCCTCGCAACCGATTCGCGTGGTGGTGCCGTTCGGGGTCGGCGGGCTCGCCGACATCACGATGCGCATCGTCGCGAAAGAACTGAGCCTGCGTTTCGGCGACAACATCATCATCGACAACCGGCCCGGCGCGGGCGGTATCGCCGCGGCCAACGCCGTGCTCAGCGCGGCGCACGACGGCTATACGGTCGCGCTGTTCGCCAACGGCACCGCGATTGCCGGCTCGCTGATCAAGCTGCCGTTCGATCCCGAAAAAGACTTCAAACCGGTTTCACGCATCGCCTACTTCGACTTGCTGGTGCTGGCGAAAGGCGGCGGTAAGCTGAATACCCTGCACGACGTGCTCGCGGCGGCCGCCAAACGGCAGATCACGATGGGCGCGATCAACCCCGGCAGCACCCAGAACCTTTCCACTGAACTCTTCAAATCCACCGCGAAGCTCAATGCGGTGGTGGTGCCCTATCGAAACACCGGCGACGTGATCTCGGGACTCGTGCGCGGCGATATTGACGTCGGCTTCGAATCGTATGCGGCGGTGAAGGGCTCGATCGCGGCCGGACAGGTCCGCGCGCTCGCCACCACCGGCTCGAAGCGCACGGCATGGCTGCCCGATGTGCCGACGGTGGCTGAAGCCGGTGTGCAGAACTATGAAGTCACCGGCTGGAATGCGCTTTACGTCGCAAACGGTACGCCACAGGTAGCGGTCGACACACTGAACCGCCAGCTCGGGGAAGTGTTGTCGTCACCGGCGCTGCGCACACAACTGCGCGCGCTCGGCACCGAGCCGATGGGCAGCACGCCCGCTGAGATGGCAAAGATTTTTCACGACGATGCAGTGAAGTGGCACGAGGTCATCGAACGTGCCGGCATCAAACCCCAATGAACAAAGGATTAATGTGCAAGCAAATCTGGTGGAAAACGACCTGCTGATCATCGACACGCACGTGCATGTCTTCGAACGGAACATGCCGCTCGTCAGCAACCCGCGTCATACGCCGACTTACGATTTCTCGACTGAACAGTTGCTGGCGGTGATGGACGGCAACGGCGTCAAACAGGCGGTGATCGCCGCGGCGAGCCCGTGGGGCGACTACAACGACTACGTGATCGCTGCCGTGCGCGGTCATTCGCGGCTGCGCGGCACGGTGATCCTCGAACCCGGCGTCGAACGCGTGGTGCTCGACGAGATGGACCGCGCCGGCGTGGTGGGCGTGCGCCTGCCGTTCATCAGCATGAGCACGCTGCCCGATCTGACCACGTGGGAATACCGCAAGCTGCTGCGCCGCCTCGTCGACCTCGACTGGCACGTGCATCTGCATCTCGACGGTCCGCGCTTGCCGCAGGTGCTGCCGCTGCTCGAACAGTCGGGCGTGAAGATCGTGATCGACCATATCGGTCGGCCCGATCCGCAGACCGGTATCGAGAGCGAAGGATTCAAGGCGATGGTGCGCTCGGTTGAAAAGGGCCGCACGTGGGTCAAGCTGTCGGGCGCGTACCGGCTCGGTGCGAATGCGCGCGAGTGCGCGCAGGAACTCTACCGCCGGGTGGGCGACGACAAGCTGGTGTGGGCAAGCGATTGCCCGTTCGTTGGCGCGGAAGGCCAATTCGAATACGCCAGAACCATCGAGTGGCTGCGCGGCACGATTACCGATCCGGTATCGCAGCGCAAGATTTTTGGCGAGAACGCGCAGGCGTTCTACTTTTCGTGAACGCAGCGGGTGACGGCTACGGAGATTCGCATGGATGACCTGATCGAGCGTATCGGCAAGGACCGGCTTGGCGGTGCGCTAATGGTCCTGACCGGCGCGGGCGCCGCGCAACAGGGCATCACCTATTCACTGGGCACGCTCGCCGCGCCCGGTCCGGGTCTGTTTCCCGGGGCGCTCGGCGTCTTGCTGATGCTGGTCGGTCTGGCCATCGCCATCACCGGCACACGCAATCCCGCTGCGGCGAGCGCGGCTGCACGCTCGCTCGCCGGCGCTGACGCCGCCCCGCCCGAGCCTGCGCCGCGGCCCGAATGGCGAGGCTGGTTCTGCATCGTGCTCAGCATCGTCGCGTTCATCGTGTTGGGCAGCCACGGCGGTCTCGTGCCGGCGAGTTTTGCGGTTGCCTTCATCGCGGCGCTCGGCGACCGCGACAACACGCTGCTCGGCGCGGGCATGCTCGGCGTGGCGATGGCGGTGGTATCGGTGGTGGTGTTCTGGTGGCTGCTGCAACTACAACTACCTTTGTTTCAGTGGAATTGATCCAATGATTGCGCAATCGATTCTGGATTTGTTGCAAGGCTTCGGCGTTGCGCTACAGCCTCATAATCTGATGTGGTCGTTCGTCGGTGTGCTGATCGGCAATCTGATCGGTGTATTGCCGGGCATGGGTGCGCTATCGGCGATTTCGATGCTGCTACCGCTCACGTACACCATGCATGCGGTGCCGGCGATCCTGATGCTCGCCGGTATCTTCTACGGTTCGCAATATGGCGGAGCGATCGGCGCGATTCTGCTGAACCTGCCCTGCCATCCGCCTCACGCGGTGACCTGTCTCGATGGTTATCCAATGACGCGCCAGGGCAAGGGCGGCACGGCGCTGGGCATTACGATGATTGCATCGTTCTTCGCTGCGTCGGTCGGGATCATCGTGATGATTTTCGCGTCGCCGCTGCTGGTGAAGATTGCCTTCAAGTTCGGGCCGCCGGAGATATTCTCGATCATGCTGCTCGGTTTGCTGGCCGGTGGGACGATGTCGCGCGGCTCGCCGCTCAAGGGCATCGCGATGACGATTTTCGGGCTGCTGGTCGGCAGTGTCGGCACCGACGTGAACAGCGGGCTAATGCGTTTCACTTTCGGCATGCCAGATCTGTCAGACGGCATTGAACTGGTCGCGCTGGCGCTCGGGTTCTATGGCGTCACCGAATTTCTGCGCAACGTGAACCGGATGCATTCGGTGGGCGGCACCACCACGCTGCGCATGCGCGACATGCGCCCCAGCAAATCGGAACTGAAGCAGGCTTTCTGGCCGATGATGCGCGGCACAGCGGTCGGCACGCTGTTCGGCGCGATGCCGGGCACCGGGCCGACCATCACCACGTTTATCGCCTACGCGCTCGAGCGGCGTCTGTCGAAGAATCCCGAACGCTTCGGCCAAGGCGCGCTAGAAGGGGTCGCGAGCCCTGAAGCCGCGTCGCACTCGAAGACCCAGGTCGATTTCATTCCGACCATGAGTCTGGGCATACCTGGCGACGCAGTCATGGCGCTCATTCTCGGCGCGCTACTGATTCACGGCATCCAGCCGGGTCCGCAACTGATTACCGAGCACGAAGATCTGTTCTGGGGGTTGATTGCAAGCTTCTGGATCGGCAACGTGCTGCTGGTGTTGCTGAACGTGCCGATGATCGGCGTGTGGGTGAAGCTATTGCGCGTGCCGTATCGTTTTCTGTTTCCGTCGGCGCTGTTCTTTATCTGCGTCGGCGTGTACAGCACGAATAACAGCCTGTTCCAGGTCGGTGAGGTAGCGGTGTTCGGGCTGATCGGCGCGTTGCTCGTCGCCCTCGAATTTCCGGTGTCGCCAATTCTGCTCGGCTATGTGCTGGGGCCGATGGTCGAGGAAAACTTCCGGCGCGCGATGCTACTCTCACGGGGCAGCCTGACGATCTTTACCGATCGTCCGATTGCACTCGGCTTTCTGATCGTCGGCACATTGCTGATCGTGGGCCAACTGTTCTTCGCGTCGCGCACCTGGGTGCGCCGGCGCGACGAGGCGCGTATCCGGCTCTTGCCGGAGGCTGCAACAGCGACCGACGACTGAGCGGGAGCGACGACTGAGCGGGAGGCCTGGCTGATTGTCAGCGGGGTCGAGTGTCCTGTCTGCGGGCAGGACACCCGGTTATGCGTGCGCCTTGTCAGTACTGGCCGGTCGCTGCCACGCGTTGAATGCCGTCAGACGGTTGCCGATGTCCTCGATGATCATTTCGCACAGCGCGGTCGCCGCGGGCACCAGCAAGGTTTCCGGCCGCATCACGGTAGCGAGGCAGCGCGTGATCTGCGGCTCGACGAGCGGCAGCGCCACGACGCCGGGGTAACTGGTGGCTGCGAGACACGGCACAACCGTCAGCCCGAGGCCGGCGCGCACAAAGTCGATCGCGGCACCGGTGTGCTGCGTCTCATACCCCCAGCGGTATTGCATTCGGCGATTGCCGAGCGCGTCGTCGATTGTCGTGCTGTTGCCGGCGTGCAGACTGATGCGGACCAGTGTTTCGTCGATCAGATCGTCCCAGCGCACCACCTCGCGTTCGAGCAGCCGGTGGCCGAGCGGGCAGACCAGCGCGAACGGCTCCTGCGTGAATCGCTCGATGGCGAGATTGAAACGTGTCGGCGCATTGACCGATATGCCGAACGCCGCCGATTCGGAATCCACCAGTTCGGCAATCTCGGCAATCGAGTTGTCGAACATGCGCACCGCGATGTCGGGATAGACCGTCGCAAAACGCTTCAGCACGTTTGGGATGTGCGATGTGGCCAGGGTCGGCAGGCACGCGAACGTCAGCCATTGCGGCGCGCTGCTGCGATGCTGCCGCAACGTGTCGTACGAGCCTTCGAGTTCACGGATCGCGCCGCGCACGCGCGGCAATAATGCGCGGCCGGCGTCGGTCAACGTGAGTTCGCGTGTCGTGCGCGCGATCAGGCGCACGCCCAGCCCTTCTTCGAGCTTGCGGATGCGGTGGCTGATGGCGGTCTGCGACAGATTGAGCTGCACGGCGGCGGGCTGGAAGCCGCCGTTTTCGACAATGCTCAGAAAGGCCTGCATGCCCAAGAAGTCGATTTGCATCCCGCGATAGTAGCGGCAAGGTTTCGATCCTGCAATTCTGGCTTGCCCGGGGATCGCTGAGTGGAAAAGCACGGGCCAGACTGCGGCACGGACCGGCCGAAGTGGCGGCGGCGCGGCGGTCCGCAACACAGGATTGCGCTGTATGGCAGGCCGTGCAGACGCTGCGGTCCGTCAACCGCCGGCTTTACGATTGATTGTGCCGCCGCCGTTTATCCCGGCCTTCGTCGTTGTTGACGGTGCGTATGGCCGAAGCCGGAGACCGCGCGAAACCGGGATGAGACTGAAGAACGAATATCGTGGCGCGGCGCGCGACCACATGTCGACTGAATTTCAAGCAGGACAAGTCTATTCAAAATCCACGGGCAGCTTGAACGATGCGACAGTCATTCCCAGCTTCTCCGTCTGCTCTTCAAGTGACTGCGCTGCGAATGCCCCTTGTTCCACGACCGCAACGTTTCGCTGTGTCACTTGGTCCATCAAGATGACCGCCTGATTCACCTGTTCGATACCTCGACTTTGCTGTTCAGAGGCATTAGCAATCTCCGTCACCATTTGAGACGCATGTTCAATAGCAGTCTTCATCTCATCCATTGCTGCGCTAACCCGAGCAGCTTGCTCGGACCCGTCGCTAGTCGTTGCAACAGATGAGACGATCAATTCCTTGATTTCTCTCGCAGCAGATGCCGAACGTTGCGCGAGGCCGCGCACCTCACTTGCAACAACGGAAAATCCTCTTCCCTGCTCGCCCGCACGGGCTGCCTCAACGGCGGCGTTCAGAGCCAGAATATTGGTTTGGAATGCTATCCCTTCTTAAGCCGACAGGTGCGAGCCCTTGAGCTGGAGTTCCGGCAAGTGCTCCTTGAACGCAACGGACGCGGAGTGACGCTCACGGAGCCCGGGCGGCGACTGCTGGAACACAGCCGGAGCATCCTTGCCCAGGTAGATCGTGTTCAATCTGATATGGAAGACGGCCGTGGCGAAGCAACGGGCAGGCTCGTGGTCGCTTTGCCTCCAAGCGTCAGCTCCGTGTTGACTGCCCCTCTCGTGCGAAGATTTCGCGAACGCTTTCCGAAAGCGACTCTGTGCATCCTGGAAGGACTATCGGCCTATTCGCTTGAATGGCTGACAATTGGACGCGCCGATTGTGCAGTGGTGTACACGAATGCAACCTCGGCGACGGTGGAGCTTTCCCCGGTCCTGAGCGAACAGCTGTATCTGGTTTCTACCGGCCCCGCTGCCCGATCTGCTGGAGACGTTCTGATAGGAGAGCCCGTCAGCCTCACGCAAGTAGCGCAGCACCAGCTTGTCATGCCGAGTCGACCCCACTCGATTCGACTGCTGCTCGAAGGTGCAATGGCTCAGGCTTCGTTGAAGCCGAACATTGCGCTAGAGATCGAAAGCATCCCCGCGATCCTCAATCTGGTGCGTGATGAGCATCTACATGCGGTGCTTTCTCTGAAGGCGGTTCAATCTGGAGGGCAGCAACAGGACTTCTATGTGCGTCCTATTGCCGATCCTCCGCTTCAAACCACGATATGGATTGCGACGTCAGCCCAACGTCCAAGCGGACCTTTGCTCGAACAGGCGATTCCGTTGCTCCGCCAGACGTTGTGTGACTTGTGGGACACGCGCCTCTGACAATTGCGGCGCGAAACCGCGCGCCGGTAAGCAGACCGGCTCGCTTGGCGGGGCTGCCGTACTGGCGTCGTATGCCTACGAACGGCTGGACGGTTCGCGGTATTTCCGCGGCGTGCGCGGCCCGGCACTGAGCTTGGAAGCGCGTGTGCTGGCGGCATCCCTGGCCTGGGTTGCCTTGCGCTCGCCGCGACCCTGGCGCGCAGCAATGACGGACGAAGCAGCCAGCTCGAATGTTCGACACGCGCGGCCGCGACGCTCAAGGCATCGTCGCTGGGCCTGATCTAGCCGCATCGCACGACGCCCCCTCGCCGGTCCACCTCAAGGAGACGGCTCGGCCAGCACGATGTCCGGTACGCCTCCCGCCTGGACCATGATGTAGACGAGCGCCTCGTCCGTTTCGTTCTTGACGTGGTGGACGACGCCCGGATCGACCGAGTAGAAATCATGCACCCGGGTGCTCTCGACACGACCGTCGATGTTCCGCTCCACGGTCAGGACGCCACGCACCACGAGAAACTGATCGCTGACATGCGTGTGGTGATGCCATTGCGTCTCACCGCCCGCTTGAATCGTCGTTTGCAGGACCGTACAGCCGTCCTCGCGCAGCAGTGTCCGATACTGCACCTTGCTATTGGCCAGCGCGATATCCTTGTCGTCCATCTTGTTCTCCCGTATGCATCGATGCCGCCTTGCTCGCCGGTCCGGCTACCGAGACACGGCGGATGTGAGCAAACCGAGTGGCAAGCGCCGCCCGGTTCCTGCTTGGTTCATGAAGTCTCGGTACGTTTGTGTCGAAATCCGCCCACCGCCCACCAGCAGCCTGCGATCACGAAGTAGACGGCGCCCATCGCCTCACTGGAAACCAGCACCCCGGCCAGCGCCGATCGCGCGCCGCTCGAGAGCATGCCCCATTGCGTGCCGGAGCGCCTCCCGCGACGAACGGCATAAGCGAGCTGAAGCAATCCCGAGAACACGGCCCAGGCGCCGTAGGCACGGGGCAGCCAGCTCACCATCGCGACAGTGACAAATTGACCAACCGACATTGCACTCATCCTCCTGGCATTCGGCAAACCCTATCTGAGGGGGCCGGCTTCCGTGGGCTCGACCCAAGTCGTTGCCTTGATGGTAATCATGGTATGCGACTGAACCCGGCGGCATCGGTCAAATGACCGATGCCGCCCGAACGCCCGACCCGCACGTAGAACGAAGGGAATCTGTCTCCGTCGCGCCAGGAATTGTGTCAACCACGGGAGCCCAGTCCGTCGTAGGCCGTAACAAATCTGTCAGTACCTCTCCCTGGCAACCACGCGCCAAAGTGGGATGGTGTATCGCGGTAGGAATGCTCATTACTGAGCATCCCCTGCCCAGATCCGTACGTGCCCAATTCGGACTCGGGGACAACGTGGTTTGCTAGACCTTCGTTGTAAGAGACTTGCACTCTTTACTCCTTGCCGGTCTCCCGGCGCACTGACAGACTTATTTCGATCTACGATTCGGGGGCGCAAGAAGTCCCATCGGCCAGACTTTCCTCGAGTTCGCCTCTTGCTTAAGCGCGGTAACTTAAGTAATGACGGCGCAAGCCGATAACAGGTACACCCGGGAAAGGAACGAGCCTGTGGAAGGTTCCTCTAGAACGCCCGGCATCGGCGTTGTCGCGTTAATTTTTCTGATATTGGGAATGTTATGCCATTTCAAGAAGTTGCGATCTTGGATGATAACGGGGGTGGAAATTTTCCATCTGAAATGAGGAAATATTTCAATAAATGCGGTCGCGCGTACTATAAGGGATCACTAAAATTTACCGACGCCAAACACCACGCCAGGCTCGTACCGATTTTCCATGAGGAATGTCTGGAGGATGACAAGCCACAGACATACGCGCTCCTCCAGAAGGTTCGGAAGGCGATGCGGCTTCCCGGCATCCCTCATCAATATAATAATATGCCGGACCACCGTGGTGAACTGGGTGCGCGCTCCATACATCAGAATGAGTACGGCTATTTGCCGTACAAGAATGACGCGCCGGCTGGCCGGCACTCGATCGGCGCTCCTGTCATCTGGCACGCCGCGACGACGGTTGGCGCTCTCCCAAATAATCAGGCATCAGCTAACGCGGTTACGAGGGGGCAGTTTATGGAATACACATGCGCAGACGGTATGCACGTGAATTGCCGACTTGTCGTCGACTACCGTTTTAGTTTTGTCTATATGACCTTTGGACATTATCATGCGGATTCATTTGCATTACTTATCCGTTCCAGCACGGAGTTGAATTTTGAGGTCTTGCCCACTCTGCCAGTACTAGATGCCAGCTTCGTGCTCTAAGGGTAGTAAGCGCAAGTCGCCCAAGAAGCGTAAGCAGACAAACCGTCTGGACTGTCGAGCAACAGCCCGGGCCGTTGAGCTTCGGGTGACGGACGTTCGCGAGCGAAGGGCGCACGCCGGTTCGAATACACTCGCTCTACGCAAGCGGCGCGAGGTCGATCACACCATGCCGCTCGCCCTCGTTGATTTCCGTAATAAAGCTATGCATCGCCGCCGCATATCCGGGCCACAAGGAGTATTCGAGCGCAGCCTGCCTGGCGCGGAATTCGATGATCGCTGCCTTGTTCTGACGTCCCCCGTACATCACGGTATCCATTTTGTCGCCCAACCCTGCGAGCCCACGCAGGCGATGGCCGAGTTCCGGATTGCTATCCGCCCACAGCGCGTTGTCGTCGCCGCCCAAGGGATGCTCGGCGGCGCTCAACAGGTCCCGGCCTTCGACCATCGCCTCTAGCCAGGCCTTGCGGGTGATAGGCAATGTCACTGGCTTCGTAGACAGGTTCCCGCGGTCGGTGATCTTGCGTTCGACGACCATTCCCTCCGGTTCAACCCCGGTCGCCGGCATGTTCGGCATCCTCGACATCAGGTGCCTGCACACATATTCAACCCATTGCGCCTTGCCTTCATGCGTCCTGTAGTAGTCCCTTTCTTCTTTCGGTAGGTCCTTGAAAAGCGCACCAAAGCTGGTGCGGGACATCAGCAGGAAAAGATACTTCACTGCCCCCACGCCTTGCTGGGTTGGCGAGTAGCCCCGCCGGAGATAGGTCATGATCATTGTCAGCAACCCGCGCATCTTCGCACTCGGCACGTGACCGGGCCAGTTCGGATCGCGCATGTTCGTGTGATCAAGGATGATGGGCTTGAGCAAGCCTGCATATCCCCGCGCACCGCCGCCTTCGCCGCCGAATATCACGCTCGCGAAATGCGAATTCGGATCTGCGAGCAGACGCCAAAGCTTGCGCACGCGCGCCAGCCGGATGCCGCCCGTCACCTGCGTAATCGCCTCGATTGGCTTCATCCGCAAGTCCTGCTTGATATGGATAATGAAGCGGTCGTTAGGCGCACGGAAGGTGCCAATCGGGAAATCTGCCGCCGTGAGGAAGCTCTGCATGTTTCGCTTGTTGAGCATGCCAACGAAACCCGTCAGGTCGTTCATGACCTGCGTCAGCTGAATCGCCCCGGCCGCATTCTCTTCCACTTCCTTTACTACCCACTCGATTTCTGTGCCGTCGACCGTCATTGACCAGCCCAGGCCGCCTCTCACGACGGCGGCCTTAGGGTAACTCGTGGTGTTCGCGGCAATCCACTGATCGTTGATAGCCGTACCGTGGACAGGATTGACCCCATCATTCAGCTTGTAAATGTCCCAGCCAGTCGCGAACTCGAAACCCACTGCCATGGCAGCCTCTCCACGCCACCCGCGCTACCGCGGACGGCAACTTGTTTTCAATGAATTTGGCGCTCTCAGACAACCCGCACGGAATGTAACAACCAGTGAGCGAGTCACTCGACTTCGAGCATCGCAAAGAACCTCGACATATCGCCGTCAGTGCGTACAACTTCACGCATGAGTTCGGGCAGCGACATCTGCCCCCAAGCGACCGCGCGTCTCAACAGGAATGGCGTCGGGCTGTGCGGCTCATGTTCCGCCAGATACCGCGCCGCCAGCTCGATCAACTGATATGCATCAGCGCGGCTTTCGACACCCGCAAAAACCGGCTTGTCGCGAGCCACGGCAGACTGCAGTCCAACCGGTGCATCCTGCAAAACATCACTCATCCCGTTCTCCCAGGACGGCAGTTCCGCCCTCGTATGCGCGGCGTTGTCCGGTGTATCCTGCTGCGTCGCTGGCGGCGCCACGCGCACCGCCCGGTCACCTAGCAGGCTGGTTACGGCACGCGATAGCCGCATCAATACATCTGTCACACGGCCAAGATGCGGCGCATCGTGTTGCAGCAGTGTGTCGAGGAGACGCTCGAACGCGCGCCAGTTCTGTTGCGCAATTTCGAGCTGCTGATGCAGCGTCGTCAATCCGGCAAGGTTGTTACCTTGCAAGACGTGTTTGTCGAGCAGGTCTCGCGTGAGATCGGCCCCGTCTTCGTCGCTGCCTTCCATGATGACGCGTTGCCATTCGTCCAGATTCACGTGTGCGGGTTCGCGTCCTTCGATCGTGAGGAGTGGCACATGCAAGGTCAACACCAGCGCAAGCGTGTCATTGAGCCAAACGAACGGTGCGACACGCGCATCGGCGTCGCCGTCTTCGAGCGCGGGCCATGCGTTTTGCCAGTAATGTTCTGCGAGCATCGCCATCACACGCGTGCCCGCCGTAAAACCTTCGATACGTTGCTGATGTGTCCATGCTTCACACAGCCAGGCGGCCAGCTGAAAATCCTTGCTGCGCGTGCAGAGTGCTTCCGTGCATAGCGCCGCGACACGCTTCCAGTCCGCCTTGATCAGCGGGCGTTCCCATTCGCCCATCGGCACGCTCGCATCGTCGTGCGTGCGTGCGTCGCGAATCTGCTGGTACAGCGGCTCATAGCGCAGCGACACACCTGCACCGTCCCCCTCGCGCACGGGCGCAAGTAACGCCTCCAGATCGATTTCGAAACCGGTAGTGACATCCATCGGATATGACTGTTTCATAACGCGGTCCAGTCCGGTGCGCGCACCGGGAAGCTGCCAGGCCACGGCAACGGTGTTTTCTTGCCTGCGGGCATCAGCGCGAGCCGCACGAATACGCGTCCGTGCGCCTGCTTTGGCAAGAGAGCGAGATTGGCGGGATTGACGGTGCCAAGCGGGAAGTCGAACTTCAGCAACTGCGCGGTGCTGTCGCCGCGCGGGCTGGTATCGGCGACACGTTGGCGATTGATGAACGAAATCAGCGCCCACGGGTCGGAGAACTGCCATGTCAGCGTGCGGCCATCGGTCGACAGCGCGCGTTGCTGCGGATCGGCAGACGCCGTCAGCGGTGAATCCTTCGCAAAACGCAGCACGAGCGAGACAGGCGTGCCGTAGTCCCAGTGCACAGTGTGGGGCGCTTCGTTCATCGAAATGCTCTGCGAGCCGACCGTCAGCGTCCAGTCGATCACCTGATTGGCTGCGATCTCCCCGCCACGGTTGGCGCGAAACTCGACATTCAGGTCGTAACCGTTGGGCGTGCCGTCGTCGGATGGATATAGCGGCGCGAGCAGCGTTTTGACCTGATCGAAATTGTCGATGAACTGGCGCAGCTTGCCGCCCGCCACGCTCGCCTGAGCAGCGTTGCCGCGCGTTGCGTGGAATGCCTCCGACACAGGCGCATACCGTTTGAGTACCTGCCCGAGTTCGCCAAAATCGGCCGAAACCGCGTCGGCACGCGTGGCGACATGGATCATGCTGCTGTTGTCGAACGGTTGCCGACCCGCCACGGTTTCGTTAAACGCAGAAGCGAAATTCGCCCATCGCTGGCGCAGATCAAACACGTAAGACTCGCTGCAACGCGCAAGCAACCGGTCATAGAGCCGCGCGTGCAGGATGGCGAAGTAGTCACCGTCACCATTCGTGGAAGGCCGACCTGTGAATTTCGACATGCAGCCCGCCGGACCCGGGTCCGCCGCCACGGACAGCGCGAACTGTTCGAGACGCAACAGGCTGCTATTCGGATTTTTGAGCTGGTAGCGTTCGAGATCGCGATTGATGGCCTGCCAGCGCTGCACCAGCGGAGCCGTCGCGCTGCTCGCGTCGAGCGCTGCCAGATACACGGAAGCCTGTTTGCCGAGGGACAACGCGCGCGCTGCCTGCTGGTCCAGATACGGCGCGAGCGCTGAGGCATCGGCAACCCCGAACGCCGCGAGCACGGGAGAGCGTCCGCTACGTACGCCATCGCTGCCACTATCCTGACGCGTCATGTAAAGCTCTGACTGGGTAAGCGCATTATCAACACGCTGCAAATGCGCGATCGCATCGGCCGACACGAGCATTTCAAGATCTTCGAGTTGGGCGTTCGCGCCCAGCTCCGTCAGCAATGCTTCGATGCGCGCGAGCCGCATGCGCGCGGCGTCGAAGGCGGCGCTGTCGAGATCGCCCTGCGCTGTCGTCACGGTCGCCGCGGCAGCCGTTTGGTCGAGGATCAGCCGCGCGAACTGGAGATCGAGCGCCTCCTCGATCGTAGGACGCATCGTAGCGGGCATATTGGTCATGCCTTCAGCAAGGAAGCGCTTACGCACGTCACCAAGGGCCAGCGCCTGGTCGAGTTGCGCGCGGTCCCAGACGATCGTCGAGCCGTCGGTGAGCGTCGGCAATTCGCGATTGCGTGGCGCTACCATGAACGGCTGGTTCAGCAGGCTCGACAAGCCGTCACGCATTGCGGCACGGTCGGGCGAGATGCTATAGCGCGCATCCTTGTCGACCCAGACAATACCGCTATTCGTCCCACCGAAACGCAGCGCCAGTTCGCTCCGGAAAGCCTGGAAGCCTGTGTCGTCCCGCTGCCGGATCTGCGCCGCGAGGTCCGCGCCGAGCAGGCGGTTTTGAGCCACGCGCAGGAGCGTGCGGTCGTAGGCCGGGCCTGGCGTGAATTGCGCCTGATGAAGCCAGCTACCCTTACCCGAGGCAAGCAGATCGCGCTGGGCATCGATACCAGCCACGATCGCGCGATAACCCGCGGTAAGCCTGGTGAAGTCGCTAGCTCCCGCGTCGGAGACCGAAAGCGTGTTGAGGTTATCCGTCACCGTCCGCTCTGCGACCAGCAGGGGATTGTTCGTGAACAGTCCGCTATCGACTTGCCGTGCACCCTTATCCAGCGTGCAGCGCAGCGCCTGCTGCACGGGCCCAAGATCGATACCCGACGTGCGCGCGGCAGCCGTACCATTCTGCTCGCGATAGAAGTACGGCAGGCTCCCGGACACGCTGCCCTGCAACTCCGCACCAAGCGCGTAGCGCACCACGAGGCGCAATGCGTCGGCGTTATCAGCGGCCGGATGCTGGAGCCGCTGCAGCGCCTGCAACGCAGCGTCGAACTGGTCGACATTATTCACGTAGAGCTGCAATGCGCGCATCTGGGGAAGATCGTCAACGGCGAGGCTCGGCGCGGCGCTGGCATCGGCACGCACACCGCCAGGCGCCGCGCAGTCGTCGCCGGCAATCATCTGTCCCGTGCTCGGATCGCGCCCCACGCCCGTCAGCTGACTCACCCTTGCATACATTTCCCGCTCAAGCGCGGCGACGGCGATTTCGCCGAACTCGCGCTCGAAGCGCTCCTTCACGCGTGCATTGAGGTCATCGACGATGCTCCAGGAGCCTGGCATGAGAACCGTCCACGTGCTGTCAGTCTTCAGATGCTGGTTGAGCACGATGAGGGCGAGCGCCTTGCGCCGGTACCAGTCACCAGGCAAATCCTGCCCCTGTTGCGCAGCCGCGGCGCGCTCGCCTGCATCACGGCGCAGTGAGCCGAGCGCCGCGACGAGTTCGCCATTGCGGTGGCTTAGTTGCACGGTTGCGACCACAAGGCCGATGCCCCAGCCGCCGAGCAGCGCAATGCTGCCCCAGCGCAGTGCGCGGTTCATCACGGGGCGGGTCAGATGCTGTGAGCGCGACGGGCGCGTCAGCCCGTATTCGAGGAAGATTTTCTTCTCGAATAGATCGCGCAGGAAAGCCGGCTGCAGCATCAGGTCGTTGATCGCGCCGCCTGGTTCGTGCCGTCCGTCGCCCATGACGGCATCGGTGTGTTCGGTAGCCGCGCCGTCGGCATAGAGCATCACACTGTCACGTTGCGACCCGGAAGCCGGGGGCAACGCCTCGAGTTGCGCGACCTCTTCGCCACCCTGCGTCACGCTCCATTGCGCGAATTCGCTCGCGTCGCCCGTCAGGTAGATGCCACGGAAAAAGAACGGTTCATGGTACGCGCTCATGCGCAGCAGCTCGTCGACGTAGAGCTGCAGTTGCGCACGCATCGCATCGATGCGCGAAGGCAATTGCAGGAACTGCCGCGCGTCGAGGTGTGCTGAATCGAGTGCGAAGAGTTCGGCGCTGGCATCCGATACCGATCGCATCACGCTGTTCATCGCCGTGTCGACCCAGTCGGGCTGATAGGTAGTCGATAGATCGTACGGCGACGACCAGCCGAGCATGCTGGCCCGCATTGGCTCAGGCAGTGCACGCGCAAAGGTCGAAAAGCCGGGCAAGGCCTCGCAGCCGGTGATGACCACGTAGACGGCAAAGCGCATCGCGAAACGGTTCTGTGCGAGCCAGAGCCGTCGATGCGCCAGCTTCGCGTGGCGCACGAGCTCAAGACGTGCGTCCGTGTTGTCGGCCAGCAGCGTTGCTGCCGGCACCGTGATCACCACGGAATCGAACGGCCGCTGCTGCCGGTAGTTGCGGCACAGGCTGAGAAACTCGTCCCATGGCTTGCCGTCGCCATCGTCATCCGGCGAGCCGAGATAGGCCGCCTTGATATCGACCACGATGCCGCGGTCGAAGAAATGCCACGAGATGCCTTGCGTGGCGGCGGGGCTCGCTGCGTCAGCACCAAGCACACTGGCCACGCCCGCCTGGGCGATAGGCAACGGGCGCGGATCATCCCCTTCGTTGAGGATCATGATCCACGGAATGTTGTAGCGCTCCGCACGCGAAGCGATGTTGCCTTCGATCAGCTCGACCGCCTGGCGAAACGCACTGCGCAGCGAGTCCGAACGCAGGCGCACGATCTTGCGCTCGGTTTGTGGCTTCGCGTGCGAACCGTGGATTGCGAAATACAGCACGGCGCCCAGCACGACGCATACGACGAGCGTGAGTAGCGCGATCGAAAGCAGAAACAGATTACTCGTCAGCATGGGCGCACTCCCGCAAGCGTCAGGCATCCGCGTGACTGCATCGAAGCTACAGAGTCAGGCCCGAAAGCTGGCACAAAACAGCGAACATTCATGAACTTCTCCCCGTCACCGGGTCGGCATGCAACGCGTCCCGTACGGGCCACGACTGCCACAGCCACAGCATTTCGGAAATGGCCAGCAGCGACACTGCGGCGAGCATCAGAATCACGGTCCAGCGGCTTACTGTGGGCAGCTTGCGCGGCGCGACGTGCGACACCGTGTTCCCATAAGCAGCCTCGGAAAGCACGCGCTCGCGTCCGCCCAGGTCGGGGCGGCGCTGATAAACGAACTCGTAGAGTTCCTCGCGGTAGCTGCGCAGGCGCGCCGCCGCGTCGGTGTCGCGAAAGCGTCCCTGGAAGCCCATCGCCAGCGCGAACAGATAGAGCCGCGCGAGGTTGCGGTCGGATGGTTCGCGGTCCGACAGCAGTTGCTCGATGCGACGAAAGATCTGATCGCCCGCGATGTTGGTACGGAAGAGCGTCGATTCAAGCAGATAGCCCGTCCAGCGATCACGCCCGGCCCACTGCGAATTCAGCAGGATTTCGTCGGCCAGGACCGCTTTCAGATAGCGGGCGTCGGCGATTGTCTCCATCTCGAAGCGCGTACTGTCACGCCGCGACTGTAGCGTCTGGATTTCGAGCAGATCGAGCAGATGACGACTCATGCTCCGCGCGGCGAGGTCCGGGTCGGCATCCGGCAACTCGGAAAATCGCGTCTGCGCCCTGACGAGCTCATCGAGAAACGTGCGGAACTGCTCCGTCACGAGATCGTCTTCATCGGGTTCGGGTCGGTTTCGTGCCATGCTCAGGTTGCCTTGATCGTTGCCTTTGTGTTCGCGCACGTGGTCGCGTTCGCGACTGCCATCGTTGCGCGCATCATCCCTTTACGAACAGCAGCATTTCCTGCGGTCGCTGTGCACTCGCGCCCTCGTTGGGGTTGCCGATCACCAGCAGCTCGCTCGCCAGCACCAGCGCGTGCTCGGCCTCAACCTCGAACAGCAGGTAACCCGAGCCCGAACGCAACCCGAGGTCCTCGGCATAGTCGATCCCGCGCCGCGCAGCGCCCAGCACGCGACGGCTGCGCAATGACGCATAGACCGACTGGGAGCCGATGACGGCACCGTCCATCCACGCCAGCAGATCGCGATCCGACTGGCCGCGCAGGCCGACCACCAGACGCTCGCCGATCCAGTCCGGATGCAGCGAGATTTCGAACGCGCCGTGGCGGAATTCGAACTTGTGCTCGCGGTACTCTTCGTTGACTTCCGACATAGATTCGCGCAGCGATCGCAACAGCGGCGTGAATACCGAAAGCGGATCAGCGTGATCGTAGTCGGCGGGCACAGGCGGCAGGCCACCGGGTTTGAGCATCGCGAGCGATCCATTAAGCGACGCCAGTGACAGGTAGAGCGAGAGCGGATGAAGATGCGGCGTGCGCAGCGTCGCTTCGGCGAGCGGCAATGCGCTCAGGAGGCTCCGCAAGCGGTCCTTGAGTTCCAGTTGCGTCAAGCGGTCGTCGACTTTCGACGAGGGATTTGCGGTTTGCCGCGCAACGAACGCAGCCTTGCCCCGCAGTTGCCCGAGCAAGGACGCAACGCTCGTCCACAGCGGATTGTCGCGCGCCACTTCCAGCAACGGCGGCAGATGCTCGCCGAGCCGCACCACCTCGTTGTCCTTGTACAGAGAACCGAGTCGTAGATACACATGCATCGCCGAGGGCAGTTCACCTGCCGCGAGCTCGAGATTCGGCATCAGTCGCGGGATATCGGCGGGCGGCGCGTCGGAGACCTGATCCTCGACGGGTGCACTCGCGCTCGAACGGAAGCGCTTGACCTGGGCACTGCGGCGCATCGTGGCCGCGACGGGCAGAACCAGATAGAAATCGATCGGACCGTTTGAGAGCGCTGCCGCGAACGGTTCAAGCGGCAATTCGAGGCGCACCGCACCTTCCGCTTCAGCGCTGTAAGTGACGGCCGTGCCGTCGGGCATGATCGCGTCGAGTTCGAGCACACGCAGCAGACCCGCGGGCAGCAGGCCGTGGTCGAACACCAGACGCCGCACACCCCAGCTGAACGGCGCGGCCGCGAGCGTCTGCCATGCAACGAGCGAATCGATGCGCGACGCCATCTGCTGAAAATGCTGGGGCGAGAGCAACATGCCCTCGAACCATTCGATACGGTCGGTCACCGCCATGTTGGCGTTATGCATCATTTCGCATCCAGAACGGAAAAGTTGTTGCCTTCGAGCTGCACCACGATGTGGCCGCTGAAGTGCTCGATCCGCACGCGATGCGCGCCCGGACCTTCGTAATTGGCAAATACAAACGCGCCGGCAACACGTGGCCCCGAAAAATCATCGCCGCTCACCTCGACGCGCTGTCCAGGCACGATCTCCCAGCTGCGATAACGCAGATTCTTCGGATAGGTGCTGACGAGATCGTTGCGACCCGCGAACCATTTCGACGCCGGCATCTCGGCAATACGGGCAAGCATCGCGTCGTCGCTCACGAGGACGATGTCCACGGCCACGGCGCTGTTGTTGTTCAGTTCGTCGCTGGCGCTCAACGTCACCTGCGACCATTTCGCCTTCTCACCACTCATCCCGAGGAAGCTGCATCCCCCGAGCGCACCCGCGAGGCACGCCGCTGCGAGGAGCCCCGTCGTTCCCCTCGCCAGCCGCCTGCATGAGCGCGTCCAGTCGCGCGTTAATGCGCGCATCCCACCGTTGATCATCTCGATCCCACTCCAATTCCCATCACCACGATCAGTGAAGCCACCATCACGACGCAGCCCGCGGCAAGCACAAGCTGTCCGCGCGTGAACGTGAAGCGCAACACGGGGTTCAGTTCGACTGCGCCGCGCGCATCGACGGCCGCCACTCGCTCCGAGGGCAATCCCGCCGAAACCAGTGCGATCACCATACACACCGAAAGCAGGCTCAGCACGTTGCGCGGTCCCTCGCACATCAGATCGACAGTGACGAGGAGGATGCCTGCTGCTTCGACGGGCAGATTGAGTAGCGACAGCACCAGCCCCGTATAGCCGACAGTCGCGACACCGTTCTGCCCGGCCGATACGAATGCGGCAATGACGGACGCCGCACAGATCACCACGATCTCACCCGGGCCCAGCGGCCGTTCGTAGAGGTTGGCAACGAACACCGTCGCCAGCGTGTAATACAGCGCCGAGCCGGCCCGTACGAACACCGAGCCGAACGGTACGACCAGCTCTACGACGCCGCGGCTAAATCCGAGGCGCTCACTCATCGCTTCGATGGTGTGGGGAATGGGCGCTGTCGCGCTGCCCGACGTGAGTCCGATCAAAAGCGGCGCCTTCAGGCTGCCGAGTACCCGCAAGAATGGCTGTCCCGCGCGCGCTGCGATCGTGCCGATCGCCACGGCCGAGAGCACGATGATGGACACGGCGAAGCACAGCAGCAGGCCGCTCATCGCATCGAGGGTCGCGCTTTGCGTGTGCGACGTCAGATTTGCCGCGACCCCGAGTACAAGAACCGGGATCAGCAGGTTCGCATGCGCAATGATGGTTTCGAGCGACCGATAGACACCCTCGAACACATTGCTCAACATCTTCGTCTTCTCGCGCGAGAGCGCGGCGAACGCCATGCCGAACAGAAGCGTGCCCGTCAGGATACCGAGGGAGCGCCCTTCCGCGAGCGCGCGATAGAAGTTGTCGGGAAAGATATCGGCGATGCTCAGTACGCCAGGCGTTGCTTCACCGCTACTGCCACCATGATCGAACAGCGTTACGCGCACCTCTTCCGCATCGCTGGCGCTCTTGAGCACGAGTTCGCCAAGGTGCGCATGCGCTGCCGCGGAAAGGTGCTCGCCAGGCATGATGAGCACGCCCATCAGCGTGCCGACGATTGCGCTGACCACCACCAGCCCGAGCGCAAGCGCGACGATCGTGCCGACCCGCGTGCGCGGCTTCGGCAAGGCAATGACCTGCCGCAGGCCAAAGAATGTCGCTACCACCAGCAGCGGGATCGCTGCCATGTTGACAACCGAGAGATACAGCTGGCCAATGAAATATGCGAATTGCCCAACGGGCTCCGCGAACACGCCGCACAGGCCTCCCACCGCCAGGCAGACGATGAGGCCGAGCGTGCTTTGCGAGAGCGTTCGGAGCGTTCTCATTGCGGGCGGTTCCAGCCACGCTCGCACGCGTATTTCACGGTTGCACGTGCCAGTTCGAGCGAGCTGTCGATCAGCGCGAGTGGTGGCGCGGCGATACGCTGCGCTGCCAGCGGGATTTCAGTGCAGGCCATCAGCGCCATCGTCACGCCTTCTTCCGCGAGCATCGTAAGAGCGGTCTCAAGATGTGTCGCGGCTGCATCGAGGTCTCCGGACTTCACTTCGTCGATGCAGTCGGCTACGAGCGGCTGCATCGTCTCGTCCGGCGTGACGGGTTCGATGTCGCGTTCGGCGAGCGCGCGCTGATAGAAACCCGACACCAGCGCGCCGCCCGTCGCGAGCACAGCTACGCGTCGTGCCGTGGATGGCACCGCGGCTACGCAGATCTCGGCGATATTCAGCACGGGGGCAGCACTGTGCGCACGGATCTGCGCATACCAGTGGTGCGCCGAATTGCAGGGGATCGCGATCAACCCGACGCTGTTCCTGTTCAGCATGTCGATGCCCGCGAGCAGCGCCGGCAAAGGATCCGCACCATCGTCGAGAATCGCGCTCGAACGGTCTTCTATGTGCGGAAGATTTGCCACGAGGAGCGGCAGATGCTCCTGGTCGCGGCTCGCTTCCGTCAGCCGCACGACCTTGTCCATGAAGTCCACGGTCGCAAGCGGCCCCATGCCGCCAAGAATGCCGATCAATGCCATGGCGGGTCCTAGATCTTCAACGGACGAGGACAGATGACGGAAACGGCGGCTGCATTTCCGATCACGAGAATCAGTGTGCGCAGCATGTCGCAAATCGGATCGACGGCAAGGAACAGGATGAACGCCGCCTCGAACGGCAGACGCAGGTACGAGCATGTCATGCCCACGAGCGAGACGGTAACGAGCCCCGTCATTCCCGCTGAAGCGAACCCTGCCAGAACCGACGCGAGCAGAACGGTGGCCACCTCGACCACGCCGAGCGAATGGCCGTACAGTTGAGCGATGAAAAGCGTTGCACACACGTAGTAGACCATTGGGCCGACACGCAACAGCGAGATCGTCAGCGGCACGAGCAGTTCGACGCGCGAACGGGCGAAGCCAAGGTTGTCGACCAGACTTTCGATCATGCTCGGCATGCACGCCGCGCTGTTGCGGGTAGCGAGCGCGAGTGCGAAAGGCGCGCGCAACGCGTCGAGCGTCTTGCCGAGGCTATGCGTCGAGCGCTTCCAGATGATGACTGCCGCAAGCACCAGCAGGAGCGCGGAGGTAATGAAAAACGCCAGCACGAACTGCAGCATCGCATGCAGCGGGCCGACGCCGGACTTGCCCAGTTGTGCCGCGCTCATACAGAACAGAATGAGCGGCAGCGCGTAGCTCAGCCAGTGCATCAGCTTCTGGCAAGCGTGATAGATCGTTTCCAGCGACTGGCTGAGCCCTACGGAAATACGCTCCGGCACCCGCCCTACGGCAAGACCGAACAGCAGCGCAAAGACCAGCGCCTTCAATGCGTCACCGTTGGCGAGCGCGGCGAAGATGTTGGTTGGCACGAGGCTGGTCAGCACGTCGGAAAAGTTGAGCGATTTTTGCGGCAGATCGGCGCCGTACAGGTTCATCACCGTGTCACTCGACGAACTATCGCTGCCCACCATCAGGCCAAACGTCTGCATCGTGGCCGTCGAAATGTTCGCGCCGGGATGCATGATCAACAGCACGATCGCGCCAACGACCGCGACCGTTACCGATGCACCGAGGAATACCGTAATCACGCGCATCAGCAGACGCGAGGTGCCGCCATCGCGAAAGAGTCGCTGCAGGCTGAAGATCACCGCCGAGATCATGAACGGCAAGGTCGTCATCTTCAGCAGATCGACGTAGATGTCGCCGAGAAAGCCGAGCTTCTGGGACGCCTCGGGTGCGAACAGGCCGAAGGCGCCACCAAGCGCGAGACTACCGATGACGACCCACGGGTTGAGCACGAATGCGTAGATCCTGCTGGAATTCATTGTTCTGGTCTCTTTTTACGCGCTATTTGAATTAGTGATCGGCGGCCTGCAGGACGGTGCTAACGTCCAGCTTTGTGCTACGGTCAGCGAGGAACTGATTGACGAACGAAAGCAGGGCCGGCTCGTTCACGTTGACGCCAATGGCGAGCGTGTCTTCGAGATCCTGCAGCGTCACGACACGCAACCGCAGTGAAGCCGTGGGGTCGACCTTGAGTACGCGCTTCACTTCAAACTCGTCGCGATACGCAGCGGTGACGTCCCCGGCATTGAGCGCCTTGAGCACATCCTCCCAGGTCGCATAGCCGCGAACCTGCGCGTGGGGGAAGTTGTTGACCACATAGCCCGCATATGACGAGTTCGCCACCACGCCGATGGTGCTGTCGTATGAACGCACCACTTCCGGAACGGACCGGCCGTGCGCGAGCTGCGCGAACTTCACCCGATTGAGCAGCAGCGCGCGCTTCAGGCGCAGATAAGGCGTGCTGAAGGCGATCACCGTCGCGCGGGACAGCGTACGCGAGAGCTTGCTGACGGCGATATCAGCCTGCCCCTTGGCGAGCAGACTCACCGTGTCGTCGAACGTGTGCGCATCACGGTTGAATCGCACCTTGACGCGGAGCTTTGCCGCCATCTCGCGGGCGAGATCGATATCGAGCCCCGTGAGCTTGCCGTCATGCTCTTCAAAGAACGGAGGCTGATCCACCGAAAGGACAGCGACCACGAGCTCCCCGCGGCCGATGATGCGCGCGAACTCCGGCGCAAGCAGTCGCCCGTCCGGCATCTGTACAAGACCTGTCGACGTGACGACGGGCGCGCTGGCGGGTGCCGACGCGGCGGGCGCGTTGACCGGTTGCGGCGTTGCGGCGAACGCACCTTGGGCAGTCGCGCCCGCAACCAGCAACCCAATCCCCGTGAGGCATCTGCCAAGCGTGCGCCGAAGGCTATGCATCAGGCTCCGCGCATGCATGCGGCGGGCGTCGTTGCGAACGGAGGTGAGGAGAGAACACGACATGAATTTACCGGTTTCAAAGAGTCGAAGAAGCGGGAAGCGCAGCCATGTCGGCAGCAGCCGGCGATGACGGTTGCGCAACGACAACGGGCGGTGCGGTAGCGGCAACCGGCGGCGACACGTGTGCGTCGTAGGCGGCCGTCTCCGCGGTGGGCGGCGAATGATTCATGCGCGCACCGATCTCCATGCCCAGCAGAAACAGAAGCACGCACAGCAGGACTGCACAGGTGATGGCAATCGTCACCATCCGCGAAGTCATCGAAAAAACGTATTGCATGGTCTCCTCTCACTCAGGCGGTCAAGGTAGTGAACTGCGCCGGCGCGACGACCTGGATCACGCCACCCCACGCACAGGTCAGCTTCGAGGAGTTTTGCAGAGCCGGCATCGATCCGATCAGCACTGTCGGCGAGCCGGGCGCCCACGGCGCGGGCGTAACGGGAATGCACGGCATCGGCGTGAGCGCGCCCAGGGCGGCTGCCGTCGCGGCAGCCACCATCGGGTTGGCCATCGAGCTGCATTGCCCGAAAGGCATGATGTTGACCATTGGCGCGCAATCCATGATGTTGGCCGTCGGCGCGCCGCACATCACCCGGTTTGCAGGCAGCACCTGCAACGCCGACGGCGCGACGCCGAAACTGCATTGCAGCGTGGCGCCCGAAGTAACCTGAATCCCCATATCTGCCTCTTGCCCTCTGCCTTTATCCTCTGACCCACTTTTCCAGATTCCTGACAAGGCGCGGGCCGGGCGCACCGCCAGCCTGCGGCGCGCCCGCATCTGGCGCGTGCCACTCGCCCTGTGGTTTGCCCTGCCTGTAGAGCCGTTCCTGCATCACCGTGCCGTCCGGTGCAAAGCGGCGCACGGTGCCGTGCAACAGGTCTGCCTGATACGGCGAGCTCTGCACCAGCGCGCCATTGGCTGCGTATTCACGCGTCTCCCCTTCGAGCTTGCCCTTGCTGTAGCGCGCACGCTTCACCACGACGCCGTCGTGCATGAACACGGCTTCCCGCTCCAGCTTTCCCGCCTCGTACGTCATCTGCGAAGTGACGAGCCCCGAAGGCGCATACGTCGCGCTCTCGCCGTGCAGCAACCCGCTCACATAGTGATTACGGCTCGCCAGACGCCCGGCTTGATACAAAGATGTCACGCCGTCGAGCTTGCCTTTGCGATACTGAGCCTCCTGCACCAGCTGGCCTTGCGCGTCGAAAATGCGCAGGCTGCCGTCGAGCAGGCCGTGCACGTAGTTTGCGCTCGACAGGGCCGTACCGTTCGGCGCGTAATTCACCGTTTCGCCGTGCGGCACGCCATGGACAAGCGACGCGCGGCTGACCAGGTTGCCGTCTGCGTCGCGCGTCTCAACCAGGACCGTTTCGACCTCGCCGGTACCGGGAGGCAGACTGGCAGCAAGCGTTGGCGTTGACATGGGCGTTCTCAGTTGAGCTGGACGATGCCGCCCTTGAGGGCGAGCTGGCCACCGCCATCGACGGTCTGCGTGGCCGAGGCCTTGTGCGAAACCGTCATCCCTTCGGTGCTGAGCGTCGTGCCCGCCTTGCTCGCGTGCGACGTACCCGCTTCGCTGGCCAACGACGTCCCTGCCTTGATGCTGATCGAGCCGGTGACTTCGATCACGAGATTGCCGCCTACCTTCAACGTATAGTTGCCGTCGATCTTGTGCGTGTGATTGCCGCTGACGTTGTGCGTGAACCCCGCGTGGTTCGTGTGCGTTTCATCGCCCGTCACGTCGACCGTACGCGTGCCCTTGACGGTGTGCGTCTCTTTACCCTCGCTGACCTCGATGCTGCGATCGCCCTTCTGCACCACATGCGTTTCCGCGCCTGCCTTGACCGTGGTGGAGAGCGCGTTTTCGATCTCGACTGTCATGTCCTTCTGCGCATGGACATACAGCTCCTCTGAATTGAGCTTGTCCTCCATGCGGATTTCATTGCCTGCTGTGCCGCCCTTCGACGAACGGGAGCGGATCACGCTCTGCGTCTGCATCGACGGCAACGTCACAGGCACGGCGTTCGTGCCGTTGTAGACGCAACCCGTTACGAGCGGGCGGTCGGGATCACCGTCGACATAGCTGACCACGACCTCTTCCCCGATGCGCGGCAGGAACAGATGTCCCCAGCCCGGCCCCGCCGATGCCTGCGCGACACGCACCCAGCACGAGCTGTTCTGGTCGGCATCGGGTGTGCGGTCCCAGTAGAACTTGAGCTTGATGCGCCCTTGCGCGTCGGTCCAGATCTCTTCGTCCGATGGGCCCACCACTTTCGCCGTATGCGTCCCCGCCACGACAGGTCTTGGCGTAAGCAGCGGTGCACGAAACGGCACGGTGGCAGGAAAGACGTCGAACTCGTTGCTATACATCAGGTTTGATGCGGCGTGCCGTACGGCGCGCACGACATAGCTCACGTTCAGCGCGCTGTCCGGATGGCCGCTCAACGTGAAGGTGGTGCCTGCCGCGAGGCCGTAATACCCGCCCGCGCCGTGTCCCGTCTGCTGCGCGACGTTGTGCGCCTGGAGCAGCGTGCCGGCGATCTGGTCGCCGTGCGATGCGGCGACGTATTTGCCGGGGAACGTGAAGCGCGACCCGGTCGGAATGCTCGAAGCGCCCTTCGACGACGAAAGCAGCGTGGCCGCCTGTGTGTAGTCGTAGTCGCTGACGATGTGCTCGCCTGCCACCACACCACGCGACACTTCGAATGCGCCAAGCCGCTGTACCGCCTGACCGGCGCCCGAGTCGGGTGCGAAATAGAGCGTGCCTGCCGCTGTCGCTTCGTGTGCTGATGGATCGTCCGCCAGCACCATGGTGTGCGCGCCGTCCGCGAAGGTGAAGAAGTAGAAGATGCCTTCCTCTTCCATCAGACGCGAGATGAACTGGAACGCGCTCTCGTCGTACTGGACGCAATACTCGCGCACGAGGTAGTTGCTGCCGTGCTTCGTGCGGTCCTCGAAGGTCACGCTAAAAGTACCCAGCACCTGCTTGATGATGTCGAGCGCACTCTGGTTCTGCCAGATGACGCGGTCCTGGCCGAGCGTCAGCAGCCACAGGCGCGGCGCCAGTTCGGCGGAATAGAAACCGTACTGCACGTCCGCGCCCGAATGCGCGAAGCGCGTGACGATGCCGTTGAAATAGCGCGCGACGCCAGTGTGATCTTTCAGCGTCACCGTCGCACTCTTTCCCACGATCTGCTGCGGGTCGAGCGCCTTGTTCGTCGAACGCATGCGCAGATCGAAGTGAAACAGCTCCGATATGGCTTCACGCCCCCCGAAACCATCGAGCAGCAGCACATCCGTCCCGAACGGTGTCGAGACGGATGCGAAGCAGTTCGTCTGGCTGGGCAGTGTGGACATGCGCTTACGCCTCCTTCGGCAGGAAGCGGAACTCGATGTCGCCCGTCGCGCCCAGCGCAAGATGCACGCCGCCAAACGACTCCGATATCGAGATTCTCTCGAGCACCTGGCGCGCCAGTTCCGGCAGGACCGATTGCGTGAGAATGTGGTCGACGTTGCGCGCGCCGCTGTCCACTTCCTTGCAGCGCTGTGCAATCAGCGTGGCGAGATCCGCGTCCCACGTCAGCTGCGCGAGATGGTTGCGCGTAAAGCGCTGCGCAAGCCGTTCGAGCTTCAGATTGACGATCGCGTTGATCTGCGCGTCGCCGAGGTGGTAGTACGGAACGAGCACGAGCCGGCCGAGAAACGCCGGGCTGAATTGCCTCAGCAGCGCCGGGCGCAGCTTCCCGATCAGTTCATCGGGCGGCGGGCGACGGCCGCCGCGGGATGCTTCCGTAATCACGTCCTGCGCCGCATTCGACGTGAGCAGGATCAGCGTGTTCTTGAAGTCGATGGGGACGCCCTCGCCGTCCTCCATCACGCCCTTGTCGAACACCTGAAAGAACAGTTCCAGCACATCCGGATGCGCCTTCTCCATTTCGTCGAGCAGCACGACGCTGTACGGGCGGCGTCGTACCGCTTCCGTAAGGACACCGCCACGGCCGTAGCCGACATACCCTGGCGGCGCGCCCTTCAGCCCCGAGACGCTATGCGCCTCCTGAAACTCGGACATATTGACAGTGATCATGTTGCGCTCACCGCCGTACAGCAGGTCCGCGAGCGCAAACGCCGTTTCCGTCTTGCCGACGCCACTCGGTCCGACGAGCAGAAAGACGCCGACGGGTTTGCCTGGATCGTCGAGATCGGCGCGGAAAGTGCGCACACGGCGCGCGATGGCGTCAAGCGCCTCGTCCTGGCCTACCACGCGTTCGGCAAGCTTGTCCTGCAGGTAGAGCACCGTATGCAATTCATCGGCGAGCATCCGGCCAACGGGAATACCCGTCCAGCCGGATATCACCTTCGCGACCGTTTCCGAATCGACGCACACGGGGACCATCGGCTCGTCGTTTTGCACGGCTTCGAGCCCTTTCTCCAGTCGCGACAGATTCGCCGTCAGCGACTCACCTTCTTCGGGCTCGGCCGCGCCGCTCTGATCCGCCAGATAGCCGCGAATCCTCTTTCGCCACGTTAGCACCTCTTCCACTGCGCGCTTTTCGGTCGCGAGTTTCTCGGTGAGACGCGAGTGCTGTGCACGCTCGTCTTCGAGCTGCTTCGTGATTGCAGAGAGAGCATCGGCGCGGTCAGCGCCCATCGCGGCTTCATGACGCGCGATACGAAGCTGGTTTTCGGCGGTATCGAGCGAGCGACCGAGTGCCTCGATCTCTTCGGGCAAGCCGTTCTGGCCGATCGCGACGCGCGCGCACGCCGTATCGAGCACGCTGATAGCCTTGTCCGGCAACTGGCGCCCGGAGATGTAGCGATGTGAGAGCTTTACGGCATCCCGCACGGCCTCGTCGAGGATCTCGACGCCATGATGCTCTTCGAGCTTCTGAACCATGCCGCGCAGCATCTCGATCGCGACGGCTTCGCTCGGCTCCTCGACCTTTACGACCTGGAAGCGTCGCGCCAGCGCCGGATCGCGCTCCACGTACTTCTTGTATTCGGCCCACGTCGTGGCGGCAATCGTGCGCAGCTCGCCGCGTGCAAGCGCTGGCTTGAGCAGGTTGGCCGCGTCGCCCTGACCTTCGCTGCCGCCCGCGCCGATCAGCTGATGGGCCTCGTCGATGAAAAGGATCACGGGCACAGGTGACGCCTTTACTTCCGCGATCACCGACTTGAGCCGGTTTTCGAACTCGCCCTTCACGCCCGCTCCCGCCTGCAGCAGCGCAAGGTCAAGCGAGCGAACAGAAACGTTGATCAGCGCGGGCGGCACGTCGCCTTGCACGATGCGCTGCGCGAAGCCTTCGACGACAGCCGTCTTGCCGACCCCCGCCTCGCCCGTCAGGATCGGGTTGTTCTGCCGGCGACGCAGAAGCACATCGATCAGTTGCCGGATCTCGGCGTCGCGTCCGCGAATAGGGTCGATCTTGCCTTCGCGCGCAAGGCCCGTCAGATCCACGGTGTATTGATCGAGCGCAGTTTTGCGACCCTGGCTCGCGCCGCCACCTTGCGCCATGGAAGGCATTGCCCCTTGAGCATGCGACGCGGCAGTGGGTGCTGCACTGGCTTGCCCCATTTCCGGTGCCGTCGACGCACGTGCCTGTGCTGCGCCCGCATCTTCAGCCGAACCGGCGAGCACGACGCTGAGGCGCTCACGCAAACTGGCACGAGGAACATTCAGCAGGGCCGGCGCGGACTCGAGCAGCATGCCGCGCAGACTATCTACCTCAAGCAGCGCCAGCACAAGCGTGCCGGAACGGATCTGCTGTTCGCCGAGCAGCATCGAACTCAGAAGCCACGCTTCCTGGAAAAGTGGAGAAAAATTCGGCGACAGCGCAGGCGTTCGGCCATTGCCTCGCTTGAAAAGATCGACGGCTTTCTGAAGTTGGGCGGTAAGCGTTTCAGGCTTGATACCGAAGTGCGCGAGAATCGCGCGCAGATCCGGCGCATCGGATTCGAGCAGCGTCAACAGAAGATGCTCGACGTCGACGTTGTAATGCGTCTGACGCACGCACAGTTGCGCCGCCTGCTCCATCGCAAGCTTGCATTCCGGATTGAGCCGGCTCAACAGGGTACGGATATCGATGTCCATGCGCGTTTTTCTCAAAGATTCGTCGGCGCGGGCACGGCGGCTTCGCGCATCGCGAGGCGCACCGGCTTCGGCGTGTGGGTGTCGTTGCTCGCGCCGCCCAGCCAGGAGGTCCAGCCGAGCCGGCCCGCGCGCAAACCGCCCGCTGCGCAGTCGACGCGTTGTGGCGCGAGATGCAGCACGAACTGCACGTCGAAGTCCTGCTGCAGATACGACCGGATCAGCCAGGCCGCCATCGCGTGATCGCGGCCACCGGGCAGCAGCGCTTCGAAGCGGGCCTTCGTCAGTTCGGGAAACTCGATGCATATGCCATTCGCTTCGTCCCACGTGCGACGACCAAGTACCGCCGCGCCGCCCAGACGCGGTGCGCGCGAACCGGCGCGCGCGAGTCGCAGCGAATCGGCGGCATCGATCTCACGCCAGCCGCCGACAAACTGTGCACCGCGCACCTTGAGACCGAGACGGTCGGAGAGCATGGCGCACAAGCCCGTCATCGAACGCGGCGCGGCGCCGAGCAGGCCCGCATGCCGCATCCACAAGTGTTCGCCGTGCGGGCCATGCGTCGGGCCATTCACGCCCGCGCGCAGCCCGAGATTGCTCAGCGCATCGAGCGCCGCCGCGAGTGCGGATCCATGCGGCGAGCGCCAGTTCAATCCCGGCGCGTGCTTCTTGCGGCTGCGGTAGAGGAATGACAGAAACCGGTGGTTGAAGATATCGAGCAGGTCCGCCGTCGCCGTGTCGCGTTGGGCGCGCCGCGCCAGCACCAGCTCCGTATAGGCCATCGGCAGCGGACCGTTCGCGCCTGCCAGCGTGAGCACGGGCGTCGACACCGTATAGCTGGCGTGCATTTCGTGCGCTCCGTGCCGCTCGCGCGATGTGTGTCCGTCTTCGTTCGCGGCATCTGCGTGGCCGCCGTCTTGCGACCCGACATGTTCGCGCACGCTGCGGATGTCGCTCGGCTCGAACGCGAGCGAAACATGGCCGGCAAGACGCACGGCCTCGCCATGCCCGTTGCCGCGTCCAAGCGGCCTCGCCCATGGCGCAGCCCGTTCCAGCAGACTGATCGCCTGGAACAGATCGAAGCGCTGCGGATTCGCCTTGAGAAGGGCGATCAGAGCAGCTGCTGGCAGCCCGTCATCGGCTCCCATTGCTTCCATATCTCGTCTCCACGGCGCACGACCAGCCGCACAAAGGAATTGACCGACGTGTACATCGCGAAGAAGCGGGCGAGCACGGCGCCCATCAACAAGGGCGAGCCGCCGACGAAGCTCTCGGGATCGAACTCGACGGTGACCTCGGTGCCGCGGCAGTAGCCACGCCATGCGTCACTGCCGACGTGCGCCGTGACGCTGCGCGCCTCCACGCTACGGATACCGCGAATCTGGTCCTGCTCACGCGTGCCATCAGACGCGAAAAGCCGCAGCATCTCCTGCAATTGCGCCCGCCCCGTTGCACCGCTCACCAGCGAGTGATAGTTGAGCGTGAGCAGCGAAATCAGCCGCCACAGTGTCTCGCTTCCGAGCGACGGACTGCGCTGCGCGGTCGGCTCATAGAGACAACGCACGCGCGTGTTCTGCGACACCTTCTCGACCATCATGCGGGCGCCAACGGGCACGTGTTCCGCCAGCCGCCGGTTTGTGCACAGCACGTTCGCGTAGATCACGGGCGCACCTGGATCGGACTGCGTGTTGGCGGCATTGACGAAACTCAGGAACATGTCCGTGCCGAGTACGTTTTCGCGCAGGCTGTGTTCGCGCCGTGCCGACCAGAAAACGGTGGTGCCGTTCGTGTCGACGTGGTCGATGGCGGCAAAACACGGGACCGTTGCAACGCGATCTGTCGACGGGTCCGACGCGACGACGGACGCGATTGAATGAATTTCCGTCATTGACTCGCGCCGCTGATCGGCGACGAGCCTGTATTCATAGTGTCGATGGTCGATGACGATCGGCTCGCTCGTCTGCGAAAACAGATTCACGATGGGTGTGCTGCCAAGCTGAAAATGTTCGGCCCGCAGCATCCCGAGGCCGCGCGGCGCGCGATCGAGATGAAGCACGATCTCGCAACGACGCCCCGATCCGAGCCGCCCTTCCAGATGATGCAGATCGAAGAAATGAAACTTGCGCGGAAAGGCGAAGTACTCCTGCATCAGCGAATAAGCCGGCTGCGCGTTGGGTGGGCGCGGCAACACGTCATCGGTTTCCGCGTAGCCCACTTCGCGCCACGCGCGTGCCGGCAGCAGCGTCGCCGCTGCGCGGCCGTCGGGCCGAATGGAGACATCCGCGACGCCCGACACCAGCAATTCATAGAGCGGCATCGTCACCATCCAGTCGCCGTGGAGGTGGATGCGCAACTGCTTCAGTTCGAGTTCGGAAAAGTCCACGCCCGGCGAGCATTCCAGCGTGAGGCGCAGCGTTGAGTCGTCGCCGAACGCAGCATGACTGATCTTTAGCGGCCACAGCACCGTGTCCCACGCCGTGCGGAACCGGCACGTCTCGCCCGTTTCTGTGCGAGCCTGCAGACCGGTGTGACGCGGCACCAGAAACCCGGCGGTCACCTTGCCCTGGGTCGGGTCGAGATCGAATTGCGCGATCGTCATCGACGGTACAGGCTGGACGAGCGATGGACACACGTTGTCGAGCAGCGCCGATGCGACTTGCGGAAACTCCTGATCGAGATCCCGGTGTACCCGCGCGGCAAGAAACGCTGTCGCTTCGATCAGCCGCTCCGTGTGCGGGTCGAGCGATTCCGTGCCATGCAGCGCCAGCCGCGATGCGATCTTCGGATAACGGCGAGCGAAGTCAGCACCTTGCAGACGCAGGTATGACAGTTCGCGCTTGTAGTATTGAAGGATATCGTCGGGCGCCATGTCAGCCTTCGTCCGAGCTGCGGGCGTAGCTTACGGTATGACCGTCAGTGGCCAGTTCGAACGCGACGTGCGCGATATTGATACCGGAGCGCATGTCTGCGCCGATGGTCAAAACGGCGTACGTCGAGTGATCGGATGGAAACACAAAACCCACGGCAACGTTGGCAAGGCGCGGCTCGAACAGCGTGATCGCGCGCTTGACAACCGCGGCAATTGCGTCCCGATCCGGACCGGAATGCAACGACCTTTCGGAGAAGTCCGGCACACCATAGTCGAGCACGGTGCCTTCGCATGCTGCGAATTGCTCGAACGTCAAACGCGACCGCGTGTTGAGTAATCTGCCGAGCTCGCGCGCAACCGACTCCCGCAGCGCATCGGCGCCTGGAAGCTGAGCCTCGCCGCTTGCGGCGAGGCGGTCGAACAGTGGCATCGATGAACCGCTGACGATTGCCGGCATTGCGCGAGTACTCCAGGTAACACTGAGTGTGAAGCTTTGACGGCCGGTTGCAGCGTGAGGCCGACGATCAGGCCGACGGCGGTGCCGAGATGTTCTTCGACAGGTCCCAGCCGAACGAGGCCGTGCCCTTCTTGGTCGAGTCGACGTTCTGCTGCGTATAAACGGTCGTGATCTTCGAGAAGTTGATCGAAAAGCTATCCGCGGACTCGCCACCGCCGCTGGTCGCGATCGACGAGATCATCGCGTCGCTCAGCGTGTACGTCAGCAGCGACATGAACTTGCCGTTCTCGTTGCGGCCGATCGAAATCGTCGCATCGCCGAGCTTGGTGCCGGCAGCGCAAGCGGAATACAGAGCCGGCGTGGCCTGATCGGTCGCTTTGCTGAGGCTGAATTCCTGGAAGCTCGGGCGGCCCATCGTGCGTTCCGTGTTACCGACGTCGCGGTTCATCGACATTTGCACGCCGATCGAATACGAGTACAGCACGATCTGGTCGGTCGCGCCGTCAAGCGTCGAATTGCCCTTGATGTCCTTGATCTTAAGAAGAACGGTATCCATGACTAGCTCTTATCAATAGGTGACGTATTCGGGTTTTCGCGCGGCACGAGGCCGCGCGAGACAGAACATCAGGCTGCCGCTGCTGGCAGTTCCGCGACGAGACGAATCGACGCGGTCAGTTCTTCCATCTGGAAATGCGGTTTCAGGAAGCAGGTTGCACGATATGCGCCAGGCTTGCCCGGAACTTCCGTGACGTCCACGCGCCCTTCGCCGAGCGGGAATCGCGCTTTTTGTGCGTGCGAAGCCGACGGATTGATCAGCACGTAATCAGCGATCCAGTTGTTCAGATACGCTTCGATATCGCTGCGCGACTGAAAGCTGCCGACCTTGTCGCGCATGATCACCTTCATATAGTGAGCGAAGCGCGATGCGGCGAGCACGTACGGCAGACGCGCCGACAGCTGCGCGTTCGCGTTGGCGGCATCCTTGTTGTACACCTTCGGACGGTTGGCCGTCTGGCCACCGAAGAAGGTCGCGAAGTTCGAGCCCTTTGAATTCACCAGCGCGATGAAGCCGAGGTCGTTCAGTTCCTTCTCGCGACGATCGGTGATCGTCACTTCCGTCGGGCACTTGAGGACGACGTCACCTTCGCCCGTCTTGTACGTATGCGCGACCATGTTCTCGACCTTGCCGCCGCCTTCCACACCGCGGATCGCCGTCGACCAGCTGTACTTGGCAAACGCGTCGGTGATACGCAGACCAAGCTGGTAGGCCGAGTTCGCCCACAGGTACTTGCTGTGATCGGTGCCGTCGACATCTTCTTCGAAGTTGAAGTTCTCGACGGGCTTCGTCTTCGCGCCATACGGCAGACGCGCAGCGTACGAAGGCAGCACGAGCGACACGTAACGCGAATCTTCCGAGTCGCGGAAGCTGCGCCATGCGGCGAGTTCGGCGCTCTCGAAGGTCTTCGACAGATCGCGCGTGACGCCAAGGTCCGTAAACGATTTCAGATCGAACAGGCTGGGCGACGCGGACGCGATAAACGGCGCATGCGCGGCGGCTGCCACCTTCGAAATGCGCTCAAGCAGCGCGATGTCCTGCGGATGGCGGCCAAACGAGTAGTCGCCGATCAGCAGCGAGTACGGCGCACCGCCGAACGTGCCGTATTCCTCTTCATAAACCTTCTTGAAGAGCGTGCTCATGTCGTGGTCGACAGCCGTTTCCAGGTCTTTGAGCAGTTCCTTCTTCGTCACGTTCAGCAGGCGCAGCTTCAGCTGCGGTCCCGTTTCCGTGCCATAGACCATGTCATGCAGGCCTGTCCACGACGCTTCGAGCGTCTGGAACGCTTCTTCGTGCATGATCGCGTTGAGCTGGTCCGACAGCAACTTGTCGATCTCGGCTACGCGTTCGTTGATCATCGCGACGACGCTCTTGTCCGGGCTCGTGCGCATGCCTTCGTCGAGAATCTGCGAAGCGAGCTGGCCGATCAGCTTTTTGGCGTAGCTGCTTTGCGACGGCTCGACGGCCATGTTGCCTTCATGAACGATGCGCTCGAGCAGGCTCAGTTCCGCACCCGCGGAAGCTTCGAGCGTCTGTGTTTCGCGCGCGGCCGCGCCGGCCGCAGTGTTGCTTGCCATCTGAATCACCTTTGAAAGTTCGTTGCGCCCACAAGTAAGGGCAAATCAGGCTCTCGTCCGATACCTTTAGGCCGTAGGTGCGTCCTCGGCGGGAGCGGCCGGTTCGGCAGCTGCATCGCTCGCCGCGGGTGCTGCCGAAGCAGCTGCGGGGGTATCACTGGCATGCGCCTGACTTTGAACTTTCTTCAGTTCCTCACTGTTCTGCACAATGCGCTCAAGCATCGAATCAAGTTCGTCGTTGCCGTCGAGCTTGGCGAGCAGATCGCGCAGTTGTTGACGTGCTTCAAGCAGCTTCGCGAGGCGCGGCACCTGCTTGACGATGCTTTCCGGATGGAAATCGTCGAACTTCTCGAACTTCAGCTCGACCTTGATGTTGCCTTCGCCCTTTAGCGTGTCGGCCACGGAGAGATCGAGGCGCGGAACGATCTTGCCCATGATCTCATCGAAGTTATCGCGATCGATATCGACCAGGCGGCGCTCCTTGAGCTTGGGAAGCGGCGTTGCAGGCTGCCCCGAGAGATCCGCGAGCAAACCGACCACGAGAGGAAGCTCGCGCTTCTCAACCGCGTCGCCGACTTCTACGTCGTAGGTGATCTGAACCCGCGGCGGACGATTGCGTCCCACCCACTTCTGCAAACTATTCGACATGAACCTCTCCGGAAAAGCACGAGTGTGTTTAGGAAAACAACTCGCCCGCATAGCCCGCGAGCGATGGGCACCTTGCAAATTTGGATTCGAAGAGCGCGGGATCGCAGTCGCGGCATACGTGCGCGCGGCCCCCGCTGACAGGATGTCGTCAACCTGGGCGCCCTTCTTTAATAATTCTTTGAATCAGGCTACCCACTACGACGGGCCAGGCGCGCCTTACTTGGATGGAAGGCTGCCGTATCGAGCGCCGGTAGCAGTATTAATGGCGCTCGCCCCCGCGATTTCTTACGGGCCAGAAGCACTACCTTGGTCAGGAGTAGTTGGCCATACTGAAAGAAACCGGAACTTCTTTTAAGGCCGTATTGAACTAAAGCACGATCGGTACTCGTTCACCGGTCTTTTTAATCAGGCAGGATTAAACCACAGCTTTTTTTCAGCTACAAGACAAGTTTTCGCGGGCATGAGAGAGATTTTTTGACGTTGTATTAATGGTGACTGCGTCACCGTCGTACCAGATTTCCTTGCCACTTCACCCACAGGAAAAAGGACGAACGTACGGTGAATGGTTGGTATTCGCTAACCAAGACAGAACCGCCTGCGCTTGAGACATTTGGTAAGACAAACTTTGCACCGTACTGGTTAGCACTTTGGAAACCGTCAACGGAAACAGGTAGACGTCATGCCGTTTTTCCGGTCAATTTACATCCAGATTGACCAGATAATGCACGCTTCCATATAAAGTTGTCGGTAGGTTTCTATTACTAAATACATTCTATTGCCCGACTTATTATTGACTATTTAGTGCGCTTTACAAGCACAAAAAGAAGACTGTTTTTTGAGATTCATATGTTCAGGCGTGCACGGCTCAGCCATGTCTGGCGAGGGAACGAGAGATGTGTGTGCGGCAGCGCCTGAGCCGTTTGACCAAATGGTGCTAGCCGCCACAAGAACGTCTTTTCAGAAATAGAACTCTTGCGATCTCGTCATTCAACTGATCGGGCGGCTGCCGTCGCCATTGAGGCGACGGGAAAAGACAACAGGCCCGATATCAATAAATCGCGCGCTCTGCATTAATAGTCGCGCATCAGACTTTACATGGATGGTTTCCCAACACGAGAGTCCCGCAACTCGTGATGTCGATCGTTCGTCCAGGGAAAACGACAATGGGCAAGCGGTTGATGTTGCTTTGCGACCCATGTATTGTTCGCGGCGCCAACGCTTTACAACCGCAGGTGTCGCCGCGAGGACGGTCAAGAGGTGCAAGCAAACACGCTCGTTGAACAAGACATCGCGCATCTCAGTCGAGTGATGAGAGCGTTCGTTTTTCGCCGCGGCGGCGCCATAACGGGCTATTGGCAAAACAGGCTCGATGTCCTCTGCGAATCGCGACATCTCAACGACTATCAGCGTCACTGGGTGCAAGATCTCATGCATGAACTTCAGGAAATTGAGCAGCGGACTTCGCTCGACGGCTAGCATCGTGTGTTCGGCACTCGCTCTTATGCGGAGATCGTTGATCAGCAATGCAAAGAAAGCTCGTTGAAAAAATCCGCTCGAAGCGTCCGATGATTTTTTGCAGCGATGTAACGGCTATACTGCTGCCCACGAGCTGGATAGATCAATAGATCAACAATCGCGATACGGGGAGCAGGATATGGGCGCAAAAGGGCCGTTAATTGTCGTCAATGCGAGCGAGTGGATCCGTCGCACAGCGCTGACGTTCAGTTCACGTAGCGCGAGCACGAGCCGCGTCGATGCTGCGTACGCCGCCTGGTGCACAGCCCGCTTCGATCCGCTCAAGGCCGCTACCCTGCGCGATGCACTCGACGATTATCTGGCAGAGAAAGGCGGCGATTGGTCCAAGGTTTCGCGCAACACCGAAAGCGGTGGACTGATGCAATACATCTACGAAGAGGCAAAAGCCGTTGCCCCCGCCCGTGCATCAGCCGCTGCAGCACGCAACAGAATCCGGTCGTTCGATATCCCACACTCGCGCTACGGCGTGCTTTACCTGTTGGGCAATATCGACATCGACATGAACTGCTTCAACATCGCCATGGAAGGCGTGGCCGCCGTTGGCGGCGCAGTTGGATCCGGCTTCGCTGCGAACGTTGACCATCTGAACAGCGTCAGTCAGGCCAGCAAGCATGTGAATGCAGGAGGACACCAGGTCTCTGCACAGGCAATTGTCAGTGCCTCCTCGACTGTTGCAAAAACGGTACCGAAGATAGGCAAAAAAGTCGACGAGACGTTCGGCATCAGTCAGCCGCTCGGCAGAGAGCGGCGATGGTCGCCAACAGGTACCGTCAGGCCGCTCATGGATAACGCCGACAGCGGGCCGATCAAGTCCAAGGTGACGTGGACCTATCCGACGACCAGGGCTGGCTTTGAAATGGTCAAGGACGACCCGGCACTGTTCCTCAATCCGTGGGTGCTTCCAGCCACCGTGGCCGGTGCGGCCGTCGTCGCCGTTACGGAGACGCTCAACAACCTGCGACGCGAAATAGAAAGCGCTGTCACCTGGGCGTTCGAGAAAATCAAGAGCGCGTTGCTCGGTGCGTCGGCCTCGACATTCACGCTGTCCGGCGGCATCGTCCGTTCGCTGATCAAGATTGTCGTGACGCAGTGCCTCGCTAGCGCGGCACCGTTCGTCGGAGCCGCCATGGATCTCGGCGCGGGTATCGTCAAGACCTTGCGTGCTGCAGCAGAAAAGGTGGGCGCGTGGCTTGAGCGACGCCGAATCGTGCTGAACGCGGGGCATCCCGAGCTGATTGCGGCAGCGCTTGAAGGCGAAATGCAAAAAGGCATTTTCCAGGGCCTGTGGACCACCCTGAAGGGTGCAGTGTCGATGGCGCTCAGTTCCTTCTTGCCCGGTGCTGGCAGCCTCGTTTCAGCCATCGTCACGGGTGTCGAGTGGCTCGTGAAGTTTGCCTTCCGGCTGTGGGAGCAAAGCAAGATCCACGCGTTTCTCGTGAAGGCACGCGAGTTCTATCTTGAGGAACGTGAACTGGCGACGCGCGATCCGGGCCCGAACGGCCTGGAGTTTCAGCCGAACATGGACCCGGATAAGGGCGGCATCATCCATGACGTGGACCGGTTCACGACCTTCTTCCAGGAAGGCTGCGACGCCAGCCCGCTGATCCCCATGCTCACGCTAAACACAGGCATCTGTGGCAGCCTGATGACAATGGCAAACCTGTTTAGAGACGAAAACGAAGGTGGCAGAGAGGTAGTCGACCGAGCGACGTATAACAGTGGAGCGGCCTATTTCTCACGGCTCAAGGCTTTCGGCGCGCAGTATCTGCAAAGTTCCGGTTTTAAGTTCCGCGCGAGCCCGACGGAAACACGCGGCAGCATACAAGGGCTGCTCGATCACGCTGTGCACCATCATAGGCAGGATACGATGGCCGGAAAAGCCGTTGCGTTCGTCACCGCGAGCTAGAAGCTAGGCGCGTAGCGCAGGCGGCCGGTCAGCACAGTCTGGTGCCTTCAAATTGACGACGTCCTCCCCTTCATTACCTTTTGTCGCTAGAAACGGTGTTCCGAAAGCTGTCATGCAATACATATCATCGAGCCGTCAGCCTTCTCGAGAAGCTCGCGATAGAACGCGCCAACGTGCTCGAAAAGAAGCGTATTGAAATCAACAATGTCCTCGCCCAACTGCCTGGCCCCGAAAGTCATGCTTGAGCCTGACAGAATCTTGTAACGCATGGTGCCACTCTAATTTAGACTGAGACACGAGGCGTGTCCGTATAATCCTTCGTTACAGACTGCATGGTGAATCTGGCCCACCTGCGTGACGCATTTCATGCACGGCTACGTTCTGCGCCCGATCAAGTTCACTCAGCCTATGACTGTGCGGTAGGCGCCGAACGTCAGCACTTACCAGCATTCGTCGGCGCCCCGGCGGACAGAGCGAGCTACCTCGAGGACAGTCGTTGTTTTACCGGGTTCGTCGTCAACACGGCAACTCGTATATTGCCTTTGCAACGCCTACCCTTCTTCGTCGCTGCGGTGCGAATGGCTTGCGTGCTATTTTCGAGGCGTGCGTTTTGCAACCATCTACTTACCGACAAACGCCTTGAGCAGAGAAAAATATATGGACGAAAGAAAGCGAGAAAGCATAGTGGCTTATCTGCGCCGGCGGATGACCGAGTTCGGTACCCGTCCCGAAGACATCGCTGTATCAATGGCCGCAGACACGGAACGACTGAGAGCGATCCGGTATCGGGATGCGTTCGGTCACACGTGGGATGGTCGAGGCGCTTCGCCGCAATGGATAATTCAGGCAACCAGTGCTGGTCAATCCCTCGAGCATTTCGTGGTCGAGCGTCCGCAGGTTGAGGCTTCAGACAAGCTCACCAGAGTGAAAAGGTGCGATGACCCGTTCGCTGGCACCAGATTGGCATCAATCAAAAGCGAAGGTGTGGAGGCAGCCTGAAGGGGGGGCAAGCATCAGGTGGGGGGCCGTCGATAGGCGTTAAGATGCCCCAGGAGGCCCTGTGGGTCTCCGCGTTTCTCGAGCAAGATAGCCAGATTGTGATTGGCATCCGGCGAATTTCGGGTCAATTTCCAGACAACGTTGATAGCTTCGCGCGGTGTCTTCAACACGACCAGACTCCTCGAGAGCGATTGCACGTTAAGGTGCGGAACGGCATCTCCGGAAAGTGAAGCGAGGCCTCATCGAATACCTGGAGTGCGTCTTTGCAGCGCGGTTCGAGTTCGGTCCACGTATGCGACATAGAATGGTCGCCACGATCGGTCGATCGCTTTCCGGTAAGCCTGTTCGGTTCCATTTAGATAGGGCGGTTGCATGACGCCGGGCCGCGCGCAGCAAGCCTTTGCGAGCGCACGCGTTTCGCGCGGCGACGGCATACGCGGTGCAGACAGTGAAGATCGGCGGGGGCACTTACCGCCTCTAGCGCCGCAAAAGGTAAGGACATCGAGAACGGCGCTCGGATGGCCATCGACGAAGTGAATGCAACACATCTCATGATGGGAAATGAGACCGTCGAGTTCGTGCTCGACTCGGTTGATGATCAGCGAGATTCCCGTGCTGAACGCAACGAGATTAGTCCAAGCCGCGATACATCAAATCAAACTACAAAACATTTTCCCTTCATTGTCTTCGTCATTTCGGCAGCCGGAATACTAGTGGACTTCATAACCCCGATCTGCTGTGCAGCCACTATATTTACCGATCTGTTTTTCGGATCCCATTCATGAACCTTAAAATCTTGTTTGATAACACCGAGTTTGCAACCCCTCTGCCTAGAGCCCTCCGCGTAACCGTCGAGCGACTCTACCATTCCTGACTTGGTGATCCACTCTGGCCTATCAGCCTCGAATTTCACATCATCTTTCCCCCAGGCATATAGCATTACCTTGCACCATTCCTGCTTCTCCCAGTCCCGAATTGCAAAATTCGATTCCAGAAGATTCTCGATAGGCCACAGCTGATACTTCCCATAGTTTGCAGCATAGACCAGCCTCACACTATTTTGCTTCCCAAAGCCAAACACCAGGCAGTAGTGCGCGAACCCGCCCGACTGACACAGGTCTCCAGTGTCATCCCGACATAGAAATGGCATCACTATCGAACCCATATTCGTGATCGCCGTCGTCACGATTGTCCAGAGCTCTTCCGTTTTGGTAAATGTCTTTACTTCGCCTGCGGAATAACCTGACCTCGCTGCGAGCTCGGCAATTTGTTCGACATCGTTCAATTCACCGATCTGTGTGATACCCATTCTCTTGGCGATCCGCCTGATCGAAGTGGTATTGCGTCCGTGTATTTCGAATCTTCGAGGGTAAGCGGTGCGATGACCCCGTATCCCAAACGCTCCATCCAAAGCGTATATCCCACAAGTGCCCCCCCTCTGCTCCCATCTGGGAGGCACCTTGCTTATCGTGCAGTCTCCCTTCAACATGACAGCAAGACCATGGTCATCGAGTATCATCGAAGCTCCCGATCGTTAGGTTAGGTAATTTCAGGTCGAATCGACATCCGGACGCATCAAGTATGCACCTGTTTATGCCTGGGTAATCGAATTCGTCCGTGGACACACGGATGCATCGGCAAAGGCATGGAACGTGACACGAATCGATGGCGTCAGCGGAATGACCTCGCCCGTGCTCAGCAATAGGCACCGTTATCGAATCCTTGTGAATGTCGCGCCCTACTTTCAGTGTGCTGTCGTTTTCCACGGTGGCCTCCGCGCTGGAATTCACCGGGTGTGGCCCTGTCCACACCGGCACCGGTCGAAACCCCGAAGACGCCGCGTACGGCCGTGGAACAGGCCCCGCGCAAGCAACTGCGAACATCTACCGCTTGAGATCCAAACACACTTGCCCGAATCCGCCGGGAAGTGCACGCAGTGTGGTGGCCTGATGAAGTCGCTGGGCGAAGACGTCGCCGAACAACTTGAGTACGTACCGGCAAGCTTCCGGGTCATCCGTCATGTGCGGCCGAAGTTTGCGTGGGTGTGTTGCGACCACATCTCTCAGGCGCCTGCACCGAGTCGTCCCATCGAACGTGGTCTCGCCGGCCCAGGGCTGCTGGCACACGTGCTGGTCTCGAAGTTCGCAGACCACTTGCCGCTTTACCGGCAGTCGGTCAGCTGACACACAACGCATCTGCGCCGTCGCTAGGTCAGACTTTATTTGTTAATGCCGGCGACGAGTCGCATGGGCAACGACCATAAGTTTTTGTATGGCGCGAGGCGAGTAAGAACTACAATTCACGATAAATCAAAGCCTTGGAACTTCACACAAGATCAGGTTTGATTTGTGCGTCACCAGCGCTTGATAGCGCGTGCACCACACCTGTTCTCGATTTCGAACGGCATGAAATACATGCGTGCCGGCGCGCAAAGGCTGGCACGTATGTCTCTGCTCCCGGAAGTGGAGCTATTTCCCGCTTATCAGGTCTTTTGTTTGCTGGGTAATTGCCGACAGGCCTTTTGTCACGATCTCTTGCCAGTCGCTGGAAGTCACAACCTGCTTGGATTCGCTAACGCGAGTCTTGACGGTCTGAGCACCATGAAGCGCGCCGACATCGCCAGACAGCTGCACCTCTGACTTATGGTTGGTTGTGACCGACCAGAAGCCGGGCTGAAACCACGCCCAGAAGTCGTTAATTTGCGCAGTCACCGGAGCCGCGCTGGCAAAATTCGGGTCACCCTGCGTCACCACAACGTAGCCCGCCTCCTGAAAGCCAGTTGCCAACGCGCTTTCAACGAGGCCGGAAACCGTCTTGCCTTCAGGAAGCACCACGTCGCCGAGTGCCTTGCCGTAACCGTTTCTCTTGCGACCGATCGCGCGCGCTTTAGACGCGTCGCTGGAATCTTCAGCAGGGTCCAATGACGCCATGTCAGCGCTCGGGGGCGCGACAGTAAAAGTGCGTTTGTCCTGGGCGGAGTCAATGCGTACGTACTTCCCCGCGGCAGGGTTCGTACCTTGAGGCGCGGAGACGTCGACAGTTGTGCGGCCGGCCGCGCATCCGGCGAGGATTGACACGACAAGACTATAGATTGCGATTCGACCCAACAGCATGATTGTTTTTCCCTCGGTTGATTATTCTGATAGACAAGCCGAACGTTTGACGATGCCCGCGTCAAAGTACCTGTTTTTTGTAACTTATTACGGAATCCGAATTATACGCTATTTCTCTTTCATCGATGGCAGCTTGACCACACCGTTCCGGAGCCTCGACAGTCCGTATCCACCATGCCGAAATAACTGGAAGAAAAGCACCGATACGACGTTGCTGACTCCGATAAGCACAGTTCAGCGCGCTCAACACTCACCACGCAAATCGCATACTTCTTTCTCGAAGCGCTTGTGCGTGAAGCTCCCGCATCTTCATTTAACAAGGATAACGGCGAAGAGCTGGCAATCTTTAGTCTCGGCTACGATGCGCAGTCGTAAGGCACTTCTCTTTGGATGACAGGCATGCAGGTCCAGCACGGGAATACCGCCCGCATCGACGTCACGAACAAGTGCAAGCGTATCGAACACTTGCACTTGCATTACAACTGTCAAGCAAAGAACTCGATCATTGCCTGCGCTACCGCCGAAGCATCGTTTTCCGTCGGAATATGTCCGGCCTTTGGAATTCTCACCAGCCTGGAGTACGGAATCTGCGAGACAAAGTGCTCCGCATTTTCAACCTGCTGGAACGTATCGTCTTCGCCCCATATCAGCAGCTTCGGTGTCTGCGAAACGCGCAACTGAGGCACCAGCTCGGTCGTATAGCGACTGTACGCGGCGCCCGCCAGCGCAAGCCACGAACGCGCCACCCGCGCGTCTTGCCAGGGATCGAGGTATTCGCTGATTTCGTCCTCTCCTGCGGGACGGCCAAGCGCGGTGATCACCGATTTGCGGCGCGCGGCAAGGATATCTTCATGCGTCGTCGCGGCTGCTACGGCGGGATCCCTGAACCGTGCGACGCCCGGCACAGGCCATGAGTCGAACATCACCGCATTGACGAGCGCGAGCTTCTCGATGCGAATTTTCTTGTCCACGAGAATGCGCTGCGCAACGCCGCCGCCAATATCGTGTCCCGCAAGCAGAATTGGCTCATCGATACGAAGCGCCCGCAGGAATTCGACGACCCAATCGCCGAGAGCGGGAATCGATGCCTGTTCAACCGTCAGTTCACCACCCGAACGGCCGAGGCCGGGAAAATCAACTGCAATCGCCCGAAAACCGGCACGCGCAAGATCGTCCATCACGGGCTGCCAGACGCGGCTCCAATATGTACCGTGAAGCATGAGTATCACGGGACCGCTTTCACCCGCGGCAAGGTAGCTGGTTTGGGTGCCCGCCACATCGACAGTCAATCGTTTCATTTCAATCACTCCTTTCTGCGCATTCATTAGCGGATCAAGCGCTTCACATAGTCCGCGCCGAGGCCAATCGATTCGTAGTGCTTGCGCGCCGCGTCGATCTTCGTGAACACGTCTTCGTAGCCGACCGCGACGCCTTCTGGATCGACATACGTATAACCGCCCGTCACATGGAACCAGGTGATCATTTCCGTGACATCTTCGGGCACGTACAGCGTGTGTGTTTCCCCCGCCGGTTCATGCGCGTAGCTGCCCTGTTCGGCGATCCATTCATGCTCGAGGTAGTACCAGCGCCCTTTGAGCACGAGCGCGTGCACAGGCCCAGTGTGACGATGACGAGACAGCACGCCCGACTGCCGGACGCGCAGCAGGTTCACGTAATAGCCCTGACTGGCGTTCAGCAGCAGCGGCTTGAATGAAACCGTGGATGTGGTGGGCACCCACAGGTCGTCGTCCTTCAGATACGTGTCGAGCACGCCCAGATGGACGAGGTCCGCGGTCATGTCCTGCGGCTGCGGGAGTTGGTAGGGGATTGCATTTTCGTCGGGTTTTCGTGGGTTCATATCAGTTGTGCCTCTGCTCTGTACGGTTGCGTAGGCGCTGCCTGCACCAGGCCGGAATGACCTCGCTGGCTGCCGCCCCGTGGAATATTGACATCGGAGTCAATCTTGACACACCTGATAAGAATAGCCGGAATTTCGAACATGTGCACACAAGGGTTTTGTCACATGTTCGTCCTCGCTTTCGTTTTGTATCACTCGATATATAATGCGCCAGATCCACGAACATCGAGACGTTCGTGCAAGCAGGAGCACAACTATGGCAAGGCCAAGAGAGTTCGATGAAGAGCGCGCGCTCGAAGCGGCGCGCGACGCGTTCTGGGAGCACGGCTACGAAGGCACGTCCACGCGCGACCTGGTGAAATACACCGGCCTGACGCAGCCCAGCCTGTACAACGCGTTCGGCGACAAACGCGCGCTGTTTCGCCGCGCGCTCGAACACTACCTCGATCACACGCTGAGAAGCCGGCTAGCAAGGCTGGAACATGAATTCACGCCTGCTCTCGCCGTCACCGCCTATTTTGTCGAGATCATTCAACGAAGCGGATCGGATATCGGCCAGCGAGGCTGCATGCTGGTCAACTCCGTGCTGGAGAAAGACCAGCATGCGGACGGTTTGCAGGAAGCCATCGCGAGCGAGCTCGCTGAGATAAAGGGCTTCTTTCATCGGAGCATCGTTGCCGCGCAGAAACGCCGCGACGTTCCGAAAAGCATTAGCGCCGATGACGCCTCCGCTCATCTCCTCACGTTGCTGCTAGGCATGCGCGTGCTCGCGCGCATCGGCCCCGATGTCGAACTGCTGCGCTCGGCCGTGGAAGTGTCGCTGGCTACGCTAGGGTTGCCGCGCCTGCGGGAGGCGGAAAACAACAAGCGCAGCAAATGAGTTTTTCGTCGCGTGGTGAGAAGCGTTCATACGAGAACGCCAACTGACCGTGCAAATCCACTTTGTTTTTTGAAGAAGCATCATGACCCAACGTACTTTTCTTATCACTGGCGCGAGCAAAGGCATTGGCCGCGCGCTGTCCGAACGGCTCGCCCGAGCAGGCCATCAGGTTGTCGGCATCGCACGTCGCACGGATGACCCGACCTTCCCCGGCACGCTGGTGAGCATCGATCTCGCCGATCGCGACGCAACCGACAAAGGCTTGCGCGAACTGACCTCGCGCTACGCGTTCGACGGCGTCGTCAACAACATGGGCTTCGTCAAGCTCGCGCGGCTCGGCGAGATCGAACTCGACGATCTGGATCGCACGTTCAGCACGAATCTCGCGCCCGCCGTGCAAACCGCGCAGGCGTTGCTGCCGAACATGAAGGAGAAAGGCTGGGGACGTATCGTCAATCTGTCGAGCCTGGTCGTGCTGGGCGTCGCGCAGCGAAGCACGTATGCAGCCGCCAAAAGCGCGATGATCAGCTTCACGCGCACATGGGCGCTCGAGCTTGCCGACTCCGGCATCACCGTCAATTCCGTGGCGCCTGGACCGACCGAAACCGAGATGTTCCGTGAGAACACGCCTGTCGGCAGCGAAGCCGAGAAGCGCTTTCTGTCGCTCGTGCCGATGAAGCGCCTCGGCAAGCCGGACGAACTCGCGGCGAGCGTCGAGTTCTTCCTTTCCGAGCCGGCAGGATTCATCACCGGGCAGACGCTGTATGTCGATGGTGGCGCGTCGATTGGCAAGGCGGCGATCTGACGCTCAGGCGACCTGTTCGCTCGCGAACAGACCGACGCCGGCGAGCGCGCTGGTCCGACGCCATTCGCTATTTCGCGCGCTCATTCGCCCGGTTTTTCGCCCACACGGCGCAGCCCGCCGTCACCAGAAGCAGCACGACGGCGAGCGCGACATTGCCCGCCGCAACACCCGCCAGCCGATGATAGGCAACGGCGACATCGTCGCTCAGCCACACGCGGTCGTGAACGAACGTCAGGATGACGACCGCGCCGAACTGCGTGCCGACATAGCTAATGTCCGAATGTCCAAAGCGCAGATAGCACGAGAGCCACACGAACACGCACACGGCTAACAGGCAATACACAATACTGCCAGCCGTCAGCGGCAGCACGACGAGCACGACCACGCAACCCAACGCGCAACCCAGCAGCCGATGGCACATCCTCTGTACGACGCCATAAGGCGACCACGTGCCCTGGGCATCGACGGGAACCATCAGAACGACGAGTGCCGTCGTCATCGCCTGCGGGAATCCCTCGATGGGATAACGCCACGCCAGATACGCGAGCACCGATAGCGTGATCGTGCCGACCATCGTATGTGGCACGCGGCCGAGCGTGCGGTCGGTCAATACATGTGCAACGGCGGGGCGCGGTGCTTCGGCAGCCGGCCCGCGCGCGCCTCGCAACTGCATGAGGGCCGCGCCGACCAAGGTCACGCCCAGATAGGCCGCCGTGCCGATCAGGGCGTTGATCCACAGCGCCGCGGCGACGCCTCGCAAGTCGGTGTCCGGCTCGGCGTGCGTGGTCGTCACGATGAAAATGGCGAGCGCAGTAGAAAGAATCCACATGTACCCCGCCGATCGCTTCGTCGCGAGATACAGTCCGGCCGCGGATAGAAGCGCCATCAACATCACGAACTGCGTGACGTCGTCGGCCGCGAAGCGCGACAGCAGCAGACCGATGACGGTCCCGCCGAACGTGCCGATGATCTGCTGCACGCCGAGATCGAGCGCGGCGCCCAGCGCGAGACCCGTCAGCGAAAACGCGCAAATGGCGGCCCACCAGATTTCCGGCAGGCCGACATAGCGGCTTGCGCACACGGCAATAAGGGTCGCGAGCACCGCCTCCGTGCAACGCCGCATCCGCGCGAGGAACGTGCGCCGCGAAAGCTCCGCCCGGAACGCGCCGAGCGTATTGCGCAAAGCGAGCAGGAACGTGTCGTACATGATGTCGGCGGAATGACGGGACCCCGACGGGCGTCGTTCGCGACCGAGGGTTCATGCATGGTACGACATCGGCGGCGTTCCATTGCAAGCCTTCTGTCAGCCCGGCGCAGACACGCCTGCGCGTTTCACGTCCGCACGCCGGTTTCATAAATGCACCTTCTTCGAACGTCGCCCGCCGGTTTTTCCTTGACTTTATTGATTGTGATCGCCATCATTACTCGCATCACACGGACTGAACGTCGTGTTTGATGGCGACAACCGCGAGGTCTTCGGCGCGATGCCGGAAATGCAAACAAGGCCTGCGCACTTTTTGAACCCTGCCAGACAGCCGTCTGGCAGACGTCTTGATCGAGTGAACTCTATGAATAGCAATGCGGCAATCAAAGGTACTGCGGTCGTCACGGGCGCATCGGCTGGCATCGGCATGGTCTACGCAGATCGTCTCGCTGCGCAAGGCTACGACCTGATTCTGGTGGCAAGGCGCGCCGAGCGTCTGAATGAACTGGCGAAGCGCCTGTCGGAGCAATACGGCATTCGCGCCACGGCGCTTGTCGAAGATCTGTCGAAAGACGCTGGCGTTGCCGCCGTGGAAGCGGCGATTACGGCCGACCCGACCATCACGATGCTCGTCAACAACGCAGGCGTGGCAACGCTCGCGGGCTTCGCGGATACGGACTTCAGCAAACACGAAGCGATGATCGATCTCAACGTGAACGCCCTCGTCCGCCTTTGCTATGCCGTTCTTCCTCTGTTCAAGCAACGGGATAACGGCGTGCTCATCAATATCGGCTCGGTGCTCTCGCTGCACACGTTGCCGATCAGCAGCGTGTACAGCGGCACCAAAGCGTATGTGACGAGCTTCACTCGCGGCCTGCAACAGGAAGTCGAAGGGACGAACGTGAAAGTGCAACTGGTCATGCCGAGCGCAACAGACACGGAGATCTGGGATATCGCAGGCGTGCCTGTAGAGAATCTGGGCAAAGAACGCGTGATGAGCGTCGATAACCTCGTCGATGCCGCACTGGCCGGTCTTGCGAAGGGCGAAGCCGTCACGCTGCCGTCGGTGGAAGACATCCGGCTCTGGGAAGAATACGACGCGGCTCGCGAAAAGCTCTTCGAGGCCACGCAATCAGGCAAGCCCGCTTCCCGCTACAACATCCGTTAAGCCCGAGCCGTTCCAGGCACTGTCCGCAGCATCGCCGCGCGTTCGCATGCGGCGATGTCGGGGCGCATTGGCAATGCAATAAGCGGCGCTTCGATCAATGGCGCGTCATGCTCTTAGCGCCTTCGCAAGATCGGCCAGGCGGTACGGCTTGTAAACAAACGGAAACTCGTTGAAAGCACCGTACTCGTCGCGCAAGGTGGCGAGCGGGTAGCCCGATGTCAGCACTACCTTGACGGCCGGATACCCGGCGCGGACATGATGCGCCAGGTCCATGCCGCTCATGCCGTGCGGCATCGTGATATCCGTAAAGACGACGTTGATATCGTCGCGTTCCTTCAGAATCGCCACGGCCTCGGACGCGCTGCTCGCCACTACGACTTCATACCCGATGCTGCGGAACAGTTCCGTGGCAAGCCCCAGCACGTCCGGTTCATCTTCGACCAGTAAAACTGTTTCGACTTTCGAAGGGACAAAGGTATTAGCCGACTCAACCGGCTGCGCCATCGGCAGATAGAGATCGATGGTCGTGCCTTCTCCTTCGACGCTCGATATCACGACGTCGCCGCCCGACTGGGTAATGAACCCGTAGACCTGGCTCAGCCCGAGTCCCGTGCCTTTCCCCGCCGGCTTCGTCGTAAAGAACGGCTCGAAAGCCTGTTCCAACACTCTCTGAGGCATGCCCGTTCCCGTATCGGATACGGAAATCCGTACGTAGCGGCCAGCCGCCAACACGGCCGTGACGGCTCTGTCCGATTCGACGGTAGTCGTCGCGATCGTCACAGTCCCGCCGTCGGGCATCGCGTCCACGGCGTTGACAACGAGATTGAGCAGGGTCGCCTCGAACCGCGCGGCATCGACGAGCGCGAACGCAAAATCGCCCGCGAGGCCGAGCTCGCACTTCGTCCTGTTATCGGCGCGGACTTTCACCAGCATCGGCTCGAAATCGCGGATCAGCATGTTCAGATCATGGACTTCCGGCCGCAGCGGCTGCTGACGCGCGAAAGACAGCAGTTGCTGCGTGAGCGAAGCGCCGCGATCGATGGCCCGGCGCATGCCGTCGATCATCTTCATGTCCATGTGCGTGCGGGACTGCGTGGCCAGCACCTGGAGGCCGTTGGACAGCACCGCGAGGAGGTTGTTGAAGTCGTGCGCGACGCCACCCGTGAGCCGGCCAATCGCCTCCATCTTCTGCGCCTGGAATAGCGCCACATTTGCCTTTTCCAGCGCAGCCGCCGACTGCTTGCGTTCGGTAATGTCGCGCGTGACCTTGGCGAAACCGACCAGCTCGCCGCGTTCGTCGCGAATGGCATCGACCACCACATGCGCCCAGAAGCGGCTGCCATCTTTGCGCACGCGCCATCCTTCGCGTTCCGCGCGGCCTTCCCGCGCTGCCGTCGCGAGAATCATGGCTGGTGCGCCGTCGGCTCTATCCTCGTCGGTATAGAAACACGAGAAATGCCGGCCAAGAATCTCAGCATGGCTGTACCCTTTGATCCGCTCGGCACCGACGTTCCAGCTCGTCACGATGCCTGCGGGCGACAGCATGTAGATCGCGTAGTCGGTAACGCCCTGTACGAGAATACGGAATTGCTCCGCTGTCTCGCGCGCCGTGTGGTGCACCTTGTGAATGCCGCTCATCTCGGACTATCCGGTGACGGGTTCCAACGGCCGATTTTACGCTCCCGCGGAACGATCTCTGCACGAGCGCCGACAGCGGCCTTCGTCGGAGCGCAGCTTATGGCCAGCAGCCGGCATCGACGGGAATCCAGCGCGATGCGGGCAGGCTCTGGCATCTCAGGACTGCGCGCACGGATGCTTTCGGGTGCAGCGGCCTCATGGCGGGATGGTGCACAGCGACGTGGGCGTCGAGCGTGGCCGTCAGATCCTGGATGCGCGCCGGTTTGCGCAAAAACCGCGTCCACGATTGCGGAAGGCTTTGCGGTTCGGCCGCAGCCGACAACAGCACGATCGGCAACCCGGAATGCGCCGGCTGTTCATGCACCAGACGGCACAACTCGGCGCCGTCGATGCCGGGCATTTCGTAGTCCGTGATCATCAACTGGATCGATTCCCGACACAGGATATCCAGTGCGCAGTTGGCATCTCCAGCAACGCTCACGTGGTGACCGTCGCTTTCAAGCGCCAGTTGCAGCGACCAGAGGTTCTCCGCGTCGTCGTCGACCAGCAGTACATTTGCCACGGTTTGGCTCGTAGTATCGGTCATGCGGATCCGCCGCCAGCGCCGCCGTTGACGGCAGCCGGCGCATCGTTTCGGTTAGCGAGGTCTGCAGGGCGCTCATTTCGCTGAAGGTGCGCCCGCATCGGAAGCGTCTTTGCCTTGTGACGGCGTGTCGCTTGCTGGAAAGAAGGCGCCTTCGACAGCCTCTTCGGTCTGTACATCGAACGCCCATTGCTCGACAGATTGCATTGCCATGACTCGCTCCTTTGCACGTGGGTTACAGGCAAACCGCAATCGATGTGCCGCAACAACTTAAAAGGAGACATTCAGCATGCAACGTGAAGACTTCGAACAGCAGTTGACGGCACTACTTCGCGACGCAGGGCCGGATACCGTCGCGGAGTTGACGGACACGGCAATTGCCTACTGGAACGGCGAGAGGCTGGTCTACGCGGACGTCAGCGCGGAAGGGACGGGCGCATTGGACGGAGAATTCGACCTCGACGCGCGCCGGTGGACAGAATGGAAAGGCTGGCTCGCCGACTGGCTGACTGATCCCGTATTGAGCGTGCGCCACGATCTACCCGGCGCGACATAAATGGCCACGCGTTGGCAAATTCGTCTGTTCAGCGCGGCGCAGAGCGGTGCGCGGGATGCGCTCGCTGGATATGCGGACCAGCGGATTGAAGATGTCTGAGCATACGCCGTGCCGAATGGTTGCCTCCGGCGGGTTTTTGTTGGGTTGTGGTGTTTTGTTGCGCGAGCGGTTTGGTCTTTTTGCCTCCGGCATCCGCGTTATGCCTTCGTGCTTCATGCGTCGCCGTTCGGTGTTTTGGCCTTTGCGCCGGCATCCGCGTTATGACGTACCCCTTCACGCGTCGCCCCTGTGCGGGGCGGCACCTACTTTTCTTTGCCGCCGCAAAGAAAAGTAGGCAAAAGAAAGCGGCTAACACCACCAGTTCTAGTTCTTGCCTGAGGGCCCCCAAATGGTCCTACGCTTCACACGGCAGCGTATCTGTTCGCGTGCGTTGCCAACGCTTCGAATGAACGCCTCACCCGCTTCGAATACCCGTGCACGGGCTAGCGGCAGCGAATGGTTTCCGCCGCCCAGGTGGCAAACTGTGTGTAGGCCGTAGCGCCACACACGCCTCACTCCGAACCGATAGCGCACGCGTTCCACCATGTAAGAGCGCCAAGCTATACGCCGCGACAACCTACACACAGTTTGCCACCTGGGCGGCAGTGGAACATCTGGCACGGCGTGTTGCGACGCGGACGCGTGAAGCGGGTGAGGCGTCAATTCAGAGCGTTGGCAACGAACATGAGTCACGTGATTGCCGTGTGAAGCGTGGGACCGGTTGGGGGCCCTCAGGCAAGAAGAAATGTTGGCGGTGTTAGCCGCTTTCTTTTGCCTACTTTTCTTTGCGGCGGCAAAGAAAAGTAGGTGCCGCCCCGCACAGGGGCGACGCTTGAACGGCAAACACCACATCGCGGATGCCAGCGCCAACACGAGCAAACCAAACCGCCCGCGCCACGAAGGCAACACGCGGATGCCAGCGCAAAGGCTAGAACAACGAAACCGCCGGACGGCAAAAAACTCACCGCCGCTTCAACCTGATAACCCGCGAAATCTGCCCAAGCGTAAAACTACTATTCTTAACGTACTCGGCGTAATCGGACGGCGCCGTCATCGACTCCGCAACAACATACTCGCCCACATACCGAAACCGATCCGACGCCGTCCGCACAAAGACAGGAACCGGCTCAATCTGCCGCGCCAGGGTCCGCCCCGCCGCGCGCGAAGAAGCGCTCCCGTCGCAAAGAATCACCTCAGGCGCATGCGGATTAAGATCGGGCCGCAATCGCGCGGCAACAACCTTGCCGCCCTTGACGGGCAAAAACGCGTGCTTGCTGCCACCCGTCACCCGATGAATGTCTTCACGAGAATATTCTTTTCCAATTTCGAACATGGCTCACTCCAGGACATGACGTCACGCAGCGGCGCTGCGACGCCAAACCCGAAGATCGTATCGGGCCCCTTCTAAAATCGGTGTAAAGACAACGGTCCACGCAATAAACGCGCTATGTCGATGCCTCGCGTTTGCGCAAACACGCGCGCTTTTTACACGACGTTTACGCGCTTCGCAGTACGCTAGGTCCATCTCGACAACTGCCAATCGTGGCAACCAGAACATGGGCTCCGCACAACTTCGCGCGCCGCAAGACTTCGTCCCGGATATTCCGTCGGCGCAACTCCGCTCCAACGTCATTCCGCTGCACGCTCAGCGCGTTCAACTCGAAATCTTTCTCACCGGCACCTCGCCGGACGCGTTTCGCAACCATCTCGCGACGCTCCTCCACTCGCCGCTCGGCGTCTACATTTCGCACACGCATATGTTGCACGACAAGGTGCGCGTGCACTTCAACATCGCTCCCGAAGACCTGGATTTCACGCTTCACACGCTGATCGCAACGATGTCCGAAGCGACCATCGGCACCATCACGCGCATCGTCAGGTGAAGGAGCGAACACATGTACTCGGGAATCTGGATTCCGCTCGTCACGCCGTTTCGTTCGGGTGAAGTCGATATCGAAGCGCTGCAAACGCTGACCGATCATTACGCGCGCACCGGCATCGCGGGCATCGTCGCGCTCGGCACGACAGGCGAGGCCGCGCTGCTCTCCGACATCGAGCGTGTGACCGTCTTGCAGGCGATCAGCGACGTCGTCGATGGCCGCTTGCCGGTGCTCGTCGGCATCGGCGGCTTCGACACGCGCGAGTTCGTGCGCGAAATCAGGCGCTTCGAGCGATGGGACGTGGCGGGCTTTCTCGTCTCGCCGCCAGCCTATGTCTGTCCCGATCAGGCGGGCATCGTGTGGCATTTCGAACAGATCGCGCGCGAAACCGAGCGGCCCATCGTGCTCTATGACGTGCCGCATCGCACGGGCGTATCGATCGAAGCCGACACCGTCGCGCGGCTAGCGGAACACGAGAACATCGTCGCGATCAAGGCATGTGTGGCGCAGCGGTTCGGCGCGCTGGGCAAGCTGCCCATCAATGTGCTGTGCGGCACCGACGACGCTTTCGTCGATTGCCTCGCATCGGGCGGGCACGGCGGCATCCTCGCCAGCGCGCATGTCTGCGCGGATCTGCTGATCGAGATTCAGTCGCTCATGCAAGCAGGCGACGCTGAGACAGCACGCCGGATCTTCGAGCGGCTCAAGCCCGTGCTCAAGCTGCTGTTCTCCGCGCCCAATCCGTCGGCCATCAAGGCCATGCTGTCGATCGAAGGCCGTATCTCGGATGAAGTGCGTATGCCGATCACGGCGGCATCGGCGGCGCTCGTCGCGCAACTCGCGCACGCGCACGAGACGCTGCGCACTGTGCGCGCGGAACTCGCCATGACCGTCTGAACGCGGCCGGCGCACGCCGGCTCAATTCACGCGCGGCCCCATTGATCGACGAGATAGTCGACGAATGTCCTGATCTTCGGCGACGACAGCTTCGCGCGCTCGAACACCACATGCACGGGCGTAGCAGGCGGCGCAAACTTGTCGAGCACGGGCTGCAAGCGGCCTCGCTCGATATGCGCCTCCACCTGCCACGCGGGCGCGCGCACGATGCCCGCGCCCTCGATCGCCGCCGACACCAGCGCATCGAGGCTATTCATCCACAGACGGCCCGTCACGCCGATGCGCGTGCGCGTCGTGCCCGACTGGAAGCGCCACTCGACCGGTCCCGGCGCATCCGAGAAAACGAGGCAATCGTGCTTGCGCAAATCGTCGAGCTTGCGAGGCGTGCCGCGCTGCGCGAGATACGAAGGCGCCGCGCACACCACCATCTGGATGTCATCGAGCTTGCGCGCAACGAGACTCGAATCCGGCAGCCGGCCAACGCGCACGGCGACATGCAGCCCCTCCTCCACCAGATTGACGGCGCGGTCGACGAGCATCAGATCGACGGCCAACTCGGGATGCATCGCGAGAAAGCGCGGCAATAGCGGCGCGACGACGAGCCGGCCAAGCAGATTCGGCGCGGCGATCCGCAGCCGTCCCGACAACTTCCCGCGTCCCGCCGACAACGCGCTGCCAAGCTCGTCCACTTCGCCGAGAATCGCCTTCGCGCGGTCGTAGAGAATGCGCCCTTCGTCCGTCATCGCGAGGTTGCGCGTGGTGCGCCGAAGCAATTGCGCGCCAAACTGCGCTTCGAGCGCCGAGATGTGCCTGCTGACCGAGGTCAACGACATCGGAATCGCGCGCGCGGCGGCCGACAGGCTTCCCGCGTCCACGACCCGCACGTAGACGCTCATTGCTTCAAAGCGGTCCATGATTCGACTCTTCCGGATTTGGCAAGGCTGCTTGCCGGTTTGGATAGATACCGGCAATTTCCGGAATAGTCTACATTCGTTGTGAACGGGACGATAATGCCGCCTGATCGACTTGCGGCTAAGCCACGGGAACACACACAGATGAAACGTTCGATCTTCTGGCTCATGGCGGGCGCGGCGGGTGTCGTGGTCGCGAACAACTACTACAACCAGCCTTTACTGGCCGAGTTCGCGCTGGCGTTTCACACCAGCGAAAGGCAGGCGGGAACCGTATCCGTCGCCGCGCAAACGGGCTATGCGCTCGGACTGCTGCTGTTCGTGCCGCTCGGCGATAAGCTCGAACGCCGTTCGATGCTGCGCACGCTATTGTGCATCGCCAGCGTGGCGCTCGCCGCGATCGCGCTGTCGCCGACGTTGAACTGGCTCGTCGCGGCCAGTTTCCTGACCGGACTCGTCAGTGTCGCGCCGCAGTTGCTCACGCCGTTCGCGGCACAACTTGCCGGGCCACAGCAACGCGGCCAGGCGGTCGGCATCGTGATGTTCGGCTTGCTGTGCGGCATCCTCGTGTCGCGTACGATATCCGGATCGATTGCGCAGCATTTCGGCTGGCGCGTCGTCTATTGGGTCGCCGCGGCGGCGATGCTCGTCACGGCCGCCGTGCTGTCGCGAACGCTGCCGAGCGCGCAGCCCACGTACACGGGCACGTATCGGCGGCTGATGGGTTCGCTGTGGACGCTGATTCGCGAAGAGGCGCTGATTCGCCAGACCTCGGCGATCGCCGCACTTCAATTCGCCGCGTTCAGCGCGTTCTGGGCCACGCTGGCGTTTCATCTGCACGCGATGGACGCGCACTACGGCAGCGAGGTCGCGGGCCTGTTCGGCCTGGTCGGCGTGGTCGGCGCATCGGCTTCGACGGGGGCGGGCAAGCTGATCGACACGCGCAACCCGCGTCACGTCGTGCTGGCAAGCGGCGCCATCTTCGTCGTGGCCTTTGCGATTCTCGCGGCGACGGGCAACACGATTGCAGGCCTCGTCGCCGGTGTGATCGTTCTCGATCTGGGATTGCAGAGCGGGCATGTCGCGAACATGGCGCGCAATATGAGCATCAAGAGCGACGCGATGAGCCGCATCAACACGCTCTACATGACGATCCGCTTTGCGGGCGGCGCGCTCGGGTCGTCGTTGGGCATCTGGGCGTGGAGCGTATGGCAATGGCCCGGCGTGTGCACGGTCGGACTCGCGCTCGGGTGCGTGTCGGTGATGATTCAGGTGCGCCCGCAGATGGCGGGTGAAGCGCAGCGGGAATGACCGCGTGCGGCGCGCCCGCTCTCAACGGCGCGGTGGAATGCATCGCCATGTGATCGCCACGATCAACAGGAACCCCACATACGCAACCGCGAACATCCAGGCGGGGAAATCGTAGTAGAGCCAGTGGCTCACCCACCGCTGGACGAAACCTTGCTCGACTGTGCCGCCCGTGCGCAGCCGGTCTTCGAGCACGGTGAGCGGGCACGGCACGTCGAGCGCTGCGAGAATCGCAACGACGCCAATGGCCACGAGATGCAGCACGCGGAAAGCGCGATTGCGCACCCAGACGTGCTCCAACGCTGCGCCCGCCCAGATCGCAATCAATCCGCCGACGATAAACAGGACGATCAGCGCATGCAACACGAGCACTGCGTCGGCCAGCCAGACCATGATGTTTCCTGCGCGCTTCTGCCTCGGCCAGGTTCGCATGACACGCGGCAGTGAAGAATCAGGCCGATTGCATTCTCGCTCCGCCAAGGAATTGTGCAGCGTTTCGCTCACACGTGCTCGACGCGCTTGCGGCGCACGAAATTCCGCGGCGCAGCGCAAATCTGTCGATCTGAGATCCGTGGCTTTTCCAGCGCGTCAACGATGCGCGCGTTTGTGTCCGCGTGCGCAAGTCAATCATCAGGCGCGATGTGCTAGCCTGAATCTTCATCATCCGAGGTGATCCAGCGAGGCGCACGATGGAACTGAGGCATCTGAGAATGTTTTGCGCGGTGGCCGATTGCGGCAGCTTCACGGCAGCGGCTGAAAAAATCCACAACGTTCAGTCGAACGTGACGATGCGTATCAAGGAGCTCGAATCGGAACTGAACCAGCAGTTGTTCATCCGGCAGAAAAACGGCGTGGTGCTCACGTCGGCGGGGCAGATTTTTCTGGGCTACGCGCAACGCATCCTTCAGTTGACGGACGAAAGCCGCAATGCGTTGCTGGACAACGCGTCGCCGCGCGGGCTGCTACGCCTCGGGTCGATGGAAACGACGGCCGCGATCCGTTTGCCGAAAGTGCTGGCGAAGTATCACGTGCAGTTTCCGCAGGTTCAACTGTCGCTGATGACGGGCACGACGAACGAGTTGATCAAGGCGGTCGAATGTCATCGGCTGGATGGTGCGTTCGTCGGCGGCTTTCATCAGAGTTCGTCGCTGCATCAGGAAGAGGTCTTCGAAGAAGAGCTGGTGCTCGTGAGCGGTATCGAGTTCGAGTCGCTTGCTGCGCTCGCGAAGCAGATGTCCGGGCAAACGGTGCTCGCGTTCAGGACGGGCTGTTTCTATCGTTCGACACTCGAAAACTGGTTCTATCACGCCGGCATCATTCCGGGCCAGGTGATGGAGCTAGGCACGCTGGATGGAATCATGTCGTGCGTCGCGGCGGGAATGGGGATTACGTTGTTGCCGCGATCGGTGGTGGAGAGTCATGGCGCGCGGCATGCCGTGCATTGTCATGCGCTTCCGTCGCAGTTCGCGCATGTGAAGACCGTCTTCATCCGCAACAAGGACACGATCGTCACGCCGGCACTGACCGCAATGATCGATCTCGCGCACGAGCAGTTTGCGGTCGACGTCGATGTCAAGACTCCGCCTGTTGGAAGCATACTGACTTCGGCGCTGGCTTCTGTCTATGCGGCGTGACGAACCAGGAGCGGGTGCCTTTCGTCGGTAAGTGTAATCAGCGGCGGGATTACGGACATCCATGTCCGATATGTCCGGAACGCCAGTCCATTGATGTCCGGTGTCGGCCGATCCAGAATCAAGCAACGCTTGACTCTCGATTCCAGGCCTCACATGACACCCACCTACACAACTTCGTCCCTTCCCGCGCCCGTTTACTGGCTGGCGCTCGGCGCTTTCGCGATCGGAACGGAAGGCTTCATGATTTCTCCGCTTCTTCCTGGACTCGCGACCGATCTGTCAGTGACGATCGAAACGGCAGGACAGCTGGTGACAGTATTCGCGCTCGCCTACGGCCTCAGTTCCCCTGTCCTGACGGCATTGAGCGGCAGCATGAACCGGCGGACGTTGCTGCTCGCGAGCATGATCGCCTTCGCGCTTTCCAACCTGCTCGCCTTTGCAGCACCGTCCTTCTGGGCCTTGATGGGCGCCCGGGTATTGCTGGCGCTGTCCGCCGGTCTCTATGTGCCGGGCGCGAACGCGCTGGCGAGCGTCATCGTGCCGCCCGAAAGGCGCGGCCGCGCAATCGCGGTGGTGAACGGCGGCATTACGATTGCGATCGCGCTCGGCGTTCCCCTTGGCGCCGTCATCGGCCATGCGCTCGGCTGGCGCATGACTTTTGCAGGTGTCGCGGGACTGGCGGCACTCGCGGTGGCTGGGTTGTTCATCGGCCTGCCGCGCGATATCGGCGCCGGCATTCCGGTTGCGACGCTGCGCGAACGCATCGCGATCGCGCGCAAACCTGTCGTGCTCGCGACGCTGCTCACGACCACGCTCTGGGCCACTGGCGCGTACACGGTTTATACCTATCTCTCGCCGTTTCTCGCTGAAATCACAGGATTGGCCGGCGCGCAGGTCGGCATGGTGATGTTCATGTGGGGGCTCGCCGCTGCGATTGGCGTCGTGTCGGGTGGCACAGCAAACGACCGGTTTGGACCTCTGGCCGTGATCGTTCCCACGATCGCGCTATCAGGCCTCGCCTTCGCCATACTGTCGATCAGCGCGCGCTTTCTGTCGCCGGGCGCCGCGCTCGTGCCGGTGATCGCTGCTATCGCGCTGTGGGGCGTCGCGCACTGGGCGTTTTATCCGGCGCAGCAGGCAAGACTGATCGATATCGCCGGTGTGAAGGTCGCATCGATTGTGTTGTCGCTCAACGCTTCGTTCATGTACATCGGGTTCTCGATAGGAGCCGCGCTCGGTGCGCTCACGTTGGCTCATGCCAGTGTGGGAAGCCTCGGGTGGGTGGCGGCAGTTTGTGAGCTGGCGGCGGTGTTGCTGACGGTCGCGATTATTGCGCGGCCTGCGAGAGTGAATGCAGCTTGTACTGCTGTGGAATGAAGGCTTTCGTTGGCGGAGCTGAAGGTGGCCTTCGCCCCTTCTCTTTCTATACGATCGGTTTGGAGGGGTTTAGCCGTCATTGGGTCTGCAGGTCGTGCAGCTAGTCATCCTTTCGCCAACGACCATGCGATGTCTTCCTGATAGAGCCCAACGCGCGCCTCACGCGCGCGTTGGGCTACGTCGATGCATCTCGCAACAGCGCGCTACCTTGAACGTCCCTCGTCTAGCCCATGCTAAACAACGACTTCAGAATGTACCCTGCGATACGAGGATTCTCCTTGATGCGCCGCGTGCTGTAGCCGTACCAGTCGTGACCGTAGGGCACGTACACACGCACCTGAAATCCGTAGGCTCGCAGACGTTCACGCAACGGCTCGCAAACGCCAAGCAGCATCTGGAATTCGAAGCGGTTGGGCGCGATCCGCTCGCGGCCGATCCACGCGACAAGTGCATCGATCAACGTTTCGTCATGTGTCGCGATGCCAACGAACGAGCCCGCCTCCAAGGCGTCGCAAACGTGCCGGGTAAAGTGCGAGTTGATGGCGGCGCGATCGCGCGATGCTCCATCGACGAGGTGAAGGTCCGCCTCCGCATAGATGCCTTTACAGATACGCAGGCGGCTCCCGCGACCTGCTAGCGGCACGATATCGTCGTAGGTGCGCCTCAGATACGCCTGCAATGCGACTCCGACATCCGTGCCTCTCGTTTCGATTTCGGCGAAGAGATCGAGCGTTTTCTGTGTGCAGCTGACATCTTCCATGTCGATGCAAGCGCTCACGCCACGCGACTCAGCCGCCGCAACGATGCGGGAAACCTGCTGCTTACAAGCGGGCACGTCGAAGAGAAGGCCGAGCGCGGACGGCTTGATCGACAACTCAGCGCGCAGGCTTTCTGTGTGCAACGCGTCAATAAGCGCCAGGTACTCGCCCGTCATCGACTGTACTTCTTCCGGTGACGAAGCCGTTTCGCCGAGTACATCGATTGTCGTGCAATATCCCGCTGCGTCGAGCGCGCGCACGCGAACGAGCGCCTCCGACCGGGTAGCGCCAGCGATATAGCGACGCGAGATTTCACGGATCAGCGAACGGGGGACGAGCGGGATGGCGCGTGCCGCCACCGTATTGAGAATACGCATGTTGGTCTCACGAAAAGTGCGGTCGTGTGAGCCTCGACACTCGGGGCCGAGGCGATACGACATCACCAGACTTGCGTGGTGCGAGTCCGGACAGAACGCCACGCGTCGCACTCAAGGTGCGATCGGCGGGGCTATTCAACGCGCTTTACAAGGAGGCCAGGCGGCTGCGTACATGCTGTGTTTGCGTCGTGTCGGTATGTGACGAAGGCGAAACGCGGACGGCGGTTCAGGGAGCGGAAGCGATCGTAGCACGGATGTCCTGGCGACGCTCGTTCGATGATGGCCCACGATGATCAGATCAACATTCAGGTCTCTAGCGAAGAATGGAATCTGGTCCAGTGGGTCACCAACCGCGAAGTGCCCGGTCGCATGAATTCCCTGCGCTGCGAGTCTCTTCAAGCCTTCGTCGAGCACACTCTTGTCCCGGACTGCTCGCCCACTGATCGAACGCGCGACTATACCGTCGGTTCATCAAACCGGTAGAACTTCGCCGATGTGCCACACGCGACGGCCCTTCGCTCTGCTTCATTGGGTAGAAGCGTCCGCAGGGCGTCGAGCGTGCGGCCAAAATCCTGAGATGCCTCGAACTGCGTATGCGGCCAATCACTCCCCCACATCAGGCGATTCACTCCGAACGCCTCAGTCAGAAGTCGAACAGCATCATGTGCAAAGCGAGGTGTTGAGTGCCCACCCTCCGCGAAGCTCCAGTTTCGATAGGCCGCCGATATCTTGACCCACACCTGGCCTGTGCTCGCCAGATCGAGGAGTCGACGAAAGCCCTCGTCATCGACGCCGAGTGCAGGGTCCGGCCTGCCGAAATGATCGACGACCACATTCAGGCCTTTATCCAGCAACGGCAGGACGATACGCTCAAGACGCGCCGCTTCGGCGTGGACTTCGACATGCCATCCCAGCTGACGAACATGTGCGAGCGTTTCCGGTGTCAGACTCGTTTCGATCGGGAGATCGGGAAGCCCGATGAGGTTCAATCGAACACCGACGACGCCCGCCCGCGCCATCATCGTTAGCGCTTCAAGTCCGCAGTCCGGTTCGACGACCGCGACGCCGCGAAGCCGGTCAGGCGCGCGTCGCAAAGCGGCCAGCAGATAGTCGCAATCCGTGCCGAGAAAGCTGGGCTGCACCAGCACGCCGCGCGACACATTGTGCGCATCGAGTTGTTCGAGATAGACATCGAGTGGCGCATCGTAGTCGGGCGCATATCGGCGCTGCCGCGCAAGCGGCAGGCCGCGCTCGAATACATGCGCATGTGAATCGATCAAGGCAAGGTGGGAAAGACGCTGCGCTGCCTGTTGCTCAAGCGCGTCCGAACCCGTTGTTTCGATCATTGACATTACTCTCCGACAAAACTTGCCCGGCTGTCGTCAGAACAGCCGTGCATCAGTGCCGTTGCGCCTGCGTCAGCGTTCCCGTAGGTCCGGCCTCGAATGCCGCTTCGCCGAGTGCGCGGCCGCGCGTCTCGGGCAGCATCAACACGGACAGGACCACGATCGAGTAAGCCAGTCCGGCGTCAATGCCAATCGCCGTTCCAAGCGACATATTGGCGGACATATGGCCCACGAGCACAGGAAAGCCCGCCGACACCACGCGGCCGAAGTTATAGCAAAAGCCGACACCCGTACCCCGCATGCCACGGGGATAAAGCTCGTTGAAAAGCGCGCCCATGCTGGCCGGGATACCCGCTGCGAAGAACCCCAGCGGAAAGCCGAAGAACAGCATGGCGAGATTGCTGAGCGGCAGAAACAGATACGCAACAACCGTCAGCACGCAGCAGATCGCGAAGGTAAGGATAGTTCTGCGTCGGCCGATCCGGTCGAGCAAATGCGCGCTTACGATGCATCCGCAAAAGAACGCGACGATGACGACAGCAAGGTAAGCGCCCGTGCCCAACACCGACAAGTGGCGCTCCGTTTTCAGAAAAGTGGGGAGCCACGTCATCAATGCATAGTACCCACCATGCGCGCCGACCCCGAGCAATGCGCCGATTAGCGTCATGCGCAGCATTTGCGGCGAGAAGATGCCAAAGAACACACCGAACGTCGAATCATCGTCGCGTGCCCGAACGTCGCGTGCCGCCCGCGCGGGCTGCACGGGCTCCTGCACGCCGCGTCGAACGTAGAGGATCAGCAGTGCGGGAAAAAGGCCAATCCCGAACATCACGCGCCATGCCGTCTCGCCGGGCAGCCACGAGAACATCAACGCGTAGAGCAGCACAGCGGCGCCCCAGCCGACGGCCCATGCGCTCTGCACGCTGCCCATCGCCTTGCCGCGATGTTCGGCACGAATCGTTTCTGCCATCAGGACCGCGCCCGCCGCCCACTCGCCACCGAAGCCAAAGCCCTGAAGCGTCTTAAGAATCAGGAACTGCGGATAGTTCTGCGCGAACGCGCAAAGAAAAGTGAATACGGAGAAGAACGCGACGGTCCATTGCAGCGTCTTCACGCGGCCCAGCCGGTCCGAGAGCATGCCGGCCACCCAGCCGCCCAACGCGGAAGCCACCAGGGTCACACCGCTGACCATCCCGGCTTGCGTCCGGCTGATCGACCATTCCGCGATGATGGCTGGAATCACGAGACTGAACATCTGCACATCGAGCGAGTCGAGTGCCCATCCGCCGAAGCACGCCCAGAATGTCCGACGCTCGTTGCCGGACACCTCCTTGAACCACTTGAACATTGCCGTCTCCTGCGTCGGGTATCCCATCGTGGGGATCGAATCGTTCTGGATTGCCAGGTCTTTCGATGTCTAGCGGATCTCGGCCTGGTAAATGAACTCGCTTGCGGGCCCGCGCGAGCGCCGCCATTCCAGCGGCTGCCTGTCATATCCATAAGCGAGCCGTTCGATCACGACGGCGGGCGTACCCGGCTCGATGCGCAGGAGCCGCGCGTGAAGCGGACCGATCGCCTCGACAGTCAGCGTTTCGGTTGCCGACGCGATGACCTGATTGCACTGCGCCTCATACACGGGATAGAGCAGATCGCCGATCTCCGTCAGTTCGAGTTGTGCAAACGCGGCGAAGCGGTCGAACGGGAGCCAGATTTCTTCCGCGAGCATCGGCACGCCATCGATCAACCGAAGACGCGACATCTGAATGACCTTGGCCCCATTCGGAATCTGCAAGGTCGCTGCGACCGCCGACGGCGCCTCCACGACCTCGCGGCGCAGGATGCGGCTCTCAGGAATGCGCCGCTCGCCCTGACGGGTCTGGAATCTGAAGAACCTGAAGAGAGAGCTGTCGAAGCTCGCGCGGCGCACAAACGTTCCGCGCCCCTGGAACCGCTCCAGCAGGCCTTCTGCGACCAGCAGATCGACGGCTTTACGAACGGTGCCGACAGCGACGTCGTAGCTTTTCGCGAGCGCCTGCTCGGTCGGAATGGCTTCGCCGGGCCGCCAGTGGCGGGCAGCGACCAGTGCGACCATTTCGTCGCGCAAGCGCTGGTAGCGGGGCAGTCGATCATCGGCGTGCATGCTTTCCTCCGTCAAATTCATATATATGTTTGCATGAGTTTCTCGTTTTGACCGATCGGGAATTACCCTGATATCACGGCAATCCCTTGACACAGCGGGTTTATACCCATTGTTGACATGCAAAATTCAACTAAACATATATATGAATTTTTAACTGGAGACTGGTTGTGGCCCAAACCCTGACAGACGAGCAGATCGTCGTAAAGAAGATCGCGTGGCGGTTGATGCCGCTGTTGATTGTCATGTTCCTGATTGCCTTCATCGACAGGCAAAACGTGGGCTTCGCCAAGTTGCAGATGCTCGGCGCCTTGGGAATGTCCGAAGCCTCATACGGATTGGGGGCGTCACTTTTCTTCATCGGCTATCTTCTGTTCGAAGTGCCGAGCACGCTCGCGCTTCATCGCTTCGGCGCGCGTTTGTGGCTCGCACGCATCATGGCGACGTGGGGCGCTGTCACGGTCGCGATGGCCTTCACGCATTCGATGGGCTTGTTCTATGTTTTTCGCTTTGCGTTGGGCGTGGCGGAGGCTGGCTTCTATCCTGGCGTCATCTTTTACCTGACGCTGTGGTTCCCGCAGAGCCATCGCACGCGCATGCTCGGCTTCTTCACGCTTGGCAGCGCGCTGGCAAACATGCTCGGCTCACTCGCAGGCGGCCTGCTTCTGTCGTTCGACGGCAGTCTTGGCCTTGCGGGCTGGCAGTGGGTATTCGTCGCAACGGGCGCACCCGCCATCGTCGTCGCCTTGATTGCCTTGCGTTTCCTGCCGGAATCCGTCGAGCGCGCGGCGTTTCTGTCGAGCGAAGAGAAAAACCTCATCGTCGCCGCAATCAGGCGTGAAGTACCAACCGAGGCTGTATCCGAGCACCCATGGCGTGCTCTCATCGACAAACGCGTGCTGATGTTCGCTTGCGGCTACATGCTGATGTCGACCTCGCTCTATGGCGTGACCTACTGGATGCCGACGCTGCTCAAGAGCGGCGGTGTCTCGCACTCGCTCAATGGCTTGCTGAACATGATTCCGTGGTTGCTTGCCGCGCTGCTTCTGCTCTGGTTGCCGGCCAGACTCAAGCGCGAAGACGTGGTGCTCAAGGCGATGGCGATGGTGGCCGGTGTCGGCGTGATCGGCTTCGCGCTGAGTCTCGTCCTGCCTGGTTTGCCGCTGCGCTTCGCAGCCCTCGTTCTTGGAGGCGCATGTATCCCGCTGCTTTACCCGTGTTTCTGGTCGCTTCCGCCGCGCTTCTTTACGGGTGCGCGCGCCGCCGCAAGCATTGCGGCGATCAATTCGATCGGCAATCTCGGCGGCTTCTTTGCGCAGAATCTGATGCCTTACGTCGGGAAGCTCGCGGGTAACGCCAGTGCGCCGATGCTAGTGCCCGTAATCTGCCTGACACTGCTCGGAGCTGGACTGTCGGTCGCGTGGGTCTCGAACGGGCGCAGCACACGCGAACAGGTTGCCACAGGACAGTAAGTCCAGTGCCAACTCCGACGGTTCATTGTACAGATAGTGTGCCTACCCCCTTTACGGAGTTGCGCACACTATCTGTTGGCAGGGCCGCTTGCACTCATCAAGCCATGACGCCGCGAAGCTGCCGTAGGCGCAGCGGGTATGTCTGACTGATGGCTTACGGTGATGGCGCTGAACGCATACAGTCCGCCATCAAGCATCGTCCTTCAATGCTGCCAAATGGATAGTCGCGGATAGTCGCGCGAACCCATCTCACCAGCCACGGGCAACGACGCAAGTTGCCCAAAAAAGTGGCCACGTTGTTAGCTTCACGAAATGTTCTTCGGCGTCACAGGTGTTGTAACCGAAGCGGTCTGGACCCCCTTCGCTCGCGCTGAGAGAATGCGCAGACCCGCTACAAACCGGAGATCGACTTGTGCCCTTGAGCCGGCCTACCGGCAAACAGCGCAACTGTAGAAGTGGCATGTTACTTACCTACTTATCTGACATATCAGATACATGCTGATGACTGGCACATTGCGCCGTTTCGCCGCATCCGGTGTGCGTGTCATGACGCGATGGGAATTGACACGCGCGAACCGACTCGAAGGGGTCCATTTTGAGTAAAGAGCTTATCCACCGTGCTGGGAGTAACGCGCCAAACAATGGAACCTTACAGACGCCGTGGGGCTACATTGTCCGCAGCATCGCACTGATTGTGCTAGCGGTTTTTCCGTCGGTCATATGCGCGTATCTTGCGCAAACCTCAGCACATTGGAGTCTGTTCGAACGGTCCGGATCGATAGTAACAATCACCGGCCTGCTACTGGCATCACGCCACTATTTTGCGTACACCGTGACTAATCTGGTTGTAGCTCGCACAAAGGAAGGCACCGGATCCAAGGCTGGCAAAGTTCTGACCGATGTCCTGGCTGGCAGGCGCGGGCTAACGCTTTCGGCGTTTGGGACGCTCATTTGGGGATGGGGAATGTTTCTGCGGTGGTGGAGCTTTGCCGTGCTGGCGCTGTGGGTGGCATTTGTGATCTACCGGGCATTTCGCGATCCAGTATTGCAACGCCGACGCGACGACGTGTTGCCGCGCGTGACGAACGTCAATAAAAAGTTCCGAAACAAGCCCGAACGCCGGTGCAGACGTATGACCCCTGATCGCCGTCCGCAAACCGGCCAGACGTTGCCGGTATTCGCTTTCGCGGAACGACGACGTCGGCGGCTCAAGGGCATCTCTCACTGATACATCCCATTAGGCAGCCGACCGTGATACGGCGTGTCGCGGCAGTGCCCCCACGGCCCCAGCCAGTATCCCGGCGGGCATGCATAGTTCGAAACGGGTGCAGCCGGTGCCGCGTAGACCACGGGCGATTGCACGATAACGGGCGCCGAATAGCGGCATTGGCCCCAGACGTTACGCCAACCTCCCGGCCCGCAGCCCTGCGCGGCTTCTGCCGTGCCGATCGACAATGCCAGTGCCGTTGCCGCTACTGCGATTGATGCAATGTGCTTGCGATTCACGATTCGCTCCTGTCGCGTCGTTTGAATTCTGTTGCTGACAGAAACTATTGTGCGGATCGACTCTTAGCAAAGAATGAGTGCGTATCGAGCAACGCCCGCCGACGCCTTTCCGCTCACTTGGCCAACTGCGTCGAATACAACTCCATTAACCATTCGATAAAAATGTCGACCCGCCTCGGCCTCGTCCGGTTAGGCATATACACAACGGAAACCGGCCGGGGATTCGAAGGATAGTCTCGCAACACCATATTCAGCCTGCCAGCTCGTACGTGGGCATCGAGTATGAAGGTGCCGCCCTGTATCAGCCCGAGGCCCGCCAGCCCGCACGCCACGTAGGTATCGGCGTCGTTCACGAGGATCGCGCTCTTCAGTGGAATGGTACGGACCTCGTCCCCGTCGATGAACTCCCAACCTCTGATACGGCCTGACTTCATCGCGTAGCTGACACCGATGTGGTCGCTGAGGTCACTCAATGTAACGGGCTCGCCATGCGCCCGAATATAGTCAGGCGATGCGTAGGTCAGCGTCTTGTAGATACCCACTGTCTTGGCAATCAGTCCCAGTTCGCTCACCGGTCCCACGCGCACCGCGCAGTCAAGCCCATCCTCAATCAGATCGGGGTGTTGATCGGCAATGCTGATGTCGAGTTGAATGTCGGGATTATTGGCGAAGAAGTCCGGCAGCTGCGGGATCACGACGGACTTCGCCACCAGTGAGGGCATGCTCACGCGGACCTTTCCGCTATTGCTTCCCTTCGATGCCTGCGCGTCGGCGTCCATTTCCTCCAGGTCTCGCAGAAGCGCCACGCAACGTTCGTAATAGCGAATGCCCGCATCAGTCGGCTTGCTTCGCCGCGTTGTCCGGTTCAGAAGCTTCACGCCCAAATCCGACTCCAGAGCCTGAACCATACGCGTTACATAGACCGTCGACGTATGCAGTACTTCGGCGGCCCCCGTGAAGCTATTCGATTCGATCACCTTCACGTACGCCTTGATTGCGGAGACCTTGTCCATCGTATGCTTGCGTGTCGCCTTCTATGTTTCGACAATTGACCTGCAGTGCCGTGTGCACTTATCGGGCAAGGCGAATCGGTGTGACCGTGTCCGACTCGCCTTTTCCGCCGTCTTATTCGTCAATCGCTGCGTGCAGGAACTTCTCCTGACGCGCGAGGTGCATCGACTTGTACCCCGGCGCGGTCGATGCGGTCGCCTCAGGTCCGATATAACGCAGTGTTGCAGGTGCCTTCACAATCTCCAGCAGCTGCTCCATGACGAAATTCCACGAACCCTGGTTCTTTGACTCTTCCTGACACCACACCACGCTCTTCAGATTCGGATAGCGCTCCAGTTCCGAACTGATCTGCTTCGCGGGGAACGGATACAACTGCTCAACGCGAATCAAAGCGATGTTGTCCTTTCCGGATTTACGCCGACGCTCGAGAAGTTCGTAATAGACCTTGCCCGAACACAGGATGACCCGGTCGACCTTGGACGCCGCTTCCTTCGTCGGCGATTCGGCGAGGATCTCGTTGAATCGTCCTTTGGCGAGATCATCGAGACTGCTGACAGCCTCCGGGTGGCGCAGAAGCGACTTCGGCGTCATCACAATGAGGGGAACGCGATCGTGCAGCACCGCCTGCATCCGCAGCAGGTGGAAAATCTGGGCCGGCGTCGTGGGCTGGCAGACGCGCATATTGTCCTGCGCACAAAGTTGCAGATAGCGCTCGAGGCGCGCAGACGCGTGCTCCGGGCCTTCGCCTTCCTGCCCATGCGGCAGCAACATCGTCACGCCACTACGTTGTCCCCACTTGGCAGCGCCCGCCGACAAGAAGTTGTCGATCACGACCTGCGCCCCGTTGGCGAAGTCGCCGAACTGCGCCTCCCACAGCACGAGTGAATTTTGTCGAACCACCGAGTATCCATACTCGAAGCCCAGAACGGCACCCTCGGACAACACCGAGTTGGTGACCGAAAACCGCCCCTGGTCATCCGACACGTGCTCCAACGGAACATAAGTGCCTTCTGCCCGACTCGCCCGGTTCTGATCGTGCAACACCGCATGTCGATGGCTGAAGGTACCGCGTTCGCTGTCCTGACCGCTCAGGCGCACGTCGATACCTGCGGAAAGGAGTGACGCGAAGGCCATATGCTCCGCCATACCCCAGTCGAGCGGACGCTTGCCTTCCGCCATGTCACGGCGAGCAGACACCACTCTTCCAACGAGCGGATGCAGCGAATACTGATCCGGAATGCTGGTGATCTTCAGTGCAAGCTTTTGAACGAGGTCCAGCAAGGGCGGCGCGTAATAGATACGGCTGACGTTTCCATCGAGCAGTTGTGGCCAGTTCTCTTCTTCGTTCTCTTGAGCGGCCGGCTTTTTCTCTTCGACCGATTGGGCCGTGTCGAGACGCTCACGGTAGTCATGGACATACTTCTCCACGTCTTCCGCCGTCAGAAGCTGCTGGTCCACCAGTTTCCTCGCATAGAGCGTACGGACGCCAGGGTGACCCGCAATGGAACGATACATCATCGGCTGCGTGATGTTGGGCGTGTCCTGTTCCTGGTGGCCGTGGCGGCGGAAACAAACCAGTTCGATCACGACACTCTTGTTGAACGTCGCGCGAAAGTCGATGGCGAGACGCGTCGCGGCAATCACGGCCTCGGGGTCGTCGCCGTTCACGTGTAGCACGGGTGCCTCGATCATCTTCGCAATGTCGGTGCAATAGAACGACGACCGCACGTCTCTCGGGTCGGAAGTCGTGAAGCCAACCTGGTTGTTCACCACCACATGTATCGTGCCGCCCGTTCCGTAGCCCCGCGTGTTCGACAGGTTCATCGTCTCCATGACGATGCCCTGACCTGAAACCGCGGCGTCGCCGTGGATCTCCACCGGCAGGACCGCACTTGCGCCCTGCCCCAATACTTCAGCACGCGCGCGAGCAATGCCTTGCACAACCGGGTTGACGACTTCAAGGTGCGACGGATTGAACGCGAGCGTCACTTCGGCAGGCCCGGTCGCCGTTGGGAGCCAGCCGGTAAAGCCCTTGTGATACTTCACGTCACCGGCCGGAAGCAGATGCGCGGTCTTTCCCTCGAACTCGTCGAACAGCGCAGCCGGCGGCTTTCCGACAATATTGACGAGAACGTTCAGGCGTCCGCGATGCGCCATGCCGAGAATCGAGCTCTTGACGCCCTTCGTCGCGCCGTATGCCACCAGTTCGTCCAGCAGGACGATGAGCGACTCTCCGCCCTCGAGCGAGAAACGCTTTTGGCCGACATAGCGGGCATGCAGATATTTTTCCAGCCCTTCGGCAGCAGTCAGACGTTCGAGGATGTGCAGCTTGTCGCCGTTATCGAGTGCGGCTTTCGAACGCGACGACTCGAGCCGCATGGACCACCAGTTGCGCTGTTCCGGATCAGCCAGATACATGAACTCGGCGCCCAGCGTTCCGCAATAGGTTTCTTTTAGCGCCTGCATCAGGTCGCCCAGCGTTTCGACCTGGTCCGAAAAGTGAGCACCCGACATGCTGAACTTCGTGTTCATGTCCGCGTGGGACAGATCGTAGTAGCTCGAATTCAGTTCAGGCACTGGCACGGGCGCGGTCCAGCGCAGCGGATCCAGATGGGCATTGCGAGTTCCAACCATACGATAGGCTGAAATCAATGCCTGTACGGCGACCTGCTTGCGGGCGAAACTCAGTACGTCGTTCTCCGAGCGCCCTGCCGTGCGCGTCTGCTTCGCCAGTTCGATGAAACGCGACACGACGGGTCCATGCGCGACGTCACCTGTATCCGATCCATCGACAGCCGGCACGTCCTGCAACGCGTCGAAATAGCCGCGCCAATCCTCCGACACCGTGGTCGGGTCCGCAAGATAAGTTTCGTATTGCTCTTCGACGTAAGGAGCATTGCCTCCAAACAGGAAGGAGGTTTTCCGATTCCGCGTAATCATGGTGATTCTGTCCTCAGTCGGGCTCACACCCGATATCTGTCACAAATCCGAGCCAGACAGCACCTGTTGCTGCCTTGGCCGAGCCAACGCTTTCACAGGTACACGAAGACAAAATCCGACTGCGAAAAGAGGACGCATCTAGCGCCATCCGTTCCGAGTCCAACTGTGCATTACCTCGTGGCTCCTGCCACCAGGTTCCTGTGCCTGCCAGGATCAGCAATCTCTTGACCGCTGATAAGAACAGTTTAGGTTGCGTGAATAGGCACCGTCGCTTTAGCTACGACGGTCTTGGGACATTCACCGCCCGTTTCTGGTCATCGTCTCTATAACGCCAGAATTTCGTGTATTGGACGGGTCGCGTGCGGCGCGAAGGCTGCGATCGGAGCGGAGCCTTTGACGTGCCAAGGCTTCGTTGTTCAGAAGCCCCGGCGCGCATCTATCTAAACGATGTCAAAACCGGTGAATGATCCCTACGCCAGCCGCGAACAGACTACGCGACGAGGAAGGCGTCGACTGAAAGCCATCGCCGATCGTCGCAGTCGCATTGATGATGCTGTGGCCATTCGATCCCAACGTCTGACCATTTGCACGCTGATACGCCTGCAACGCATATACGCCCGTTCTTCTGGATAGGGAGTAGTACTCGGACAGTGTGACCTGTTGATATTGAGCGCTGCTCTTGATGCCGTTCGCTTCCGTAGCGCGTGTGTAACTGTAACCGGCAGCGAAGTCCCACACGGGCGCCGCCTTCCAGTGCAGAACCATCCCGCCAGTATTGAAGGTCGCCTGGTCGCGGAACGCCGAGCCCGCGCCCGGGATGTATTGGACGTTCGTATACGTCGCCGTCACGTCGAACTGACTGTTGATCGTGTAGCCTGCGCCCACCGCGAAGCGCTGTTGCGCCTGCGCTGTCTGGTAGCCATTGGTGACGGCCGACACACCCGTCTGTGCCCCGGCATTCGACGTCGCCGAATCGGCACCGAACGCGCCGCCACCGCGTGTCGAATTGTTGATGCGCGAAAACGCCGCCGCTACACCGAATGCGCCTCGCGTGTACTGGAGTCCGGCTGCCCACGTCGAACCCTGATTCACGCTGCCTGGCACGCCCGCCAACGAATATGAAGCGCTAACCTTGAGACCATACCAACTGGGCGACATGTACTCGATCGTGTTATTCGTACGATAGATCGTGTCCAGCCCATCGAGGTCGCCCGGGTGTGCGCCGTAGAAGCCCGAAAGCCATGTTACCGGGCTGTAGGGTGCGAGCAACTGGTAATACGACGCGTATTGGCGACCTGCCGTCAGCGCGCCGTACCGCTCGTTGGTCACGCCGACAAACGCCTGCCGGTTGAACATCAAACCGTTGACGGACTGCGCCCCAGTTGCACTGTTAAAGCCCTCCTCCAACTGGAACACTGCTTTCGTACCGCCACCCAGATCTTCCGTGCCTTTCAGGCCGAACCGGCTGCCGGCCCATACGCCGTTGATTATCTTGACGGCCGAGTGACCACCCGAGGTCGAGCCCAACGTTGTCTGACTTGATTGATAACCGAAGCCCGTGTCGATGATGCCGTAGAGCGTCACGCTGCTTTGCGCAAAGACAGGTGCAGTTACTGTCATTGCCACGACGGACAGTCCCATTCGGACTTCGAGATAACGTCTCATGATCTTCAATTCCTTTTTGTGTGCGTCGACAGCTGTCGCCTTTGACATCCGGCTCGCAGTCGATCGTTGCTTTTTCCTGGTCCACGCCAACTTTTTCTGCCCGAAAAGCAGTGCTCAGAAGCACCAGCGGGAAACCGGAATCATGCTTTTGAGGGTCAGCAAAAGTGGCTGCTCACTGTATCGTCTACAGTGCTTCGGCGAAGACACGGACGCAGTGGTTCTGAGACATCTTCGTTCCGTTTCTGGTCAGGACTTTTGTATTGAGGAAACGAGATGTTGCATGTGGCCGAAACTTGCTGATCTAGACCTGCTCGCTGATCCGCGCAATATCCGCACAAAGCCATTCGGCCAATTCACGGATCGCGTTCTCATTACGCGAGAAGAACACCCACTGTCCAACCTTTTGCGTTTTGATCAAGCCGGCCCGCTCGAGCTGGGACAGATGGCCTGACACCGTCGACTGCGACAGGCCGCTTCGAGCGTGCAGCATGCCCGCTGACACAGCTCGAAGCGCGCAATACTCAGCTTCCGTAAAGTACGCGTCCGGATCGGCCAGCCACTGCAGTACTTTTCGACGGAATGGATGCGCCAACGCCCGGATGGCTGCATCGAAGTCAATCGTAGTTCTGGTCGTGCTCATTGCTGACATATCCTGTGCGATGCCTCAGACGGCGTCAAAGAGGTCAAAGTGGCGACCAGTGAATACCCGCACCGTCTCGAGTACCCCTGCAGCGTCCAGGCCATTCAGTTCAAGCAGTCTGGAGCGGTCGCCGTGCCGAATGAATTCATCTGGAAGTCCAACACGCAATACAGGCACCGCCAGCCCTTCAGCCGCGATATGTTCGGCACATGCGGCACCCGCGCCGCCCGTCACCGTGCCTTCTTCGATCGTCACGATCACGTCGTGCGATCTTGCGACCGTCAGCAACAAGTCCTCATCCAGTGGCTTGGCGAAACGCATGTCCACCACCGTCGCGTCGATTTCCTGCGCCGCTTCCATTGCGACCGACAGCAGCGGCCCAAATGCAAGGAACGCCACGCGTTGATCACCATGTTCACCCGCTGAGCGGCGAATGATCCCCTTTCCAAAGGGAAGAATCTCGTTCGTGCGTCCGATAACGTCGGAGCCTGTCTTCGCACGGGGATAACGGACGGCGCACGGACCCGGATAGGCGAGCGCCGTGTTCAGCATCAGATAGCACTCTCTCTCATCGGACGGTGTCATCACGACCATGTTGGGAATGCAACGCAGCGCCGCGATATCGAACGCACCAAGGTGAGTTGCGCCGTCGCCTCCCGCTATACCGGCGCGATCGACAGCAAACAAAACGGGCAGTTCTTGCAACGCGACATCGTGAATCAGCTGGTCGTAGCCGCGCTGAAGGAACGTCGAATAGATGGCGACGACTGGCCGCATCCCTTCTGTCGCAAGGCCGGCGGCAACAGTCACCGCGTGCTGTTCAGCGATACCCACGTCGATGTAGCGATCGGGATATCGTTGCTCGAATTCGACCAGACAGGAGCCTTCGCGCATTGCGGGCGTGATACCGATGATTCGATCATCCTTCGCCGCCGAATCGCAAAGCCACTGGCCGAATACCTGGCTATAAGTGCGCTTGCCGCCTGCGGAGGAAATCAATCCATCGACCAGATCGAAAGGACCTGGGCCGTGGTATGCGACGGGATCGAGTTCCGCGCGTTCATAACCGCGTCCCTTCTGGGTCACGACATGGATGACATGCGGACGGGTGCGAGTCTTTGCGTCTCGCAGTACGGCAAGCAGTGTCGGAATGTCATGTCCGTCGATGGGTCCGACGTAGTCGAGACCGAGCGCTTCGAATAGCGAAGATTCGTCATCGCGCCATTTCCCGGTCAGCGACTGAAGATGATCGTTCAGACTACCGACGGCGGGTGAAATCGACATTCCGTTGTCGTTCAGGATGATCGTCAGCGGCAATTCCTTGCAGGAACCTGCGTGATTGAGCGCCTCGTACGCCATACCCGCCGATAGCGCACCATCCCCGATGATTGCCACGGCGCGCGCGCCACGATTGCGCAGTGCCAAAGCCATGCCGACAGCCGCTGATATCGAAGTCCCCGCGTGTCCCACGCCGAACGCATCGTAGGGGGATTCCTCGCGCGTGGGAAAGCCGGCCATTCCGCCCACTTTGCGCACGCTTGCCATTCCCGCTTTGCGGCCGGTCAAAATCTTGTGCGGATAGCTCTGGTGACCGACGTCCCACACCAGACGATCGTTTGGTGTATCGAATGCATAGTGAAGTGCAACAGTCAGCTCGACCACGCCGAGACTCGACGCGAAGTGACCGCCCGTCGTCGATACGCTTTCAAGCAGAAACTCGCGAATCTCGTCCGCAACACGCTGGAGTTTGCTCTCTCCAAGACCCCGCAGTCTTGATGGCGAATCGATGCTGTCAAGTAAACTCATTACATTCCAATCCTGATGTTCAACGAGGCAATCAGGGTCTTCCCAACGCCCGCTGTTTTCAATAGTAAGGTTTCCGCGCGATGATCTTTGGCCATTGTTCACCGACCGCAGGACAAGTTTCGAAAGCGCGTTCTCACGCTCGCGCGAGGCTCGATTTCGAAGCAATCTGGCCTGAATCGACAACAGAAAAAGTTCAACCTCAACGTCGATTCGTGACCTAATTAGCGATGCCGCGCGATATTCCATCAACTTCCACTAACCGCATGTATGCAACACCGGAATGAGTATCTGAACAACGAACATGTCGACGGTTTCATAGCCTATTTATCGAGAGTCCTGTCCGGTCACACCCGGATCAATTTCTCTGCGGCGTTTCCGAAAAACAGGCTGCCCCGTCACTACGAGATGCAATGTCCCGGAAAGGTCGAGAGAGAGACGGCCGGTTCCCTCTATGTCGTCGAGGCAGAGACGCTTGAACAGCTATTCCGCTTTTACTGGTGGAACCACCGCTTCTACGACGAAAACAAAAAAGAGGTCGATGAAGTACGTTCCTGCGTACAGTCCGCGATCGTCGAAGAAGACAGCGAGTTCGCGCTTGAGCTGACACGTGCTGCCTGCAGGAAGGTCATGGAATGGGGGTTCGGACGTGGGACACGCGCGAATGAAAGCAACGTGTCCTGGGCAATGAGCCAGGGCCCATCGCTTATCCAGGTGCTGCGCAATGGCCGCGAGGCGTTGTTGTCCGATGCTCCAGATCTTTCTGTTTTTAACCGCAACCCGGATCCATCGACGCAATGGTCCAAGATGAACTCCGGTTGGACCAAATACTATTCTTTCGCTTTACCCGCACATGTGATTTACGACAGCCGGGTCGGCGCTGCGCTCTGTTATCTCGTCAGGAGATACCTCGAAAGCAGGGAAGCCGAACATCGGGTTGATGCCGTTCCGGAAAGCCTCGCATTTCGATGGGCGCCTGGCCAGGGAGAAAGAAATAGACGCGATGCATCGTGCGGGCCATACAAGTTTGCCCGTCTTTCCGGCGGACCGGCAGGATCGCGGGAATGGGCGCGCGTGAATATCCAGGCGAACTGGATTCTCTCCGCTGCCGTCAGCAGATCTGGTGCAATGTGGTGCTCCGGACCCGAGGGTTTCAGACGCGTCGAGGGCGCCCTCTTTATGCTCGGCTACGATTTGAGTCGCGTCGAACGTTCACAGGCCCACGACGACACCGAACCCACGAACCTGTCCTTTCAGTGGTAGCGAGGATTGCGGGCCGTGCCGAAACACGACCCGCATAGCAACGTCACAAGCACGCTGCTAGAACATATCCGCAACCTGCTGACGCCCGGCACCTTCCCCACCCGCTTTCTGACGATTCCGCGAAGGGATAAACGGCCCGGTGATCATATTCGAGTAGCTCTGGCCCGGCCCGACCATCGGATAGACATCGGCGTTCTGGTCGATCATGACCTCGAGGAAAGCAGGTCCGTCGAAATCGATGAAAGCCTTGAGTTTCGCGTCAAGTTCGCTGATCGCATCGACGCGACAGGCAAAACCAAACCCATCGGCCTGTGCCGCCATCACGAAGTCCTTGCGGTGAAGCGTCTTGTCGCTGACGCATAAGCGGCCTTCGTAATACAGATGCTGCCACTGCCGGATCATTCCATCGCCGAGATTGTTGAGCAGCAGGACTTTGACTGGCACACCGTACGTGCTGGCCGTCTCGAGTTCGCCCACATTCATCCGGATACTGCCGTCGCCGTCGATGTCGATCACGAGGGCATCCGGTTGCGCGAATTGAGCGCCGATCGCGGCGGGCAGGCCGAAACCCATCGTCCCCATGCTCCCAGACGTGAGGAAGTTTCGCGGCTCGACGAAGTCGAAGAACTGCGCAGCCCACATCTGATGCTGGCCAACACCTGTGCTGATGATTGCGCGCCCGCCCGTGATTTGGCTGAGCCGCTCGATGACGTACTGCGGCTGAATCGTCGGACTATGCCTGTCGTAGTTCATGCCGTAGGCCCGCTTGAGGTCCCGCACGTGTTCGAGCCACTCAGAGGGCGCTTGCACATCACGACCGTAACCCATCAGCGACAGAAGCGCGTCCTTCGCATCGCCGACATGAGTCCAGTGCGCCCGCTTGACTTTGCCGATCTCCGCCTCGTCGATGTCGATATGCGCGACGTACCGTGCGCGGGGCGCAAATGCTTCGGGCCGGCCACCCGCGACCCGATCATCGAACCGGGCGCCGACCGCAATCAGAAAATCGCAATCTTCGACCGCGTAATTCGCGCAAGCCGCGCCGTGCATGCCCAACATGCCCAGCGACAACTCGTGCTTCACCGGTATCGCGCCGAGTCCCATCAGCGTCGTCACAATGGGGACTTTGTAGCGTTCGGAAAACTGGCGCAATTCTGCCGTCGCGCCCGCTGCGATCACGCCGCCGCCGACATACAACAACGGCCGCTTGCTCTGCGCGAGTAGCTCAAAGAATTCAGCGCGCTTGTCTTCGCCGAGATCAGCGCCTTTTGCCACCATTCGAAGACGGTCGGAGTAGCCTCGAAACTGCAGTGTCCCATGCCCCTGGTACGTCCCCACCCAGTTCTGGATGTCCTTGGGCACATCGACGACAACGGGACCAGGACGACCGGTGCGCGCAATTTCAAATGCTGTCCGCAGCGTCTGCTCCAGTTTCGTCGGATCGGTAACCAGAAAGACCTGCTTCGCACACGCCGACATGATGTTGAATACGGGCGCTTCCTGAAAGGCATCGGTGCCGATCACGGCACGCGGCACCTGTCCGCAGATAAGGACAACGGGAACCGAGTCGCCGTTGCAGTCGGCGATCGGCGTCACGGCGTTCGTCGCCCCTGGACCGGACGTGACCATGAATACGCCGACCTTTCCGCTTGCACGCGCGTAACCCGCAGCCATGAACCCTGCCGCCTGTTCATTGGCAGGAACAACGAGCTTGATCTGACGCTCGGGATTTTTCTCGTGCAGTTCGTTGAAGCGAAAGACAGCGTCGTACGTCGGCAGGATCGCGCCGCCGCTGTATCCGAACACGGTATCGACGCCCTGTTCGCTGAGCACGCGCAGGATGATGTCGGCGCCCGACATCGGCTCGCCGGCGTTTTCTGCTTTCTGGAATACTTGTGAAGCGACGTTTGGGTTTCGGGTCATGGTTGTCTCGAATGGAACGGGCGCTGATCGTTTCAGCGGCCCAATTCAAAGGCCAATCTCCCTTCCAACTCGAGAACAGCGTATGTTCAGCACCAGCTTGCGGACGATCGACCTGACGGGTTCTCCGTGCATAGCCAACCCATCCAGCACTTTTGTGATGTGCAACCGGAAGAATTGCGAGGGGGTTTCGCTTTCATTGTGACAAGCATTGCGCGCGAGCGATTGCTCAACAGGCGCATTCACGGGCCAAACTGAGACCGTTTTCGGCCATCGCCTTCGCCAGCTTTCTGGTGCACTATTCAAGCGAACGACAGCGGGAAACTAAGGAAAGCTGATTCTGCAGTTACTGACAAAAATAGCAAACCAAGCTGCAAACCTGGCATTCCGGAAAAAATACATTTGAGATTTTCTAATCACGACACAGTGACGGTGAATTCTTACGATAAGCTAATCGACTGCACGTTACCAGGCTTCATGGCATTGCGTGATGCGTTGTAGTGGAGCGTCCAACACGGTTAGCCGTGGGCGTGCTTACAGTCAATGAAGGTCACGAAATGAAAGTCGCCGTTGTCATATTTGATGGTGTGCAAGCCCTGGACGTCGCAGGCCCACTGGACGTGTTCGCCGAAGCCAACACGTTTCTGCCTGAGCATCAGCGATATCAGGTCTCTTTCGTAGGATTCGAAGCAGGCATGGTAACGGCATCCAATGGGATGCAACTCGCCGTGCCCTTCGGCTATGCGGATTTCGACACACAATGTGACCTGCTGTTGATAGCGGGGGGACCGCAGTTGCCCGACTTTCGTCCGCCGGTCCAGTTTCTCGACTGGTTGAGGCGTCAGGCGAACGGCGCGACCCGGTATGGGTCGGTTTGCAACGGCGCGTTCCTGCTCGCACATGCAGGGCTGCTCGATAGCCGCGAAGTGACGACCCATTGGGCCGATGCCGGCCGCCTCGCCGACGACTTTCCTCAAACGTGCGTGCAGCCCGACAGGATTTTCATTCGCGACGGCCGCCTGTTCACGTCAGCGGGCGTTACCGCGGGCATTGATCTGTGCCTGTCACTGGTGGCCGAAGACTGGGGGCATGAGCTGGCCGTGCGCGTCGCGAAACGGCTGGTCGTTTATATCCAGCGTGAAGGTGGGCAGTCGCAATACAGCCCTTACGTCGGCGTGCGCAAGGATGATGATCCCATCATCGGCAAGGTGCAGCGTTACGTGATGGACCACATTACGGACGTGCTCTCGATCGAGCAACTCGCAAGCGCTGTCTCCGTCAGTCGACGCACCTTCTCGCGCCTGTTCGCCAAATATGCAAAGGTGACGCCGTCGGCATTTGTCGAACAGGTCCGTGTGGATACGGCGAGAAAACTGCTCGAAGAAACGGATGCGCCGCTCAAGACCGTTGCGTTCAAATGCGGCTTCCACAGCGCCACGCATATGCGTACAACGTTCGCCCGACGGCTCAATGTGACGCCGAAACAGTATCGGCAGCGCTTTCGTGGCGAAGTGGACGAACACTCGCTGGAGCTTGACGCGATCGCCGAATGAACGGCGTGAATCAGGTCATGTTCGACTTCAAACCGGTACTTCTGCTGCTTCTTCAGGCTCGCGGGCTACGTCACACTCCTGCGTGTCTTACCCGACACGTGTCTCGCACGTGCGGTCTAACGAATTGTCATTGAAAGGCCCGCAATCTCCATGGCTCACCCTGACTCGCTTCAAGGTCTTCCGGATCTTCTCGATACAGGCTTATCGGTGGTATTTTGCGGGATCAATCCGGGGCTAAGCGCGGCATCGACAGGTCACCACTTCGAGGGCCGTGGAAACCGGTTCTGGCGAGTTCTTCACCTGGCGGGTTTTACGCGCGAACAGCTACGCCCCGAAGACGACCGTTCACTGCTGCAATACGCGTGCGGCTTGACGACGGCAGTATCGCGCCCGACGGCGCGGGCGGAGCAGTTGTCCCGATCTGAAATCAAGGTGGCCGCGCCTGAATTCGAGCGAAAGGTCACACTGTACGCGCCGCGCTATGTTGCCTTCCTTGGCAAGATGGCGGTTTCCGAATTGATCGGCAAACGCGACGTCGATTGGGGGCTTCAGTCGGTCACATTTGGCGGCGCACGCGTCTGGGTATTGCCCAATCCCAGCGGCTTGAACCGCGCGTTCAGTCTGGATGCGCTGGTTTCCGCGTATCGGGAACTTCGTCTCGCAGTTGATTCAGTGCATTGCGCACTTTGAATCCTCTCGCACGGGATGAACTACGCTTTACGGTTCAGCGAGATCTGCGATCGCACTGCCAACTCTCATTGTCTTCGGCGCATCGACGAATTGAAGGTGCACGTTTCTGCGTAACGTTTCGGTCACGAATTCGACGAAAGAGCGAATCTTCATGCTCGTGCCTTTTCGCTCGACGTGCAGCAGATTCACGGGGATCGACTCCGGCTCAAACGCTGCCAGGATTCGTTGCAGACTTCCACTAAGCACTTCGGGCGCTGCCTGGTAAGAGAGCAGTTGCGTTATCCCCACGCGGTCGACGGCCGCCATGACAGCCGCGGGCGCCAGATCGACGACCATTCGCGGACGAACCCGAACGGGCAACCTCAAACCGTTTTCGTAGAACAGCCATTCGAGCGGATGCGTCACTCCCGTAAAGGACACGCAGTGGTGGTCACTCAGTTGCCTGGGATGAACGGGCTCTCCGAGCGCGTCGAGATACGCCGGCGCTGCATAGGTTCGGCGGCTCACGGCGCCCAATGGCACGGCGAACACTGAAGAATCGCCAAGATGACCGATGCGAATCGCGATATCCACCCCTTCCTCGATCAGCCGCGTCGTACGGTCGACATAGACGACATTCACGCTGACGTCCGGATAGATATTTGCGTAGGCGTTGATGAGCGGAGCGATGAACCGCTGGCCAAACAAGACCGGTGCGGAGACAGTCAACGTGCCCACAGGCTTGCTTTGCTCAGCGGCGATATTCGATTCCGCGTCAGCGATGGTATCGAGTACTCTGCGGCATGCTTCGAGGTAGAACATTCCCGCGTCTGTGGGACGGATCGAGCGGGTCGTCCGCGCAATCAGCTGCGCGCCGACGCGTGTTTCCAGCGAATTCAGCGCCCTCGAAACCGTGGGAGCCGACATGCCGAGCTTCTCTGACGCGCCGGTAAAGCTGCCTCGATCAACGATGGCGACGAACACCTCCATCTCTCGAAATTTGTCCATCGTAATTCCCGACTTCAGTTCTCCACACAATTGTATGTGCGATTCTCTGCGTCACGCTCGGCCTGGCGCAATTCGAGCACTGAATGGCCCATAACGTAGTGCGTGCGCGCTTCAAGAAACCGGGCTCATCTCCCACAATCGACCCATTCGCCTAACATTGGGAGCGGGCATGTTTCGGCTGAAACTCAGATCTACGTTGTTGAAGATCGGCGTGTTTATCGCAGTAGGCGGCCCGCTTGCATTCAAGGGACTGCTCTCCGGTCATGAAGAGATAGCCCGGTATGCGGCGGCGGCCGTCGTCATCGTGATAGCGGGTTTCGTCGTGTTGCTCAAGCCAACCCGCAGTAACGACGCGTGATTGCTATGGCCGGTTGCAAACCGCACCGGCCACGTCGGCGGCTATGCTTCGAGAATGGCCACGTTGTAGTCTTCGTCCTGGAAAGCAACGAAAAATTCTTCGGGCATCAGCCAGGAATCCACGCTCACCGTATTTGCACCGACATTGACGTCCACTTGCGCATCCGCGTCGACGCTCTTCATCGCACGCTGGATTCTGGAGATATCGTCAGACTGAATTGCTTCTTTAACTGAGAATTTCATTTTCGCTCACCAATCAATAACGGTTAATCAATTGCAGGCTGTCGAATTCATTCGACTTGATTTGATTCTATCCGGCGCCTACATTTCCGTCGATGCACGTAAAACAACTATGTGTTTCAGATTCGGATTGGTTTGCGCAGAGTCTATTTGACGGATTACTGCAAATGCAGTGACCTCAACCCTGAGAGCGTCATCGTGGCTGGACAGCGGTGGTTTGCGACCAACCCTATGACAAATGCCGCAAATTGACCGTATGGAAAAAGTCAATTTCCATCTGATCGTCAAAAAATCCTTACAGAATGCGCATGGCCAGATTTCAAAATCGAATGGCCTAAAACGTTACATGCGACGACTTTAAGAAACCCTACTCAACTCCTAGAATTAGTCACGTCATCGCGCGGTGAATTCACCGCGGCAATTCCGGGTGAATTAACCACGTAAATGGTCAAGAGGTCATTGCAAAGGTCGTCTCCTGGAACACCTGAGGTCTCCGTCAGCGTCCATCGTCTGAAGGTCCATCCCAGATGCGATGCGTTGTTGAGGACTATTTGCCGAGCGCACCCCTATGACGAGTGTCAACCCATTGACGACTGAAACGGCCGGCCCGGTTGTTGCACCGTCTCCTGCCCCGTTGCCTGCAGCGCAAGCGCCGACGCCCGCGCCTCAGGCACCCGCGCAAGCGGAGATGTCGCTGCGCCTGGCCATTGGTCTGAGTGGAATGCTGCTCGCGTCGCTGCTGGCAATCGTCAACGAACAGGTCACTGCACTTGCCATGACCGACGTGCGTGGCGCGCTCTCCATCGGACATGACGACGGGAGCTGGCTGACCGTTCTGTTCGAAGCCGCCAACGTGTCCACGATGATCTTTGCACCGTGGTTCGGCATCACCTTCACCTTGAAGCGGTTCACGATAGGTGCGGTGGTGGCCTCGATGTTGTTTGCCTTCCTTTGTCCGTTCTCGCCGAACCTGTCCACGTTTTACGTGCTGCGTGTGCTGCAGGGCGTCGCTGGGGGCTGTCTGCCGCCCATGCTGATCATCGTGGCGTTGCGCTATCTGCCGCCCAGAATCAAGCTGTATGGGCTTGCGGGATACGCGCTCACAGCAACCTTTGGGCCTACGATTGGCACGCCGCTCGCCGCGTTGTGGACGGAGTATGTCAGCTGGAAGATGGCGTTCTGGCAGACCGTGCCGTTCGGACTGTTGAGCTGTGTGGCGATCCAGTACGGCCTGCCGCAAGATGCTGTCAAGCTCGAAAGGTTCCGGTCGTTCAACTGGGTCGGATTGATCACGGGCGGTCCGGGTGTTGCCATGCTCGTCATGGGCCTGTTACAGGGCGATCGACTCGACTGGCTGAATTCGACGTTTATCTGCGTGATGCTGTCCGGAGGAACGCTTCTTTTCATCGCGTTTCTCGTCAACGAGTGGTATCAGCCGGTTCCGTTCTTCAAGCTGCAGTTGCTGTACCGCAGAAACTTCTCGCATGGTCTGTCGACGCTCGTGGGCGCCGTGATGTTGCTGGTCGGTGTCGCTGTGATTCCCGCCCAGTTCCTTGCGATGGTGCACACGTACAGGCCGCTTCAAACGGCACCGCTGGCGTTGCTGGTTGCCATTCCGCTGCTGATTACGCTTCCTCTGACGGCCGCCCTGCTAAACATGCCCCGGATCGATTCGCGGTGGATCATGGCGTTGGGACTGTCGCTGGTCGCCACCACGTGCTTCCTTGGGAGCTTCATGACTTCCGAGTGGGTTCGCGAGAACTTTTACTGGCTCCAGTCGTTGCAGATCGTGGCGCAGCCTATGGTGATCGTCGCCATTCTGATGGGTGTGACAACGGGCTTGCCTCCGACGGAAGGCCCTTTCGCTTCGGCCATGTTCAACTCGCTCAAGGCATTCACCGGCGTGGCGGCAACGGCGCTGATCGAAGGCGTGGGCACGGCCCGTGAACATTTTCATTCGAGCATGCTGGTCGACCATCTGGGCAATAACGCATTGATCGCCAGTCAGAGCGTCGACGCCGCTCATGGTCTCGGCGAACTCGCGCACCGGATTCACGAGCAGGCCGTGGTGCTCACTTCCGCCGACCTCTATCGCGTGATGGCGGTGATCGCCGTTGCCGTTCTGCTTCTCATACCCGTGCTGCCGGTGCGCATCTATCCGCCGTGGTGCACGACACCGCCGTCCAATCGCTAACCATTGATTCATATGTCATTCCTCACCCGATTTCCCCCCAAAGTGGTTCGCATCGCCGCGGTCGTCGTCGTGCTGGGCGTCGTTGCCTGGGGTTGCACGAAGCTGCTTGCCAATCCGGACTACGAATCCACCAACGACGCCTACGTCGTCGCGGATTTCACGCTCGTCGCGCCGCGTATTGCCGGACAGATTTCAGAGGTGCTCGTCGAGGACAACCAGCAGTTGAAAGCTGGGCAATTGATGGTGCGTATCGATGATCGCGATTTCCAGGCTGCGTTGCTGACTGCGCAGGCCGATGTCGCGGCCGCAAAGGCGTCCGTCGCGAACTACGAGGCCGAGATCGCGCGTCAACCTTCACTCGTCGATCAGGCGCGCGCCACGCTGCGTTCCGACGAAGCGTCGATCGATTTCGCACGCGCAAATGCAGCACGCTACCAGAACCTGTCGGAGTCCGGCGCGGGCACGATGCAGGAGCATCAACACGCCAAGAGCGCGCTCGCCGAGCAACTCGCGCAACAGGCGCATGATCGTGCTGCGCTCGCTGCGACCGAACAGAATCTCGACGTGCTGCGCACCCAGCGCGACAAGGCCACCGGTGCGTTGGCACACGCTGAGGCCGTGCTGGAGCAGGCCAAACTCAACCTGTCTTACACGGAGATTCATGCGCCCGTCGACGGCAAGGTGGGCAGACGTTCGGTGCGGGTCGGCGCGTTCGTCACACCCGGCGCGCCGCTGCTCGCGATCGTGCCGCTTTCGGATGCCTATGTGGTCGCGAACTTCCAGGAAAACCAGATCACCAACATGCGGCCTGGCGAGCGTGTGCGTATCAAGGTCGACAGCTTTCCGGGTGTTGTCATTCAAGGGCATATCGACAGTCTGGCTCCTGCTACCGGCGTGAGCTTCGCGCCCATTGCGCCCGACAACGCGACGGGCAACTTCACGAAGGTCGTGCAGCGCGTGCCCGTCAAGATCACGATCGATCCGGGCCAGCAGGCGGCATCCGCATTGAGCGTGGGACTTTCTGTCGAGGCGGAAGTCGCGGTTAGCAAGCATGGCGACGCGAAGATCGTGGGAGCGGATAACAAATGAACGCGCGCGAGTTTTCCATTCGTACGCCCGCGTTGGCAGGTTTGCTTTGCTTTGCACTTAGCGGCTGTCTGGTGGGCCCCAACTTCGAACGTCCGACGTCGGCCACACCCGACGTCTTCAATCGTACCCAGACCGCGCAGGCGCCGAGCAAGGCGGCCGAATCCGAATTCAATCCGGATTGGTGGCTGCTGTTCAACGATCCCACGCTGAACGCACTCGAACAGAAACTGGCCGATGCAAACCTCGACGTAGCGGCGGCCTCTGCCCGTCTGCGGCAAAGCCGGGCCGAGCAGCGCGTTGCAGGCGCCGCGGAATATCCGACACTCACGGGCGCCGCTTCGTACAACCGCGAGCGCGGTAGCGAGAACGGCATTCTTTCGTTGCTTGGCGTCTCGCCGACGGAAACCCAGACACAATCGGCTTCGGGGAGCGCGCCCCTTGGCGTCGCGCCGTTGCCGGGCAGCAAGGGTTCGCCGGCTTACAACCTGTATCAGTTCGGGTTTGACGCGTCATGGGAAGTCGACATCTGGGGTCGGGTTCGACGTAGCGTGGAAGCCGCATCTGCATTGACGGATGCCTCGTACGAAGAGCGAAACGCGGTGTTGTTGTCCGCGCGTGCCGAACTCGCGCGCGACTACATTCAACTGCGCGACACGCAGGCTCTGCTTCAGATCGCTCATCAGAATCTCGAGATTGCACGCGACGCCACGAAGCTCACGCAAACGCGCGTACGTGAAGGCGTGACGACCGATCTCGACGTGGCAAACGCGTCCGCACAAGTCGCGACGATCGAAAGTCTGATTCCGACGCTCGAATCGCGCAGCGAAACGACGATCAACGCGATCGGCGTGTTGCTGGCCTTGCAGCCCGGTGCGCTGCGACAGATGCTCGTCGAGACAGGTGACGTTCCAGGGCTTCCCAATCAGGTGCCGATTGGATTTCCGTCCGAGCTGGTGCAGCGCAGGCCCGACATCAGAAAGGCCGAGGCGCAGTTGCACGCGGCGACGGCAGCTATTGGTATGGCAAAAGCCGACTTTTATCCGCGCATCTCGCTGAACGGCAGCGCCGGATTCCAGAGTCTTCAGCTGTCGAATCTCGCTGATTGGGCGTCGGGTCAGTTTGTCGTCGGGCCGTCGATCACGCTTCCGATTTTCGAAGGCGGACGTCTCAAGGGAACGCTGCAGTTGCGCGAGGCCCAACAGCAGGAGGCGGCAATCGTCTACAAACATACCGTGCTTCAGGCCTGGCGCGAGGTGGATGATGCGCTGATCGTCTATGACGCTGAACAGCGGCGGCACAATCGACTGGAAGAAGTCGTGAGTTTGAATCTGCGGGCGCTTTCTATCGCGCGTCAGCGGTACAAGGCCGGCGCCGTCGATTTTCTCGACGTGCTCAATGTGCAGAGGCAGTTGCTCGACGCCCAGAGCAATCTGGAGCAAAGCAAGGCCGACGCTGCCGCCAACCTCATCACCTTGTGCAAGGTACTCGGCGGCGGATGGGAGTCGTCGTATGCGCAAAGGGATGTGCGTCATTGAAGCGGCGACGACGACGCGCGCCGCCTTCCCCGTTTGTTCGTTTTCTTTAGCGCCGTGGACACGCTTCTGCGGCAGGTCGTCCTTGGAGAGCATGATGAAATTGTTTGTTCGCACCTTAGTCATCGCAACGGCCCTCGCCGTCCCCGCATTGTCACAGGCTCAGGAAAGCAGTCCTCCCGTTCAGTCGCAGCAGAGCAATGCTTCGGAATCGGGCTACGGCGGTAGCCTGACTGGAAAGGACCAGGCAGGGTCGCAGAAAAAGGCAGGAGGCTTTTGGCATCGTGGCGGCGGCAGCACGTCGGGTGACAACTGTACGGGTCCCATCAGCTACTGCAGCATCTTTTTCGGCAGCTAAATGCAAGGTCGGTGACCGGGTTAGCCGTCGGTAGAGGATGCAGTACCCGACGACTTCGCCCGGGTCTGCCAGCGAACCCGACGCGTCCGGGTTCATCAGCGATAATGCACGGCATCTGGTCAACTGGAATCTGACCCGGCCATTCCGCCCCTGAGTGTCCACGAATGCGCCGGCGACCCTGCCGCGTATGAGCAAAACAGCAAATCAGCAGCGCCGCATCGACGCGATGCTTCGCGAAGCCGTGGCGATGCAGCAAAACGGAGCGCAGCCCGAAGCCGAGGAGATCTATCGCGAGATTCTCGCCCTGCGCCCCATGCACTTTGACGCGATCCAGCTGCTCGGCGCCCTGTCGTTACAGGCGGGGCGCATCGACGAAGGCGTCGGGTTATTGCAGAAAGCTGTGTCGATCAACGGAAAGCAGGCGCCGTTGCACTCGAATCTCGCGTACGCCTATAACGCGCAGCGCCGCTTCAGCGAGGGCCTGGCCAGCGCGAACCGCGCACTGGCGCTGCAACCCGGCTTCCCCGATGCACTGAACAATCGCGGCAACGCGCTGGCCGGACTCGACCGGCCGGCGGAAGCGCTGGCGAGCTTCGACAAGGCGCTCGCCTTGCAGCCCGAACTTGCACAGGCATGGAACAACCGCGCCTGCGTGTTGCGCGACCTTGACCGTCCCGCCGACGCGCTCGCGAGCTGCGATCAGGCCATCGCGCTGCACGCCCGTTATGCCGATGCATGGAGCAATCGCGCGAACGCGCTGAGCGACATGAACCGGCCGCAGGACGCGCAAGCGAGCTATCAGCGCGCGCTCGAACTCGCCCCGGCATTCGTCGATGGCTGGAACAATCTCGGCCTCACGCTCGTCGACATGAAGCTGCACGATGAAGCGCTGCAGTCCTACGAGCGAGCGCTTGCGCTGGACGCCGATTGGGCAGAGGCGCATTGGAACTACGCGTTGTGTCTGCTGCAAATGGGTCGGCTCGAACAGGGCTGGCGCGAATACGAATGGCGTTGGCAGCGCCATCGCATCAAGGCGTCTCAGCGGAGCTTTGCACAGCCGCTATGGCTCGGCGAATTTCCGCTCGAAGGCAAAACCATTCTGCTGCATGCGGAGCAAGGGCTCGGCGACACGCTGCAGTTCTGCCGCTATGCGCCGCTCGTCGCTGCGATGGGCGCACGAGTCGTCCTCGAAGTGCCGAAGGAACTGATGCGGCTTCTCGCGACGCTTGGCGGCGTCACTGAACTGGTCGAGCAGGGTCAACCGTTGCCAGCCTTCGATTGCCACGCGCCACTGCTTAGTTTGCCGCTCGCGTTTGGGACGGACCTCGCGAGCATTCCCTCCGGGACGCCCTATATCTCTGCGGACAACGCGGATGCGCAGCGCTGGGCGCAGCGGCTCGCCAGCGACGGCGCGCCTGCGATGAAGGTCGGGCTGGTGTGGGCGGGTGGAAATCGTCCGCATGTCGCTGAGTTGAGGAAGACCGATGCGCGGCGCTCAGTGACGCTCGAAACGCTAAGGCCCATCCTCGATGTGCAGCATGTGCGCTTTTACAGCCTGCAGAAAGGTCCGGCCGCACAGCAGTTGCGCGAAAAGCAGGCGTTGTGCGAGCGGATCATCGACTACACCGATGAACTCGATGACTTCGCGGACACGGCTGCGTTAGTGGAGAACCTCGATCTCATCATCACGGTCGATACCGCCGTTGCACACCTCGCAGGGGCGATGAATAAACCGGTATGGATCATGAACCGCTTCGACACGTGCTGGCGATGGCTGCTCGATCGCACAGATAGCCCGTGGTATCCGGGCATTCGGTTGTTCAGGCAACCAGCGCTCGGTGACTGGGATAGTGTGGTGAACGAGTTGCGTGATGCGCTAAGCGCGGAGAGTTCTTTGGTGGTTTGAAGGGGGGGTCTGGGATCTGGCGCGACGCTGTCGGGGTCGACAAGCCGACTACGCGCGGCGAGATCGTCGATTTTGCGGGACACGTATGTTGCAATCAAAACATGCATGTGAAAATTCCGGTGGGCTCGGACACGAGCAAAAATGGTGTTACGGATTTGCGTCACGTTGACGGCCAACCTATCTTGAATCACTGGACGGCATTTACCCCGCGGGCTATCCAAAAGGCCCGTGTGTGGCTCTCCGTCGGCCGGTCCCAACGCGCGCAATCAGAGGTTCACGATGAACAGCGACGCAGCTTCGCCACCGGGCGGTCCGGAGAACCCGACACCAGTCGGCACGAACGGCGCCGATCGTTCTGCCGTGACAGATGCGCAGACCCCAGATAGCACCCCGCGCTGGCATCAGATATTCCCGGTACTGACTGACGCCGAGATTGATCGGATAAGTCGTTTTGGTGAGGCCCACAGCTACGTAGCCGGCGAATTCCTTTATCGCGTGGGTGGCATAAGCCCAGGCATGTTCGTCCTCTTGTCGGGCACGATTCGATACACGGCACGCGACGGACTGGGCCATCGGCGTTTGCTGCGCTCTCAGGCGAAACGGGGCGAATTCACGTCCGACGTTGGCATGCTTTCAGGCAAGCCCGGCCTTGTCGATGCCGAGGTTATCGAAGATGTCATGGCGCTCGTGATTTCGCCGGAAAAACTACGTGCCCTGATGATCGGCGAGGCGGAGCTCGGTGAAAGGATCATGCGCGCGCTGATCCTGAGGCGCGTCGCCGCGATCGAGCGCGGGCAAGGGGCGGTGCTCGTTGGGCCGCCCGACAACGAGCGGCTCCTCGCGCTGCAACATTTCCTGCAACGCAATGCTTACCCGCATATGACGCTTGACGAAAGCGGTGCCGAGGCCATCGCGTTGCTCGAGCGCATGACGCCAGGGCGCGATGACATGCCGCTCGTTGTCTGTCCGGATGGCACCGTGTTGCGCAACCCGGACGACGGGCAGCTTGCCTCGTGCCTCGGACTCGTGCCGGAATTCGATCCCACGCATGTCTACGACGTCGCGATAGTCGGCGCCGGGCCTGCTGGCCTGGCGGCAGCCGTCTATGCGGCATCCGAAGGCTTGTCAGTGGCAGTCTTCGATTGCCGGGCACCGGGCGGCCAGGCAGGCACGAGTGCTCGCATCGAAAATTATCTGGGCTTTCCGACGGGCATTTCGGGGCAGGCGCTAGCCGGCAGGGCATTTAACCAGGCGCAGAAATTCGGCGCTCACATCGCGATTCCCATCGAGGTGAAAGGCTTGCATTGCAGCGCATACCCGCTCGAGGTGGAGCTTGCCGGTTCGCGGCGCATTGCGGCACGGACGGTAGTCGTCGCGAGCGGCGCGGAATATCGGCGTCCGGCAGTGAGCGGGCTTGCGCGCTTCGAAGGTCACGGCGTTTATTACTGGGCGACGTCGATCGAGGCCCGGCTTTGCCGCAGCGAAACCGTGCTGCTGGTCGGTGGCGGAAATTCAGCAGGACAGGCCATTGTGTTTCTTGCATCGCATGCTGCGCATGTTCATGTCCTGGTCAGGGGCCAGGATCTCGAACACGGCATGTCGCGCTATCTGATCGAGCGAATTGCCTCGTTGCCGAACGTGACGATCCATATGGGTTCTGAAATAACGGCCCTCGAAGGTGACGAACGGCTGGAGTCCGTCCACTATCGGCGACGCGATGGGGGTATAGAAAGTCTGAAGACGCATCACCTGTTCCTTTTTATCGGTGCCGACCCAAACACGGACTGGCTGCGCACGTGCGGAGTGTCGCTGGATCCGAGAGGATTCGTGTTGACCGATACCGACCTCGGAACACGAGCCAGCGGGCCCACGCTCCCGCTGCATACGAGTGTCGACGGCGTGTTTGCAATCGGCGATGTTCGATCGGGTTCCACCAAGCGCGTTGCAGGGGCCGTTGGCGAAGGGGCAGCCGTGGTCGCGCAGATTCACCGCTTTTTAGCCATGAAGCGCGCCGAAACACCCGTACCTTCCATGCATGGGTAAGCCACCTGTCGCGATGGGTTGCAAGGCTCGATATGTCGCGCGGGCCTGGTTTGAATTTAGATGGCGGCACACTATTGGAAAAGGCACGGACCGCTCGAACCAGGAACCTGGCTGCACCGCGCTTTCGATGTGGCTACCATCCATATTTCAGTTCGACACCGACGTAGTCCGCGTTACTGCCGCCTGCGTTGCGAATCGAGTCGCCCACCTGGAAGTGCACCGCTTCGACTGAACCGATCAGGTTCGCGGCAATGGTCCAATCGGCACGCACTTGCACGTACATGCCCGTCCACCGACTGCCATGTCCGGCCGTTCCGGGCACCACGGCACTGCCCTGCTGATACACGGCGTCCGCTGTCGTCTCGCGCCACTGGAACCCGAGCGCGCCGAGCAGCGCGAGCTTGCTGGTCGGCTTAAGCGTGATGGAAGGCTTGACGTGAATCAGGTTCGCATAACCCGTGTAGCCCGCGAGCGTGAAGTAGTAGCCATTCGGAAAGAGCGGATTGAACGTCTCGACACGCCCGTCTCCGGGATGCCGGTCGCCCGAAGCCGCATCGACCTGCACGCCCACGCGCGGGGTCCACGGCAGGTCCAGCGTGTAGCCTGCCAGCGAGCCTACCGCCCACGCGCTGATCGTGTTGGTGCCGACGTGCCCCGACTGGTACATCGACTCCACATCCCAGTCGGCGCGGCCCACCTTGCCTGAGTAGCGAAGGTCGAAGACGTCGCGATGCTCGTCGCCCGTCGCATCCAGGAAGTGCGCATTCGAACGGTTATACCTTGAGTAATAGCCTGAGAGGTCACCGGGTCCGACGCCCTGCCGCTCGAAGCGCACGCCGCTGAACGTCAGGTGCCGGTTGGAGACATCATCGAATGCCGTCACGTCCCGGTACTGCACAGGCTGCGTCAGGTAGCCGATGAAGCGCCATTTCTGATACTCGTAATCCGCCCAGATCGCGTCGTACGCCTGCCGCACGTTCGGGCCGTCGCGAACGGAGATGAACCGTTGCAGGTCGAACGCCATCTCCTGACGGCCGATGCGGAATTTCACCGTGCCGGGCCCAAGTGGACTGACCCACGCGACGAACGCCTGTTCGAGGTCGAGCGGATTCTTGTCGACCGGCGTCACCGTATCCTTGCCGAACGGTCTCGCATCTTCGAGTTGTGCAAAGAACTGGAGGTACGGGCCGATACGCGCATCGGCGCTGATCTGCGCGCGCTGTATCACGTAGGTATCGGAATGCCCCGTGCCGATGCCGAAGAGCGGCGCATCGTTAACCTCCAGGCGCTCGCGCAGATTCGCTCCCAGCGACAGATAAGAATGGGGATCGCCACCCAGCGGAATGTATTTGAGGCTATCGAGCGGCCGCCGGGGCACGCACTTGTCCGCGAGCACAGACCAGTCTTCCTGCCAGCGGTTGAACTCCACCACCGGCCGCTTCGCGGTGCATGCGGCGGCTGATGTGTCGGCGGCTACCGGCTCTTCCGTGCTCGCCCGCGCGCTGCTGCTCGACACCAGCGCCAGGCCGGCAACGAGAATAGCAAGGTACGCAACCGCGTCCATACCTGCGAACTCCCTGGGCCACACACGCGTCATGGCGTCTCCGTGACGTGAGACAGATGCGATACGATGCGCGCCACACTCATCAGCGCATATCTGCAATGCAAACCGCGCTTGCCGACAGGTCGAACGCGCGAGCTGCGGCGATGAGCAGGCCGGCCACGCCTGCCCGACTATCTCCTCGCGTCGGTCACCGTTCCCGAAACCGCCAGTTGTGTCTGTGCGCCGGGTGCCTTCAAAGCCAGCCACAAGAGCACGACGCACGGCAGCAGCAACGCCCAGAACCCTGCGTGCCGATACGCGAGAGCGCCAAGGATTGCGCCAGCTGCGAACGCGATAATCGTCGGCAACATCTTCCCCAGACGCGTTCGCGCCGCCGCTCGTGCGTCGGACGGCATCTGCGGTGACAGGATGTCGATCGTGTCGAGCACGGCCTGCGTCACGTTGCCCGTCATCACGGTGTTGGGCACACCGGGACGCGGCACAAGCCGGCCGTGCGCATTCTGCACGCCCATTGCCGCTGCGCCGATCATCCCGCAGACGATGACGGGCGTGCTGTCCGCATGCACAACGGGCGAGACGCCGACACCCGCGAGGCAAAAGGCCAGCATGAGCACCGCCTGGACAACGTAGAGAACACACGCCGCGCGGTTGGGCGTCGCGGGTTCGACGCGCTTAACAAGCACGCTGCTGACGGCCACGCCTGCAACGAATGCGGGGAACGCCATCAACTTCATGAACACGCCCTGGCCGAAACCTGCCGCTTCGGCGCCAATCAGCACGAAGTTGCCCGTGACGTGCGCGGTGAACAGCCCGAAAAGCGCGACAAAGCTGAGCGTATCCACATAGCCCGCGATGGCTGCGAGCAAGCTGTCTTCAGATTTCATCGATCGTCTCCCGTGCCGGGGAATGACATCGGGCGGCCTCGCGACCGTCATGGCGCATCACCCCGGCCTCCCGCGTCTACTGCGCAACTGCGTGAATCTCGGCGATATAACCACCCGGGAACTGCACGAGCGCGGCTTCGCGCTTATCCGAAGTGAACGGCGGGACCAGCACCGTGACGCCTGCCGCCTTCGCCTTCTGTAGCGTGTCCGCGAGATTCGTCACTTCATAACCCGTCACCTCCCGGCCGAACGGCCAGGGCAGGTGACCGTCGGTCGCCAGCACTGTCATCTTGCCGAATCCCGAGTCGATCCGTACACACCGGTAGGTATCGCCTGGCCGGCCAATCTCGACGCCGGGCGCCTTGCGATCATCGGAGACCACCTTGCCGTGCGAAAACGCCACGAAATCGTGGATCAACGCATCCGCGCGTTCCGGCGACACGTAGACCCGGTTCTCGGGCACCGTCTGTAAAGAATCATAGTTCGGCGCCTGGTTGTGCCAGTACAACTGCATGCTGACGCCGCCCGCCCAGGTGATGATCGCGTCACGTCCGATTGGATCGGGGAACGTCGCGACAGTGACGTCAGCGTGGTGCCGCCTGGCCGATTTGACGGCCGCGTCGATGTCGGTCACGAGATATCCCGTGCGCTCGCTACCGAACGGATACGGAACAGGCGTCTTGAAGCCGAAGACAGAGATCGTGCCGACGGGCGTGAACACGAGTTGCGACATCGTCTTGCTCGACGTGGGTGTCACCTGAAAGACGCCCTGCTGCGACTTGTCACCGCCGAAGGTTGCGACAAGACTGTCGGTGAACCTGTCGAAGTCTTCCGGCGCGACATAGACATGTGTGGTGTCGTATTGCGGCCCCACAGCGAGCTGCGGTTCCGCAACGGGCTGTGGAAGTCTCGGCGGTGTGGCCGACGCGACTGACGATGCAGCGAGACAGATGACGGCAAGCGCTGTCGCCGCCAGGGAACGAAGGTTAGGCATGATGCTGAAGATCCTTTGAGGATTTAGTGAAAACCGGCACGGCCGGAAGAAGGCTTGATGCCGGCAACGCATGTCACCATCACGAGCGCAGCGATGAGACCGAGATGCTCGAAGAAGGCGTTCAACGCGAAAAAGTGTGCGTTGCCCGTCAGGTTCCAGAAGTCGTTCGCGACGAACATCGCGACAGCCGTCAATGCACCCAGTGCGCCCGCGCCCAGCCACACGAAGCGGCTGAAGATCACACAGGCCGAGCCGCCAAGCTCGACGACGATCGCGAGCGCCGCCCACAGCCATCCCGGATGCAACCCGAAATGCGCCTGCTCATGCACGGCGGCATGAAAGTTCGCGAGCTTGGCCACACCTCCGATCACATACGCGGACACGAGCGCCGCGCGTGCCATCGGTGGCAACCAGGGCTGATCGAGCAGCGTGGCGATCCAGTGCGGATTCCCTTGTGCGCGCGTGTTCATATCAGACCGCCCAGCAGGCGCAGCCGAGCGCGCCCCAGAACGAATTCAGGTCTGACGTCGGCGCGTTGCCCGACCAGGCGCGCGCATGGTCGTGGCCATGCACGGCGCAACCATTCGAGCAGCCACAGGACGCCGCCGCCATCTGCTGCAACGAAGCCTCGCCTTCGCCCTTCGAATCCTTCCACGCACCGAAGCCGCCGAAGCGACGCACGGGCGACCAGTCGGGCATCGCGGGAGGCGGCGCGCTGTCGTCGAGATGAGCGAACGCTGCGCCGCCATAGACGATGCGGCCGCCGACAATCGTCAGGTCCGACACCGTACTTGCGATCTCGTCCTCGGCGCAGGTGAAGAAGTCGCGGTCGGGAACGATCAGGTCAGCAAGCTGCCCCACGGCGATCTGGCCTTTCTTGCCTTCTTCGTTGGAAAACCAGGTGACCTTCTCCGTCCACATCCGCAGCGCCGTATCGCGGTCGAGGCGATTGCGCTGCGGATAGAGGCTCAGGCCGCCGACCGTCTTGCCCGTCACCAGCCACGCCAGCGACACCCACGGGTTGTACGACGCGACACGCGTGGCATCCGTGCCCGCCGACGTGCGCACGCCCTTCTCGAGCATGCGTACGATGGGCGGCGTCGCCTCGGCCGCGGCCGCACCGTAACGTTCGACGAAATACTCGCCCTGGTAGGCCATTCGGTGTTGCACCGCGACGCCGCCGCCGAGCGCCGCGATACGATCCATCGAACGTTCGGAGATCGTCTCGGCGTGGTCGAAGAACCAGTGGATGCCATCGAGCGGAATATCCCGGTTGACCTTCTCGAAGACATCCAGCGCGCGGCTGATGGTCTCGTCATAGGTTGCGTGCATGCGCCATGGCCAGCGGTTTTCGGCGAGCACGCGCACGACCCCTTCCAGTTCATCTTCCATCTGCGGCGGCATGTCCGGGCGCGGCTCGCGGAAGTCTTCGAAATCCGCTGCGGAGTACACCAGCATCTCGCCTGCGCCGTTGTGCCGGAAGTAGTCATCGCCCTGCTTGTACTTCGATGTCTTCGTCCAGTTCAGGAAGTCCTGTTTCTCGGCCTTCGGCTTCTGTGTGAACAGGTTGTACGCGAGACGCACGGTCATCTGCCCGTCATTCGCGAGCTTCTGGATGACTTCGTAATCGTCGGGGTAGTTCTGGAAGCCGCCGCCCGCATCGATCACACCCGTCACACCGAGCCGGTTCAGCTCGCGCATGAAATGGCGCGTCGAATTGAGCTGATAGTCGAACGGCAGCTTCGGCCCCTTTGCCAGCGTCGCGTACAGGATCGACGCATTCGGTTTGGCGAGAAGCAGCCCCGTCGGGTTGCCGTCGCCGTCGCGCATGATCTGTCCGCCGGGTGGCTCGGGCGTGTCTTTCGTATAGCCGACGACGCGCAGCGCCGCGGCGTTCAGCAACGCCCGATCGTAAAGATGCAGGATGAACACGGGCGTATCAGGTGCAACGGCATTCAGTTCCGCGATCGTGGGAAGCCGCTTCTCGACGAACTGCTGCTCGGTGAAGCCACCGACCACACGCACCCATTGCGGTGCAGGCGTAATGGCCACCTGGCGCTTGAGCATGTTCATCGCGTCGGCGAGCGAGCGCACGCCGTCCCACCGCAGTTCCATGTTGAAGTTCAAGCCACCGCGCACGACGTGTGTGTGATTGTCGATCAGTCCGGGCAGAACGGAACGTCCCTTCAGGTCAATCACCTTTGTCGACGTACTTGCCAACGACACGATGTCGGCAATGTCGCCAACGGCCATGAATTTCCCGTCCTTGATGGCGACCGCGCTCGCAGTCGGGATCGCCCGGTTCAGCGTCGTGAAACGGCCGTTGTGCAGAACCAGGTCGGGGGATTTTGCGGAAGTGTTCATGAGCGGGCCTCCTCGTTCCCAGCAGTCTTGCGAGCAGCCGTGACGCGAGAAATGCCGTGCTGCAATGAGCCTGATACCGTGGTTGCCTCGTCCGATGCGCGCGTCATCGTTGAGCGGATGGCGCCAAAAAAATACTGCTCGCCGAGCGGAACGAGTTGCTCTCCAGCGAGAATCCCGAGCAGGCCGACCAGTGCAATCAGAGGTGGGGCCGGCGACCGTACGCCAATCAGGTGGTAGATCACACCGACCAGCACGCCGGCACCTAGTGAAAACAGATAGACTTTCATGGGTTCATCTCTCTTGCAGCGGGCAGCATCAGATCGGGCTTGTCTGAAGCAGATGACGCAACTACTCCTGCCGGCCGGTGGCGTCGCACCGCACGGCCAGCATCGGAACATCAAATGGGAAGGGGGGCGGCCTGTTACCTGGCCGGAACTGCGGGCACGATCTCGTGTTGACCGACCGCGCGCTGTGGCGCCTTGTGCACCATGGTGTAGGCGTAGTCCACGCCCATCCCGTACGCACCGGAATGTGCCCTGACTACTTCCATGACGGCGTCGTACGTATCACGACGCGCCCAGTCGCGCTGCCATTCGAGCATCACCTGTTGCCACGTCACGGGCACGACGCCGGCCTGGATCATGCGCTGCATCGCATAGTCGTGCCCGTCCTTCGATGTGCCGCCTGAGGCGTCTTCCACCATGTAGATCTCATAGCCGCCTTCCAGCATGGCGCTAAGGGCGAAGGTGTTGTTGCAAACCTCCGTCCACAGGCCGGAAACCACGATCTTGTTGCGTCCGTTCGCAGCCAGCGCGTCACGCACCTTCTGGTCATCCCAGGAGTTCATCGATGTGCGTTCGAGCACAGGCTGACCGGGAAATACGTCGAGCAGTTCGGGGTAGGTAAAGCCCGAGAAACTTTGCGATTCGACCGACGTAATGGTGGTCGGAATGCTGAATATCTTCGCTGCCTTGGCGAGGCCCACCACATTGTTCTTCAGAACCTGCCGGTCAATGGATTGGACACCGAATGCCATCTGCGGCTGATGGTCGATGAAAAGCAGCTGGGAGTTTTGCGGGGTCAGTACTTCGAGCTTGGGGTTGGTCATGATGGGTTCCTTTCAGTGCGTTTGGATGGTCAGGCTTGCTTCAGCGTTTCGATGGCTTCAAGCACGTGCGCGCTGTACGTGATGGCGGCGCCGGCGTTCAGATTGATTGCAACGCCCAGCGCTTCCGCGATCTCGTCATCGGACACGCCGAGCTTGACGGCCTCGGCTGCATGAAAGGCGATGCAGCCATCGCAGCGCGTGGTGACTGCAACGGCCAGCGCGATCAGTTCACGCGTCTTCGCGCCAAGGTGATTCGTGTTGGCGCCCGCACCGGCGACAAGGGCAAATCCTCGAAGGGTGTCCGGCGTGCGTGTGGACAGTTCCTTGATGCGGGAAGTGATGTCCTTAATCGTCTCTTTCCACTCGATCATGAGATAAATCCAATAGGAATGCATAAGATATAAGCACGAACCGGCCGCTCAGCCTGTCCACTGCCCGCCAGCTTCGGGTCAATGTGGTTCATCGACTCTGGGCGTCAACGAATTGACTGAGACGAATGCTAATCGGGGGTCCGGCACACGTCTTCTGGAGACGTGCGAAAAGTTTTGAGAATCGCCTATACCTTTGATTTTTATAGATTTATTCTGTACTATTGAAGCGAACGAATGGGCGTGCAGCGGCCATCAACTTCCCTGATCGGCTGGTGAAATGAACCTTATCGAGATGCTCCAGGCGGCCGGCATCGACGGAAACAAGGCCGACTTCTATCTGGCCTCGCTCGAACTCGGGGAGGCCACCGTCGCTTCGATCGCCCAGAAGGCGGGAATCGGCCGCACCAACGCATATGAAGTGCTCGACCGTCTGCTCGCTGACGGACTCGTCGCGACCGTGCAGAAAGGCGCGCGCAGCTACGTGATTCCGCAGGATCCGATCGCCCTGCTCAGGCGTATCGAAGCGCAACGTCAGCTGGTTCAGGAAGTGCTCCCGCGGCTGCGCTCGATTCACAACTCAGCGGGTGGAAAACCGAAGGTGCGCTATTTCTCGGGCATCGAAGGGATCAAGACCGTGCTCAACGAAACGCTCGAATGTCAGAGCATGGAGTTGCGCGCCGTGATGTCGAACAGCGAGCTGTTTCAGATGCCGGGCTTCGAGGTGATCAGGGATATCGCCGTGCGACGCGCCCGTGCGGGCATCAAGCTGCGCGTGATCCGCTCGGGTCCGGGCGATACGCGCGATCTGTGGCGAACGTCGACGCGCGATCTCCGTGAACTCCGTTTTGCGCCCGCTGACTTCGAAGTGGGTATCACGACCTATCTGTACGACGACACCGTGGCCTTCATTTCATCGCGGGCAGAGCACTACGCGCTGTCCATTCAAAGCGTGGAGTTCTTTGCGTTCGAGTGCAGTCTGTTCGAAGTGCTGTGGAGCGCGAGCACGCCCGATCGGTTCGATAAGCCCGTCTGAACCGATTTCGTTCGCTCCGGCAGCACGGAGTGCTAATGCAAACACACGAACCGGAAAGATAAGTGAGCCCGCGTGTCGGTGTGGCCGATGTCTCCAAGTGGCAGTGCTGCCGCTCCTGGCGACCGTACCGGCGCAATAGCAATTTGACGAATGAAGTCCGACAGGCGCCTGGTAGCCACCATTACGGCTTCCAGGCGCGCGATCTCACGCTGACATCAAACGGTGCATTCGTGACACTTGGGCGAGGGCGCGGCCGCCGATGAGTACGGCGATCAATGTAGGAGAGGTCCATGCCTATCTTGTCCTTGTCCGCGATGTTTGTGAGGGCAACTACAGCCGCATCGCGCGCACGCTCGCCACTTCCTGCTATTGCCCTTGATGAGCGGACGCTCTCGCCTTAGAGCCGCTCAATGGAGCGATGGTACCGAACAGTCCATTGGTCTCCTTGTTAGGGCCTGCCGAGAAGTACAACGTGTCCGGACTCGAGTTGCGGCCGCCACCGAGTGTCAGAGCCCACAATCCGTCGATAGCCAGCGGGTTGCCGTATGGATTCTCCAACTGATCGACAAACGTGCCGTCATTGTTGAAGACATTGATTCGGCCGTTGCCGAAGTTGCCAATCAGGATCTTGCCGCTGAAGCGACCGAATGCAAACGATGCGCGCGTAATTCCCCAGGGCGAGTCGAGCGTCCCTCGGCTGGCGAAGCGGCGCAGCAGGTGGCCGTCGGTATCGAATACATCGACGAATCCATGACCGTTACCTGCAACATCGTCATGCCTCTCAGCGTTCTGCTGGGCATACGTGACGAAAAGATCCCCATCGATGTTCGCAATACCAAACGGCGCGTAGCCAGCTGGGATGTTCGGGTCGATGAAGTTGCCGTCCGTCGTCGCGGGCATGAACAAGCCCTTCGTACCGCCGCTTGGCCCGAATACATCGATCCGACCCGAGCGAAAGTTCGTCGCAAACAGGAATGCTCCTTTCTCGTTCACACCGAAGACGAGACCCTTGTAGACGGCCCCGTTGGCGGCGGATGGAGAGGACGAGTTATCCACCGCGATCACCGCGTTGTTCGCCGGATTCAACCCGCCGGCCCAAGCGGAAATCGTGCCGTCCTCGGTCGCGAATATAAATGCGGCCGGGATAGTGGTACCCGGCACGAGAAACGCCGGTGAAGGATTCCACACGATTCCGGTCGGCGCGGCAGGCGTGGGATTGGGTGAATTGTTGGCAAGGACGGGATGACAGGAGGTGGCCGGTATGACATTGCCTGGCAGCGGGATGGAAACCTGCAACGCCACCTTTGCCCCTTCTCCGTCATACAGCGTGGAGCAGCCTGTCGCATTGTCGTTGACCCAGAATGGACTTGCTGCCGGACTAAAGGCAATACCCCAAGCGTTCTGTAATACCCCGTCGACCTTCGGGGCAGCGCCTGCCAGGTTGGACACGAGTGGTGTGACGACGTAAGCATCGTCGTCAGCGGCATGCCCGATTGTGACACCGGCCGCGAGTATGATCACGGCCGCTGCTTTGAGACCCCACGAGACCTGCGACATGGTCACCCTCCTTAGTCTGACTGGTGAGAGATTGTTCCGCGAGTTGGTGCCCCAGGTGGCTAAACGACCGCTGTCCTACAAATATTCCCCTGTCCTTCAAAAACCTCCACTTGTCATCCGGTCGTATGGCGCGACAGGGGTCCACAGCAGCTGGTTCAACAAGATCACGATGGGTTGCGGAAGCACGGCGCTTTTTTGCAAATGCGCTTGACGAGCATGCTGTTGCAATTGCCGCAATACGCCTCCGAAGTCGACCGTCGGAAAGATTCTTCGCTGCGAGCTGCGCTACGTCGAATGATGGCGGTACGGAGCGATGGGAGAGTGGCGCGTTGGTGAACCAGATAGCATGTCTGCGAACCGTTAAGCCACTCGAATCGTTTGGGTTCGCCAGCACAGCGCACGCCAGAAAGCGACTTCCCATGCGACATCGGGCGGAATATTTCGATGCCCACTCACGTTCTATCAGCGAGGTTCGCCAGCACTGGCGAGCACGGGTCCGTCATCAGCGATGAATTCACGCGCGCAATGTGTGCAAGCCTGCTTGTGCCGTTGCGTGAAGGCGAAGCTATGAGCGCCGCGATAAATGGTCTCCAGCGGCCACGACGATGACGAGGGTTCTTACCCATGCATATTGGTGAACGTGCCTGCTTACGCGCGGCGGTCATCAAGAGAACAGTTGATCCACGAGCTTTCGGGGCCGGTGAATCCCGCACTGTGGTTCGATCGGTCTTGCGGCAATGTAGCCCTTTCGAGGAGAAACATCATGATCGACAGAAACCATACTGTGTACGTGCTGGCGGCGATTGCGCTCGGCGTTGCGCCGCTGAGCAGCAATGCGGACGAGACAATCCATGTCAAGCTCACGGACAAGATGATTCAGCTCGATCCCGGCACAGCGAGTGCCGGGCGTGTCACGTTCGAAGTGAGCAATGCAGCTAGCGGCGACACCGAACATGAGTTCGTGGTGCTGAAGACAGACATGGACGACGCACATCTGCCTGTCCACAAAGGCCAGGTCACGGAAAGCCGGTTCAAGAAAATGGGCGAAGTGGAGGACCTTGCGCGGGGTTCGACCAAGCGCCTGTCATTGAAGCTTGCGCCAGGGCACTACGTGCTGATTTGCAACAGACCGGGGCACTATGAAATGGGCATGCACACATCGTTCGTCGTTGCGCGCTGAGGCGAGGCACGCCGGTCCCGCCTTTGCGGCGGATCGATGGTACTGAAGCTCAATAACTTCGTTCCTGCTTTTTCCGTCACTTAAATTCAGAACCTTAAGTTAACCTTAAAGAGAACGACGACAAAGTGTCCATCGCCAACTGTAGCTTCTCGAAACGACCTGCTGCGCTAGAGCGCGAGAGGCACGCATCGTGCGGAGATCGCACCACACCGGAGAATAAATAGTTTGGTTGTCGACGACCATCATCCGACTTCGGAGATCTTCCAGGCGCTGCATGGAAGATCCCCGTTCTATCAAAACGATTACTGTGTCTTTGCTGCCTGCTCCCGCGACAAAAGCCGCTGCGCCTGAAGGTCACCGCGACCTGCCTCTTGTGCAGTCTGGACCGACGTCTCGCTTGCCTCGAGCATTGCGGCTCGTCCAGCATTGCTGATGCTCACCGTGTAAGACGGAGACGGTGACGATGGAGTTGATGAAGACTTTGTGTCGGCCGGTTTCGTATCTGCTACCGATTGTGCGCTTTGGGTGGTACTGGTCGATTGGGCCATACTTTGCCCGATAGACTGGATTGACATATTTCTCTCCAAGAATTACGCCGTATTGGCAGATGGTCTATCGGCTTCTGAACTTTCAGCTTGAGAACTATTTTTTTTCGAGATCGAGTCGCAGATAAGTGTGCCTTAACATTTAGCAATATTCGCCTCTAGCACCTGCGCAGTGCTGGCTAATTTTGCTGGCGTAATTTCGAGCAGTCTCCATCGTAGCAACTCGTTATCCGCTTCGCCGCCTGGTACAAATTCACCGACGTAACCCAGAATCCGTCGACCCGTTTCTGTACATTCGCTGTACCTTCCGCCGCACTGTCCCATCCTGAACAAGTTGATAGCGTCGACGGTTGCAGTCGACCGCCGGACCGGGCCGCGCGTCAATATCAGTTCAGCTATGATGTCCGCGGGCCCTGGCTCTTACACGGAAGCGCCAGAACCCTGATACAACGATCGTCCGACGATAGTGTTACATGCAAGTCAATAATGCCCGACGAAGCAGCCGAAACCATTCGGCAGACGCGCATAACATGACACGCCAGCACCGTGCCAAGCAGGGACCGCGCGCTCCTCATCGCCTGACGCGGTGAGCCGAAACGGCTTACGACCCGCCAAAGAACACCGGCTCCATTCCACTCGTGCGGGCCGGGCGGCCCATCTGTGACGAACCGTTGGTCGCAGGGCCGTAGCCGCTGCTCTGGCCGGCGGCACTTGCGTCGGTGGCCTGCAGATTGGCAGGAAAGTCGACGGTATTCGCATTGGCCGGGTTGAAGCCGGCTTGCTGAAGCTGAGCGATCTCTGCTTGCACTTGCGCGCGGGTCAGCGCCCCGTCCGACTGCGCCAACGATGCAATTGGCACAGCAATCACGGCGACCGCGCAAACTGCGTGGACTAACGTCTTCATAATGGCCCACCTCTTGGTTAATGACTCCGGCTGACTTGCGCATAATGTTTCGCGGTCAGTCCATCAAAGAATAGGCGAGGAACCATACAGTAGTCGTTCATTCATCGAATGTGGATATCGGCGAGACGCTCGTGGCGCCTGTCGAACCGATTCCGGTGCTCATTGTTGCGCAAGCTCATCCCGTGGAAGGACCGGCGCACGCGTAAGACCAGCCGGACAGGCAAATATCCCTCATCCGGACTCCAGGATAAAACCGGCGAGTGGAATAAGGCGTCGTCGCGCCACGTTTACGATTATGTCGATGCCTGCGTTCGCGATGAACCGCGCGACGCGTCCGCCATGCACCGGCAGTTCGGCATCTTCGGTAATAGCGCGGTTAATACCTCGCTGGATATCCCTCCGCGGGACTTCCTGCGAGCTTCCCAAGAGAAATGACCATGAAGCGACTTCGAATGATTCTTGCGTGTCTCGTTTGCCTCGGAATGGTCGTGGTTTCGGGATCCGCGGCTGCAGGCGACACGAATCAAGGCGGCAACGGCGCATCTGGCAGCTCAACCAATTCCTCAGGCGGCGGTTACTGAGCGCCTCACGCCGAACTGCGCAGTCTGCCTATAACTGGTGCCGGCCGAAAACTCCGGCGTCATGCGAGACATTGTTGTGCGATACGGACCGGACGGTGATCGACGCCAACCACGCCACGCCTCTGTAGACGTCAACCGCCCCGGCGCTCTTGTCCAGTCAAGACGGCGGATGCGCGTCCGGATAGAGCGCAGTTCTGCCTTTGCTGCCTCCCGCCGCGACAAAAGCCGCTGCGCCTGAAGATCACCGCTACGTGCCTCTTGTGCAGTCTGGACCGACGTCTCGCTCACCTCAAGCATTGCGGCTCGCAGCGTAACGGAATGCGTGAAGTCGCGGCTGCGTCGATTTCGTTGTCCGCATTGCACGAAGCGAACCGGCGTGCGGCGTGGGTGCGCATCAACCTGAAAGACGTCCCGCGCGATTGCCGGATCATCCACGTTCTCTGCAGATTCCTTGCCACAAAAAAATACCCACCGCCAAGTATGGCCGGTGGGCATTAATTCGCACCAAAAGTCAGGGATAACCTGCAACTTCTGGAAGAATCGAACAACATTACAGTGAGGCCGGCGACATGGCAACCCATGCGCGCGTAAACGAACAGGTGCTATGTTCAGTTTGAAGCGCGCGTCATGCCATCAGATGCATCGCATCTCACCCGGCATTCACAGCGTCCTTGAACCCCTTGCCTGCTGTGAACTTGACGGTCTTCGCCGCCGGGATCGTGATGGTCGCGCCCGTCGACGGGTTGCGACCCGTGCGTTCGGCGCGAGCGCCCGTCGAAAATGAGCCGAAACCAATCAGCTGGACTGTATCGCCACGCGTCACTGCTGCCGTCACGGCCTCGAGGATGGCATCAATCGCGCCGCCCGTACTAGCCTTGCTTTCACCCGTGCTCGCGGCGACGGCGTCGATGAGTTCCTGTTTGTTCATATGTGTTCTCCCTAAAAAAACTTCCGCTGAATGCGGGCTGGCGTCACCCTAACGCAGGTATGAGGTAGAAAGCAACTACGAGGTTCATGCGACGGTATCGCGGACTGAAAGTTTATCGTGGAAAGCGCGTCGACTTCCGGATGACGCGTGAGGACGTGCGCCCCGCTTCTATAGGCCGCTTTCTGGCGAAAGCTAAGTGAAAATGGATGAGCGGCTGACGGTTAGTTGCACGTCGTTTTTCGCTGATTGGCGCGTTGCATCTAGCCGCGCTGCGCCTTTCGAAGGCGAAAGGCAATGAAAGCCTCAGATCGGTGAGTATCGTCGCCTTGTGCCTGCCTTGTGCCTTACACGTGCGACCAGGGCAGGAAATTGACACCATGCTTTTCATCACGCGCCTGCAGCAGATATTGCGTTGCAAGCTGTATCAATCGTCTTGTTGGTGTCGATGTGTCCATCGGCGGTGTGCATGGCGTACGGTGACATTCGTATGCGCGTGCATAGTTCAGAGTTTTGCCAGATTGAGCGTCAGTGGCTTCGCGGGAACACATTCCTTTGAAGAATACCGACGACCAGAAGGAGCTGATCATGAAATCGTTCGTTTTCACAATCGTGGCGGCCTCAGCGTTGGCAATGCCGATCGCCGCCTTCTCGCAGACCGATGCCACGGCGACGCGAGCGCAGGTACGTGCAGAACTGCAGCAATTGGAACAGGCAGGCTATGATCCCGCGAAAGGCGAGAACCCCAATTACCCTGCAGATATTCAGGCTGCTGAAGCGCGTGTGTCGGCAGCCAACAGCACGACCGGATACGGAGGAACCGCTTCTGTCTCGTCCTCGTCCGGATCTCGCGCAACGACCCGTCCGGCGTCCGGAGACGAAATGCGCCAGATCTACTTTGGCGGACAGTAAGCCTGCCAACGACGCTGGCCTGCCGCGAGCTTCTTCGGCTGTAGCACGCCGCTAGCGATCTGCCATCAGCAAGGCCCGGCCTGATCGTCGTCAGACGGTCAGGCCATTCTTATTAACGCAGTCTCCCTGCCGGACAACGGTCGATCGTCATGGGAGCGATTCACGTCTTCATCGATACACCGCTAGTTGTCCGCCAGAGAAAACTCGATGTCCTGCGCGCCTTCCCACAGCACGAGTTTGCCGAACGCCTCAAGATGCTCATGGCCTTCGAGCAACGTGAAGAAGTGGTTGCCGGCAAGCTGGCCCATTTTGCTCGCAAAGATCGAGCTGCCGTAGACGAACAGGAATTCAGTTTCGCTGAATCCGCCGGGATACAGAAGGATGTCCCCGCGTGATGCGTGGCTGGTGTGATTTTCAAACGTGAGGCCGGTATCGAAGTCGCCCAACGGGATCCATACGGCTTCGCCGCTCCAGCGGGAATGAATCACTTTGTTCCTGAACGGCAGCAATTCAATGAAGCGCTCGCAGGTGCGCGGTGCCTTTTCTTCTTCCAGCCGGCCCACGAAGCGGAATGGGCCGGCGTTCACGATGATCTTCTTCATGTTGTCGTTGAGAGTCGAATGCGCGTTGGGGGGCCGCCGGTCCTTGTCGACCGGGTGAAAGTGAAAGCCGTTTCATGCGCAATTTGACGCTGTTACTGACGACTTGTCGAGCATATTGACTATAGCTTGGAGCATACGTGACAGTGTCCCGACCCGCCTTGCAGGCTTCACTAAGACGCTTCTTCTGTCGATTCGAATCCAGACGCGCGTTGCCCCCGATCGCTCTCGCCTGGATCCGTTCGCCAGCGCGCGCTGAAGCGCCCCTAGTCCTTTGCGTATGTCTTGAACGCCATCGAACAAAAGAAGTTCGAGATAGTCACTCAAGGTTTGAGTCATATCACGATAGTTCGCGAGCGCCGGCGACGGGATTGTCTGGATCTGCCGGTCACCTGCGAGTCGATCGATGACTGCAATGACGCGATTGCGTTGCTTGACGTAACGGTCTTCCGCAACGCTTTGGCGGGTACTTCCCGCAGCACCGTGTAGCACGAAATATTTTGTGAGCTCGGACGATGTCAGCGTCTCGATGACCCGCCATGCCCACCTCGCAGCAGGTTCCGGATTGCTCGCCGGAATCGCGAGCAAAGCGCCACCGAGCGGCGACACGGGCACCATGTCAGATGCGTAAGTCGGATGAAGCTGCAGTCCCACGCGCCCGCCCTGTTGCAGCAACGCGTGGCTATCGAGCACGCCGTAACGGTTCGACCAGTGGTAGCACATAGCCGCCTTCCCCGCACCGAACAGCCGGGCATTGCGCGACCAGTCCAGACTGCTCACCCGAGCAGGGGAAAATGGAATCAACGCGCGGAGGTATTCAATGACGTGTCGGCCCATCTCCGTATCGACCTGCCGGACGCCATCATCGAATTCCGCTGCGCCTTGCGCGCCGAGAATTTGCAGGAACGTTTCCGCGATCGGCAAACCCGGAGCGGCATTCCACGTAATGCCCGCACGCCCGAGGCGCGGCCGATCCATGCGCTCTGCGATACGAAGCACATCGTCGAAACAGCGAGGCGGGTCGAGTCCTTCAGCCTCCAGCAAATCCTGCCTGTACCATAGAAAGTCCACGGTGGGCTGCAGCGGAATGGCGTATAGCTTTCTGTCGAACCAGCTTGCCCCCCAAATAGCTTCGTAGAAGTCCGCTCCCGAAAAATTGCTTTCGGCCTGCAGGTTCTCGAGTTCAAGCAGATGTCCGTCCCTCGACAATTCCGCGAGCCAAGGGAACGGAATCGCAATGAGTCGTCAGCCGCGACTATCCGAACCGCTCGGCGCGCTCGAGCCCACATGCTAGGTCGCATTCGCAGTAATCTGCCTGGGTTGTCGCGGCGACGGCTACATCACCATGGCAGACAGACCGGTGTCGACCCCGGAGCGCCCCCCTACATATCGCTACAGCGGCCGTTCGCCTGACTGGCGTATGGCGAACGAACCGCACATAGCGACGGCGTAGCCACACTTACAATCGCGCTCTGCGCAATTGAAGCGTCTGGCAGCTTTGCGTTTGGTTGCGCCGGGTTGTCGGTCTTGACTGCTGTTATTTAACGGGCGAAGCGGTGCTCGGAGTCGCCAGCGTGTTGTTGACCCCGTAAGCGCTAGAGGTGGGCGTCGAGCTACTGTTCGTGCTCTGCGCACTTGGGTTCGACGAACGGGTGCCCGTGCCGCTGTCCGAGTTGGTGCCGCCAGGTGTGCCGTAGTCGCTCGTTGCCTTGGCGGCTGGCGACACGGTGCTCGGGGTCGCCAGCGTGTTGTTGCTCTGCGCATAAGCGCCGCCCGACAGCGTGAGTGCGGCGACGGCCGCGAGCAATGTGCTGCTTGTCTTGTTCATGATCTGTTCCTCCTGATTGGACTGGAAATTAGACGCAATGGTCCATTGGTATTTCTCCATGGCGTTCGTTGTATGCCACGGCTTGTGGCGACCGATCTCACGCGATCGTTTGCAGTGGCACACGTGGTGCCGACTACAGATCTCCGCTCAGCGCTATCAACGAGACGTATAAGCCAGTTCTCGGAAGGATCTACGTCCGCTAAGACCCTCGCAGATGATCGGCACTTCGTTTAGACACACGGTGCCCTGTATGCCTCAATCACTTCATGCGCTAGCCAATGAGGCTTCTCGGGCCGGTATTGCACCTCATTGAGGACGCACATCGCCCCCACAGCGCGGGATCGAGCCCGTGGCAGCCGACGACAAGTTTAGGAACGTTGTCGCTGATAATTAAGCGCATTATTCGCAAGGGTGAATTTCGATTTTCGGGGTGACCAGTAATGGACCCGAGTCTGCAGTGCGTCTCCCGGTCCGGCCTGATGAATCGCTTCGGGCGCGGATTTCATGCAACAGACTTGAATCGAGCCTCACAGGCCGCTCACTATCGCGTGGTATCAATGGCCGCTTCGTGGGGTATAGCGGCCTGCGAGTGCTTTCATGCCACGCACTTTTTCAACAGGTGGCCATACGGCGGCCGACGACTCCGGAACCATTAAACGGCTAACGACGATGCAGAGTGCCTCGCCGAAGCCACGCATGACCGGCCTTGGCTGACCATGACCGTCGCGGTCATTGATGGCCTCCATCCAGTCTGGCTTACCGGTCTTGCTTGCCGGCGAGGACACAAGCGCGTTACTGACCGTTACAGATGAGCGCGGACGGTTTCATTGCTGCTGCGTCGAGCGACTATGCTTCAAATGGCGATCTCACAGTCGGGTCGAATTGGCGAACGCAGGGGAGTCACATCATGAAGCTCGCAATCTCACTGCTGGCAATCGCTGTGGCCGTCTGCGCACCCGCGACAGCTTTGGCTCAAGCCAATGCGGGTGGCTATTACATGCCGATTCCTGCGCCACCACCGCCGGTAGTCTACCAATCCCACTATGCACCACCGGGTGCCTATGGGGCGCCGGGTACCTATGTCTATCAGTCCAATCCTCCGCCAGTCGCGTATAGAGCGCCACCCGTCGTCTATGGCTATGGCAATGGGCAGGGCGGTGGCTGGCACAGGGGCTGGGGATACCACCGCCGCTGAGGACGGACGACAGTTTGCGTTGAAGACGGCGCGCTGCAAGCGCTACGAATGGCTCCGATTGACGTCGAGTCCTCCCGTGGGCAAGACGAATCAACAATCGATGACGTCAGTCGCACACATACCTCTTCAGTCAAGCCGCGACTGCTGTTCGTGTTCCCCTTCGATCGATGCCTTTGGCTTCCGTGGTGGGAGTCGGAGGCCTCGACCCGAAGCGGTCCGTCGATCCGTCATCGAGGTAAGGGAGGCACCTTGAACCCACGCTTCATCGGCGCGCTGAAGTCCGTCGACCCGCTTCGGACTCTGGCGCCCGCGTTTCCTCAACGGCAGCTTTTGCGATGGACCTTGCCGCGCGGTAGGCGCTCCTCTATAACGTATTTTGGCTTGTTGGCGCATCCCGTCCAGATTGGCCGGGGCGGCGCGCAGGCTGGAGTTGCATGCTCAGGCGACGGGTCTCCGTGGTATGCGGCGATCCCGGAAATAACGGACGCTTAGGTTAGGGCCAAAGTGATGGGCAAAGTCCTGGTGGGATTGTGGTCGCGAGACACACACGCAAAGCGGAATTTTTCTCACGAGACGCTGATCCCTCTGGGGAAGGCCGTTTCTGCAACTAAGGAGATGGCAGCCACGCTAAGTTCAAAAGCCGCCGACGGCGTACTCTCGAGCATCTTTGTTGCGCCCGAGTTTCTGTTCACGCAGCCTCGCCAAGACAACACCGGTACAACCGCCATGACGACACTCAGGCGCGACTGGATTCTCGAGAAAATCAAGTCGATCGCAAGCAGTTGCCCCGGCATGCTCCTGATTCCCGGCACGATTGTCTTCAAGGAACGCATCACGAGTGAAACAGTCGCCGATGCGATCAAAAGCGTGCAGCAGGCCATTGCCCCGTGCGAACGCCCGTTGCAGGGGTGAAGTCGAGGAACATCCCGATCAAACCTTATATGACATATGAAGCATCGGACAAGACGACGACCGCGTCGAAAGCCCACTACGAGCAAAGCCTGGAAGAGCTCAGCCTCTTTGAAAAGAACAAGATCATCTCGGGGTCGGGAGGTATGAAGCATTCGCTCCTCATCAACAATCGGACCTATGTGTTCTTCGACCGTCAAAGGATTTTCAGTTACGGAAAGAAATCCAACATGGGCGACTACTTCGAGGATTCAGAGAAAGGAATCTATGTGCCTGGAAGGGAAGACGGCTTTACCGCGATAGGCAAGCTGAAGGTCGGCTTCGAGGTGTGCCTCGACCATAGCCTGGGCATGCTGAAGGAACATATGCAAGCCGCCGATCTGGACTTGCACGTCATTGCTTCAGCCGAGGTGCCGAACAACGCTTCAAACTGCGCGACAAAAGTGGGGGGTTTTACGATTCACGCCTCTGCCAACCCGGATTTCAGCGGAGTTTTCAAGAAAGTAACCGGGATGGGAACCCAGCCGATGACCGTATACAAGTTCGACAAAGCCAAAGATGCAACAGTGAAGGCCGAGGAGACCGTCAGAGGATGGGACAACGTCGCCCCTGAAAAGAAAGAGGTTGAGATCGATGGTGGCCCGCTGCGCTTCTATGTGATCGATTTACCGGATTGAGCGTCGCAAGCGCCGCGATCACGCTTGACCCACTCACTACCCGCTTGGGTGATGTGCGACTTAAAGTCGTTGTGTCATCCTGTATCCGCTCATGGCACCAGTCAATCTACTTGAGTAGCCGTGCCCCTCGAGTCGGCTCATACAATGCATGCCGGTTACACTCGACACCTATGTCTGGAACTCCTCGAAGGCGCGGCCGCCTTCGATGAAAGCACATTCAACGAACGGGTTTAGGCTTTTGCAAGGTGTCCAGGACTAGTTCGTAACATGCGGTGTATTCGAGCTCGCGCTATGACGTTCGAAACTGGCCGATCCCGAAAATACGAGATCGGGTCGATGACCGCGATCCATGGTTGAAAGCCAACTTCCGTACACGACCCTGAGCGGACAGTGAAACTTTTCCCAAGCGGACATTGAGCGACCTCAAGTTTCCGTCTTCGCCCTGAGCCAAGGCATTTCCTTTGCGGTCCGCCAAGCATGCCACCCAACTGGAAGATCGAACAAATCTCGAATTGAATCATCCAACTGAACGATGTTTTGCAAACTTGCCACAAGGGCATCGTTTTCTCGCGTTGGGTTAGATCGAGAGCCGTGAAATTGCCACACACCATCCTCATAGTCGTGTGACACGAACGCGATCCAATCCTGCTCGTAGAGAATGCTCTTGGTTACGATGACTGCCACGTTTGGTGGATCACCAAAAGCCCACATTTCGCCTTTCATGCGTTAGCCGCGTAGTAATTAAACAAGCTCGATTGTCGACGACCGACGCATCAATGTCGATCGACCGCTTCTGGCCGAGCTGAGCGCGATGTCGATTGACTCGGGACGACCCGGAGCGGGCATCCAGCGCACTCCAAAGCAGTCGTTGAGTCACCGCGAACAGAGAGCGATTGACGTCAATACCGCGATCTTTGCTACTCTCGCTAGGCAGACGGTCGTGGACACGGACTCCATTCCGCGCCCGTCTGCGAATGGGCCATCGTATTGTGTTCGACTATGCAAATCACGCCGAGCTCGCGCAGATCCTCAAGAATGTCAGCGATATATTGCTTCGCGGTACGTCCACCGACGGTCAACCAGTCGTCGTAGTAGAAATTTTCTGATGTGGCACGCCAATCACAGATTGCCTCGAGCGTCGTCGGTTGATTCTCAGCCTTCAGAAGATGAAGTGCCTTCAGTACGCCAATAGCCACGCTTCCGGAACGCGATTTACCTTCAATCATTGCTCACCTTGATTCAAAGAACGCATCCGCCATCGGGCGCATCAAACGCAGCGGCAGCGAGCACGGCAGTTTCATAGTGGCTTGCCTCGAAGACAAACGGCCCGGGCATGTCAAGCACATTCAAATCTCTTTCAGATGTCTGATACGCGAAGCTATGCCATAAGTAGGAAGTTGCGTCCCGCCGTACGACAGCCGAATATGCGCCACATCCAACGTCACCGCACTCGGGACAGATATACAAGAGAACCCGGCTTTCAGTTCCGCTTTGTAAAGAGATCCCGAGCAGCCTTGTCCGCGCTCTTTGGCATTCCTCGACGTAGCCATTTACAAAACAGCCCATGAAGTCGGAGTGGCCACCAGCGCGTTGCACCAGCAGCTCGAGCAAAGACCGATGGTCGATCAGGAAGTCCGAAGAGGTTCTCTCTACGCAGGTGGCTCCGTGCAAGCTGCTGGTCGCGGGTCGATGCAGTTTACGATGCCCAAGAATGTTCATGTGCGTGTACGGTTGAATTCGCTTCGCTGGATTGTCACCGGTCAGGGACTTCTTGTCGACCGACTTGTCGACGATCTGGGGGCTACCGTCGAGTGACCGAAACTGGCCGACCTCGGAAGCTCGATATCGGCACGCATGTCAAAATACTTCGAACGAACACCAGTCGGGCACAAACCCCTCGAAGACGAAAAAGTCGTCGATGTATGTCAGCCCGAGCCGTTCCAATGACCTCGTGCACTCGTCGGCCGCATCGCCTCCAAAGAACGGGCCAAGCGATATAAGGCTGTTGGATTCGTCAAAATACTTCCGCAAATTGAATTCGACCATAACCGTGGAAAGGTCGACATTCTTGGCCGCTAGCGCAGTCCGTCGGACAACGATCCCGAAATCTCTCGATACTTTCATCGTTATTGGCCAAAGGCAAAAAGGTACCGAATAATGACAGAGCTATCAGATGCGTGATGCCGCATTCGAGCACGCCAACGGGCGCCATCAACGGACTTTGCAGAACCCGACTCCCGAAGGTGTTCCTGTCGCGAGGATTTCGCCAGGAAGCAGCGTCATGTGCGTCGAGAAGTAGGCGAGCATCTCGCCGATCGAGAACAGCATGTCGCTCGTGTTGCCTTGCTGCTCTAACTGGCCATTGAACTTTGTCCACAGCCCAAGGTTCTCACCTTCGACGCTGTAGCATATTGCCCCATGCACGTTAGCCGTATCGCCAGCATTCGTAGATGCTCGCCCCACAAACGTCGACTTCTCAAAGATTTGCTTCCATCACCCGTTCTCGCAAGAGCGGAACCACGAAGTCGACGAATGTGCGCAGTTTCAGAGGCAGTCTGCGTTGCCTGTCATAGACGAGATGAAGCGGGCGTGGCTCGGGCTCGAATTTCTGCAGGACGACGCGCAACCGCTGCTGACGTACATACTCAGCCACCTGATAGGACATCGCCCGAACCAGCCCGGAGCCCGATAGCCCGGCGTCGATTGCTGCATCGATGGTGTTGACGCTCAAGCGCGGCCGTATCGAAGTTTTGATCTCCTCGCCTTCCGACCAAAAGCTCCATTGCACCGCCGCCGAAATGCTTTCGAATGAGATCACGCTATGAAGGGCGAGATCTTCCGGTTTGGTGGGCTCGCCCCGAGTGTCGAGATAGTCTGGGCTGCCGCACACGACGCGCCTGATCGAACCCAATCGCACCGCAACCAGATTGCTGTCCGGAAGATCACCCACCCGCAGCGCCACGTCAACCTGATCGTCGAGAAAATGGGTGACCCGATCGGTCAGGATCAGGCCAATCGAGACCTCCGGATACGAAGCAAGAAAACGCGTAACAACAGGCAGCACATGCAGCCTGCCGAACATGATCGGCGCAGTCACGACCAAGTCGCCTTTCGGCTCTGCATACTCTCCCGCAGCGGTTCGCTCGGCCTCGACCACCTGCTCGAGAATGGCCTTCGCCGACACCGCGTAAGACCGGCCAGCGGGCGTCAATTCGAGCCCTTTCGCCGAGCGGATGAATAGCGTTGCTCTCAGGTGCGTCTCCAGATCGGCCATCTTGCGGCTGACCGTGGCGAGCGGAACACCAAGCATCCGGCTCGCCTTCGAAAAACTCCCCGTCTCCACTGCGGCGAGAAACACCGCCATTGCATCGAGCTGGTCCATGGCCTTCCAGAAAGTGAGAGGTCGCTTTCACATTTTACGGTCTATCGCCGCTTTCCGGGAATGCACAGAATGCTTTCACGACGTCGACAGGCGGTCGAATCGAAAGCGATGCATTCCACGGAGCCAATAATGAACACGCGCACATACCATCGCGCAGTAGAAGTGAACGGTCGAAAGGTTTTCTATCGGGAAGCGGGCGACCGCAAGTCACCGACGATTCTCCTTTTGCACGGCCTGCCGACCAGCAGTCAGATGTACCGTGGCCTTATGGCGGCACTGTCGGACCGGTTTCATCTGATCGCTCCCGACTATATCGGCTTCGGTCATTCCGACGCGCCGCTGCGCAGCGAGTTCACCTATACGTTCGACAATCTGACCGTTCACGTGTCGGGGCTGATCGATGCACTCGGACTCGACTCGTACATTCTCTACATGCAGGACTACGGCGGTCTCGTGGGCTTTCGTCTCTTCACGCAGCGCCCGGAGCGCGTGAGGGGCTTCATCATCCAGAATGCCAACGCATACATCGAAGGCGTGGGCAACGCACCCAAGAACGTTCTGCTGCCGTTGTGGGAGCAACGAACTGCCGAGACCGAAAAGCCGGCACGCGAGTTCGTCAGCCTCGAAGGAACCCGATACCACTGGCTGGTCGGTGCAAAAGATCCTGAGGCCATCAATCCGGATAACTGGCTATTGGACCAGGCGCTGCTCGACCGTCCAGGCGTACAGGATTACCAGGTCGATCTTCTCGAAAACTACAAATCGAACATCGGGCTCTACCCGACCTGGCAGCAGGCATTCCGCGATCACAAGCCGAAAACGTTGATCGTGTGGGGAAAGAACGACCCGTTCTTCATTCCACGCGGCGCGAGAGCGTATCTCGGCGATCTGCCGGACGCGAAGCTCGTCTGGCTCGATGCGGGGCATTTTGTTCTCGACGAAAACTCAAGCCAGGTTGCAGCAGAAATCAAGTCGTTCTTTAGCGCTTAAGCCAGATCTTCGACTCGCATTGCAGCCTCGGATGTGTTGCGAGTGGGAGACCATTTTCCTGATTGTTTTCTTTATACGGAGTTTCATCATGGCAACGACCAATCAATCGACGTTATCGGAGTTCGCAGTCGCCGAACGAGCCTCAGGGGCATACGTATCGCAGGCCGTATTGCGATGGTCTCTGGTTATCGTGTTCCTGTGGTTTGGCGGCATGAAGTTTACGAGTTACGAGGCGCATGGCATTGCCCCGTTCATCGCCAATAGCCCGATCATGAGCTGGCTGCACGTGGCATTCGGCATCCAGGGTGCAAGCTATGTGATCGGTACGCTGGAGCTTTCCACGGCAGTTGCACTTGCCGTCGGCGCATTCGTTCCTGTTCTCTCTGCGCTCGGCGCAGCGATGTCGGCAATGACATACCTGATCACGTTGACTTTCTTTGTCACAACGCCGGGGGTAGCTGAGGCAACTGCTGGTGGCTTCCCCGCAATTTCCGCGCTGCCAGGTCAGTTTCTGCTCAAGGATCTGGTACTTCTCGCGGCATCGCTCAACCTTCTGGTGACGTCGTTACCGCGCCTGTTTGCGAAGACACGTTGACTGATTCCTGACGCCGTGCAATCCGGTTCGTCGCGCGGCATTTGAAATGCACTTTCAATTTTCTCAACCGAAGCAAAAGGAGTATGACCATGACGACCATCAATGTCCCCGCACGTGAAGAAGTTTCCCCCGCTAACCAGGCGATATTCGACAAGCTCAAGAGTAGCCTTGGCATGGTGCCCAATTTATATGCGACGCTGGCTCATTCGGAACACGCGCTCGGCAACTACCTGGCATTCCAGAACGCGAAGAGTTCAATCGTCGGCAAGGCGCGCGAAGTTGTGAACCTTGTCGTCAGTCAGGTCAATGCGTGTGAGTATTGCCTCGCAGCGCATACGGTCATCGGCAAAATGAATGGGCTTACGGATGAACAGATCCTCGAGGTCCGCGCGGGCACGGCAAGCTTCGACGCGAAACTGGATGCACTGGCACGGCTGACGCGTAATATCGTCCTGAACCGCGGCCATGCCGACACAGCACTGGTGGACGCTTTCTTTGCGGCCGGCTGGGCAAAGGCGAACCTCGTGGATGTCATCGTGCTCATCGGCGATAAAACGGTGACCAACTATCTGCATGGAACCACGCAGGTTCCGGTGGATTTTCCGGCTGCGCCAGCGCTTCCGGTTTGATCGTAACGATGGTGACCGTGGGCTGCCCAAAAGGCCCACGTCACCCTGCGGTCGGTCTGCCTGACAGGCTGCCACGCCCCGTCACGTGCAGAATTCACTGCCGGCTCAGTGCTCGCGCTTCAGCGCGACGGACTGAGCCAGCTTTTTGCTTTTTTTGGCGCATTTGCAACCATCGCAGTCCCTGCGCATGCTTGGGTCATTTAACCGAATTCCGGTTAGATGTTGCGCTCATCCAGTGGATTCTCGATTGCGTTTGAAGCGGGCATGATTAGTCACATGCAACAACGTGCATCGCTTGAAGACGGAAGAAAAAACTCTGTGATTCGCGCATATACGTTGCCTTGCTGGATGTTTGTAGCGTGGACCCCTATGCCGCCTGACGAGTCCGAAGACATGCCGAAAGCATTAACGGCCGTTCGCGGTTCAACCGGGCGGAAAGGGAAAGCAACGACCTACTCTGTTTGCTTTCGAAATTTCTCAAAGGAGATTGAAATGAAGCTGAAAAACAAGGTTGCATTCGTGACGGGCGGCACATCGGGCATCGGCCTGGAAAGCGCAAAACTCTTCGTGGCGGAAGGCGCAAAAGTGGCTATCGTCGGCGTGAATGCTGAACGATTGAAGGCAGCCGGCGACGAACTGGGCAGCGACGTGCTGCTCGTGCAGGCTGACGTACGAAAGGTTGCCGATATCGAGCGCGCAGTCCAGGAGACGGTGTCGAAGTTCGGTCATCTCGATGTCGTTTTCGCCAACGCCGGTGCAAGCACCGTGGCGCCGCTCGAAGCTGTCACGCCTGAATACTTCCACGACAACGTTGCACTGAACTTCGCAGGCACATTCTTCACGATCCAGAAGACGGCACCGCACGTTCGCAAGGGTGGCAGCATCATCGTGACGACTTCGTTCCTCACTGCGATGGGCAAGCCCGGTCTTTCCGTACTCGCAGCGACGAAGGCAGCTGCCCGCTCTCTTGTGCGGACACTTGGCGCCGAACTGGCACCGCGAGGAATCCGCGTCAACGCGGTCAGCCCGGGCGCAATCGCTACGCCGTTCTACGGAAAGATGGGACTCAGTGAAGCTCAACTTTCGGACGTCGCAGCCGGGCTACAGGAGCAGATCGGCCTGAAGCGGTTCGGGGAGCCGAAAGAGCTCGCACATGCTGTGCTCTATCTCGCCAGTGACGACTCCTCGTACACCACAGGCTCCGAACTGGTCGTCGATGGTGGTTTGACAGAGTTCTGAGGATAGACGTCTCCTCAAGCGCTCGCACATGGCTTTATCGGAAGCGCTCTGTCTTATCTGTCCATCTGGCCAAGGTCAGACAGAGCTTCCCGTAACTTCGGCACAGCGAAATCTATAAACCGGCGCACTTTAAGTGCCATCATGTTTCTGGACACATGAACGAGATGCACTGGCACAGGTTCGACCTCGAACTCTCTCAGGATGCACGTCAGCTGCCGGGCTTTCACAGCATTCGCGACATCGTGCTCCAATAGCATGGTCGCTCCTACACTTTCAATAGCCGCATCCGCTGCTGCATCAGGAGACGACACCAACAGTCGTGGCACTAACTCCAACGTAGCGGTATGGCCTTTCGCATTACCACGAAAGCGCCACGGAGAAAGGTATGGGCTATCGAACACCACACATGGAGTCGCGTGGAGATCTTTGGGCGACTGCGGCGTGCCATGCTTCTTCAAGAAAGCCGGGCTTGCTACGCAGACTACGCGCAACGAGCCCACTTGCGTCGCTATCATGCTGCTGTCGCGGAGCCTGCCGATACGCACAGCAACGTCGGCGCGAGCATCGACCAGGTCGACGTTCCGATCCGACTGAAGCAGCTTGATCCGAATGTCAGGATGAAACTCAAGAAACTGGCTGATAACTGGTAGAACCCGCAAACGCGCCACCTGAACCGGTGTTGTCACGACCAGCTCGCCGCGTGGCGCTATGAACTCACCAGCGGCGTGCCGCTCCTGTTCATCCACTTGCTCAAGAATTCGGCGTGCCGCCGAAACGTATTCGGCTCCCGGCTCAGTTAGGGTCAGTTTTCGTGTCGTTCGAACGAGGAGTTTTGTTCCAATTAATTCTTCGAGGTCATTCACGCTTCGCGTTAGCGTACTGACAGGAATCTGCAAGTTCCGCGCAGCGGCAGACAGACTTCCTTTCTCGACAGCACACAACAACATCGCCATAGCTTCAAGTCGGTCCAAGTGACCTCCGCGACACCGGGAAAAGGAATTATATTACCTGCTGCGTGACGTGCCACGCAGCACCGACCGCATGCGGACGAAGTAATTGTGCCCACTCCCGCCTGATTGCTGAAAACGAGATGTTGTGCCCATGTCGAGCTTGGATTTTTTACGTTCGACGTGAAACTCTGCGACCACACCCGGGCTGCTGGATTACCCCCTCACACACTCAACTAGTGACACGGCATCGCCCTCCTATCTCTGGCGAAAGTTCTGGCGAGTGCAAATCCCTGACGGTCGGAACTCGTGTTGGATGGGCCGTGCACTATGCCAGGACACCTAGCTGCGTTTCAGCGGCCGGCATCCCCACTGCAGTCCGCAATGCCACGCCGTGTGATTGAGTATCGAGAAGCGACCCTCCGAATCGAATGGCCGGCTTGAGTACAACCGACGCCCCTTCAAAACGAATTATGCTTTTTAGCCCGAACACGGCTCGATGCGCCCCTGCTGTTTCAGCATAAGACAGGTTGCGTCGGGCAGAGACCGACCCACTCCGGACAGACAGCGCTGCCCAAACCGGTCAGTCAGCGAAATTCACATCTTGAGGACTTGAATGCCGGTTATCGGCCGTTGGCGACCTCACTCAATCGGCGGGGAGTGGTCAGTCGACACGGCAGCCAAGATCGCTAACAATCGATTGCTATCATTTGTAAACAAGGCATTGAACAACATGGAGCTATGCTCTTGAATCAAGAAATCACGCTGAATGTTCGGCACGACATTTCGGAGCAAGAATGGGCCAAGGTTGGGGCTGTCTACAGGTCGATGGATGGCTGGATAGGCGATAAGGACGGGCCGGCTTGGTACGGGCGGGAGGGTGATGCCAGGCACATATGGGCCTCAGTCGAGCCAGGAGGTATCCAGTTCTGCGGCGAAGTCGAAACGCCGATATGGATTGGGTGGCTCACCGTCTTGTGTGCAAGACTGAGTCTTGCCCTTGGTCGCGAGGTGCACGACGCCGAAATGTAGATCGGTGGCGTGTTCATTGGCGGGAGTTTGACGGTCCGCTTCCAGAAAAACCGAGTGTCCCTTACGGGTCGTCCTGAGTCCATCCGTGCTTCGAACTCATCGCCGCAAAGCGGTTATTGGTATTTCGCTCCCCGAAACTGGCCGGTCGTCAACGGTACTCCCGACCCGGAGCGGTCGGCCGGGCCGGTACATAGCGGACATTCAAATTGACGCGATCTATTGTGGCACGACGGTTTTGTATGTCCAACCGCGCACCCGTGTCAGTCGTTCATCATACCGTTGCTGCCTATCAAGCAACTGCATGCTCAAAGCTGCCATACCCATAAATTCAAGAACCCGCCAATTGGCCTGATCGCCTTTCTCGAACGCCGCCTCAATCGCATCTAAAGCTAACTCGAATTCGTTGTGACTTAAGTACGCTTCGAACTCGTCAAGTTCGTCGGCACAGACTCCCTCTGCATTTTCTGAAAGGTTGGCCCTCGCTTCGCGAAGGTATTCTTCAATTTTTCGCCAGCTTGTACCGTAGTCGTGAACGCTTGCCATCTGAGGAGATCGTCAAATCGACGCTAGTTGTCGTCGGCCTTCGCTGCAGCATCGAAGGGACATATGTTGCTAATTTTTGCCTATTTCGATGCCCCGGATTTCGGGGATTAATCGCTAGAGTCCGATCTGACCCATTCAGCATTTTCGGCATCGAAGGTATAACCGGCGGTCGACATCACGCTCAGTTGGTACAGTTCATCTTTCTCATCGGTCATCGCCAACCACGCAGTCGGTCGAACGCCAAAGACTTCCTCAGCATCGCGCTTGGCCTCGGTCACAGTCGAGTACCAGTGATCGCCTTCAACTTGGCGCTTCGCAAACGAGAAGTAACGAATGAGCAAAACACCATCCGTCAGCCCAAGGATCAGGACCGACTCTATGTCCGGCAATTCCTGAGAGTTAGCCTTCGCCCACAATCGCATCGCTTCCTCGATAGTTTTGCTTTCCCACCAATTGTCGGCGATCTAAACGTCGATGTCGAATGACCGGTTGTGGCCGGTCGAGGTCGTCTTCCAGTTAGGCTTACCGAGGTTTCATCCGGCTTCGCTCAATGGCCGGTTTGCAGCGGGCAAATTACAGAGGGCACTGCCTCGATGCGGCCAATAGTTGCCTTTCGCGCAACTCAGAAAGCCGTCGTTCAACTGGCCGATTCACTTCGGAACCTGTCGGTTACCCGATGGAAGCGTGTCGGCCATACCTGACCTTCAGGTATCGCGTCCGTCAGGCGGCAACGAGTCGCTTTGCCGACGTTCGCACTACGGCGGCGGCGAACGTCAGCGTTCACTACAAGCGAAAGCGTACTCTCGACCCGTTTGAGTCACTCAGCCGACTCCCAATTAGGACCATATAATGAGCGACGCTGGTGGTTTTAGAGCGCATAAATTTAGGTGGCCGGGCGACCGCCTCTGACAGAGCTTGGAAAACAGTTCCCTTTACTTTCCCAATCCAGCACAGATCAATGACCCTTGCGACTGTCGAATAGGGTGACTCCCGTTGAAAGAGTCCCCCATTCAGAATCTTTATTGGTTGGGTGTTGACGCTCCCATTAAAAGTGCGGACAAGCCTTGACTTAACGCTAAGGCATTTGCGCGCACTTTTTCGCGTTCACTTTCATATTCTTGAAAGAGCAGCTTTCCTTCTAGTTTCTTCTTTTGCGCAAGCTTTTCTTCTTCTTCCTTTTTCTTCAGTGCGCTCGCCATGCGGTCAAAGGCGTATTGCGAGTTTTCGTCTATTTTCATAGCACGCTTTAAATGCAAGATTGCCTCGGTCGGTAAGCCTTTGTTGGTCAGCAGATTTCCGATATTTCCAGCTATCCAGCTTGCCTCTCCTTTTGCCAATTCATCTGCCTGCTTGTAGGCAGCTAAGGCTAAGTCGTATAGTTCCAAGCCAAGACAGGCGTTGCCAAAATATCCCCAATACTCGGAATTTTTCGGAAAATCATATTTCAACGATGAGAGTAAATAAAACGAAATTTCATATTTATTTTTTTCTATTGCCAGTAATGCAAAGTGAAAGCGCATCCGCTCGTGAGAAGGTTGCAGTTCAAGCGCCTTGTGCAGCACGTCCATCGCTTCATCGAATTTCCCGTCGGTTTTATAGATGTCCGCGACCATCAACGCAAATTCAGGGTTTTCGGCATTTTTCTGGCTGGTCAGAAGCCCGATCGCTTCTTGAGGATGCGCCGAGGCAACGTGGCATTCTGCGAGTGCCTTTACCACACGTGAGTCTGCTGCAATTTCTGAACTAAGCCTAGAATGGAGCGCGATTGCATCCGCGTAATGCTCTTCCCATGTTAGAAACGACATTGTAAGAGACTGAACGGAAGCGTCCGCGGGATTGTCGGCGGCAAATTTTAAGAGCGTACCAAAACCTTGATCGCGGTCTTTTTTAACATCGATGTACAATAACCATGCTTGAAGACCGCTTTTCTTGCTGTCTTCAGCTTTCTCTATTTGCGCCGATAATTTGGCTTTCGCTGAATCGAAATCATCGGTGTAAAAATGGTAAAACCAACTTTCCAAACTTTCTTTTTTGCGCGGGCTGTTTTTCGGGCTCGCTGGATTGTTCCTTCTCCGGGTTCGCCAGTCCGAGTTTTTCTATCTGAAGTCTTATTTGATGGCAAACCGGTCCCGTTGCTGCTTGCAAACTGTTATCTTGACGATTGGGGTCAAATTTTCCGGGCGTGACACCTAGTAAGTCGGTAGGGATGTGAATATCTGATTTTTCTGGAACAATAAAGAATACGCGTTCGCGACCGAGCTTGCCAATAAATAGGCCCATTTCAAATAGAACGTTATCCCGAACTGCGGAACTACTGTTTCCGCGCATGCTGACAATATCGTCGGGACTAAAAACGAAGATTCCGAAATCTACTTCGTTGAGAACGGTTGTAAGAGATTCAATCGTAGTAGATGAAAGATTGAATATTCCCTGATCCCATACGGTCGGTTCTACTTGATGAACAAGGTTTTGTTGGACTGCGTATGCAACGCTCAGCCCTTCGACGGATGACCCTATAAACGCCCGTGGCTTCATATTAGAGTGCTCGTTAGTGGTTTCGACATAACGGCGGGTTTGTGCGGATCGCGGCTTATCCCGCTAATCTGTGTATTTTCGCCAGTCTGTGAGAATACTACGATGCCGCACGAAGACTTGCAGCTAAAAATAGCCCGTGCCGTCGAATCCGGCCCAGATATGCGTGTGCCGCAAGACGAATCCGGCTGGTTGGATGTGGCATTCGGTCGGTTCGTTGGCTATGTAAAGCTTGGCGTGCATGAGATTATCCGGCGCGGCGTAGCTGGTCTTGAAGACCGCGTGCGGCTTATATTCGAAGTGAGCAGGGTGCGGTATCCCAGCCGTAAGGGAGGAGGGCCAAAGCTGGGAGTACCTTTGCGTGTCCGTCTGGCGGCTATTGCAATCTTAGGTGACAAAGTAGTCTCCACCACTCGTTTGGTGGGGACTACTCTGTCCACTTTGGCGCCATCGGTCTAGACGGTGCGCGAGCAACGCTTACGCAAATACCTGTTGGGCCATCACGATTTCTGAGTTCGAGGCTACGCCGGAACGAACGGCGGCAAAGCGCCGTTGAGTTGTCTCACAGTCGCCGACACTCCGACGTCCGATAAGGCCGAGCACTTGCTGGAGGGTTCGCACGCTAGTGGCCGCTGTACTCCGAAACGCGCCGCACCGGTCGCAGCATGCCGATTGGCAGCAACGGGTCGGCTAGGGCCGGTTGCACCAAATGGCGGTGCGGTGGCGATCCCTTTGACAGCCTCCTTCCGATTATTCCGCCGCAGGTTTCGACCCGGAGCCTCCGGTTGCGCGCTCGTCGGCAAGCGGACAGTTCTCAACTTCGAGCGCCGACGGCAGCACGTGATCGCAGAACTGCTCGCGCAGCTTCAGTTTGTGCAGCTTGCCAACGGCCGTATGCGGCAATTCGTTGACGAAGACAACGTCATCTGGCATCCACCACTTCGCGACCTTGCCCTCGTAGAACGCGAGCAGTTCGTCGCGCGTGACCTCCGCGTCCTTGCGTTTGACGACGACGAGCAGCGGCCGCTGCAGCCACTTCGGATGGGCGCAGGCGATGCAGGCCGCCTCTGCGACGGCCGGATGCGCGATCGCGATGTTCTCGATTTCGATCGAACTGATCCACTCGCCTCCCGACTTGATCACATCCTTGCTGCGGTCGGTGATGCGCATGAAACCGTCCCGGTCGATAGTGGCCACGTCGCCGGTTGGAAACCAGCCGTCGATGAGCGGCGAGTCATCCTTCTGGAAATACCGCTTGATCACCCACGGACCGCGCGTGTGCAGTTCGCCGAACGCGACGCCGTCCCACGGCAGATCGCGCCCATCGTCGCCGACGATCTTCATGTCCACGCCATAGATCACGTGCCCCTGCTTTTCGCGCAGCCTGCGCTGCTCGTCTGGCGGCCGCTGTGATTGTTCCCAGTTGAGTTTTGCGAGCGTGCCGAGCGGTGACATCTCGGTCATGCCCCATCCGTGAATGGCTTCGACGTCGTATTCCTCGAAGGTGCGCAGCATCGCCGGCGGGCACGCGGACCCGCCGATCACCGCGCGTTGCAGTGACGACAACCGCAAGCCCGCTTCCTTCATGTAGTTGAGCAGGCCAAGCCAGACGGTTGGCACGCCGGCGGAATACGTGACGCGCTCCGCCTGCATCAGTTCGAACAGGGATTTTCCGTCGAGATCCTTGCCCGGAAGGACGAGTTTCGCGCCCGTGAGCGGCGCGGCATGCGGCATGCCCCACGCGTTCGCATGAAACATTGGCACGGCAGGCAACACCGAGTCGCGCGCCGATAGACACATCGCATCCGGCAGCGAACCGGCGTACGCGTGCAGCACCGTGGAGCGATGCGAATACAGCGCGCCCTTTGGATTGCCTGTCGTGCCCGAGGTGTAACAAAGGTACGATGCCTGGCGCTCGTCGAGGAGTGGCCAGTCGAATGCGCCGTCGTGCGGTTTGAGCAACGTCTCGTAGCTGATGAGCGGTGTGGGCGTCTGCAGCGCAGGCAGATGTGCGTCGTCGGCAAGCGCGATCCACCCACGCACCTTCGGGCAGCGGGGCACAAGGCAATCGATCAGCTGCGCGAACGTCGTATCGAACAGCACGTAGCTGTCATCGGCGTCGTTGATGATCCATGCGATCTGTTCGGGGAAGAGACGGGGGTTGATGGTATGGCAGACGGCCCCGAAGCCCGTCGTGCCGTAATAGGCTTCCAGATGGCGGTAACCGTTCCATGCCAGCGTGCCGATCCGCTCGCCCGGCTGCACCTCCAGCGCGATAAGCGCCTGCGTCAGTTGCTTCGCGCGCTTTTCGCAGTCGCGATACGTGTAGCGATGCACATCGCCTTCGATGCGCTTTGACACGATCTCGGTCGTGCCGAAGTGACGTGACGCATGGGCCAGCAGCGAGGAAACCGTCAGCGGCACGTCCATCATCTGTCCGAGCAGCGGTGTCGTCATAGCCGAGTCTCCCTACTATTGTCGGGAACTCGGAATCGCGTAAGAGTGCTAGGAATATCGGGCATGGCACCCGCCCGGCAGCCGAGCCTTCCGGCTATTCAACATAGTTGAGGCCTGCGAGTGTTGCAAATAGATAAGATGGATATTGCTAAAGTCTCCCGACTGTAGCACCCGCAATCCGCGCACGGAGACTAGCCACGCGCATGTCAGACCGTAGTCGGCCGAGCCTGTGTGAAAACGCACTCATCGCCTAAACTGAATCAACTCATTGATACCGGGTGACTCATGAAGCGATTCGTTGAAGGCGATGACCGCAAACAGGTCGCACTACTTCCCGAATGCGTCGACGATTACATAGGACAGGACAATCCGGTCAGAATCATAGATGTCTTCGTCGACAAACTGGACCTTGCGGAACTTGGTTTCAACGGCGCTACGCCGGCTGTCACGGGGCGCCCGTCCTACCACCCGGGCGTGGAGCTCAAGGTCTACATTTACGGCTACCTGAACCGGGTACCTTCCAGTCGGCGTCTTGAGCGCGAATGCCAGCGCAATATCGAAATGATGTGGCTGACAGGACGTCTGGCACCAGACTTCAAGACGATCGCAGACTTTCGCCGCGACAACGGCGCGGCGATACGGAACGTATGCCGGCGTTTCGTCGAACTATGCCGCGGTCTGAAACTGCTATCTGCCGATACGGTGGCCATCGACGGCAGCAAGTTCAAGGCTGTGAACAGCCGGGGCAGGAATTACACGGCGGGCAAGATCGATAAGCGTCAGCAGCAGATTGAGGAAAGCGTTCAGCGATACCTCGACGCGATTGAAACCGCAGACCGAACCAGTCCAATTGGTGTCGATGTGAAGACTGTGCGGCTTTACGAGAAGATCGCCCGTTTGCGCCAGCAGATGCGTGAACTCGAGCAGATCAGAGCGCAGTTGAAGAACCAGCCCGACAAACAGTTGTCACTCACGGATCAGGATTCCCGTTCCATGACCAGTGATGGCAGGAGAACCGGAACGGTCGGCTACAACGTTCAGACTGTCGTGGACACGAAGCATCATCTGATTGTCGAGCACGAGGTGACCAACGTCGGAAACGATCGTGGTCAACTCAGCAAGATGGCCGTGTCAGCGAAGGAGGCGATGGGCAAACCAGGACTGAAGGTGCTGGCTGATCGAGGCTACTACAGCGGTCCTGAGATCCGCTCGTGCGATCTGGCCGGCATCACAGCGTATGTCCCCAAACCACTGACCTCGGCGTCGAGGAAGAAGGGCCTCTTTACAAAGCGCGACTTCGTCTACGTCGCAAAAGACGACGTGTATCGATGCCCAGCCGGCGAACGCGCCATTCATCGATTTAACACCGTCGAAAATGAAATGAATCTGCGAGTGTACTGGCCCAGCGCTTGCCCGCGCTGCCCTCTCAAGGCGCGCTGTTCGCCCAGCGACTATCGCCGCATCCGACGATGGGAGCATGAACATGTACTGGAAGCTATGCAGCGTCGGTTGGACCGGAGTCCTGAGGCAATGACCGTACGCAGAAGTACTGTCGAGCATGTCTTCGGAACGCTCAAGCACTGGATGGGTTCCACGCACTTCCTGACGCGGACGCTTGGGCGGGTGAGTACCGAAATGAGTCTCCAGGTACTGGCCTACAACCTTAAGCGAGTCATGAATATACTTGGGGTTGCGAGGACGACGAAGGCGATGAGGATGGCTGGAAGCTGAGGCCCTGAGGGGTCGTCTTGCGATCGGTGATGTCGGGAACATCGCCCGGTCTACAAAACACGCTCGAGCAGGCCAAGCAAACTCGCCTTAACGCGAAAAAGTCGTTTCCACACGGCCTCGGCCAGTTGCGGACGCTCGCATCGAATCCCGACATTGAAGACCATCCGAGTTATAACTGGTTCAATCTAACAAAGCACTAACATTGACCATGAGCCGTGAAGAAATGACCTTGCAACTAAAGGCGCAGTTCGTCCCCGCACTTCGCCGGTTGGGATTCAAAGGAACCCTGCCTCATTTCAGAAGACAACGTGAAAACAGGGTTGACCTTCTTACAGTCCAGTTCGACCGCCACGGTGGAGGCTTCGTTGTGGAAATAGCTTCGTGTGGCGTCGAGGGCTTCACCACCCATTGGGGGAAATTCATCCCTGCTGCGACCCTGACGGCGCACGACCTTCACCCGAGCCAACGTCACAGATTGGGCTCGCCCGGGCCCGATACCGACAACTGGTTCAGATTCGACCAAGGTGTCTCCCCGACGGTGGTTGCGGAACGCGCGTGCGCTCGCCTCGATGAGGCAGAACGTTGGTGGAACACGCAGACGACGTAGTCTGCCGAGAAATTGTGAATAAAGACCTGTGTGTGGAGGCGTTTGAATGACCGTTCCGTGCTTCATCGACGGTCCGCTCAGGGTCGGGAGTGCGCGTTGACGACCGGCCGGTTTCGGGGAGCGAAATACCAATGACCGCTTTGCGGCGATGAGTTCGAAGCACGGATGGACTCAGGCCGACCCACATCGGCCGACCGGACTTCTCCAAAGCAGCCGTTCGACCGGGACCGATGATCTGGTCGGTCCCGATCCTCGGGACGTGCTGTAACTGCTAGCGAGTCCGATCGCGACGTATCATCGCCGACAGGATATATCCGGCGATTCGTGGATTCTCCTTGATTCGCCGAGTGCTGTAGCCATACCAGTCATGCCCGTATGGCACATAGACGCGCACGTTAAATCCTTGCGCAAGCAAAGCGTCACGCAGCGGTTCGCACACCCCCAGTAACATCTGGAACTCGAATCGTGACCTGTCGATTTGCTCGCGTTGCAGCCAGTTGCTCACAGCATCGATCAATTGTGCATCGTGCGTTGCAATGCCGACAAATGATCCCGCCTGAATAGCGGTCGAAACGTGCCGAACGAAGTGTGAGTTGATCGTGGCCCGATCCGTCGACGCGCCCTCGACAAGATGCTCCTTCGCCTCCGCGTAAATCCCCTTGCAAATACGCATGCGACTCTTGCGTGCGTGCAATGGAACTATGTCATCGTTTGTGCGCGTCAAATATGCTTGTAGTGCGATTCCGACTGGATGCCCGTCGGATTCAAGCTTCAAGAACGCATCGAGCGTTTTCTGGGTGCAACTGATGTCTTCCATGTCGATGCACGCGCTGATCCCGTGCGATGCTGCCGCTCGCAGAATCACCGAGACTCGCGCCATGCAAGCGTCTTCGTCGAGATGCAACCCCAGCGCGGTCAGCTTTATCGACAGCTCGGTGGGCTCATTTTGAGCGCCGAGCGTCTGGACGAGATTGAGATATTCGCGAGTCATCGACTCTGCCTGATCCGACGACGACGCGGTCTCGCCCAACACATCGACGGTTGTTCTGAGGCCTGCTGCGTGGAGCGCGTGGATGCGCGTGCGGGCATCGCATAGCGTTTCGCCAGCGATGTAGCGGCGCGCGATCTTACGGATCAGGGAACGGGGAATGAGCGGGCCGATAAATTCCGCACGAAGGTCAGCATCGCGCGACCATTAGACAGTGACAACAACGAAACAACCTGCCGACTGTACGGACGGCCATTTGAATCAGGATGCAAAATTCGAATGGCCGGTTTGCCCCAATCAAGGGTCAACCGTTACATGAACGTGATCGGCCGCTTGTGGCCGGTCACCGCCTGACGAAGTCGGTTCCGATCGACCCTGAAAAGCCCTTCAGATTTACCAATCGCGGCCGTTCAACAAATAAGATCAACGCGCTGGCAGAATGCCCCGTTCTCGACTCTCTTCGAAGTAGATCCGCCAATGAAATTTGACATCGAGGGTAAAGCGGGCATCCCAGCGCCCACACCGGCTCAAATTAGCCGCGCGATCAAATCGTTGCGAAGCTATGGACCGTCATCCTATGCGTCTTTGACAGATAACTTCGGCAATTACGTGCAGGTTGCAGGCGGCGGCGTCACCTGCATGATTGAGCATTTCAAAATTGACGGGGGAAGGCGCTGGAGAGCGTCCCATGACAAGCCCAGCCCAGTGCGTCCAGATGGCACGATTCTAGTGTTCCGCGCGGGCAACATTCCCATGCGATCGGATGAATGGTTCATGTCCGACCAGGTAGTGGAAATTTTTCTGGCATTCCTGAACGGCAAGCCCTTTCCGTCATCAATTTACTGGCGGCCGACCCACGGGTTTTAACCCCGACGTCCGCTTGATGCGTACCCGTCGCCACCTGTTCGGTCACCGTCACGCTGTATCATTGCCTGCCCAGTAGCCCGACCGACCTCAGAAAAAGAACAATGAATCTCTTTACGAAAACTTTCGGAACCCGGCCGCCTTCGACCGTCCCAGCGCAAACGGTATATCTCAGGCCGGGCGAATCAATGCCCTTGCGTACAGCGATCGAAATTGTCTCCACAACCATAGACAGTGAATTCGTTGCACTAAGCATGTCGCACTATTCGGGCTACGTCAGGGAGGCGGCTATTGGGCGCGGTGTCGAACTTGGCAGCAGTACATTTCTGGCATCGATTGTTGACCGCTTGAACGATTGGGTGCCAGAGGTCCGAAATGCTGCAAAAAGAGCCTTGCTCACGCTTCTGGCGACTGTCCCCGCCGAGTGTTTCGTGTCGATACTTCCACGACTTCGCAGCCTCATGTCGGCCACGCGCACGGATCATCGATCGTGGCTTTTTGATTTTGAACAGCGATTGGTGCAGGCGGGCGGAACTGAGGCTATCGTCCAGGCGATAACCGGGACTGATTTTCATCTGCGGCGCGCGGCGTATTTTTCGGCGATAGATCATCGACTCCTGTCAGGTTCGGAGATCGTAAAGCGCGGCTTGCTTTCTGGTGACATCGTGCTTGCAAAGCGCGCAGTGGCTCTTCTCGACCACCTACCGATTCACGAGCGGGGCCCAAGCGTCGCTATTGCCGCAGCATCGCCGTTTGGGCCAGTTCGATATGCGGCATTCAAGCTCACGGTAGCCGATACGCTGAATCCCGATAACGAGCCATTCGTATGGCGCACCCTGTTTGACTCGCAAGGTGGCCTGCGGTCCGCCGCGGCCCGGTTGCTAACGGCGAACGGACGAGATGTTGCCGGACGCTGCAGCGCGCTGCTCGATGCCGAAGCGCTGACTGTCGCACAAACTCGCGCAGGCTTATCGCTTCTCGCCGAAGTCCGCGCACCAAACACCGTGGCGATGCTAGCTAAATTCGCCCGTGATGCACGCTCGCAAATTCGGGCACATGCCTACCTGCTGCAGGGTAGAGTTTCGCCTTCGCTCAACGACGAGATTGCGGCACGGGCGCTCCTCGATCCGGCGAGAAAGGTCCGAAAGGTCGGAGTTCGCCTGTGCACGCGTGGAGCGTTCGTTTCCTTGGAACACATCCGTGCAATGATAATTCAGCGCAGGGATCGTCACGCTGCGTTAGCGGTCTGCTAGAGGGATCAATGGGATAGCGTTGCATGCATCGCGCTCATTGCGGAACTCGAGATGCCGTCCGACGACCGAGATGAAAACCTGCGCAAGGCGTTGTACAAATGGATCAGCAACCCTGTCTCGTCGTGGACGAAGCCCGGTGTACAGCATCGGAATATCCTGTCGACGCCAATGGCGCAAAGCCGTCTGATTGAGCTAGCTCGAGATCGACACGTCGAATTGTGTGCCCGGCTTCGAGAAAACGGGATAGAAGTGTCGTGACGCGCGACACCATGGAACCGTGTAGGTCGGTCGTAGTAACCGGCGCCTGCCAGTCGCGAAACTATGACGGCCGTCGCAGTTTCTCTTGCGCCCTACACGATTCAAGCGCTTATTCGCTTGCGCTCACTTGCGCCGGGATGTGATCCTTAATTGCTGGCTGGCGACTTTGTGGTCGGAGTCGCAAGCGTATTGTTGGTCTTGGGAGCGGGCGTCGAGCTATTGTTCGGACCCTGCTGCATACCCGAGTTCGGCGACCCGGCGCTCATGCCGCTGTCCGAGTTGGTCGCGCCAGGCGTGCCGTAGCCGCTCGTTGAGTCGTTCATCTGGTTCGTTGCCGGGCTGGACGTGCTGCCATGGCTCGACGAGCCGCCACCGGCCGTGCCACCAGCTGTCTGTGCATAAGCGCCGCCGGACAGCGCGAGCGCCGCGACGGCCGCGATTAATGCGCTGGTTGCCTTGTTCATGATCCGTTCCTCCTTGATTGAACTGGAATATCGACGCAGACGATCGCCGCCTGCTCGACCATGAATTGAGCAATCACTGTGCCGCCCTCTTATCTGCACTACGATACGCGTCGCAGATCCATGCCTGATACGATTGGCATCTACCGATCCAAACGGTCAATCGAAGTAATGGGGTGCGACGCCCAGACACTGGCCACGGTACAGGCCACTAGCCATGCACCTCAACCCTCCACAATTCTCTCCCACGCACCCGATCGCGCCGAGCGAAACACGGCATCGATCACTCGCATATTTGCGCGCGCATCTTCTAGCGGAATAGCCTGCGGGGTTCCACTCAATATCGCCTCCGCGAACGTGGCGGCTGCGACGCCATATTGATCGCACGCCGGAAGTTCCAGCCAGCGATCAGTCCCGACACCGGCGCTTGTGTTTTCACTCACTAACAGACGCGTCGGTCGATCGTTTGGTGCATTGAATGGAATCTCGACCTCGATCCGCCCCTTGGTCCCGTGAAATTGCATCCGCTGATACGGGTGGGTCTGAGTCGAGTAAAAGAAACTCGCCTGCACACCGTCGAAGTCCATCAGCACAGAGCCAAGCCGGTCTACGTCGAATACTGGATCCTGCTCTATCAGTGCAACCACGCGCTTTGGCTCAGACCCGGTAACGAAGCGTGACGTTGTGATGGGGTAGCAACCGATATCGAGCAGACCGCCGCCGCCCATTCCGCTCTGATTGCGGATATTGTCGGGGTTCGTGTTGTTATAGGTGAAGCCGCCCGTCACCGCCCGCAATTCGCCAATCGCACCTTCGTCGATCAAGGTCCGCACCTTCAACCATTGCGGATGCGTGCGAACCATGAAGGCTTCCTGTATGCATCGACCGCTCCTGTCGCGCGCAGCGATGAGTTGTTCAACCTGTTGCGCGTCCAGCCCGATCGGCTTCTCACACAGGACGTGCTTGCCCGCCTCGACGGATTTGATCGTCCATTCCACGTGGATGTGATTGGGCAACGGGATATATACCGCGTCGATTTCCGGGTCCGCCAGGAGCGCCTCGTAGCTGTCGTATGCGACACTCAAACCATATCTGGTTGCAGCTTCACGAGCCTTCTCCGGAGATCGCGACGCGATGCCCTTCACCCGACACTTCGGCGCGTTGTGCATGGGCAGGACAACCTTGTCGTTGATCTTCGCGGCGCCCAGGATCCCCCAGACAACTTCATTCTTTGCCATGACATTCCCTTTTCCGATTGAGTCTCTGAAGAGAGCAGGTGGAACAAGCGTGAGTCGGCAAGTCCATGAGCCCGCGAAAGACCAGAAGCGTCCGGTCACGCCAGTGTACTAACAGCCGAGATTTCCACCTAGATACGCAACGACCGCCCCTGTCAGCGCGATGCCGTGCAATTCCTCCGGCGATACCAGATGCGCCGCGACAATCTCCCGATTATCGAGCCGCAGTTCGGGCATGCGATCGAGGTGCAGTTCGAAGAAATGCACCCGGTCTCTTCGCCCCTCCCAATTGCCGCAGACGCTGCCCGCGGGGCGTAGTGCGTACGACGACAGACCAATCTCCTCCTCCATTTCGCGCCGCGCCGCCGCATCAGGCGTCTCACCGGGATGGAGACTACCGCCGGGGAAATTCCACTCGGGACGGTACGATGACTTCACAAGCAACAGTGCCTGCCCGACGTAGATGGCTACTAGCGCGCCCTCATGACGAGGCCGCCGAAGCTGCCACCAGACGCGAGCGAATCGATATCCGAGGCGAAGCACCATGCGCCAGACAAAGTCGATAAACATGGCCGGTCGCACTCGCTCAAGGCTCGGCATTGAGTTCTCTCCTTTCGTTTCATGGCTAGAGGATCTTCCCGGGCGCCGCGTTAGTCCGGTTTCCGTCATTCAGCGTCTATCACAGCATGTCCCGATTCGATTAACGGAAGGCGCTCCCAGAGCGGAGACGATAACGCTGAACAACCATCAGCAAGCAGATGCCGACTGACGCCATGATGTTGACAACTGGATAAAAAGCGACTGCCACCGTCCATTGTCTCAGGGCCAGTATTGCAAGAGCATATTTGACAACGCACAAAACGAAATATGCGAGGCTTTCGCCCCAAGGATCTCGAACAGTCTTGCGGACCGTTGGACCGAGGCCCGCAAGTTCGATGAGCGTCACCAGACAGACCGAGAGGGTCGGCTCTTCAGTCAGCATCCAAAGAGGTATGGCTAGCAGCGCTGCGCCGAGAAACATCCAGTCGGATCTTGTCCAACTTCTCTCACCTCGATAGATGCTCGCGAAGAAAATCAGAATACATGTTACGGCGATCGCCGCCGTGCACCACGCAGAAGGGCCCGCACCCGCAACAAATTGACCAGCAGCCGCGATGGTCGTGACGATCGACCAGATTAACCACGTGAAAAGATGGGGACGAACGGCGCGCCTGAGAATCGCGAGCCCGTAGGGAACGGCCGCTAAGAGCGATACAACCGAACCGATAACTCCAAATATCGAAGCGGCATCGTGGTCAATGTTTACCATTGCAGTGACGTCTGTTCATACACTCGGAAGCCGCCATCATCACGCCGTCCCCCTGCTTTTGCCTCCGCTCAACAGGGCGCAGCAGACGCGAGAACCATGCCCCACAAACCAGCTCAGTCCTGGACGTTGCGCTCGCAATCTTCCCAGTACCGAAGCGGGTCGTGATGCTGTGGATAGTGTGTCTTGAGCCACACCGACAGCCTGGTCCAATCTGGATGGTTGGTACCAGTCTGGGCAGACCAGATCGACGACCGCTCAAGAATTTGACCGTTCATGCGATCACGGACAAGCAAGCTGCCTAATCCGCTCGAACTGTTCGTCTGTGACTCGACCAGGTACCGCGGCAGAATCCTGAGCTCGGCATCCTCGGCCCACCCATACAAGGCGCGCACCACGCCGGACGGATCTCGCAACTCTATGGGGCCGCTTTTCGGGCGAACGGCTGTCCATCCTTCGGGAAAGTCGGTGACAACCTCGCTCTTACCTTCCCTCACCCACTTCACGCGCCACGCTTTCACCATCGACTCGCGCATGCGAGATATCGACTCGTAGCCGGCAGGCAACTCGATCGCCATCGGAAGTGAAATGAGGTTGTCTTTCCAGAGTTTGGACTCCTCGTCCACGCGCTCAACCACGTCGAACGCCCCTGCTTCGAATGGGTTCTCAGGCCGGCTCGATGTTTTCACGCTCCCGGCAGGCAGTCCTTCGAAAAGGCGCTCAGCATCATGGCGGGTAAGTTTCGTCTTTCCTTTCTTCATTGGATTTCTCTGCGGCAAGGTTGTCGCGAACGGCTAGGCATAACGACCGAAATTGGGCGCCACTGCCGCTCACGCGTCTGAACGTGCTTACGTTCCTGTTCTGCGCTATTCGCCTGTTACCAGCTTCCGCGGCGGCAATGGCACGGCTCGTGCCGCCACCCTGCCGCCAGATGCCGTTTGGATCACTCCACACAACGGCAAGAGGGCGTGCGTACAAGAGATTATAGGCCGCTCGAACCGGTGGACGCCCGATCGGGTAGGCGGCAGCTTTCGGAGCAGAAGCGTTATCACTTTGCCGCGCATTTGCGCACCGCATGCCGGCCTTCGGCGGAGCCGCTCATCGTCTCGTTCTGGAGCGCGTCACAAAACGGCGAGGAGGTCTCGAAAGGCGCAAACTGCTTCGATAACACAGCGCCATATACACAAGCGGTCCAACGGAGAAAATCATGTCTGCGACCGAACCCTGGATATGTCCGACGTGTGCCATTCGCGTCACCACGCCTTTCTGCCCGATGTGCGGCGAGAGCCCACTTCGGCCGCCCGACCTTACGCTGCGCGGGATCGGAGCAAAGGTCCTGCACGCGGCGACGAGCATCGACGGGCGCCTGCTTCGCACGTTCTGGGCGTTGCTACGTCATCCAGGCGAGCTGACGGTCGCGCATCTGAATGGAAAGCGCATGCCTTATGTCCCGCCATTCCAACTGTTTCTCATCGCAAACGCGTTCTTCTTCGCGATGCAGTCGCTGACCGACACCCAGATCTTCGGCTCGACTCTGGTTTCCCACCTTTATCATCAGGATTGGAGTCCGCTCGCTCGGTCGCTGGTGGCCGAACGCGTCGCGAAGCTACGGACGGATCTGCCCCAGTACACGTCCACTTTCGACCGTGCGGCGGTGATCAATGCCAAGTCACTCATCATTCTCATGGTGGTTCCGTTCACTCTGGTGTTGTGGATGACCTTCCTCCGTGCGCGCAAGCCATTCGTTACCTTTGTCTATTTCTCACTGCATCTCTATACGTTCTTGCTGTTGCTGTTCTCGCTCGCGTTGGCCGTCGCAGCCATCGAGATGCGTCTAGGCGGCCTCGGCCTCGCTTCACCCGTCGTCGACAACCTTCTTTCGATCATCAATCTTGGCCTCTGTGGCGGCTATGTGTTTCTTGCTTTAAAACCCGTGTTCGGCTCTCGCGGCATCACGCGGCTCGTCAAGGCGGCAGCTATGGCGTTGGCGGCTGGCCTCATCGTTCCTGGCTATCGGTTCGCAATCTTTCTGATCACGCTATACACCGCGTAAGCACGGAACGTCGACGTCGAGCCTGAGAAGCTGATCGGCTCTGTACGATCGCCCGACCTACTGAGATCGCCCCATTGCCTTCCCTCAGCATGGCAAAACGAATGACCGAAGACCGTATAGCATGCGACGGTCGCCCGCCGCGCCCTGGCTAACGCTCTTCGGTCATAGGGGTTGCATCAACTCTACCTGATCGTCGGAAAACGCCCCCGGTTCTCCGAGCCCGCATCCAAGCTACTCGACAAACAGATTTCGTGCCGGCGCATGCGTACGTTGCCGTGCCTCCCACCCCTCGGCCAGGCCCACATCTGCGTCGGACGCGGGCAACATAGGGATCCCGCGAAGCAGATCGGACGCACGCTCGGCGAGCATGATCGTCGGTGCGTTCAGATTGCCATTGGGCTCGGTCGGGAATACGGATGAATCGATGACTCGTAAGCCCTCCATGCCACGCACCCTCAACTCGGAATCGACCACAGCCATGTCATCCTCCCCCATGCGGCACGAACCACACGGATGCATCGTGCTTTCCAGGTTCGCCCTGACAAAGGCGTCGATTTGCTCATCCGTTTGCACGTGCGGGCCGGGAGCGAGTTCGGCATCGCGAAACCGGTCCATCGCCGGTTGCCCGATGATTTCTCTCGTCAACCGGACGCAGCGTCGAAAGCCTTCGCGATCCTCTTCGTGATCCAGATAGTTGAAGCGGAGTTGCGGATGCGTATAGGGATCGGCCGACATCGCCCTGACGTAGCCCCGGCTCTTCGGCTTGTTCGGTCCGGTCAATATCATGAACCCGTGTCCCTTGAACGGCTTGTCGCCGTCGTAGCGCATGGCGGCGGGCAGGAAATGGAACTGAATGTCAGGCCAGCGCAATCCCGCTTTCGAACGGATGAATCCACCGGCCTCGAAATGGTTGCTTGCCCCAAGTCCATCCTTGAACAAGAGCCACCGCAGCCCGATCATGAATTTGCTGAACGGATCCATTTTCGCGTTGAGGGTGACGGGCTCCTTGCAGGCATACTGAATATAAATTTCCGCATGATCCTGCAGATTTTCGCCCACGCCGGGCAAGTGATGCTTTACCTGGATCCCCGCCTTGCGCAGCACCTCGGTCGGCCCTATTCCGGAACGTTGCAGCAGGTGAGGCGAACCGATCGGACCCGAGGCGATCAATACTTCAGCACGGCATCGCGCAACGTGCGTCCTTCCGCCCTGATCGTATTCGACCCCAACCGCGCGCTTGCCTTCGAGAATCACGCGGCGGGTCATCGCATTCGTCACCACGGACAGATTGGGCCGCTTCATTGCCGGGCGCAAGTATGCATTAGCAGTAGACCAGCGCACACCATCTTTGACAGTCATATGCATTGCGCCGAAGCCTTCCTGCATATGACCGTTGCAGTCTTCTGTCTTGATGTATCCGGCCTCTGCGCCTGCCTCGATCCACGCGCCGTACAGCGGATTCGCCATGTTGTTGCCATTGTTCGTGGACAGTGGTCCGGCTGCGCCCCGGTAATCGTCGCCACCGAACTTGTAGCTCTCAGCGCGCCTGAAATACGGCAAACAGTTGCGATAGCCCCAGCCTCGCGCACCCAATTCCTCCCATTCGTCGAAGTCGTAAGCGTGGCCGCGAATATAAACGAGGCCGTTGATCGACGACGATCCGCCCAGCACCTTGCCGCGCGGGCAATGCAATTGACGGCCATTCAGATGAGCTTCGGGGGCGGTCTGATAGCGCCAGTTGTACTTCGAAGTGTTCATCGGCATGGAAAATGCGCTCGGCATCTGAATGATGACACTGCGATCGCTTCCGCCGTATTCCAGCACCAGAACGCGGACCGCCGGGTCCTCGGTGAGCCGGTTGGCCAATACACACCCGGCCGATCCAGCGCCAACAATGATGTAATCGAATTGCTCGGTAGCCATGATATTTGCCTGCTTCCTGAATCTTGATGGGGTCGTCTATGGTTCAGTAGCGACCTTTGTCGCCGGTGGTGTACTGCGGTGATGTCTTCTCGATGGAGGCGATAACAGACTCTTCGTGCTTCAGATCGAGTGAGCGCGACAATGCGTAGTACGCGAGGCCGGATACCAACAGACCGACCAGCCAGGCCAGATCGACGCTGCCCATCGCGCGGGCAAGCGGCCCGACATACACCTCGTTAGCGCCGTCGAGCACGCAGAAGAACGGAATCATCGAAACGAATCCGATCGCGTAAGCAGTCAGACCGCGCGAGCCCCATGTCCCGTACAGGTTGTTATGAGGCAGGAAGAAGTGTGGAATGGCGTAGCGCCCCTTGCGGACGAAAAAGTAGTCCGTCAGGTTGACAGCGGTCCAGGGCACCAGAAAATACAGCATGACTACCAGGTAGATATTCAGGACGGAAAGACCTTTCCCCGACGTATAGATGCTGAGCGCCACACCGAGCTGAAGGATCACCACGAAGATAATCGCGAGAATGCGAGTCTTGGGGGTAGGCTGGAGTTTCCGGAATGAATCGACTGCGGTGATCGCGGTCAGTTTTGCGCTATATATGTTCATCGCAATGACGGGTAGAAATGCCAGGATCGTGACGCCAACCACAACGCTGCCCATCCCCGGTGCGAGATCGTTACCCACCTGATTCAACGCGACTAGCACGTCGGTCGCCTGCAGATGGTCCGCCAGCCAGCCGCCAATCGCGATCATCCACGCCCCCGACAGCGATGCGCCAAGGAACACGGCAGCAATCAGTTTGCCGCTCGGCGTGTTCTTCGGCAGGTAGCGCGAATAGTCGGATACATACGGTGCGTAGGCGATGTTGTAGCTGGCGGCCGCTGCGAACTGTGCGATGAAAGCGATCCAGCCGAAGCCCAGCGGGGGCGGTGGCGCGGCCCCCGGCGCGACAGCGGGGAGCGGCACGTCATGCACCCAATGCATCAGCACGGCCACCGTGACGAGTCCATAAAGGGGCAGCGACAGATACAACGCCCATTTGAAACTCCGGTGCATCCAGTCGTGACCGAGAATCGCCAGAATCGAAGCCGGCAGGGTCACAGCCAGCGCCACCTTGACGGGGTCCCAGTTGAACAGTGCTTTGAGGCCTTGCATCATCAGCACGAGGTTGACGATGTTGAATCCGGCAAACACAAATAGCGTAGCCAACAGCACGACGATGACCCCGCGATAGCCGAACTGCGCTCTAGACTGGATCATCTGCGGCAGGCCAAGGTGAGGACCTTGTGATCCGTGAAAAGCCATGAACAAGGTGCCGAACATGATGCCCAGCGTGCCGGCTATGGTGGTCCACAGCGCGCTCAGTCCAATGCTGGGACCCACAAAGCCGATGGTCATGGTAAAGAAAGTGAAATTACCCAGAAACCAGAACGGTCCCTGTCTGGATAGCCTGTCCGTTCGTTCGTTATCCGGAATAAAATCTATCGAATGTCCTTCGATGGCGCCGTGCTCAACTCCCGCTACGGTGCCTTTCACTGTATCGTCTGCTGCTTGCATCATGTACCCCTGACTCGAGTGAGAGGTTGATGGAATGAGAATAGACTGGTCATGCATGCCACGCCGGGACACCCGCTCGCTGGGCTACGTTCGATTGGGACGCCGCCGGCGGATTGACGGCTCAGTGCAACGTGATCCAGACCGCCTTGCTCTCCATCAGATGATCGAGTTGTTCGGGGCCGAGGTCTTTGCCAAATCCGGATTCCTTGAATCCACCGAATGGCATCGACGGGTCGATGGTGCTGTGCGCGTTGACATAGACCGTGCCGGCGCGCAACTCCGGAATCAGTCTATGTACGTGGTTCAGGTCGTTGGAATATATTGCGGCGGCAAGACCGTATGGCGAGTCATTCGCGAGCGACAACGCGTCGCTGACATCGTCGAAGGGTGCGGTCACCAGCACGGGACCGAAGATTTCCTCGCGGACAATCTTCATGTCATTGCTGCAATGCGCAAAGATCGTCGGCTGAACGAAATAGCCTGGCCGATCCAGTAAATGGCCACCATACGCCACTTCCGCGCCTTCGCGTCGCCCAGCTTCAATATACGACTCGACACGATCCTTCTGGAGCGCGGAAACAAGCGGGCTGATGAAGCAATCCCGATCGAGGCCGGGCGCGATCTTCATCTGACGCGTGTGTTCGATCAACGCATCAACAAACTTGTCGTGAATGCCGCGCTGGATGTACACCCGTGCCCCCGCATCGCACACCTGTCCGGAATTGAAGAAGATGCCGTTCGCTACGGCTTGGGCAGCCGCCTCGATGTCAGCGTCCTCCAGCACCAGCACCGGGGATTTGCCGCCCAGTTCGAGCGTGATGCGTTTGATGCCACCCACGGCCGCGTGCCCGACCGTGCGGCCCACTTCGGTGGAACCCGTGAACGTGATCTTGTCGATACCCGGATGGGCAGCCATCGCCGCCCCAATATCGCGTCCTCGCCCCGTGATGACGTTGACGACACCGTCTGGAATCCCGGCCTCTTGCACTAACTCCGCGAAGCGAAGCGTCGACAGAGACGTCAACTCGGCCGGCTTGATGACGGTTGTGCAACCCGCGGCGAGCGCGGCCGCCACCTTCCACGCCATCGTTTGCAGAGGGAAGTTCCAGGGGACGATGACGCCGATGACACCAATCGGTTCCTTGCGCGTGTAGGCAACATAATTGCCAGGCAGGGAGGGTTCTACCGTGCGGCCATGGAGCTTTGATGCCCAGCCTGCAAAATAACGGAAGGTGTCGATCGTGGCCTGCACGTCGACGTCACGCGCATTGGCGACTGACTTGCCTACATCGATCGATTCGATCTCGGCCAACTCGGTTGCATTCGCTTCGATCAGATCGGCGAGGCGATGGAGCAATCGTTCACGCTCAAGGGGCTTGAGCTTTCGCCACGGTCCCCCGTCGAATTGTTTGCGGGCAGCTTCGATCGCGCGATCCAGATCGGCGGTCGTCGCCAGGGGAATCTGCGTGATCACGCCCCCCGTGGACGGATCGAGCACCGCGCACGACTCCCGGTCGCCTTGTGAAACCCAGGCACCGCCAATAAACATCTTCTGCGGCCTGGTGAGAAACCGTTGCGTCGCTTCGCAGATCCCAAACGTCTCCAGATAATTTTGTACGACTTTATCCATCATTGTCTCCTGTGTTACGGATTAACTGCTGCACGGCCTCTGGTGGGCCGGTTTCGTGCGCGTAGATGCGCCTGATCCGGGAGGCTCGTCGGCTCACATACCATCGGCAAACATCGATATAAACGTGGCTTGTGGCAGCGCGGCCTTTCGAGAGACTATGAGCGACACGGCCGCGCGGAAAAATCACGTGGATCAGATATTCATATCGGAAATATCGAAGCAAGCGGGATAAACGGAGCGACGACAGTGATCCAGTTGCAGGACGTGGACCTCAAGCTTTTAAGGGTCTTTATGACAGTCGTGCGATGCGGCGGCTTTTCTGCCGCCCAGGCAACCCTGAACGTCAGCCAGTCGACCATCAGCGAACAGATGACGACGCTCGAAACGCGCCTGGGGCTCAAGCTTTGTGAGAGGGGGCGCAGCGGCTTTCGTCTAACCGAACATGGCCTGGCGACTTACGAGGCCGCGCAGCGGCTGCAACTGGCGGTCGAAAATTTCTGTGTGGATACGGATGCACTGAAGAAGAACGTCTCAGGCAGGCTGTACCTCGGCATCATCGACAACACGGTGACCGACTCGGCTTCACCGCTGCCGCAGGCACTGCAGGCGTTCGTATCGAGGGGGCACGACGTGCATCTGGATGTCTACGTCGGTATGCCTGCAGAACTGGAGGAGCGCGTACTCGATGGCCGGCTGCACATCGCAGTCGGGCATTTTCCGCTGCACGTGCCAGGCCTCACCTACACCGACCTCTATGGCGAACCAGACGGTCTGTATTGCGGGAAGCATCATGTGCTCGCTGGCCTCCGGCCCGACGATGCCTCACTCAAACAGGCCATCGCGTCCAGCCGCGTGGTCGCGCGCGGCTATCTGCAGCAGCACGACCTGCGAATGCTCAGCGCCAGTAAAGCCGCAGCGACCGTGGACAACATCGAGGCGCAGGCCATCCTGATTCTATCGGGCGCGTACATCGGATTTCTGCCGATCCATTACGCTGCCCGATGGGTCGCGCGCGACGAGATGCATCATATATGCCCCGACCAGTTCGGCAGCCGATGGCCATTCTGCGCAATCACGAAGCGGGCTGCCGTGCCCCCTACCATCCTGCAGGTATTCATGATGGACCTGATGGAAAGCTACCGTCTGGCCCAGCAGGCAGCGGACGCGACGTAGGGATTGCGAAGCGTCCGCTTCGATCTATGGCTGGGAAGGTGCCAGCGGCGTTGGCTCACCGTTTCGATAGGTATAAATGGTGATTGGCGAGTCCTTCAGATCGCGGTTCTGGTCAAATCGATAGTGCCCTGAAACCCCTTGAAAATCGATGCCGGCGAGTGCAGCACGATACTGCGCCGGCTCGATGGCATTGGCCTTCTGCATGGCCCGCGCGACGATGTTCATGCCATCGTATAACGCAGCGCTGTAGGTCAATGGGTCCGTATGGAAGCGCTGCTTGTAATCCGCCTTGAACTGCCGCCCTTCCTGTGTCTGGTCGAGAACGGGACCACCTTGCGGACAATACACGCCGGCATCGACCGTGTCCCCGCCGACTTTCGCCAGTTCGGCATTGCACATGGCATCGCCGCCAAGCAGGTAACCGTTCATCGCGAGGCGTTTCATCTGTTTGCGCAGCGCGCCGGCTTGCGCGTAGTAGCCGCCGTAGAAAATCCCTTCCGCGTGAGCGCCCTTGATGTGTGTGAGGATCGAGACGAAATCGGTCGCTTTGTCCGTCGTATATTCCCGATCCACAATCTCGATGCCGTTGGCTTTGGCTGCGTCGATAAATTCGTCGGCGAGACCCTGGCCGTATGCTGTCCGGTCGTCGATCACAGCAATCCGCTTGATCTTCAACTTTTTGGCCGCGAATTCGCCCATGCGGCTGCCGAGCTGCGTGTCGCTGGCTGAGATGCGAAACACGAACGGATAGCCGTGTTGCGTGATCGACGGGTTCGATGCGACGGTCGCCATCACGATTCCCGCGACATTCACCAGGTTTGAAATCGGAATCGCGACGCCCGAATTGAAAGGCCCAAAGATGACCTTCACATTGTCGTCGACGAGGCGCTGCGCAACCGTCATACCGATACGCGGATCGGCGGCATCGTCTTGCGAGACCAGTTCGAAACGGGTCTTCCGACCGCCGATCACTAGCCCTTGGGCATTCAGACGCTCGATCGCCATCCTGACGCCGTTTTCATCGTCCTTGCCAATGGCGGCCTGCGGGCCGGTCAAGGGTCCGGTCAAGCCAATTTTCACCACCTGCTCCTCCGTCGCCGCGTGCGCCGACACCATGCTCAAAGCGACTGCCGTCAACCATGCACCTGCGTGCAATTTTTTCATCGTGCTCTCCTCACATCGTGAAGTATCAAATCGCCCTGCCTCCGGAGGTGGCGGACGCATTGCGCTTTGGCCTGGAAAACATCCCATCTGACCCCACTGTCCGTTTGCCTTCATGGAACCCACGGCAGTGCAGTTGACAGCAATTCTGCGTAGCCAAATTCCCCAATAAAATGCACCATTGATGAAACACATTTCGGTAATTTCCGAAGTAACCGAGGGACCGCACGATGCAAGTTCAGGACACAGATCTCAAGCTGTTGAGGATCTTCGAAACCATCGTCCGTTGCGGCGGCTTCGCCGCCGCGCAACCGATTCTCAACATTGGCGCATCGAGCATTAGCGAATACATGTCGCAGCTGGAGACACGCCTCGGACTACGACTGTGTGAGCGCGGACGCGCGGGTTTCCGGCTTACAGATGAAGGGGCGGAGCTGCACGCCGCCGCACAGCGTCTGCTCGGTGCGGTCGATACGTTTCAGATGGAAGCAGGCACGTTGCGCAATCAGCTTTCCGGTGTTTTGCGCTTCGGCATGATCGAAGCAACGTTGACCGACAAATACTCGCCGCTGCCGACAGCGATCCGGGAGTTCGGCCAGATGGCGCCCGACGTCCGTCTGCATGTGCAGATCGACACACCTGGCAGCATGGAGCAGCACGTGCTGGACGGGCGCCTGCATCTGGCCGTGGGGCCATTCCCCGCGCAGATTCCCGGTCTCGACTACTTGCCACTTTATAGAGAGGAGCAGGGGCTCTACTGCGCATCGACCCACTCGTTATACGAGCGGGCGGGCGGCCGTGTCCCGTTGTCGGTGCTTGGCAAACAACGCCTCGCTGCGCGTGCATACCTCGGCAGCCAGGAGCTCAAGCTGCTGCACATGGCACAGGCCGCGGCCTCGGTCGACAACGTCGAAGGCCGCGCGATGCTCATCCTGTCGGGCAACTATGTGGGCTTTCTGCCGCCTCACTATGCGCAGCCCTGGGTCGACGGTGGACTACTGGCACGCATCGATCCTGAGCACTATGTGACACATCTGGACTTTCAGATCATCACGCGCAAAGGCGCCGAATCGGCGCGAGTCGTGCAGGCTTTTTGCAACCAGCTGCGAGCGGCGGCCAGGAAAGTCAACCGGGCCGCACGCAGCAGCAAATAGCTAGCGAGAACTTAGCGGGAAAGGTGTCGTTTGACTTTGCGCTGATGCATCACGCGGCCAATTGTATTCAGCAGCAGTTGCGCCGCCAGGATCGACGTCGAGCCCGAATGATCGTAGTCAGGTGCGACTTCCACGAGGTCGATGCCAATCACGTCACCCTGCTCAGCAAGGCCAGCGAAGAGTTCGAGTCCTTCGTAATACAGCAGGCCGCCGTGGCTCGGCGTGCCCGTGCCGGGCGCGATCGACGGATCGAAGCCATCGATATCGATGGTCAGGTAATAGCGCACGCCCTTCGGGATACGGTCCAGGACACCCTGGATGCCGAGGCGTCGAAGGTCGCGCACCGAGATAATGTCCGAGCCCATCTCGCGTGCCTGGGCATAACCTTCGCGCGCAGTAGACGACACGTTGCGGATGCCGATTTGCGTCATGCCCGATACCACGCTTTTTTCCGCCGCGCGCCGCAGCGGATTACCGTGGCCATGGCGCACACCATGGCGCTCGTCGACGAAATCGAGGTGGGCGTCGATATGGACGATGTGAAACGGCTCCTGACCTTCGAACGCATTGATGCACGGAATGTTGATCGAGTGATCGCCTCCCATCACCACCGGCAATGCGCCCGCCGCCAGGATCTTGCGCACGCCGTACTCGATGTTGGCGTGACTCTTCTCCGTGTTGGTGTGCACCATGTCCGCATCGCCGATATCGACAATGCGAACTTCGTTGCTGGGCAAGTAGACGACGTCGTCTTCGAAGTCGTACGCGCCGCCGTGTCCGAATGAGAACAGCGTCGATGCATCCCGGATCGAGCGCGGACCGAACCTTGCACCCGCCCGCCACTGCGTACCGCAGTCGAAAGGAGCGCCCATCACCGCGACATCCGCATCGATTTTGTCCCAGTCAAGACACAGCGGAGACTTCGCGAACGTGCAGATTCCAACAAAGGGCAAATTGAGGCGACCGGTTTCGTAACTGTTTTCAGACATGATATTGCACTCGTCCTGTTGTTCGTTCAGATAGGTGCGGCGCACCAGGCGCCCTCGTCACCGCCGCGGCGTCGTCCGTTGTGACAGGCAGGCGGTGCATCTGGAACGGAGTCTATGCAAACAAATTCGACGGAAAAATGCCAAAAATCAGAAACGCACTTCGGGAAAATCCGAAGCATTTCTGGACACATCGAGATCGCGATAGGGTTGCTACGCACCCGAACGGGAAGTTCACTGCCGTCTATTTGAAAAGACTTGCTGTCGTTTCTTTGAGGTAGTAGCCTTGCGCTGTTCTACAACGAAGCACGGGAGAGATCGTCCACCCGCGACGACGCCGACGGAGCAACCGCCCCGGAAACTCTCAGGCAAAAGGACCGTGCAGCGAGAACATCTGGAGAGCGGCGCATGCGCGCCCACCGAAGGGGAGCTATTACCGTAACCGGTATTAGCGAAACTCTCAGGTACATGGACAGATGGGGCATTGACGCCGGTAATCATCGGCCGGCGATGCTCAACTAACACTGGACCATGTCATGTCCCATATTGCCATCATTGGCGCCGGAATTACGGGCGTCACCACCGCTTATGCCCTCGCCCGGCGCGGTTACCGCGTCACCGTTCTCGAACGTCATCGCTATGCGGCAATGGAAACGTCATTTGCCAACGGCGGTCAACTATCGGCCAGCAACGCTGAGGTCTGGAACAGCCGCTCCACGGTGCTGAAAGGCCTGCGTTGGATGTTTAGCCGCGACGCTCCGCTCCTCATGAATCCGAGACCGAGTTGGCACAAGTACAGCTGGATCGGCGAGTTCCTGCGCCAGATTCCGAACTATCGCAGCAACACGATCGAAACCGTGCGGCTAGCCATCGCTGCACGTGAGCACATGTTCTCGATCGCGGAGCGCGAGCACATCGATTTCGACCTCGAACGACGTGGCATCTTGCATTTCTATGCCACCCGCAAGGAGTTCGACGCCGCGACAAAGGTCAATGCATTGCTAAGTGAAGGCGGTCTTGACCGGCGCCCGGTGACACCCGACGAAATCCGCGCCCTCGAGCCGGCGCTTCACGGGCAGTTCCACGGCGGCTTCTTCACCGAGTCGGATTCGACGGGTGACATTCACAAGTTCACGCGTGGTCTTGCTGAAGCCTGCGTGCGTTTGGGTGTCGAGTTCCGCTACGACACGAGCGTGCAGTCCATTTCCGAGGCCGCAGAGGGTGAATTGAGGATTGCTTTCGCGCACGAAAGTCAGACTGATACGGAAAGCTTCGACCGGGTAGTGATTTGTGCGGGTGTCGGAAGTCGTGCGCTAGCCGCGTATGTGGGAGACCACGTGAACGTCTATCCGGTGAAGGGTTATTCGATCACGGTCTGCCTCGAAGACACAAAAAGCCAACACGCCGCGCCTTGGGTCAGCCTGCTTGACGACAACGCCAAGATTGTGACCAGCCGTCTCGGCGTCGATCGCTTCCGTGTTGCTGGAACGGCTGAGTTGAACGGCCTGAACCGTGACATCCGTTCGGATCGAATCCAGCCCCTCGTCAATTGGACACGCACTCATTTTCCGGACATGTCGACGGCGCGCGTCATTCCGTGGGCTGGCCTGCGCCCCATGCTGCCGGGCATGCTGCCCAAAGTGGGCTCCGGTCGCCGACGCAATATTTTCTACAACACTGGACACGGGCATTTGGGGTGGACCCTCTCGGCAGCGACTGCGGAAGCTGTTGCAGAACTCGTGGCCAGTAGTATGCCCAACTTAATGAGCGTCAAGCCCGCGAGAAAGCGAACAGGCCTGCCGGTCAACGTCTGATAAGCGATTCCAGCCGACAGCACAGACCCCGCGCGGCGCGGGGTCTCGCGCTTTTAAGAGGTCGCCCATTCCGGCTGACCAACCCATCCCGTTCGAGTCTCCCGCACCGCGTCGCGGTCAAACATGACATGGCGCGAGACCGCTCACTCATCCACGGCGTCATGCAGGTGGCTCGCGAGGTAGTCGATCAGCGCTCGCACCTTCGACGGAAGGAAGCGGTTAGGCGGATACAGCAGCCAGACGGGACCCATGTATGAACGCGCCTCGAATTCCCAGTCGACGAGCACCTGAACGAGGCTGCCTTGCTGTAGTGCCTCTGTAGCAGCGAAGTCGGGCAAGCCCGCAATGCCCAGATCCTGCAACGCAGCCTCAAGGCGGGCGCCCGCATGATTGGCGATATAGCGCCCTCTTACTTCCAGCGACTGCGTCTCGGTGCCGCGCCGGAAATGCCAACGATTGTCGTCAACCGTTTCTCCGAGATACAGGCATTCGTGCCGGCTGAGATCGCGTGGCACGACGGGCGTCCCGTGCACGTTGAGATAAGCGGGCGACGCGCATAGCAACCACTTCACGGTTCCGAGCCGCCGGGCGGCCAGGCCCAACGGAGGCGAACGGGTCAGGCGGATCACCATATCGACGTCATCACGCAGCGGATCGACTTCGCGGTCGGCGAAGATCAACTGGACGTCCACGTCCGGCAAGCTACGCAGAAATCCCGGGATCAGCGGATGGATGACGGACTTGGCGAATGCAACCGGTGCGCTGACGCTCACCTTGCCACGCGGCTCGCCAACCACTTGTCCCGCGACATCGACGGCACCCGACGCCGCGCCCACCACGTCGCGGCAATACCGGTAGACCTGCGCGCCCGAATCCGTGACCCGGACGCTGCGCGTCGACCGCTCCAGCAAGCGCGTGCCAAGCGCTTCTTCAAGGCGCTTGATCTGCCGGCTTACCGTCGACGGCGTGCTGCCCAACTGGCGCGCGGCCTCCGAGAAGTTGCCTGCGTCGACGACGCGGGCAAAAGTCGCCATGTCCGGCAACAGTGCAAAAAGCTCATTGGGATTCATTTGTCGTGCTCACACCGGCCGAACGCATCTGTGCATCTGTGACATAAAAGATGTTCCGCGAGACCCAATTATAGTTTTGCACGCATTACTCGACAATCTGGACTGTTCGAATAGAGATTGAAGGTCGGCCATGTCGAAACAAAAGCGCTTGCTCTGGATCTCCGACCTGATGCTGCTCGCGGTCGCGATGGTGTGGGGCACAAGCTATGGGGTCGCGAAAAGCGCGCTCGCGTTCTATCCCGTGCTGGGGCTGTTGGCGCTGCGCTTTGGGCTGACGTTTGTGGTGCTGTCGCCCGCGTTGCGTTCGCTCCGGCGGGCGAAGGCGTCCGAACTGGCCGGCACGCTCGGCACGGGTGCGCTACTGCTCGGCATCCTGTTGGCCGAGACATTTGGAATATCGTTGACCCGTGCTTCGAACGCAGCGTTTCTCATCAGTTTGTGTGTCGTGCTCACGCCGCTCGTCGAATGGGCGCTGCTGCATAGAAAGCCGTCGCACGTTGAGGGTATCGCCGTCGTAGTGTCGTTGGCCGGCGCCACGTTGGTGAGTGGTGGCGTGTTCATTCCGACTGCAGGCGATGCGCTGATTCTTCTGGCTGCGCTGCTCCGCGCGCTGATGATGTGCGTGACGGGGCGTGTGATGCGCGACTCGACGCTCGCTCCGTTGTCGGTGACGGCGGTTCAGGCGGGCACCGTCGCGTTCGGCAGTGTCATCGCAGCGCTGGTGTGTCCGTCGCAGCCGTGGCCTGCACTGCCAACGCTAGCTGGGCATGGCAGCTTCTGGATGAGCATCGGCTATCTGGTGTCTGCGTGCACGCTGTTTGCATTCTTCGCGCAGAACTTTGCCGTCAAGCGCAGTAGCCCAACGCGCGTAGCATTGCTGATGGGCAGTGAACCGGCGTTTGGTGCGCTGTTCGCGTATGCGTGGCTCGGGGAGCACCTGTCTGCCTGGGGATGGGTCGGAGGTGGGTTGATGGTATTTGCCTCGGTGCTTGCGACAGTGCGTTGGCAAAGAAGTGACGGCACTTCGGTCGACATGCATCCGGTGATTTCGAATGAGGCTTAACGAGGCAGAGGTTCTCCGACGTCTGTAGCGAAACCGAAAACGGACGTCGGAGACAACGATTTGCACGGCGGTTGTTGGCCGACCCCTGAACGTCCAACACCCAGGTTTCATTGGGGTGGTGGCGCTGGCACCAGCCCGTACCTGGACATGACATCGATAAGCTTCGAGCGGTCGGGCGGCCCGCCGGCGCTTACGATTGTTCCGACATCACGAAAATACTGAGCACCTACGTCCGGCGTAAGGACGATCAGTGCGCGGGCCGTGCCATTGTGCGGGTTGCTGAAGTGATGAACCGACCCACGAGGGGTAAACATCCATTCACCCGGCACCAGGTCTCGGACTACTCCGTCGACCGAGTACCGAAGCATGCCCTCCAGCACATAGACGCACTCTTCGTTACGTGTGTGGCTATGTGGCGGCGGGACTTGAGCGCCGGGAGCCACGGTCAATTCGAAAACGCCCATCCCGCCCGTGGCAGTTCCATCAATCAGATACTGAATGCTCAATTGACCAATGTTGATGGGTTCGATCGGAGCCGCGCCGCCAGTTGTCATTTTCGAACTCCTTCGGATTAAGGATTCTCACCAGTCCGCGGGGCGTGCCGCTTACGGCGCATCCGCCGACCGAACAGAACGCAATTCATCTCGGATTATGCGCCTCTCAAGAACGCATTTTGTCCGGGAGCGGCGACAGGCCGCTATTGGCCCGAACCCTGCCCACTCACGCACCGATGTATTGATTCGCCACTTCGGTCGCTGCGGCCCACGCGCATCGTCAATTCACACTGAATGGTGACACCATCATCGCCTTGGTCGCACTCACGCCCGTCCCGCTCGACGCAGGCGGCGTCCAGCGATACAGCACAATGCTCGAGTCGTTGTAGTTGTCCTTCGTTACTTCATATTCGCCGTTCGAACGCCGATACGCCCGAAGTCCATACATCGAGTCCACATCGTTGCCCACATCGACTGTGTTCGGATTGCTATTGACGAGCGTGATATCGAGGTTCCCCGTTGTGAGGTTGAACGCATCGATATTCGGCACGGTATGGACGTAGCCCACAAAAAGATAATTCCCGGCGGCCACAACCGATTTTGGATTGACGCTAGTAAGGTTGATCACCGGATTCGGCGCAGTCCTGTTGCCGGCCAGCCAGCCGTGATACACCTCGACACGCGATCCGACCGCGGTCCAGTCCGTGCTGCCGGTGATCCCTGTGAGAACCATCGTGTCGCTTTCGGGCAGGTACATGATGCGCGTCAGTTGCCCAATCGTCGCCGGAATCGGCATCGTGATCGCGGCACCCCACAACGGTTTGCCGTTCGTATCGAAGCCGTTCAGCGGATAGTGTGAAATCGCGTTGGTCTTGTCGAGGCCAGCCCAGATATCGCCCTTGCTATCCAGGCAGAAGCCGTTGCGGACTTTTACCGCCGTACCGAACGACGTTCCCGGCAGCGTGCTATCGGGAATCGCAATGTACCCGCTTGCCTGATTGAAATGGAAAAAATAAAAGGTATCGGGATTCTGGCTCGCTGCGACGAGTATCCGGTGTCCGCCCACGCTGACGACCTGAGCGAAATGTTCGCCGCGTTCGTGGTCGGCGAGATTGATGCGCGGATCGGAGGGGTAGGTGAACGGATCGATTGTGTTGGCAACGTAGGCACCTCCCGGGGTGCCCGCATAAATGTTCATACCGCCGTAGAAGATCGCCCCGTCGGTGGCTGGGTCCGGTGCGGCGTTGCCTTCAAAGTTCACTGACTGGAGCTGCCAGCGCAGAACTCCCGTGCCATCGTATGCGTGGATGTCGGTGCCGCCGTTGCGGCCGAGATCCCACGATCCGCCCCACGGGTTGTTCAGCACGTAGAGATTGCGCGCAGAATCCCTGCCGATGCCGGTAACGCGCGTGAACCGCCTGTCGCCTACCTGTCCCTTGATGCCGGTGACCGTATTGAGGAAGCCGCCTTGAACACCAAACGTACCGGCAACATACGGTGCGCTGGAGACGTCATAAATCTTGATGTTCATATCCGGCCCCTCGTCGCCGATCCATAACTGCCCGGTGAGCGAGTCAAAATACAGCGAAGAGGGTTGCGCTTTGGCTGGCAGCTGGATGGTGTTTCCACGTTCGCCCGTCGGGCTGAACTGGACCACAGTACCCATGCTTTGTTGCGCGACCCAGATGTTGCCACCCGCGTCCACCGCGAGCGCGCCCGGCCCTGCCACGCCGATATCACGCAGCCAGACACCCGACGTCGTAAACACGCGTACGCGGTTGCCTGGGAAATCGCTCGCGTAGAGCAGCGAGCCCGACGTCGCGAGTCCGGTGACGACATCCGCGAGGTGTTCGGTGGTTGTGTCGCTGACCGTGATCAGCAGGTCGCGCGTGCGGCTTCCCCGGTCGTATCGACCAACCTTGCCGCTTCCATACGTCGCGTTGAACTGCAGCGCAGCGAACAGCGAGGTCGAGTTGCCGGTGATCGCACCGCCCTGAAACTCGCCGTGCGCCCCGATCGATCCGATGTTCTGTCCGTTCTGATAGATCGCGATGCCGCCCTCGTCCTCGTCCCACATCGACGCGGTGTAGATCACCCCTTCGGATGCCACCCACATCGAGCGAGCCACATTGCCTACCCGAGTCGTCGCCGTGCCATGTGTGTTGGCCATCCAGCTGGTGGAGTATTGCGCTTCGCAAACGGACGCAGCCGCTACGTTCAGCATTACCGCGACTAACGCGGTACAGAGTCCTTTGAAAACCATGAGGGATGTTTGTCCGATCGCACGCCGTGCAGTACGGGCGTCCATAGTGCGGTGTTGCCAACCCTGGCAAACTTGCAGTCCGAACCCTCACGATTCGAGCCCGTACGTCGCGAAACGGGCGACGTGACGCGTCGAATTGGTGTGGGATATCGTCTGAGTTAACGGCGACGCGCGACTCGAGTTGAGCGATTTTTCAACTGGACCATGATGACGACGCCACGAGCCGGGGCTTTGCTTATCGTTTATCGGTCGGGCGCTCGGCAAATTTTGGGCGGCGTAACGCCCAGTTGATTGTTGCCGAATCGGCTGGCGAGTCAATTTTGGGGTTTGTATGTCGCCCGCTCATGTGGGCAGACGCAAGCGCGCAACGAGACGAATCGGCAGACCTTGAATAAACATCAAGACAAGCTGTCGTTCGAAACATCATTGGCAGTCACGGCGAAGGCCGACGGAAGGTCTGCGTCGTCAGCGTGCCTGAGATGTGCATCTCACATTGAAGTTCTGGATGACCCTCGCAAATCATCCGTAACAGACACCGTCCGTCGTGAGGTTCGACGACTGCGGTACCTCGCCCGTCAATGCAGCACCGTGATGGGCGTGGGACTCAGGCGCCACAATTTCGCGAGCATGCCCCACCTTCGGAAGAAGCCGAAACCGCTCGCGTCGAGCACCACGACGTCAGCGCCGTTCATCGCGGCATACGCGGCAATGGTCTTTTCAGGGGGTCCAAAAACACGCTTCCACGTATAGGGCACGCCGGCATCATCGAGTACCGCGCGAGTCCGTGTCAGAGCATCGCGCATCGAAAGCTTCTCGCGCCGCCGCAATGCCGAGCGCGACTGAAACGCGACCGTGCGGCCCTCTCCCACTTCTTCCAGCACCTCGATCAGTTCGACCTGCGCCACGCATTTTTCAGCAAAGAGAAACGCTGCGTGGCGCGCAGCTTCGAGTGCGCCCGCCTGGGAAAGCACTGGAATGAGCAGTCTCAACATCTTCGACCTCGACACGACGGGAATCACCTGCTTTCCATTGCAGCACTCATCGCGTCAAGACACCGAAAAGCTTTAGATCACGGGCATAAAAATGCTGTCAATATCCAGTGGCGTCAGGTTCACAGCGCGTACGTCGACACTGGACAACAATCGCCCGAGGCGTCGGCGGCCTGTCCACTACCTGACGCCCACAAGCCGATAACCCACCCCTAGCTCGGTGACGATATGTCTGGGTTGCCGCGCGTTGTAGTTCAGCGCAGCAGCGCGGCTAGCGCAAGGCGGCGGAACTCAGTTCGAGGTGCAAGACGACGAGCCAGCGTTTGGGACAATCAGCGGCAATCTGCAAGCCATCGCGGCTCTCGCCTTCCGCGCGGACATAACCGTTGGTCTGCGCGAGTGCAAATGCACGGCGCGCATCGGACTGGAGCCATAGCGTCAGCAGCCCGCACGTCACGCAACTGAATAGTGTCACTGCCTGGTTGTCCAGACCGAGATCCAGCGTCTGCGCCAGGTATTCGAAGATGTTCGTCAGGAACAGGTTCACTGCGATCGCGATGAACATAACCTTGCTCATCCCCCTGAAAAACATTGCTGCTTTAGTGCGGGTCATTGCTTTCCTCTGGCTTCGCCAAACCCGCGAAGTGTAGGGTTCGTCATTGAAGCGCCGCAAGAAAAAATGTCGTAAAGAGCGGCAGACAGACGCTCCCATTTTCAGCGCCAGCCAAACCTGATCCGCTCTTGCTCACCGCGATCTGGCTCGTCGGCGAGCACCTGAGGAATGTCAGGTAAAACATCGGAGATTCGTCGCACACGCGAATGAGATGTCAGGTCTCGCGGCCAGTCTGCGCGGCTCGCGCCGGCTCGGTCTCCGACGCCGCAAGCCCGCCTTCGAGCTCGATATGAAGCACGACCAGCCAGCGTCTCGGACAGTGTTGCCGGATCCACACCGTGCGACCGCCACGTATCAACGCGGAACTCAGAAAACCTGCGTCACGCGCGTGAAGCCATGCGTGCTTCGCGTCCGAGCGGATCCAGGTACTGAGAATCGCGCACAACAGAAAACTGAAAAGCGTCGTCAGGCCGAACGCAATGTCGGGATGATTCTCGTGCGCGAGAAACGCGAAGCTGGCCGTCAGAATCTGGTTGACCAGCACGACAAGGACAATGATCTTCACCAGTGCTCTTGTACGCGGTGCCCGTCGATGTCGACTTCTCGTGGGCTGGATTCGCATGGGATGTTCCTCTTGTGTCAAAGCCATCACGCGGTCTCGTGCCGCTGTTCTACGCCATCGATCCATCCGGACGAAGGCATCGTGCCGTGCCGGTTCGGGTCACTCTCGGCGTCGCGTCATCCTGATCACGCGCGATATCTGCCTGAGCGTGAATCCGCTGACTTCCAGATATGGCGCCACGCAGCGGCGCTGCAAAAGCCAATCCGCGAAATCGTAACGGGCAGCTTCTAAAATTCGCGTAAAGACACCTGAAGCGGCTTATAAAAATCGTATGTCGATCGCGCGCTCGCATACGCTGAATTAACGGCGCGCGCCTATGGTTTTATAAATTCGTTATACGGCAAGTAACAGAATCTCAACGTTAAAGAAAGCGAGGTTGTGCATGCTTCGGTTGAGATTTCGTCAATACACAAGTACGGCAGAAACCGTCGCGGAAGCGACCGTGGATAGAAGCGTCATCGCAGGCCGTCAAATCCAGCACCGCTGGTGCGTCGGACTGGCAATCGCCGCTGGCGTTCTCGGGTTGCTGGCGATCAGCCTGGGCTTTGCTACGTTCGGAATCTCAGTCTATATCGCTGCGATTTTGCCGTTCGCATTCTTTTCGTAGACGGTTGACGCAAGCGCTTGCAGGAATACGCCAGGTGGTCGGGGGCGGCAACGGCACGAAGTGCATGAATCGTGCATACACCGGACGTGTTTCTGCGAGCGCTTGCGACAGCGTTGCGCTACTTGCGACGAGCGCGTCTGGATCGTGCCGGATCTTCCGTATCCCTTGCTATCGGACAGAATCGTGTTGGACAAAGATCGAACCAAGACCCATTTCACCGCACCCACCCTCACTACCGACTCGTCGGTGTGGTTTTCCGCGTACGGTTTCGGCTGGGGATACTGCGCCTTCGCGCTGCCTGCCGAAGTGATGTGCGAGGGACTGGGTGCGGCGGACCAGACGCCAAGACAGTTGGTGCTCGCATTCGAGCTCGGTAAACACCGTCTCCGGAAAGCGATCGCCGAGAGGCAATTGCCGCGTACAGGCGAGCGGATTACGCTCTGCGCCGCCGATCTTTAACGCCACGCTTCTGCGCAGCATCAACTATTCACGGGTGCATGGCCTGAAAACGGTCGCTTGCGTGACTTCCTCGAGACCATTCGCAATCGCGCACGGCCGAAACGGTTTCACTACAGTCGATGATCTGTCGCCCGCGCTGCACCCGTTACGCCACGCTCCGCAGCATCTTGCACCTCGAAATCGGCAAAAAGCTCGCATACGGCGTGGGGGTCTGCGCAGGCGTGAAGCCGCTCGCGAAACCGTTGATCGCAAAATCGTTCCGCCACCTCGGCCAGCAGGTGAAGGTGCGTCATGTTCGCCCACTCCGGGACGAACAGCACGACCAGGTCGGTCACGGGTCTTCCGTCCGGCGCATCGAATGGAATCGGCATGATCGGGCGCACGTACAGCGCGACGGCGCCGTGAATCCCCTTGACGTGGCCATGAGGCACGGCAACCCCCTGGCCAAGCGCCGTCGAACCCAATGCTTCGCGCGCAGCCAGCCCGGCCGTGACGGAGGCTGCCTCCAACCCGTAGTGTTGTTCGATGAATTGCGCCAGGTGTGCGAAAAGCGCTTCGCGATTGGCAACCGCCAGATCGAGCAGAACGTGGTCCTCGGTGAGCAGATGAGCGATCGTGTCTTCGCCCGTGGCCTGGTCCTTGTGCCTCCCATACGCATCGGCAAGCGGCGGCTCTGCATCATGCATGAGCTTGCTCCACGCGTCGGTGGGCGCGTCCGGCACCTCCAGCAACTGCCCAATTTCGGCAGTCGGCGCGAAACGCGTCACGCGCTGCATCGCGTCCTTCAATGCCGACCTCGGCAAGTAGAGCATCAACCGCACGCGATCCGTTCCGTGCAGCGGCGTCATGCGAATCGTCCACGACTGCCCGGCGCAATCGCGGATCAGCGCCTGGCGCAACGGCGTCGCATGCTGCGCATCGAGTGTGATGCGCATAACGACATCGCGGCCCGTGGCGGGCTGTGCAGCGCGATGCGGTGCGGCGTGCCTCAGGCCGAAGAGGGCTTTCAGGTCTGGCAGGGCGTGTTTCATGTTGTCCCTTGATGCATGCGTTCCCGTTTCGCTCCGGGTTTCAGCAGCGGTTATGCAGGCGGTCCATAGCGGCGGCGCAAATCGAGGTTCACCTCTAGCACATTGACGAACGGAGCGCCGGCGAGCCCGCCGAACGGTGCGTGCGCGTTATCACGCAATAATGCGCCGATTTCCGCGCGCACGGCACCAGGGTCGCGTTTCGTGTCCTTCGCCCACGCTGCCGCGACGCGATCGAGCTGATACATCGCGTTCGCCGGCGTGAAATGCGGATCCAGGCCCGAGCCGGACGTCGTGACGAAATCGCCGGGCACGTCCTGCACGGCGACATCGGGTTGATCCTGTCTCCACATGTCGAAGAACATCGCCTGGATATCGTTTCCTTCCCCGTGCGGGTGACGGGCATCAGGCGCCTTCGCTGTCGCGTGGCAGGTTCGTATAAAGGTATAGGACGGCGCGAGTAAAAACGGTGTAAATCCGGAGAGGGAGCGTGCATAAGGAAGATAAACGGCAAGCCGCGCAAGTCTTTACGACATTTTTTCTTGAGACACGCAGATGCCAACCCTAGACTTTGGATAACTCATGAATTTCGGAGCGATGCCATGTCGAAACGCCGTGCCACAGCCGCAAAACATGCCCCTGTCGACCACGTCAGACCGAGCATTCGCAACATCCTGCTAAGGCGCTTCGATCCGTCGCGCGACTCGTACGAGCAGCTCACGACGATGCTGCACCACGCGTTTGCGCGTCTCGGCATGATGGGGCTGAACTGCACCTGTGTTGATCAGGATGTGGCTGTCACGATGCGGCGGGCCAAAGCTGGCGACTGCTTCGTGGTGGTCAGCGAGGGCAAGGTGATCGGCACCATGACGCTGTATGCGCCCGACAACGAATCGGCCTGTGAACATTATCATCGGCGCAATGTGGCCACGATCCGCCAGTTGGCCATCGACCCATCGTGGCAAAACCGCGGCATCGGCAAATCACTGCTGGCGTTCGCCGAGCACTGGGCGGCGACACGCGGCTACTCGGAAATCGCCCTCGACACGCCCTATCCAGCTTCACATCTCGTTGCCTTCTATCGTGGGCAGGGGTTCCGCATTGTCGATGCCGTGCGCTTCGCCGGAAAGGTCTATGAAAGCGCGATACTCAGTAAGGCGCCCGTCGTCGCACGGACACTCGCAGCATGGACACATCAGATTGCGCTGCCCAGCGCTCGCTACGTCCGCTTTGCAGCGTGAATCACAACGATATGCAGGAACCACCTCGGCGGAACGATCGTTCCGGGCACAAAGACCCGCAGGAGGAAGCTCGCCTGAAGGCGGCGATGCGTGCGCGCGGCTGGCTAAAGCTCGTGCTCGTGACCATCGCGGCGAACCAGGTAATGACCACCGCCTTTGTATATGTTGCGCAGCAGGTCAATCCCGGCCTGACGATGCTTCACACGCTGCTCTTCAGCTGCGTGACATGTGGGCTCGTCGGCTACTGGCTGCAGGCGGATGCCCGGCGTGCGTGGCGTGACGCATTGGACAAGGGCTACATCGGCGCGCCGCATACCAGCGATGACCAAGACGTGCTGAAGATCGCCGACAGCTGTCCAAATCGCTGGCTCGTCGTGCTGCACATCGAACTGAATCCGGAACTTGCAGGCCCCTTCTGACCCGTCATACACCGCTCACATTCAGGGTCGCGCGGCGCGTTGACAGCATCATGCATAGCCCTGCAACGGACGCCAGTGCCGCGCACAGTGTCGTCGTCCAGGGCGGCAATATGGAAGGCAAGGAGACCCGTTCGGCGTGGTGACCTCGGCGCTCTATGCCACCGTAACAACGAGCGGCGGCGACGGCACGGTGGATGCGATGCACGATTCGTTGACGCCGGTTGGCGGACTCGTACCGATGGTGCTGATGCAGACAGCCTGAAGGTCTTCCCCAACGGTTACTGTTGACAATAAACAAAACGCACCGCAATGTTTGCGCAGATGCTATGTGACCGCTGACACTCCGGGATCGATCTCCATGACCGACAACAACAACCTGCCCGATGCCTTTGAACTCCTGCGTCGACAATCCCTCGCGATGCTCGTGCAGGAAAGTCTTCACCGCAGCATCCTGTCGGGCGAGTTCGCGCCCGGCGAAAAGCTCAATGAAGTCGAAATCGCCACGCGTCTGGGCGTTTCGCGTGGCCCCGTGCGCGAAGCGTTCCGCGCGCTGGAGGCGTCCGGGCTGCTGAAAACGGAAAAGAACCGTGGCGTGATCGTACGTGTCGTGTCGCTGCGGGAAGCGGAAGAGATTTATGAAGTGCGCGCGATGCTCGACGAATCGGTCGCGCGGAAGCTCGCGAATCACATGCGGCCAGACACGCTCGCCACGTTGAAAGGCATCATCACGGCGATGAAAACGGCGAAGAAAACACGCGATCTCGCGCGCTACACGGAGCTGAATGTCCAGTTGCACGGTGCGATGGTCGAAGGCGTCGGCAATCAGCATCTCATCGCGACGTATCGCCAGCTCGTGCTGCAACTCGGCTTGTTGCGCCAGGCGGCGATCGAAACGGATCAAAGCGCGTTGAGCGAATCCGTCGCCGAGCACGAGAAGATCGTCAACGCGCTCGCAAGCGGCGATGAAGACCGCGCGGTCGCGCTCGTGCGCGAGCATGTCGCGCACGGTATCGCCAGGATGCGGCGCGCGCATGAGCGCTGGATCGAGGCAGCAAGCTCTAATGGGGCATCCGTCGCAGAGGCGTAGAGACTACACCCTACTACGCCTTGTCCGATTTACCCGCCGCGCTCGCAAACCGGCTCAGCCACCGGTCGACCAGCCAAGGCTGCCGGTCCTCGTCCTCGGCGCGCTCCTTGCGCCGAATCGCGTTGCGCACGGTGATCGAACCGACATACCTTACCGGCTCCGGCGGAAAGTGACCCAATGGGCCGCGCGTCAACGGGCTGCGTGTCCACGCGTTATCGAGTCCCAGCAACAGCGAAGACAGAATCTGTCCGCCCATGTAAGTCGGCCCCACGCCGTTGCCTGAATAGCCGAATCCATAGAACACATTGGGTGAGTCGTCGAGCCTGCCGAAGAACGGAAAGCCCGTCACCGAACGATCCGAAGGACCGTTCCAGCTCGCTGTCACGGGCACCTCGCGCAACGCGGGAAAGAACGCGTGCAAACCGCGTGTCAACTCGGCTTCATACGGCGAGCGCTGATCGAATACGGGCGCAATCCGGCCGCGCCATGCGAACGTGTTGCCGCCCTTGCCCAGCATCAACCGCCCGTCAGGCGTGCTGCGGTAGTAGTAGACGAAGATGCGCGAGTCGAGCACCGACACGCCATCCGTCAGGCCGCTGCGCGCCAGCAGTTCGGGGCACTTCTCCGTGACGATCATGTCACTGGACACGATTGCGAGCGTGCGTTCGAATTGCCTGAAGCGGCTCGCCATCCACGCATTGATCGCGAGCACGAGCTTGCCGGCCGTTACGCTTCCCGACGGCGTGCGTACTGTCACACGTTCACCGTCTGAAAAGTCGAGCATCGGCGTGCGCTCGTAGATCCGTATGCCCATCTCGAGCGCGACCCGCCGCAAGCCGCGCACGAGTTTGCCCGGATGCACCGTCGCCGCCGTAGGAGAAAACACGCCGCCCAGATTGCGCGCCGAGCCGGAGCGGCGCGCCACCTCATCGGGTGAAACGTCATGATACGAATGGATGCCGTGATCGCGCAGCGCGGCGATGACGGGGTCCAGCGCGCCCATCTGCGCGCGCGATGTCGCCGTATAGAGCGTGCCGTCCATGCGCAGTTCGGCATCGATACGATGCGCCGCGCAGAAATCGCGGATGCGATGAACGGCTTCTTCGGATGCCTTGACCAGCCGCAGTGCTTCCGCTTCGCCAAACAGGCGCCGCAATGTGAAGAACTTCGTGGACCACGTCAACATGCAGCCGCCGTTGCGGCCGCTCGCACCCGCGCCGCAAAGATCGCTTTCGACGATCACGATATCGATGTCGGGCTTTTGCAGCTTCGTCTGAATGGCTGTCCACAGTCCCGTATAGCCGCCACCGACGATACACACGTCCGCCGTGGTCGCGCCTTGCAAGGCAGGTGACAATTCGCCATCGGAGAAAAGCGCCTGTTCGATCCAGAAGGGTCGCATGTTTGCTCGCAGAATAGGTTTGCCGGAACCCGCGCCGATGCTCCGAAGACCTCGCGCCTATGAGAACGCGCGAGACCACGCGAAGTCTTCGAAGCGATCAGTCAAGTCACGCAAGTGCTTTCGGCGACACTTGCGCAATCCCCATTGCCTTCAGCGTGTCCGCGATTGCCGCAACCGCGCCGGGAATACCTGCCTCGCCAAAATGCCCGATGCACCCGACGCGGAACGTTTCGATCTCCGTCAGCTTGCCGGGATAGAGGATATAGCCGCGCTTCTTCACCTCCTGATAGAAGGTTTTGAAGTCGTAGGCGGGATCGTCGGGTGCATGGAACGTCACGATGATCGGCGCCTGAATCGACGGGTCGAGAAACGGCCTGAACCCCAGTTCCGCCATCCCTTCGATCAGCGCGCGGCAGTTGCGCGCATAACGTGCGCCCCGCGCTTCGAGGCCGCCCTCCTCGATGTACTGCGCGATGGCCTGATCGAGCGCTGCAACGACATGCGTCGGCGGCGTGAAGCGCCATTGCGTCGTGCGGTTCATGTACGCCCATTGATCGTAGAGATCCATCGCGAGCGAATGACTGTTGCCTTCACAGCGTTCGAGCGTGCTGCGCCGGGCGATCACGAACCCCATTCCCGGCACGCCTTCCAGGCACTTGCCTGACGCGGCGACGACGGCATCGAACGGCGTCTGGCGTGCGTCGATATCGATCGCGCCGAACGAACTCATCGCGTCGACGATCAGGCTGCGCCCGTGCTTCGCCACCACCATCGCGATCTCATGCAGCGGATTGAGCACGCCCGCGCCCGTTTCGCAATGGACCAGCGCGACATGCGTGATGCTCGGGTCCACCGCGAGCGCGCGATCGATATCGGCCGGTTTGACCTGCGTGTCTTCCGCGTAGTCGATGCTCTGATGACGCCGCCCGAGCGCGCGGCAGATCTTCACGAGCCGCTGACAATACGCGCCGTTGTTCGGCACCAGCACATGGCCGTCGCGCGGAACGAGCGTGCCGATGGCCGCTTCGACCGAGAACGTGCCGCTGCCTTGCAAGGGCACGCACTCGTGTGTGTCTTCGCCATGCACGATGCGCAGCGTCTCGCGGCGAATCCGCGCGGTGATCTGGTTGAAGTCGCCATCCCACGATCCCCAGTCGCGCAGCATGGCGTCGCGCGTGCGGTCGGACGTGGTGAGCGGACCGGGAGTGAGCAAAATCGGTTGACGGGGCAGATTCACGGCATCTCCTTGATGGACACGATGAAAGGTTCGTTTCAGCCACGGCGCGTGGTGCGCCATGCCTGGGTTCGACGCAACACGCCGTGCGAAACGGCGGCAAACAGCAGACACGCAAATGCAGCGGTAACGAGGACGAGCGTCGCCATCGCGGCGGCCGGTCCGATCTGACCTGCGTCGTCGAGGTTCAGGATCGCGACCGACGCGGGCTGCGTGTCGGGCGAATAGAGGAACGCGACAGCCGATACCGTCGTCATGCCGTTGACGAACAGATAGCGTGCGATCTGCAGGATCGAAGGCAGACATACGGGCACGGTGACGCGCCAGAACGTCTTGTAGAAAGGCACTTTCAGCGAAGCGGACACAGCCTCGAATTCGTTGTCGATCTGCCGCAGCGCGGTCACTGCCGTCAGGTGGCTCGACGAGTAGTAGTGGACCACCGTCACTATGGCGAGCAGCGCGAGCGTGCCGTACAGACCGTTGAGCGGATTGGCGGGCGCATTGAACAGAAAGATGTAGCTGATGCCGAGCACGAGCCCCGGCACGCCCATCGGCAGGATCGCGCAGAGGTTGATGAAACCGCGCAGCCAGCGCGGCCCGCGCGTCTTCTCGACGAGATACGCGCCGCCGAACACGATGGCCGTGCCGCCGAGCGCCACGCATGCCGCCATCTGCAGGCTGTTCTTGTACGCATCGAAAATGCCGGCGGCGATCAGGCCCATCTTGTAGTGCTGCAAGCCGAGGCTCATCTGATACGGCCAGAACTTAACGAACGATGCGAACACCGAAATGCCGACCACGGCGATCATCAGCAGACAGACGATCCCGCAGTAAGCGAGCATCGCCGTATCGAAGCCGCGCGACGGCTTCGGCTGGAACGGCGTCGAACGCGCGCCGAGTTGCGACTGCTGCTTGCGGCGAATGAAGTAGTCGACGGCGAATGCAACCAGTGCGGGACACAGCAGAAGCAAGCTGACCACGGCGCTGCGATTGAAGTCCTGCAAGCCGATGATGAGCTTGTAGATATCCGTGGACAGCACCGTGTACGGCCCGCCGATCACAACGGGAACCCCGAAGTCGTTGATGCAGATCGTGAACGACACCATCGTCGCGCTGATGAGGCCGTACTTCGCGCCCGGCAGCGTGATCGTCACGAACTTGCGCAGACGGCTCGTACCCATTGCATCGGCGGCTTCATACAGGCGGCCATCCGAGAGCGACAACGCCGTGACGAGAATCATCAGCACATGCGGAAACGCCGCGTAGACGAGACTGCACACGATGCCGGAGAAACCGTAGATCGAATGTCCATGCAACAACGGCTTCAGAAGCCCCGAATTGCCGAACCAGTAGATGAACGACACCGCCGACAGCAACGTGGGTGCGAGCAGCGGCAGCAAGGCCACTGTGCGGACTGCGTTCTTCATCGGCATGCATGAACGCGTGAGCGCGTAGGCGAACGTGAACGCCATCGGAATGACGATCGACGTCACCGTGCACGCGACGGCCACCGAATGCAGCGCCGACGTCCAGACGGCAGAGTTGGCCAGATAGCCGCTGAAGTTCGCGAGCCCAATAAACCTGCCGTCCGCATCGACGAAGCATTTGCCGATCACGAGCGCCAGCGGCATCAGCAGAAACATGGCGAGCATCGCGGACATCAGCAACAGCGCAAGCTGTCCAATCCTGTCATGCCAATGCGTGATTTGCCGCACTTCGGCGTGCGCTTCTTCGCCGCTACGGCGTTCGATCAGGACGGCGCTCATTGCAGACGCTCCTTCGCGGCCGTGAACACGCAGACGCTTTCGCGTTGAATGGCAAGGTCGAAACGCGCGCCCGTTTGCAGGCCCGTACGGCGCATCTCGTGGAACGACAGGTCGGCGACGATCTCCTGCCCCGCGAGTCCTTCGACCTTGAAACTGACGCGGCAGAACGCGCCGAGAAACTCGAGCTTTTCCACCCGCGCTGCGAGCAGGTTGTCGGGCGCGCTGCCGGGCAGGCTGATATGGATGTCTTCCGGACGCACGAAAGCCGAGACCTGCGAACCCGGCGCGGGCTGCGCGCTTCCGCAGCCGTAGTGCAGCCCGATCTCGCCCGCCTTCAGCGTGCCGTCGCGCATCACTTCGGCGGGAATCATGTTGACCTTGCCGATGAAATCCGCAACGAACGGCGACGCGGGCTCGCGATAGATCTCGTGCGGCGAGCCGATCTGCTCGATCACGCCATGATTCATCACGACGATGCGATCCGCCATCGACAGCGCTTCTTCCTGGTCGTGCGTGACCATGATCGTCGTGACGCCGAGCCGTTGCTGCAGCTGGCGGATCTCCTGGCGCAGGCGCACACGCACGCGCGCATCGAGCGCCGATAGCGGCTCGTCGAGCAACAGCAAGCCCGGCGACGTCGCCAGCGCGCGGGCGAGCGCAATGCGCTGCTGCTGGCCGCCCGACAACTGGTTCGGATGCTTGCGATGCGAATCCGGCAAGCCCACCAGCGCAAGCAGTTCGTGCACGCGCTCCGCGATCGCCGCGCGCTTCATCTTGCGATTCACGAGGCCATACGCCACGTTGTCGAAGATCGTCAGATTCGGAAACAGCGCGTACGACTGGAACACGATGCCGTAGTCGCGCAACTGCGGCGGCAAGCGCGAGATATCACGGCCGTCCTGCATGATGCGCCCCGCGCTCTGCGTTTCGAGCCCGGCGATAATGCGCAGCAAGGTCGTCTTGCCGCACCCCGACGGCCCCAGGAAACACAGCATCTCGCCCTTCTTCACGCCGAGATGGATATCGTTCAGAACGGTCGTCTCGTTGAACCGCTTGGAAACCTGCTCCACGCTCAAATACGCTGTCATCTGATCCTCCGACTTCGCTTCTCTTCCGCATCGCGGCAGCGCGAGCAACGCGCAGGCGCTACCCGCCCCGATCGAAGCGCACGCGTCGCGCGCGCTTCACGCGAGACCCGTCGCTACTTCTGCTCCTTGCTGCCGTAGCGTTTCTGCCAGTCTTCGAGAATCGACTGGCGGTTCTTCGCGGACCAGACGAAATCGTTCTTCACGAGCAATTGCGGATAGTTGTCGGGAATGCCCGACAGTTTCTTTGCGACACCCGGATAGGCCACGATCGCCCACCATTGCGCGGTGATTTCGTTCGCCTGACGGCTGGCCATGAAGTCGGCGAGTTTCTTCGCTTCTTCGGGATGCTTCGTCGTCTTCATGACGCCCGTCGCTTCCATGTCCCAGCCGAGTCCCTCTTTCGGAAAGATCAGGTCGATGGGCGCGCCTTGCGCCTGCAATTCATGACCACGGAATTCGAATGAGATGCCGATCGGAAATTCGCCCGTGCCCGCGAGCGTGCAAGGCTTCGAGCCGGAGTGCACGTATTGCGCGACGTTCTTGTCGAGCGCGTCCATGTACTGCCAGCCTTTCTCGTCGCCGAAGGTTTGCAGCCACGACGTGACATCGAGATAGCCCGTGCCCGACGACACCGGGCTCGGCATCACGATCATCCCTTTGTAGACAGGCTTGGCGAGGTCTTCCCACGAGGTCGGCTTCGGCAAATGGCGCTTTTCCGCTTCGACGCGGTTGTAGCAGATGGTCGCGCCCCACACGTCCATGCCGACCCAATGCGGCGGCGTGTTGCTGTCGCTGTATTTGCGCGTCAGGGCGTCGAAGTCCTTCGGCTGATACGGCATCAGCATGCCTTGCAGGTCGAGCAGCGTGAGGCTCGATGCGGCAAGTCCAAGCACGACGTCGGCGCGCGGGTTGCTCTTTTCTGCGAGCAGCTTGGCCGTGACCGCGCCCGTGGAATCGCGCACCCAGCGGATCTCGATGTCGGGGTTCGCCTTCTCGAAGGCGTCCTTGTACGGCTTCATCGCCTCGTCTTCGAGCGCGGTGTAGACCAGCAATTGCGTCTTCGCCTGTGCGGCCTGGGCAGCGCCGAACATCACCGACGCCGCCATCACACAGCGCGCCGCCACCTTCAGAAATCCCTTGCAACCGTTGAATCCCGCTCCTTCCTTCATTTCCAGACCCCTTGATGAGTGGCGTCGCGGCCAGCGACGGAAACGGCCAGAACTGCGACATGCGGCATCGACTACTGCGGCCCCGAGGAGACTTCTTTGTTGTTGTCTGTTGTTGACAATCTACAAAGTGTCAATTTTAATGTCAAGTATTGCCGCACAATGCCACACAACGCCACATCATCAATTCCCGGATTACCCTGGTCAAAGGAGAAGCGAATGAGCACATCCCCTGCATCCGTCGAAGTGAACGGCCGCCGCTACAACTGGATGCGCAGGCCCGTCGTCGTGGTCTGTGTGGACGGCTGCGCCTACGAATATCTGGAGATGGCCGCCGCTGCGGGCGTCGCGCCCTTCATCGGCAAGCTGTTGAAGCCGGCCACCGCGCTCAAGGGCGACTGTGTGGTGCCGAGCTTCACGAACCCGAACAACCTGTCGATCGTGACGGGCGTGCCGCCCGCCGTGCACGGCATCAGCGGCAATTACTTTTTCGATCGCGAGACTGGCACCGAGGTGCTGATGAACGATCCGAAGTACCTCGTCGCGCCAACCGTGCTCGCGCGTTTCGCGGAGGCGGGAGCGAAGGTTGCCGTCGTCACCGCGAAGGACAAGCTGCGCCGCCTGCTCGGCAAGGGCCTGAAGGGAATCTGCTTTTCATCGGAGAAAGCGGATGAGGCGTCGCTCGAAGAAAACGGCATCGACGCCGTGCTCGAACTCGTCGGCAAGCCGGTGCCGAGCGTCTATAGCGCCGAGCTGTCGGAGTTCGTGTTCGCAGCAGGCGTGCGTCTGCTGGAAACACGCGAGATCGATCTGATGTACCTGTCGACCACCGATTACGTCCAGCACAAATGCGCGCCCGGCACGCCCGGCGCGAACGCCTTCTATCAGATGATGGACGGCTATCTGCAACGGCTCGACGAGCTGGGCGCCATCGTCGCGATCACGGCCGACCACGGCATGAACGCGAAACACAACGAAGACGGCGAGCCGAACGTGATCTATCTGCAGGAGCGCTTCGACGAATGGCTCGGCAAGGACCAGGCGCGCGTGATCCTGCCCATCACCGATCCCTACGTCGTGCATCACGGCGCGCTCGGTTCGTTTGCGACGGTGTACCTGCCCGAATCGGCGGATATCGATGCATTGCGCAGCAAGCTCGCGGCCGAACCCGGCATCGAACTCGTGCTGACCAGCGAAGAAGGCTGCGCGCGGTTCGAGTTGCCGCCCGCGCGGATGGGCGACCTGATCGTGATTTCCAGGCGCGACGTCGTGCTCGGCACGCAACGCATCCGGCACGACCTGTCGAGGCTCGATGCGCCGCTGCGCTCGCACGGCGGCCTCGCCGAGCAGAGCGTGCCGCTGATCTTCAGTCAGCCCGTCGCGAAGTCCGCCGCGCAACGCGCGCGGCTGCGCAACTTCGACGTCATCGATATCGCACTCAACCATCTCCAGTGACGAGGACACGTTCATGAACGCTATTGCAGACACGACGAAAGCACAGGCGCAGATTCGGCACGAAGCGTTGCGGATCGATGGCGAGAAGATCTGGCGCGATGAAGTCATCGAAGTGCGCAGCCCGTATGACGGCGCACTGGTCGGCACGGTGCCGAAGGCGACGCTGGAAGACGTGCGCCGCGCATTCGCCGTCGCGCGCGCCTATCGCCCCACGCTCACGCGTTACGAGCGTGCCGCGATCCTGCGGCGCGCGGCGGATGCGGTACGGGCGCGCACGCAAGAGATTGCTGCCGTCATCACGGCAGAAGCCGGTTTGTGCATGAAGGATTCGACGTACGAAGCAGGACGTGTCGCCGACGTGCTCGTGTTCGGCGCAGGCGAGGTGATGAAGGACGACGGCCAGATCTTCTCGTGCGATCTAACGCCGCACGGCAAGAAGCGGCGTGTCTACACGCAGCGCGATCCGCTGCTGGGTGTGATCTCGGCCATCACGCCGTTCAATCATCCGATGAACCAGGTCGCGCACAAGATCGTGCCGTCGATTGCGACCAACAATCGCATCGTCGTGAAGCCGTCGGAGAAAGTGCCTTTGTCGTGCTACCTGCTGGCCGACATCCTTTACGAAGCGGGCCTGCCCGTGCAGATGCTTCAGGTAGTGACGGGCGACCCGGCCGTGATCGCGGACGAACTGATCACGAATCCCGCAATCGATCTGATCACCTTCACGGGTGGCGTGTCGATCGGCAAGTCGATCGCGTCGCGCATGGGTTATCGGCGGGCGGTGCTCGAACTGGGCGGCAACGATCCCATCATCGTGATGGAGGATGCCGATCTGGACGAAGCCAGCACGCTCGCCGTTTCGGGCTCTTACAAGAACTCAGGGCAGCGCTGCACCGCCATCAAGCGGATGCTGGTTCATGAAGCCGTTGCAGATCGCTTCACTGACCTCGTCGTCGACAAGACGCGTGCGTGGAAATACGGCAATCCCGCCGACGCATCGGTCGATATGGGCACCGTGATCGACGAAGCCGCCGCGCGCTTCTGCGAGCGCCAGGTCGACGATGCACTCGCACGCGGCGCGCGCCTGCTGGCGGGCAACCGGCGCGACGGCGCGCTCTATGCGCCCACTGTGGTCGATCGCGTGACGCCGGATATGCCGCTCGTCAAACACGAAACCTTCGGCCCCGTGTCGCCGATCATGCGCTTTGGCAACATCGACGAAGCGATCCGCATGTCGAACAGCACGGACTATGCACTGTCCTCGTCGATCTGCACGAACCGCTTCGACTACATCACACGTTTCATTTCGGAACTCGAGGTGGGCAGCGTCAACGTGCGCGAGGTGCCCGGCTACCGCCTCGAACTCACACCCTTCGGCGGCGTAAAGGATTCCGGCCTAGGCTATAAGGAAGGCGTGCAGGAGGCGATGAAGAGCTTCACCAATACCAAAACCTATTCGCTGCCGTGGTGAACATCTGAGGATTGACGCGTCTGCATGGCTGGCACGCAGTTCCATATAGGAGGCAAATATGCACATAGGCGTTCCAAAGGAGATCAAGAATCACGAGTATCGCGTCGGTCTCACGCCGTCGTCGGTACGTGAGATCGTCGCGCACGGACACACGGTGAGCGTCGAAACGGGAGCGGGCGCGGGTATCGGCGCGTCCGACGACGCATACCGTACGGCTGGCGCGCAAGTGGCGCTGAATGCCAAGGCGATATTTTCGGCAGCCGACATGATCGTCAAGGTCAAGGAGCCGCAACCGCGAGAGCGCGCGATGCTGCGTGAAGGGCAAATTCTCTTCACTTATCTGCACCTCGCGCCCGATCCGGAACAATGCGCCGATCTCGTGAAGAGCAACGCGGTCTGTATCGCCTACGAGACCGTGACACAGCGCGGCGGGGGATTGCCGCTGCTTGCGCCGATGTCGGAAGTTGCGGGCCGCATGTCGATCCAGGCGGGCGCTTTCTGTCTGGAACGCGCGCACGGCGGCAGGGGCATCCTGCTTGGCGGCGTGGCGGGTGTGCCCTCAGCGAAAATCGTGATCCTCGGCGCGGGTGTGGTCGGCAGCAATGCTGCGCAGATGGCCGTCGGCACGGGCGCACAGGTGGTGGTGATCGACCGCAACGTCGATGCGCTGCGGCGCATGGACCGGCTGCTGGGCGCACGAGTGATCACCGTGTATTCGAATCAGGACAATATCGAGCAGCACGTGCTCGATGCCGACCTCGTGATCGGCGGCGTACTCGTGCCGGGCGCTGCTGCACCCAAGCTCGTCACGCGCAAGATGGTCGAGAAGATGCGCGCGGGCTCCGTCATCGTCGACGTCGCGATCGACCAGGGAGGTTGCTGCGAAACCGCGAAGCCGACCACGCATGCGGAGCCGACGTATCTGGTCGACGATGTCGTTCACTACTGCGTCGCGAACATGCCGGGTGGCGTGCCCCACACATCCACTTATGCGCTGAACAACGCGACACTGCCCTTTGTCCTGTCGATCGCAGACAAAGGGTGGCGCAAGGCGCTCACCGACGACGAGCATCTGCGGCGCGGCCTGAATGTGGCGTTCGGCAAGGTGACCTGTCCTGAGGTCGCTGAAGCACTGGGCTACGTCTGCGAAGATGCAGGCGTCATCGCCGCTGAATAGGCATGGTGTAGAGAGGACGCGTGGCCGGTTTATCCGGCCGCGCCTCCGCGCCTGCACGTCGACGCGGTGCATGGATTCGTTCCTGTTGATACCGGATGTGACGGATAACGGCCGCGCGCCGCCGCGACTGATTACAATCAAGCGCGCCGCACCTTTCAACCGTTCACCGCCGAACGGTTTGCCGTCGACCCTCATCACACGAAGCCATGAACTCAGACGATCTCGAGCTGTTCGCGCGCGTCGCAAAAACGGGCAGCATCTCGCGCACCGCGATGGATCTCGGCGCCAACCAGTCGACCGTCAGCCGCCGCATCGGCATACTCGAGGCCGAACTCGGCGTGCGCCTGTTTCGTCGCAGCGGCCGCGGCGTGGGGCTGACTGAACACGGCGAACAGTTGCTCGGCTATGCGCTCGCCATGGAGAAAACGCTCGACGAAGCGCGCATCGCGATGCAGGACAGCGGCAAGCGCGGGCCCGCGACACTCTCCATCGCCGCACAGCCCACCATCGCTCGCATCATGTTCGGCAGGCTCGGGCATCGGCTGAAAGCGCGCTATCCCGGCACGCGGATTCGCTTCGTCGAAGGACTGGCGACGCATATCCTCGGCTGGCTCAACGACGGCGATGTCGATCTCGCCGTCATGTACGTGCCCGAGCATCCGGGCGCGAGCCAGTTCGATACGCTGCTGTCGGAACAGGTGTGCCTCGTGACACCAGCCGCATCGTCGCTGCCGGACGGTCCTTTTGCCGTCAGCGGGCTCGCTGGCGTGCCGCTAATCTTGCCTAGCACGCATCACGGCTTGCGCGTACTGGTGGAATCGCTGGCGGCACGACACGGGTTCACGCCCAACATCGCGCTCGAATGCGATGGCTCCATCTCGATCACCAAGCGTCTCGTGATCGAGCAGTGCGGTTCGACTGTGTTGCCAGCGGCTGCCGTGGTCGAAGAGGTGGCGTCCGGACGCGTGCGGTGCTTCCCGCTAACGGACCCTGAGGTGCAGCGCGAAGTCGCGCTTGCCTGGCCGCAGAACCGCGTGATGCCGGAGGGCGTCTGGCATGTCGCGCAGATGATCCGCGATCTCGCTGCCGATCTTTCCGCCGACGGCAGCTGGCCGAACACGACGTTGCATCCGGCCAGCAATGCGTAAAACGGCTGCGCGTGATTGGCCCGCCCGGCGAGCGTGATCGTGCATCGTTGCGCCGGCAACGCGTGCCGGCGCCCTGCCCGTCGTCACTGAGCCTGGTCGCGCACCAGTTGACCGTCCACCAGCCTCCAGATCCCATGCGGATTGTCCGCCTGCAGCGCTTCGGGCAACAGCGTATCCGGCACGGCCTGATAGCACACGGGCCGCAGGAACCGGTCGATTGCCGATGCGCCAACCGATGTCGTACGGCTGTCCGACGTCGACGGGAATGGTCCGCCATGCACCATCGCATAACTGACCTCGACGCCTGTCGGGAAGCCGTTGAACAGCACGCGCCCGGCCTTGCGTTCGAGTGTGGGCAGCAGCTTGCGCGCGAGCGCGTGGTCGTCGTCGTCGAGTTGCACCGTCGCTGTCAATTGCCCGGACAAGCGCCGCAGCACACGATGCAACTCGTCGAAGTCGCGGCACGCAATCACGAGCGAACTCGGACCAAACACTTCGTCTTCGAGCGATTCATCGGCGAGGAAGCTTTCTGCGTCCGTGCGCAGCAACGCAGCGACGGCCTCGTAAGCGCCGCTCGCCGGCTTGCCCGCCGCGAGTTTTGCAACGCCGCTGCGCGTCGCCAGACGCTCGACGCCACGACAGTACGCACCATGAATGCCCGGCGACAGCATCGTCGTCGCCGGCTTCGCGATCAGCGCTTCGACAGCCGCTGCGCAAAACGCGTCGAACGCGGGGCCTTCGATCGCGACAACAAGACCAGGATTCGTGCAGAACTGTCCCGCGCCGAGCGTCAGCGAGTCGACGAAATCGCGTGCGATGGCAGCGCCGCGCGCTCCGAGCGCCGCGGGCAGAAGCACGACAGGATTGATGCTGCTCATTTCCGCGTAGACGGGAATCGGCTCGCGGCGGCTCTGCGCGATCCGTTGCAAGGCGAGGCCGCCCTGCCGCGAGCCCGTGAAGCCAACAGCCTGGATCGCGGGATGACGCACCAGCGCTTCGCCGATCGCGATGCCGTCGCCGAGCACCATCGAGAACACGCCCTCGGGCATGCCCGTGTCGAGCGCGGCCTTTGCAATCGCGCGCGCGACCAGTTCCGACGTGCCCAGATGCGACGGATGCGCCTTCACGACGACGGGACAACCGGCAGCCAGCGCCGAAGCCGTGTCGCCGCCCGCAACCGAGAATGCCAGCGGAAAGTTGCTCGCGCCAAACACGGCCACCGGGCCAAGCCCGATGCGCCGCAGACGCAGATCGGGCCGCGGCTGCGGCGTGCGCTCCGGTTGCGCCGCATCGATCACAGCGCCGTGCCAGCGGCCGTCCCGCACGAGGCTCGCGAACAGCTTCAGCTGACCGACGGTCCGCATGCGCTCGCCTTCGAGACGCGGCAGCGGCAAGCCCGTTTCCAGATGGGCGCGCTCCGTCAGCACCGCGCCGAGATCGACGATCGCTTGCGCGATGGCATCGAGGAACTGCGCGCGCTGTTCGTCGGGCAATTGCCGATACGCATCGAACGCCTCTTCGGCCAGCGTACAGGCGCGTTCGACGTCGTCGCTAGTCGCCGCGCCGAACGCGGGCTTGAGGCGCTCGCCCGAGGCCGCCGCAATCGCGTACACGTCGCCGCCGCGCGCCTTGAATGCGTGCTGACCGATGATCAATTCGCCACGGATTTCCATCGTCGGCCTCATGCTGCGTTCAGGCGGTTGGTCGGTGTGATCTGCCGGGGATCGGTGACGAGTTCGATCAGCGCCGCGACGCCCGCCTTCTGCGCGCGTTCGAACGCGGCAGCGAAGTCCTCAGTGCGTTCGACGCGTTCCGCGTGAGCGCCGAACGACTTCGCGAACGCGATGAAATCGGGATTCTCAAGCCATGTTGCCGAAACCCGGCCTGGATATTCGCGCTCCTGATGCATGCGGATCGTGCCGAGCATCCCATTGTTCACGACGATGACAATGAGCGGCGCACCGAACTGCACTGCCGTCGCCAGTTCCTGCGGATACATCATGAAGCAGCCATCGCCCGCGAAGCAGACGACGCTACGCTTCGGGTCACGCAGCGATGCAGCGATCGCAGCAGGGAAACCATAGCCCATCGCGCCGTTGGTCGGCGCCAGTTCCGTAGCGGGCTGGCGGTAGCGATAGTAGCGATGCACCCAGACCGTATAGTTACCCGCACCGTTCGCGATGACGGCGTCGTCGGGCAACACTTCGCTCAGGTGACCGACGACCTGCGCGAGATCCACACCCGCGATTTCCGCCGATGGCGCGGGCGGCGTCGAATGGGCGACGTAGTCGGCGCGCGCGTCCGTCGTCCACTGTTGCCAGGCTTGCGAAGCGACCGGCGCGATGCCGTCGAGGGCCAGCGCGAACTCGCGCAGACCAGCGTTGATAGGCAGACGCGCCTGATAGACGCGGCCAAGCTCCTGCGGATCGGGATGCACGTGAATCATCGTCTGCTTTGGCGTCGGGCTTTCGAACACCGTGTAGCCCGACGATGTCGTTTCCGCCAGCCGCGAGCCGACGACGATCAGCAGATCCGCAGCGCGCGCGCGTTCCGCGAGCTTCGGCGACACGCCAAGTCCCAACTGGCCGACGTAATGCGGATCGCGGTTGTCGAACAGGTCCTGGCGGCGGAACGATGCCGCGACGGGCAGATGGTTCGCGACGATGAAGCGCCTGAATGCGGCCGTCGCGTCGGCATCCCAGCCGGTGCCGCCGACGATCACGAGCGGACGCGACGCGCGTTCCAGCAGCGCGCGCAATTCGCCAAGCGCAGCAACGGAAGGCGCGGCCTGAACGACACGCGCCACGGGCGCATCCGCGACGGTTGCCGAGCCGAACAGCACGTCCTCGGGCAGCGCGATCACCACGGGGCCCGGACGGCCCGACATCGCAATGCTGAACGCCTTCGCCATGATTTCGGGAATGCGCTCGATGCTGTCGATCTCCGTCACCCACTTCGCGATGCCGCCGAACATCTGGCGGTAATCGACTTCCTGAAACGCGCCGCGACCCATGAAACTCTGTTCGACCTGGCCGATGAAAAGAATCATCGGCGTCGAGTCCTCGCTGGCAGTGTGCACGCCGTTAGCGGCATGCGTCGCGCCCGGCCCGCGCGTCACGAAGCAGATGCCGGGGCGGCCCGTCAGCTTGCCGTACGCGTCGGCCATGTTGGACGCCGCGCCTTCGTGACGCGTCGTGATGGTGCGAATGCCGTGCGCGTCGTGCAGCGCGTCGAGGACGGCGAGATAGCTTTCGCCCGGTACGCAGTAGACGGTATCGACGCCATTGCTGGCGAGCGCGTCGACGAGAATGCGGCCGCCGTTGCGCGTCTGTCCATGGTCAGACATGAGATTCAAGCTCCATATTGCGGGTTTCCGGAAGGAACACGGCGACGATCAGAACGAGCACGTACGACAGGGCAGCCCATATGCCGATCGACTTGGCGAGGCCCAATGAGGCGCTCGTGATGCCGACGGCTGCCGGGACGAGCGATCCGATGCCGCGCCCAAAGTTGTACGAAAACCCGCCCGCCGACGCGCGGATCTCCGCGGGGAAGAGTTCAGTGAAACAGGCGCCCATGCCTGAGACGATGCCCGACTGGAACAGACCCAGCGGGAAGCCGAGGATCAGCAGCGTCGTCATGGGCAGTTGCAGCCGCGTGTAGGCCAGCACCGTGAGCGCCGCGCCGAGTGCGGACAGCGCGAAGGTCCAGCGTCGTCCGATCGCGTCGCTCAGATAGGCCATGCCGATGTAGCCGCAGAACGAGCCGAAGATGTTGACGCCGAGATAGAGCGTCGTGAGATTGACCGTCAGGCTTTGCGTCTCGCGGAGATACGTGACGAGCCACGTGAGGATCGTGTAGTTGCCGCCGAGCGCGCCCGCCGCCATCAGCGAAGCGAGCAACGTGCGCGACAGCACGTTCGGCGCGAAGATGCGCGCGAAAGTACCGAACGAATTGCTGTTCTTGCGGAAGGTCGCGGCAGCCTGGAAGGCTTCCGATTCGTCGATGTTACGACGCATCCACAACACCAGCAGACCCGGCAGCAGACCGATCAGGAACATCACGCGCCACGCCATATGTTCGGGCAGCAGACCGAACAGGCTCCAGTACGCGAGCGCGGCAAGCGCATAGCCCACGGGCCAGCCGCTTTGAACCGTGCCCACCGCGCGTCCGCGAATGCGCTTGTCGACGACTTCGCCGATGAGGATCGCGCCCGCCGCCCATTCGCCGCCGAAGCCGAGCCCTTGCAGGCTGCGCGTGATCAGCAGTTCATGAAAGCTGTTGGTGAACGCGGACAGGCCCGTGAAGAGGGAGAACCACAAGATTGCCAGCTTGAGCACGGCGACGCGACCGATCCGGTCGGCCAGCACGCCCGCAATCACGCCGCCGATCGCCGACGACACCAGCGCCGACGTGCCGATCACGCCCGCCTGCGCCTTCGTCATGCCCCAGGCCGTCAACAACGTGGGGATCACGAACGCGAAGAACTGCACGTCCATGGCATCGAGAACCCAACCGAGAAAACACGCCCAGAAGGTGCGGCGCTGGGCTGGCGCCATGGTGCTGTACCACGGTTGCATGTGGCTTATCTCCATCAGGCAGAGGCCTGTCGTTGTTGTCGCTGTCGGTCTTTGTCGAGATGCCGTCGCGGCTGGATTCCGTGCTGGAATCACGCGAGGCACGCGAGTTGGCGTCCAGGGATTATGCGGTTGCAGTCGTGCCTGCTCATTGCAGGCAGTGCATACCAGCTATGCTTCTCGTGGCGGGAAAGAGGTACATGTCGCGTGTCGCGATACAAAAGGCGACGCTGCGAGCGGATGCAGACAGGCCTCGGCATTCCCGCCGAGGCCAGATGACTGACGGGAGCAAGTCCCGTCACGCGATGGGTGGGCGGCGTCCATCACCGCCCGAAGATCAGACTTAGGCCGTTGCACCGACCCTGAAGATCGACACGGCGTCGCTGAGTCCGCGTGCCTGATGGGCCATCGATTGCGCAGCCGCCGAAGCCTGTTCGACAAGCGCCGCGTTCTGCTGCGTGACCTGATCCATCTGATTGACCGCGGTGTTGACCTGGCCGATGCCCGTGCTCTGTTCCTCGGACGCCGACGAGATTTCCCGCAGGATGTCGTTGACGCGCGCGACGTCGCGAATGATCGCGTCGATCGTGCCGCCCGCGTCCCGCACGAGCGTCGCGCCTGTATCGACGCGCGACGTCGCTTCGCCGATCAAGCCGCGAATCTCGCCGGCGGCCGTCGCAACCCGCTGCGCGAGCGTGCGGACCTCCGACGCGACGACGGCGAAGCCGCGGCCCTGGTCGCCTGCGCGCGCCGCTTCGACGGCTGCATTGAGCGCGAGAATGTTGGTCTGGAAAGCGATGCTTTCGATCGTGCCAATGATCTCGTTCATGCGCGACGAACTGGACGAAATCCCCTGCATCGTCTCGACTACGCGGCCGACCACTTCGCCGCCGCGCTGCGCCGTGTCGGACGCCGTGCCCGCGAGCTGCGTGGCACGCTTCGCGTTGTCGGCGTTTTGCCGCACGGTGGCCGTCAACTGCTCCATGCTCGAAGCCGTCTCTTCGAGCGACGCGGCCTGTTCCTCGGTGCGTTGCGACAGATCCGTGTTGCCCGCCGCGATCTCCTGCGCGGCCGTGTCGATGGCGCTTGCGCCCTCCCTGACCGTGCCGATCATTTCAACGAGCTTGCGCTGCATTGCCTGAAGGCCACTCATCAACTGGCCCATTTCGTCATGGGAGCGGACTTCGACGCGCGCGGTCAGGTCGCCGCTTGCAATCGCCTTGAAGTGAGCAAGCGCTTCCTGCAGCGGCCCGCCGATCGCGCGTTGCAACGAACGCCATGCGAGCGCAGCGGCGATCAGCGCGAAGGCGACGCCCGCGACGGCAATCGTCACAAACCAGTCGAAGCGCGCTTGCGCCCGTTCGTAGGTCGTGGCGGCGACGGAAGCCTGCTTCTTCTGCAGCGTGTCGATGCCGCCCGTCACATCCTGATAGAGCGCCGAGGACGAATTCTGCACGGCGCTCTTGATGCTCGCGCCGTCACGCGTCGCGATGGCCTGGAAGATCGGCTCGTAGCCGTTTGTCACGAGGTTCTGAAGCTTGCCGTTCAGTTCGTTAGCCTGGCTCGCTTCGGCGTCGTCGGCGAAAGGCAGCTTGCGATAGGCGTCCCACGCCTTGCGCGAGTTCTCCAACTGGTCTCGCGCGTTCTGCGCGAACTTCTCTACGTCAGGGACATCGGGATTGAGCGCGATGCGGAACAGCCAAAGCCGCGATCTTGCCAGCGCGACACTCGCTTCACTGAGCTTGCGGGATGAAGAAAGTTGATCGGAATACAGGTTCTTGAGGTCGCCGTTTGTCATATTCACACCGACGATACCCATCGCTCCCCCCGCGATCAGGAGAACACCGAGAAAACTCATCGCCAGCGCAAGGCGGGCACGGATCGTAATTTTTTCGAACATATTGCCAGGCAGTCACGTTAAGCGTGCAGAAAGGAATTAGCCAAGGCTCTCGCGAAGACCGTGAGGCCCTGATACGAATTACGGCTCATCGACCGGGAACTTGAGCCGGTCTTTGTCACCGTGAATTACCGCTCCTCTTCGCATCTGCGTGACCTGACCCGGTCTCGGCACGGGGAATTATGCCGAATCGTGATTTAACACGCGTGAATCAGAATATTCTTTCAATTGTCATTCGCTTTCATTTTACGTATTTAACGATTCACCACACAACAAGCGCCCGGCGATTTAAACATTTCAATTCGATATTTCAACGCGCCTTAAGAGAGCGGCAAATCACCGTAGAATAGCGCGGCCAGATAAAACGCTTTCACGTATATCAAGCCGCCGCGGGAGCTAACTCGTGAATCCGTATCTATATCATTTCGATACCGGGAATGCCCCGATTGGGCACGAATCCTATCGGGCCTTCACGTCGCGCTGCGGTTGCACCAGAGCGCCCGCGCTTTCCATCGATTTCTGAAACTCCATGCGGCGCGAATCCGCGATCGCCCGCGGATCAAACTTCTCATCGAGCATGACGCCCCAGATCTTGCGCATCTGCATGCCGATATTCCCCGCGTCATACAAGGGAAAGACAGCGGCTTCGCGCAGGAATTTTTCCATCGGATGCTGCTTGTCGAGCGCGTTGACACCCATCACCTGAAGCGCCCGAAAGACCGTGGTGAACAGTGTCTCTCCGCAAAAGACCTTCGCCATCGCGCCGACGGCATGTCCGTCGGAATCGAACAGATCCATGTAGTGCGCGGATTTCCACGAGAACGCGCGACACGCTTCGATTTTCATCGCGATATCCGCAAGCATGTAGCCGACCGCCTGGTGGTGGATCATCGGCATGCCGCCACCGGCGCTGCGCGTCTTCGACCATTGCAACGCGAACTCATAGGCCGATCGTGCGACGCCGACGGCCGCGATGGCGGCAACCGGTCCCGACCATGTGAATGCCTTGCTGATGACGAGATCCCCATCGCCAACGGCGAAGATGTTTTCTTCGGGAACGCGGCAGTCAGTGAAGGTGATTGCATTGTTTTGACACAAGCGATGACCTAGCTTGGAGATCGGTTCACCATAACTGACACCCGCCGTTCCTCTAGGAACGATGATCGCGCTCAGTCCTTTTTGCCCGCCCTTTTCAGGGTCGGTGCGGACGATGCACACGTTCACGTCCGCGCCCATCAAGTCCCATCCTCCTGCGTTGCACGGCCAATACTTCTTGCCGTTCAGCACATACTCTCCCCGCGCCTTGTCATGCGTCGCGACAAGTCCGATACCTGCCGGACGCGCGCCGGGATGATCGAAGTTCGCCGTCCCCCCGGTCTCATCGACCGGCTCGCTCACGGTCCATCCGGCGATGTACTCGCCGCGCGGATCGCTCGTTGCCTGTACGAGCCACTTTTTCTTTTGAGCTTCCGAGCCGAACCAGACAAGCGGCATGAGGGCGAGACCGTTCACGAGCAGCACGGTTGCGAAGCCGGGATCGACTGCCGTTATCTCCTCGGCGACGATCTGCAGATCCAGATTGCTGATGCCTCCGCCTCCATATTCGCGGGGCAGGAAACCGGTAGCAAAGCCAAGCTTGTAACACTCGAGGTAAGCGCCCTTCATCAATACGAAGGCTTTTTGCGTGTCCCGCTCTTCGTCCGCTTTCTTGACCAAAGGCTGGAGAATTTCCAACGAGAATTCGCGGGCGTTTCGCTGCAACTTTTGTTGCGCGGCAGTCAAGGTGAAATCGATCGACATGGCAGGAACTCGAAATTTTTCAGGTTGCCAATCGGCGCGTCGCGCCGCCACATTTCATCGAAGCATAGTGCGCTGGGTTGGTAGACAGCAAACTGCATCATTTCCGTGTGTGCGCAACAACTGCAAGTGCGACCTAGCCGGTTGCTGCCATGGGCTTCTGAAAATAGATGGACTCGTCGTCCATGGCCGCGCGTGGGTTGAAGCTTTCATCCGCGAGGACACCTTTCACCCGGCTCCGCTGCATGGCCATGTTGCCGCCATCGAAGATCGGCAATAACGCGGCATCGTGCAGATTTCTATTGAAGCTGTATCGGTTGTCGACGTTATGCACGCCGACGATCTGCATGCATTTGAATACGCAATCGAACATCGTTTCCGTAACATTGATCTTGCACATCGCACCGAAAATTTCCGCGTGATGATCGTGCTTGTCCAGATAGTCCGCGGCACGCCACGCGAAATAGCGGGCAGATTCAATCTTCGCTGCGACCTCACCCAGCACATAGCCCACATGCTCGAATTGCCTGATGGGTGGAAGTGCGCGGCCCGAATATCGCTTCGAAAATCGCAGCGCCACTTCATAGGCTGAGCGTGCAACGCCAGCAGCCGCAATCGCCGCCACAGGACCGAACCACGCGAAATTCCGGTTGACGACCAGATCGCCCCTGCTTTCAGTCCCGCGAAGCAGGTTTTCGGCGGGTACGGCTGCGTTGTCGAATTCAATGAGCGCGTCCGTTGAGGTTCGATAAGCCTTGTGCGCCGGGAAACCGCAGCTCACGCCGGCCGTGCCGCGCTCCACGACGATTGCCGAAAGCCCTCTCATGCAGCCAATCTCCCCGCCCGTGCGTGCGATGACGATCTGTGAGTTCGACCCCCGGCCATCCCATCCCGCAGCCGATGACCATTTTTTCCGGCCATTCAGGACATAGTGATCGCCGCGAAGCGTCGCCGTCAGTCCGATGCCGGCGGCCGTCAGTGGGTTGTCGAAGCTTGTTGCAGCACGCGTCGCGGCAGGCGGTTCGGCCGCCGTCCACGCGGCGAGATATTGCTCGTCGGAATCCGAGGTGGCGGCGCCTACAAATCGACGCTTTTGCGCTTCGTCTCCATACCAGACGATCGGCATCAATCCGAGTCCGTTACACAGCACCGTGCAGGCAAAGCCCGGATCGATTGCGGAGATCTCCTCGGTAGCGATCGTGAAGTCCAGACAGGACAGGCCCGCGCCGCCGTATGCCGAAGGCAGCATCGCAGTGGCAATACCCTGACGATACGCTTCGATGTACGCAGGCTTGCGCCTGACAAATGCGCTGATCAGATCGAGTTCCCGGTCGGCGTCGGGAATCATTGACGCTAGAACAGATTCAGAAAATTTGCGTGCCTTCATCTGCACCGCTTTCTGATGGGCCGACATCGTGAAATCAATTGTCATCTGGCGCCTCCTTGAAGAACCGCAGGCAACAATGGGTTGCTGCGCGACTCGGAGTGGGTCGGTGACATCAGCATAGGCAGGGCTTTTGACGTCATCAATTGTCAAAAGTGTCGAAAGCCTGGACTGTTACAAATTTGTTTTCGGTCCGCGCGTACCTCATCTGGCGGGGCGTCTGCGGCGCGAAAAGCAGGCATGCGAGCGCATGATTTGGTGCGAGCCCAAGCCATCAGGCAGGCGTGGAGATCAACGGCAAAGACGTGACGACCGGTTGCGACCGGAAGAGATGCTAGGCAAACGGCTTGAAGCGAAACCGGCAGGTATCGCTGCCGCGTTGCATGCAGGTCTGGTGCTCGACCTCCGTACCCATCAGACCCGACAAGAAACCGATATCGAAGCGGCAAACTTCAGGGTAATCCTTCGTGAGGTCGTGATACACGCAATTCGTGCATTCCACCCGCGGCAGCTTCGACCCGCCTTCCGGATCGATTTCCGCGGCGCGAAAGCCCGCTTCGTTCATGATCGCGACTGTCTCCGTGATCCGCTCGGAACGCGTCTTCCCCACCAATCGCGGGATCAGGCTTGCCGAGGTCTTCATGCCCAGATCGAACATATAGCGATCGAGTCGCTCGGGACCCAGCTCGCTGCGAAGCGTGGACACCAGCAGGGCCGAAAACCATGAATACTGTTTAGGGAACTGGTTCGTCCCCTCCTGAGTCAGGATGTAGGTCTGAACCGGTCGTCCCCCGGTTTTTCGCGGCGAACCCTTCTGAATGAAATTGCGGCGTTCCAGCGCAATCAAATGCTGATTGACCGCGGTCCTGCTGATGCCGACTGCCGCGATGATTTCATCGACCGTCATACCGTTCTTGTGTTCGAGGAGCTGGTCCAGAATCCCTTGCCGGGTGCCGGACATCGGATCGGTAGCCATAACGTTGGGGGGCGTAATGAAGGGCGGCGCATAGCCTCAAACAAGAATACACCCCTCATCACGGCGATACCAATCGGGATTCATGTCAAAAGGTATTCGAACAGATTTTGGCAACAGCCATGTCTAGACGGCCAACAGGCTGCCCCTTCCACCCGCTGGATTAACAGCGTCCGCCGTAGAACCCTGCCGGACGCCGCATTCAAGCCACGTTAGATCGCTCGATACTCCGGCGAGTACGCCACCGACCTGATGTGTCCGACGAGATCATCGGGCCTTTCGACACGCGCGAGACCATGATCGAAGATGTACTTCGCGACCGCGGCTGCGACATGCGTCGATGCCTCGAAGATACGGCTTTGCGGCGGATAGATCAGGCCTTTTTCGAGGCTTTCGTCGCTGACCTGCTCGGCCACCGCTTTGGCCGCGACGATGAACATTTCTTCCGTCACGCGAGTGGCCTCCGTGGCGAAAACCGCCATGCCCATCGCGGGGAAAATATAGACGTTGTTGCCCTGCCCCGGTACGAAATGACGACCTTCGATCTGAACGGGCCCAAACGGGCTCCCGCTCGCGAAGATGGCCTGGCCTTTCGACCATCGGTACGCTTCCTCGGCGGTGCATTCGGAGCGCGAGGTCGGATTGGAGTACGGAAAGATGATCGGCCGTTCGTTAAGTTCGCTCATCGCTTCGATCACCGGCTGGCTGAAGAGCTTGGGCACGGTGCTGACGCCGATGATGCCCGTAGGTTTAAGCGCCCGGACGGCATCGACGAAAGCGTCGATGGGCGCGTGATCGATTGCGAAGACTTTCTGGAAATCGGCGAGGTCGGTGCGCGACTGCACCATCAGCCCGTTGACGTCGAACAGGTTGTTACGCCTGCGAGCCGAGTCGATGTCGAGGCCCTCCAGCACCATCGCCTCGCTGATCAATTCGGCGATACCCGTCGCCGCCGATCCTCCGCCGAGAAACAGAAAACGCTGGTCGGTCAGCTTCTGCTTCGAGATACGCAGCGCGGCATAGATGCCTGCCAGCGCGACGGCGGCCGTGCCCTGGATATCGTCGTTATAGGTGCACACCTTGTCGCGAAAGCGCGCGAGCAAGGGCACTGCGTTGAAGTTGGCGAAGTCTTCCCACTGGATGCAGCACTTCGGATAAACGTCCTGCACCGCGTCTACGAACTCATCGACGAATGCATGATAGTCGTCGCCGCGCACGCGCTCGTGTTTCAAGCCGAGATAGAGGGGATCTTCGAGCAAAGCGACATTGTTCGTGCCGACGTCCAGCGTGACGGGCAGACAATGCATCGGCGGCACGCCTGCGCAGGCGGTGTACAGCGCGAGCTTGCCGATCGGAATACCCATGCCGCCGACACCCAGATCGCCCAGCCCGAGAATGCGTTCCCCATCCGTCACCACGATGAACCGTACGTCCTGTTCGGGCCAGTTGTGCAGCAGTTCTTTCACGCGGCCGCGCGCGTTGATGGGGAGATAAAGACCGCGCGTGGCCCTGAACACGTGATCGAACTTCTGGCAGGCCTCGCCGACGGTCGGTGTGTAGACGATCGGCATGTAGGTCGCCGGATCGGACATCAGGAGCGCGTAGAAGAGTGTCTCGTTGCGCGCCTGCAAATCGGACAGGAACAGGTAGCGCTGCAGATCGTTGTCGAGTTGCGCCAGTTCGGCATGCGTGCGTGCGATCTGCAGTTCCAGCGTATTCACACCGGGAGGCAGTAATCCTTCGAGGCGGTACTTCTGACGCTCTTCCTGCGAGAAAGCGGAGCCGTGATTGAGTCGTGGATTGTGCAGAACGTCATAGCCGTAGGCCTGTGTGGACATGATCGTTTCCTTCCTGACGTGAGCGGACAGTTTCACGAAGACGTCGATTCAGACCACTTGCGTCATGACCGACGTGGCAGTGGTGACACCCGGCAGGTATGGCGGTTTCAAAAGCACCGGCCGGCGGCGTGCATGGGCGCGATGAGTTTCGGCGCCAGGCGCCCTCTCCCGAATGACACTCCATCTGTCGGGAGACGGGCTCGCTGACCGTAAGTGTAGACAGGGTTCGAGATTTGGTCCGCGAACGTACACGGCAGTCATTCGTCTGCGTAATCGCCGGTCAAACATCAGATGCTTTGCACGCCGGTTCGCTATGGCGATGCCGATGGGATCGCTGAGAACCGTTTTTTCGCGCCCGGATAGCCGATGTATCGGGAACGGATCGGCGTGCTGTCGCGTGTGCCCCAGCCGCCTACACCTTGGCCCCAACCCGTCCGCGCTTCTTCGCCTCGGACGTCGACGCCGCTGGCGCCGCCTCTGCGGGTGCGCGCTTGAAAAGCGGCGAACTGAGTGTCGCCGCGCCCATGTCCGCCGCAGCGCTCAACAGCGAAGGCGCGAGCTCCTTCAGACGCGACTCCGGCAACCGGCTCGTCGGCCCTGCAAGACTCACGATGCCCACCACCTCGTCGGTGACGGGATTGCGCACGGGTGCGGCAATCGATGTCATGCCCGCCTCATACGTCTCGATCGCAACGCCATAGCCGCGTTGCCGCGCGCCGTTCAAATCCTTGAGGAATTGCTGAATGGTCTTCGGCGCGCGCGGCGCATTGAGCGATTTCGGGCCAAGGCCGCCCTGTTTCGACACCAGCTCGATTGCACGTTCGTCCGACAGCGTCGATAGCCACGCCTGTCCGCTCGCGGTGCAATGCAGCGGAGGCTGGCTGCCCATGTCCGGGTCGTAACGCAACCCCGACTTCGCGCCCTGCGCCTTGCCGACAAACGTAATGTGGTCGTCCTCGACCACGCCCAGGCGCGCCAGCTCACCCGAGCTTTCCGCAAGCCGGTCGAGCACCGGCTGCGAAATATCGGACACGCCACTCGTCGACAGATAGATCAGCGCCAGCGATACCAGCTTCAGCGCAAGCATGTACTCGCCGTGGTCTTCGTCCTGCCGCACGAAACCTTCGTCGATCAGCATCGACAGCAGACGGTGCGTGCCGCTGCGCGGAATGTTCAGCGTGTCGGCGATGGCCGCGAGCGGCATGCGGCCGCCATTCTTCGCCAACAGTTCGAGCACTGCCAGCGCCCGCTCCAGATTGCCTGCCATAGTGCACTCTCATTTAGACCGTATCGTGCAAATGAGAACATGATTCCATAGTGGAATTCAAGCAGTTTCGCATGTCCTTCGCTGCGGGCGGCTAACAATCAGTGCCCGCGCTCACGTCGCTGTCGCGTAGGCCTGCTCGATCACCGCGCGCGTCGCCTCATGCAGGCGGCGCGCGCGATCGACAGCGCGGGTCGTCTTCGCCCAATGCTGCGTCGGTACTTCGACGCTCACCGGCAAGTGCTCGGGCAACGCGCGCAAAATGCCGCCGAGATCGAGACCGCCCTCGCCCGGAATCATCCGTTCGCAACGCGCCTGAAATAACAACGTATCGAGATCGGTGGGACGCTCGGCGGGCGCATCGCAGAACTGCACATAACCGAAGTACTCGCGCGGCAATGCGCGCAATGCATCGAGCGAATCTGCCGCACGGTCGAAGTGAATCGGATCGATGATGAGGCCCGTGTTGCGCTTGCCGCTCGCTTCGACAATGCGCGCGCCCTGCGCGATGTTCTTCACCTCGGTCCATGGCATCGGCTCGAGCGAAGGCGTGAGGCCGAGCGGCGCCGCGATGTCGCACAGCTTGCCGAGCCGGTCGGCCATGCGTGCTTCGTCGGGGTCGTTGCCGGCTACGAGCACATAGCGTGCGCCGAGTTCGGCGGCTGTTTCGAGCATCGGCTTGTACGACGCCACGTCGGTATCGGGCTTCAGCCGGACAATCTCGACATCGAGCACGCGCATGCCCGTGTCCTTCAACACCGCGAGCGTCTCGCGCTTGAGCGCCGTATCGCCGACGATTTCATGCCGCACTTCGTGATCGGTCGCAGGCAGCAGACGCAGGCCGACAAAGTCGTAGCCTGCATCAACCGCGCATTGCACCATTTGCGGCGGCGTCAGTTCCAGCACAGTCAGCGCCGACAGCGATAGCGCGCGCGCATGAGCCTGAGTCATCATGTCTCCTTTATCCAGTTCGTATCCTGCGTTGCGTACACCGTTCAGCGCAGCGGTGAAAACGGCGCGGGCACGTAGATCGTCGACTCCATCGTCGTCAGATGCGCGGGTCCGCCCTTCGGCGGCCAGATACCGTCCTTCACCGCTTCCGCGCGAATGCGCGAGCGCTCGTCGACGCCCGCATACGGCCAGATGTTCAGAAAACGCGGCACGGTGCCGTCGAGCGAATACATCGCGCCGATCAGCGGGGAACGCTTCGTGCGCTCGGGCACGGCCTTTTCCCATGCGTCGATCGTATGCTGCAGGCTCGCGAGCTTCGTGCCATAGACGCGCATCTCGTAGATGCCGCCATGCACGGCCGGTTCGATGGGCGGCAGGAACGGAAAGAGCGCGTAGCTCTCCACCTTCACGTCCTCGACGAACTCGCCGCAGCCGAACGGATTGCCTTCGAGCAGCAGACGCTTGCGCTCGTTCACGAGCGCCGCTTCCGACTCGAAGCCGCGCAGCACCATCACCTTGCCGAGCGCGCCGATGTCCGAATACCAGCAGCCGAGCAACGTCGAGCCGGGCTGATTGCCGCTCGCCTTGATGCTTTCGAACACCTGCGCGTTCGTGCCGATTTTTACCGTGAGCGTGACTGTGTCATAGAGTGTCATTGCGTGGTTCCTTGATGTGAACTGGAAGAGCCGGTGCGCGTCGAAAGCTGCGCTGCACCGGCAAGAGAAAGTCCCGCGAGATAGCCGAATGTCATCGCCGGGCCGAGTGTGATGCCACCGCTCGGATAGCAGCCGCCCATCATGCTCGCGCTGTCGTTGCCGACCGCGTAGAGGCCGGGAATCGCGTAGTCGTGGCGATCGAGCACGCGGGCGTGCGCATCGGTGGCGAGGCCCGCGAACGTGCCGAGGCTGCCCGGCAGCAACTTGACGGCGTAGAACGGTCCGTTTTCGATTGGCGCGAGACAGGGATTCGCCTCGTGCGTCGGGTCGCCCTGCACGCGGTTGTACGGCGTCGAGCCTTTGTGAAACTGCGGATCGAAGCCGTCTTTCGCATACGTGTTGTGGGCGGCAACCGTGTTCTCCAGGCCCTGCGCATCGATGCCGCACGCGGCGGCGAGTTCAGCAAGCGTCTCGCCTCGCTTCAGATAACCCGAACGCACGTAGCTCGAAACCGCAAACGGAAAAGGCTTCGAAAAACCGAGCCCATAGCGGCGCTGAAAACGGTGATCGCAAATCAGCCAGGCACAAACCTCTTCACCACGCGGCGTCGTGCCCAGCAACGCGGACATGAAGTCGTGATACGACGATGCCTCGTTGACGAAGCGCTGTCCCGCGCGCGTGACGGCAATCACACCCGGCTTCGCGCGTTCGATCAGATGCGCAAACGGCACATCGCCGCCGCGTTGCGGCACGAGCGAAACGGGCGCCCAGGCTGCCGGCGCATCGAGCGCATCGTTGAAGCGCCCGCCAATCGATTCTCCCAGGCGGATGCCGTCGCCCGTATTCGCGCGCGGCGCCGCCGACCAATGTTCGTTGCCCGAAGGCGTATAGGCAAACGTGTGTGCGCGCCGCGCGACATCATGTGGAAAGCCGCCGCATGCGAGCACCACGCCGCGCGACGCACGCACTTCGTGCACCACGCCGTCGATCTCGACGCTTGCGCCCGTGACGCGCGCGTCATCGCGCAACAAACCAATTGCCTTCGCGCGCGTGCGCAGATCCACGTTGCGATCTGCCGCCGACTTCAACAGGCGCGCCACCAGCGCATTACCGTTGACGAGATGCATCGAGCGTCCATGACGCAGCTTTTGCCACGCGAACGCAGCCAGCCGCCGCGTGACGTAAAGCGCGGACTTCACGGAGCGCGTCGCGCGATAGAAGTGCGCGAGGTCCTGCCCCGACGCCAGCGCCATGCCCTTGATCGTCATCACCGACAGCGGCTCCCGCAGCTTGTGGATCAACGGACCCAGTTCCCTGCCGTCGAACGGCATCGCGCACACTGAGCGACCGCCCGTCGCCGCGCCGGGTGTCGTGTGGAAATCGGGAACGCGATTGCCGTCGACGAAGCGCATCGCCGTGTGCCGCTCGAAGAACTCGATCATTTCGGGTCCGCGCTCCAGCAATGCGTCCGCCTTGTCCGCATCGAACTGCGCGCCGAGTTCGCTCTTCAGATACGTGCGCGGCGCGTCGATGTCCTCGCAGATGCCCGCGCGCGTCGCCAGCGGATTGCGCGGAATCCACATCCAGCCGCCCGACCACGCGGTCGTGCCGCCGAATACGTCTTCCTTCTCCGCAACCATCACGCGCAAGCCCTGCGCCGCCGCCGTCACGGCAGCCGACAACCCGCCCGCACCGGAGCCCAGCACCAGCACATCGCATTCCAGTATCGCTTCACGCTTCATCTTCGGCTCTGCTCTTTCAGAAACTATGGAACTAACTTTCTTTGTGGAATACTATTCCACAAATTGCGATCTTGCAAAGTTTTTGTGACGATGAGGAGAAGGGACATGCGAGTACTGGTAACGGGTGGTAGCGGCTTTCTGGGCGCGTGGATCATGCGGCGGCTGCTTGCGCACGGCATCGAATGTGTTGCGTTCGATCTGCAGGCGAAGCCGCAATTGCTGCATGCGCTGTCGCCGGAACAGGCGGACACGGTCCAATGGCGAACGGGCGATATCGCGCAAGCCGCCGACGTCGCGCGCGCGCTGGACGGCTGCGATGCCGTGATTCATCTCGCGGGCATCCTCACGCCCGATTGCGCGGCCAACCCGGTGCGAGGCGCGCAGATCAATCTGATCGGCACGTTGAACGTATTCGACGCAGCACGCGCGGCGGGTCTGCAGCGCGTGCTCCATGCGAGCAGCGCCGGCGTGTTCGGCCCCGACGACGGCGCGACGCCGTATCCGCAAACGCACTACGGCGCATTCAAGCTCGCCTGCGAAGGCTCGGCGCGCGCGTACTGGAACGACCACGGGATCGCGAGCGTCGGCTTTCGCCCGCTGGTCGTGTATGGCGCGGGACGCGAGACGGGATCGAGCGCCGGTCCGAGCCTCGCGTGCCGGGCAGCCGCACGCGGCGAGCGCTACACGATGCCATTCACGGGTTCGACGGGCTTCGTGTATGCCGACGACGTCGCTGCCGCTTACGAGGCGGCCTTGCTGCGTGACCTGGAAGGCGCCCATGCGTTCACGCTCGCAGGAGAGATCGCTTCCGTGCAGACGGTGATCGACGGAATTGCCTCGATCGTGCCGGGCGCGCGCATCGATGCCGCCGGCACTGCGCTGCCCATCGCGACTGCGTTTCCGCACGATCCCGCCCTGGAACGCCTGTTGCCGGGCCTGCCGCAGACCTCGCTCGAAGCAGGTCTGCGGCAGACGGTAGCGTTCTACCGTCACACGCACGCCGCGCATCACTGACGATAACCCGACCTCAAAGCGCCGGCGCGACGGGCGCGCGCGCCGCCACGGCCCGATGCACCGCGAGCGTCGCGGCCAGCGTGCGCGCAGCGTCCTCGACTGAACACAGCGGCGCTTCCTCACGCGCGATCACCGCGGCGAAGTGGCGCAACTGCACGTGATACGGATCGGCGCTGTGCGGCGTGCTGCGCTCGACGGTCAACGGTTCGTGCCAGCCTTTGCGCGAGCGGTATTCCCACAGGTCGAGTTGCGGCAGCGTGAGCGACGCGTCGGTGCCGATCAGAAAATGGGTGTTCACCTGCTGGCGCGGATAGTGCGCCGCTTCGCCCGCCGCAAGGTCCCAGTTCCACGGCGCGGCCGCGCAGTCCGAAACGGCGAGTGTGCCAAGCGCCCCGCTGGCGAAGCGCAGCAACACGGCAGCCGTATCCTCGACCTCGAAACCCCGCACGGCATTCGACGTCAGCGCCTGCACCTCGACGATTTCGCCGAGTAGAAATCGCATGATGTCGATGTCGTGGATCAGATTGATCAGCACGGGCCCGCCACCCGCGCGCCGTCGCCATTCGACGTCGAAATAGACGTCGGGCTTGTAGAACGTCGCGAGCGCGTTTGCGGTGACGGGCGTGCCCAGCCGCCCGGACACGACAATTTCCTTCGCGCGCCGCAGGATCGGATTGTGCCGTCGATGATGCCCCACGAGCAGCGGCACGTTCGCGTCGCTGGCTGCGCGGCTCAGCAGTTGCGCCGCTTCCACATCATCGGCAACGGGCTTTTCGATCAGCGCGGGAATGCCGCGCGCGATGCACGCGAGCCCCGCGTCGACATGCGTCGCATTCGGTGTCGCGACGATCGCGCCTTCGGGGCGTACTTCGTCGAGCATCGGCGTGTAGTCGGCAAACCAGCGCAGCCCTTCCTGACGCGCGAATTCGCGCGCGGCGGGCGACGGGTCCGCAATCGCGACCACCTCGGCCTGCGGGTGCAGCCGCGCCCGCTCCACGTGCATCCGTCCGATTGCGCCCGCGCCGATCACCGCCAAACGTCTCCTTGCCATTTCCTTCCTCTCCTCAGGTTGAACACAGGGTCATTCAAGGGCTTCCAGGTGAATACCCGGATTTTATGAAATACACTTTAATTGTTGAATACTATTCCAATTCAAACTACAGTTCATCAAAAGTTTTGGTCGTCGAAAGTTGCGAACGGATACGGACAGGAGCGGAGAGACATGAAGGACGAACACAAACAACGCAAGAACCACGAAGCGCAGAGCGCGCCCGACAGCGCGGGCATGACGCGTCGCGCGTGGCTCGCCACCGCGGGCAAGACGCTCGCGAGCGGCGCGGCCGTGCTGGCGGCGCCCGCGATCGTGCGCGCGCAAGGCGAGCAGCCGCTCAAGCTGGGCCTGCTGATGGCCAAGCAAGGCGTGTGGACCGAGCAGGGCGAAGTGATCGCGAACGGCGTGAAGATAGCGCTCGACGATGCGAACAACCAGGCGCGCGGCCGCCGCGTGGATCTGGTCTGGTACGACGAGCCGAATCCCCAGTCGGCGCAGCAGAACATGCAGAAGCTGATCGAGCAGGACAAGGTCATCGCTGTGATCGGCGGCACGAATAGCGGCACGTCGCTGGCAATGTCTTCCGTTGCGGCCCGCACGAAGACACCCTATATCGCGCCCAACGCCGCCGCGCGCGAGCTGACGGGCAGCAGCTGCAACCCGTACACGTTTCGCGTGCTCAGTCCGACGCCCGTCACGTGCCGCGCGCTCGCGCCGTCGCTGCTCGCGATCGGCAAGAAGTGGCACTTCCTCGTCGCGAACTACGCGTATGGGCAGGATATCCAGCGCTCGATGTCCGAGTTGCTGAAGCAGTCGGGCGGCACGATCGCGGGCGCGGATGTGACGCCGCTCAACACCACCGACTTCAGCTCATTCATTCTGAAGATCCGCCAGTCGAAGCCCGATGTCGTGCTGCTCGGCCTGCCCGGCGGCGATCTCTCGACCTTCCTCAAGCAGTACGCGGAAATGGGCATGAAGGACAAGATTCCCGTTGCCTGTCCCATCATTGGCGATTCGGATCTGTGGCCGATCAACGTGGATGCGGCAACCGGCTACTACGGCAAACCGTGGCACTACAGTTCGCCGGGCCATTCGCCCGAAGAACTCGCGTTCATCAAGAAGTACGCTGCGAAGTACGGCAAGCCGCCCGCCGACAAGGCGTGGATAGGCTGGTTCACGACGCGCGCGCTGCTCGCTGGCGTCAACCAGGCGAAGAGCACATCCGGGCCGGACATCGTGCAGAGCCTGGAGACCGTGCAGTTCGGCGACAGCAGCGGGCCTGCCTATTTCCGCCCATGGGATCACCAGATGCTGCGCCGCTGGACCGTCTTCAAGGTGAAGGACCACATCACCGACAAGTGGGACTGGCTCAGCCAGGTGTCGGCCGTCCCGCAGAACCCTGCCGAACTCGACAGCCTTTACGGCACGAAACAGGAAATCGGTTGCACGATGGCCGCGCGGTAACGCGCGGCGAACTCTGCTGCGGCGTCGGCGGGCCGTTGCGTGAATCTCATGCAGCGGCCCCGTCCGTTCCGCAATTTCCTGCGGTTATCTGCATTCAGCTGGAGTACAGGCATGGCAGAAATGGTGTTGTCCCAGATCGCCAACGGGTTGGTGCTGGGCTTTCTCTACGTGTTGCTCGCGATCGGTCTGTCGATCATCTGCGGGCTGCTTGGCATCGTCAACTTCGCGCACGGCGCGCTGTTCGCGCTTGGCGCGTACTTCGCGATCGCGCTGTCGACGCAGTTCGGCTGGGCTGCCGTGATCGTCGCGCCAGTCCTCGTCGCGCTCGCAGGCATGCTGATCGAAGTGATTTTCATCCGGCGGCTTTACGGCAAGGAGCCCTTGCTCGGCCTGATCGTGACGTTCGCCCTGTCGCTGCTGCTGACGGCGCTGATCCGCCTGGTGTGGGGCGCGGGCGGCCTGCCGTTCAGTCCGCCTGCGGCGCTCAGCGGCTTTCTCGTCTACGGGCCGCTGCTCATCACGAAGTATCGTCTGTTCGTGCTTGCCGCGACGGTCGCGATTCTGCTCGCGCTGTGGTGGTTCATGAAGTTCACGCCCTATGGGCGCATCTTGCGCGCGGGCAGCCGCGACCCCGAGATGGTTGGCCTGCTCGGCATCAATCTGCCGCGCGTGCTGACGGGCGCGTTTGGTCTCGGCGCATTGCTCGCGGGTGCAGCGGGCGTGCTCGCCGCTCCGCTTCTGACCGTCACGCCCAGCATGGCGACGGCAGCCGTGATGCCCGCCTTCGTGATCGTCACGATCGGCGGTCTGGGCTCGTTTGCGGGCGCCGTCGTCGCGGGCCTGCTGGTCGGCGTGGTGACGGCTCTCGCCGTGCAGTTCTTTCCGGAGGGGTCGTCGGTGGCGATGTATGTCCTGATGGCACTCGTTCTGCTCGTGCGTCCGCGCGGGCTATTCGGCGAACGCTGGGAGCGCTTCGAATGAATGTCAAACTGTTGACCCGGCACCCCGTCGCGCTGCTGACCACGTGCCTCATCATCGTCTCGATCGCATTGACCGCCAGCGGCACGCCGCTGGAACGCGCGACGCAGATCGCCATCTACACGCTCTACGGAATGGGCGTGAATCTTCTTGTCGCGTATACGGGCCTCGTGCCGTTCGGCGCATCGGTGTTCTTCGGCACGTCGACGTATCTGGTCGCGATCTCGCTGCAACGTGTGATCGGCAACGAAATCGTTGCGCTGGCCGCTAGCGTAATCGTCACGGCGGTGATGGCCGCATCGATCGGTGCGATCGTGCTCAAGCGGCGCGGGCTGTATTTCTCGCTGCTCACGCTCGCCTGCTCGCAGATCGCGTTCGAAATCGCGTTCAAGTGGACCGACGTGACCGGCGGCGAGAACGGCCTGCAAAACGTGCCGCGCCCGACCTTCGCGACGACCACGGGCTTTCATGTGTTCGCGTGCGTCACGGTGATCGCCGTCGCATATGGCCTGTGGCGTCTCGTCCATGCGCCATTCGGGCGCGCGTTGCAGGCGATGCGCGACAACGAGCAGCGTGCCGCGAGCCTCGGCTATGACACGTACCGTCTGAAGCTGTACGCGTTTGTGATCTCCGCCGCCGTGATCGGTTACGCGGGCGGGTTGCTGTGCCTGATGCTGCAAGGCGCGTATGCGAACAACCTCAGTTGGGAGCACGCAGGCGACAGTCTGCTGATGACGGTGCTAGGCGGCGTGCACCAGTTTCTCGGGCCGCTGTGGGGCGCGATTGCGTTCATCCTGCTCGAAGACAAGTTGAGCAGCCTCACCGAACACTGGTGGCTGATGTTCGCGCCGATCATCATTGCGTTCGCGTTCTTCTCGCCCGAAGGCATTCAGGGTCTTGCGCAGCGCCTGCTGCGCCGGCCGCGCTGGACGCTCGTGCGCGACACCATTCCCGCGCGCCCCGAAGTGATCGCGCCATATCGCGCGAGCCGCATCGACATGAATCCGGATGCGCCGATTCTCAGCGTGCGCGGGCTGTCGAAGCAATTCGGCTCGCTCGTGACGGCCGACAAGATCGACCTCGACGTCTATCCGTACCAGCTGCACAGCTTCATCGGGCCGAATGGCGCGGGCAAGACGACCTTCTTCAATATGCTGACGGGCGTGCTGCCGCCATCGTCGGGCACGATCACATTCGACGGCAGGGACGTGACGCGGCTGGCGATGTTCCGCCGCGTGCGGCTCGGCATGAGCCGCTCGTTCCAGATTCTCAGCGTGTTCCGCAACCTCACCGTGTTCGAGAACGTGCGCGTCGCCGTGCAGGCCGCGCAGCGCGAACGGCTCGGCTTGTGGCGCGACGCGCATACGCTCGACATGCAGAACGCGCGCGCCTGGTCGCTGCTCGCAGCCGTCGGTCTCGTCGAGCGCGCGGCGGCATCGTGCGAGAGCCTCTCGCACGGCGAACAGCGCCTGCTCGAAATCGCGTTGTCGCTCGCGACGCAGGCCCGTCTGCTGTTGCTCGACGAACCGCTCGCGGGCCTTGCCGAAGCGGATCGCGCAAACGTCGCGCGTATCGTGCGCGAACTCGCAAACCATCACGCGGTGCTGTTGATCGAACATGACATCGACCGCGTGCTGACCATTTCCGATCGCGTCAGCGTGCTGCATCGCGGCCATCTGATCGCGGACGGCTCACCTGCCAACGTGGCTGCGCATCCTGAAGTGATCGAGGCGTACATGGGTCACTCAAAGGGCCAGCGTCCCGTCGATGCGCGTCTCGCCGAACGCGCACACAAGCGCGACACACCAGCGAGTCGGCGTGCCCTTCTGCAACTGCAAAACGTGAAGGCGGGCTACGCGGGCAACACGATCCTCGACGGCATCGATCTCACGCTGCACGAAGGCGAAGTGATCGCGATTCTCGGACGCAACGGCGTCGGCAAGACGACCGCACTGCGTGCGGCAACGGGCGTCGCGCAGATCAGCGCCGGCACCATCACGTTCGACGGACACGACATCACGTCACGGCCAATGCACGAGATCAACCGGCTCGGTCTCGCGATGGTGCCCGAAGGCCGCCGCCTGTTTCCGAATCTGACCGTCTACGAGAACTTGCGGCTCGCCGCGCGCAAGGGCGGCGCGAGCGTCGACGAGATTTACGCGCTCTTTCCGCGGCTCGCGAACCGCAAGGACGTACGCGCCGAACATCTTTCGGGCGGCGAGCGGCAGATGGTGGCCATCGCGCGTGCGTTGATGGCGCCCGCCAAGGCGATCCTGCTCGACGAACCGTTCGAAGGTCTTGCGCCTGCTGTCGTGCAGGAAGTGCTCGACGCCGTCGTCAAGCTGCGCGAGCGGGCAAGCGTCGTTATCGTTGAACATCAGGCCGATATGGTGTTGCCCATCGCGGACCGCGTGTATGTGCTCGTCAACGGCCGCGTCGCTTATGAAAACACGGCTGACGCGCTCGCTCAGGACAGCGCGACGCAGGCCAAACTGCTCGGCATCGTGCATGACGATGCCCGTTCTACTCTGGAGGTGAAAACAGCATGACCCAAACGACTGCAACGAACGTCGCCGTATCGCTCGACGAGGGACTCAGCGGCGCGACGCGCGTGTATTTCATTGTCGGCGATCCCATTGCGCAGGTGCGTTCGCCCAAAGGCGTGACGGCGGCAATGCGTGAAGCAGGACGCGACGCGCTCGTGGTTCCCGCACATGTCGCGCCGGACGATCTCGCGGCATTCTTCGCTGGCGTCGGGCCGATGCGCAATGTCGACGGCGTGATCATCACCGTGCCGCACAAGTTCAGCGCCGCCGGCTTCTGCTCAAGTCTTTCCGATGAGGCCGCGTTTCTCGGCGCGGTGAACACGCTGCGGCGCACGGCCGATGGCGGCTGGCATGGCGGTATGTTCGACGGCACGGGTTTCGTGGCCGCCCTCGAGGATGCGGGCTGCGATCTGCAAGGCAAACGCGCGTTGCTGATCGGCGCAGGCGGCGCGGGCTCGGCCATCGGCCATGCGCTCGTCAGTGCGGGCGTCGCTGCTCTCGACGTGCGCGACAACGATACGGCGCGCACCCAATCGCTCGTGACCCGGCTCGCCGCGATGCAATGCGGCGCCGTGCACGTGGCGGCGGCCGATGTCGAAGCCGGATCGTTCGACGTCGTCGTCAACGCATCGCCGATGGGCATGCGGGCCCACGATCCGTTGCCCATCGACGTGTCGCGCCTGCCCGCTTCAACGTTCGTCGGCGACGTCGTCACGAAGCCGCCGCTCACGCCGTTCATCGAAGCGGCACGCGCGCGCGGCTGCAAGACCGTGACGGGCACGCAGATGTTCGCGCGCGTGTGCGACCGCATGGTCGAATTTCTGCTCGACGCACAAGCATGAGCGCGGCGCAGCGAGTCGCCGTCGTTACGGGCGGCGCGGGCGGGATCGGCCGCGCGATTGCGGCGCGCCTGCAACGCGACGGCATGCGCGTCGCGCTGTGGGACCTCGATGCGCGTGCGGCGCATGAAGCTGCCGACACGCTGAGCGCCGACGAGAACAGCGCGGCCATCGGCGTGCATGCGGATGTGACGGACGAAGCCTCCGTCGCAACCGCGCTCAAGACGACACTTGAACGCTTCGGCGCGCTGCATGTGCTGATCAACAGCGCGGGCACGACAGGTCCGATCTCGACTGTCGCCGACAGCGCGCTCGACGCATGGCAGCGCTGCATCGACGTCAATCTTCGCAGCGTGTTCCTTTGCTCGCGCGCCGCCGTCAAACCCATGCTCGACGCGGGCTTCGGCCGCATCGTCAATCTCGCGTCGATAGCGGGCAAGGAAGGCAACCCGTCGATGTCCGCGTATTCGGCGGCAAAAGCCGGCGTGATTGCGTTCACGAAGTCGATGGGTAAGGAACTGGCGCTGACGCCGGTGCGCGTGAACTGCATCGCGCCCGCGGTGATCGAGACACCCCTGCTGCAACAGATGACCCCCGACGCGCTCGCCGCGAGTCTCGCGAAGATCCCGATGCAACGCGCCGGAACGGCCGACGAAGTCGCGAGCCTGGCCGCGTGGCTGGCATCGGGTGAATGCTCGTTTTCGACGGGCGCGACCTTCGATCTGTCCGGCGGACGCGCGACTTATTGAACGTCTGTTCGGACACAACCCAGCAAGTACGAAAACTGCGACAAGGCATCAGAGGAGACAGTGAACATGAATTCAGGCAGCAGCATCCATTGGGACGAAGAAGTCGATGTGCTCGTGTTCGGCGCGGGCGCGGCGGGCATGACAGCCGCGTTGATCGCGCATCATGAGGGCCTGGACGTTCTCTTGTGCGAAAAGACGGACGCAGTCGGCGGCATCACGTCGACGTCGGGCGGCACGACCTGGGTGCCGGGCACGCAACTGAGCGTCGATGCGGGCGTGCCCGACAGCGTCGACGACGCGCGCCGGTTTCTGCAATCGGTGGTCGGCGAACGCGGCGGCGACGAAGCACGCGAGGCCTTCCTGCAAAGCGGTCCGCTCGCCATCGACGAATTGCAGCGCATCAGCGACGTCAAGTTCGTCGCGGCGGCCGCGCACCCGGACTATGTGACGGGACCGGGCGCGGCATTCGGCGGCCGCGCGCTCGCGCCCTTGCCTTTCGATGCCCGCGTGCTGCACAAGGATTTCTCGCGCGTGCGCCCGCCGCGCAAGGAATTCATGGGCCTGGGCGGGATGATGGTCAATCGCAGCGACCTTGGCGCGCTGCTCAGTCCGTTCGGATCGTTCAGCCATTTCAGGCGCACCGTCGAAGTGGTCGGCCGTTATGTAATCGACCGCATGCGTTTTCCGCGCGGCACGCAGCTCGTGATGGGCAACGCGCTCGCCGCCCGGCTCTTCTATAGCCTGCGCAAGCGCGACGTGGCAGTGCGCTTCGAAACGCCGCTCGTCGAACTGGTTCGCGAGCAAGGTCGAGTAACGGGCGCCGTAGTCGGTTCGCGTGACGGCAAGCAGCGGCGCATTGGCGCGCGTCGCGGTGTCGTGCTCGCCACGGGCGGCGTCACGCGGCATCCGGCGCTGCGCAAACAGTTGTTTCCTGCTGCCGCACAACCGCTGTCGCTGTCTCCCGACACCCACACGGGCGACGGCGTCAGCAACGCGCTCGCCGTCGATGCGCGACTCGAAAACGGCGGCGACAGCCCCGGGCTCTGGATGCCCTGCTCGATCCGCCGTTCGCCCAGCGGCGACGATAGCGTGTGGCCGCATATCATCCTCGATCGCGCGAAGCCGGGGCTCATCGCGGTGAACAGCCGGGGCGAGCGGTTCGTCAACGAATCCAACTCCTATCACGACTTCGTGATGGGCATGTTGCGCGACGACGGCCATGGCGCGAGCGTGCCGGCGCATCTGATCGTCGATGCAGACTTTATCCGCGACTATGGTCTGGGCCTGCTGATGCCGGGGCGAAGCCGGGCGCGCATTGCCGGGTTCGAGCGCGCCGGGTATCTGGTCAAAGGCGACACGCTGGCCGCGCTGGCGGCGAAGTTGAACGTGGATGCGGTGGGGCTTGCGCGCACTGTCGATACCTACAATCGCGATGCCGCATCGGGCAACGACCCCGCCTTCGGCCGCGGTTCCAGCCCGATGAGCCGGTTCAATGGCGACGCGGCGCAGAAGCCCAATCCGTGCATCCGTCCTTTGGGCAAAGGTCCGTATTACGCCGTGACCGTGTGGCCCGCCGACCTCGCGTGCAGCGCGGGTCTCAGCGGAAATGCGAACGGCGAACTGCTCGATGTGAACGGCAACGTGATACCTGGACTCTTCGCGTGCGGCAACGATCTGGCTTCGATCTTTCGCGGCACGTATCCCGGACCCGGCACGACGTTGGGCCCAGCAATCGTGTTCGGATGGCGCATCGCGAAGTACATCGCGGGTAAGCTGGATGACGCCGCTTCAAATAGCCGGATGCACGTGGATGCCTGCATGAACGAATTGAGGTAAGCCGTATCGGGATGCGGGGAATCGGCTGTTTCCCGACCGTGCGAGCGCATATATCGATATCAGCCTTCGTTCGTTTGCATGCCTTTCGGCTGTCAATAGAATGAGTGCGCCTGTCATCGCGCATCGTCCGATACGCATCCACCACGCACGCTCATGTCACGACGCATCCATCTCAATCTGTTCATACACGGCCGCGGGCATCATGAGGCGGGTTGGCGCCATCCGGGAGCGACGCGCAAGGCGCTGACCGACATCAACTATTTCATCGATCTCGCAAAGCGCGCTGAAGCTGGCCGCTTCGATTCGATCTTCTTCGCCGACGCACTCGAGCTCGGCGACGGCGCGCGTCATGTCGCAAGCGGCGCGCTCGAACCGATTACGACATTGGCGGCACTCGCTCGCGAGACCTCGCGCATCGGTTTGATCGCCACAGCCTCGACGACTTATACCGAGCCCTACAATCTCGCGCGCCAGTTTGTTTCGCTGGATCATATTTCGGGCGGACGCGTCGGCTGGAACATCGTGACTTCGTGGGTCGGTGGCGCTGGCCCCAACTTCGGCTACGAACGCGCGCCCGAGCACAGCGAGCGCTACGCGCGCGCGGACGAATTCGTGCAGGTTGTGAAAGCGCTATGGGATAGCTGGGCCGATGACGCGATCATCGACGACGTCGAGTCGGGCCGCTTCCTCGACCGTGAGCGGGTACGCCGGATCGACTGGAAGGGCCAGTTCTACCGCGTTGCCGGTCCCCTCAATCTGCCCCGCTCGCCGCAAGGCTGGCCCGTGCTGGTGCAAGCAGGCTCGTCGCCGACGGGCAAGGCATTCGCCGCCAGGCACGCGGAAGCCGTGTTCACGGCGCACCTGACGAAAGAATCCGCGGTCGACTTTTACGCTGAACTGAAGCAGGCGGCCGTCGCTGCCGGACGTCGCTCGGAAGATGTGGTGATCCTGCCCGGCCTGAGCGCCGCGATCGGTTCGACCGACGCGCAAGGCCAGGCGCTCCTCGAAGAACTCAACGGTCTCACGGACATCGAAGTGGGACTGAGCCGCCTGTCGAACCGCTTCGGCGGGCACGACTTCTCGACGCTCGCACTCGACCAGCCGCTTTCGCGCGACGACTTCCCCGACCCGTCGACGGTGCAGGCTGCGCAAAGCCGCGCCGCCGCGATTACCGAACTCGTCGGGCGCGAACGGCCGACGCTGCGCAATCTGCTTCGACAGCTGGCGGGCGCGCGCGGGCACTTCACGCTGGCGGGCTCGCCGGAGCGTGTCGCCGATACGATCGAGGACTGGATCGAGAGCCGCGCAGCGGACGGCTTCAATGTGATGCCGCCCATCTTGCCCGCGCAACTCGACATCTTCGTCGATCACGTCGTGCCGATCCTGCAGAAACGCGGGCTGTTTCGCCGCGACTACGACGCCGATACGCTGCGCGGGCACTACGGGCTCGCGCGCCCCGCCAATCCGCATTTCCCGGCCTGACGCTTCATATGATGGCGACGCTTCGCATGCAGTCATTCCGCCGCCCGCTGTGGCAGGTGCTCGTGATCCTCGTTGCGTGTCTCCTGCTGCATTCCCGCGCGCATGCCGAGGGATGGCCTGCGGCGATCAACATCGGCATTCAGAAGGGCGATCCGCTAGTCGCGCTGCGTGCGTCGGGCGAACTCGAAAAAGCGTTCGCTGCGCATGGCGTCGCCGTCAGATGGAAGGAATTCGTCTATGGCGCGCCGCTCGTCGAGGCGATCAATACGGGCGATGTCGACGTCGGCGCGGTCGGCTCGACGCCGCCGATTCTCGCGCAGGCGGGCGCGGCACCCGGCGTGGTGTACGTCGCATACGCGCCGCAGCTGCAAAAGAGCTACGGGCTGATCGTCCCGGCGAATTCGACTGTGCGTCGGCTCGACGACCTGAAAGGCAAGAAGATCGCCTTCGCGAAGGGCTCGCAAGGGCATCTGTTCGTATTGAAGGCGCTCGCCGACGCCGGTGTCCCGCCCGCGTCGGTGCAATTCGTGTATCTGAGTTACAGCGACGCGCGCGCTGCATTCGAGCGCGGCTTCATCGACGCGTGGGCAGTGCCGGACCCGCGCTATGCCGATACCGAACTCGCAACGGGCGCGCGTACGATACTGACGATCGGCGAGCTTTCCGTGCCGCAATACGGCTTCTATATCGGCTCGCGCGATTTTGCGCGGCGTTATCCCGCTACGTTGCGGCTGCTATTCGATGTGCTCGACCGGCAGACGGCTATCGAACTCGCGCATCCTGCACAGACGGCTGAGTTCCTGTCGCAGAGCACGGGTGTGCGCCTCGACGTGTGGTCGAAGGCCTTGCCGAGGCTGGAATGGGGCGTGCACTATCCGCTCACCAGCGAAGTCGTCAAGGCACAGCAGGACGCTGCGGATCTCGCGTATCGCGAGCATGTCATTCCGAAACGCGTCGACGTGCGCGAAGCGATCGTCGATATCCAGCAATAGCCGTCAACCGCGTACGTCGTCAATATGAGCCAGCCTTTTCTCTTTGACGTGTTCGGGCGGATCATGTTGATCGAGGCAAGCGAGGACGGTTGGGCGGCCTTCTATGTCGGACAGGATGGCAAGCGACGGCGGGCCGATTTCCAGATTCCTGGCTCTATCGACGGCGATGAACTGGCGCAGTATCTGGACGATCTGTTTCATGAAGACGCGTCGCCTGCGCGTCCATCGGTTGTGCCGCTTCCTGGTGATACGGGCGACGGCAACTGACAGAGCTGCGCATCAGGCGAGAATCGCACGAGGTGGCTTCGGTAAAGCGAATGCGTAATGTTCGACTCGCCGATCTCCTGAGCGGCGTAGTGCAGGCGCAGCCTAGCGAGCGCGCGCTTCACGAAGGCACACATCGCCTTTGCGTTTGGCGATGGCAGCGCTCGCGGCGGCATAGTCCTCGGAGAACGCTCGCTGCGCGAAGCACGGCGCCGACGTCGCGAGCAGCGCATCGATCTTTGCGAACTGCTTGTCGAACACCCAGGGCCGGCGTGCGAGCGTGCGGTCGTTGAGCCAGTAGGGACTCCAGTCGCGGGTCGTCTCGATGATCTCGCGCGCGAATTCCGGCCCGTACTCAAGCCCGCCCTCGATCACGACATCGATATACGACTCAACGAGCGGAAACCTGGCGTCCGGAACCGGAAGCCCTTCGCCCGGCGTCTTGCCTTCGGCTTTCGGCACGTAGACCCAGACAGTTCCCTGCGCCGGTAGCGGCTGCCACGATACGGCCTCGATGAGCGCGCGCGGCACCTCGACGCGCACGTATCCCTTCTCGCGCTCGTCGAACGCGGACATGTCGTTGCCGGCAACGGGATAGATCACGCCGTTGATTGTCATCGGCGCTTCACCCTCGAACGGACGCCGCAGGCCGAGCGCTGTGAAGCCGGTGCGCGCGCGGTCGCTCCAGCTGCGCACATAACCGAACGCCGCCGAAACGCGCACCGGAATCGCCGCAACCGGTTTGCCGGCCGTGTCGTTGCGCGATGGGGTGTTGATGAGCGAGCCGTAGCCGAAGATGAACTGCGTCGGCTGATCGGGGAGACGCGTTCCCCAGAAGTCGGTGGTCTGTGCATGCGCCGCCGAGCTAACGAGCGCCAGTGCGACAACGAATCCTCGAATCTTGGCCATCGCTGACATCGTCTGATCTCCGTCAACTGCGTTGACGCAGATGATCGCTCATGCCAGGCCGCCCGGCAACTGCGCGCGCCGGGATGACGCGCGCAGTCGACTCGCCACCAAAAAAAATGGCGCCGCAGGCATTCAGCCCGCGGCGCCATTGCGTGGCGCTACGACGAGTACAACACGCCGTAGCCCGATACGCGCTTACATCTGCACCGTGTCGGCCACTTTCTTGAAGTCCTCGATCTGGTCGAAGTTCATGTATTGATAGATCTTGTCGCCATTGGCGTTGAGCACGCCCATGTCGGCCATGTACTCCTCTTTGCTCGGGATCTTGCCCAGGCGCGAGCAGATCGCCGCCAGTTCCGCCGAGCCGAGATACACGTTCGTGTTCTTGCCCAGGCGGTTCGGGAAGTTACGGGTCGAGGTCGACATGACCGTCGCGCCTTCGCGCACTTGCGCCTGGTTGCCCATGCACAGCGAGCAACCCGGCATTTCGGTGCGCGCACCGGCTGTGCCGAAGACGCCATAGTGGCCCTCTTCGGTCAGCTGCTTCTGATCCATCTTGGTCGGCGGGGCAACCCACAGCTTGACGGGGATGTCTCGCTTGCCTTCCAGCAGCTTCGACGCGGCACGGAAGTGACCGATGTTGGTCATGCACGAGCCGATGAACACTTCGTCGATCTTCGCACCGGCCACATCAGACAGCGTCTTCACGTCGTCCGGATCATTCGGGCAGGCCACGATCGGCTCGTGGATGTCGGCCAGGTCGATCTCGATGACGGCTGCGTACTCGGCGTCGGCATCCGGCGACAGCAGTTGCGGGTCGGCCAGCCACTGCTCCATCGCCTTGATGCGGCGCTGCAGGCTGCGCGGGTCCTGGTAGCCTTCGGCGATCATCCACTTCAGCAGCGTGACGTTGCTGTTGAGGTATTCGATGATCGGTTCCTTGTTCAGGTGGACCGAGCAACCGGCGGCCGAGCGCTCGGCGGAAGCATCCGACAATTCGAAAGCTTGCTCGACCTTCAGATCGGGCAGGCCTTCGATCTCGAGAATGCGGCCGGAGAAGATGTTCTTCTTGCCTTGCTTGGCAACCGTCAGCATGCCTTGCTTGATCGCGTACAGCGGAATGGCGTTGACGAGATCACGCAGGGTCACGCCCGGCTGCATCTTGCCCTTGAAGCGGACCAGCACCGATTCCGGCATGTCCAGCGGCATCGTCCCCGTAGCGGCCGCAAAGGCGACCAGGCCCGAACCGGCCGGGAAGCTGATGCCAATCGGGAAGCGGGTGTGCGAGTCGCCGCCCGTGCCGACGGTGTCGGGCAGCAGCATGCGGTTCAGCCACGAGTGGATCACGCCGTCGCCGGGGCGCAGCGCGATGCCGCCGCGGTTGCTGATGAAGTTCGGCAGCGTCTGGTGGGTCTTCACGTCGACCGGCTTCGGATAAGCGGCCGTGTGGCAGAACGACTGCATGACGAGATCGGCCGAGAAGCCCAGGCACGCCAGGTCCTTCAGTTCGTCGCGGGTCATCGGGCCGGTCGTGTCCTGCGAGCCGACCGAAGTCATGCGCGGTTCGCAGTACGTGCCCGGGCGGACGCCCTTACCTTCCGGCAGACCGCAGGCGCGGCCGACCATCTTCTGCGCGAGCGAGAAGCCCTTGCCGCTGTCGGCCGGTTGCTGCGGCAGGCGGAACAGCGTGGACGGAGCCAGGCCCAGCGCTTCACGTGCCTTGGCGGTCAATCCGCGGCCGATGATCAGCGGAATGCGGCCGCCTGCGCGCACTTCATCGAACAGCACGTCGGACTTGACCTGAAACTCGGCGATCACTGCGCCGTTCTTCAGCGCCTTGCCTTCGTAGGGGCGCAGTTCGACCACGTCACCCATTTCCATCTTCGACACGTCGAGTTCGATCGGCAGCGCGCCGGCATCTTCCATCGTGTTGTAGAAGATCGGTGCGATCTTGCTGCCCAGGCACACGCCGCCGAAACGCTTGTTCGGGATGAAGGGGATGTCTTCGCCCGTGAACCACAGCACCGAGTTCGTAGCCGACTTGCGCGAGGAGCCGGTGCCGACCACGTCGCCCACGTACGCGACCAGGTGGCCCTTTTCCTTCAGCGACTCGATGAACTTGATGGGACCACGCTTGCCGTCCTCTTCCGGCGTGATGCCGGGGCGGGCGTTCTTCAGCATCGCCAGCGCGTGCAGCGGGATGTCCGGGCGGGTGGTGGCATCCGGGGCGGGCGACAGGTCGTCGGTGTTGGTTTCGCCCGTCACCTTGAACACGGTGATGGTCAGGCTTTGCGGCACTTCCGGACGGCTGGTGAACCATTCGGCGTCGGCCCAGCTTTGCAGCACGGCGCGGGCGTTGGCGTTGCCCTTGTCCGCCAGTTCCTTGACGTCGTGGAACTGGTCGAACATCAGCAGGGTTTTCTTCAGCGCTTCGGCGGCCACGGTGCCGACTTCGGCGTCGGGCAGCAGTTCGATCAGCGGCTGGATGTTGTAGCCGCCCAGCATCGTGCCGAGCAATTCAGTGGCGCGGGCGCGCGAGATCAGCGCGCAGGCGGTCTCGCCTTTGGCCACGGCGGCCAGGAAGCCCGCCTTCACGCGCGCGGCTTCGTCCACACCTGCGGGCACGCGGTTGGTGATCAGGTCGAGCAGGGTCTGCTCTTCGCCGGCGGGCGGATTCGTCAGCAGTTCCACCAGCTCGGCGGTCTGCTGAGCCGTCAGCGGCAGGGGAGGAATGCCGAGCGCGGCGCGCGCGGCTACATGAGCACGAAAGTTTTCAAGCATGGGAGACCTGCTGGTATTGCGTTTCAGGGGAGGACTTTTCAGGCACGTCGAAGCTGCTCCGGGCACCGCTTTGATCGCGATTTTAATTGCAATGCCCCACGAGGTCAAATGTCTTATGTCTTATATAAGAGTTGAGAAACAGAAACGTTCAAGATGAAGGGCATTCAACCAGCTGTTCCAGCCAGGAAGCGGACCTTCGGGTCCGCACGCGCTATCAGGATCGCCGCGAAACCTGGCTCGGGCATGACCCCGTGGACTCGCGAACCTGTAATTGCGCACGCACCTCATGTCCATGCTGAACGCGCTTGCCATCGAGTGCGTCGAGCAGGTGTTGCGCCGCAAGCCTTCCAATCTCGGCGGTGTCGACCCGCATGGTCGTGAGTGCGGGACGCATCTCTTTCGCGATCGCGAGATCGTCGAAGCCCGTTACGGACAATTCGCCTGGAATGGCGATCCCCAGATCCTCCGCCTCGCGCAGCACGCCCAACGCAATGTGGTCGTTGCCGCAGATGATCGCGGTCGGGTGCTCGCCCGCCGATTGCCAGATCGAGCGCAAGCTGCGCCGCCCGAATCCGATCGTCGATTCGCCTTCGAACATGTGCTCCGGCCTGACGGCGAGGCCGTGTCGTTCGAGCGCCGAACGAATGCCTGCGACGCGCGCCTGGACCCGGTCGTTGTCGCGAGTCGGCTGGATGCAGACCGCGAACGCGCGGTGGCCGAGGCCAATCAGATGTTCCGTTATTTCAACGTAGGCCGCGTGATTGTCGAAGCCGACGCAGTCGTGCGGGCTGCCCTCGCGATACGCATACGTGACGGCATAAGGCACCCGATAGAGCCGCAATGCATCGAACAGTTCGGCCGGATGCGCCTCGCCAACGATAGCCATCGCCTCAACGCCGCGCGCGAGCATCGCGCGCACCTGCACGATCGCCTGCGCGGGGTCGTAGTTCGAGCAACCGAGCACGAGCGTGATGCCGCGCGCCGCGAATGCCGCCTGCATGCCGCTCACCTGCGAGGCGAACACCTGATCGTCGAGGGTCGGAATGATGATGCCGGCAATATGGCTGCGCGTCGACGCGAGCGCGCGTCCCGCCGCATTCGGAAACCAGTTGAGCGTGAGCGCGGCGTGCTCGACGCGCTCACGTACGTTGGCCGAGACTTTGTCCGGCTCGTTGTAAACGCGCGACACGGTCGCCGTCGATACCCCCGCGAGCTTCGCGACATCCGAGAGCACCGTGCGTCCTGTATTGCGGCGGGCGCGGCTCGTTGGCGTGCGGGCCAGGGCCTTGTCGGCAGCGGGCGCGGGGGAGTCAGGGGAGCGAGGCATCGGATCAGGCAGTGACGGTTGGACGAGGGCGGACGCAGCAAGCGCCGTCATCATACCGTCGCGGCGTTTCGCCGGGCGCGCGCACGCTCATGCTCATGCGGGCGCGCCGAGCGCGGCGATGCGCGAGCGGAAATCCTCGGTGCCGGCGACGATCTTGTCGAGCACCGCATCGAGCGCCCAGAAGCGCTCGCGAACGTCGTAGTCGATCACGCGACAGCGAATCGACTCGAACGTGCCGATGCGCTGATGGTAAATCTTCGCGAGCGCCGGATAGCCGAGCGATTCCGAAACGGCGGCGAGAACGAGAAACGTCGACAGTTCCTCCGCGAGTGCCGGGTCCTGTGCTGCATCGTTGCGCAGCCACTTGTAGAGGTCCGGGTGAAAGTTCGTGAACACGCCGTTGAAGCCTGCCGAGCCGGCCTTCATCGCGTCCCACGCGATCGCCGCGTTGGCGTTCAGGACCTTCAGCGGCGAACCCTGCGCCATCGCGACGCGCCGTTTGACGGTCTGGAGATCGCAACTCACGTCCTTCAGCATGATGAAGCGGCCCGTGTCGATGCACATCTTCAGTTCATCGTCGGAGAGGAGCCGCCGATACGGCGCCGGGCACTCGTAGAGACCGAGCGGAATGTCGGGCGGCAGGCGCTTGAGAAGCCGCTTGAGATTGGCCGTGAAGACCTCCGTTCCCTCGTGCTTCGGATCGAGCCGGTTCGTCACGAGCACGATGCCTTGCGCGCCCGTCGATGCAGCGACGCCGAGTTCTTCCGCCTGGGCATCGGGGTCGTCGCTGATGTGACCGGAGACCACGACGGGAATGCGGCCCGCCACCTTCTCTACGACGAACCGGCCGAGTTCACCGCGCTCGGCGAGGCTCAGAAACTGCATCTCGCTCGACTGCGCGACGGCAAAGAGCGCGTCCGAGCCGTGCGCGATGTACCACTCGATCAGACGTTCGAGGCCGGCGTAGTCGATCATGCCGGAAGCGTCGAACGGTGTCAGCATCACGGGAACGATGCCTTCGATTGAAGTGGGGGAATGCGTGACGCTCGTCATGATTATCTCTCTGAACGTGTTGAATGGGGCCCGGCGTGCGATCTCGTCACGCCTGCGCTCGAATGGCTTCGACGTGTGCGGGCTTATCCTCGATCGGCTTGCGTACGAACAGCACATAGCTCATCGCGCCGACGAACGCGATGCCTGCCGCTGTCAGCAGCGCGGGCACAAAGGACCAGTTCTGCGCGATGTAGCCGGTCAGGATGGGCGCAAGGGCGCCGCCCAGGAAGCCGCCGAAATTCTGGATCGCGCCGAGCGAGCCGATGCGGTTGGGTGGCGCAGCGGCCGTCGCCAGCGCCCATGAACTGGCTGAAGCGGCGTTGGCCAGGAAGATCACCACCGAGATGCACGCGATCGCGATCGTATTGCTCTCCACAAGCGCCGCCGGAATCGTGAACGCGACCATGCCGAGCATCGCGATCACCACCGCGTTGCGGCGGCTCCCGACGGGATTCGTGCTGCGGCTCGTCATGAGATCCGAGAACCACCCGGCCGTGAGCGAGCCAAGAAAGCCGCAGAAGAAGGGAATCGATGCCGCGACGCCCGTGTGCATCAGGCTCATGTGGCGTTCCATCGTCAGGTAGCCCGGCAGCCACGTCAGGTACACCCAGTTGAGGTAGACCGAGCCGAAAAAGCCGATCAGCATGCCCCAGGTGGTGCCATGCGAAAACAGCGAACGCCATTCAGCGAAGGTGAGCGACGGCGCAGGCTTGCGATCCGCCTCGTCACCTTCGAGATAACGGCGCTCTTCTTCGGTCATCGTCGCCTTCACGGGATCGCGATACACCGCAAGCCATACGACCGCCACGAACAGGCCGACGATGCCCGTCACGATGAACGCCCAGCGCCAGTGGAAATTCACGACGAGGATTGACAGGCAGAGCGGCGCGAGCGCTGTGCCGAGCGGGGAAGCCGAGTTGAAGATGCCCGTCGGCTTGCCGCGGGCGCGCAGTGGAAACCAGTTGCTGACGACGCGCGCCGCCGACGGAAACTGCGGCGCCTCGCCGATACCGAGCACGATCCGCGCAAGGATGAACCAGCCGAAGGTCGAGACGAAGCCGCCGGCGGCCTGCGCGAGCGACCAGACGATCAGGCCGATGCCGAGCAGCTTGCGCGGCCCAATGCGATCGACGAGACCGCCCACCGGCAACTGAAATAGCGCATAGCTCCAGGAGAACGCGGAGAGCAGCAGCCCCATCTGACCCAGCGACAAGCCGAGGTCATGTCGGATCAGCGGGTTGGCGACGGCGAGCGTGCCACGGTCCAGATAGTTGACGATGCCGCTGACCATCAACAGCGTCAGCGCCACGATCTGGGCCCGGCGAATTTTCGGTGGGGCCTGCTCGTGGTCAGGGGTTGCGCTCATGATCGTTGTCTCCGCTTCATGTGTCCGATTGAGTTGCGTCGGGCCGCGCCGATACGCTGTCGGGCAGCCTGGAATTGCGCGTCCACTTCGGCGCGCATTGGGATAGAGGTCTGCGCGCCACGGCGCATTGCGCTGAGCGCTCGATCCGTTTCCTCATTTTATGTTAGCGCTTACATTTTGACGCGCTGTCGTGAGTCTCAGCCCGTCCATTCGCTAATAGCGCGCTGAAAATATCGTGTTAGCGCTTACATTTTGAGTCGTACCGGGAGGGATTGCAAGCGCCGGAGGGGTTTTAGCGGGTTAACACCGACCACATTGACGAAGCTGCTAGTGCTTGAAGTCGGCAACCGGCCGGAAGAGATAGGGCCGTTTGCTCCACCGGATGTGCCATCTACGGGACGCGGAGTGCCAAGACCAATGTGGGTCGCCAGTGTGAGTTCGCTGATGCGGCAAGCCGTTGTCCGCTTGCGCGATGCCGTCGGCAATCCGCCACATTGCTGACGTCGAACCTGGCCCAGCCCAATCAATGTCGGCTAAGGCCGAGATGCTCGCCTTGGGTATCGGGCGTGTTTCGGATGTGGACCAGCCGTTCGAGACAGTTCTGTGCGATGGGCGAGCGGCAATGATTGGCCGCAATCAGCGCCTCCCGCCCCGCACACGACGAGCCGACCTCAATGCCCGGCCGTCGAATCACCCCACCCTACGCATAGCGCAACCTAACCCCCTCGAGCCGTTCAACCGCATCCCGCTCGCCCTCGTCAGCAAACCCCTTCACAAGCTCCTCAACACGCGCCGCCGCCGACACCACACGGTCGATCTTCCCAACACCCTGCCCCGCATACAACGACAGCTTCTGCGCCATTCTCGGCTTGTCGATCACGCGCGCGCCGCCGCCGATATGCCGCAACAAATTCCACTTGTCGCGATTCGGAATGACCCGGTGCGGCGTGCCGTATTTCCAGCCGAACGAATAGCCGGTACGGTATTCGGTGTCATCGACAGTCGCATCCACGATCTTTTGCTTGTAAAGCGGATGCGCATTCGACTCGTCACACGCAACGAACGCAGTACCGCAGAGCACGCCGCCCGCGCCCATGTTCATCACAGTGCGGACGTCGTCGCGATTCGTGATCCCGCCTGCCGCGAGCACAGGACGCCCGCCCGCCGCAGAGATAAGCGACGGCAGTAGCGAAAGCAGTCCAATCGTGCCGCGGTTCAGATGCCCGCCGCTCTCGCTGCCTTGCGCAGTGATGATATCGGCGCCCTGCGCGATAGCCTTGCGCGCGAGTTCGACGGAACCGACCTGCACCATGACCACCATGCCCGCGTCTTTCGCGCGCGAAATCATGTGCGGATAGTTCTCCGCATAGAACAGCGACAGCATCCTGGGCCTTTCCTGCAACACGACCTGAAACTGCGCCTCGAATACATCCGGACCGCCAAACGAAGGAACGAGATTGACGCCGAACGGCTTGTCAGTCAGTTCTTTCGTTTCCCGGATCCATCGCCGCAACGCGAGCGGCGGCAGACGCAATCCGCCCACCGTTCCCATCCCGCCCGCATTGGCGACGGCCGCAACAAGCTTCGGACCGGAGATCGCGGCCATGCCAGCGAGGAAGATCGGATATCTGACGCCGCAAAGCTTCGTGACGGCGTTTCCACCAAACTCAAAACCTGTTGTGCTCATGATTCAAAGCTCCACGCGTTTGCCAAGCATGCGTTTCAACGCATCGTTCTTCAACACGAAATGATTCTTGCAGGCACCGAAGATATGCAGCGCCAGGCCAAGCACAAACGGCGTTGCGCCGATCTTGAAAAGAACATCGAAGACCTGCGCGGCCTGCGCGTTTGGATGCATCGGCGACGGAATGATCCATCCGCCGGGCAATTCGACAAGCTGGCCAGCCGCCGATTTCGCCAGCCACGCGGCGACAGGCAGCAGCACCATCGCCAGCGCCAGCGCAGTCGCAACCGACCGGCTCACGATCACCTCGACAGGATTCGGCGTGCCGAGCGGCAGCGGATGCCACGACGTCACGCGCGCCCAAAACCGATAGGCCGAGATCGGAAACAGGATTGCGCCGAGCAGGTTCAGAACCCTCGCTAGTTCGACGTTGGGCGACGCAACAAGCGCAATCTCGATTCCGATGATCGCGAGCACTAGCGCCGCGACGATCCAGTGCAACGCGATCGTGACGGGCGAAAAACCCAGACCGGTATCGCGCCACTGCAAGCGGCCCTGTGCGTGCGTGCCGTGCGCTTGAACATCGTGTGTGGATGACATAGGCGAGTTCGACATTTTTATTCCCTATCGATTGCAGCAGTTCTCTAATGACTGGCGGCGCGCGACGAACCGATGCCCGTCTGTGCGCGAACGAATTGATCGTCGAATTGCTCGCGTTCGTTCGCCGCTCGCGCGCCCTGATCGGTGACCGATCCGATCCATGTGAAGAAGAAGGCGATCGTCATCGAAATGATTGCGGGGTAGTCGTACGGGAAGATCGGCGTCGCGTGTCCGAGTACCTTGACCCACACGGCGGGCGACAGCACGACCAGACCCACTGCACTCACGAGCCCCGCAATGCCGCCCATCAGCGCGCCGCGCGTCGTCAAGCCTTTCCAGTAGATCGCGAGCGTGAGGATCGGAAAATTGACCGACGCGGCCACGCTGAATGTCAGCGCCACGAGGAACGCGACGTTCTGATCCTTGAACACGATGCCGAGCAGGATTGCCACGCACGCGATCGCAATCGATGCGATTCTCGATACACGCTTTTCCTTCGCTTGATCGGCGCGATTGCGCTTGATCACCATCGCGTACAGATCGTGCGAGATAGCCGATGTGCCTGCCATCGTGAGTCCCGCCACGACAGCGAGGATCGTTGCAAAGGCGACGGCGGACAGGAAGCCCAGCACGAGGTCTCCGCCCATTGCCTTCGCCAGATGCATGACGGGCATGTTGCCGCCGCCGATCAGCTTGCCCCCGATCACGCCGCCCTCGTAGAACGACGGATTGCGGCCCACGATCACAATCGCGGCTGTGCCGAGCACCATGACGATCAGGAAGAAGTACCCGATAAAGCCCGTCGCGACGAACACGGACTTGCGCGCCGCCTTTGCATCCGGCACCGTGAAGAAGCGCATCAGGATATGCGGCAGCCCCGACGTGCCGAACACCAGTCCCACCGACAGCGACAGCATCGCAAACGGATCGGCGACGAGCTTGCTCGGCAGCATGATGCCGGCGCCGCTCTTATGTGTGGCGATCGCTTGAGCGAACATGTCGTCGATCGAAAAACCGAACTTGCTCAACGCGAGAACCGCAAGCAGCGTCGCGCCGAACAGCATGAGTACGGCCTTGATGATCTGCACCCACGTTGTCGCAACCATACCGCCGAAGGTCACATACACCGCCATCAGCGCGCCGACCACGATGACGGCATAGTTGTATTGAAGCCCGAACAGCAACTGGATCAGCTGACCCGCGCCCACCATCTGCACGACGAGATAGAAGCACACCACCGTCAGCGAGCCGAATGCCATCAGCGTGCGTATTCTCTGCTGGTCGAGTCTGAACGATGCGATGTCGGCGATCGTGACCTGCCCCAGATTTCTGATGCGCTCGGCAAACAGGAACATCAGCAATGGCCACGCGACGAAGAAGCTCACCGCGTAGAGCATGCCGTCGTAGCCATTGAAGAAGATCATGCTCGTCACGCCGAGCAGCGCCGCTGCCGACATATAGTCGCCCGCCAGCGCGAGGCCGTTCTGAAAACCGGAAATGCCGCCGCCCGCGTTGTAGAAGTCCTTCATCGACTTCGTCTTCGACGCGGCCCAAAACGTGATGCCGAGCGTCGCAACGACGAACGCGAGGAACATGACGATGGCCGTCGTGTTGAGCGGCTGCTTCTGTACTTTTTCGAGCACTTCCGCTGCTGCCATTGCGTCACAGGCGATGAAAGCGGCCAGCACGCCGCCGATGAGTTTGACGCATCGTTTCATTGCGCGTCTCCCGCCAGGACCTGAGCGGTCAACTCGTCGAACTCGCCGTTTGCGCGGCGAATATAGATGCCCGTCAGTATCCACGTGCCGACGATCAGCGCGACGCCCAACGGCCAGCTGATCGTCATGACACTGCCGGGAAACAGCTTCAACGCGAGCACTTTCGGCGCGAAGCCTGCTATCAGCACGAAAGCGTAGTAAGGCAGCAAGGTACCGAGCGTGAGCAATATGACGAGCCTGCGCCTACGCGCGACGAGTCGTACGAACGCCGGCGACAACCGGACGTTGTGAAGTGCAGTCGTTTGGACCACGATGTCTCCTGTATTTCGTTTCGAAGTAGGCGCATTCGAGGGCTACCCGACACGCTCTTCTGTTTTCCTCAACGATAGGAGCGACGATCGATCAAGTAAAATGATGATTGATGATGCATACCATCATCGTGAGTGAAACGAAGTTTTTCACGCGCTTGCCTGCTGTCCATCTCTATTGACGCCGTGTATCAAGTGTTGTTAGCGGCGCTGTGTTTTTCCCGTCGACGCATGTCCGTAAGCTGACGTCACTGGAGGAAAACATCATGGACATGCCAATCGCTTTTCCCGAAACGCAAGTCGAGCGCACTCCGTTCCCTTTGCAGGGTCATCGCGGTTACGACCGCGTCTTCCGGCGCGACGCGCTCACCGTCGGGCTGATCCTGCCGCTCGAAACGCACGCCGCGTCGCCTCATCCGTCAATGGCCGACCATCTGCAGATGGCGCAACGTGCCGAACAAGCCGGCGTGGCCGCGTTGTGGGCGCGCGATATCCCGTTCTACGATCCGCAATACGGCGATTCCGGGCAGATCTTCGAGCCGCTGATCTACATCGGGCACCTCGCCACCGCGACCGAGCGCATCACGCTCGGCACGACAGGCATCGTGCTGCCGATGCGCGAGCCGCTCATGCTCGCCAAGCAGGTCAATTCGCTCGACAGGCTGACGGGCGGACGCATCGTGATAGGGATGTCGTCGGGTGATCGGCCTTCCGAATATCCCGTGTTTGGCATCGACTTTGAAAGTCGCGGGGAGCGTTTCCGCGATGCATATGGGGTTTATCGCAGCGTGAGCGAGCAGAACTTTCCGCGCTTCGAATCGGAGTGTTTTGGACGCGGAGATGGCTCGCTGACCATGCTGCCGAAGCCTGTGTTCGGGAGAGTGCCGACTATCGCGGTCGGGCGCTCGCAGCAGACGCTTGGTTGGATCGCGGGCAATATGGACGGGTATCTTGGATTCGTGCCGGAACCTGCGCGGTTGCAATCATTCGCCGATGAGTGGAGAGAAACGAATCGTCAGACGAACCCCGATGGCGACGCGAAGCCGCTCGCGTTTGGCGGGTTTTTGTACCTGCATCCGCGGCGGGATTTTCCGTTCAAGCGGATCGGTGGCGGTTTTGCGATTGGAAGTCGCGCGCTGCGGGATTACCTCGATCTGGCGCGGGAGCATGGGGTGTCGCACGTCGCGTTGAACCCTCGTGTGACGCCGCGGGATTATCGGCAGATACTTGATGAATTGCATGAGGACGTGCTTCCGGGGTTTGCGCCTAACGAGTAGTGCGGGTTTCTGGCCCTGGTTCGATGGGCTGATCGTTCGCGTATGACGCCGTGTCCGGCTTGCCCGGCGCGGCTTTTTAGGCATGGGCGTCGCCGTTTTTGACTGCGTTGGCACGGTCGATCAGCGTGAATGATCAAGCTCGCAACAGTCAGTTTCATTTGGTGTGCAGTACCACAGGCAGTGTGTCGGTTTTTTTGTGCCTGCTTCGCTGGCGTCCGCGAGGCGGGATTTGCTGCGCATGCGGTTTGGTTGTTTGCCTTTTCGCGGGCATCCGCGTTATGCCTTCGTGCTTCATGCGTCGCCCCTGTGCGGGGCGGCACCTACTTTTCTTTGCCGCCGCAAAGAAAAGTAGGCAAAAGAAAGCGGCTCACACCGCCGTTCTAGTTTTTGCCTGAGGGCCCCCAACGGTCCCACGCTTCACACGGCAGTGCCCTGGTTGGTGCTCGTTGCCAACGCTTCGAACGAACGCCTCACCCGCTTCGAATACCCGTACTCGGGCAAGCAGCAGCGAATGGTATGTGCCGCCCAGGTGGCAAACTGTGTGTAGGTTGCCGCGTCGTATAGGGTGGCGCTCTTACAGGGTGGAATGCATGCGCTATCGGTCCGGAGTGAGGCGTGCGAGGCACTACGACCTACACACAGTTTGCCACCTGGGCGGCGGTGGAATATCTGAGACGGCGTGCGGCAACTCGGGTGCGTGAAGCGGGTGAGGCGCACCGCAAGAGCGTTGGCAACGAACATGGGTCACGTGATTGCCGTGTGAAGCGTAAGACCCTTTGGGGGCCCTCAGGCAGGAAGAAGAGTTGGCGGTGTTAGCCGCTTTCTTTTGCCTACTTTTCTTTGCGGCGGCAAAGAAAAGTAGGTGCCGCCCCGCACAGGGGCGACGCTTGAAGCACGAAGGCATAACGCGGATGCCAGCGAAAAGGCCAAAACACCGACCGGCAACGCTTGAAGCACGAAGGCATAGCGCACATGCCAGCGCAAACGCATACCAACCACCCCGCGTCGCAGACAAAAAAACCCCACTTATTCCTCCCAATCACAACAGTTTGTCCAACCCGGGTGTTCGCAACAACGCCGAGGAAGCCTAGATTTACGACCTAACGGCACTGTCAATTCCGACACAAAGCCGAACAACTCTTCGAGGTCCATCATGAGCAATTCGCAAAAAGTCGCAATCGTCACAGGTGCATCGCAAGGCATTGGCGCCGAGATCGTCAAGGGCTTCCGTGAGCACGGTTATCGCGTCGTCGCTGTCGCGCGCTCGATCAAGCCGTCGGACGATGCGAACGTCGTGGCGATCGCCGGCGACATCGGCGACCGCGCAGTCGCGCAACGCGCCGTTTCGGAAGCGATTGCACGCTTCGGCCGCATCGACACGCTGATCAACAACGCAGGCATTTTCATCGCCAAGCCGTTCACGCAATACACGGCCGAAGACTACGCCGCCGTGCTGAATGTGAATGTGAACGGCTTCTTCCACATCACGCAGCTCGCCATCGCCGAGATGGAAAAGAACAAGAGCGGCCACGTCCTGCAGATCTCGACGAGCCTCGTCGATCACGCAATCTCGGGCGTGCCGTCGGTTCTCGCGTCGCTGACCAAGGGCGGCCTGAACGCCGCAACGAAGTCGCTCGCGATCGAATACGCGAAGTCGGGCATCCGCGCGAACGCTGTATCGCCCGGCATCATCAAGTCGCCGATGCACGCGCCGGAAACGCACGAAGCACTGGGTTCGCTGCATCCCGTCGGCCACATGGGCGAGATGAGCGACATCGTCAATGCAGTGCTGTATCTCGATTCCGCGTCGTTCGTCACGGGCGAGATCCTGCACGTCGACGGCGGCCAGAGCGCAGGCCACTAAGCACGCCACGAAGCACGGCGAGGCGCCGGCAACGGCGCCTGTCCCACACGACATTACGGAGATTCTGATGCCTATCGTGACTATTCAGGTTACGCGCGAGGGAAATACGCCCGGCACGAGCGCAGTAACGCCGGAAGAGAAGGCGCAACTCATCAAGGGAACGAGCGAGTTGCTGCTGAAGGTGCTGAACAAGCCGCTGGAAGCAACCTTCGTCGTTATTCAGGAGGTCGAGAAGGAAAACTGGGGATGGGGTGGGTTGCCGGTTGACGAGTATCGTCGGCTGAAAGCCGAGAAGAAGGACTGAGTGTGGGGATCCGCTTGGGCGCCTTGGCGGCGCGGGCGGTTTGGTTTTTTTGGCTTTGCGGGGCGGGCGTTGCCAGTCGCGTTTTTGTTTTTTTGGTGGCACCCGCGTTATGCCTTCGTGCTTCAGGTGTTGCCGGTCGGTGTGTTTACCTTTGCGCTGGCATCCGGTTTGAGCCTTCGCGGAGCGGGCGTTGCCGGTCGGTGTGTTTGCCCTTGCGTTGGCATCCGCGTTATGCCTTCGCGGTTCATGCGTCGCCCCTGTGCGGGGCGGCACCTACTTTTCTTTGCCGCCGCAAAGAAAAGTAGGCAAAAGAAAGCGGCTCACACCGCCAACTCTAGTTCCTGCCTGAGGGCCCCCAAAGGGTCTTACGCTTCACACGGCAGCATTTCTGTTCGCGTTCGTCGCCAACGCTTCGAATGACCGCCTCACCCACTTCAAACACCCAAACAAGAGCTAGCGGCAGCGAATGGTATGTGCCGCCCAGGTGGCAAACTGTGTGTAGGTTGTCGCGGCGTATAGCTTGGCGCTCTTAAAGGGGGGAACGCGTGCGCTATCGGTCCGGAGCGAGGCGTGTGAGGCACTACGGCCTACACACAGTTTGCCACCTGGGCGGCCGTGGAATATCTGGCACGGCATGGTGAAGCGCGGGTGCGTGAAGCGGGTGAGGCGCGCCGCAAGAGCGTTGGCAACGAACATGAGTCACGTGATTGCCGTGTGAAGTGAGGGACCGGTTGGGTGCCCTCAGGCAAGAAGAAATGTTGGCGGTGTTAGCCGCTTTCTTTTGCCTACTTTTCTTTGCGGCGGCAAAGAAAAGTAGGTGCCGCCCCGCACAGGGGCGACGCTCGAAGCGCGAAGGCAATACGCGGATGCCAGCGCAAAGACAAGCACACCGACCGGCAACGCCCGCGCCGCGAAGGCTCAAACCTCATGGCTCCCGCCGAGCCTTCCCGCGCCGCCAGTCGAGAATGTTGCTCACCGACTCCTCCCTACGCCCCGGCACGACTTCAATGCGTGCGCCAGCCTGAATAAACCCCGTCTGCAGGACGCTCAGATACACACCGGCAAATCCACTCAGATACATATGCTTGACCGCTTTCCTGTACCCCATCGCAGCATTGAGCTTGAAACAGGGGCTGCGCGGCGCTTCCACCCGTAACCTGACCTGATCAATCACGAGCGTATCGCCAACCCAAAGATCCGATTCCAGCAAGCCCTGCGTCGTCAGATTCTCACCGAGCATGCCGAATGCCAACGGCTCGCCCGCATCGGGTAGATCGGCCTCGATGCGCCGTTGCCGCCACCACGCATAGTGTTCGAACGGATAGAGATAAACGGCCTTGTCGAGGCCCCCGTGAACGCTGAGGTCGGCCTGCTCGTCGCCCACAAGCCCGAGCTTCTTCACTTCGACCACCGCGCCTTCGCTCGCGCTGCTCACCGAACGCTTGCGGATCGCCGACTCGACGCTCAGACCTTCGGATGCGAGTCCAACGTCGAGCGGCTGGCACACGCCGATGTTGATCGAAAGCAGCCTTGCGCCGCCTAGCCGCGTCGTGCCGCCGGTTTCTGCATGCGTTGTCGGTTCATCCATTGGGTGGCCGTTGCTTCTCTCTATGTGTCAGCGGGCGAACTGCTGCAATCGACGGATCGCTTCGTCGAGCTCCGCCTCGAGCCGCGCGACGAGTTCCGCAGCAGGCAGCGAACGCGCCAGCGCCGCTGCCTGGCCAGCCCATTGCGCGCCGAAGCCGAACTCGCCCTGCGCTTTCGCGGCCGCGTGCAGCGCCTTGCCTGCATCGTAGGTGACAGGGTAATCCGGCGTCGCAGGACGATCGGCCGCGCGGCCCAGTTCCGTGAAGCGGTTGACCATGCTACGCGCCAAACGGCCCGAAATCGCCGACGTCATCGTCGTGTGAAGCGCGGCATCGCCGAGAATCGCGCGACGGTAGCCGTCGTCGATCGACGTCTCCGGGCACGGCACGAACGCCGTTCCGAGTTGCGCGGCCTGTGCGCCGAGCGCGAGCACCGCGGCAATGCCGGCGCCGTCCATGATGCCGCCCGACGCGATAACGGGCAGATCGAATCTCTCCACGAGAAGACGGGTGAGCGCGAACGTGCCGAGGCCTTCATCGAAGGCTTGCGTGTCGAACATGCCGCGATGGCCGCCCGCTTCGACGCCCTGCGCGACGATCGCATCGACGCCCGCATCGACCACCTGCTGCGCTTCGTCCAGATTCGTCGCCGACGCCAGCAGCGTGATGCCCGCGTCCTTCAGCGCCTTGATGACTTCTTTCGACGGCAGGCCGAAATGGAAGCTCACGACGGCCGGCTTTTCCTCGACAAACACGTCGAGCATCGCTTTGTCTTCGACAAAGCTCGTGTAGATCTCGGCGAGCTTTTCAGGCGCGCGTGCGCCGTACTTCGCGAATTGCGGCGCGAGCCACGTCAGCCATTCCTGTTCGACTTTTGCATTGGCCGTGGCGGGCGCGTGGCAGAAGACGTTGATGTTGAACGGCGCGCTCGTCAACGCGCGCGTGTCGCGGATCGTCTTGCGCGCCGCGTCGGCTTTCATCGCGCCCACGCCGAGCGAGCCGAGGCCGCCCGCATTGGATACGGCGGCCGCCAGCGCCGGCGTGCTGACGCCTGCCATCGGCGCCTGAATGATTGGCTTACTGATGCCCAACAAACTCAACAGCGGCTTGCCTTCGGAACGAGTGCTCATGTCATGTCCTCATGAAAACGGTTAGCGCATGGACGCAGCCCGCAACCGGAAAGTGGCCGGACGACCCAAAGCCGCCTGGCTCCCATTGCAAACGCTCTCGCCATGCTATCTATACCTCAGATCATCTTTTTCGGCGGACGATGGGTCAACCATTAAGCGGGCAATTCACTCTTGAGTGCTGGGAACAGGTGAAAGGCGCGGCGAAACTCCGCGCCCGTCCCACGCATCAGCCGCATCAGCCGGGCAACGGCTCGTTGGCGAACGCGTTCAGTTCACGCACGAGGCTCGACGCCGCCAGCCGCACCAGTTCACCGCCCTTTTCCGGCGATGCCTGAGCCGGGTCCGAGCCCATGCGGCCATCCGGGTAGCGCGCGCGGAAATCCAGCGCTTCGCGAATCGGGCCGGACGGCGCGATTTTCGGCGAGTAGTCGGCGGATTTGATCGCGTCCGGGAAGGCCCACTGCGTGATCGCGATCTCGGACGGCGTAGCGTGAACGCCGTGTCCTTCGGGGAACTGCTCGCGCGCGAGTTCGCCGACGCCTTCCAGATCCCACCAGTTAGCCAGCTTCATCGCGAAACCTGCGTGACGCTTCGCGAAGCTCGCTTCGACATAGACCTCGGAAAACGCCGCCTCGATCGATGCGATGTTGCCGCCGTGGCCGTTCAGAAACAGGATCTTCTCGAAGCCATGCGCAGCCAGCGAGCGAATCCAGTCGCCAATTGCAGCGATGAACGTGGACGGCCGCAGTGAAATCGTGCCCGGAAAGCCGAGGTGATGCTGCGCCATGCCGATGTTGAACGTCGGCGCGACGAGGATATCAGCGGACTTTTGCGCTTCACGCGCGATGATCTCCGGGCACAGCCAGTCGGTGCCGAGCAGGCCCGTCGGACCATGCTGCTCGTTCGAACCGATGGGCACGACGATCGCGCGGCTTCGCTTCAGGTATTGCTCGATCTCGGCCCAAGTCGAAAGATGTAAAAGCATTGAAACTCCTGTTTTTTCTGCCTCGCGCCGCACGCGGCGTGGCGCGTTGATCGTGGGGAAATCCGGGGTCCGCTGCCGCAGGCGCGGGCGGCGAACCCTGATCCGCACAAGCGTACAGGCAAATCGGCACCCTCACCAACAGCAACCAGGTTCACGACTCGTTGTCCGCAAGGCAACGACATTTCGTGGGCCGACTATTGTCCAGCAGGCACCAATCCGGAAGATCGATTCCACGCGGGAAAAATGCCGCGGATACGCCCGATAGCGCGGCGTGCTTTCCACATATATCGCACGCGATTTTATCGCACAGGATTGACAAGCTGGAAACTCCGCGTATTATCAGACTCACCCGCTTTAATCGCATGCGATCTATATCGCACCCCACTTCCAGTCAGGAGACAAGATTGACGACCACGACCGCCCCCTCCGACGCACAGACCGTCAAGCCACCCGTCAGCCAGCTTCGCGTCGAATCCTATACGAACGGCATTCTCGGCCCGAGCCAGCCGATGCTCGGACCGCTCGCCGACGGCGGCACGCTGATCGCCGGCACCCCGCCCGGCTGCTGGGGCCCGATGATCACGCCCGCGTTCCAGGGCGGCCATGAAGTCACGCAGCCCGTCGCCATCGAAGGCGCGGAGGTCGGCGACGCCGTCGCGCTGAAAATCCAGCGCATGCGCGTGACGTCGCATGCCACGTCGTCCGGTGTGATGCAATTCGTCGAAGGGCGCTATCACGGCGATCCGTTCGTCGCCAAGTTCTGTTCGTCGTGCGGCACCGAGCACCCGGCCAGTCACGTCGAAGGCATCGGCCCCGAAGCGATTCGCTGCGACCATTGCGGCGCGGAAGTCAGCGCGTTCCAGTTCAAACACGGCTACGTCATCGTGTTTGACCAGGAAAACGGCGTGAGTCTCACGGTGAACCAGGAAGTCGGCGACCGGCTCGCGGGCAAGGCATCTGCGATGTCCGCGCTGCCCGAACTGGCCGCGCAGCATTCGATCCTGTCGCTGGCGCGCGCCGACATGCCCGGCCTCGCCGCGCACATGCGGCCGTTCCTCGGCAACATCGGCACGACGCCGTCGCGCGATCTGCCCGACTCGCACAACTGCGCGGACTTCGGACAATATCTGGTCGGTGCGCCGCACCGCTTCAACATGACGACGGAAGAGCTGCACAGCGCGAAGACCGATGGGCACATGGACACGAACTCGGTGCGCGAAGGCTGCATCGTGATTTGCCCCGTGAAAGTGCCGGGCGCAGGCGTCTATCTCGGCGACATGCACGCGCAACAGGGCAACGGCGAGATCGCCGGGCACGCAACGGATGTATCGGGCGAGACCGAGCTGAGCGTCGAGGTCATCAAGAACCTGACGCTCGAAGGACCGATCCTGCTGCAGAACCTTGACGACCTGCCGCCGATGGCGCGCCCGATGAGCGCCGACCAGCGCAAGAAGGTCGCCGAACTCGGCGCGCGCTGGGGCCAGCATCACATCGAAGAAAATGGGCCCGTGACGTTCATCGGCAGCGGCGTCAACCTCAATGAAGCGACCGAAAACGGACTGCGCCGCGCCGCCGCCGTCACCGGTCTGAGCTACGAGGAAGTGCTCAATCGCGCGACGATCGCTGGCTCGATCGAGATCAGCCGCTTGCCCGGCACGGTGCGTGTGACCATCCTTTGCCCGCTGGAAATTCTCGATCGGATCGGCATCGGGCATCTCGTCCGCGAGAAGTATCAGTTGGCTTGAGACCTGCTATCCTCTTCGGACACGCGGCGCGGCACCCTGCGCCGCTTCGCGTTGGGTGCCTAGACGGCGCCCAACGCGAACGACATCCGCCGATCACGGAAAGGACATGCAGCGTCAATTCGAAGACCTACTCCTTGGCAGCATCGAACTGTTCTGTTTCGCCGCCGAACTGGAAAGCTTCACGTTAGCGGCGACAGCTGCAAGCGTGACGCCCGCGGCCGTGAGCCGGTCGGTCGCGCGCCTGGAGGAACGGCTTGGCGTGCGGCTTTTCGTGCGCACGACACGGCAGATCAGACTCACCGACGCAGGAAGCCGTTACTTCGAGCAATGCCGTCTGGCGCTCGCCCAGCTCGCCGACGCCGAGCGCGAAGCGACGGGACAACAGAGTACGCCGTCAGGCGTGCTGCGCATCAGCATGCCGACGCCGTACAGCCACTATCGCGTGCTGCCGCTGCTCGCGGAATTTCGCAAGCTCTATCCCGACGTCACGGTCGAAACGCACCTGAGCAACCGCAACATCGATTTCGCCGACGAAGGCTTCGACCTCGCCATCCGGGGCCGCGCACCGGATGACTCCGGCCTGATTGCGCGCAAGCTCGAAGACGCCGAACTCGTGGTCGTCGCTTCGCCCGCCTATCTGAAGTCGGCGGCCAAGCTGGAGACACCCGACGATCTTATTCACCACGAATGCATCCAGTTCGCGCTGCCGAGCACGGGGCGCAACATTCCGTGGCTGTTCCAACATGAAGGCGAAGAGAGCGAATTGATGACGCGCGGCGGAAACAGCACGTCGGGTGATGTGCTCGCAGGCGCCACGCTCGCGCGACACGACGCCGGGCTTTTCCAGACCTATCGGTTCGTCGTCGAAAAAGACCTGAAGGATGGTACGTTGCGCGAAGTACTCACGCCGTTCGGCGGCCGCACAAGGCCGTTCGTGCTGCTGTATCCGCATGCGCGGCATCTGTCGTCGCGCGTGCGCGCCTTCGTCGACTTCCTCGTCGAAAAGCTCAGAGCCTGAAACGCTCACTCCGAATCTCCTCTCTTCCTCACTCATGCTGCCGAACGTCGATTCGATTGTTGCCCGTCTGCGGCTCAAGCAACTGCGTCTGCTGATCGCACTCGACGAGCACGGCTCGTTGCATCGCGCCGCCGATCAGATGGCGCTCACGCAACCGGGCGCGACCAAGGCGCTGCGCGAGATCGAAGCGACCTTCGGCGCGACGCTCTTCACGCGCTCGCAACAAGGCATCCAGCCGAACGAGCTGGGGCGTTGCGTGATCCGTTACGCGCGGCTGATTCATATGGACGTCGCGCATCTGCGCGAAGAGATGGAAGGCATCCTGCAAGGCTCGGGCGGCCGGCTCGCGGTGGGTGCGATCACGGGCGCCGTGTCGGGCGTGCTGGTCGACGCGTTGACGCGGCTGCGCGAGCGGCAGCCGACGTTGACCGTGGAAGTCGTCGAAGACACCAGCGCGCGGCTGCTGACGCTGCTCGATCAGGGGCGGCTCGATCTCGCGATCTGCCGCACGACCGTCGCGCAGCAACCCGATCACTACGACTATGTCGAACTGAGCGACGAGCCGCTGGCGATTGTCGCGAGCCCGATGCATCGACTGGCGAAGGCGCGCAAAGTGAAACTCGCCGATCTCGCGAAGAGCCGCTGGATCGTCTACCCGAGCATCATGCCGCTGCGCGGCCTGTTCGAGCGCGAATTCAAGGAAGCGGGGCTATCGGTGCCGTCCCATCCCATCGAGACGGCATCGACGATCACCACCGTGCTGATGTTGCAGCGCGACCCGACACTGGTTTCGCTGATGCCGCGCGATATGGCGGCGCTGCTTGCCGATCACGGCCTGGCCCGGCCGCTGGCGATCGAAGTGCGCTCGCGCACCGAGCCATACGGCATCGTGACGCGGCGCGGCTCCGTGCTTTCGCCTGCCGCCCGGCTGATGATCGACGAACTGACGTAGCGCGCGCCGGCGGGCCCGCCTTGCGTTGCCGTCGTTGCGTGACTAATATCAATTCATGGCGCGAACTCGCGCATCGTGCGCGAACGACACGCCGAGATCAGACCGGCAGCCCGTCGCAGATGAAATCGTACGTCGTACTGCTCGCAGTATGGATGGCCGCGTTCGGCACAGCCGGGGTCTATTCGGCTTACGCGGATGGCCCGGTTATCATCGCGCTCGCCAATCCGTCTTCCGACTTCGACTCACCCGCGTTCGAACCTGATCATCACGACCGGCACCGGTCGGGCACGCCGTCGCCTGCCATCATCCACGGTCCGTCGTATCTTTCCGCGTTGCGCGAGTACGATGTGCGTTCGCTGACGCGCAGGTTCTCATATGGCTCGCCATCGGATTTCAAGCTGAACAACCACGGCGATTGAGCCGCGCGCCTCGTCAGCGCACAACGGGCGTTTGCCCGTCGACCTGCTGCAACGACACGCCGACGACATGCTCATGCCAGACGCCGCACTGCGCGATCACTGGCATCCACGACTGCCGGTTACGAACGCGTGCGAACGCACGCATCGACACGGTCGATTCGACCGTTTGCGAACCGTTGTTGCCGGAAAAGAGGCCGCCATCTTCGTTGACTTTGGCCTTCAGCACGCGACGGTCCGGTGCGAGGAACATGTCATAACGTGAGGTAGTCCGAATCCAGCGGTCGAGCTCGGCGATGCAGTTGATGACTGTGGGTCGGACGTGAAGACGCGTGAGATATGCGTAGTCGTCGGGCACGTCGGTCTGGGATTGCGAGAATGCGCTCGTGCAGAACCAGACGAGACTGAAGACGCCCAATAGGGCAGTAATGCTTTTCATTAGGAAGCGGTGCCCGGAAGTGCAGATGTGTTGCAAACGTTCAAGGCGCGAGAGTATACCCGCTTCGCCGGATGGCTACCGTTTGCGTCGTCTGTGGGCTTTGCGCAGCGCTTCGCCAACAAGGCGCGATCAGAATTCGACGAGCGCGAAATCTTCCTTGCCAACATCGCACAGCGGACAGCGCCAGTCTTCCGGCACATCGGCCCATCGCGTGCCGGGCGCGATACCTTCTTCCGGCAAGCCGGCTGCTTCGTCGTAGACCCAGCCGCAGATCACACACACCCACTGCTTGAAGTCGTCGGCGGATGTCTGTGTCTGCGTGACGGCATTCGACCCCGCTGGCTCCGCAACGCCCGCGCTCTCGTCCTTGTCGAGCGAGACGACGAGCGGCGCAGGCCGCTCAGCGGCCGGTGTGTCGAGATAGCGTTGCAGCGCCTGATGAAGCTCGACGGCTTCGTTGTGGTTCAGATCGATCCAGAAGGGATCGCCCGCGCCATCGTTGAGGCGATCGGGTGAAAACTGGAGTTCGACGGCAGTGGCTTTCGTGTACATGTGAAGTGATAGCTGGACGAGCGCATGCAGCCGCTCGCCGCGTAGCGGCTGTATCGGCCGCCGCGCTCAGAAAAAGTGACGCAGCAGCGCGCTGCACAGCGCGGCAGCGATACCGATCAGACCGAGGGTTTCGAGAAGCGTCAGCGAACGGCGAGCGTTGGCACGATTAGGTGTCGACATGGGCTTAAACGGAAAAATTGACGGATTGACCGAAGCGTTGCATCCGGTCCGAAAAAAACGCGAGCCCGGATTTTAAACGCTCATTCGCCCAGTAGCTTTCTTTTCGCTGTCGGCTTGCGCGGATCGAGGTGTTTCATGCGGGAAGATTGACTTGCGTTGCGAGCCTGAATTATCGCTCGCGCGAAGGCCGTCATTCACTCTTCGTGGTTGATAGAGTCTTTCGCCGTCGGCGGGTTATTGGTGTCTGCGATGCACTCAATGTTCGCGCTCAGTGCCCGATGGCGAGCGCCTACGACGCGCCGCGGGCACCTACATGGCCCACAGCGCGCGGTGCAAATCGACGGTCGATCCGCGACAGATGCAAGAGAGGCGCAGCCGCCGCTTCACTGACCGACAGGCGCGCAATCGCCGCGGCTCTGGCAATTGCTTTGCCGCTTTGCTTCCTGCGGATCGTTGCCCGTATCGTGCACGCGGTAGTCGGCGCGATAGTAGTCGGCGTTCTGATCGATCTTCGCGAACGACGCCACGGGCGCGGCAAGACCCGCCAGACCCGCGACAGCAAGAACAAACGCAAGGGTCTTCATTGTTCACCTCCTTGTTTGATCGTTGCGACAACAATCGACTGCGAGCGAGGCGCGATGGTTTGCAAACGTTGATGGCGGGCGTGATCCGATTCGTCAGTCGTTTGCGTGCGACGAACTATCCGGCCTCATCGAAAAGAATAGTCGCTGCCTCGTCCCGTTGTTAGTTTTGGTGAGGCATAGCGAACATTTACGGCGCCTTCGTTTTTCCCGTGGGCGTCAACACCTGCACGAGCCCGTCCGTGTCCTTGACGATCAACGCCATCACGAGTTCGATGCCCGGCGCGGGCGTCGCGTTTGCGCCATCCACACGCTCGTTGACCCGCTTGAGCAACGGGTCGAGTGTCGTGCGCGCGTCCTGCAACTTTGGCTTGTTCAACGGAATAGCGCCGACCGCATCGGCGAGCTGCGACAACGCGCGCGGCACCGCCGACCACGCCTGATCGAGATGCGGCACTTCGTCGCCCACGCATGTATGCGCGAGCGCCTGGCCGAACACCAGCACGTCCCGATGCAAGCGGCTCAGAAACGGCGGCACCTTGTCGATCGCGTCGGAACTGCCGCGCAGGATCGGCACGAACACATGCTCGCGCCCCGCCTCTTGCAATGCGTCCGCAAGCGCTGTTTGCGCGGCGAGGCTGCGCTGCTCGAGACGCGCCATCTGCGCGTCATCCCGCGAGAACGCAAGCTTGTGCTCGATCATCTGGGCAAGCGTCTCCAGACATTCGCGCGCGTTCCGATGCGCGCCCTTCAACGCGCGGTTCGGCCACATCACTGTTGCGACGAACGCAGCCGCCGCGCCGATCAGAATTTCCGCCACGCGATGCGCTGGCCGCACGAACGCCGAGCCGCCGTCGCCCGGCACGAGCACCACGATCACCAGCGTCACGCACGCGAGCCGCAAGCCCGGCCGCGCAGCGGCCAGCGCCGCCAATGGCAGCAGCGCGACGGAGAACACCGTCAGCGGCTCGATGCCGCGATCCATCACGACCAGCCCGATCCCGCCCACGATCCCGCCGATACACGCGCCGATAATCTGGTCGCGTGCGGTCGTAATGGCCTGCGTAAGACTCGGTTGCGTCACGACGATCATCGTCGTGATCAATGCCCAATAGCCTTCGGGCAATCCCGCCAGCCTCGCGGCGCCGTAGCTGAGCACGCAACCCGACAGCGTGCGTCCGAAGCGGCGCGCTTCGGGCGCGCGTATCAGGTTCGTGAACCAGTCTTGCTGTTGAACGGTCATTCGGGTGTTTCCATCAAAACGCATGAAACGCGGGTTGGGCGAGCGCTATTTGCGCTCATTGGGGAACATGCAGTGCTCTCGTGACTCCCTTGTAGTCGAAAGCCCTTACTCAGGAGCGTCATGCCGATGCAGCAAGCCCATGCCCGCCGCATTCTCTCGACTACCCTCTGTGCCGCCGCGCTGCTCGTCGGTTATATGCAGCCAGGCGCCGCGCAAACGCCAGCGGCCAATCAGGCTGGCATTAACGCCACCGCATCGCCCGTCGTGCCCGTGCCGCCGTCCGAGCTATACGGCGCGCTGTATCGCGATGTCGAACTCGCGCATCTCTACCCGGACAGCAAGACCTTCGCCGACATGGTGCCGAACGCGCCCCCGCAACAGATCGTCGCCGATTATGCCAGGCAGAAGGACAAAGCGCAGTTCGCACTGAAATCGTTCGTCGAACAGCGCTTTACGCTGCCCGCGCGCGAAACGAAGAACTACGTGTCCGACCCGAACCAGAGCATCACGGCGCACATCGACACGCTCTGGTCCGTGCTGCGGCGCGACCCCGATGCCAGCGCGAGCCCGTGGTCGTCGCTGCTGCCGCTGCCGTATCCGTACATCGTGCCCGGCGACCGCTTCGACGAAATTTACTACTGGGACTCGTACTTCATCATGCTTGGACTGAGGCAAAGCGGACGCGAAGATCTGCTGAAGAACGAACTCGACAACTTCGCGATCTTGATCGACCGGTACGGCCATATTCCGAACGGCAATCGCACGTATTATCTGAGCCGCTCGCAGCCGCCGTTCTTCGCGCAGATGGTGCGTCTCGCAGCCGATCGCGAAGGCGATCAGGTCTATCTGCGCTGTCTGCCCCAGTTGCGCAAAGAATACGCGTACTGGATGGACGGCCACGACAAGATCGCGGCCGGCAGCGCCTACCGGCATCTCGTGCGCCTGCCCGACGGCACGCTCCTGAACCGCTATTGGGACGAGCGCGCCACGCCGCGCGACGAATCGTATCGGGAAGATGTCGCCACCGCGCAAGCGACGCCGCAGCGCAACGCCGAAGACCTGTGGCGCAATCTGCGCGCGGGCGGCGAAACCGGCTGGGACTTCAGCTCGCGCTGGTTCGCCGACGGCAAGACGCTGGCGACGATCGAAGTCACGTCGGTGATTCCCGTCGATCTGAACTGTCTGCTCGTCGATCTCGAACGCACGCTGGCCAAAGCGTATCGCGTGCAGGGCGACGCTTCGCACGCGGAAAATCTCGAACAGCGCGCCGCCGCACGCGCCGATGCGATCCGCCGCGTGCTGTGGGACCCGCAACTCAACGCCTTCGGCGACTACGATTTCGTCGCGCACCGGCTCACGCACCGGCTGAGCGCGGCGACTGTCTATCCGCTGTACGCGGGCGTCGCGACGAAAGCGCAGGCCGCCGCGGTGGCGGCGACCGTCCGCGCTCGCCTGCTGCGTCCCGGCGGCCTCGCGACCACGACGGTCAACACGGGCCAGCAATGGGACGAGCCGAACGGCTGGGCGCCCCTGCAATATCTCGCCGTGACGGGCTTGCGGCGCTACGGTCACGCGGACCTCGCGCAGCAGATCGCCACGCGCTGGATCGGCACGAACGTCAGGTACTACCAGCACACGGGCAAGCTGGTCGAGAAGTACGACGTCGATGCCAAGGCGGGTACAACGGCGGCAGGCGGCGGCGAATATCCGTTGCAGGACGGCTTTGGCTGGACCAACGGCGTGCTGCGCACCCTGATGGCGATGTATCCCGGCGCGGCAGGCCCGTCGACACGCCCCGCCGATGTGCCTGCGGGTGCGGCGGGCGTATCGGAAGCGGCCTCGGCTGCGGCCGCCGCGCCGAAAACGACGCATCGTCTACGCGCGACGCCTGCGCCGTCATCTTCGCCCGCGCCCTGATGCGCGAACGCCGCCGAAGCGCCGTCTAACTGCTTGTTACGAAACTCGCACACATGTTGCACCTTTGGCATGGGCCGCCACGTACACTGCGCTCACAGTATCCAGCGCGATTCGATGCACGACGCTATTGAAATCGGGCGCGCTGGCGCAACATCGGTTCGATCAAAACAAACGGGGTATCAGCATGACCGCTTTCGGGAAAGCCACACTCGCCGCCGCAACGCTCTTTCTTGCCATCAGCGGGACGGCGCATGCGGCGGGCTGCATCAAAGGCGCCGTGGTTGGCGGCGTCGCGGGACATGACGCGGGCCATCACGCCGTGGTTGGCGCGGTGGGCGGTTGCATCGTCGGGCGGCATCTTGCGAAAAAGCACGCCGACGAACAGGCCGCGCAACGTCAGGCCATTCACGCCCAGTACCAGTAATGCCGGCAAGCCTGCGTACGTCGCTCGAAATGGCCTTCGCGATTTAAGTCTGTCTTAATTGTCCCGGCTCATTATTCGTTCGCAGGCTTGTCGTTGGATCCCTGCCGACGGGAGTTGCGCCTCAGCGCTGACTTCCGTCCCATGTAACACCAATCATCCCCTGTAGTGCCGCCAGAGCATCGGCGGCACCTTTTTCCTGGCGACCACAAGGCCCCCGCCCGCACAGGAAACGAAGATAAGAGGTACATCACATGTCGAACAAGTCGAGAAGCCGCAAACAGACCCGTCACGCTCCCGCCATGTCGCCGTTGCTGCGCGCGCTGACCTTCAGCCGCGCCGCACACGAGCCGATCACACGGGCCATGCTGTTGCAAGCCTATGCAAGTCTCGACGCGTTCCGCCGCGGACAAGGCTCGCGCGAGCTGTTCACGACGCTCGGCCGGCAACTGCTCATTGCGGAAGAACTCAGCCGCATCGGCCACCTGCCCGAAGCGATCGACGATATCGCCGAAGCGCAGATCGCGATGACCGAGATCGACGGCGCTGAAAAGGTGCGCGGCGAGTGGACGGTCGAAGGCGACAACTACGCTTGGCTGACCATCGCGCTCGACGCGTTCGACCGACAGCTCGCCGTTGCTTCGCTGGAAGATATCGCCAAGGCCGAAGCGCGGATGATCGAAGGGCTGATGCGCACCGAGCAGGAATTCGCGCACCCCCTCGCCGCCTGAGCACACGACATGGCGCGCCGCCGTTTCAGGCGGCGCGATGTAAAGCGGAAGCCGCGAGCGCTAGAGCTTCAGTAGCTCGGCCTGCATCCAGTCATGCACCTGATGGCTGAGTTCCTGCGGTGACCGCTCGACAGGCGACAGCGTCGGACCGATGACGACGCGGATTTCCCCCGCGCCCATCGGCCAGCCTTTCGCGGGCCACACCTTGCCGGCGTTGTGCACCACGGGCACGATCAGCGCGCCCGTCGCGCAAGCCAGACGCACGCCGCCCGACGTGAGCTTGACGGGCGCGCCGTGCGGCACGCGCGTGCCTTCCGGAAAGATCACGACCATATCGCCTTTCGCGAGACGCTCCGCCGCTTCACGCGTGACGGCGACATGCGCCTGACGCGGCGAGCCGCGGTCCAGGCTGACCATGTCGAGCCCCTTCAGCACCCAGCCGAAGAACGGAATACGCAGCAAGTCCTGCTTGAACACAAAGCTGATCCGGCGCGGAAAGAGCGCGAGAAACGCGAGCGTTTCCCACGTCGATTCGTGGCGGCACAGGACGATCGACGGTTCCTTCGGCAAATGTTCGAGGCCTTCTATCGAGCAGCGGATGCCGAACGCCGTGCGCATCACCGCGACGAGCGCCCTGCACCATAGCGCCGCGAGCCCGTAACGCGCCGACCGGCTGGTGAACGGATACAGCAGCAGCATCACCGTGGACCAGATCGTTCCGCTTCCCAGCAGATAGATGATGAACAGCCATTTTTTGAGTACAGCGCGCATGTTGTGTGACATCGACGGAAAGTGAGAAGGCGCAAGCCAAACCCAGATACTACCGGCGATGAAAAGATCGCATGCGACAAAGCCGCAGCGCAGCTCGACCCGACGCGCGGCACGCACAAAAGAAAACGCCGGCCAAGGCCGGCGTTCATGCTGTAGTTTTGAAGGCCACGGTCGCCTGACGGCGCCGGAAGGCTAGACATTCGGCAAAGATTCGCGCCGTGTGGCGCTCACGCTTTGCAGACGGTTCAACCCTTCGCCTCTTTCGATTTATCGCGTTTCGCGCAAACTTCCCCCGTGCGCAAGCAGAGTATCGCCGACCTGCGCGCGTCGTTATGTGGTCAACCGAACGTTCAGACGAAACACGCCGCGCAGCCGCACGCGTCAGGACAGACTCGGCTGCGTGCATTCTTTCGACAAGGCGTCCAGGTCCGCAGCCGGAACCGGCCGTCCGAGCAGAAAGCCTTGCAAAGCATTACACCCGAGCCGCGTCAGAAACTCCTTTTGCGTCGCGGTCTCGACGCCTTCCGCGACGATCTCGATACCCAGCGTATGGCCGAGCGCGACCACGGACGAGACGATCGCCGCATCCTCCGCGTCATGCGCCAGCTCGCGCACAAAGCCCCGGTCGATCTTCAGCTCGCTCGCGGGCAAACGCTTCAGATACATCAGACTCGAATAGCCAGTGCCGAAATCGTCGATGGAAATCCGCACGCCCATCTCGTGCAGGCTGTGCAGAATGCGCAGGCTCGCGTCGACATCGCGCATCGCCGCCGACTCGGTCACTTCGATCGTCAGACGGCGCGGATCGACGCGATGCCGCTCCAGCGTTTCGCGCACCAGCGACGTCAATTGAGGGTGGCCGAACTGCACGGGCGACAGGTTGACGGCGACGTTCCAGTCGCACGCGCCCGAATCGAGCCATTCGCGGATCTGGCGGCACGCTTCGTCGAGCACCCATTCGCCGATCGGCACGATCAGCCCCGTCTTTTCGGCAAGCGGGATGAATTCGTCGGGGCCGATCAGGCCGCGCTTCGGATGTGCCCAGCGCACGAGCGCCTCCACTCCCGTAATCGGCCCATCGGGCGCGGCGAATTGCGGCTGATAGTGCAGCACCAGTTGCTTGCGCTCGACGGCCACGCGCAGGTCCTGCGTCAGCTGCAACTGGCCCTGCATGTTCTCGTTCATCGACACATCGAAGAAGGAATACGCGTTGCGGCCCAGCGACTTCGCGTGATACATCGCGGCGTCGGCGTGCATCAGCGCCTCGTGGCCGCGAGCGCCGTCGGCGGGACACATCGCGATGCCGATGCTGGTCGATATACCCAGTTCGTGGCCGTCGATCTCGAACGGCGCGCCGATCACGGCCAGCAACCGGCTGGCGACGGCTATCGCGCCCGCCTGGTCCTCGCCGGGCACGAGCAGCACGAATTCGTCGCCGCCCACGCGCGCCACCGTGTCCCGTGCGCGGACGGCCGACGCGAGCCGCTCGGCCACCTGCACCAGCAGCCGGTCGCCGACCTGATGGCCGTATGCGTCGTTGACGACCTTGAAGCCGTCGAGGTCCATGAACATCAAGGCGAACTGGCTGCCGTCCACGCGCGCATTCGCCAGTGCTTCTTCGAGCCGGCCTTCGAGCAGCACGCGATTCGGCAGCTTGGTCAACGCGTCGTGCCAGGCGAGATAGCCGAGCTCCTGGTTGGCTTGCGCAAGCGAACGGGTCAGCGCCGCGTTCTCCGTTTCGAGCCGCAGCTCGTCGAGCACGGAAATCGACAGTACGACGCCCGTCACCGCGAGCGTCACGATGATGATGACGACGGCAACCCACGTGGTGTTCACGCCGTCCGTCGCCGCGACGCACAGGCTGCCAACCGGAAAGGCCGCCGCCGACATGCCCGTGTAGTGCATGCCGACGATCGCGAGTCCCATCACGACGGCGGCGCCCGCGCGCAGCGGGCGCACGCGGCGCGAGTTGTGCCGCAGGCTGAAGGCCGTCTTCAACGCGACGCCCGAGGCGGCGACGGCGATCACGATCGACAGCGCGAAGAGCCCGGCGTCATAGTCGATGCCCGGCTTCATCTGCATGGCTGCCATGCCCGTGTAGTGCATGCCCGCGACGCCGAGGCCCATCAGGACCGCGCCGCCCGCAAGCCGCCCGGTGGGCAACGCGTCCTGGCAAACGAGCCACAGCGCGAACGCCGACGACGCAACCGCGATCGACAGCGAAAGCAGTGTGACGACGGGATCGTAGCCGAGCCGGATTGGCAGGCTGAACGCGAGCATGCCGATGAAGTGCATCGACCAGATGCCGAGCCCCATCGCGAATGCTCCGCCCGTGAGCCACCAACGCGCGGCCCGGCCGGTCGCGGTCGTGATGCGCCCCGCCATTTCAAGCGACGTGTACGCGGCCAGCACCGCGACAAGGAGCGAGAACAGCACGAGAAGACTGTTGTAGCTGCCCTGTAACATGAGAGCCCCCAGAATGTGCCCCTCGGCCACTCGCCGGACTTTAATGAATGAAGCAGTCCTTTATCCGAGAAAAGAGGCGTATGAAGTACGGTTTATCGACATCCGACAGCAAAATGTTAAGTGCGGAATGTCAAATTCCGAGGCTCTGCTCGGTTTTACGATTGCGTTCGTAGGTGTCCCACTGGCCTGGCGGCGGGATTCGGTGTATTGCGCTAGTCGGCCATCACGAGTATCCGCACCTTGCTCGTCAGCGACGGCATGACGAAATCCGATATGCGGCCGGCGCGGACGTCGAACATCAGTTGCTCGAGCCTGTCGAGCAACGACGGACCTTGACTGAGCGCGAACGCCCCCGCGCTCGCGCCTTCAATCTCTTTCATCAGCGCACGACGCGCCCGCACGATGCGCTCGACGGCGCTCGCTCTCGATACGAAAAACTCTTCCACGTAGGCCGAATCCTTTTCGGCGCGTCCAGTGTATTGACAGCGCTTGCGCCGCGTAGCCGCAAATAGTGACAGAGACGAATGCTTTGTGGTCCGACGTGAAAGAAGCGGTGAGGAACCGCCATTCGCGGCAGCGCGCGCGTTGAATCCTTCGCACGTCAATCGTCCTTCTGATTGCCGGCGCGCAAACCTCACGCTTCGGAAAGGGCGAAATCTGGCTTTGGAACTTCCAGATTGTGACGGCCAGTCGGTGGACTTACGCTCCACTCACACATCACCGTCGATCGCCCTCGCATCAGAAAGGAGACACCATGCTTTCCGCTTTGGTAGAAACGGTAGGAGCGCTCGGCATTCTGGCGAGCGTCGCAGCGAAGATCGCCGAACTGCGCAAGGAGTACCGGCGCTGCAAGAAAGTGAACGCCAATAAAAAAACCCCTCCGAAGAGGGGTCGATGAATCGCCCGCGACCGGGCCTTCCGTCCAGCCCGAAGCGTCATCAAATTCCCCGCGATGAGGCCCGTAGGGATCGCCGCAAGCTATTCCGTCAAGCGAGCTTGATCGAAGTCGGGTCGGCCGTCAGATAGCCGACCGCCGCGCCGAAGCGATCCTTGTAGTTCGCGCGCACGAGCGGATCGAGTGCGGTCTGCACTTTCGCGTGCAAGCTGCTCCAGTCGCCCGCGTGCTGGAAATTGCTCATGATGTAGGTCCAGCCGTTGATTTCATCGACGGCATGCAGGCCCGTCGATTCGGCGCCCGCCGGGCACGACAGGATGCGCGACAGCGTCTTCGTGTCGACGTGGTACGCCCACAGGAAGTTGTTGACGTGCATGCCGCTGTCTTCGCCGATAAAGAGCGTGCGCAATTTCTCCGAGAACTTCAGGTTGTCGGGGTTCGCGATCTTTTCCGGGTTGGCGGTATTGCCGAGGCTGTCCGCCGCAGCGAGGTCTTCGCCGACGAGCGCGGCGGGCGCGCTCATGTCGACCGGCACCCATTCGCTGTTGATCGCCGCGCCGCCCAGGTCGCTCTGTCCGCCCTTCATGTTCAGCGCGTAGACCGCGCCTGACGAGATGCCCTTGTCGAGCGCGATGTCGGTCGAATGCGCGTTGCCGCGCACCATCGACGCCGTGATCTGCGACATCGCCGAATACAGGATCTTGTCCTTCGCGTTGACCGTCGTGCCTTCGAGCTTCGTGAAGCCCATGCTCGCGCCCCGCAGCGCGGCGTAGCGGTGCGTCTCCAGGAACGCGGCCGCCTTCTCCATGCCCGGCTTGATGCGAATCCAGTTGAACTTGCCGCCAAAGTGAATCTGCGTGTACGTCGGATCGCTGGGCGGCGTGGCCTCGTTGGTGACGATGTCCATGATGTCGGCGTTCGTCAGCGTGTTGGCGAGCGCTTCGATTTCGTCGCTGGTCGCGTGGCCGAGATTGAGCCACGTGAGCGTCGCAGCGCCCGCGCCCGCCGACGATGTTTGCGCCCACTTCGCTACGTACAACGTGCCCGCCGACAGGTCCGCTTCCTTGTCGGCGACGAACATGAAGAGGCCGCCGTTGGTCGCGTCGTCGCCCATCAGCACGGTGCGCTTGTCCGGCATCACCTGGATCAGCTCGTGCGAAATGCGGCCGAGGCAGTAGTGCTTCTTGACCGTGCCCGTGCCGTCGGGATTGACGGTGACTTCGGGCAGATGCCCGTAGTGATAGGGACGCGCCGTCGCCGTGTTGCCGTACAGGTTCTGGCTATACGCCTGGAACTGCGTGTTCGTCGCGATCGTCGCGGCGTCCGGCTCGTATTCTTCGCTCGACAGATGCGTATTCCACGGCGACAGGCTCGCGCCGCACGTGATCCACAAACCATGCGCGCCCGACGTATCGACATTCGAATAACTCACGAGCGTGAGCTTGCCCGTCGCCGGGTCCTGATCGAGCGTGAGCACGGCGATGGGCGACGGCAGCTTGCCGTACATGTCGCCCGCGACCGTTTGCGTCTGGTCGCGCGTCGCGTATTCGAACTGCACGACGGCGAACACCGGGTTGCCCTTGACGCCCTTCACCGTCGGCTTGTCGAGGCGAATCAGCGAGGTGCCATCGGGACAATCGGAGAAGAACTGGCGTTCCTTGCCGGGCACCGACCTGTCGATGATCGGCTGATTGTTGATGTCGACATAACCGCCCGCGACGATCGTGCCGCCCGTCGTGTTCGGCACCGTGTCGCCCGTGATGAAGAACGGCTGATACGCGAGCTTGTAGCTGCGGCGGCTGCCGTCGGCGAACTGCGCGGTCATTGTCGAGGCGACCGTGGTCGTCGCCATCGCGGCGGGATCGGCGAGCGACGGCGCGGCCATGCCGGCGAACGACGCCGCCGTGAAGGCGGACGTCGAAGGGGAAGGTGTAGCGCTTGCCGCGTGGTCGTTACCGCTGCCGCATGCTGCGAGCAGCGAGGCGGCGGCCGCGCTGCCGAGCGGCAGCATCGGTGCGCCGGCGATGATCTTGAGCGCCTTGCGGCGTGAGTAGTCGAGTGGCTGCGCCATGTTGTTGTGATCCGTTGGTGGGGATGGGTGGTTGGCTCAACAATCAGCCCACGCCGCGGATCAGTCGTCCATGGCGCGCCTTGATGACGCGCTAATTTAATGAATGATTATGAAATATCTTTGACAGGCTTCTGTAATGTTGAAATTAGATTTCAATGGATCTCACACTCGCCCGGCAACGGGAATCAAGGCACCCGTCACGCACTGAGCTTCCTTCGACAGCAAAAACGCGATCACGCCGCCAATCTGCTCCGGCGTCACCCAACGCGTGAAATCGGCATCGGGCATGTCTGCGCGATTCTGCGGCGTGTCGATGATGCTCGGCAAAATCGCGTTGACCGTCGCGCCCTTGTCCTTGAGTTCTTCGGCAAGCGCTTCCGTCAGACGCATCACGCCCGCCTTCGACGCAGCGTATGCGCCCATCCCCATGCCCGCCTTCAACCCCGCCATCGCACCGATGTTGACGATGCGCCCGCCCGTGGCCTTCGTCAGATGATGAAGCGACGCTTTCGTGGCATTGACCGTCGTCTTCACATTCACGTCGAACATGCGTTCCCATGTGTCCGCGCTGCCGTCCGCGACCGTCTCCCAGCTAAAGCCGCCCGCGACGTTCACGAGCGCATTCAGGCCGCCGAGCTGGCTCGCGATCGAATCGACCGCGCGTTGCGCCGCGTCCCGTTCCGCGAGATCGACGCCGCTCGCGACATACGCCTGCGCCAGCGACGCGGGCAGATTCGCCGGCGCCTTCCCTCTGCCGATCAACGCGACTTTCGCGCCGCGCTCCGCCAGCACTTGCGCCGTCACGAGACCGAGATTGCCGAAGGCGCCCGTAATGGCGACGATGGTTCCATCCAGACTGTTCATGAATTACGCGCTCCCAACGCAGATCGATGCCCGACGAACAAACGCCCTGTCACGCGTTCATTCGCGGCACAGGGCGCACTCGAAGACAGTGTTGTCGCAAGGTTCGCTCGCGTCAATCGAAGGAATCGCGAGGTACTCGCCGATGACAACAGGACGCCCGGCAAACCACGCCGGACGCGCGGCAAAGTTTGCACGACGCGCACGACAAAAACGGACGATCGGACAAAGAGGCGCGACGCAAGGGCAAGGGTCTTTGCAACACCTTGCCTCATAGTGAATCCCGAGACGGCATCGAGCACCATCCATCATCTGTTGCAGCAAGCGCGTTCAACGACGTCAGGCAGCAAGGTCTTGTGAAGTCGGGTGTCCAGCCTTTTCCATCGCCGTGGCAAGACGCGATGCGTCCGCCATCGGCCACGAGAATCCGCGACCCTTTCGTCACAGGAGGCCTTGTCATGCGTCACCTGCCGGACTTGCAGCGACCCTGCATCAGCGACAGTTCACAGGCTCAATTGCTCGCGCTATTGCACAGCGACGTGCTGACGCGCGAGAGCCTCGCGCTCTTGCCGACCGTGCTGCTGATTGCGTGGCTGCAGGTTCATACGCATGTCGGCTGGGATGCGTGCTTCGCGATCGTGCGGCAGTTGAACAACGACCACGGCAGGCATATGCGCGAACTCAGCACCGCGCTGTCGCTGTTGAGATCGCTGCGCGGCACGCGGATACTCGATCCGCTCGCATGGCATGCCGCAGCGCGTCGCATCGTGCACGCGATTACAAACGAGCTTCGGGCTCTCCATTCGATGCCACGGCGAGCCGCCTGCGTCCGCGTTGCGCGCGGCGGCTTGTCCGGACGCAATCGCGTGACTTTCACGCTGCGGCGCAGCGGTCAGTTGCTGGAGTTGTCGCGTTACTGGCTCGCCGCCAGAGCCTCGGCGCCGTTGACATGGCTATGACACTTTCGCCACGCAGCGGGCGGCTGGCCGAACTCGCGCCGGAACGCGCGATGGAACGCCGATTCCGATTCGTAACCGACTCCCTCGGCGATCGCCGCAATCGCCTTGCTGCTGTACGACAGTTCCTGCGCCGCGACGATCAGACGCCAGCGCGCGAGGTATTGCATCGGCGGTTGGCCTAGCAGTTCGCTGAATCTGGCTGCAAACGCGGAACGCGATAGGCCGACTTTTCGCGCGAGTTCGTCGACGGTCCAGTTGTAGGCAGGTTGCGCATGCAGAATCGACAGCGCGCGGCCGACGAACCGGTCCTTCACGCCCGCGAGCCAGTTCTTGCGGTCTGCCGGCAAGTCGTCGATGCAGCGCCGCACGGCCCACACAAACAGCAATTCGGACAAACGCGAGAGCACGATCGCGCTGCCTGCGCGCCGTTGCGCCGCCTCGGTCGCGGCATAGCGCAGTGACGCTTCGATCCATGCAGAGTGTGGATCGTTGCGCACGTCGACCTTGAAGAGACGCGGCAGCGAGCCGAGCACCGGGTTGGTCAGCGCATCGTCGCAGGCGAGAAAGCCGCATAGCACGCTGGTCCGCGCGCCGCCTCCGCCGTACGAGAGATTCAATACTTCGCCCGGCATGGCGGCCAGTTGAGATTCGATGAGCGGTCCGGCGGGCACGGGCGTCAGATCGACCGCGCTTCCCATGATGTGCGCCTCGCCTTGCGGCACGACGAGCAATTCGCCCGCGCCGACGCAGATGGCGGGCTCGCTGCAGTCGGGCAGTCGCGCCCAGCACGTGCCTTCCGTGATCAGATGATAGGAGACGACACGGTCCGACTTCGGCAGATACGCGGTGCACAACGACTGATCGGCGTGACCGATCACGCACCACGGCGCCGTCAATTCGGCGTGAAGATAAACCGCGCCGCCCAGGCGCACGACGCGCAGCACGTCGGAGACCGCATCCATGAAGCACCGTCCTTCATTTTCGGCATCTTGCTAAAAGACGGCACATGTGCCGTCTTTTGCAAGTTCATCGAAAGAATACTCCGTTCGTTGCGTGCACGTGCTCAACATGCATTGCAGGGCCCTAAGCGTGACATAAGCTTCACCCGGTACGATCGGGCGACCGTTTTCCACCAGGGTTTCGATCCCGCCACGATCACAGCATGCACACACTCGAAGCGTTAAATCAGGCGCTCTTTCTCACGATCAACGCGACTACGTCGACGCCACGCTGGCAAATCGACGTCGCGTCATTCATCGCCGACTACGTGATCTATTTCGTTCCGCTGGTGCTCGCTGCGCTCTGGCTCTCGGGTATGCGGAACAATCGCGCGACGGCGCTGCGCGCATGTTGCGTTGTGCTGCTTGCGCTCGGATTCAATCAGGTCATCGGTCATGCGTGGCTGCATCCACGGCCGTTCATGATCGGGCTTGGTCATACGTTCATCGAGCATGCGCCGGATTCGTCGTTTCCAAGCGATCACGGTACGGTGTTCGCCAGCGTCGCGCTGACCTTGCTGTTGGCGCGCAAGCGTTGGTACGGTGAGCTAACGCTCGTTGCAGGGCTGGCCGTCGCGTGGGCGCGCGTGTTCGTCGGCGTGCACTATCCGCTGGATATGGCGGGCGCCGTTGCGATTGCGTGCGTGGCACATGGGGTCGTCACGCCGCTTTGGCCGCTGGCGGGTGATGCGGTGACGGACCGGTTGATCGCGTTGTATCGGAAGGTGCTGGCGTGGCCGATTGCGCGCGGGTGGCTTGTTCAATAAAGCCGGTGGTCGCTGCTTGTCAATGATGTCGGACCGCTCGCCCAAAAAACAAACCGCGACAGGCGTTCCGTCATATGACGGCGCGTGTCGCGGCGGACTGAATCAAGCGGTGCGCTGGCTACGAAGCCAGCGCTTTGCGCATCAGTGGTGTTCGAAAACAGGCACCGAGTAAGAACTCGGGCTGAACGAAGCGCGTTGACCACCTTGCGACGAACCATCTGCAACACCGCCGACACCGCTGTTTTGAATGCCGTTGGCAACATCGACCTTTGCTTCTGCGGCCTGAATGTTGGCCGGATATTGCGTGTCGCTGCTATTCGACGGGACATAACCTGCTTTTTCCAGTTGCACCAGCTCGGCGCGGACTTGGGCACGGGTCACCGGCTGGCTGGATTGCGCGAATGACACGACCGGAACAGCGAGGACAGCAGCAACTGCAAGAGCCTTGATGAGCGATTTCATGATCATTACCTCCAGATTTGTTTTCGGATGCTTCGAACTGTTTTGTTCGTTGCGTTGAAAACAGTGTAGGAGTGTCGGCTCTGCGGATAAACATCTGATCAACCAACTCACAGTTTCAGGAAACGTTATAAACCGCCCGAAACTGGTGCGCGATGCATTCCGGATCATGTGTGAGGCCGCGTGCGTCAATCGGCCGCTCTGTGCAGCAGTTCCAATTCGAAGCGCACGCCGTGCAGTTCGATCCAGCGTCGCGCCCACGTCAGCGCGCATTGCAGCGCGTCGTCCGGCATGTCGAACTTCGGGCCTACCAGGCCGGAGCGCGCGACGCGCCTACCGTCCCGCGTGATCTCCGCCCAGCCGCGAAACATCGCGCCCGGCACCGGATCCGCCGCGACATACACGACATAGCCACACTCGTCGATCACGCGCGCGCCCTTCGCTGCGAGCCCCATCCAGAATGCGCGGCTCGGGTAGTCGGGGTGCAGCTCGTGCGCGGGTTCTTGCTCTGCCGGCGAGGCCTGCCATGACGCCTGGCTTTTCCAGATCACGCGAGGTATGCCGCGCTCTTCCATCGGGCCATCGTCGCGTTTCGGCACGGGCTTTTTGCTCACGCATGGCGCATCGGGCACGTACGAAAAACTGCGTCCCAGCTCGCGCAGGATGCGGATCATATCGGCGATCTTGCCATTGAGCCGCCACTCTTCGAAACGGCATCGGCAAGTCGGTTGCGACGGATAGTGCGCGGGCAGCTTCGACCACGATTGCCCAGTGGTCAACACCCATAGCACCGCATTGGCGACCACGCGCGTCCTGATGCGCGGGCGTCCACGTTTGAGAACGCCCGCATGCGGTTGCGCGTTGAGAATCGGTGCGACCAGCGACCATTCTTCGTTGGAAAGCTCCTCGAAATGCATTCCCTTCTCCCGACCAGTCTGCGCGTGCCGTCCAGCCCAAGCGAAAGTCAGGTGTGCGCTATCGGCAAGCGACACACGCACGCGCTTTGACATTGACCCACGCCGCAATTTTTGATGCAGTCAGGATTGGGAACGGGCTCGACGTCAAGCCTGCTGAATCTCGCGTCAGGAAATCCCTAACGAAAACGAACGGGAAATGAGATGAACCAGCAACCTACCGCGCCGCGCTTTTCATCCGTCGATGCGCAAGCGCTACCGTGGACACCGTCAGCGTGTGCCAGCGGTGTTCAGATCAAGAATCTCGGCAAGGCCAACGGACGCGCGATGCAGCTCGTTCGCTTCGAAGCGGGAACGGTGTTCCCGATGCACCTGCATACGGGACCGGAGTTCATCTACATGCTCGAAGGCGAGGCCATTCAGAACGGTCAGCGTCTTTTGCCGGGATGGGTGGGCATCGCAGAAGCGGGAACGGTCGAAGATCGATTCAGGAGCGATACGGGCTGCGTGTTTCTGTTGATCTACGATCTCGCGCAGCGCTTTTGCTGAGCGCGCATATCGCATCGAAACACTCGCTACAAATGCTTACAAAGCCGTTTCAGTATCACGTGCACCGCGCTCGGTCGAGCGGCGTTATTGCAGGCACACACCAACCGTGGAGCCCACGATGAGCGCCAACGTCACGAACAGCATTGCGCAACGCAGCCGTATCCATCCCTTGATCGCGGGCGCGGCTGTGTCCGTGATACTCGCTAGCGTCACCGGCGTTGCAGCGATGACGGGCATTCTGCCCGTGTCGCACGCGACGCCCCCGGCCAACGAGCAGATCGCGCCCGCCGTGGCGCAAGCGGCGAGCGTGCCGCTCGCCGCTACCCAGCAAACCGGCATGGTGCAGCAAACGAATGTCGCGCAACAGGTCGCGCAGCCCGTCGCGCAGCAAGCAGCGACCGAGGCTCCCAAGCCCGTTCATCACACGCGCAAGCCGCGTGTCGCACCGGCTCCGCAATACGCGAACGGCGACTACTCGCAAGCGTCTGCGCAACCGGCAGGCACACGGCAAGTCGCCGCAGATCCCTATGCGGGCGAAGTGGTGGCTGTCAACGCCGTGCAAACCCCCGAGCCGACGACGGGTCTCGGCGCCGTGGGCGGCGCCGTCGCGGGCGGCCTGATCGGCAATCAGTTCGGCGGCGGGCGTGGGCGCATTCTCGCCACGGTCGTGGGCGCTGTCGGCGGTGGTGTCGCGGGCAACGGCATCGAGCACGCCGTGCGCAAGCAGACGAGCTACCAGGTGCAGGTCCGCATGCAGGACGGTAGCTATCGCAACTTCACTTACGCGACGCAGCCGCAGGTGCAGGTTGGACAACGCGTGCATGTATCGGGCGACTCGCTCACAGCTTCCTGATCGCGCGGTTACCTGGCGTTACACACGCAACAGGGTGGAAGCAACATGAGAACGACTGCATTTCTACAATGCGCGTCACTCGCCATCGAATGGCGTCCATCTGCAGACGCCTTGAACGGAGCAACACGTTGAAACACCTGACACTCATCTGCGCGGCCGGACTTTTCAGCGCATGCGCGTCCACCGCGGCACTCGCTCACGTCGATGTCGGCGTGACGTTCGGCGTGCCGGCTCCCATCTATGTCGAACCGGCGCCTGCCGTCGTCTACGCACCGCCGCCGCCCGCCGTCTACGCGCCAGCGCCCGTCTACTACGGCGACGGCTACGGATATGGATATGGATATGGCTATCGCGACGACCGCGGGTGGCACCACGATCACGGCCGCCATCGCGGGCATCGTCATCACGACGATGACGACGATTAAGGCACCGTAACTCACTGCCAGTTCAAATAAAGCATTGCCATGCGACCAGGCGCCGTGGTAGAAGCACGGCGCAGAGTTATGTCGACAGGAGCATGCAGTGAAAAGAACCGCCGATAACAGGCTTCAGGTGGTTGCGGTACGAGTGGAACCGGCGATCGAGCGGAGGCTGAGGCTATTGGCCGAAGTCACGGGACGCCGGCAATCGTTTTTTCTGCAGCAGATGATCGAGAGCGGCATCGCCGCAATGGAAGAGACGTGGCTACCGCCCGGCGTCCTCGCGCAGGTGCGCGATGGCACGCTGCCGTCGCGGGAGCCGGAACGCGTTCCCGCGCCGGATCTTTTCGGCGATCTGTTCGCCGATCAGGAAAGTTGACGCGATCGCGCTAACGAGTGCCGAACGCTTCGCGGATTGCCGCAACGAGGGCTTCCGCGAGACGCGGGTCCGATGCCAGATGACCCGCGTCGACAAACCGGCCATGCACGGCGGGAACCGCGCGCATCAAGCGGTGCAGATTGTCGGGCGGACAAACGGGATCGCGAGATCCATGCACCGCGTGCACCGCGACACCCGATGCGACCGCACGCTTCGCCAGCGCGATCAGACGACGTTCGCCGAGCCAGCAATCGTGCGCGAGATAGTGGGCCTGGATACGGTATTTCGCTGTCGTCGCTTCATCGTGCTTCGATGACGTTCGCTTGTGAGCCGCAGTCTGCTTGTGCATCAATACCGCGTTTTCATATGCGCGCCACGCGGCAGCGACGGCATCGGTATGTCCGCGTGTTTGCGATCGCATCGACCGCATGCAGGCCGATGGCAGCGACGACGCCCGCTCGCAACGCGTTGCTCGCATCAACGCGCGCCACTCGCGCGGCGCACGAAAACGCGACGTCACGAACAGGCGACGCACTTCGCGTTCCGACGTTAGAAAGAGTCCGCGCAACACGACGCCGCTAACGGATGCGGGATGCGTTCCCGCGTATGCCAGCGCAAGCGCCGCGCCCCACGATCCGCCGACAACGCCCCAACGCACGATGCCCAGTTGCGCGCGTATCGCTTCGAGATCGCGGATCAGGCGCTGCGTGTCGTTATGGCGAAGGCTTCCACGCGGCGTCGACGCACCAGTGCCTCGCTGGTCCACCATCACGACGCGAACGCGCGTGAGATCGAACAGACGCAACGCGCCAGGCTGACTGCCGCTTCCCGGCCCGCCATGCAGCACGACGACAGGCACGCCGTGTGGATCGCCATGCACGGTATAGGCGATCGCGTGACCATCGCGAGTGATCGTTCGATGCATCAAGTCGTGTGCACTCGTATGCGTTCCTGACGACGAACGCGTTTTCAGAAGAATGAATCTTCGCATGCCCGATTCCCACCGACCGCTTCGTCCGCAACCCATCCTTTCGTCCGGCTAACAGCATCGAATGGCGCGCGTCTTGCTTTTAACTCCCGCGATGCCTGCACCACGACAGGCACGATACAGGAGGAGAGATGCGCGACGATGCGAAGACAACCGGATCACTGACAGGCCGGGAGAGCGGCTGGCTCACCCCGTCGATCCAGAAAGCGCACGAGAGGTCGGAAACGTTCGGGCTAAGCGCGGCGATGCGTCCCGACTACGATGTGCTGACGCACGGCGAATTGCGCATGAAGCTCGAACAGAATCTCGTGCTGTGCGCGCACGCCACGCCCGTCATGGAAACGCTGCGCGAGCAGATCGCGAACACGCAAAGCATGATCGTGCTCACCGATGCGCAAGGGCTGATTCTCCATTCGATCGGCGACGACGATTTTCTGCAGCGCGCCGAGAAAGTCGCGCTCATGGCTGGCGCCAACTGGGCCGAGGAACGGCAAGGCACGAATGCGATCGGCACGGCCATCGCCGAGCGCACGGCGACCGTCGTGCACGGCGATCAGCACTATCTCGCCGCTAACCGCTTCCTGACCTGTTCCAGCGTGCCGATCCTCGATCCGTACGGCGATCTGGTCGGCGTGCTCGACGTGACGGGCGACCATCGCGGCTACCATCAGCACACGATGGCGCTCGCGAAGATGTCCGTGCAGATGATCGAAAACCATCTGTTCGCGAACACCTTCCGCAACACGCTGCAAATCGCGTTTCATGGCCGGCCCGAATTTCTGGGCACGTTGATGGAAGGCATCATGGCCTTCACGTGTGACGGGCGCTTTCTGTCCGCGAATCGCAGCGCGCAGTTCCAGGTCGGGCTGCCGCTCGCGGCGATGCGCGCGCATACGCTGTCGTCGCTGTTCGGGCTGACCACGCCGCAGCTGATCGACCGCCTGCGCGCGAGCCAGGGCCATCACATTACGCTCGATCTGAGTAACGGCACGGTCGTGTGCGCGAACGTCGAGTTTCGCCGCCCGACGCTCGGCAGCGAGACTTCATGGCCCGCCGACGCTGCCGCCAACGCGCGGCCCGCCGCTGCGCGCGCGCCGCTAACAAAAGCCGCCTCGCCCGCCAACGCGCCGTCGCGGCTCGACTCGCTCGACACGGGCGACCCGCAGATTTGCGCCGTCGTCGCGAAGGTGCGCAAGGTGCTCGGCAAGGACATCCCCATCCTGATCACGGGCGAGACGGGCACCGGCAAGGAACTGCTCGCGCAGGCCATCCATAACGATTCACCGCGCCGCGCGGGCCCGTTCGTCGCGGTCAACTGCGCATCGATACCCGAAAACCTGATCGAGTCGGAGCTTTTCGGCTACGAAGACGGCGCATTTACGGGCGCGCGGCGCAAAGGCGCGATCGGCAAACTGCTGCAGGCCAACGGCGGCACGCTGTTTCTCGACGAGATCGGCGACATGCCGTATCCGTTACAGGTGAGGCTGCTGCGCGTGTTGCAGGAACGCGTCGTCGATCCCCTCGGCTCCAGCAAGTCGATTCCCGTCGACATCGCGATCATCTGCGCGACGCACCGCAATCTGCGCGAAATGATCGTGCAGAACCGGTTCCGCGAGGACCTGTATTACCGTTTGAACGGTCTCGTCGTCAGACTGCCGCCATTGCGCGAACGCACCGATCTCGCAATCGTCATCGAGCGGATGCTGCAATCGGTACCGTCCGACGAAATCGCAGGCGCGCCGCTCAGCGTCGCGGACGACGTGAAGACGCTGTTCGAGCAATGCGCGTGGCCGGGCAATTTCCGGCAACTCGGCAATCTGCTGCGCACGGCAGCCGCGATGGTCGACGACGATGGGCAAATCCGCCGTGAGCATCTGCCCGACGATTTCTTCGACGATCTGCGCAGCAGTTCAGCACTGGCGGCGCGCGCGGCAGACTACCCATTGCCGCTGCACGACGCGCGGATGCAGGACGTGCAGGCCTCCGCGATTGCGGCGGCTGTCGCGCGGCATAACGGCAACGTGTCGGCGGCGGCGCGCGCTCTCGGCATTTCGCGCAACACCGTCTATCGCAAGATGCCCTCTCTGTGCGCCGCCGATCCGCGAAACAGCGGAGCGAGCGAGAACTAGCACGGTCGTCCGCTGTTGCAGGCTGTTGATTTTTGCAACACCTGTGCTCCGAATGTGGACAGCGTGTTCACTGAGAATCTCTCGCACATCGCGCGAACGCCCTTCGGCATGGAGCTTGCGTTCAACAGCCCCGACCGCAGTTCAACCGCGGTTCTTCGTCAAACCCATCAAGGAGACAGCCATGCAATGGACTACGCCCGCCTACACGGATCTGCGTTTCGGCTTTGAGATCACGATGTATATCGCCAACCGCTGACGTTGCGCCGATGCGCCGCCGCGCGTCGCGTGCGGCGCTTCGACCGCCTTCACGAACGGCTTAGTCCGCTTCGTGACAGGCGCCCGACGCCATTGAACAAGACCTGACGCCATGATGCCGATGCCAGCGAACACCGGTGCGAGCGAGCGCCCGAGGCTGCGTGATCTTTTCCTGCTGCAATGGGAGCCAGTCCAGGACGCGTATGTCCTGCTGTATCCGGAAGGCCTGGTGAAACTCAATCCGAGTGCAGGCGAAATTCTCTCGCGCTGCGACGGCACGCGCGATCTCGACGACATCATCGGCGAGCTCGAAGCGCTCTTCAATGCGTCCGGCCTCGCGACGGATGTGTATCAGTTCATCGATCATGCGCGGCAACGCGGCTGGCTCGATTGACATGCGCGCGCAACCACGGATGAACCTGAGGGCAGCCTCATGTCCGACCTGATGATGTTTCTGATCGTCGGTGGTGCGCTCGGCGTGCTGGCGTTGCTATCCGTCGCCATGTGGATACTGATTCTGCACAAGTCGCACACGGAATGGCGGCTTGCCGCCGACAACTACCGCTTCACGTCGTCGGTCTGGAACGAGACATCCGCGGATACCCCATCACAATCGGCGCGCTAGCGGGCGGAAACACACGCCACATGCCGTCGCAATGTCGAAAGAAATGAATCGCGACATCGCCTTCGGGACGATGCACGTGGACACGCACATGACAGCGCCGCCCGCTGCTGTCGCATCCGAATCTGGCAAAGCTGACTGTGGACGGCGGCATATGCGCCAGCCATCGCTCGACCATCGCCCGCAAACTGTTCATGACGTTGCACCCGCTGTTTGACGATACGACGCGGCGGCACGATATGTCACCACCGCTCTTCGTCGACATGCAGCGTGCGAGAAGCATGCCATCGAGAACGCGGCATTCATCGTGCGCAACGGGCACACGACACAGGTGTGCTGTCACATGCGGCAACAGGTGAGTTGTCCCTTGCTCCACGATGCAACACGTCGCGTGGCGCTTTCCGATGGGTGTTAAACGGACGCCTGCTCACACCGACATACTCCGCGCCGGTTAGCAAGGATAGCCAACCAATGGCATGCGACTTGCCTTTACGACCGCGCAGCCGCCATGCAAGCCAACGATGCTTTGCTGACAGGCGTCGCACGATAACTCACCCACAACGATGTTGGATAGGAGACAACGATGAAGACAAGTCAGGCTTCGGCCACACGGCTCGCGATGCTCGTCGCGGGCGTCGTGGCGGCAATCAGTCTGAGGCCCGCAACGGTAGCCGCCGCGGCCGACTATCCCGCCGTGACCTACGAGCGGCTCACGTCGGCGCAAAGCGATCCAGGCTGGCTCACGTACTACCGCACGTATAACGGCCAGGCGCATTCGCCGCTCAAGCAGATCGACACGTCGAACGTGAAGAACCTGAAGCAGACATGGGCCTACAAGTTTCCTGCGGAGCTTCAGCAGGGCTTCGAAGCGACGCCCATCATCAACGGCCGCTACCTGTTCGTGACGACGCCCAAGGACAACGTCTATGCATTCGATGCCGCCACCGGCAAGCAGTTATGGAAGTACGAACCGAAGCTCGGCGCGGAAGCGTTCAAGAACGCGTGTTGCGATGTCGTGAACCGGGGCGTCGCGCTGTATGGCAAGAACGTGTATGTCGCGATGCTCAATGGCGAAGTGGCCGCGCTCGATGCGCAAACGGGCGCGCTGGTGTGGAAGAAATCGATGTTCGAGCCGGCCACCGGCTATGCATTCTCGCTCGCGCCGCTGGCGCTCGACGGCTCGATCGTGGTGGGCAGCTCGGGCGGTGAGTATGGCGCGCGCGGGTTCATCGCGGCGCTCGATCCCGAGAACGGCAACGTGCAGTGGAAACGCTACACCGTGCCCGGCGCAAAGGAGCCGGGCGGCAACACGTGGCCCGACGGCACACAGGAGCATGGCGGCGCGCCCGCATGGCTGACGGGCACGTTTGATCCCAGCAGCAAGACGCTTTATTGGGGCGTCGGCAATCCAGGGCCGTGGCTCGCGGATCTTCGCCCGGGCGACAACCTCTATTCGGACTCGCTGCTCGCGCTTGATCCGAAAACGGGCAACCTCAAATGGCACTACCAGTACACGCGTCACGACACGTGGGACTACGACGGCGTCAACACCCCCGTGCTCGCCAACATCAAGTACGAAGGCAAGGACTATGACGCGATCATCCATGCCGACCGCAACGGCTACTTCCATGCAATCGATCGCAGCAACGGCAAGCTGATCTACGCGCGCCCGTTCGTGAAGGCGACCTCGGTTACGGGCTACACCGCCGACGGCAAACCCGTGCAGGACGAATCGAAGTATCCGAAAACGGGAACGACGATTGAAACCTGCCCGAGCTTCCTCGGCGGCAAGAACTGGTGGTCGGTTTCCTACGACGCGGACAAGCACATCGCGGTCATCCCGACGCTGCATGCGTGCATGTCGCTGTCCGGCAAGTCGGTGACGTACATGGAGGGCTTGCCGTACCTCGGCGAAAGCTTCGAGATCAAGCCCGAGCCGGGCAGCAAGGGATACGGTGAATTGCAGGCCATCGACGTGAATACGGGCAAGAAGCTCTGGAGCCACTGGAGCAAGCTGCCGTGGAACGGCGGCGTGGCCACCACGGCGAGCGGCCTCGCGTTCAGCGGCTCGCTCGATGGGCATCTCTACGCGTTCGACGTCACGAGCGGCAAAGTGCTGTGGCAAAGCCCGAAACTCGCGAGCGGCATCATTGCGCAGCCGTCCGTGTTCGAGATCGACGGCAAGGAATATGTCGCGGTGCTGGCCGGCTACGGCGGCGCAAATCCGATCTGGGGCGGCCCGATGGCCAAGGCCGCCGACAAGGTGCCGCGCGGCGGAACGCTGTACGTGTTCGCGCTCAACCACTCGTGATCTTTCCGGACGTCCAGACATGAACCACTCTCTCAATCGTATTCCGGCAGCAAGCGTGCTCGCTGCCTGTCTCGCGCTCACGTCGATTCATTCGATGGCGGCTGTGAAGGTTTGCACGTTTCCCGGCAGTCCGTCTGCGGCGCTGGACGAAGCCGTGGCGCGCGATGCGTTTGCGCAGGCAGGCATCGCCGCGACGATCGTCAGGCACGGCATCGGCGAAGGCGACGACGACGGCGTCTCGCTCGGAGAGCTCGACAAGACGCTCGCGCGCGACTGCGACGTGATCGCGGGCTTTCCGCGCTCGAATGTGGCCGATGCTTCTAGCAGCAAGCTGCAGTTCTCGCACGGCTACCTGCGCGCGGGCTATGTGAGCATCGAAGCGCCCGACGCCAATCCGCAAGGCGCGGCGAAGAACACGGTCGCGGCGACGTATGCGAGTCCCGCGCAACTGATTGCCGTGCAGCAGCCGAGCGTCACGCTCGATCTGGAGAACACGTCGGCGTTGACCGTCGAAGCCGTCGCGAAGGGACAGGCGCAGCGCGCGATCGTCTGGTATCCGGCTGTCGTCGCGTATCGTCTTGCGCATCCGCAACAGCGCTTCACTGTCGCCGCCGCGCGTTCGCCCTATGCGGACTGGCAACTCGTGTTCGCATTCGGGCCGCGCACGGTGGCGCTGCGCGAGCGGATCGATGCGGCGCTCGACAAGATGTCGGGCAGTGGGCGGCTCGCTGGCTTGACGCACGACTGGGCGATGCCCGCGCACGCGCTCGACGCAACCGCGCGCGACGACACTGCGCGCTTTCGCGACGGTCCTTCCGCATCGCACGCTGCCGCACAACGCGCGCTGCTGGCGTCGGCGAACGCAGACAGCGCGGGCGGCTTCGTGAAGATCGCCGCCGACGCGGCGGGCGGAACGCCCTCATTCGATCAGGCGCAAGCGACACACGGCAAGACGCTCTATTCGGCGGCATGCGCGAAATGCCACGGCGCGCAGTTGCAGGGCGTGACAGCGCCCGCGCTGCAAGGGCCGGCGTTCGCGCCGGCATCGAATGCGCATCTGACGATTGGCGGCGTGTTCACATACATGTCGACGAACATGCCCGCTGACAAACCAGGCAAGATGAAGGATCAGGATTACGCGGACATCATGGCGTTCCTGCTCTATTCGAATGGTTATCGGGCGAGCGGCGCGAAGATGACGGCCGACAATGCGCGCGCCCTGGCGACGCCGCTCAATGCCGGAGCCGGAAAGTGATGCTTTTGTGATTGCCTGACTCGAATGCGTGGGCCGGGGCGTGACGATCTTCGTCGTCACGCATCCCGCCCACGCGTAGCGTCACTAGCATTACGCAACCGCTTCTTAACATCGCGTCTTCATTGCATCGACGATGCGTATGTTGGCGGCACATACGCCGACTATTTGCATCAGGGCACGCAGGGATGTCCTAACATCATATTGAGTCGGCGCCACGTAGCGACAAGTCGCATTTTCCCGTTTTCCGTCAATCACGACAGGCGCAATCGATTCGCAACCCTGTCATCCCGATGAGACGGTCAGCTTTTCTCCTCGCACTGATCGCTGCGTTGACGGCCGCGACCCTGGTCAGCGCGGCGATCCGTCACGACCCGGATTCCGCCCCGCAGCCTGTCGCGCCCGGCCCGATCGCGGGCACGGCGGAATACGGACAGCGCGACCTCGATCAGCTCTTGCGCAACCACGGCATCGATCCAGATTCGAACAAGGCGCGCATCATTCTCGCGTGGGTGGAGAAGATCCAGCACGACCCCGTCATCGCGTCGGACGCTCACGGTGGCGCGCGGCACGTCGGGGAGATCTTTCTCGACTCCAGAGCGCGCGAAGAATTCATGTCGAACGGTCTTGCGCATCTCACGCCTTCCGACCGTCTTCAGTACGTGAAGCTGTTGACCAAGTTCCTCGACGAGCTGGTGCCCGTCAACTGCTTCGGTCTCCACGATATGCGCGCGGTGATGAACCGCGTCTCGCTGCGCGACATGCCGGATACGGACGTCGATCAGTATTTCGGGCTGCTCTACAAGGTGCTGGTCAACGATGCGTCGAATGCGCCCTTGCCCGCGCCGACACCGCAGCAGTATGCGGCGGCCGAGCGTCAACTCACGCGGACACTGATCGCCGAGCTGCGCGGCGATCAGGTGAATATCGAGCGCTTCACGTTCTATGCGTCCAACCCGACGCTCGCGACACCGTCCGATGTGTGCTGGACGACGAGAGTGACCTTGCACGCGATCATCGCGATGCCGGAGCCGGAGCGCGATGTCGTGCTGCTTCGGACGATGGCGCCGCACAAGCGACAAGACGCGTCGCCGCCAGGACGCCTTGGCACACCAGCGACAACGTTTCCGCCGCCGGCATCGTCGGCGCCTGACGGTGTCCGCGCGCCGTAGCGAAGGGACGGTTGCTTCCCCGCTAGCTCAAACGCCGATAACACCGCACGCAAGCGTTGCCTCTCGTGCGGAAAGCGGCCATTTGGTATCGTTGGGAAAGCCACCCACTGTCGAGCGCTGTATGAAGCAACTGAAACCGGCCGAGGCGCAGCGATGCGCGTAGGCAAACCCGTCAAGGCGCTGCCGCAGCCCCTGTGCGATTACTGCGGCGCGAAAGCCGTGCTCGCGCGCGCAGGCGAAGAGAGCTATCCGTATCGCGACGATCACGGTCCCGTCTGGGTCTGCACGCCATGTCAGGCGTGGATCGGCATTCATGCGCGCAGCACGCGGCATGTGCCGCTCGGACGCCTCGCCGACGCCGCACTGCGCGACGCGAAAAGCCGCTTGCACGACGCGCTCGAACCGCTCGTCGCCGGCAAGGTGCGGCGCGACGGCGTCAATGCTTTCGAAGCACGCTCGAAAGCGATCCGCTGGGTTGCGACCGAACTAGGTTTCGATCCACTGCCCAATTCGATCCACATGCTTTCGCCCGATCAGTGTGAACAGGCGCTGAGCTATGTCGAGGCGTTCATGGCTGCGCGGCGAAGTAGCTGAGCCCCGCCGCACGCCGGCGCGTTGGTCACTCCCGCGGCCACACGCCCGAAGTGCCACGGCGATGACTATCGACGAGATGCGTGTCCACGATGCCCGTTGCTTCCATCAGCGCATGCATCGTCGTCGGTCCGACGAATACGAAGCCGCGCTTGCGCAACGCCTTGCTCAACGCAAGGGATTCAGCCGACGTGGTCGGAATCTCGGCGATCGTTCGCGGCGCGGGTGTCGTGTGCGGTTGGAACGACCAGATCAGCGCGGCGAGGCCGCCCGCTTCGCGCAAGCGGATCGTCGCGGCAGCGTTGGCGATCGTCGCAAGAATCTTTGCCCGGTTGCGAACGATGCGCTCATCGGCCAACAGGCGTTCGATGTCCTTTTCGTCGAACGTTGCGACCACGTCCGGATCGAAGTTGGCGAACGCCTCGCGGAACGCGTCGCGCTTTCGCAAGATGGTCGCCCACGACAGTCCCGACTGAAACGCCTCCAGGCTCAAGCGTTCGAACAGGCCTCGCTCGTCGCGCACGGGCATACCCCATTCGGTGTCGTAGTAATCCTTGAGCAGCGGATCGACGGATGCCCACGGCGGACGGGCGAGACCGTCAGGGCCAATGATCGCGTCGAGCGGTTGCGGCTTCTTCGGACGCGCCGCTTTCTTCGCAGCGGCGTGCGCCTTTTTTGCAGCGGGCTTCGTGGTGGAAGTTGTTTTCTTCATCGTCGGTGCCCATATAGGGCGGTGGGTCGGCGGCATTGTTCCTGAAGCGCGCCTATTGTCGTCTTGCTCGCTGGCCATTCGCAAGCGTCCACGAATGATTCAGCAAATGCATCAATGGCAGCGCACGCGCCAGTGGCGCGCCTGGCGCGCGCCATGCAAGCTGCGGGACATTTGCGTATGCTTGTGCGTATCCACAGTGCCCATATATACGAGTGCCCGTCACCGGCAACGCTGGAAAACGGGCCGTCAGACTCGTGTGGCAAGCGTCAGCGCTCGCCGCGCCTATCAAGGAGAGATTCACACATGCCCGCGTACGAAAAAACACCGGAAGCAGTGGCCCGACTGACCGCCGAACAGCGTCGCGTGACGCAGGAAAGCGGGACGGAACGCCCCTTCTACAATGAGTTCTGGGACAGCAAGGAAGCCGGCTTGTATGTCGACGTGGTTTCCGGAGAGCCGCTTTTCACGTCGATGGACAAGTTCGACAGCGGTTGCGGCTGGCCGAGCTTTACGAAACCCCTCGAGGACGAGCACGTCGTCGAGCTGCGCGACATGAGCCACGGCATGATCCGAACCGAAGTGCGCTCGAAACATGGTGATAGTCACCTTGGTCACGTGTTTCCTGACGGACCGCGCGAAACGGGCGGGCTCCGGTATTGCATCAACTCGGCGTCGCTGCGCTTCATTCCCGTCTCGCGGCTGGAAGAAGAAGGTTACGGGCAATTCCGGAATCTCTTCGAAGTCGCGAAGAAGTAAGCCGATGCGTGACGTGCGTTGGCGCATTGCGCCTCTGCACGTCGCGTTTGACGATATCGAACGCGCTAGTCCACGACGGGCAGCGCTTCGATCACGTCGCCGATCCCGATCGTGCCGCCTTTCACGACGCGCGCCGTAATGCCGCCGAAGCCGCGCACGGCGTTGTATCCGCCCACGCCCAGCAATTCTTCCATACGCGAACACGGGTGACATTCGCCCGTCGTTTGCAGCACGGCATCGCCGATGCGAAATTGCCGGTCTTTCAGCGCCATCAGATTGATGCCTTGCGTCACGATGTTGCGGCGCACGTCGATTGCGGCAACGTCGCTGCGCCCCAGATGACTTGCGATGCTGCGCAGGCTTTCAGCCTGAATCAGCGTCACCTGACGCGCGCCGGCACGGCTCGCGTAGTGATCGCCGACAAGCCCCGCGTCGGCGTCGATCTGCGCCGTCTCCACCACCGACATCGCGACTTTTCGCCGCGGCCGCAAGCCGATCCAGACAACCTTGCCGGGATGGATCGGACCGTTGAGCAGTCGGGCGAGCGGCGATGAAGGGTTGAGCGGCATTGGCGTCCTGCAGGTGCGCGTGGCGTTGATATGAGCGGGTGGGCGTGAGCGCGAGGCTGGGTGTCGGCTGCGCCCGTCTTTATACTATCGCCCATCTGACAACAGGAACCGGAAATGAAACGAGCAGTAGCCGCGGCGGCGCTCGCCGTCTGCCTCGCGCAACCGTCGGCGCCGACGTTCGCGCAGACGGTCGCCGACCAGTGCTTCGCGATCGGCGATATCGCGGGCCAAGTGGCGTCCTGGCGCCGTCACAAGAAAACGAAGCAGCAGGCTTTGACGCAGGCGCAGACTTACTACAAGGATGCATCGGATCGTCAGGCGGTCACGGCCGTCATCGACAGGATTTACAGCGGCGAGGCCATGACGCCGGACCAGGCGAGCATGCTTTTCACGCAGGAATGCGCCCAGCAGAAAAAGCCGACGGCCACGCAATAAGCGTGTCCGTGTTCGTGCCGCGTTACCAGAGGTGTAGCCGCACGAGCGCGAAAATCTGCGAGCTTCCATAAAGCAGCAGGCCGATGCATCCGCCAACCAACGTCCCGTTGATGCGGATGTATTGCAGGTCTTTGCCGATGTTCAATTCGATCTGCCGCGACATGTCGCGCGAATCCCAGTTCTTGACCGTGTCGCTGATATGGCGCGTCAGATAGCCTGCAAAATCCGGCGCCATCGCGCGCGCCGCTTCTTCCATATGATCGTTCAGCGAGCGGCGCAGCGATTCGTCCCGCGCCAGTTCGCGTCCGACCCATTGCCCCATCGCGGCCACCTTCGCGTGCAGCACGGAATCGTCGCGCTCGAGATCGCGCCGCAACCAGTCGCGCAACTGGCTCCACAGATCTTTCACGTATAGCGCGAGATTCTCGCTTTCTTTCACGTAGCGCTTGATCTCTTCGCCCTTCTGCAGAAATGCGGGATCGGACTTCAGCTTGACGATGAGACGCGCGGTCGCTTCGTCGAACTTGTGGCGCAGCTTGTGATCGGGGTCCTCGCTCACGCGCAACAGCATGTTGTTCACGGTATCCGCGACGACGTTCGCGCCGCTCTCGCCAAGCCATTCGGACGGCATGAGTTTCTGCAGCGTCGGGTATTCGCGCTTGAGCCAGTCGACGATCTGCTCAGCGATGAATTCGCGGACGCCCGGTTCGCGCAGCAATGCCATCAGATGCTCGATGCCTTCGTCGAGCAATTGCTGGTGACGGCCGTCGCGCGTCAACGTGTCGAGGATCGCGCCCGTCGCTTTCGACAGGTCGATCTTGTCGAGCATCGCGTCCAGCGCGTCCTTGATGAAGGTCTGGATGCGCGCGTCGTCCAGCAATTCGAGGATGCCGCTCGTCAGCTTGACCACATAGCCGCCCAGGCGCTGCGTATTCTCTTCGACGCACAGCCAGTTCGTGACGCTTTGCGCGGGATCGTGCTTGCGGATCAGGCCGACTATCGACGAATCGTCGAGAAACTTCTCGCGCACGAACAGCGCGAGATTGTCGGCGATCTTGTCCTTGTTCTGCGGGATGATCGCGGTGTGCGCGGCGACGCCGGGAATCGGCACGCGGCGGAACAGCGCGACGACAGCGAACCAGTCGGCGAGCGCGCCGACCATCGCGGCTTCCGCAACCGCCTTGATACCGTCGACCCACAGGCTGCGTTGCATGAAGGCCGTCGCGATGAAGATGCCGGTGGCGATCAGCAGCAGGAGCGTCGCACGACGCTTGGCTCGTTTGAGTTCGACTTCCTTGTTCATTGAGTAGGTTCGTGTCGGTTCGATTCGCGTTCGGGATGCACGGGGTGTTCCTGCGATGCGTTTGGCTCGCGTGCGGTCAGTCGCACCGTGAGTCGCACCGTGCTCGGTTCATGCGAACGATACGGGTGCGATTTTCGGCGAGCAACCGGTTGTCGTATGCAGGTGTGCAGAAGCGGAGTCTGCCGCCTTGACGCTGAATTGGCCACCATGCTCTACTGCCGGTTCATCTTGAATTGGGTCGACGCCCATGCCAACCTGCCCGCCCCGGCAAGGTGGATCGCGAAAGCGGATGTGGCTCAGCAGAGCAACCAAAGGGTGACGCGTCGACCCTCCCGCAGCTGGAGGGTTTTTTGTTTTCCGAATCACAGATTCCCCGCGCGACGATCCAGGCTTATCTGGAGACGCACTATCAGGTTCACGGTTCCACGCCGGCCTTGCTGAAGATCGGCGAAGGTAATGCGACGCTAGCTGCGATTCACCGTTTGAACGGCGTGGAGAGCAGCGCGTTTGTCACGGCGTGCAATCCTTTCAGCGAACCGCTCGACGATGCAGCGAATGCTGAGAGGCAGGAGACGCTCGCCCTCGAACTGATGCGGCGTGGGTTGACGTTTATCGAGGGCGTCGGCCAGCACCCTTCCAATGATTGGACCGGTGAAGCTAGTTTTCTTGTGCTGGGGGTGTCTGTTGAAGAAGCTAAGGAGCTTGGCGTGCGGTTTGGGCAGAATGCGATCGTTTGGGCTGGAGGCGATGCGGTGCCTCGGTTGATGCTTTTGCGTTAGCGCTTGAGCGCGGCTTTTGGATCTTTATGCCTGCTTGCTGGCCGAGCGAGCTTCCGCTGTATTGAATACGACAGACTACGTATCGAATGATACGGATTGATCATTTTCGTTTAGAAAATCAACGAAACCGGTGTTTGGCGCGAAATATCTCGCTTGAAGCATGTAGAAGCGTGGAACATTCGGCGAATGATCAGCTAACTCATTGCATTATAAAGGTTTCTTGATCTGCTTGGTTTTCTTAAGGTTGTTTCACGGTTTCGGCTGCAAGTCTTTGCTGGGAAATACTTTTTGCGCGTAGCGGCGAATTTGGGGCCGTTTTGGGGCTGTAGGCGGGTTTGAGCTTTGGTCTGCTGCTCTGCTATCTCCTGGGAGTCGCGGGCGGCCTGTGGGCCGCATTCTGTAGTGGAGACAGGCTGGTTGCTTTAGGGTCGTCCACCGTTGCGTCGCTGCGAATGATCAATCAGTAAAGCTTATTAATTTCGAGATAGGGCCGCACCGTACGGGTTGGTGACGCCGCCGAAGCCAGGCTTGCGGGCAGGCAGCGCTGTGTCTGCATTCGCGCGCCAGTAGGTCTCAGAGGGTCTCGTTGGCGGGTAGAGGACGGCGAGTGGTCGAGCGCTCTGGTACTCGCATCTATCTTGCGGATATTCGCCCCTGCCCCTGCCCCTGCCCCTGCCCCTGCCCCTGCTGTCGCTGTCGCTGTCGCTGTCGCTGTCGCTGTCGCTGTCGCTGTCGCTGTCGCTGTCGCTGTCGCTGTCGCTGTCGCTGTCGCTGTCGCTGTCGCTGTCGCTGTCGCTGTCGCTGTCGCTGTCGCTGTCGCTGTCGCTGTCGCTGTCGCTGTCGCTGTCGCTGTCGCTGTCGCTGTCGCTGTCGCTGTCGCTGTCGCTGTCGCTGTCGCTGTCGCTGTCGCTGTCGCTGTCGCTGTCGCTGTCGCTGTCGCTGTCGCTGTCGCTGTCGCTGTCGCTGTCGCTGTCGCTGTCGCTGTCGCTGTCGCTGTCGCTGTCGCTGTCGCTGTCGCTGTCGCTGTCGCTGTCGCTGTCGCTGTCGCTGTCGCTGTCGCTGTCGCTGTCGCTGTCGCTGTCGCTGTCGCTGTCGCTGTCGCTGTCGCTGTCGCTGTCGCTGTCGCTGTCGCTGTCGCTGTCGCTGCAACGTGTGCGGCGCCAGAGCCTAATTCGCTCCGGAGGTCTGGCTGCGGCCGTTATCGCAAATGATCTTGCCTCGGCCATGGAAATCCCCGACGGGCGCCGAACCTGGAAAGTGGGTTCTCGTCGGAATCCCTGCATCGGCTCAATCGTCGTCCCATGTCATCCGCAACCGCACCCACCGCGTGCCCATCAATGCCGTGGGCAGAACGTAGAGGTGGTTCGACGAAAGTGCCTTCGGTCGCCGCACGACCGCGGCCGTTGATGTGACATGTGACAAACGAAGGACCGCAGTATCACCGGAGCCCACGCCGTCAGTTCGCCGACGACAGCGCGGCTGACCGTGCCTTCGAAGACTACGGCTGAGTGTTCGACGCCTTCCAGCTTATGGTCCGATCTTAATTTATCGGAGACGATTAACGCTCTGTGTACGTGGCATGTGGACTGATAGCGCATGGTCCACTCCTGAGGTGTGACTTCTCGCGCCGGGTCTCGAGGGAGAAGTTCGACCGCTGACCATATTCCCCAGAATCGGAAAGCGTCATTTTTGATCGATCGCGATTGGCCTACGTTGGCGTCTCATCTACACAATCTGCCCTGCGGATATCGTGCGGCGAAGTGCACTGGCAGTCGACCTTCACGGCGACCCGCGCGCCTTCGAGCAGCAAACACGAGCCGTCTTTCATGACCAGACGAGCTTCCAGTATCTGACGCGCTCGTTCCTCTCAGAACACGGCAGCTCGCCACGGCGTATCAGCGCACCACACCGGGATTCGGTCGAAGTCCATTTGTCATTTTCACGGACGCGCCCGTAGGGCAGCTATTTACGGTAAATATCTCTGGGACGCGATGACTAGTGCACGGCGCCAACTAGCGCAGGTTATTTACGGTAAATAGCCCTATGCCCGCCCGACTTAGCGTTCACGTCGGACTTTCAATCGAGGCGAATTCCTCGTGCATTTTTCCCAATGCAAAGCCGCAGGAGATCGCACCTTCTGCGCACACTCGGCCACGTCCGCAGCCTTATTTACCGTAAATACCCCGACACTCTCCCAAACATCTACGAAGCATTTCCCCGCGAAGCCCCTAAACAAGCGAACCAGCAAGCGCGCTCGCCGGGCCCTCCGCGACGCAACACGCACACACGACGCGACGGGCCCGACCAACGAAATCCCACCCCAAAGAGCCGCGAACCATCGCCAGAGTCTGAAGCACCACCCACCAGCAACGCCGCGCCGAAGTACCCCAACTGGCGGAAGCGCCGTGCTGGACCAAATCGCGGAGAGTGAGGAAGAGACGTCGAACGACCGAGAAGAAAAGCGGCGTCACCAAAACAAACGCCGCAAGGGGAAAGCATTCAACTACCGAAACAAAACAAGCCACATCAGGCCGGGGGGCCCACCGCGCACACGACGTCACGGCCCCGATCAAGGAAATCCCACCCACAAGCGCCGAGCGAAGAATCGTCGTAGCGCAACGCCCCCACGAGCAACGCAACGCCAAAGCACGCCGGCCGGCGGCGCCGTGCTGGACCAAATCGCGGCGAGTGAGGAAGAGAGGTCGAACGACCGAGAAGAGAAGCGGCGTCACCAAAAATGAACGCCGCTAGGGAAAGGCATCCAGCTACCGAAACACAAACAAGCCACATCAGGCCGAGGGCCCACCGCGCACACGACGTCACGGGCCCGATCAAGGAAATCCCGCCCACAAGCGCCGCGCGAAGAATCGTCGTAGCGTAAAGCCCCTCACGAGCAACGCCACGCCAAAGCACACCAGCCAGCGGAAACGCAGTGCTGGACCAAATCGCGGAGAGTGATGAAGAGACCGGTCGAACGACCGAAAAGAGAAGCGGCGTCATCAAAAACAAACCCCGCTAGGGAAAGGCATTCAACTACTGAAACACAAACAAACCACATCAGGCCAGGTGCCACCGCCGATCAGCCAGGCACCCCGCCAAAACCTCAATCAGCCGACGACTGCACGTCCTCAAGGAACCCGGTAATCAACTGCCGCAACTCTTCGACGCGATCTTGCGGCACACCGCTAGCACGCAGACGAATCACCAGCAGTTCACCCTTTCGCTCGATCCCAACCTCCTCTTCCTTTCGAACAGGAGCCGCAGGACGAGCCGCCGCCAGCAACGCAGAAAGCACCTCAGGAGCCGTCCGCGACGAATCCTCGACAAGCTCTACCGCCCGCTGCACGATCTCATCGGCTGCTTTCTTGAGCGCGACCGACAACTTCCGCGCAGCCTGAAACTGGATATCGTGGGGCGACGGAAACGCGCCAACCACCTCGGCCGGAAGCTCGGCCACGAGAAGCGCGCTAGAGATATTCCCCTGCGACAGACCACACGCCTTCGCCATCGCGTTTTGCGAAGGCCACAACTTGTCGTCGAGCGCACGCTTGTACCAGACGCCCTGTTCCCACGGACTCAGGTTCTTCCGCGCGCGGTTCTCCTGATCCATCTGAACAAACTGGCCTTGCTCAGTGATCTCGCCATCGACAATCGCGTTCACCGGCAAATCGAGTTCCAGACACGCGCGATGACGGCGATGCCCGAACACAATCTCGTATCCTTCACCGTCGCTCGAAGGACGTACCTTGATCGGTTGCGTATTGCCGCCCGCCTCCGCGATCAGCGACTTGAGTTCGGCAAAACTCTCATCGCCGAAATCCTGGCGGTTCGCCCATTTCGACGCCTGAATCGTCTTCGGATCGAGTGCGCGGATTGCAACGGCGCCGTCGTACTCCTTGAGCTGGGCTTCCAGCTGCGAGACCCGATCAGAGCTCTCCCGCATCGCGCTGCGAAACGCCAGCATCTGCCCCGGCGCCGTACGCGGTGATGCATTCCTTCCCGCCTCCTGGGACGGGGCAGGAACCATCAAGTCCCCCGTCTTCTTCGCAAGCCTGTCCTTGATCGACATTTACTCCTCCCTTTATTCTGACTTCGCCCAGAAGGCCACAATGGATTGCTCGACGATTTCCGTCACACGGTCATAGGCTTCGCGCGCCCTTCGGTACGTTTTCGCGTTGCCGTCGTATCGGGAAATGTCGTACACGGTGCCGAACTCAGCCGAGCTTGCCGCCGTCACCGCGGTCTTCGGAATCTCGACGGGCAGAACCTTCTCCGCATACGTCGCCGAGATCCATTCCCGCACGACACCCGCGGCTGCATCGGCAGGGTCCACGCGCGAAAGCAGCACGTGGATAAACTCGAACGATTTGTCTGTGTTCGTTTCTGCCGTCAGGTTCGACGCGAGATCGCTAAAGAGTGTCCAGAATTGCGCAGAGCTGGCGAAGTCGAGTGCATTCGGCGGCGTCGGAACGATCAGGCCATCGGCGGCCATGAATGCGTTGACGGTGCCGTAGCTCAGCGCCGGCGGCGTGTCGATGATGATCACGTCATAGTTGCTGCGCGCCTGCTCGAGGCTCGTATTCAACACGTTCCAGAATTCGAAGTCCGGTTCCTTCATCTGCCGGCTTGGCAAGATGAATTCCACGTTGAAGAGCGACGACGACGCGGGCACGAGATCGATGCCATCCCAATAGGTCTCGCGGATCGCGTATTCGATGCTCGTTTGATCGCCCGTCGCCAAGGCCGTGATCGTCGAATCTTCCTCGACTTCGGTATCGGGAAGAATGCCGAACAGCGTCGTCAGCGAACCCTGCGGATCGGTGTCGATCACGAGCACACGATGACCGCGCAGACTCAAGCCCTGCGCGAGCGTCATCGCCGTCGTGGTCTTACTGACGCCGCCCTTGAAGTTACCGATGGCGACTGTCATGGCCGGCGCCTTCGCCGGCCGCAGCGCGTTGCCGCGGTAGGCGCGTACCCATTCGCGGGCTTCCACCAAGGAGAATTCGCGCCGCGAGCCCGTTGCATTGACGGTGCCCGGGGGAAGGTCCCCCTTCGACGTGCGATAAGTGATTTGACTCTTGTCGACTTCACACAGCGCAGCGAGTTGTGAAGCGTTAAAAACGGGAGGGTTTTTGCGTGCGTTCGGGGCCAGCATGCGACCCCGAACCTGCGAGACGATGTCAGTCGCGCGAGCGGCCTGATCGACGATGTCTTGAATAGTGATGTTCATTAGCTGATCCGCAAAAGACGATGCAGTCAGCTTATATCAGATGGCTCGACAGAAAGCCATCCACTCAACGGAAAATCGCTATTTTTATGAATTCCGTTGCAACGAAACTTCCTGGTGATTCTCAGAAAGCCAACCGTCGAACTTTGTCGCGTCGAATTCCGGACGCACGCGGTTTCTCAGCCACGACGCGAAATTCACACGTCCCACAGAGCCGGAAAAGAGTCCCGGGCTATCCGGGCGGAACTCACGCGCATACTTCGCTCCGTCGCCTTCGACGAACTGTCGGGCAAACGCGCGCTTCTCATCCTGCGTCAGCACCTTGACGGCCGAGGCGCACTGGAGGCGATCGAAGTCGATCCGCAATTCCTGCATGCGGGCGTCGAGCGTGCGCGTGCGCGCTGCCGCCGCCTGCTTCTGAGCCTTTTCTCGCTTTTCTTTTTCGTATTCCGGCTCAGAAACATCTGCCTTATTTTCGATCAGCGTGCGAATAAAGCCGGCTGTAGAACGCTTAATCTGACCTTTGCGGTCTTTCTCTTCCGCCAACTGCACAACCAGACGGGCCCGCTCCTCGTCCTCGATGACGAAACTGAGCGCCAGCTTGTCGCCAATCCCGTGAGCCCGAAGCTTCCGATAGATTTCGCTGTCACGCACGTGCGCGAACTCGTCTTCTGTCTCAGGCGTAAGAAGCGACTGCTGCGCGCCTTGCCGGATAAGAAACTTCACACCCGTCACTGACCTTCCGAGGCGCTGATATTCGACGTCGACGTTAATGTCTGAGACGTCGTTGATCTCCTTCACGGCCTTCTGAATCACCTTGCTGTTCAGTCGGCGAAAATCGTCGTAATACTCCTGGGTCGCACCCAGCAGTTTCCGAAGGACGGGTAGTTCGATCCAGCCGGTCGAGCCAACCTTCTGAAAACGCAGGCAGTTTTCGTAAAGCGTCAACGCATGCGACTTCGAAAATTTGCGCTGCACGCCGAGATTGACGGTCGCGTAAATCGACGGATCGAAAAGCTTTTCCGCCAGCGCCTCGTCGTAGCGATATGAGCAGACGCCCGCGCGAATCTCCGCAAACGACAGAATCGGCATAACGCTCCACCGTTCCCGGCCGTCGTCCATGACGTTGAACTCGACGGCCGTGGTGGCAAGCTGCTTGAGCGCTTCTCGAAGCTTTTCGGTGTTTTCGCTTTCGGTCCAGCCAAGCACGAGCATGAGCGTCCGCACCGGTAGACGGTGGGTTCTCGTGTTCAGAAGGTTGTCGTATGAATGCAGTAGCAGCACGTTGGACAGCTTGCGCTCCAGCAGCGAAAGTTCGCCGCTCGTGTGGATGGCCGCCACGTGCTTTTTGACGCTTTCAGTACGAACCTCAGTCGGTGAAGATCTGGGCAT